>CAVUMN010000001.1:0-291570 GCA_963742735.1 uncultured Actinomycetes bacterium
CGCCAGGGAGACGCCGAAGCTGCCGTTCGGGTCGGCCTGGGTGGCCGCTCCCCAACCGTCCGGGCCACGGCGAGCGACCATCGTGGCGCCGCCGGTACCGAAGGCCACCACGGGCCCGTCGGGCCCGATCGCGATATCCGTGCGCAGCGCGTCGCGGTCACCGGTCGCTCCGGTGAAGACCGGCTCCACCAACCCCCCGTCGCCCTGCCGGGTGACCGCCATGACCCGGGTCCCGTCGTAGAACGCCACCCACGGCTGGCCGTCCTCGGTAGCGGCGATCGAGACGCCGAACACGTCGCCCTCGAAGATCGTGACGAGCTCGTCCTCCTGCCCGTTGGCGAACCCGAGGCCCGCGTCGGTGGCGTACTGGACCGCGGCGTTCCCGTTGGTCCACACGACGTGCCGGTCTCCCTCGCCGTCCACCGCAACATCGGTGTTGTCCGCCGCGGTCACATCGGCGAACTTCGGCGGGAGGGCGCCCTCGGGGAAGTCGGGGCGCTCGGGCGGGTCGACGCCCGCGGCCTCGGCGACGGCGACGGCGGCCTCGTAGGCGCCGCGGGCCGACTCCTGGGCCACGATGTCCCGGACCCACAGGTCGTCCTGGAGGCCGGCCAGCATCACCGCCGGAAGGGCCTTCGGGTCGGCGGGGATCGGGGCCGGCGGGATGCGTTCCAGCTCGTCGACCCGGAAGTACGAGATGTTCGGGGACCCCTGGGCGTCCACGGCAAGCCCGAGTCCCACTCCCGCGTTCTCGCGGACGTCGACCGCCTGCGGAAGGAACCGCGGCCCCTCCGGGGCCGTGTCCTGCGGCGCGAACTCCGCGATCGGCGGCGCGCAGGCGGCCGCCAGCACACTCAGGGCGACCGCGAGCAGGATCAGCTTCCTGGGCACGGCGGGCATTGTACCCACAGGGGAAGCGGTCGCCGTCAGCCGGCTGCGGGTCGGCGGGCGGCTCGCTTCGGTGTGCCGAGGACCTCCGAGAGGAACAGGCCGGTGTGCGAGCGGGGTTCGGCCACGATCGCCTCCGGCGGACCGGCCGCCACCAGCTCCCCGCCCTGATCCCCGCCCTCCGGGCCGAGGTCGATCGACCCAGTCCGCGGTCTTGATCACGTCGAGGTTGTGCTCGATGACGACGACGGTGTTGCCCGACGCGACCAGCCGCTGCAGCACCTAGAGCAGCTTGCGGACGTCGTCGAAGTGCAGGCCGGTGGTCGGCTCGTCCAGGATGTAGACGGTGTGGCCGGTCGCCCGCTTGGCGAGCTCGCTGGCGAGCTTGACCCGCTGGGCCTCGCCGCCCGACAGCGTCGGCGCCGGCTGCCCCAGGCGGACGTAGCCGAGCCCCACGTCCGACAGGGTCTGCATGTGCCGGGCGATGGGCGGGATGTTCGGAAGAACTCCAGCGCCTCGTCGATGCTCATCGCCAGCACCTCGGCGATCGAGCGGCCCTTGTACTTCACCTCGAGGGTCTCCCGGTTGTAGCGCTTGCCCTTGCACACCTCGCACGTCACGTAGACGTCGGGCAGGAAGTGCATCTCGATCTTGATCTGGCCGTCGCCGGCGCAGTTCTCGCACCGGCCGCCTCGGACGTTGAACGAGAACCGGCCCGGCTTGTAGCCGCGAACCCGGGCCTCGGGGACCTGCGCGAACAGCTTGCGGATGTGGTCGAAGACGCCGGTGTAGGTCGCGGGGTTCGATCGCGGGGTCCGCCCGATCGGCGACTGGTCGATGTGGATGACCTTGTCGATCGTCTCCCAGCCGGCGAGCTTCCGGTGCTTGCCCGGCGGACCGCGCGCGAGCGGTACACCTTCGCCTGCAGCGCCCGGTGCAGGATCTCCTCGACGAGCGTCGACTTCCCGGACCCGCTCACCCCCGTGACGCACACGAAGCACGCCAGCGGGAACGTCACGTCGATCCCCTGCAGGTTGTGCTCCTCGGCGCCGTGAACCGTCGAGCCACCGCTCGGTGGGCTTGCGGCGAACCTCGGGCGTGGGGATCGTCGCGGCGCCCGGCGAGGTACATCCCGGTGAGCGACCCGGGGCGGGCGAGCACGCCCTCGAGTCACCCGCGACGATGATCTCGCCGCCGTGCTCGCCCGCGCCCGGCCCGATGTCCACGACGTGGTCGGCGGCCCGAATCGTGGCCTCGTCGTGCTCGACGACGATCAGCGTGTTGCCCAGGTCGCGCAGGCGGATCAGCGTGTCGAGCAGCCGCTGGTTGTCGCGCTGGTGCAGCCCGATCGACGGCTCGTCCAGGATGTAGAGCACCCCGACGAGGCCCGACCCGATCTGCGTGGCCAGCCGGATGCGCTGGGCCTCGCCGCCGGCGAGCGTGGCGCTCGGCCGCTCGATCGTCAGGTAGTCGAGGCCGACGTCGACCAGGAAGCCGAGGCGCGAGCGGATCTCCTTGAGGACCCGCTCGGCGATCGCATCTCGCGGTCGTCGAGCTCGATCGACTCCAGGAACGCGAGCGACTCGCTTCACCGACTGCCGGGTCAGCTCCCAGATGTTCAACCCGCCGACCGTCACCGCCAGCGACTCGGGCTTCAGTCGCGCGCCCTCGCACGCGCGGCACGGGACCTCGCGCATGAACTGCTCGATCCGGCTCCCGCGCGTGGTCCGAGTCGGTCTCGGTGTAGCGGCGCTCGAGGACGGGATCACGCCCTCGTAGGTGGTGTGGTACTGACCGCTGCCGCCCGTAGCGGTTCCGGTACTTGACGAAGACCTCCTCGTCGCCGGCGCCGTACAGGACGATGTCCCGGCCGCTTGGAGAGCTTCCGCCACGGCGTGGCAACGTCGAACCCGAACGTGCTCGCCGACCGCTTCGAGCATCCGGTGCCAGTACTGGACGCGGTTGAGCCCCCCACGGCGCGATCGCGCCCTCCTCGATCGAAAGGTCCGGGTCGGGGACGATCAGGTCCGCGTCGACCTCGAGGCGGGTGCCCAGCCCGTCGCAGGTCGTGCAGGCGCCGTACGGCGAGTTGAACGAGAAGTTCCGCGGGCGCGGGCTCCTCGAAGGACGAGCCCGTCGTAGACGCAGGCGAACTGCTGCGAGAACTGGAGGATCTCCTCGGCCCCGTCGTGCCGTCTCGACGGCGATCGACGACGATCCCGCCCTCGGAGAGCCCCAGCGCGGTCTCGATCGAGTCGGCCACGCGACGGCGGATGTCGGGCTTCGCGACCAGGCGGTCGACGACGACCTCGATGTCGTGCTTGTAGTACCGGGCCAGCTGGATCTTCTCGGCAGCTCGCGGACCTGGCCGTCGACTCGAGCCCGGGCGAAGCCCTGGCGGGCCAGGTCCTGCAGCAGCGTTCGTACTCGCCCTTGCGGCCGCGGATGATCGGCGCCAGGACCTGGAACCGGGTCCCCTCCGGCAGCTGCAGGATCTGGTCCACGATCTGGTCGGCGGTCTGCCGCTCGATCGGCCGGCCGCACTTGGGGCAGTGCGGCTTGCCGATCCGCGCGTACAGCAGGCGGAGGTAGTCGTAGATCTCGGTGATCGTCCCGACGGTCGAGCGCGGGTTCTGCGACGTCGACTTCTGGTCGATCGAGATCGCCGGCGACAGGCCCTCGATGAAGTCGACGTCGGGCTTCTCCATCTGCCCGAGGAACTGGCGCGCGTACGACGACAACGACTCGACGTAGCGGCGTTGTCCCTCCGCGTAGATCGTGTCGAACGCGAGCGAGGACTTCCCCGACCCGGATAGCCCCGTGAACACGATGAGTCGGTCCCGGGGAAGTTCGAGATGGACGTTCTTCAGGTTGTGCTCACGGGCCCCGCGGATGACGATCGATCCACCGGCCACGGACCCATTCTAGTTACACGCGAGGAATTCGCCCCCGCCGCCATCTGAGGACTCCGACGAGCCCCGCCGCGGCTCCGGCGAGCCCGATCGACAGCGGGATCCGGAGCCAGCCCCAGGACGGGGGCAGCGGCGGGTCGGCCCGGACCGAGATCCACAGGGCCAGCTTGGCCGCGGCCACGTACCCGAGCGTGAGCGCCGCCGCCACGGCGCCGGCGGTCCCCGCGGGACGGCCGGCGTGGAGCCTCCGGACGAGCCAGATGGTGACGGCGATCAACGCCAGACCGCCGAGGAGGCCGCCGGCGGCCGCGGCCGGCTCGACCCAGGGGTCCCCGAACGCCCCGAACCGCGGGCGGTCCGGGCCCGCCGCCGGAGTCAGCGCGTACCCCGCTCCGGCCACGATCGAGGCCGCGCCCATGGTCAGCCCCCCGAGCTCGATCAACCGCCCTCCGCGCCGCATCCACGCAGGCTACGGCGTGCGAGGATGCCGGGGATGGACCTCTCCGCGTACCGCGAGGAGTTCCCCGTCCTCGAGCGCAAGGCGTACCTGATCAGCGCGTCCCTGGGGCCGGTCTCCCGTCGCTCGCGGGCGCTGCTGGAGGAGTACGTCGCGGCCTGGGCCGAGATGGGTTCCCCGGAGCCGGTGTGGTTCGAGCGGATCTTCCCGATGCTCCGGCGCGTCAAGGAGTCCTTCGCCGGGCTGATCGCGGCCGATACCGACGAGCTGGCGATCACCACGAACGTGTCCCACGCGCTGTCCTCGATCGCGTCGTGCGTGGACTTCTCGGGCGAGCGCAACCGGGTCGTCCTCTCCGAGCTGGACTTCCCGACCGAGGCTCACGTCTGGCGGGCGCAGGAGCGCCGGGGAGCCGAGGTCGTGGTCCTTCCGAGCCCGGACGGGCTGACGATCCCGCTCGAGTCCTACGCCGCGGCCATCGACGAGCGGACCGCGCTCGTCTGTGTGAACCGCGTCCTGTACCGGTCGAGCGCCCTGCTGGACGCGGGGGCGATCTGCGAGCTGGCCCGGGCGGCGGGGGCGCTCTCGGTCGTGGACGACTTCCACGGCGCGGGGATCGTCCCCGTCGACGTCCACGCCCTGGGGTGCGACCTCTACACCACCGGGGTCCTGAAGTGGCTGTGCGGCGGCCCGGGCCTGGCGATCCTGTACGCGCGCCGCGAGCTGATCCCCCGGCTGGAGCCGACCGTCACCGGCTGGTGGGGACAGAAGGAGCCGTTCGCGTTCGACCTCCAGGTCGACTACCACCCCACCGCTCGCCGCCTCGAGACCGGCACCCACCCGGCGCCGGTCGCGTTCATCGCCCAGGGCGGGCTCGAGATCATCCTGGAGGCCGGCCCGGACCGGATCCGGCGGCGCCAGCGAGAGCTCACCGAGTACGTGATCGGCCGGGCGGACGCGGTCGGGCTCCCGGTGCGCACCCCGCGCGACCCGGCCGCGCGCGGCGGAGTCGTGAACCTCGGGACCGGGCCCGAGGCCGGCAAGCTCGCCGAGGCCCTCTACGAGCGGGACGTGTGCGTCGACAGCCGCGGCGACGGCATCCGCGTCGCCCCCCATCTCTTCAACACCGAGGACGACGTCGACCGCCTGTTCGCGGGGCTGGCCGACCTGCGGTAGGAGTCAGGGGTCGGCGCGGGCCACGTGGCCGCCGCGCATGACGAACCGAACCCGCCCCAGGGCCTCGAGGTCCTCGCGGGGATCGTCGGCCAGGCCGATCAGGTCGGCCGGGGAACCCGGGGCCAGGGCGTGCGCGGTGAGCGATCGAAGGACCTCGTCCGGCGACAGGCCGGCGGCGAGCAGGTGTTGCGCCTCCCGCACGTGCAGGCCCGGGGGAATGGGTCCGTTGCCCAGGTCCGTGCCGTAGGCGACCTCTCCCCCGGCGGCGGCGAACCGGCGCAGGTTGTCGATCGCGGCGCGGTACTGGGGCGTGTCCTGCCCGTACGAGTGGATGTCCAGGGTCGAGACGATGCGCACCCCCCGAGCGAGCGCGTCGATCGTGGCATCGGAGAGCGGCTCCCACGGGCAGTGGGCCAGCTCGTCGATGCCGGCGCCCATCGCCCGCTCGGTCTGCCCGCGTCCCTGCACGTGGGCGGTGACGGGGAGGCCACGGCCTCGCGCGGCGTCGCAGATCGCCAGCAGGACTGCGTCGGAGGGCGTGGGACCGGCGTCCGCGTTGATCGAGACCTTGATCGCGGCCGCGCCTCTCGACGCGAGGTTCTCCACGGCGTGACGCGCCCGATCCGGGTCCGACACCTCGAGGGCCGTGCCCTCGGGCGCCCACCGGGCCTTCGAGGGATACCCGCCGGGGGCGGTGAGCATGGGTCCGGTGGCGACGATGCGCGGCCCATTGAACGCCGGCCCTTCGCTCGCGTCGGCCAGCGAGAAGATGTCGTCCGCGGGCCATCCCAGGTCGCGGACCGCGGTGACCCCGCCGGCCAGGATCGCGCCGGGGTCCGAGAGGGCCACGTGCACGTGGCGGTCGGCGCCGCCGGGCATCAGGAACCAGGGGCCGGCGAGCTGCTCGGTCGCCTCGATGGTCTCGGACGAGGGCCCGACGTGGGCGATCCGGTCCCCCTCGACCACCACGAGCGCGTCCTGGATCGTCGGGCCCGTCCGGGTCCAGGCGACCGGAACGCGGATCAGCAGGCTCACGTCCGCGAACGATAAGGTGAATGGGTGTTCCGGGGAGACCGCCGCCCATGAACCGGGACGAAGCGCTCGCCGTCCTCGGGATGGCGGAGTTCGCCTCCCAGGCTCTGGACCGCGCCGACGCCGAGCCGTGGCTCGAGCGGCTGGCCGTCGAGGAAGACCGCCTGCATGAGGGCCTCCGCTTCTTCATCGCCGCCGACGAGGGGGTCATGGCTCTCCGCCTGGCCGTCGCCCTGTTCCCGTACTGGCGCGACCGCGGGCTGACGGGTGACGGCCGGAACTGGCTGGCCGAGGCCCTCGAGGTCCCCGGGGCCGAGGTCGCGTGCGAGGTCCGGGCGAAGGCCCTCGCCGCCTCGGCGGTTCTCGCCTTTCGCCAGGGGCACGACGACCGGGCGCAGTCGCTGAACGAGGAGGCGCTGGAGGTCGCCCGCGACTGCCACGACCGGCCCGCCGAGGCCAACGCGCTCCTCGGCCTGGCGCGCGTCGCGTTCCGCGCCGGCGACCACACGGCGGTGCGCACCCACTGCGAGGCCAGTCTGCGGATCGCGGAGGAGGTCGGGGACCTCGAGTCCCAGGCCTATCCCCTCCACCTGCTGGCGGAGTCCTGGCGCCTCCAGGGCGACCTCGGGAGGGCCCGCGATCTGTACGGGGCGAGCCTCGACGTGGCCCGCGCCATCGGGGACGACCGGATGATCAGCCTGGAGCTCCACAACCTGGCGTACGTGGAGCTGCACGACGGCGCCGTCGACGTGGCGGCGCAGGGGTTCCGCGACAGCCTGGTGATCGCCCGCCGGCGGGGCGACGTGAGCCACGTCGCCTACTGCGTGCTCGGCCTGGGGGTGGTGGTCGCGGAGCTCGGTGGATGGGACCGGGCGGCCGAGCTCCTCGGCAAGGCCGACAGCCTGCTGGAGCGGGTCGGCGAGACGCTCGACCCCGCGGAGGCCGCCGAGCGGGAGCGGGTGGTGGCGAAGGCGTGCGAGATGCTCGGACAGGCGGAGTTCGATGCGGCGCGTGAGCGGGGGGCCGGCCTCACCCTGGCCGACGCCCTGGGCCGGTCGTTCCGCGACATGGCCCTGATCCCGGCACCCGAGGACTAGCTCCCGAAACCCGGCCCGCTCTACACTGCGGCGATCCGGTGGGCTGGAGATGCCCGGATACGTTCGTACTGCTTTCTCTCTGTCCGAACGAGCCGGGCTCCTCGAGCCCATCGGCGGATCGACGGCGGAGGGAGTGCGCGGATGGACAGGATGTCCCGGCGCCGGTTCCTGGCCCTCGGCGGCGCATCGGTCGCGGCCCTGCTCGCCGCCTGCAAGGGCAAGTCGCTGAACCAGGTGCTCATCACGCCTCGCCCGTCGCCCGCGACCGGGCAGGCGTATCGGCTGGACCCGAACTACGGCTCGGACCCTACGGCCTGTCCCGCCGGAGGCTGCGTGGGGTGCGCGGCGTGCCGGTCCCACGCGGCGAACCGGATCCTCCCCTCCGCCCAGGCCGGCCGGGCCCACCCCGGCTGCAAGTGCCTTGCGCTCCCGGACCCCTCGATCGACGCGGCGACCTACGCGGCCCTGTTCACCCCCAGCGTCAACAACCCGACCGGCGGCGCCGTCGATCGCCGGTGGGGGTGGGTGACCGCGGTGCTTGCCGGGTAGAAGCACCCCGCAGGCCGCTCGTCAGCGAAGCCCGACCCGCTCCATCGCCTCGAGCTCGCGGCGGAGGTCCTTGACCTCGTCGCGCAGGCGGGCGGCGTACTCGAACCGGAGGTCCCGCGCCGCGTCGTGCATCTCGTCCTCGAGCGCCTTCACCAGCCGCTCCATGTCCTCGCGGCCCATGACCGAGTGGTCGGTCCGCTCGCGCCGCGCCCGCCGGCGTTCGGGCCGGGCCGAGCCGCTGGACAGCCGGTCGCTCTCCATCGACAGCAGGATGTCGGAGACCTTCTTGCGGATGGTCGTCGGGTCGATCCCGTGCTCCTGGTTGTGGGCGAGCTGGATCTGGCGGCGGCGCTGGGTCTCGGAGATGGCCCGTTTCATCGAGTCGGTGACCTCGTCCGCGTACATGATCACGGTGCCGTCGACGTTGCGGGCCGCCCGTCCGATCGTCTGGATCAGCGACGTGTCGCTACGCAGGAACCCCTCCTTGTCGGCGTCGAGGATCGCCACGAGCGAGACCTCGGGGAGGTCGAGGCCCTCCCGAAGGAGGTTGATCCCGACCAGCACGTCGAACTCCCCAAGCCGCAGGTCGCGAAGGATCTCGATGCGCTGGACCAGGTCGACCTCGGAGTGCAGGTACCGGACACGCAGGCCCATCTCGAGCAGGTAGTCGGTGAGGTCCTCGGCCATCTTCTTGGTGAGGGTCGTGACCAGGATCCGCTGGTCGGCCTCGGCCCGTTTGCGGATCTCCTCGATCAGGTCGTCGACCTGCCCCTTCGTGGGGCGGACCTGGACCTCGGGATCGACCAGGCCCGTCGGCCGGACGACCTGTTCGACGATGTGGTCGCTCACCCGAAGCTCGTACGGGCCGGGGGTGGCCGACATGAACACCACCTGCCTCACGCGCTCCTCGAACTCCGAGAACTGCAGCGGCCGGTTGTCCATGGCGCTGGGCAGGCGGAACCCGAACTCCACCAGCGTGCGCTTGCGGCTCATGTCGCCCTCGTACATGCCGTGGAGCTGGGGGACGGTGACGTGGCTCTCGTCGATGACGCACAGCCAGTCATCCGGGAAGTAGTCGAGCAGGGTGAAGGGCGGGGTCCCCGCGTCGCGGCCGTCGAGGTGCCGCGAGTAGTTCTCGATGCCGGAGCAGAACCCGACCTCGCGCATCATCTCCAGGTCGTAGTTCGTGCGCATGCGAAGGCGCTGAGCCTCCAGGAGCTTGTTGCCCGACTCGAGCTTGCCCAGCTGGACGCCGAGCTCCGCCTCGATGCTGTTGACGGCGAGCTTCATGCGGTCTTCGCTCGTCACGTAGTGCGTGGCGGGATGGACGACGATCTCGTCCATGTCGCTCAGGACCTCGCCGGTGACGGTGTCCATCCGCAGGATGCGTTCGACCTTGTCCCCCCACAGCTCGATGCGGATCGCCGTCTCGTCGTAGGCCGGGAAGACCTCCAGCGTGTCGCCGCGAACCCGGAACCGGCCGCGGGTGAAGCTGGCCTCGTTGCGCTGGTACTGGATCGACACCAGCCGCTCGATCGCGAAGTCCATGTCCAGCGGCACGTCCTTGTGTACCCGCAGGATCGTGCCCGCGTACTCCTCGGGCGAGCCCAGGCCGTAGATGCACGAGACGCTGGCCACGATGATCACGTCCTTGCGGGTCAGCAGCCGCGCCGTTGCCGAGTGCCGGAGCCGCTCGATCTCGTCGTTGATCGAGCTGTCCTTCTCGATGTAGGTGTCGGTCTGCGGGACGTACGCCTCGGGCTGGTAGTAGTCGTAGTAGGAGACGAAATACTCCACCGCGTTCTGCGGGAAGAACTCGCGGAACTCGTTGGCGAGCTGGGCGCCGAGCGACTTGTTGGGCGCGATCACCAGCGTC
Source organism: uncultured Actinomycetes bacterium (assembly GCA_963742735.1). Classification (GTDB taxonomy): domain Bacteria; phylum Actinomycetota; class UBA4738; order UBA4738; family JBBDTT01; genus JBBDTT01. Next base: position 9,988 of record CAVUMN010000001.1, read on the forward strand.
GGCTTCTGGACTTTCTCGATCATCCACGCGATCGTCGCGGTCTTGCCCGTGCCGGTGGCGCCCAGCAGGGTCGTGTACCGGTTGCCGTCCTGGACGCTCTTGGCGATGCCCTCGATCGCCTCGGGCTGATGGCCCGCGGGCTTGTACTCGTTGAGGACCCGGAACGGCGGCATGACTTACACGATTGTAGTGCGCGCCCCGGACACGGCTTCAGGCCGCCGGGAGCTCGTCGGCGCGGGCCACGCGGCCCTGCAGGTACGACAGCGCGAACAGGCCGGCCAGACGGTGGATCGTGCCTTCCATGTCCGAGTAGCGCCCGCCCCGGAACCCCGTGCCGGCCAGGCCTCGCTGGACGCGCTCGCAGGCCGCCCAGTCCTGGAGGTTCACCAGGTCCCAGAACTCGATCGCGTCGGCCGGGTCGAACCCGGCGGCGTCGATCTGGTCCGGGTGGAAGAGCCACTCGCACACGATGCGGGTCCGGTCGGGCGCCTCCGGCCAGACGGTGTGGGTCAGGACGTAGTCGGGGTGGGCGCTGATCCACAGGTTCGGCAGCACCGAGTAGTAGTAGACGTGGCGGAGGTCCTCCTCCGGCAGGCCGGGGATCGGAGGCCGGTCGCTGGTGCCGGTGAGGGTCATGGTCGTGCACCCGTCGGCCAGGTCCATCGGCCCGCCGAGCCACGGCCCGCGCGAAACCTCGTCCCGGCCGCTCTGGTAGGGCGTGACCTTCACCAGCTCGGGGTGGATCGAGGTGCAGTGGTAGCACTCCTGGTAGTTCTCCGAGAGCGCCTTCCAGTTGGCGGCCACCAGGTACTCCCGGCGTTCCACGCGCCGAAGCTCGGCCGGCACGAACCGGTCGAGGTGCGACGGGAAGTCGTCCAGGTAGGCCGCCAGGGTGCCCGCCCCGCCGGAGACGTTGACGAAGACCCACCCCCCCACGGCGTCGGCGGCGAGCGGCGACAGCCCGCAGGCGGCCCGGTCGAACCCGCGGGCCTCGGCCATGTGCGGCGCGGCCCGCAGGGCGCCGTCCATCCCGTACGTCCAGCCGTGGTACGGGCAGACGATGCGGTCGGCGCCGCGCACCGAGGACTCCAGGACGAGCATCGAGCCCCGGTGCTGGCAGACGTTCGAGAAGGCCCGGAGCCCTCCGTCCTGGTCCCGGCCGACCAGCACCGGCTCGTCCCCCACCGCGGCCGTGAACAGGTCGCCGGCGGCGGGCACGTCCTCCTCGCGGCCAACGCACACCCAGGCGTCCTCGAACAGGTGGGTGCGCTCCCAGGCGAGGACGTCGTGCGAGCGGTAGACCTCAGCGGGGAGCGGGCGCGCGTCGGCGCGCGGCGCGAGGGTCGGTTCCAGGAGCCGGGGATCGACCGGCGGCGAGGTCACCCCGTCAGGCTAGCGGCGGGGGGCGTTCAGGGTCTCGAAGGGACCGGAGGTACATGACCGCGGCGATCAGGCCGCCGACCACCACGACGAAGAACGCGATCCACGACAGGGCGCCGTCCATCGCGGCAAACGCTACGGCCGCGGGCAAGGCAAGGTCAATGGTTCCGGCGGGTGGTTTTCAGCGAACCGCGGGCCAGTCGAACCCACGGATCACGGACCACGTGGTGCTCGAGGCGTGCTGCCAGGACCAGAAGCTCACGCCCGGCGCGCCGAGCTGGCGGGCGGTGCGCATGAACTCGAGAGTCTCGCGGGCCGGCGGGTGGTTCGGGCCGCCCTCGGGTCGCATGTCGTAGGCCCGTCCGACCGGGGCCACGGGAAGGCCGTACGCCCGCAGCCGGCGGATGGCGAGGTTCGCCGCGTCGGAGGGCTCCTCGAAGCCCCAGTAGACCATCGGGGCGAACGCGTCGACGTGGGGGGCCAGCTGCGCGTACGGATAGTCGCGGACGCGCGGCGGGGTCGGCCGGGGGGTGCACGCGACGACGACCGCCTGGGGCCCGACCAGCGCCCGCAGGCGCTTCGCGAAGCGTCCGGCGCGCTCGCGGGTCAGGGTCACGCCCTGCGCGGGCTCCTCGACGTCCGGGGCCAGCCCGTCGATGTGATGGCCGTCGGGGGTCGTGTAGGCGAGCTCGGCGGCGACGCGAGCGGCGTCGGCCTCAGGGTCGTCCAGATAGGGGAAGTCCCAGGCCAGCACCTTGAGGCCCTCCCGGTGCGCGACGGGCAGGATCGCGTCCAGGTGGTCTTGGGCGTAGAAGCCCATGCGGGACGAGCCGGCGCGGACCAGGACGTAGGACAGGCCCTCCCGCTTGGCGCGGGCGATGATGGCCTCGGGGTCGCCGCCCTCGATCGTCTCGAACTCCCAGATCCACATCCCGCGGCCCGACAGCAGGCAGCGGGCCACCCGTCGCCGGTCGGCCCTGGAGGTTCCCGGGACGCAGCCGGGGTCGTGGTCCTCGGCGATCGCCACACCCGCGGGGGCGGCCACCTTGGGCGCCGTGAGCGGGGCATGAACGGGCGTGAACGCGCTCACTCCGGGCAGGACCGCGAATGCCAGGGCCAGGGCCAGGATCACGAGGGCTCGGGGGAGTCGCACGAGGAGGGAGTCTAAAGGCCGTAAGAGCCTCTGACAGCCCGATCCGGACAATTACGCATTGCTACGTAGGCGTGCGCCGGGGAGGTGGAACGTGTTTCACTCCCGTCCGATGGCGGCCGAGGAATGGCGGGAGGACCCGGACGTGCCCGAGGGCGTCCGCGAGGTGCTGGAGGGCCCGGCGGAGTGGGAGCCGGCCCTGAACCGCACGCTGAAGATCCGGATGGGCCTCGGCGAGTACGGACTCGGCTACGCGTGGTTCGAGGCCGACCCCGAGATCCACTGGGGCTCGACGCGCGTCCACGGCGGCGCCATCCCTCCCCTGATCGACATCGCCGGGGCGATCGCCGTGGCCCACACCTACCCGGACGCGATGAACGCCATCGAGGGGACCATCGAGATGAGCGTCAACTATCTCAAGGCCGCGAAGGCGGGCCGCGTCCTGGCCACCGGCCGCATGATCCACCAGGGTCGCCGGATCGGCGTGGCCGAGGTGAACGTCGAGAACCAGGGCCGGCTCTGTGTGAAGGCGATCGTGAGCTACCAGCTCCGGCCCGAGGCGCACGGGCCGGACGGACCCGAGGGGGCGCCCGACTAGTGGGTGGGCGAGTCCTCGGCCTCACGGAGCCGCTTGGCCACGGCCTTCAGCATCTTCACGGCCACGCTGGGCGTGTCCTGAAGCAGGGTCGCGAACTCCCGGCGGTCCAGGACCATCACCCGGGCGTCGCTGTTCGCCTCCACCGTGGCGGTCCGGGGCTTGCCGTCGAGCAATGCCATCTCCCCCACGATCTCCCCCGGCCCGAGGGTGGCCACCTTCTTCTTGCCGATCTTCACGTCGAAGTCGCCCTCGGCGATGACGAAGGCCTCGCCGCCCGGCTCGCCCTGCCGGGTGAGCGTCTCTCCGGCGGTCAGCTCGAGCGCGGAGGTGAGTGAGGCGATGTGGCGGAGCTCCTTGGTCGAGCATCCGGAGAACAGGGGGATCCTGCCGAGGATCTCGGCCTGCTGGGCCTTGGTGCGGGTGCGGGACATGGACAGCCTCCTCCGGGGCTCGTGGGCCGAGCGGATGCTACCGGTCGGGCAAACCGAGGGAAAGGACTGAGCATGGAGGTCGGGGCCGCCGGGACCATCATGCCTCCCGCGGACGGGATGCTGAAGACCGCCCGGCGCAACGAAGAGCGGGGCTACGACTCCATCTGGTGGCCCGATCACTTGATGGGGTGGTACCCCGAGTCGATCTGGACGCCGGACGTCACACCGCTCGCGAACTTCCAGCCGAGTCCCCACGTCTTCTTCGACTCGGTGGCCGCGATCGCGGCCGTGGCCGTGCACACCGATCGGATCCGCCTGGGGACCAGCGTCACGGAGCCGGTCCGCCGGCATCCGGCGCAGCTCGCCCAGGAGTGGCTCACTCTCGACCACCTGTCGAAGGGGCGGGCGATCCTCGGGATCGGGCCCGGGGAGGGCGAGAACATCGTGCCGTACGGGCTCTCCTACGACCGCCCCGTCACCCGGTTCGAGGAGGCCCTGGAGATCATCCGGCTGCTGTGGGAGAACGACGAGCCGGTCGACTTCGACGGCCCCAACTACACGCTTCGCCGGGCCGTGCTGGGACTCGGGCCGTACGAGGCGGGCCGCTACCCCCCCATCTGGATCGGCGCACACGGACCTCGAATGCTGGAGATCACGGGTCGCTACGGCGACGGGTGGATCCCCGGGCTGACCGGCGGCCCGGAGGTCTACGGCGAGCGCCTGGCCGTCATCCGGGCCGCGGCGACCGCGGCGGGCCGTGACCCCGATGCGATCACGCCGGCCCTGTACGCGTACACCGTGGTGGCGTCCGACCACGAGGCCGCGCACGAGATCCTCCGCCATCCGCTGCTGGCCGGGAACCAGCTGGTCCTGCCGAGCGAGGCCTACGAGGAGCGGGGGTTCTCCCATCCGCTCGGGAAAGGGTTCTACGGGATCCGCGACTACGTCCCCACCCGCTACTCGAAGGACGAGGCTCTGAAGGCCATCGCCGCCATCCCCTTCGAGCTGACCCACGACTACACGCTCCACGGGACGCCGGACGACCTGGTGGCGTTGCTCCATGACTACGAGACGGCCGGCCTGCGCCACGTCGCGCTGTGGAACATGACCTTCCTGGGGGATCCCACGAAGGTCCGCGAGTCCTTCCATCTCCTGGACGAGGTCATGCTCGCCCTGAAGCGCTAGCCGCTAGGCTTCGCGGGTCCGCCATGGATCTCTCCTTCACCCCCGAGCAGGAAGCGTTCCGCGCCGAGGTGCGCGACTGGCTCGGCGCGAACGTGCCGGCCGAGCGCCTCCCCTCGCCCGGCACCACCGAGGGCTTCCAGCTGCACCGCGAGTGGGCGGAAACGCTCGGTGACGCCGGCTACGTGGCGGTCCACTGGCCGGTCGAGTTCGGGGGCCGGGGCGCCGACGTGGTCATGCAGGCGATCTTCGAGGAGGAGTACCTGCTGGCGGACGCCCCGCCGCGAGTCACGGGGCTGGGAACGCACCTGCTGGGACCGACCCTGATGGTCCACGGGACCGATGAGCAGAAGCGGACGTGGCTCCCGGACATCCTGTCCGCGAAGACGCTGTGGTCGCAGGGGTTCTCCGAGCCGGAGGCGGGCAGCGACCTCGCGGGCCTGCGAACCCACGCCCGGCTCGACGGCGACGACTGGGTCGTGAACGGCCAGAAGATCTGGACGTCCTACGGCGCGTTCGCCGACTGGATCTTCGCGTTGGTCCGCACCGACCTCGAGGCCCACAAGCACGCCGGGATCTCCTTCATCGGGATCGACATGCGCTCCGAGGGTGTCGACCCTCGTCCGATCTCGCAGCTCGACGGCAAGGCCGGGTTCGCGGAGGTGTTCTTCGACGAAGTGCGGGTGCCGGCGAACCAGGTGATCGGACCCGTGAACGAGGGGTGGTCGGTGGCCATGACCACGCTCGGGTTCGAGCGGGACGCGCCCTCGGCCCCGGCGGCGCGGTTCCGCAAGGACCTCAACTCGCTGGTCACCATCGCGCGGGCGCGCGGCATGGTCGGTGACGCCGCCGTCCGTGACCGGCTGGCCGCGCTGTTCGCGCGGACCGAGGCGTACCGCGCCCACACGCTGCGGACCCTCACGCGCCTGTCGCACAAGGAGTCGATCGGCTCCGAGGCCAGCCGGACGAAGCTCCTGTGGTCCGAGCTCGAGCGCGACATCTACGAGACCGGGCTCGACCTGCTGGGGCCGTACGGAGAGATCCTCGACGGCGACGCGGGGTTCCCGAACGTCCAGTCGTGGCACAGCCACTACTGGTTCGCGCGGGCCGCCACGATCTACGCCGGCACCAGCGAGATCCAGCGCAACATCCTGGCCGAACGGGTCCTCGGGCTCCCGAAGGGATAGCGATGGAGTTCGACTTCACGGAGGAGCAGTACGCGCTGCGCGACCTGGCGCGCGACGTGTTCGCCCGGGAGTGGCCGGCCGCGCGCCTGCGCGAGCTGTGGGAGGGCAAGGAGCGCGACGGCTCCGTGTGGCGGACCCTGGCCGAGGTCGGGATCACCGGCATCACGGTCCCGGAGGCCCAGGGCGGCAACGGCGGCGACCTCCTCGACGTGGTCCTGGTCCTCGAGGAGGCGGGGCGGGCCGCGCTGGCCGAGCCGCTCATCGAGACCGTGGCCGTGGCGGCGCCGATCCTCGCGGCGCACGGTGGGGAGGCGCAGCAGGCGCGTCTCGCCGGGATCGCCTCCGGCGAGGCGGTGGTGACGGCGGTGGCGCCGGGAGCCCCCTTCGCCCTGGACGCCGACCAGGCCGACGCGGTGCTCGTCGAGGCCGGCGGCGACCTCCACCTGGTCACAGCGGGCCGGTTCACCTCGCGAGCGCTGGCCGTCGAGGACCGCGCCCGGCGACTGTTCGCAGTGGAGGCCGAAACGTCCGACGACACCCGGCTGGGCGGCCCCGAGGCTGTGGCCGAGGCCTCCCGGCTGGGGGCGGTGGCGACATCGGCGGTGCTGAACGGGGTCTCCAGCCGGCTGCTCGAGACCACCGCCGACTACGTGCGCGAGCGCCAGCAGTTCGGGCGACCGGTCGGCTCGTTCCAGGCCGTGAAGCACAAGCTGGCCGACGTGCACGCGAAGCTCGAGGCCGCTCGCGCCGCGGTCTGGTACGCGGCCTACGCCGTTGCCGGAGGGCTGCCCGACGCCGACCTGGCCACCAGCGTCGCCAAGGCCTCCGCGGCCGAGGCGGGCGCCCGCGCCAACGCCGAGGCCCTCCAGTGCCACGCCGGCATCGGGTTCACCTGGGAGCACGACCTGCACCTGTGGCTGAAGCGGGGGAAGGCGCTCGAGGCCGCCTACGGCACCGCGGCCGAGCACCGGGCGCGCCTGGCGGAGCACCTGCTCGGCACGAATGCCTGAGCCCCCGCCGTACCTGGCGTCCCACAACCTCCTCGAGGGGAAGCGGGTCCTCGTCACGGCCTCCGCGGGCGCGGGGATCGGGTTCGCCACCGCGAAGCGATGCGCCGAGGAGGGCGCGACCGTGGTCCTGTCGGACTCCCACGAGCGCCGGCTGCGGGAGGCGGCCGCGGAGCTGGGAGGCCTGCTGGCGATTCCGTGCGACGTGACCTCGCAGGCCGACGTCGACCGGCTGTTCGCGGAGGCCACCGCCGACGGACCGCTGGACGTGGTCGTGAACAATGCCGGCCTCGGCGGGACCGTGAACCTGGCGGACATGACCGACGAGGAGTGGTCGAAGGTCATCGACGTCTCGCTGAACGGGACCTTCCGCTGCATGCGCGCGGCGCTGGGTCACATGCTGCCCCGCGAGCGCGGCTCGATCGTCAACCTTTCGTCCGTCCTGGCGTGGCGCGCGCAGGCCGGGCAGGCGCACTACTCGGCGGCGAAGGCCGGGGTGGCCGCGCTGACCCGCGCGGCGGCGCTGGAGGCGGCGCCCCACGGCGTCCGGGTGAACGCGGTGGCGCCGTCCCTGGCCCTGACGCCGTTCCTGGCCAAGGTCATGCCCCAGGACACGCTCGACGAGCTGGTGGCCCTGGAGGCGTTCGGCCGCGCCGCCGAGACCTGGGAGGTGGCGAACGTGATCGTGTTCCTGGCCAGCGACTACGCGAGCTACCTGACCGGCGAGGTCATCTCGGTGAGCTCCCAGCACCCGTGAGCCGGGCTGGAAAAATGGAACACGTTCTAGTAGGGTGCCGCTGATGGAATTCGGCATCTTCATCCAGGGCCACGTGCCCCAGCACCGCTCGGCCGAGGACCCCGGGTACGAGCACACCTCGTTCCTGAACGACGTGGCCATGGTGAAGGCCGCCGACGAGTCCGGGTTCAAGTACGTGTGGGCCTCGGAGCACCATTTCCTTGACGAGTACTCCCACCTCTCCGCCTCCGAGGTCTTCCTCGGCTACCTGGGCGGCGTGACCGAGCGCATCCATCTGGGCTCGGCGATCTGGAACATCACCCCCCCGGTCAACCACCCCGTCCGCGTGGCCGAGCGCGTGGCGATGATGGACCACCTGACCGGCGGCCGGTTCGAGTTCGGGATGGGCCGCGGCGCCGGCTCGCTCGAGGTGACCGGGTTCGACATCCCCGACACCGACGCGACCAAGCCCATGTTCGAGGAGGTCGTCAAGGAGTTCCCGAAGATGTGGCACGACGGCGAGTACTCCTTCGACGGCGAGTACTTCAAGGTCCCACCGCGCAACGTCCTGCCCAAGCCGTTCAAGAAGCCCCACCCACCCATGTGGCAGGCGTGCGGCAACCCGCCCACGTTCGAGCTCGCGGCGCGCAAGGGCCTGGGCGCGATCGGGTTCAACTTCTCCGCTGCCCCGGCCATGAAGCCGATGGTCGACGCGTACAAGAACGCGATCGGCGAGGCGGAGCCGATCGCCGACTACGTCAACGACAACGTGATGATCACCAACAGCGTCGTGTGCCTGGAGGACGGGCAGCGGGCCCGGCAGGTCGCCGCCGAGATGGGCAGCGGGCGGCTGCAGTCGCTGGTGTTCCGCTACCACACCACGTTCCCGAAGCCGGCCCACGTCCCCGACTGGCCGGAGACCCTCCCCGAGCCGACCCTCGACGAGGTGAACTGGCGCATCAACGAGGGGTACCTGCTGTGCGGCGACCCCGACGAGGTCCTGGAGCAGGTCCGCAAGTACGAGGACGTCGGCGCCGACCAGGTCGTGTTCGGCCTGCCCATCGACATGCCGATCGACTCCGCCATCGAGACGATCCGACTCTTCGGACAGCACATCATCCCGAAGCTCGACCCCGACCCCATCCACCGCACCTCGAAGTTCCGGGACGCGGCGGCCGTCCCCTCCGCCTAGCCAGCGTGTCTGCCGGCGACGCGTACCTCCTTTCGTTCACGCTCGGGGCCGGCGCCGCGATCGCCCTGCTGTGGATCGTGATCATCGCCACCGGCCGCCTCCCGAAGATCGCCGCCGGCCGGGGGGACTTCGCCTGGCACGTCACGGCGGAGTTCGTGACGGCGGCCCTGCTCCTGGTCGCCGGGATCGGCCTGCTGATCGACGCCGCCTGGGCCGACCTCGCCACCGCGGTCTCCCTCGGCGCGCTCGTCTATGCCATTACGGAGTCGGCCGGGCACTACCTGCGGACGGGAACGAGGTGGCTGGCCTTCGCGGTGATCGCGGGGTGGCCGTTCGCGATCGCTGCCGCGATCGTGCTCTTCGGCTGACGCCTGCGCGGGTATCGTGGTGCCGACGCGCCACGACGTTCGAAGGGAGACCATCCATGGCCGGTGAGTTCCTGGCCGACATCGAGGAGATCCGCAAGCGCGCCCGGCAGGAGATCGAGAAGGGGCCGATCACCGACTCCTACACCGCCGATCGCGAGCGGGTGATCGCCGTGCTCAACGAGGTCCTGGCCACCGAGATCGTCTGCGTGCTGCGCTACAAGCGCCACTACTTCACCGCCCAGGGCATCAACGCCGGCCCGGTGGCCGAGGAGTTCCTGCAGCACGCGAACGAGGAGCAGACGCACGCGGACATGGCCGCGGGACGGATCGTGCAGCTCGGGGGCGACCCCGACTTCTCCCCGGAGGGTCTGGCCACCCGCGCCCACTCGGAGTACGACGCGTCGCCGAACCTGCTCGACATGGTCCGCGAGGACCTGGTGGCCGAGCGGGTGGCGGTCTCCTCCTACCAGGAGATCATCCGGTGGCTCGGCAACGACGACCCGACCACCCGGCGGATGATGGAGGAGATCCTGGCCACCGAGGAGGAGCACGCGGACGACCTGGTCAACATCCTCGAGGACATCGGTGGCTGACGCGGGCGAGGTTCGCCGGGTCAGCCTGCACGGCCACGACCTCGTCTACCGCCAGGCGGGGTCGGGGCCGGTGCTCCTGCTGATCCACGGCATGGCGTCGAGCTCGCGGACGTGGCAGCGGGTGACGCCGGCCCTCGCCGAGGGATCCACGGTGCTGGCCCCCGACCTGCTGGGCCACGGCGAGTCGGCGAAGGACCACACGGACCACTCGCTGGGCGGGCTGGCGTCCTCACTCCGAGACTTCCTCGTGGCCACCGGCCACGAGCGGGCGACGATCGTCGGCCACTCGCTGGGTGGCGGCATCGCCATGCAGTTCTCGTATCAGTTCCCCGAGCGCACCGAGCGGCTGATCCTGGTCGGCAGCGGCGGGCTCGGCAAGGAGGTCGCCTTCCTCCTGCGGGCCCTGGCCGTGCCGGGGGTCGAGTACGTCCTGCCGCCGGTGTTCACGCCGAAGCTCGCGCGCGCGGGCGCGCGGATGACGTCGTGGCTCGACAAGGTCGGCCTGCCGAAGGCCGGGGCCATCGAGGAGATGTACGAGTCGTACGCGTCCCTGACGAACACAGACACCCGGCGGGCGTTCTTCCGGGTGCTGCGATCCGTGGTGGGGGCCTCCGGCCAGCTCGTCAGCGCCCGCGACCGCCTGTACCTGGCCGCGAACATGCCGACCCTGATCGCCTGGGGCGAGCGGGACGGCATCATCCCGGTCACCCACGCCCACGAGGCCCACGCCGCGATGCCCGGCAGCCGCCTTGAGATCTTTCCGAAGGTTGGCCACTTCCCGCAGCGGGAGTGCCCCGAGGACTTCGCGAAGGTGGTCCTGGACTTCCTGGCCACGACCACGCCGGCCTCGCTCACCGGGGCCGAGCTCCGCGCCCTGCTGACCGCCCCCGCGTCCTGAGCCGGCTCAGGACTCGGACGCGAGCAGCCCGGCCTTGACCCGCTCCCGGTGGCGGGCGGGGTCGCCCCACGCGCCGGCCAGGGCGAACGCCCGCTTCAGCCAGCGGTGCAGCTCGTGCTCCTCCGTGTAGCCGATGGCCCCGTGGACCTGCAGCGCCGCGCGGGCGGCGACGGTCGCCGCGTCGGAGGCCATCGCCTTTGCCATCGAGGCGTCCCGCCCGCGGGTCGGCTCGTCGCGGGCCAGCGACCAGGCCGCCCGGTAGACGACGGGCCGGGCGAACTCCACGGCGAGATGCGCCTCGGCCAGCAGGTGCTTCACGGCCTGGAACGAGCCAACCGGCACGCCGAACTGCTGCCGGTCCTTCGCGTACGCCGCGCCCATCTCCACGAGGCGCCGGCCGGCGCCCGCGAGCTGGGCCGCCGCCGCGAAGGCGGCCCGATCGGTGAGCCGCTCGAGCGCTCCGGCGTCGCCCAGCCGGTTGTCCTCCCCCGGCGTCCACGCCACCGAGGACAGCCGGCGGGACGGGTCGATCGAACGCTCCGGCGCGAGGGTCACGTCCTTCGAGGCCACCGCGTGGACCGCCCCCGCCGACTCCAGGACCAGCAGGTCCGCCGCGTCGGCGTGGGAGACGAGGGCGCCCCCCGCGGAGACCCGCCGCTCGCCCGAGGCCACGCCCTCAAGCAGCTCGTCGCGGCCCGCGTCGCGGAGGGCGGACCCGCCGACGTAGTGCTCGAGCACCGGGTCGGGCAGGCAGGCGTAGCCGGTCTCCTCCAGCGCCAGCACCAGGTCGACCTCGTCCAGCCCCTGACCGCCGTGCTCCTCACCAAGGGTGAGCCCGAGGAGGCCGATCGATCCCAGCGCGCCCCACGAGTCGCGGGTGCCGGACTCCAGGACCTTTCGGACCGTCCCCGCGAAGAGGCGCTGCTCCTCGGTGAACGCGAATCGCACCGTCAGCTCCTCGGGAGGCCGAGGACGCGCTCGGCCACGATGTTGCGCTGGATCTCGTTGGTGCCCGCGTAGATCGGACCGGCCAGCGAGAACAGGAACCCGTCGGTCCACGGCCCGGCGAGCTCGGCCTCCTCGCCCAGCAGCCCCAGGGCGGCGGTGTGCAGCGCCACGTCCATCTCGCTCCACCACAGCTTGTTCAGGCTGGCCTCGGCGCCGACCGATCCCCCGTCCAGGACCCGGGCCACGGTCCAGTGGGTGTTCAGGCGGTAGGCCTCCACCCGCATCCACGCGTCGGCCACCGCGTCGAGCAGCGAGATCGGGACCTCGCCGCTTCGCCGGCACAGCTCGACCAGCCGGCGGGCGGTGCCCATGAACCTCCCCGGGCTGCGCAGGATGACGCCGCGCTCGAACGAGGCCGTGGACATCGCCACCTTCCATCCCTCGTTCTCCGGCCCCAGGAGGTTCTCCGCGGGGATCTTGACGTCGTCCAGGAACACCTCGGCGAACCCGGCCTCGCCGTCGAGCTGGGCGATGGGGCGGACGGTGACGCCCGGTGCGTCCAGCGGCACCAGGAGGTACGAGAGCCCCTTGTGGCGCTCGGACGCCGGGTCGGTCCGGAAGATCCCGAACATCCAGTCGGCGAACGCCCCCCGCGAGCACCACGTCTTCTGGCCGTTCAGGACCCAGGTGTCTCCGCGGCGCTCGGCCCGCGATGTCAGCGAGGCCAGGTCGCTCCCGGCGTTCGGCTCCGACCAGCCCTGGCACCACACCTCCTCGGCGGAGGCGATCCGGGGGAGGTAGCGGGCGCGCTGCTCGTCGGTGCCGAACTCGAGGAGCGTCGGTCCCAGCAGGAACAGCCCGTTCTGGTTCACCCGCCCTGGGGCGCCGGCGCCCCAGTACTCCTCCTCGAAGATCAGCCACTCCAGCAGGCCCAGGCCGCGGCCCCCGACGTCGGTGGGCCAGTTCACGGCGGCCCAGCCCGAGTTGGACAGCCGGCGCTCCCAGTCGCGGTGGGCGTCGAAGCCCTCGCGGGTGTCGAAGGAAGGGAGCGGCTCGGAGGGGACGTTCCCGGCCAGCCACGCCCGGGCCTCGGCTCGAAACGCCTCCTGCTCGGGGGTGAACGAGAGGTCCACAGCCGGAGTCTAGCCATATCTGACGGTCCGTCAGATTCCGGTACGATTGGGCTCTCCAATGCCCTATCGCGTGATCCAGTGGAGCACCGGGAACGTCGGGCGCTACGCCCTGCGCGGGATCATCAACCACCCCGACATGGAGCTGGCCGGCGTGTGGGTGTCGAGCGACGCCAAGGCCGGGATGGACGCGGGCGATCTGTGCGGCCTGCCCCCCGTCGGCGTGGCGGCGACCACCGACGCCGACGCGCTGCTGGCCCTCGACGCCGACGCCGTCTGCTACAACGCCACCGCCGACGTCCGGCTCCACGAGGCGCTCGCCGACATCGCGCGCATCCTCGAGTCCGGCAAGAACGTCGTGTCGTCCTCGATCGTGTTCCTCGTCGAGCCCAAGGGCGCCGATGCCGGATTCACCGAGCCGCTCGAGAAGGCGTGCGCGGACGGCGGCGTGTCCTTCTTCACCTCCGGGATCGATCCCGGCTTCGCCAACGACGTCCTCCCCCTCGTGCTCTCGGGCGTGTGCGAGCGGATCGACTCGGTCCGGGTCCAGGAGGTCCTGAACTACGCCACGTACGACCAGCCCACGGTCCTGTTCGACACGATGGGCTTCGCCCAGCCGCTCGACGCCACGCCGCTCCTCCTCCAGCCCGGCATCCTCACGCTGGCGTGGGGAGGCACCATCCGGGCCATCGCCGACGGGCTGGGCGTGACCCTCGACGGCATCGAGGAGTTCCACGAGCGGCTGCCCGCTCCGGAGACCTTCCAGGTCCCCAGCGGGAAGGTGGAGGAGGGGACGACGGCGGCGATGCGGTTCGAGGTCCGGGGGATGATCAACGACGAGCCGAGGATCGTGCTGGAGCACGTCACGCGGCTGCGGCCCGACCTCGCGCCCGAGTGGGACCAGCCTCCCGGCGTGGGCGGCTACCGCGTGTTCATCAAGGGCTCCCCCGACGTGACCTGCGAGCTCACCACCGCCGGCGACGACGGCGACGAGAACTCGGGCGGGCTCATCGTGACCGCCATGCGCATGGTGAACGCGATCCCGGCCGTGGTCGCCGCGCCGCCCGGCCTGCTCGGGCCCCTGGACGTGGGCATCCCCACCGGCCGCGGGCTGCTGTCGGGGGGACAATGACCCCGATGATCGAGGGCTGGTTCGACGCCGAGCCCGAGCCGCACCTGATCGGCGCGCGGTGCACAACGTGCGGCTCCTACGCGTTCCCGCCGACGGCGCCGGCGTGTCCGAACCCGTCGTGTCCCGGGACCGAGCTCGAGGCCGTCCCGTTGTCGAGGCGCGGCCGGCTGTGGTCGTGGACCGTGGCTCGGTACGCCCCTCCCCCGCCCTACGTGGCCGCCGACCCGTTCGTCCCGTTCACGCTCGCGGCCGTCGAGCTCGAGGAAGAGCGGATGGTGATCCTCGGCCAGATGGATCCCGGCGCCGACCCGAACGGCCTCGCGGTGGGCGACGAGATGGAGCTCGTAGCGGGGAGTCTGTCCGGCGAGCCGGACGCCCCGATCTGGAACTGGCGGCCGGCGTGAGCTCGGTGGCCGTCCTCGGCGCGGGGATGCACCCGTGGGGCAAGTGGGGCCGGAGCTTCGCGGAGTACGGCGCCCACGCGGCGCGGGCGGCGCTCGCCGACGCCGGCGTGGCCTGGGGCGACGTTGGCTACCTGGCCGCGGGCATCACCGTCCGCAACGGCTACCCCGGCTACGTCGCGGCCTCCACGTTCGCCCAGTCGCTCGGCTGGAACGGCGCGAACATCGCGTCCTGCTACGCCGCGTGCGCGTCCGGCGCTGCGGCCCTCGACGTCGCCCGCGCCCGGATCCTGGCCGGCCTGTGCGACGTCGCGCTCGTGGTCGGCGCCGACACCACGCCGAAGGGCTTCCTGGCCCCGAACACCGGCGAGCGGACCGACGACCCCGACTGGCTCCGGTTCCGGCTCCTCGGCGCGACCAACCCGGCGTACTTCGGCCTGTACGCGCGGCGCCGGATCGCCCGCTACGGGGCGACCGAGCGCGACTTCGCCCTGGTCAAGGTGAAGAACAGCCGGCACGGCCTGAGCAACCCGAACGCCCGCTACCGCAAGGAGGTCACCGAGGACGAGGTCCTGGCCTCCCCCATCGTGGCCGACCCCCTGCACCTGCTGGACATCTGCGCGACGAGCGACGGCGGCGCGGCGATCGTGCTCTCGAGCCTGGAGTTCGCCCGCGCCCGCGGCGTGCAGGACCCGGTGCGGCTCGCCGCGATCTCCACGGTCACCCCGAGGTACCCGAAGACCGTGCTGGACCTCCCCGACTTCGCCACCGACTCGGCGGCCATGGTCGCGCCGCCCGAGACGGCGTATCGCGCCTCTATCGCTGCGGCGGCCTACGAGGAGGCGGGCCTGGGGCCGGAGGACCTGGACGTGGCCGAGGTCTACGACCTGTCCACCGCGCTCGAGCTCGACTGGTACGAGGACATCGGTCTGTGCAAGGAGGGGGAGGCCGAGCGTCTGCTGAACGACGGCGACACGACGATCGGGGGACGCATCCCCGTGAACCCCAGCGGCGGGCTGGCCTGCTTCGGCGAGGCCGTGCCGGCCCAGGCGATCGCGCAGGTATGCGAGCTCACGTGGCAGCTTCGGGGGACGGCGGTGGGCCGCCAGGTCGAGGCGGCGAGCACCGGGCTCGCCGTGAACCAGGGACTGTTCGGACACGGCTCGGCCGTGATCGTGACCACCTAGGAGGAACCTTCAATGGACGCGTACCTCGTCGACATCTGCCGGACGCCGGTGGGCAAGAAGAACGGCTCGCTGAAGGACGTGCACCCCGCCGACATGGGCGCGCACATCCTGTCGGCCCTCATGGAGCGGACCGGCGTCGACCCGAACGCGGTGGAGGACGTGATCCTCGGGTGCGTGGACACGATCGGCCCCAACATGGGCGACATCGCGCGGACGTCGTGGCTGGCCGCCGGCCTGCCGGAGCACGTCCCCGGGGTGACGATCGACCGGCAGTGCGGGTCGGCCCAGCAGGCCGTCCACTTCGCGGCCCAGGCCGTGATGAGCGGCACCATGGACGTGGTCGTCGCCGGCGGCGTCCAGAACATGAGCATGGTCCCCATCGGGACCAGCCGGAAGCTCGCCGAGGAGGCGGGCTTCCCCCGGACGTTCCACGACTCCACGGGATGGGTGGCGCGCTACGGCGACCAGCCGGTGACGCAGTTCCACGCGGCCGAGCTGATCGCCGAGAAGTGGAGCATCTCCCGCGAGGACATGGAGGCGTTCGCCCTGGAGAGTCACCGGCGCGCGCTCCAGGCCACGCGGGAGGGCCGTTTCGCGAGCGAGATCGTGCCCCTGGCCGGCCTCTCGCATGACGAAGGTCCCCGTGAGACGTCGATGGAGAAGATGGCGGGGCTCCCCCTGGTCCCGGGATGCGAGCTGATCACCGCCGCGGTGTCCAGCCAGATCTCAGACGCCGCCACGGCCGCGCTGGTCGTCAACGAGCGGGCGATCGAGACTCACGGCCTGACCCCGCGGGCGAGGATCCACCACATCTCCGTCCGCGCGGACGACCCGATCTACATGCTGACCGGACCCATCGCCGCCACGTTCCACGCGCTGGAGAAGACGGGAATGTCCCTGGACGACATCGACCTCGTCGAGATCAACGAGGCCTTCGCCCCCGTCGTCCTCGCCTGGCAGAAGGAGACCGGCGCCGACCTGGACAAGGTCAACGTGAACGGCGGCGCCATCGCCCTGGGCCACCCCATCGGGGCGACCGGGACCCGGCTGATGGCCACGCTGCTGAACGAGCTGGAGCGAACGGGCGGCCGCTACGGCCTGCAGACGATGTGCGAGGGCGGAGGCCAGGCGAACGTCACGATCATCGAGCGTGCCTGAACCTGGTCACGAAGCGGGGACCCGCTCGGCCTCCTTCAGGAGCTCTCGCAGCGACTCGGCGAGCCCGTCGGTGACCCGGTGAACCTCTGGCAGGCGGTCGGCGCAGGCGATCGCGGCGAAGTTCATCTGATCGATGTAGCTCCAGACCGTCACGTTCAGCCCGATGCCCTCCAGGATCGGGCCCACCGAGAACAGCGCCACCAGCTTCGCGCCGGCGATGTACAGCGGCAGGGGCGGGCCGGGGACGTTCGACACCACCAGGTTGATGGGCGGGGCGTGCCGGCTGGCCAGGCCATGCTTCGAGTAGGTGCGGACCGCCCACGCGAACGGCCGCGGCGGGGTGTGCTCGGCCCAGTCGGCCATCAGGTCGGCCCCCAGGATGTTGATGCGGTCCTTCGCCGCCCCGGTGACCCCCGAGATGGCCTTCAGCCGCTCGACCGGGTCGTCGATGTCGGTGCACAGCGACGTGAACATGTTCGTCACCCGGTTGCCTCCCAGTCGCGGGTCGGACCCGGGCTGCTCGGAGGACACCGGCACTCCGGCCACCAGCGGCTTGTCGAGGACCTCGCCGCGCTCGTCGAGGTACCGGCGCAGCGACCCCGACACCACGGCGAGGACGACGTCGTTGAGGGACACGCCGAACGCGTTCTTCACGGTCTTGAAGTCCTCGATGGCCAGGGACGTCGTCGCGAACACGCGCCGCTTCGAGAGCGCGCCGTTGAACGAGGTCCGCGGGGTGTCCTTCACCGGTCTCGGAGGGCGGATCGGCGCGTTCGCCTGGTGCTCCCCCAGCGCCTTCACGTTCTGGCGGGTCCGGCGTACCAGGCGCGGGATCCGTTTCGTGCGGCGGAACCGGTCACGGAACGCGTCCAGGATCAGCCGGAACGCGCCGGGGACCGGCTCCGGCCGCCACGGACGCTCGGGCGCCTCCGGCTCGGCCGGTTCCGGCTGGAGGCTGAGGACGTTCGACAGCAGCGCCGACGCGGCGACCCCGTCGGCGGCGGCGTGGTGCATCTTGGCGACGAAGCACACCCGGCCGCCCTCCAGCCCCTCGATCACCCAGATCTGCCACAGCGGCCGGTCGCGCCGCAGCTGGACGCCGGCGATGCGCCCGATCATCTCGTCCATCTCCCGCGGGCCGCCGGGGGCCCGCACGTCGACGCGCACCACGTGGTGGTCGAGCTCGAACCCGGGGTCCTCGATCCACACCGGGTGGTCCAGGCCGAACGGCACCTCGACGACGCGGCGACGGAACGGCGGAAGCAGGTGCAGCCGCTTGGACAGCTCCTCGCGGAACCGCACGAACGAGTAGCCGCCCGCCACGCCGGCGGGGTCGACGACGGAGATCTTCAGCGTGTGCATGTGCAGCGCCGGCGTCTCCATGTACAGGAAGCCGGCGTCCAATCCGGTCATGCGCTCCACGGTTCCGAGTGTTGCACATGATCGACGCGGACCCTCGGGAGCTCGGGCTGGACGAGGACGCGCTCGAGCGGCTCCGGCAACTGGCGCTCGAGTCGGTCGAGGTCGAGGGGCTCCCCTCGTGCCAGCTGGCCGTCGCGGTCCGGGACCGGGTGGCGATGTTCGCCGCGTTCGGCGAGGCCTCCCCGGAGAGCCGGTACGTGGTCTTCTCCGTCACCAAGGCGCTGACGGCGGGCGCCCTGTGGCTGCTGTTCGGCGACGGGTCGCTCACGCCGTCCACGCTCGTGGCCGACATCGTCCCGGAGTTCGTGGAGAACGGGAAGGGCGCGGTGACGATCGAGCACGTGATGACGCACACGGCCGGGTTCCCCCGGGCGCCGATGCGTCCGCTGGAGGGCGGCGACCCCGCGGCGCGCCTGGAGCGCCTGCGGAGCTGGCGGCTCGACTGGGAGCCAGGGACCCGGACCGAGTACCACCCGAGCTCCGCGGACTGGGTGCTCGCCGAGGTCGCGGAGCGCGTGTCGGGGGTCCCCCTCGCCGAGCTGATCGCCTCGCGGATCACCGGGCCGCTCGGGCTGCCGGGACTCCGGCTGGGGGCCCCGCCCGGCGAGCAGGACCGCGTCCTGGACGGCCGGACCATCGGCGAGATGAGCGAACAGACACGGGTGGCGCTCGACGCGGTCGGCGCGTCGGCGACGCTGGCCGAGACCGGGCGCGAGCAGCTGATGCGGTTCAACGACCCCGAGGTGCGCGCGGTGGGCGTCCCCGGGGCCGGCGCCATCGGCACCGCCGCCGAGGTCGCCCGGTACTTCCAGGCCCTGCGGCGAAACGACGGCGCGGTATGGGACACCGACGTGCTCGCCGACGCGACCGGCGTCGTCCGCAACGCCCTGATCGACCCCTGGACGCAGGTGCCGGCGAACCGGACCCTCGGGCTCCGCGTCGCCGGCGACGACGGGAGCGCGGTCCTGCGGGGGTTCGGGCGGGGGGTCGGGCCGCGGGCGTTCGGGTCCTCGGGGGTCGGCGGCCAGGTGGCGTGGGCCGACCCCGACTCGGGACTCTCCTTCTGCTACCTCACGAACGGGCTGGACGAGGATCCCGTCCGTTCGTTCCAGCGGCAGGCCGGGCTGTGCGCGGCGGCGGCGGCGTGCGCGTGACGAGCCCCGACTCGCGAAGGGCGTCCTCGACGAACCGGGTCACGGTGGAGGACCACAGGAACGTGAGGTGGCTCCCCTCGTACCAGGAGATCTTGGGCCGTCCCCAGTGCTCCCACAGGCGCTGGGCCTGGGGCGGTGTCGACATGCGGTCGCCGAGCCCCGCGTAGACGTACCGGCGGTCCTCCGGGACCAGCGGCGGGCGGGCCAGGGGCGAGATGACGGTATGGACCTCCTTGGCCACCGCGCCGAGCGTGCCGTCCGGGTCGGCCTGACGCCGGAGCGTGACCGTCGAGTGATGCTCGAACAGCTTCGGGATGTCGCACAGCGGCGCGCCGGCCAGAACCATCTCCAGCCCGGGCTCGATCGTGACCAGGAGCGACCCGACGTAGGCCCCGAGGCTCATGCCGTGTACGCCGACGGTCTCGCCGCCCTGCCCGCGGATCCAGCCGATCGCCCCGCGGATGTCCACCATGGCCTGGGCCATGCCCAGGACGAAGTTCTGGAGCTCGTAGGACATCAGCTCCTGTCCGCCCAGGCGGCCCACCTTGCGCGGCCCGTGGATCGGCAGGACCGGGAACAGCAGGTTCAGGCCGAGCTCCTGGTGCAGGCGGCGGGCGCGGAACGCGAAGAACTCCGTGAGGGCCATCCCCGTCCCGAAGCCGTGGATGCACACCAGCCAGGGCTTGGTGGGGTCGCCTCGGAGCGCGTAGGCGTACGAGGTGCGGTTCGCCTCGTACGTCAGCCAGCGATCTCGGCCGGGCTCGCCCTCGTGGGGCGTGTACGCGCTCGGCCACGACAGCCGCTCGTACCCGAGGCCCGAGGTCCACTTTCGCTCGATCGTGGGGACGACGGGCTCTGGGTCGCGGTGGTAGGTCTCGGGGCGCGCGACGAACCCCCGCTCCCGATACAGCACGGCCGCCTCGCGCAGCTCGCGGGCGACCGCGGCGTAGTCCGCCTCCGCGGGGTAGCGGCGCGGGCTCTTCATCCACCCCAGCATCAGCTCGTCCAGGGCGACCTGCGCGGTGAGGCCGAGCGTGAGCCTCGGGGACGGCGGGTGCCCGTCGATCACCGGCAGCTTCTGGCGCAGCCAGGAGCCGAAGGCGAAGCCGGCGGTCTTCTGGGGGACGAACACCAGCCCGGCGCCGGGGACGTTGGCCACCCGCCGAGCCATCCGGCGGACGGCGCTCGATCGAGGCGCTGGCGTCCTGTCGGCCAAGGTGTTCTCGTCGGTGGATCTGACGGTCCGTCATACTATGCCACCGGGTCCCCGCCCACGCGTGGAGCCGGGCTCGGCGAGGTGGGGATGACCTTCAATCTGGCGGATCTGTTCGAGGCGGTGTCGGACGCGATCCCCGACCGCCTGGCCCTCGTCGCCGGAGACCGCCGGCTCACGTATTCGGAGCTCGACGAGCGCGCCAACCGCCTGGCGCACGTCCTGTCCGGGGCCGGGATCGGTCCCGGAGACCACGTCGGGCTGCAGCTCATGAACGGGACCGAGTACCTCGAGGGGATGCTCGCCGCCTTCAAGCTCCGCGCGGTGCCGGTGAACGTGAACTACCGCTACGTCGAGGGCGAGCTCCGGCACCTGTTCGAGGACGCCGAGCTCTCCGCGCTCGTCTATCACCGGTCCTTCGGCCCCCGTGTGGCCTCGGTGGCGCCGGACGTCCCCGGCCTGAAGACGTTCGTGGTCGTGGACGACGGTTCGGACGAGGTGCCCGCCGGCGGATCGATCGAGTACGAGGCGGCCCTGGGCGACGTGCCGGCCGATCGCCCCCCGGGCGCCGGGCGGTCCTCCGACGACCTCTACATGGTCTACACGGGCGGAACGACCGGCATGCCGAAGGGCGTGGTGTGGCGCCACGAGGACATCTTCAAGGCGGCGATGGGCGGCGGCGACATCACCCAGGGCGGCAACCACGTGACCGGTCCGGAGGAGCTCGCCGAACGCGTCACCGCGCAGCAGGGCGTGGCGGCCCTGGCCACCCCGCCGCTCATGCACTCGAGCGCCCACTGGCTGGCGTTCCATCAGCTGTTCACCGGCGGAGCCCTCGTCCTGGTGCCGCTCGGGAAGTTCGATCCCGCGCAGATCTGGGAGCTCGTCACCGGCGAGCGCGTGTTCATCCTGGTCGTGGTGGGCGACGCGATGGCGCGGCCGCTGATCGAGGAGCTCCGGGCGAACGGCGACCGCTACGCGACCGACTCGCTGTGGGTCATCGGCTCGGGAGGCGCGATCCTGTCCAACGGCGCCAAGGAGCACCTGCTGGAGCTTCTCCCCAACCGAATGATCGCCGACGGCTTCGGGTCCTCGGAGACCGGGGTCCTCGGCAGCCGGAGTGGCGGGGGCGGCGCGACGTTCGTGGTCAACGACCAGACCGCGGTGCTGGACGACGACGGGCGGCCGGTGCCGGCGGGGTCGGGGACGGTGGGCCGGCTGGCCCGCCGCGGCCACATCCCGTTGCGCTACCACGGCGACCCCGAGAAGACCGCGCGAACGTTCCTCGAGTCGGACGGCGTCCGGTGGGTGCTTCCCGGCGACATGGCCACGGTCGAGCCGGACGGCACGATCGCGCTGCTCGGGCGGGGCTCGCTGTCGATCAACACCGGCGGGGAGAAGGTGTTCCCCGAGGAGGTGGAGATGGTGCTTCGCGACCACCCGGACGTGGCGGACGCGGTGGTGGTCGGCGTCCCCGACGAGCGATGGGGCGAGCGCGTCGTCGCCGTCGTGGCCCCGAGGGCGAGCGACGGGCTCTCCCTGGAGTCGCTGCAGGCGGCGTGCCGCGAGCGGCTCGCCGGCTACAAGGTCCCCCGGGGTCTGGTCGAGGTCGACGCGATCGTTCGCTCCCCAGCAGGCAAGGCCGACTACGCGTGGGCCAAGGCCCGCGCGATCGAGGACCTGGGGGTGAGCCCATGAAGCGACTGTCGGGGCTCGACGCGACGTTCCTGTACATGGAGACGCCGACCTCCCCCATGCACGTCATGGGCGTCCTGCTGCTCGACACGAAGACCGCGCCCGAGGGCTACTCGTTCGACAAGGTCCGGGAGATGCTCCTGTCTCGGATCCACCTGATGCCGGCGTTCCGGCGACGGCTGGTGCCGGTCCCACTCGGCCTGGCCCATCCCGTGTGGATCGAAGACGCGGAGTTCGACCTGGACAACCACCTGCACCGGATCGGGGTGCCACCGCCCGGCGACCTTCGGGCGCTGGAGGGCGTGGTGGGCGACATCGCCGGCCAGACCCTCGACCGCGGCAAGCCGCTGTGGGACATGTGGGTGGTCGAGGGCCTGAGGGACGGCCGGGCCGCGGTCATCACGAAGATGCACCACTCGACCATCGACGGGACGTCCGGAGCGGACGTGATGGTCCACCTGTTGGACATCACCCCGGAGGTCTCGGTCCCCGAGCCGCCCGACGGGCCGTTCACCGGCGAGCGCCGCCCGTCCGACCTTCGGCTGCTGGGGGGCGCGCTGGCCGCGCAGGCCGGGACACCCGTCCGCGCCGTGAAGGCCGTCGGCAAGCTGGCCGGCAACGCCGTGCGCACCGCCAGGGGCTACCTGCAGAAGGAGATGCGGGAGGCGTCACCGCCGCCGTTCTCGGCGCCGCGGACGAAGTTCAGCGGCGCGCTGTCCTCGCACCGCGCCGTCGCGTTCGGCGGCGCCTCGCTGGACGACCTCAAGGAGATCAAGGCCGCCTTCGACGGCAAGGTCAACGACGTGGTCCTGGCCATCGCCACGCATGCCATGCGCGGCTACCTCGAGTGGGCCGGCGAGCTTCCCGACCGCCCGCTGGTGGCGAGCTGTCCGATCTCGGTGCGCAAGGAGGCCGCCGAGGGCGAGCCCGCGAACGACTCGGCCAACCAGGTCTCCAACATGCTCGTCCCCCTCCCGGTGCAGATGAAGGACCCGGTGAAGCGGCTGAAGACGATCATCGAGAGCACCAAGCGGTCGAAGGAGCTCGCGAACGCCATCGGGGCCGAGACGCTCATGGACTGGGCGGAGTTCCTGGCGCCACGTCTGTTCACCACGGGGATGCGCCTGTACTCGGCCACCCGAATGGGCAACCTCCATCCGCCCGCCCTGAACCTCATCGTCTCGAACGTGCCCGGCCCGCCCATTCCCCTGTACTCGGCCGGGGCCCGGATCGTCGCGATCTACCCGATGGGACCGCTCCTCCCCGGCGCCGGCATCAACGTCACCGTCCTGTCGAACATGGGAAACGTCGACTTCGGCGTGATCGCCGACCGCGAGACGGTGCCGGAGATCTGGCGCATCGCGGACGGGCTGAAGGAGGGCGTCGACGTCCTGCTCGCGGCCGCGCGCGCGCCGAAGCGGAAGCCGGCGGCCAGGGCGAAGCCGAGGGCCCGCGAAGCCCGGCGGCGGAAGAGGGCGCGCGGCCGGCGCGTGAGCGCGACACCCGCCGGCGTCGTGGTCGAGGGCCGGACCCTCCAGTTCCCCATCGAGGTCCGCGACGCGTCCTCGTGGGGGGCGGTCTTCTCGGTCCCCGCCGAGGCCGCCCAGCGTCTGGTCGAGCCCTCCGGCCTGCGGGTGGTGCACACGGGTCCCGGCCGGACGGCGGTCACCCTCGTCTTCGCGGACTACCGCGACGGCGACCTGGACGCCTATCACGAGTTCGGCGTGAGCTTCCTGGTCCATCCGCACGGCGGCGCGTCCAGGCTCGACCTTCTCCGCAACCGCGCGGGCGTGTACATCCACCGCCTCCCGGTGAACGAGACGTTCACGATGCACGCCGGGCGGACGATCTGGGGCTACCCGAAGACCCTGGCCGACATCGACATCCGCGCCGACGGCGCCACGACCACCTGCGAGCTGGCGACCGACGGAGCGATGCAGGTCCGGCTGGCCGTGGCGTCGCGGGGCCGGGTGCCGATGCCCCGCCAGAGCCCGCCCACCTACACGTTCCTCGACGGCGTCCTTCGCCGGACCGAATGGGAGGTCGCCACGCGCGCGTACGCGGGACGGCGGGGCTCAGTCGAGCTCGGGACGGGGGAGATCGCCGACGAGCTCCGTGGGCTCGGGCTGCCCCGCAAGCCGCTGCTGGTCCTGAGCCAGCCCGAGTTCCGGGTGCGGTTCGGGCCGTCGGAGGTCGTCAGGGCCTGACAGGCGGGACAGGGTCGCCTCGGCCTCGGCCACGATCCGCGCGACGAGCTCCCCCACCGACGGGAGGTCCTCGATCATCCCCACCACCTGGCCGCTGGCCATCACGCCGAGGTCGGTCCGTCCCTCGACCATGGCCGCACGCAGGAGCATCGGGGTGTTCGCCGCCATGATCACCTGGCCCCACGTGAGGTCCTGGGTCTTCCGCATGGCCCGGCCCTCGCGAAGCATCTGCCGCAGCGGGATCCCCGAGAGCTTGCGGAACGCGAACGCGTTGCGGATCGCTCGGAGGAACCCACCGGCGCCGCTCTCCCGCTCCAGCCGCTCGATGAGCTGCGTGAGCAGCACCCGGTGGGGCACGCCGTCCACCCTACGGGTGA
Source organism: uncultured Actinomycetes bacterium (assembly GCA_963742735.1). Lineage (GTDB taxonomy): Bacteria > Actinomycetota > UBA4738 > UBA4738 > JBBDTT01 > JBBDTT01. The sequence goes on from CAVUMN010000001.1 coordinate 34,734, forward strand.
CCACCGTGTCGGTCACGCCCCGGTCCAGGTAGTAGGTCTTCACCGCCTCGGGGACGGGGCTCTCCCGGGTCAGCAGGAAGCGAGTTCCCATCGCCACGCCGCTCGCGCCGTAGGCGAGCGCCGCGACCAGGCCGCGGCCGTCGAAGAAGCCGCCGGCGGCGATGACCGGCACGTCCACGGCGTCGACCACCTGCGGCAGCAGCAGGGTGGTGGCGACGGGGCCGGTGTGGCCGCCCGCCCTCGCCGCCCTGGACCAGGACCGCGTCGACGCCCATCGCCGCGACCTTCTCGGCGTGCCGCCGGGCGCCGATCGAGGGGATCACCAGGACCCCGCCCCCGCGGAGGCGGTCGATCACGTCCTGCCGGGGCGCCATGGCGAACGACGCCACCCGGACACCCCGTTCGATCATCAGGTCCGCCCGGCCGGCGATGTCGGGCTGGTCGGCCCGCAGGTTCACCCCGAACGGGCGGTCGGTGCGGGCGCGCACCTGATCGATCGCCTCCCGGAGCTCGTCGAGGCTCATCGTCGCCGCGCCGAGGATGCCGAACCCGCCCGCGGCGCTGGTGGCCGCGGTCAGCGAGGGGCCGGCCACCCACCCCATCCCGGTCTGGACGATGGGGTGTTCCACCCCGAGCAGCTGGCACAGCGGCGTGCGCAGCGCGGGATGGCTCACGCGGGCACCTCGGCGTCGCGGAGGCCGTCCGGGTCCAGGACCTGCCGGATCAGCCGGAGCTCCTTCCGGTCGGGCCCGCGCGTCTCCGGCACGTCGCCGGGGATCTCCAGCTCGAAGCCGGTCGCCGCGACGACGTCCTCGACGGTGACGCCGGGGTGGACCGACGCCAGCCGCATCAGGCCCGACCGCGGGTCGAAGTCCATGACGGCCAGGTTCGAGACCACGCGGCGGATCTCGTGGAAGCCGTACAGCGGCGGCTCGGCGCGGTCGTTGCCGATGCCCGAGACGAAGTCGACGTGCTCGACGAACACGCGGGGCCCGTGGTTGGGGACCCAGTAGCTCGTCGTGTGGTTCGCGGTGTTCCCGGGCGCGCCGCGCGATCCGAGCAGCTGGACCTTCGGGTGCGCCCAGTCGCCGATGCAGGAGATGTTCTGGTTGCCGAAGCGGTCGATCTGGGTGGCCCCCATGATCACGTGCCGGCGACCCGCCCACACCAGGTCGAACACCGACCGGAACGGCAGCCACGACTCGACGACCTTGTCGTCGTCCTTCGCGCCGATGGGCAGGTCGTTGGCGACCAGGTAGGCCTCGCCGTCGCTCACCAGCAGGTCGGGCTCGAACGTGGCCCGGGCCAGCCGGGCGCCGAGCATCGAGACCGTGCCCATGGCGCTGGCCAGGATCTCGCCGTCGCCGCGGAACGCCTCGGCGCAGGCGACCACGCAGACCTCGGCCCGGGTCGGGCTCATCCGGCCTCCACCTCCCTGCGGTAGTCGTCCTCGGTCCCGTCCAGGTACCGGGCCCGGAACGCCGACCACGCCTCGGGGTCGCGGGCCGACTCCGCGTACGTCGCCTGGAAGGCCTCGTCGCGCCCGTAGTCCGGCACGCACGAGGTGAAGTGGGCCCCGTTCGGCGTCTCCACCACGGCGTCGGTCATCGCCCGGTTCACGCGCAGGGTCTGCACCGGGCCCTCCTTGGCGAAGTCGGCGGTGTCGACGACGCGCTCGCACGACACGAACCGTCGCTCCGCGGCCATCAGGAACAGGTCGTCGAAGTAGGGGTCGGGGCCGAGGATCTGGCCGTTGCCGCCGGCGTCGGCCCGATGGACGTGGACGAAGGCGGCGTCCAGGCGAAGCGGCGGGACGGCGACGACCTCCTCCTCGGAGTACGGCGAGCCGACCATCTTCAGGTCGGGGTTGACCTTCAGGATGTCGGAGCCGAGCCCGGCCCGGGTGGGCATGAACGGCAGCCGGTGCGCCGCCGCCAGCAGCGCCAGGTAGAACATCCCCTCGTCGAGCTCGCGGGCCTGGATCTCCCCCCGCTCCCGCGCGGCCCGAAAGTGCGGCTCGAGCGGGATCGAGTCCAGCGAGACGAACCCGAACACGACCTTGCGCACCTTCCCGGCCGCGCACAACAGGCCCACGTCGGGACCTCCGTAGGACGCCACCGTCAGGTCCTTCACCGGCGAGCGCAGGATCTCGCGGACCAGGGACATCGGCTTGCGCCGCGACCCCCATCCGCCGACGCCGATCGCCATGCCGTCGCGAAGCTCCGACACGACCTCGGCGGCCGTCGCCCGCTTGTCGGCCACGCCCGGCTAGTCCCCGAAGGAGGGGTCTCGCTTCTCCACGAACGCGCGCCGGGCCTCTTCGGGCACGTCGGTGAGGCTCAGCTCGAAGGTGAACCCCTGCTCGTAGCGGTAGCTCCGGCGGACGTCGACGGGGTCGATCCCGTTCAGCGCCTCCTTGGCGGCACGAAGCAGGCGCGGGTGATACGCGGCCAGCGCCTCGGCGACCGCCCGCGCCTCGGTGAGGAGGTCGTCCCGGCCAACGACCTTCGCGACCGAGCCCCACGAGTGGAGCTGGGTGGCCGTTGCCGTTGCCCCCGTGTAGAACATGTAGCGAACCTCGTGTGCTGGAACCAGCCGCGCCAGATGGGTGGCAGCCCCGAGCGCACCCCGCGCCAGCTCCGGGAGACCAAACGTTGCATCCTCTGCCGCGATGACGATGTCGGCGTTGCCGGCCAGCCCGATCCCGCCGCCCAGGCAGAAGCCGTGGACCGCCGCGATCACCGGGACCTCGCACTCGTAGACCGCCGCGAACGCGGCGGCACAGCCCCGGTTGACCGCGATGATCTCCTCGTTCGACGGGTCGGCATCGAGGGCCTTGATGTCCACGCCGGCGCAGAACCCGCGCCCTTCGGCGCGCAGGATCACCACGTGCACGTCGGGATCGGCGCCCGCCGCGCGAAGCACGTCGGCCAGCTCGAGCCAGCCCTTCGAGGAGAGCGCGTTGACCGGCGGGACGTCGATGACGACGTCGGCGATGTGCTCGGAGGTGTTGGAGGAGATGCCCATCGTCAGTTCCTGACGGTGCGTCAGATTCCTGCCGGAACAGTACACCGTGCCGGAGGGCCGGGCTGTTAGCCTTCGCGGATGCTGCTCAAGGATCGCGTGGCCATCGTCTCGGGTATCGGCCCCGGCTTGGGCAAGGAGATCGCGCTGGCCCTGGCCCGGGAGGGCGCCGACGTCGCCCTGGGCGCGCGTACCGAGGACCGCCTGCGGGAAGTGGCCGGCGAGGTCGAGGCCCTCGGCCGGCGAACGATCTGGGCGCCCACCGACGTGACGGACCCGGCGCAGCGGCAGGCCCTGGTGGACGCCACCGTCGACGCGTTCGGCCGCGTGGACGTCCTGGTGAACAACGCGTTCGTCCAGCCGCCCTTCAAGCGGATCGAGTACGAGACCGAGGACATGTTCCGCCGGGCGTTCGAGGTCAACGTCCTGGGCGGGCTGGGGATGGCCCGGGCCGTCATCCCGGCGATGCAGGCCCAGGGCGGCGGGTCGATCGTGTTCATCAACACAATGTCGATCCGGACCTCGGAGATCAAGACCGGCGCGTACGCGGCGTCGAAGAGCGCGCTGTTCGGCGCGGCGCGGGTCCTGGCCCGCGAGCACGGCCGCGACGGGATCCGGGTGAACAGCGTGATGCCCGGCTACGTCATGGGCCCGAACCTCGAGTGGTACTTCAACCACCTGGCAGAGAAGGAGGGCGTCACGCCCCAGGACGTCTACGACCGGGTCGCCGAGCAGACCGCGCTCCGCCACCTGCCCACCTCGGCCGAGGTGGCCGACGCCGTGGTGTTCTTCGCCAGCGACCTGTCGAGGGTGATCACCGGCCAGTCGCTCGACGTGAACGGAGGCCACTGGTTCGACTGAACCGCCGATCGCGGTCCGAGTGGCTGCCAATACACTCTCCGCCATGCAGGCGTGTCCGAACTGCGGGGAGCAGAACCCGGATCGCGCGAAGTTCTGCCTCGAGTGCGGGACGACGTTCGCCGACGCCGCGACCGGACCCCGGCGCGAGGTCCGCAAGACCGTCACCGTCCTGTTCTCCGACCTGGCCGGGTCGACCGCCCTCGGCGAGCGCCTGGACCCTGAGTCCCTCCGGCGGGTCATGGACCGCTACTTCGAGCGGATGTCGGCCGTGGTGGAATCCCACGGCGGCGTCGTGGAGAAGTTCATCGGCGACGCGGTCATGGCCGTCTTCGGGATCCCGGTCCTCCACGAGGACGACGCCCTGCGCGCCGTGCGCGCGGCCGCCGGGATGCGTGCGGCGCTCGTCGCCCTGAACGAGGAGCTCGCGACCGACTTCGAAGTCGGCATCGAGGTGCGGACCGGAGTGAACACCGGCGAGGTGGTCACCGGCCAGGGCGGCGACCAAAGGCTGGTCACCGGCGACGCGGTGAACGTTGCCGCCCGGCTGGAACAGGCCGCCGCCGCCGGCGACATCCTGGTCGGCGAGTCCACCTATCGCCTCGTCCGCGACGCCGTCGTCGCCGAGCCCGTCGAACCTCTCACCCTGAAGGGCAAGGCCGACCCCGTTCCCGCGTACCGGATCGTCGAGGTGGAGGCCGGTGCGGAGGGGCTGTCCCGGCGGCTCGACTCGCCCATGGTCGGTCGGGACCACGAGCGGTCCCTGCTGGCCCAGGCGTTTGACCGTGCCGTCGAGGAGCGAACGTCTCATCTGTTCACGGTCCTCGGATCGGCCGGGGTGGGGAAGTCGCGCCTGGTGGCCGATTTCCTGGACCAAGTCGAGGCCCGAGCCCAGGTCATCCGGGGACGGTGCCTGCCGTACGGCGAGGGCATCACGTTCTGGCCGATCCGCGAGGTGGTCTCCCGCGCGGCCGGTATCGCCGAGGAGGACCCTCCCGACCGCGCCATCGCCCTGCTCCGAGAGCTGTTGTCGGAGGAACCCGAATCGATCGCGAACGACGTGGCGGCGCTGCTGGGGTTCGCGCCGGGGGTCGTCGCCCCCGAGGAGGGCTCCCGCGCCGTGCGCCGCCTGTTCGAGACCCTCGCGCGGCGCCGGCCGCTGGTCGTGTTGTTCGACGACATCCACTGGGCGGAGACGGCGTTCCTCGACCTGGTGGAGCACGTGGCCGACCTCTCACGCGACGCCCCGATCCTGCTCCTGTGCGTGGCGCGGCCGGAGCTGTTGGAGCTCCGGCCCGGGTGGGGTGGGGGGAAGCTGAACGCGACCTCGATCCTGCTGCAGCCGCTGTCCCCCACGGAGTGCCGGACCCTGATGGAGAACCTCCTGGGCGGCTCCGGCCTGGACGCCGCGACTGCCCAGCGGATCGTCGAGGCGGCCGAGGGCAACGCCCTGTTCGTCGAGCAGATGCTCGCCGCGCTCGTCGACGACGGCGTTCTCGAGCGCCGGAACGGCGGCTGGGCCATGCGGGAGGGCGTCGAGTCGGTCCCGGTGCCCGAGTCCATCCAGGCGCTCCTGGCGGCTCGGCTCGATCGTCTCGGTGAGGCCGAGCGCTCGGTGGTCGAGCGAGCCTCCATCGTCGGCCGAGTCTTCTACCGCTCCGCCGTGGCCGAGCTCTCACCCGAACGTCTCCGCCCGAGCGTGGGCGCCGACCTGGTGACGCTGGTCCGGAAGGACCTCATCCGGCCCCAGGGCGCGGAGTTCGCCGACGAGGAGACGTACCGGTTCCTCCACATGCTGATCCGGGATGCAGCGTACGAGTCGCTGCCGAAGGAGGTCCGCGCAGATCTGCACGAGCGGTTCGCGCGGTGGCTCGAGTCGGTGGCGGGCTCCCGGGAACGGGAGTTCGAGGAGATCGTCGCGTACCACCTGGAGCAGGCCTGCCTGTACCGGCGGGAGATCGGCGCCTCCGATGCGGCCCTCGAGGAGCTGGCGCGCGCCACGGCCGGGCGCCTGTTCGCAGTGGCGGAACAGGCCCGCGATCGTGGAGATCCCTCGGCGGCGATCAACCTCTTCGGCCGCGCCCTCGCGCTGCTTCCCTCGGGCGAGGATCCTCCTCCCCGCTCCCTGCTCGTGTACGGCGAGGTGCTGGAAACTGCCGGCCACCCCCAGCGCGCAGAGGAGGTACTCCTTCAGGCCGAAGGGGCGGCCGGGCGGGCAAAGGATGAACCGCTGGGCGCCCTGGCCCACGCCCTGGCGCGAGTGACGACGCTGTCCCTCGACCCGACGGTGCCGTTCGCGGAGGTCCTGATCGACCTGACACGGGCGGTCGAGCTCCTCCGCTCCGGAGGTACGGGGGGTCAGCTGGCTCAGGCCCTCCATCTGGTGGGGCTCCTCGAGTTCTGGCTGGGCCGGTCGGAGGTGTCGCGGACGAGGAACCTGGAGGCACTCGCGCTGGCCCAGGCCGCAGGCGACGAGCGCGAGGTCGCGCGATCGCGCGAGGCGCTGTGCCTGGGCATGGTGTTCGGCGCCACCCCGGCCTCGACGTGCATCCTGGAGGCCCGTGAGGCCGTCGAGGCGTCGGCCGGCCGCGTCAGCGAGGCCCAGGCACACGGTGCGCTCGCGATGGGGCTGGCGATGAGCGGAGCGATCGACGAGGGCCGCGCGCATCTGGACCGGAGCCGAACCCTGCTCGCGGAATTCGGTCAGCGGATGCACCTGTCGGCCGGACACACCGTGGGCGAGTTCGCGTTGATCGTCGGCCATCCGACCCTGGTCCTTGAGGTGCTCGAACCGGGACTCAGGGACCTGGAATCCGTCCGCGAGACCGGGTTCGCCTCGACCACGGCGGCGCACCTCGCGCGCGCGTACGTCGACGTCGGGCGCCTGGAGGAAGCGGAAGCAACGGCCCGGAAGAGCGCCGCCTGGGCCGCCGAGGACGACGCCCACCCCCAGTGCTCCTGGCGCGCGGCGCTCGCCCGCGTGCACGCCCGCCGCGGGGAGCACGAGCAGGCGGCGCGCCTCGCCGCCGAGGCCGTCGCGCTCGCGGAGAACATCGACTACCGGAACACCCGCGCGATGGTGTTCCTGGCCGCCGCGGAGGTCGCGGAGCTGCGCGGGGACCGTGAGGAGGCCGCCGGCTGGGTTCGCCGGGCCATCGAGGAGTACGAGCTCCGCGAGAACCAGGTCTCCGCCGCCAGGGCCAGGGAGCGGCTGGCGGGGCTCGAGCGGTCGGCTTAGCTCGCGCCGCTGTCGACGCTCACGAAGGGCGTGTCGGAGTCCAGCTCCGAGCGGGCGATGACCTCCTCCAGATAGCGCGGGTCGAAGAACGTGATCTCGAGCTGCTTGGCGCGGCGGAAGTAGAGCTGCATGTCGATGTCCCGGGTGAAGCCGATGCCGCCGAACACCTGCTGACCGACCTTGGTGGAGCGGCGGAACACGTCGCACGCGTAGAGCTTGGCCATCGCGGCCAGCGGGCCCATGGGCAGCCCCGACGCGCGCCGCCAGGCCGCCTCGTAGACGAGCACCCGGCCGCCCTCGAACTCGGTGGCGATGTCGGCGAGCGGGTGGGCGATCCCCTGGAAGGACCCGATCGGCCGGTCGAACTGGATGCGCTCCTTCGCATATTCCACGGACATCTCGTGGGCCCGCTCGGCGCCGCCGATGGCGTACGCGGCGATGGCGATGAGGCCGTCGGCCATCGCCTCCTCCAGGATGATCCGGCCGTCGCCCGGGAGGCGGTCCCCGGGCGCATCGGCCAGGTCGAGCTGGTAGTCGGCCTCCGAGCCCATGGAGGGCGTCTGGGTCAGCGTCACGCCGTCCGCGCGCGGATCCAGCAGGTACGCGGCCATGACCTCGCCCTCGCGGGCCAGGACGATGATCGCGTCGGCGGAGCTGGCGTACGGCACCATGATCTTGGTGCCGGTGAGTGTTCCGCCTCGGGCCTCCAGCCGGACTCCCTCGGGGCCGGAGCTGGACTCGGGCTCGTGCCAGGCGACGGTGACGATCGCCTCCCCCGCCGCGATCCTCGGCAGCCACTCGGTCTTCTGCGCGTCAGTCCCCCCGGCCGCGATCAGCCCGGCCGCGATGACGGCGCTGACGAGGTGGGGCGAGGGCGCGATCGCCCGGCCGAGCTCCTCGTAGACGACGGCGAGCTCCAGCGGGCCGAGCCCGGCGCCCCCGTGCTCCTCCCCGACGACCAGGCCGACCAGCCCGGTCTTCGCCAGCTCGTCCCAGAGCTCGGTGCGATAGCCCCTGGGGTCGTCCTCCAGCGCGCGAACGATGTCGACGGTCGAATGCTTCGCGCACAGCTCGCGCACGGTCTGACGGAGGAGCTCCTGCTCTTCGGTGAAGTCGAGGTCCACGTCGTCTCCTTCTAGGGTTGCCAGTCGTCGCCCGAGCGCGCCCAGGGGCTGGGGCCGTCGCCGGCGAGGATCGCGATGCGCGCCCAGCACTCGACGGCCGTCTCGCCGTTCGCGCTGACGGCGAGATCCACCTCGGCCCAGGTGCAGCCGGTCTGGTCTGTCTCGACCTTGCTCACGGTGCCGTTGAAGGTCATGCGGTCGCCGGCACAGATCGACCGACGCATCCGGAACCGCAGCCGGCCGAGCCGTCCGATGGGCCCGGTCCAGTCGGTGAGGTAGCGCTCGAACCAGCCGGCGAGGTTCGGGGTGTTCAGGAAGATGTCCTTGGTCCCGACCTTCTCGCGGGCCCAGGCGTGGTCGTGGTGCTGGGGCTGCCAGTCCCGGCTCGCCGACGCGCCCATGATCACGACCCGCGGGGTGACGTCGACCGTCAGCTCTGGGAGCTTCTCCCCCACCCGCGCGTCCGGCCCGATCGTGTTGATCACGAGGAGGCCTCCCCGCGGACATAGCTGAACATCTCGTAGGTCTCCACGCCGACGATCTCGTCGTTCTGGTTGCGATAGGTGACGTCGATCGTCCAGTTGCGGCCCCTGCCGACGCGGCTCTCGCGGAACTCGCCGATCTCGCGGACGGACTCCGTGGTCCGAACGCGGTCGCCGGGCCGGACCGGTGCGTAAAACGCGATCTCGTTGCGATACACGATGCCGTCGGGGAGGCCGAACGCCTCCTTCATGCGGAAGTGGAGCTCCAGCGGGCGGACAGCCTCTGCGGCGTCCGGCTTCCACACCAGCGGCCGCATCCAGACCGACAGCATCGACGGCGGAGCCACCGGTCCACCCGAGAGGTGCTGGGCCTGCTGGGGGTCCCAATACAGCGGGTTCGCGTTCTCCGTGGCCTCCAGCCAGTGCAGGATCGCGCCGGGCTCGCAGGCGATGTCCCCCAGCGGGTTCTCCAGCTCGACGCCGGTCCACTTCGCGACCAGGTCGTCGGTCACGGGCGATCCCCTCGTGCGAGGACCTCGCCGACCTGACGGAAGTGGCCGTGGTCGGGGTGTTCGGCCTCGACGATCGCGCCGCGGGCGACGAACTGCGGATCGTCGCCGACCTCGCCGATCGAACGCACCGGCGCGACGCACGTGTCGAGCGGGGCGAGCACGTCCACCCACGCGTCGCGGTCCCGGATCGCGAACGCCTCCGCCAGCCGCGTACGGAGCTCGTCCTGGCGCGCGTCGTCGTACTGCGCGTCCGCGAGCTCCTCGAACCCGAGGGCCCGGCACAGGTTCGCGAAGAACTTGCCCTCGATCGCGCCCACCGAGATCCACCGGCCGTCCGCGCACCGATACACGTCGTAACAGGCGTACTTCCCGGTGAGCAGGCTCGTCCCCGGGCCGGTCTCGACCCCGGTCGCGAGGTGCTCGTCGACGAACAAGGCCATCAGGTGCAGCACGCCCTCGGCGGTGGAGACGTCCAGGTACGCGCCCTCGCCGGCGGCCTCCCGCCGGAACAGCGCGGCCGCGATCGACAGCGCCGCGTGCAGGCCGCCCCCCGCGCCGTCGGCCAGCGTGGCGCCGGGGATCGCGGGGCCCCCGTCCTCGCGGCGTCCCTGGGTCCCCAGGAACCCCCCGACGGCCAGGTAGTTGAGGTCGTGTCCGGCCCACGCCGCGTACGGGCCGTCCTGCCCGTATCCCGTGATGGCGGCGTAGACGATGCGCGGGTTGGTCTCGCGGCACGCCTCGTAGCCGATCCCGAGGCGGTCGGCGACGCCGGGCCGGTAGGACTCGACCACGACGTCGGCCTCACCCACGAGCCGGTGGAACTCCGTCTTCCCCTCCTCCGACTTCAGGTCGAGGTCGACGGTTCGGGTTCCCCGGCCCGCGCCGTAGGCATAGAAGGGCGGCTCGATGCGGCCGGCGCCCTTCGGGGGCAGCACCTTGACGATCGAGGCGCCCAGGTCCCGGAGCGCCGCCGTGCATCGCGCGCCCGGCCCGACCGCGGAGAGGTCCAGGACGGTCACGCCGTCGAGCGGTCCCGGCATCGGCCCGTCAGCTCTGGACGGGGAGGCCCAGGCCGCGCCGGGCGATGATGTTGCGCTGCACCTCGGACGTCCCCGCGCCGACGGTGTCGATCACGCTGTAGCGGTAGATGTGCTCGAAGCGGCCGTCGACGGGCGCGTGCGGCGCTCCGCGGCGAAGGGCTCCCTGCGCGCCGGTGATCGTCAGGAACTCGTCGGCGACGCGCTGGCCGATCGTGGTCGTCCACAGCTTGAACATCGCCGACTCCAGGTTGGGGACCTCGCCGGCGGCGGCCTTCGTGATCACCCGCATGCAGTGCATCCGGGCCACCTCCACCTGCGTGGCCAGCCAGGCGGTGGTCCGGCGCACGTGCGGATCGTCCTTCAGCGCCGTGCCGTCCCGCTGCGCGGTCCGCACGTAGTCGCGGTACGCCTCGTACTTCTTCACGTAGGCCGCGATCGTGAACAGCGTGAAGCGCTCGAAGTCCAGGGCCTCGGAGACGTAGTAGAAGCCCTTGTCCACCTCGCCAACGACGTAGTCGTCGGGGATGAACACGTTCTCCAGGAACACCTCGTTCGTGATCTCGTTGTCGCCGATCGTGTCCATGGCCTGGACGGTGATCCCCTCGGCGCTTCATCGGGACCAGGAAGAGCGTGATGCCCTTGTGTTTGGGGGCGTCGGGGTCGGTGCGGGCGGCCAGCCAGTACCAGTCGGCGAAGTGGGCCGACGTGGTGAACCGCTTCTGCCCGGTCAGGCTCCAGCCGCCCTCGACCTTCGTCGCTCGGCATTTCAATGCGGCCAGGTCGGAGCCGGCGTCCGGTTCGGAGTACCCGATGGCGAACTCGACCTCGGCGTTGAGGATCTTGGTCAGGAACTCCTGCTTCAGCCGCTCGTTGCCGTGGCGGATGATCGTCTTGCCGACGATGCCCACGCCCTTGCCGATCAGCGGCGCGCCGACCGCGGCGAGCTCCTCGTTCAGCAGGTACTCATAGACGCCGGGCTGCTCGTGGCCGCCGTACTCCTTCGGCCAGGACATACCGATGTAGCCGCGCTCGGCCATCTTCTTCATGAACCCGCGCCGCTCGGGGGTGTCGACGAGCTGGGCCATGCCCTCGCGGGTGGGATCCATGACCTCGGGCGAGTACGTCTCGCGAAGGAACTCGCGGACCTCTTTCTGGAAGCGCTTCTCGTCCTCGGTCCAGTCGAAGTTCACACCGCCAAGAATATCTGACGGACCGTCAGATTTCAGGCGACCGGGTTGCCTCGAAGGAGCCTCGAGGGAGTCTGATAGGCGCGTCACCGCCGGAGGGGAGCCGGACATGCCCAAGTACCTGTTCAAGGGTCGGTACTCCGTGGAGGGCGCGCGGGGGCTGCAGGCTGAGGGAGGTACCGCCCGGAGAGAGGCCGTTCGGGCCGTCGTCGAGGGCGCCGGGGGCACGCTCGAGGCCTACTACTTCGCCTTCGGGGACGTCGACGTGTACGCGATCGCCGACCTTCCCGACAACGCCGCGGCCACCGCCGTCAGCCTGACGATCGGAACCAGCGGGGCGGCCGGCGTCGAGACCGTCGCGCTCCTCGCGCCCGAAGAGGTCGACGCGGCCGTGAAGATCCACCCCAACTACCGCCCGCCCGGCGACTGACCCCGGCATGCACCAGCGCTCCCACGCCGGCCATCACCGCCGACGCGGCGGCCTGTTTCGTTCACTGATGGCGCGGCTGCGCTGGACCGGACGGCGCCGGCGCAACGGGCGGATGTGGGGCCGGGTCAGCGGGAAGTGGCGGTAGCCGCCGCGGTAGGAAGACGCCGACCGGAGTCGAAACGCCGCTTCGCGCCCGGATACGGCAGACCGCCTGGACTCGATCGTTCACCGCATGGTGAGGGCGACTACGCGGAGGTTAGCTGCAGCTGGCCTTGTGTCGTATACGACGGATCCCGCAGCTAGAGCTCGGTCGCTGGATCGAGGACGATGAGGTTGCCGGGACGACATCCTCACTGATATGAGCTTGCCGATCGCCGGCGGGACTGCTCGCCCTCGGCGCGACGCGGCCACGCGAGTCGGCAACCCGGGCGTGGTCAGGGTAGACCGTGGACCATCTGGACCGAGCGGAAGACGCCGGCCGCAGCGACTTGACGCATGGTCGGCAGAGCGGAGTAGGATGACGGTACCGGACGTCCACCGTGGAGGTCGAGAACGCGCATCCGTACATGTGATCCCAGCTAGGCCCAGGGGCGCGTCCTCGCCGGCGAGCTCGATCCGGGACGAGGCGCCTCGAGGCACCTCGACGCCGCGAGGGCCGGAATCGGTGCGCGCGGCTAGTCGGAGGTGGCGGTGAGGCTGCTCGCGCGCCACCGGCAGAACTGAACCACCTCTCCCGCCAGGGTCTGGAGCTGGAACGCCACCTTGTCGTCGACGCACACGCCGGTCTCGTCGAACGTCGGGAGGGTCGAGTTGATGGCCGCGCCGAGGGGTGTGACCCAGCCGCGAAGCGCGTGCACGATCGCGCGCATGGCCTCGATCGTCGTCACGATCCCCTGCCAGCCCGCGCCGGTGGCGATGATCCCGACCGCCCTGCCGGACAGATACGGGTTGGGGTCCTCGCGCATGTCCTCGGTGTAGTCGAGGGCGTTCTTCACCATGCCGCTCACGCTGCCGTGGTAGCCGGGTGAGGCGACGATGAGGCCGTCGGCGCGGCGGAGCTCCTCGACGAGCTGGACCGCCTCGGGCGCGCGCTCGGGGCGCTCCGGGGCGTAGTGCGGAAGCCGTTCCAGGAAGTTGCCGTCGAACCGAGCGGTGGTGGCGCCGTCCTGCTCGGCGGCCTCGAGGGCGAAGCGCAGGGCCTTCTCGGTGGAGGAGTTGTCGCGGGTGGTTCCGCCGATGCCGACGATGTGCGGGGCCCGCTCGTTCATGGCTACGCCATCTCGAAGAGCTCGAGCTCCAGGAACAGCCGGTGGTCGAGCTTGTCGCGCTTCGCCTGCAGGTAGCGCAGGTTCTCGGGGGTCGGCTCGGTCTGCAGCGGCACGCACTCGCTGACGATCACGCCGAGCTCCTCGAGCCCGCGGCACTTGGCCGGGTTGTTGGTGAGCAGCCGAACCGACTGGATCTCGAGGTCGCGCACGATCTGCGCGGCCGCCTCGTAGGTGCGGATGTCGGCCGGCAGCCCCAGCGCCAGGTTCGCGTCGACCGTGTCGAGGCCCTCGTCCTGGAGCTCGTAGGCGCGCAGCTTGTCGAGGATGCCGATCCCCCGTCCCTCGTGGCCCTTCACGTACACGATGACGCCCCGGCCGATCGCCGCGATCTCGCGCATGGCCTCGTGGAGCTGGGCGCGGCAGTCGCAGCGCAGGCTGCCGAAGACGTCGCCGGTCAGGCACTCCGAGTGGATCCGGGTGAGCACGTCCTCCCCGCCCTCCGCCGGTCCGAACACCAGGGCGATGTGCTCCCGGTTGTCGGTGCCCGACCGATAGCCGAGGCCGCGGAACTCGCCGAAGGGCGTGGGGATGCGCGCCTCGGCGATGCGTTCGATCAGGACCTCGCTGCGCTGCCGGTACGCGATGAGGTCGGCGATCGTGACCAACAGGAGGCCGTGGGTCTTCGCCACCTCGACCAGATCCGGCAGGCGGGCCATGGAACCGTCGGCGTTCATGACCTCGCAGATCACCCCGGCCGGCTCGAACCCTGCCAGGCGGGCCAGGTCCGTCGCGGCCTCGGTGTGGCCGGCGCGCTCCAGCACGCCCCCCGGCCGCGCCGCGAGGGGGAAGACGTGGCCCGGCGTGCGGAACTCGTCGCCCCGGGCGTCGGGGGAGACCGCCCGGGCGATGCACCGCGCGCGGTCGTGCGCGGAGATGCCGGTGTTCACGGGGGTGTGGAGGTCGATGGAGACGGTGAAGGCCGTCCCCTTCGGGTCCCGGCTTCCGGCGACCATGGGTCGCAGGCCGAGGTCGGCGGCGCGGCGACCGGTGATCGGAAGGCACACCAGTCCCCGGCCGTGGGTGACCATGAAGTTGATGGCGTCGGGGGTGACCATCTCCGCGGCCATCACGAAGTCGCCCTCGTTCTCACGGTCCGGGTCGTCCACGACGATGACGATCTCGCCGCGGCGGATGGCGTCGATGGCATCCTGGATGCGGGCGAATGGGTGGGTCACGCGGCGCTCCCCCCGTCTCACGTGGTGTTCGCTATAGCGAACAGCCAATCACAATGACAAACGAAGGGTACGTCGGTATGATGCGCTCCGTCAAGCCCCGAGGAGAGCCTCGATGGACGTCCTGAAGGTGTTCGATCTGACCGGCCGCGCCGCCGTCGTCACGGGCGGCGGGAGCGGCATCGGGCGCGCCACGGCGCAGGTCCTGGCCGGCGCCGGTGCCGGCGTGGTGGTCGGCGACATCGTCGAGACCGGTGCCAAGGAGACGGTCCGCATGATCGAGGAGGCCGGCGGCAAGGCGGTCCCCCACCTGGTCGACGTGACGGAGCGGTCCCAGGTCGAGGAGCTCGTCGACCGGGCCGTGCAGGAGTACGGGCGGCTCGACGCCATGGCGAACGTTGCCGGCGTGGCCGCCGACGGCTCGATCATGGACACCACCGAGGAGTTCCTGGACCGATCGTTCGCCATCAACCTCAAGGGCGTGCTCTTCGGCTGCCAGGCCGCGGTCCGGGTCATGCAGGGACAGGAGACGGGCGGCTCGATCGTCAACGTCTCTTCCACCGCCATCGACGCCCCCGCGAGGAACTACGGCGTCTACGCCATGGCCAAGGCCGCGGTCGCGCAGCTGACGAAGACGCTGGCCCTGGAGGTCGGCAGGAACAACATCCGCGTGAACACGATCGCCCCGGGCATGACCATCACCCCGTTCACCAGCCGGCACCTGAACGAGCCGGACGGCTCGATGAACCAGGAGAAGTACGACGCGTTCGTCGAGCAGATGAAGAAGCTCTCGCCGCTGAAGCGCGTGGGCGAGCCCGAGGACCAGGCCTACCTCATCCTGTACCTGGTCAGCGACGCCGCGAAGTTCTCGACGGGCACGATCTGGCGCGCCAACGGCGGCCAGGCCATGCTCTAGAGTCGTCCCGGATAGGTTGCGACAGGAAGGTTCACTTCCGAGGCAATCGAGCGCGAGCCTCCGGGTTTGCCAAGAGGCAGGGGCCACGGCTCCTGCCTCTTTCCGTTGGCCGGGGGGGTACCGTCGGCAGTCATGAAGCGCGCCCTGCGGGTCTCGGCGGTGGTGCTCGGGCTGTCGGTCCTGGTCCTGGGCGCGGAGGTGCTCCTGGCCGTGAACCGGCGATACCAGCCCACGTCGCCCGCGCTGGACCTCGACGCCGCGTTCGGTCCGGCCGGTGGCGAGCCGCTGAGGTTCGTGGTGCTCGGCGACTCGACCGGCGCGGGCGTCGGCGCGGGCGACGCGAGCCACGCGTTCCCCACCCTGCTGGCGGAGCGCCTGGCGGCCGGGGGGCGCCGGGTCGAGCTGCGCGTGTTCGCCGTCTCGGGCGCTCGGGTCCGCGACGTGCGGATCCACCAGGTCCCGCGGGCGGTCGACGCGCGCCCCGACCTGGTCTTCGTCGCGATCGGGGGCAACGACGCGACGCATCTCACGGGCCTGAAGGGACTCCGTGAGGACATGGGGGCCGCCCTGGACGCCCTCGTCGCGACCGGCGCGACCGTGGTCGTGTCCGGCCCCGGCGCGATGAACACGCCGAACTTCCTGCCGCCGCTGCGGCAGCTGATCGGCTGGCGGGGGCGGAGCGTGGAGGCCGCGATCGAGCGCGCCGCCGAGGAACGGGGTCTGGCGACCGTCCAGCTCCGGGAGCGCACCGGAGAGCTGTTCACGGGCGACCCCGAGACCTTCTTCAGCGACGACTTCCACCCGGGTCCCGCCGGCTACGCCGCCTGGGCGGAAGCCATCGGGCCCGTGCTCGAGCGCGCCCTGAAGACCTAGAGCCTCCGCGGTCGGTTCGCCCGGGCCCTCGGGGGGAACAATGCCCCCGCGATGCGATGGAAGCGCGGGCGCGGGCGTTCGATGATCGAGGACCGCCGGGGTCAGGGCGGCGGCTTCCCCGGGCTCGGCCGTTCCGGAGGCGGGCTCGGGATCCCGCTCCCCCGCGGCAAGGGCGGCATCGGCGGGATCGTGATCCTGCTGATCGTCCTGTTCGTGCTCTATCGCAGCGGGGCCTTCGGCGGGGGCGGGCCGGCCAGCGGGCTGCAGGGCGCGCCCGATCCGAACGACTCGCTGGCGGACTTCGTCGGCTTCGTCGTGGAGGACGTCCAGACCGAATGGCAGCGGCTCTTCCCGGAGGACGGCCGGACCTATCAGGTGACGAAGCTCGTCCTGTTCGAGCAGGGCACGGAGACGGGGTGTGGCTTCGCCTCGTCCGACGTCGGGCCGTTCTACTGCCCGGCCGACCGGAAGGTGTACATCGACCTCGGGTTCTTCCAGGAGCTCAACCAGCGCTTCGACGCGCCGGGCGACTTCGCCCAGGCGTACGTGATCGCCCACGAGTTCGGCCACCACGTCCAGACGCTGTTCGGCACCGAGCCGCGGGTCCGCGAGGAGCAGCAGCGCCGTCCCAACGAGGCCAACGAGCTGTCGGTTCGGATGGAGCTCCAGGCCGACTGCTACTCGGGCGTGTGGGCGCACAGCGCGTACGAGGAGAACCTGCTCGAGACGGGCGACCTCCAGGAGGGCCTCGACGCCGCCGCGGCCGTCGGCGACGACCGGATCCAGCGCTCGGCGGGCCAGCGGGTCGACCGCGAGTCCTGGACCCACGGCTCCAGCGAGCAGCGGATGCAGTGGTTCACCGAGGGCTACGAGTCCGGTGACCCCGGCGCCTGCGACACCTTCAGCGCCAGCATCTAACCGGTCCTAGGCCGGCGGCTTTCCGTGGATGGCCTTCGTGACCCGCTCGCTCGCAGTCAGCAGGCGCTCGGCGTGGCGTTCGACGGTCTTGCCATCCACCGGGCCCTGGAAGCCGATGAGGAACAGGCCGAGCGCGACCGCGCCCTCGGGACCGAAGGCCGGAGCGCCGATGTGGCTGAGCCGGTAGGTCGCCTTCGGGTCGACGTCGATCAGGGCGTAATCCTCCTTGCGCAGGCCCTTGATCCCCTCCTCCACCGTGGGGCCGTTGTCGTCCTCGCGGCGGAGCGCCCGCAGGAGCAGTTGCGCGTCGCCCTCGAGGCCGACCGAGTAGCCGCGATCCCGAACCGCCGCCACCGCGCGCGCGAACCGGTCGGCCGCCTCCTTCCCGATGGGTCCGAGGCGCTTCAGCCACGTCTCGATCTCCTTCGGGGGCCGCCACGCCACGAACACCGCGCCGATCGGGGGCAGCAGTGGGAGGCGCTGTCCGGGCAGGACGGTGATCTCGAACGGCCTCGGCGCGCCGGTTCGGGCGAGGATCACGATCTCGTCGCCGATCGCCGCGCTGGCCACGCCGTCGAGCCCCAGGTCTTCGCTCAGGGCGTTGAGCTCGGGGATCGCGGCGTCCACCGCGGGCTGGGACTGTCGCGCCGCCGATCCGAGGGCCACCAGCGCGGGACCGAGCCCGAACGTCTTGGCCTCAGGATCGCGCGCCAGGTATCCGGCGTCGCTCAGCGCCCACAGGATCGCGTGCAGCGTGGCCTTGTTGAGCTTCGTGTCGCGGGCGATCTCGGAGAGCGAGAACCGGTCCCCGGGCCGCGACGCGAGCAGGTTCAGCACCGCGATCGAACGCTCGATGGCCGGCGCGCGCCTGGGCATCGCTAGGCCTCCGCCTTCACGCCGGCCAACGCGGCGACGCGCGGCCCCGCCGCGGCGGCGATCGCACGGTGGCCGTCGTCGTCGGGGTGCAGCCCATCGTGCAGCTGCGCCTCGGTGATCAGCCCCGCGCCGCCCAGGAGCTCGAGGTGGGCGTCCCCCGCCTCGATCCGGGCCTGGACGACGTTCTCGATCGCGGCGCGCAGGCCCCGGAGCGTGGCGCCCAGGCGGTTCGGCGTCTCCTCGGCGTCGGGACGCAGGACCGGGCTCACCACCAGGATCGGCGCCTCCGGGTGTCCCTGGCGGACGATCTCCAGGAAGGCGACCGTACCCTCGAGCACCATCCCCACGCTGTGGGGCGTGCGCGTCCAGCAGTTCGTCCCGTGGCAGATGGTGACCACGTCCGCGTCGAGCTCCGCGACGTGCTCTGCCGAGACGATCTCTCCGCGGGCCGATCCGTTGTAGCCCATGTTGACGGCGTCCAGACGGTGCTCACGACTGACTCGGCTGACCCAGCCCAGCGCCGGCTCGGACGCGCTCCAGCCCGCGGCGATGCTGTCCCCGTAGACCACCCAGCGCGGCCCGGTCGGCGCCGGCTCGAGCGATCCGCCGATCCCCTCCACGCTCGTGATCTCCGGACGAAGCACCTCCGGCAGGTACACGACGTCACCCATGGGCACGCGGACGACGCCCTCGCCCACCATCGCCTCAGCCTCCCCCAGCTTCTCCACGCCCCTCCAGGACGAGAACGCCGGCGTAACGGGTCGCGAGTGCGGGTCCGGTTTCCCGTTCGCGTTCCGGTAGGCGATCTCCACCTGGGACGCGTCGCCCTGGAGCTCGAGGCGAACGCCGACCGGCGCCTGGGCCTGGTACCAGGTGTCGACGGGCAGGCGCATGAAATCGTCCGGCTTCGCGCGCGGGTACGGCACCTTCGCGGCGCCGGGCCACGCGATGCCGCGGAGGAAGGGTCCGGGATCCACGTTCAGCCGCTCACGGGGACAGGGGGAAGGGGAACTTCGCCGTGGCGCCCCCGTCCACCACGAGCGTCTGCCCGGTCACGTGCGAGGCCAGGTCGGAAATCAGGAACAGGATCGCGGCGGCGATCTCCGAGGTCTCCGCCACGCGCCCGAGCGGAACCTGCTTCGACTGGACCTCCCGGCCACGTTCGCCGATCAGCTCCTGCACCCGGGGCGTCCACACCACGCCCGGGGCCACGGCATTGACGCGGATGTTGCTCGGCCCGAGCTCGACGCCGAGCGAACGGACCCACGAGATCAGCGCGGCCTTCGCCGCGCCGTAGAACGCATGGCGCGGCGCGGCGGTGATCCCGCTGATCGACGCCACGAACACCATCGCGCCCCCGCCGTCCTCGGCCATGGCCCGCCCCGCGGCCTGGGAGAACAGCACCGCGTGACGAAGGACCATCCCGTAGGTCCAGTCCCAGTCGTCGTCGCTGGTGTCGAGCGAGTCGACGTAGCGGGCCATCCCGACGATGTCCACGAGCGCGTCGATCCGTTCGAGCTGCGAGCGCGCCTCGGCCACCGCCCGCTCGACGTCCTCCCGCTCCCGCGCGTCGCCGCTCCACCCGATCCCCCCGATCTCCTCGGCGATCTCCTTGGCCAGGTTCTCGTCGACGTCGATGCAGAACACCTTCGCGCCGACCGAGGCCAGCGCGTGCGCGGTCTGCCGCCCGATCCCGTTGCCGGCGCCGACGACCACGACGCCTCGCCCGTCCAGGCGCAGCAGGTCGGGGTACGAGGGGACGGGGCTGTCGTCGACGCTCGTCATCGAGGCGCCCTCCCGGGCTGTCTACTTGGCGGTGACGGTCGCGGTGGTCTCGACGTCGCGCTTGTCGAGTTCGGGGATCACGTGCTTCCCGAGCAGCTCGAGCGTGCGCATGATCGATTCGTGGGACAGCGAGCCGAACTGCACGTAGCAGATCAGCTGCTCCACCCCGAGGCTCTCGTACCGAAGGATCTTCTCCATGCACTGATCGGGGTCGCCCACGATGATCATGTCGGCCTGGTGGAAGACCTGGACGTCGAGATCGCCGGACGCGTGCTTGCGCAGGAGCGGGAAGATCTGGTCCTTCTCCTCCTGCGACAGGTGGGGGAACTCCCACTCGAGGGTGAACTCGGCGAGGTTCTTGTACCACCACCACACGGACTCCCAGATGCCGTTCTCCTCGCACTGGGCCAGCGAGTCGGCGCAGTGGACCAGCGTGTACGCGGCCACCCGGTTGTTGTGCACGCGGGTGATCGGCTTGGCGGTCTCCTGCGCGGCCGCGGTAGTCGCGTGATGTGCTGGGCCATCTTCTCGAGCGGCTGCATGATCGCGAAGGACAGCAGGCCCAGGCCGAGCGAGCCGGCGACGGCGCTCGAGCCCTGCGAGGTCGCGGCCATCCACGCCGGCGGATGCGGGTCCTGCACCGGCTTGGGCGTGACCATGCGCCGCGGGAAGTCGAACGTCGGCGAGTGGTACTCGAAGTACTCCGACTCCCACATGCCGCAGATGATCTCCAGGGCCTCCTGCCACTGCTCGCGGCTCTTCTCGCGGTCGACGCCGAACGCGATCTGCTCCATGGGGGTCGAGCGGCCGGTGCCCCACTCGACGCGGCCGCCGGACAGGATGTCGACGGTGGCGACCTTCTCCGCGACGCGCGCGGGGTGGATGAACTGGAACGGCAGCAGCGTCACGCCGAAGCCCAGGCGGATCTGCTCGGTGACCTGGCTGAGCGCGCCGAGGACGACCTCGCTCGCCGGCGAGTGCGAGCGGCCCTCGCGGAAGTGGTGCTCCACGGACCAGACGGTCTTGAACCCCATCTGGTCGGCCAGGCGGATCTGCTCGAAGGCCTCCTTGTAGGCCTTCTGCTCCGCCTCGCGCTGCCCGTACGGGTGGGGCTTGCCCCACGGCTTCGGCACGTCGATCTCGTAGAGGACGTCCAGCTTCATCCGTCCGCCTCCTCTTTCGCTATCGCAAACGACCGGTCACAATGGCAAACGCCAGTATCCCCAGGGGGCCCCGGGCCTGTCAAGGCGGATCCCGGTGCCTAGAGGCTCGGAGCCGGACGGCCGGTGACCCCCGAGAAGAGGATCGTGGTTACGCTGCGGCGCATGTCGTCGGTCTTGATCCCCCAGAACTCGAAGCCGTAGCGATGGGCGGCGACGTGGACGAGCAAGGACACGAGCGCGGCGGCCTGGGCCATCGGCTCGGGGCCGCGGCGGGTCCGGCGCTGGGCGCTCTCGATGGCCCGGCGGAGGCTCTCCGTGACCTCGTTGAGCAGGTGGGTGCGCACGTTCTGGAACCGCATGTCGCCCTCCGCGGTGGAGAGGTCCACCACGCGCAGCACGGCGCGGTGCCGCTCCCACAGGTCCAGGATCGCGTCGACCAGGTCCTCCGACGCGCTGTATCCGTTGCGGCCCCGCCAGTCGGCGTCGTCGATGATCGCGGTGAGCTTCGGCGCCTCGTCGGCCAGCGCGCGAGCCAGGACCAGGACGGCCGCCTCCACGTCCTCGAAGTACTGGTAGAAGGTCGCCGGCGAGGTCCCCGCGCACTCCGCGATGTCGACGACCGACAGGTCCCGGTAGGACGTCTTCTCCAGGAGCTCGGCGGTGCAGGCCAGGAGGCGCTCACGCGTTGCCCGGCCCCGCTTTCCGGGCACCCGCCCGTCGACGGCGGGGAGGTCCTCGGGGACGGGGCGCAGGTCGGCCATCAGATCTCCTCCAACCACTCGCGGATCACGTCGTCGGTGGTCACCACCGTTGCCAGCAGCGACAGCGTGTTGTCGATGATCGTCTCGGCGTACTCCTCGGGGACACCCGCCACGGCGTCGCGTGGCAGTACGAACTCGTAGCCGAGGTTCACGGCGTCCATGACGAAGTTCGTGATCCCCACGTTCACCGAGACGCCCGCCCCGATGATCGTCCTCACCCCGAGGTTGCGCAGGACCGCGTCGAGGTCGGTCCCCGCCATCGGCCCGATGCCGTGGTACCGCGACAGCACGATGTCCGTGGGCTGGAGGGCGACCTCGTCCACGAGCTGCACGGCCTCGCTGTCGGGGGTGAGGGCCACCTCGGAGTTGACGGCCGCGGTGAACAGCCGCGCGTTCGTGTTCGAGCCGGCCCCGTCGAGCCGCCGCATGGCCACGCAGTGGATGACGGCGGCGCCGGCCACCCGGGCCGCGCGAGCCAGGCGGCCGCAGTTCTCGAGCATCCCCTGCTGCGCGATCTTCGCCAGCTCCGGGAAGACCGCCGGCTCCCCCACCACGCCCTTCTGGATCTCCTGTGTGACGAGCGCCGTGTGCACCGGAAGGATCAGCCCGCGCAGGTCGTCGTGCCCGCTCACGGTTTCACCTTCGGCAGCACGGTCTCCTGGAACAGCCGCAGCCCCTCCCAGCCCCACTCGGGCGGCATTCCGGAGATCAGCGGGTTCAGGACCACGTTGCCCATCGGGCCGAGCGACTCGATGAACGCCACGGCGTCGTCGGGGGTCAGCACCTTGAACAGGCCCTCCTCGCGGAGCTCGGCCGGCGACTGCGCGTACGACGAGACCTGCGAGCGGACGTCAGGCGACTGCAGGGCGCGGTAGGACTCCACCTCGTACCAGAAGTACGGCTCGAACCGCGCCCAGTCGCGTTCGGGGTCCTCGGAGACGTACAGGTACCCGACCTCCTGGGGCAGGATCACCAGCCCGCCTCCCCAGCCGTCCGCGGCGCACGCCTCCTTGTAGACCCGCTCCAGCTCCGGATCCGCGATGGCGGGGAGGAATCCCACCCGAAGCCGGGCCGCGCGCTTCGCCGCCGCGGCGCTGGATCCGCCCATGAGGATCATCGGCTCGGGCGAGCTCACCGGCCGTGGCGTGACCTTCACGGTGCGTCCCCGGTACTCGAACGGCTCGCCGGTCCACGCCTGCCGGCAGACCGAGATCGCCGCTTCCACGAGCTTGCCGCGGCCTTTGGGCTCGACGCCCTGCATCGCCAGCTCGAACTCGACGTAGCCGGCGCCGGCGATGAGCCACAGCCGGCCGGGTCCGGCGGTGATGTCCACCACCGCGATCTGCTCCGCAACGCGGACGGGGTCGTGGAACGGGAACACCAGCGCCGCGATCATGATCCGAACCGTCTCGGTCACCGCGCCGACCGCGGCGGCGAAGGTCAGGGGGGATGGCAGCCAGCCGTCGTCCATCCCGTGGTGCTCCGTGAGCGTGATGATGTCGGCGACGCGGTGCTCGTCCGCCCACGCGGCCTGCTCCAGGCAGGCTCGGTAGAGGTCGGCGTGCGAGGCCTCGGCGAACGGCGCGGTGCGCAGGTCGTAGCGGATCGCGATGAACGGCATCCCGGACTCCAGTGAAACCTGACGGTGCGTCAGATCATTTCACGGCCACGGGGTGGACGGGACTGCCGAGCCCCCGCACGAACGGCAGCGGCGAGGCGTCGAGCAGGAACCCGTACTGCCAGTCGGCCGCGCAGTCCGCGGCCAGCGCCTCGAGGTCGAAGTTCTGGCCCTGGGTCAGCCCCATCTCGATGAGGTCCAGGATGTGCAGCGGAAGCACCAACGAGCGGTCCTCGAGGGGCCACACCTCGAACGCAACGGTGTCGGTGGCCACCGCGGAGACGTCGCGGTCGTGGAACCAGGCGGCGCAGGCCATGCCTGGCCCCGGCGAGTCCCCGGTCGAGTACTCCTTGATCCGTCCCTCGTGCACGAGCTGCATGTGGCCCGTCCGGATCAGGATCGCGTCGCCCGGCTCGACGGGGACGCCTCCGATCCGCTCGGCCGCGTCGAGGTCCTCCGGGGTGATCGGATAGCCGGGGGCGAGCCGGGGCAGCTCCTTGGCCCGGGCGACGTCCAGCAGGATCCCCCGGGTGATCAGCGTGCCGGCCTTGTCGATCCCGCAGCGCGCGGCCCCCGCCTCGGTGATCGAGTCGGCCGGGTGGCCGTTGTACAGCCGCCCTCCCTGTGAGACGTGGGCCAGCGCGTCCCAGTGCGTGGCGCACTGCAACGGCATCGAGACCTCGTCGTCGCTGAAGCGGACGCCGTCGGGGTTGCGTCCAAGGGGCTGGTTCACCGAGAGCATCGTGCGCACGGGGTTCTTGCGACCGATCTGGGTGGGGGCGATCCCGTCCTCGGTCAGCGGGACGGTCAGGGAGATCCGACGGCCCGTGCTCACCGCGGCCACGCCGCGGCGGACGACCTCGTCGGTGATCAGGTTCAGGGTGCCGGTCTCGTCCTCGGCCCCCCAGCGCCCCCAGTTGCTGACACGGCCGGCCAGGTCCAGGAAGGCCTCGGGGAACGTCACCCAGCCGCGGCCTTCTTGCGGGGGCGTGAGCGGACGGTCACGGGCGGGTCGAGCAGCTCGGCCAGGGCGTCGGGGATGAACCCGGCCAGGTCCCACAGCCCGGGGACCGTCTCGCGGCACGCGATGAGCCCCCAGAACAGCGTGTTCATGAACGACACGACGGTGATGTTCAGGCCCACTCCGTCGAACACCGGGCCCAGCGGGTACAGCCCGGTCAGCCGCGCGCCGGCGAAGTACAGCGGGATGGGTGGCCCGGGGACGTTCGAGATGATCAGGTTGACGGCCACGGGGTGCCGCTCGGCGAGGCGCAGGCCGGTGTAGACGCGCGCGGCGAGCGAGAAGGTGGTCGGCGCCGCGAACTCCATCCAGTTCTGCAGGAGGTCCGCGCCGATCGCGTGGTGCTCCTCCTTGGCGCCCCTGTTCGCCTCGTGGATGGCCCTGAGCCGCTTGATGGGGTCGTCGACGTCCGTGTACAGCGAGGAGAACAGGGCCGAGACGCGGTTGCTCCCCTTCCCCTCCTCGTCGTCGTCCCCGCGGACGGAGACGGGCACCGCGGCGATGAGGGGCTTGTCCGGGATCTCGTCGTAGCGCGCCAGATGCCGCCGGAGGGCGCCGGCGCAGATGGCCTGGATCACGTCGTTGACCGTGGTCCCCTCGCGGTTCTTGATCGCCTTGACGTCGTCCAGCGAGATCTGGATCAGGGCGATCTCGCGGTGCGGCGTGATCGGCGAGTTGTAGATCGTGCGCGGCGCCGTGAGGGGCGCGGCCATGCCCGGGCCCTCGTGCTCGCGCCGGGTCCGCGCGAACCGCCGGACGGCCGCGAACGTCTGCGGGACGACCTTCACGAACTGCCACGGGCGCGTGGCCCGGTCCACCAGCGCCCGCGCCGCCAGCTCGACGTCCGAGGGGACCCGGTCGGCCCGCCACGGCTTCGCCGGGTCGGGTTCGGCCGTGGGCGCGGACTCCAGGTCGAAGAAGTGCACCATCATGTTCGCGCCGGAGACGCCGTCGATCGTGGAATGGTGCATCTTCGCGATGACCGCAACCCGGCCGTGGGCGAGCCCCTCGACCACGACGAGCTCCCACAGCGGGCGGCTGCGGTCGAGCGGCCGGCCGGCGATGTCGTCGGCCAGCTCGGCGAGCTCGCGATCCGACCCGGGCGGCGGAGCCCCCACCCGGCGCACGTGGTTGTCCAGGTCGAAGTCGGGGTCCTCCACCCATACCGGATGACTGAGGTTGAAGGGGACCTTGGCCAGACGCCGGCGAAGCGGAGCGGCCAGATGCAGCCGGCTGCGGATCATCTCCTTGACCCGGTCGAAGGAATAGCCGCCCGGCATCGTGGACGGGTCGAACTCGATGATCGCCAGCACGTGCATGTGCTGGTTTGGACGTTCGAAGTACAGGAACGTCGCGTCCAGTCCGCTCAGTCGCTCCACGGGCCTCTCCAGCGTTTGTCGGAAGCTCGACCGTACCCGCAAACTGGAGGGCGTGTCACACGCGTTCCTCGTCGAGAGCATCGTCGCGCTGGTCCTCACGGCCAACGCGCTGCGACCCATCCCCGCAACGCCCATTTCGCCGGTCCTGTTCTTCCTGTCCTGGCTGACCTCCGAGCTCGCGGTTCAGTCGCTGGTCGTCCAGGCGGCGCTCACCGTCGTGTTCGTCACGAACGGCGCGCTCGATCGGCGCGGCGGGCGGATCGCGCTGGGGTTGTCCCTCGCCGTCCTCGCCGGGCTGGGCATCCTCATCTGGGAGGCCATGCGCGCGCGGGCGGTGACCGAACGCGCCCTCCGCGAGGGCCTCGGCGAGGACTATCTGTCGAAGATCCCCCCCGACCGTTCGCAGAACTACGACCTTCGGGTCCCGTGGCGCCAGCTGATCATGCCGTTCCGCCAGGTCCATCCCGACGTCGAGCGCATCGCGAACCTGTCCTACGGGCCGTACGGGAAGCGGAACCTCCTCGACGTGTTCGTCCACAAGGACCGGCCGAAGGGTTCGCCCATCCTCATCCAGATCCACGGCAGCGGATGGACCGTCTCGAAGAAGGAGCACCAGGGCAAGCCGATCATGCTTCACCTCGCCTCGCGCGGATGGGTGTGCGTCGCGCCCAACTATCGGCTGTCGCCCAAGGCGACGTGGCCCGATCACCTGGTGGACGTGAAGCGGGTGGTGGCCTGGGTCCGCGACCACGCGCACGAGTTCGGCGGCGACCCCGACTTCATCGCCGTGACCGGTGGCTCGGCCGGCGGTCATCTCGCCGCGATGCTCGCCCTGACCCCGGGACAGCCCGAGTACCAGCCCGGCTTCGAGGACGCCGACACCCACATCGACGCCTGTGTGCCGATCTACCCGCCGACCGACCTCGCCCACCGGACCCGGCCCTCGACCTGGGGTCAGATGCGGTTCCTCCTGGAGCCCATCGTCATGAAGGCCCGGTACAAGGACGACCCGGACCGGTTCCGCAACGCCTCGCCGCTCTACCTGGTGAAGGAGGACGCCCCGCCGTTCTTCGTCATCCACGGCAAGCACGACCTGTTGGTGCCGGTGTGGACCGCCCGAGCCTTCGTCGAGAAGCTTCGTGAGGCCTCGCTGCGGCCGGTCGTGTACGCCGAGCTCGCGGGAACCCAGCACGCCTTCGACGTGTTCCCCTCCATCCGAACGGCCCACATGGTCCGGGCCGTCGAACGGTTCCTGGACTACCTCCTCGCGACGCGGGGCGAACCCGTTCCCGGCCACGGCGCCGACATCCCCGAGCGGCGGGCCGGCGCCGAGTCCCCTAGCGGCGCTCGTCCGGCCTGACGCTGAACCCGAGCGCCTCCAGGTCCCACGTTTCCTCGGTCACGCCGCGGTCGCGTAGCAGGTGCTTCATCACCCGCAGGGTGGCCGTCTTCGGGAGCTCGGGCAGGACTTCCACGTAGCGCGGGATCGCGAAGTAGGGCAGCGTGGCCTTGAAGTACTCGAACACTTCGTCCGGCCGGAACTCGGCGCCGGGCTCCAGCACCAGGCAGGCCTTGATGTCGTCCTCGGTGAGGGCCGAGGGCACCGCGTGGACGGCCGCCTCGGCGACCCTGGGGTGGGCCACGATCGCCCGTTCGAGCTCCACGGAGGAGACGTTCTCGCCGCGGCGGCGCAGGGCGTCCTTCTTGCGGTCCACGAACGTGAGGACGCCGTCCCCGGACATCCGGCCGAGGTCGCCGGTGTGGTGCCACAGGTTGCGCCACGCCTCGAGGGTGGCCTCGGGCTTGCCCCAGTACCCCAGATAGACGGCGTTCGGGATGCGGGGGCGAACGACGATCTCGCCCGGCTCCCCCGCTGGGACCTCGCCGTCCTCCTCGTCGACGACGCGCACGTCCAGGTACGGCGCCGGCCGGCCGACGCTCGCCGGGTCGACGCCCTCGGAGAGCGCGCTGTATGCGATCGCGCCGGTCTCGGTCTGGCCGTACAGCTGGGACAGCACCCGGGCGCCGAACCGCTCCTCGAACCGCCGTTGGTCGTCGACCGCGAACGGGATCATCAGCGCGACCCGGAGCCGGCCGGCGCGGTCCAGGTCCGAGGGCTCCGTCGCCAGCAGGGCCATGCCCATCATTCCCACGCCCAGGAAGACGCTTGCGCCGGTCTCCGCGAACCGCTCGCGAAGGCCTCCGACCGAGAAGACCGGGTCGACGATCGCCTGCAGCCCGTAGACCAGCGTGCCCATCATCGTGCCCTGCGCCCACGCGTGGAACAGCGGCAGGCAGGTCAGCACGACGTCGTCGTCGCGGTACTCGACCATCCGCGAGCTGACGGTCGAGCCGGTGAGGTACCAGCCGTGCGGGAGCATGCAACCCTTGGGCATCCCCGTGGTTCCGGACGTGTAGAGGATGGACAGGAGGGTCTCCGGCGACAGGTCCGCCTCCGGGAGCTTCGCGTCGGCCGAGGCGAGCTCCGCGAAGGGGGTGTTCTCGATCCCCTCGACCGAGCCGTCGTCGAGGGTGACCGCCCGGACCAGGTCCGGAAGCTCGGCCATCAGCGGGGCCACGGCCCCCACCCCGGCCGCGTCGGTGACCAGGGTCGAGGCCTGCGAGTCGCGGAGCTGGTAGCGGAGGAACTCACCCTTCAGGAACACGTTCAGGGGGACGAAGACCGCCCCGAGCTTGGCGCACGCGAAGAACAGCTCGGCCATCTCGATGCGGTTCCCGGAGATCACGGCCACCCGGTCGCCCGGCCGCACGCCGAGGGCGGCCAGACCGGCGGCGGCGGACCCCGACCGCGCGTCCGTCTCTTCGAAGGTGCGCCGGTCCTCGCCGGACCATAGATATGGGGCATCCCCGAGCGCGGCGGCCTGCGAGCGCAGGGCCTCGCCCACGGTCCGCCAGGCTGGCTCCATGGGTCCGTACGATACGATCTGACGCACCGTCAGATATTCACCTCGGGAGTCCTGTGACCCAGCGCGTCGACGTTTCGGGTAGACCGCTCGCGCTGCGAGAGCTCGACCTCGAGCGCCTCCTGCACCCGAAGGTGATCGCGGTGATCGGCGCGTCGGACTCGCCCGGCAGCCAGAGCGCCCTGAACTACCGGTTGCTCACCGGCTGGTCCCAGTCCCAGGGCCGCCGGGTCGTCCCGGTCAACCCCAACCGGGCGTCCGTGGCCGGCGAGCGCTGCTACGCCTCCCTGGCGGAGGTCCCCGACGACGTCGACGTTGCGGTGTGCCTGACCCAGGACGCCGCCGGCGCCCTGCGGTCCGCGATCGAGGCCGGCGTGCCCTACGCCGTGATCTTCACCGCCGGGTTCGCCGAGACCGGCCCGGAGGGAGCCGCGCGGCAGGCCGAGCTCGAGTCGCTCATCGCCGGAGGTGACGTTCGCGTCCTGGGGCCGAACACGCCGCTGAACTCGTTCCAGCCGTTCCGAGAGGACCTGTCGGGGAGGCGGATCGCCCTCATCACCCAGTCGGGGCACCAGGGGCGGCCGATCTACCAGGGACAGGACCTCGGGATCCCCATGGAGGGATGGGCTCCCACCGGCAACGAGTCGGACCTGGAGACGGCCGACTTCATCCGCCACTTCGCCGACCGGCCCACGGTCGGGGCCATCGCCGGCTACATCGAGGGCTTCAAGGACGGGCGGACGACGATGCTGGCGCTGGACCAAGCGGCCCGAGCCGGCGTGCCGGTGGTGCTGGTCAAGGTCGGGCGGAGCGCCCTGGGGCGGTCGTGGGCGCAGTCGCACTCGGGCCACCTGGCCGGCTCGGACGCGGTTACCGACGGAGTGTTCCGCCAGTTCGGCGTGACGCGGGTGGACGGGCTGGACGAGCTCCTGGACGTCTCGGCGATGCTCGCCCGGTGCGGTCCGCCCGCGACCGACGGGGTGGCGATCTACTCGATCTCGGGAGGGACCAGCGCGCACATGGCGGACTGGGCGTCCTCCATGGGGCTGCGACTGCCGGAGCTCACCGCGTCCACGCAGGCCCGCCTGCGCGAGTGGATCCCCGACTTCCTGCGGATCTCCAACCCCGTGGACTCCGGGGGCATCGCCACCGGCGACGAGCGGGGACGGAAGATCCTCGACGCGATCCTGGAGGACCCGAACGTCGGCGCCCTGATCGTCCCGGTTGCCGGGTCGTTCTCGCCGATCAGCGACACCCTGGCCCGCGACCTGGTCGACGCGGCCGCGAACACGTCCAAGCCAGTCTGCGTGATCTGGGGGTCCCCCGCCGCCGACGAGGCGGGATACCGGGAGGTGCTGCTGGCCTCCGAGCTCCCCGTGTTCCGTTCGGCCCGGAACTGCCTGACCGCGGTGAAGGCGTGGCTCGGCCACCACGAATTCCGGGCGCGGTATCGCTCGCCGTTCGATCACGTGCCGGCCCGTCCCCTGCCGGCGGCCCGCGTCGCGCGGGGGCTGCTCTCCCCCGGCCGGGCGCTGTCGGAGGCCCGTTCGAAGGAGCTCCTGGCCGCGTACGGGATCCCCGTCACCCGCGACGTGCTCGTGACGAGCGCCTCGGAGGCGGCCCGCGCCGCCGAGTCCATCGGGTTCCCGGTGGTCCTGAAGGCCTCCGGCGAGACGCTGCTGCACAAGAGCGACCGAGGCCTGGTCCGCCTGGGGCTCGGGTCGGCGACGGAGGTGCGCGCGGCCTTCGCCGAGCTCACCTCGGAGGCCCCGGAGGCCGACGGGGTGCTGGTCTCCGAGATGATCATCAGCGGCGTGGAGACCATCGCCGGCGTGGTTCGCGACGAGCGGTTCGGGCCGGCGGTGATGTTCGGGCTCGGCGGGGTCGCGGTGGAGGTCTTTCGCGACGTGACGTTCCGGGTGCCGCCGTTCGGCCGCGACGAGGCCCGCCGGATGATCGAGGAGCTCAGGGCGTTCCCCCTCCTGGCGGGCGTCCGAGGCGGTCCGAGGGCGAGCCTGCGCGCGCTCGTGGACGTGCTGATGCGCCTGCAGCGGCTGGCCATGGACCTGGCCGGCGCGGTGGAGGAGCTCGACATCAACCCGCTCATCGCGCTCCCCGGCCGGGCCGTGGCCGCCGACGCCCTGGTGGTGGCCCGATGAGCGAGCCCACCGGCCTCCCCGCGCCGCCGCCCGAGGGAACCTCGGCGCTCGTCCCCGGCACGTTCGACGGCCGGGTCGTGGCCGTGACCGGCGGCGGCACCGGGCTGGGGAAGGCCATCGGGGTCGAGTTCGCGCGGCTCGGCGCCTCGGTCGCGATCCTCTCGCGGAGCCCGGAGCACCTGGAGGCGGGGATCGACGCCGTCGAGGCGGCGGGCGGCCGGGCGATCGGCGCGGAGTGCGACATCCGCGACCCCGGGGTGGTGGGGGCGGCGTTCGACGCCGTGGAATCGGAACTGGGGCTTCCCGACGTCCTGGTCAACAACGCGGCAGGCAACTTCCCGGTTCCGGCCGAGGACCTGAGCCCGAACGGATGGCGGGCCGTGCTGGGCATCGTCCTGGACGGGACCTTCTTCATGTCGCGGGAGTTCGGCCGGCGCCACATCGCCGCGGGGACGCCGGGCTCGATCCTCAACATCGGCGCCTCCTACGCCTGGACCGGCGGACCCGGGTTCGCGCACTCCGCCGCGGCGAAGGCCGCCGTGAAGAACCTGACCGAGACGCTCGCGGTCGAGTGGGCCCCGTACGGCATCCGGGTCAACGGCCTCGTTCCGGGCCTGTTCCCCCACGAGGACGAGGTCGAGCAGATCCGGGCGGTGCCGGGCCGGGGACAGAACGAGAACGCCAAGGTTCCGGCCCTGCGGGTCGGCGAGGTCCGGGAGCTCGGTTGGGCGGCGACGTTCCTCGCGTCGCCGTTCGCCGCCTACATCACCGGCGCCACGCTCACCGTCGACGGCGCCAACTGGCAGCGGCGCAACCTGATGCAGCCGCCGTTCCGCCCGATCCGGGACCAGTTGGGCAAGGAACCCTTCACCCCGTGAGCGAATCAAGAGGCATACGCCGCGCCCTGATCGTCCTCGCGCTGCTCGCCGCCCTCGTCGGCGGCCTGGTCATGCCCGCCTCGGCGCAGACCTATCCCATCGACAGCTTCCTCTCGATGTTCGACGGGCCCGTGGCGGACGCCACGGATCCACGCACGCGCAACTTCAACTTCGAGGAGGGGGTCCTCGGCGCGATCCGGCGGATCCTCATGCGCTACCCCGCCCACTACGGAAATCCCGAGCTCGACCCGGCCCACGAGGCGCAGGTCGCGTTCGACTCGGCCCTGCACATGCGGCCGCAGCTTCCCTACGACCATGCCGGAGACGTGGGGCTCGCCGCGTACACGCCGGACTGGGACCACGACGGCGCCTTCGGAGACGGGGGCGGGACCGACCCCACCTCCGGCTCGGGCGATTTCGACGCCGACACCGACGAGGTCCTGGACACCGCGTACTTCCTGATGCCGTGTCTGTCCGCACAGGAGCCGTACCCGGTTCACTACCGCTACACGAACGGAACGTGCGACGTGGGGAACGAGCAGACGCTCCCGTACGTGGCGGGGGTCGCCCAGGAGGTGCGGTTCGTCAACGCGCGTGGGCTGGTGCTCGAGGGCACGCTGTGGCTCCCGCCCCGGGCCTTCGTCGGACTCGGATGTCCCGTGCCGGGCACGAAGGCATACGCGGTCCCGGGAACGTGGGCGGGATGCGTCTCGCGATCGAACCTCACCCGCGACCGGCTGCCCGGGATCGTGTGGGCCGCGGGGCTGGCCTCCCGGCAGGAGCACTACTTCTGGATC
This sequence comes from uncultured Actinomycetes bacterium, assembly GCA_963742735.1. Taxonomy (GTDB): domain Bacteria; phylum Actinomycetota; class UBA4738; order UBA4738; family JBBDTT01; genus JBBDTT01. The sequence goes on from CAVUMN010000001.1 coordinate 67,197, forward strand.
GCGCAGCGCCTTGCCTGGGCCGGCTACGTGGTGCTGACCTACGACCCGGCCGGCCAGGGCGAGTCCGAGGGGTCCACCCTCGACCTCCTCAACCCGGTCGAGTTCGCGGCCCCCCAGACGTGCCGGTACCCCGGCTCGTGCCAGGATCTGGAGGACGCCGTCCGATGGTTCATGCGGATCCCGGTGACCCCCGTCGACGTGGCGACGCCTCGGCTCGAGGCCCGAGTGGATCCTCGGAACGGCCCGCCCAACCCGGTCGCCTTCCTGGTCGATCGCCGCCGGGTCGGCATCGGGGGCCACTCGATGGGCGGCGCAACGGTCCATTCCTACCTGCGGAGCCTGGCGGCCGGCGCCGGCGTCGACGGCCGCCCCGTGCCCAAGGTGGCCGCCGCGGTGTCCCTGTCCTACTCGGCCCCCGTCACCGCCGTCGTTCCGCTGCAGCTGCAGACGTCGGACTACGACGGCGTGCCGTTCGGCTTCACCGTCCTGCAGGCGAACGCCCAGGCGATGGGCGAGGGGCTCGGCTACCAGCGCCACAAGGAGGGATACGACGCGATCCGGGCCGGGCCGGGGCGAAGACCCGTCTCGCTCATCGTCCTGGAGGGCGGGACGCACACCGACTTCATCAACCAGCCGTTCATCTACAAGACCCCGTGGGCCCATTTCGTGGCCGGTCACTACGCCCAGGCCTGGTTCGACTGCCACGTGCTGGGTTCGAGGGCGGCCTGTGTCACCGGGACCCGGCCGATCCCACACCTGTCGCGATCGTTCGCGTCCGAGCAGGACCCCGACGGGCCGGGACCACGGCCGAGCCGCTGCATCGCCGTGCCCGATCAGTGGTCGCTGGCGCAGGACCCGCAGTCGCTGGTGACCGCGGCGACCGGCGCCGCCCCGTACGACTGCGCGACCGGGCGCGGTTAGCGGCCGCGGAACTTGGGCTCGCGGCCCTCGGCGCGAGCGGCCTTGAGCTCCGCGTAGTCCTCGCTCGCAAAGATCGCCGTCTGAGCGAGCTTCTCCTCGTGCATCGAGCGCTCAACCGGCGGGACGGCGATCGCCCGGAGGACCTGGCGGTTGAACTTCACCGCCAGCGGCGAGCGCGAGGCGATGTCGTGGGCCAGCTCGAGCGCCGCGTCGTCCAGCTCCTCCGCCGGGACCACCCTCGAGACGACCCCATGGGTCAGCGCCTCCTGGGCGGTCAGCACGCGGCCGGTGAGCGCCAGGTCGGCGGCCAGGCCGTGGCCGGCGATCTGGAACAGCCGCGCGGTCCCACCGGAGTCGGGGATCACGCCGTGGGTGATCTCGGGCAGGGTCATCCGGGCGTCCTCGGCGGCGAGGCGCAGGTCGCACAGGAGCGCGCGCTCGAAGGAACCGCCGATCACCCAGCCCTTCAGGGCCACGACGATCGGCACCGGCATGTCCCACAGGATCCGGGTCCGGCGATGGCCGGCCTCGATGTACTCGAGGTCGCTCTCCCCCTTCGTTCGGATGCCGAGCTCCTTGGTGTCGCGGCCACTGGAGAACGACTTCCCCTCGCCCCGCCAGATCACCGCGCGTACGTCCTCGCGGGCAGCCAGGGCGTCCATGGCGTCGAAGAACGCCCCGTCCATCTCGTCGGTGAAGGCGTTGTGGCGGTCCGGGCGGTTCAGGCTGACGATGGCGACGGGGCCGTCGTGGGTGACGCGGACGGTGTCGCTCACGAGTAGGCCATCCGAAGGTCCTGCTTCAGGACCTTGCCGGCCGGGTTCCTCGGAAGCGCGTCCACGATCTCCAGGCGCTCCGGCCACTTCCGCTTCGTGACCGTCTGCTCGTCCAGGAACGTCTGCATCTCCTCGAACGTGAGTGGGTCGCCCGGGTCCTTCAGTGCCACGACCGCGCAGGCGATCTCCCCCGCCTCCGGGTCCGGGAGGCCGACCACCGCGGCATCGGCCACCTTCGGGTGCCGGAACAGGGCGTCCTCGAGCTCCTTCGCCGAGATGTTCTCGCCCTTGCGGATGATGATGTCCTTCAGACGCCCGGTGATCGTCACGTTGCCGTCGGCGTCGAGCCTGCCCAGGTCGCCGGTGCGGAACCAGCCCTCCTCGTCGAACGCCTCGGCGTCCAGGCCGGAGTCCACGTACCCCCGCAACATCTGCGGACCCTTCGCGCGGATCTCCCCCTCCTCGCCGATGCCGGCGACCTTGCCCTCCAGGGTGACCGCCCGGAGCTCGACGCCCGGGGTGGCCCGGCCCTCGGTGTTGGCCAGGACTTCATCGGAGTCGGTGACGCCGGCCATGGAGATGATCGGCGCTTCGGTCAGCCCGTAGCCGCTGACGATGCCGGCGCCCCCGAGGTGCTCCTTCAGGTCGTAGTGGAGCTGCGGCGGCTTCGGCGCACCGCCCCCCGGGTACGCGCGGACGCTGGGGAACAGCTTCGTCGACGGGTCCGCCTGCTGCATCTTCAGGTAGGCCAGGTGGAAGAACGTGCCGGAGCCGGCGAGGGTGACGTCCTGCTCGGCCAGGTAGCGGGTGGTCTTCTCCGGATCGAACGCCTCGTCGATCACGTTGACCACGCCGGTCATCAGGCTCGCGAACAGCCAGATGATCCCGCCGATGTGGGTGAACGGGAACACCAGCGCGCTCCGGTCGGCGTCGGTCAGGGCGAGGCGCTCGGACATCGCGCGCGCGGCGGCGGCGATGGTGTGGTCGGTGTGCTGCGCGCCCTTCGGCTCGGCGGTGGTGCCCGACGTGTAGAAGTACCAGCGAACGGGCGCGTCCTCCGGGGTCGTCGGCGGCGGAGGGGGCGGAAGCGTCGACGGGTCGCCCTCGGGCAGGACTCGATCGGCGACGAGGACCTCGACGCCGCCGGCCGTCTCGGCGATCCCGCGGACCATGGCCTCGTAGTCGAACCCCCGCCACTGCGAGGGCGTCAGGAAGAGCTTCGAGCGCGCCTGCGGGAGGATGAACCCGACCTCGCGTTCCCGGTACAGCGGCAGGATCGGGTTCTGGACCGCCTGCAGGCGGGCCAGCGCGCCGACCAGGACCATCGATTCGATCCACGTGGGCAGCTGCCACGACACCACGTCGCCCTCGCCGACCCCGTGCTCGGCAGCCAGGCCGGCGGCGGCGCGCTCCGCCCGCTCCTTCAATTGGCCGAACGTCAGCGACTCGCCGCGCTCGTCCACGGCGGTCGTCGCGTCGGGCGTCGACGCCGCACGCGCCTCGATCAGTTCCCAGATCCCGCCGGTCTCGGTCATCGGTACCTCGCTTTCTATCGGAATCAGCCGCCCAGGGCCCAGGCCGGGAGGACCTGGCCGGCCTCGTCCGTTCGCCACACGAGGCGCACGGGCGCGCCGAAGTCGACGCCGTCATCGTCGTGCACGCGCTCCCCCGCGTCGTCGACGAGCTGCCCGACCATGCGCACCATCGGGGCGCCGTCGAGCGCGACCAGCACGAGCACGAAGGGCACCGCGTCCTGCCACACGGGGAGCACCGGCGGATGGATCACGGTCCACGAGGCGACCGTCCCGGCGCCGCTCAGCTCGGTCCACTCGGGGTCGGGCTCGTGACAGCGAGGACAGATCGGTCGCGGCTGCCAGATCCAGCCGCCGCACGACGCGCATCGCTGGACCAGCAGACGGCGTTCGGCCACCCCGTCCCAGAACGTCTGGGTGTCCGGGTCGGGGACGGGCTTCGGCGGCAGCGCGAGGGGCTCGGCGTTCATGACGGTTCCCTGGAGAACACGATGGCTCCGGTGGGCACCACGTTGCCGCTGGTGACCAGGACGTGGCCGGCGTCGGGGGCCTGCGACGTCGAGATCCCGCGCACCTGGCGCACGCCCTCGACCAGCAGGTTGAACCCGTGGGTGTAGGCCTCGGACAGACCGCCGCCGCTCGTGTTGTACGGGGGCGCCTCGCCGGACGCGAGGTAGGCCGCGCCCTCGCCCTCCGCGCAGAACTCGAACTCCTGGAAGGCGACGGGGAGCTGAGGGGTGAACGCGTCGTAGAACTGGGCGACGCCGATGTCCTCCGGCGCCAGGCCGGTGTTCGCCCACAGGTCGGGGGCGACGAACGCGTTGGGGGTCACGCCGAGCTCGGGGCCGTAGTAGTTCGTCATCGCGTAGACCTCGGGCCCGCTGCCCATGGCGTACCCGGTCACGTAGGCCGGCGTGACCTCCAGGTCCGCCGCCCGCTCGGCGCTGGTGAGGACCATGGCCAGGGCGCCGTCGGTCTCCAGGCAGTTGTCGAACAGGCACAGCGGCTCGGCGATCATCCGCGACGCCAGGTAGTCCTCCATGGTCAGCGGCCGGCCGTACATCATGGCCATGGGGTTCTTCAGGGCGTGCTCGCGGATGGCGATGGCCACCCGGCCGAGGTCCTCCCGCGTCCACCCCCATCGATGCATCCACAGGCGCGCGATCATCGCGAAGCCGTCGGCCGGCCGGACGATCCCGTGGGGCCGCTCGAACTGATCCTGTCCCTCGGCGAGCACCTGCGCGGCCCACGGCCGGCCGCCGGAGGAGCGGTTGCGCGAGCGGAACGCCACGACGACCTCGGCCAGCCCCAGCTCGATGGCCATGGCGGCGAGCTGAATCGGTGGGCGCCCCCGCCCCCCCGCCGTAGTCGATCTCGCCGAAGAACCGCAGGTTCTGGATGCCCAGGAGACGGGCCATCTCCATCTCGGTGGTGGGCTGCCACACATAGCGAGTCATCCCGTCGACCTCGGCCACCGTGAGGCCGGCGTCCTCGAGGGCGCCGAGGATGGCCAGCGCCCCGGAGCGGCGTTCGGTCATGCCGAGGTCCTTCGAGTAGGGCAGGGCGTGGATGCCCACCACCGCGGCCTGGCGACCGCGCTGCCGATTCACAGGGCCGCCGCCACGGACTCGATCTGGCGTGTCGCGCCGCCGAAGTGGGTGCGCAGGACGGCGGCCCGCTTCAGGTACAGGTGGACCTTGCCCTCCCACGTGAACCCCATCCCGCCGTGCACCTGGATGCAGTCCTTGCCGTTGAGATAGGCCGCCTCGGCGCCCAGCAGGAGCGCGGACGCGACGGCGCGTTCGGCCTCGCCGGCATCCGGGTCGTCCAGGGCGCACCCGGCGGCGTAGGCGGCGGCGCGGGCGATCTCGGCCCGCACCAGCATGTCCGCGCACAGGTGCTTCACGGCCTGGAACGAGCCGATCGGCCGGTCGAACTGATGCCGCTCCTTCGCGTAGTCCACGGTGGCGTCGGTCGCGGCCGAGGCGAGCCCGACGCACAGGGCCGCGGTCAGGACTCCGCCCTCCAGCCGCCACCGTTCGGCGTCCGCTGCGGTGCCGAGCCGGTCCCCGTTCGGCAGCGCGGCGACCCGATGGAGGGGTGTGAGGGGATCGAGGGGGTCGGAGATGGGTTCCGCGCCGAGTCCGCTCGGGGGAACCGACCACACCCCATCACCGTCGAGGACGACGAGCGTGTCGAGCGCCTCGAGGCTCTCGATGGCTGCCGGGCCGGTTGCCGGCCGCTCCACCAGGCCGACGATCGCGGTTCCGTCCGCGGCGCCGTCCACGAGCCCGGCCGCCAGGTGCGTTCCGACGAGCGGGCCGGGGACGTTCGCCCTGCCGAGCTCCTCGAACACCAGGACGGCCTGCGTGGGGCCGAGGCCGACCCCGCCGCGGTCCTCGGGAAGACGCAGGCCGAAGACGCCGGCGGTCCCCAGCGCACCCCAGTTGTCACGGTCCACGCCGCCCGGCGCGGTCGCCGCGCGCGGGTGGTCCGGGGCCGACTCGCTCCGGCAGAGCTCGCGGATCCCGGCCTGCAGCGCGCGATCGTCGTCGTCGAGGTCGAAGTTCATCTCGCGGCGGGCTCCTTGGGGAGGCCGAGGATGCGCTCGCCGATGATGTTCTTCTGGATCTGCGTGGTCCCGGCAGCGATCGTCATGGAGATCGCGTAGATCCACCCCCGGACGTGGTCGCGGCCGGCGTCGTCCAGGGAGAGCCCCTCGCGCCCGAGGATCGAGAGTCCGAGGTCCCCCAGGCGGTGCCGCGTCTGGGTGTAGTGCAGCTTGAACACCGAGCCCCCGAGGCCCGGGACGCCCGAGCCCCGCTCGGCCTGGGTCACGTTGCGCAGGGTGAGCGCCCACAGCGCGTCCAGGTCGGCGCCGAGGTGTCCGAGCTCGCGACGGACGCCGCCGTCGTCCCACGCGCCGGTCTCCTTCGCCAGGCGGGCGAGCGAGGCGTGGAGCTCGCGGGTCCGCAGCAGGTCGCCGACGAACGCCGTCCCCCGCTCGAACGAGAACGTGACCATCGCCACCCGCCAGCCGTCGTTCTCCTCGCCGACGCGGTTCTCGACGGGGACCCGGACGTCGGTCAGGAACACCTCGCTGAACTCCGAGGACCCGGCGATCGTCCTGAGGGGACGCACCTCGATGCCCGGGGTGTCCATCGGCAGGATCAGCCAGGTGATCCCCTTGTGCTTCGGGGCGGCGGGGTCGGTACGCACCAGCAGCTCACAGAAGTCGGCCACCTGTCCGAACGACGTCCAGATCTTCTGGCCATTGACGACGTAGTCGTCGCCGTCGCGGACCGCCCTGGTGCTGAGCGACGCCAGGTCCGAGCCCGCGCCGGGCTCGGAGAACCCCTGGCACCACGCCTCGTCGCCCCGCAGGATCGGGGGGAGGTACCGGGCCCGCTGCTCGGGGGTTGCCTCGGCGGCGATCGTCGGCCCCGCGTGCAGCAGGCCGACGAAGTTCACGCCGACGTAGGGCGCCCCGGCCCGCTCGGCCTCCTCCAGGAAGATGAGGTGCTCCCCCGGCGTGGCCCCGCGCCCGCCGGCCTCCTCGGGCCAGTCGAGCCCCGCGTACCCCGCCTCGAACAGCCGCCGCTGCCACCCGGTGTCGAACTCTCGACGTCCGGCCCAGTCCTCCGCTTCGGGCCGCGGCGGAAGCGCGGCAACCGCCGGCTCCAGCCACGCCCGCGCCTCGGCGCGGAACGCCTGCTCGTGGGGAGAGGTCCGGAGGTCCACGGGTCAGCGAAGCTGGTCCGTGTAGGTGTCGGTTCCGGGCAGGGTCGGGATGAAGGGCGAGGCCCAGAGCACGCGGCCCCGGCCGGTCGCCTCCACCGCGTCGCCGAGGACGGCGAACGCGTCCCAGCCCTCCTTCGGGTCGGCCTCCAGGAACGAGAGCAGCAGGAAGCGCCGCGCGTCGTCCGGGAGCCGCGGCACGTCGGCGGGCGCCCCGTCCGGGATCGGGACCGGGGTGAACGCGAGGGTCATCGCCGCCGAGCCGGTCGTCGCGGCGGGGACGATGCCCGTCTGCAGCTCCTCGAGCAGCGCGTCGCGGCCGGCCTCGTCGTTCGACTCCCCGATCACCGCGGCCACGCCCGCGTAGGGGTGGTCCAGGGCGAGCTCGGGCGGGACGCCGTCGTCGTCGCGGAAGGTGCCCCACCGATAGCGGTACATCTTCGTGTGGATGTGGTCGCGCTCCGCGAACATGCGGTCCGCCTTGTGGAGGGCGTGGACCTGCTTCGCGGCCCACGTGCCCCACTCGTCCTGAAGGCCGCGCTCGATCCAGTACAGGGCCAGGTAGGAGCCGGTGAGCTTGTCCGGCGTCACCGGGGAGTCCTCCGGGAACCGCAGATCCTTGTACGGGCGGGTGGCCACGAAGCGGCGGCCGGCCAGGATGCCCGGGCCGATCAGGCACCCCGAGTAGAAGTGGTCGCGCTCGTACCACCGGTTGTAGGCGACCTCGTGGCCGGCGTGGGGCTCGACCACGGTGAACAGGATCGAGCCGAGCCGGATCGGAGCGTGGTTCACGACGGGGTCCGCATCGTCAGTCGATCATGGTGAAGGACGGCCGCGACGTGGACTCCTCCTCCCACAGCAGCACCGAGCGCACCGCCTTGCCGTTGATGAGCAGGTCCGCGGTGCCTCCCCGGTCCAGCTGGACCTCGATGCCCACCGCGGTGCCCTCGTTCATGGCCCCGGACACCACCGCGCGCAGCGCGTCGAGATCGGCGTCCGGCGGGAGCGGCCACCGCTCCTCACCCAGCCGCAGGTACTTGGCCATGTGTCTCTCCTCTCACCCCAGGGACGCGGCACGTTCGCGTAGCTCGTACTTCAGCACCTTTCCGCTCGCGTTGAGTGGCAGGGCCTCCACGACCTCGATCCGCCGGGGCACCTTGTAGTTGGCGATCCGCTCGCTCAGCCACGCCAGCACGCCCGGGGGATCGATGGTCTTGCCGGCGCGCAGGACGACGAAGGCGACCCCAACCTCGCCCAGCCGCTCGTCCGGCATCCCCACCACCGCGGCCTGGGCGATGGACGGATGGGTCAGCAGCTCGTTCTCGATCTCCGCCGGGTACGCGTTGAAGCCGCCGACGATGAACATGTCCTTCACGCGGTCGGTGATCCGGAGGTAGCCGTCCTCGTCCATGACCCCGACGTCGCCGGTGTGCAGCCATCCGTCGCACGATGGTCTCGGCGGTCGCCTCCGGGTCCTCGAAGTAGCCCTTCATAACGTTGTAGCCGCGGATCACGATCTCGCCCGGCTGTCCGCGCTCGGCCTCCTCGCCCTCGGCGTCCACCACCCGCACCTCGGTGTCAGGGATGGCGCGGCCGGACGTGTTGGCGATGGTCTCCGGGTCGTCGCCCGGCCGGCACATCGTCGCGGTGCCCGTCGACTCGGTCAGGCCGTACGCGGTGAGGATCGTCTCGAACGTCAGCTCGTCGCGCATCCGGTGGATGAGCTCCACGGGGACCACCGCCGCACCGGTGACCGCGAGCCGGAGCGAGGACAGGTTGCGTCCGGCTCGCGACGGCTCCTCGAGGATCGACTGGTACAGCGTCGGCGGCCCGGGCAGGACGCTCACCCGCTCCTCGTCGATCCGCTCGAGCACCGAGCCGGCGTCGAACACCGCATGGGGGAGCGGTCGTGGCCCCCCGCATGATCGCGGACAGGAAGCCGGCCTTGTAGCCGAACGTGTGGAAGAACGGGTTGACGACCAGGTACCGGTCGCCCTCGTCGCAGACCGACCACCCGCGACCACACCTCGAAGACCCGCAGCGTCTGGCCGTGGGTGCACATCACGCCCTTGGGCCGTCCCGTCGTTCCCGACGTGAAGATGATGTCGGAGAGGTCCTCCGCCTTGACGGCGCCGGCGCGCTGCTCGGCGGCTGATCCCGTGCGCCCTCGAGGCCGTCGCCCAGGAACGCCTCCCAGCCGAGCGCCGCCCTCCCCCTTCAGCAGGACGACCGTCTCCAGGGCCGGCAGGTCGGCCGCGTCGCCGAGCATCGCCGGGAAGTCGAGGTCCAGGAATCCGCGGACGGTGAACAGCATCCGGGCGCGGCTTCGTCCCAGCACGTACGCCGCCTCGCGCCCCTTGAACCGGGTGTTGATCGGCACCAGGACGCCGCCGGCGCCCACCGCGCCGAGCGCGGCGGCGATCCACTCGACGCAGTTCGGCGCCCAGATCGCCACCCGGTCCCCCGGCTCGATCCCGGCGGCGACCACCGCGGCCGCGCCCGGTCCACGAGCCCCCCGAGGCCGGCGAAGGACATCCGGACGTCGCCGTCGACGACGGCCTCCTCGTCGGCGAAGCGCTCGACCGAGGATCGGACCAGCCCGGGGATCGAGCCCCACTCCAGGTCGCCCCGCGGCTCGGTCACGCGATCACCCGCGGAACGGCTCGACGATCTCGGCGAACCGGTCGAGGGTCGGGAGCACCTCGGCCTCCGTCCCGTGGTCGACGCCGAGGACGACGTCCTCGATCCCCAGGCTCGCGAAGTACTCGAGCTTCCCGGGCTCGGGGATCGACCCGATCGGCATGATCTCGAGCGAGTCCGGGTCGCGGCCGTTCTCCTCGAAGCGTTGCCGGAGCTCGGGCATCGCCTTGGCCATTCCGCGACCGCCGATCGGCATCCACCCGTTCGCGTACTCGGCCACCGCGGCGAAGAGCTTGGGTCCGCCGGACCCGCCCATGAACACCGGCGGCCACGGCTTCTGGACCGGCTTCGGCCAGGCGTTGGAGGGCTCGAACCGGACGTGCTCGCCCTGGAAGCTCGCCGCCTCGTCCTCCCACAGGCGCTGCATGGCCAGGACGCGCTCGCGAGTGACCGCCCGGCGTTCGGCGTACGCCACGCCGTGATGCTCGAGCTCGTCCCGGTTCCAGCCGAAGCCCACGCCGAAGATGAAGCGCCCGCCCGAGAGCAGGTCGAGGGTGGCGATCTCCTTGGCCGTCACGATGGGGTCGCGCTGCGCGACCAGGCAGACCGCGGTGCCCACCCGGAGTCGCTCCGTCACCGCGGCCGCGGCCGTGAGGGCCACGAACGGGTCCAGACACCGGTAGTACTGCTCGGGCAGCGGCTCGCCCATGGGGGGCGGGGTCTTCCGGCTGAGGGGGATGTGGGTGTGCTCGGGGATGAACAGCAGCTCGAAGCCTCGAGCCTCCGCCTCGCGCGCCGACCACGTCGGGCCGGATCGAGCGGTCCGTCAGGAAGATCTGCACGCCGAATCGCATGGTCAGGTGCTCCTCGCGGCCAGGGCCTCCCGGAACGGGAGGGTACGGTCGGGTTGCTCGTCGCGCGGCAGGCCGAGGACCCGCTCGCCGATGAGGTTGCGCTGGATCTGATCGGTTCCCCCGCCCAGGTGGAACGCCAGGCTCCCCAGGAACGTGTGCTGCAGCCCGGCCTCGTCGTCGACGGTCCCCTCGGGGCCCAGGAGATGCACCGCCAGCTCGGCCGAGTCCGACACCAGCCCGGCGAGGACGAGCTTCATGACCGAGCCTTCCGCGTCGGGGATCTGGCCCTTTCCCAGCTTCGAGACGACCCGGGCGTTCAGGAGCTCCAGGATGCGCCCGCTCGTGTAGACGCGGGCGAGGGCGTCGCGGTCGACGCGACGGAGCCCCGCCGGGGCGGTTCGCGCCGTCGCCGTCAGCCGCTCGAAGGGGATCGCGAAGCCGGCGGTGGCGGCGCCGAGCGAGACGCGCTCGTTCATGAGCGTGGTCACCGCGACCTTCCACCCGTCGCCGGGCTCCCCGAGCCGGTTCGCGTCGGGCACCCGGACCCCGTTCAGGAACACCTCGTTGAAGTGCGACCCGCCGTCCATCTGGCGGAGCGGGCGGACTTCGATGCCCTCTGCGTGCATATTCACGATCAGATAGACGAGCCCCTTGTGCTTCGGCAGGTCGAAGTCGTGGCGGGCGATGAGGATCCCCCAGTCGGCCTCGTGCGCCGCCGAGGACCACACCTTCTGGCCGGTCACCACCCAGTCGTCGCCGTCGAGCTCGGCGCGGGTGGTCAGGTTGGCCAGGTCCGATCCCGCGCCCGGCTCGGAGAACAGCTGGCACCACAGCTCCTCGCCGGCCAGGAGCGGCGGAAGGAACCGGGCCTGCTGCTCCTCGCTTCCGTGGGCCACGATCGTCGGGCCGGCCATGCCGAACCCGGGGATGTCGAACGGGACGTTCGCGCCGACCCGCGCCTTCTCCTCGGCCCAGATCGTCCCCTCCACGAACCCCAGGCCCCGCCCGCCGAACTGGGGGGGCCACGACGGCGCGGCCCACCCGTCCGCGTGCAGGACACGGTGCCAGGACCGGGCGACCTCGGTCGGGTACGGCGGCTCGCCCGCGACGCCCTCCGCCGCCTTCCACGCCGGGAAGCGCTCCTCGAGCCACGCACGGGCCTCGGCGCGGAACTCGGCCTGGGCGGGGGAGTCCTTGAAGTCCATCAGCCCCGCCCCAGGATCAGCCCGCTGGTGGGGACGCCGACGCCGGCGGTGACCAGGACGTGCTCGGCGCCGTCGATCTGGTTCGTGGCGGTCCCCCGGACCTGCCGGACGCCCTCGGCGACGCCGTTCATCCCGTGGATGTACGCCTCGCCCAGCTGTCCCCCGTTCGGGTTGAGCGGCAGTCCGCCGCCCGGGCCGATCCCCGTCTCGCGGACGAAGTCCGCGGCCTCGCCGGGCCCGCAGAACCCGAACTCCTCGAGCTGGATGAGCACGAAGGGAGTGAACGGGTCGTAGATGATCGCGGTCTGCACGTCCGCGGGCTTCAGGCCGGATTGTTCCCAGAGCTGGCGGGCCACGACCGCCGCCTCGGGAAGGCCGGTGATCGAGGGCCGGGAGTAGCTGGTCATCTCCTCCTGGTCCGCGCCGGAGCCCTGGGCGACGGCCTCGATCACCGCCGGGGGCTGGGTCAAGTCGCGGGCCCGCTCAAGGCTGGTGACCACCACCGCGACGGCGCCGTCGGACTCCTGGCAGCAGTCGAGCAGTCGGAGCGGCTCGACGATCCATCGCGAGGACTGGTGATCCTCGAGGGTGATCGGGCGCTCGTGGAAGAACGCCGCCGGGTTCGTCGCCGCGAACGCCCGGCACGCGACGGCCACGTTGCCGAGGTCCTCGGTGGTGGCGCCGTGCTCGTGCAGGTACCGCTGGGCGAACATGGCCACCCACCCGGCGGGCGTCGAAAGCCCGAACGGCAGGTACCAGCCGTAGTGGATCGTGGACGAGGTCGGCTTGCCGGCGATGCTCGTCCCGAACCGGCGCCACGAGCGGCCGTTCAGGGCGCGGTAGCAGACGACGGTGGTGGCCGCGCCGGTGGCCACGGCCATGGCGGCCTGGTGGACCACGCCGCACGCCGCGCCCCCGCCGTACCCGATCCGGGAGAAGAACGTGAGGTCGCCCATGCCCAGGGCGCGGGCGATCTCGATCTCCTCGTTGGCGTCCATGGTGAACGTGACCATTCCGTCGACGTCCGAGGGCAGGATGCCCGCGTCGGCCAGGGCGGCGCCGACGGCCTCGACGGCCAGCCGGAGCTCGGTCCGCCCCGAGTCCTTCGAGAACTCGGTGGAGCCGATCCCCGCGATCGCGGTCGCTCCCGAAACGCTCACGCCGGCAGCTCCACGTCCACCGTCCCGGTCACGTGATCGCCGAGGGCATTGGCACCGCGGATCTCCACGGTCACGCGGCCGCTCGCCGGGTCGGCCTCCGCGACGCGGCCGGTGAACCGCATGGTGTCTCCCGGGTAGCTCGGCACACCCAAGCGGATCGCCACCCGCCGCACGATCGCCTCCGGCCCGGCCCAGTCGGTCACGTACCGTCCGACCAGACCGTTCGTCGTCAGGATGTTCATGAACACGTCCCGGGCGCCGTGGCCCCGCGCGGCGTCGCGGTCGTGGTGCACGTCCTGGAAGTCCCGGCTGACGATCGCCCCCCCGATGACCAGCGCCGGGGTCACGTCCACGTCGACCGGCGGGAGGTCCTCGCCGGCGGCGACCGCCGTACGTGACCGGGTGGATGGAAGGCCCGTCATCGTCCTTCCCCCGCCGCCAGGAGCTCGCCCAGGCGGGCCAGGTGTCGCGTGCCGGACCCGAGCCGCAGCTCGAGGTCCTTAGCCCACAGGGTGTACCGATGCAGCGGGTACTCGACGTCGACGCCGATGCCGCCGTGCAGGTGCTGCGCGGTGGCCGCGACCCGCTGGCCGCCCTCGGCCGCCCAGGCCTTGGCGACGGCGACCTCCTCGCCGGCGGGCAGCCCCTCGTCGAGCTTCCAGGCCGCCTGCCACATCGTCCACCGCATGATCTCGATGTCGACGTAGGCGTCGGCCAGCCGCTGCTGCACGGCCTGGAACGCCCCGAGTGGCTTCCCGAACTGCTCGCGGCCGGACACGTACTCGGCGGTCATCCGCAGGGCTCGCTCTGAGACGCCGACCTGGACGGCGCAGGTGGCCACGACCGCCCTCGGCATCAGCCAGTCGAGCAACCCCGGCGTGCCGTCCTCGCCGACCGGCTCCCCGTTCACCGCCTCGAGGACCACCCGGAACCGCGGCTCGCGGCTGGTGCCCGTCTGGGTCTCGAGCGTCGCGAACCCGGCGTTCACCAGGAACGCTTTCGGGCCGTCCGGGGAGGTGGCGGGCACCAGCACGGCGGCCGCGCGCGTGACCGCGGGCACGGCGTCGACGACCCCCGTCAGGCTCCAGCCGTCCGCCGACTGCGCGGCGTGGACCGTGGGGCCCCCGCCGTCCGGGTTCAGGGCGGCGGTCAGGACGACGTCGCCGGCCGGGACGCCGCGAAGCAGCAGGTCGCGCTGCCCCTCGGTGCCGAACTCCGCGATGGGCATCGCCCCAAGAACGAGGGTGGGAAGCAGGGGGACCGGCGCCACCGTGCGGCCCTGTTCCTCGAGGAGCAGGCATGCCTCGGCCATGCCGCCGCCGTTGCCGCCGAGCTCCGGCGGCACGCCGACGCCGAGCAGCCCGGCGCGGGCCAGCTCGGCCCACAGGCTCGCGTCGTGGTGGTCGGGGCCGCCCTCGACCTCCTTCAGCCGGTCGGGTGTGACCAGGTCAGTGAGGATCTGCCTGGCCAGATCGCGCAGCGCCCGCTGGTCCTCGTTCGGCGCTAGGTCCATCAGGCGACCACCTCGAACACCGGGAGGGTGAGGTCGTCGTCGACGGCCTCGAACGCGACCCGGACCGGGAGGCCGATCTCGACCGACGCGGGGTCGACCTCGATCAGGTTGGACACCACCCGCACGCCCTCCTCGAGCTCGACCAGGGCCACGACGAAGGGCGGCGTGAACCCGGGGACCGGGGGGTGGTGGTGGACGACGTAGCTGTAGATCGTCCCCCGGCCCGAGGCCACGATCGTGTCCCACTCGAGCGACCCGCACGCGCCGCAGGCGGGCCGGGGTGGATGGCGGAGGACGCCGCACGCGGCGCAGCGCTGGATCCGAAGCTCCCCCGCCCTGGCGCCCTCCCAGAAGAACGCGGTGTCGTCGTTCATCGCCGGGTGGGGCCGCCGGCCGGTGTCCGGGGCGTCTCCCGCGACGAGGGAGGTGCGTTCCTTCGCCCGGTACATCAGCAGGCGGAAGCGCTGCGTCCCCACGACCTCACCGGCCACGTCGGTGTACTCGCACCGGCAGGTCACGAAGAACCCGTCGCCGATGGCGGTGTGCTTCTCGTCGGAGACCGTCTCGACGAAGGTCGTCGCGGTGACGCGATCGCCGGGGCGGAGGTAGCGCGCGTACTCCTGCTCGCAGTCGGTGGCGATGATCGAGGGATACCCGGCGTCGGCCAGCAGGCGGATCAGCGCCTGCGGTGGAGAGCCCGGACCGCCCTTCGTGCGCAGGCCGCGCATCGGCCAGACCTGGAGCATCGTCGGCGGCGCCACCAGACCGCCGTGCGCCGACGTCGCCGCGGCCTCGGCGTCGGTGTAGACCGGGTTGTGGTCCTCCAGGACCTCGCACCAGTGGCGGATCATCGCGGCGTTCACCTCGTCGGGCGCGACGAGCGGATCGGCCGCCTGCTGCCCCTCGAAGGCGCGGAGCCGGGTCAGGAGGTCCTGCTCCGTGGCCGCGGCCGTGTCCGTCACGCCCGGCTCCTCGGGAGCCCCAGGCCGGTGGTGGCGATGATGTCGCGCATGACCTCGTTGACCCCGCCGCCGAACGTCAGCACGTACGCGGCCCGGTAGTGGTGTTCCAGACGGCCGTCGAACAGCGCGCCGAGGGACCCCTCGCGGAGGCTGCCGGCGGCGCCGGTGACCTCCATGAGTGCCCGGTACACCTCGGGGAACGTCTCGGTCCCGTACACCTTGGCCGCCGACGCATCGGCCGGGCTGAGCTCGCCCTGGGCCAGGCCCCAGGCCATCCGCCAGTTCAGGAGCTTCACGCCCTCCAGGCGCATCCGCGCCCGGGCCAGGGCCAGCTGCACCCACGGCACGTCGATGACCCGCCCGCCGCTCTCCGCGGGCGTCTCACGGGCCCAGGCGAGGGTTCGCTCGAACACGTCCTCGGCCTTGCCCGGCGACGCCAGGGCCACCCGCTCGTGGTTCAGCTGGTGGGTGATCAGCCGCCAGCCCTCGTTGAGGCCGCCCACCACGGCGTCGTCGGCCACCCGGACGTCCTCGAAGTACGTGGCGTTCGTCAGGCCGTCGTCGATCGTGTGGATCGGCGTCCACTTGAAGCCCGGCGAGGCGGTGTCGACGATGAAGATCGTGATGCCACGGTGCTTCGGCGCGTCCGCGTCGGTGCGCGCGGCGAGCCAGACGAAGTCCGCGTCGTGGGCGCCGGTGGTGAACACCTTCTGGCCGTTGATGACCCAGCCGTCGCCGTCACGCACCGCGCGCGTCGTGAGCGACGCCAGGTCGGTCCCGGCCCCCGGCTCGGTGTACCCGATCGCGAAGTGGCATTCGCCCCGCAGGATGGCGGGCAGGAAGCGGTCCTTCTGCGCCTCGCTTCCGAAGTCCATGAGGGTTGGGCCGACGGTGTTCAGGGTTACGACCGGCATGGGCGCGCCGGCCCGGCGGGCCTCGTCGAAGAAGATGTACTGCTCGATCGGACCGCGACCCTGTCCGCCGTACTCCACCGGCCAGCCGATGCCCAGCCACCCGTCGGCCCCCATCTGCCGGACCAGCCGCCGGAACTCCTCGCCGAAGTGCTCGCCGATGTTGGGGCCGAGGTCGCGGCGGACCTCCGGGGGGATGAGCCGCTCGAAGTACGCCCGGAGCTCCTGCTTGAGGGCCTCCTGCTCGGCGGTGTACGCGAGGCGCATCAGCCGGCGGGGTGCGCCTTGATCCCCGGCCAGCGGATGTAGGCCCCGACCCCTCCGTCGATCACGAACTCCGAGCCCGTGCAGTAGCCGCTCTCGTCCGACGCCAGGAACAGGCACAGGTTCGAGACGTCCTCGGCCGTGGCCAGACGCCCCACCGGCACGGCCGGAGACAGGAACTTGGCCATCGCCACCGCGTCGACGCCCGGGATGCTGGCGGTCATGTCCGTTGCAACCGCGCCCGGGTGGACCGAGTTGACCCGGATGCCGTGCTGGCCGAGCTCGACGGCGGCGACCTTCGTCATTCCCCGGACCGCGAACTTGCTGGCGGTGTACGCGACCAGGAACGGACCGCCGAACATCCCCTCGATCGAGGAGATGTTCACGATCGATCCGCCCCCCGCCCGCTTCATCGGCTCGATCGCGCTGCGCATCCCGAGGAACACCCCGACCTGGTTGACCTGGATGACCTTCAGGTAGTCGTCCAGCGTCGTGTCGGCGAGCGCGCTGAACCGCAGGATCCCGGCGTTGTTGACCAGGACGTCGAGCTTGCCGAACTGCGTCTCGACGGCCTCGACCGCGGCCGCCCAGTCGTCCTCGCTGGTCACGTCCAGATGAAGGTAGGCGGCGGCGTCGCCGAGCTCGTCGGCCAGCGCCTTGCCCGCCTCGTCGGTCACGTCGGCGATCGCCACGCGAGCGCCCTCCGCCACGAACCGGCGAGACTCCGCCGTCCCCTGGCCCCCGGCGCCGCCGGTGATCAGCGCCACCTTGCCGTCGAGGCGTCCCATCAGATCCCCAAGCGATCGGCGAGGAGCGAGCGCTGGTACGTCGGGTCGCCGAACAGCAGCTCGCTCGTCTTCGCGCGGCGGAAGTAGAGGTGGGCGTCGTGTTCCCAGGTGAACCCGATGCCGCCGTGGACCTGGATGTTGCCCCGGGCGACGGCGAACGCGGCCTCGGTGCAGTACGCCTTGGCCATCGGCGCGGCCAGCTTCAGCTCCTGGGGATCCTCGGCCGCGGCCCACATGCCGTAGTACGCGGCGGTCTTCGACGACTCGACCTGCAGCAGCATGTCGGCGCAGAGGTGCTTCACGGCCTGGAACGAGCCGATGGGCCGCCCGAACTGGACCCGGTCCTTCGCGTACTGGACCGCCGTGTCCAGGCAGGTCTGGGCGGATCCGGTGGCCTCCGCGGCCAGGAACACCGCGGCGTGGTCCAGGACGCGCTCGATCGCCGGCCACGCCGAACCGGCCTCGCCGAGCGGCGTGGCGATCGCTCCCGAGAGCGACACCTTCGCCTGCTTTCGCGTCCGGTCGATCGTGTTCAGCCGGGTCCGGGTCACGCCCTCGGCGTCGCCGTCGAGCACGAACAGCCCGAGGCCATCGGCGCCGCTCGTTCCCGGCCCACGCGCCGCGACGACCAGCTGGTGCGCGGTGTGGCCGTCGATGACGTAGGACTTCTCGCCGTCCAGCCGATGACGGTCACCGTCGGGGGTGGCGACGGCCTCTACGCCCTCGGCCCCCCACCGGCCGTTCGACTCGGCGTACGCGAACGCGGCCCGGGTCTCTCCGGAAGCGATCGAGGGCAATAGCTCGGCCTTCTGCTCCTCGGTACCGGTCTCCAGGATCGCGGTCGTCGCCAGGCAGGCGGAGGAGAGGAACGGCGCGCACAGCAGGACGCGGCCCATCTCCTCCAGGACGATCCCGAGCTCGACCTGGGTGAACCCCTGGCCGCCGTACGCCTCGGGGACGTGGATGCCCGGGAGCGCCAGGTCCTGGGACAGCTGCTTCCAGACGGCCTCGTCGAACCCCTCGTCGGTCTCCATCAGCCGACGCACCTCCGCGGACGGGGACCGCTCCTCGAGGAACTTGCGGATGGTCCTGCGCAGCTCGTCCTGCTCGTCGCTGAAGGTGAAGTTCACGGCCGCTCGCTTCCCACGATCCACATCGAGAAGAACTGCGAGCCCCCACCGTACGCGTGGCCCATGGCGACCTTCACGCCGTCGACCTGGTGCTCGCCGGCCAGGCCCCGGACCTGCAGGGCGGCCTCGGCGAAACGGATCATGCCCGACGCGCCGATCGGGTTCGAGGACAGCACCCCGCCCGACATGTCGACGGGCAGGTCGCCGTCGAGGGCGGTCACGCCGTCGTCCACGAGCTTCCACCCCTCGCCCTCCTCGGCGAACCCGAGGTTCTCCAACCACATGGGCTCGTACCAGGAGAACGGCACGTACATCTCCACGGCGTCGATGTCGTTTCGAGGGTCGGTGATCCCGGCCTGGCGGTAGAGGTCGGCGGCGCAGTCGACGCCCGCCTGCGGGTTGACCTCGTCGCGCCCGGCCAGGGCGATCGGCTCGCTGCGCATCGCGGTGGCCCGCACCCATGCGGGCGGGTTGGGGGCGGCCCTGGCCGCGTCCTCGCTGGCCATCACCATGGCGCACGCCCCATCCGAGGACGGACAGGTGTCCAGGTACCGCAGCGGGTCCCACAGCATCGGCGAGGCCAGCACGGTCTCCATGCTGATGTCCGGCAGCTGCAGGTGCGCGTAGGGGTTCTTGAGGGCGTTGAGGCGGTCCTTGACCGCGACCTTGTTGCCGATGTGGTCGGGCGCGTTGGTGCGCCGGATGTACTCGCGGATATGGGGCGAGAAGTAGCCGCCCGCGCCGGCCACCACCGGTGGGTTGAAGGGGATCTTGGGGGCGAGCGCCCACATCGTGTCGCTCTCGGACTGCTTCTCGAACGCCACCGTGAGGACCCGGTCGTGGATGCCTCCCTGGACCAGGCTCGCCGCGACCAGGGCCGTGGACCCGCCGACGCTTCCCGCGGTGTGGACCCGGATCATGGGCTTGCCCACCGCGCCCAGGGCGTCGGCCAGGAACAGCTCCGGCATCATCACGCCCTCGAAGATGTCGGGGGCCTTGCCCAGGACCACCGCGTCGATGTCGGCGAACGTCAGGCCGGCGTCCTCGAGCGCCCGGAGGGCGGCCTCGCGGACGAGGCCGGGCATGGACAGGTCGTCGCGGGCGGCCGAGTACTTCGTCTGGCCGACGCCGATGACCGCCGTGGGGTTGCCCATCAGGCCACCTCCGTCTCCAGGACCGCCACCAGGTTCTGCTGCAGGCAGGGCCCGCTCGTGGCATGGGCGATGGCGCGCGTTGCGCCGTTCTCTGACAAGCGCGTGGCCGCCTCGCCGAATCGGATCAACCCGGCGGTCATGATCGGGTTCGCCGAGAGCGCACCCCCGCTCGGGTTGAATTCGACGCCCTCGGCCAAGCCGAGGGCGTCGGCAAGGATCAGCTCTTGGTGGCTGAACGGCGCGTAGATCTCCACGACGTCCACTCCGCCCGAGAGGGCGCCCGCCCGCTCCGCGGCCGTTCGCGTGGAGGGCGACGTCGTGAGGTCTCTCGCCCCCAGCGAGTGGGGTTCGATCCGATGATCGATACCCCGGATCCAAACCGGTCGCTCGCTGACCTTGCGCGCCAGGTCGCCCGCGGCCAGGACGATGGCCGCGGCGCCGTCCGAGATCGGGGGGAGGTCGTGCCTGCGAAGCGGGGAGGCCACGTAGGGCTCGGCGAGCAGCGCGTCGGCGTCGAACTCGCCGGAGACCTGCGCGTTCGGGTTGTCCATCGCCGCCCGGCGGTTGCGCACGGCGACGTCGGCCAGGTCGCGCTCGGTGGCCTTCCCCGAGTCGAGCAGCGCCCGCGCCTGCAGCGCCGCGAGGCTCACCGCGTCCGGCCACAGCGGTCCGAGGGTGTACGGGTCGAGCTGCAGGGTCAGGACCTCGCCCAGGTCGCCCATCGAGGTGCGCCCGAACGCGTAGACGAGCGCGGAGTCCACATCGCCGTGCTGCAGCCGGACCCAGGCCTCGTACAGCGCCCACGCGCCGTCCATCTCCACGTGGGACTCCTGGATCGGCGGCCACGCCCCGATCGCGTCCAGCCCCGACACGAACGAGAACGGGATCCCCGCGACGAAGTCGCTGCTCCCGGAGACCGTGACCCCGATCTCCCCGCGGGGGATGCCGGACCGCTCCAGGGCCTCGGTGACGACCGGCGCGATCATCTCCGGCTCGTTGCGATCGTCCCGGCGGACCGAGGGCGTCTGCGCGAAGGCGACGATCGCGACGTCACGCATCGGCGCGCCCCTGGAGGTGCCGGGTCGGGACGTCGTCCTCGCCGGAGGGACGGAAGTAGCGGATGTTCTCCAGGCCGGGCTTGTCCTCGCTCGCCTCGGCCCACACGGGCTCGACGCGCATGCCCATGCGGACCTCCTCGGGCGGGACCTCCTGGATCAGGTGGAAGAGCTCCGAGTCGGCGCCGTCGAGCAGGACCGAGGCGCACACGTACGGGCACTCCACGGCCTGGCCGGCGAACGGGAGGTTCACGATGCAGAACGTGGTCACGGTCCCGGTCCCGGGGACCTCGACCTCCTCCTCGGTGCGGGCGCCGTCGCGAGGGCAGTACCCGCGGGGCGGCACGTAGACCTTCGAGCACTCGGGACACTTCTCGCCGACGAGCCGATGGTGGTCCGTGACCTCTCGGAAGAACCGTGAACCGGCCTCCCCCGGGGTGTAGCGGTACTCCAGGCGGATCGGCGCCGTGAACCCCTTGACGATCTCGGTCACGACGGCTCCACCTCGAATGCCTCGATGTCGAGGATGTGGCCCTTGGGGGACTCCGCCCACCGGGGCCGAACGCGCAGGCCGGTGCGCATGGCCGACTCCTCGCCGGCGTCCACCACGTGGAGCATCGCGGTGTCGGCGCCGTCCAGCTTGATGAGGGCCCACGCGAACGGGCGGTCGAGCGGCTGCTTGGGACGCGGCTCGCGCATCCACGACCAGGCGGTGACCTCGCCGCCGGGGCCGACCTCGACAAACTCCTCGGTCACCGCCTCGCCGGTCTCGGGGTCGTACTCGGCCGCCGGAACCAGCACCCGGCCGCGGGCCGTACGGACCCCTTCGATCCGGCGCTCCTTGAGGGCGCCGAGGAACCGCCCGATCACCGGGCCGACGCTGCGCTTGTAGGGGAACTCCAGGACGTGCTGGGCCGACAGGATCTCGGTGGCCATGCTCAGATCGCCCGCTCTCGTCCGGCCCAGAACGGGTCGCGCAGCCGCCGCTTGTAGAGCTTCCCGTTCGGGTCCCTGGGCATCTCGTCGATGAAATCGATCGACCGGGGGAGCTTGTACTTGGCGAGCCGGCCTGAGAGGTACTCGAGGATCTCCCGTTCGAGCTCGGGGCTGCCCTCGACGCCGTCCACCGGCTCGATGACCCCCTTGACCTCCTCGCCCAGGTCCTCGTGCGGGATCCCGAACACCGCCGCGTCGGCGACCTTCGGGTGGAGCATCAGCTCGTTCTCGATCTCGGCGGGGTAGATGTTCACGCCGCCGGCGATGATCATGTCGGCCTTGCGGTCGTTGAGAAAGAGGAAGGCGTCCTCGTCCAGGTAGCCGATGTCGCCGACCGTGAAGAACCCGTCCTCGCTCCACGTCTTCGAGGTCTTGTCGGGGTCCTTGTTGTACTCGAAGCGAAGGTCCCCCATCTTCATCCAGATGGTTCCGGACTCGCCCGGCGGGAGCTCGTTCCCGTCGTCGTCCAGCACCTTCACCTGGCTGATCGGCCACGCGGTGCCCACCGTCCCCGGCTTCTTCAGCCACTGCTCGGGGGTGACGAGCGTGCCGCCGCCCTCCGACGCCGCGTAGTACTCGTCGATCACCGGGCCCCACCAGTCGAGCATCCGCTGCTTCGTCTCGACCGGGCACGGCGCCGCGCTGTGGATCATGTGTCGGAGCGAGGAGACGTCGGCCTTCGCCCGTTCCTCCTCCGGGAGCGCGAGCAGACGGTGGAACATGGTCGGGACCATGTGGCTGGTGGTCACCCGGTACCGCTCGATGAGTCGAAGGGTCTCCTCGGGCGTCCAGCGGTCCATCAGGACCGCGGTGTGTCCGAGGTGCATGGACTGGATCGTGAAGTTCACGACCGCCGTGTGATACAGCGGCGCGACCGTGAGGTGCACGTTGTCGTCGCGCTGGTTGATCCCGAACAGCGCCAGGAACGAGCCGTACATGGCGCCGTTGGTGTCGGGATCGACGACCGGCAGCGGCCGGCGGACGCCCTTCGGCTGTCCGGTCGTCCCGGCCGTGTAGGTCATGATCGCGCCCGAGGCGCGGTCCTCCGGCGCCGAATCGGGCTGTCCCGCCTTCAGGTCCTCGTACGGCCGGAAGCCCTCGATGGAGCCCACCGCGAAGCGCGCGTTCTGGGGGAAGCCGGCCTCCGCCACGGCCTTGCGGCACTCGTCCGCGAGCCGCTCGTGGCCGATGAACGCCTTGGCCTCGCTGTCGGTGATGATGTAGGCGATCTCCGGCGCGACCAGGTGGTAGTTGATCGGCACGACGTACCAACCCGCCTGGAGCGCGGCCAGGTAGATCTCCACGATCGGCGCGCCGTTGGGAAGGATCGCCGCGACCGTGTCGCCGGCGGTCAGCCCGAGCCCCCGAAGCCCGTGCACCAGTCGGTTCGAGGCCGCCGCGAGCTCTCCAGCGGTGTGCTGGGTGCCGTCGGGCTCGACCAGCGCGAGGTGGTCCGGTTCCTCCGCGGCGTTCTGCCAGAAGCCCATCCCCATGCGAGAAGTAGAACACGTTCTCATTCCGGCTCGCAACACGAGACGAGAACGTGTTCTAATTTCGGCCTACACGTCCTGGAGGTGGGGTATGCGTGGCGCCGTCCTGATGGGTCTCGACCAGCCCTTGGAGGTCCGTGACGACCTCGAGGTGATCGGTCCCGGACCCGGCCAGGTCCACGTGAAGATCGCCGCGAGCGGCGTCTGCCACTCCGACCTTTCGTTGCAGAACGGGACGCTCCCCCACCCCATGCCGGTGGTCCCCGGCCACGAGGCGGCCGGCGTCGTGCTCGGCGTCGGCGACGGCGTCACCCACGTCAAGGAGGGCGACCACGTCATCATCGCGTTCTGGCCGCCGTGCTGGAACTGCCGGGCGTGCATCGGCGGCCAGCCGCACCTGTGCGAGACCTATACCGAGCAGGCCATCGGCGTGCCCCGGATGAAGACCCCCGACACGCCGCTGTTCTCCTACGCGGGCGTGGGCTCGTTCGCGGAGGAGGTCATGGTCCTCGGCGAGGCCGCGGTGCCGATCCCCAACGACGTTCCGCTCGACATCGCCGCGCTGATCGGGTGCGGCGTGATGACCGGCGTCGGCGCCGCCATCAACACCGCCAAGGTCCAGCCCGGCTCGTCCGTGGTCGTGTTCGGCTGCGGCGGGGTCGGGATCAGCGTGATCCAGGGCGCCCGCATCGCGGGAGCCACCGAGATCGTGGCCGTGGACGTGGTCGAGTCGAAGCTCGACGAGGCGAAGAAGTTCGGCGCCACCCACGCGGTCACCACGGGCGGCCTCGGCGCCGTGAACATGGAGCTGACCGGCGGCCGCGGGTTCGACTACGGCTTCGAGGTCGTCGGCAGGCCGGAGACGATCCGCAGCGCCTGGGACGCCACGCGACGCGGCGGCACGACGGTCGTGGTCGGCGCGGGCCGCATGGACGCCATGGTCCCGTTCAGCGCCTTCGAGCTCTTCTACCAGGAGCGGACACTCAAGGGCTGCTGGTACGGAAGCGCGAACGTGCGCCTCGACTTCCCCAGGCTCCTGGGGTTCTGGCGCGCGGGCACCCTCGACCTCGAGGGCATGATCTCCCGTCGGATCGACCTCTCGGAGATCAACGAGGCGTTCGCCGCCCTGGAGCGCGGCGAGTTCGTCCGCCAGGTCATCGACTTCTCCGCGTAGGTACCGGGCGGGAAGCCGTCGTAGCCTTTCGGCTGTGAGACGCAGGCTCGCGGTTCTGGCCACCCTGGCCCTGTTGAGCGCGGTCCTGCCCGGGCTCGGCGCCCCGCCCGCGTCCGCCCAGCAGGTGCAGCCGTGCGACCTTGGGGGATCGTCCGAGTTCTCGACCGTGTCCCCCCGTCCGCGCCACGACCTCCTCCCGCAGGAGGTCGTGTCGATCCCCAGCGCGCAGGACGGCGCCGACATCCAGATCGGCGTGTTCCGTCCCAGGGTTCCGGCGGGCACCCGCGTCCCCGTCATCGTGCGTGCCTCGCCCTACTTCCACCCGATGCAGGAGCTCGACCTGCGGGTCTGCGAGCCGTTCCTCATCGAGAACTACGTGCCCCAGGGGTACGCCGTGGGTCTTGTCGCGCTGCGGGGCACCGCGGACAGCGGCGGCTGCTTCGACTTCTTCGGGTCCCTCGAACGGCAGGACCTCGCCCAGGCGGTCAGCTGGCTGGGCAGCCGGCCGTGGAGCAACGGCCGCGTGGGCATGGTCGGCAAGTCCTCGGACGGCGGCTCGCAGTGGGAGGTCGCCTCGATCGGCAGCCCGTACCTGAAGACGATCGTCCCCGTCTCGGGCGTGGTCGACGTGTTCGACCTCCAGTACGGCGGGGCGAACGTCGACGTCCGTGGCGGGATCCTTGCCGGTGTGTACTTCGCCCAGAGCCTGGGATACGCGCAGGGTCGCTCGCCGCAGCACACCGCCGGAGTGGCCGCGTGCCCGGAGTACGCGACGGCCGTGGCGGCGAGCCTGTACAGCTCGGTGACCGGCGACGAGGACCTGTTCGGGTACTGGGCGGACCGCCGCTACTCGGACGACATCCTCGAGCGCTATCGGGGAAGCGTGTTCTTCATCCACGGGCTGCAGGACTGGAACGTGAACCCGGGCACGCAGTTCCCCTTCATCCTCGACCTGAAGCGCCGGGGTGTGCCGGTGAAGACCCTGCTCGGCCAGTGGGGACACGCGTTTCCGGACGAAGCCACCCCGCCGAGCCTGCGGCGGGACTTCGCGGACATCCTGTTGCGATGGTTCGACCGGTGGCTGAAGGGCCGCAAGGTCGACACCGGTCCGGCCGCCCAGGTCGAGGACTCGGACGGCTTGTGGCGGAACGAGCGGTCCTGGCCGCCGGCCGGGCGCACCACCCGGCTGTGGCTGACGCCGGACGGCGCCCTGGCCGCGGCGCCCGGGGGTGCGGGATCGGCCATGGTCGCGCCGAGCCCGCTCCACGTCTCCGACCCGCTCGGGAACATGGGCGCGGGCGTCGGCCTGCCGCCCCTGCCGGCCGAGCTCCAGGCGGTCTGCCAGGCCCCGGTCTGCGCGGCGTTCCGGACCGAGCCCATGGCCGGCGCCTATCGCATCGCGGGGCTCCCCCGCCTTCGAGTGCCGGTCACACCGGCCGGACCGCTGGGGAACCTGGCGGCGTTTCTCCTCGCCGAGGGGCCGGACGGGCTCCGCCGCCTCGGCTGGGGCCAGGTCGACCTGCGGTTCCCGCGCGGGCGGGGCGCGTCGCAGACGGTGACGCCCGGAACCACCGTCGAGATCGACGCGCCGCTTCAGCCTCTCGACGCCGTGCTGCACCCCGGCGAGCGCCTGGTCCTGATGGTCACGATGGCCAACAGCGGGAACCGGCTGCCCGGGCTCGGACTGCCCGCGACCCTGGAGCTTGGCGCTGAGAGCAGCCTGACGATCGTGCGGGTGACGCCCAGGCCGTCGCAGTTCTTCGAGCCACCCGCGGAGCCGGAGGCGTAGCCCGGGCGTTACTTCGTGAGCCGGACCGGCAGGTGCTTGGTCCCGTTGATGAAGGTCGAGCGGAGGTGGGCCTCGTCGCCGACCTGCTCGATGTCGGGGACCAGCCTCAGGAGCTCCTCGAACATGATGCGGATCTCGAGCCGGGCCAGGTTCGCGCCCAGGCAGAAGTGGGGGCCGCCCGTCCCGAAGCCGAAGTGCTCGTTCGGGCTCCGCGTGATGTCGAACTGGTGGGGGTCGGGGAACTCGGCGGGGTCGCGGTTGGCGGCGACGTACCAGAGCGTGACGCCGTCACCTTGCTTGAGGGTCTTGCCGCCCATCTCGACGTCCTGGTTCACCCATCGGCGGAAGTGCATGACCGGCGTGATGTAGCGGAGCATCTCCTCGACCCCGGTGTGCAGGAGCTCCGGCCGCTCGAGGAGCATCTGCCACTGGCCGGGGTTCTTGAACAGCTGAAGGAGCCCGCCGGAGACCAGGTTCCGCGTGGTCTCGTTCCCGGCCACCGCGAGCAGGAGCAGGAACGTGTCGATCTCCATGTTCGACAGCGGCTCCCCGGTGTCGCCGACCTCGGTCTCCATGAGGACCGTGATCAGGTCGTCCCGCCGCTCGGCCCGGTGCTGCTCGGCCAGCCACTCCCAGTACATGTACATCTGGATCGCGGCCTGCTCGCCCTTCTCGGCGGTGTTGCCGAACTCGGGGTCGTCGAAGCCGATCATCGTGTTGCTCCAGTCGAGCACGCGCCCGCGGTCCTCCTCGGGCACGCCGACCATCTCCATGATCACCTGGAGCGGGAAGTCGGAGGCGATCTCGGTGACGAAGTCGACCTCGCCGTGTGGCTTGGCCTTCTCGATGAGGTCGGCGGCGATCCCGCGGATGTGGTCCTCGAGGACCCCCACGCGGCGGGGCGTGAACCCCTTGTTGACGAGCTGCCGGAGCCGCGTGTGTTTCGGCGGGTCCATGTTGATCATCATCAGCTCGACGCCGCTGCCCGGCCGCATCATCTCGGGACGGACCGGAAGCGCCCCACTGTGCGCGGACGAGAACGTCTCCCAGTCACGGCCGGCGCGCGCGACGTCCTCGTAGCGGATCAGCGACCAGAAGCCGATGCCGTCGGCCTCGGGGTGATACGCCACCGGGTCGTTCTGGCGGAGCCAGTCGAAGCCGTCATGGGGGACCCCGCCCATGAAGTTGTCGGGGTCGTAGACGTCCAGCCGCTGCGCAGTCGTCACGACCGAAAGTAGAACACGTTCTCACTTTGCGCGCAAGGCCGGAGGACCTCCCCGGAGCACGAAGAGAGCCCCCTCGCTCCGGAGAACGAGGGGGCTCTCCCCGGGTGACTGAGCGCTCGGCCGGGTCAGCCTGCCGAGGAGCAGGCCTCCGTGAACTCGAACGCCTCGGCCGTCGGCCCCACGAAGAAGGGCTCGAGGACCGAGGACCCGAGCGGTGCGTCCGGGTCGGGCTGTCCGATGATCGCTTCCCGAACGACGGCCTCGTTCGGGTCGCCCCCGAACTGGACCTCGGGAAGCGCGCCCTCGTAGTCGACGGTCAGGCCGTCGGCCGCCGCGAGCAGCCCCGCACGGGTCAGGTCGTTGTTCGCGTGCGCCGCCTCGAGCAGCGACTTCATCGGGTACGACCAGATCCAGCCGAACGTGTAGCCGTCGTTCGCCGGCAGCTTGTTGCCGGCGGCCTCGACCATGGCGTCATGCGCCGCGGTGTCCGAGGCCCACGGTCCCCACGGCGACACGAAGTGATACAGCGCCTGGATCGCGGGCGCCGCCTCGCTCTGCAGCAGGGCCGGGTTGAAGGTCGGCACCGAGCCCACGAACTGACCCGTGAACCCCTGCGCCGCCGACTTGCCGACGATCTCGGCCATCTCGCCCGGTCCGGTGGCGATCACCACGATGTCCGGGCTCGCCCCGAGGATCGCGCCCACGGCCGCGTCCTGGTTGCCCGCCACCGCGTTCGGCGCCGTCTCAACGATGTGCGTGTCGGGGTTGAACTCCACCTCGTTGGCCTCGGCCCATTCCCGAACGCCGGCCGCGGAGTCGCCGCCGTAGTCGCCCGGGTAGCCGACGGCCATGACCGTGGTGGGATCGCCGAACTCACCGGCGGCCCAGTCGAGGCCGTTCTGCGACTCGAGGCAGTAGTTGTAGCCGCTCTCCAGGATGTTGTCCTCGAACGCCCATCCCGACCACCAGGAGGCCGGCGAGGCGATGACCTCGTCCTCCTTGTAGAGGTCGAGCGCCGCGAGCGTCGTCGGCGTCCCGAGGGACTGCGCGAGGGCCAGGATCTCGGGTTCGATCTCCCGGTACTTCGCGACGTGCTCCTCGGGGTCGTACTTGTTGTCGCGGGTGTTGGTCTCGATGTCGACGTCGAACTCCCCGCCGATGCCGCCGTTGGCGTTCACCCGCACCCAGAACGCCTTCTGGCCGTCCGTGATCGGCACCGCGAGCGGCGCGAACGGGCCCTCGGTCAGGTCGGAAAGGACCCCGAGGTAGATGCAGCCACGGTCTGCGTTCTCGCTGCCCGGGCAGGGCTCGGCCGTGACGCCCACGCCGGTCTTCAGCTCACCGCCGTTGCCTCCGTTGCCGTCGTCACCCGTGCCCGACGAACAGGCCCCGGCGACCAACATGAGCAGCCCGAGGCCCACCACCAAGTAGCGCCAGCCCAGCAGCCTTCGCATGCCCCCTCCTTCGTCCGGCTCCCGCTTCCCGGCAAGGTGATACCACGCCGCGCCCGCCGAAGCGACCCGAGCAGCCCGGCGGGAAGGGCATCTGATCTACCATGCGGGCGACGGACCCGTCGGGAGCCGGGTCCCCGGGGTGAAGGGGTGCATCGAGGGTGCTGACCGTCGAGAACCTCGAGGTCGTCTACGAGGACGTTCTCCTGGTCCTCCGGGGAATCAGCCTGCGGGTTCCCTCGGGAGCGATCGTGGCCCTGCTCGGCGCGAACGGCGCCGGAAAGACCACGACCCTGCGCGCGCTCACCGGGTTGCTCGGCGTGCACCGGGGCGACATCACCAAGGGCACCGTGAAGCTGGACGATCGCCGCCTCAACGGCCTGGACGCGCCGGCGATCGTCCGGGCCGGCATCGCCCAGGTGATGGAGGGCCGCCGGGTCTTCGCCGATCTGACCGTCGAGGAGAACCTCCGGGTCGGGGCCTACACGAACGGCTCGGCCACCAACGAGCGGTTCTCCCGCGTCTACGAGCTCTTTCCCCTCCTCGCGGAGCGGGCACGCACCACCGCCGGGTACCTCTCGGGCGGCGAGCAGCAGATGCTGGCCATCGGGCGCGCCCTGATGTCCGACCCGAAGTACCTGTTGCTGGACGAGCCCAGCCTGGGCCTGGCCCCGAAGGTGGTCGGCCACATCCGGGAGATGCTCCTGCGCATCAACGGTCAGGGCACCGGGATCCTGCTCGTCGAGCAGAACGCCAAGATGGCCCTGTCCATCGCCAAGCACGGCTACGTGATGGAGACCGGGAAGATCGTCCTGGACAAGCCGGCGAAGGTCCTGCGCGAGGACGACGACGTCAAGGAGTTCTATCTGGGCCTTCGCAAGGAAGGTCAGGCGCGGTCGTTCCGTGAGGTGAAGCACTACAAGCGGCGGAAGCGGTGGCTCTCGTGAAGACGCTCGGTGAGCTCCTCGGCACCGCGGTCCCGGCGCCCGGCGACGGTCCGGTGGGCCCCGTGCTTGAGGTCCGCGACGTCCACCTCGCGTTCGCCGGGGTCCGCGCGATCCGTGGCGTCTCCTTCGAGGTCGACAGCGACGAGCTGTTCGCCATCATCGGGCCGAACGGCGCGGGCAAGACCTCGCTCTTCAACTGTCTGTCGGGCGTGTACCGGCCGCAGCAGGGCCGGCTGGTCTTCCTCGGCCAGGACATCACCGACGAGAGCCCGCACGCTATCGCCCGCCTCGGAATGGCCCGGACGTTCCAGAACGTCGAGCTGTTCGAGAACCTCACGGTGCTCGAGAACCTCCTCCTCGGCCGGCACGTGCACGTCCGATACGGGACCCTCGCCGCGCTGGTCTACGCGGGCCGAGCGAAGCGGGAGGAGGTCCGCCACCGCGCGGTGGTGGAGCACATCGTCGACTTCCTCGAGATCGAGCAGTGGCGGAAGTACCCGGTGGGCCTCTTGCCATACGGCATCAAGAAGCGCGTCGAGCTGGGACGGGCGCTCGCCATGGAGCCGAAGCTCCTGCTCCTGGACGAGCCCGTGGCCGGCATGAACGTCGAGGAGACCGAGGACATGGCCCGGTTCATCCTGGACATCCGCGAGGAGCTCGGGATCCCGATGGTCCTGGTGGAACACGACATGGGGGTGGTCATGGATCTGGCCGATCGCATCCTGGCGCTCGACTTCGGCCTTCCCATCGCGACCGACACCCCGGAGGAGATCCAGCAGCATCCGGACGTCATCCGGGCCTACCTGGGCGAGGAGCATGCCGTCGAGGCCGAGGAGGTCGCCGAGACCGAGGAGGTGGCGGGATGAGCGGCGTGCGCACGGTACCGGTTCGGGTCCGCGAGTGGGCCGAGCGAAGCCCGGCCGAGGTCGCGCTGCGCGAGAAGCGCTTCGGCGTGTGGCAGGAGATCACCTGGGGGTCCTACTGGGAAGAGGTCGAGCTGGTCGCGCACGCCCTCATGTCGCTGGGGCTCGAGCCGGGTGACCGGGTCGGGGTCCATTCCGAGAACCGCCCGGAGTGGCTGTTCGCCGACGTTGGCACCGTGGCCGCGGGCGGCATCACCGTGGGCCTCTACCCGACGAACCCCGCGGCGGAGGTGCGGCACATCCTGGCGGACTCCGGTGCCAAGGTCCTGATCGCCGAGGACCAGGAGCAGGTCGACAAGGCCCTCGAGGTCCGGGCCGGCCTGCCGGACCTTCGGTGGATCGTCTACGTCGACCCGAGCGGCGTGACGACATATGACGACGCCTCGCTCCTGTCGTGGAACGACCTCCTCGAGCGGGGACGCGCCCATCGGGCCGAGCACCCGGATGCCGTCGACCGGACCATGGCCGCCGCCACCGAGGACGACGTCGTGACCCTCATCTACACGAGCGGAACGACCGGTCCTCCCAAGGGCGCCATGCTCACCGCGCGCAACGTGAACCTGGCCATCGAGGTGCTCGTGACCTCGGGAGGGTTCTACCAGAACCCCACGCCCAGGGACCTGACGCTGTCCTACCTCCCACTGGCGCACGTGGCGGACCGGATCTCGACGGAGTGGACGAACGCCGAGGCCGGGACGCGGGTGCACTTCGCCGAGTCGATCGAAACCGTGCAGCTCAACCTGCGGGAGGTGCAGCCCACGCTGTTCTTCGCCGTCCCGCGGATCTGGGAGAAGATGCGGGCGACGGTCGAGATCAAGATGGCGTCGGCCTCCCGCATCAAGCGGTGGAACTACGGCCTGTGGATGCGACTCGGCCGCAGCGTGGGCCGGTCGCTCGCTGAGAACGGCGGGACGCACACCGTCGGAACCCGCCTCCGGTACGCCCTCGGCTACCCCTTCCTGTTCTGGCCGCTGCGCCGGCAGCTCGGCCTCGCGAAGTGCCGGTTCGCCTCCAGCGGCGCGGCCCCGATCGCCCCGGAGGTCCTGGAGTGGTTCTTCGGCCTCGGGGTGGTCATCCACGAGATCTACGGCATGACCGAGAACGCCGCGGTCGCGACCGTGAACCGTCCAGGCCGGATCAAGCTCGGGACGGTCGGTGAGGCCCACGCCGGCATCGAGGTCAAGATCGACGAGCGTACGGGCGAGATCCTGACCCGGCACGCCGGGGTGTTCGCGGGCTACTGGAAGCAGAAGGCGAGGACCAAGGAGACGATCGACGCCGAGGGATGGCTGCACACGGGCGACGTCGGCGAGCTGGTCGACGGCACCCACATCCGCATCGTGGACCGCATCAAGGACATCCTCATCACCGCGGGCGGCAAGAACATCTCCCCGTCCGAGATCGAGAACTCGCTCAAGTTCTCGCCGTTCATCAAGGAGGCCGTGGTGGTGGGCGACCGCCAGCCGTACCTGAGCGCGCTGATCGGCATCGAGTGGGACACCGTGGGCGACTGGGCGCAGCGCCGCCGCCTGCCGTACACGACGTACCGGAATCTCTCCGAGAACCCCGAGGTGCTC
Organism: uncultured Actinomycetes bacterium; assembly: GCA_963742735.1. Taxonomy (GTDB): domain Bacteria; phylum Actinomycetota; class UBA4738; order UBA4738; family JBBDTT01; genus JBBDTT01. The sequence goes on from CAVUMN010000001.1 coordinate 99,373, forward strand.
AAGCTGGTCCAGGACATCGTCTGCGAGACGAACGAGCGGTTCTCGCGTCCGGAGAACGTCCGCATGTTCCGGATGATCCCGAAGGAGCTGGACCACGAGGACGGCGAGCTGACGGCGACCCAGAAGGTCAAGCGCGCGGCGATCGCCGACATGTTCGGGCACCTCGTCGAGGACATGTATTCCGGCGGGAAGGCGCACGCGGGAGGCGACCTCGCCGAGGTGTACTCCCCCACGCGGCTCGAGGAGGACGAGGACGCCCCGGCGCCGGTGGGAGGCCGCTAGGTGGAAGAGTTCGTCGCCGCCACCGTCCGGGGACTGGGGCAGGGCTCGCTCTACGCCCTGCTGGGGCTCGGCTTCGTGATGGTCTACAAGAGCACGAAGGTCGTGAACTTCGCCCAGCCGGCGCTGATGATCCTCGGGGCCTATTTCGCCTCCTACTACTCGATCACGCTGGGGCTCGGGTTCTGGGCCGCGCTCCCGCTGGCGATCCTCACGGGGGCCCTGCTGGGGGCGGTCGTCGAACGGCTGGCGCTGCGCCCCATGGTCGGCGAGCCCGCCTTCGCGACGGCGATGGTGACGGTCGGCGTCTTCATCGTGCTCTCGGTGATCGCCGGCAACCTGATCGGATCGGACATCCGCCGGGTCGGCGACCCGTGGGGACTCAAGCAGACGAACCTGTTGGGCGCGGTCGTGTTCCAGATCGATCTGGTGAAGGTCGCCGTGGCGGCCGTGGCCATCGGGGCGCTGACCGTGTTCCTCAAGCGCACGCGGGTCGGCCTGGCCATGCGCGCGACCGCGTACAACCAGGAGACCTCCCTGGCCCAGGGGATCCCGGTCGGCCGGATGTTCGCCCTGTCGTGGGCCCTGGCCGGGTCCCTCGGGGCGATCGCCGGGGCGTTCGTGGGCAGCGGCGGCGCCGGTTTCACCCAGAACTCGGGGTTCATCGCGCTGAAGGCGCTGCCGGCCATCGTCCTGGGAGGTCTCGACTCGGCGCCGGGCGCCGTCGTCGGCGGCCTGGTGATCGGCCTCGCGGAGGCGTACACGAAGACGTACCAGCCCGACCTGTTCCCGTGGGCCGGGTCCAACGTCGACCAGGTGGTCCCCTACGTCGTGATGTTCATCGTCCTCCTGGTCCGCCCGTACGGTCTGTTCGGGACGCCCGAGATCGAGCGCGTATGAGGGGCCGGCCGTCGCTGGTCACGTCGTACGCCCAGGACCAACAGACCCTCGGAACCTGGACGAAGCGCGGCTCGTTCGTGCTGCTCGGAGTCGTCCTGGCGGTCCTGCCGCTGTTCATCGACGGGGAGCTCAACGCGTTGATGGCCACGGCCTTCCTGGCGTCCATCGGGGCCATCGGGCTCAACATCGTCACCGGGTTCGCGGGGCAGGTCTCGCTGGGGCACGCGTTCTTCCTCGGGCTCGGCGCGTACACCGCGGCGGTCCTGAACGGAGACCCGGACGGACGCACGGTCGGGTTCGGCCTCGACATGTGGATCTGGCTGCCGGCGGCCGGGCTGGTGGCGGCGATCGTGGGCCTGCTGGTCGCCCCGATCGCGACCCGCCTGAAGGGCCTCTATCTGGCGATCGTCACCCTCGGTTTGGTGTTCATCGGTCAGCATCTGTTCCAGGAGATGCGGTCCCTGACGGGGGGAGCGGGCGTCGGCCGGTCTGCGGCGGACCTGTCCCTGTTCGGGGCGAACTTCGAACGAGGGGGTGCGCTCCTCGGACGCGAGATCTCCCGCGAGGCGAACCTGTACTGGATCAGCCTGGGGCTGCTGGTCGTGATGGCCGTGCTCGCGAAGAACCTCCTCCGCTCGGCGATCGGCCGGGGGTTCACCGCGGTGCGGGACCGCGACATCGCCGCCGAGGTCATGGGCGTGCAGCTCACGAAGCACAAGGTGATCGCGTTCACGATCTCGTCGTTCTACGCGGGGGTCGCCGGAGCGATGCTCTCGACCGTCACCGGCTACATCGAGCCGGGGGGCTACAACCTCTTGCTGTCGGTGCAGTACCTGGCGATGATCCTGATCGGCGGCATCGGCGCGCTGTCCGGGTCGATCCTCGGAGCCGCGTTCGTGATCCTGCTGCCGCGGTTCGTCGAGGAGATCCCGCGCGTGCTCCCGATCATCAGTGGCGGCTCGACCGGCGGATTCCTCACGGTCTTCCAGCTCCAGACGCTGCTCTACGGGGTCCTCATCGTCGTGTTCCTCATCCTGGAGCCGCGCGGGCTGTTCGGGGTGTGGATCCGGGTCAAGAACTACTTCCGCACCTGGCCGTTCTCGTACTGACCCGACCCGGCGGTTGCCCGGGCTGACTAGAACGTGTTCTACTTCCGGCCATGAGCGACGATCCCCACCTCCTGGTCGACCGTGACGGGCCCATCGTCACGCTGACGATGAACCGCCCCGACGCGCGCAACGCGCTGTCGGCGGAGATGCTCGCCCGCCTGGTCGACGCGTGGCACCTGATCGACGAGGACGATTCGATCCGCGTGGCGATCCTCACGGGCGGTCCCGACGTGTTCTGCGCCGGAGCCGACCTCAAGACGATGTTCTCGCCCGGCACGGATTCGTGGAGCCAGCGGTTCCAGGAGGACCCCGAGCTCGCGTGGAAGGGCCTGCTCCGCAACTACCGCCTGACCAAACCACTGATCGCCGCCGTCGAGGGCTACGCCGTCGCGGGCGGCACCGAGATCTTGCAGGGCACGGACATCCGCGTCGCCGGCGAGGGCGCGCAGTTCGGCCTGGCGGAGGTGAAGCGCGGGCTGTTCCCTCTGGGCGGCTCGACCGTCCGGCTTCGCCGCCAGATCCCCTACGCGTGGGCCATGGACATCCTGCTCACCGGCCGGTTCATCCCCGCCGAGGAGGCCCTGCAGATGGGCCTCATCAACAAGATCGTGCCGAAGGGCGAGGCCCTGAAGGCGGCGCGCGAGTACGCGGAGATGATCTCGGAGAACGCGCCGCTGTCGGTCAAGGCCATCAAGCGTTCGGTTCAGGAGACCGAGGGCCTCCCCGAGAAGGAGGCGCTCAACATCGAGTTCAACATCGGTTTCCCGATCTTCCAGACCGCGGACGCCCGCGAGGGCGCGAAGGCCTTCTCCGAGAAGCGCAAGCCCGACTACAAGGGCGAGTAGTTGGATCCGCTCGCCGACGCCGTCCGCCGGCTCGTCCGGCTCTGCGTCGCCAGCGACGCTCCCCCCGAGGTCCGCGACGCGGCCGTCGCCGAGCTCGAGTCCGTCGCCGAGCGGCTCGAGGCCCACGCGCTGCGCCCCGACAAGATGCCGAGCCTCCCCGACATGCACGACCTGCAGGCGGCCTTCCACTCCGACCCCGTCGTGGGCGCGAAGAACCCGATCGCGCCGCCCGTGGAGATCTGGGTGGAGGGTCGCGAGGTCCACGGCCGGGTCACGTTCCAGCGCCAGTACGAGGGACCGCCGGGCTACGTGCACGGCGCGATCGTCGCGGCCGTGTTCGACCTGTTCCTGGGGGCGGCCAACCTCGCCGCCGGGAACACCGGGATGACCGGGACGCTGACGATCCGCTACCTGCGCCCCACGCCCCTCTACCAGGAGATCCTGATCGAGGCGTCCCAGATCGCCGTCGAGGGTCGCAAGACGTTCGTCGGCGGACGGTTCCTCCACGGCGCGCAGGTCACCGCCGAGGCCGAGGGCGTCTTCGTCAGCCTCCGGGACACCCGCGCTGCGGAGTACTTCCAGAAGAAGGCCTGATGCCCCGCACGTACGCCGTGACCGGCTCCGCATCGGGGATCGGCAAGGCCGTCCGGAGCTATCTGGAGGCCCGGGGGGACCGCGTGATCGGGGTGGACCACCGCGACGAGGACGTGACGGCCGACCTCGCCAGTACCGAGGGGCGCACCGCGATGGTCGAGGGCGTCCGCGAGCTGAGCGGAGGCCGGCTCGACGGGGTGATCGCCTCGGCCGGGCTGTCCGAGGGTGCGCCGATCACCGTCCGGGTGAACTTCTTCGGCGTCGTGGCGACGCTGGAGGGACTGCGCCCGCTCCTCGCCGAGGGCGACACGCCCCGGGCCGTGGCCCTCACGTCGACCGCCGCGAACCATCCGGTCCTCGACGCGATCGTCGACGCGTGCCTTGCCGGCGACGAGGACGCCGCGGTCGAGGCCGGCCGCGACGCCGACTACGCGAACTACTCCTCTTCCAAGCGGGCGCTGTCCCGGTGGATCCGGCGAACCGCGGGGACCCCGGAGTGGGCGGGGGCCGGCATCGCCCTGAACGGGATCGCCCCCGGGGTGGTGGTCACGCCGATGACGCAGGCGATCGTGGACGACCCCTCGGCGCGGCTGGTGATGGACCAGGCCGTGCCGATGCCGTTCGGCGGCCACTCGAGGCCCGAGGACCTGGCGCCGCTCCTGGCGTTCCTGACGAGTCCCGAGAACACCCACGTCACCGGGCAGATCGTCTACGTCGACGGGGGCGCGGACCTCGTCTACCGGGGCGACGCGGTCTGGTAGCCGCCTAGCGCCGGGCGTCCTCGCCGGCGACGTCGCGGACCCGGGCGAAGGCCTCCTCGGCCTCCGCGGCCAGCCGGGCGACGACCTCCTCGGCGGAGCGCTCCTCGGTCATCCGCCCCACGATCTGACCGACCGGCATCCCCGCCAGCTCGTTGGGCAGGTTCTGGAACATCCGATGCTGCGCCTCGGCGGTGAGCATGAACTGCAGCGGCATCGGCAGCGGGTCGGGGTTCTCGGGGTCGTCCCAGGCGTCCGTCCACTTGGTCCGGAGCAGCCGCGCCGGCTTGCCGGTCCACGCCCGGGTGCGGACGGTGTCGCGGCTCCCGGCGGCGAGCAGCTTCTCCTTCACCGGGCCGGGGATCTCGTTCTCGAGGGTGGTGAGCCAGATCGAGCCCGTCCACACGCCCTCGGCGCCGAGCGCGAGCGCCGCGGCGATCTGACGTCCGGTCCCCACTCCCCCGGCCGCGAGCACCGGCTTCGGCGCCAGCGCGTCGACGACCTCGGGCCACAGGACCATGCTGGCGACGGTCCCGGTGTGTCCGGCCGCCTCGGTGCCCTGCGCGATGACGATGTCGACCCCCGCGGCGGACTGTGTGCGCGCCTGGTCGACGTGTCCCACCAGCCCGGCGACCGGGACGCCGGCCGCGTGCGAGCGCTCGATGACGTCCTCGGGCAGCGGCCCGAGGGCGCTGGACAGAAGCTTGATCGGATGCTTGAAGGCCACGTCGATCTGCGGCATCCCGGTCGCCGCCGTCCAGCCCAGGAGCTCACGGACCTCGGTCCCCTCGGGGAGCGGCGGGATGCCGGCCTCGGCCAGGACCCGCTCCACGAACGCCTTGTGCTCCGGCGGGATCTGCTCCTCCAGACCTGACATCAGGGCGACCGGATCGGAGATGTTCATGCCCTCGTACTTCACGGGCGTCACGATGTTCACGCCGTACGGCTTGCCGTCGGTGTGCTCGTCGAGCCAGGTGAGCTCCTCCTCGAGCTCCTCCGGGCTGAACCGCAGCGCGCCCAGGACGCCGAACCCACCGGCGCGGCTCACGGCCGCGGCGACCGCACTGACGTGGGTGAACGCGAAGATCGGGTGCTCGATGCCGAACTGCTCGGTGAGCCGGGTCTTCACGAGACCGGCACCTCCTCCCCCGCGGCGACCTTCTTCGCCCACGGATAGTCGGGCTTCCCGCTGGGGTGGCGCAGGATGGTCTCGACGAACGTGTACGCGCGGGGGACCTTGTAGCCGGCCACCAGAGTACGGGCGTGGGCGTCGAGGGCTTCCTCGGTCGGGGTCGCCCCCGGGTGCGGCTGCACGACCGCGGCCACGCGTTCGCCCCACCGCTCGTCGGGGATCCCGACCACGACCGCGTCGTCCACGTCGGGGTGGCCCTTGAGCGCCGACTCGACCTCCTCGGGATAGATCTTCTCGCCGCCCGAGTTGATGCAGACGGTTCCGCGGCCGAGGACCTTCACGATCCCGTCGGGTTCCACGAGCGCCATGTCTCCGAGCAGCACCCACCGCTCGCCGTCGATCTCCACGAACGTCTCCGCGGTCTTCTCCGGGTCGTTGTAGTAGCCGACGGGGATGCGTCCGCGGAGGGCGACCTTGCCGACGACGTCCGAGCCGGGCTGAACGAACCGGCCCTCGTCGTCGATCACCCGAGTGCGGTCGTTCATCATGAACCGCATCCGGTCCCCGCCCGGGACGGCGCCTCCCTGGTACCCCGTCTCGGTGGCGCCGAAGTTCTCGGTGACGATGCAGTTGGGAAGCAGCGCGCGCAGCCGCTCCTTGACCGACTCCGAGAGCAGCGCGCCGGCGGAACCGAAGTAGACGAGCGAGCTCACGTCGCGGGTCCCCACGGACCCCTCCAGGACGTCGGCCATCGGGGCGGCGATCGCGTCCCCGACCACCGTGATCGTGTTGATCTGCTCGCGTTCGATCACGTCCCAGGCGACCTCGGGGTCGAACTTGGGGATCAGCGCCACCCGGTCGCCCCAGAAGAACGCGATGAACACGCCGAGCTGGGCCGCCCCGTGGATGAGCGGCGGGATCGGGAACTGGTTCGTGGGGGGCTTGGCCTGCGCGTTCTGGGCGAGCTCCTCGGGTGCCGAGATGGGCGTGCCCACCGGGTTCCCGCCGCCCATGCCGGTGAAGAAGATGTCCTCCTGGCGCCACACCACGCCCTTGGGCATGCCCGTGGTCCCGCCCGTGTAGATGATGAAGTGGTCGTCGGGAGACCGCTCTGGGAAGTCGCGCTCCGGAGATGCGGCCTCCAGGGCCGCCTCGAACTCCGTCGCGCCGAGGACGTCGCAGTCGGCGCCGCTGTCGTCGTCGACGTAGACGAACGTGCGCAGGGTGGGGACCTTCTCGCGAACCGAGGCCACCCGCGGGCAGAACTCGCGCTGCATGACCACGCCCACCAGGTCGGCGTTGTCGAACAGATAGGTGAGCTCGGCTTCGACGTAGCGATAGTTCACGTTGATGGGGACCGCGCGAATCTTGAAGCAGGCCAGCATCGCCTCGACGTACTCGGTCCCGTTGTAGAGGTAGAGGCCGACGTGGTCGCCGGGCGCGATGCCCTGGGCGGCCAGGTGATGGGCCATCCGGTTGGCGCGCTCGTCGAGCCGGCGGTAGGTCAGGCGGCGGTCGCCGCAGACCAGCGCCTCTCGATCGGGGATGGCGTCGACGACGGACTCGAACAGGTCGGCCAGGTTGAACTGCACGTCAGAAAGTAGAACACGTTCTCATTCTGTCGCGCAAGGCCGGCTCGGTCAGGCCCGGGCGGTCTCCGCTCCCAGCGGGTCGCACATCTTGCAGGGCTCGAGCCCGCGGGCGCCCGCGCTGACCTTCTTCAGGTCCGTGCGGCCGGCCACCACCGCGCAGTCCGGGCGGTGGAACATCGTCCCCCCCGCGGTGGCGACGAAGGCGCCGTTCGAGCTCCCGCCCGACGACGCGCTCCCCCCTCCCGAGCCGTTGGACGAGGCGACGAGGGCCTCCTCGATCCGGCGCAGCGCCTGCTCCGTCATCTGCGCCTGACGCTTGGTCTCCTCGACCTGGCGAGTCAGCCAGTACGCGAAGTAGAACGCGGCGCCGGCGACGACGAGCCCCAGACCGAGCAGGCCGCCCGAGATCAGGTAGGGCACCTGCTCGAACAGGTACGGGGTGTGGGCGGCGCCGTACCAGGCCGCGCCGATGAACACGAGCCCGAGGATCAGCAGGACACCGCCGGTGATCATCAGCATGCGCGGCACGTCGAGGTTCCACCCCCGGATGCGAAGCTTCGACACCCGCTCGCGGAGCTGATCGGCCTTCGCCGCGGACTCCTGGTCCGTGGCCTCCCGGGTCGCCGCGGCCTCGGTCCCATCCTCGGCCGGGGTCTTCGGCCGGGGTGCCGCGCGGCCTCGCCGCCGTTGCGCCATCAGTTACCTCCCAGTGGACATGCGTCGGCGGTGGCTTCACCGAGCAGCGCCTTGTCGGCGACCCGGCGCAGTACCCGGCTCGAGATCCCCGCGAACAGGCCCCCTCCAACTCCCATCCAGACCGGCAGGGTCGCCCCGGCCGGCGGCTCCGTGGTCCCCGTGGGGACCGGAGTGACGCCGTCGCCGGGCGGAGCGGGCGACACGATCGGGCCGGGGGCGGGCGGCAGCGTTCCCCCATCGCCCCCCGGCGGGGGCGGAGGCGGCGGCGGGGGCACGGGCGGTGAGGCCGCCGCCCGGACGGCCACCCCGCCGAGCGCGATCGTGATCGTCTGGTCGAAGGTCGTCAGGAAGCCCGGCACGTCCGGCGGGATCTGGCTGATGATCTCGGGCGGGATGTTCGAGGCCAGGGTCTTCGGCTTGAAGGTGATGATCAGCCCGCCCAGGCTTCGCGACGCGGCGGCCCCTTCGATGAGATCGATCGGCTCCGCCACGAACATCTGGATGCCGAGTTGCAGCAGCTGCTCGTTGAGCGGGCCGGTCACGTCGCGGATGGGGATCGGGACGTTGTTCTCCATGGGCGCGTGGATGCCGTCGCTGTCGACGGTGAACTCGTTGCCCTGGATGGTGAGCCCCGACACGAGGGTTCGTCCGCTGAGCTTCGCCGTGGTTCCGTCGCTCGTCGCCTCGGCCACGGTCGAGACCTGCTCGATCTTGATCACGCCCGCGATGTCGATGTCCGAGACCGAGGAGCGGGCCACGGTCACCGCCGTCTCCCCCTCCGCCGTCCCCGTGACCCGCGACGTGGCCGTCCCGGTGCCCAGGACGCCCTCGACCTCCGTCGAGCGGGACACCGCGAGAGCGGACAGCGCCGTGCTCTCCGCGCGCATGGCGTAGACACCGCCGTCGAGGTTCGCCGAGGACTCCTGTCCCTCGGAGGCGGGGAAGTAGGTCTCCGCCAGGATCGGGTACTTCGGCAGCAGCGGGATGCGGGGGTCCACGTCGTGCAGGGCCGCCCCGAGGTTCGCGGCGGTGGCCCCCGGCCACAGCGCGCTGGCCACCGAGTGCGACGTGCCGTTGTCGACGCTCACCTCGGCGTGCCCGAGCGAGAGCTCCTGGGTAGGATTCGCCGGGATGGGCGCGGCCGGCTGGTGGTACGCCTCGTAGATCGGGGCCGCGCGGCCGGTCATCGAGTACGAGCCGAGCGAGGTGGTCGGTTCCTCCTGGGCGCCGGCGTTTGCCGTCGGCAGGAGACCGGCCGCCAGGAGGAGTGCCAGGACCTGCACCACGCGGAGTAGGCGGACCGTCCGCTGCCTGACGGTCACGCCGCCCCCCCGAGGTAGGCGCTGGCGAGCTCCTCCTTGATCTCCGCGGGCTGGCCGACGCTGCGGACCTTCCCGCCGACCATGATCGCGGCGTAGTCCGCGACGGACAGGGCCGTCTGCGCGAACTGCTCGACCAGCAGGATCGACACGCCGCTCGCTCCGATCTGCGCCACGATCTCGTAGAGGCGCGCAACGATCAGCGGCGCGAGCCCCATCGAGATCTCGTCCAGCAAGAGTACGGCCGGGTCGGTGGCCAGGGCCCGCGCCATGGCCAGCATCTGCTGCTCGCCGCCGGACATGGTCCCGGCCAGCTGGTGCCGGCGCTCCTTGAGGATCGGGAACCGCGCGAACGCCTCGGCCTCCACCTGGCCCCGCCCCACGTCGCCGTAGGTCATCATCCACAGGTTCTCGCGAACCGTGAGGTTCGGGAAGATCCCCCGGCCCTCGGGCAGAGCGCACACGCCGGCGCGGGCCAGCTTGTCGGCACTGGCTCCGTTGATGTGTCGATCCGCCACGTGGACGCATCCCGAGCTCGGCTTCATCTGGCCGCTCGCCACGCGCAGGGTCGTGCTCTTGCCGGCGCCGTTCGGCCCGAGCAACGCGACGATGCTGCCCTCGGGGACGACCAGGTCCACCCCGTGGAGAACCTCGATCTTCCCGTACGCCGCGCGCACGTTGCGCAGCTCGAGGACGGCGGTCATCGTCCCGCCTCCACGGGCTCGGCGGGGGTCTCTTCGGTGCCCAGGTACGCCGCCTGCACGGCCGGATCGGCCTGGACCTCGGCCGGGGTGCCCTGGGCGATCATCTGTCCGAAGTCGAGCACGTGGATGCGCTCGCAGATCCCCATGACGAGGTCGATGTCGTGCTCGACGAGGAGCACGCCGAGGTTGTCCTCGCGAGCCAGATCGCGCAGGACATCGGCCACGCGCTCCTTCTCCTCTTCGGACAGTCCCGAGGAGGCCTCGTCCAGCAGGATCAGCTGAGGGTCCATGGCGAGTGATCGGCCGATCTCGACCAGCCGCGCCAGCCCGGTGGGAAGCGAGTCGACGCGGTCCTCCGCCACCGAGCGAAGGCCGACGGTGTCCAGGAGCCGATCGGCCACCTTCCGTGGGTCGTCCTGGTCCTTCGACCATCGATTGCGGATCTCCCCCGCCACCAACAGGTTCTCGCGGGTGGTGAGCGTCCCGAACAGCTCGAAACGCTGGAAGGTGCGGGCGATCCCCTTGCGGGCTCGCTCGTGCGGACGGAGCTTGCTGATGTCCTCGCCGGCGAGAGTGACCTTTCCCCGCACGGTCGCCTGGAGGCCGCAGATCACGTTGAACAGCGTGGTCTTCCCGGCTCCGTTCGGCCCGATCAGGCCCGTGATGGCACCTGCCTCGGCGTCGAGGTCGGCGTCCGAGACGGCGAGGAGTCCGCCGAAGCGCACCGTGGCCGACTCAACCTGCAGCAGCGGCAACCGGCACCTCCTCCTCGTGCTCGGCGGACCCCCGGGGCGAAGGCTCGCTCGCGGGAGCCTTCTGGGCGGGTCCACCTCGGCCACCGGGCAGCAGCTTCCGAATGCCCTCGGAGATCTGGTACGCGACGCCGTTCGGCTGCCGTCCGACGCTGACCGCGGCCAGCCCGATCAGCAGCGGCACCAGCCCACCGATCTGGGGGAACTGCTCCTGGAGGATCGGCAGGAGGGCGAACGAGAGCCCGCCGACGAGCGCACCCCCCACGGAGGTGATGCCACCGATCACCGCGAGCAGGAGCAGGGGAAGGCTCTGCAACATGATGTACTCGACGGAACCGACGTTCGTGATCGCGCCGGCGAACAGCGCGCCGCCGACCCCGGCCATCGCGGCGGAGAGCATGAACACCGTGAGCTTCGTGCGGGTCAGCGACAGCCCGAGCGTCGCGCACGCCACGGGGCTGTCACGCATGGCCATCAACAGCCGTCCGAACGGCCCGCGTCGGATCCACAGGACCAGCATCCCCATCAGACCGAAAACGGCAGCGAGGAACACGAGGTAGACGCGGTCGTCCGCGAACGACACGCCGAGCACCTTCAGCCGGCCGATCGGGATCGCGGAGAGGCCGAGGACGTTCCCGAAGAACAGGAACTCCATCATCAGCGCGAAGGACATCGTCCACAGGGCGAGGTACAGGCCCTGCAGGCGCAGGGAGGGCAGGGCCACCACCGCCCCGAGGGCTCCCGACGCCACGGCGGCCAGGACGAGCCCGTGCAGGGTGTTGCCGTCGCCGGTCTTGGCCATGACGAAGGCGCCGACCCCGGCGAAGGTCATCTGGCCGAGCGAGACCTGTCCCCCGTAGCCGGTGAGGACCACCAGCGAAAGCATGATGATGGCAAGGCCGAGCCCCTGGGACAGGCGCGAGACGTCGCCGGCCTTCAGGAACAGCGACGCCCCGAACGTCACCCCAACCAGGACGAACGTCCCCAGCAGCGCCCTCCGCGCGTTGGGCACCTTCGGGGTCACGGCGCCTACCAGTCGACCCGCCCGCAGACGCGCCTCCGGCATGAACAACAGGACCAGGAACAGGAAGATGATCGGCAGGGACGGCCTGAGCGCGTTCAGCCACCCGCTGAGCTGCACGTAGCCGATCGCGTAGTTCTCGACGAGCCCGAGGACGATGGCCCCGGCGTAGGTGAGGGGCAAGCTCTTGAGCCGCCCGACCATGGCCGCCGCGAACGCGTTCACGATGAGCAGGGTCAGCGAGATCACGTTCAGCGAGAGGAGCGGCGCGAGCAGGATGCCGGCCAGGGCCGCCAGCGACGCGCCGATGGCCCACGAGAGCTGGCTCACCCGGTCCGGACGGGCTCCGGTGAGGCCGGCCAGGTTGCGGTCGTCGACCACCGCGCGCATCGCCACGCCGATGCGGGTCCGGTTCAGGAACACGTAGATGAACGCAGCAACCGCGAGGCCGGCCGCCACCGTGACGATCTGGTGCCCGGTGATGAAGATCCCACCGACGTTCACCCCCCACGGGGTGAAGAACCCGACGACGGTTCTGGACACCTCGTTGGTCCAGACGAGCTGGGCCAGGCCGATCAGCGCCACCATGAGCCCGACCGTCACCACCAGGGACTGGGCGACGCTCGCCCCCCGGAGATTCCGGATCAGGACCCGCTCGATGAACGCGCCGATCAGCGGCGCCGCCACGAACACGACGACCACGAACGACAGAAGGGTCGGCCACCCCCAGCTCACGTGGAGCTGCCAGTAGAGGAACGCGCAGAACATCCCGATGGCCCCGTGGGCGATGTTGAAGATCCCCGACGTGATGTAGGTGACCACCAGACCGCTCGCCGCCACCGCGTAGATCGCGCCGGTGGCGATCCCCAGGACGGTGAAGGTGATGAGCTTGTCCACGCGACCGCCGCGCTACGGGCTGGTTGGGTAGGGGACCTTGCGCGTCGGCCGGTCGCACTTCCAGCCGCTGCCCGGGTGGATCCGGTGGAAGGTGTAGTTCCGGACGTCGCCGTACAGGTAGCAGGGCCCGGTCAGCTTCTGGCCCGTGAGATGGGGTCCGTGCAGCCCGTGCGAGTCCCACTCCGCCACCTTGGCGATCTCGGACAGAAACGCCTTGCGGGTCAGGTTCGGCCCGACCTTCGTGGCCACCTCCTGGAACAGGCGGCCGGCCGACCACGCGTACAGGCCGAAGAAGTCGGGCTTCTTGCCGGGCGCGACCTGCGCCAGCCACTGCCGGTAGAGGTCCATCTCGGCGTTCCCGGACTCCTCGAACATGGCCGTGTTGATGAACCAGAACAGGTTGGTGGTGGTGATCCCGCGGTCCTTGAGGTCCTGCAGGAACAGCGGGCTGTACACCACCGAGTCGAAGTCGATGAAGTCCGGATGCCACTGCTGTTGGTCCATCGCCTGAAGCATGTTCTCGGCGCTCTGGTAGTTGCCGACGAACGTCAGGTACTTCACCGGCGGGTTGTGGTTCTTCATCTGCGACACGTAGCTCGCGTAGTTGGGGTCGGTGACCTGCGCCTCCTGGCGGTACACGAACTCGAACCCGGCCTGTTCGTACGCGCGCTCGCGCGAGGCCATGTTCGTGCGTGCCACCGGCTGGTTCAGCCAGACCGCGGCCGCTCCGGATTTCACGTCCGGGGCGGTCTGGTTCACGTAGCTGGCCGTGTCCATGATGTAGTCGGGCCGCTGGGGGTAGGCCGGGTAGTAGTTGGGCGGATAGATCTGGTCGCTCTTCCAGGCGTTCGTGCTGATCGCCGGGATGGCGGGGATGCCGCACTCGTTGCCGGCGTCGTACCCACCGCCGTCGAAGGCCGACATGGAGCCGACGATCGCGAAGTCGGCATTGCAGGCGGAGCGCGTCCCGGACTGGTTCCCGCCCGAGTTCGTCCCGGTGTCGTAGATGTCCACCGCCACCGTCCGGCCGCAGATGCCGCCGGCGTTGTTGACCATCGCCGCCCAGGCCTGCATGGCCTCCTTGGCGGGAGTGAACAGACCCGTCTGGACGCCGCTCAGATCGACCACCACGCCGATCTTGATCTGGTCGGCGGTGACGCCGGTGTCGCTGGCCTTGTTCTCGCCCTCGGCACACGCGGAGGTGGGCGCGCCGGGCGAGCCAGTGCCGCCGGTGGGCACGGCACCCGGGCTGTTGGTCGCGCCGTCGGTCGGGACGGCTCCCGGGCTGTTGGTTGCGACGGGGTTACCGGCCGGGTCGAACGCGACGCCGCCGCTGAGGACCGCGTCGCGCTGCTCCTGGGTCAGGCGCGCACCGCAGGACACGGTAAGCAGGGCGAGGGCAAACAGGATGGCCGCCGTGCGGGACCGCACGTCCCCTCCCTCCCGCGGCACCCGGGCCGCTGTCGGTTCTCAGGTTACTGCCGGGGCGAGCCCCCGGCTGCGGGCGTTCCACGCATCTCGGACCACGGACGCCCCAGGTCGGGCTCGGGCTCCCGCGGCAGGCCGAGGATGCGCTCTCCAATGATGTTCCGCAACACTTCCGAGGTTCCTCCCCCGATGGTGAGAGCGGGGCTGAACAGGAACCCCTGCGCCCACCACCCTCCGGGGGCTCCGAGCGGCCCGGCGTCCTCCAGGACCCCGGCCGCGCCGGCCAGGTCGCGGGCCACCTGGAACACGTGCTGGCCGTGCGGGTCGCCGAGCGCCTTCCGCACGCTCGACATGCGGCCGTCCCCCCGGCCGGTCACCGCGTCGCCGACCTGCCGGAGCCCGTGGATGCGGTAGATCTCGCCCTCGATGTAGAGGGCGGCCAGGCGATCGCGCAGGACCTCGTCGGAAACCCCGCCGCGCTCGCGGGCCACCTCGACCAGGTCGGTCGCGGTGGGTCCCCATCCCCACTGCGCGCCCTGACGGGAGAGCGTCACGCGCTCGTTGACCAGCGTCTCCTTCGCGAGCCCCCAGCCGCGGTTCTCCTCGCCGATCAGCTGGTCGGCCGGCACGCGGACGTCGGTGAAGAACACCTCGTTGAACCCGCCGGCCTCGTTGTGCCACCCCGTGGCGTCGACGATCGGGCGAACGTCGATGCCCTGGGCCTTCATGTCGATGATGAAATACGAGAGGCCGTCGTGCTTCGGGACGTCCGGGTTCGTGCGGGCCAGCAGGATGCCGAGCTGCGCGAAGTGGCCCAGCGACGTCCAGATCTTCTGCCCGTTCACGACGAACTCGTCGCCGTCGCGAACCGCCTTGGTCGCGACGCTCGCCAGGTCCGACCCCGCCCCGGGCTCGCTGAACAGCTGGCACCAGATCTCCTCGCCGGCCATCATCGGCGGGATGTAGCGCGCCTTCTGCTCCTCGGTCCCGTGGGACACGAGGATGGGCCCGCAGTGGCCGGTGCCGATCGGGTTGATCGGGCGCTGCACGCCCGCGCGCTTGAGCTCGTCGTCGATGATCAGCTGCATCAGCGGGTCCGCGTCGAGCCCCCACGGCCTCGGCCAGTGCGGGACGACGTATCCGGCGTCGGCGAGGTCGCGTCCGCTCGGGTTCGGATGCTCCGCCAGCCAGTCCCTGACCTCCGCGCGCCGGGGATCGTCGTCCGGCGGGAGCAGGAAATCCATGCGGCGATTCTCTCCGGACGCCCAAGAAATTGCAACACGTTCTAGTTCGGGCTATCGTGGCCGTAGACCGTTATGGCCATGCGAGGAACCCTCACCGAACGGCAGGCCGCCCGGCGTGACCGGGTGATCGAGTCCGCCATGGAGCTCGCGAACGAGGGCGGTTACGACGCGGTCCAGATGCGTGAGGTGGCCTCGCGGGCGCGCGTCGCCCTCGGCACGCTCTACCGCTACTTCTCCTCGAAGGACCAGCTCCTGGTCGCGGCGATGGCCCACTGGACCCGGCAGCTCGAGGGACGCCTGGCCGAACGCCCTCCGCCGGGTGAGACGCCCGCCGATCGCGTCACCGACGTGCTGCTCCGCGCCAGCCGAACGCTGGAGCGCGCGCCCGAGCTGACCGCCGCGGTGGTCACCGCGCTCTCCTCCCTCACCACCGAGGACCCCGAGGCGCTCGAGTTCGCCCGGGAGGTCTACTCGGTGATGCACGACATCATCGAGCACGCCATGGACGACGGAGAGGTCCCCGAGAAGGACGCGGTGATCCGCGTGCTCGGCGAGGTGTGGCTGGCCGTCCTGGTCGCTCGCGTCCGCGGATGGGCCGAGCCCGGCGAGATGGCCCAGGACCTCGAGACCGCCGTACGCCTGCTCGTTCCCGGCTCCGCCGAGGCCCGCGCCCGGGTCCTGGCGAAGAGCCGGGCCTGAACCAGAAAGGATCACGCGCATGAGCAACGCCGTCATCGTCGAGGCCGTACGCACGCCCATCGGCAAGCGCAACGGCTGGCTGTCCCCGCTCCATCCGGCCGACCTCCTGGGCGCGATCCAGGTCGAGGTCGTGAAGCGCGCCGGCGTGGACGCCGCGGAGGTCGAGCAGGTCATCGGGGGCTGTGTCACCCAGGCCGGCGAACAGTCCCTGAACGTCACCCGCACGGCGTGGCTCGCCGCGGGCCTCCCCTACGAGACCGGCGCGACCACCGTCGACACCCAGTGCGGCTCGTCGCAGCAGGCCAACGACCTCGTCGAGGCCCTGATCGGCGCGGGGCGCATCGATCTGGGCGTCGCGTGCGGGATCGAGATGATGAGCCGCGTGGGCCTCGGCGCGAACGTCGCCAACGGCCCGGGGTTCTTCATCCCGCCCTCGTGGCAGCTCGACATGCCCGACCAGTTCGACGGCGCCGAGCGGATCGTGAAGAACCGCGGCATCACCCGCGAGGAGCTCGACGCGTTCGGCGCCGAGTCGCAGCGCAAGGCCGCGGTGGCCTGGGCCGAGGGCCGGTTCGACCGCGAGGTCGCCCCCATCGAGGCTCCCGCGCTCGGCGAGGACGGACAGCTCACCGGTGAGCGGACCACCGTGACCCGGGACCAGGGGCTGCGCGAGACGACCGTCGAGAAGCTCGCCACGCTGAAGCCGGCCCGCGAGGGCGGCATCCACACGGCGGGGACCGCCTCCCAGATCTCCGACGGCGCGGCCGCCGTCCTGTGGGCGAGCGAGGAGAAGGCCAGGGCCCTCGGCCTCAAGCCCCGGGCCAGGATCGTGGCTCAGGCCGTCGTAGGCGACGGACCCCTACTACCTGCTGGACGGTCCCGTCGACGCCACCCGCGAGGTCCTGAAGAAGGCCGGAATGACCCTGAACGACATCGACCTCGTGGAGATCAACGAGGCCTTCGGCGCCGTGGTCCTGTCCTGGGCGCGCGTGCACGAGCCCGACATGGACCGGGTGAACGTGAACGGCGGGGCGATCGCCATCGGCCACCCCGTCGGCGCGACCGGCGCCCGGCTGATCACCACCGCGCTGCACGAGCTGGAGCGACGCGACGCGCAGTTCGCGCTGGTGACCATGTGCTGCGGCGGGGCGCTGGGCACCGGCACGATCCTGGAGCGCCTGTAGATGGGGGTGCTCGACGGCGCGGTCGCCGTCGTCACCGGCGCCGGCCGGAGCCTCGGACGGGCCCACGCGCTGCACCTGGCCGAGCACGGCGCGAGGGTCGTGGTCAACGACGTCGGCGGCGCCCTGGACGGCACCGGGTCGGATGCCACACCCGCGCAGCAGGTCGTGGACGAGATCGTCGCGGCGGGCGGCGAGGCCACGGCGCACCACGGTGACGTGGGCGACTTCGGCGAGGCCGAGAAGCTGATCCGTACCGCGATCGATACCTACGGCGACGTGAACGTCCTGGTCAACAACGCCGGGATCCTGCGCGACCGGATGGTCTTCAACATGTCCGAGGAGGAGTGGGACGCGGTGATCCGCGTCCACCTGAAGGGCCACTTCAACACCAGCCGCCACGCCACCGGCTACTGGCGCGAGAAGTCGAAGGCCGACGGCGGCCAGGTGTACGCGCGGATCGTGAACACCTCGAGCGAGGCCTTCCTGTTCGGCTCCGCCGGCCAGCCCAACTATGCCGCCGCGAAGGCCGGCATCACCGCGCTGACCCTGGCCACCGCGCAGTCCTGCTACCGGTACGGGGTGACGGCGAACGCGATCTGCCCGCGAGCCGTGACGCGGATGACCGAGGATATGGGTCTCGATCAGGAGATGTTCGCGCCGGAGAACGTGTCGCCACTGGTCGCGTACCTGGCCTCGCCCGACGCGGCGAAGGTGTCCGGCCAGGTGTTCGTGGTCTACGGCGGCTACGTCGACGTGTACGCCGCGCCGTCGCTCGACCGGCGCTTCGAGACCGACGGCCGGTGGAGCGCCGAAGGCCTGGCCGGCGAGCTCGGCCCGTTCTTCGACGGCCGCGCGCCCGTCACCGACGGCTTCGCCGTCCCCTTCGCCTGAGCCCCGCGTGACCGGGGACCTGAAGCTCGGCCTGACCCTCGGGTACTGGGCCGCCGAGCGGTGGGACCCCACCGACCTGGTCCTGGAGGCCGAGCGGCTGGGCTACGAGTCGGCGTGGACGGCGGAGGCGTACGGCTCCGACGCCTTCTCGCCGCTGGTGTGGGTCGGCGCCAGGACCTCGCGGATCAAGCTCGGCACCGGGATCGTGCAGATCTCGGCGCGGACGCCGGCCGCGGTGGCGATGACCGCGGCGACCATCGACCACCTCACCGAGGGCCGGTTCATCCTCGGGCTCGGAGTGAGCGGCCCGCAGGTGGTCGAGGGCTGGTACGGCCAGCCGTTCCCGAAGCCGCTCGCCCGGACGCGGGAGTACGTGGAGGTGATCCGCCGGATCCTGCGTCGCGAGGAGCCGGTCACCTTCGACGGAGAGCACTACCCGCTGCCCTATCCGGGGGGCACCGGCCTGGGCAAGCCCCTGAAGATCACGGTCCATCCACGACGGGCGGACATCCCCATCTACCTCGGGGCCGAGGGGCCGAAGAACGTGGCCCAGGCCGTGGAGATCGGCGACGGCTGGCTCCCGATCTTCTGGTCGCCGTACCGGCCGGAGATGTACGGCGACGCGCTGACGAACCTTCCCGAGGGATTCCAGATCGCGGCGCCGGTCACCGTGGTCGTGGCCGACGACGTCACCGCTGGGCTGATGCTGGTGAAGTGGTACCTGGCCTTCTACATCGGCGGGATGGGCGCGGCGTCGATGAACTTCCACCTGAATGTGATCGGGCGCATGGGCTTCGCGGAGGACGCCGCGCACGTCCAGAAGCTGTTCATGGACGGCGACCGCGAGGCCGCCGCGAAGGCGGTGCCCGACGCGCTGGCGGACGAGATCTCGCTGGTCGGCCCGCCCGGACGGATCAAGGAGCGCCTCGGCGCGTGGATCGACTCCCCCGTCACCCAACTCCTGGCCGGCACCCGCGAGCCCGAGGCCCTGAAGGTCCTCGCCGACGCCCTGTCCTAGCTAGCGGCGCGGCTCCCACGTGAAGAATCGGATCGCCAAAAGCAGGCCGGCAACCCCCCACGCCGCGACGATCAGGAGGTCGCCACCCCGGAGCGTCTCCGACCCACCCGTGGGGAAGAACGACGCGAGCATCGCCTTCACGAAGTGACGGATCGGGAAGACGTCGGCGATCCCCGTGACCCAGGCGGGCGCTTCGTCCCCCAGCGGGATGAACACGTCGGAGATGAACAGCAGGGGCAGGATCGTGGCGTTGACGATGGGCGGAGCCGCGTCCGCGTTGGGGATGATCGCGGTCACCGCGATCCCGAGGGCCGAGAACGCGAACGCCCCGGTGGCCAGGGTCAGCAGGAACTCGGGCAGCGTGTCGACGGGGATCTCCGCGTTGTAGAACGCCGCGCCGAACGCCACGCAGATGATCACCAGCAGGACCGCGACCAGCACCGCGTGGGTGATGCGCGCCGATAGGTAGGACCACCCCGGAAGGGGCGTCCCCCGCAGTCGCTTGAGGGTCCCCTCTTCGCGCGTGAACGTCAGCCCGACGGCTATGTTCGTGTAGCAGGCCGTGATGATCGCGAACGCCGTGATCGAGGCTACGTAGAACGTGGAGGTCGAGATCTCCTGGACGCACCCCCGTCCCGGCTCGACGTTGACGCAGGTCCGGTCGTTGCCGAACAGGACCGTGAAGATCACCAGGAACATGAGCGGGAACGCGAAAGTGAAGAACGCGGCGGCCGGGTTCCGCCAGAACGCCAGGTTCTGGTAGCGGACCTGACGGAGCGTCAGCTTGAGCTCGTTCACGTCACTCCCCCTCCGCCCCCGCCTCGCCGCCGGTGATCTCCAGGTAGACGTCCTCGAGGGTCGGCCGCGAGACCTGGAGGTCGTCGAGGGCGATCTTGCTCGACAACGCCCACCCCGTCAGGTCGTGGAGCGCCCTGCGAGGTTCCTTCGCGGTGAGCGTCACCCTGGACCCCAACACCGACGCTCCCCGGCGGAGCGCGGCCGGGAGCTTCGAGGGATCGGACACGGAGAACTCGATCCGCGTGGCGGCCGTGTCCCGTCCTCCGAGCTGCGACGGAGGCCCCTCGGCGACGATGCGTCCCCCCGCGATGATCGCTACCTGGTTCGCCAGCTCCTGGGCCTCGTCCATGTAGTGCGTGGTCAGGAACACCGTCTTGCCGAGCTCGGCCAGGTTGCGCACCAGTCCCCAGGCGTTGCGTCGCGCCGAGGGATCGAACCCGGTGGTCGGCTCGTCCAGGAACAGCAGGTCGGGGTCGCCCGCCAGCGCCACCCCCACGTCCAGCCGGCGCTGCTGACCGCCCGAGAGCTTCCCGATCCGGCTGTCCCGCTTCGTGGTCAGGCCGATGACGTCGATGACCTCGTCGAGAGGGCGAGGGTGGGGGTAGTACCCGCGATACATCTCGATGGTCTCCGCGACCGTCAGGAACGGCTCGACGCCCGTCTTCTGCAGGACGATCCCGATCCGCGACCGGAGGGAGCGCGACCCCTTCTCGGGGTCCTCGCCGAGGACCGCGATGTCGCCGGCGTCGCGCGCCCGATAGCCCTCCAGGATCTCGACGGTGGTGGTCTTGCCGGCGCCGTTCGGGCCGAGCAGCGCGAACACCTGTCCGCTCGCAACGGTGAGGTCGATCCCCCGGACCGCCTCCACCTCGCCGTAGGATTTGCGAAGGCCCCGAACCTCGATGGCCGCGTCGGTCATGCGACCACTCTGCTACAGGGGCTGGCGCCCGGCGAACCCGGTCTCCGGCTCGTGCCAGTGGGTGATCCGATCCTCGCCCAGCTGCCAGCAGAGGTAGACGACCCGGCCCTCCCGCTCGGCGGGAAAGTCGATCAGGCCGCTCTCCGGATCGCGCAGGATCACGCCCTCCTCGGCGAACCACTCCATGTCGCGCTTGAGCGTCTCCTGGGCCTCCAGGTACTCCGCGCCCTCGGGACCGCCGCCGTTCCCGCCCGCCCCCTCGTGCACCCGTTCGCCCTGCGCGAACACCACCTGCCGGGCCGCGCGGATCCGTTCCAACGCGGCACCGGCCTCGCCGAGCATCCCGTTCGCCTCGTCGACCGTGAACATCCGCTCTTGGCTCACGCCGACTCCAGGATGGCGGGGAGCTCCTCGATCGAGGTGATCCTGGCGCCGGGGGCATCCGGGTACCGGTCGCGCCGGTCGATGAGGACGGGGAACATCCCCACAGCCTCGGCGGCCTCGACGTCGAAGTGCGGATGGTCGCCGACGTACACCGACTCCTCGGCCGACATGCCGGCGCGCTCCAGGGCGATCTCGAAGATCCTCGGGTCGGGCTTCTCGATGCCCTCCACCCCGGAGATCACCCGGACCGGGAAGTAGCGGGTGAGCTCGACCGCCTCGAGCACGAGCTCGAGCCACTCCTCGAAGTTCGAGATCAGCCCGAGCGTGTAGCCGCGCTCGGCCAGCGCGTCGAGCCCCGGCAGGACGTCGGGGTACGCGCGGTAGGACGCGGGGTCGGAGAACGTCGAGTACAGACGACGGGCGATGGCCAGCAGCGCGTGGGGATCGCCCTCGACGCCCAGGTCCCGCAGGAACCCGTCGTAGACGCTCAGCCAGAAGTCGCGCGACGCCTCTTGGGAAACGGACCACGGCCCCTTTCCCTCGCGCTTCGCCTCGTCGGTCCAACGCTGGGAGTAGACCGAGACCGTTTCCAGGATCCGCTCGATCTCCACCTCGTGGCCGGCCTTCGTCAGGACGTCGGCGAACAGCTCGCCGAACGAGGGATGCGGGTGGATCATCGTCTCGCCCGCGTCCAGGAACACCGCCTTGAATTTCACGGCGGGGATGCTAGGGGATGTGGGCCGCCGGGTGCGCGCGGGCGAAGTTCCGTATGGCGAACCAGTTGTGCAGCTTCACGTGCTGCCAGGACCAGAACGACACGCCGGCGGCCCCAAGGGAGAACGCGCGCGCAATGAACTTGCGCGTCGCGCCGGGCGGAGGATGCCCTGGCCCGCCCTCCGGACGCATGTCGTAGGACTGGCCGACGGGGAAGACCGGCAAGCCGTAGGTCCCCAGCCGCTCGATCGAGCGGGTCACGGCGCCCTCCGGGTCCTCGTAGCCCCAGTAGACCATCGGGGCGAACCCGTCCACCCATGGGGCCAGCTGCGCGTAGGGATAGTTCGCCTGTCGGGTGGGGGTCGGGCGGGGCGTCGTGGCGATGACCACCGTCTCGGGACCCAGCCGGCGTCGGAGCTCCTTCGCGTAGACGGCCGCCCGATACCGCGTGAGGTGCACCCCCTGCGCCGGCTCCTCGATGTCGGGGACGAACCCGTCGGCGCGATGGCCGCTCGGCGTGGTGTACCGCATCTCCCAGGCGGCCCGCTTCGCGTCGGCCGCCGGCTTGTAGAGATAGGGGAAGTCCCACACGAGCACCTTGAGCCCGTGCTTGTGGGCGACCGGAAGGATCCGGTCCAGGTGACGCTGGGCGTAGAACCCCATCCGCGACGAGCCCGCCCGGATGAGGATGTAGGAGATCCCCATCCGGCGCATGCGCGTGACGATGCGCTCGGGGTCCCCGCCCTCGACCCGATCGAACTCGTAGATCCACATCCCGATCCCGTTCATCAGGCAACGGGCCGACTCGCGGCGAAACACCGCGTTGCCGATGAGCGGGGTGCAGGCCCCGGCGTCGACGTGGCGCTCCACCGGGACGGGACGGGCTTCGGCGGGCGTCACCCGCGGCGCACCCGCGGGCCAGAACGGCACGAGGGCCAGCATGAACAGGGCGACGGGGCGCGTCCGGGGCGTCATAGGGGGGCGATTCTAGAGGCCGTCGCAGCGGATGGAACCCTTTTTACGGGAAATTCCGCCGAACTACGTAGACGGGGCTCGACTTGCTCGCTCCTGCGCCTCGAGGTCCTCCCAGATCTCCTGGACCTGTCCGTCGAGCTCGTCCATCGAGCCCTCGTTGCGGACCACGTGGGTGGCGCGAGCGAGCTTCTCCTCCTGGGAGGACTGGGCGGCGATGCGGGCCGAAGCCTCGTCCTCGGCCATCCCCCGGTCCCGGATCAGCCGCGCGATCTGCTCCTCTCGCGGTGCGGTGACGACGATCAGGGCGTCCAGCCCGTCCCCGAACCCGCCCTCCACGATGAGCGGCGCGTCGAACACGACGATGCGGTCGGTCTCCCGGTATCGCGCGACCTCCTCGAGCAGGAGCCGGCCCACCTCGGGATGGATGATCGCCTCCAGGTCCTTCCGGGCCCCCTCGTCGGCGAACACGATCTCCGCGAGCTTCTTGCGGTCGAGGACCCCGCCGGTGGCCAGGTCGACGAGCTCCGATCCGAATCGCTTCACGACCTGTTCGAAGCCGGGGGTGCCGGGCTCCACGGCTTCACGGGCGAGGACGTCGGCGTCGACCACGACCACCCCGCGATCCGCGAGGAGCTTCGCGACGGTCGACTTTCCCGAACCGATCCCCCCGGTCAGCCCAACGAGCAGCATGGATCAGATGCTATTGGCTGTGGGAGAAGTCGAGCTAGGCGTTGCGGCCTTCGCGGCGCTTGAGCTCCTCGACGATGGACTCGAGGGAGACGTCGCCCTCAGGCTCCGCCTCGGGCTCGGGCTCGGGGGCCGGCGCGGGCGCGGGCTCGGGAGCCGGCTCAGGTACGGCCTCGGCCGCCGGCTCGGGTGCGACCGCTGGCGTGGGTTCCGGCTGGCTGTCGCCAGCCGGCTCGGCGGCCGCGGTCTCGGCGGCTTCCGCCGCCTCGACGTCCCCAGCGGCTTCCTCGGTGGTCTGGGCCGCGGCCGCCTCGGGCTCTGCCGTGATCTCGATGGCCTCCTCGCCCGCGACCAGATCCTGGTCGCCGACCTGGCGCATGGACAGCGAGATCCGGCGCCGAGAGACGTCGACATCGACGACCTTCACCTTGACCTTCTGCCCGACGGTCACCACGGACTCCGGCGACTCGACGTGGGCCTCCGAGAGCTCGGAGATGTGGACCAGGCCCTCGATGCCCTCGCCGACGCGAACGAACGCTCCGAACGGCACGAGCTTGGTGATCTGACCGGCGATGACCTCACCCGCGGAGTACTTGCGCTCGAACTCCTTCCACGGGTCCTCCTGGGTCGCCTTCAGCGAGAGCGACACGCGCTCACGGTCGAGGTCCACGTCGAGCACCTCGACCTCGACCTCCTGGCCGACGGTGACGACCTCGCTGGGGTGATCGACGTGCTTCCAGGACAGCTCGGACACGTGGACGAGCCCGTCCACGCCGCCGAGGTCCACGAAGGCGCCGAAGTTGACGATCGAGGAGACCGTGCCGGTCCGGCGCTCGCCTTTCTGCAGGTTCTGGAGGAACTGCTTGCGGCCCTCGCTCTGTGACTCCTCGAGGAACGCCCGGCGCGAGAGCACCACGTTGTTCCGGTTGCGGTCGAGCTCGATGATCTTGCACTCGAGCTGCTGGCCCACGAAGGGGTGCAGGTCGCGCACGCGGCGCAGGTCGACCAGCGACGCGGGGAGGAACCCGCGCAGGCCGATGTCGAGGATCAGGCCGCCCTTGACCACCTCGATGACCGGGCCGGTGATCGTGACGCCCGACTTCATGATCTCCTCGATACGTCCCCATGCGCGCTCGTACTGCGCGCGCTTCTTGGAGAGGATGAGGCGGCCCTCCTTGTCCTCCTTCTGCAGGACGAGGGCCTCGATCTCGTCGCCGACCTTCACGATCTCGTTCGGGTCGGCGTCGTGACGGATCGAGAGCTCTTTCGAGGGGATGACCCCCTCGGACTTGTAGCCGATGTCCAGGAGCACCTCGTCGCGATCGATGCGCACGACCTTGCCGCTGACGAGGTCTCCGTCCTTGAAGTCCTTCAGGGACTCCTCGATCGCCTGGATGAGCTCCTCAGGCGTGTAGTCGGCCTGTGCGACCGACTGTTCGTTCTGTTCGGTGATGTCGCTCAACTCCTCCCGCCCGGACGCCTTCGCCCACACGAGAGGGCCACGAGGTGTTTCGGGATTGTGGTCCTGCCGGTGGGACGTACGTCCCAAGCCGAGCGAGTGTACGCGTGCGCTCGCGCGACCGTCAATCGTTGCGAGACGGACCTCAGCGCCCCACCCGCAGCTATCCTGCGGCCGTGAACCCCAGCCGCCGAGCGCTGCTCGGAGCCCTGTTCGTCGCCCTCCTCGCCGTCGCCGGCATCGGCACCGCGGCCGCGGTCCCGCTGCTCTCCGGCGAGGGGCTCCCGGACGTGGCCTTCCTGGACACCTTCTTCGATGACGTCGGCGGCTCGGACGAGGTGGCCCGGGCCGACGTCCGCGCCCGGCTCCGACCCGACGCCGTGCTGGTGGTGGCCCACACCGCGACCTTCGAGGGCGACTCGGCCGTGGTCACGCTCCCCCGCCCGTGTCCCGCCGGGCCGATCCCCGCCTACGGCTGCGCGCGTGGGTTCAACGTGCGGGGGACAGCGCTGCCGGTCACCGAACGGGCGGCGCGGGCCGAGGTCACCGTCGATCGCGGCGCGACCATCGGCTACGAGTACCACTCCGGGGTGCGGGTCAACACCGACATCGCGGTCCTCGAATGGCCCGTGGCGCCGTCGGCGTTCGGCGGGACCCCCGCCGACGCCATCGAGGTGACGCTGACGCTGGAGCTTCCCGGGAACCCGCAGACCGGCAGGATCGAGCCGCACCTGCACGCCGCCGCTCGGGACCGGACGGTGAGCGTCGAGCGGGGGTCGGTCGCGGGACACACCGTGGCGGGACAGTTCGTCGACGTGGAGCTGCACCTGGCGTTTCCGCCGGCACTCGTGCCGGACGCCCCCGCCATCGCTCGGTCGAACTCCGAGGGACGCACCGCGTTCGACATCACCCAGCAGGCCCGCGAGATCGCCAGCGACGCGCAGGCCGGGGCGTTCGGCGCCGGTGAGACAGCGAGCGGCGTGGTGACCAGCGTTCGCGCGGGCATCAACCGCGCGGTGGCCATCCTCGCCCTGGGGATCCCCGCGCTGCTGTGGCTCGTGGTTCTGGGGATGGCCCTCGCCCGTCTGCGGCGGCTCTCGGAGCCGCTTCCTCCGCTCGATGACGTCGAGGAGGAGCCTCCGAGCGACCACGACCCCGCCGTCGTCGCGGCCATCGTCTCGTCCGGGAAGCCGGGGACCGAGGCCGTGGCGGGCGCGATCCTGGACCTCGCCGACCGCAAGGCCATCGAGATTCACGACCTGGCCGGCGAGGCGTTCACCCTGCGGGTCACCGACGCGGCCGTCCCCGTGAGCCCCGGCGAGAGCCTGCTCCTGGAGACCCTGCGAACGTTCCAGTACGAGGCCGGCTCCGACGGGCGCATCGGCGCCCCGCCGCTGTGGAAGCGGCCGGTGGGGCTCTGGCGGTCGTTCCGCCGGGACGCCGTGCAGCGGGCCGAGCGCGAGGGCCTGCTGGAGGGCGTCATCTCCACGAAGCTTGCGCTCGCCGCGATCATCCTCACCGCGCTGGGGATGGCCGTGCTGTACGCACCGGTCAACCCCGCCGCCTACTTCGGGGCCGGGGTCGTCCTGGTCATATTCGCGGTGATCGCCACGCTGCGGATCGGGTACACCCCGACGCTGCCCGGCCGGGTCCTGCAGGCGCGATGGGCGGCGTACGCCAACCACCTCCGACGTCAGCCGTCGGTGACCGGCTCGCCGCCGGCGGGCGTGGTGGTCCACGGGAAGGCCCTCGTCTACGGGGCGGTGCTCGGGGTCGCTCCCGAGGCGGTCAGGCTGCTCGCGCCCCCAGAGTAGACCCGGCGCTCAGTGGCCGGCCGGGGCCGCCTCGGCCCAGTTCGTCCCCGACCCCAGGTCGGCGCGCAGGGGCACCCGCAGCTCGTAGGCGCCCTCCATCTCCGTCTTGACGAGCTCGCTCGCCAAGTCCAGGACACCCTCCTGAGCCTCGAACACCAGCTCGTCGTGGACGGTCATCACCATCCGGACCGGCAGCCCCGCCACGTCGAGCGCCGCGTCCACCTTGATCATCGCCAGCTTCATGATGTCCGCCGCGGTCCCCTGGATCGGCGCGTTCAGCGCCATCCGCCGGCCCATGTCACGCATCCGTGGGTTCGGTGACTGCAGCTCCGGCAGGTACCGCCGGCGTCCCAGGATCGTCGCGGTGAACCCCTCGACCGTGGCCTGGCCCACCTGCCGGTCGAGGAACTCGCGGACCTTCGGGAACCCCGCGAAGTACGCGTCGATGAACTCCTGCGCCTCGTCGGGAGCCGTCCCCAGACGCTGCGCGAGCCCGTAGGCGCTCATCCCGTAGGCGAGCCCGTAGTTCACCATCTTGGCCCGCCGTCGCCACTCCGGATCGACCTTGTCCTCGGGCAGCCCGGCGATCTTCGCCGCCGTGGCCGTGTGGATGTCGGTGTCGCTGGCGAATGCCTCGGCGAGGTTCTCGTCGCCGGACAGGTGGGCCAGCACCCGCAGCTCGATCTGGGAGTAGTCGGCCACCAGCAGGACGTCGCCCTCCCGTCCCGGGACGAACGCCCGCCGGATCTGTCGTCCGAGGTCGCCCCGGACCGGGATGTTCTGCAGGTTGGGGTTCATCGACGACAGCCGCCCGGTCGCGGCCGAGGTCTGGACGTAGGTCGTGTGGACGCGGCCGTCGCGCGGGTCGACCAGCGGCGGCAGGGCGTCGAGGTACGTCGACTTCAGCTTCGAGAGCTCCCGGTACTCGAGCAGCGCCTCGATGATCGGATGCTGGTCCCGGAGCTTCTCCAGGACGGTGGCGTCGGTGGACAGCGCCCCCTTCGACGTCTTCTTCCCCGGCGACAGCCGCAGCTTCTCGTACAGGACGACACGCAGCTGGGGGGGCGAGCCGAGGTTGAACGGCTCTCCGGCATGCCGGTAGATCTCCTGCTCGAGCGTGGCCATCCGGTCGCCGAGCGACTCCGACATCTCCCCGAGGTAGGGGACGTCGATCGCGACGCCCGCGGCCTGAACCTTCGCGAGGACCCGCGCGAGCGGGAGCTCCACATCGTCCAGGAGCTCCTTCAGTCCGGCCCGCTCCACACGCTCGGCCAGCACCGGCGCCAGGAGCCCGACGGCCGCGGCCTCCGCCGCCAGCGGCCGCCAGTCCTCCGCGAACAGCTGTCCCTCACCGCCCTCGGCGGGCTCGGCGCCGGCGGTCACGTCCACGCCCAGGTACTGCTCGCACAGGGCCCCGAGCTCGTAGCCGGCCTCGGCGGGGTCGAGCACGTAGGCCGCGAGGAGCGTGTCGAAGGCCACCCCGTCCGGATGGATCCCGGCGGCCTCGAGCGCGGTGGCGAGCTCCTTCGCGTCGTGGACCCACTTCGGTCGCGCGGGGTCCTCCAGGAACGCCCGGACCGGGTCCGCGACCGAGGCGAGATGGGCGGCCTGTCCGCCTCCGGCCGAGATCGCCAGTGAGGCGATCGAGCCGGACGTGCCGCGGACCGCGACCGCCTTCGGCGCGTCGCCGGCCACGAGCTTCGTGACGTCCTTGGGGCCGGCCTCGCGCAGGTCCAGATCGGCCGCTTCCATCGCCGGCTTCGCGACCCGGCCGAGGTCCTCCAGACGCTCCAGCAGGCTGCGGAACTCCAGCGAGTTGAACAACCGCCGCACGGCGTCGGGATCCCACTCCCCCACGACGAAGTCGTCGACGGTCACGTCGAGGTCCAGGTCCGAGACGAACCGGGCCAGGTCCTTGTTCCGGACCAGGTCCTCCCCCGCGTCGCGGACCTTCTCCTGGAGCTTCGGGGGCTTGACCTCGTCGACCCGCGTCAGCAGGTCCTCGATCGAGCCGAACTCCTGCACGAGCTTCGAGGCGGTCTTCTCGCCAACGCCGGGGATGCCCGGGATGTTGTCGCTCGGGTCGCCCTTGAGGGCCACGTAGTCGAGGTACTTCGCGGGGGGGAGTCCGAACCGCTCCTCGACCTTCGCCTCGTCGTAGCGGACCGTCTCCGAGATGCCCCGGAGGTTGTAGATCATGTCGAGGCCCGGGCGCATCAGCTGGAAGAAGTCTCGGTCGGCGGTGACGATCGTGACGTGCTTCCCCTCGCCGTGGGCCCGCAGGGCCAGCGTCGCGATCACGTCGTCGGCCTCGTGGCCCTCGAC
Organism: uncultured Actinomycetes bacterium; assembly: GCA_963742735.1. Classification (GTDB taxonomy): domain Bacteria; phylum Actinomycetota; class UBA4738; order UBA4738; family JBBDTT01; genus JBBDTT01. The sequence goes on from CAVUMN010000001.1 coordinate 128,510, forward strand.
CGTCACCACCGGAACCCGCAGGGTGTCCAGGACCTCACGGATCAGCCCGAGCTGCTGGCGGAACTCGTCGGGGGCCTCGGTGCGGCCGGCCTTGTACTCCGCGTACTTCTCCAGGCGAACGGTCGGGCGGCCCACGTCGAAGGACGCCGCCAGCAGGTCCGGCTTCTCCTCCCCGAGGAGCTTGATGAGCATCGACGTGAAGCCGTACACCGCGTTCGTGACCTGTCCGGCGGTCGTCGCCAGGGAAATCGGAAGCGCGTAGAACGCCCGGAAGGCAAGGCTGTGCCCGTCGAGCAGGTACAGGTGGGGGGATGGCACGTGTTCGATTGTAGACTCGCTCGCTCTGGGTCCCGCCCGAGGGCTTGACGACTCGAATCCGCGCGTATTAGCATCCGACCTGACACGCGTGTCAGGTCCGCGGTGGACCTGACCGAGACGGGGAGCGCGACGATGGGAAGTGCGTTCGTCATCACCCTCCGCGAGGGTCTGGAGATCGCCCTCGTCCTCGCCATCCTCCTCGCCTACCTGAACAAGATCGACCGCCGGAGCGACCACCGCAAGGTCTGGCTCGGCGCCGGGGCCGCGATGGCCATCAGTGTGATCGCGGGCGCCGTGATCTTCATCGTGGCCCAAGGACTCTCCCACCGCGCGGCGGAGGCCTTCGAGGGCGTCGCCTCCCTCGTGGCGGTCGGCTTCGTCACCTGGATGATCTTCTGGATGCGCCGCCATGCCCCGACGATCAAGGGCGAGCTCCAGGGCCGCGTCGACGCCGCGCTGTTCTCCGGCTCGGCCATCGCCCTGCCCCTGATCGCCTTCTTCGTCGTGGTCCGCGAGGGTCTCGAGACGGCCCTGTTCCTGTTCAGCGCGTTCCGGGCCGGCGAGGTGGATCCGATCGTGCGCACCGCCGGTGCGGTCCTCGGGATGGTCGTCGCCGCGGTCCTCGGCTACGCGTTCTATCGCGGGGGCATCAAGCTCAACCTGCGCACGTTCTTCCGGGTCACCGGCGTGCTCCTGATCCTCATCGCCGCCAGCCTGATCAGGTACGGCTTCCACGAGCTCTACGAGGCCGGGGCCTTCGAGTTCCTGGCCGGGACGTTCCTCCTGGAGAAGGTGCCCGTGATCGGGATCATCTCGAACCTGCCCTCCAAGGTGCTCGTCGGGCTGAACGGCAACCCGAACTGGCTCGAGTTCGCCGGATGGCTCGGGTACGTCGCGGTGGTCGGGACCCTGTTCCTGCGCTCCGGCAAGGCCGCGGGACGGGCCACGGAGGCTCCGGCGGAGGCGCCTGCGGCGGCTTCCGAGGCCCAGCTGGTTGCCCAAGAGGAGACCCGCGGGTAACATTCCCTCCCACACCACATATCCGAGGAGCGACGGCGCTTCGCCCGCGGGCGGGGCGTTTTGCTATCTCGGAGCGAATATCTGATCGGCAACGAGGCCGGGCGACCGCCCGGCCTTTTCGCGTCCAGGAGGCAACGTGACGTTCGCGTACCAGCGAGACGAACGAGACGCGTGCGGCATCGGCTTCGTGGCCGACGCCGAGGGCCGGTCCTCGCGCGCGATCGTCCGGGCGGGCATCGACGCGCTGACCCGCGTGCGGCACCGCGGCGCGCTGGCCTCCGACGCGAAGACCGGGGACGGAGCCGGCCTCCTCCTCCCGCTGCCGCCGAAGCTGCTCGCGGCGTGGGTCGGCGCCGAGCGCGACGACCGGCTGGGCCTGGCCATGGCGTTCCTCGATGCGTCCGAACCGGGGCCGGGCCGGGCGGCCATCCAGGCCGCCCTGGAGGCGGAGGGAATCGAGGTCCTGGGCTGGCGCGACGTTCCGGTCGACCTGGACGCCCTCGGCGATCAGGCCCGAGGGTCCATGCCGGCCATCGTCCAGGCGGTCCTGCGGTCCCCGACCTCGGATCTCGAGGACGCCGAGCGGCGGGCGTTCCGGGCCCGCAAGCGAGCCGAGGCCGCCGCCCCCGAGGGCCGGTTCTACCTCCCCTCGCTGTCGTTCCGGAGCGTCACCTACAAGGCCCTGTGCGCGGCCGACCAGCTCGCGGCGTTCTATCTGGACCTCCAGGACGAGCGTTTCGAGGCGCCGTTCGCGATGTTCCACCAGCGGTACTCGACGAACACCACGCCCACGTGGGAGCGGGCCCAGCCGTTCCGCCTGCTCTGCCACAACGGGGAGATCAACACCATCCAGGGCAACGTGAACCTGATGGGAGCGCGCGAAGGGCGCCTGGGGGCGGGCGACCTGGCCCCCGAGGACCTCCTGCGGCCGGTCATCGACGAGGCGGGATCCGACTCGGCGATGCTCGACAACCTGGTCGAGCTCCTGATCCGCGGAGGGCGCGACGCGCGCCACGCCCTGGCGATGGCCGTCCCCGAGGCCTGGGAGGGCATGCCCGGCCTCACTGACGACGTCCGGGCGTTCTATCGCTATCACGCCGCGCTGATCGAGCCGTGGGACGGGCCGGCCGGCCTGGTGTTCACCGACGGGATCGGGATCGGCGCCACGCTCGACCGCAACGGCCTCCGGCCCCTTCGGTACGCGATCTGCGACGACGGCCTGGTGGCCTGCGCGTCCGAGGCCGGAGCCGTGGACGTGTCCGGCCACGGAACCGTCCGCCGGGGCAAGCTCGGGCCCGGCCAGATGCTGTGGGTCGCCCCGGGCGAGGGCGTCTTCGAGAACCCCGAGATCAAGCGGGGCCTCGCCGCCCGGCGGCCGTACGCCGAGTGGAACGAAGCGCACCTCCGGCCGGCGTCCACCGGCGAGCCCGTGGAACGGCCCTCGGACCACCTCGTGGAGCGCCAGGTCGCCCACGGCTACACGAAGGAAGAGATCACCGTCGTCGTCCGCCCGATGGCGATCGACGGCAAGGAGACCACCTCCTCGATGGGCGACGACACGCAGCAGGCGGTACTGGCCGAGCGAGCGCGGCCGGTCCCCCACTACCTGCGTCAGCGGTTCGCCCAAGTCACCAACCCGCCGATCGACCACCTCCGTGAGCGGCTGGTCATGTCCGTGAGCGTTCGCGTGGGCCCCCGGCACCCGCTGCTCTCCGAGGCGCCCGAGGCGGCCGGCCTGATCGAGCTCCCCTCGTTCCTCCTGACCCCGGAAGGCCTCGAGCGCCTGGCCGCAGAGGCGCCGTGGCCGGCCGTCACCCTGGACGCCACGTTCCCGGTCTCCGAGGGTCCCGCGGGCCTTCGGGCGGCGGTGGACCGGATCGGGGAGGAGGCCGAGCGCGCCGTTCGCGACGGCGCGGGGATCGTGGTGGTCTCGGACTGGGACGTGAGCCCGGAACGCGCGCCGGTCCCCTCGGTCCTGGCCGTGGGCGCGGTCCATCACCGGCTGGTTCGCGCCGGGCTGCGGACGCTGGCCTCGATCGTCGCGGCCACCGACGAGCCCCACGACGTCCATGCGGTCGCCTGCCTGGTGGCCTACGGCGCCGAGGTCGTCTGTCCCCGGCTCGTCCTGGAGACCATCGCGGACCTGTGCCTGGAGGGCCGCATCGGTGGCGACAACCCACCGGCCGCGGAGGCCCAGGGGCGGTTCCGGGAGGCGGTCGAGGACGGGGTGCTGAAGGTCATGTCGAAGATGGGCATCTCCACCGTCGAGTCCTACCGGAGCGCGCAGATCTTCGAGGCGGTGGGGCTGGGGCCGGAGGTCATCGACGTGTGCCTGACGGGAACCCCCTCGCCGCTGGGCGGGGTGGGGTTCCCGGAGATCGGCGCCGACGTCCTGGAGCGGCACGCGGCGGGATTCGCCGCGGCCGCCGCCCTGACCAACCCCGGGTTCATCAAGCATCGGGCGGGCGGCGAGTACCACATGAACAACCCCGACGTCGTCCAGTCCCTGCACGACACGCTGGGCGTCGACGACGTGGCCGCCGCGCGGACCGAGGAGGGCCACGAGGTCCCCGAGATCGCCCACAGCCTGCAGCGCGCGGTCCGGACCGAGGACTGGAACGCATACGAGACGTTCGCCGCGCTGGTCAACGATCGTCCTCCGTCGGAGCCGCGCGACCTCCTCGAGCTGTCCCCCGCGTCGGGACCCGTGCCCGTGGACGAGGTCGAGCCCATCGAGGCGATCACCCGCCGGTTCTCCACCGGGGCGATGTCCCACGGCGCGCTGTCGGCCGAGGCGCACGAGACCCTGTCGATCGCCCTGAACATGATCGGCGGACGGGCGAACACCGGCGAGGGCGGCGAGGACCGCTCCCGCTACCGCGACCACCGCAACTCCGCGATCAAGCAGGTCGCCAGCGGGCGATTCGGGGTGACGCCGGAGTACCTGGCCCACGCCGCCGAGCTCCAGATCAAGATGGCCCAGGGGTCCAAGCCCGGCGAGGGCGGCCAGCTCCCCGGGAACAAGGTCACCCACGAGATCGCCACCCTGCGGCACACGACTCCCGGGGTCGCCCTGATCTCCCCGCCGCCCCATCACGACATCTACTCGATCGAGGACCTGGCTCAGCTGATCTACGACCTGAAGCAGGCCAACCCCTCGGCGGACGTCTCCGTGAAGCTGGTGGCCACCGACGGCGTTGGAACGATCGCCGCGGGTGTGGCGAAGGGACTCGCGGAGATCGTGCACATCGCTGGAGCCGACGGCGGGACCGGCGCGAGCCCGCTGTCCTCGATCAAGCACGCCGGCCTCCCGTGGGAGGTCGGCCTGGCCGAGACGCAACAGATGCTGGTCGACAACGGCCTGCGGGCCCGCATCCGGGTGCGCGTGGACGGCGGGTTCAAGACCGGCCGCGACGTGGTCGTGGCCGCGCTGCTCGGCGCCGACGAGTACTCGTTCGGGACCGCGGCCCTACTGGCGGAGGGCTGCATCATGGTCCGGACCTGCCACCGGGACACTTGCCCGGTGGGCATCGCCAGCCAGCGGCCCGAGCTCCGGGCCAAGTTCAACGGCACCCCCGAGATGGTCGCCAACTACCTTCGCTTCGTCGCCGAGGAGACCCGGCGCATCCTGGCCTCGCTCGGTCTTCGATCGCTGGACGAGGCCGTGGGCCGGGTCGAGCTGCTCCGGCCTCGCGTCACCGGCAACCCGCGGGCCGACGGGCTCGACCTCCGGAGGCTCCTGGCCGACCCCGGCGAGGGTCCGCGGCGATTCGAGGCGCCCGTAGCCCTCCAGAAGATCCGATCGGACCTGGGAGACCGCGTCGCGGCGGAGGCCGTCCCCGCGCTGCGCGAGGGACAGGTCCTGGGACTCTCCTACGCCATCACGAACGGCGACCGGTCGGTCGGGGCGCGGCTGGGCACCGACCTGGCCCGCGAGTTCGGCGACCGGCGGGCCCCCGGCCGGGTCCGGGTGTCGTTCGACGGGCAGGCCGGGCAGAGCTTCGGGGCGTTCCTCGCCGACGGGGTCGAGTTCCACCTGACCGGGGAAGCCAACGACTACGTCGGCAAGGGGATGGCCGGCGGCCGCATCGTGATCGAGCCGCCCCCCGGCGACGCCGGCGATCCCCACCTGGTCGGCAACACCGTGCTCTACGGGGCCACCGGAGGACAGCTGTTCTGCGCCGGCCGGGCCGGGGAGCGCTTCGGCGTCCGCAACTCCGGCGCGGTCGCGGTGATCGAGGGCGTGGGCGACCACGCGTGCGAGTACATGACCGGAGGCGCCGTGGTCGTGCTCGGCCCGGTGGGTCACAACCTCGGGGCCGGGATGACGGGAGGCGAGGTCTACGTCTACGACCCCAGCGACACCATCGTGGGTCGGCTGAACCCACAGCTCGTGGAGGCCCGCCGCCCCACCCAGGCCCAGATCCCGTCGCTGCACCGGCTGGTCGAGCGCCACGAGCACCTGACGGGATCCGCACGCGCCGGGGCTCTGCTCGCGGACTGGGAGAACGAGTCCCCCCGGTTCTGGCGCGTCGTCACCAAGTCCGAGGTGGCGATGCTCGAGGCGGCCTTCGAGGGGACCCTCGCGCGGGCCTGAGACCCGCTAGGATTCGCCCCTCATGGCGACGGATCCGTCCGAGAACCCCCCGCCCGAGGGCGCGACGGCCGAGCAGATGCTCGCCCTGGCCAACGGCCTCCTCCCCGGGACCCTGATGGAACGGTTGGAGCTGGAGTTCCTCGAGGTGGGGACGCGCCGGCTGCGAGCGAGGATCCCCGTGAAGGGCAACACCCAGCCGTACGGATTGCTCCACGGCGGCGCCACGGCGGCGCTGTGCGAGACGATCGCTTCGTTCGGCACGGTATACGTGGCCGGTGTCGACAAGGTGGCGACCGGGGTGGAGCTCAACGTGAACCACATCCGCGCGGTTCGCGAGGGCTTCATCACGGCGACCGCCGTGCCGCTGCACGTGGGGCGAACCACGGCGGTCTGGGACATGAAAGTTCACGACGATGACGGCCGTCTGGTGGCCGCGAGTCGCCTCACCCTCGCCATCCGCGACTCGAAGGCGTAGTCGCGCACCCGTCTGACCTGCGGCGATGCGGATCGCGATCGTCAGTCAAAAGTTCCTTGTCACTCTGACGACATTTTTCGGGCTACGCATACCGCGAACTACCTGCGCGTATGCGCGAGAACCCTTGGGGCGCAACGGTTTCCAGCCGGTTGACTCGGGCGCCGCGCGCTTGCTACCTTTCGCCCGGTCCCAAGCGGTCGCAGGGACGCGACGGGAGCCAGGAGGCCACGGGGGCCTGCCTCGGAGGGAACCGAAGGACCTCGGTCCGGAGGAACCCACCAGGGCGGCACTCGGAGCCACCGGGTTCCCGGAGGGCACCCGGGTCGCTTGGGACCGACCTTTGAACGGGTCCGAGAAGCCGAGTAGATAACGCTCGCGTATGGGGAAGGCGTGAGCGGCTCCAAAGGCTTCTCGGGCCCGTTCTTTGGCATTCGCGGGCCCTCCGCCCGGCCTGCATCCGCACATACCCGGTAGGGTTCTCGCATGGCACAGGAACCGAACCCTTCGTCCGACGCGCCGCAAGAGCCGCAGGCGATGATGCTCGACCCGCAGAAGCTGTTGCGCATCGCCGGCGTCACCCGGGAGGTGCTGGAGGAGGCCCGGCGGATCCGCCCGGAGCCCGGCGCGATCGATCACCTCCGGCGGGTCCACGCCAAGATCAGCGACGAGCTGAAGGGCGCACTCCCCCCGGACCTGTGGAAGGAGCTCGACGAGCTGACGCCCGACATCAGGGACGGCACCCTCGAGGAGCTGGCCCTGGCGCACTCGGAGATCCTCGGCTGGCTCGAGGGACTGTTCCAGGGCACCCACCTGGCCATCCAGGCCCAGGCGGCACAGGCGGCGCAGATGCTCCGCCAGCAGATGGCCGACGCCGAGCGGGGAGAGCTCGGAGACGGGGAGCGCTCGCCCTCCGGAAGCGAGTCGGGCGGCGAGACGACCCCCGGCGGGACCAGCCAGTACCTCTAGCCCTCGATCACCAGCACGCCCTGCATCTTCCGATCCCGGTGATACGAGCAGTAGAAGTCGTACAGGCCCTCCTCGGGAAGCACCGAGGAGATCGGATCGATGACCAGCTCCTCGCCGACGGGCAGGTCCCGGCGGTACTCCGTACCGATGATCGTGACGTTGTGCCTGTTCCGCCCCACGTTCCGGAAGATCAGCGCCCGGTCCGGGTCGATCGGCAACGAGGGGTGCGCATCGTGGAAGTGGTAGTCGATGGCCGAGACGACATACGGGCCGGCGGACGACCCAGCCGGCCCCCCGTCGCCGCATGCGACGAGACTCACCACCACCAGGCCGAGCACCAGAGCGCGTCTCAAAGGACCCGCGTCAGGAACCGCCGGGTGCGCTCGTGCTTCGGGTCGCCGAACACGCTGTCGGGAGGTCCTTCTTCGACGATCACTCCCTCGTCCATGAACACCACCCGGTGCGCCACCTCTCGCGCGAACCCCATCTCATGGGTCACGACCACCATCGTCATCCCCTCGGCGGCCAGCCGCTTCATGACCTCGAGGACCTCCCCGACCAGCTCGGGGTCGAGGGCGCTCGTCACCTCATCGAACAGGATCAGCATCGGCCGCATGGCCAGGGCGCGGGCGATGGCCACGCGCTGCTGCTGACCGCCCGAGAGGCGGCCCGGATGCGCGTCGGCCTTCGCCTCCAGCCCGACGTGACGCAATTCTTCGAGGGCCCGCTCGCGCGCCTCCTCCTGGCCCAGCTTCAGCACCTTGCGCAGGGCCAGGGTGATGTTGTCGATCGCGGTCTTGTGCGGGAAGAGGTTGTAGGCCTGGAACACGATGCCGATGTGCGTCCGGACTCGGTTCAGGTCGGTCCGGACGTCCGTGATGTCGTGCGCGTCGAAGTACACCTTGCCCTCGGTGGGCTCCTCCAGAAGGTTCATGCACCGAAGCAGCGTCGACTTCCCCGACCCAGATGGTCCGATGACCACGACCACCTCACCCGGCGCGACCGAGAGATCCACGCCCTTCAGGACATGGTTCTCGCCGAAATACTTGTGGACGGTCTCCAGGCGGATCAGCGCCGACCGCGCCTTCTGGTTCATCCGGCCACCCCGACCAGGCCGCTCCGCAGGCGCTCCTCCACGCGGTTGACGAAATAGATCAACGGCAGCGTCACCACCAGGTAGGCCACCGCGGCGGCGGTGAAGAACGTCGCGTTGAAGGTGGACGAGTACCCCTGGCGTGCAAACGCGAAGATTTCGAATTGCGCCTGGGTGAGGCCGATGATCCCGATCAGGGACGTGTCCTTGATGAGGATCACAAACTCGTTCATGAGCGGAGGGATCACCCGGCGGAAGGCCTGCGGCACCACGGCGTAGCGCATCGACTGGATGTACGTCATCCCGAGCGATCGAGCCGCCTCGAGCTGTCCGCGCTCGACCGACTGGATGCCGGCGCGGAACACTTCCGAGGAGTACGCGCCCATGTTCAGCGCGAAGATGAGGGCGCCGGCCGCCAGAGGTGAGACCGAGATCCCGAGCCCGAAGATGAGCGCGGTGTAGCCGGCGATCAGCTGGAACAGGAGCGGCGTTCCCCTGAAGAAATTGATATACACGCGGGCGGGTGCCCGGACCGACCTCCGCTTGGAGATCACGAGCAGCGCCAGCACGAGCCCGATGGCGATCCCGCCTGCCTCCCCCAGGACCGCGAGCAGGATGGTGTTCTTCGCGCCGCGGATGAACGCTCCCCCGTACCCTTCCAGCTTCTCGAAGCTGAAGAAGTGGAACGTGAAGCGCTCAACCGTCTCCGCCCGGAACCACAAGAAGGCTGCGCCGAGCAGCACCGTCTGGATTCCCAACACGGCTCCCGCGATGGAGCGCTCACGGCTTGGCTTCGTGGGCATGCGCCGGTACAGGGCGAACCCGCCGCCCACGGCCAGGAGGCCGGCGACCATCGAGCCGATCGCCGTGGCGGCGGCGGTGTCGGTCCGGAGCGCGGTGACGATCGACGTGAACGGCGTCCAGCCGTAGAAGGTGATGATCGCCGCGGGGCCGACCAGGATCCCGGCGATGGACGCCGCACCGACGGCAAACACCATCAGGGCGAGCGCGTAGAGCCGGCGATCGGACTTCGCCGGCTCCACCGGTGGCGATTCGGTCACGGTCTCAGGCGGAGGCCTGGAACTCCTCGGGAACCTCCTGGCCCGGGAAGTACTCCGCGAAGATCTCCTCGTAGGTCCCGTCGGCGATGATCTCGGCAAGGGCGACGTTCGCCGCCTGGATCAGCTCGGGATTCTCCGGCGAGAACGCGAACGCGTACTTCTCGTTCGTGTCGTAGGTTTCGACGATGGCCAGGCTCGGACGCTCCGCGATGATGTCCGCCGTGGACTGCTCGTCGTTCACGACCGCGGTGACCTGACCGGCTTCCAGGTCGGTGAAAGCCGCGGGCGCACCCGGGAAGGTCTTGATCTCCACGCCCGTCGGGGCGTGTTCCTTGGCATAGGTCGCGCCGGTCGTCCCGGCCTGGACGCCGATGATGTCCCCCTCGACGAGATCGTCGATCGATGCCAGGTCCGGGGTCTCCTCCGTGTTGACGGTCATCGCCGTCCGGGAGTTGAAGTAGAAGTCCGAGAAGTCCACGACCTCGTCGCGCTCCTTGCCATCCGCCCCCGTGGCGGTGACCGCCGCAGCGACCATGTCGAACTGACTTCCGCCGGCGACGGCCGTGAAGATCGTCTCGAAGTTCGCCGTCACCCACTCGACCTCGAGGTCCAGGCGGCTGGCGACCTCCTCGGTCAGATCGACGTCGAAACCGACCTCGTCTCCGTCGACGACGGATTCGAACGGTGGGTAGTCGAGGCAGGACCCGACCTTCAGCACGCCCTCCTCGATCGTCGTGAACTCGGGGATCTCCGCCCCGGGCGGACTTGTGGTGCCCCCGGTTCCGGTCGGCGTGTCTTCCCCGCACGCCGCGCCGAGCAACGCGAACACGGCCAATATCGAGACCAGCGCCAAGCGTCTACGCCTCATTGTGATCTCCCTCCGTCGGAGTTCTGACCCGAATCCTCACCCAGCAAGGCGTGCGGTTCAAACGGCCTCCAGGGCGAGGTCGGCCAGCCGTTCCCCGATCAGGGGCGCGAACTTGAACCCGTGGCCGCTGCAGGGTGACCCGACGACGATCCTGCCGTGGCGCTCCAGGACGAACCGGCCATCGTCGGTGTTCGTGTACAGGCACGTCTCCGCGCGGGTCGGGACCCCGTCGGCTCCGGGGAACCGCTCGCGGATCCACGCGCCGACCCGCGCCACGGACGCCGCATCCGGCTCGCCGCGGAGATCCGGATCGATCCCGGGGCCGGCCTGGTGCTGTCCGGCTTTGATCCCCTCCCCCGGACTTCGCAGCGCGTAGATCGCCGGCGCGTCCCAGTCCACGATGGCCGGCGCCCGGTCGGGCTCGGGCACCGGGAAGTAGGCCACGGTCTCCCGGGTGGGCGTGACCGGAAGGTCGATGCCGGAGCGGGACAGAAGCGGTCTCGCCCACGCCCCGGCCGTGACGACGGCGACCGCGCCGTCGATCCGGTCCTCCGTCTCGAGGGTCACCCGCACCCCGGAGTCCGCCGTCTCGATCCGCGCCACTCCGGTGTCTTCGCGAATCTCGGCGCCCGACCTCACCGCGCCTGCGGCCAGGGCCCGCCAGGCTGCGTCGGCCGCGACCGTCGCCGCATCCGGCTGGAATAGGGCCTCACCGCGGACGGCGACGCCGAACCGCTCGATGACCTCGCCCGGCGGAAGGAGCTCGAAGGCGGCCCCGGCCTCCTCGAGCGCCGCGGCGTGTGTGGGCACCATGGTCCCCACATCGAGCCCGCCGGTGGGCGTGAGCAACGCCTCGCCCGACTCGTGCTCCAGCTCCCGCCACAGCCGGAGGGCGTCCATCGCCATCCGGACGTAGCCGGCCTCGTGATACGAGTACCGGAAGATGCGCGAGGGGCCGTGGCTCGACCCGTGGTCGTGGCCGATCGCGAATCGCTCGAGGAGCACCACCCGCCGTCCTCGGGAGGCCAGGGCCCGGGCCGTGGCGCTGCCCATCACGCCCCCGCCCACCACGACGACGTCGTAGGCGGCCGCGGCTACTCCTCGCCCAGGTAGGCCTTGCGGACGTCGTCGTTGCCCAGGAGGTTCGCGGCCGAGTCCTCCATGACGATCGCGCCCGACTCGATCACGTAGCCGCGGTCGGCGATGGTCAGGGCCATGTGGGCGTTCTGCTCGACGAGCAGGATCGTCATCCCCTGGGCGTGGATCTCCTTGAGCAGGTCGAAGATGCGCTCGACCAGCAAGGGCGCCAGCCCCATGGACGGCTCGTCGAGCATCAGCAGGACCGGCCGGGCCATCAACGCACGGCCGATGGCCAGCATCTGCTGCTCGCCGCCGGAGAGGGTGCCGCCCGGCTGCTTCTGCCGCTCCTTGAGCACCGGGAACAGTTGGAACACCCGTTCGTAGTCCTCGCCGAGGTCGGCGGTCGCGGCGGGCGTAGGCGCCCATCTCGAGGTTCTCCCGGACGCTCATCCGAGGGAAGATCCGCCGGCCCTCGGGAACCTGGCACAACCCCATGTCGACGATCTCGTCGGCGGTCATCTCGTCGACCCGCTCGCCCTGGAACGTGATGGACCCCTCGGATGGCCGCTTGATGCCGGAGATCGTTCGCAGGGTCGTCGACTTCCCGGCGCCGTTCCCGCCGATGAGCGTGACGAGCTCGCCCTCGTCCACCCGGACCGAGATGCCCTTGACCGCCTCGATCCCCCCGTACCGGACCTTGACGTCCCTCACGTCGAGCAGCGTCTCGGCCATCGACTAGCCCGCCTCGTCGGCGGCCTGGCGGCCGAGGTACGCCTCGATCACGCGCGGGTCGCGCTGGATGGCTGCCGGTTCTCCCTCGGCGATCTTCTCGCCGTAGTCGAGGACCGCCACGCGGTCGGAGATCCCCATCACGACCTTCATGTCGTGCTCGATGATCAGGATCGTGATCCCCCGTTCCCGGATGCGCCCGATGAGCTGCATGAGCTTGGCCTTCTCCGTCGGGTTCATCCCGGCCGCGGGCTCGTCGAGGAGCAGCAGCTTCGGCTTGGTCGCCAGCGCCCGGGCAATCTCCACCCGGCGCTGGTCGCCGTAGGAGAGACTCGAGGAGATCTCGTTGGCGAACCGGTGGATGCCGACGAAGTTCAAGGTGTCCTCGGCGTCCTGGTGGCCTTCCCGCTCCTCGCGTCGCATCTTTGGGGTCCGGAAGATCGCCGCGAGCACGCCCTGCGTGTGGTGCGCGTCCGTCCCGACGATCACATTCTCGAGGGATGTCATGTTCTGGAACAGCCGGATGTTCTGGAACGTGCGGCTGATCCCGAGCTTCGTGACCTGGTGCGGCTTCACGCCGCTCGGCACGAACAGGGCGGTGCGCTTCGTCGCGACGATCTCCGTCCCGTCGAACACGATGCTGCCGGAGGTCACCGGGTAGATCGCGGTGATCAGGTTGAACAGGGTGGTCTTCCCGGCCCCGTTCGGCCCGATCAGCCCGAAGATCTGCCCTTCCTCGATGGAGAAGGACACATCCGAGACCGCGGCGAGGCCGCCGAACTGCTTCGAGGCCCCCGAGATCTCCAGGATCGGGCTCATCCGCCCTCCTGCGCGTCGTACACCTGCTCCTCGACGACGGCGCCCTTGAGCTCGGCCTTCCGTCGCTTCGATGGAACCAGGCCCTGCGGCCGGAAGATCATGATCACGACGAGCGCGAGGCCGAACACGAAGAACCGGTAGGACTGAAACTCCCGGAAGATCTCGGGCACGACGACGACCAGGCCGGCGCCGACGATCGCCCCCGCGATCGATCCCATCCCCCCGATGACCACCGCGGCCAGGATGAGGATCGACTGAATGATGGTGAAGAAGCCGGGAGTGATCGAGTTGATCTGCTCGGCGAACACCACGCCCCCCACGCCGGCCGTGCACGCGCCGATGACGAAGGCGGCCAGCTTCATCCGCACCACCGGCACGCCCATGGCGGCGGCGGCTACCTCGTCCTCGCGGATCGCCACCCACGCGCGTCCGACGCGGCTGCGGTCCAGGAGCGTGATCGCCACGATCCACAGGACCACCAGGACCAGCAGCAGCCAGTAGTACTTGTTGTCCAGGAAGGTCTTCCACTGGAGCTCCAGCGGGCCGATGTCGATCGCCGGGTGTGGGATGTTCGAGATGCCCTGGGGCCCTCCGGTGACGGACCCGAGGTTGTTGGCCGTCACCCGGACGATCTCCCCGAACCCCAGCGTGACGATGGCCAGGTAGTCCCCGCGCAGCCGGAGCGTGGGCGATCCGAGGAGGATCCCGGCGAACACGGCCACGACGATCGCGGCCAGGAGGATCAGCCACATCAAGGCATGCCACTCGGGCTCCGGGACGAACCCCTCGGTCCGCTTGACCGTCTGGGCGTAGGTCCCCGCGCCGGTCAGGAACGCCGCCGTGTAGGAGCCGATCGCCCAGAACGCGACGTACCCGAGGTCGAGGAGGCCGGCGAACCCAACGACCACGTTCAGCCCGAGGGCGAACAGGGCGAAGAGGGCGAACCTCGACAGCGTGCCGCCGCTCGTGGCCCGGAGCATCCACCCGGGGAGATCGAACCATTGCTTCAGCAGCGGCAGGATCGCCAGGACCGCGATACCCACGACCCCGATCACCGGCAGGACCCACCGCCGGCGCGGCTCGATCCACGCCTGGACGCCCCGGCGAGCGATGCCGGCGGGCGAGAGGGCCTTGCGGACCCCCGCCCCCGCCCGCTGAGAGACCGCCAGGCGAGCGTCGGCGGCCCTCCGCTGCCATCGCGTCCAGGGACGGACCCGGCGCCGGGGAGGGCGACGCGGGCCAGGGGCGCTCATCAGGACCTCACCCGTTCACCGAGGATGCCGCTGGGCTTGAACATCAGCACGGCGACCAGGACCACGAACGAGATCGCGGTCTCCCAATGGGTGCCGAAGCAGGCCCCGCCGTACTTCTCCCCGAGGCCGAGGAGAACGCCTCCCAGCATGGCGCCCCGGATGTTCCCGATGCCCCCCAGCACCGCCGCCGAGAACGCCTTGATCCCGAGGATGAACCCGATCTGCCAGTGCGACGCTCCGCCCAGGAACACCAGGAACAGCAGGCCCGCGGCCCCGGCCATGATCCCGCCGATGAAGAACGTGGTCACCACGACGCGGTCGATGTTGACCCCCATCATCGACGCGGCCTCGGGATCCTGGGCCACGGCGCGGATCCCACGCCCGATCCGGGTCCGGTTCACGAACCGATCGAGCAGGAAGAGCATCCCGAGGGCGACGCCGACGACCAGCACGTGCTTGTTGTTCACGGTCGTGCCGAAGACGGAGAACAGCCGCTCGGTCTCGACGAATCGCGGTACCTGACGGGGAGCCGGCCCCTGCAGGTTCGGGAGCGTCCAGAAAAGAAGCGCGTGCCGCCCGTCCATCAGCGCGAACAGGTACTGGATGGCCAGGGACGCCCCGATCGCGCTGATCAGGAACGACAGCCGAGGGGCGCCCCTCCGGCGCAGGGGACGGTACGCGAAGCGTTCGATCGTCAGGGCGGTGACGCCGGAGGAGAGCGACGCGGCCACCAGCACGCCGAGGAAGACCAGGATCAGCGTGGCCCCGTGGAGGGCCGTGGTCACCCCGAACCACTCCTTGAGGGCGTGGAGGCTGACCACGGTCGAAACCATGAACACCTCGGAGTGCGCGAAGTTGATGAGCTGCAGCACCCCGTACACCATCGTGTAACCGAGGGCGATCATGGCGTAGATGGAACCGGCGGTCAGACCGTTGACCGTCTGGTCCCAAAACTGGCTCGTCAGTCCGTCGAAGCAGCCGTCCATGGCCTCAGTTCATCCGGACAGGGAGGGAGGGCAGGCCCCCGAAGGCGCCTGCCCTCCCTGTCCGTCGCTCCGGTGGATCTACTCTCCGAGCACCTGCACCGCGTTGCCCAGGTTGGTCAGCGACAACTCGCCGTCGGCCGTCGACTCGACCTCGTAGAAGAAGTAGAGCTCCTCGGCCTCGAGTCCCAGCTCGTGGGTGTCGGGGTTGAAGTAGAAGTCCTTCGCCTCCCCGTCGTACTGGGCGTCCTCGCTGGTCACGCCGTCGAGGTACTCCTTGATCCCGGTGCGGATGTCCTCCGGGGTCTCGGCGCCTCCCTCGATGGCCTGCTTGATGCCCTCACCGATCAGGCCGGCAGCGTCGTAGCCCTCCGCGGCGTAGATCGCCACGCTGAATCCCTCAGAGCCGACCTCCGTCTGGTACTTCTGGGTGAAGTCCGAGCTAGATGTTGCTCGGCGCCAGGAGCAAGGCTCCCTCCGCAGCCGGCCCGGCCAGGTCGAGAAGCGACGAGGACACGGATCCGTCACCCGAGATGAGCTGGATGTCCAGCTCCGCGTCGGCTGCCTGGCTGAGGAACGGCCCGCTGTCGACGTCGTACCCGCCGAAGAACAGGGCGTCCGCCCCAGACTCCTTCACGTCGGTGATGATCGACGAGAAGTTCACCGTGGTACCGGTGTTGATCGCGGGCTCGGGGATTCCGGTCTTGCCGGCGATCGTGATCCCGGCCTCCTTGGCGGCCGCTTCCACGGCCTCGGCGAGCGGCTGCCCGTAGTCGGTCGTGTCGTGCAGGATGTAGAGCGACTCCGGCTGGATCACCTCGGCCACCCAACGAGCGGCCAGCGAGCTCTGGAGCCCGTCGTGCCCGATCGTCCGGTACCAGTAGTCCCAGCCGAACTCCCCCAAGTCGACCGCGGTCGCCGAGGCCGTGACGAACGGGATCCCCGCGTCGTTGTAGGTGTCACCGCTCGCCCGCGACTCACCCGAGAACGCCGGACCCATGATGGCGACCGTGTTTGGGTCCTCGGCGGCACCCTGCGCCACCGGCGGAGCCTGGTCACCGCTGCCCTGGGTGTCGGCCTGCTCGAACGTGATCGTCGCCGGATAGCCCTCCTCGGCGTTCAGCTCGTCGAAGCGGATCTGCGCCGACTGCATCGACGGCAGGACCAGCCCGTTCGCGCCACCCGTCCAAGCACCCTGGCCGTAGACGGTGACCTCGATGCGGTCGTCTCCGCCAGGAGTGCCGCCCGTACCGGGCTCATCGTCGCCGCACGCGGCGGACACCAGCGCGAACACGGCCAGTATCGCTACGAGCGAAAGCCACTTTGGCTTCTTCATTCCCCCTCCTTCTCCCCTTGGTTCCCTGTCTTGCTATCACACCCGCCGCCCGGCCACCAACCCGCGGCCTCAGGCGTCGAGATCCCCGTCGATGACCTTTGTGGCAACGTCCTTCATCGGCAGCCGGCGGTCCATCGCGGTCTTCTGGATGAACCGGAACGCGTCCTGTTCGCTCATCTGGTACCGGTCCATGAGCATTCCCTTCGCCCGATCCACCACCTTTCGCGTCTCCAGCCGCTCGGAGAGGTCTCCGACCTCCGCCTCGAGGGCCTGCATCTCCTGGTACCGGGCCACCGCGATGTCGATCGCGGGCACCAGGTCGCTCTTCTGGAAGGGTTTTACGAGGTAGGCCATCGCTCCGGTTTGCGCGGCCCGCTCCACCAGGTCCTTCTGGCTGAACGCGGTCAGGATGAGCACGGGGGACAGGTGCTCCTCGGTGATGCGCTCGGCGGCGGTCAAGCCGTCCAGGCCGGGCATCTTGATGTCCATGACGGTGAGGTCGGGACGCAGGTCCCGGGCCAGGCGCAGGGCGGTCTCCCCGTCGCCGGCCTCGCCGACGACCTCGTACCCCTCCTCCTCGAGCATCTCGCGCAGGTCGAGGCGGATGAGGGCCTCGTCCTCGGCGATCAGGATGCGGGTGGGGCTGCCCTCCGTGCCCTCGCTCACCCGGCCTCCGCGAGGGCAAGCAGGAGCTTGTCCTGCTCCTCGACCAACGCGGCGATGAGCGTCTCCTGCTCCCCGACGAGGCGCTCGATGCGGCGGTGGTCGTCCGCGGCGACCTGGAACTCGCGGTCCGCCAGCGGGGTCTCCGCGACGAGCATGCGCACGCGGGCCTCCTCCAGGACCGAGTCCTGGAAGGCGAGCTGCTCCCGCAGGATCGACAGCTCGGTCCGGGCCCGGCCGATCTCGTCGGAGAGCGAGGTGAGACGGCGCTTGGCGGTGCTTCCCGTCATGGGTACCCCCTGAAGAGGGAGCGCCAGTCTAGGGACGGGGCTACCCCGTAGCAAGCGTGCGACGATCGGCCGGTGAGCGTGCGGGCCACTGGGCAAGCCCGCACGCTGCAGGAAGTGCCGGGGACGGGATTCGAACCCGCATGGGCTTTCGCCCAATCGGTTTTGAGCCGATCGCGTCAAACCAGATTGCGCCACCCCGGCATACGAAGTCTACGGCGATCAGGTCTTTGGTCCCACGAACGAGTCGAGAAAGGCCACATCGGGGTGACGGGACACATCGATCGTCCACTTCGTGCTTCTCCACCGAACGCCCAGGTGAGAGCAAGCGTCAGCGAACAACATCCTGATGTCCGATGACCTGTTCGAGAACTGGTATCGCGAGTATTCTTGCCCGGCAACGCGGTTGATCACGCGGCATCCATCCGAGTGGATCAGTCCACGGACGAACGGCTTGAGATGCGGCCTGACGCTCTCCGTTTGCCACGCCCGCAGGACGATTGGGCGCTCATGCTTCGGACCCGGTCCGTGCTGCGGAAAGAGGCAGGGCCAGTGTTTCCAGTAGGCGTTGATCTCAACGCACCCAACCCTGGTCGCCTCCCCGATAGGTCCCCGACCTTTCACGGAGGCCATGGCACGCCCCGCTTCGGAGATGAGGTCGCGATAACGCGCGTCCTGAGAGATCCGAAGCCTGTATACGCCACGCGGATGAGTGGCGATCGAGCCGTCGCCCAGGTAGAGCCCCAGCAAGTACGCATAGTCCCTCGCTGGGAGCTCGCGTCCGTGGCATCTGGGGCAGCCGGGTCGCTCTCGCATGGACAGCCGCCCCGAACGACCTCCGACCCGCCAGTACCTGATCGTTCCGCGGGCTACGTTCAACTGACGAGCCACCTCGCAGTCGTTCCGTCCTTCGGCGAACAACTCCAGGGCGCGGTCGTACTCGGCTTGCGGACGCATAGCCTCTTCATTGTGAGGCGAGGTAGTGACATCACTCGAGGGCGGTTCGGAACTCCTCAACGAGTCCGACTACGGCGCTGAGGTCCCCCTCCAGCAGCCTGGCGACGATCGCGCTGCCGACCACGACCCCGTCGGCGAACTCCCCCGCTTCCTTCGCTTGGTCGGGCGTGGTGATGCCGACCCCGACCAGCAGCGGCTTGGTCGTGAGCGGGCGGAGGGCTTCGACGACCTCGCGGGCGGTTCCCTCGAGCTTGCCGCGAGCCCCCGTGACGCCGTAGGTCGAGACGCAGTACACGAATCCCTCCGAGCCTTCGGCCACGAGCTTCAGGCGGTCCGCGTCGGTCCCCGGCGCCGCGAGGAACACGGGCACCACCTCGGCCGCCGCCGCGCGCCCGCGCCATCCGCCGGCCTCGTCGACCGGCAGGTCGGGGACGATCACGCCGACGACCCCGGCCTCCCGGGCGGCGGCCAGGAACCGGTCCTCGCCCATCGCCAGCACGGGGTTGTAGTAGGTCATCACCACCGGGGCCGGGATCCCCGACTCGCCGATGGTCTCGAGGATCGCCTCGGGACGCGCACCCGCCTCCAGGGCACGTGTGGATGCCTGCTGGATGACGGGTCCGTCCATCACCGGGTCCGAGAACGGAATCCCGATCTCGATCGCGTCCGCCCCCGCCGCGTCGATGCGCCGGAGGAGGTCCGCGTCGACGCCCTCCAGTCCGCCCGTCACGTAGGGCACCAGGGCCCTCGCCCCGGCGTCGAGCCGGGCTCGCAGCCGCGCCTCGAGCGCGCTCACGCGCCCAGCGCGGCGCGAACGGTGTCCAGGTCCTTGTCGCCGCGGCCCGACAGGCAGATCAGGACGCTGGCCCCGGCCGGCAGCGGACGCTCGAGCAGCCAGCCGATCGCGTGCGCCGGCTCCAGCGCCGGAAGGATGCCCTCGGTTCGGGCCAGGGCCTGGAACCCCTCGAGCGCCTGCGCGTCGGTCGCGGAGACGTAGCGGGCCAGGCCCGCCTCCGCGAGGTACGCGTGCTCGGGGCCGACCCCCGGGTAGTCCAGACCCGCCGAGATGGAGTGCGTGGGCAGCACCTGCCCGTCGTCGTCCTGGAGCAGGTAGGAGAGCGCCCCGTGGAGCACGCCGGGGCGCCCGCGGGAGATCGACGCGCAGTGGAGCTCGGTGTCGACGCCCCGGCCCCCGGCCTCGACGCCGACCAGGTCCACGCCCGAGCCCACGAACGCGGTGAACATCCCGATCGCGTTCGAGCCGCCGCCCACGCAGGCCAGCACGTGGCCGGGATCGCCCCCCTCGGCCTCCCGGAACTGTCCACGGGCCTCGTCGCCGATGACCCGCTGCAGGTCCCGGACCATGCCGGGAAACGGGTGCGGCCCCACCACCGAGCCGATCACGTAGTGCGTGTCGCGAACGGTGGACGCCCAGTCGCGGAGCGCCTCGTTGATCGCGTCCTTCAGGGTCCGCGAGCCGGAGGTCACCACCGAGACCTCGGCACCGAGCAGTCGCATCCGCGCGACGTTGGGAGCCTGGCGGATGGTGTCCTCCTCCCCCATGTACACGACGCAGGGGAGCCCGAACAGCGCGCAGGCGGTCGCCGTCGCCACGCCGTGCTGGCCGGCGCCGGTCTCGGCGATGATCCGCCCCTTGCCCAGCCTCCTGGCCAGCAGCACCTGGCCCACCGTGTTGTTGATCTTGTGGGCCCCCGTATGGGCGAGATCCTCGCGCTTCAGGTAGATGCGGTAGCCGAGCTCCTGGGACAGCCGGCTCGCGAAGGTGAGCGGGGTGGGCCGCCCGACGTAGTCGCCGAGCAGCGCCGCCAGCTCTCCCTGGAAGTCGTCATCCTCGCGGAGCTCGCCCCACGCCAAGGCCAGCTCGTCGAGGGCCGGGATCAGGACCTCCGGGACGTAGCGGCCGCCGTAGACGCCGAATCGACCGCGTGCGTCCGGGCGCGCCTCGACGCTCACGCCGTCCCCGCCCCGGTGAGCTGGCCAAGCAGGATCGCCGGGTCATCGGCGCGCATGAGGGCCTCGCCCACCAGGATGGCGTCCGCGCCGGCCGCCTCCGCCGCCCGCGCGTGCTCGGCCGTCGAGATCCCGCTCTCGAGCACACGAAGGCGATCGGCGGGGGCCCGGGCGAGCAGCCCCAGGGCGCGCTCGAAGTTCACCTCGAGGGTCTCCAGGTCGCGGGCGTTGACCCCGATCAGCTGCGCTCCCGCCTCCACCGCGCGCTGCAGGTCCTCCTCGGTGTGCACCTCCACGAGCGCGTCGAGTCGGGCGTCCTCCGCGGTCTCGAGCAGATCACGGAGCTCCAGATCCGACACCGCCGAGGTGATGAGCAGGACGGCGTCCGCTCCCTCCACCCGCGACTCCACAACCTGAGCGGGGTGGACGACGAAGTCCTTGCGAAGCAGGGGGACGTCGGCGCTCCTGCGCGCCAGGCGGAGGTCGGCCAGAGAGCCGTTGAAGTGCCGGGGCTCGGTGAGCACCGAGATCGCGCTGGCGCCGGCCCTCGCGTAGCCGGCCGCCTGCACCCCCGCGTCGACCTCGGCGATGTGGCCGGCCGACGGCGAAGACCGCTTGACCTCCGCGATCACGGCCAGCCGGTCTCGGCGGAGCGCGGCGGCGAAGCCACGCGGCTCGGGCGCGGTGACCAGGCGAGCCCGGAGCGACCCTTCGGGAAGGGGCCGCTCCACGAGATCGCGCCGGAGATCTTCGACGAGTCGGGAGAGGAAGCCCAAGGGACGCGGATTATAGGTCCGGGCCCCGGTCGGATCCCCCGAAGCGTCGCGAGGCGAGCAGGACCCCGGCGACCATGGCGACCAGGGCGCCCGCCAGGACGAGGAACGGCGCCAGCGCCGGTGAGACCGACGCGTCGGCCAGCTCGGAGATCGGCCGGTCGGAGGCTCGGGCGATCGCCTCCAGGGCCAGCGTGCGGATCCGGGCCAGGTGATACAGCCCCCCCATGAACGTGACGCCTGCGGCGAGCAGGGCCACGACGCCCAGCCAGACCGCGTGACGGGGCATCACCAACATCAGGATTCCGGCGACCAGGATGACGACGCCGGGGATCAGCGTGAGGTTGGCGCCGAGCTCGAGGCCCAGGACCTGCTGGCGGAAGTCCGGCGGGAACAACGCGAAGACGCGGGTGAGGTCCAGACGGACGGTCGCCCAAGGCACCAGCGAACCCGCGATGGTGAGGAGTCCGCCGACGAGGACGCCGAGGGTGGCGCCTCCCGGACGGCGCATGGCTGCGTGGCCCCGAGGACGCCCGGCCTACGGGCCGGTCGGCGGTGGCGCCTCGCCCGGTCCCCCGGAGGACTCGGACGAAGGGGGGGCCGCAGGCGGAAAGCCCGTCGCGGTGGTGGGCGGCGGGGCAGGCGGCGCCATCCCGGGGGGCGAGGCCATGCCCGCCGGCGCTGCCGTCAGGGCCTCCGGGCGGCTTCCACGCGTCCCGAGCACGCCTCCGATGAAGACGAGCAGGCCGCCGGCGAGGATCGCGTACACGCCGAAGGCGGCCTTCACGTCGAAGACCTCCTTCAGCTGCGGCTCGATCGTCGATGCGGACTGGCCGCTGACCTTCGCGATCTCGTCGGCGAGCTGGCTGATCGTCGCGTCGGCGATGGCGAGCGTCTCCAGGATGCCGATCGCCAGCGCGGCCGCGCCGAGGACGATGGTGAGCACGGCCGCGGCCCGCCGGCCCTTCGACGACGCGCGCGAGAGGAGGATGCCACCGGCCCCCGCGGCCAGGATCCCGAAGGCCAGCACCACGTAGCCGAACACGTAGTCGGTGCCCTTGAAGGTCTGGCTGGAGGCCGCCCCCAGCTCCGCGGGGAGGTCCGACGTGATCTTGCTCCACGGAAGCAGCGAGGACGCCACGAGCACCAGTCCGCCGACGATCGCCAGAATGGCCCCCACCGGGGATCGCCGTTCGATTGCCTCCACGCCCATGTCAGTCCTCCTCGGAGTCGTCGGCTGGTGGGGTCGGCGTATTCTGCGCGCCGTCCGGTGCCGCGTCCAGAACGCGAGCCGCCGCCGCGGCCGTGGAGGCGCGATCCCGGGCGCCGATCAGGCCGGCCATGCCCCCGGCGGCGGCGAGCACCCCGCCGGCAGCCACGAGGATCACCCCGAACCGGGGTGACACGTCCGGGGCTCGCCGGCCGCTGAAGCCGAAGTTGACACCCGGACGGCGCGTGGCGTCCGCGGCCAGGCGCGAGCGAACCCCCTCGTCGCTCGCCGCGACGTAGATCGAGATCCCGGCCGCGGTGAGTCCACCCACGATCGTCAGCACCGCGAGGAGCGCCCGCGCTCGGGGGCTCGACGCGGCCAGCATCAGCAGCCCGGCCGCGAGGGCGACCAGCCCGCCCGAGACCGTGAGGTTCGCGAACAGCTCCGTGCCGTTCACGTCCACCACCGCGCGTCTCGTGGTCACGCGAACCCACGTGAGGACCGAGCCGTACGCGGCGGCGCTGCCGCCGACCGCGGCGAGGGCCACTCCCCATCGGACGAGGCGCGGCGACCCGGAGGTCACGCGCGCCCCCCCGAGCCCAGCTGGGCCGCGGCGCCCACCGCCGCCAGAAGGGCCTCCGCCTTGTCGCGGGTTTCCTTCGCCTCCGCGACCGGGTCGGAGTCGGCCACGATGCCCGCTCCGGCCTGCACGTGCGCTCGCCCCTCGTGGAAGAGCACCGTCCGCAGCGTGATGCAGGTGTCCAGGTTCCCGGCGAGGTCGAAGTACCCCACCGCGCCGGCGTACGGGCCGCGCGACACGGGCTCGACCTCGTCGATGATCTGCATGGCCCGCACCTTTGGTGCCCCGGACACGGTCCCCGCGGGAAACGCGGCCGCGAAGGCGTCCAGGGCGGTACGCCCCGCCGCCAGGCGCCCGGACACTCTCGACGCGATGTGCATGACGTGCGAGTAGCGCTCGATCACCATGAGGTCGTCGACGCTGACGGTCCCGGGCGCGCTCACCCGGCCGAGGTCGTTGCGAGCCAGATCGACGAGCATCACGTGCTCGGCCCGTTCCTTGGGGTCGGCCATGAGCTCGGCCTCGAGCGCGCGATCCTCCGCCTCGTCCCTCCCGCGTCGGCGGGTCCCCGCGATCGGGTGGGTGACCGCGACGTCGCCCTGGACCTTCACCAGGACCTCCGGCGAGGATCCGGCGACCTGCACGCCCTCCAGGTCGAGGAAGTACATGTACGGCGACGGATTGATCGTCCGGAGCGCACGGTAGACGTCGAAGGGATCACCCGGCGCCTCGGCGGTGAACCGTCTGGACAGCACGACCTGAAAGATGTCGCCGGCGAACACGTGCTCCTTCGCGTCCTCCACCCACCCCGCGTAGGTCTCGTCGTCGACGTTCGGCGTCGAAGGGATCGGCGCGGGGCGCAGCAGCTCGCGCGGCTCGTCGGCCCGCGCGCTGAACAACCGCGCCGCCAGATCGTCGATGGCCGCGACCGCGGCGTCGTGGTCGGCGCCCGGGTCCGCCGGACGGACGACGTTCGCCACGATCGTGACGGTCTGCTTGAGGTGGTCGAAGGCGACCACGAGGCGGGGGAACATCAACGCGGTGTCGGGGATGCCGAGGTCGTCGGGGGGCGGCGGGCCGAGCCGTTCGAGCTCTCGGATCGTGTTGTAGCCGATCCACCCGACCAACCCGGAGTGCAGGGGTGGCAGGCCGGGGAGATCGGGCGCGCTGAGGCCCTCCAGCCGCTCGCGGATCCCGTCCAGCACTCCCCCCGCCTCGGCGCCCGGATCGACGCGCATGGTCATCGCGGGCGAGATCCCGATGAACGAGAACCGGCCCCAACGCTCGCCATGCTCGACGCTCTCCAGCAGGAAGGAGGAGGGCTCGCGGATCGCGCGGTAGGCGCCCACCGGGGTGAGGGTGTCGGCGAAGAACGACCGCGCTACCGGGATCACGGTGTGCTCGGCGGCGAGGGCCTGGAAGGTCTCACGATCGGGGAACGCGCTCACGACCGCAGTGCCTCCCCCAGGTCGAGGCCTGCCTCGTACAGGGCGGTGCCGACGATGGCCCCCTCGATCTCGAGCGCCGCCAGCGAGTCCAGGTCGTCCCGCGAACGGACGCCGCCGGAGGCGATGATCGCGCCGGGGAAGGCCGCGGCCAGGGCCCGGAGGCCGTCGAGGTCGGGGCCGCGCATCGCCCCGTCGCGAGAGACGTCGGTGTAGACGACGCGGGGACATCCCGCGTCGCCCAGCCAGCCCACGGCCTCGTCCAGCTCGGGACCGGGCACCCCCGAGCCCCTGGGCACGATCCGGCTGCCGCGCACGTCGAGGCCCACCGCGACGGTCTCGCCCAGCGCGCTTAGGCAGGCTTCGACCGAGGCGCGATCGGTGAGCGAGGAGGCACCGATCACCGCGCGGCTCGCGCCCGCGTCGAGCGCCGCCTCGACCTCGCGGGGCGACAGGCCTCCCCCGGCCTGGACCTGCACCGGCAGCGCCGCGACCTGGCGCAGCAGGTCGACGTTCGAGGCGCCGGAGCCGAACGCCGCGTCCAGATCCACGAAGTGGATCCACCGCGCCCCCTGCGCCACGAACGCCTCCGCCACGCTCATCGGGTCCCCCGAATACACGTGCAGCGTGCCCGGATCGCCCGTCCGCAGCCGCGCGATCCGGCCCCCCATCACGTCGATCGCCGGAATGACCTCAAACACGCCCGCCAGCCTACCGGGCCTCCTCCCGACGGGGCCGGAACAGCCGTTTCTCGTTGGGGTGGTCCAGGGCGTCTGATGCACGTGGCGGTCCGTGACTTTCGCCGGCCGGGTGTGCTGCCGCGCGAGCCATCGGGTTGCGTCGTTCGTTGACCACCCAACCAGACAGAGGCGACCGGTTAGCCGACGGGGGCGAGTTCCCGGCGGGCGGCCTGGGGGCCGAGGAGGGTGCGGAGCTCGCTGAGGAGGCCTTCGGAGCCGTCGACGCGGTAGCCGTCGCCGAGGCGGAGGCGCTTGGTGACCTCGCCGTGGGAGGTGAGGTGGAGGCGGACGTCGCCCGTGCCGGGGTGCGCGGAGAGGACCTCCTTCAGCTTGTCGATGAGGGCGGGGGTGCAGACGTCCACGGGAAGGGTCACGACGATCGGGTCGAGGAAGGTGGGAGCCGGGGGTTCGGCGCCGTCCGGGCCCGAGAGGTCCGGGGCGCTGACCTCGAGCGCCACCAGCTGCATCTCGCGCATCCGGAGGTCCACCCGGCCCTTGACCAGCACGATCTGGTCCTGCTGGCACAGCTCCATCGCCTTCTCGTAGGTGGAGGGAAACGCGACGACCTGGACGCCGCCCTCCAGGTCCTCCAGCCGGAACACCACGTACGGCTCGGTGTTGCGGGTGAACTTGCGCTGGACGTTACCGATGATCCCGCCGACGGTGACGACGTCGCCGTCGAGCGCCTCCTCGAGGCCCGGGATGTCCTTGGTGGCCTGGGCGGCCAGCCGCTCCCTGATCGCCAGCAGCGGGTGGTCGGTCACGAACTGGCCGAGGATCTCCTTCTCGCGGCGCAGCAGCTCGTCCTTCGAGAACTCCACCCGGTCGATCACCGACTCGTCGATCGCCCGCGATTCGTCGTCCGCGCCGCCGAACAGCGAGAACTGTCCTGCCGCCTCGGCCCGGCGTTCGGCCAGGATCGGACCGGAAACCTTGTCGTAGGTCTCCAGCAAGCCGCGGCGCGCGTAGCCGAGGCTTTCGAAGGCGCCGGCGAGGATCAGCGACTCCAGGACCTTCTTGTGCAGCAGGGACGGGTCGACCTTGCGGCAGAAGTCGGTGAAGGTGGTGAACGCGCCCTTCGCGTTGCGCGCGTCGATGATCTGCTGGACCGCGCCGCCTCCCACGTTGCGCACGGCCGACAGGCCGTAGCGGATCTCCTCTGGGGGGGCGTCGTCGGGCATCAGCACCGGCGTGAAGTCCTGCTCGGAGCCGTTCACGTCCGGCGGCAGCACCTGGATGCCCATCAGCCGCGCGGTGTTCAGGTAGTAGGGCTTGCGGTCCTTGTCGTCCTTGACGCTCGTCAGCAGCGCCGACACGTACTCGACCGGATGATGGGCCTTGAGGTAGGCGGTCTGGTAGGCGACGAGCGCGTACCCGCAGGCGTGCGACGCGTTGAAGCCGTAGTCGGCGAACGGGGCGATGAGCTCGAACACCTTGGTGGCGAGCTTCTCCTCGTAGCCGTTGGCGACGGCGCCCTCGACGAACTTCGCGCGATGCGGGATCAGCACCTCTCGGATCTTCTTGCCCATGGCCTTGCGGAGCGTGTCGGCCTCGCCGAGCGTGTAACCGGCCAGCCGGACCGCGACCTGCATGACCTGCTCCTGATAGACGATCACCCCGTAGGTCTTGCCGAGGATCTCCTCGAGGTCGGGATGGGGGTACTCCACCTCGTTGCGGCCGTGCTTTCGCTCGGCGTACTCGGTGTGCATGTTCTGGCTGAGCGGCCCCGGGCGGTACAGCGCGACCAGGGCCATGAGGTCCTCGAACCGGTTGGGCAGCAGCTGGCGGATCAGGGAACGCATTCCGCCGCCCTCCAGCTGGAACACGCCGGTCGTGTCGCCGGCCTGGAGCATGGCGTAGGTGCGCTCGTCCTCGAGCGGCAGGTGATCGACGTCGAGCTCGACCCCACGGCGGCGGAGCAGCGCGATCGTGTCCTCGATCACGGAGAGCGTCCGCAGGCCCAGGAAGTCCATCTTCAGCAGGCCCAGCTTCTCGACGCCGTGCATGTCGAACTGGGTGACCACGCGGCGGGAGTCGTCGCGGGAGTCCTTCGAGAGCTTGAGCGGCAGGTAGTTCACGAGCGGGGCGTCGCCGATCACCACACCGGCGGCATGGATCGAGTCCTCGCGGTGCAGGCCCTCGAGCGCGCGGGCCGTGTCGATGATCTCGCGAGCCTCGGACTCGTTCTCGTAGGCGTTGTAGAGGTCCGCCGCCTTCTCCATGGCGTCCTGGATCGAGTACTCGCGACCGAGGACCGCCGCCGGATACAGCTTGGCGAGCCGGTCTCCGACGCTCGCCGGGTAGCCCAGCACCCGCGCGGCGTCGCGGATCCCCTGCTTCCCCTTGATCGTCTGGAACGTGATGATCTGGGCGACGTGGTCGCTGCCGTACTTGTCGGCCACGTAGCGGATGACCTCGTCACGCCGGCGCTCGTCGAAGTCCATGTCGATGTCCGGCATCTGCTTCCGGTCGGGGTTCAGGAACCGCTCGAAGATCAGCCCGTAGCGCAGCGGGTCGATGTCGGTGATCTCCAGCGAGTACGACACGACCGAGCCCGCGGCCGAGCCTCGACCGGGCCCGACCCGGATGCCGCGCGACCTCGCGAAACGGATGAGGTCCCACACCACCAGGAAGTACCCGGCGAACCCCATCGAGCAGATGATCGAGAGCTCGTGGTCGATCCGCTCCCGGATGTCTCGGCTCAGGGGGTCGCCGTACCGGCGGGCGGCGCCCTCGGCCACCAGCCGGCTGAGGTGCGACTCCAGCGACTCCCCGGCCGGCGGCTCGAACTGCGGCAGGTGGTAGGCGCCGAACTTGAGCTTCAGGTCGCACATCTCGGCGATCGCCAACGTGGCGTCGCACGCCTCGGGGAGCTCCGCGAACAGCGTCCGCATCTCCCCCGAGGACTTCATGAAGAACTCCTGCGTGTCGAACTTCAGCCGCCGTGTGTCGGTCTGGACCTTCTGCTGCTGGATGCACAGCAGGACGTCGTGCGCGGTCGAGTGCGACTGGTCGGTGTAGTGGGTGTCGTTGGTGGCCACCAGGGGCATCCCGAGCTTCCTGGAGATCTCGACCAGCCCGCGGTTCGCCGTGCGCTGCTCCTCGATGCCGTGCTCCATGACCTCCAGGAAGAAGTTCTCGGGCCCGACGATGTCGCGGTACTCGGCGGCGGCGCGCTCGGCGGCGTCCATCCGGCCGGAGACGATCATCTTCGCCGTCTCGCCGGCCAGGCAGCCGGAGAGCACGATCAGGCCCTCGGCGTGCTCGGCGAGGATCTCCTTGTCGATGCGGGGACGGGCGAACACGCCGGCGCCGAAGAACCCCTCCAGCCATCCCGCGGACACGAGCCGCAGCAGGTTCCGGTAGCCGGTCTCGTTCTTCGCCAGGATCGTGAGGTGGCGGTAGGCCTCCTCACCCTCCTGGCGGTTGCGGTCGAACCGCGAGCGGGGGGCCACGTAGGCCTCGACGCCGATGATCGGCTTGACCCCGGCCTCGACCCCCGCGTTGTAGAAGTCGAGCGCGCCGTACATGGCGCCGTGGTCGGTGACGGCCAGCGCGGGCATGCCGTGCTCGGCGGCCCGCGCGAACATCTCCGGGATCCGGCTGGCCCCGTCCAGCAGCGAGAACTCGCTGTGCACGTGCAGGTGGACGAAGCCGGACTCGGAACTCATCCCTCTCCGCGGAGTCTCCCTCTGGGCACTGACACGGCTGCCGGCGGTCGCATGTGGAAACCCTTGGGGAACCCCTGGGGATAACTCACACGCTTGTAATTCCGGGGCCTGCAGCATACCCTCCCGGCTCAGATCGGAGGGCAAGATGCGGCTGTCGTATTCCTCGATCAATACCTACGAGACGTGCCCGGCGAAGTACCGCTTCGAGTACGAGGACCGCCTCCCTCGGTCCCCGGCCCCGGCTCTGTCGTTCGGGGACAGCCTCCACCGCGCGCTGTTCCGGTTCCACGACCGGCCGGTGCCGGTGGCGCCCTCCCTCCCCGAGCTGCACGAGTTCCTGGAGGACGAATGGGTCTCCGAGGGCTACCGGGACCCCGCGGAGGAGCGCCTGTACCGGGACCACGGCAAGCAGGTCCTGGAGATGTACCACCGCGAGAACGCCGGCGAGTACCGCATCCCCGCGGCGCTCGAATACAAGTTCTCGGTGGAGGTGGAGGGCGTCCAGCTGGTCGGCCAGATCGACCGCCTGGACCGCATCCCCGGCGGCGGCTACGAGATCATCGACTACAAGACCAACCGGCGGCTCCCGCCCCGTTCGCGCATCGACAAGGACCTGCAGCTGTCGCTCTACTGGCTGGCGGCCCAGCAGATCTGGGGCATCGAGGCGGAGCGACTCACCCTCTACTACCTGCTGCCAGGGCAGCGGATGACCACGACCCGCACCGAGGCGGACGCCGAGCGGCTTCGTTCGCGGATCGCGATCACCGCCGAGCGCATCGACGCCGGCAAGTTCGAGGCCCGCGAGAACCCCCTGTGCAACTGGTGCGACTACCAGGCCCGCTGTCCGGTGTTCCGCCACCTGCACGAGAAGGAAGAGGGCGATCCCGCCCCGCGGATCACCGACCTGGTCGACGAGTGGATCACCCTCAAGCGCGAGGACCGGGCCCGGTGGAAGCGCATGGAGGAGCTGGCGGCGACCATCCACGCCTACTGCGACGAGCACGAGTACCAGCGCCTGTACGGCTCCGAGGGCGCCGGGGTGGCCCGGGTGGCCCGCCACGACGCCGACTACGACCTGGAGCAGGTCAAGGACGCCCTGGAGCCGCTGGGGCTGTTCGAGGAGATCCTCACCGTGGACCGGGGCCGGTTGGCGCAGCTGATCGAGGGGCGCACGCTCCCGCCGGACGTGGAGGACGCCCTGCTCGCGGCCAAGGACGAGGTCCGCACCTCCTACGCCCTGTACCTGCGCGAGAAGTCCCGCTCCCGGCGCTAGCCGCTTCGGGCGCGCTTCAGGGCCGACGAGAGGTCGGACGGCAGCGGATCGGCCACCTCGAGCCGCTCCCCCGTGGCGGGGTGCGTGAAGGCGATCAGCAGCGCGTGGAGGAACGGCCGCTCGAGGCCCAGGCGCGCCGCGTCGTCTCCCCCGCCCCCGTACTGACGGTCGCCGAGCACGGGGTGACCGACCGAGACTGAGGTGCACCCGGATCTGGTGGGTGCGCCCGGTGCGGGGGCGGGCCTCGAGCAGGGTCGAGCGCGGGAGCCGCTCGCGGACGGTGAGCTCGGTCCGGGCCTCGACCCCCGCGCCCGCGTCGATCACGGTGCGGCCACCCTGCCGGTTGAGCCGCGCGTCGATCGCGAAGGTCTCCTCCTCGACCCGGCCCCGGACCAGGGTCAGGTACCGCCGGTCCACGTCGTGGCGCGTGAACAGGTCTCGAAGCGCGGCATGCGACGCGTCGTCTTTCGCCACGACCATCGCCCCGGAGGTCCCGGCGTCGAGGCGATGGACGATCCCGGGCCGGTCGGGGTCCGTCCCCGCGGACAGGGCGACGCCCATGCCGAGCAGCCGGTTGACGAGGGTGCCCGTGCGCCGGCCCGGGGCCGGATGGACGACCAGCCCCGCGGGCTTCGAGATCACCAGCAAGTGGTCGTCCTCGTGGAGGATCTCCACCCCGCCGGGCTCGGGCCCGAGCGGACCCGGACCGGACAGGTCCGCCTCGATCCGCTCTCCCCCGCTCAGGCGGTGCGACTTCGGCCGGGCCTCGCCGTCCACCCGTCACCCGGCCGTCCGCGATCGCCCGCTGCACGTCGGCGCGGGGGATTCCCGTCAGGCGGGCCAGCACCGCGTCCAGGCGACCGGGCTCGCCGGTGACGTCAGTCCCCATTCGCGGACTCCCTCGCGGAGCGAGCCTCCGCCCGCTCGCGTCGCGCCGACGCGAACAGGACCAGCCCCGCGCCGGTCACGATGGCTATATCCGCCACGTTGAACACCGGCCACACCTGCAGGTCGACGAAGTCGACCACCGACCCGGACAGCCCGGGCCCTCGCACCACGCGGTCGGTCAGGTTCCCGATGGCCCCTCCCAGGATCAGCCCGAGCCCGACGGCGACCGAACGCATCGACACATTCCTCGACGCGACCACGATGGCCACGGCCGCCACCGCCGTCGCCAGCAGGAACAGCAGGGGCAGGCTCCCGAACAGCCCGAACGCCCCGGCGGGGTTCTGCGTGTAGCGGATCTGGAGAACGCCGGGGATGACGTCGACCGGCGGCCGCCCCGCCAGGGTCTGCTCCACCCACAGCTTGGTCACCCGGTCCAGCACGTAGACCGCGACCGCCGTGGCGTACAGCAGTCCGGCCAGGCGCCGGCGAGGGGTCGAGGCTTCCACGGGGAACTACGGTACCGGTCCGAGGTGGATCAGCGGCCGCGAGCGCGTTCCTCGGCGGTCTGGTCCTTGATGCACAGGCTCGCGTACGGGAGCGCCTTCATGCGGGCCTTCTCGATGGGCTTGCCGCAGCGCTCACAGATGCCGAACGTCCCCTCGTCGATCCGGGCCAGGGCCTTCTCGATCTTCTCGAGCAGGTCTCGGATGTTGTTGGCCAGGGAGAGGTCCCGCTCACGCTCGAAGGTCGCCGAGCCCGCGTCCGCGTACTCCTCGTCGAAGGCCACCTCGCCCGAGAGCTCGGACTGGTTCGTGCCGAAGGTGCCCTCCTCGATGTCCGTGAACTGTCCGCGGAGCTCGTCGCGCTCCGTCTCGAGGCGCTTGCGGAAATCGGCCAGCTCGGCCTTCTTGTAGGGAGTCTTCGCGGCCATGGTGCGCGGGACGGTAGCACTTCCGAACGCTACGATCCCCGCCCGATGACCTACCGGACGATCGACGCGCGAGAGCCCATGCCCGAGGTCGACGCGCGCGTGCTCGCGTTCTGGCGAGAGGCGGACGTGTTCCGCCAGACGCTCGAGCTGAGGGAGGGTTCGCCCGAGTGGGTCTTCTACGACGGCCCGCCCACCGCGAACAACCGGCCGCACCTGGGACACGTGTTGGCCCGGACCTTCAAGGACCTCTATCCGCGCTACAAGACGATGACGGGGCACTACGTGCACCGCAAGGCCGGCTGGGACTGCCACGGCCTGCCGGTGGAACTGGAGATCGAGCGCGAGATCGGTGTCGCCACCAAACACGAGATCGAGGCGTTCGGGATCGGCGAGTTCAACCGCCGCTGCCGCGAGTCCGTGACCCGCTACGTCGAGGACTGGGAGCGGATGACCGAGCGGCTGGGGTACTGGATCGACCTCTCGGACGCGTACTTCACGATGTCGCCGGAGTACATCCAGTCCGTGTGGTGGGCCGTGAAGCGCCTGCACGAG
Source organism: uncultured Actinomycetes bacterium (assembly GCA_963742735.1). Classification (GTDB taxonomy): domain Bacteria; phylum Actinomycetota; class UBA4738; order UBA4738; family JBBDTT01; genus JBBDTT01. The sequence goes on from CAVUMN010000001.1 coordinate 161,049, forward strand.
CAGGGCCTGCTCTTCGAGGGCCTCAGGTCGATCGCGTACTGCCCCCGATGCGGCACGGGGCTGTCCGACCACGAAGTCGCGCAGGGCTACACCACCGTGACCGACCCCAGCGTGTACGTCCGGTTCCCCGCGACGTCGGGACCCCTCGCCGAGCGGGGAGCGGCGTTCCTGGCCTGGACGACCACCCCATGGACGCTGATCTCGAACGTGGCCCTCGCGGTCAATCCCGAGATCGCCTACGCCCTGGTAGAGACGGGCGCCGAGCGCCTGGTCGTGGCCGAGGCCCTGGTCCCGAAGCTGTTCGGCGAGGACGCGGAGATCGTTGAGCGGCTGACGGCGGCCGATCTGGAGGGTCAGACGTACGAGCCCCCGTTCGGCTACGCCCCCCTGGACGGGAAGGGCCACCTGGTGGTCACCGGGGACTTCGTGACCACCCAGGACGGCACCGGGATCGTCCACATCGCCCCGGCGTTCGGCCAGGAGGACCTGGACACCGGCAAACGCTTCGGCCTGGGCGTGATCAACCCCATGGACGAGGAGGGCCGGTTCACCTCCCTCGCCGGGCCGTACGCCGGCCGGCACGTGAAGGAGGCCGATCAGGACCTGATCCGCGAGCTCGAGGCCACCGGCAGGTTGTGGCGGGCGGAGGAGTACGAGCACACCTACCCGCTGTGCTGGCGGTGCGGGACCCCGCTGCTCTACTGGGCGCGGACGTCCTGGTACGTCCGCACCACCGACCGTAAGCGGGAGCTCCTGGAGGCCAACGAGGGGGTCCACTGGTACCCCGAGCACACCCGGCACGGGCGGTACGGGGACTGGCTCTCGAACAACGTCGACTGGGCGCTTTCGCGAGAGCGCTACTGGGGGACGCCGCTGCCGGTGTGGCGGTGCGAAACCGGGCACGTGACCGTGGTCGGCTCGCTCCGGGAGCTCTCCGAGCACGCCGGCCGCGATGTCTCCGACGTCGACCCCCATCGCCCCGAGATCGACGACGTGACGATCACGTGCCCGCAGTGCTCCGTCGAGGCCAGGCGCGTGCCCGAGGTGCTGGACGCCTGGTTCGACTCGGGGGCCATGCCGTTCGCCCAGTGGGGCTATCCGGTGGAGGGCCACGACGAGTTCGCCAAGCGGTTCCCGGCCGACTTCATCGCGGAGGGCATCGACCAGACCCGCGGGTGGTTCTACTCGCTCATGGCCGAGAGCGTGCTCCTGTTCGGCGAGAACGCGTATCGCAACGTGATCTGCCACGACCTGGTGCTCGACGCCGAGGGCCGAAAGATGTCCAAGCGGTTGGGCAACGTGATCGAGCCCGCGGAGGCCTTCGACGCGTTCGGGGCCGACGCCGTCCGCTGGGTGATGCTCGTGTCGGGGTCGCCGTGGGCGGCCCGGCGGGTGTCGTTCGACACGATGGGCGAGGTGGTCAGGCAGTTCCTTCTCACGCTGCGCAACACCCACGCCTTCTTCGCGACCTACGCGAACGTGGACGGGGTCGACGCGGCCTCGCTCGACGTGGCGCTCGAGGACCGCCCTCCCCTCGACCGCTGGGCGCTCTCCCAGCTGCACGACACGGTCGCCCGCGCGCGGGAGGCGCTCGACGACTACGACGCCACCGGCGCGGGACGGCGCGTAGAGCAGCTCGTGGACGACCTGTCGAACTGGTGGGTGCGGCGCTCGCGCCGCCGCTTCTGGGACCCGGCCGGCACGCGAACCGACGACGTCGCGAAGCGCTCCGCGTACGCCACGCTGTACGAGGCCCTGACCACGGTGGCCCGGCTCCTGGCCCCGTTCACGCCGTTCATCGCCGAGGACATCTGGCGGGGGCTGGTCGCCGAGACGGATCCCTCGGCCCCCCAGTCGGTGCACCTGGCCGACTACCCGCGCCCGGATCCCTCCCGGCTCGACCCGGGCCTGGACGAGGCCATGGCCGCGATCCGCCAGGTCGTCGCCCTCGGACGGGCCGCGCGGACCGAGGCGAAGGTCCGGACCCGGCAGCCGCTGTCCCGGGCGGTGGTGCACGTTCCGGGCGACCCGGCCCGACTGAGTCCGCTCCTGCCGCTGGCGGCCGAGGAGCTCAACGTGAAGGAGGTCGTCTTCGCGGCGTCGGAGGGCGAACTCGCGGGGTGGCGGGCCAAGCCGAACTTCCGGGCCCTCGGGCCGCGTCTGGGACCTCGGGTCAAGGCGCTCGCCGAGGCCCTCTCGAGGGACGACGGAACCTTGGCCGGCGAGCTGGCCGCCGGACGGTCCGTGACCGTCGACCTCCCGGACGGCGAGGTCGTCCTCGGTCCCGAGGAGGTCGACCTGGTCCGCGAGACCCGGGAGGGATGGCGGCTGGCGTCGGACGGGACGACCGCCGTGGCCCTGGACCTCACGGTGGACGACGAGCTGCGCGGCGAGGGACTCGCCCGCGAGGTCATCAGAGCGATCCAGGACGCCCGCCGCGACGCGGGGCTGGCGATCACCGACCGGATCCGGGTGACCCTCGCCGTCGAGGGGGACGGCGCGGGGGACGCGATCCGGACGCACGCCGTGCTGATCTCCGGAGAGACGCTCTCGAGCGCGCTCGACGTCGTGGACACCGCGGGCTCGGGAACGCCCGCCGTCGAGCAGGACGGCGGGCGCGTCTGGCTCGACGCTCGGGCTGGCCTAGGCGCGGTTCGCGGCTAGGGGCGGCAGACGCCGCAGGGGGTGAAGCCCTTGCGGCCCGCGCTCGCCTTCGACATCTTCTCGGTGTCCCGGCGGCCCTTCACGAAGCGACACGAGGCCTGGTGGTAGGTCCCGCGCTCGGGGATCGCCACGACGCTTCCGCCGGTGGCCGCGGCCTTGGCGGTCGACTTCTTCGCGGCGCCCTTCGACGCGGTGGCCTTGGGCGCGGCCTTGGCGGCGGCCTTCTTGGCCGGAGCCTTCTTCGCTGGAGCCTTCTTCCGCGGCGCAGCCTTCGCGCGAGACGGAGCCGGCGGAGCCGTCTCCTCCTCCTCGTCGCGGGACGGCGGCGCGGTCACCCGGCGCCGAGCGGCGGGGGCCTCGATCACGGCCGTCTCGCGTTCCTCCACGGCCTCGGACGAGCCCGCGGGAGGTCCGTATGGAGCTCCGGCGGTGGCGGGCTGGACCGGCTTCTTCTGGAGCACGCCCACGGCAAGGAATAGGGCGGCCGCCACGCTGGATCCGATCGAGATCCAGATGAACGTCAGCCCGCTCTGGAAAACCCCGATGATCAACGTGATGAGCGCGACGATCACGAGTCCGAACGACGCTGCGTACACGGTTGGTTAGCCTCCCCTGGTCTACGGACGGCCCAGAGTATAGATGAGCACCCCGGGCCTCAAGCTCATTCTTCACCCCAGAACAATTCCCTGAGGCTTCGATCGTCCTCGTCGGGCTCCCCAGGCGGGCCCTCGGAGGGCTCCTCTGGGGTCCCATCGAGCCCGGTGTGCCCGGCCGCGTCGGCATCGGAGCCTTCGCCGGGACGCCCGGAGCGGTCCGTCCGTTCGTCGTACGACTCGGGCTCCGCGGCCGGCTCCTTCGCGGACTCGGGGTCGGGCGACGTGAACAGCGCGGGCGTCTCTGGGCGCTCGTCCCGCGGCGGCGACGGGGGGCGGCTCAGGAACGCCCCGGGCTCGATGGGCTCCGGGACGATCGGCTCGGGCAGCGAGGGGATCGGCCGGGGTGTCGCCGGCCGCGCGGTCCCCCCGGCGAACGGGTTCGACCAGGCGGCTCGATCCTCACCGGCGGGCTCCGGCGACTCCTCGGGCGCCGGCGCCGGCTCGGGCTCGGGTGACGGCGGCGTCCACGCCTGGGTGTCCTCCTGCCGAGGCGCCGGTTCGGGACGCGCGATGGGAACCGGGTTCGGCCAGCTCGTCGCCGACGCGGCCTGATCGGCGGCCGGCCCGGGCTCGGCCCACGGGTCCTTCTTGGGCTCGGGGGTCCATGCGTCCTCACGGGCAGCGGCGGCGGGCTCGGGCGTGGCCGGCGGAGCCCACGGGGTCTGCGGGCCGGGACCGACTCCGCTCTCCGAGGCGGGCCCCTCGGGCTCGGCGGAGGCAGGCTCGGGCTCGGGGGGCGCGATGGCCTCGGTGCGAACGGCCGTCTCCTGGGTCGAACGGGCCTTCTGCGCCTCGTTCTTCACGACCTCGGCGTGCCGCTGGATGAGGGAGGCGAGCGCCTGCAGGAACTCGCGTTCGCGTCCGAGGAAGGTCTTGATCTCCTCCGGCGCGGAGGAGACGCGGGCCCCCGCGGGGAGGGCGTCGTCGAGGATCTGGTTGGCGGCCTCCCGCGCCTCGCGGACGATCTCCTCGGCGCGGCGCTGGGCCTCCTCGATGAGGGAGCCCGGATGCGCGGCGCCCGCACCGCCGCCCTCATCGGCGCGTTCACCCAGCCGCTTGTTCTCCTCGTGGAGCCGGGCCAGCTCCTCGGTCATCAGGTCCAGGAACTCGTCCACGTCCTGCTCGTTGTAGCCGCGGAACGCCAGACGGAATTCCTTCTGCTGGACGTCGACGGGCAGGAGCCGGCGGGGAGCGCTCCCCTCCTCCGGCGTGGCGGCGGCCTCGTCGTGCGAGCCCCGCCGCCGTTTGCGCTTACTCATGACGATCGTCCTCCCTGGCCATCCCGGCTCCTACAGCCCGAAGCCACATCCGAGCGCCGCCTGGAGCACCCCGATCACCACGAAGATCAGGATCGGCGACAGGTCCAGCATGCCGACGCGCAGCCCCGGGATGCGCTCGCGCACCAGCCGGAGCACCGGCTCGGTCAGATCGTAGACGACCTCGAACACCGCGCGTCCGATCCCCCGCTGGGGCGTGGGGAACCACGACCAGATGATTCGGATGAACAGCACCGCCCAGTACGCGGTGAGCAGGGCGCAGACGACGGTTCTCACGTGGCTCCCTCCGGGACGGACGGCGGAGTGAGATCAGAACTGGTTGTAGAAGCCGCCTTCCTCACGCAGCCGCTCACGCTCCTCCGCGGACACCTCCATGTCCTCGGGCGTGAGCAGGTAGACGCGGTTGGCCACGGGCTCGATCTTGCCGTCGAGGCCGAACACCAGGCCCGACGCGAAGTCCACGAGCCGCCGCGCCGTGGCGTCCTCGGTCCCCTGCAGGTTCATGATCACGGGGATCCCCTGCTTGAACCGCTCGCCGATCTCCCGCGCCTCGTTGAAGCGCTTCGGGGCCGCGCTGTGGATCGACCCGGCCGAGGCCGGGCGGGTCTGCGGGATCGTGCGCACGATCGCGTCGTGTCCGGTGTCGGTGGACACCGCGCCGGCATCGGGCGTCCGCTGCAGGCGGCGCACGGGCGCCGGCTCGCGATTGGCCATCGGGGCCTCGATCACCTCGCCCAGGTCCTCGTAGTCCTCGTCCTCGACGAGGCCGAGGTACTGGAGGGTTTTCTTCCACACGCCAGCCATCAGGTCTCCTTGAAGGGTCTCGCACCGAACAGGGCGGTGCCGATCCGCACCATGGTAGCGCCTTCTTCCACGGCGCCAGGGAAATCATCGGACATTCCCATGGACAGTTCCCGCAGGTCGGGAGCGTGAGTGTCGCGGAGCTCGCGGAGCCCGGCGAACCATCGACGGGGGTCGCCCGAGTCCACCGGCGCGACCGTCATCAGCCCCTCCAGAAGCAGACCGGGCACCGACCGGATCCCGTCCAGGGCCGCCCGAAGCTCGTCGGGATGCACGCCCTGTCGCCGGCCGGTGAAATCAACCTCCAGGAGAGCCCGGACCGGCTCGCCCCTGGCCGCGCCGGCCGCGCCCAGGCGCCTCGGGCCCTCTCCCGGCTCGAGGCCGTGGACGAGGTCGGCGGTCGCGATCCGCCGGGCCTTGTTCGACTGGACCCTGCCCAGGTAGTGCCAGGTGGCGTCCGCCGCGGCCGCCCGCTTCGCCTCGAGGTCCTGGATGTAGTTCTCGCCGAAGTCGTCGAGCACGGCGGCGGCCGCGCGCACGACCGCCGCCGGGTGGCCCTTGGTCACGGCGATCAGGGTGACCTCGCCGGGGCGGCGGCCGGCGACCCGGCAGGCCTCGGCGATGCGCCCCCGGACGTCCTCGATCCGGGCCGCGAGATCGCCGGGGGCGCTCATCGGCGGACCACGACCATCGCCTGTCGTCCCGTGCGGCCGTCGCGCCGGAAGGAGAAGAACCGGTCCGTCTCGCACGCGGTGCACAGCGCCGACCGCTCGATGTCTCGAACCCCCCCGCCTCGGAGCGAGGCCTCCACCGTGGCGGGCAGATCCAGGTACCAGGCGCCGTCGCGCCGCTCGGCCGGGGCGGACGGCTCGGTGTCGCGCACGGCGCGGACCACCTCCTCCCCCACCTCGTAGTGGCACGGACCGATCGCGGGGCCGATCGCGGCGGCGACCCGGCGGGGCTCCGGGAACCACCCGAGGGCCGAGGCCACCATCCCCCCGGCGATCCCCTTCCAGCCGGCGTGGACCGCAGCCACGCGTTCGTCGTCGGCGAGCGCTAGGGGAACGCAGTCCGCGGTCAGGATCGCCAGGGGTACGTCCGGGGCGGTCGTGACCAGTGCGTCACACCCGGGGAGGCCGGGGCGTTTGCCGAAGCCGAGGCCGGCGCGGGTCGCGTCCACTCCCTCCACGACCGAGCCGTGAACCTGCTCGGCGGTGGCGAAGGGCGGGATACCGAGTGCCTCGACGACGAGCTCGCGGTTGCGCCGCACCGCGACGGGCAGGTCGCCCTCCTTGAAGCCCAGGTTCAACGAGCCGAACGGATCGCCGCTGACGCCACCGGTCCGCTCGGTGAACGCGACGAGGACGTCCCGATGGTTGAGGGCCGAGGAGATGAGCCACGCGATCCCGTCGGGGGTGGTGCGTCGCTCGAGGTGATCCATGGGGGGAGAGTAAGTGGGGACGGGGAGGACCCTGTCGCAAGGCGGGGGAAGGGCGCCTCGACGACCCTCCCCGCCCCCACGTCCTACGTCCCGGGTCGGGGGCCGGGACCGGCTTTCTTCAGCTCTTGAGGAAGTCGGGGATGTCCAGGTCCGACTCCGCGTCGAACGTGACGGTGGCCGGGGACCGGAACAGGTCCTCGTCCTCCTCATCGTCCGACAGGATCGACGGACCGAGGTCGTCCTCGTCCTCCTCCGGCTCACGACGAGAGACCGGCGACTCCAGGAGCCGGCCGATCCGAGAGTCGGCGACGCCGCCGAGCTTGTCGAAGCCCGCGGCGATCACCGTCACCCGGACGTCTTCGCTCATCGTGTCGTCGATCACCGCGCCGAAGATGATGTTCGCGTCGGGGTGCGCCACCCGGGTGATCGCTTCGGCCGCGCGGTTGACCTCGTGCAGGGCGAGGTCCGAGGGGCCGGAGATCGACAGCAGGACGCCCTTGGCACCCTCGATCGACGCCTCGAGCAGCGGCGAGGAGATCGCCGCGCGCGCGGCGTCCTCCGCCCGGTTCTCGCCGGAGCCGTGTCCGATGCCCATCAGGGCCGAGCCGGCCCCCGTCATCACGGCCTTCACGTCGGCGAAGTCCAGATTGATGAGTCCGGGCGTCATGATCAGTCCCGTGATCCCGTCCACGCCCTGGTAGAGGACCTGGTCGGCCATACGGAACGCATCGATCATCGGCGTCTCGGGATCCGAGACCTGCAGCAGGCGATCGTTCGGCACGATGATGAGGGTGTCGACGGCCTTCTTCAGCTCGGCGATCCCCATGTCGGCCTGCGTCGCCCGCTTGCGTCCCTCGAAGGCGAACGGCCGCGTGACGACGCCGATGGTCAGGGCACCGATCTCCTTGGAGATCTCCGCGACCACCGGCGCGCCGCCGGTTCCCGTCCCACCGCCGGCACCGGCGGTGATGAACACCATGTCCGCACCCTTGAGGATCTCCTCGATCTCGGTGCGGTGTTCCTCCGCCGCGCGGCGTCCGATCTCGGGGTCCGAACCCGAGCCGAGACCGCGGGTCGTCTCACGGCCGATGTCCAGCTTCACGTCGGCCTCGGACATCAGCAGCGCCTGGGCGTCGGTGTTGATCGCGATGAACTCCACGCCCTTGAGCCCGGCCTCGATCATCCGGTTCACGGCGTTGACTCCGCCACCACCGATGCCGACGACCTTGATGACCGCCAGGTAGTTCTGAGGTCCCTGCATGGCTCGCCTCCACGTCCTTCGGGGGGACCGATTTCGGCCTCTGACCTGCGGCGATGCTGCTGCCGTGGTCAACTGTCAAGGTCTAGTTTACCTTGACTGTTATGTAAACCTATACTGCAAGGCGAGGACCATACACGATGGAACCGAGGGGGTCAACCCCTTTTGGCGAGCTTTGCGGACCCGGGCCGCTTACGCCGGTGATACCTGCGGGCCGAGTCGAAGCGCGGGGGCCTGCGGCACGCGAACATCGATCAGCCGCACCGCCCTCCCCTCCCCCCGGGCCCACGAAAGCAGGGCCAGGATCGACGCGTTCTTCTGCGAACGCTCCCGCCCGGAGCCGTAGAGGATCCGAGTCCCGGAGGCCAGGCCGAGCTCGACCGCCTGCGCGTCCTCCCGGGCGTCCACGATCGTCAGGCGGCGGGGCAACGACGCGATCACCGAGACGACCGCGGCGGCCCGCTCGACACGTACCCCCGGCGCGGGGAGTGACCCGCCGATCCGCATGTCGAGGACCGGCAACGAGGGCCGATCCCGGCCCGTGGCCAGTACGACCGCGTCGCCCGCGAGGGTCACCCACCGTCCGGCCACCCGAACCGTCGCCACCGCCGAACGCTCCTCGATCGTGATCGACACCGAGTCGGGAAGGTCTCGGCCGACGCGGGCGTCGGCGACCCACGGGCTCGCTTCGAGCCGTCGCGCGATCTCGTCCGGCGACATGCGGACGACGTTCGTCGTCGCGGCGATCCCGGCCATCGAGAGGACCGCGTCCCGGGACAGGCGGTGGTTCCCCTGCACCCGGACGTCGTGCGCGTGAAAGACCGGGGTGTTCACCGCGCCCCAGGCCGCGGACGCGATACCCACGAGTGCCGCCGCTGTGACGGCCGCGACGCGGGCGCCCTCAGCCGGTCGTCGCATCCTGGAACTCCCCAACGAAGCGCACCTCCGTCTCGAGCGCGACGCCGAACGAATCGGCAACGCGCGCCTGTATCTGTTGGATCAGCTCCGCGACGTCCCCGGCGCGCGCGCCGCGATCCGCCACGATGAAGTTCGCGTGTTTCGTCGACACCTCGACACCACCGACCCGCAGGCCCTTGGCGCCGATGGCCTCGACGAGGCGCGCGGCGTGGTCGCCCGGAGGATTCTTGAAGACGCTCCCGCAGTTGGGCTGGGCGAGCGGTTGCGTCCGCCGGCGCCATTCGCGAGCCTCGTCCATCAGCTCCCGGATCCGCTCGGGCTCGCCGGGCGCCAGCCGAACGCGCGCCCCGACCACCACGCTCTCATCCCCCAGCGCCGAGGTCCGGTACTCGAAGCGGGCCTCCTCGGCCGGGATCCACCGGCGCGCGCCCTCCGGCAGCGAGAACACCTCCATCGCCGCCAGCACGTCGGAGATCGAGCGATCGTGGGCGCCGGCGTTCATGCGAACCGCCCCACCCAGCGTGGCCGGGATGGCCACCCCGAACTCGAGCCCGGCGAGGTGATGGAGCAGGGCGACGCCGGAGAGCGCGGGAAGGGGCATCGCCCCGCCCGCGGTCAGCTCGCTCCCCTGCCGGGCCGCCCAGCGGAACGGCTTGCCGAGCCTGAGCACGATCCCGGAGAAGCCGGTGTCCGAGACGAGGACGTTGGAGCCCTTGCCCAGGACGAGCACCGGCAGCTCGGCCGTGGCCGAGGCCTGGCCCGCGGCGACGAGGTCGTCGTCCGACTCCACCTCGAGATACAGGGCGGCCGGTCCGCCGATGCGGAAGGTGGTCAGCGGCGCCAGGGGGAACCGGCTCCGGACTCGCTCTCCAGACGCGGCACGCAGGATCTCCTCCGCCTTCCGAACGTCCCCGGTCATGCCGCCTCCTCGGTCAGACGCTGGATCTCGTCGGCGAGCATGGTGATGTCCCCGGCCCCAAGCGTGAGGACCAGGTCGCCGGGGCGGACGATCCGGGCCACGTATCGGGCGATCTCCGAGCGCCGCGGAAGGTAGGCCGCACGGGCCTCCGGCCGGCGCTCGAGCAGCGCGTCCACCAGGAGCTTGCCGGTGACTCCCGGGATCGGAGGCTCCCCGGCGCCGTACACGTCGGTGACGACCACCACGTCGGCGGCCTCCAGGCTCTCGCCGAGCGCGCGCCACATGGCGGCCGTCCGGGTGTACCGGTGCGGCTGGAACACGGCGATGACCCGGCCCGGCTCCAGGCTCCGCGCGGCCGCGAGGGTGGCGGCGATCTCCGACGGGTGGTGCGCGTAGTCGTCGACGAAGGCGGCGCCGCCCGCGATCCCCCGTTGCTCGAACCTCCGCCGGACGCCGGTGAAACCCTCCAACGCCGCGGCGGCGACGGCCGGGTCGAGACCCACCTCGCGCGCGGCGAGGACGACCGCGGCGGCGTTCAACAGGTTGTGCCGCCCCGGAACCGAGAGGCGCAGCGGAACCGTCAGTCCGTCGACCGTCAGGGACCCCGCGGCGCCTCCGTCCTGCGCCTCCCCTCCCGTGATCACGGCGTCGTTGTTCGCCTCGAACCCGTAGGTCACCAGGCGCGCGGCACGGCCGGAGCTCACGCGCCTCGCTCCGGGGTCGTCCCCGCAGGCCACCACGGCGTCACACCGCTCGCAGAACGCCCGGAACGCCGCCTCGATCTCCTCGGCTCCCGAGTAGAAGTCCAGGTGGTCCTCCTCGACGTTGGTCACGATGCCGACCGCCGGGGACAGCAGCAGGAAGGAGCCGTCGCTCTCGTCGGCCTCCGCGATCGCGACGTCGCCACGGCCCGCGCGCGCGTTCGAGCCGCTCTCGTTCAGCTCTCCGCCGATGACGTAGGTCGGATCCAGGCCGGCGGCCTCCAGGACCACGGCCCCGATCGAGGTGGTCGTCGTCTTGCCGTGGGTTCCCGCGACCGCGATGGTTCGGAACCCTCCCAGGAGGGCCGCCAGCGCCTGCGCCCGCATGTACACGGGAAGTCGCCGATCCTGGGCCGCCCGCAGCTCGAGGTTGGTCGGGGGGATCGCCGAGGAGATCACGACGACGTCGGGCTCCCCCACGTTCGCGGCGTCGTGCCCGACGGCGATCGTGGCGCCGAGCGCTCGCAGCGCCTCGAGCCCGTGCGAGTCCTTCAGGTCGGACCCGCTCACCTCGACATCGCGGGCCAGGAACAGCCGGGCGATCCCGCTCATGCCCGCGCCGCCGACGCCCACCAGGTGGGCACGACGCACGCCTGCCAGGTCCGGCACCGAGAGGGTGGGGATGGTGCCCGGCCGCGGCTCGTACCGGGCGGTCATCCGGCCACCTCCAGCACGAGGTCGGCGAGCCGCTCGGCGGCGTCTGGGCGGCCGAACCTCTGTGACGCGTCGGCCATGGCGTGCAGCCGCTCGTCGAACCCGATGAGGTCCTCGATGCGCGCGGCCAGCGTGTCCGCGGTGACCTGGTCGTCGAGCAGCACGCTCGCGCCGCCGGCGCGCTGAAGCGCCCGCGCGTTCGCCTCCTGATGACGGCCGGTCGCGTACGGATACGGCACCAGCACCGCCGGAAGGCCGCACACCGTGAGCTCCGCGATGGTCGTCGCGCCCGCGCGGCTGACCACCAGGTCCGCGGCGGCGTACGCCAGCTCCATCCGCTCCAGGAAGGGCACGGTCCGTACGATGAGCTTGCCGTCCTGGGGCACGGCCTGAGAGATCGCCTCGTGGTGCGCGGGGCCCGTGAGGATCACGAGCTGCAGGTCGTCGCGGTTGCCGAGGAGCCTGGCGGCGCCGGCCGCCGCCTGGTTCAGGTGCAGCGCTCCCTGGCTGCCCCCGAACAGGACCACGGTTCGGCGCTCGTCCGCGAGGCCGAGCTCGACCCGGGCCTCGGCGAGCAGGGCGTCGCGGTTCGGGACCACGGTGCGGATCACCTCGCGGACCGGGTTGCCCGTCACCACCATGCGGCGCCGGCGAGGGAACCACCGCCTGGACTCCGCGAACGACACCGCGATCGCCGCGGCCACGCGACCTCCCACCCGGTTGGCCAACCCCGTCACGGCGTTCTGCTCGTGGACGACCACCGGCCGGTGCTCTCGGCGCGCCGCCAGGACGGCGGGGACGCTGGCGTAGCCGCCCATCCCGAGGACCACGTCGGACTCGCGGACCAGCTCTCGGCACGTTCCGAAGGCACGGGCCACCGCGATCGGCGCCTCCAGCGCGCGGAGGGAGAGCGCCCGCACGAAGGGTCGCGAGGCCACGGTGACGAGTGGGTAGCCGGCGGCCGGCACGAGCCGCACCTCCTGGCCGCGGTCGGTTCCGAGGAACCGCACCTCGTGACCGCGTTCGCGAAGCACGTTCGCCGCGGCAAGCCCGGGAAACACGTGACCGGCCGTTCCTCCGCCCGCCACGAGGATCCGGCGGCCGCTCATCGCCGGGCCCGTTCCGCGCGCGCACCCTCCCGGCCGATGTGCACCAGGACGCCGACCGCGGCGAGGCAGATCACGAGCGAGGACCCTCCGAACGAGACGAAGGGGAGCGGCACGCCGGTGATCGGCAACACCCCGGTCACGGCGCCGAGATTCAGCAGTGTCTGGAATCCCAGCCAGGCGACGATGCCCGCGGCGAACAGACGCGCGAACCGATCCCTGGCGCGAATGGCGATCCGCACGCCCGCGAACAGGAACGCCCCGAACGCGAGGAGCAACAGCAGGTTGCCCACGAAGCCGAGCTCCTCCCCGATGATCGAGAAGATGAAGTCGGTGTGCGCGTTGGGAACGTAGGACCACTTCTGGCGGCTGGCGCCGAGGCCAACCCCCAGCCAGGACCCGGAGGCGAGCCCGATCAGCGACTGGACGATCTGGAACCCCTTGTTCAGCGAGTCCTCGAACGGATGCAGGAACGCGAAGAACCGCACCTTGCGGTACTCCGAGGACATGATCAGCACGGAGCCGAGGAGCAGGCTCATCCCGCCGGCCATCGCCAGGTGCCGGAGACGGACGCCGGCCGCGAACAGCATCAGGAACACCGTGGCCGCCAGGACGATGGTCGTTCCCAGGTCGGGCTGGAGCAGGACCAACCCGCAGACCACCGCCACGATCGGCAGGAGCGGGAGCGCGACCTGAACGGGATCGTTCAGCAGCTTCCACTTGCGAGCCAGCACCGTCGCGGTGAGCGCCACCACCGCGAGCTTCGCCATCTCTGAGGGCTGGACCGTGAACCCGCCGATCGCGATCCATCGGGCGGAGCCGCCGGCGATGGTCCCGACGCCCGGCAGAAGCACCAGGACCAGGAACACCGCGGAGACCGCCGTGAACGGCAGCGCCAGGCGCTGCCATGCCTGGAGCCGCATGCGCGACGTGACCAGCATCGCCAGCGAACCGAGCACCGCGTAGATCAGCTGGCGCTTGAAGAAGGTGAAGCTCGAGCCCGTCTCCTCGAACGCCGAGACCGAGCTCGCGGAGAGCACCATGATCAGGCCCGCGGCGACCAGGAAGAACGTCGCGATCAGCAGGACGCCCACGGAACGGTCCCGCCGGACGTCGGCGGCGCGCCGCTGCCGGCGCAGCTCGCGGCGGGACGGGCGATCCTGCGGGCCGAGCACGCGCAGGGCCGGACGCCTCGACTGGGGTCGCGTCCTTGGCCGGGGCTCAGCTTGCATGGGTGGGGCTCCCCTCGATATGGCGCATCACGGCGTTCGTGAAGCGCTCGCCGCGTTCGGCGTAGTCGCGGAACATGTCCTGGCTCGCGCACGCCGGCGCGAGCACCACCCAGCCACCCTCGGACGCCAGACGGGCGGCGCGCTCCACGGCGTCCTCCATCGAGCTCGAACGCTCGGTGGGTACCAGTCCGTCGAACAGGGACTCGAGCTCCCCCGCGGCCTCGCCGATGGTTACGACCGCGGTCAGGGACGGGGCCAGGCGCGCGAGCGGCGAGAGATCCACGCCCTTGCTGCGGCCTCCCGCGATGAGCACGACGTCTCGCAGCCCCTCGACCGCCGCCAGCGTGGCGTGCGGGTTGGTGGCCTTCGAGTCGTCCACGTAGCGAACGCCGCTCGACTCGGCAACGACGCCCCCCCGGTGGGCGAGCGGGGCGAAGGCGCACACGGCCTCGCCCGCAGCCTGCGGATCGATCCCGAAGCCGATGGCCGTCGCGGTCGCCGCGGCGGCGTCCGCCCGATGCGACGCGCTGTCGTGGACGGGGACGCCGAGCCGGATCTCTCCATCGAGACGCGACACGAGGGTCTCCCCCACGTAGCCCACCTGACCCTCGCCGGGCTCGGCCAGGGTGAACCACACCACCCGGCACGAGGCCCCACGGGAGAGCTCCGCGGCTCGGGCATCGTCGCGATTCCCCACGTGCACGTCGTCGCCCGACTGGTTCTCGAAGAGCCGTCCCTTCGCCTCGACGTAGGCGCCGACGCTGCCGTGCCAGTCCAGGTGATCGGGGGCGAGGTTCAGGAGCACCGAGGCGCGCGGGTGGAAGGTCTCGTGAAATCGAAGCTGGAACGAGGACACCTCGACGGCCAGCGCGTGATGCGACTCCCGCGCGGCAAGCGAGAACGGATACCCCACGTTCCCGCAGGCGAGCGCGTCGAGCCCGGCCTCGCGCATGGCCGCCGCGAGCATCTCGGTCGTCGTCGTCTTGCCGTTGGTGCCGGTGACGGCGGCATAGGGGGCGATCGCCAGGCGCGCCCCGAGCTCCAGCTCGCTCCAGATCGGCACGTTGGCCTTTCGCGCCCACCCCAGGACCTCGGCGCCCTCCGGCACTCCCGGACTGGTCACCACGAGTGTCGCACCGTCGAGCTGCGCGGGCGTGTGGCCGCCGGTCGTCACCACGACGCCGAGGCGGGCGAGGTCCGGCGGTGCCACGACGTCCGCCCGGGCCTCGGTCACCAGGACGCGGGCCCCCTCCTCGGCCAGGACCCGGGCCGCCGCGGCGCCGGCCACGCCGAGACCGATCACCACGGCGCGCTCGCCCGCGAAGCGTCCGCTCATCTCGTCCCCGCCAGGAACTCCGCGTAGAACAGCCCCAGCCCCAGCGCGACGGACAGCCCGCACACGATCCAGAACCGCACGATCACCGTGAACTCCGGCCATCCCGACAGCTCGAAGTGGTGATGGATCGGGGCCATCTTGAACACGCGCCGGTGAAACACCCGGAACGAGACCACCTGGAGCACGACCGAGGTGGTCTCCAGGACGAACAGGCCGCCGATGATGATCAGCAGGAGGTGCGTGTTGGTGAGGATGGCCATGGCGGCGAGCAGGCCGCCCAGCGCCAGCGACCCGGTGTCGCCCATGAAGATCTTCGCGGGGGCCGCGTTCCACCACAGGAAGCCCGCGATCCCGCCGAGCGCGCAGGCCGCGACCACGGCGAGCTCCAGCCCCTCCTGCACGTCGTAGAAGCTCGAGTTGCGCGCCTGCCAGAAGGCGATCACCACGTAGGCCGCCATCACGAGGGCCATCGAGCCCGAGGCGAGCCCGTCCAGGCCGTCGGTGAGGTTCACCCCGTTCGCCGAGGCGGACATGATGATCAGGACCCACACGTAGAAGAAGACGCCGAGGTCGAGCCCGGACTCGCGGATGAACGAGAGGAACGTGGAGGCGCCGGCGAAGTGCACCGCGGCGAATCCGAACCCCACCGCGACGGTGGCCTGTCCGAGGATCTTCGCGGTCTTGTTCAGCCCCAGGGAACGCCGCCGCCGGATCTTGATCTGATCGTCGATGAAGCCGACGAGTCCCATCCCCACGGTGGCCCCGAGGACCGAGAGGGCCGTCGGAGAGACACGGCTCGTCGTCGCCAGCCGGGACACGAAGTAGGCGATGACCATCGCCCCGATGAACACGACGCCGCCGCACGTGGGCGTGCCCATCTTCTCCAGGTGCGCGTGATGCGCCTGCGGGTGGTCGCCGGCCCAGTCCTCGCGGATGTGCTGTCCCCACTCCCACGTTCGGAACAACCGGATCGCCAGCGGCGTGCCGAGGATCGAAAGGAGGAACGCCACCCCCGCGGCGACGAGGATGGCCCTCACGCGGCGTCCTCCTCGAGCAGCGCGGCGACCAGGCGCTCGAGGCCCATGACGCGCGACGCCTTCACCAACACGACGTCGCCCGGGCGGACCAGCTCGCGAAGGGCCGCCAGCGCCTCGTCCACGGTGTCGCACTCGCGAACGTGCCCGGGCTCGACGCCCTCGCGGGTAGCCCCGCGGGCGATCGTCCGGCCGAGCTCGCCGATCGTGACGAGCTCCTCGATCCCCAGCCGCGCGACCTGCTCTCCGATCCGGTCGTGCTCCTCGATCGCGGCCTCGCCGAGCTCGGCCATCTCCCCGAGCACCGCGACGCAGCGCCGGTCCCGAGCCATCCACCGCGCCGCCTTCAACGCGGCCGCCATCGAGGTCGGATTCGCGTTGTAGGCGTCGTTCACGACCCGGACCCCGTCCGCGCGGTCGCGCACGTCCATGCGCCATCCCGAGACCGTCGCCCCCTTCAGGGCGGACGCGCACTCGGCCACCGTGACCCCCAGCGCGATCCCCGCGCCGGCCGCGGCGAGGGCGTTCGGGACCATGTGCTCCCCCGGGACCGCGAGCTCGACGCGCCCCTCCTCGTCCCGCCAGGCCAGGGTGAAGGCGGCGCGGGCGTCGGCGTCCAGCGCCACGTCGCGCGCGACCACGTCCGCCTCGTCCGAGGTCCCGTACAGCATCACGCGCGCCGAGGTGTGCTCCCCGAACCGCGACACGACCGGGTCGTCGGCGTTCAGGACCGCGAACCCGTTCTCGGGGAGGGACTGGACCAGCTCGGCCTTGGCGCGGGCCACCGTCTCGAGCGACCGGAACATCTCCAGGTGCGCCGGACCGACGTTCGTGACGACCCCCACCGTGGGACGCGCGGCACGGCACAGCATGGCGACGTGGCCGATCCCACGGCTGCCCATCTCCAGGACGAGGGTCTCCGTCCCATCGGGCGCGTTGAGGATCGTCAGCGGCACGCCGACCTCGGTGTTGAAGGAGCGCGGACTCGAGTGGACCCGGAAACGCGATGCCACGACGGCCGCGGTGAGGTCCTTCGTCGTCGTCTTCCCGGTCGAGCCGGTGATGCCCACCACCGGGCCCGGGAACGCGGCCCGTTCCGCGGCGGCCAGCGCCAGCAGGGCCTCGCCCACGTCGGCCACGCGGACGACGGGCCCGGCCCACCCCTCGCCCCGCGAGATCATCGCGGCCGCGGCGCCCGCCTCGAACGAGGCCTCGACGAAGCCGTGTCCGTCGTGGTGCTCACCGGGCAGGGCCACGAACAACGCCCCGGCGAGATCCGCCCGACTGTCCGTGACCACGCGCGTCATGGACTCGACGTTCGCGCCGTCCACCCGGCCGCCGACGGCCCGGGCGATCTCCTCGAGCGAACGAGGCCTCACCGCGATCCCTCCAGCGCCTCGAGCTCCTCGCGCGCGACGACGCGGTCGTCGAACGGGAGCGTGCGGTCCGCGAACTCCTGGCCGGACTCGTGGCCCTTGCCGGCGATGACGACCACGTCGCCGGCCGCGGCCCGCGAGAACGCCAGCCGGATCGCCTCCCGACGGTCGGGCTCGACGACGTACTCCCCACCGCCCCGCGCCGCCCCCGGCTCGATCTCGGCGATGATCGCCAGCGGATCCTCCGAACGCGGGTTGTCGCTGGTGATGACCGCGAGGTCCGCCCCGCGCGTGGCGGCCTCCCCCATCAGGGGCCGCTTGCCGCGGTCCCGGTCCCCGCCGCAGCCCAGCACGACGATGAGCCGCCCGGCGGCGAGCGGGCGCGCCGCGGCCAGCACGTTCTCCACGGAGTCCGGCGTGTGCGCGTAGTCCACGAGCACCAGGAAATCCTGCCCGGCCTCGACCGGCTCGATGCGTCCCGGCACCCCGGAGAGCTCCGCGATGCCACGGACGATCGCGTCGTCCGGGAGGCCCACCTGGCGGGCGGTCGCCATCGCGGCGAGCGCGTTGTAGACGCTGAAGCGGCCTCGGAGGCTCGAGACGACGTCCAGGCCGTCGGCGCGGAACGCCACGCCCTCGGCGCTCACCCGCACCCGCTCGGCCCGGAGGTCCGCGTCCTCGGCGTCGATCCCGAAGGTGAGGGTGTCGAGCTCCGGCCGTACCAGCGTGCGTCCCGCGGGGTCGTCGACGTTCACGGCCGCCCGGTCGGCGAGCCCGGAGGTGAAGAGCCGGGCCTTGGCCGCCAGGTAGGCCTCGAGCGAGCCGTGGTAGTCCAGGTGATCCTGGGAGAGGTTGGTGAAGGCCGCGCACGCGAACCGGGCGCCGCCCACACGGTGCTGCTCGAGCCCGTGGGAGGAGACCTCCATGGCCACGGCCCGGACCCCTGCGTCGGCCATCCGCCGCAGCAGCCGGTGCAGGTCCGGCGCCTCCGGGGTGGTGCGATCCTGCGGGATCGGGGTCCCGTCGAGCCGGACGCCCGTCGTCCCGATGACGCCGGGGGCGAGCCCCGCCTCCCTGAAGATCGACTCGAGCAGGTACGTCGTCGTCGTCTTCCCGTTCGTCCCGGTCACCCCCACCAGCGTGAGCTCGCGGTCGGGGTGGGCGAACAGCTCCGCGGCGATGGGGCCCATCGCGGCCCGCACCGACTCCACGACCACGCGCGCGAGCGGAGCGTCCACCTCGCGTTCGACCAGACACGCCGCCGCGCCGTTGGCGGCCGCCTCCCCGACGTAGTCGTGGCCGTCGGCCCGCGTTCCGGGTACCGCACAGAACAGCGCGCCGGGCGAGACGTCCGAGGTGCGGTACGCGACGTCGGTGATCTCCGGGTCGGCATCGTCCGTCCGCGCGACGCCGGCGAGCGGCGCCACGAGTTCGGAGAGCCGGCGAGGGTGGGGGGAGCCGAGCATCGGTGTGGTGGAGGCGGGCGCGCGCCCGGGGACTTCACCGGAAGCGCGTGAGTCTAGCATCGGGGCCGCCTCAATCCGCCGGCTTCACGTGGGGTGGGGTGGCGGGCGCCTCGGCCGCCGGAACGCGAAGACGGGCCAGCGCGAAGTGGGCCACCTCGCGGAACAGCGGCGCGGATGCGACGCCGCCGTACACGGTGGTCGGCTCGTCGATGATCGCCGCGATGACCAGGCTCGGCCGCGAGGCCGGCAGGAACCCGATGAACGACGCCACGTACTTGTCGCTGTAGCCGCGGGCGTCCGCGAGGGGCTTGCGGGCGGTCCCGGTCTTGCCGGCCACCCAGTATCCGTCGATGTTGGCCTCGGTCCCGGTCCCGACCTGGACGGCGTACGCCAGCATCTCGGTGACCCGGGCGGCCGTCTCGACGCTGACCACCCGGTGCCGCTGCGGCGGGTCGGCCGCGTGGAACGTTCCGGCCTGATCGATCCGTCCGCGCACCAGGCGCGGCTGGACCCATTCGCCGCCGTTGGCAATCGTGGCGTAGACGCAGGCCATCTGCAGGGGCGTGACCGCGACCCCCTGGCCGATCGGGATGCTTCCCATGCCGGTCGACCACCACTCGTCCTGGTCGGGGACGATGCCGGGGGCCTCGCCGGGAAACTCGATGCCGGTCTTGCGTCCGTAGCCGAATCGCGCCAGGTACGAAGCCAAACGGGGCTGCCCGAGCTTGGCCGCCGTCTGGATGGTTCCCACGTTGCTCGAGAACGCGATGATGTCGGCGAGGGTCATCTGCTCAACCGGGTGCGGGTGGGAGTCGTGGAACGCGTGCCCGCCGAGGATGTGCGTATCCGGGATCGGCCACGACTCGGTGAGCGGGAAGAGCCGCTCCTCCACCGCGGCGGAGGCGGTGATGACCTTGTTCACCGACCCGGGCTCGAACACGTCGGTGATCGCCTTCGCCCGCGTGGTCTCGGGACGGGTGCCGTCGTAGGTGTTCGGGTCGAACCACGGGTAGTCGGCCAGGGCGAGGATCTCCCCGGTGGAGGGCTCCATCACCAGCACGGCCCCGCCCTTGGCTCCGTTGCGCTTCACGGCCTCGGCGAGCGCGCGCTGGGCGACGAACTGCAGCTCCTTGTCGATGGTGAGGACGAGGTCCTCGCCCGGGACCGGCGGCGTCGACGCCCGTCCGGCCTGCGGGATCCACCGGCCGTCGGGGTCCTGCTCGCGGATGACCTCGCCGGGCCGCCCGGCCAGGGCCGCCTGGTGCTGGAGCTCGACGCCGGCCAGGCCCTGCCCGTCGACCCCCACGAACCCCACGACCTGCGGGGCCATGATGCCGGCCGGGTAGTAACGGCGGCTCTCGTCCAGGAACCCGATCCCGCGCAGCTTCAGGGCTCGGATCCGCCCGGCCACGTCGTCGTCCAGCCCGCGGGCCAGGTACACGAACCGGCTGTCCTCGCGCAACCGGGCCTCGATGACCCCGGCCTTCAGCTTCAGCGGGCCGGCGAGGGCGCGGGCGGTGTGCGCGGGCTCCTGGATGAACGACGGGTCCGCGAACACGGCCGTGGCCGGCAGCGACATGGCGAGCTCCTCGCCGCCGCGGTCGAAGATGGCGCCCCGCGGAGCGGGAAGCTCGATCGAGCGAACGCGCTGGTCCCGCGCCAGTGCCTGGTACGCGCTCGCGTCCTTGACCTGGAGCACGACGAGCCGAACCGCGATCCCGGTGAGGCCCAGGCAGAGCACCGCGAGCAGCGCGACGAGCCGTCGCGCCGTACCCCGCGAGCTCACGGCCCGTCCCCGAGCGCGCCCTGCTCGTCCGGCGCGCTCGGCGCCGGCGCCTTCCCCGCGCCGCTCCCCGGACCACTCACCCCCTCGACGAGGGAGACCTTGACCAGGTGGATCTCATCCGGAAGCACGAGGCCCTGTTCGCGCGCCGCGTCGTGCAGACGCTTCGGCGAGCGAAGCTCCGCCACGGTGAGCTTCAGCTGCCCCCGCGCTCGCTCGAGTGCGTCGATCCGCGCGTTCAGCTCCTCGGTGCGAAACGAGCTCTCGGCTACCAGGGCCTGCGCGCTGACCAGGGCGACGACCAACGCGCCGACGATGAGCCCGGAGAACAACAGGAACGGTGTCCGTCGACGGGCTCGGGCGTTCGCGCGGCGCGCCCCGGTCCGGGGGGAGGGGGCCGGGACGGCGCGCGGACGTGGTCTGGGCCGGTCGAGGGGCTCGCGCAGCGGCGCCGGCCCCATCGGAACGTGCAGCATCTTCGGGGCGGTGCTCACGCGGCGTTCCCTCCCCCGCCGGGCGGGTACAGGCCCTCGTCGAGCAGCTTCTCGGCGGCGCGCAGCCGCGCGCTGCGGGCCCGGGGGTTCACCGCCACCTCCTCCTCGGAGGGACGCAGGGGCTTGCGGGTGAGCACCTTCAGGTCCGGCCGCTCGGCCACGAACCGCTTCACGATCCGGTCCTCCAGCGAGTGGTAGGAGATCGCCACCACGCGGCCGTGCGGAGCGAGGAGGCTCGCCACCTGGGGAAGGGAGGTGGCGAGCTCCTCGAGCTCCGCGTTCACGGCGATCCGCAGCGCCTGGAAGGTGCGCCTGGCGGGGTGCGCCCCCTTGCGCTGCTTCGGGACCGCCGCAGCCACGATCGCGGCGAGCTCGCTGGTCGTCGCGATCGGGCGCCTGCGGACGATGGCCCGGGCGATGCGCCCGGAGAACCGCTCCTCCCCGTACTCGCGGAGGATGCGGACCAGATCCTGCTCGGAGGCGGTGTTCACGAGCTCGGCGGCGGACGGCCCGTCCTCGTCCATCCGCATGTCGAGCGGCCCCTCCGTCCGGTAGGCGAAGCCGCGGGCGGGGTCGTCGAGGTGCCGAGAGGACACCCCGAGGTCGTAGAGGGCTCCGTCGACCTGGTCCACGCCGGCCTCGGCCGCCGCCTCCAGGACCTGGGAGAAGCGGGCCTGCTGCGCGCGGAACCGCTCGCCGAAGGGAGCCAGGCGGACCGTGGCCTCCCCGACGGCCTCCGGGTCGCGGTCGATCCCGATCACCAGACCGGCCCCCGCCCGGAGGAGCGCCTCCGCGTGGCCTCCGGCGCCGAGCGTGCAGTCGACGATGGTCTCGCGGCCGTGCAGAAGCTCCACGACCGCATCCAGGAGGACCGGACGGTGACTCGGCGCACCCACGGCCTCGGGACGCTCCGCCTCACGCCAGCGCCCACGCGACGAACAGGCCCAGGCCGAGATAGGCGCCGATCATGCCGCCGAGCAGGAACATCAGGTAGAAGGACTGTCCAACCTCACGCACGAGTGGTCCTTTCATCGGGGCGTCTCCTCTCAGGCAGGCGGCGGGGCGAGCGTGCCGCTGATGTACTGGGCTTCGTAGGCGGCCAGGTAGCGTTCCCAGGCGTCCGGGGACCAGATGTCCAGGCGGGCGCCGGCGCCGGTCACCACGACCTCGCGCGCCAGACCCGCCTTCTGGCGAAGCTTCTGGGGGATGACGAGCCGGCCCTGACCGTCCAACTCGATCCGGTCCGCGTAGGCCATGAACACCCGCGCGTAGGCGCGAGCCTGCGGATCGGTCAGACCTCGGAGCTCGACCTCCTCGCGGCGGCGGTCCCACTCCTCCTTGGGGAACCCGAACAGGCACCCCTCCTGGCCCAGGGTGAGGTAGAGGCCCTCATCGAACGCGTCCCGGAACTTCGCGGGCAGCGAGATGCGCCCCTTGGGGTCCAGCTGATACCGGTGCTCGCCCAGAAGCTCGGGCACCCGGACTCCCCCTCTCCTCCACTTAGGGCCACCTTTATGCCACCCACACTCCACCCCGTCAACGACTTGAGACAAATTCCGTGCATGTAAGTTAACTGGTGTGACTGCTGTGACGGAGCCCGGGAGGGACTAGGCCGAGGTGCGGAGGTAGGCCTCCCACTCGGGCTCGAGGCGCCCGAGAGACAGGATCAGGCCGTCGCGGGGCGCCCGGGGCTGGGTGCGCAGGCGCAGCCCCACCTCGTGGGCCATGCGGTTCTCCTTGCGCTGGTTGCACCGCCGGCAGGACGCGACGACGTTCTCCCACGCGTGCTCTCCGCCCTTGGACTTGGGGACCACGTGGTCGACGTTCTCCGCCGCCTTTCCGCAGTACTGGCACGCCCAGTCGTCGCGGGCGAACACGGCCCGGCGGGTGAGCGCGGTCCGCGCGCGCGGCGGGACGCGGACGAAGGAGCGGAGCTTGAGCACCGAGGGAGCCGGGATCTCGATGCGCTCGGAGTGGAAGACGATCCCGTTCGACTCGAGGACGACCGCCTTCTCCTTGAGGATGAGGACGACGGCGCGCCGCGCGGGCACGACCCCGAGGGGCTCGTACGTCGCGTTCAACACCAGCGATCTACCCATCTGCCTGAGCGGATTGTAACGGAGGACTCCCAGAGAACCGCGCGAACGGCACGACATCAGGGAAGCTGTGGGGAGAACGGCGCAGTCGCCTCACCCTTCATACCTCGAGACGCCCCGCGCGGCCCCTGGTCCTAACGGGCGTCCTTCATTCTTCAGGTGACGACACTTTGATGGCGCCGTCCCCCCCACCGAATTACAGACGTGTTACTCCTCCGGTTCAAGCACATCCGTGGAACCCTTGAGCGGAACAATCCGTCCAATCCGCGACCCGATAATCCGCGTACTCCGGCAGTAGACTCGGTTCGTTCGAGGAACCGGTCCCGGTGCGTCCGCAGGAGGCAGAGTGGCCACGCGCAAGAAGGCGATGGACTGGTCGGAGCTGGCCAGCCGGTTCCGCGGGATCCACACCAACGTCGAGCACGTCGTCCAGGGCAAGTCCCGGGAGGTGTGGCTGGCGCTGGTGGCCCTCCTGGCCGAAGGACACCTGCTCATCGAGGACGTCCCCGGCGTGGGCAAGACCATGCTGGCCAAGGCCATGGCCCGCTCGATCGACTGCTCGTTCCGGCGTATCCAGTTCACGCCTGACCTCCTGCCGACCGACGTGACCGGCGTGAACGTCTTCAACCAGGAGCGCGGGGACTTCGAGTTCAAGCCCGGCGCCGTGTTCGCGAACATCGTCCTCGGCGACGAGATCAACCGCGCCAGCCCAAAGACGCAGTCGGCGCTGCTCGAGTCCATGGAGGAGCGGCAGGTCACGGTGGACGCGGTCACCTACCAGCTGGGGGCGCCGTTCATGGTCATCGCCACCCAGAACCCCATCGAGCACGAGGGCACCTATCCCCTGCCCGAGGCCCAGCTGGATCGGTTCCTGATGCGGCTGTCCATCGGCTACCCCGGCCCCGAGGCCGAGGCCGGCATCCTGGCCACGCACGGCATCTCCTCGAGCCTGGAGGACATCGGGCCCGTCACCGACGCGCTGGGGATCGCGGAGATGGTCGAGGCCACCCGTCAGGTCCACGTGGCCGACGCCCTCCAGCGCTATATCGTGGAGATCGCGTCGGCCACCCGGACCCACCCGGACATCTACCTCGGCGCGAGCCCGCGAGCCTCGATCATGATGCTTCGGGCGGCTCGCGCCATGGCGGCGAGCAACGGCCGCGACTACGTCATCCCCGACGACGTGAAGACGCTGGCCGTGCCCGTGCTGGCCCACCGCGTGATCGCCGCGGCCGACGCGGCGATGGCCGGACGCAGCACCGAGGCCATCCTCACCGAGCTCCTCCAGGAAGTCCGCGTTCCGGTCAAAGACGAGGCCTGAGGTTGCTCACCCCCCGGGGCTGGGCGGTCCTCGCGGGCGGGGTCGTCCTCTACGTGGCCAGCCGGATCATCGGCTCGCCGAACCTGCACATCGCCGCGGTCGGCATCGCCGCGCTTCCCCTGTTCGCGGGGCTGGTCCTGCGGTTCACGCGGGCTCCCCTGGCCATCCGCCGCACCCCGGCCGCCGATCACGCCTACCCTGGCAGCCGGATCCGGGTTGACGTCCGGGTCCTGAACCTGGCGCGGCGGACCTCGCCGCTGATCCTGCTCGAGGACCAGGTCCCGTCCACCTTCGGCCGCTCGGCCCGCGCGGTCCTGCCGGGGATCCCCGGCGAGCAGGAGCAGACCGTGGCCTACCTCATCACCTGCCGGCGGCGGGGCCGCTACCAGCTCGGGCCGGCCCGGCTGCAGTTCACCGACCCGTTCGGCCTGACGAAGATCCTCACCACCATCCCCGACACCGACGAGCTCATCGTCTACCCCGAGGTCGAGGACCTCTCCGCCCAGCCGGTGGCGGCGTTCGGGGCCGGGAGCGGTGAGTCCCCGTACAACCGCATCTTCCGGGGCGGTCAGGAGTTCTACGGGATGCGCGAGTACATGACCGGCGACGACCTTCGCCGGATCCACTGGCCCTCGACCGCGCGGACCGGCCATCTCATGATCCGCCAGGAGGAGGTCGCCCGCCGCTCCGTCGTGACGATCCTGCTCGACTCCCGGCTCGCCGCCCTCGGGAAGGAGGGCTCCCCCGCGTTCGAGCGCGCCGTTTCCGCCGCGGCCTCGGTCGGTTCGCTCCTGGCCGGCCGCGGGTTCACCGTCCGTCTGGCCACCTCCGAGGCGCCGCCGACGACCTTCACCGAGGAGGGCTTCATGGAGCAGCTCGCCTCGATCAAGGCCGGGCGAAGCCAGTCCCTGGGCCCCGCGCTCCTGCAGCTCAAGGGGAAGGCGGTGGCCGACTCGACCCTGGTGGTCGTCACGGCGCCGCCCAACGGGGCCGAGGCCACCGCCCTGATCCGAGCGGCGGCGGGCTACGGCCCGAAGATGGCGGTGCTGGTGTACCCGACGGATCCCCGGTCCCTCCCCGCCCGCGAGGCGGGCGAGCTCGAGGGCCGGGCGTCCGCGGCGCATTCGTCCCTGGCCCGGGTGGGCTGGGACGTCTTCCTGATCGCTCCCGAACAGAAACTAGCGGAGGTATGGCGCAGCCGGACGATGCCACTCAGACGCGCGGCCGGGTCCCGCTCCTAGTCGGGCTCCTCGCGTTCGCGGCGGCCACCGCGATCGCGTTCGGGCGCGTCTACCGGGGGCCCGGCTCGACGCTGCGCCTCGTCCTCGCCGCGGTCGCGGCGGTCCTGCTGGCCGTCCTCCTCGAGCGCTGGCACGTCCTGCTGGCGACGCTGGCCTCGGCGGCCGGGCTCGTCCTGGCCCTGGCGTGGCTGGTGTTCCCGCACACCCTCGCGTTCGGCCTCCCCACCGGGGCGACCCTGGAGGGGATCGGCCGGGCGTTCGCCGAGGTCGGCACCGCCGCCGCACAGCACGTCGCCCCCGTCGATGCTCTTCCCTCGCTGCTGCTCGCGGGAGTGGTCGCGGTCTGGACCGCCGCCTTCGCCGCTCACGCCCTGGTGGCGCGGGCCGGCAGTGGCGTCCTCGCCCTCCTGCCCGCCGGGGCGCTCGTCGGATTCGCGGACGTGGTGCTGGAGGACGGCGTCCGGCCCGCGTACATGGTCCTGTTCCTGCTCGCCGCGTTCGCGATGCTCTCGACGCTGGGCCTGCGCGCGGCCGTGCGCTGGGGCCGCCTGGTCCCCTGGAGCGGCGCCCGTCGTTGGTCGCTGTTCAGCGTGAACGCGCTGCGCGCGGCGCGCCGGGCGGCGATCCCGGCCGCGCTCTCGGCCGTCCTGCTCCCGTGGCTCATCCCCGGGCTGCACGCGCCCGGGTGGTACGACATCGGCGGGTCCGGCTCGCAGATCACGATCGATCCGATCGTCGACCTGCGCCCGTCGCTTCGACTGGATCCGCCGCGCGAGCTGTTCACGGTGAGCAGCCCGAAGCCCACGTACTGGAGGATGCTCGCGCTGGACGAGTTCGACGGGCGCCGCTGGTCCACGCCGGACCTCCGGGTGGTGAACGGGGCGGCCGTGGACGGCGGGACCACGCTCCCCACCAACGCCGATCAGGGCGTGCCGTATCGCACCCTGGAGGTGACCGTGAACATCGACCGGCTCGCCTCTCCCTGGCTCCCGCTGCCGTTCGAGCCGGTGTACGTGGACGTCCCCGTCGACGGGGTTCGGTGGGACGCGGACCTGTCCACCCTCGCCGTCCCCGAGTTCACCGAGCGAGACCTCGAGTATCGGGCCACCGGCTTCATCGCGAACCCGCAGCCCTCCCAGCTCGACGTCGAGTTCGCCGGCGACGACCCGCTGTACCTGGAAGGCAGCCGGTTCACGCGACTCCCCGCCGACACGCCCCCGCAGCTCCTGGAGATCGCCCAGCAGATCACCGAGGATGCCCCCACCCCGTATCGCAAGACCCTCGCGATCCAGGACCACCTGTACTCCTTCAAGTACGACGAGCGGGCCCGTCCGGGGCACGAGAGCGACTACCTGATCCAGTTCCTCACGGAGACCAAGGCCGGCTACTGCGAGCAGTTCGCCGGCGCCATGGCGGTCCTGCTGCGGGCCCTGAACATCCCCGCGCGCGTGGTGGTGGGGTTCAACGAGGGCACCTTCCGGCCCCAGGACAAGCGCTGGCACGTCACCACCCGCAACGCCCACTCCTGGGTGGAGGTCCACTTCGGCGAGTTCGGGTGGCTGCCCTTCGAGCCGACGCCCGGCGAATCGAACCCGACCGCCACGGGGTTCACCTTCCCCATCCTGCCGTCGGACGGCAGCGGGAACCCGACCGACCCGCGCGTGGACAACACCACGCCCCAGCCCCGAGGAAACCAGGCCGACCAGGGCGGTATCGGACCGGGTGAGACGCCCGAGCCGATCGTCGCGCCGTCGTTGATCGCGCTCGTGGCCGGCCTGGTCGCCGGGGGGGTCGTCCTGCTCGTGGCCGCCGTGCCGGCCGCGAAGGCGATATCCCGGCGGCGCGTCCTGGGCCGCGCCCGGGAGCCGCGGGCGCGCGTCCTGGCCATCCACGAGGTCCTGTCGCGGCGGCTGGCGGACCTCGGCCTCGCCCGGGGACCCTCGGAGACGCTCTGGGAGTTCCGGGACCGGCTCCGTGACCGGGTGGAGCTGCCCGAGGGCTCCCTCGAACGGCTCACCCGGCTGGTGGGCCGGGCCGCCTACGCGGGCGCACCGGTGCCTCCGGAACAGGTCGAGGAGGTCAGCGGACTGGCGGAGGCCCTGGCACGGGGCGCCCGCCGGGGGGCGGAGCGACGCCAGCGGCTCCTGGCACCGTGGCGGATGCGGGGGCTGGGACGAGTCCCGGCTTCGGCCGTCCGGAGGCGCTTCTCCACTCCCGCGGGGGCCTGGTCCGCCGCCCGCCTGTAGCCGGACTCGCCCCTTAGGCCAGCTCCGCCTGCGCGTGGCGCGCGGCGTCGCGGAGTGCGCGAACGAACTGCTCACGATCGCGGCGGAACTCGGCCACGCCGGCGTCGACCGAGCGGGCGATCTCGTCGATCGCCACGAAGAAGGCCATCTGCCCGTTGCGCAGGGCGTCCAGGACCTCTCCCTCCTTGCGGCAAATCTTGAAGATGCTCACGCCGTCCGTGACGAGCTTCACCTCGGAGAGGTGCTCCTCGAGAGCGGCCCTGCGCTTCAGGAACTCGTACGCGCGGCGGACGCGCTGCAGCGACATGCCGCCGTCGAGGAGCGACTTCACCACCTTCAGGGAGATGAGGTCGCGGAAGTCGTACAGCCGCCGGACGCCGGGCCGTCCGCCGGTCTGCTGAACCCCGGGGCGGACCAGCCCGACCTCGTCCCAGTACCGCAGTTGGCGCGGCGTCGCACCGGTAAAACGGGAAGCCTGATGCGCCGTGAACCCTTCGTTGGACAACCGCTCGCTCCTGATCCCCAGCTCACGCGGACACGTACACGACACGCGGGAGGCCGGGGGGAAAGCGGTCCATTTCCCGGTCACCCGAAAGAGGAAGAGTGCTTGTTGTAGACGAACCTGCGCGCGGGCGCAAGGTCGCAGGTCAAGCGGTGTGGCTGCGAGGGGCTTCGGGACTAGCGGTCCGGGGCGGGGCCTTCGCCCGGCTCACCACCGCGGTTGCCGGGGTTGCCGCGGTTGCCGCGGATCCGTTCGGCGAGCCGGGCCACGGCGGCCGTGAGCGAATGCCGGCCGCCGGCCAGCGAGCTGAGCTGCTCGCGTCCCAGCTGCTTCAGGTAGTGGTAGACGATCAGGGCCGAGGCGAGCATCACCCCGAACCCCGCGATGGCCGCCCACTGTCCCCACGCCCCGACCGGGAACAGCAGGAGCATGACGAACCCGATGATGAACAGCAGCACGCCGAGGCGCGTGCGCCGCGCGGCGTGCTCGTGGCTCGAGGCGTTCCCGACCGACCGAACGAACCGCGGGTCGTCCTCGGACAGCTTCTTCTCGATCTCCTCGAGGATGCGCTGTTCGTGCTCGGAAAGCGGCATGGCTCCTCCCGGCGGGGGTCCCATTATAGGAGCGAGGGCCGATTGAACTAGGGGCCGCTCGCCGTCGCGGGCCCGTCTCCCGGTTCGGGTCCCTTGCCACGGCGATCTCTACCCAGCAACGCGGCCGGAAACGCCGTCCCCCGGCCGAATCGGCGGTCGATCCGGTCCAGGGCGCCCTCCGCGTCCCGCCACCGCCCGGCCCGGTACAGGGCGAGCTGCTCCGCCCCCGACTCGACGAGACCCGAGGCGGCGACCCCCAGCAGCCGGATCCGACGGCGGGCGAACGGCAGAGCCTCGTAGAGCTCGGAACCCACCCGGTGCAGGTCCGCGGCCGAGTCGGTAGCGTCGGGAAGCGTCCGCGACCGGGTGAGCGTCGTGAAGTTGGACAGGCGGATCTTCAGGGTCACGGTCCGGGCCCGGTAGCCGTCGTCGCGCAGCCGGGCCGCGACGCGGTGCGACAGGCGGAGCACCTCCCGCAGGACCTCGCGGTCGTCGTCGACGTCGCGCTCGAAGGTCTCCTCGTGCGAGACCGACTTCGGCGCCTCGTAGGGGACCACGGAGCGGTCGTCCCGCCCGCGAGCGAGCGAGACGAGGTGGCGCGAGGCCTGGTCGCCGAGCACCCGCTCGAGCACGGCCGCGGAGGTCTCGGCGAGCTCGGCCACCGTCCGGATCCCCAGCCGGAGCAGGACCTCGTGGGTCTTCTCCCCCACACCCCACAGGGCGTCCACCGGCAGGGGATCCAGGAAGGCCCGCACCCCGTCCCGGGGGACCACCAGCACGCCGTCCGGCTTCGCGCGCGCGGAGGCCAGCTTCGCCAGGAACTTGTTGGGGGCCACGCCCACCGAGGCCGTCAGGCCGGTCTCGGCGCGGATGCGCTCACGGACCTGCTCCGCGATGCGGACGGGAGGTCCGAACAGGCGGACCGCGCCGCCGACGTCCAGGAACGCCTCGTCGAGCGAGATCGGCTCCACGATCGGGGTGAACGAACGCATGATCTCCCGGATCGCCGACGACGCGGCCACGTAGGCTTCGAAGTCGGGCTGGACGAACACCAGGTCGGGGCACAGTCGCCGCGCGCGGGCCGACGGCATCGCCGAGCGAACCCCGTGGCGTCGGGCCTCGTAGGACGCCGACATCACCACCCCCCGCGCGCCCGAGCCGCCCACCGCCACCGGCTTTCCCGCCAGGGACGGGTCCTTCAGGGCCTCGACGGACGCGTAGAAGGCGTCCATGTCGACGTGCAGGATCGGTTCGGGGGGACGTCGCACGGGGTCATCATCCCCCCGCCGAGCCCCCACTTGAGTGGTAGAGCTTCGTCGTGCCGTCCGGGAGCGCGTCGGTGCCGCTGCCCTCGGCCAGCGCCTCCGCCAGGCGGCCCTCGTTCCGGGCTCGCTGGAGGGCCGGGAGGTCCCACACCTGTTCGGCGACGACGCTGGCCCCGCCGACCCCGGTCCGGCGCAGCCGGCCCCACACCGCCAGGACGAACCCATGGAAGACCGTCCGCGCGCACCACGGCTGGACCCGCTCGAAGACCGTGACGTCCACGGGTCCGGTGGCGTCGTCGAGGGTCAGGAAGATGATCCGCTGCCCGCTGCGGACCGCCGGCGTCTGGGAGGCGACCTTCACCCCGGCGACCATGACCCACTCGTCTCCCCGTCTGGTCCGCAGGTCCGCCGAGCGAACCACGCCGAGGTCCTTCAGCAGCGGCGCGTAGAACGACACCAGGTGGCGGGAGGCGTCCACCCGCAGCACCTCGAGCTCGGCGCGGACCCGCTCCGCGTCGGTGTACTCGCGAAGGCCGGGCGGCTCGGGGTCGGCCTCCAGCGCGAAGGCCAGCTGCTCGTTCTCGCGCGCCGGCGTGTCGGTGACCATCGCCTGGTACAGCCGGTCCCGTCGCGTCCCGCCGCCGACCGGGTCGAAGCCCCCGGCGTGGGCGATGGCCTCGACCACCGGCCGGGACACGTTCGTCCGGCGCAGGAAGTCGCCGACGTCGCGGAACGGCCGCTCGGCCCGCGCCTGGAGGATGCTTCGAACCTCGGCGTCGGAGATGCCGTCGACGTCCTTCAGCGCCAGCCGGATCCCGTAGCCCTCGCCGATCCGCGACAGGTCGAGCTCCCGGTCCGGACGCGGGCCGGGCTCGGGCGCGACGCGCTCCGCCGTGTAGGCCTCCTCGCTGAGGTTGACGTCGAGGGGAAGGATCGCCACCCCGTGCTCGCGGGCGTCCTCCACGATCAGGCGGCGCGGATACATGCCGGGCTCGTGGGTGAGCACGCCGGCCAGGAAGTGCGCCGGGTAGTGCGCCTTCAGCCAGGCGGACTGATAGGTGGGGACGGCGAACGCGGCCGCGTGGGCCTTGCAGAACCCGAACGACGCGAACGAGAAGAGCTCCGCCCACAGCTTCTCGGCGGCCGCCATGTCGGCGACGTCGTTGCGCTCGCGAACCCGGCGCAGGAAGTCCTCGCGGATGGCGTCGGTGTCCTCGGGGTCGTCGTCCAGATGGCGGCGGATGCGGTCGGCCTCGACCAGGTCGTAGCCGGCGACGGCCTGCAGGGTCCGCATGACCTGCTCGTGGTAGACGATCACGCCGTGGGTCTCGCCGAGTGCCTCCCGCAGCGCGGGGTGCTGGTAGACCGTCTCCTCCAGGCCGTGGTAGCGGCGGAGGAACGGCGAGACCATGTCGGACTTCACCGGCCCCGGACGGAACAGCGAGATGTCGACGATGAGGTCCTCCCACCGGGTGGGCTGGAACTTCTGGAGGAGCTCGCGCTGGCCGGGTGACTCGATCTGGAAGCAACCCAGTGTCCGCGACGCGCGGATCAGCGACCACGCCCTCGGATCGTCCAGGCCGACGTCGCGTTCCAGATCGAGCTTCTCCCCTTCCAGGCGGGCCACCTCGTCCAGGCAGTGGCGCATCGTGGACAGCATGCGAACCCCGAGCACGTCGAGCTTCAGCAGGCCGAGGAGCTCGACGTCGTCCTTGTCCGCCTGGACCATCCGGTAGCCCTGGAACGAGCGCTCCAGCGGGGTGCGCTCGAGGAGGTCGTCCTTGGACAGGACGATCCCGCAGGGGTGCAGCGCGATGTGGCGGGGGAAGCCGTCGAGCCGCTCGGCCACCCGGAACAGCAGCTCGAGCTGGCCGGCGCCGAGGTTGACGCCCTTGAGCTCCGGGAGACGGTCCAGGGCCTCGCGGATGTGGTGCGCGGAGATGTGCGGGAACGCCTTCGCGACCACGCCGAGCTCGGACTCGGGGAAGCCGAGGGCCTTGCCGACCTCGCGGATCGCGCCCCGGGCGCGGTAGGTGTCGACCATGTTCACGCAGGCGCTGCGGTCCTCGCCGTAGCGGGAGAGGACCATGTCGTAGACATCCTCGCGCCGGGCGGACTCGACGTCCACGTCGATGTCGGGCAGATCCTCGCGCTGGGGATTGATGAACCGCTCGAACAGCAGGCCGTGGCGGACCGGGTCCACGTCGGAGATCCGGGTCAGGTAGCACACCAGCGATCCGGCCGCGGACCCCCGGCAGGCCACTCGGATCCCGATGGCGCGGATGTCGGCGACGATGTCGGCCACGGTCAGGAAGTACGCCGCGTAGCCCATCCGCTGAATCATCGACAGCTCGTGGTCCAGCCGGTCTCGGACCTCGCGGGTCGGGGTGAGGCCGCGGTCCTCGAACCCCCGCCAGCACCGCTCGGCCAGGACCGAGCCGGCGCTGCGGCCCCGCGGCGTGGGGAAGTCGGGGAAGTGGATGACCCCGATCCCCAGGTCGAACTCGCACGCCTCGGCCACCTGGCGGGTCCGGTCGCACAGCGAGAGGTCCCACGCGAACGCGCGGCGCATGGCCTCGTCCGACTTCAGGTAGCCCTCCGTGTTGGTGCGGCTCACGTGCCGGCCGGAGAGCGGAACGATCTCGCGCATGCACTCCAGGGCGTCGGCCAGGAACGCGTCCTCGGGGACCAGGTAGCGCACGCCGTTGGTGGCGACCGGCGGCAGGCCGGCCTCCTCGCCGAGGCGCAGGAGCGCGCGGAGCTCGGCCCGGCTGGAGGGCTCCAGGCGGTTGCGGACGGCGACGTGGGCCCACTCGCCGAAGGCGTCCCGGTAGGGCCTCGCGGCCTCGACGGCCGCGTCGTGGCGCCCGGCCAGGGCCAATCGGCCGGGAGGCGAGTCCGGGCCGAGGAGGGCGACCAGCCCCTCGGGATGGGCCAGGAGCTGCTCCGGGAACAGGTGGGGATCGCCCCGCTCGCCGTTGTGGTGCGCGTCGGTGATGAGCCGGCACAGGTTCCCGTACCCCGTCGCGTCGCGGGCGAGGAGGACGAGGTCCGCGTCCCTGCGCCCGGTTCGCAGCGTGAGGGTCGAGCCGAGGATCGGCTGCACCCCCGCCGCCTGGCACGCGTGCACGAAGCGAGCCGCCCCGTAGAGGCCGTCGCGGTCGGTCATCGCCACCTGGCGCATGCCGAGCTCCGCCGCGCGCCGGACGAGGTCCTCCGGCGAGAACGCTCCGTCCTTCAGCGAGAAGTAGGAGCGAACGTCGAGGTGCACGAAGCCCATCGGCTGGACCGGCGCGTCAGTCCCAGACGCGTTCGAGATGCCAGCGGCCGGCCTGACGGTCGTGGTAGAGGTCGCACACCGCCCCGCCCTTGGCCTCCAGGCGCCAGTACTCGCGGTCACGGCCGTCGGCCCACCAGCGGCCCTCGATCCGCCACCGGCCGATGACGTCGCGGACCTCGTAGCGCCGGTCTCGCCAGGTGAACGCCGCGGGCATCCCGGCATCCCGCTCCACCAACACCGTCTCGTCGTACACCTTCGACACCGGCATCACCCCCGCCAGGAGCGTCCACCCTCCAATCGAACGTATGTTCGACTGGACCTCGCAAGGTACCTCCGCTCCGCGAGCCGTGTCAAGGCCCGGATTCGTCGCTAGGATCGCCCCCGTGCCCAGGGCCAGGATCCTCGTCGGAGCGCTCCTCGCGGTGACGCTGCTCGCCGCCGGATGCGCGGAGCAGGCCGGCCCCGGCGCGGGCGACGACTCCCCGTCCTCCCCCTCCCCCCTGGGGCCGGCGGCGAGCCCGCAGAAGCCGAGCATCGTCGTCCCCGACGGCCCACCGCCCACCGAGCTCGTGATCCAGGATCTCGTCGAGGGAACCGGCCCCCCCGCGGGGATCGGCAACACGCTGGTGGTCCACTACGTGGGCGTGGCCTACTCCACCGGCGTGGAGTTCGACGCCTCGTGGGACCGCGGGCAGCCGTTCCCGGTGACCCTCGGCTCGGGCGGGGTCATCCAGGGGTGGGAGCAGGGCCTCATGGGCATGAAGGCCGGGGGGCGGCGCCAGCTGACCATCCCGCCCGATCTCGCCTACGGCGAGCAGGGGGCGGGGCCGGACATCGGCCCCAACGAGACGTTGATCTTCGTAATCGACCTGCTCGAGCTCAGCTAGGCGTCAGAGGAGATCCGCCTCGCGGCTCAGGAAGCCGGTGGCCCCCAGGAGCACGAGGGCGGCCAGCCACGTCAGGGCGCCGGCGATCATGGCGGCGGCCGTCCCGAAGGTCGTGATGAGCACGCCGATCGCGACCAGCACCAGGTGCACGCCGACGCACATCGCGAGGACCTCCTTCACCGAGAACCCCCGCCGGAGCAGCTGGTCGTAGAGGTGTTCCCGGTCGGGCTGGAACAGGCGCTCGCGCCGCAGGGCCCGGCGAACCATCGAGGCCAGCAGGTCGAGCCCGAACAGCCCGAGGCACGTCCCCGCGCCGACGAACGTCGCCGGGTTCCGCGAGAGGAGCAGGATCGCCACCGCGAGCCCGCCCCCGGCCAGATACGAGCCGGCGTTGCCGAGGAACAGCCGCGCCGGCGGCAGGTTGTAGGGCAGGAACCCGATCGCGGCGCCGCCGAGGATCAGCGGCAGGACCGCGCTCCGGTCGTGCAGGCTGGCCACGAGGGCCAGCGCGAGCGCGGACAGCGCCGTCGCGCTCGAGGCCAGGCCGTCCATCCCGTCGACCATGTTCGCCGCGTTCACGGCCCCGGCGAAGACGGCGACCGTCACGATCCACGCGATGACCTGCTGCTCGAACGGGTCGGCCCGCAGCCCCTGGGCCGCCAGGAGGATCCCGAGGCCCAGCTGCGCCAGGAGCCGGCCGGCCGGGGGCAGACCGATCGTGTCGTCGGCCAGGCCCAGCGCGGCCAGTCCGAGCAGCGACACCGGCAGCGTCCACGGGAACGGCCATCCCTCGGCGAGGAATCCCGCGGCGACGCCGAGCGCCACCGCCAGGCCTCCCAGGTAGGAGACCGGCATGGGATGCGGCTTGAGCCCGCCCCTCGGGTTGTCCATCGCCCCCGTGCGTTCCCCGAGCCATCGTGCGACCGGCGCCGTGGCCGCCGAGATCGCCAGCGCCACCGCTCCCCCGATCACGCCCGGAGGCCCTTCGCGCGCAGCAGCCGGTCGTACACGTCCAGGGTTCGTTCGATGACCAGCTCCTCGTCGAACCGCTCCACGGCGCGCGCGCGGCCGGCGATGCCCATGGCCTCGCGCAGGGCCGGGTCCCCGATCAGGCGAGCGACGGCCCGGGCGATCGCCGCGTGGTCGTGATCGGGGATCAGCAGGCCGGTCACGCCGTCGGCCACCACCTCGCGGCATCCCCGGATGTCCGTGGCCACCACTGGCAGCCCGGTCGACATCGCCTCGATCGCGGACCGAGGAACGCCCTCGCGGTACGAGGGCAGGCAGAACACGTCGAAGGCCGAGTAGACCGCCGGCATGTCCTCGCCGTCACCCTCCCCCGCCAGGACCACGTCCGGTCCCTCCCGGACTCGCTCGAGGAGGGCCGGGTTCAGGCGATCGGCCTTCGACGGGTCCTCGGGACCCACCGCGATGAACAGGGCCTCCGGATGGGTCCGCCGCACCACGGCCGCCGCCCGGAACAGCTCCCGGTAGCCCTTCTCGGCCACCAGGCGACCGACGGTCCCGACCACGACCCGGCCCTCCGCGCCCCATGCCGCGCGCAGCTCGGCGACCCGCTTCGGATCCACGGCCGAACGGTCGAAGCGGGCGGTGTCCACCCCGTTGCCGAGCCAGGTGGCTCGCCGCGCCGGGACGAGCTTGGTCCGAAGGGCCCAGTCGAAGTCCTCCCTGGACTGGAACAGCTCGTGGTCGGAGAACTGCGCCGAGACGCGTTCGGCGCCCCGGACGACCGTCCGCTTGGCCGCGCCGATGTCGGCGGCGGCGTACAGCCCGTGGACGGTGTTCACGACCACCGGTACGCGGGTCGAGCGGGCGGCCACCCGACCCAGCACGCCGGTCTTCGGGTTGTGGGTGTGCACGATCGTGGGGCGCTCGGCCCGGAAGATCCGGCGCAGCTCCCGGAGCGACTGCGCGTCCTGCATGGGGGTCCACGACCGGGTCAGCGACTCGACCGGCACGTGACGGATGCCCCGGTCCTCGATCTCGGCGACGTACGGCCCGGGGGCGGAGACGCCCACGACGTCGAACCCCTCCTTCGCGTAGCGCTCGAGCTGGTTCAGCAGGAGCGCCCGCAACGACAGGTCCACGGTGGTGAGGTGGATCAGCTTCATCGCCGGCCTCGCAGCCGGGCGTAGAGACGGTCCTCGAGGGGCGCCGCGCCGGCCAGGCGGCGGCGGAGGAAGAACACCCCGTCGCTGCGCCGGACGGGCGTGCGCTGCACCCGCACGCGGTCGAAGGTCTCGGCCACGGTCTTCGGGCCCTCGCCCCCGAGGGCCCAGCGGTAGTTCGCGCCGACCAGCTCGGGGTGCCCCACGATCGCCCGGGGATACGCGAACAGCTCGGTCGACACGCCGAGGCGCTCCAGGATCACGGCCTTGGACTCGAGGAGCTCGCCCTCGGCCGTGACGGCGTCGATCCGGTCGAAGTCCGGGTGCGTCACCGTGTGGGAGCCGACCTCGACCAGCCCCGTGGCCAGCATCGCCCGGACGTCGTCCCAGGCGAGGGGGGCCGCCGGGGCGCCGCTCCGATCCGCGCCGGGGCTGATCGGTGGCGGGATGTCTCCGTCCAGGAACCCCGTCGCCAGGAACAGCGTCGAGGGGATCTCTCGCTCGCGCAGGAGCGGCCAGGCGTGCTCGTGCACGTCGGCGTACCCGTCGTCGAAGGTCACCGCGACCAGGTCCCGGTAGACCGTGCCGGCCTCCAGGCGCTCGAGCCCGTCGCGCAGCCGCACCAGCTCGAACCGCTCGGTGAGCAGGTCGAGGTGGCGGGCGAAGGTCGCCGAGGGCAGGTCCATCTCGGCCTGCATCCCGGCGCCGACGCGGTGGTAGATCAGCGCGTAGAGCCCCGGTCGGCGTTCGCGCCTGGCCACGGCGGCCGGCAACAGGGCCAGCTTCACACCGCGTTTGGCCAGGCTTACGAGCGCGAGACGGAAGCCCACGCGGGGAACGGAGCGGTGTTCTCCGTTGCCGGGTCCCGCTTCACCTTGCGCGGGATGGTGACCATGCACGGGATCATGACCAGGAACGGCAGCACCTGCGTCCGCTGGCGGGCGAGCAGGCCGAAGTTCGCCAGGGCTGCGAGCTCCACGGAGATGATCAGGACCGAGGCCCCGGCCATGATCGTCATCGCGTTGTCGCGCCATCGCCGAACCGCCCGCCAGACCTCGCGTCGCTTGACCACGAACAGCCCCATCAGCATCACGCCCTCCAGCGACTGGAGCATGGGGAACACGCCGCCCGCCTCGAAGGGGAACGGACGGAAGTTGGCGGTGATCAGGGCCGCGGGCAGCCCGGTCGGCGAGAACGGGTTGGGCGGGGTGAAGTTCGATCCGCCGGAGAAGTTCGACTCCTGCTGGGTCTGGAACGCGGCCTGGATGCTCTCGCCCTCGTTCAGGGAGCCGATCTGTTGGCGCGCCTGGTTCATGAGGAAGAACGCGGCGATGGCGAACAGCGGCAGGAACACGATGTAGGACAGGGCCTGGGTGTTGGCCGAACGGGCTCGGGTGGGACGCAGGGCGAACGCCCCGGCCCCCGCCACCGCGATCGCCACCGCGATCGGGGCGCGCACGATCGCGATCGGCGCCAGCCCGAGCAGGACGTGGAACATCGCCTTTCCCGACCATCGCTTGAACAGCAGCGCGAAGCCGTACGTGGCGATGCCGAGCCCCATCATCACCGGCGCGTCCTTGCCCAGCGAGGTGGTCCAGTACCAGAACGAGGGGAGGAAGAAGATCAGCACCCCGAACATGCGGTGGTTGCCGGTCGGATACGCGGTCGTGAACGCCTTGTAGAAGTGCCATGACCCGACGAACGACATCGCCGCCGAGACGACGAACCCCGCGAGCTGTGACGGGGGCAAGAGGATGTACAGGAACCCCGAGAAGTATTCGATCGCTGCGGTGTCGCTGAACGGCGGGATCAGCTGCGAGAAGTCCAGGTGCCGGAACTGTTCGGACAGCTGCAGCCCCGCGCCGAAGTACCCCCTCGCGTCGGAGGAACCCCCGTACACGGTCTCGATGATCACGTACCGGACCAGGCTCCCCATCAGGAACGTCAGCAGGGCGATGGCCAGGAACCGCGGGGTGATCCAGGGGGCCCGCCGCGAGGCGGCCGGGATGAGCAGGCTCGCGATCAGGGCGGTCACGGCGACCAGCACCACGTAGGCCTGGGGCTCCACCGTGAGCGTCCCGGCGATGACCACCGCCACGAACCCCGCCACGAAGATCAGGCCCCAGGCGGCGACGGAGAACGGGGCCTGGTACGAGATCCGGTCTTCGGCCATCGACTTGCGCATCGGCCGATTCTAGCGAGCACCCCGGGCCGTGCCCGGGAGAGCCGTCAAAACAACTCCAGATCGCCCAGGGTGAGCGACCAGGCGGCGGGGTCGGTCAAGCCGCCGGCGGGGCCCCGGCGATCGGAAACCGGCCGCACGGTGAACGTCATCCCGGCCCTGGGCGGACGGAGGAACCCCGCTCGCCGCAGGGCCCGCCGGGCCGGCCACCCCTCGCCGAAGTGCGCGGCGGCGTGGGTGGCCCCCGAGGCCTTGACCGCCGCGGACAGCGCCCGCCGGGCCGATCGCGCGTCGCCGCCGGGCACCAGGACCTCGCCGACGACCGCCTCGGCCAGCCGGCCGCGCGAGCGCACCCGCAGGATCACCGCGGAGTCGCCCTCCGTCCACACGTGGTACGGAATGGGCGCGCGCGCGTAGCGCCACCGCAGGTACTCGAGGGCCCTGGGCGTGATCAGCCGGCCCTCCGGCCGTCCCACGTCCGCCACGATCCGAGCGAGCCCGTCCCCGGCCAGGGCGTCGGCGGCGGGGACGAGCCCTCCGGCGCCGGGCACGCCGACCGGCCCGCCGGCCGACAGATCGCGCCGCACGGCCGCCCCCGCCAGGGCCAGCGGACGTCTGACCCTCAGCCAGACGGGCCAGCGCGTCACCTGCGTCCATCCCATCTTCAGGTAGCCCGGGAGGCTCTTCTCGTTCGGCGTGTTGAAGACCAGGTCCACGCCCTCCTGCCAGCAGCGCTCCAGCGCGGCCGTGGTCAGCCGCGAGAAGATCCCTCGCCGCTGCGCCTCGGGGTCCGTCGCGGTGTCCACCGCCCGGACCGCCGCGTAGGCCCCGTCCGGGCCCTCGAAGGTCCACCGCATGAACGCGCGCAGACCGACGATCCTCCCCTCGGACTCCGCGAGCAGCGCCAGGGAGCGGCCGAAGTGGTTCTCGAGGTGCTTCCAGACGAAGAGCGCGCGGCGGTCGGCGCCGCCCGGCGCCGGCCCCAGCGAGCGCGTCAGCAGATCGACGATCCCGTCGAGGTCGGCGTCCTGCATCGGACGGATCGTGAGGTCGTGCGGCCGGCCGGTCACCGGCGGGCCCTCCGTTCGGCCAGGACGTCGTCGTAGAGCGCCTCGGTCTGCCCCACGGTGCGCTCCAGCGAGTACCGGCCGGCCACCACGGGCGCCTCCGCGGCGAGGTCCGCCAGGCGCCCGCGGTCCGCGATGAGCGACCCGAGGGCGGCGGCCAGGCCCGGCTCGTCGCCGGGCGGCACCAGGAGGCCTCCCCCGGCGGCCAGGACGGCCGGCACCCCGCCCACCTCGGTGGCCACCGCGGGGACCCCGCTCGCCAGCGCCTCCAGCAAGGCGACCGGAAGCCCCTCGAACAACGACGGCAGGCAGAACACGTCGAAGGCCCGCATCAGCCGTGAGGCCTGCTCC
Source organism: uncultured Actinomycetes bacterium (assembly GCA_963742735.1). Classification (GTDB taxonomy): domain Bacteria; phylum Actinomycetota; class UBA4738; order UBA4738; family JBBDTT01; genus JBBDTT01. The sequence goes on from CAVUMN010000001.1 coordinate 201,385, forward strand.
CGCACCCCGAGCAGCCGCACCGCGTCCCCCAGCCCGAGGCGGGCGATCTCGGCGCGGACCGGCACCTCGACCGCCCCCAGGCCGACGATGGCGAAAACCGCCCCGGGGTGCGCGTCGAGGACCGTCCGTGCCGCGCGGACCAGGTGCAGGTGTCCCTTCTTCGGCGTGATACCTCCGACGGTCCCGATCACGAACGCGCCGGGGGGCAGCCCGAGCTCGACGCGGGCCTCGGCCCGGGTCAGGGCCGCGGCCCGCAGGCCCTCGGCGTCAACGCCGTTCTCGATCACCGTGACCGGCGGCGTTCGGCGGCCGCCTCCGGCGATCGAGTCGCGTACCGCCTGGCTGACGGCGATGACCCGGTCGTTCCATCCGAACGTCCGGGCGTTCGCCAGGGCCGTGAGCCCGCGATAGCGCGCCCACAGGTTGTGCTCGGTGTAGACGACGGCCGGACGCACCGCCGGCGGGAGGCCCCGGGCAGCCCATCGGCCCCCGACCGCCGCGTAGGGCAGGTGCGCGTGCAGCAGGTCCACGCCGTCGAGGTGGCGACGCAGGCGACGCGGCCACCCCAGGTCCAGATGGCTGCGGACCTCCAGGCACCGGACGGGCACCCCGGCGTCACGGAGCGGCGCGACCAGGTGGTCCTTCCACGGCAGCAGGTAGACGACCTCGGGGGTGAACCGGTCGCGGTCGAGGCGGGGGACGATGTCGCCGACCAGCCGTTCGGCGCCGCCCGGGCCGAGGCCCTTGATCAGCCAGAGGACGCGGGCCGGGCCACCGCCGGGCACGAGCGGGACGCTTACGGGGTCGAGATCCGCTGCTCGGGCGGCGTCCGCCCCGGGCCGATCTCGTCCTCGAACCCGGGGGCGTCGCCGGCCAGGCGCGTGGCCGCGTCCGCGGCCTGGCGCTTGCGCTCGCGTCGAGAGACCTTCCCGTTCGCGGGCTCGGGCTCCAGGTAGTACTGGCTGGTGTAGGCGTAGTAGTCGCTGTAGTAGTAGCTGAACGCCGGCCCGAAGTTGTTCAGCACCGTGCCGACCACGCGGGCCCGGACCTTGGCCAGCTGGTCGCGGGCGTGCGCCAGGACCCGGCGGTTGGTCGACTCGTTGACCACGAACAGGGTGGCGTCGCACAGGGTGGCGAGGACCGCGGCGTCGGCCAGGCCGAGGACGGGCGGCGCGTCCAGGATCACCCAGTCGGTGACCTGCGCGGCCTGGTCCAGGAAGTCCTTCATGGCCAGCGACCCGAGGAGCTCGGTCGGGTTCGGCGGGATCGGGCCGCCGCTCATCACGCGCAGACCGCGGATGCGCGGGTCGTTGACCGCCTCCAGCAGCGAGGCCTGGCCGGAGAGCACGCTCGACAGGCCGATCCGGTTCGACACGCCGAAGTGGCGGTGGACCGACGGACGGCGCAGGTCGGCGCCCACGAGCAGCACGCGCTGGCCCGCCTGGGCCAGGACGACCGCCAGGTTGGCCGCGGTGGTCGTCTTGCCCTCGCCGGCCACCGGGGAGGTGACGAGCAGCTTGCCCACCGGCCCCGACACCGACATGAACAGCAGGTTGGTTCGCAGGGTCCGGTACGCCTCGGACGACGGCGCCTTGGGATCGTCCAGCGTGACGAGATAGGAGCGCTGGCCGTTGCGGCCGGCGTGCTCGCCGATGCCGCGGGCGGACGGCACGTGCGGGACCACGCCGATGAGCGGGGCCCCGGACTGCCGCTCGACGTCGTCGACGCCCTTCAGCGAGTCGTCCACGTAATCGCGGAGGAACGCGGCACCGACGCCCAGGATCAGGCCGAGGATGAACGCGAACGCCCCGTCACGGATGTGGTTGGGCAGCGAGGGCTTCTTGGCCGGGATGGCCTGGTACAGGATGTCGCCGCTATCGCCGGCGCCGGCGATGGCCTGGTTGATGTCGGCGATCGAGGACACCAGCGAGTTCAGCTGAGCCTGAAGCTGCAGGGTGGACTGTTCCGCGGCCTCGGCGGTCTGGATGTCCGCCCGAACCAGCGCCACGTCGCCCTGAAGCTTGGCCTGGGCATCCTTCGCCGACGCGACGGCCTGTTCCCGCTTGTAGCCGAGGTACGCGACCGACAGCGCCGTGGCCTTGGCGGCCGCCAGCGAGGGGCTCGTATCCCGCACCCGGACCACGATCAGCTGGGTGGACTGCCGGCCGGGGCTCACCTGGATCCCCCTGAGGAAGTCGTAGCCCGCGAGGACCTGCTCGGCGTCGAGCTCCTTGCCGGACTCGGGAAGGGCGTCCTCCTCCACGGGTGCGGCTCCCGGGCTCGCCCTGGGGGCGGGGGTAGGCTCGAGCTCCTCGGTGTTGGCGCCCGTCTCGTCTACGACGATAAGGGTGTCGAAGACGGTCCGGCCCTTCAGCAGCTCGGCGGCGTAGAACCCGATCAGGGGGCTGGCCGCGACCTGGGACTCCGTGATGGCGTCGGTCTTCTTCGCGGTCTCCACGCTGCCGCCCGTGAACGTCAGCTCAGGCGGGATCTGGACCGTGGCCTCGGACTGGTAGATGGGGGTCTGCTGGTAGGACAGGAACAGGGCCGAGGTCATGATCAGGGTGAGCACCAGGATCGCGGTCCACTTGCGCAGCCAGAGGATGCGGAAGTAGTCGCGCAGCTCGAAGCCGCTGGTTCGACTCTGGGTCTCGGTGTTGGGATCGTTCATAGGTTTGTAGGGCGCGCGCTCTGCGAGTCTCGCATATCGTGGAGGCCGTCTCCGGGAAGCCGGAGCCGAAAGAGCCTATCCGGACCCAACGGAGCCGGTCAACCCTCCGGGCGGCTGCCCTCGGTTCGCCCATACAATACAGGCCGACTTCCCCCGGCGACCCTCGAAAGGAACGATCCATGCGCATCCTCATCCTGGGCGGAGACGGCTACCTGGGCTGGCCGACCGCCATGCACTTCTCGGCCAAGGGCCATGAGGTGCTGACGATCGACAACTACCTCCGCCGGCGGGCCCACACCGAGGCCGGCAGCGACTCCCTGACGCCGATCCTGGGCTCGCTTCCCGCCCGCGCGGACGCATGGAAGGAGATCTCCGGCAAGGAGATCGGGGTGGTCGAGGGCGACCTGACCGACTGGCCCACCACCGAGCGCCTGTTCAGGGACTTCCAGCCGGAGACGATCATGCACTACGGCGCAGATGCCCTCCGCGCCGTGGTCGATGATCAGCCGCGAGCACGCCGTGTTCACGCAGTTCAACAACGTGATCAACACGCTGAACGTGCTCTACGCGATGCGCGACATCACCCCCGACGCCCACCTGGTGAAGCTGGGCACCATGGGCGAGTACGGAACGCCCGAACATCGACATCGAGGAGGGCTACATCACGATCGAGCACAACGGGCGGTCGGACACCCTGCCCTACCCGAAGCTCCCCCACTCGATGTACCACCTGTCGAAGGTGCACGACTCCCACAACATGCACTTCGCCTCGCGCGTATGGGGCGCCCGCACCACCGACCTCAACCAGGGCGTCGTGTACGGCATCCACACCGACCAGACGCAGATGGACGAGCGCCTGATGAACCGCTTCGACTACGACGAGTCCTTCGGGACCGCGCTGAACCGGTTCACCCTCCAGGCCGTGATCGGCCACCCGCTGACGGTCTACGGCAAGGGCCTCCAGACCCGCGGGTACCTCAACATCCTCGACACCATCCAGTGCATCGAGCTGGCCATCAACAACCCGGCCGACGCGGGCGAGATGCGCGTGTACAACCAGTTCACCGAGCAGTTCACGCTGATGGAGCTCGCCGAGCTGGTCCAGAAGGCCGGCACCGAGTACGGGCTCGAGGTCACGATCGACCACATCCCGAACCCGCGGACGGAGAAGGAAGAGCACTACTACAACGCCAAGCACACCAAGCTGCTCGACCTCGGGCTGAAGCCGCACTACCTCTCGGAGACGCTCGTCGAGTCGATGTTCGGGGTGATCGAGAAGTACCGGGGCCGGGTGAAGCGAGACCACATCCTCCCGCGCATCTCGTGGACGTCGGGGCTGCGCGAGCCGGTCGCCGCGGACCTCTCCTAGGGACCGGCTCGAGGGACGCCCGTGCTCGCACTCCGGATCATCGCCGGGGTCGCCGCCGTCGCGCTGATCGCGTTCGTGACGCGCGGCTACGTCCGCCGCACGGTCAGCCGCCTCAACCTGATCCTCACGTGGGTGGTGGGCCTAGGGGCGCTGGCGATGGCCGTGGCGCCCTCGGCGTTCAACTGGCTCTTCAACCTGTTCAACCTCGAGGCCGGCGGCGGCCGGCGCATGATCGGCGCGCTGTTCCTGGCGGTGCTCGTCCTGCTGTTCGCGGTGTTCCGCGCCCTCGCCCAGGCCGACGCGAACGAGCGCTCCCTGCGCCTGTTGGTCGAGGGCCTCACCGTCAACTCCTTCGACTGGTCACAGACGAAGAAGCTCCCGAAGGGTGAGCGGATCGTCGTGGCGATGCCCGCCCACAACGAGGCCGAGAACATCGCCGCGGTGATCCGGGCCATCCCCGATTCGGTGGAGGGCCTTCGGGTCGTCACGGTGGTCGTCGACGACGCCAGCGAGGACGACACGGCCGAGGTCGCCGAGGCGGCGGGGGCGTATGTGGCCCACCTGCCCATCCAACGGGGCCAGGGCATGGCCCAGCGAGTCGGCTACGAGATCGGGCTGAAGCTCGGGGCGCGCGTGGTGGTGACCCTGGACTCCGACGGGCAGCACGACCCCGGGGAGATGCATCTGCTGGTCAAGCCGGTCCTGGCCGACGAGGCCGACATGATCCAGGGCTCGCGCATGCTCGGGGAGTTCGAGAAGGAGTCGCGGTTGCGCCACGCCGGCGTGCTGTTCTTCTCCCGCCTGGTCTCGGTGATCACGGGAACGCGGATCACCGACGTGTCGAGCGGCTACCGGGCCATCCGCGCGGACATCCTGAAGCACCTGGTCCTGGAGCAGGACCAGTTCTCCTCGTCCGAGGTGCTCGTGGAGGGCCTGCGCCAGCACGCCCGCATCAGGGAGGTCCCGATCACGATCCGGGCCCGGGCCAGCGGCGAGTCCAAGAAGCCGAAGAACCTTCGCTACGGCTGGAACTTCACCAAGGTCATCATCAAGACCTGGCTCCGTTGAGCCTCGGGGCCCTCGCCGGCGTCCTGCTCCTGCTGCTGATCCCGGGGCTCCCGGCGTCGCTCGCCCTCCACCCGCCGGGCCGGATCTCCGTCGTCTCGCGGCTCGCCCTGGCGCCGGTGTTGGGGGCGGCGCTGGCCGGCGCGGTCGCGTTCCTCCTCGCCCTGCCGGGGTGGCTGTGGCCGGCGCCGTTCCTCGTCCTCGTCGGCGCCGCCTCGGTGGGGCTGACGGTGTGGGTGGCGCGCCGGGACGGGCTCCGGGCCCACGCCCGGGCCGCGATCAGCGAGACCCGGGCCGACCCCGGGCCCATCGTGCTGGGGCTCGTGGTCCTCGCCGGGATCGCCGTCGTGCGGCTGTCGTTCGATGCCCGGATCCACTTCTCGGCCGCCTCGGCGTGGCGGTACTGGGCGGACGCGGTGGAGATGGCGGACGCCGGAGGGTTCCCCCGGACCACGCTGCAGTACGGCCTGCCGCTCGTCCCGACGGTGAGCAAGGGGTTCCTCAACGCGCTCAACGCCGGTATGGCCCACGCGATCGGGCGCGAGGCGCTCCCGGCCCTCGGGGCGCTGCTGTGGGTGGGCTCGGTGGGGTTGGCGGGAGCGCTGTGGGCCCTCGGACGGGAGATCGGACTGCGGTGGACGGCGCCGCTCCTCCCGCTGCTCGTGGTGGTCAACCGCGAGTTCCTGAACCCCGAGATCACCGCCGATCTGGACGCGTACCGCGCCGAGACGTTCGGACGCATGCTCGCGTTCGGTGGGCTGGTGCTGGTCGTCCGGGCCCTCCGCGATCGGAGTGGGTGGACCGACGCCGTGGCCGGCGGCGGGCTGGTCGGCGTCGCCATCGGGATGCATCTGGTTCCGGCGATCGTGGCCGGGATCATCGCGGCCGGGTTCGCTGTGGGCTCACTGATCCGCGATCCGGCGCGGCGCGCAGCGCTGGTCCGTGGCCTGGCCGCGGGCGGCGTGGCCGTCGCCGTGGCGGGCGCGATCGTCCTGCTTCCCAGGGGTGACGTCGGGCTCTCAGGGGTTCGTGGCGATCAGGCGTTCGACCGGTTCGGCCCGGCGTTCGATCCCACGCTGTTCGTGAACGCGGGGGTGACCCCCGAGCGGCAGGCCGCCGAGGGCCCTCGCGACTGGAGGCTCTCCGCCGGCGAGGCCTACCGGGCGTTCGTCGCGACCTCGATCGGCGAGCCGTCCGGGCAGGGCCTGCGCCCGGCCGAGCCGCCGGAGTCGGTGGGACCGATTGGGGTGTCGATGGCCCTGCTCGGCGTGGTCCTCGCGGCGCTCGGGTTGGCCTGGTTGCCGAGGACCCTCCGGCCGGCCGCGGTGATTCCCCTGGTCCTGGGGGCGGGGCTGGTGAGCCTCACCTGGTGGTTCTCCCGGCGCTCGAGCCTGTTCATCCCGGCGAACTTCGGGCTCCGCCGTCTCTACGACTACTCCGCGCTCCCGCTGATCCTCGGCGGGCTCGCGGCGCTCGAGGTCGTGGTGGTGGCCGCGGGCAAGCTTCGCCGCTGGGCAACCGCCGCGGTGACGGTCGTGCTCGTCCTCGGCCTGTCCGCCTGGCTGCTGCCGGACGCGCGGCTCCGGCCGAGCCGGATCGCGGCCGTGGAGCCCGTGATCGAGGGGATGCGATGGGTGAACGAGCATCTCCCGTGCGGCGCGTTCATCCTTTCGAACCAACACACGGAGGGCTTCTTCCAGGCGGCGCTCGGCCGGCCGGCTTTCCTGGAGGGCGCGACCCCGTACCTGCGTCCGGTGGTGCTCGAGGAGGCCATCGACCGCTTCCTCGAGGCGCGGGCGTTCTTCATGGCGCCGAGCCGGGCGACGTTCCCGGCGCGCAACCTCACGCACGTGGTCGTGATCCGCGGCGGTGGGATCGGCTACTCCGCGACGACCGGCCAGACCGACATCGCGGCCCTCGACCGGCTGGGCTTCCTGAGGCTGGAGCGCGCGGACGACGCCGTCCGCGTCTACACGGTGACGCTCGCCGGCGCGGGCCAACCTCCCTGGTACCCGGGCCGATACCCCGGTTACCACTGCGACCGGAGCCGGTCCCTCTAGCCGGAGGGCTCCTCGGGGGACCCGTTCCGAAACCGTCGCCGAAGCGCGGGAGCCGCGGCCGCCAGGCCGAAGCCCGCCAGCGCCACCGCCGATCCGGCCAGTCCGAGGCCGATCGAGGGGTCGTCGTATGTGAGGCGGACGACGTGGTGGCCCGCGGGCACCGCCACGGCCGTCACCGCGTAGTCCGCGACCAGGACCGGCGCGGGCTCGCCGTCGACGGTCGCCGACCATCCGGGGTCGTACGGGTTCCGGATCAGGACCATCGCCGGGCGGCGCGCGTCGACCTCGACGACGATCGCCTGCTCGCCCTGAGGACGATACCGGGCCACTCCGGCCGAGCCCCCCGTCCCGGACGGCCCCACCGAGGGTTCCTCCTCGAGGATCACCGTCGCATCCACGTCGAACCCCGGGTCGGCCAGACGATGCAGGGCCTGATCGGCCCCGTCCGCCACCACCCAGGCCCCGATCAGGCTGGCTCGGGGGGGCGGCGACGACCGCCGGTACAGGGACCACCGTCCCGATCGGACCGTGGCGGGGTCGGTGCCCGGCGGTCTTGGGCCGGCGATCAGCCACTCGATGCCCATCACGTCCAGGTAGGCCTCGGGAGGGTCGGCCACCGTGGCGCGGTTGTACCGGACGGGGTGATCGCTGAGGGCCCGGAGCAGTGTCCACGTCCGGTCCGGCTGCAGCGAGCGATACCCGCCCGCGGACTCGAGGGCGAACAGCATCCCCTCGTTGTTGTGCAGGGCGCGCACGTCGCTGATCGGCCGGGCATTCTCCCGGCCGACGCCCACGAATCGCCCACCCTCCCGGTCGAGGACCCGCGCGATGGCGCGCGGGGTGAGGTACGCGTCGAGATCCGCTCCCGGCAGCCGCGGGGCCTCGAGGATCGGCGGCGTGCGGCCGAGGACCGTCTGGCGCGCCTCGAAGTCCTCCCCCGCGCGGGCCACGAGCGGTCCGACCAAACCGGCGACCACGACGGCCGCGAGCACGGTCGCCGCCCATGCGGGACGTCCGACCGTCACCGCGGTCGCCACCCCGAGCCCCGCGATCGCCAGGAACGCCGGCACCAGGGCCGAGCCTCCCGCCCCGGCGATCGCCGCCAGGACGATCCACGCCATTGCGGGCACGCCGAGCATGAGCGCGCGGCGGCGCCAACCGCCGGGCTCGGCCCACGCCTCCACCCCGAGCCCGGCCAGCACCGCGAGGCACGCGACCACCCCCAGCGCGTACCACTCCGGCGCGTGGAGGTACTGGTCGACCAGCGGGAGGGACCCGAGCCGGTCGTACGCGAACTCGATGACCGGCCGCAGCGTGAGCAGGTAGCACACGACCCCGAGCGCGGAGAACGCGATCACGAGCGGCCGTCGGCGCCGCGACCACCATCCCGCCCAGGCGCAGGCCAGCCCCGCGACCCCCAGCGGGATGCCCGGGACGCTCGCCAGGTTCAGGGGCCAGTCGCCGCTCGCCGCCTTCCCCGGGTACGGCGGGCTGAGCATGCCGGTGAGCTCGAGCGAGCGCCGGCTGATGTCGTCGTAGCCGCCCTCGATGCTCGTGCCGGAAAGCAGCGCGGCCCGGGGGACCAGCACCGCCAGGTTGACCGCGACGATCGCCAGCCCGAGCAGCGCCGCGGCGGCGATCAGTCGCCGTGCGGCCACCCCGTCGCCCCGGGCCCGGAGTGCCACCGGGATGAGATAGGCGGCCAGCAGCAGCGTGGTCAGCGCGGCCCCGAACGTCACGTGCACCGAGACGGCCTGACCCCACGCCGCGGCCACCGCGACCGACCACCCCACCCGGGCCGGCCATCGCCGTGCGCGGGTGAGCCGCGAGGCCGCCCCGAGGGACAGCACCGCGTACGCCACGACGGCGGCGAGGCGGACGGTGACGGCCGTGCGCGTCGCGGCGAGGGCCACCGTGAGGATCAGCCCCGACACGGTGGCCGCGGCCCGCGACGCCCGCTCGCCCCGCAGGAACGCGTACAGCCCGAGCCCGCCGAGGATCGGCTGGACGCCGACCAGGATGCCCAGCGCCAGGGCCGGGCGCAGGGCCGAGAACAACGCCATCACCAGCAGCTGCATCCATCCCGAGTGGGGGTCGGCCGCGAACGGTTGGCCGCCGAGCACATGGGTCGTCCAGGCCGGAACGTGCCCGTCGCCGAGCGCCCGGCCGAGCTCGGTGAACTGGGGCAGCCAGAACGTGATCACGTCCGACTCGGTGGTGAGGCCCTGGAACAGGAACGCGCGCAGGATCCATGCGCCCGTGACCGCGATCACCAGCGGACCGGCCAGAGACGCGGCGAGGCCGCGGAGACGGGGGCTCACGCGGACGCCTCGAGCCTGATCACGACGGTCCGGCCCCCCTCGACCCCGAGCTCGATCACGTCCGAGCCGGCCGGCACGGCCTCGGGCCCGAGGAGCACATCGACCCCCGGGTTCGAGGTGAACCCGAGCGCGCCCACGTTCACCCGCAGCGCACACGTTCGCGGCGCGTCCGTCTCGTTGCGGATCGTCAGGTACACCTCGGGCGCCGAGCCGAACCGCTCGACCCACACGTCCGCGTCGCCACACCGGGCGTGCGTGACCGGCTCCCATCCCCCCGCGGCCAGATCGCGGAACAGGGGCGCGTAGCTCGCGAACAGCGCTCGGTTGGCCGGAGTTGACCAGCTGGCCTCGGTCTGGCCGTCCTCGTTCTCCTCGCGCAGCCACGCGCCGGGAAAGATCCCGTAGAACAGGGCCTGGTTGGTCCGGGCCTCGATCTGCTCGGGGCCGAGCTCCCCCTCCGCGATCCGGCTGTCGAGCGAGGTGACCGGACGGGAGGACGCGAGGGTTCGCTTCAACAGCGCCAGCGGGTCGACGTGGTCGATCCCCCCCGCGCGGTCGGGCAGGCCCTGCTCGATCCCGAAGTAGTCGATGCGGTCGGCGCCCATCCACCCCAGGGCCCGGTCCACGCCGCCGTTGAAGTTCGCCGACAGGATCATCCCGCGCGCCCGCAGCAGGTCCGAGACCCGCTCGATCTGCGCGTGCATCGACAGCACGCCAAGCTGGCACGGTTCCCCGTTCGCGTAGGAGAACGTCAAGGGGATCGTCGCGCGGGCCCAGTGCGTCCGGTCGAAGTCGCACACCGCCCCCCACCGGCGGGCCCCGGAGGTGGAGTCCATGTGGATGCCGTCGAGTCGGCCGCCCGCGTCGTCGGCGACCTCGATCGCGCGCTCGATCTGCTGGGTCGCGACGGCCCGGCTCCACGCCCCGCCCTCCGGGCCAGAGTCGTGGTTCTCGTAGTACGCGCGGAAGCCCTGGTAGACCTCGTACAGCAGCCGGCCGTTCACGTCACGGGCGGTGGACGCCAGCGCGGCCAGCGCCTCCTCCCGCCGGCGGCGGGGATCCTCGTCGAGGATCGACTCGCCGCGGGCCGAGGACTCCAGCGCGGCCACGTCCTGCTCGTAGCCGCCCGGCTCTCCGGGCGTCGGCCCGATCGGGTCGTAGTACGCCCACTGATGCGTGTAGGCCGAGGTGTAGATCCCCCGTTCGTTCGACCAGGCCACGTAGTCGCGCCCCCACTCGCTCCACGACTGGGTGGGCGCCTTGCCGAGCGCGACCGTGTTCAGGCCCAGCCCGAAGTCCGCGAACGCGTTGCCCGGGAGGGAGCCGAGCGGCGGGGCGAAGAACCACGCCCCCTCCCGGCCGGGGTCGGTCCGGCGCTCGAAGTCCCGCGGGTACATCCGGGCGAACCGTTCCGCCAGTGCCCGGAACCCCCACGCCCCGTCCGCCCGCATCAGCGCGAACGAGAACCCCGCCCGGGGGCCCGTTCCCGCCTGGTCGGACACACCGAGGTCGAAGACGATGGTCAACCCCTCTCGCGTCGCGGAGACGCGAAACGCCCGCGGCTCGTGCATCGGGACCCCGATCCCGAGCGCGGTCCGGTCGTCGGCGGCGCCCCCGAACGGGTACACGCTCGTCCGCTGGATGTTGCTGATGCCCGCGTGCGTGTCCGAGCCGCCCTGCGCAGTGGGGGCGGACAGGTTCGCGTAGGTGCCGTCCCCGATGACGCGCTCCCGGCGAGGGTCGTCGCCCCATCGCCAGTCCTCCAGATCGACGGGGAGGGTGAACGACACCTGCGCGGCGTGATCGGCCCGGTCGGTCGACACGAGCTCGCCACGGACCTCCAGGTGGGTGTCCACGGCCCTGGCGGTCGCGTCGACCTCCAGGGGGCCGACGCCGCCCCGCAGGGTGACCGAGTCGCCGCCGCCCTCCACCCGGGCGGGGACCGGCTCCGGGCCGGGACGCAGCAGCGGGGCGACCTTCAGCTGGTCGAACCAGGCCGTCCCCGCCCCGGCCTGCACGGCCACGCGCACCCGGATGCGCCGGACCCCCGGGGCGGTGCGGAACCCGGCGTCGTGCCGCGACCACGGCGAGTCGCCGGTGTACCCGAACGCGAACGCGGACGCGTGGCGGCCCCGGGCGCCGATCTGCTGGACCTGCACGCGGGCCGGCGTGACGGCGGTCGTGGTGAGGACGGGAGAGAGGCCCTCGGTCCGGATCCACGCGGTCAGGACGTACTCGGTTCCCGGGCTGACCTCCGCCTCCGTGACCAGCGCCGGCGAGGATCCGGTTCGGGTCAGCGAGACGCGGATCGCCCGGTCTCCGGCGAACGGCTCCGAGCGGGTGAGCTCCAGCCGGCCCTCGTCCTCCGCGATCGACCAGCCATCGGGGACGCCGTCCGCGTCCTCGTCCAGCTCGAACCCGGGATTGCCCAGGAGGTTCCCCGTTCCACCCGCCTCCCGGACGGCGAACCCGCCTCGCGCGCCGCTCATCCCGAGATCCCGGCCGCCGTCGGACACTCCGGCGACGCCGCCCTCGGGAGTGAAGCGAACGGTCAGGCCCTCGGGCGACCCGACCAGGACCTCGTCGAGGCGCCGGTCCGCGACGGCGATCCCGATCGAGGCGATCGCCAGGGCCACCGCGAGCAGGAACGCGTTCGCGCGGGTCACGCCGCCCCTCGCCCGGACCGGGTCCGTTCCCGGCGCTCGACGGCCACGAGCCACACCGCGACCAGCAGCAGGGCCGCGGCGGAGAGAGCGAGGCCCCGGCGGAGCCACGGGTCGTCGTAGCGAAGGACCACCGAGTGCGTGCCGGCGGTCACCGGGATCCCCTGGACGAATCCGTCGGCGACCAGGACGGGCGCGTCCCGCCCGTCGACCGTGGCCCGCCAGTTTCGCTCCCACGTCGTGCGGACGAGCAGGATCGCCGGGCGGGCCGCACGGACCTCGATGCGGGCCGTCTCCTCGTCCACGGCCTCGTAGTCGGCCTCTCCCGCGTCACCGGGGACGCCGGGCGAGCCGAGGCCCGGATCGTCCTCCAGCAGCACCGTCGCCGACGGGTCGAACTCGAGCCCGGCGACCTCGTCGAGGACCCGCTCCGCATCCATCACCCTCCACGACCCCACGACGGTGGCCCGCGGCGGCCCGTCGATCGGCCCGTACAGGCCCCACGGTCCGTCGCGAGCCACCGCGTCGGGCTGGTCCCCGAAGGTGGCCCCCTCGAACGCGCGCACCAGCCAGCGGACCGCCATCAGGTCCAGGAAGACCGGATCGAGCCTCGTCACCTCGGTGCGGTTGTACGTGACGGGGCCGGTGTGCAGCGCGCGGAACGCCGTCCAGAACCTCGCCAGCTGGATCGCCCGATAGCCGTTGACCCCCTCCAGCGCGAACAGCTGCGCCTCGTTCTCGATCAACGCCCGCGGATCGGGAGGGAACGGGTGTCCGACGCCGAGGACGCGACCGCCGTCGCGGGCGATCCTGGCAACGATCGACGACGGCTCGACGGCCTCCGCCAGTGACGTGTCTGCGGGCTTCATCGGACGCAGGATCTCAGGTGTGCCCCCGGCGGGAGGAAGACGGTCCACCCACCCGCGGTCCTCCAGCAGCGCCACCGGGGCGAGGATCTCCACCGCCACCAGGACCGGCACGGCGAGCGCAACCGCGGGACGACGGACGCTCGTGGCCAGCAGGCCGGCCAGGACGGCCGCCCCCACGAGCAGGGGCAGCCCGAACCACCAGGACGCCGCGGTAACCCCTCCGAGCGTCGCGAGGCCCACGGCCGTCCACACGAGGACCCTCGGCGCGGGACGCGACCGCGCAGCATCAAACCCCACGCCGGCCAGGGCGGCGATCGAGAGCAGCACTCCCATCGCCAGCCATTCGGGCGCGTGGAGGTACTGGTCCCCGCCCGGGATCGCCCCCATCGGGCCCTCCAGCGCCCGGGCCACGGGCTCGAGCGCCCCGACGTAGCACACGGCCCCCACGGCGGTCAGCGTGACCACCAGCGGCCGCCGCTCCCGGGCCATCCACGTCGCGGCGGCCAGGCAGAGCACGGCGGCCCCCAGGTACGGCCCGGGGACCCCCGCCAGCGAGCCGAGCCACCCCGGCTCGGCGGCGTGGCCCGGGATGGGCGGGCTGGCGACGCCGGTGAGGACCTCCGACAGCCGGGCCACACCGTCGTAGCCGGCGGCCAGGGAGGTCTGTCCGGCGAAGGCGATCCGCGGCACGAGGATGGCGCCGTTCACCGCGAGCAGGCCGAGCGCGAGCCCCCCGGCCCACGCCAGCGCTCGTCGCGGCGAGATTCGGCTGCGGACGACGACGACCACGAAGTAGCCGGCCAGCGCGAGCGTCCCGACGGCGAGGCCGGTCGTGATGTGTGACGACGCGATCTGACCCCAGGCGAGCGCGGTGGCCGCGAGCCACAGGATCCGCGACGAACGCGTGGGGGCCCGGGCCGCGCGGGCGGCGCAGGCCAGCGCGATCGCCGTCCACGCCAGCGCCCCTGGAAAGCGAACGGTGACGGCGAGCCTGGTCGTCGCCAGGGGCAAGGCCAGGGCGAGCCCGCCGACCGTGGCCGCCGCCCGCGAGGCCCGCTCCGTTCGCAGGAACGCGTACAGGCCGAGCCCGGCGAGCATGGGTTGGACCGCGACGAGCCACGCCGTCGCCCGGTCGGCGGGCAGCGACGTGAACAGGGCCATGGGGACGACCTGGAGCCAACCGGAATGGGGATCGGCGGCGAACGGCATCCCGCCGAGCACATGCGGGGTCCAGACCAGGACGTGACCGGCGCGCAGCGACCGTCCGAGCTCGGCGTACATGGGCAGCCAGTACCGAACGATGTCGCCCGACGTCGAGAGGTTGCGAACCAGGAAGTCCCGCAGCGCCCAGGCCACGCCGGACACGATGAGGGCCGGTCCCGCGAGCATCGGGAGGGCCGCGCGAAGGCCGTCCACGGGTGAAGGCTATCCTTCGCGCGGTGACGCCCTGGTACCCAGCGATCGCGGCCCAGGCGGCGCTGGTGGCGGCCGGCCTGCTCGGGCTCGGGTACCTCATCGCCGACGCGGCCCTCCGCCGCTCCGAGGCCGACGTCCTCACGCGGACGGCGCTGGCGTTCCCCGCCGTCGCCGGGTTCGGCCTGGTCCTCACCTTCGCCCACATCGCCACGCGGGGGGCGGTGCTCTCGAACCCGGCGCTGGTCCGGGGGGTGACCGCAGCGCTGGCGGTCGTGCTGCTCCTCGAGAAGCTCCTCCGAAGGCGCCGGGCGCCGGCGTCCGGCCGCACCGCGGTGTGGGCGGCCGTCGCCGTCGTGGCGTTGGCCGTCGCCGTGTGGGGGCCGCCGCTGCTTCGGATCTTCCCCCTGGGCCGGCCCGCGGCCGACCCAGGCTGGCATGCCGGCTGGACGGCGCAGCTCCTCAACGGGCTGGCCACACCGACTGCGCCCATCTCGGGAAGCGTCCCGAACTACTACCCCTGGGGGTTCCACGGGATCCTCGCCTTCGTGTCGCACCTCACCCCGGGGGGCGGGGCGTTCCGGGCCCTCGGTCCGCTGCAGCTGGCGCAGGTGGCGGGCGTCGCCCTCGGGCTCTTCGCCCTGGGGCGGCAGATCGCCGGGCGGTGGCTGGGCGGTGCCTCCGTCGCCGTGTTCGGCTCGATGACCGCCGGCCTCGGCGCGATCGCGTTCGCGTTCCCCGGACTGCTGGACCGGACGCCCCAGTCCGGAGGACCTCGTCTGACGTACCACGCCGCCTTCCACAACCTGGCTCCGCCGCTGCCGCTCGACGTCGGCCTCGCCTTCCTGCTGGCGACCCTGCTGCTGGCCTCGGTCGGCGTGACCCGGGGCGGACGGGGATGGTTCGCGGCCGCGGGAACCGCCCTCGGCGCGGCCGGGCTCGTGTCGGCCGAGTCGTTCTTCATCGGGCTGGGCGTCGCGTTCCTGCTGTGCCTTCCGGCCGGGCCGGTGCCCAGGCGATGGCGCGCCGCGGCCCTCTTCGGTCCGGCACTCGGGCTGTGGTCGATCTGGCTGGTCCCCCTCGCGGCCTCCTACCTGCGGCTGGGCGGCTTCGTGAACACCACGATCCTCAGCGCGCCCGGCCCCTCGCCCTACGAGGTCGCGCTGTCGTGGGGATGGGCGATCCCCCTCGGGGCCTGGGGGCTGGTCCGGTGGGTGCCTCGAGCGAGGACCGACGCGGCGGCGAGGATCCCGCTGGCGCTGCCGGCCGCGGCGGCCATCGCCGTGGTGGCCTCCGCCGCCGTCCCGGAGGTCCTCGGCGAGGGGTTCATGGTCCTCGGCCGGGCCCGCCGGTACTGGCCGCTCCTGCACCTGGGCCTGGCGATCTACGCGGGCCTGGGGGCGGCGGACCTCCTCGGCATGCTGACCCGGCGTCCCGCCGCCATCGCCGCGGGAGCCGTGGTCCTCGCCCTCGCCCTGGCCCTGCCCGTGCCGATGCGCGTGTCCTACCGGCTCGCCTCGCAGACCCCCCGCTCGCCGGAGGTCGAACGGGCGCTCCTCGGCGACCCCGGCGAGGTCGTCTCGCTGGTGGCGCGGGCCGGGCGCCGGCCCTGCGTGGTGGCCGCGCCCTCCCGCCTGACCGTTCCGATCTTCACCGTCACCGGGTACCGGCTCGTGCTGTATGCGGCGGGCTCCGGCGCTCGGGCCGGCAATGCCGCACGGATCCGATGGCGCGACGTCTACGACACGATCCCTCCAGAATCCGAGCGAGTGACGGCGAACGAGGAGCTGGTGGGCGGAGGACCGGACCTGCGACGGTGGATCGAGGCGTTCGGCGTGGACGTGATCGTGGCCGAACCGGACGCTCCGGCCGCCCCCTACGCCGGCCTCGAAGCGGAAGGCCGATCGTCGGACGGCACCCGCGTGTACCGGACGGGCGACTGCGATGGCTGAGCCGGCGCGGCGCTGGGTGGCGCCCCTCGTGGCGGGGATCGCGGTCACGGCCGTCGGCCTCGTGTTCGTCCTCCCCTATCTCGCGGAGGAGCTTCGCTTCCCGCTGGGATGGGACTCGCCCTTCTACGTGTGGCGCACGGCCGCCGTGGGCGTGGACGGCCTGGACCGGATCGGCGGAGTGCGACCCGCGACGCCGCTGTTGTTCAACGCGCTGGCCGGGCTCACGGGAAACGACGCGTTCACCGTCGCCGCGATCGGGCCGGCCCTCCTTGCCGCGGTGGCGGGGCTGGCCGCGGCGGGCCTGCTCCGTGCGGCGTACGACATCGGACCGGGATGGATCCCTCCGATGGCCGTGCTCGCCTGGATCGGCTTCGGACATCCGGGCATGGTCCGCGAGCAGCCGGACAACGTGCTGAACGCGGCGCTCACCCTCGGTGCCATGGCCGCCGCCGTCGCCCACGTCCGGTGGGGCGGCGGGTGGTGGGCGGTCACCGTGCTGCTGGCGGGCGCAGGGCTCGCCCACTGGCCCTTCTTCGTCCTCGGGGCCGCCGTGCTCGTCCTCGGGGCCGCGGCGTTCGCGGGCCGGCGCCTGGTCGCGGCCCGGGGGGAGGACGAGGAGCGGGATCGGGCCCGGGGCCTGATCGGCGCGGCGGCGGCGGCGGCCGGCGCGGTCGGAGGCGCGTTGCTGTGGCGCCCGGCCAGCGCCTGGACGACCCCGCAGCTCGAGGCCCTCAAGGACGTCCTGAAGGACCGGTTCCTCCGGCGGGCCGGGGACCCGCACCGGCTTCCCGTGCTCCCGCTCGCCGGGGCCGGGCTGGCCGTGGCCAGCCGGCGGCGGGACCGCCCGGAGCGACGGCTGTTCCTCTTCCTGATGCTGGCCTGGATCGGGCTCACCGCCGTCGGCGCGGCGCTCCAGGCGGCCGGCGTGCCGACGGCGGGAGTCCGGCTTTTGAACTACCTGTTCCCGCTCACGCTGCTGACCGGCGTGCTGGTCTGGTGGATCGGCACCAGGCTCGGGACGCGCGGCGCGATGGCCGCGGCGGGCCTCGCCCTGGCCGGCTTCGGCGCGCTGGCGATTCCCTTCCAGCTCGACGGCCGCACCTGGTACGAGCCCGCCGCCGTCCGGCAGATCGCGTCCGCGGGGGCCTGGCTCGAGGCGAACGCGCCGGGAACCCTCGTCGCGTTCACGGTCGCCGAGGACGGAGACGTCCTGACCCGGGAACGCCGCCGGAACACCATCCTGGCCGCGTTGCCCCCGGGGGTCGCGCGGTACACCTCGGTCTCCGATACGGCGCAGGGGCACATCTTCGTCGCGGTGCGCGCCTACGACCCGGACGGCCACGACTTCCTGCTGCGCATCGGCGGCCGCGAGATCGCCCCGGGGGTCGCGGCCGGAGGCGACCTGGGATCCGCGCCGGCCCGGGCGCTCGTGGAGGGTCCCTCGGCGCGAACGGACGCGCGGACCGTCGCGCTCGTGGTCGTCCTGGGCGGGGCGGCGCTGTTCGCCGCCGGCCTCGGGTGGGCGATGACCCTCCTGCCCGAGGACCGACTGCTGCGATGGACCCTCGCGCCCGCCCTGGGAGCCGCGGCGGCCAGCGTCATCGGTGTCGCGTGGGCGGCGACGGGCCTCACCCTGGACGGCGTGGCGGGCGCGGGCCCCCTGGCGTTGTCGGCGCTCGCCGGCGGCGGCCTTGCGCGCTGGCGGCGGAGGGAGGCCTAGGGCGGGAAGCCGACCGGTGCGTCCGGCGGTGGCGGATCGCACAGCGCTCGAGTCCGGTCGCGGAGCTCGTTGAGCGACTCCCGGTACCTCGGGGCGGCCGCCACGTTGTTCAGCTGGTACGGGTCCCGGAGCAGGTCGTAGAGCTCCTCCTCGAGCGTGAAGTACCGGACGTAGGTGAACCGGGTGTTGCGGATCCCGCAGTAGGAGGGGACCGAGAGCACCCCCTCGTCCTCGCGATGTTCGATCAGGAAGTCGGAGCGCCACTCCAGGAAGGGCTTGCCGAAGAGCGGGATCAGGCTGCGCCCGTCGGCGTGCGGGAGCGCCGCCCCGGTGAGCGCGGCGAACGTCGGCGCGAGGTCGACGTTCAGCACGAAGTGGTCGTCGGTCCGGGCCTCGTCCATCAGCCGGTCGTACCGGATGATCATCGGGACGTGGATGTCGTGGTCGTACGGCGTCTGCTTGTTCTTCCAGCGGTGCTCGCCCCAGCCGTACCCGTTGTCCGAGGTGAACACGATCAGCGTGTTGTCGAGCCGGCCGCTCTCGCGGAGGGCCTCCACGATCCGGCCGACCGCCCGGTCCACCGGCTGCAGGCTCTGGAGCTGCCGGCGCCGGATCGTCGGGATCACGTTGGGCCCGAGCGGCGAGAGGTCCCGCACCCACTTGGGCTTGTCCGCGACGTCTGGCTCGTTGTACCCGGGAGGATGCCAAGGCGGCAGGTCCGTGAACTTCGACTCGTCCTGCTCGGCCGGCGTCGACGGGATGTGCGGAGCCGTCGGGGCGAACTGGAGGAACAGCGGGCCCCGGGCGTCCTCGATGAACTCTACCGCCCGGTCGGCCATGACGTCGGTCGAGTAGTCCTCGAAGTCGTGGCCGAAGAAGTCAAGGCGCCCGTCGTCGTTCGCGAAGTAGTCGTAGTACAGCTCGCGCTGCCGGTAGGGCGCCTTGCCCGAGAACGCGAACCACCGGTCCCAGCCCGGCGGGACGTAGGTGCCGTAGTAGCCGTTGAGGTACTTGCCGACGTGGCCGGTGGTGTACCCGGCCTCCTGGAGCCGGGTGGCGATGGTGTCCTGGTCGGCGAACGCCGTGAACCCGCCGTACGGCGGGCGGTTCGACCACACCCCGGTGGTGTGCGAGTACTGCCCGGTGAGGATGCTCGCGCGGCTGGGGCAGCAGATCGAGTTCACGACGAACGCGTTGCGGTAGGTGATCCCGTGGCCGCCGAGCTCCCGGCGGGTGATGGGCATCGCGAACATCGTGTCGGCCCGCTGGTCGTCGGTGAGGATGAGGACGATGCTCGGCCGCCGGCGGTCCTGAGCGGCGGCCTGGTCGAGGGTCCGGTCGACGGCCACCGCGCCGCCGGCCAGCATGGCCGAAGCCACGGCGAGCACCAGCAGGCGGAACGCGTTGGTGTCGGTGAACCGGTACATGGAGCTCAGCGCTCGCGCATCCACGCCACGGTTCGAGCGAGGCCCGCGTCCAGGTCCACCCGGGGACGCCAGCCCATGGCCCGCTTGATCCCCTCGTAGGAGACGAAGTTGCGGGCGGGGTCCGCGGGCCGGGCGGGCCGCCGCTCGATCTGGAGCGGGACGTCGCAGGCGTCCGCCACCCGCTCGGCGAGCTGGAGCACCGAGGTCTCCACGCCCGTCCCCAGGTGGTAGGTGCCGGGCCGCTTCGCGGCGAGCGCCTTCTCGACCGCCCGGCACACGTCCTCGATGTAGATGAAGTCTCGGGTCTGCTTGCCGGTGCCGTAGACGACCAGGGGTGCGCGGCGCAGGGCCCGCCGCAGGAACGAGGCGATCACGCTCTTCTTGTGGGCGCTGAGCGGCCCGTAGACGTTCGAGAACCGCAGCGCGATCCCCACGATACCGAAGGCGGCCGCGGCCGCCGTGATGCCCTCGCCGTAGAGCTTCGAGGCGCCGTACGGGGACATCGGCTGGGGCGCCATGTCCTCGCGCAGGGGCGGGGTCGCCCCGGCCAGAACGGCCCCCGAGGACGCGAAGATCACGTGGGACCCGGCGGCGCGGCGGACGGCGTCGATCACGTTGAACGTGCCCTGGACGTTGACCCGGTAGTCGACCTCGGGATGCGAGACCGAGTCGGCGACCCCCGGCTTCGCGGCCAGGTGGACAACCGCGTCGGTTCCTTTCATCGCCCTGCGCAGGGCGCTCGCGTCCTCGATCGACGCCTCCACGGTTCGGGCCGGTCCGCCCCTCGAGCCCCACCAGGCAGGGCGGGCTCGTGCCGACAGGTCGTCGAACGCCACCAGCTCGTGGCCGGCGGCGGCGAGGTGCTCCACGAGGTTCGCGCCGACGAACCCCGCGCCACCCGTGACGAGGACGCGCATGACCCCGATGTTCCCACGCAGGGAGTTGATACCGTTGGAGCCGTGCAAGCTGAGACGACGACCGGCGCGCCGCCCCGGTCCGAGAGCCCCGTCCCCCCGCCCTCCCCCGGAAGCGACCACGGCTGGATCGCGTCCGCGGCCGCCCTCGCCGCGGTGGCCGTCGTCATCCTGAGCTTCTTCCTCTCGGTCTACGTCCGTCGCGACATCCCGGTGCCCCTCGGGTGGGACACGTCGCGCTACCTGTGGCAGACGTCGTTCGTCCAGGTGGAGGGCCTCGAGGCTCTCCGTGAACCCCTTCCCCCGCCGTTCAAGACCAGCCTGTCCCGCCCGGCGTTTCCGATCATCGCGGCGACGACCTCCTCGATGACCGGCGTCTCGGCGTTCCGGGTGGCGGCGGTGCTGCCCTCGGTGCTGGCTCTGGTCATCGGCGCCGCGGCGGGGGCGTTCGTGACCGCCACTCTCCGCCGCCCGCTGTGGGAGCTCGGGGCCATCGCCGTCGCGGTGGGGACGTGCGCGTACGTCGTTCGTCTCGCCGCACCCGAGGCCTACCAGGACAACATGTCCGCGGCGGCCATCGTCCTGGCCGCGGCGGTCCCGATCACGTTCGCGGTTGCGGGCGTCCGCCGCATGCTCGTTCCGGCGATCGTCCTGCTCGCCGCCGGCGCGGTGACCCACTGGGTGTTCTTCCTGTTCTTCGCCGGCGTGCTCGGGCTGGCCGGGCTGGGCCTGCTTCCCGGGTCCTGGCGGCAGTGGCGATCGGGCCGTCCCCTGTGGGAGACGCCCCTGGCCCGGCTGAGCGCCATCACGATCGGGGGCGGCGCGCTGGGCGCCGCAGCGATCTTCGGGGTCCTCGGCGCCGCGCCCGAACGGCCGAAGTTCTCCTACCCGGAGTTCCGCAAGAAGCTTCGCCTGGACATCCCGAAGTACCGGTTCGCGGTGGCGCTTCCGCTGGCGGCGGTGGGCGCCGCGTCGCTGTTCCTCGACCGGGTGTTCGGCAAGGCGTCGAACGCCGACCAGTCCGCCCGGGAGGGCGAGCCGGAGGCGACCCGACGATTCGTCGCCATCCTGTTGGTCGCCTGGGTGGCGTTCGCGGCACTCGGCGTCGCCGCGTTCCTCGCCGGCCGCCTGCTCCCCGCCCATCGGTTCCTGGCCTTCGCCCTGGCCGTCCCCCTTCTCGGGATCCTCGGGGTGCTGGCGATCGGACGGCTCGTGGCCGGCCGGCCGGGCACGCCGAACCGGCGGGTTCGCGTGCTCCTGGGAGCCGCGGTCGTCCTCGCCGTCGTCGGGGTATCCGCCACCACGTCGTACGCGACGTGGGAGGACCAGCCGACGTGGGCGCGGATGGACCGCGACAAGGTGACCCAGGCCGCGCTGGCCGGGGCCTACCTCGACCGCCTGGGGACACCCGCCGAGGAGCCGTTCGTGTTCATCGTCGACGACCGCGGGCCAAATCCCGACGCCTACGTCGGGCTGATGACCCACATGATCCGCGCGTCCCTGCCGGCGGAGCGGCTTCGGGCCCTGCACATCTTCGTGGGCGACCCGGAGGACTTCCTGGCCCGCCGGCCGTCCGACGACGGGACCGGGCAGCACACGGCCGTCTCCCGGCGGTTCCTCGAGAACCTCGAGCCGCTGCTCGATGAACGGCCGATCGCCTTCGTGGCGGCCGCACTCAACGACCACTCCTGGGGCGGATGGATCGCCGCCCACCCGGATTCGCGGATCGGCTCGGACGTGGCGATCGTCCAGGGTCCGGAGACGGGCACGCTGCTGGACGTCCCGCCGATCGCGATCGGACCGCTCCCCGCGTACCAGTGGGTCGCGTTCGCCGGCGGGATCGCGTGCCTCTACGGGCTGACCGGGCTGGGCTGGACCCTCGCCATCTTCGGATCGCGGGTCCGCCGGTTCGAGGCCCTGGCCCTCTCGCCCGCCGTCGGGCTGGCCGCGATCGTCCTGGCGGGCGTCGTGGCCGACCGGCTTGGTGTGCGGCTGATCGGCGTTCCGGGAGCGGCGGTCGCCCTCGTGGCCGGGCTGGTGGGGTGGGCGGCGTGGCCGCTCACGCGTCGCCGGGCTCGCCGGGCGACAGCCCCGACCGAAGCCGCCTGACCGCCGCCGCGGGATCCGCCGCCTCCGTCACGGCGCGGACCACGACGATCCGTCCGGCGCCGGCGGCAACGACCTCCCCCAGGTTCTCCTCGGTGATGCCGCCGATGGCGAACCACGGCCGATCCGCGCGGGCGGCCGCGTGGCGCACGTGGTCGAGACCCGCCGCCGGCCGGCCGGGCTTCGTCGGCGTCTCCCACACCGGCCCGGCGCAGAGGTAATCCGCCTCCGGGGCCGCCGCGTCGAGCTCGGCCGCCGCGTGCGTGGACAGTCCGATGATCGCCCCCGGGCCGAGGATCCTCCGCGCCGTGGCCGGCGGGAGGTCGTTCTGCCCGACGTGGACGCCGTCGGCCCCGAGCTCGAGCGCGACGTCGGGCCGGTCGTTCACCACGAACAGCGCCCCGTGATCACGGGCGGTGTCGCGGAAGGCGGCCCCCCACCGCAGCAGATCCCCCGCCTCGGCGTCCTTCTCGCGGAGCTGGATCACGTCGACGCCGGCCCGCAGGATGGCGTCGAGGAACCCCGTCAGATCTCCCCGTTCGCGCCGCGCGTCGGTGACGACGTAGAGGCGGGATCGGGCCAGCCGTTCCCGGCGCGACTCAGCCACCGGCCACGGCCCGCACGAGCTCCAGCCGGTCCCCGGCCGCCAGCCGGATCTCCTCGTATCGCGCCCGCTCGAGAGCCTCGCCGTTGTGCTCGACGACCACGAGCTTCGGGTCCAGTTCGCGCGCGCGGATGAACCCGGCCACGGTCGTACCGTCGTCCACCTCGTACTCGCGCCCGTTCGCGCGCACCCGGATCACCCCTCGATCGTAGCCGGGCTGAGTATCCTCACCGCGTGCCCTCCTCCGATTCCATCCGCCGTGTGCTGGTCGCCACCGACGGCTCGGGCCGTGCCACCAAGGCGGTCGTCTGGGCGGCCGAGCTGGCGGATCGCTACCAGGCCGAGCTGCACCTAGTGCGCGTCATCGTCCCGAAGATCGGGACCACGCCGGGCGCCGCGGAGCGCGAGCAGGCCCACCGCGACGAGGTCACCCTCCGCCAGGAGGCCGAGGCGCACGTCGGCGAACGCGGCCGGGCCCACGTCGTCATCCATGAGAAGCCGGCGCACGCGATCTGCCAGACGGCATTCGACAACCACATCGATGCGATCGTCATGGGCAACGCCGGAATGAGCGGACGCAAGGAGTTCCTGCTGGGCAACGTCCCCAACTGGGTATCGCACAACGCGCCGTGCACGGTCATCATCGTCAACACGGAGGACGAGGAGCCCACCGGATGGCGCCGGCTCCTCAAGCGAGGATGAGGACGTGACCACGAGCGAGGAGGACCTTCTCCACTCCGACGCCAGCCTGCTCGGGCGGGCGGCGCGCATCGGCCGCGTCATGGCCAAGAACGGCCTCCGGGAGTTCTTCTTCGAGCGCGGCAACGACGACGCCGTGTCGATGCAGGCCCGGGCCCACCGGTTCAAGGAGGCCCTCGAGGAGCTCGGACCGACGTTCGCGAAGCTCGGGCAGGTCCTGTCCACGCGGCCCGACCTGCTCCCCGCGCCGTTCATCGACGAGCTCTCCAAGCTCCAGGACGACGTGGATCCCCTCACCGAGGCCGAGGTGGTCCGGGTCATGGAGGAGGAGCTCGGCGTCCCCTGGGAGGACGTCTTCGCGACCATCGAGGAGACCCCGCTGGCCGCGGGCTCGATGGCCCAGGTCCACCGGGCGACCCTCGAGAACGGCGCGAGGGTGGTCCTGAAGGTCCAGCGCCCAACCGCGTCCACCGACATCCTGGCCGACGTGGAGCTGCTGAAGATCTTCGCGGACAAGACCGCGGAGCGCAGCGCGTTCCGCCAGGTCATCGACGCGCCGGCGATCATCGAACACCTCACCGACTCGTTGAAGCGCGAGCTCGACTTCCGCCACGAGGCGGCGAACCTGGAGCGGATGCGCGAGGTCCTGGCGCCGTTCGACCGGCTGGACGTTCCCCGCCTGTACGAGGACTTCACCACCGCGCGGTT
Organism: uncultured Actinomycetes bacterium; assembly: GCA_963742735.1. Classification (GTDB taxonomy): domain Bacteria; phylum Actinomycetota; class UBA4738; order UBA4738; family JBBDTT01; genus JBBDTT01. The sequence goes on from CAVUMN010000001.1 coordinate 225,946, forward strand.
CCTGGTCATGGAGGAGATCGAGGGCGTCTCGATCCGCGAGACCGAGCAGAGCCCGGAACGCAAGGAGGCCGCGAAGCAGCTCCTGGAGGCCTACTACCGCCAGATCCTGACCGAGGGCTTCTTCCACGCCGATCCCCATCCGGGGAACCTGATGTGGTGGAACGACAAGCTCTACTTCCTGGACTTCGGAATGGTCGGCGAGATCGTCCCCGAGGTCCGCGAGCTCCTGATGCTCATGCTGATGGCGCTGTGGCAGGAGGACACCTCGTTCCTGGCCGACGTGATCCTGCAGCTCGCCGGGGCCAACGCCAGCGCCGAGCTCGACGCTGCGGCCTTCGAGGCGGACCTCGACGTGGTGCTCAAGCAGTTCCGGGGCCTGTCGCTGAAGGAGATCCAGCTCGGCCCGATGCTCCAGGAGATCACCCAGATCTCGATCAAGCACAACGTCCGGCTCCCGGCGTCGATGGCCCTCACCGGGAAGGCCCTGGCGCAGATGCAGCTCGCCGCGGCGGAGATGGACCCCGAGCTCGATCCGTTCTCCGTGGCCGGCCGGTACGTGATGCGCTCGCTCACCGAGCAGTTCCGCCACCGGGCCAACCCCCGGAACCTGTACTACGAGGCCCAGAAGGTCTCCATGCGGATGCGCCGGCTGGTCGAGGCCCTCGAGCGGCTGACCGGGGCCCGGGCCGGCCCTCGGATGCAGATCCAGTTCAAGGGAACGGAGCGGCTGGAGGCCTCGATCCAGCAGGCCGGCCGCCGGCTGGCCATGGCCATCGTGGCCGGCGCGGCGTTCTTCGGGGCGGCGACGACGACGGGCGACCCGACCGTGGCCGACTGGGTCCCGGCGGCGAGCGGGCTGCTCGGCGGCGGGCTCACTCTCGCGCTGATCGTCGACTTCCTGCGCCGCCGGCGCTAGCCGCGCTCAGTCCTCCACGCGGATCGCGGTCGCGTCGTGGTGTCCCGAGCGATCGGAGTGCTCGTCCAGGCCCTTGGCGCGAAGCCCCTTCAGGATCCGCTTCTCGAGGACCCACACGATCACCGCCATCCCGCTGCCGATGACCACCCGCTGAACGGGATGGCGCTTTGGCTTGTGAGCCGGCCTGCGCTCCCAGGCCCGGACACGGCGCCGCACCGCCACGGTTAGGCCGTCTTCCTGGGCCGGCGCCGCGGCGCTTCCGGCGTGGGCGGCTCGTATGCCCGGAGGGCCTCGACCCGCTGCCAGTGATACCGGAACACGGCGGAGGCACCCAGGGCCAGGAACCCGAACGAGATGAACCGGCCGATGCCGTACTCGACCGCGGGGACCGTCACCAGGTTCGCCAGACCGCCCAGTGCAGAGATCGCCGCGCCCGCCAGGACGAGCAGGGCCACGAAGGTCGTCGTGTACAGGTACAGCTCGTACGGTCGTCGCGCCTCGCCCTCCACAAATCCCGGCGCGGACACCAGCTTCAGCGCCCGAACGGCGTGGAGGCGGGCCAGGACGGCGCCGGCGGCGAGCACGACGATCGCGTCGAGCACCGCCGCGACCGCACCCGATCGATCGCCGAACCGCCGGAGATCGGAAAAGGCGATCGGGGCCTCGCTCGAGCCGGAGCACTCGACCGAACCGTCGGGACCGCTCGAGCACGCCTCGAATTCCGTGCCCTGCACGTAGGCGGGCGCGTCGGCGACCGGGGAGGTGTATGGGTACCCGTACGAGTCGCCGAACAGGCCCTGGACCATGCCCGAGCCCAGGCGAAACAGCCCGAAGAGGGCAATGAACACGCCCACGAAGGTCACGGCGAGCAGATAGATCAGGTACGGGCGATCGCTACGGTGATCGGCGCCCCGGCTTCCGAGAGCGATCAGGAGCAGGAACCCCACCGCCAGCAGGACGACGGAGAACAGATCGAAGGTTCCGAAAAAGAGCTGTGCGACCACGTGAGGCCTCCTGGCGTCGGCGGGCAGCCCGGACGCTAGACCGTGGAGCCGGGCCCGGGCAAGGCCCCGGAGGCAAGCATCCGCTCGGTGCCCGGGGTCAGGCGGCCCCAGTCCTCCCAGACCGGGTCGTAGCCGAGCTCCCGCAGTCGCGCGGCGACCTCGGCCGGCGAGCGGAGGTCGGCAACCTCGAACTGCTCCGTCGCCTCGTCGGGGTGCTCGTAGCCGCCCGGCTCGGTGTGGGAGCCGGCGCTCGTGTGGGTGATCCCCAGGCGGAACAGCCCGTCGCGGAACTCGGCCTGCTCGCGGCTGGACAGGACCAGGCCGGCGTCGGGCATCGACAGCCGCATCGCGCACACCAGCTGGGTGAGCTCGGCGTCGGAGAGCAGCACCCTCGGCTGGTAGCCCGCCGCGCTCGGCCGCATCCGCGGAACGCTCACGGTGACCTGGGTCCGCCAGTACCGCTTCATCAGGAACCGGGCGTGCGCGGCCGTGGCGATGGCCTCGTACCGCCAGTCGTCGTGCAACCCGAACAGCGCGCCGATCCCCACCCGGCGCATCCCGGCCCGCGCCGCCCGCTCCGGCCCGGTCAGACGCCACTCGAAGTGACGCTTCCGCCCGGCCAGGTGGACCTTCGCGTAGGTGCCCGGGTGGTAGGTCTCCTGGTAGATCACGACGGCCTCGCACCCGGCAACCTCGAGCCGGCGGTACTCCTCCTCGCTCCACACCTGGACCTCGATGGCGAGCGCGGGGACCTCCTCGGACAGCGCGCGGATCTTCTCCTCCAGGAACTCGACGCCGGTCAAGCGCTCGTGCTCGCCGGTCAGGAGCAGGATCGACCGGAACCCCTGGCGCAGGAGATGTCGGGCCTCCTCCATGGTCTCCTCGGTCGACAGCGTCTTGCGGGCGATCGAGAGCTCGCGCGCGAAGCCGCAGTACGTGCACGAGGTCAGGCACTCGTTCGAGAGATAGAGCGGCGCGTACATGTGCATGGTCCGGCCGAACCGCGCGACGGTCAGCCGGTGCGACGCGGCGGCCATCGACTCCAGCCGCTCGCCGGCGGCCGGCGAGAGCAGCGCCGCGAAGTCGTGCAGGGTTCGCTCCAGGGGCGCGGTGGACATCGCCCGGTCCACCTGGGGGCCCGACGCGCCCTCGGCGAGCCCCAGCAGGTCGTCGAACGGAAGGGCGGCCAGCGCCTCGGCGAACGTGACCGACGGGAGCGGGTCGGTGAAGCCGTTCCCCCGGTGGTCGGTCACGGGTCCGTCACGGCCGCGTCGGCCTGCGAGGTGATCAGCTTGTCGAGGAAGCCCGTCAGCGGGCTCGACGCCTCCGCCTCGTCGCGCTCGGGCGGACGGCCGGCGGCGAACGCCATTCTCCCGGCCTCCACGCCGAGCCGGAACGCCCGGGCCATCTCGGCGGGGTCACGGGCCACGGCCACGGCGGTGTTCACCAGCACCGCGTCCACGCCCATCTCCATCGCCTCCGACGCGTGCGAGGGGGCGCCCAGCCCGGCGTCGACGACCACCGGGACCGTTGCCTGCTCGACGATGATCCGCACGGCGTCGCGGGTGCGGACGCCCTGGTTCGAGCCGATCCAGGACCCCAGCGGCATCACGGTCGCGCACCCCGCCTCCTCGAGCCGCTTGGCCAGGACCGGGTCGGCGTTGATGTAGGGCAGGACCGTGAAGCCGTCCTTGACCAGCTCCTCGGCGGCGCGGAGCGTCTCCACCGGGTCGGGCAGCAGGTAGCGCGGCTCGGGGGTGATCTCCAGCTTCACCCACTCGGGCATGCCGGCCGCGCGAGCCAGGCGGGCCAGCCGGACGGCCTCGTCGGCGTCGACCGCGCCCGAGGTGTTGGGCAGGAGCAGCACCCGGTCGGCGTCGATGAACTCCAGGATGTCGGGTCCACCCGTCGACTCGAGGTCCACGCGGCGCAGGGCGACCGTCACCATCTGGGTTCCGCTGGCCTCGATCGCCTCGCGCATCACGGGAAACGAGCCGAACTTGCCGGTGCCCAGGATCAGCCGCGACGCGAAGCTGCGCCCGCCGATGACGAGGGGATCCTCGATGCTCACGCTTCCTCCGCCGGCATTACCCGGATCAGGTTCGGTTCGGGTCGCCGGCGCGTGTCGGCCGGCCTCTCAGCCCGGTTGTCCCGAGCTCCCCGGTGTTCGCATCGAGTATAGGTCGGCCGCCACGCGCCGTTCCCGGGCCCACTTCTTCCAGTCCGAGCGCTTCGTCGACCACACCAGGTCGGTGACGATCTGGAGGATCCCGAATGCGAGAACCGCCACGAGCGACCACGCGGGGAACACGTCCAGGAACTCGTAGCGCAGGTAGACGAACAGCCCCCAGGCGCCCACCGCGAAGGGCGCGAGCTTCGAGGCGACCGCGCCCGCCGCGTGCATCCTCGCCCTGCGCCGAGGGTCGGCTCTCAGATAGCTGGCGTAGTCGGTCTTGATCCCCGGTTGGATCCGGAACGGCCCGTTCAGGAAGTAGGCCCGGAAGCGTATGCCGCCCAGGCGGCCCACCGCCCAGTGCGCCAGATCATGGAACGTCACCGACAACCCGGCCGCAGCCACGACCAGCGCTACCCCCGCCCAGCCCACGTGGAACCGGCCCACGCGGATCCGGGGATCGCCGGGCTGCCACCCGTCGATCAGGTTGATGATCTCGATGCCGAGGCTCGACACCCACAGGACCAACCCCTTCAGCGCGACGGTTCCGGCGATCAGGAGCAGGTTGCCGAAGCCGATCGAGAACCGCACGCGGTGCTTGGCCTCGAAGGCGAGGCGGTCGATCTCGCCGATCTCGTCGGCGAGGGCCTCGATGAGCGCGGGATCGCGCTTGACCCTCGAGACGATCGGCCAGAACCCGAGCGCGCGGAGATCTGAGTCCTCGGCCTCGACCCGGGCCCGGATCCGGGCCAGGTCCTCACGAAGCTTCGACGCGTCGCTCCCGTGCGCAGGCATGAGCCCCACCTACAATGAGTTCGGCCGCTCCCCCAGCGGAAACGCACGCCGTGATCGAAACCACCGTCGACGGTCGCTATCAGATCATCGCCCGGATCGCCTCAGGCGGTATGGGCGAGGTTTACCGTGCCCACGACGCGGTCCTGGACCGCGAGGTCGCGCTCAAGGTGCTCCACACGAACCTGGCGGGCGACCCGGGCTTCATCGAGCGTTTCCGCAAGGAGGCGCGCGCGGCGGCCATGCTCGGGCACTCCAACATCGTGGCCGTGCACGACTGGGGCAACACGAACGGCACCTACTTCATGGTCATGGAGTTCGTCCGCGGGCACAGCCTGCGCTCGGTCCTGGCCCGGGCCGGCCGGCTGGCGCCCTCCCAGACCGCGGAGATCGCCGTCCAGGTCCTGGCGGCGCTCGACCATGCGCACAACCGGGGCATCGTCCACCGCGACATCAAGCCCGAGAACATCCTGATGACCCTCGACGGCGTGGTGAAGGTGGCCGACTTCGGCCTGGCCCGGGCCCTGGCCGAGTCCGCGATCACCCACGCCCCCGGGACGGTCACGGGCACCGTCCAGTACCTCGCCCCCGAGCAGGTCTCGGGCGACCCCGCGGACCCCCGCACCGACCTGTACTCCCTCGGCATCGTCATGTACGAGCTGCTCACCGGCAGGGTCCCGTTCACCGGCGAGACGTCGGTGGCGATCGCCTACAAGCACCTGTCGTCCCGGGTCCCGGCGCCCTCGCGGTCGAACGCGATCGTCCCGCCCGCGATGGACCGCATCGTCGGCACCGCCACCGAGAAGGAGCGCGAGCGCCGGCCCCCCAACGCCGCGACGATGCGGCGCGAGATCGTCACGGCCATGTCCGGCCTGCCCCCCGCCCGCTCCCTGACCGAGCTGGCGCGGGAGATCCCTCCCTCGGACGTGGTGCCCGATGACCGCGCACCCACGGTCACCATCCCCCGGACGCTGGCCCCTCGCCAGCGACGGAAGCGGACCCTGCGGGCGTTCGTCACGGCCATCGCCCTGGTGATGGCCCTGGTCGCGGCGGCGTGGGCCACGTGGACCTACGCGATCCCCCACAACCGAGAGGTCCCCAGGCTCGTGGGCCTGACCCAGAGCCAGGCCGAGGCCGAGCTCGACAAGCTCGGCCTGAAGGCCGGCTACAACGATCCCCAGTACTCGTCGGAGGTCCCCGCCGGACGGATCCTCAGCCAGAGCGTGGCGGAGGAGGAGGTCATCCAGGCCGGCGACACGGTGACCCTCACCCTGTCGCTCGGGCCCGAGTTCCGGGCGGTGCCCAACCTCACCGGCCGGCCGCTGGCTGCCGCGAAGTCCGCCCTCAAGAACGCGGGCTTCAAGGTCGGCTCGACCAAGCCGGTCTTCCACGAGACGATCGCCGCGGGCCGCGTCGTACGGACCGAGCCCGGCGCCGGCAGCCAGTACGAGGTCGGCTCCTCGGTCATCCTGGTCGTCAGCCAGGGCCCGAAGCCCGTCCCCGTGCCCAACGTCGTCGGCGACCCGCGCAGCGAGGCCGAGTCGAAGATCCTCACCGCCGGGCTGGTGCCGAACGTCGTCGAGGAGTTCAGCGGCGAGGTCGACAAGGGCATCGTCATCCGCACCGATCCCGAGGCCGGCACGGCCCTGGCGCGCGGCGACCAGGTAACGATCGTCGTCTCGAGCGGGCCCCGCAGGTTCGACATGCCGGACGTCCGAGGCAAGGACGTCGACGAGGCCCAGGCCCAGCTCGAGGCACTGGGACTGCACGTTCGCCGCGTCCCGATCCCCGGCGCGGCGGAGGGCAAGGTCGTCGGCCAGGACCCCGAGCCCGGCCAGACCGTGGAACAGGGCGACACGGTCACGCTGTATCACGGCTAGCCTCCGCGAACGCATGCGGATCGGCGCGCACGTCTTCACCCCGCGCGGCCCGGTGTCCGGGATCGAGAACGCCCTCGAGGTCCGCGCCGAGGCCATCCAGTTCTTCGCCTCGAATCCGCGTGCGTGGGCCTCGCGGGTCATCCCTCCCGCGACCGCCGCCGAGTTCCGGGCGCGGATGGCGGCGGAGGGCGTCGGCCCGCTGTACATCCACGTGACCTATCTGGTGAACGTCGCCTCGCCGAAGGAGGAGTTCCGGGCGAAGAGCGTGGCCGCGGCGATCGCGGACCTCGAAGCGGCCGAGGCCTTGGGCGCGGCCGGCCTCGTCGTGCACTCCGGGTCCGCGGGCGCCGGCACCCCGCGACCCGAGGCCGTGGCCCGGTCCACCGAGTCGATCCTCGAGATCGCCGGGCACGCCCGGGATGCCGAGGTCCTGATCGAGCTCACCGCCGGAACGGCCGGGTCCGTCGCCGCCACGATCCCCGAGGCGGCGGAGCTCTTCGCGTCGATCGGCGAACATCCCCGGGTGGCGCTCTGCCTCGACACCTGTCACCTGTTCGCTGCGGGCTACGCACTGGACGAACCGGAGGGCGTTCGAGCCTGCTTCGGGGAGGTGCGGGACCTGGGACTGGAGCCGAAGCTCCGGCTCATCCACGCCAACGACGCGGCGTTCCCGCGCGGCTCCAGGCGGGACCGCCACACGAACATCGGGACGGGGGGGATCGGCGAGACCGGGTTCCGCGACGTCCTGGCCGAGCCGTCGGTCCGGGCGTCCAGCGTCCTGGTGGAGACCCCCGGGCGCCGGGACGACCACCGTCGCGACGTGGAGACCCTCAGTCGACTGGCCGAGGAGGTCGCGTGAGCGTCGAGGCTCCCGAACGTCATCGCGGGCTGGAGCTCGCCCTCGTCGGCGTCGCGCTCGTCTGGGGGGCGACCTTCCCGGTGGTCAAGGACGCCGTCGAGATCATCCCGCCGTTCCAGTTCCTCGCGGTGCGGTTCGGGATCGCCGCCGCGCTCCTGACCCTGGCGTTCGGAAGGGGCCTGCGCGGGTTCGGGTGGAAGCAGCTCGCCGCCGGGACCGCGGCGGGCACCGCGCTGTTCGCCGGCTACGTCTTCCAGACGATCGGACTGCAGTACACGACCGCCTCGAACGCCGGATTCATCACCGGGCTGTTCGTGGTGTTCACGCCGATCCTCACCGCGCTCCTGCTCCGGCGGCTGCCGTCGCGCGGGGCGACCATGGGCGTGGTCGTCGCGACCGCGGGCCTGGCGCTCCTGTCGTTCACCGACCGCGGGTTCCGCTTCGGGTACGGCGACGTGCTGGTGCTGGGGTGCGCGCTCTCGTTCGCCGTCCACATCGTGATCCTCGGGCGGTTCGCCCCCGATCTCGCCTCGGGCCCGCTCACGACGATCCAGCTGTGGGTCACCGCGGCGTTCAGCGCCTGGGCCAGCCTGTGGATCGAGACGCCGGTCGACATCCACGGCGGCGACGTGTGGCTCCCGATCCTGCTCACCGCCATCTACGCGTCGGCGATCGGGTTCTTCATCCAGACCCGGGCCCAGGCGGTGGTCCCGCCCACGCGCACCGCGCTGATCCTCGTGTCCGAGCCGGCGTTCGCCGGGCTGTTCGGCTTCCTGCTGCTGGGCGAGGTCCTCACCGCGATCGGCTGGATCGGCGCCGCCCTCATCCTGGCCGGCATGGTCGTCGCCGAGCTGGCCCCCGCGAAGGCCGGCGAGGGCTAGCCGGGCGGGTCCCGCCTCGCTACGATCAGCGCCCGCCGATCCGGAGGCGCCCCAGATGAACCCACAGGTCCCCCCGCCCGAGTCCGTCACCTCCACGGGTCCCCGGTACCTGGGCCGGCGTCATCTCCTGGTCGAGGTCGGCGACGAGGTCCAGCTTCGGGACCGGCTTCGGCCCGACGATGAGCCGCTCGCCACCTTCTCGGCTACGCCGGACGGATGGGCCAGCGCGCTTGCCAACCTCCGCAGGATCGACGGACCGGTGCTCGATTCGCGCTCCGGCAGAACCACGAGCCGCCATGTGGCTCGCCCGGAGGACGGCCGCCGGCGACGGCTGGCGATCGCGTTCGGGGTGATCGTGGTCCTGCTGGTGGCGAGCGTCCCCCTGGCGAGACGGCTCATCGATTCGGGCTCCACGGCGACACGACCTCGGATCCTTCGGAGCGAGGTCATCGGTCAGGTCCAGGGCTCCACCATGCTCGTCCTGGCCTACAAGGAAACGGTGACGGCGGAGGGGCTCCTGCAGGAGTGGCACGTCGGCAGCGGTTGGGTCTACGACGTGTCCCGGGGGCTCATCGTCACCAACGCCCACGTGGTCCGGGACGGGACGGAATTCCAGGCCGGGCCATCCGCGAACCTGGAAGCCGCCACGCGAGAGGCCATGGCGTATTGCGGCGAGCTGGACCTGGCCATCCTCCGCGTGGGCACGATCAGCCTCCCGGCCCTGGGGATGGCGCCCGACGATTCCGCACGGCCCGGCGACCTGGTCTACGCCGCCGGCTATCCGCCGAGTCGCGTGAGCAACCCCGGGGCGAGAACCCTCAGATCGATCCCGCTGAGCTGGAGCGACGGGAAGATCGAGTCGCGCCCCGACGACGGCATCGGTGAGTACCTCTTCCACTCGGCGGAGCTGGACAACGGGAACTCGGGCGGCCCGCTCGTGAACACCTCCGGACAGCTCGTGGGGATGAACACGGCCACCACTCGGGTCACGGGGGTAGGCGTCGCCATCCCCGTCGACGTCCTGCGCGAGACCATCCCGAGGATGCTCGCGGGCGACGACGTCTGCGCCCAGCAGGGCTAGCCGGCCAGGGAGCGCCAGGCGGCCACGGCGGCGTCGACGCCGGCGTCGTCCACGTCGAGGTGGGTGACGAGCCTGAGCCTTCCGGCGACGACGTTCGTCAACACGTCGGCGTCCAGCAGACGCTCGCGGGCCTCGTACGGCCCGAGGCCGACCGGCTCGGTGTCCACGAACAGGATGTTGGTCTCGACGTCCGCGGGGTCGACCGCCCCCGGGGTGGCTTCGGCGATCCCCTCGGCCAGGCGGCGGGCGCGCTCGTGGTCCTCGTGGAGGCGCTTCGGACCCTCCTCGAGCGCCACGAGCCCGGCGGCGGCGATGACGCCGGCCTGCCGCCACGCCCCGCCGAACAGCATCTTCGTTCGACGGGCCTCCTCGACGAACCCCGCTGACCCGCACACCATCGAACCGATCGGCGCGCCGAGTCCCTTCGACAGGCAGAACATCAGCGAGTCGGCCTCGGCCGCGAACTCCGGCACGGGCACTCCGGACGCGACGCCGGCGTTGAAGATCCGCGCACCGTCCAGGTGCACCGGCAGGCCCGCGTCGGCGGCGACCTTGTGGATGCCCCGGGCGTCGTCGAGGGACATCACGGTCCCCCCGCTGATCTGGTGGGTGTTCTCGATCGACACGAGCCCGACCACGCCGAACGGGTCGGGCACGATCGCCTCCGCGACCGCCTCGGGCGTGAGCCGTCCCCGCTCGGTGGGAATCGGCTTGTAGGAGATCCCCGAGAGCGTCGCCGCCGAGTTCAGCTCAACGGTGTTCACGTGGCTGAACTGCTCGCACACCACGCGCTGGCCGTTGCGGGTGAACACGTGGTGGGCGATGCGGTTGGCCATCGAGCCCGTGGCGACGTAGAGGGCGGCCTCCTTGCCGGTGGCCTCGGCGGCCCGCTCCTGGAGGCGATTGACCGTTGGATCGTCGCCGTACCAGTCGTCGCCGACCTCGGCGGCGGACATCGCCCGGCGCATGGCCTCCGAGGGCTTTGTTACGGTGTCCGACCGCAGGTCGACGAGCACGGAGGAAGCCTAGATGAGGTTCCTGATCGCGGGCACCGGCGGGGTGGGCGGCTACTACGGCGGACGCCTGCTCGCCGCCGGCCACGACGTCTGGTTCCTCGCCCGCGGCGCGAACCTGGAGGGCCTCCGCTCGAAGGGCCTCAGCGTCCACAGCGATTTCGGCGACGTCGCGTTCGAGCGCGTGAACGCGACCGACACCGCCGCCGACGCGGGCCCGGTCGACGTCGTCGTCGTCTGCGTGAAGGTCTACGACAACGAGGCGGCCGCGGACGCCGTCGACGTCGCGGTCGGCCCGGACACCGCGATCGTGTCCCTGCAGAACGGCGTGGAGAACGAGGCCTTCCTCTCGGGGCGCTTCCCGCAGGCCGAGATCGTCGCCGGCATCTCCAGGATCGAGGCGTGGGTCGAGGAGCCCGGCGTCGTCTACCAGCGCGGCCCCCAGACGAACCTGACGATCGGCGCCCCGAACGGAGGGCCGTCGAAACGGGCGGAGGAGATCGCCGCGGCCTTCTCGGAGGCCGGGGTCCCCTGCGAGACCAGCGAGGACATGCCGACCGTCCTGTGGTTCAAGCTCCTGGGCATCTGCGGGTTCGGTGGCGTGAGCGCGTACTGCCGCTGTACGCTCGGCGAGATCCTCGCCGACACCGATCTCCGCGAGCTGATCGGCGGCTGCTGGCGCGAGTGCGGCGAGGTCGCCCGGGCACGCGGCATCGGCCTGCCCGAGGACGCCGTGGCGGCCATGCTCTCCTACGGTGAGAACGTGCTGAACCCCGAGTTCAAGTCCTCGATGTGCCGCGACGTCGAGCGCGGCAAGCCCCTCGAGGTGGAGTGGCTGAACGGGGCCGTGGTTCGGTTCGGCCGGGAGGCCGGCATCCCCACCCCCGCGAATCAGCGGGTCCTCGACGAGCTCCTCCCCCTGCATCAGGCGGCCATGGCCGCACGGGCCGCGTCGTGACGCTCGAGGAGGACGCCGCCGCGGCCGTCGGGGAACCCGTCGCCGCCGCGGCCGTCTTCGAGGCCAACGCCGGAAAGCTGCAGGCCTTCCCCGAAGACGACCGGAAACCGCGCCGGCGCGGCTACGTGATCGCGGTGACCGCCGCCGCCATCCACGTTCTGCCCGCCGACCTCAACGTGGGGGGGACGAAGATCACCGGAAAGCTCCTGGAGTGGGACCGGGCCGGGACCCACGTCCACGGCAGGCCGTACGGGACCCACGTCAAGCTCGCGCTGGAGGGCCCCGACGGCCGCCTGCTGGAGCTGGAGGCGCCGCGGGCAAGGGGCCGGTCGGTGGCGATGATCGACCTCCTGGCGGGCGAGGGGTGGGCGCGCCGGGCCGTCCTGGGCCAGGACGACGTCCCCGAGACCACCGTGCGCAAGCTCGCCGGGGTGGGCCTGATCGCCGGCGCGGCGCTGTACGCCCTCGCCTCGTTCGTCCCCTGGCTTCGGCTCGGCGGCCTCGGGGGAAGCACCGCCATCGGCGGCGTCGACCTGATCGGGATCGGCTACCTGTGGCTGGGCGGGTTCGCCGCGATCGAGGGGATCGCCCCCGTCGCCGGGTGGGCGTACGCGCGCCGCATGGGGATCGGCCCCATCCTGACCGGCGGCCTGGGAACCTGGTTCGTGATCCGGGACTACTCCGACATCCAGGAGTCGCTCCGCGCCGCGAGGGCCGAGTTCACCGTGGTGAACTGGTCCTGGAGCGCGGGCTTCTACGCCGCCGTCGCCGGGACCGTGATCATCCTGGTCGCCGGCATCGTGATGGTGGCGGCCAAGCCGAAGTTCCCCACCGCGACCGCCCCCGCCCCGGCGCCGGACTAGCCCGCCGGTTCGCGTCAGCCGAAGAAGACCTGAGCGACCTCGTAGAGCTCCTGCGGGACGGTCTTGAGCCGGGCCACCGCGTCGTCCAGGGGGACGCTCACGATGTCGTTGCCGCGCAACGAGACCATCCTTCCCCATTCGGCCGCGGCGGCCAGATCGATCGCCGCCACCCCGTAGCGCGTCGCCAGCACGCGGTCGTACGCCGTGGGCGTCCCGCCGCGCTGCACGTGGCCGAGGATCGTGACGCGCGTGTCGAAGCCGGTCCGGTGCTGGAGGGCGTCGGCGATGATCGTCGAGATCCCGCCCAGCCGGGGACGGCCGAACTCGTCACGCTCGTACTCGGGCACGTCCATGGTCCCCTCGCGCGGAAGCGCGCCCTCGGCGACGACCACGATCGAGAACGAGTGCCCCGCCGAGTGGCGGTGGCGCAGGTGGTTGGCCACCTCCGCGATGTCGAACGGGTATTCGGGGATGAGGATGACGTCCGCACCGCCCGCCAGGCCCGCGTACAGGCCGATCCAACCCGCGTGGCGCCCCATCACCTCCAGGACCATGACCCGGTTGTGGCTCTCGGCGGTCGTGTGCAGCCGGTCGATCGCGTCGCACGCGATCTGGACGGCCGTGTCGAACCCGAACGTGTAGTCGGTGGAAGCCAGGTCGTTGTCGATCGTCTTCGGCACGCCGATGACGTTGAGGCCCTCCCGGACCATCGCCGCGGCGCACGACAGCGTGCCCTCGCCCCCCACGACGATGAGGCCCTCGATGTTGTAGGCGGCCAGGTTCTCCTTCACGAGCTCGAGCCCGCCCTCGACCTTGAAGGGATTCGTCCGGGACGTTCCGAGGATCGTCCCGCCGCGGTGCAGGATCCCGCGGGCGCTCTCGGGGGTCAGCTCCATGACCGCCCCGTCCATGACGCCGCGCCACCCGTTGCGGAACCCGATGATCACGTCGCCGTGGTCCTGGCATCCCTTGCGGACCACCGCCCGGGTCACGGCGTTGAGTCCCGGGCAGTCGCCGCCCCCGGTGAGGATGCCGATCCTGGCCATGTCCCGCTTCTCCGTCCTTGAGGGATTCAGCAAGCTTCGGGCGGTTCAAGGGTCTTTACGCGTCGACGCCCGGCCGGTCGGATTGTAGACTCGGGCCTCTCGCCACAGGACTTGGGGAAGGGTCCGGGGCACTCGAAGCTTCCCTTCACACGCCGAAGACACGGGCTCGCACGTGCCGGAGGACGGAATGCGGAAGACGATCATCGCGAGCGTGGTGCTCGTGCTCGCGTTTGGAACGGGTGCCTTCGCTCAGGACCTCGACGCCGACATCGCCGGCGCGGCGGACGACGCTGCGGCGGCGCAGGCGCGCCTGGACGCCCTCGCCGCCGAGGTCGGCCTGCTCGGGGCCGAGCTGAGGCAGGTGGAGGCCACCGAGGACCTCCTGATCCGGGCCATCCTCCGCGCCGAGCGCGCGCAGGCCCTCATGTGGGCCAAGCTCCAGGACTCCCGCGAGGTCCTGGCGCACCGCGCGGCCGCGGCCTACCAGGTCGGACCGGCCGCGACCCTCGAGGTCATCCTGTCCGTGACCAGCCCCTCCGAGCTGGCCTCGGCGCAGGCGTTCACGGAACGGGCCTTCGGGTCCGACACCGAGCTGATCGCCACCGTCGAACAGCGCCGCGAGGAGGTCGAGGCGAACCAGACGCTGCTGAAGGAGCAGCGCGAGGCCCTCGAGGTCGAGCGCCAGCGCGTCCAGAAGCTGTTCGAGCAGATCTCGATCCGCCTGCGCGAGGCCGAGGCCGTCGCCCGGGCCGCACACCTGCGCGTGGCCCAGCTCGAGCAGCGCAAGCGCGAGATCGAGGAGGCGGCACGGCGCGAGGCCCTTCGCCAGGCGCTGCTGGACGGCGCCGGGCGGGGAGGCCCCTGGTCGGCCGACTGGGACGCCATCGCCATGTGCGAGTCGAGCGGGAACTGGGCCGCGAACACCGGCAACGGCTACTGGGGCGGCCTCCAGTTCCATCCCAGCACCTGGTACGCCTACGGCGGCGGCCCGTTCGACGGCAAGGGGCCGTTCCCGTACACGCGCGCGGAGCAGATCCCGGTCGCCGAGAAGGTGCTGGACAGCCAGGGCCCCGGCGCATGGCCCCACTGCTACCGGTCCAACTACGCCGCCCTCTTGAGCGTCCTCGCCATCGACGCCGGCACCACCGGCGTCACCGCCCTCGTCGTGGCCGAGGACGGCTCGGTGGCCGGGAAGGGCTACCGTGAGTTCCCCCAGCAGTTCCCGCGCCCGGGCTGGGTGGAGCACGACCCCGAGGCCTGGTGGGCGGCCACCCTCGTCTCGGTCCGGGAGGCGCTCGCCTCGGCCGGCCGTGAGCCGGGCGACCTGGCCGCGCTCGGGATCACCAACCAGCGCGAGACCACCGTGCTGTGGGACCGGGAGTCGCTGCGCCCCATCGGACCGGCCATCGTGTGGCAGGACCGCCGCACGGCCGCCGAGTGCGACCGCCTGAAGGCGGAGGGGTGGGAGGACCGGGTCCGCGAACGGACCGGCCTGGTGATCGACGCGTACTTCTCGGGGACGAAGATCGCCTGGCTGCTCGACCACGTCGACGGCGCCCGCGAGGCTGCCGAGGCCGGCCGGCTGGCGTTCGGGACCGTGGACTGCTACCTGGTGGCGCGGCTGACGGGCGGGACGGTCCACGCGACCGAAGGGACCAACGCGTCACGAACGATGGTCTTCGACATCCACCGGCTGGACTGGGACGACGAGCTCCTGGAGCACCTTCGGATCCCGCGCGGGGTGCTTCCGGAGGTTCGGCCCTCGAGCGGAGACTTCGGCTCGACCGACCCGAAGGCGTTCCTGGGGGCGAGCATCCCCATCGCGGGCATCGCCGGCGATCAGCAGGCGGCCCTGTTCGGCCAGGCCTGCTTCACGCCCGGCGCCACGAAGAACACGTACGGGACGGGCTCGTTCGTGCTGATGAACACCGGGCCGGAGGCCCCCATCAGCCGCGAGGGACTGCTGACCACCATCGCGGTGGGCCACGCGGACCACGCGGAGTACGCGTTGGAGGGGGCCATCTTCGTCACCGGGGCCGCGGTGCAGTGGCTGCGCGACGGCCTGGGGATCATCCACGAGGCCGCCGAGACCGGCCCCCTGGCGGCGAGCGTCCCGGACACCGAGGGCGTGTACTTCGTCCCCGCGCTGGTGGGGCTCGGCGCGCCGTGGTGGGACCCCTACGCGCGGGGGACGATCGTGGGCATCACCCGCGGGACCACGCGCGCCCACCTGGCCCGGGCCACCGTCGAGGCCATGGCGTTCCAGACCCGCGACGTGGTGGCAGCAATGAGCCGTGAGGCCGCCCTGCCGGTCACCGAGCTGAAGGCCGACGGGGGCGCCTCCGCCATGGACCTGCTGATGCAGGAGCAGGCCGACCAGCTCGGCGTCCCGGTGATGCGCCCGGTCGTCCAGGAGACGACCGCCATGGGCGCCGCCTACCTGGCCGGGCTGGGAACGGGGGTGTGGTCCTCCCGGGAGGAGGTGGCCTCGCACTGGAAGCTCGACGCCCGGTTCGAGCCCGGCGACCGCGCGGCCGCCGACGCCCGGCATGCCGGCTGGATCCGGGCCGTGGAACGGTCCCGAGGGTGGGCCAGCCCGGAATCCTGAGCCCCCCGGGAACGTTCCGGACGACGAGCCCGTCTCTATCCACGGGGTTGACGTTTCGGACAACTCCGGCACGGGTATCGAGCGGTCGCCCCCGATACCAATCTCGCGCCACCGGGGAAGCGCGGGGCACCGAAAGGAGCACGAGTGCCACGCTGTCCTGCCTGTGAGTCGTTCCGAATCGTCGTCGTCCTGAGTCCCGAGCGCCGCGCGTTCTGCGTCAGATGCGGCGCGCGCTGGCTTCAGGACGGTTCCGTTCAGCGTGCCGTTCGCACGGCGCCGGCGCTGCCGCCGGTGTCGGCCTCACGCTCGCCCGAGACCCAGCCCGCCTAGGAGTCCTCGGTCTGGGGGGCGCCCGCGCCCCCCGTCCGCCCGCCCCCGAGCGCCTTCTTCGCCTCTCCCGCCCGCTCCCGCGCCGCGAGCGCGGCCGCCGTGAGGCCCACCCGCGCCCGCAGTACCGCACCGGCCTTCCGCGCACCCCGCGGATACCCCAGATCGGCCAGGAGCCCGCCGGCGAGGGCCTCGAAGGCCTCCACGTCCCCCTCGGCCATCTCCGTCCGCCAGTCCCGTGCGCCCTCCTGCGGCGGCGTGGCCGCCCGGGCGTGGTACGGGAGCCCCGACGCGGGCGCCAGCCGGTCGCGATCCACGTCCCTGGCGTGCTCGAGCATCCTGGGGTCGAAGGCGAGCTCCACGAAGGCGCACAGCCGCTCGAGGGTCGCGCGGGGACCGGCCACGAGGTCCTCGTAGCGGACCTCGTGGTAGCGGCCCGGTCCGAGCACCGCGCCGGACGCGCGGCCGGCGCCGACGTCGCGCCGCCACTTCCACGCCGCCTCCAGAACGCTCCTCGGCCCCCACGGCACCGAGAGATAGGACAGGGCGACCTCGCGCCCGTCGCGGATCAGGTGCACGAACCGGGCCTCCGGCCACAGCCGGGAGAGCAGCCCCACGTGGCGGACGTAGATCGGCGTCTTGTCGGCCCACCGCCGCTTGCCGTGATGCTCGGCGTTGGCCAGGAACGCCCGCTCGATGACGTTCGCGAACGTCGGCCGTTCCAGGGCCCGGACGCTCTCCAGGTAGCGCTCGGGCGGGATCTTCCAGTGTCCGAAGTGCGGGGTGCGGGCGACGGCCGCGGCCAGGGCCCCGGCGTCAAGCCGGCCGTCCCGCTCGAAGCGGCCGCGTCGCCGCCACAGCGGCGGGATGAAGTGCGACTCCCCCGGCACCGCCAGCTCCGGGTGGGCGTCGAGCATCAGCCGGAGCATGGTCGAGCCCGACCGCCCGCATCCCACCACGAAGAACGGCGCGTCCATCGCCTGAAGTGTCTACCAGCGCCGGGGCGGGGGGAGCATCCCCGGGCGGACCAGGCGCATGAGCCGGTGGCGCAGCCGCCGGCCCCCTCGCGACGCGGCGGTGACGGCGCGGCCGAACGTCGCCCGGGCGCGGGCGGAGGCCGGCGGGTTCGCGACCGCGCGCTCGTACCCGAACGCCTCGAGCGTCTCCCCCGCGATCGCCTCGAAGACGGCCACGTCTCCGCGGCTCATCTGGGCTCGCCAGTCGCGCAGCCCCTTGGTGGGTGGCTTGGCCTCGTGTTCGTGGTGGCGCTGCTCCTTCACGGAGAGGACGTCCCCGGTCCGCTCGTGGTAGCGCAGCATCTCCGGGCGCAGGTCCAGGTCGATGAACGCACAGATCCGGCGCAGCTCCTCCTCGCCTCGATCCACCAGCTCCTCGTAGCGCACCTCCAGGTACCGGCCGGGGCCCAGCCCCCGCCCGATCCGCCGGCCGAGCTCGCTGCGCTTCGCCCACAGCTCCGCCGCCTCGGGCAGGTGACGGGCCCATCCCCGCTGGAGGAACGACAGGGCCACGTCCCGGCCGTCGCGGTACAGGTGCAGGAACCGGGCGTCGGGCCACAGGCCGGCCAGGAGCTCCATCTCCAGGATGTAGCCGGGCGTCTTGTCGCCCCACCGCGCGGCGCCGTGCTCTCCGGCGTAGGCCAGGAAGAACGCCTCCATGACGGCGGCGAAGGACGGGTCGTCCAGGGCGCGGAGCCGCTCCCGGACGGCGTCGGCCGGGATCTTCCACTCCCGGAACCGGAACTGCGGGAACAGCGACTCGGCGAGGGCCATGGCGTCCAGGCGCCCGTCGCGTTCGAAGCGGCCGCGGATCGTCCACATCCTGGGGATGAAGTGGGACTCGGGCGGGATGGCCAGGTCGGGGTGGGCGTCCAGCATCAGCCGCAGCATGGTGGTGCCGCTCCGTCCGGACCCGACGACGAACAGGGGTGGCGCCGAGGCGCCGGCGGAGGTCACTACGAGGTGGCGGCGCGGGAGAGCGAGCGGTGCAGCGAGTCCAGCGAAGTCCACGGCCCGGTTCACGATCACGTCCTGGTCGGCGAGGGTCTGGAACCGCAGCAGGCTGGTCCCTTCGGCCAGGTCCACCTCGATGTGGCCCAGCTGCTCGGCCGTGACGTGCGGCTCGATCTCCGCGATCGCCTGGTGGAGCTCCTCGAGGCCCTCGGTCAGCTCGCCGTAGATGAACTTCACCGCGCCGCCGCGGCGGAGGACCTCCACCGCGTCCTTCTTGAACCGCGGGCTGATCACCACAGCGGGCCGGTCCCGCTTGGCGGCGGCCTTGCCCCGCAGGCGGCGGACCGTTGGGTGCTGCAGGAGCCTGGTCCCTAGGGCGTACCGCTTCATCCACAGGCGGACCTTGCTGCGCGCGGGGAGCGGCTGCCGGTTCTTCGGCACCGAGAGCGGCACCGGGGCGATCGATATCCCGACCGCGTCGGGCTCCTGGGCCGCGGCGGCCATGGCGCTCCGCCCCCCGAAACAGGTCGCCACGATCGCCAGCCTGGGGACGCCGGTGGCCCGCTTGAGGAAGGCGGCCGCGGCGAGCGCGTCCTTGTCGAACGGCACCTCCATGTCGAAGAACGCGGTGCCGGTGCTGTCGCCGACGCCGTGGTAATCGACCCGGATGCTCGGGAACCCCCGCTCGGCCAGGGCTCGGGCGGTGCGTACCCACATCCGGTTGCGGTGGGTCCGGGTGTAGTTGCCGCCGGTCAGCAGGACCACCCCGAGGTCGTGGCCGCCCGCGGCCGGCGCGCACACCACCGCGCACAGGCGGTCCTCCCCGAGAGGGATGAACGCCGGGAACTCCTCCCACGCCCGGGTCACGTCGTGCGCATCCAGTCGGCGGCGGCGTTCGCGATGCCCTCGACGATCGGGGCCTGGACGTCCTCGCGGGTCATCGGGTCGCCGGTCGAGACGTACGCCACCCCGCCGAACGACGTGCCGGGCGGCTCGCGAAGGCGCTCCACGCGCACCCGCGCCCCGTTCGCCTGCAGCCGGTCGGCGAGGGCCTGGGTGTCCTTGCCGACCCCCGAGCGCTTCGAGACCTCGAACAGCAGGGCCTCGCCGCGGAACGCCCCCGCGTCCACCGAGAGGTCCTCGCCCTTCAGCGGGTCGTACAGGCCCCGGTAGATCGGGAACCCGAGCACGTCGACCATGCCGGTCCGTTCGAGCTCGGCGAGCATGTCCTCGGTCGAGCGCTTCGGGGTGTCGTCGCGGATCGACAGCTGGACCAGGGCCATCTCCTTGATCATGCGCCGGAAGTAGGACTCCCCGGTGAGGGCGGGATTCATGAGGATCAGGCGCTCGGCCGCGCCGTCGCGGGCGGCGAGCCCGGCGATGAGGCCGCCGAACTTCCCTCCGATCAGGCCGAGCCGCGTGGTCCCGGCCTCGGTCGCCAGGCGCTCGGCCGCCGCGCGGGTGTCCTCCAGGTGCCACTCGAGCGTGGCGTCGGACAGCGAGCCCGACGAGTCGCCGTAGCCCCGCCGATGGAACGCCAGGACCGGGTGACCGAGCGAGGCCAGGCGGCGGGCCAGGGCCCGCTCCGTGCGGCGAAGGTTCAGCACCTCCAGGCCGTAGGAGTGGTTGACCACCCAGCCGAGGTCGGTGCGCACGCCGTCGTCGGCCGGCAGGTACAGCAGCCCGAAGCATCGCTCCCCCTCCACCTCGAACACGAACGCGCGCTCGGTGACGCCGTCGAGGGTGTGGGAAGCGTGCTCGGCCAGAAGGGTCCGATCGAGCTCCACGAGCCCGAATCCTAGTGGACCGAGCACCGGCCGCCCCGCCGGGCCGGGCGCTCGCCTCCGGCACGAATACAATGGCCCCGCTCGATGCCGACCCCTTCATCCACACCTCGATCCCGGGCGAAGCGCGCCTCCAGTTCGCCCGCCCGCAAGGCGGCCGCCAAGGCCGCGCCTACGCGCGTGCCCGGAAATGGGCAGAACGACGGGCTGAACGAGGCCGACGAGCTCCTCGGCCCCGCGACCGCCGCCCAGCTGGCCGAAGAGGAGCGCCTCGGCCGGAAGATCCCCCGGGTCCGGGCCCTCACCACCGAGGACCTCGGCGACCTGAGGCCCCCGCCGAAGCAGCGCTACCCCGTCCGCATCCTCCAGAAGGTGGCCGAGCTGTGGCGCGCGCGGGAGCTGCTGTACACGTTCGTGGAACGCGACCTGCGGGTGCGCTACAAGCAGGCGGTGCTCGGGGCGTTCTGGGCGATCGCCCAGCCCCTGATGCTGATGGTGGTGTTCAGCGTGGTGTTCGGCCGCATCGCGAAGGTCCCCAGCGAGGGTCTCCCCTACATCGTGTTCAGCTACGCGGCGCTGGTCCCGTTCCAGCTGTTCGCGTCGTCGCTGAACTACGGGACGTCGAGCATCGTCTCGAACTGGGCGACGATCCGGAAGATCTACATGCCCCGCGAGATCTTCCCGCTGGCCGCCGTCCTGTCGGCCGGCTTCGACTTCCTGGTCTCGAGCGTGATCCTGATCGGGATCCTGTTCTCGTTCGGGATCTTCCCTTCTGGGACATGGATCGCGTATCCCGTGCTACTGGCGGTGCTGATGCTGTTTGCGACGTCGATCACCATGCTCGTGTCGATGACGACCGCCTATGTCCGGGACACGCGCTACGGGATCCCGCTGCTCCTGCAGATCCTCATGTTCGCGAGCCCGGTCGCGTACCCGCTGTCCAGGGTGATCGGACCGGAGGGGGCCATCAACGGCTGGCTCGCCGACGCCTATCCCTACCTGAATCCGCTCGTGCCGATCATGGACGGCTTCCGTCGCGTCCTCGCGCACGGGCAGTGGCCGGACTGGGGCCCGCTCGCCTCGGCCGCCGGCGTGGGAGTGGTGCTGCTGGCCGTCGTCTACCGCGGCTACAAGCGGCTGGACCCGAACTTCGCGGACGTGGTGTGACGGTGGCCTCCAACGGCAAGCCCATGGTCGCCCTGGAACACGTCTGGAAGCGGTTCCGGCTGGGCGAGCGGCGGATGCGGGCACGCAAGAAGCAACGCACGCTCGGCGGACAGTTGGGCGTGGCCCTGGAGCGGGCCGGCCTGCGCAAGGGCGACGGGACCGCGTCGCGGGACCTGTGGGCCCTCGCGGACGTGTCGTTCCAGGTCGGCGAGGGCGAGGCCGTCGGGATCATCGGGCCCAACGGCTCGGGCAAGTCGACGACGCTCAAGCTCATCTCGCGCGTGACGAACCCGTGGTCGGGCCAGGTGCGGACCCGCGGCCGGATCGGCTCGCTGATCGAGATCAAGAGCGGGATCCACCCCGAGCTCACGGGCCGGGAGAACGTCTTTCTCTACGGGACGATCCTCGGGCTCTCGCGCAGGGATATCCGGGCGAAGTTCGACGAGATCGTGGACTTCGCCGAGCTGGGCCGGTTCATCGACACCCCGGTCAAGCGCTACTCCAGCGGCATGGAGGTGCGCCTGGGCTTCAGCGTGGCCGTGCACCTGGAGCCCGACATCCTGCTGATCGACGAGGTCCTCGCCGTCGGCGACGAGTCGTTCCAGCGCCGGTGCCTGAAGCGGATGGACCAGCTCCGCAAGGACGGCCAGACGCTGGTCTTCGTCTCCCACGTCCTGGAGGACGTCCAGCGCCTGTGCCCGCGCATCGTCTACATCGACCGGGGGATGGTGAAGCACGACGGCCCCGCCCGTCAGGTCGTCAAGCAGTACCTGGCCGACGTCGACGCCAAGCAGTTCGCCTGACCTACTCCCCGATCTCTTCCTCGCAGGCCCCCGGCCCGAGGCGGCCGAGGAGCTCGTCGATGAGGCTCGAATATCTGCTGAGCGCCGCGTTCCCATCGGACTCGGCTCGAAGCTCGGGAGCGGTGGCCCGGGCGTCCGCGGACATCCGGGTGACCAGGGCGGACGTCTCCTGGTCTCCGGCGTCCGCGTAGAGGCCCGCGTCGATGCCGAGCTCGTTGGCGAACTCGTCCATCGCGTCTCCGAGCTCCTTGCCGATATCCGCGGAGGAGACCAGGGGTCGCTGCGCGCGAGCGAAGTCGAGACAGGTCGAGTGACGGGCCTCCTCCGCGAGGTCGATCGACGGCGACGGTGATGCGGTCGTTGCCGGGGTGGTGGGAGGCGAATCCGAGGCCTCGCCACCACACGCGGCCAGGCCGATCACGAGGGGAATCAGCACGCGGACGAGTCGCATGGGCTTCTCCTTTGGTCGCTGCTCGTGGAGCCTACCGTGTCAGGCCGGCCGCCCGGGGCGGAGGGCGCGGGCCAGGTGCCACAGGAGCTTCGGATCTCGCTTGAGCCGGTACGAACGGCGAAACGCGCGACGGGCGAGCTTGCTGTCGCCGGCATCGAGCGCGGTCAGCCCCAGGCGCATCTGCTGGAAGGCCTCGGCTCGCGGGTGCTCGTCGAAGTACTCGCGGTAGAGCTCCAGCAGGAGCTTGCGCCCCTCCACCCGGTCGTGGGCGCCGGTCCGGTGGCGGGGGCCGGCGTGTCGGCGCACGAGGTACCCCACCCGCGGCACCGAGGCCACCGCCGCGCGGGTGGCCAGCCGCAGCCACCACTCGGCGTCCTCCAGCGCGTTGAAGCGCTCGTCGAACGCCGGAGCGATCGAGCGCCGGACCGCGGTGCGCCCCACGTGCGGGGCCATGTGGTCGAGGATCACGTCGCGCACGTCTCCCTCGAGCGACGGCTTCGCCCTCGGGTCGGGGGCGTCCAGGTACCGGTTCCAGCACACCGAGACGTCGGCGCGGCCCAGGCCCTCCAGCGCGATCTCGAGCCGGTCGGGGGTCATCACGTCGTCGTCGTCGCAGAACACGAGGTACTCGCCCCGGGCCTGGTCGATCCCCGTGTTGCGCGCGGCCGCCGGGCCCCCGTTGACATCGCGGCGCACCAGCCGGACGCGGGGATCGTCGCCGGGCCCCACGAGCTCCTCCGGGCCGGCGTCGTCCACGACCACGACCTCGAGGTCGTCCACCGTCTGGGCGAGCGCCGAATCCACGGCCTCCGAGAGGTACTGCGGGCGCCCGTATGTCGGGATGATCACGCTGAATCGCGGGTCCTTCGCCACGGCCGGATAGTACGGGGGGTTCGGGGGGGTAGCCCGCCCTCAGTTCGATACGGTCCGTTCCGGCCGGCGGGCGGACCCCCCGAGATAGGTGCCTGGTAGATTCGGCCGCCGTGGCCACGCGCATCCTGTACCTGATCGACGGCCTGGCGATGGGCGGTGCGGAACGCGGACTGGTCCTCACCCTCCGCCACCTGGACCGCGCCCGGTTCGAGCCCGAGGTGGCCTTCCTGTGGCCGCCGGCGCCGCTTCGCGTGGAGATCGAATCCCTGGGGATCCCCGTCTTCGAGATCGGCGCCAAGCGCGGGCCCCGGGCGCTGCTGGCCGTGCCGAAGGTCGCCCGCCTGCTTCGCGGCCGGCGCTTCGACGCGGTGCACACGGCGGTCGTGTGGGCCTCCATCGTCGGCCGGCTCGCGGGACGGCGAGCCGGCGTGAAGGTCATCAGCCAGATCGCGAACGTGGACCCGATGGGGTTCATGGAACGCGAGCTCTCCGGCGCCACGGCCCGCAAGGCCCGGCTGGTGTCGCGGCTGGACGAGTGGACCGGCCGCCGACTGGTCGATCGCTTCGTGGCGATCTCTGAGGCGGTGAGGGCGAACCCGATCCGAGGAGCCTCCTGGGATCGTTCCCGGATCGACGTCGTCCTGCGCGGCCAGGACCTGGCCACGCTCCGGGCCGAGGGAGCGGCGGAGCCGGACCCGCCCATCCAGGATCCCGGCGAGCCGTCGATCGTGTGCGTGGCCCGGCTCTCGCCGCAGAAGGGCCACCGCCACGTGATCCAGGCGATGCGAACCGTCCTCGGCGAGTTCCCCCGGGCCCGCCTGCTCCTGTGCGGGGACGGCACCCTCCGGCCGCAGCTGGAGCGGCTGGCCGGTCCCCTCGGCGACCGGGTGGCGTTCCTGGGCGTGCGGCTGGACGCCCGGGCGATCATGGCGCGGGCCGACGTGTTCGCGTTCCCCTCGCTGTGGGAGGGGCAGGGCAACGCGTTGCTCGAGGCGATGGCGGTCGGCGCCCCGATCGTCGCGACGCGCATCCCGGCCGTCGAGGAGACGCTCGCCGATGGGCAGGACGCGGTCCTGGTCGCGCCCGGCGAGGCCGCCGCGTTCGCCGAGGGCATCCTGCGGGTGCTCCGCGACCCCGCCGCCGCCCGGGCGATGGGGGCGCGCGCCGCGACCGCGGCGGAGCGCTACGACATCGCCGCCACGACGCGGGAGCTGGAGGCCGTCTACGCTCGGGTCCTGGACCCCGACCCGAAGGCGTCATGACCGTCGAGCCCAAGCCCAGCGAGCGCCGCGAGACCTGGGAGGCGCGCTGGCAGGAGCAGCGCGCCGACGAGTTCGCGTGGCACCTCACCCAGGCGCCGCCCGAGCTCGTCGAGCTCCTGGAGCGGACGACCCTGCCGGCCGGTGGCGCGCTGGACGTCGGCTGCGGCAACGGCGTCGCTACCGCCTATCTGGCGACCCGATTCCCCGTGACGGTGGGCGTGGACATCGCCCTCGCGGCGGTGGCGGAGGCCCGCCGCAACGCGCCGGACGCCCGCTTCGGCGTCGCCGACGCGTCGGTCCTGCCCTTCGCCGACGGCTCGATGGCCTTCGTGTTCGATCGGGGCTGCCTGCAGAACCTCCCCCGTGACCGGTGGCCCGCCTACTGGACCGAGGTCGAACGGGTGCTCGCCCCGGGCGGCGTCCTCCAGCTGTTCTGCTCGAAGGCGGCCCGCGCGTTCCCTCCGCTGCTCTCGGTCAAGGGGTTGAAGGCCCGTGCCAAGTGGCTGCTCGGGCGTCGCGCCGGCCCCCAGTTCCTGACCGCGGACCTGATCCGCGGGCTCACCCCGGACGGACTTCTGACGGAGTCGCTCGAGGAGCGCCCCTACCGGACCACGCGGGGCGGCCTGCGCGAGGCGATCTTCGGGGTGTTCCGCCGGGCGTGAGCGCTACTCGACGGGGGTCCCGGTCTCGGTCAGCTTCAGCGGGCCCATGAACGACTCGGCGATGTACCAGTCGTCCTCGAAGGTGTACATCGGCACCAGCGTGGAGGTCGCGCCGCCCACCTTCTGCGCCGTCCGGTCGGCGTGGGCCCACGGCTGGGCGCTGCGGAGCTCGATCTCGACGTAGTCCACCAGGCGATCGGACGCGTCGTAGACCCACATCCGCTGCACGGCCGGAGCTCCGTTGGTCAGCTCGACGATCGTCGTGAACCATTCGTCCACGGGGATCGGGTCACGCGTGCGGCCGACGTCCTTCTCCCGGTAGAGCGCCAGCCCGAGCCGCCGGTCGGGGAACAGGCGGACCTCGACGGGATACCCCGGCCGCCCGGGATCCCCGTCGGTGGGCGAGAGCTGGAGGAGCTCCAGGTAGCCGCGGTCCGAGGGGATCGCTCCCTCGGGGATCTCCGGGACGCGGTGCGCGACGCTGATGAACGCGTGGCCGCCGGGCAGCGGAACCTCGCGGATCACGCCCATGTGCGAGTGCGACTGCCGGCCGATCCGCAGGCATCCGGGCCCGGTGCGACAGTCGAACTCGCCGGTCTCCAGGTCGTCTCCCTCGTAGCCGAACTCACACCCCGGCCCCGGGTGCTGATAGCGCCCGCAGATCGGCCGCTCGAAGCTCGACGCCAGGAGCATCGGCCCGGGAGCGATCGCGGGGGCCGGCGGAACGGACCCCACGACCTGGGGCGACCGGGTCTGCCGTGGACTCCGGGGTCCTTCGGGCGTCCTGGGCCCGGCCCCGCCGCACGCGCCGAGGAGCACCGCGAGGGCGGCGAGGATCGGGAGCGCGCGCGTTCGCTGCATCGGCATGTCGAGGGGAGGTTCGTCGAACCGTCGGACGCGGTTCGAGCTACTCAGAGTACCGGACGGCCTCGGCCGGGGGCAGCCGGGACGCCCGCCACGCCGGGCCGAGCGTCACGATCAGCACCGAGACGAGCACCAGGGCGAGGGCCCCTCCCAGGTTCGCCCAGTCCACGCCGAACCCCGGCTGGGAGTCCTGCTGCCGGTAGAACAGAAACCCCATCATGATCCCGACCGAGACGCCGACCAGCGCGCCGATCGACACCGTGAGCCCGGCCTCCGCGATGAGGCCGGCCATGACCGAGCGCTTGCGGTACCCGAGCGCCCGCAGAACGCCGATGGCCTGGCGGCGCTCCGTGATCACCCGGAGGGCCACGATCCCCAGCGACAGGACGCCGATCACCAGGCCCATGCGCATCAGGATGTCGATCGTCGAGAAGAACGCCCGGTTGGCCCGGTCCGCGTCGTCGGCGAGCTTGCGGATCGAGTCGGCCTCGACCCCCTGCTCGAACAGCGCGGACTCGATCTTGCGGGCCAGCGCGAGCCCGTCCACCCCCGGCTTCGCGTCGACGAGCATCGAGGACCCCTCGGGCGCCGACGCGAACTGGCCGGCGGTCCTCGAGGACACGTACATCCCGTCGAGCAGGCCGAACGCCGGGGTGGCGACGATCTCCATCTCGACCGGACCCCGGTCGCCCTGCAGGCGGACGGTCTGCCCGGGGTTGCCGAAGGGCGTGATGATCCGGTTGCGACCCTCGACGACGGCCGCCCACGCCGCCGCGTCACTCGGGTACTCGTCGTCCCGCAGGTCCAGGCGCACCGGTGGTTCCCGCGTCGCGAGCTCCCCCACCACGAACAGGGGGATCAGCGTGCGCTCCGAATCGCCGAAGCCGGCCTCGCCCTTGAACGGGCCGACGTAGCCGACCGTCCGCAGCTCCAGCGAGCGTTCCACGTCGCGCAGGAGCGGCGTGGGCAGGTCGATGTTCGAGGAGCCCGTGGACAGCACCCGGACGTCGTAGCCGTTCGAGAACCGTGCGTATTCGGGCTGGAACACCACGAAGAACACCGAGAACAGGGCCAGCATCGCCAGGATCACCGCGAACACGCCGGTGGTGAGGCCCGTGCGGACCGGACGCCGGGCCAGGTACGCCAGCGGCGGACGCAGGATCGCCTTGCGGGTCCGTCCCAGGATCCCCGCGAAGCGCTCGGCCACCCGTAGGTGGGCCGAGGCCAGGATGGTCAGGCCGAACACCGAGGCCAGCATCGCCATCACGAAGACCCCGAAGAACTGCGCGGGGTCCTCGTCGGGGGGGATCCCGGACACCTGGAAGAAGGACCAGCCCGCCAGGGCCAGTCCGGTCAGCGTGGCGTGGGTGCGCTGCCCGAGCCGCCCCCGGGCCACCGACGACGCCAGCAGGATCAGCGCCAGCCCGCCGGCCATCCGGGCCGGCCCCGAACCGGAGAGCACCCCGCCCACCCCGACCACGGCCAGGGCGGCCAGGCGGAGCAGAGCCGGCCACCGCCGGCGGGCGCGTTCCGGGTGCCCCTCGGGCAGGTTGCGGATCGCCGAGGTGATCGTCAGGCGCGAGGTCCGCCTGGACGCGAGCCAGACGACCAGGAGCGTGAGCAGCGTGCCCACCGTGAAGCCGGTGAGGAGCGTCCCGGGGTTCAGCACGAAGTGGAACTGGAAGTCGAAGTCGTCCCCGGCGAACTGGGCGAACGCGGAGCCGAACCGCTCGGCGATGAGCCGGCCGGCGAGCAGGCCGACGCCCACCCCCACCACGCCGGCGGCCAGGCTGTAGATCGCCCCTTCGATCAGCGAGAGCGAGACCAGGCGCTTGCGGCGCAGGCCCAGGGCGCGGAGCACGCCGAGCCGCGAGCGGCGCTCCTCGGCGAGCATGCCGATCAGGTTCACGATGAGCGCCGAGCCGGCGGCCACCACCAGCGCGCTCATCCCCACGAGCATCGCCCGGATGAACTCGCTGGCCGTCTCCGCGTTCTCGACCTCCTGGAGCTTGGCCTGCGAGACCTGGAACTCCGGCGGCTCATCTCCCGCGATCACCAGCTCGAGGGCCGCCACTTCGACCGCCCGCTCGAGGGGTCCCTCCGCGGCGAGCGCGGCGGCGCTGGTGTCGCGGATGCCTCCCGGCACCGAGACCCGCACGACGTTGATCTGGCCCGAACCCACGACGGAGGCCGCGGTTCGGTTCGGCGCGAAGACGACGGCGCCGAGCGTGAACGAGCCGGGCGGTTCGGCCAGCGCGATGCCCGCGACCCGCAGCGACCTGACCGGCAGGGACACGGCCGGGCCGGCGGACTCCAGCGAGAACGTCAGCCGGTCCCCCACCCGGGCGCCGAGCTTGTCGGCCAGGAGCCGGCTGATCACCACTTCGCCCGGAGCCAGGTCCTCGCCGGTGGTCGCCCCGCCCCCCGCCAGCCGGTAGGTCCCGAAGGGAGCCTGCTGCTTCGGGTCGAAGCCGACCAGCACCACGCCCGAGGTCCCCTGACGCCGGTCGAGGTCCGAGACCGAGCCGAACAGCTCCACGCCTCCCGCCACGCCGTCCGTCACCGCCTGCACGCCGGGATCGGTCGCCAGCTGCGTGGCGATGGACCGCGGAAAGAACCCGTTGTCGGACCGGCGCACGGTCAGGTCGACGTAGCCCCAGTTGCGGTAGGCGAACGATTCCACCGAGGAGTCCGCTACGGAGTCGGCTCCGACCAACGCGGCGGTGATCGTGGCCGTCCCGACCATGAGCCCCGCGATGACCAAGAGCGTCTGGCCGCGCCGCCGGACCGCCTCTCGTGCCGCGAGCCGGGTCAGCAACGGGCGGCGGATCGCCAGGATCCCGATCCCGCCGAACACGAGCAGGAACAGGACGAGCGGGACGCCGAGGCCCGGGCTCACGGGCGGGCGGTGACCTTGCGCTTGGGCGCCCGCCGGCGTGCGGAGGCCTTGCCGTTCTCGATGACACCGTCGCGCATCCGGATGGTCCGGGCCGCGAACGACGAGACGCGCTCGTCGTGGGTGACCATCACGATGGTCTGGCCGCCGTCGTTGAGCTCCTTGAACAGCGCCATCACCGACTCGGTCGACTCCGAGTCCAGGTTGCCCGTCGGCTCGTCCGCCCACACGACGGCCGGCTCGTGCACCAGCGCCCGGGCGAGGGCCACCCGCTGCTGCTCGCCCCCCGAGAGCTCCTCGGGCCGGTGATTCGCGCGCTCGCCCAGCCCGATGCGCTCGAGCATGTCGACCGCCCGCGCGCGAGACTCCTTCGCCCGCTCGCCCAGCAGGAGCAGGGGAATCTCCACGTTCTCCGCCGCGGTGAGCACCGGGAGGAGGTTGAACGCCTGGAACACGAACCCCATCGATCGCGCCCGATAGTCGGTCCGGACGTCGTCGGACATCTCGGCCATCGACCGGCCGTCCACCAGCACGTCGCCGCCGTCGATCTGCTCCAGCCCCGACAGGCAGTTCAGCAGCGTGGTCTTGCCGCATCCCGACGGCCCCATGATCGCCGCCATCTCGCCGCGAGCCACGGCCAGGTCGACGCCCTTCAGGGCCTCAACCTCGGCGCCGTTCCGGTACACCTTGCGCAGCGCCCGCGCCTCCACGATCAGATCCGCCATCGACTCTCCTTCGGTGCCACCGGGGCGACCCAGCCTACGGGACGAATCCGGCATCGCGGGCGGCGACCCGGGTGGTTCTCGAAATGGTCCCGACGGGCTAGGCGGTCTTCGAGGACGCCTCGGCCGTGGTGCGCTCGCGGGTGTCCCGCTCGGCCTTCAGCTGGTCCTTGACCTTGGAGGCGTACTCGTCCACGTACTCCTGCCCGGTCAGCATCATGATCTCGTAGAGGATCTCGTCGGTCACCGAACGCAGCACGAACCGGTCGGCCGGGCGGTCGTAATACCGCTCGAAGGTGAGGGGCTTGCCGAACTGGACGGTGACGTCCGCGCCCAGGTGCGGCCGCTTGGAGTCGAGAGGCATGACCTTCTCGGTGCCGAAGACGGCCACGGGGATGACCGGTACCCGGGCCTCGAGGGCCATGCGGGCCACGCCGGTCTTGCCGCGGTAGAGCCGCCCGTCGGGGCTGCGGGTCCCCTCCGGATAGATCCCCACCACGAGCCCCTGCTTCAGCGCGCGGATGCCGGCGAGCAGCGCCGCCTCGCTGGCCGAGCCGCCCTCCCGTCGCACCGGGATCACGTTCGCGGCCTTGAAGAACCAGGCCATGTACCACTTGTCGAAGTAATCCGCCTTGCCCAGGTACACCACCCGGCGCGGCGTCACCAGCGGGACGAACAGGCTGTCCACGAACGACAGGTGGTTGATCGCCAGGATGAAGGGGCCGTTCTTGGGCAGGTTCTCAAGCCCCTTTGCCTTCGGCCGCCACAGCACCTTGAGCAACGGGCCGAGGAAGATGTGCTTCAACAGCCAGTACATCATGTGGCCTCACCCCAACCGTGGTTCGGCTCCGAACCACGAACACCCCGCGTATACACTAGACGACGTGCTCGGCTACGGCATCCTGGAGTGGACCTTCCTGGTGATCCTGGTGATCCTCGTCGGTCTGGCGGGCGTCTTCGGCCTGTTCATGGTCCTTCAGCTGTTCCGGAATCCGGCGCGCAGGTAAGGAGGCCGGAGGTGGCGAAAGGTGACCGGGTGGTCGAACCCGACGGCAGCAAGAAGACCGTTCTCCTGGTCGAGGACGACGACGCCGTGCGCAAGCTCGTGCGGATCTCCCTCGAGCTGTCCGACTACGAGGTGGTCGAGGCGAAGGACGGCCTCGAGGGCCTCCTGATGCTCGACATGCACCACCCCGACGCCGTCATCCTCGACCTGATGATGCCCGACGTCGGCGGGGAGCGGATGCTCACCCAGCTCCGGGCCACCCCGGAGACCCGGCAGGTCCCCGTGGTGATCATCACGGGCAAGCCCGAGGTAGCCCCCGAGGTCATCGGCCTGGTCGGCGAGGACAACTTCTTCTCGAAGCCCTTCGACACCGACCAGCTCATCGCCCGCGTCCAGGCCGTCACGGGTTCGTGACCATCAGGGTCATCCCGGGGGCCGAGGCCTTCCGGTTCGAGGGGGGTCCCGTGGGCGCGCTGCTGCTCCACGGGTTCACCGGGAACCCCACCAGCATGCGCCCGCTGGGTGAGTGGCTCGCGGCCGAGGGCCTGTCGGTGGCGGCCCCCCGCTACCCGGGCCACGGAACGACGTGGGAGGAGCTCGCCAAGACGAAGTGGGAGCAGTGGGAGGCCGAGGCGCTGTCCGCCCTGGATGAGCTGGCCGGCCGCACCGAGGTCCTCATCGCGTGCGGGCTGTCCATGGGGGGCTCCATGGCCCTGCACCTGGCCGCCAAGCGACCGGACGTCGTCCGCGGGGTCGCGGTGGTCAACCCCTATATCCGCAACCCGCAGATGGCCCTGGCGCCGGTGGGCCGCCTGTTCGCCCGCTCCCGCAAGGGCGTCGGCAACGACATCAAGAAGCCCGCCCAGAACGAAGCTCCCTACGACCGGGTCCCCTACGCCGGGATCATCCAGCTCAACCGGATGTGCAAGACCGTGCAGGCCGAGCTGCCGCAGGTCCTCCAGCCGGTGCTCGTGTTCAACTCCCCGGAGGACCACGTGGTCCCGAAGGACAACGCCCAGTACGTCATGGACCGCGTGGGCTCCGCCGACAAGGAGCTCGTGACGATGCCGAACTCCTACCACGTGGCGACGCTCGACTACGACGCGGAGACCATCCAGGAGCGCGTGCTGGAGTTCGCCAGGTCGGTCGCGGCGCGCCGCTGATGCGACGTCTCCTCGTCCCCGCGTTGGTCGTCCTCGTCTCGATGCTCGGCCTGCCGGCCGCCCAGGCCCACCTGGAGCGCCCCTCCGTGTTCCCCGACGGGACCGGCAGCGTCCCCAGGTACCGAACCACCGGCCCCGCCCTGGTCGTGTGCGCGTCGGACAGCGCGGCTCGGATCAGGAAGCTCCCCGCGAACCGCCGGGCCTACAACGAGGGCCTGCTGCCGAAGTGCCGCTTCCGCAGCCTCCAGCGGGCCGTGGACGCCGCGAAGAACGGATCCCGGATCCTGATCCTGCCCGGCGTGTATCGGGAGATGGAGTGGCGCCGGTTCCCCACGAATGACCCCAGGTGCGCCGACATGAAGGCCGAGAACGGCGCCCCCACCTACGCGTATCACCGGAAGTGCCCCCACGACCAGAACCTCGTGGCGATCCTGGGAGACACGAACGACGACCGGAAGTGCGACGCCAAGTGCAACCTGCAGATCGAGGGCACCGGCGCGAAGCCGTCCGACGTCCTGTTCGACGGCGACTACGCCAAGCTCAACGTCATCCGCGCCGACCGGGCCGACGGCGTCTACTTCCGCAACTTCCACGTGAAGAACGGCGACTTCAACGCGCTGTACATCATCGAGACCGACGGGTTCGTGATCAGCCGCATGATCGGGTCCCACTCGACCGAGTACGGGTTCCTGACCTTCATGTCGGACCACGGCCTCTACGAGCACTGCGAGGGCTACTGGAACGGCGACTCCGGTGTCTATCCCGGCTCGGCCGCCGACCACCACGGAGCCCGTCCCTCCATCGAGATCCGCTACTGCAACAGCCACCACAACGCCATCGGCTACTCGGGCACGGCCGGGAACTCCGTCTGGGCCCACCACAACACGTTCCATCACAACGGGGCGGGGATCACCACCGACAGCATCTTCCCGGGTCACCCGGGCCTGCCCCAGGACTCCGCGCGCTTCGAGTACAACCTGATCTACTCGAACAACATGGACGTGTACGACGCCGAGCACGACGAGATCTGCACCCGGCCCATCCTGGAGCGCCCCGAGAACTTCGCGTGTCCCGCCGTGGTATCTCCCACCGGGGTGGGGATCGCGATCGTCGGCGGGAACGACAATCTCATCGCCAACAACTGGATCTGGGACAATTGGCGGTTCGGCACCATGCAGTTCATGATCCCGGCCGCGGTCCGCGAGGAGTACGACCCCCTGAAGCAGCTGGACACCTCGCATCGCAACAAGTACCTGTTCAACCACATGGGGATGCGGCCCGACGGCAGGCCCGACCGCAACGGGACCGACTTCTACTGGGACGAGAACGGCACGGGGAACTGCTGGGAGAACAACGACGGCGGGGCCGACGGGATCACGGCGGACCCGATGCCCATATCGCCCCTGTTCCCCGACTGCGACGACTACCCCATGCCCCGGCTGTGGCCGTTCAAGATCGCCCAGATCCTCGGCTGCGCGGCGTGGACGCAGGCGGAGCGCGACCCGCCCGCCTGCATGTGGGTGAACACCCCGCCCGAGGATCCGGGCGACGCCTAGGGCCGCCTAACGCCGCTGGGCGAGCAGGCTCGCGCAGGTGCTCGGCCCGCACACCGGCGGCTTCGGCCACTCCACGCGCATCCCCTCGGGGAGGTTCCGGGCGTTCTTCGGATCGGGCCCGGGCCCCCACAGGCACGGATCCACCCCCGCCGTCCAGCACAGGGGGACGTTCTCCTCGTCTCGGATGAGCAGCCCCTGGTGCATGAGGTTGATCGGGTACGGGACGCCGTGCGGCGTAGCGCCGTTCAGGACCGGCACGTCGCACGGGGAGAGCATGGGCGCGTCGCTCGTCGCCGGCGTCCCTCCGGCGTCTCGGGTGTTGTCCTCCCAGCAGTTGTCGAAGCCCAGCCCGTCCCAGCCGAAATCCACGTCGTTGCCCTCACCCTCGACCCCGGCAGGCGGGAACATCCGGTTGTTGACGAAGCGGTTGTTCGAGCTGAAGAACGGCGGCGCGGCCGGCTCGCTGATCGGGCCGAGGATCAGGCCCACGCCGTTCATGAACCAGACCCCGAACCGGCCGTGCCCCCAGATCTGGTTGTTCTGCACGAGGTTGTCGTTCCCGCTGGCGATGACGACGCCCACGCCGACCGGGATGAGCGCGGTCCCCTCGAACACCGTCGCCTTGACGTCCGACGTCTCCAGGTAGGGGTTGAAGTTGTTGTCGTGGACGACGTTGTTCTCGAAGGTCAAGTCGTTCTGCGGGTAGTTCGGGTGGTCGGTCTCGGAGTCCGTCACGAACCCCACGGCGTTGTCCCAGAACTCGTTGTGGTGGACCCACACGTTGTCCCCCTGGGTCCCCGAGTACCCGAGGGCGTTGTGGTAGCTCTTGCAGTGGTGGATCTCGGTGGAGGGGCGGCCGAGGCCTCCGTTCGCGTCGTCGGCCGAGCTGCCCGGATACAGCCCGCCGTCTCCCGAGCCCGTCGCCTCGCAGTACCGCTGAAGGCCGTGGTCGTTCCCGAAGGTCAGGAAGGCGTATTCGCGGCTGTAGCCGCTCACCACCTGGTCGATCAACCATCCGGACGAGTCCAGGATGTACACGCCGTGCTCGAACGCGTGCCATACGGAGAGATTCTTGATGATGATCCCGTCGGCGCGGTCGCCGCGGATGCCGACGTGCTTCTTGAAGCCGGCGTCGATGACAACGTCCCGCGGCTTGCGACCCATCCCGAGCAGCGTGATGTTCTTCTTGCCCACGACCGCGATGAGGTTCGCCGAGTTCGGGTACTTGACGTGGTACTCGAACGAATGCGTTCCATCCGGGTTGTCGGGAGGAAGATGCGGAGCGGAGCGGCTGGGCTCCTCCTTGTACAAACCGGGCCAGATGCGGATGAGCGCGCCGTTCGGGGCGGCGTTCACGGCCTGCTGGATGTGCCGGTAGCGACACTCCCACCGGCCGTTCACCTTGCTCTTGCACACGTCCAGCACCGGGGATTGCCGTGCGATCCGAGACACGTTCGGCACGCGGCCGGGCCGGGCCGGCGACAGAGTCGGACGTTCCGCGTGGCCGTAGGCGAACGTGGGCGCGAGGACGACCAGGCACAGGGCGAGGAGTGCGGGCAGGTGTCGAGTGCGTCGGGTTCGTGTCATGCGCATCTCTTTCGCCCAGGACCGGCGATTGCCCTGCTCAGGGCTCGGCCAGGGTGACGTCGGCGAACAGCGGCAGGTGGTCGGAGGCGGCCCGGACCTCGGGCCCGTCCTCCACCCATGTGCGGGTCGTCCGGACACCTTCGCCGAGCAGGAGGTAGTCGATCCGCGCGCGGGGCTCGGCCGAGGGGAACGTGTAGCCGAGCCCCTCTCCGCGGCCGGCGAAGGCGTCCCACAGCCGCTCGGTGAGCCAGGCGGCCGCGGCGCCCTCGGGTCCCTCGTTCAGGTCACCGCCCACCACGACCGGGCCGGTGAGCCCGGCCACCAGGTCGCCGAGCTCGCGCGCGTGCGCCTGGCGTTCCCGGTCGGAGAGGCCGAGGTGCACGCTCACGGCCCAGATCCGGGCACCCGCCCGGCCCACGTGCGCGACGAACGCCCCCCGGGGATCAGCCGGCCCGACCGCTCGAACCGAACGACCCGTGTGTCCACCACGCGCCACGGCGGTCGGACGACCACGGCGTTGGCGACCGAGCTCCGCCAGGTGAGGCTCGACGCGGCCTGCGCGCCGAGGCCGCGAGCGAACCGGTTGAGGGCCCGGCGCCGGCCGGCCTCGTTGATGAACGCGATGTCCGGCGTCTGCTCCGCGACCGCGTCGGCCACCGCGCGCGGCCCGGCCCGGAACCCGTGCACGTTCCACGCCAGCAACCGCAGGTCGGTCACGGGCGGAGCGTATCGCCTCGACTCAGGCGGTGATCGCCGTTCCCGCCCCGCCGGCGGCGGCCGGGACCATGTCCTCGAGGGCGGCGATCACGGCTCGCTCCCCGCCCGACTCCACGAACTGCGCGGCCGCCTCGACCTTCGGCCCCATCGACCCCTCGCCCAGCTCTCCGGCGTCGAGCATCCGTCGGGCGTCCGCGACCGTGAGGCGGTCGAGCTTGCGGCGCTTCGTCTTGGATGCGAAGTCCTCGTAGACGCCGTCGACGTCGGTCAGGACGAGCAGCGTCGCCGCCTCCACGTCACGGGCCAGGATCGCCGCGGCCAGGTCCTTGTCCACCACGGCCTCGCGGCCCACCAGGTTCGGCCCGTCCTCGACCACCGGAACGCCGCCGCCGCCGGCGGCGATCACGATCGCCTTCGACTCGACCAGCTGGCGGATGACCGGCGCCTCCACGATCGAGTACGGGTGCGGGCGAGGGGACCACCCGCCGCCACCCGCCCTCCGGGCTCGCCGCCACGTTCCACCCCCGCTCCTCGGCGAACATGCTTCGCGTCGGCTTCCAGGTAGTACGGCCCTACCGGCTTCGTCGGATGCTCGAACGCCGGGTCGTCCGGGCGGACCCGGGTGAGCGTCAGCACCGTGACCACCGGCCGCTCGAGCATCCCCCGCTCGAAGAACACGTCGCCGATCGAGACCTGGAGCAGGTAGCCGATCTGGCCCTGGCTCTCAGCGCCGCAGACGTCGAGCGGCATCGGATGGACGATGTCGCGGGCGGCCTCGTTCTGCAGCAGGATCCGTCCGACCTGGGGACCGTTCCCGTGCGTGACGACGACCTCGCGGCCCTCCGCCGCGACGTCCGCGATCAGCTCCGCCGCCCGGCGCGCGTTCGCGCGCATCAGCTCGGGCGTGTCGTCCTCGCCTCGATGCAGGAGGGCGTTGCCGCCCAGCGCGACGACCACCCGCTCCACCGACTAGCCCGTGACCGGCCTGAGGACGTCGGCGATCGTGGGCGAGCCCTCGACCTCCTCCAGGTCGTAGGTGACGCGAACGGCGGGGACGTCGAAGTCGATGAGTCGGCGAAGGTCGATCGGCGTCGCGACGACGACCACGTCGCAGGGGACGGACTCGATGGTCGCCTTCATATCGGCCAGCTGCTCTGCGGAGTAGCCCATGGCCGGCAACACCGGCCCGACGTCGTAGGCCTCGTACACCCCGCGCAGGGTCCCGGCCGCGTAGGCGCGAGGGTCCACGATCTCGGCTGCACCGTGCCGCTTCGCCGCCACGACGCCCGCGCCGTACTGCATCTCTCCGTGGGTCAGCGTGGGCCCGTCCTCGATGACCAGGACCCGCTTGCCCTTCAGCGCCTCGGGGTCGTCCACCGTCACCGGGCTGCGGGCCTCGACGACGGTCGCCTTCGGGTTCACCTCGGCGATGGACTCCCGGACCGCCGCCAGCTGTTCGGGCGTGGCCGAGTCGACCTTGTTGATGACCAGGACGTCGCCCATCCGCAGGTTCGCCTCGCCGGGGTGGTAGGTCAGCTCGTGACCGGCCCGCAGCGGGTCGACGACCACCAGGTGCACGGCTGGCCGGTAGAAGGGCAGGTCGTTGTTGCCCCCGTCCCACACCAGCACGTCGCACTCCTTCGAGGCCGCCTGGAGGATGGCCGCGTAGTCCACGCCGGCGAAGACCACCGTCCCCGTGGTGAGGTGGTGCTCGTACTCCTCGCGCTCCTCGATCGTGGCGTTCGCGGCCTCCAGATCTTGCTCGGACGCGAACCGCTGCACGCGTTGCTTCACCAGGTCTCCGTAGGGCATGGGGTGGCGAACCACCACCGCCGTCTTGCCGGCCGCCCGGAGGGTCGCCACGACCTTCCGCGTGGTCTGGCTCTTGCCCGAGCCGGTCCGCACCGCACACACCGCCACCACCGGGACGGGCGCGTCCAGCATCGTCGCGTCGGGGCCGAGCAGCGTGAAGCTGGCCCCGGCGGCGAGCGCCGTGCTCGCGGTGTGCATGACGTGCAGGTGCGACGACATCGGAGTAGGCGAACACGACCTCGTCGACGTCGAGCTCGGAGACGAGCCGGGGCATCTCCGACTCCAGGTGGATCGGGATCCCGTCCGGATAGCTCGGCCCGGCCAGCTCCGCCGGATAGGTGCGGTCGTCGATGTACGGGATCTGCGTCGCGGTGAACGCCACCACGCGGACGGCTGGATCATCGCGGTACACGACGTTGAAGTTGTGGAAGTCCCGCCCGGCGGCTCCCATGATCAGCACGCGTCTCGTCATTGAGATCGAATCCCCCGTCGTCGGTCGCGCAGAGATTAGTCGCGGAGCGCCGGAAGCACCCGTTCCGCGATCAGGCGGCGCCGGTCGCCCGGACCCGCCGGGACCATGATCGACCACGTGGCGCCCGCGTCCCGCAGCGCGCCGAGCAGCTCGACAAGCTCGTCGGCCGAGCCCACCCAGGCGTCGTCGGCCATCCCCTTGCGCTGGCGCTCCTCACCCAGCCGCTGCGCCTCGGCCGTGTCCTCGCCGACCAGGACGATCCCCGCCCACGTCGGCTCCACGTCCCGGCCGCTCTCGGCGCATGCCTCCCGGAGGATGGCCACCTTCTTGGCGAATCGTTCCGGGGACAGACCCCACCCGTTCCAGCCGTCCGCGACGGCGGCGGCGATCCGCAGCACGGGCTCGGCCAGCGCGCCGACCCAGATCGGCGGCCCGCCGGGCTGCGCCGGAGGCGGGAGCAGGGGACCGGTGAGCTTCGGCACGTGCACGCCGCCGTCCCAGGTGCGGGCCTCGAACAGCGCCTTCAGGGCCTCGATCGCCTCCCGGAGGTACGCGCGGCGGTCCTCCACGCCGAGCGTCGGGAAACCGAACGCCTGGTGCTCGGGCTCGTCGATGGGGTCACCCGTGCCCATGCCCAGGATCAGCCGGCCGCCGGACTGGACGTCGATGACCGAGGCCATCTTCGCGATCAGCCCCGGGGGGCGAAGCGACGCCCGCGTCACGAGCATTCCCACCCGGATCCGCTCGGTCGCCTCCGCCACCGCGGCCAGCATCGTGAAGCCCTCGAGGGCGGGCCGGTCCGGCGGCGCCCCCGGCGGGAAGAAGTGGTCGAACACGAACGCCCCGTCGTAGCCGAGGGCCTCGGCCTCGCGCGCCGCGTCGAGCGTCTTCTGGGGCCGGTCGTTGAACAACGGAAGGATCGTCCCGAGCTTCATCGCGCGGCCGCGTCCAGGGCGAGCGCGGCCGCGCCGATCGCTCCCGCGTCGTTGCCCAGTGCCGCCGGCAGGATCGGGACCTCCGGGCGGTGCCCGGGCGCCTCGATCGTGTCCACGAACGCGCGCCGGGCGGGCTCGAGCAGCA
Organism: uncultured Actinomycetes bacterium; assembly: GCA_963742735.1. Classification (GTDB taxonomy): domain Bacteria; phylum Actinomycetota; class UBA4738; order UBA4738; family JBBDTT01; genus JBBDTT01. Next base: position 265,194 of record CAVUMN010000001.1, read on the forward strand.
GCTCGCCGATGTCGGCCACCCCGCCTCCCACCACGATCGCGTCCGGATCCAGGATGTTCGCGAGCCCGGCCATCCCCTCGCCGAGCCGCCGGCCGACCTCGGCCAGGATGGCGACGGCGTCCGGGTCGCCCTCCCGTGCCGCCTCGGCCACGTGACGGCCGGAGACCCGCTCGGGCCCGCCCGCCAACCGCGACATACGGCCGTCCGGGTCCCCGGCGGCGTGCTCGCGGCCGATCCGGCCGAGCGCGCTCCCGCTGGCGACCTGTTCCCAGCAGCCCTGATTCCCGCAGCCGCAGGGGGGGCCTCCGGGCTCGACGATGACGTGGCCGATCTCCGCGGCGAACCCGTGGGCGCCGCGCAGCATCCGGCCCCCCGAGACGATCCCGCCCCCGATGCCGGTGCCGACGGTGACCATGAGCAGGTCGTCGTGGCCCCGGCCCGCGCCGTGGCGGTACTCGCCCCACGCCGCGGCGTTGGCGTCGTTGTCGACGATCACGGGCACGTCCAGGACCTCCGACAGGCGCTCCGCCAGGGGAACCTCCCGCCACGGCAGGTTCGGTCCGAACCGGAACACTCCCGCGGCGAAGTCGACCATCCCGGCGACGCCCGCGCCCGCGCCGACCACCGTCCCGTGCTCCGCGAGCAGCTCACGGCCGAGCTCCGTGACCGTCGCGATCGCTTGATCCGCGTCCTCGGCCGGCGTCGGGCGCTCGCCCCGGCCCAGGACCGTCCCCTCGGAATCGAGGACCAGCCCCGCGACCTTGGTGCCGCCGACGTCCAGGCCCAAGGCCCGAAGCGCGGCCTGCGTCACCCGATCTCGATCTTCTCGAGCGGCGAGCGCCGCGCGAGCCCCTCCGCCCGGGCGTTGATGACGGCCTGGGCCGCCAAGAACAGCTCCCGGCCGGCCGCCAGGAGGTGCTCGACGACCTCGGGGCGCACGGTCCCGGTCGCGGTCAGGAGCATCGACACGGGACAGAAGGCGACCTGGCACATGGCGGGGTCGTGGCCGGCCTCGGTCTCGGCGGGAGGCGGCTCGGTCGCGGGGCGCTTTCGCGAGGGTCCGTCGGCCATGGGAGTCCTTTCGTTCGTCAGCGGGCGGTGGCGGCCGACTGGGCCGGCGCCTTCCCGAACGTGATCTGCAGGCGGTCTTCGATCATCTGCGCGCCCTGGACGTCCAGGCGCTGGAGGGTCTGGGGCAGGATCAGGTTCCGCTTGTAGGGGCCGACGCGGATGTAGAGCTCGTCGGCCTTGCGATGGATGTCGATCTCGGCCTTCTCCGTGAACGGGAGCCGCAACGACAGCAGGAACTGCGCACCCCGCTTCCTGACCTTGATCGGTTCGTCCTTGTGGAAGATGTCGGTGGCGACCCGGTCGCCGTAGACCTCGTCGCCCATCTCCGCCAGGTTCTCGACCCCGACCATCTCCCGGTCGAACAGCCGCGCCGTCAGGACCGGCACCGGCTCGAACGACTCGTGGATCGTGGCGAGGTGCTTCTGCTGGATCTCCTTCCACTTCCCGAAGTACGGGTCGGTCACCGTGTCGGGGATGATCCGGTTCGCGACCACCGCGTCCACGCGGTACCCGAACAGGGACAGGTACGTGTAGGTCCGGCGGGCCTCGGCGATGACCATGGCCTCCGGGTTGACCACCAGCCGGACGCTGGAGACCTTCTCGTTGGTGAGGATCCGGCGGACGCCGTCCAGGTTGCGGTGCAGACGCTCGATCGCGGCGAAGATCCGATCGTCGGCGATCGGCATGGTGGTGAGCTTGGTGAGCAGCGGGCGGATGGTCTTCACGACACGGCGCTCGACGGGGAAGATCCGCTCGATGTACCAGTTCATGACCTCCGGCAGCGAGAGCAGCCGGAGCGTCTCGGCCGTGGGCGCGCAGTCGATGATCAGCACGTCGAACGCGTCGGAGTCCACGTAGCGCTTGACGTCGGTGAGGCTGAAGATCTCGTCCAGACCGGGGATCACGCTGAGCTCCTCGGCCTCGATCGCGTCGACGCCCGCCCAGTTCAGGAACGACACGACGTACTCCTGGATGTCGCGCCAGTTGTCCTCCAGGCGCTCCTGGGCGTCGATCTGCTCCGCCCAGAGGTTGGCGTCGACCTGGACGGCGCGGGAGGACAGGGGCACGGCGAACGAGTCGGCCAGCGAGTGGGCGGGGTCCGTGCTCATGATGAGCGTGCGGTGGCCCGCCCGGGCCGAACGAACGGCGGTCGCGGAGGCCACGGTCGTCTTGCCGACGCCGCCCTTGCCGGTGAACAGCAGGATCCTCATGGACCGCCCAGGATAGCGGCCCGGCGAGCCCTCAGCCCTCGACGCGCCGCTTCAAGCCCTCCAGCGCGGACTTGAGCATCCGCTTCTCGATCTGGCGCTTGACGATGCCGGGAACGGGGATGGACGGCGTCATCGCCAGCCGGTACGTGACCTCGGTCGAGTCGCCGTCGCCGGCAAGCTCGTAGGCCCCCTCGAGGTCCTTGATGTTTCGTGCCTCGACGAGCGTCCAGCTGCATCCCTTGTCGCCGCCCGGGTAGCTGTAGTCGAACACCAGGCTGTCCGAGAGACCCAGGGAGCTGACGTCCAGCCGCACCTGCTTGCCCCGGCCCTGCTTGTCCTTGCTGAGCACCTCGGTGGCGTTCATGCCCTCGGCCCACTCCGGGTAGGCCTCGAAGTCGAGGATGACCGCCATGACCTCTTTCGGCGAGGCGTCGATCGTGATGGTGCCCTCGGTCTGCTCCGCCATCGCGGGCCCTCCTTCTCCTAGCTCCCGAACGTCGCCGTGTCGACGACGAATCCTTGCCCGTGGGCCTGGAAATGCCCCACGTTCACCAGCTCCGTCCGGCGAATCGTGCCACGTCCGGCCAGCGGGTTGTGCACGTGGCCGAACAACGAGTACCGGGGCTGGTGCTCCTGCACGTAGCGGATCAGCCCGACCGAGCCGGGCTCGAACTTCTTGGCGATGACGTCGTAGACGAACCACGGGATACGCGGCGGCATGTGCGTGCAGATCACGTCCACCGAGCCGAGCGCGTCGAACTTCGCGTCGTAGGTCGCCTCGTCGACCTCCCCCGGGATCCCCAGTGGGGTCCGCACCCCTCCGCCGACGAAGCCGAACCTCACGCCGTCGAGCTCCACGGCCTCGGCGTCGACGAACCGGACCCCGTCGGGCTTGAGCGAGAGCAGCATGTCGGGGATGTCGACGTTGCCGAAGGTCACGATGGCCCCGTCGGGAAGCGCCGCGAACACCGCCTCGTACTGCGCGCGGGCGAGCTCCAGGAACCGGTCGCGGGCGCCCTCCAGGTCGCCGGCGTTGCGCCGGAACGCCTCCCGGGCCTCCTCGAAGCGGCCCTCGGCCCGGCGGCGGGCGGACTCCTGAACCGCCTCGCGCCCGAACGCGTCGACCAGGATCCCGGTCCAGGTGCGGTAGTCGAGGACGTTGATGAGGTCCCCCAGGACGAGCAGCTGGTCGGCGTCCGCGGACGCGGACGACAGGTGCTCGACGGCGCCGTGGAGGTCGGAGATGGCCTTGACCAGCATCTCTGGCTGAGTCTGACGCATACGATTCGCGGATGCCGATCCGGGCCGTGCTGTTCGACTACGGCCACACCCTCGTCGACTTCCGGCGAACCGAGGAGGCGCTGCACGAGGCGTACCAGCAGATCCGGGGCCGGGTCGAGGCGGCGGGGTACATCCAGATGCACGAGCTCCTCGACCTGATCGAGCGCGTGGTCGCGGGCGTCGACCAGATCGTCGAGGCGTCCTACGCCGAGCGCCGCCTGGAGGAGCTCGACCTGGTCACGGTGATGACCGAGTCGCTCGAGGCCGTGGGCTTCTCGCTCCCCAGCGACGTCGTGGACCACATCATCGCGATCTACCACGCGGCGTTCGCCAACTCGCTGAACGTGACCGAGGGGACGATGCAAACCCTCGAACGGCTTCGCCAGGAGGGCTATCGTCTGGGCCTGGTCTCCAACGTCACCCTGCTCCCCCACCTGATGCGAGCCGACCTCGAGGCGCTGGGGCTCGCCGCCCACCTGGACGCCGCGACGTTCTCCAGCGAGGTCGGCGTCCGCAAACCGCATCCCAAGATCTTCCAGACCGTGCTGAAGGATCTCCGCGTCTCCGGCGCCGAGGCCGCCTTCGTCGGCGACCGGCTCCTCGACGACGTCTCCGGAGCGCGGGAGCTCGGGATGCGCACGGTGCTCACGCACGAGTTTCGCCAGGAGGAGGACCCGGAGATCGAGCCGGACGCCGTGATCGGCTCGCTCAGGGACCTGCCGGAACTCCTGCAGAGTTGGCGTTGAAGCCGGCCGCCACGACCCCCCCGATCGAGAGCACCGTGAGGGCGATGGTCCCGAACAGCAGGATCCGCGGCCGCAGGAGCGGCTCCTCCTCGCCGTTCGCGTAGCGGTAGGCCTCGAGGGCCGTCACCGCCCACAGGCCGAGGGCCGCCAGCATGAACGCGGCCCCCACCGCCACCACCGGTCCGGAGTTCCTCGGGCTGAGCAGCATGATCAACCCGAGGCCGAGCGCCCACAGGAACAGGATCAGGCGCGCGATCCCGTCGGCGGCCCGCCCCATCACCATGTGCCCCAGGCCGACGAGCAACAGGGAGAGGCCGAGGGCCTGCCCGGCCGGGGGGAGCACCCGCGCCTGGGCGGCCTCCTGGGCGAGCATCTGCGCGAACGGGGTGCCGCACGCGGAGCACAACGAGGACTCCATCGGATTGGCCTGCCCGCACGCGACGCAGTCCCACAACAGGGCCTCGCCCTCGCGGCGGATCGGCACCGACGCGGTCTGGACGCCGGTCTTGCGGGGCGTCCAGGCCGAGCCCGTCTCCTCCGCGAGGTCGGCCTCCACGCTCTCAGCGCCGTCGCCGGCGGGAGCCGCCGCGGGCGCGGGCTCGGCCGTCCGGCCGAGCGGCGAGTAACACTGGCCGCACCACTTCGCGTCGGGAGCCACCAGGGCCCCACACGAGGGGCACCGTCCGGTGTCCGTCATGGGGACTCCTCGAGCCGCCGCAGCGCGACGAGCCCGGTGCGGATCCCCCGTCGCAGCCGCAGGGTGCGGCGCCGACCGGCGCGCTCGAGGTCCAGGATCGCGTTCACCACCGTGCCGTCCTTGAAGGGTTCCAGATACCACTCGAGCGATCCGCCGAGCCGGGAGCCGTCCAGCCCGATCACCAGCCCGATCCCCGGCCGTACCTTTCGGACCGACGCGATGGCGGATGGACCGCCCGGCAGCCGAAGCTCGACGGCGCCGCTCTCGCGCCGTGCCCGCGACCGCGGCCACCACTCACCGTAGCGCTCGAGGTCCGCCAGCCGAGGGTACACCGCGTCTGGCGGCGCGGGGACGAAGCCCTGATCGACGATTCCCACGACCCGAGTATGGGGCGCGACCCGCTAGACCGCGACGAGCGTCCCCTGCATGTTCGGGTGGATCGTGCAGTAGAACGTGTAGGTGGTGCCCGACTCGAGGTTCTCCAGGCCGAGGATCGGCGTCGAGGCGCCCAGGCCGACCTGGTCGCTCCAGAACACCGGGCACTTGCCCTTGGCGAAGCGTGAGCACCACGGCTGGTTCGACGGCCCGCCGAACCCGTCGACGGTCGGGTACTGCACGACGTCGTGCTGCACGATGTCGGCGTTGAGGTAGGTGAGCTCTCCACCCGGCTGCGCGACCATCGCCGGGGTCAGGTAGCCGAGGGAGGATCCGCCGGGACCCGACGCGATCACCGCTCCCTGGACCGCCGGAAGCGGCGGCAACCCGCCGCCCCCGCCGCCCCCACCACCGCCGCCGGGCCGGAACGCGATCACCAGACCGGTCGGCAGGCCGGTGATCCCCACCGCGGCGTACACCGTGTTTCGAGCCACGGCGACACCACCCCACGACGAGGTGGGCGGGTTGGGGCCCTGAAGGAACATGGGACGGTGCAGCAGCGGGACCCCGGTGGCGGCGTCGACCGCGTCCAGGAATCCCTTGAGGTCGACCGTGTACACGACGCCGTTGGCGACCGTGACCGGATTGCCCCAGTGGGCGCCGTCGGGGATGGGGGAGACCCACCGGGGGGCGCCGCTCTCGGCCGACACCGACCACAGGTACCCACCCAGGGTGATGGGGCCGTAGACGGCTTCCCCGTCGTAGGCGGTCGAGCCGACGACGCCGCCGACCTGCGAGGGCGGACCGACCAGCGCGGTCCACGCCGGATCCATCGTCGCCGCGTCGGCGACGTGGTAGATGCCGGACTTCTGCCCCTCGCCGACCACCAGGCGCCCGGAGGGGTCGCGGAACAGGTTCGGCGACGCCCCGAAATCCATGTCGATGTCCCCGCACGAGCCGAGGCCCTGCGGGTACGACCCGGCCGAGGGGTTCCCCGGGATGTCGAAGCAGGGCAGCTCGCTGAATCCGGGAACGTATTCGTCCACGGTGCCCTTGTACGAGTCGACGATCTTTCCGAAGGTCTTGCTCTTGCGGTTCAGGTCGATCTTCAGGATGGCGTTGGTGTGGGGGTGCTCGGCCTGGGGCCGGAACGGGTTCCCCGCGCCCACGTAGGCCGTCTTGGTGGCGGGGTCGACCGCGGGGGTCGCCCACACCGCGCCGCCCGCGAAGTCGTCCTTGGGGTTGTTCACGTCCTTGTCGGGTGGACGGATCGTGTACGTCTTCTTCAGCAGCTTCCCGGTGACCGCGTCCACCAGGACGAACCCACCCTGGAACACGTACCGGTCCGCCTCGTCGCCGAGCTCCGCGGAGCCGCCCGACCAGCCCTCGAACACCATCCCGTCGAACACGACCGGGCTCGCGTACACGTCCCCGCCGGCCTGGTTGTCGATGTCGCGGGTCCACAGGAGCTTTCCGGTGGCCTCGGACAGGGCCGCCAGGTAGGGGCTGCCCCCGCGCGATACCGCCACGTATACCCGGCCGCCGGAGACCGTCACGGACGAGTTGATCGCGCCTCCGCCCCGCCCGTCACCCGGACGGCTCCCCTCCAGCTTCGTCTTCCAGATCGGGGCACCGGTGTCGGCGTTCATCGCGAACACCCAGCCCTCGTTGGACCCCACGAACAGGCATCCGTCGGCGATGACCGGGTTGCCGGTGAAGTCCCCCTCGCCCCCCGCGTCGGTGGAGGAAAAGGCCCAGGCGGGTGCGAGCAGCGGGGCCTCGGTCAGACCGATGGTCGTTTCCTTCGGCTGCGTACGCGTGTTGGACAGGTCGTGGTCGTACGAGGGCCAGTCACCGCCGGGATGCTTCGCCGGCGCGCACCCCTTGATCGCGGTGGCCTTCTTCTTCGGGGCGGCGCCTGCCGAGGGAGCGAAGCCCAGCGACGCCGCGATGAGCGCGACGCCGACCAGCAGGGCCAGGCGCCTCACCGGTGACCCTTGGGATGCACGGTCACCGAGGTGAACCCGATCGTGCCGCCGCCGAAGGCCGGGCAGGCTGCCGCGAGCTCCAGGCCGAACAGGATCCGTATCGTCGTGCCCCTCCGGGGCGAACCGCCCACGATGGGGACGTCGATCTCACCCGCCCCCTGACCCGGCCCGCGGACTTTCTTCGCCCCCAGCCAGTACCCGCGCGTGGTCTTCACCAGCACGGTGGCGAATGAATACGCGTCCCACGCCGAGTTCTCGAAGAACACCGTGACCATTCCGATCGGACCGGTCACCCGGTGACGCACCTCGAGGTTGGCGTAGCCGGCCTTCCCGGCGCAGCCGACCACGTTCCCCGGCTCCGGGTAAAACCGCACGATCGTCACCCGCCCGCCCTCCGCGTCGGCGTCGATGTAGTTCCACTCGTCGCCTCCGCTGGGGCCGGATGCGAACGGCGGCCCGTACTGCCGGGCCGCCGCGAGGGCCACCCCGCCCCCGACCAGCAGGATCGCGGCGATCAGAGCCACCAGCCGCCGAACGGACCTCAGGGCGACCACGGTTTGCCCGTCACGTGGTTCCAGACCGCCTTGGGCGTCCGCAGCCCGTAGACAGCCGGTTGGTCGCCAGCGGCGCCCGCTCGGTCGAGCGTTCCCTCGTTGATCAGGTAGGCGTCACGGATGGCCTGGACGCGTCGCAGGCGATGGCCTTGCGCTGGGCGTCGGCGTCGACCTGATAGATCCGACGCGGCGTTGCGACCGAAGACCGGTTGCGGATCGTCCGCTCGGGGTGGGCCTTCCCGTCCTTCGGCCAGCCCTTCACGTGCGGATGGCTCGACAGGTAGGAGTGACCCGGACAGCGCGTTGCGCCGGGGGTCGAACGCGTCGCCGTCCAGGCCGTAGGGCAGGTTGTAGAGCTCCCTGGCCTCGTTCGACATCCGGAAGGCCGCGCAGGGCCACGATCTCCGACTGCGGCGAGCCGAACCACAGGCTGTCGGTGCCCCAGCAGACCCGCCGGGGACCCACGTGGGTGATCAGCTTGCCCAGCAGGTGCGCGGCCTGGTCGGGGTCGCGCATCACGCTCGCGCCACATCGATCCGATCTCGGCGTAGACGTTGGGGACGTTGCCGTGCTCGAGGCCCGCGGGGACTGAAGCGTGGAGCGTCCCAGCCGTTCTCGCGCAGCGTCTTGATGAGGCGAGTTCACGCCACGGTCGGCAGAGTTCACGGCGTCGTCCCCCGGGTACGGCAGCTGCGTCCTCGCCGTCGTAGCCGGAGTGGTAGACGACGAAGTTCATGTCCGGGTACTGGCGCGCGGCGGGGCCGATGTCGCGCGGCGAGGCGGCCCGCTGGTCGAACCCCGGAAGCGCGAAGCCCTTGTGGGCGGCGACGAGCTTGGGCATCGCCATATTTCTCACCGAGGCTACGCGGACCGTGCTCGAGGAACTTCAGGCCGATCGCGTCGTCGAGGTACCACCCGCTCGCGTTAGGCGATGTCGCCCCAGGCGTGTAGACCTTCCAGCCCCGGATCTTGCCGCTTGTGCAGCAGCGACGTTCGTCCTCCATGAGGTCGAACTCGTCCTGCATGAACGCGGGGTCCGTGCCCAAACGAGCTCGAGGTCGGTCCCGAGCGAACCCCGGTTCGGCATCACGAACGCGTGCATGACGGTGCGGTCGGTCCCGCCCGCGAGCTTCTTGACGGTGTCGACCGTCAGGGCGGCCTCGTCGATCGGCAGCGGGTTGTTGTCCGGGTCGGCCGGAACGGCGGAGAGCACGGTCATGTTGGTCGAGGAGTCGAGGAACAGCTCCTTCAGGTAGTGGTAGCGCGACAGGTTCTCGATGGGGTCGATCTCGCGGCCGCCGCCGGAGCATCGTCTCGCCCGGCCAGTACGGGTCCTCCATGTCGCCCACGCCGGTGGACTGCGGCCAGAAGGCCATGAAGATCGCCTGATGGGCCGGGTGGACGACCCGCCACGTCCCGTCGCGAGTCCACGTGGTGGGACTGGACGTCGAAGATGAACTCGCCGGGCAGGTTCTTCATCTGCGCGCCCGGCCACTCCAGGTCGCACGCCGCGTTCGTGGGGGTGTTGTCTGCGAACGCGTAGCTCCCGAACCGGGTCGGCATGATTTGATCGATCGCCCAAAGCCCGACCGAGAACGCCGCGGCCGACCGGACGAAGTCGCGCCGGCTCATCCGGAACCGCCGGCGCTGCCGCTCCGTCTCCCGCTCAGCCACCTCCATGACCATCCGCTGCTGTGGCGTGATGGCTTCGGGGAAGAACTCGCCGTTGGAGCAGGGGTAGACGTCGACCGGCAGCGCCTCGGAGAGGTCGTCCCAGTCCTTCCTCCAACGGATCACTCAGCTACACCCCTTCCCGGGAGTTGCTACGACGAGCGGGAACGAACGTCCTGCTACTCCACCGCGAAGGCGCCGCGCATGAACGGGTGAATCCGGCAGAAATAGGTGTAGATCGCCCCGCTCTGGAACTGCTGATCGATCGGGAGGTTCCAGCTGATCTCGTTCTTGGCCGGGCCGATCACGTTCAGCCCGTACCCGAGCTCGGACGAGTCGAAGTCGATCATGTCGCCCTTGCTGGAGCGCCCGTCCGAGAGCGGGAAGGCGATCCCGGTCGGCCCCGTGCAGGGATAGGCGCACGAGGTGACCGTGTGATAGATGTTCAGGAACGCGTCCAGGTTCCAGAACTCGACCACCTGGTTGGGCGTGACCGTGGGGATGCCGAGCGTCTCGACCGTGCCCAGGTCACCGGGCGCGTAGACGAAGCCGCCGATCCCCACACGGTCCACGTGGCTGGCCATGGCTCCGTTCAGCTCGCCCTGGGGCCCGCTGTGGTTGTCGGCCTCCTGCATGTGTCCGTGGGTGACGATCCCGCCGGTGCACAGCCGCTGCGGCTTGGCGCGCATGCCCCCCGAGGTGCAGAACGTCGAGGTGTCGACCTTCAGGCCCTTCTTGAAGGGGTCGAGCCCGGGCGCGGCCCGAACGACCTTGCCGCTGGCGTCGAGGATGTCGGGCGCCACGTACAGGACCGCGATGCCCATGTTCTCGTACGTGGACTGCACCCGGGTGTCGTAGGTCGCGTTGATGCGCAGGGTGTCGCCGGGCTTCACCCGGACCCCCCACTGGGGCAGCCCGTTGACCGTCATCGACAGGTCCCACGAGGTCGGTGGTCCCCCCCGCACGCCGGGCTTCTTCCAGTCCCAGTAGACGGCCTCGGACGTCATGATCCGCTTGGCCTTGCCTCCACGGACGGAGTCGACGTTCACGGAGAGCCCACCCGGATGCAGGTGGCCGCCCATGCCGACGATCGTCCCGCCGTGGAATGCCTCGATCTTGCCGAGGGGCTCACCCGCGGCGGGCCACGTCCAGTCCTCGCCGGGCCGGTCCGACTTCTCGCCCTGGCTCGGGAAGACCTTGCCGTAGGGGTCGAACCGCGCGCAGTTCTGCTTGGGCCAGGTGCACTTGCCCTTGGTCCCGAAGCCGCGCTGGACGTTGAACACCGGGTAGCCGGAGGGCCGCACGTCGAGCCAGCACCGGGTACACCGGGTGGACGTTGATGTCGGGCGCGTCGGCCAGGTCCTTGGCGATGTAGTCGATGTCGTAGGTGATGAAGACCTCGTCGGGGTCCGCCAGCTGGTTGTGGATCATGTACAGCAGGCCCCAGGTATCGGTCCGCTCGATCGGGAACCCGTAGCCCTTGGGGAGCGGCGCGTACGTCTTCTCCTCGCCGGAGGCGAAGAACGGGCCGCTGCCGTAGTCGCCGGACAGGGCAATCCAGGTGCCGTGGTGGAGGTGAACCTTCTCGATCGGCGGGATCGTGCCGTCGGCGGAGACCAGGTCGGGACGCATGCGCACGATGTAGCCGTCGTAGGCCGGCTTCTGGATGGTCACCGGCTCGATGAGCACGTCGTTCTGGCCGGGCCGGATGTGGATCGGCCCGAAGACGAACTTCAGGCGGTGACAGGCGCCCGGGTAGCGCTCGTAGTTGGGCGCCGCCCACCCCTCGAGCTTGTACTGCTTGAGCTCGTACGGGTTCCCGGGCTGCGGCGTGCAGGGGCCGGCGTTGATCGGGCCGGCGAAGTTGATCTCGGGGACCGGCGGGGCGGCGGGGCCGGCCAGGGCCGATGGCAGCGATCCGATGAGGAGCGCCGATACGACGACGAGCAGGAACAGCGGACGGCGCATGCTCAGACCTCCGGGCTCGCGGGACACTCGAGGGTGTCTCTTTTCGACATGGGCGACGTTGTCTCCTCCACGTACCTTTCTTCCCGCTCGATCACGTCCTAGCCCTTTTGTCCGGGGCAAGCCCTCGGATGACCAGGTCCGCGAACAGGCGCATGTAGGCGTCGTTCTCCTCGCCGGTGGAGGGGCGGCGGGCGATCTCGGTCCAGTGGAAGCGCGCCAGGAGCACGTCCACCACCTGCTGTGCGGCGATCCGCGGATCGACCTGACGGATCTCCCCGCGCGCGGTGGCGCGGGCGAAGATCCCGGAGATCTGCTCGACCCACACGTCGATGAGCTCACGGTAGATCGCCTCGGCCTCGGGCCGCGAGTGAGCGGCCTCGAGGAACAGCAGCTTCACGAAGTCCCGGCGCTCTCGCATCACCTCGATGGAACGGTTCAGGAGCTCCGGGAGGACGACGTTGAGGGGGAGATCCTCCGCAAGCCCGGTGATGCCCTCGATCCGGGTGCGGAGCTCGGACTCCTGGATGATCGCCGAGAGCAGCTCGGCCTTGGAGCCGAAGTAGTAGTGCAGGAGGCCCTTGGTGACCCCGGCCTCGGTGGCGATCTCCTCCATGCTCGTCGAGGCCGCGCCCTGGTCGGCGAACAGGCGGGCCGCGGTATCGAGCAGCTGCTGCCGGCGGACGGCCGCCGTGGCGCGCCGTCCAACCGCCTCGCTTCGAGTCGCCATCGCGGACATGGCCTTCCTGGGGCGTTTGACTAACCAGACAGTCAACACTACGATCCGCCTCGAGTCAAACGCCGCCGCCTCAAGCCAGCGCCCGAGGCTCAGATGGCCAAGCCCGCCGCCCGCCCCACACAGGTCGAGGACCTGGTCCGTCCCGCGCTCGTCGTGTGCTCCCTCGGAGCCGCCGCCATCCATCTCGCGACGGCGGGTGAGCACGACGCGCTGTTCGGCGCGGCCTTCCTGCTCATGGCCGCCTTCCAGGGCGCCTGGGCCGGGGCGATCATCCTCACCCGTGCTCCCCTGGTCCTGCTGGCAGGTGTCGCCGGCCACGGCGCGATCGTCGCCACCTGGCTCGCCGCGCACACGAACGGCCTCCCGTTCGGGCCGGGGGCCGGACAGCCGGAGGCGACGGGCTTCAAGGACATGACCGCGACCGTCCTGGAGCTGATCGCCATCGGCGGGGCCCTCCTGCTGCTGCGGCCCGACGCGGCCCGGCGCGTTCGCGAGCGGCCACTCCGCACGGGCGGGGCCCTCCTGGCCCTGAGCGCCGCGCTCTTCCTGACGGGCGCCGCGGTGCTCTCCCCCCATGCGCACGGCCCCCACGCCCACGGGCCGGGCGTCGAAGCGCACGGCCACGGCGAGGACGGAGGACACGACGAGGGCGGCACGCACGCGGACGGGTCCCACGGCCACGACGAGGACGCGGACCACGAGGAGGAAGCCGGCCACGCCGAGGACACCGAGCACGGCCACGACCTCGCCTTCGAGGACGGAACCCACTCACCCAGCCACGACCACGGCGACGGGACCGGCGGCCACGACGACGTGGGAACCGGCGACGACGGCCACGACGAGGCTCCCGGCGACGGGGGCGCTCCGAGCCAGAACGGCGAGGAGTCGCGCGTCGTGGCCGGGCCGTTCGCCGAGTCCGCCGGCTACGCGACGCCGTCGGTGACGATTGAGACGGGCGGCCGCGTCTCGTTGACGAACTTCGACTCCGTCCTTCACGACGTGGTGCACGACGCGGAGGCCGACGGGTTCGGGGGGCCCGAGAACATGCCGTGGTGCGACCAGGGGCACCACTCGGAGGGCCCGTGCCCGGTGTTCTGGAGCCCGCTGATCGACGCCGGTCAGACCACCGGGGTGTGGGGCCTGAGGAACGTGCAGCCCGGCGTGACGTACTCCTTCTTCTGCACGCTCCACCACGGCATGACGGGGTCGCTCACCGTGAGCCAGTCCCCGGAGCACCGGGGCCGCGCGGTCTGAGCCGGATCAGTCCGCGTACATCGCCTCGATCGTGTCGGAGTACTTGTCCACGATCGCCCGGCGGCGGACCTTGAGCGTGGGCGTGACCTCGTCCTCCTCCTGCAGGAAGTCGCGGTCGAGCACGTCCACTTCTTGATCTGCTCGGCCCGGGAGAACTCCGCGTTCACGGCCCCGACCGCCCCGTCGATCTGCTCCTGCACGGCGGGGTGCTCCTTCAGCTCGGCGAAGGACAGGTCGCCGAGCCCCTGGTCGGCCGCGAACTTGGCCAGCGCCTCCTGGTCGAGCGTGATCAGCGCGGACAGGAACTTGCGCCGGTCCCCGATCACCACGGCCTGCGACACCAGGGGGTGGTACTTCAGCCGGTTCTCGAGCTCCTGGGGCGCGATGTTCTTCCCGGCCGCCGTGATGATCAGGTCCTTCTTGCGATCGGTGATCGTCAGGTAGCCGTCCTCGTCGAGCTCGCCCACGTCTCCGGAGTGCATCCAGCCGCCCTCGAGCATCTCGGCGGTGGCCTCCGGGTTCTTGAAGTAGCCCTGGAAGACGTTGTCTCCCCGCACCAGGACCTCGCCGTCGTCGGCGATGCGGACCTCCACACCGGGCAGCGCCGGCCCCACGGTCCCGATCTTGATCTTCTCCCGCGGGTTCAGGCTGGTCGGCCCGCAGTCCTCGGTCTGGCCGTAGACCTCGGCGATGGGCAGCCCGATCGCGTGGAAGAACGTGATGATCTCGGGGTTGATCGGCGCCGCCCCCGAGACCAGGCTGAGGGCCTGGTCGAGCCCCAGCGCCGCCCGGACGGGCCCGAACAGCATCGCGTCGGCGCCCTCCAGGCCGTGCTTCATCTCGTCGGTGATGTCCTCGCCGGCCTGCTTCAGCTCCACGGCGGTCTTCGCCACGGTCACGGCGCCCTCCGCCATCTGCCGCTGCTCCTCGGGAAGGGCCCCGAGCTTGGCCTGGATGCCCGCGTAGAACTTCTCCCACACGCGCGGCACGGCGAACAAGACCGTCGGCTTCACCTCGGCGAGGTCGCGGGCGAGCGTGTCGAGCGACTCGGCGAAGTACACGTGCAACCCCCCGTAGATCCCCAGGAAGTGCGACGTGTCGCGCTCGGCGATGTGCGACAGCGGCAGGAACGACACCCGCCGTCCCTGGTTCATCGGCTCGGGCATCCGCTGGAAGAGCGAGTCCACCGTGAACACGACGTTCTTGTGCGACAGCATCGCGCCCTTCGGCGGCCCGGTCGTCCCGCTCGTGTACACGATGGTCGCGGTGTCCTCGGGCTCGATGCCCTTCAGGCGGCTCTCGTACAGGTCCGGCTGGGACTCCCCCAGCTCCCGGCCCCTGGCCCGGAGATCGTCCATCGTGAGGACGAACCCGTCCGCGGACGCCACGCCATCGAAGATCACGACGTGCTGCAGCTCGGGCAGCTCGTCTCGCTCCTTCTCGATCTTCAGGAGCTGGTCCTCGTTCTCCACGAAGGCCACCCGGGCCTCGGAGTGCCCGAGGATGTACGCGACCTGCGGCGGCGAGTTCGTGACGTACACCGGCACGGTGATCGCCCCGGCGGTGAGCCCGCCGATGTCGGCGATGTGCCACTCGGGCCGGTTGGCCGAAAGGATCGCCACGGCCTGGCGCGGCTCGACGCCGAGCGCCGCCAGCCCGAGTGCCGTCTCGCGCACCGCGTCGCCGTAGTCGCGCCAGGTCAGGGTCTTCCACCCTTCGCCCTCGCGGGAGGACAGCGCGGGCTGATCCGGGATCTCCTCGACCTTGTTCAGGAACATCGTGGCGACGGTTTCGCCGGCCATGGCTGCCTCCTCGGAAACTGGGGAGCTCAGTTTGCCGCGTCGGACAGGGCGCGCGCCACTCGCTCTCCGGTGCGGTCCCACGTGAAGCGCTCCAGGACGCGGCGCCGGCCGCTCTCGCCCATCGTCCGGGCGAGGGCCTCCTCCTTCAACAGGCGGATCACGGCCCGCGCCACGGCGGGCCGGTCCCCTCCGTCCACCACCAGGCCGGTCTCCCCGTCGACGACCGCCTCCGCGGCGCCTCCCGAGCGCCCGGCCACCACCGGGAGGCCCGTCGAGGCCGCCTCCAGGAACACGATCCCGAATCCCTCGAAGTCGAAGCCCAGGTTCCGCGTCCGGCACGGCATGGCGAACACGTCGCTGGCCGCGTAGGCCGAGGGCAGGTCGTGGTCGGCAACCTCCCCGGCGAACAGGATCCGGTCCCGGACGCGTGAGGCCGCCGCGAGCTTGCGCAGCTCCGGCTCGAACGGACCGCCCCCGACCAGCACCAGGATCGCCTCGGGGACGGCCCGCAGCACCTCGGGCATCGCCTCGATCAGGATGTCCTGGCCCTTCCGACGAACGAACCTGGAGACGCACCCGATCACCTTGTGGCCGTTCAGGCCCAGGCCGGCCCGAAACGCCGCCCCGTCGACGTCGGGCCGGAAGCGCTCGGCGTCGACGCACGGGTTCGCGAAGGACAGCGGCACGCCGGGTGGGACCACGCCCTGCAGGCGCGCCGCGGTGAAGTCGCTGATCGCGAAGACGCGCGACGCGCGGGACAGCGCGTACTTCATCGAGCGGTTCAGCCCCGGCGGAAGGGCCATCCAGATCTCGTAGCCGTGCGTGAGCGCGACGTACGGGAGCCCGCGCGCGGCGAGCGAGGGCCCCAGGGCCGTCACCGGGAACCCCTGGGTGAACAGCACCGCCCGGGCGCCGGACTCGTGGGCGAGCGCCGTGGCGCGCTCCAGTACGTCCTGCGTGGGCCACAGGAACCGTCCGGGCATCCGCACGACCCGGTACGGGACCGTCTCGTCGTGGCGGCGCCACCCCGGCCACGCCGGGGCCATGACGGTCAGGCACTCGGGGGGGAAGGTCGCCAGGAGGTTGGCCGCGTACTGCTGCGCCCCCCCGACGCGGGGCGGCAGATCGTTGGTGATCACCAGCGTGGGTGGGAACTCCATCGCGGCCTATCCTGGCAGTCAATGGAGGAGACCGTCGCCGAAGGCGTCCGGGCCCTGCGCGAGCGCCGGGCGCGGGTCGATCTCTCCGCCTGGACCAAGGCCCTGGTCACCGGTGCGGAGGCCGGACGGTTCCTCGGGGACCTGGTCTCGGGCCCCGTCGCGACCCTGGAGCCCGGGACCACCACCCGGTCACTGCTGCTCACCCCCACGGGCCGGATCCGAGCCGACTTCACCGTCGCGAACCTGCGAAGCGGGATCTACCTGCTGGTCCAGGACCCGATCCAGCCGCGGCGGATCGACGCGTTGCTCGCCCCCTACGTCCTGAGCGCGGCCGTGGAGATCGCCGAGGCGAGCGAGCGGCCCCTGCTCGCGCGCCCCGACGAGCGCGGGGACCTGGTGCCCGACGCGGCCTCGACGGACCCGGTGGCCTCAGGCGAGGCCCTCGAAGCGTGGCGCATCCTGGAGGGCCGGCCGCGGTTCCCGATCGACCTGACGCCCGACTCCCTGCCCCACGAGGCCGACCTGGACCACGCGATCGACTACACCAAGGGCTGCTACCTGGGCCAGGAGGCCGTGGCCAAGGTGCGCAACCTCGGCCACCCTCCGCAGGTCATCCTCGCGGTCCGGGCGGCGGGTCCCCTGGACGCGGGAACGCCCGTGACCGACGGGTCCGCAGAGGTGGGAGGCGTGACCAGCGCGACGGAGGACCCCGACGGCGGATTCGCGGGGCTGGTCCGGGTGCGGTGGGACGCTCGGGAGTCGGCGCTGCGAGCGGGGGACGCGGAGCTACGGGTCGCCGGCTAGCGGCGCGACGCGGCCTTCTTCGCCGGACGCTTCTTCGCCGCCGGCTTGCGCGTCGTGGCCTTCCGGACGGGGCGCTTCTTCGGGGCCGGCTTGCGTCTGGCGGCGGGCTTGCGGGTCGTCCGCTTCTTGGCCGCGGGGCGGCGGGCACGAGGACGGTTCCCCGACTCGGACTCGACCCCCTCCGAGTTCGTTCCGCGCCACGACAGCTGGGTCGCCAGCGTGTTCATGGGAACCACCGTCCGGGTGGCGGGATCGTACTGCCACTGGGCGGTGCGGGTCGCGCCCCGGTGCGCGTAGGTGAACCGGACGCGCCATTCCCGGCCGTCCGGCCGGTAGGCGGTCCAGCCGCTCGCGGCGACGCGTTCGGGGAAGGCCACGCCGCGGTCGCGAAGGTTGTCCACGAGCGCGAAGCCGACCGACTCGTTCGAGGGGCCTCGCCGGGCCTTCGTGAACGTCGCTCGCTTCATCTCCTCGACGATGCCGATGCGCTCGAGCAGGATCGGCTCCATCAGTCGCCGGACCCAGTCGAGGGGGGCCCCGGCCGCCTTGGCGACCGACTGCGCGCTTTTGCCCTGACGGAGCAGGGCCTGGATCTGGGCGGGGGCGAGCTTCGAGTTGATCGGGGGTCGGCGCTCGATCACCGGCTCCGGCAAGGGCTCGGGTTCCGGCTCCGGCTCCGGCTCCGGCTCCGGCTCGGGCTCCGACTTGGCCGCGGCCCTCTTCTTCGCGGCGGCCTTGGCCTTCGGCGTGAGCCCGGTCATCTTGCCGAAGGACGACCCGCCCTTGGCCTCGTCGGCGGCCTCGGCCTCGACCTCGGCGTCCTCGGCCTTGCCGGTTGCCTTCGCGTTGCCCTTGCCCTTTCGCGCGTTCTCGGCGCGGCTGTCCTCGAGCTCCTGGAGGATCCGCTTGAGCTTCGGGGTGATGGGCACGACGAACGAGCCGAACTTGGCGCCGGAGGTCTTCGCCAGCACCAGGCGCTTGTCGTCCGCGGTGGTTCCCACCAGATACAGACGCTTCAAAGGGATTGTCCTCGTGACGGGGTTATCTCGTGGATTGTCGCGTGCTCAGCACTCGGGAGCAACGAACCTCAGGATATTAGGACGACATCCCCCAGGATGTGCAAAACGCCCCGTCAGCCGGCGTCGGCGAGGTCGGATCCGGGCTTCGGCACCAGCCGGAGCAGCGGAACCAGCCCCGAGGTGCCCAGGGCGCGGAGCGCGCGGGCCTCCTCGGCGTCGACCACCACGGGCTGTCCGGGCTCGCGCAGGATGAACGTCACCACGCAGTCAGAGCACTGATCGGTGCCCTGCATCGTGCACTCGTTGCAGTCGATGACCATGGGGGGTGGCCTCCTTTTCGCCTTCGGAAGACCACCGTAGCGGCCGGGTCTGACACGGACCCGCTCAGACCGCCCCGCGCTCCCGAAGCGCCCGAAGCTCCTCTCCGGTGACCCCGATCTCCCCCAGGAGCTCCTCGGTGTCGGCGCCCATCCCGGGGGCGGGCCGGAGCGCGGCCCGGACCGGCGGCGCGAACTTCACGGGCGGGCCCGGGCCGACCTCGGTTCCGTCGACCACCGCCACCAGGTCCCGCGCGCGGACCTGCGGGTCGCGGACCGCCTCGCCGAAGTCGTTCACCGGTCCGACGCACGCGTCGAGGTCGGACAGCGCGGCCACCCACTCGTCCCGGGTCTTCGTACGGAAGACCGCCTGGAGGCGTTCGCCGACTTCGTCCTGGTCCTCGAGTGGGCCGTACTGGCGATCGATCAGCTCCGGGACCCCAAGGGCCCCGCACAGGGCCTGCCAGAACTGCGGCTCGAGGGCGCCAACCGTCAGGAACCGGTCGTCCTTGGTCCGGTAGATCCGGTAGCAGGCGTTGGCCCCCGACAGGCGCATCGCCGAGGGTTCGGGGACCTCCTGGTCGGCTAGGAACGCCCCCAGGTGCATGGACAGCCACGAGAAAGCCCCGTCCATCATCGAGGCGTCAACGAACCGGCCCCGGCCCGTGCGCTCGCGATCGAACAGCGCGGCGAGGATCCCGGCGACGCCGCTCATGGCCCCGCCGCCGAGGTCCCCCACCTGGACGCCCGGGACGATCGGCGGCCCGCCCCGAGGACCGGTGATGGAGGCCGCCCCGGCGAACCCCATGTAGTTGAGGTCGTGCCCGGCTCGATCGCGGTACGGCCCGTCCTGGCCGTAGCCGGTGATCGCGCAGTACACGAGGCGCGGGTTGCGCTCGGACAGCGTCTCCCATCCCACCCCGAGGCGAGCCATCACCCCCGGCCGGAAGGACTCGATCAGGACGTCGGCGCGCTCGGCCAGGCGCTGGAGGAGCTCCGGGCCCTCCGGCGCCTTCAGGTTCAGCGTCAGCGAGCGCTTCCCTCGGTTCAGAGCGCGGTGCTGCGCGCTCTCGCCCTCGACCATCGGTGGGCTCCACCGGATGTAGTCGCCCTTGCCCGGTTCCTCGACCTTGATCACCTCGGCGCCCATGTCCGCCATGAGCAGCGTGGCGTAGCCCCCCGGCAGCAGCCGGGTCAGGTCCAGCACACGGACGCCGGCGAGCGGTCCATCAGGCGTCGGGGGCATCGACCTTCACCTCCTCGACGTCCTCGGTGGAGCCGCACCACCTGCACGTCACCCGTTCGCGATCCCGGCTCAAGACCTCCTCCTCCTCCACGCTCAGCTGTCCCTCGATGGAGAAGTGCCAGTAGGCGCGGGTCCGCCGCGTCTCGACCACGTCGAAGCGCGTCAGGTTGCCGCACTGCGCGCATCGGAAGCGGGTGGCGTCGTCGGTGGACACGTCGGCGCATTGTAGGTGCGGGACCGGCGCGGACATCTCCGGCAAGGCCCCGCCGCGCCCCCGAATCGGGCGATTTCGGCGGTGGAAAGCCTGTTCGCTCGCTGTGGAAATTGGGGCTGGTGTCCGGGCCGGGGTCTGTTGTAGGGTGACCGCGCGTCACTCGTTCAGGAATGCGGCCGCGGACCGCCTTTCCCGCCCCGGAAGGTACGAACCGGTCGAATGCACTCCAGGACGTGAATAACCTACCGTCGAGTAGCCTAGGGATCGACATGATCGACGAGCAGGTCCAGAACGACTCTCGCAAGGAGCAGGTGCCGCCTCCCGACGCGTGGCAGGAGCGGTCGGCCTGTTACGGCCTCGACCCCGAGGTCTTCTTCCCCACCTCCGAGGAGGAGGCCGGCCTGGCGCTGTCCTACTGCGCCGCCTGCACCGTCCGAGAGACCTGCCTCGAGTGGGCCATCCAGAACGGCGAGCGCTACGGCGTCTGGGGCGGCACCACCGAGCAGGAGCGCCGGCGCCTGATGCGCCGCGTCGCCTAGACCCGCCCCGTTCAAAGCCCAGCACGATCCACGGGCGCCCTCCCGTCCCCTTGACATCGAACATACGTTCGACATAGGGTGACCCGGCGCGGCCCCTCCGCCAGACGGACGGAGGTGCCACCCTGACCCTCAGCGTTGCCCAAGCCTCCTTCGAGGACCTCGGGATCCCCCTATCCGAGGTGACCTTCGTCGCCCTGGACCTCGAGACCACCGGGGGCTCCCCCCGGACGTGCCGGATCACCGAGGTCGGCGCGGTGAAGATGCGGGGCGGGCGGGTGCTGGGCGAGTTCCAGACGCTGGTCGACCCCGAGGTCCCCATCCCGCCCGCGATCACCTGGTTGACCGGGATCGACGCGATCACGGTCCGCGACGCCCCGCCGATCGCGTCCGTGCTCCCCGGCCTGATCGAGTTCATCGGCGACGCGGTGTTCGTGGCCCACAACGCGCGGTTCGACTTCTCGTTCGTGAACGAGGGCCTGCGCCGTCTGGACTACCCGCTGCTGCCCGGGCCGCCGATCTGCACCGCGAAGCTCGGCCGTCGGGTGGTGGGCCAGGACGTGCGCAACTGCCGCCTGGCCACCCTCGCCGAGTTCTTCCGCACCCCGCACCGACCCACCCACCGGGCCCTGGACGACGCCTGGGCATGCGCCGACGTCCTCCACGGTCTGCTCGAGCTCGGCGGCCGCCTGGGGATCCTCTCCCTCTCCGACCTCCAGGCGGCCTGCCGGGCTCGCGGCCAGCCCCACTACGCCAAGATCCGGCTGACCGATCACCTGCCGAAGGCCGCCGGCGTCTACCTGTTCCGCCGGCCCGAGGGCGAGATCCTCTACGTCGGCAAGGCGAAGGACATTCGCACCCGCGTCCGCTCGTACTTCTACGGCGACTCGCGGAAGAAGGTCGAGGCACTCCTGGCCGAGACGGGCTCGGTGGAAGCCCGCCCCTGCGCGACCGAGCTCGACGCCCTGGTGACCGAGGCCCGGCTCATCCACCAGCACGCCCCCCGGTACAACCGCCGGGGCAAGACGTGGCGGACCTACGCCTACCTGCGCGTGGACACCTCCGAGGCCTGGCCGCGCGTGAAGGTGGTCTCCCGGCCGCGCGGCGACGGCGCGTTCCTGGGCCCGTTCGCGTCCCGTCGGGTGGCCGTCCTGGCCAAGGAGGCGCTGGAGGAGGCCTTCCCGATCCGGCGGTGCACCCGGTCGATGGGCCGCTCGACCCGCTTCTCCCCCTGCGCGCTGGCGTCGATGGGCCGGTGCCTGGCGCCGTGCGACGGCCGCGTGGGTCCCGAGCGCTACGGGGAGCTCGTCCGATCTCTCGTCAGGTCCCTCTCCTGCCCGGACGGGCTCCTCGAAGCGCTCGAGGCCCGGATGAGCCGGCTCTCGAACGACGGCCGGTTCGAGGAGGCCGGCCTGCTCCGCGACCGCGTCCGGGCGCTCGTCGCGGCCATGACCCGGGCGCGGTTCGAGGGATGGTTCGCCGCGGCGGAGACGCTGGTGCTGGCCGACGCGGACGGGGTCCGATACCGGTTCCACCGCGGCCGGCTGGGCGGCGGCGAGGGCGTCGAGCTGCCGGTGCCCCCCGCCGACGCGGACGAGGTGTCGGCCGTGCGAGGGTGGCTGGCCCACAACCCCGTGCGGGTGGTGGAGGCCACCGGCGGCGGCGTGGCCGAGCCGCTGGACGGCGGGCGGCGCCTGTGGGACCTGGCCCGGCGCATCGACCGGGCGCGGTCGGGCCGTGAGGACGAGCCGGGTGCGGCGCGCGGCTAACCCCGCTCGGCGTACCTCGCCTGGCGCTCGAACAGGTTGTCCCGGTAGACCTTGCGGCGCAGGACCAGACAGCGGAGCCCCTCCAGCAGGTAGAGCACGGCGAACACGGGACCGCCGCGGGTCCACTGCCAGACGTGGACGCGCTCGTGGGTTCGCAGGCCGGCGCTCAGCGACCCGTGGCACGTGATGACCTGGCCGAACGTGATCGCGGTGTACCCCCGCCGCTTCAGGAACCCGGCGAAGCCACGCTCCGACTCGAACACGAGGACGCCCTCGTCCAGGCGCGGGGTGGTCCCCGAGGCGAAGCCCATCGCGAGCCCGACGACCGTCCCGGGCAGGGCCCACAGGACGTACAGCGCGCTCAGGAGGCGTTCGACGCCTCGGCCCATCGCTCGAGCCGCTCCCGGGCCCGGCCGGCGTCGATCGACTCGGCGGCGGCGGCCAGGCCGTCCTGAAGGCTCGCCGAGTGCCCCGCCACGTGCAGGGCGGCGGCCGCGTTCAGCAGGACGATGTCGCGGGGGGCTCCGGCCTCGCCGTCGAGCACGGCCCGGGTGATGGCGACGTTGCGCGCGACGTCTCCCCCCACCAGGTCTCCGCCGGCGGCGATGGCCAGCCCCAGGGCCGCCGGATCGAGCTCCTCCTCGTCCACCCGGCCGTCCCGGACCTGCAGGACCACCGTGGGACCCGTCGTGGTCAGCTCGTCGAGGCCGTCCTGTCCGCGGACGACCATCGCCCGCGTCCCCCGGGCGGCCAGCACGCCGGCGAGCTTCGGCAGCATCCGCGGGTCGCTCACCCCGATCACCTGCGCGAAGGGACGGGCCGGGTTCGTCAGGGGCCCCAGGAAGTTGAACACCGTCGGGATCCCCAGCTCCGCGCGGGCCGGGCCGGCGTTGGCCATCGCCGGGTGGAACGTCCGGGCGAACATGAAGCCGATGCCGACGTCGGCCAGGCAGCGGGCGACGCCCTCGGCGTCCAGGTCGATCTTGACCCCGAGGCCCTCGAGCAGGTCCGCCGACCCGCACTGGGATGACGCCGCCCGGTTGCCGTGCTTCGCCACCGCGACGCCGGCGCCGGCCACGACGATGGCGGCGATCGTCGAGACGTTGAGGGTTCCGGCGCGGTCGCCTCCGGTGCCGCACGTGTCGATCACGGGCCCGGGCGTGGTCACCGGGACGGCCCGCTCGAGCATGGCGCCCGCGAACCCCTCGACCTCCTCGACGGTCTCGCCCTTCGCTCGCAGCGCGACGACGAACCCCGCGATCTGGGCGGGCGAGGCCTCGCCGTCCATGATCGCCCCCATCGCACCCCGCGCCTCCTCGGAGGAGAGCGACTCGCCCGACAGGATGCGGGTCAGCAGGGGAGGCCAGACGTCGGTCACGGGGCGGGCTCCGGCACGCCGTGCCATCCGCCGAACCCGAAGTCCCCGGCCGTGGCCGAACGGCCCATGATCAGCCGCTGGATCTGGTTCGTGCCCTCCACGATCTGGAGCTGCTTCGCGTCCCGGTACGCCCGCTCCACCGGGTGCTCCTGGGAGTAGCCGCGCGCGCCGAGGACCTGGATGGCGTTGCTGGCCACGCGCTCGGCCACCTCGGTGGGGAACGCCTTCGACGTGGCGAGCTCACCCGCGTGCTCCTTGCCGATCTCGCCGCGGTCGACCTTCCACGCGGCGCGGTAGGTCAGCAGGCGGGCGGCCTCGATCTCCATGGCCATCTCGGCCAGCGTGAACAGGACCCACTCGTGGCGAGCGATGGGCTGCCCGAACGTCTCTCGCTGCAGCGCGTAGGCCCGGGCGTACTCGAAGCACCCCTCGGCCAGGCCGATCGCACGGGCCCCGATCACCGGACGCATCGAGTTCAGGCCCTCCATGGCGACCTTGAACCCCTCGCCCTCGGCGCCGACCCGGTTCGCCTCGGGGACCTCCGCCCCATGGAACCGGACCTCGCCGATGGCGACGCCGCGCACGCCCATCTTCGGGACCGGCTCGGAGAGCTCCACGCCCTGCGTGTCGCGGTCGACGACGAAGCAGCTCACCTGATCGCCGGTCTTGGCGAAGGTCGTGTAGAACCCGGCCTCGCGGTACTGGCTGACCCAGGACTTCACGCCGGCCAGGCGGTAGCCCTCGCCGTCGCGCGTCGCCTGCGTGGCCATGCTGGCCACGTCGGATCCCGCACCGGGCTCGGTGAGGGCGAACGAGCACACCGCCTCCCCGCGCGCGGCCCTGCCGCCGTACTTCGCCCGCTGCTCGTCCGAGCCGTGGAGCATGAACGGGGCGGTGGCCAGGCGCGACAGGGTCAGGACCAGGCCGGTGGCGGCGCAGTACTTCGCGATCTCCTCCACCGCCAGCACCAGGCCGAGCGTGCCCAGCCCGGCGCCCCCGATCTCCTCGGGGAAGCACGCGCCGAACAGTCCGGCCGCGCGCATGCCCTCCACGCCCTCGATCGGGTACCGGGCGTCGCGGTCGACCTCGGCCGCGAAGGGGGCGACCGACGTCTCGGCCACCGATCGCGCGCGGTCGCGCAGCTCGGCGTGTGCCGGGGAGAGCTCGAAGTCCATCAGGCAGCGCTCAGCGCAGCGCCCACACCAGCGCGCCGACGATCAGGGCCAGGGCCGAGACCAGCATCACGACGTCGCCCCGCTTGATCTTGCCGGGCTGCATGGCGTTGAAGCCCACGGCTACTCCCCCGGCTCGTCGAGCTTGTAGTACGAGCGGAACTTCGGCTCGGACAGCCAGTAGATGTGCTGCTGGACGGTCGAGGCGAACGTCCGGGCCTCGGCCTCGTCGCCGCACGCCCGGTGGAAGACCGACCGGCCGTCGGGGTCGAGGATCTGCACGTCCCAGCCGCCCTCCTCGGTGACGTTCACGGTGTATCGATTGTCGGTCTGCGTCTCCGTCATCGGGCGGTCACCGCCTTGCGGTCGACGTTGATGCGATCGAGCTGCGTGCGGAGGATGCCGAGCACCGACTCCTCGTCGATGAGGAGCGATCCGTGCATGTCCGCGATCTCGCTGAGCTTGTCCTGGAGGGCCGTCCCCGCGATCTGGGCGTGCTCCAGCGCCTCGGCGAGGAGGCCCGTGTAGTCGTTGTTGAACGGTTGGCCGTCCCAGGGACAGTGGCCGTTCGAGTCGACGATCTGCGACACGAGGACCTCTCGTCCGCACACCTCGTGCATGCCCTTGATCTTCACGCGGTCTCCTTGCTCTGCATCTCGGGGTTTCGGGGTCGCTGGACGAGGCCGATCACCGTGTCGGCCAGGGCGAAGGGGTCGACCGGCTTGGTGAACCACGCGTCGGCACCGGACCACTGGGCCAGCCACCAGTCCTGTGCCCGGTCGAGCAGGACCACGATCCCGCCCGTGAACGGATCGGCCGCGCCGCGGAGGTCCTTGGCCAGCGCGAACGCGCCGGCCCGGCTGCTGGACTCCTCGGCCACCACCACCGCCGGGCCCTCTCGCCACGTGCGCGCGATGCCCTCCACGCCGTCGGAGGCCTCCAGGAACGTCACCTCGACGCCCAGGGCCCGCTCGATGCTCGCCACCGCGACCGCCATCTGCTCGCGCATCTTCGGATCGGCGGACACCAGCAGGACTTTCACGGCTCCGAATTCTACGTGCTAGCGTCCGCGCGGCCCCTTCCCACGCGCCGTTGGAGCTCCCGAAGCGAGGAGGTCAGCGTTGATCAAGGTCTGGCAGCAGGCCGTCGCCGAGTTCGTCGGAACGTTCGCACTCATCTTCATCGCGGCCGGGTCGGTGGTGGTCCTCACCGCGCTCCAGGTGGACGCGGGACTCCTTTCGGTGGCGTTCGCCCACGGACTGGTCATCGCGGTGATGGTCACCGCGGTCGGGCACATCTCCGGCGGGCACTTCAATCCGGCGGTCACGATCGGGGCCTGGGTGGCCGGCAAGATCGAGACCCCGCGGGTGATCGTCTACCTGGTCACGAAGAACACGGCGGCGGCAGT
>CAVUMN010000002.1:0-224693 GCA_963742735.1 uncultured Actinomycetes bacterium
GCGCTCTCGGCCGAACGAATGCGCGCAAGCCGGGCCTGCATACGCACGCGGAGCGCCGGCCAGTTCAGGCCCTGTTCCTCGAGGGGACCTGCCAGCGCTTCGCCGTCCTCGCTCGGGTCCTCGCGGGCGGTCACTGCCGCCTCGAACGCCACAGCCCGCGCCCGCAACGCCAGCCCTGGCGCTTTGGCCTCTTCGAACCATCCCAGCGCCGAGCGAGCCACCCGCTCCGCCTCGACCGGGTCGGTCGCGACCAGATGCGACGCCAGCGCCAGCTCGGCCTCCCCCTGCCGCTGCCGCTGCCCCTTCGATCCGTACGCCTCCGCCGCCTGCCGCAGCATCTCCCCGCCCTGCCGCGTCAGCCCTGCCGCCATCAGCACCTCGGCGCGGTCGGCGTCGCATACCGCCTTGGCGAGCGGACTGGCTGCCGAAAGGAAGCCATTCGACGACTCCATCAGCTCGAGCGCGCCGACGAGATCCCCGCAAGGAACATCGCGTATGCCCCGTTGTGATCGGCTTGAGCGGCTGACATTTCATCGCCCGCAGCTCGTAGCCCCTCCGGCAGCAGCAGCGAAGTCTGAAACTGCCGCTGCGGTGTCGCGCTGATCCAAGTAGACGGTGCCACGGTTGAGGTGTGCTCGGCCGAGATCGGATGGCGATCCCGCCAGCAGGTCGATGGCTTCACCGAAACTCGTCAACGCCTCGTTGACTCGCCTGCCCGTCTCAGCAACGTGGCACGCTGACCAGCGAGCATCCCGCGGGTCTCCGCGTCGAGCCCGTCGAATCGCAATGCACGTTCACAGAGGTCCAGCGCATGATCTATGTTCGACCGATCTGCGGCCAGGTAGGCAAGCGTCGCCTCGGCGCGTGCTTGCACGGCTGGCAAATCGCCGTCTGCTCCAGCTTGGTTGAGCGCATCTCGAAGCGGACAGTTCGGCTTCCCGTAGGTTGCCCGCGGTGGCCGCTGCCACCCCGTCCCTCTGTAGCCGATCCGCCCTGCTCATCGCACCTCAGGAGTCCGACCGCAGCGTGGTCAGTTCCTCGAGAACGGCCCACGCCCGCGTGGTCGCCTCATCGGCGTTCGTTGCAGGGCCGGACTCGAACAGACGCTGAGCAATTCTTCCAGCAAGCAGCAGCGCCGCGAAGGACGTGCCGCTCCATGTGCCGAAACCGCCGGTGAAGTCGTCGATGTCAAGCGAGGCTCGGTCGCGCCCGCCGAATTCGGTTGCGACGTCCGACTGATTGCCACCGTCAAACGTCGTCGGGAACGTGCTGACGAGACCAGCACCGATTTCGTGCGCCCGCACCCAGGGACCAGCGGCCCGTATGCTCGAAAGGGCGTCCGAACGACGGCTCGGGTTGAGCGCGCCTACCGAGACGATCGGGAGCACGCCCGGCAGCGGCGTGACTGGACCTGCACCGTCGGACCATGGGGCGAAAGCTGCGGGGAAGTTCGGGCGGGATGTGGCATCGTTCCCTGCCGCACAGACCACGACGGTGCCGTTGGCACACAGGTCCTCAAGTACCTCATAGAGAGTCCGGTCGAAGAACGGGTCCGATGGCGTTTCGTGGTAGTAGCCCATCGAAAGATTGAGGATGTCGATGCGCTTCCCTCGCGGATCGCCCTTCCGGTAGAGGTCAACCAGCTCCGCGATCTGCGCTAGTGCGGTGATCCAGTCCGTCTCTGCGATCGAACCCTCGGGAGGGACGAGCCCTCCTCCACAACATCTCGGCGTCTGGACACGCTTGGTGGACTAGCCCAGAGATGAACGTCCCGTGACCGGCGAGAGGATCGATCAAGCCGTCGAGGGGACCAACCTCGTCACGTCGACCCTCCGAATCCGGAACGGGTTGCGGCAAACCAATCGGGGTGCCCATCGAGTCGAGCGTCACGCTCGACAAAGTCAAGCCACGGATGCGCTCCACACCCAGTGTCGAGCACCGCCACTACCGGCCGCTCGCGGCCTTCCAGCTCTACATCGGTGAGCCTCCGTGGGCGCACCCCCACATACGCGACCGGGCTGCGTCCCCCCGTCCCGAGAGGGTCGTAGCCGCCCGGGTGGGGCACGTTGAACGGGTGCGGCACGTTGAACGGGTGCGGGACGTTGAACGGGTGCGGGACGTTGAACGGATGCGGCACATTGAACGGCTGTGAATCGGCCGCCGGACATGGCACCAGAACATGTTCCAGGCTGACGCCCTGGACATTCTCAGGACCATCGGCGCGCAAGTACTGCAGAACCGTCCACGCATCAGGCGCCTGTGCAGCCTTGCCTGGTCGTACCCCGAGACGCACGCGACGTACGCCGAACCGAAGCCCAACGGCATGAGCCGGCTCGTCTTCGGCAACAGCGCGCCACCCGAGACCCTTGGCGGCCTTGTCGATGCGCTTGAAGGTGTCCTCGAAGTCGACCGACTTGGACACGAGCAGCATTGAGGATGAAGTAGATCGTCGAGCGTGCGCTGACGCCGTCGACCGCGACCGCGTTGGTCGGTTCGAGAAAGCGGGCCTCGGTCGATCCATATGCCACTGACAACCGTGGCTCACGCTTGGATTGCACTGTTACTCCTGGATCAGATCTCGAACGTGGGGGTGAGGAAGGCTGACGAACCGTCGGCGGGCTCGAAGCGGAGCCGGATGAGGCCGGCGGGCAACGAGGTGAGCTCGAAGCGACCCGAGGCTCCGAGGGTGACGGCGACGATCGGCGTACGGACTTCGTCTGCGCGGACGGCGCGGACGGTCATGGGTGAGCCGGGGACGACCCAGCCGTCGAGGCGGGCGGTGGTGTCGGTGTCGGAGGCGACGCGTACGAGCACGTCGACGCCGGACTGCGCGAAGCGCAGCGTGTAGGCAGAGCGGGCGGAGGCAGGGGCGGCGGAGCGTACTCCTGCCGCCTCGGCGCCCGAGGATTCCACCAGGAGCATCAGTCGAGGTCGAGCCCGAGTCCGGACTCCTCGGCGGCGCCGGCAGCGGCCGCCTGCATCCGGGAGATCAGGCCCCCGGGGACGGGGTCACCGGCAACATAAGCCTGTCGAACCAGACCCAACAGCTCTTCGCGAGTGGGCTCCTCCGAGCGACCCATCACGACACCTCCCCTTCATCGAGCACAGCCCGCAGTGCGTCCCGCAGCTTCCCGAGACAGCGGCCGCGGGTGGGGCCGATGCTGCCGATGGGCATCTGGAGCTCTTCGGCCAGGCCGGCGTAGTCGGGCAGGCGGGAGACGCGACCACGCGCAGCAGCCGTCGGCACCGCTCCGGCAACGACTCGACAGCCGCCCAGATGAGCGAGTTGCGGTCGCCCTCGACGACCAGGGACTCCGCCGAGCGCTGTGTCGGGACGCGGGACTCGAGCGCCTCGTCCTCCACAGGTACGTCGCGCCCGGACCGCTTCGCGACCCGCCAGGCCTCACGGCGCGTGGTCAGAGTGAGCCAGGCACCGACGGCGGTCGTGTCGAGGATGGTCGAGTGCTTGCGTACGAAAGCAAGCCAACAAGTCTGGACGACGTCCTCGGCCTGCTCCTGGGTGAGCCGGTAGGAGCGGGCGACCTGCCACAGGATCGGGGTCATGGTCGCGACCAGCTCATCGAGGGCGGCGGAGTCGCCGCTGAGCCAACGGTCGAAGTCGGCCGTGGCCCGGGACCATACGGTCACGGGTGCGTCGGCATGACCGATCCCCCGTGGTACCCGTGTCACAGTCCCCTCCTCGACCGGCGGCCTCCGGATCGGCGGCGAACCGCTGGGGGGCCAGACGACGCGCGTGCGCGCCATCGTGGTGGTCATAGTTGCTGTCACGGCTATAAGGAGGCCCAGGCTCCAGCCGTGATACATCTGATTGCAGACAATAGCGGGTCCCGACAGGCTCGACTACCGGCCAACTACCGGATCACCACTAGCGGGTAGCCTTCTCCGGGTGAGTCTCACCGTGCGCCCCATCACCGCTGCGGAGCATCTCGCCTTCATCGAGAAGCAACCCAGCGTGAGCTTCCTCCAGACCCCCTCGTGGGCACGGGTCAAGACCGAGTGGCGTTCGGAGTCGATCGGATGGTTCGACAGCCTGCAGGGCGGAGCCCTCGTCGGCGCCGCGCTGGTGCTGCACCGGCCGGTCCCGAAGCTGGAGCGGTTCACCCTCGCCTACCTGCCGGAAGGCCCCGAGCATCGACTGGTCGGGTGACCTCGCTCCATGGCTGGGCCACTTGCGCCGTACCTGAAGAAGAACCACGCCTTCGGCATCCGCATCGGCCCGCCCGTCACGACCGCCACCTGGAGCGCGGACCAGGTCAAGGACGGCATCGCCGACGACACCGTCCAGCGGCTCAACCAGCTGACCCCGACCCACCGCGACGCCACCGGCGCGCGCGTGGTCTCGCAGCTCAGGGCGGCGGGCTGGCGGCTGCAGAGCCCCGAGGACGGCTTCGGTGCAGGGCAGCCGCAATACAACTTCGTCATCCCGCTGGCCAACGAGGACGGCACCCCGAAGACCGAGGACGAGGTCCTCAAGGGGATGAACCAACTCTGGCGCCGCAACATCAAGAAGGCCAGCAAGATGGGCGTCGAGGTCACCGTCGCCTCCCCCGTCGACCCGGCGGACGGCGACTTCGAGGGCGACCTGAGCGCCTTCCACGATCTCTACGTCCACACCGCCCCGCGACCACTTCACCCCCCGCCAACGGAGCTACTTCAGCACCATGTTCTGGGCGATGTCGACCGAGGACCCGGAGCGGATCAACTCTTCCTGGCGCGGCACGAGGGCGATCTGGTCGCCGCCACGATCATGGTCCGCGTCGGGCAGTACGCCTGGTACTCCTACGGGGCCTCCTCGACCGAGAAGCGAGACGTACGTGGCTCCAACGCCCTCCAGTGGGCGATGATCCAGGACGCCATGGCCGCCGGCGCGACCAGCTACGACCTGCGCGGCATCACTCCGACGCTCTCCACCGACGACTCCCACGTGGGGCTGATCCAGTTCAAGGTCGGCACCGGTGGCCAGGCGGTGGAGTACGCCGGGGAGTGGGACCTGCCGCTGAACAAGCCGATCTACACGGCCTTCGATGTCTACATGAAGAGGCGCTGATCTCCGTATGCCGCTGAAACTGACCGTTGACGCCGATCGCTGGCGCAAGCACGTCCAGACCTTCGCCGAGGCGACCCCTGGCCTGGTCCCGGTGGCGAAGGGCAACGGCTACGGCCTCACCCTGCGCAAGCTCGCCCACCAGACCGAGTGGCTCAACAGCCTCGGCACCGGCGTCGACACGCTCGCGGTGGGCACCTACAACGAGGTGTGGGAGGTCGCGACCCGGTTCAGCGGATCGATCTACGTCCTCACCCCGTGGCGGCCCTACTCGACCGAGATCAACCCGGAGATCGCGGACCGGATCATCCACACGATCAGCCGCCCCGAGGACCTGCCGCTGCTCCTGGAGCGCCAGCCCGGCGCGCGAGTCATCCTCGAGCTGGTCACCTCGATGCGCCGCCACGGGATGACGCCGAGCGACCTGTGGCCGACCGCCGCCGTCGCCCGCGACCACGCCCGCTTCGAGGGCATCACCATGCACTTCGGTCTCGACGGCGGTTCGCTCGCCGAGGTACGCGCCCAGATGGACGCCGTCGTCGGCGCCGAGGCGAAGACGGTGGGTCTCCCACCTGAGCGCCAACGAGCTGGCTCAGCTGCGTGCGGCCTACGGCGACATCACCTTCCGGCCCCGCGTCGGCACCGCGCTCTGGCTCGGTGACCGCGGCGCGCTCACCGTGACCGCCACCGTCGAGGACGTACACCCCCTCGAGCGGGGCTACTCCTACGGCTACCGCGGCCGCACCGCGATGCGCGCCGGTCATCTGGTGGTCGCCTCCGGTGGCACCGCCCACGGGACCGGGCTCGAGGCGCCGCTGGGCGACACCCACCTGCGCTCCCGCGCCCTCGCGGTCGCCCGCGGCGGGCTCAACGCCATGGGGCAGTCCCGCTCGCCGTACACGCTCGACGGCAAGGCGCTCTGGTTCTCCGAACCGCCGCACATGCAGGAGTCGATGTCACGCTTCCCGCGGGCGCACGCGTGCCTGAGGTCGGCGAGGAGCTCGAGGTGCGGGTGCGCTACACCGCGACCTCGTTCGACGAGATCATCCTGGAGTCCTGAGCCTCGGCCTCCACCGTCGCCTCGGTCCATCGGACCGGGTCGCGCCACGGCTCGTAGATCTCCCGGACCACGACGACGATCAGATAGATCTCGGCGGCGACCCGGGCGATGATCGCGAACCAGTACACCGGCTGGTCTCCACCGCTGCCGGCCAGCAGGTCCGCGAGATACCACCAGACCGCGACGAAGTAGAAGAGCTCACCGGCCTGCCAGATCAGCTGGTCACGCCAGCGCGGCACGGCGAGGACGGCCAGCGGCAGCAACCACAGTACGTACTGCGGTGAGTACACCTTGTTGACCAGCAGGAACCCGGCGACGATCAGGAAGCCGAGCTGCGCCAGCCGCGGTGTCTCACGGGCCGTCAGACCGATGATGAGTACGCCGCTGCACCAGGCGATGAAGAAGGCCCAGGAGACGAGGTTGACCGTCTGTGCCGAGATCGCCGCGTCGCTCGCCTGCTGGACCACGAGCCACAGCGAGCCGAGGTCCGGGCCGCGCTCGGAGTTGAAGCTCCAGAAGACCTTCCACTCCTCCACACCCGTGAAGATCGCGGGCAGGTTGGCGAGCACCCAGGCGAGGACCGTCGCCAGGGCGGCGACCGCCAGGTCGTAGTAGCGGCGGCGCCGGATGCAGATCACGACCAGTCCGCCGAGCAGGAAGAGCGGGTAGAGCTTGGTCGCGCAGCCGAGCCCGATGAGGATGCCCGTCAGCAGCGGCCGATCGCGCGACCACGCCCACAGCGCGCCGGCCACGAAGACCACCGCCAGCATGTCCCAGTTGATGATCCCGGTCGCCGCCAGCACTGGGGCGAGCGCGAAGGCGGCCGCGTCCCAGGGCCGTCGGCCGTGCGACGCGCGAGGAACCAGGCGGAGAGCAGCGCCGCGACCGCGAAGCCGATCACGTTGACGATGATGAAGACCCGGATCTCGTGGTGCATGCCGGGCAGGCCCCAGAAGCTCGAGGTCTCCACCAGATGGCGTTCGTCCTCGTCGGGGGTGTCGGTCAGCCAGTCGGTGACGTGGGACGTCGCCCAGGCGTAGTAGGAGATGCCGACCGGGTACTCCATCACCTGCTGGTAGCGCGCCCGGACCTCAGGATCGGCGGAGTAGGGCCACTCGTGCTCGGCCAGGCCGCGGTCGACGTAGAGATAGGGCAGGTCGGAGTAGCAGAAGTGGGTGTATCTGGTGTCGCCGTTGGTCCAGGTGGCGTTGTAGCAGGTCTGCTTGGAGACCATCCCGATCGCGAAGGTGAGCGCGGTCAGGAGCAGCACCAGGCCGACCGCGCTGAACCAGCGCCGTCGGCCGTGTGCGAGCCCACCGAGAGGACCGCCGATGGCGGTGGACGCGGTCCTGACGACCGGATCCTCCGCCGCCGGGGCGGTCACTGGACCATCACTCACTGAGTAGCGCCCTCCGCGGTGCCTGGTCGTTGTTGCCGCCGCCATTGTTGCCGTCGGCGGGCGGTGAGGACGACGACTCACAGTCGCCGAACCAGTCGCAGGCGGTCTCGGTGACCTCCGGATCGGTCGACTCCGACTCGTCGGGGGTCGTGCCCTCGCCCGGATCACCGTCGGTGGCCCCGTCCGAGGGACTCTGGGTCTCCTCCGGCTCCTCGATCGGGATGCAGAGGCCCTTGCGCTCGTCCTTCTTAGAGCAGTCCTCCGACGGTGTCGGGGTCGGGTCGGGGGTGTTGGTCAGCGACGGCTCGTGACCGTCCTGCGGCGCTTCGCCGTCCATCCAGGCCGGCTCGGGGAACTCCTCGACATCGATGTCGTCGGTCAGCGTGCTCATGATCTGCTTCCAGGTTCGGCGGGATAACCCGCACCGAAGTACGAGTCCAGCCAGCCATCCAGCCTGCCCAACCCCTCGCCGCGCACGAGCATGACGGCAGTGGCCAACTGTGGGTGTAGCCCGCGAACCAAGCCGAGGAGACGTACGACTTCTCGCCCGAACCACCCGTTGCCGTGCCTGTCTTACCTGCGGCTGGCTGGACATCCAGGGCAGCCGTCTTGCCGGTGCCGTTCTCCACGACCTGCTGCAGGGCGTAGGAGGTGTCGTCGGCGGCGTCCTCGGACATCGCCCGCTCCTCGCCGTCACGCTGGTCCCACTCGTAGACGACGTTGCCCTCAGCGTCAACCACCTTTGAAACGACGTGCACGGTGTTGCGTACGCCGCCGTTGGCGATGGTCGCGTAGGCGTTGGCCATGTTGATCGGACTCATCCGGGACCGGCCGAGCGTGACCAGGTAGTCCTTCGGGTCGAAGTCCTCGGAGTAGAAGGGCATCGACCGGTAGTCGGCCGGTGCGTCATCCGCGTACTCCTTCTGTGGCGGCAGGCCAGCTTTCACGGCCATGTCGTAGACGTCGTTGTAGCCGTCGGGCAGATCCTCCGACATCTGAACGAAAGATGTGTTGATCGACTCCTCCATCGCCTTGATGCCCGTGACGTGTTCGCCGTAGGAGTGTCCTTGTGGATCGGCATCGCTTTGGCCCGAGTTGCGGATGACATTGCCACCGGGAATCTCATATCCGCCCTCGCCCGTCCACGTGTCCTTCAGCGAGTAACCCGCTTCCAGAGCAGCAGCAAGGGTGAACGGCTTCATCGTCGAGCCCGCCATTCCGCCTGTCGCTGCCCAGTTGTACTGGGAGTTGAGGTAGTCCTGGCCGCCGTAGAAGCCCTTGAGCGCACCGGTCTTCACGTCGACCGTGGCAGCGCCCACGTGCAGCGCATTCTCCGGGTGCTTCTCGTTGACCGCCTTCTTGTCGCTGGGACGTACGTCCTTGACTGCGTCCTCCGCTGCCTTCATCGCCTTCGCGCTGAGCGTGGTGGTGACCTTCAGCCCCTTGCTGTCGATGTCCTCCTCGGTGAAGAGGGGTTCGCCGTTTTGGTTCTCCAGCGACATCAGCTCCTTCTTCACCAGGGTGAGCGCGTGACCCTTCTGGCCACCGAGACGGCTGTCGGCCTTCGGCTTGGGGAACTTGGGCAGCGCCGCCTTCGACTTCTCAAGGGTGGCCTCGTCGTAGTCGCTGAGCGCCTTGCCCTGGGCCTTGAGGTCAGCCATCCCGTTGAGGACGTACTGATAGCGGCCCAGCAGCTCGGTGCCGCCGGCGTCCTCGCCCGCCTTCTCCGGGTCGAACCCGTTCGGGTTGTTGAGGATCGCGGTGAGGGCCGCAGCCTCCTTGATGTCAAGCTCCTGGGCCGACTTGCGGAAGTAGGTCTTCGCCGCGGCCTGGACACCGTAGGCGCCGCGGCCGAAGTAGACGGTGTTGAGGTAGCCGGTGAGGATCTCGTCCTTCGACTTCTGCCGGCTGATCTTCAGCGAGATGACCGCTTCCTTGACCTTGCGGGAGTAGGTGCGCTCCTGGCTCAGGTAGAGGTTCTTCACGTACTGCTGGGTGATCGTCGAGGCGCCGCCCTGGCTGCCGGTGGTGGCGTTGGAGAAGAGCGTGCGGGCGATGCCCTTGAGGTCGATGCCGTTGTTCTCGTAGAAGCTGCGGTCCTCGGCGGCCACGGCCGCGTCCTTCACGAGCGCCGGGCATCTCGTCCACGCTCAGCGCGTCACGGTTCTGGTCGCCCGCCTGGAAGCGGCCGACCTCCTTCTTGCCGCCGGCGTAGTAGACGAAGCTCGACTCGGCCTCGAACGCCGCGTTGGCGCTGGGGATCGAGATCATGTTGTAGGAGATGATCACCGCGGCGCTGCCGATCAGCGCCATGACCAGGGCGAAGATCGCGGCGATCTTGCCGACCTTGAGCGCCAGGGCCTTCTTGTCGAGCCCCTCGTCATCGAAGCGGCCGTTCGGCGCGCCGGCGACCAGTTGGGGTCACGCGGCCCACGACCGCCACCGCCACGCTCGGGACGTGCGGGCCGCTGACCGAGACGGTCGACCGGGGGCTCACCAGGACGACGGGGACCCGGATTGGGCGGCCGCTGACCGGGACGGGGACCACCGGGAGGCATCGGGCGCTGGGCGCCACGGGGCTGAGGACGACGGCCTGACGGCTGGCCCTGCGGAGAACCCTGCGGAGCACCCTGAGCGCGGCGCGGTGCCGGCGGACGACCGCCCGGACCACCCTGCGGAGGGCGCGGGCCGCCCTGGGGTCGTCCTTGCTGCCCGCCGGGATTGGATCTACGGGGGCTGGCGCTTCGAGGGCTGGGCCTTTGAGAACTGTGTTCGTTCGGATAGGCGCCGGATGGGTCGCTCACGGGTTGTTGCACTGCTCCTGTGACTGCCCGGCACGTGACCGGACGGGCTGACACTGACAATCCCCCGACGTCGCTGAATCCCCCCGAGGGAATCCCATCAACCTGACGCGCGACGCTTGCCTAACCTTGCCCGGGTGGATCCGCAGGTAGGTGAACGGCAGCCATCAGCGTACGCAATCGACGCTAGCGCTCCCGCATCCACGCCCAGCGCGCCTCAAGTCACCCGACGTCAACAGTTCGGTGACGGTTGCATCGAAGTGGTCTCTCCAGACGTATGCAGACAAGACTTTGGTCTCTATTTGTCATCACAGATATATCGGTACGATAGGTCGTATGGCACGTCGCGCAGAGACGATCGAGTTGGCAGTCCTTGGGCTGCTGCACGAGTCGCCTATGCATGGCTACGAGCTGCGCAAGCGGCTCAACCTGATGCTGGGCTGGGGGCGAGTGCTGTCGTACGGCTCGCTCTACCCGGCTCTGAAGAAGATGCTGCGCAAGCACCTCATCGAAGAGGAGGCGCAGTCCGTCACGCCGGTGACCCGGCGACCGCGGATCGTCTACCAGCTGACGCCTGCCGGAGAGCGTGAGTTCACCCAGCTCATGTCCGAGGTCGGTCCGATGGCCTGGGAGGACGACAACTTCGACATCAGGTTCGCGTTCTTCGGTCGCACCGACATGGAGATCAGGCTGCGCGTCCTCGAAGGACGTCGCAGCCGGCTCCAGGAGCGGCTCGACCGGGTGCAACGCGAGCTTGCCATGACCCAGAAAGAGGTCGACTCCTACGCCCGCGAGCTTCAGCGTCACGGCGTCGAGTCGGTCGAGCGGGAGGTCCGATGGCTCTCCTCTCTGATCGACGCCGAACGCAACCCCAGGCCTGCGAACGACGAGCAGGCGGCGGGTCGGGGGGATCTGGGGGATGACGATGGCGTACGCGACGAAGCGGACGTCTCGCGCACAGCGCAGAGCAGCCAAGAGAACGAGTGATGACCTCCGGGCCGGTGTCGGCCCGGAGTATTGGAAGGAGCCCCGATGGGTTCGGTTCGTGTAGCAATCGCGGGAGTCGGCAACTGCGCCAGCTCCCTGGTCCAGGGTGTGGAGTACTACAGGGACGCCGACCCGGCGGCCAGCGTCCCGGGCCTCATGCACGTCACATTCGGCGACTACCACGTCTCTGACGTCGAGTTCGTCGCTGCCTTCGACGTCGACGACAAGAAGGTCGGCAAGGACCTCTCCGAGGCGATCAACGCCTCCGAGAACAACACCATCAAGATCGCCGACGTCCCGTTCAAGGGCATCGAGGTCCAGCGTGGTCCCACGCTCGACGGTCTGGGCAAGTACTACCGGCAGACCATCTCCGAGTCGGGGCTCGACCCCGTGGACGTGGTCTCGGTCCTTCGCGAGAAGGAGGTGGACGTCCTCGTCTCCTACCTTCCGGTCGGCTCGGAGGAGGCGGACAAGTTCTACGCGCAGTGCGCGATCGACGCGGGCGTCGCCTTCGTCAACGCGCTGCCGGTCTTCATCGCCTCCGACCCCGAGTGGGCCGCGAAGTTCGAGGCCGCCGGCGTCCCGATCGTCGGTGACGACATCAAGTCGCAGGTCGGTGCCACCATCACCCACCGCGTCATGGCCAAGCTGTTCGAGGATCGCGGCGTCGCGCTGGACCGTACGTACCAGCTCAACGTCGGCGGCAACATGGACTTCAAGAACATGCTCGAGCGTGAGCGGCTGGAGTCCAAGAAGGTCTCGAAGACGCAGGCCGTCACATCCAACCTGCACGGGGAGTTGGCGAACAAGATCGACGACCGCAACGTGCACATCGGTCCTTCGGACTACGTGCAGTGGCTCGACGACCGCAAGTGGGCGTACGTCCGGCTCGAGGGTCGCGCGTTCGGTGATGTCCCGCTCAACCTGGAGTACAAGCTCGAGGTCTGGGACTCCCCCAACTCCGCGGGCATCATCATCGACGCCGTCCGTGCGGCGAAGATCGCCAAGGACCGCGGCATCGGCGGCCCGATCATCCCGGCCTCGGCCTACCTCATGAAGAGCCCGCCGGTTCAGATCGAGGACACCGAGGGTCGCGTTCAGCTGGAGGCGTTCATCCGCGGCGAGTGACTCTCTGCCGCTGACCTGCCCCGGGTGCCTGGCACCCGGGGCAGTCGCTTGTTCGGCCGCAGGTTCAGAAGCGGATCGCGTCGATGATCTTCACCCGCGCGGCGATCATCGCCGGGAGGATGCCCGCGATCGCGCCGACCGCGAGGGCTACGGCGAGGCCGAGGAACGCCGCCGAGAGCTCACCAAGCCGAAGAACGCGCTCGTGAAGCAGTACCACAAGTTCTTCGAGTTCGACGGTGTGGAGCTCGAGTTCACCGACGACGCGCTCGAGGCGGTCTCGGAGCAGTGCCTGCTCCGGGGGACCGGCGCCCGCGGCCTGCGGGCGATCCTCGAGGAGGTCCTGCTGAACGTGATGTACGAGCTGCCGTCGCGCCGCGACGTCACCAAGTGCAAGATCGACCGCGACGTGGTGCTCTCCGGCGTGAACCCGACGCTGGTGCCGCGGGTCGAGCCCGCGCCGCGCCAGCGCCGCGAACGCTCCGCCTAGGTTCTCCTCCCTTCCGCTTGGTGGGCCAAGCGGGCTGCTAGGCTTTCCACATGGCCGAGGAGGACCAGCCCAAGGGCGGGCTCGGGGAGTTCGTCAAGAACCAGCGCCGGCTGGCGAACCTGTCGATGCGTGAGCTCGCCCGCATCGCCGAGGTCTCGAACCCATACCTCTCCCAGATCGAGCGGGGGATCTACAAGCCCTCGGCCAAGGTCCTGAAGTCGATTGCCGGCGCGCTCAACGTGAGCGCGGAGACGCTGTTCGCCAAGGCCGGACTGCTCGAGGAGGACCCCGACGCCGACCTCGCCCACGGCGTGGAGGGCGCGGTGAAGGCCGACCCGCGCCTGAGCGCGGAGCAGAAGCGGTCCCTGCTGCAGATCTACCGCAGCTTCGTCGAAAACGCTTGATTTTTCTCGCGTTTCGCTTGACAAACCGCGCGAATGCTTGGTAAATTTAGCGCCGTACAGGGGACGAACCAACCGAAAGGAGACGTTCCCATGACTGAGATCACCAAGATCGCGGACAAGGCGGGCGACCAGGCCCTCGAGACCGTGAAGCGTGGCTACGGGATCGGCGTCGACGCGGTGTCCACGGTGAGCGACTGGGTTGGCGAGCGCCTCCCGCAGCTCCCCGAGGTTCCCTACGCGGAGAGCCTTCCCACCCCGCGTGAGCTGACGAAGTTCGGCTTCGACCTCGCGCAGGACATCCTGAAGCTGCAGCGTGACTACGCGTTCGGCCTGCTCGACGCGATCGAGCCGGTGACCAAGAAGGTCGTGCCGTCGTTCGCGAAGGCTCGTCCGGCCGCCGCCAAGAAGGCTGCTGCCTAACACCAGGCATCAAGGGGAAGTCGCGATCAGGCCCCCGGGCTCAGCCCGGGGGCTTTCGCGTGTCCGGGACCCGGTCGGTCGACGGTTCGAGCGATCACTCGTAGAGTGAACTCTCGTGAAGAAGTACCGCGTCGAGCAGCTCGCCGCCGCCTGTGACGTGTCGGTGGACACGATCCGCTACTACCAGTCGCGCAACCTGCTCCCGGCGCCGGAGCGCGAGGGCCGCGTCGCGGTCTACGGGCCCGAGCACGCCGCCCGGATCCGCGAGATCAAGGCCCTCAAGTCCAAGGGCCTGAGCCTGGCCGTCATCGCGCGGGTAGTGAGCGGCGACCTGGACCGCGCCGACCGGGAGCTGGCCGCGGCGGTGGCCTCAGCCCGCGGCGAGGCCGACGAGCTCATCACCCTGGAGGAGCTCGCCGAGCGAAGCGGCGCGCCGCTGGGACTGCTGCGCGCGGTCG
Source organism: uncultured Actinomycetes bacterium (assembly GCA_963742735.1). Lineage (GTDB taxonomy): Bacteria > Actinomycetota > UBA4738 > UBA4738 > JBBDTT01 > JBBDTT01. Next base: position 14,210 of record CAVUMN010000002.1, read on the forward strand.
AGCCGGCGGGGCTCAACCTCTCCCAGCGGGTGGACGGCGAGGACCGGTACACGGCCTCCGACGTCGAGTTCGTTCGCCTGGCCATGCGCCTGCTCCAGACGGGCCTGCCCCTCGACGAGCTCCTGGAGCTGGCCCGGGACCACCACGCCACGACGGTCCAGCTCGCCGAGAGGGCGGTCGACCTGTTCGACCGCCACGTCCGCGAGCCGCTCAAGGACGAGGCGTCGGGGGAGGCCTCGGGGGAGCGCGTCGTCGAGGCGTTCCGGGAGCTCTTGCCGGCCGTGACGGCGCTCGTGTCGCATCACTTCCGCCGCGTGCTCCTCGCCGCGGCGGAGGATCGCCTGGAGCAGCGGAAGTCCGCGGAGGTCTCGTGACGCGCCGGCGGACGCCGCCGGCGCTGCCCGCCGCCAAGGACAAGGCCGCGACCGTCCAGAGGATGTTCGACCGCGTGGCCCGCCGCTACGACCTCCTCAACCGGATGCTCACCTTCGGCATGGACGTCCGGTGGCGGCGGAAGGTCATCCGCGACCTGCGCCTCGCCCCCGGGAGCATGGTCCTGGACCTCGCGTGCGGGACCGGCGACCTGATGGCCGAGGCGTCCCGGGCCGGGCATCGCGCGGTGGGCTTCGACTTCTCGGCGGGGATGCTCGCGGCGGCGCGGGGGCGCCGCCCGCTCGTTCGCGCCGACGTCCTGGCCATCCCGGTGCGCGACGGCGCGGCCGACGGGATCACCTGCGGCTTCGCGCTACGGAACGTGGTCGATCTCCCGACGCTGTTCCGCGAGTCGGCCCGCGTCCTGCGTCCTGGCGGGCGGGCGGCGTTCCTGGAGACGGCCGAGCCCGAGGGCCGGGTGATGCGCGCCGGCCACGCCGTCTACTTCAAGCGAGTGGTGCCGTTCGTCGGCGGGCTCGTGTCGGACCGGGCCGCGTACCGCTACCTGCCCGCGTCGATGGCCTATCTGCCGTCCGGCGACCAGCTCGTGGCGCAGATGCGCGAGGCAGGGTTCCTCGACGCGCGCCGCGAGGCGCTTTCCGGCGGGATCGCGCAGCTGTTGATCGGGACGCGGTCGTGAGCGTGCCCGCCGGGTCCGTGCGGCACTTCCTGGACGGCTTCGATCCGTCACGTGACGTCCTCTTCGGGCGGGTGGCCGACTCCGTGGCCGCCGGCGGGGTCGCTCAGGTCATCGACGTTCCGCCGGGGAAAGACCAGGTAGTCCTGGCCGCCGACGCCGCGGCCGTCGCGACGGCGGAGTGGGGTCTGGTGGCCGGCGCGCTTCCCTTCCGGCCGGATCGTCCCGCGAGGCTCGTTGCACCCGCGCGCACCTTCCGCGTGCCCACGGACGAACGAGCGCCCGGCTCTCCGGCGCCGTGGACCGGCCGCGGCCTCAGCATGCGCGCGGAGCCCTCGCTCGAGTCCTACCGGCGAGGGGTGGCGGAGGCGGTGCGCCGGATCGAGTCCGGCGCGTTCGAGAAGGTGGTGCTCGCGCGGTCGCTCGTGGTCCGCGCAGCCCGGCCGTGGGACGCCGTGGCGCTGCTGCGGCGCCTCCGTGCGGCCGACCCTGAGAGCTACACGTACTCCGTGCCCGACGGCGATGCCGTCCTGGTGGGCGCGTCCCCGGAGCTGCTGGTCAGCCGCCGGGGCCGCGAGGTCCGGACGAACCCGCTGGCCGGCTCGGCCCCGCGGACCGGCGACCCCGCAGCCGACCGTGAGGCCGGCGCGAGATTGCTTGCGGACGCAAAGAATCGGCGGGAGCATCGCTTCGTCGTCGAGGCCGCCCGCGATGCCCTGGCCCCGTTCTGCGAGAGGCTCGACGTCGCCGCCGAGCCGGAGGTCCTGGCCACCGCGCGGGTGATGCACCTGTCCACGAGGATCCGAGGGCGACTTCGCGACCCCGAGCCCACCGCGCTGCACCTGGCGGCGGCGATGCACCCGACCCCCGCGGTGTGCGGGACGCCGACCGGCGCCGCCCTCGCCGCGATCGCCGACCTGGAGGGGATCGACCGCGGCCTCTACGCCGGGCTGGTGGGCTGGGTCGACGCCGCCGGTGACGGGGAGTGGGCGGTCACGCTGCGGTGCGCGGAGCTCCGCGGGGACACCGCCGTCCTGTTCGCCGGCGCGGGGATCGTCGATGGCTCCGAGCCCCAGCCCGAGCTCGACGAGACCGACGCGAAGCTGGCCACGCTGCTGGACGCGCTCGCCGCCGACTGACGGGGGCCCGTCAGGCCAGCGCGCCGGCGACCGCGTCCGTCACGGCGCGGTGCTCCGCGACGTTGTGGCGGCGCCTCGTAGGGATCTCGATGACCGAGACGCCGCCGCGGACCGTGTGCTGGTCCAGCGCCGCCCCCAGCTCGATGGCCCGGGCGATCCGCGTGTGGTGGGCTCCCGCCGACTCGGCGACGGCGCCGAGGTCGGTCCCGTGGGGGGTCACGAACAGCTCGAGGCTCTCCGGCAGCCGGGCCTGGGGAAGGAACGAGAAGATCCCTCCGCCGTCGTTGTTCACCACGACGAACGCGGCGTGAAAACCCGGCGCGTTCCAGATGAGCGACCCAACATCGTGCAGGAACGAGAGGTCGCCGATCAGGCCGTAGGCCGGCAGGCCCTCAACGGAGGCTCCGAAGATCGACGAGACCGCGCCGTCGATGCCGCTCGCGCCGCGGTTGCCCATGAGGCGCACCCCGGCGCGCGGGGCCATGAACGCGTCCAGGTCGCGGACGGGCATGCTCGACCCGGCGAACAGCAGCGAGCCGTTCGGGACCGCGGCGGCCAGGTCGCGCGCCGCCCGCGCTTCGGAGGGCCGGTCGATCCCGTCCAGGACCACGGTCGCCGCGGCGGCCGCCCGGCCGTCGGCGTCGCGCCAGGCGGAGGACCACTCCGTCGCGCTGCGCGGGCCGCGCTCGTGCAGGGCGTCGAGGAGCAGCCCGCCGGGGTCGCCCTTGAAGGTGCGCCACGCGGCGCGGTCGGGGTCGGCCGGACGGCCGGGAGACTCGATCACCACGAGCCGCTCCGCCGACACAACGAGCGACTGCACGAACCGGCTGGTCGGCGACGCTCCTACCTGGACCACGACGTCAGGGCGGTGAGCCGCGCGGAACCTCTGGTCGGCTGCGAGCAGCGTGCCCGCCGCCAGGGCGAACGGCGGGATCCGCAGGCCTGACGTGGGCTCGGCCAGGAGCGGCCATCCGGTCGCCTCGGCCAGGGCCAGGACCGAGTCCGGCCCGGTGCCGGTGGGGAAGCCGCCCGCGACGATCAGGCCTCGTTCGACGGAGTCGATCAGCTCGCGCAGAACCTTCGCCTCATCGGAGTCGTGGGCTGGTGGCGTCGGCGACGCGTGGGGGAGGGCGACATCCGGCTCCAGGGAGACCGGTGCGCTCGTTGGGGTGAGCGGCTCGCGGAACGGCAGGTTGACGTGCACCGGCCCGGGCGCGACATCGACGGCCGCGAGGACCGTCCGTGCCCCGAGCGAACGCCACGCCGCCGCCGCCTCCGGCCCGGCCTCGGGGACGGGTGCGTCGACGGACCACCGTGGGTAACCGCCGAACAGGCCCACCTGGTCGATGGTTTGGTTCGCACCCACGTGGCGAAGCTCCGGCGGCCGGTCGGCGGTCAGTGCCAGCAGCGGGACGCCGTCCATCGAGGCCTCGACGACGGCCGGGAACAGGTTCGCGGCCGCGGTCCCCGACGTGGTGACCACCGCGACGGGGCGGGCGCCGGCTCGTGCGAGCCCGAGCGCGAAGAACCCGGCCGCTCGCTCGTCGAGCTGCACGTGAACGCGCACCCCGCCGTGGCGGGCGAACGCCAGCGCCACGGGCGTCGACCGCGACCCCGGGCAGACGGCGACGTCCCGGACCCCCCCCCGGACGAGCTCGTCCACGAACACCGACGCGCACGCCAGCGCGACGTCGCCCTCGCCCATCAGCCGATGCCGTACAGCGGGAACACCAGTCCGGCGGCCAGGAGCAGCCCGAACAGCGCGTGCAGCGCGGCGGTGGCCAGCAGCACGCGGACCAGGTCCCGCCCCTGCGCCCGCCGCGACCGGCGCAGCGCGACCACCGACAGGGGGATGGAGAGCAGGGCCAGGAGGGCGGTCGTGGGAAGGGCCGCCGAGAGCACGCCGATGATGACGAGGACGTACGCGCCGACGACGCTCACCGCGTACAGCGTGCGGGTGGCGGTGTCGCCGAGGCGTACGGCGAGGGTCCGCTTGCTCGCGGCGGCGTCCGTGGCGATGTCGCGGAGGTTGTTCGCGACCAGGATCGCCACCGCCAGCAGCCCGACGGCCGCGCCGGCCCACCACGCCGCCGGGCCCGGCCCGGTCGTTCCAACCTCGCCGAACACCGACTCCAGGACCTCGCGCTCCGCCTCGACCTGGACGTAGCCGGAGCCGACGGTGGCGATCAGGCCGAAGAACACGAACACCGCCAGCTCGCCCAGGCCGAGGCCGGCGTACGGCTTCGGGCCTCCGGAGTAGAGGACCGCGCCGAGGAGACACGCCGCGCCGACGGCGACGAGCCACCAGGTCGTCAGTGCCGCCAGCGCAAGGCCTGCCGCGGCGGCGACGGCGAAGGCCACGCCGGCGGCGATGGCGACGTTTCGGGGGGTGGCCATTCCGCTCGCCACCAGCCGTGGCGGGCCCAGCCGCTCGGCCGTGTCCACGCCCTTCACGCCGTCGAAGTAGTCGTTCGCGTAGTTGACGCCGACCTGCAGCCCCAGCCCCACCAGGAGCGCCATCACCGCGCGGCCGTACGAGACGATGCCGCCGGCGACCGTCCCCACGACGACGGGGACGATCGAGGCGCCGAGGGTTCGCGGCCGCGCGCCGAGCCAGAACGCGCGGGCCCGCGTCACGGCCGTTTGGGGAACCTCGAGAAGTCGGGGTCGCGCTTCTCGACGTAGGCGTCGCGGCCCTCTTGCGCCTCCTCGCTCATGTAGAAGAGCAGGGTCGCGTCGCCGGCGAGCTGCTGGATGCCGGCGAGCCCGTCGGTGTCGGCGTTGAACCCCGCCTTCAGCATCCGCAGGGCGAGGGGGCTCATCTCGAGCATCCGCTCGCAGACCTTCACCGTCTCCTCCTCGAGCCGCTCCAGCGGCACCACTCGGTTCACCAGCCCCCAGTCGAGCGCGGTTTCGGCGTCGTACTGCTCGCACAGGAACCACACTTCCTTGGCCCGCTTCATCCCGATGGTCCGGGCCAGCAGGCCCGAGCCGTATCCCGCGTCGAACGAGCCGACCATGGGCCCGGTCTGGCCGAACCTCGCGTTCTCCGCCGCGATCGTCAGGTCGCAGACCAAGTGCAGGACGTGGCCGCCGCCGATCGCGTAGCCCGCCACCATGGCCACCACCGGCTTGGGCAGGCGGCGGATCTGGACCTGGAGGTCCAGGACGTTGAGGCGGCCGATGCCCTGGTCGTCGCGGTACCCGTCGTCCCCGCGGACGCGCTGATCGCCGCCAGAGCAGAACGCCTCGGGCCCCTCACCCGTGAGGACGATCGTGCCGATGCCGGGGTCGTCGCGCGCCAGGTCGAACGCCCGCGACAGCTCGAACAGCGTCTTCGGACGGAACGCGTTGCGGACCTCGGGGCGGTTGATCGTGAGCTTCGCGATCCCGCCGGAGGTCTCGTACCGGATGTCCTCGAACCCGTCCTGGGGGCTCTTCCACTCCATGAGCATCGACTCCTAGAGCGTTCACTCGAACATTCGCTAGCCTATCGAACCGTGGAGATGTCGTGGGCGGACGTGGGCCCGGGGGACCTGGTGGTCACCGAGGAGCCGCTGAGCCCGGCCTGGCCCGACATCGTCCGGGCCGCCTGGGAGTGCGGCGCCGCGCTCCTGCCGATCGACCCGCGCCTCACCCCGGGGGAGAGCACGCGGATCATGGAACGGGCCCGCGCCACCCACCGCCGGGGCTCCGAGGGCGAGCTGCTCCCGCTGGTCGACCCCGAGCCGGTCGCCGAGGACACCGCGCTCGTCGTGGCCACGTCCGGGACCTCGGGCGAGCCGAAGCTCGTGGAGCTCTCTCGCGACGCGGTCGCCGCTGCGGTGGCCGCCTCCGCCGAGCGGATCGGGACCGGGCCGTGGCTGGCCTGCATGCCGCCCGCGCACATCGGGGGGCTGCTGGTGTTCCTGCGCGCGCTCCTGGGAGGCCAGCCGGTGACCGTCCACGACCGCTTCGACCCCGCGCGCGTCGCGGCCGAGGCCGGCGTGACCCACCTGTCCTTCGTCCCCACCATGCTGTACCGGCTGGTCGAGCACGCCGCCGACCTCTCCCGGTTCGAGGCCATCGTCATCGGCGGCGCCGGCCTGCCGCCGCCGCTCGCCGAGCGGGCCCGCGGGATGGGGGCCAACCTGGTCCGGACCTACGGCCAGACCGAGTCGGTGGGGGGGACCGTCTACGACGGGGTCCCGCTGGCAGGCACCGGGATGCGGGTCGTCGACGGGGAGGTGTGGCTGTCGGGCCCCACGCTGATGCGCGGCTACCGCCGCGACCCGGCCGCCACCGCCGCGGCCCTGACCGGCGACGGCTGGCTGCGGACCGGCGACGGCGGTGCGATCGGCCCCGACGGCCGGCTGCACGTGACCGGCCGGCTGGAGGACGTCGTCCTCACGGGCGGCGAGCTGGTCTGGCCGGCGGAGGTCGAGGCGGTCCTGCGGGAGCACCCCGGCGTGGCCGACGTCGCGGTCGCCGCGGTCCCCGACCCGGAGTGGGGCCAGCGCGCGGTGGCGTTCGTCGTGCCCGCCGACCCCGTCGCGCCGCCGGCGCTCGACGACCTCCGCGCGTTCGGTGCCGGGGCCCTGGCGACGTACAAGCTGCCCCGCGAGGTCCGGCTCCTCGACGAGCTTCCCCGCAACCTGGCGGGCAAGGTGGTGCGCGGCCGCCTCCTACACTGAGCGCTTCATGCGCGCGCGGCGGCACCATCGGAACAACCTGCTGGGTCGAATGCTCGAGCACTCCGGCGTGTGGGTGCCCCTGCTCCTGGTGGTGCTGTTCCTGATCGCGCTCGCGCTCGGCGGACCCTCTCCGCGCTACTGATAGCCTTCGCGGTTCGATGAGCGAGGACATGCCGACGGCCTACGAGCCCAAGGCGACGGAGTCCGCCTGGTACGCCCGATGGCTCGAGCGCGGCTACTTCGTCGCCCACGCCGATTCCGGCAAGGAGCCGTTCTGCATCGTCCTGCCGCCCCCGAACGTGACCGGGCAGCTGCACATCGGCCACGCGTACATGCTCACCAACCAGGACGTGATCGTCCGGCGCAAGCGGATGCAGGGCTACGAGACGCTGTGGCTCCCGGGGACCGACCACGCCGGCATCGGCACCGAGGTCGTCGTCAAGCGCGAGCTGGAAAAGGAGGGCCTGACCCGCGAGGGCCTCGGCCGCGAGAAGTTCATCGAGCGCGTGTGGGCCTGGAAGGAGCGGTACGGGGACCGCATCGTCGTCCAGATGCAGGCCCTGGGGAACTCGTGCGACTGGACGCGGCTGCGGTTCACCGCCGACGAGGGTCTCTCCCGCGCCGTCCGCGAGGCGTTCGTCCGCTGGTACGACGACGGCCTCATCTATCGCGGCGAGCGGATCGTCAACTGGTGCCCGAAGGACGGCACCGCCCTGTCCGACTCCGAGGTGGAGCACGAGGATGTCGAGGGCGAGCTGATCACCTTCACCTACCCGATCGGTGACGGCGATGGGGGCATCCCCGTGGCCACCACGCGCGTGGAGACCATGCTCGGCGACACAGGGATCGCGGTGAACCCCGACGACGAGCGGTACCGCGACCTGGTCGGGAGGCGCGTGACGCACCCCTTCGACGGCCGCGAGCTCCCGATCGTGGCCGATGCGGCCGTGGACCCCTCGTTCGGGACCGGTGCGGTGAAGGTCACGCCGGCCCATGATCCCAACGACTTCGACATCGCCGAGCGCACCGGGCTGGAGCGGCTGAACATCCTGGACGCCGGGGCGCACATCAACGAGAACGCGCCGAAGGAGTTCCAAGGGCTCGATCGGTACGAGGCCCGCAAGGCCGTGCGCGACGCGCTGGAGGCGAAGGGCCTGCTGGTGAAGGAGGAACGCCCGTACGTCCACTCGGTGGGTCACTGCTACCGGTGTCACTCGGAGATCGAGCCGTGGCTCTCGGGCCAGCAGTGGTTCGTCAAGGTTGGCCCGCTGACCGGGCCGGCGAAGGCCGTGGCCGAGGACGGCCGCCTGCGCTTCTACCCCGAGCGGTGGAAGAAGCCCTACGTGGACTGGCTCGACAACCTGCGGGACTGGAACATCAGCCGCCAGCTGTGGTGGGGCCACCGCATCCCGGTCTGGTACTGCGACAACGGCCACGAGTTCGCCTCGCGCGAGGACCCGGCGGCGTGTGTGGAGTGCGGGAGCGCCGAGATCGAGCAGGACCCGGACGTCCTGGACACGTGGTTCTCCTCGCAGCTGTGGCCCTACTCCACGCTCGGATGGCCCGAGGACACCGAGGACCTGCGGACCTTCTACCCGACGAGCGTCCTGGTCACCGGCTACGAGATCCTGTACCTGTGGGTGGCCCGGATGGTGATGTCCGGGCTGAACCTGGCCGGTGACGTGCCGTTCCGTCACGCGATGATCCACGGCCTGATCCGCGACGAGCGCGGCCGGAAGATGAGCAAGTCGCTCGGCAACGTGATCGACCCGCTGGACATGGTCGAGCAGTACGGGGCGGACGCGCTCCGGTTCGCGCTGCTGCGGCAGGGGACCGGCAGCCAGGACATCCCCCTGTCGGTCGAGGGCATCGCGCTCGGCCGCAACTTTGCGAACAAGATCTGGAACGCGACGCGCCTGGTCCTCTCGAAGCACGCCGGCGGCGCCCCCCAGCGGCCCGGGGGGCCGCACACGCTCGTCGATCGATGGATCCTGTCCCGGCACGAGCGGTGCCGCGCCGAGGTGGACGCGGCCATCGAGGACTACCGGTTCGACGTCGCCGCGGTCGCCCTCCAGCGGTTCCTGTGGTCCGAGCTCGCCGACTGGGGCCTGGAGATGCAGAAGTCGCGGCTGGCCGACCAGGAGCAGGCGGCCGACGCCGCCAACCTGCTGGCGTGGGTCCTGGAGCGGACCCTGCGCCTGCTCCACCCGATCATGCCGTTCGTCACCGAGGAGATCTGGCAGCGGTTCGACGCGGGCGAGTCGATCGTGATCGCCGACTGGCCGGACGGACATCCGGACGACGTCGACGCAGACCTCGAGTCGCACGTGGAGTTCTTCCAGGAGGTCGTGACCAGGGCTCGGGAGCTGGCCGCTTCGATCCGGACCGGCAACGCCTATGAACGCGAAGCGACCGAGCCGCAGCGGGCCATCCTGCGGGCATTGGCCGGAGAGTTCCAGAAGCTGACGCGACTCGAGCTGGTCGTTCCGGATCAGGGCCCGCTGCGGGTGACCGGCAGCGCCAGCAAGGTCGAAACCAGCCCAGAGGAACGCGACCGACTGCGGTCGGTGTTGATCCCCCGGCTCGAGGAGGCCGAGCAGAAGCTCGCCCGCGAGGAGGCGAAGCTCGCCAACCCGGACTTCGTGAACAAGGCCAAGCCCGAGGCGGTCGAGAAGGCGAAGGCCAACCGCGACCGCCTGTCCGAGGAGATCGCGGTCCTGCGCGCCCAGCTCGAGGGTCCGTGACGACCTTCGCCGAGGCGGTCGCCGAGCTCGACGCCCGCCAGCCCGAGCGGATGGTGCCGGACCTCTCGCGCATCGCGGCGGTCGCCGAGCTGGCCGATCACCCCGAGCTGAAGTACCGGACGGTCCACGTCACCGGCACCAACGGGAAGACGACGACCGCGCGGGCGGTCGCCTCCCTGTTGTGCGCCCACGGCCTGACCGCCGGCCTGTACACCTCGCCGCACCTGCGCTCGGTGACCGAGCGGATCGCGCTGTGCCTGGACCCGATCACCGAGGAGGAGTTCGCCGAGGAGTGGGAGCGGCTGGCGCCCTACCTGGTCGAGGTCGACCGCCGGGGCGAGCGGGTCACCTACTTCGAGGCGCTGACCGCGCTCGCGTACCTTTGGTTCGCCGACAAGCCGGTCGAGGTGGGGGTGTTCGAGGTGGGGATGGGCGGGGTGTGGGACGCGACGAACCTCATCCGCGGCGAGGTCGCCGTGCTGTGTCCGATCGGTCTGGACCATCCCGAGCTCGGCGGCTCGGTGCTGCAGGTGGCCACCGAGAAGGCCGGCATCATCAAGGAGGGCGGCGTGGCGGTGGTCCGCGAGCAGCGCCCCGACGCCATGCGGGTCATCGAGACCCGCGCGCGCGAGGTGGGCGCCGACATCCTGCTCGAGGGGCGCGACTGGGGCCTCGGCCCTCGGGCCCTGGCGGTGCGCGGCCAGCAGCTCGCCGTCCGCGGGATCCACGCCGAGTACGACGGGTTCTTCGTGCCCCTGCACGGCGCGCACCAGGCCTCGAACGCCGCCGCCGCGATCGTGGCCGCCGAGGCGCTGCTCGGCCGGGCCCTCGACGAGGGCTCCGTCCGCGAGGGGCTCGAGGAGCTGACCTCGCCCGGCCGGCTGGAGGTCATCGCCCACGAGCCGACCACGGTCCTGGACGGCGCCCACAACCCCGACGCGGCGCGGGCCCTGGCCGCGGCGCTGCCCGAGGTGTTCTCCTGGGGGAAGCTCCACCTGGTCCTGGGGATCTTCCAGGACAAGGACGTCGACGGGATCCTGGAGGCCCTGGCGCCGCTGGGCGCCGACGCCTATGTGGTGCAGAGCCGCAGCCCCCGGGCCATGCCCGCGGATGCCCTGGCCGACGCCTGCTGGAGGGCGGGGATCACCGCCAAGGTGTTCGGCTCGGTCGAGGAGGCGGTGGACGCCGCCCGCGCGAGCTCGGACGACGACGACCTCGTGGTGGTGACGGGCTCTCTCTATACTGTCGCCGCCGCCCGGGAGCACCTGCGGCGCGACCCCGAGCTCACCTGACGAGGGACCGACCATGGCCGAAGAGCAGACCCTGGTGATCGCCAAGCCCGACGCGGTGCGCCGCGGGCTGGTCGGGGAGATCGTGGACCGCCTGGAGCGCAAGGGCCTGACGATCGCCGGCCTGAAGATGCTCCGCATCGACCGGGAGCTGGCCGAGGAGCACTACGGCGAGCATCGCGACAAGCCGTTCTTCGGCGAGCTGGTCGAGTTCATCACGAGCGGCGACGTCGTCGTGGCCAAAGTCGTGGGGGAGGGCGCCGTCGGCGTCGTCCGCACGCTGATGGGCCCGACCAACCCCGCCGAGGCCCCGCCGGGGACGATCCGCGGCGACTACGGGACGATCATCACCGAGAACCTGGTCCACGGCAGCGACTCGGCGGCCTCCGCCGAACGCGAGCTGAAGCTCTTCTTCGGCGACTGAGCGACCCGTCCGATGTCCGGGTTCAGTACCGGCTGTCCCTGATCGGAAAGGCCCAGTTCAGAGGCACTTGACGGACGCGTTAGTCTTAACGCGTGGGTTGCCGGGACACCCCACATTTTCCCCAAGTTTTGCACAGGGTCTGGCGTTTCACGCCCTGAAAATCGCTTCCCCTGCTTCCCCAGCTAGTGGAAGAAGGACGACGCGATGCAGCAGCAGGTCCAGACCGCCCAAGGGATCGGAGCCTTGTTGCGCCGGGCCCGGGAGCGCCGGGGAACCTCCCTGCAGGACGCCGCCCGGGACACGTGCATCTCCATCGCCTACCTGGGCGCCCTCGAGCGGGGCGAGCCATACAGCGCCTTTCCGGCCCCGGTGTACGCGCGCGGCTTCCTCCGCGAGTACGCCCGGTACCTGGGGCTGGACCCCGCCCCGCTGGTGGACCGCTTCTGGGAGGGCGAGGAGGTTCCCGACCCCGTGATCCAGGCGTCGATGGCGCACTCGCCCCGGATGCCCGACCGGGGACGCGGCGTGCTCCGCGGCCTCCGCCCGCGCCCCCGCTGAGGAGATCCGCCCCGAGGGGGATACTCGCCCCCGCATGAGCCTGCTCTCCGGCCTGCTCGGGAAACGGCGTGCCACCGCCGCGAAACGGGTCGGCGTCTTCATGGCGGTCTGCATCCTGGCCGGCGCGGGGCTGGCCGTCGCCGGCTGGGTCGCGCAGTCCTGGCCGGTGCTCTGGGCCGGGATCGCCGTGATCGTGATCGGCCTTCTGCCCCTCTTCCTGGTCGCCGATCTGGTCAACGTCCTCGTCCTGGGGCTGGTCCGCTCCGCCTCGCGGCAGAAGGCCGCCGCCCGGTTCGGCCTCTCCTACGCGCGCCACGACCCGTTCGCCATCGACCAGATCGGGTTCCCCGGGCTGGGCGACGGCGCGGCGGAGCACGTCTGCTGGGGCGCCATGAACGGCCGGCAGGTGGTGTGGTTCGAGTGGTCCCGCGGCCTGGTGGGCCGCGAGGGGAGCTACGCCTGCGCCATGGTGGACGTCGGGGCCGGGTGCCCGCCCCTGATCCTCACCCGCGAGGACGTGCCGGAGGGCCTGCTGCCCGAGGTGGAGATGGAGGCCGTCGAGTTCAACCGGGCGTTCCACGTCCTGTGCCCGGACCGTCGGTTCGCCATCGCCTTCTGCGACGCACGCCTGATGGCCTGGCTGCTGGATGCCTTCCCCGCGGACCTGACGATCGAGGCCCGGGGGCGGTTCGTCCTGTGCCGGACCGTCCAGCGGCGCCACCTTCCGGTCGTGGGATGGACGTTGGCGTTCATCCTGGCCGCCATGGGCAGGGGCGACGAAGACTTCGACCGAGCCCTGACGGCCCTCGGGACCCTCGCTCCCCGCCTTCCCGGCCTGTTACCCTCCATGTGGCCGCCGACGTCGGCGGCACTGCACGTGACTATGTGAGCGACGGGGCGGTTTTGGCGCATCTGCGCAGGTCAGCGCGGTTGCCAAATGACAAGGCCCTCCTGTAGAAAGGCACGATGCCACCGCCTCGACAGCACGCCATGCTGCAGCAAAAGGCACCCCAGAAGCCCGAGGGGATCACCGGGTTCCTCGGCCGCGACATGGCCGTCGACCTCGGCACGGCCAACACGCTCGTGTACGTGCGCGGGCGCGGCATCGTGCTGAACGAGCCCTCCGTCGTGGCGATCAACACCGTGAACCGCGCGATCCTGGCCGTCGGCGCGGAGGCCAAGCGGATGATCGGGCGCACGCCCTCGCACATCCAGGCCGTCCGCCCGCTGAAGGACGGCGTGATCGCCGACTTCGATGTCACCGAGAAGATGCTGCGCTACTTCATCCAGAAGGTGCACCGCCGCCGGTTCCTCGCGAAGCCCCGCGTGGTCGTCTGCGTGCCCTCCGGGATCACCGGCGTCGAGCAGCGCGCGGTCGAGGAGGCCACGATCTCCGCCGGCGCGCGCGCCGCCTACATCATCGAGGAGCCCATGGCCGCGGCCATAGGGGCTGGGCTCCCGATCCACGAGCCCACCGGCAACATGGTCGTCGACATCGGCGGCGGCACGACCGAGGTGGCCGTCATCTCGCTCGGCGGGATCGTCACGTCGACCTCACTGCGGGTCGGCGGCGACGAGCTCGACGAGTCGATCATCCAGTACGTGAAGAAGGAGTACTCGCTGATGCTCGGCGAGCGGACGTCCGAGGCGATCAAGCTCGCCGTCGGCTCCGCGTTCCCGACGCCCGACGAGATGATCGCCGAGATCAAGGGCCGCGACCTGGTGTCCGGCCTTCCCAAGACCATCCACGTTTCCGCGGAGGAGATCCGCAAGGCGATCGAGGAGCCCGTCAACGGGATCATCGACGCCGTGAAGAACACGCTGGACCGGTGTCCGCCGGAGCTGGCCGCCGACATCATGGACAAGGGCATCGTCCTGACCGGCGGCGGCGCGTTGCTGAAGGGGCTCGACGAGCGCCTGAAGCACGAGACGGGCATGCCGATCCACGTGGCCGACAACCCGCTGTCCTGCGTGGCCATCGGCTCGGGCAAGTGCCTGGAGGAGTTCGAGGTCCTCCGGCGTGTCCTGATCTCCTCAACGCGGCACTAACCGCACCTGAGGAGGCGCCCCCATGGCGCAGCAGCCGCTCTACCGCCGGGGACGTTCGACGCGCCTGCTCCTGGTCGCGCTGGTCACCGCCAGCCTGGTCACGATCACCGTCGACTACCGCAGCGGAGAGCAGGGCCCGCTCGCCGCGGCCGGCCGGGCGACGCTCTCGGTGATCAGCCCGCTGCAGCGGGCGGTGTCGGGGATCCTCCAGCCGATCGGCAACTTCTTCTCCTCGATCACGAACCTGGGATCGCTGCGCACCGAGAACGAGACGCTGCGGATCCAGGTCGCCGAGCTGCTGGGCGACAGCGGCAACTTCCTCAGCTACAAACGCCGGTACGAGGAGCTCTCGACGCTGCTGCACGTGAAGCAGTCCATCCCCATCGCGTCGCGGACCGGCCGGGTGATCGCCCTGGGCGTCTCGAACAACGAGTGGAAGATCACCATCAACCTGGGCTCCAGCGACGGCGTGCAGGTGAACGACCCCGTCGTCGGGCCCGAGGGCCTCATCGGTCACGTGGTGAAGGCGGCGCGCGACGTCTCCGACGTCCAGCTCATCCAGGACCCGGACTCGGCGGTGGGGGTGCGGCTGTCGGACAGCCGCAAGACCGGCGTGCTGACGGGCCAACGCGACGACGAGCTCGTCCTCGAGCTCCTGGATCCGACGGCCGAGGTCCGCCCGGGGGAGGCCATCGAGACCTCCGGGTTCATCGTCGAGGGGACCGACCTCGGGAGCATCTACCCGCCGAACATCCAGGTCGGGGTCGTGTCGCGGGTGCTGCCGGACCCGGCCGCGCCGCAGAAGGACGTTCTGGTCCGCCCGAACGTGGACTACACCTCGCTCGAGTTCGTGCTGGTGATCCTCACCCCGAACTGACGGGCCGAACCGCCTCGACGGTGGGCGCCCCGGAATCCGGAGGGCCCGCCAGGGCCTCGATAGACTGCCCCGATGCGACGCGCACTCGCGTGGGCCGCGGTCATCATCACCGGGCTCCTGCTCCAGTCGACGGTCTTCGCCCAGATCGAGCTGTTCGACGCCAAGCCGGAGCTCATGTACCTGATCACCGTGGTGCTGGCCATGCTGGAGGGCCCGGCGGCGGGCGCCTCGGGCGGCTTCGCCGCGGGCATGACCCAGGACTTCATGCTCAACTCGCCCAAGGGCATCACGGCCCTGACCCTGACCCTGCTCGGCTACACCGTCGGGATGATCCGCCAGTACATCGCGTCGCCCAGCCCGGCCCTGCCGGTGCTGCTGGTGACCGGCGCCACCGCCGCCGGGGTCGTGTTCCACGGGCTGGTCGAGTTCCTGCTCGGCCAGCTCAGCGTGGGGTGGGGCTACCAGCTCAAGGTGGCCGTCTTCTCGGCCCTCTACAACGGGATCCTCACTCCGCTGGCGTACCCGGTGATCCGCCGCGTGGCGGAGGGCTCCCGGGCCAAACGCGTCTTCAGGTGGTAGAACTCTGGGGTCCCCCTCCCCCCTGACCTGGGCCCCGGATGACCGAGAACAAGACCAAGGTCCGCCTCACCGCCCTGGGCGCGGTGATCCTGTTCCTGTTCTTCTCGCTGGCGACGCGCCTGTGGTTCCTGCAGGTCCTTGCCACCGAGGAGTACGCGAGCCGCGCCCAGGGCAACCGCGTGCGGATCCTGCCGCAGGCCCCGCCGCGGGGACGGATCCTGGACCGGCAGGGCGAGATCCTGGTCAGCAACCGGCCCTCGACGATCGTGATGGTGGATCGCTCGGCGCTGCCCGACAGCGAGAAGGAGCGCGTGCTCTCGCGGCTCGCGGAGCTCCTCCAGCTCGACGCCGTGGAGCTCGGAAAGCGGATGGAGGACCGCAAGTACTTCGCGTTCCAGCCGATCCCTATCGCGTTCGACGTACCCCAATCGGTGGCCTCCTACATCGGCGAGCACCAGG
Organism: uncultured Actinomycetes bacterium; assembly: GCA_963742735.1. Lineage (GTDB taxonomy): Bacteria > Actinomycetota > UBA4738 > UBA4738 > JBBDTT01 > JBBDTT01. The sequence goes on from CAVUMN010000002.1 coordinate 30,070, forward strand.
CGGAGCTTCCAGGTGTCAGCTATCTGCCGGGGTCGGTTCGCGAATACCCCTCCAAGAGTCTCGCCGCCCACCTGCTGGGGTACACCGGCGAGATCTCCTCCGAACAGCTCGAGCTGCCGCGGTTCGAGGACTACAACCAGGGCGCGCTGATCGGCAAGGCCGGCGTCGAAGCGGTGTACGAGGAGGACCTTCAGGGCGTGGAGGGCCTCGTCAAGTACGAGGTCAACGCGCAGGGCGACATCATCCGGCCGCTCGGTCCCCGCGAACCGGTACCCGGTGACGACCTGGTCCTGTCGATCGACGCGAAGGTGCAGCGCGTCACCCAGCGCAGCCTGCGCGAGGGGATGGAGCGGGCCCGCAACATCTTCGACAAGGAGGACGGGTATCTGAAGGCCGGCGGCGGCGCCGCCCTCGTGATGGACCCGCGCAACGGGCAGATCCTGGCCATGGCCTCGTTCCCGACGTTCGACCCTGCCACGTTCATCGGCGGGATCACCCAGAAGGAGTTCAAGCGCCTCATCAGCGAGGGGTCGAACTCGCCGCTGTACAACCGGGCGATCCAGTCCGCGCTGCCGCCGGGTTCGACGTTCAAGCCCTTCGTGGCCGCCGCAGCCGTGCAGGAACGGATCACGAACCTCGAGGCGTATACCCCATGCCCGTCGGAGTTCGGACCGCTCCCGAACGACCCGTCCGAGACGACGTTCAGCAACTGGCGCGACGTCGACCGGCCGCCGCTCAACCTGGCCGAGGCTCTCATCGAGTCCTGCGACACGGTGTTCTACGAGTTCGGCCACGAGTTCTACCAGCGGCGGGTGACCCGCGGAGAGATCTTCCAGAAGCACCTGGAGCGGTTCGGGTTCGGCCACCGGTCCGGGGTCGACCTTCCCGACGAGAACCCCGGCCTGATACCGGATGCCGAGTACAAGAAGCAGGCGGCGAGGTCGAACAAGTACGTGAACAGGTTCTGGCTTCCGGGAGATGACATCACCATGGCGATCGGGCAGGGCCTGGTGCAGGTCAGCCCCATCCAGCTGGCCACGGCCATGTCGGCGATCGCCAACGGCGGGACGATCTGGCAGCCGCACCTGGGGCTTCGCGTCCAGAAGGCCGACCGCGAGGTGGTCCGGCAGATCAAGGCGCGGAAGCTCGGCCGGCTCCCGTTCTCCAAGGCCGTGCTCGGCTACATCCGCGACTCCCTGGCGAGGGTAACGTCCAACGGGACGGCGGCCGGCGCGTTCGCGGGGTTCCCGCTCAGCCAGTACTCCGTGGCGGGCAAGACGGGGACCGCCGAGATGCCCCCGCGCCAGGACTTCTCGTGGTTCGCCGCGATGACCCCCGCCAACGGCGCCAAGTACGTGGTGGTGGCGATGGTGGAGGAGGGGGGCCACGGCTCGAGCACCGCCGCGCCGATCGTGCGGACGATCATCGAGGGGCTGTACGGGATCGAGCGCACCGAGCCGATCGCGCCGCCGGAGGCCACCGACTGATGGCCTCTCGCTCGATGGACATCCCCACCCGCGGCGGGCCCGCATTGGGGGGGATCGCCAAGACCCCGATCCGCCACCTGGACCCCACGCTGATCCTGACCGCCATCGCCCTGTCGGTGTTCGGGCTGTTCATCGTCTATTCCGCCAGCCACCAGAGCCTGACCCAGCAGGGGCTGGAGCCCGCGTTCCTGTTCAAGAAGCAGCTCACGTACATGTTCGTCGGCATCATCGGGCTGCTGCTGACCGCGAGCTTCGACTACCGGCTGGTGAAGGTGTACGCCGGCATCGGGTTCGCCCTGATGACCGGGGCGCTGCTGCTGGTGCTCATGCCGCTGATCGGCCAGGAGATCTCGGGGGCCCAGCGGTGGATCGAGATCTTCGGCTTCCAGTTCCAGCCGTCGGAGCCCGCGAAGCTGGCGTTCATCGCGCTGATCGCGGCGTATCTCTCGGAGATCAAGGGCGCCCCCACCCTGCGCGAGGTCCTGCGCGCCGCGGCGATCACCACCATCCCCATGGGGCTGGCCTTCGTCCAGCCGGACGTGGGGACCTCGATGGTCTTCGCCGCGATCCTGGTCGGGATGCTACTGGTGACCGGGGCCCGGATCCGGCACCTGGCGATCCTCGGGCTGATCGCGGTGTCGGCCGTGTTCGTCGGCTTCAAGCTCGAGCTCGTCAAGGACTACCAGCTCGCCCGGCTGCAAGCGTTCCTGGACCCGAGCGCCGACCCGCTGCGGGCCGGCTACAACAAGGCCCAGTCCGAGATCGCCATCGGCAACGGCGGGATGACCGGGCAGGGGTTCCTGCAGGGCTCGCAGACCAATCTGGACTTCGTCCCCGCCCAGCAGACCGACTTCATCTTCACCGTCGTCGGCGAGGAGTTCGGATTCGTGGGAGGGATCCTCCTGTTCCTGGCCTTCGCCCTGATCCTGTATCGGGGCTTCCGAATAGCCATGCTCTCCAAGGACCCCTTCGGCACCCTCGTGGCCGCGGGGATCATCACCATGTTCGCGTTCATGACGTTCGTGAACGTCGGGATGACCATGGGGATCATGCCGGTCACCGGCATCCCCCTGCCGTTCCTCTCCTACGGCGGCACGGCGTTGATCACGAACTTCTTCGCGATCGGGCTGCTCTTGAACATCCACATGCGCCGCTTCAAGTAGGTCATTGTCCGTCGGCGACCGCTGGAGCTGGCCTCCAGAACCTCTGAGCGTGTGGGTGCCGATGAGGACTCTCCGCATCGGTAGGATTCGATCAAGGCGCCGCGTCGGGCGGAAACATCATGAGCTCTGAGAGTCACCACTCGACAACAACCTGTGCACCACTTCCGTCAAAGGCTTGGCCGAGGCGGACTTCGCCCCACTGATACCACCACTTGCGCGTCATCGGCTGATTCTGGGCGTAATGCGGATCCCCCAACTCGTGAGTCAACAAAGCATCGGCCTGAGAGAAAGCGTCCGGGGGCGCGAAACAACTGGGCGAAAGGTCCAGGGCCCTTAGCAGCCGGATCTCCCCGATATTGAAAGTTGCTATTGGATGCTGATCCCATCCCCACGGGGTGAGGGCGGCGGCGATCCAACGCCACCCCACTTGCCCAGTCCATTCCGTCGTCGCGGGTTCGAACTCGATGCCCGCTGACACCTCGAGCAGAGACATACCTCCACGCAGAGTGACCTCGACCGGCTGGCTCCCCTTCAGAAGCGGGAACGTGAACGGGCTGTCCGGATCGCCGCCACATGGCACATAGGAGCCGCGGAGCTCGGGAGCATGCATCCGCTGTAGGTGGGTGCGCCATAGGCGCAAGCAAACCTCACCGGACTGGGGATCGATGAGCCGCTCCGGCGACTCGAGAATTCCGTGCTCGCCGGCGTCCACGCGCATGCCCTATCACATCACGCCAGCCCGGAGTCAGGGAGCGTCCGAAGGGTCGCTCGCGTCCGGCCGGCCGGACCGCGAAAATGAGCTACTGATGCTCGACGTGGATCTCGCGGAGCTCCCCACCTACTTCGATTCGGTCGGTGATGGCTAGCTCGGTCGGATCGATGCGGAGGACCTGTCCTCGCCGGGCTGCGCATGCCCAAATCGCTCCGTATCCCGCGACCAGGCTGTAATAGTCGTCGAGAGCCAGGCTCTTCACGACATCTCCGCTCGACGGTTCGATTCGGAGAAGGTTGTGAGTACGGGGCGGGGCCGTGGTTCCCTCTTTCGGTCGAGGGAATGTAGCCACGATAGGCTCACCGTCAACGACGGTTAAGGCACTGGGAAGAACCGCTCGGGGAAGAAGAACCGTCTGGACGACACGACTCGCGCCGGGGTCGATTCTTGATACGGCGCAGTCCCGTCCAAGGTCATGAGGAATCCACACTCCTTGGTCATCGGGCACGACCCATCCCATGTTTTCGAACTCGCCGATCTCTATCGTGTCCTTAGTTTCAGGATCGAATTGCAGGAGTGCGCTCGTATCGAAACCCCGGTGCTGGTCTATCCAGAGAACCCCGTGGCTGGCGGCTTTCGGCATTCCCTCGTAGTTCAGTCGGGAGGCGATGTTCGTCGCGGGGTCGATTTTCGCCAAACCTCCCCCGAATACTTGCAGCGTTACCCATACGCCCCCGAGCCCCGCGACGACAAAGACCGGTCGCTCCACGACGTCGACGACTCGCTCCACCCGCAAGGTTTCCGGGTGGAGGCGCGTCACGGAGGCGCCCTCGTAGCTGGCCACCCAGATCGCCTGCTCACCGATTGCCATCGAGGCGCCACGGCCGCGCCCAGTCTCTGCTTGGGCGACGATCGCCACCGTAGCCGGGTCAACGACGAAGACGGTGCCGTTGTGATCCAACACCCAAACTGCCATGCGACCGCCCCTCCTTACACCACGGTCGTCATGTCGCGCGGCTTCGTCGACCGCTCGGACTCGTGACGTGCCGAACAGGGTATGCGGCCGCGCGCGTTGCGGGCGGAATCATTGGAGATACGGCATATCCTGAGGTCTGACGGTGCTGGTGGTCACCACTCCGCCTGCTTCGCGTGATTCGCCGCCGGGGCAACGCCCCTGGCTTCCAACGCGATGAGACCGACCAGGCCCCGGCGGAACTAACATGAGCGGGATGGCGGATGCGAGGGAGCTTCCGGAGATGCCGGCCCTGATGATCGCGGGGCCGGGGGAGTTGCACGAGGACGATCTGCGTGTCCTCGGACGCCAGGTCATCGCCCACTACGGGGACGTCTGGACGGAGCTCCACCAGCGGACGATCGCCGACCTCGGGACGTTGCTCGGCGCCGCTGATCCGCCCTATCTGATGCCGGGGACGGGGTCGATGGCGCTGGACGCCACCGTGCTGAACCTGTTCGAGGCGGGGCAGCGGGTGGTGGTTCCCCAGACGGGGTTCTTCGGGACACGGCTCTCGGAGGTGGCCCGCGCCCAGGGCCTGGAGGTCGTGGAGGTCCCGGTCTCCACCGGCGCCCCGGTGGAGGTCGCCAGAGTGGCCGAGGCGCTGCCGGGGACCGACGGCCTGCTGTGCGTCCACGTCGAGACCGCCACGGGGGTCCGCCACCCCATCGAGGAGCTGGCGGCCGCGGCCGGCGCCGCCGACGTCCCGTTCGTCGTCGACGGGATCGCCTCCGCGGGCGGCGAGCTCCTGCACGTGGACCGGATGGGCATCACCGCGCTGGCCACCAGCACCCAGAAGGGCCTGGAGGCGCCGCCCGGCCTGGGGATCGTCGCCCTCGGTCCTCGGGGCCGCGCGCGGATGGAGTCCCGCTCGCGCCCGCCCTCGACCTGGTACCTGGACCTGGCCCGGTGGGACTGGTACCGCCGGGAGTGGGGGAGCTGGCACCCCCACCCGGTGACCATGCCGACCAACCTCATCGTGGCGCTCGCCTCGAGCCTCCGCCGCCTGCTCCAGACCGGCCTGGAGGAGATCGTCGCCCGCCGGGCCGACCTGGCCAAGCGGTGCCGGGAGGGCCTCCGGGGCCTCGGCCTGGACCCGGTCCCGAACGCGGGCGTCGAGGCGAACCTGATCGTGGCCGCGTGGGCACCGGACCCCGAGGCCATCCAGGCCCACCTGCTGGAGCGCGGGATCATGATCTCCGGCGGCCTGGAGCCCACCAAGGGCAAGGCCATCCGGGTGGGCCTGATGGGCCGCACGGCCACCGAGGAGATGGTCGAGCGCCTGGTGGGCGAGATCGGGCGGTTCCTGGGCCGCTGAGGGCCTTCCCGGCACTCGGGCCCTGCGCTTGATAAACTGTGTGACAGAAGTCCCTCCCCGGAAGGTCGTCCGGAAGCTCAATTGCCCGTAGACGATCCCGCAGGGTCAATCCTGCAACGGTGGAGGGGAAGGCGCCGAATGCGCGCCTGAACGATTGAGGAGTGCCCCGCCCGGGCGGCTCACGCCGCCGGAGGGGAGGCCGCGAGGCCGGCCCGGAAGCTCGGACCGACGCGGCACCCCATCCAAGGGCGGAGGAAGAGGTGTAGATCGATGAACCGGCCTCCCTCGAGGTCCGCCCACGCACACTTCCTTGCCCTCCTCTCCGGCTCGTCCGCGACCGCGGCCGGGTCACGAACCCCGAGAGGAACCCATGACGAACGAGCCCGTGGACGCGGTCTCCGCGTCCCCTAGCGAGTCCGGAACCACCAGCAGCACCGAAACGAACGCCGGCAACGGCCCGGCGCCCGAATCCAGGCCCACCCGCGAGGACGGCACCCCCGCACCCGCCCGTCGGCGCCGCTCCCGCGGCGGACGCGGCCGGGGCCGTGGAGGCGGCGGAGGCGGAGCGGGCGGCGGCGCCCGCCCGGCCACAACCGCCCGCGACGCCGACACCGAGGGCGGGTCCGAGGACACCGGCTCCGAGACCGGGTCCGCGAAGGCAACGGGGGCCGCCCCCGCCAAGCGCACCATCGAGCCGCGCGAGCCGCGGGAACCCCGCGCCCCCAGGCCGCCCCGGCCCCGCCAGCCGCGCACCCCGGCGAAGACCCCCTTCGACGACGGCGGCGACGGCGTCACGAGCCGGTCCGAGCCCTCCGACGACGGCGACGCCGGGAGCGAGCTCGAGGCGTCGCCCGCCTCGAGCGCCGGAACCACCACCTCCGCCGCCCGCCGTCGCAGGCGTCGTGGCGGACGGGGTCGTCGCCGGCCCTCCACCGGCGCCCAGCTCCAGCCCGAGAGCGCGGAGGCCGCCGCCGAGGCCGGCCTGGCCGGCGCCTCGATCGAGTCGGCCCAGCGCGACGACGCCCTGCCGGACGAGTCGCCCGACGCCCCGGCTCCCGCCCGCCCGAAGCGGGCCCCCGCGCGACGGGGCCGCAGCTCCCGCGGCACCACGAAGCCCGCCGGCGCCGAGGACGACGACGGCGACGGCGAGAGCCGTCCGATCTCCACCCGCCGGAGCAAGGCCGAGCCGACCCGCGTGCGCGGCCGCACCACCCGCCGCCGCCGCGACGTTCCGCGCCCGGTTCGCCGGCGGACCGACAAGCGGATGGTGATCACCGAGAACGACGACCGCGATCAGATCGCCGTGCTCGAGGGCCGCGAGCTCGTCGAGCACTACATCACCCGCGCCGGCGCCCGGTCGATGGTCGGCAACATCTACATGGGCCGTGTCCAGAACGTCCTGCCCGGCATGGAGGCTGCGTTCATCGACATCGGCCGCGGCCGCAACGGCGTGCTGTACGCCGGCGAGGTGAACTACGACGAGGAGGTCGAGGGCGGAGGGAAGGCCTCCCGCATCGAGGACGCCCTGAAGACCGGCCAGAAGGTCCTGGTCCAGGTGACCAAGGACCCGCTTGGGGGCAAGGGCGCCCGCCTCACGGCGCAGGTCAGCCTGCCCGGACGGTTCCTGGTATTCGTCCCCAACCAGCAGGTGTTCGGCATCAGCCGGCGCCTGCCCGACGACGAGCGCGCGCGGCTGCGCGACATCCTCAAGCCGATCCGCCCGGAGGGCAGCGGCGTCATCGCCCGGACCGCGGCCGAGGGCGCCTCGGCCGAGGACCTCGAGGCCGACCTCAAGCGCCTGGAGCGCGAGTGGGAGGAGATCTCCAAGCGGGCCAAGAAGGCCAAGCCCGCGACCGTGGTCTACGAGGAGCCCGAGCTCACCGTGCGCGTCGTCCGCGACGTGTTCACCGAGGGCGAGTTCGAGGAGGTCGTCACCGACGCGCCGGCCGTGTACGAGAAGGTCACGGCCTACCTTCGCGACGTGGCCCCCGAGCTGCTCGAGAAGGTCCGCCTGCACGAGGGTCCGCTGCCGGTCATGGAGGAGTTCCACGTGGCCGAGCAGATCCGCAAGGCCCTCGAGCGCAAGGTGTGGCTCGAGTCCGGCGGCTACATCATCATCGACCGCACCGAGGCCATGACCGTCATCGACGTCAACACCGGAAAGCACGTGGGCAAGTCGAACCTCGAGGAGACCGTCACCCAGACGAACATCGAGGCGGCCGAGGAGATCGCGCGGCAGCTTCGCCTGCGCGACATCGGCGGGATGATCATCATCGACTTCATCGACATGCTGCTCGAGCGCAACCGCGGGAAGGTGCTGCGGGCGATCAAGTCGGCGCTCGCCAAGGATCGGACCCGGTCGCAGGTGTTCGACATCTCGCCGCTCGGGCTGCTCGAGGTCACGCGGAAGAAGGTCTCCGCGGGCCTGGTGGAGTCGTTCAGCGAGACCTGCCCGACCTGCGAGGGCCGTGGCATCCTGCTCACCCACAACATCTGACGACATCGAAGGGACGTGACGGCATGTACGCGGTGATCAAGATCGGCGGAAAGCAGCAGCGGGTCAGCCCCGGGGACGTCATCGAGGCGGAGCGCGTCGGCGAGGAGACCGGCGCGTCGGTCACCTTCACCCCGCTGCTCGTCGTCGACGACGACGGCGTCACGCACCTGGGCAAGGATCTGGAGAAGGCCAGCGTCACCGCGAAGCTCGTCTCGGAGAAGAAGGGCGACAAGGTCCGCGTGGTCAAGTTCAAGAACAAGACCCGCTACACCCGCCACAAGGGGCACCGCCAGCTGCTCTCGCTGCTCGAGGTGGGCGAGATCAAGCTCCCGGGCGGCTCGTCGAAGAAGGTGGCCCCGAAGGCGGAGGCCGCGCCGAAGGAGGAGCCGCCGGAGACGCCCGAGACCGCGGGCGAGGTCGACGTCGAGTCCGAGGGCGGGGAGTAGGGGGCTCGGGGCGTCCCGGGTTCCCTTTGGTATCGTCTAGCGCCTATGGCACACAAGAAGGGCGGCGGCTCCTCGCGCAACGGCAGGGACAGCAACGCGAAGCGTCTCGGCGTGAAGCGGTTCGGCGGTGAAGACGTGACCGCCGGATCCATCCTCGTGCGCCAGCGCGGCTCGCGGATCCACCCCGGCGTGAACGTGGGCAAGGGCAGCGACGACACGCTGTACGCCCGCGCCACCGGCACCGTGCGGTACCACGAGCGCGCCGGCCGCAAGTACGCCTCGATCGACGTGAACGGGGCGGCGACTCCGGCCCCGGCTTCGGCCTCGGCTGCGGTCGAGCCCGCGGCCTCCGCCTCCGCCTCGGCCTCGGCCGAGTAGCCACTTCGGCCCCCCATCAGGGATTCGATCCGTTCCTCGAATGTCTTGACAATCGAACATACGTTCGATATACTTGTGGGTGATCCTCCCCCCTGGATCAGGAAGTTCGTGGATGGCCCGCGCCGCATCGTCCGTTGAGGAGCTCGACGTCGCGCACGGGCGCGTCTGCTCGGCGGAGCGTCACCTGTTCGAGCTGATCGCCCGCGCGGATCGCGACGAGGTCTGGCGCGGGAGCGGCGCTCGCGACTACCCGCACTGGCTGTCCATGCGGTACGGCATCTCCCAGTGGAAGGCCCATCGGTGGATCGCGGCCGCCCACGCGCTGGAGTCCTTGCCCCGTATGGGTGACGCGTTCGCGCGCGGCGAGCTCGGAGTGGACAAGGTCGTCGAGCTGTGTCGCTTCGCCGGTCCCGAGAATGAACGCGACCTGATCGCGTGGGCTCAGGGCGTTTCGACGGCCCGCGTCCGCCGGGTGGCCGACCTGGAGGTGCGGCGCTCCGCCGAGGAGGCTGTCGACGTCGAGCGATCGCGGTCGCTCAGCTACTGGTACCAGGACGAGGGCCGGCGGCTCGGGATGCAGGTGGAGCTCCCGGCGGCCGAGGGCGCGCTGGTGGTCTCGGCCCTCGAACGGGTGGCCGCGCGGTTACCGGTCATGCCCGGCGAGGAGGACGAGCCCTACGCCGACGCCCGCCGGGCCGACGCCCTGGTGGCGCTGTGCTCGGCCAGGATCGCCTCGGACGATCCCGACCACGCGTCGGTGGTCATCCACGTCCCGAATGACGCCGACGCCAACGGGGAGATCGAGAACGGCGGAGTGGTTCCGCCCGCGACCGTGCGCCGGCTGGCGTGCAACGCCCGGGTCCAGATGGTGTTCGAGGATGCGGCGGGCAACCCCATCCGGCTGGGACGGATGACTCGCGAACCGTCGGCGTGGATGCTGCGGCAGCTGCGCCATCGCGACGCGGAGTGCCGGTTCCCCGGATGCGGATCGCGGCGGTTCACGCAGGCCCATCACGTCGTGTGGTGGGGTTCGGGAGGCACCACCGACCTGGACAACCTGGTGCTGATCTGCTCGTTCCACCACCGGCTCGTCCACGAGCTCGGGTGGTCGATCAGCCGCACCCCGGACGGGACCGTCAGGTGGTTCACGCCCGGGGGAAGCAGGTATCGATCCGGGCCGTCGCCGCCGCGCGCGGCTCCCTTGCTCGCCCGCTCCGCCTGACGCTGCTAGCGGCGTTCGGCGATCCCGGCGACCCAGGCGTCCAGGACGTCCTTCAGGTCCTTGTTGCGCTCCTCGAGGAAGCCGAAGGCGATGCGGCGCTGCTTGCGCTCCTCGCGGGAGATGGGGGTGCCGCGCCACTCGCCGAGCTCCGGGGGTGAGGCGAAGAAGATGAACGCGATGCGGCGCTCGCCGTCGCGGCGGTACTTGATCTCGAGGATGGGGCTGGCCCGCAGGCGGCGGGCCCGGCGGATGTCGGCGAACGGGATGGCGACGTCGCGGCCGTTGGCACCGGCGAACTCCAGGCCGTCGGCGGACAGTGTGAGCTCGCCCTCGCGGGGGATGCCCTCGATCCCGGGTCGAAACAACCAGGTGGTCTTCGGCGTGACCATCGCCACCATGATGCCGCGCCGGACGCGAACCGGCGCCCACCTACAATCGATCGATGTTCACCGACGAGGCGAAGGTGGTGGCGGTCGGCGGTCGCGGCGGCAACGGCGCGGCCACCATGCGCAGCGAGCCGTACACCCCGCACGGCGGGCCCGACGGCGGCGACGGCGCCCGGGGGGCGACGTCGTGCTCGAGGTCTCGCGGGACGTCTTCGACCTCTCGGCGGTCGCGAAGCTGCCGACCCTGCGCGCCGGCGACGGAGGGAGCGGCGCGCGGGCCAAGCGCTCAGGAAAGACCGGCGAGGACCTCGTCATCAGGGTCCCGGACGGCACGGTCGTGTTCGACGAGCGCGGGCTGGTCGCGGACCTCGTCGGCGAGGGCTCGCGGGCGGTGGTCGCCGGCGGCGGCCGCGGCGGCCGCGGCAACGTGTCGCTGACGAGCAAGGTCAACCGCCTGCCCCGTGTCGCCGAGCGCGGCGAGGAGGGCGAGGAGCACCAGCTCCGCCTGGAGCTGCGCCTGGTGGCCGACGTCGGCCTGGTCGGCCTCCCCAACGCGGGAAAGTCGACCCTGCTGTCCAAGCTCACCGCCGCGAGGCCGAAGGTAGCCGACTACCCGTTCACGACGATCACCCCCAACCTGGGCGTTGCCGGGGAGGACGACCGCTACGTGGTGGCCGACGTCCCCGGGCTGGTGGAGGGGGCCAGCGAGGGCCGCGGCCTGGGCCTGCAGTTCCTCCGCCACGTCTCGCGGTGCCGCGCGCTGGTCCACGTGGTGGACCTGGCGGCGGAGGACCCGCGGGCCGACCTGGAGACCATCCGGACCGAGCTCGCGGCGTACGACCCCGACCTGGCCGCGCGCGCCGCCCTGATCGCCGCGACGAAGGCCGACCTGGTGGACGACGCGCCGGCGCGGGCCGCGGCGCTGGACCCCTCCGCGATCCCCGTCAGCGGCGTGACCGGCGAGGGCATCGACCGGCTCGCCGAGCGGATCGCCGTCCTGGCGGCCGAGGCGCTCGCGGCGGCGCCCGAGCGTAAGCCCTACGTCGTCCTGCGCCCCGGCCGCCTGCCGTTCGAGGTGAGCCGCGAGGACGGCGGCGGGTACGCGGTCAAGGGCCAGCAGGTGGAGCGGTGGGTGAAGGAGACCGACCTGGAGGACCCCCGTCAGGTCGCGGCCCTGCAGAAGCGGCTGGTGAAGGCCGGCGTCGAGCGGCGGCTCGAGGAGCTCGGCGCCCGCCGCGGCGACGAGGTCGTGATCGCCGGGCGCGCGTTCGAGTTCCTGCCGGGGGAGGCCTCCGATGGCGCGTGACCTGGGCAGGGCCAAGCGGGTGGTGGTCAAGGTCGGCACGTCGAGCCTGGTCACCCCGAAGGGCGGCGTCTCCCGCGCGCGACTGGCGCGCATCGTCGAGCAGGTCGCGAAGGTGGCCCCCGGCCGCTCGGTGGTGCTCGTCTCCTCGGGCGCGATCGCGGCGGGGCTCGGGCCGCTCGGCGCGAAGCGGCGACCAACCGATATCCCCGGGCTTCAGGCCGCCGCGGCCGTCGGGCAGGGACGACTCATGGCCGCCTACTCCGAGGAGCTCGGACGCCGGCGCCTGGTCGCCGCCCAGGTGCTGCTGACCCAGGACGACTTCATCCACCGCCGGCAGTTCGTGAACGCGAAGAACACCTTCGACCGGCTGCTCGCGGCGAGGGCGATCCCCGTGGTCAACGAGAACGACACCGTCGCCACCGAGGAGATCCGGTTCGGCGACAACGACCGGCTGGCCGCGCTCGTCGCGGTGATGACCGGCGCCGACCTGCTGGTGCTCCTCTCCGACGTGGAAGGGATCTACGACACCGACCCTCGCAAGGGCCGGGCGAAGCTCCTCAGCGAGGTCCGCGAGCCCTCCACCGTCCGCGCGACCGGTCCCCACCGCGGCTCGGGGGGCATGGCCTCGAAGCTCGAGGCGGCGACCATCGCCACCTCGGCGGGGATCGGCGTGGTCGTGGCCAAAGCCGACCGGCCCCGCGTGCTCGAGTCGGTCCTGGCCGGCGAGGCGATCGGCACGCACCTCCCGCCCGCGCCCAAGCGCCACCGCGCGCGCAAGGCGTGGATCGCGTTCGTGCGCGACGTGCGCGGGAAGGTGCAGGTCGACGCGGGCGCCGAACGGGCCCTCAAGCGGGACGGGCGGAGCCTGCTGGCGGCGGGCGTGCGCGGCGTGGAGGGTTCCTTCGTCGCCGGCGACGCGGTGGAGATCGTTGGGCCGGAGGGCCGGGCCTTCGCGCGCGGCATCGTGAACTACGCGGCGAGCGAGCTGGGGGAGATCGCTTCGCTTCCGGGCGGCCCGTACGATAGGGAGGTCGTCCACCGCGACGAGCTTGTGGTGATGCAGATTGACTGAGAAGCAGGAGCGCGAATCGTGACGCTTCAGCAGCAGCTCGGCGACGCACGACGTGCCGCCCGGCTGCTCGCGCCCTTGGACCGCCAGGCAAAGGATGGAGCGCTCGCCTCGGTGGCCGAAGCGTTAGAGGCCCACGCCGAGGAGATCGTCCAGCAGAACGCCATCGATGTGACCGCCGCGAAAGAGGACGGGGCATCCGCGGCGGTTCTGGACAGGCTGACGCTTTCCGTCGAACGCCTTAGGGCTATCGCGGAAGGGCTGCGGACCATCGTGGAGCTGGACGACCCCGTCGGCGACGTCCTCGACGAGCGCACGCTTGCGAATGGCCTCCTCCTCCAGAAGCTTCGGGTCCCGCTGGGCGTGGTCGGGGTCATCTACGAGGGGCGTCCGAACGTGACCGTCGACGCCGCCGGGCTGGCGATCAAGGCCGGCAACGCCGTGCTGCTGCGCGGCTCGAGCATCGCCCAGCGTTCGAATGTGGCCCTGGTGACGGTCATGGCCGAGGCGCTCGAGTCGGCGGGGCTTCCCCCGCACACCGCCCAGTTCGTGGAGCCCACCCGGGAGAACGCCCGGGAGATGATGCACGCCCGCGGGGGCATCGACCTGCTGATCCCGCGGGGCGGGAACGACCTGATCCAGACCGTCGTCCGCGAGTCGGTGGTGCCGGTGATCGAGACCGGCGTCGGTAACTGCCACGTCTACGTGGACCGCGCGGCGGACCTGCAGCAGGCCCTCGACATCCTGGTCAACGCGAAGGTCCAGCGGCCCGGTGTGTGCAACGCGGCCGAGTCGTTCCTGGTCCACCGCGACGTGGCTGACGCGTTCGTGCCGAAGGCCCTCGCCGCCCTCGCCGAGAACGGCGTGGAGGTTCGCGGCGACGACGCGGTCCGCGCGTACTCCGACGACGTGGTCGCGGCCACGGACGAGGACTTCCATACCGAGTTCCTGGACCTGATCATGTCCGGAAAGGTCGTGGGCTCCCTCGACGAGGCCATCGACCACATCAACGCGTACGGCACCCAGCACACCGAGGCCATCGTCACCGAGGACACCGAGGCGAGCCGGCGGTTCGTCGACGAGATCGACGCCGCCGCGGTGATGGTCAACGCCAGCACCCGCTTCACCGACGGCGGCGAGTTCGGGATGGGAGCCGAGATCGGGATCTCCACCCAGAAGCTCCACGCCCGCGGCCCGATGGCGCTGCCCGAGCTCACCACCTACAAGTTCGTCGTCCGTGGGACGGGCCAGGTCCGCGGGTGAGCCTCAAGGACGAGCTCATCCGCGACGAGGACGCGCGGTTCGAGGAGTTCCATCGCCTCCTGCACCAGCTCGACCGCGAGCAGCTGGAGCGCGTCGGCTACAACGAGCGGTGGTCGGTGAAGGACGCCCTGGCCCATCTGGGCTGCTGGTTCGCCGAGGCGACGGTGGCCCTTGAGCAGATCCGCATGGGGACCCACGAGCGCACGAAGGTCGACGTGGAGGCGAACAACGAGCGTTACTACGAGACGTGGAAGGACGTTGACGTGGACGCGGTGCGGGCGGAGTTCTTCAGCGCGCACACCCGGATGCTCGAGGAGTGGTGGCGCCTGGAGGAGCCCAACCGCCTGGCCCAGGAGTGGTTCAAGGAGAGCGGCCCCCACCATTTCGACGAGCACCTGCCGCGGATGCGAGAGTGGGTCCAGGAGGTGAGCGCGTGACCGGATATGCGTCCCCGGAGGTGGTTCGCCGGGCCCTGGCCAAGGCCGGGTACCTGGCCGACACCGACACGAGCGTGGCCGTGTTCCTGGCCGAGCGGCTGGGCCGGCCGCTGCTGGTCGAGGGCCCGGCCGGCGTCGGCAAGACCGAGCTGGCCAAGGCGCTGGCCGAGTCGCTGCCCGCCCGGCTGGTCCGGCTGCAGTGCTACGAGGGCCTGGACGAGGCGAAGGCCCTGTACGAGTGGAACTACCGCAAGCAGCTCCTGCGGATCCAGGCCGCCGGCCAGGCCAGCTGGACCGAGCTCGAGGAGGACATCTTCACCGACGAGTACCTCCTGCCCCGGCCGCTGCTCTCGGCGATCACGTCCGAGGAGCCGGTCGTGCTCCTCATCGACGAGATCGACCGCGTGGACTTCGAGTTCGAGGCGCTGCTGCTGGAGGTCCTCTCCGATTTCCAGGTCAGCATCCCCGAGCTGGGGACGGTCGTGGCGAAGACCCACCCCCACGTGATCCTCACCTCGAACGCGACACGCGACCTGTCCGAGGCGCTTCGCCGCCGATGTCTGTACCTGCACCTGGACTACCCGGACTCCGCGCGGGAGCGGGAGATCATCCTGGCCCGCGCGCCGGAGGTTCCCGAGCAGCTCGCCGAGCAGGTCGCCCGCGCCGTGGCCGCCGTCCGCCGGCTGGAGCTCGCGAAGCCGCCCTCGATCGCCGAGTCGCTCGACTGGGCGCGCACCCTGGTGGCGATGGGCGCCGCGACCCTGGACGAGGAGATCATCCCGTCGTCGCTGTCGGCGCTGGTCAAGACCCAGGGCGACCGGGACAAGGTCCTGCGGGGCCTGAAGCTGACCGGCGAGAACTAGCCGCTCGCCCCTAGCCCTTCCGGGCGGGCGCCTGCTCCTGGGCGTCGGACGGCAGGTCGGTCTCGGGGGCCGGGAGCTCCTGGCCGATCTTGGGGACCGCCAGACGGCCCTTGAACCGGCCGAGGATCTTCGAGGGGTGCAGGCCGGCGATCGAGCGGTCGCTCGACCACGGGGCCATCGGGGCCATGGTCAGCCCGGCCAGGGCCACGAGCACGGTGTCGTAGTTCACGCGCCAGCCGGCGAAGTCCCGCCACGCCTGGTCGCGGTCCGCCTTGATCGGGACGCCGTGGTGCGCCAGGTGGTCGACGACCTCGTCGAATTCCTCGCGGGAGATCGAGATGGGGTCCGTGGGCGACGGGTCGGGGTCGTAGGGGATGCGGAAGAACGACGACACCCGGCGCAGGGCGATGTAGCCGGCCCGGATGCACAGCTCGGCGCGGGGCTCGCGCTTCATGTCGACGGTGGAGGCTCGAAGCGCCGCGGCGTCGAGCACCGCGCCGGCCGCCGTCACCCAGGAGTGCTGGGGAACGGGTGAGCGGAAGAACACCACGGCCGGGAGGCTGGTGTGCGTCTCGGCGAGCGTCACGAACCAGTGCTCCCAGTACTCCCAGATCTCGTGGAGCTCATCCAGGCCCCGGATCAGGAAGTAGCGCTCGATCATCTCCCGGCCCGACGGCGGCGAGCCGGCCCGGACCTCCAGCAGGGCCACCCCCTCCTCGCGGCGGGAGAACACCGCATACATGCTCGGGAGGTAGGTGATGATCAGGGCCAGGAACAGCAGACCCAACGCGGCCTCGCTGAACGCCAGGAGGGTGGTCGAGACTCCCGCCGGCCGGTCGAAGCCCAGGGTGAGCAGCGAGGACCCCGAGATGTGCATCGACTCGAAGACCGATCGCTCCTCGAGCAGGGACCAGAAGATCGCCCCGTAGCCGACGAACGTCGTCCCGAGCCAGGTGAGACCGAGCACGATCAGGCTGACCGGCGAGTACATCGCCATCACCCGGTCCCGGACCACGTACGGCCGGCTGGGGCGGGCCCGCAACCGGAAGAGCGCCCGCATCGCCAGGAACACGACCCGGGTCAGCCGGGCGGGGATGGCGCGGGGAAGGACGACGGTGCGGATCGCGGACGCGAAGGTCGCGGAGACGATGAACGCCCCGGCGACCCCCGCGGCGATGCGCAGGACGAGCATGCGGGGAGCCTAGCCCGAGGGAAGCTCGACCGGGGTGACCCGGACCGTGGTGACGCGGCCGTCGCGCACCAGCCGCACGTCGAGCTCGCGGCCGATGGCGTCGCCGGCCATGAGGCGCTGGAGGTCGCCGACCCCTTCCACGGGCGCGCCGTCCACGTCCAGGATCAGGTCCTCGCCGCGGATGCCCGCGCGCTCGGCGGGGCTGCCCTCCACGACCTGGATGACCTCGACGCCGCGCTCGCGGCCAACCTCGGCGGCGGCCTTGGGCGGGATCGGCCGCGGCCCGCCGGCGATGCCCAGGTAGGCGCGGCGGAACCGCCCCTCGGTCATGAGGGCGGCGATGATCGTTCGCGTGGTCGAGTTCACCGGCACGGCGAGGCCGAGGCCGACCCCGGCCACCGCAGTGTTCACGCCGACCACTCTGCCCAGCCCGTCGGACAGCGCGCCGCCGGAGTTCCCCGGGTTCAACGCGGCGTCGGTCTGGATGACGTTCTCGACCAGGCGGCTGTTCGTGCCGGCCCGGGTGGGGAGGGAGCGCCCGAGAGCGCTCACCACGCCGGCAGTCACCGAGCCGGAGAAGCCAAGCGGGTTGCCGATGGCCACGACGAGCTGGCCGACGCGCAGGCCGTCGGCGTCGCCGAGCGTCGCCGGCTCCAGGTCGCCGCCGGTGGTTCGGATCACGGCGAGGTCGGACAGCGGGTCGGTGCCCACGGTGGAGAACTCGAGCTCGCGGCCGTCGGTGAACGTGGCCGAGCCGCCGTCGGCGGTGGACACGACGTGGGCGGAGGTCAGCAGGTAGCCGTCGGGGGTGACGGCCACGGCCGAGCCGGATCCCTCGGCCCGGCGCCCGCCGGGGACCCGGCGCATCACCCGCAGGCTGGCGACGCAGGGGATCAGCCGCGCGGACACCGTGGTGACCACGGTCGAGTAGGCGTCGAGGGCGTCGGCCTCCTGTTTCGACCCGTCCAGGATCGCGTCGATGTAGCGGATCGCCATGCCGCGACGCTAGCACCGCGCCGGGAAATGGCAGACTCTCGGGCGATGCTGAACCAGCTGGAGCTGTTCTTCGGGCGGCTGCGCGACGCGGGGGTGCCGGTCTCGGTGCACGAGTCACTGGACGCCGTCCGGGCCTCGGGCGTGGTCGACCTCACCGAGCGGGAGACGTTCCGCTCGGCGCTCGCCGCCTCGATCGTGAAGGACGACGCGCACCGGTCCTCGTTCGACGCGGTGTTCGACGTGACGTTCGCCCGGAAGACCGCCGGCGGCGAGGCGCCGGAGGAGTCGGCGGAGGCGCTACGAGAGGCCCTGGAGGACGCCGTCCGCCGCGGCGACCTCGAGACCGTCCGGGCCCTGGCCCGGCGCGCCGCCCAGGCCTTCGCCGGGGTCGGCCAGCAGCAGTCCGGGCCGGGGTATTTCACCCACCGGGCCATGCGGGCCCTGGGCGTGGACGAGCTGTGGGCGAAGCTCCTCGACGCGATGCGGGAGCGTGAGGCCGGGCTCGAGGCGGCGCTCACCGAGGCCGGGATCGCCGCGGCCCGCGAGGCGTTCGAGGACGCGGTCCGCGGCGAGGTCCTCCGCCTGCTGGTCGAGGACCGCGGCGCCGAGACGGTGAATCGTTGGACGTCGCGGCCCCTGCCCGAGGACCTGGAGTTCGTCTCCGCGACCCGCGACGAGCTCGACGCGCTGACCAAGGCGATCCGCCCGCTCGCCCGCCGACTGGCCACCCGGCTCGCGAAGCGAAAGCGCCGCGGCCACCACGGGCGGCTCGACGTCCGCAGGACCGTCCGCAACTCGCTGTCCACCGGCGGCGTGCCGTTCAACCCCATTCACCGCCGCAAGCATCCCCACCGGCCGGAGCTGTTCCTGCTGTGCGACGTGAGCGGCTCGGTGGCGAGCTTCAGCCGGTTCACCCTGCAGTTCGTGCACGCCCTGCAGAACCACTTCCGCGCGGTGCGCTCGTTCGCGTTCGTCGACACGCTGGACGAGGTGACCGAGGACTTCCGTGGCGGCGAGCTCGCCCCAGCCTGGCCACGATGATCGGCCGGGCCAGGGTGGTCTACGGCGACGGCCACAGCGACTACGGGACGTCGCTGCGCAAGTTCGAGGAGATCGCGGGGGAGTCCCTCAACCACCGCTCGGTGGTGATCGTCCTGGGCGACGCGCGCAACAACTACCGGGAGCCGCGCTCGGACGTCCTGGAGCGGGTGGCCGAGAAGGCCCACCGCGTGTTCTGGCTGAACCCCGAGCCCGCGCGGTGGTGGGATACGGGCGACTCGGTCACGAGGGCCTATGCCCCCACGTTGACGGCATCTACGAGTGCCGCAACCTGCGCCAGCTCGAGGCGTTCATCGAGCGCATCGCCTGAGGCCGGCCGGCAAGGATTTCGTCCCGATCTACCCGGGCCCCATCAGGCTCGGACCTAGAATCGTCCGGCATGGGGAAACGAATCGGGATCATGGGTGGCACGTTCGATCCCGTCCACATCGGACACCTCGTTACCGCGGAGGAGGCCGCCGACCAGTTCCGGCTGGACCAGGTCATCTTCGTGCCCACGGGTGAGCCGTGGATGAAGCGGCATCGTGAGACCGGGGTCACCGCCGGCGAGCACCGCTACCTGATGACGGTGATCGCCACCTCCGCCAACCCCCGGTTCACCGTCAGCCGCAAGGAGATCGACCGGGGCGGGCCGACGTACACGATCGACACGCTGACCGGGTTCCGCGAGGACCTCCCCAACGTCGAGCTGTTCTTCATCACCGGCGCCGACGCGATGCTCGAGATCTTCCACTGGAAGGATCCCGAGGGCGCTCTGGACCTCGCCCACTTCATCGCCGCGACGCGGCCCGGCTACGACCTGGCCCGTTTCGAGCGGGAGACCCCGACCGAGCACCCGAAGGTCACCGTCATGGACATCCCGGCACTGGCCATCTCGTCCTCGGACATCCGAGAGCGGGTAATGGCGGGCCGGCCCATCCGGTATCTGGTCCCGGCGGGCGTGCAGGAGTACATCCAGAAGGAAGGGCTGTACCGCTCGTGAGGGACCTGCGGACCGAGCGCGTCCGGCCGGTGCGGGCCACGAGGTCGGCGTCGCGCCGCCGCCGCCGGACCTGGCTGATGGTGATCGGCCTCCCGGTGGTCCTGACGCTGATCGCGACGGCGATCTGGTGGCTGGCCGACGGCGGTCCGTTCGGGGGCGGCTCGGAGCCGGACCCAGACGTCGCGGACCAGACCCTCACCGTGATGGCGTACCGAGGGGAGCAGACGGGCATCGCGGTCCTCGCCACCTCGCGCTCCGGCGCGCGCGACCCCGTCGCCTTGGTCGTGCCGACCAACATCATCGCCAGCGTGCCGGGGCACGGGACGGGGCCGCTGTCCGAGGCCCTCGCCGGCGGGGCGAGCGTCGCCCAGACCACGATCGCCAACCTGCTCGGCCTGCCCCTGCACCAGCGGGGGATGCTGACCCCGGAGGGGCTGGAGGAATTCGGCGACGCCGTCCAGGGCATCACGGTCGACATCGGGGCTCGCGCGACGGTCCTCGGCGAGTCCGTCGGGCCCGGGCGAGATCCGGATGCGCGGCGAGCAGGTGGCCGCGTACCTGGACGGGGCGACCGACCCGATCGAGGTGACGCTGCGGTTCGAGGAGGTCATGACCGGGCTCCTGGACGCCGCCCGCCGCGACCCGTCCGCACTGCAGGGGGCCGCCGATGACCCCTCGCCGGGCTTCGGGGTCTCCGTCGCGGCGGTGCCGGCCGACACGCTCGTCGAGGAGCTCCCGATCAAGGACGCCGGCAGCGGCGTGGCGAGCATGGACGCGGCGAAGGCGGAGACAGCTCATCGACCAGCTGTTCGCGCGCCCGACCGATCAGGTGGCGAGCGTCGTGCTGCTCAACGGCAACGGGGTGCCGGGCATCGGCGCGGACCTGGCGTCGCGCATCGTCCCCGCGGGGTTCCGGGTGGTGGTCTCGACGAACGCGCGGACCTTCGACTTCGAGCGGACCCTGATCGTGGTCAGGGACGAGCGATTCATGAGCGTGGGAAGGGAGTTGCGATCGCTGATCGGCGTGGGACAGGTGTCGGTGGGGCAAGGTTTCACCGGATTGGCGGACATCACGGTGCTGATCGGAATGGACTTCGGGGGCGGATGACGGAGACGCGCGAGCTGGCCGTCGCCGCGGCCCGGGCGGCGGCCTCGAAGAAGGCCGGGAACGTGGTGATCATGGACATGCGCGAGCTGCTGGTGATCACGGACTACTTCGTGATCGCCGGCGCGTCGAACGAGCGGCAGGTCAAGACGATCGCCGAGGAGATCCAGTCCGCGGCCAAGGCCCTGGGGGTCAAGCCGGTCCGCCGCGAGGGTGAGCGCGACGCGCCGGTGGATCCTGCTGGACTTCGTGGACTTCGTGGCGCACGTGTTCCTGGACGAGGAGCGCGAGTTCTACGACCTGGAACGGCTGTGGGCCGACGCGCCGCGGGAGCCGTGGGAGGCCGAGGAGGCCGCAACCGGAGCGTAGCCATGGGCGATCAGGGATTCGACGTCAGCCCCCCCGAGGAGCCGCGCGAGCGCGAGCGGGTCACGCCCGAATGGGCCTCGTTGTTCTCGGACCACGAGGAGCCCCCGGGTCTCGGGGAGCCGGCTCGCGACGTCCGCAGCGACTCCGACCAGGAGCGCCTGCAGCGGTACTGGGGCGCGGCCACCCGTCCCACGGCGGTGGAATCCGTCCCCGCGCGGGGCGGCGAGGCCTACCCACCTCCCGCCGCTCCCAGGCCGCCGAGCCGCTCGGAGCCGGCGCGGCGGCGCGAGCGGGAACAGGAGCGCGAGCGCGTCGCGCGGCGGTCCTCCCGGGAGATCCCCGACGCCCAGCTGGGGATCCCGGCGCGGCCTCCCGTGCGCGGCGCGGCAATCGCCGGGATCGTGATCGGGGGGTTCCTGGTCGTCGGGGTGGTGCTCTACGTGCTGGCTCGGACGCTGATGGGCTCGGACCTGGGCGGCGAGGGCGCGTTCCCCCGCGACGACGTCAGCGCCGGGGCGACGAACGTGGTCACGGGCGTGATCGGCGACCCGGTACGCGTCGGCACCATCGCGGTGAAGGTCCACGAGGTGCGCACCGTGCCCGGGAGCGCCGAGGAGGCCCCCGCCGCCGGCATGAAGTGGGTCGCGGTCAGGATCGAGGTCGTGAACGAGGGGAGCGCCGAGGCCAGCATCAGCATGCTCGCGATGTTCGACCTGGTGGTCGCGGATGGCGCGAGCCACGCGCCGACGATCATCGCCAGCGTGCCGAAGTACGCGGACGGGGACCTCGCCGTGGGGCTTCGCCTGACCGGCGAGGTCGTGTTCGAGATCCCCGAGGACGCCGAGCCGCAGCAGTTCCTGGTGCTCGCTCCCGACCGGACCGCCGAGGCCACCATCGCCCTGGATCCGGCCGAGGC
The DNA here is from genome assembly GCA_963742735.1 of uncultured Actinomycetes bacterium. GTDB lineage: Bacteria > Actinomycetota > UBA4738 > UBA4738 > JBBDTT01 > JBBDTT01. The sequence continues at coordinate 52,248 of CAVUMN010000002.1, forward strand.
CGCCACTCCCTGACTGCTAAACTCGGTCGAGTCCCGGGGCTGTAGCTCAGTTGGTAGAGCGCTTGCTCGGCAGGCAAGAGGTCAGGGGTTCGAATCCCCTCAGCTCCACCAAAAGGTTCTTACTCGAACCAGACCCGGCGTAGCCGGGACTCTTGGCTCGCTCATAGACCCTAGAGATCGTGTTCTCTGGGGTGTGTGAAGCGAGCAAGGGCGCCATGTCGTCGGAAATCTCGACCTCGACGCCATCCCTCTTGACCCGGATCTTCGAGAAGAACAGCTGGTTGAAGATGCGGCGACGTTCATCGTCAGCATCGTGGTAGGCCAGGTAGCAGTCGGCCGCCAGCCCCAGCGCCTGCCGAACCATGTCTTCGAGCTTGGCGTCATCCACATCGCGCTCGGAAAGGGCTCGGTTAGCCTCCTCGATCTCCCGGCTGATCCGCTTCTGCTCTCGCTTGAGCTGATCCAGTGGCACCGCGTCGGCGTAGTGGGCTCGCAGCAGCTTGTCGCGCTCGCTTTCTAGCCGGGACAGCCGCGTCTTCTGGCGTTTTACCTCGCCCGCTCTTGAGGCCTGATCCTCCTTCAACTGAGCCCGCAGCTCGGCCCGGATGGCTTCGACGTGCTCATCACTGATTTGCACATCCGCGTAGACGTCGGCTACCCAGCCCTCGACCTTGTTGACGTCGCGATACGGCAGATCGCAGCCGTTCTTGCGCTGACGACCGAGGCAGAAGAAGTAGGGGTAGACGCCGCCGTTGCCCGCCGAGTTGGTGATGGATAGTCGCGAGCCACAGCCAGCACAGACTAGCGAACCCTTGAGGTAGTGGGAATGCTTGCGCTGACGCTCGCCGGCCGTGTCGCGGGTGCGGAACATCTGCTGCACGCGCTCGAACAGCGCCGGCCGGATCAGCGGTTCATGTTTGCCCTCGTACTCGACGCCCCTGTAGGTAACGGTGCCGATGTAGTAGGGGTTGTGGAGCGCGGCGGCGAGCTTGGAGAGACTCACCGGCTTGGAAGCCCGGTTGGCGCTGGCCCGCGTCATTAGGCCACGATCGGTCAGTTCCTCGCGCAGCTGGGCCAGGCTGTAGTTGCCGCTCGCGTAAGCCTTGAAGGCCCACTGCACGAGCGGTGCCCGTTCCGGGTCAACGGCGATTGTTCGGACCTCTCTGCCGTCGATCATCTTGCGCACGTTCAGGTATCCGATGGGAGCCAGTGTCGGTGTTCCGCCGGCCTTGGCCTTCTGGGTGGAGCCCTTCAGGATCTCGCCTGCCAGATTGCGGCTGTAGAAGTCGGCGATGGCCGCCATGATGCCGTGTAGCAATCGCCCTGGTGGCGTGTCGTCGATGTTCTCGGTGACGGACACCAGATCTATCTTGGCCGTCTTCAAAGCCAAGGAGATCATCAGGTCGTCCTCACGGGAGCGAGCCAGCCGATCCACCTTGTGGACGACGACGAGATCGACGTCGCTGGAGTCCTGGATCCGAGCCAGCATGGCCTGCAGGGCCGGGCGCTCGGCCGAGGTGCCAGATTCGCCGCTATCCACGTACTCGTCCACCACTACCGCTCCCAGGCTCTCAGCCTTGCGGCGACAGGCGTCGCGCTGTGCCTCGATGGAGTAGCCCTCCGGGCTGCCGTCGCGCTTGGCCTGTTGGGCGGTGGAGACGCGCAGGTAAACGACGGCGCGTTTGATGTCTTGTTCCTGGCTCATGGCTTGGCCTTCCTGTTCGGCTTGGCTTCGGAGCGCCCGTCCCGCAGCTCCTTGAGCCGTGTTTTCAGTTCCTTGATCTCTGCAGGCGACAGGTCGTACTTGGCGCGCAGGTAGATGCCGAACTCGGGCAGGTTCTTGCCTTCGGGCATGACGTAGCCGGCCAGACCGTAGAGTTCCTCGAGTTCTAGATCGAGTGCTCGGGCCAGCTTCACCAGCTTCGCCGGATCCGGCTTGGCGTAGACCCCACGCTCGAAGTAGTAGATGGTCGACTGCTCGATGCCAGTGAGCTTCTGCAGCTGCACAAGGCTCAGGCCCTTGGCCTGGCGTGCCTGAAGTAGTAGCTGTCCCAGCTCGGGGTTCTTGCTCGGTCGCGGCATACGGTGTCCCTTTCTGGACCCATCCTGCCAGAAGCGTTGTGCAAAGTCAATAGGCGTACGCCTGTTGGCCCACCTGGACCAAGGAAGGCCCGCCCCGGCCTCAGGGGCGCGTTAGACCGAACAACAACCGTCCTACGCGCTAGTGAGTCGTTCGCACTACGAGCCTGGAAATCGCGCTGACCTGCGGAGATCCGTTCGTTGTCAACAACGCGATAGGAATGGCGAGGCGAACAAAGCGAGCAAGCGTCGGAGCTCCTCCAAGCCCTTCGCAGGCGACCGAATCCACCACCACTTTGCATAGAGATTCGTTGGCGAATTGAGCCGGAATCGGCAATCTACCTGCATGATCAGGCGGGGCCACTCGCCGCGACCGGACTTGCGAGCGGACCTTGCGTTATGACCGAGATGTGCTAGGGGGCCCTCGGGGACCTGAGCAGACCAAGCCGTTTATCCACATCTGGGGATAAACCGACCGCCGTGGTATTCTCCGGTATGGCGCACTCTAAGCCTCCCGATGATCCTCCGGAGTTTGAGGATCGACCACCGGACCAGAACGAAGGCGTCTTTGAATCAGCACCGCCTTCGCCCGAACCGGATCTGGAAGGTGGGCAGTCCCTCAAGGAGCCCCAGTTCGATCCTGATATCGCTGATCTACTCAAGTCCCGCTTTGCCCGAAAATCTGTGGAGCCCGACGGAACGGTGGTCGTAACCATCGCGGGGTTCCACAAGCTGCGCTTTCGGAGCCGCGAGCCTGGAGCATCATCGTCCACTGGGTGATCGCCTAGCACCGCTCCAGTACACTTCAGAGGCTTGCCCAGCGAATGACACTGTTGTAATTTAAGACATGGACCCTTCCTACACTTTCGAGACTTCTAACCCAGCGACGGGGATTTTGGCGACCCCACACGCCCCTGTTAGAGTCGCGCCGCGCGTCGGGGGATGGAGATGACGATCGGGGACCGAGAGCAAGACAAGATCGTCGTCATCGATTTCGGTGCGCAGTATGCGCAGCTCATCGCCCGCAGGGTTCGGGAAGCCAACGTCAATAGCGAGGTTCTCAGTCACACGGCCTCGCTTCGACGGATTCTGAACCAGCGTCCGAGCGGCGTGATCCTTAGTGGCGGTCCAGACTCGGTCTATTCGAAGAAGGCTCCTCGCGTAGACGCCGCGCTGTATGAGGCCGGTATTCCGGTGCTCGGCATCTGTTATGGCGCTCAACTTATGGCCCAGCAGCTCGGTGGCGAGGTCGTCCGTAGCAGTCAGCGCGAATACGGCGATGCAACCATCGAGATCTCTCCTCGTTCGACGCTTCTCAACGGGGCTCGCAAGCAGAACGTATGGATGAGTCACGGCGACTCCATCATGGCCCCACCACCTGGAGCGAGAGTTGTAGCCCGGACTGAGTCGACTCCTGTTGCAGTCTGGGAAGACACCAAGCGCCGGCTTTTTGGTCTGCAGTTCCACCCCGAGGTGTCTCATACCGTGGGTGGACAAGACATCCTCTCGCGCTTCCTTTTCGATGTCTGCGGGTGCTCTCCATCGTGGACGACAGATACCCTCATCGATCAGATCACGGATGACATCAAGAAGCAGGTTGGCAAAGAGCGCGTCGTGTGCGCCTTGTCCGGAGGCGTCGACTCAGCGGTAGCAGCGACACTCGTGCACCGAGCCGTTGGCAAACAGTTGGTGTGCGTCTTTGTTGATACTGGCTTGCTCCGCAAGGACGAGGCCTCCCGCGTCAGTGACCTTTTCGCTCGCACGTTGGGTGTGAAGGTTGTCCACGTCGATGCCTCGGCCAAGTTCCTCTCAAAGCTGAAAGGAGTCACGTCGCCTGAACGCAAACGGCGTCTCATCGGTGACACCTTCATTCGCGTTTTCGAGGATGCCGCACTCCGCCTTGGGAAGCCACGCTTCCTTGTTCAGGGCACGATCTATTCCGATGTCGTGGAGTCGGGAGCGGGCAAGGCGGCGCGAATCAAGTCTCACCACAACGTGGGTGGCTTGCCAAAGAAGATGCACTTCGAACTGGTCGAGCCGCTTCGTAGGCTCTTTAAGGATGAGGTGCGCCGCATCGGATCGGCGATGGGCCTGGCTAGCGAGCTCGTTTGGCAGCAGCCATTCCCCGGGCCCGGTCTTGCTGTGAGGATCATCGGGGCGGTGACTCCCGAACGTCTCGAGATGCTGCGTGGAGCCGATGCCATCGTGACAGAGGAGATTCAGCGCGCCGGCCTTCAGACTGATCTGTGGCAGAGCTTCGCGATTCTCCCCACCATTAGAACGGTCGGAGTCATGGGCGATGGCCGCACCTATGGCCACCCCATCGTGATTCGAGCTGTCACCAGCGACGACGCGATGACTGCCGACTGGGCCCCGCTCCCGCACGACGTGCTAAGGCGCATGTCATCCCGGATTGTTGGCGAGGTGCAAGGCGTGAATCGAGTGGTTTACGACATCACTTCGAAGCCGCCCGGCACCATTGAATGGGAGTGAATCAACGCCTAAGCAGCGATCTTCCCTCCGTCAACGCCATCCATCCTGGCGCGTATCCGCTCTTGTGGCGTTGACTATCTTCACGTACGCAGCGCCTGCCGATGCGGCCTCCCCTCCACGACCGAAGAACGTCTGTTCTCAGGGCGTTTCCTTCGGCTACGAAATCGATCAGGTTTGGGGGAAGTTGGCCGTCGACCTGACCTGCTACCCCGCTTCCTTCATCAAACGAGTGAGACTCCGAACCACTGTCGAGCGATGTGTTGCCAACCTCTGCGAGACGCGGTCCCTCCAGCGCACGTGTCCGACGAGGAGGTGCTCTGTCGTTCTGCGGCTCGATCACGCTTCGGTGGAACTCGCTGACTACACCGTGACTGGGGCGTGGAGAAGCCTGAGTTCGCGCCATCACGGAACCACTTCGCTGGGCCCGAACCAATGTGCCTCGCTCGCCGTGACTACCACCTGCTGAGACTTGCTCAGCTGACCGCGACTATGTAGCCTGCCCTCCGCCCACAACTTAGGAGAGTGCAATGGCCCGCAAGGTTGTCCCCTTGCTTCTGCTGCTCGTCGCCGTGTCTGGCTCGCTTCCCGCCGCACCAGCCACTGCTGTGCCGGCTACCGGCTTTGGTGCGCTCGCAATCGCCATGGGCTGGACCTCTGAGACGAACTTCTCCATCGTCGGAGGCGTGCCCGTCAAGGTGGGCATTGGCTCAATCATCGGTGCCGGCGTGCCCTCGGGTGGTATGCGTTGCCTTGTTGTGGATCCGATTGTGCTGGGCCGATATGTGCCCGAGGGGGGCGCAGGCAACGTCACCCTCGGATGGAAGTTCGATGCGACCTGCATCGCGAAGGTAACCTCGATCGGCTCCTCGGGGGTCACGAAGGGTGTCACCGGCTACACGACCTATGAGTCCAAAGGTCTGCCCGGACCAGCCGCCGATCCTGCTCCCGAACCCGACGGTCCAGGACCACATCACGAGCACGCTCTCTGGGGTCGCTCCTGGGTCGAGGAGTACGTCAACTGGACGACGACCGACCGCTACACAATCTTCCGTTATCACGAGACCTCTGAGAAGGTCTACGGCGGCTATGGCAATGAGGGGGACTGCTGGCGAAACGGGACGCATTGGACCATCACAGACTGCACCTTCCAGTGGCAACCCAATGGCCCGGCATGGGTCCACAAGTGGGCCTGGGGACACTACAGCAGCAGTGTTCCTCCGCAGCCAGACTACACGCTGAATATCGAGCTCTGGGACGTCTACAAGCAGTACGGCTGGGCTTACGATTGCTACGTCACCGACGGGGAAATCCCTCGCGGCTGGGAGAACAAGTGCAAGGCAAACCGCCAGTCGCCCTAACTCGATTGGTTTCGTCCCCGGGACTGGGAGGCCTACTCAGCCTGGTGACCTCCATTTGGTTGATCGTTCAGTTTGTCCAGAACGGAGACGGCGGAAATTTCCTTCTCGTGGTACCTGCCATCGCCGGTGCGCTCATCGCCATCACAAGACCGGAGTCTCGTCCGTTGCGTCTGTTGAGCGCATGTCTGATGGTCGTGTCAGGCGTCCCTTTGATCTATAGCGGGCTAGGTTTCTGGTTTTTCGTCGCCGCGCTCCTGGTGGCGCTCGGGCTCGTTGGCGGCCGCGGATCGGCCCGAGCGGCGTCCTAGGGGATTGTGCAGCGACAAGACCAAGCCCGACACTCGGCGCACAATCTCAGGGTTCGAGTAGCGTCCCCTCAGCTCCACTCCCCGGCCGGTCACAGGTACCAGAGGTCGCCCTCGAACTCGAAGCCCAGGGCCTCCTGGCCCCACTCGTCGCGCTTGTCGACGAGCCACGCCAGGAACTCCTTGCGCTTGCGCTCGTAGTCGTCGGCGTCGCCGAAGCCGGTGAGCACGGCGACCTCCTCGGCGATCATCTCGCCCTCGTCGCTCCGGTACCGCCCGGTGGCCAGGGTCTCGCGGCACCCGCCGAACAGCGAGGACAGCAGGTCGGCGGCCTCGTCGCGCCGGCGGGCGAACTCCTCGGCGGAGATCGTCGCGTCGCCCTGGGTCGAGGGGATGTAGATGACGCACTCGAGCGGCAGGTGGGTGAGCCCCTTCGGCAGCCGCTCGAACGGCAGCTCGGACACCCACTCGTCGTCGACGTTGAACGAGGAGGGCTTCGGCGGTGGTTTCGCCATGGCCCTATCTTCCCCCGCCGGCTCGAGGGGGGTGTCTCCCCGGAAGGGGTCGGGGCTCCGGGAGCCGTTCGCCCAGCGTGGCGAGCCCGAGAAGCGACGTCAGGCCGCCGAGGACCAGGTACAGGACCCCGTGCTTGGCGTGGACCCCCAGGACCCCGTGCAGGTCGTCGCCGGTGACCAGGACGAGGACGCCGAAGGCCAGGAACAGCAGCCCCAGGAACGCCGTCTCGCCCCCGCTGCCGCGGAAGGCGGCCGTGAGGAGAAGCATGAGCGCGACGAAGGCCTCGACCCATCCCAGCAGGGCGGTGTGATGGAACCCGAACGCGCCGACGTGGTGGTCGAAACCGAACGCCCCCGCCTTCGAGAGGGCCGTCACCCCCAGGGTGCCGAGGACGACGGCGGCGACCCCGTTGACCACCCGGCGAACGACGGACAGCACCTTGCCGATCACGCCAGTTGTATGCCCCCTCGGGGGAGGATGTGTCAATGCTCGTCGAGCTGCGCGATGTCACCCACGAGGACCTGCCGGTGATGTTCGAGCACCAGCTCGATCCGAAGGCGGTGGCGATGGCCGCGGTCCCGTCCCGGGGAAAGGTCGCGTTCGTCTCGCACTGGACGAAGATACTTGCGGACGCAACTATCGTGGCGAAGGCCGTCCTGGTGGACGGCGTCGTCGCCGGCGACATGCTGTGCTGGGGGCCGCCCGAGGCGCGGCTGGTGGGCTACTGGATCGGCCGGGAGTTCTGGGGCCGCGGGGTGGCCAGCGAGGCCCTGCGGCAGCTCGTCGGCCAGGTCGCCGAGCGGCCGTTGCACGCCCACGTCGCGGTGGCGAACGTCGCGTCGATCCGGGTCCTGGAGAAGTGCGGCTTCGTGGAAACCGGCCGGAGCAAGGACGACGACGGGGTCGAGGAGCTCCACATGCGGCTCGACGATGCTCCCCCGGGCAGGTACGCGACGAGACCGGCTTGAACTCCTTGTCATGCGCCGTCTCTCGCTCGTGCTCTGCCTCGCCCTGGTCGCGTCCGGGTTCGCCGCGGCCGGCCCGGCGCAGGCCGCGGTGCCGAACCCCACCCTGACCGGGCCGATCACCGGCGGCATCCACGGCTTCCCGCTGTGGGACAGCTGGTATGACCTGAGCGAGGTCGGCTACCAGGAGGCCGAGTACTTCGTGTCCGGGACGGCGCGCTCGGCCGCCGGCGAGACGGCCGAGTACACCACGCGGATCATCGTCACCCGTCCATCCTCGCCCGGACGATTCAACGGCAACGTCATGCTCGACTGGGTGAACGTCACCGCCCAGTTCGAGAACGCGGTCGACACCGTCGAGGCCCACGAATACCTGCTGCGGACCGGCTGGGCGTACGTCCACGTCAGCGCCCAGTCGGCCGGCATCTGCTGCACGCCGCTCACCCCGAAGGTGTGGGACCCGGTGCGCTACGCGGACCTGAACCACCCCGGCGACGACTTCGCGAACGACATCTTCAGCCAGGTCGCCCGGGCCATCGACTCGCCGCGGGGGATCGACCCGCTGGCCGGGCTCACCCGCAAGCGCAAGCTCATCGCGGCCGGGCAGTCGCAGTCGGCGAGCCGCCTCTCCGACTATGTGCGCAAGGCCCAGCCCGCCGCCCGGATCATCGATGGGTTCCTGATCCACGGGGGCGGCAGCCGGGAGTTCGCCCGGCCCCCCTCGGTCCCGGTGCTGCACCTGATGAGCGACGCGGAGGCCTCGACCGAGCCCGCCAGCCGGACCCGCAACTACCGGCTGTGGGAGATCGCCGGCGCCTCCCATTCGGACTTCTGGATCGGCTACCACCAAGAGGTCGGGATGGGACCGCGGTTCCTGGGCGGGCCGAAGCAGCCGGCCTCGGCGGACGAGGACATGCACGCCGTCGCCGGCAACTACGGCGAGCAGCCCCACCCGCTGCACCCCGCGTGCATCCTGGCCGGCGGCGCGTTCCCCATGCGCTACGCGGTCTCGTCGGCGCTGCACCACCTGGACCGTTGGATCCGCCGCGGGCTCGCCCCGCCCCGCGGGCCGCGGTTCCAGATGGACGGCGAGAACCTGGCCCGCGACGCGAACGACAACGCCCTCGGCGGCATCCGGCTGCCCCCGATCGAGGTCCCCGTGGCGACGTACGAGTCGGACCGGTGCGCGCTGGGCGGGTTCACGGTCCCGTTCACCACGGCCCAGCTCCTGGTGCTCTACCCGACCCACGCCGACTACTACGCCAGGATGCGGGCGCGCACGATCTCCAGCGTCCGGGCCGGGTTCCTGCTGCCCGAGGACGCGGAGGACCTGCTGGCTCGGGCCTGCGCTGCCCGGGTGCGCTGGCTGGAGCTGGGCGAGGGGTGCAGTTCGGACATCCCGTACGGCAGGAACGCGACGCCCCGGCGTCAAATCTAGATAGGGACGCGTCCCGACTCCCGAAAGGCCTCGAAGATGCCCCATGCCCGCCGCACGCTGATCGCGATCCTGGCCGTGGCGCTCGTCGCCGGGTCATTCGGGATCCCCACCGCCTCGGCGCAGGTACCCACGATCCCGCCGCGGCTGCCGTGCGACCCGCTCGATCCGGCCCTGTGCCTGCTCCCGTTCCCGAACGACCGGTTCACCGTGAGGGACGCCTCGACCGCCACCGGCCGGCGGATCGACTTCGGGCTCGCGGAGATGCCGCGGAGCGTGGCCGGCAAGCCGATCGAGCCCACGGAGTGGAACCGCAACGACGGGTTCTCGCCGGGCTCGGAGATCCTCACCCACGTCCCCGGCCTGGATCTGCACCGGACGTGGGGGACCCACACCCTGACCGGCCCCGGCGTCGGCGGGCCCAACGACCCCCGCGACCACCTCGCCGAGATCGACCGCTACCGGGCCCCCGACGCGCCGATCCTGATCATCGACGCCACCACGAAGAAGCGATGGGCGTTCTGGTCCGAGCTCGACCGCCACCCCGACACCGCCGACGCCGAGCGCCTGCTGATCCTGCGCCCGGCCGTGAACTTCCTGGAGGGTCACCGGTACCTGGTCGCCCTGCGCAACCTTCGCGATGGCCAGGGCAGCGTGATCCCAGCCGGCCCGCACTTCAAGGCCTACCGCGACAACACCGCCGGCCCCGCCACCGACCCGGCCTTCCAGGAGGCCAGCCGCGCCGAGGTGCGCGCGCTCATCGACGAGGTCGCCGTCGCGGAGCGCGGCCGCGGCCTGGCGTTCAACAAGTCCCAGCTCTTCCTGGCGTGGTCGTTCACGGTCGCCTCGCGCCGCAACCTGACCGAGCGGGTCCTGCACATCCGGGACCAGGCCTTCGCCATGCTCGGCGACACCAACCTGAAGGACCGGGTGGTCACCGGCGCGCCGCCGCTGATCAGGATCACGCAGGTGACCGAGATCAACAGCGGCTCGAAGCTCCGCCAGATCGACGGGACCGTGCGAGTGCCGAACTACCTGGACGGCCCGCCGCTGCCGGTCGTCCAGGAGGTCGAGGTCCCCGAGTTCGGCGGGCTTCCCGCCCAGGCGGTCACCGGACGCCGGTTCCTGTCCGGCCTGGACGGCAAGCCCATGCAGAACCCGGCGTTCCCGTGGGTCAACGTGCCGTTCGTGTGCACGATCCCGAAGGTGGCCACCTCGACGAACCGCGCCCACCCCATGCTCTACGGCCACGGCCTGCTGGGCAGCCGCGGCGAGTCCACGGGCGGCTCGACCGAGCGTGACCGCGAGCGGAACTTCATGCCCTGCGCGGTGAACTGGATGGGCTTCGCCGAGTACGACGTCGCCAACGCGGCCCAGACGCTCGTGGACCCCTCGAACATGCCGATGATGGCCGACCGCGCCCAGCAGGGGTTCCTCAACTTCCTGTTCCTGGGCCGGGCGCTCTCGCACGGTGGAGGGATGGCCTCGTTCCCGGCGTTCCAGGCCGCGAACGGCAAGCCGCTGTTCGCCACCAACCAGCTCTTCTACGACGGCAACAGCCAGGGCGGGATCATGGGCGGTGCGCTGACCGCGCTCGCGGTGGACCACACCCGCGCGGTGCTCGGCGTGACCGGGATGAACTACTCGACGCTGCTGAACCGCTCGGTCGACTGGGAGGGCGAGCTCATCAACCCCGACTTCCCCGGGGACCCGCTGCCCGCGTACTCCTCGATCCTGTACACGATGTTCCCCGACAAGCAGGAGCAGCAGCTGGTGCTGGCCCTGCTGCAGATGCTGTGGGACCGGGCCGAGGCCGACGGCTACGCCCAGCACATGACCACCGACCCGCTGCCGAACACGCCACCGCACCAGGTCCTGATGCACGTCGCGCTCGGCGACTTCCAGGTCGCGAACGCTTCGGCGGAGGTCGAGGCGCGCACGATCGGGGCGCACGTCATGGACACGGCCCTGATGCCGGGGCGACACTGGGCCGTGGACGGCTTCTTCGCGCTTCCGCCCATGCCGCGCACCGACACGGGGAAGTTCGCCGAGTTCAGGGGCTCCGCCCTGGTCTACTGGGACTCGGGGAACCTCACGCCCCCGAACTGGAACGTCCCGCCGGCCGAGGACGGGGGCGACCCGCACGAGGATCCCCGTCGCGACCCCCGCGGGGCCGACCAGAAAGTGCGGTTCTGGCTGACCGGATTCATCATCGACGTGATGTCCGGCGGGCCGTACCTGCTGTGCCGGCCGGGCGCGGAGGGCGACATCCCGCGCGTGCCGAGTCAGTTCACGACCGACTGGTGCGCCTGAGCGACCCCTTTGCTACGGTCCCGGTGTGGCCGGAACCGAGCTGACCGACGGGCCGTTCACGCCGGAGGAGCTCCAGCTCGCGACGCGCAATCGCGGCATGCCCTTGGAGGCCCTCCGCTACGACGTCACGCCGACCGGCATGCACTACCTGCTGATCCACTTCGACATCCCGGAGACCGACGCCGCGTCCTGGACGGTCGAGGTCGGCGGGCTCGTCGAGCGTCCCCTGACGCTGTCCATGCAGGACCTGCAGGCCCGGCCCGCGCGGACCCTCACGGTGACCATGGAGTGCGCGGGCAACGGCCGGGCCCGGTTGAGCCCCCGGGCCATCAGCCAGCCGTGGCTGGTCGAGGCCATCGGCACGGCCGAGTGGACCGGAACGCCGCTGCGCGAGGTGCTGGAGGACACGGGGGTACGCGAGGAGGCCGTGGAGCTGGTGTTCACCGGCGCCGACCACGGCGTTCAGGGCGACGTCGAGCAGGACTACCAGCGGAGCCTGACCGTGGACGAGGCCACGGCGCCGGACGTGCTGCTCGCGTACGCCATGAACGGCCGGCCCCTGGAGCCGCAGCACGGTGCGCCGGTGCGCCTGCTCGTCCCGGGCTGGTACGGGATGACCAGCGTGAAGTGGCTGAACCGGATCGAGGCGGTGGCCGAGCCGTTCGAGGGCTACCAGCAGAAGGACGCCTACCGGTTCCAGCGAGACGAGGACGACCTGCCGGGAGAGCCCGTCACCCGGATCCGCGTCCGGGCGTTGATGATCCCGCCCGGCGCCCCGGACTTCATGACCCGGCGGCGGATGGTCGACGCCGGCACCGTCCTGGTGCGCGGCCGGGCGTGGTGCGGCCAGGCCGCGGTGGATCGCGTCGAGCTGGGGGTGGACGGGGAATGGACCGAGGCCCGGCTGGGGCCGGCGCTCGGCGAGTACGCGTGGCGGGCGTGGGAGGCCGACTGGAAGGCGACGCCGGGCGAGCACGAGCTGTCCTGCCGGGCCACCGATGCGGCCGGCAACGCCCAGCCCCTCGAGCAGCCGTGGAACCTCCAGGGGATGGCCAACAACCTGGTCCAGACCGTGCCGGTGACGGTCCGCTGAGCCGGGCGGCTCAGGCGGCGGTGGAGCGGCGCATCGACAGGCGGACCATCGCCCGGTTGGGCCGGCTGTCGATCTGCACCAGGTCGACGAGCTGGCGGGCGATCCACAGCCCCCGGCCGCCGGGGGTCTTCTCCGACGGCGGGTGATAGCCGGCCACGGGGTCGGACGGGCCGCGGCCCTCGTCCTCGATCTGACAGACGAACCGTCCGTCCTCGCCCCACACCGACAGTGTCACCTGCCCGTGACCGTGGACGAGCCCGTTGGTGAGGATCTCGTTCGCGGCGAGCAGGAGGTCGGTGATCCGCTCGGACGCCAGCCCGGCGTCGATGGCCTGGGTCTTCAGGAAGTGGCGCGCCGCGAAGAGCTCGAACGGGGACCGCAGGCGGGCAGCCTCCAGGGGGGGCGGATCGAGCCGGTGCGCCCACCGCTCGAGGAACGCGGCCGGGGGCACGAAGTCCATGCTGTGAACCTCCATGGGGAGCTGCACCGTGGGATGGGTCACGCGGGCCACGTCGACGATCGAGCTCGGAAGCGACGCCGCGTCATAGGTGCAGATGAGGGTGACGGGATACGCGCTCATGACGTCGTTCAGGACGGACTCGTAGCGCTGCCACTCCAGGACGTCGTCCGAGTCGAGCGACCACACCGGCTCGCCGGCCAGCCGGATGTGCCGCGCGCCGACGGCGAGTCGCTCCTCGACGTAGTCCGTGAACGCGCGGAGCCTGGGCATCGGGCGTGGATGCCAGGCGAGCGTGTCCTTCCACACGACGCCGTCCTGGTTGCCGATCCGGCTCCGAAGGGCCTCGAGGTGCTCGGACCCCACGGCCACGAACACCGGCTCGTTGCGCTCCAGGCCCTCCTGGACGAACGGCAGCATGACCTGGAGGAATTGCTCGAGCGTCGAGTGCAATAGCGCCGGGTGCTCGAACCCAACGCGCGTCATCTCCTGCTGCATCTGCTCTCCGACCCAAACGGCCAACCGGACGCCTGTCTCTACCCCCCAGAGCGACAAAACATGCGCAGAAAGGAGCAAACTCTCCTACGGGGGGTCAGGCGCCGGGGAGGAAGTCCCGGATCGCGTCGGCGAGCTCCTTGGGTTTGTCTTCGGATACGAAGGTCCGGGCGCCGTCGATCAGGATCACCTTCGAGTTCGGGATGATCTTGGCCAGCGCGTGGGCGTGGGCCTCGGGGAAGAGCTTCTCGCCCTTCGCCCACACCAGCAGCGCGGGCTTGTCGAAGGTCTTCAGGCGTTCCGCGGCCTCGATCGTGTAGCGCTTGCTGATGCCCCGCAGGAGCTTGCCGGCGTCACGACGGATCAGTCGGTCGGACAGACCGGGGCGGACCCACTCGTCGAGGACCTCGTCGGGGATGGGGTCCTTCGTCAGGGCGCCGAAGGCGATGGGCAGCCGCCGAGCCGCGCGGGGCCGCTGGGTCTGGCCGGTGAGCCACAGCGCGCCGGGGATCCTCGCCAGCACCTGCAGGTACTTGAACCGAGGGGGCAGGAAGTTGTCGAAGGCGTCGCAGGGGGTCAGGACCAGCCGGCCCAGGCGCTCGGGGTGCCGCGTCGCGACGACCTGGCTGATCGCGCCGCCGGTGTCGTTGCCCACCAGCGTCACGTCTCGCAGGTCGAGCTCCTCGAGCAGCTGCGCCACGAGCTTCGCCAGGCCGCGGATAGACAGGTCCGCGTCGGGGCGCATCGGGGCCGGGTGGGAGCCCATCGGGAGGTCGGGGCTGATGCACCGGGCCGAGCCCGCGAGCAGCGGCACGACCTTGCGCCACAGCAGCGCGTTGACCAGCGCCCCGTGGACGAACACGACCGGGGGGCCCTCGCCCCGCTCCCAGACCCGGATCGGGCCCTGGTCGACGTGGACCTCGCGCGAGGTCCCCAGCGCGTCCCACAGCGGCATCCCGTTAGCCTAGAGCCACGGCCCGAACGGGGCACGAAACGGCGGAGGTCTCGAGCTGCGCCCCTGAGCCCGAGACCTTCCGCCGACCCGATCGTCCCACTCGCGAACCGAAAAGTAGCGTCGGGCGTTCGATGGACGGCTTCCGTTCCCCCAGATGTCCCACAGCGCAACCGAAACGGCTACGGGACCGAGCGGAGCCTCCCGCGCAGGACCAGGCCCGCGACCAGGCCGAGCACCGCCGCGCCCACGGCCACGGCCGGCCCGGACGCCCCGGAGGTGGTGGCCGCCGCGGGCACGGCGTCCTCGACGGTCTCGACGGCGTCCTCCACGGTCTCCTCGACGATCTCGGGGATCGCCTGCGGGTCGGCCGCCGCGCCCTCGACGCTCGGGGCCGCGACGTCGCCCACGACGACCGCCCCGATCATTCCGAGGTGGTAGTGGCAGAAGTACGGGTACACGCCCGTCTCGTCGAAGCGGATGGCGGCGGAGTCGCCGTCGGCGAGCTCGCTGCCCCACTCACCGCCCAGTCCGGTGACGGTGTGCGCGGTCCCCGACAGGTTCGTGAACGTCACCGTCTGGCCCGGCAACGCATGGATCAGGTTCGGCGAGAAGCAGCCCGAGTCCATCCCGACCTCGGTGCCGGCCATGGAGACCAGCGGCTCGTAACACGACCCGCCCGCCGAGGCGGGGGCCGCGAACAACAGTGAGGCGCCGAGGGCGAGCGCCATCGTGGCGAGCAACGCGATGCGTCGTGACATGTGGAACCTCCCTTTCCGTCCCGGTCACCTGTCGTACAACCGGCGGAGGCGGGAGGTTCCCTTCGGCCCCGCTAGCTCACGGGATGCAGCGAACCGCGTCCTGCTCGCCGCAGCCGACCTCGGGCCCCAGCTTGACCCCGTTGAGCGGCACGACCGGCAGGGTGATCTTCGATGCCTGGGCGCCGCCGAGGAACAGGGTGTTCAGCGAGGGCAGCCGCTGCGGCGCGTACGCGTAGTAGCTGTCGGTGAGCGGCGGGGCCATGACCTTGACCAGGATCCGGTGGCCGGGACGGAACACGTGGCCGACCGGCCAGATCTCGATCAGGTACTCGTAGGTCGCGCCGGGCGTGAGGTTGGTCGGGGTCGTGTGCGGGCGGTACGGCCGGTAGAGGACCCTCTCCTTGCCCCGGACGAACCAGTCCGACAGCCCGGGGTCGATCGAGTTGTGGCTGGCCTTGAGGATCCCCCGGTTCAGGTACGAGTGGCTGCCGTCGGGGGCCTCGTCGATGAGCTGGACGAACAGGTCGGTGTCGATTGCCGTCGCCGCCACGTACAGGGTGGCGGTGATCGGTCCGGCGATGGCCAGGTTCCCCTTCACCGGCTCGCTGCGGAAGTTCAGCTCGTCGGGGCCCTCGGGCGTCGTGATCTCCGAGCCGCCCGTCTCGCCGGTCTCCCAGAACCACGACTGCCGGCCGGGCCCGGAGAACCAGTCCGCGGAGCCCTCGGCCACGTCGGCCTTTCGGGTGGTCAGGCCGCCGTCGGCGCGCAGCAGGTAGTCGGTCCAGCGGGTGGTCTCGAGCGGGAACGTGCGCGCGTCCAGGATGCCGTTCGGCGTCGCGCCGTGCTCGGCGTGATGGGTCTCGAAGTAGACCCGAACGCTGGTCTTGTCCTGCGCCAGGCGGCCGTGGCCCTTGTTGACGCCGCGCATCCAGTGGTCCATCCACGGGACGCGCTCCTGGGTCATGACGTACTCGCTCTGGTTCGTGCCGTGGTCGCCGTTCGTGATGACCAGCCGCTTGGGGACGCCCTTGACCGCCTCCCACAGGTGGGTCGGGCCGCGGGGACCGGTCTGCTCGTCCTGGTACGCGCCGGTGATGTGGATCGGGACGTTGATGCGCTCGACGTAGTTGATCAGCGAGCGCGCGCGGTACCAGTCGTTGTCGGTCTGGCCGGCCAGCCCCTGGATCACCGGGTCGTTGATGACGGTCCGGCGGTGGGTGGCGATGTTCGCCAGGCACCGGGCGCGGTCCTCGTCGTCGGAGATCAGCGGCTGCGCGGTGGCGCCGGCGACGTCGTAGGCGGGGCGGACGCCGAGGGTCCACGTGACGGGGAACCCGACGTCGCTCACGCCGCCGGGGTAGGTGATCGCGCGGTACAGGTCGTCGATGAGGCCGGAGACCGTCACCGCGCTCAGGTGGGGCGGGCGGGTGGTGGCCACCATGAACCCGGTGATCCCGGAGTAGGAGTGGCCCATGATCCCGACCTTGCCGTTCGACCAGCCCTGCTGCGCGATCCACTCGATGACCTCGCGGCCGTCCATGGCCGAGCGGTAGGAGAACAGGTCGAATTCGCCGCCCGAGCAGCCGGTGCCGCGGACCGAGGCGTGCACGGTCGCGTAGTTCGCGTAGAACCACTTGGTGAGCTGGCGGCTGCCCTCGGCGAGGCCGGCGGCGTCCGGGACGCCCTCCTCGTACAGGTACCCGAGATACGTCTTGTCGTTGTTCGAGGCGCCGTCGTAGCCGCTCATCTCGAAGATCGTGGGGACCTTCGTGCCGGCCTTGTAGCCGACGGGCATGCGGACGTTGATGGCGATCTCGATGCCGTCGGACATGACGACGAAGTCGGTCGGCCCGACGGGGGGCGGGGGGACCTCGGCCGAGGCCGTGGGAGCGCTCGCCACCAGGGTGGCGCCCACCAACGCGACGAGGAGGAAGACGGAACGGAATCTGGGCATGGTCGATTTGGTCATGCCTAGGTATTCGCCCCGAGGGCTTCGATTTCCTGTGCTCAGCGAAGCGAGCGAGCGATCTCCAGGGCCCGTTCGAGGGTGACCTCACCCTCCAGGCGGAACGTGATCCCGTCGTGCTCCCACAGCAGGGTGGGCCCGGCAAGTCGGAGCGTGTCCTGCACCGGAACGCCCTCGGGGTCGAGGTAGATGAGCACGTGGTCCTCGCCGCCCAGCCAGAAGCCCGGCTCGCCGTCGATCGTGACGGGCTGGACCGTCCCGCCCTCGCCGATCTGCTTGCGGATGTTCGGCTCGTCGATCGACCCCCGGAACTGGGCGAGCAGCAGCCGGTAGCCCGTGTGCTCGCTGACGGGCTCGCCCGTGTAGCCGAAGGTGACGCGGCCGCCGGGGAGACGCTCGTCGAAGAACACCTCGCCGGGCGGGCCGAGCTCCGCGGGGATGCGGATCTCGAACCCGGCGCGGCCGCGGGCCTCGGCCAGGGTGACGTGCTCGCCCAGGAGCAGGTCGATCGGGCTGCGCGCGGGGGTGGGGATGGTGGGCAGGGTGGGGACGGTCTCGATCTTCACGCCGCGCAGGCCGAGCCAGCGGGCGACGGCCTCGCGGGCGGCGGGGGAGAAGGTGAGGATCCCGCTGGCCAGGATGACCAGGGACAGGGTCGCGGCGACGGCCACCCGGCGCGGCATCCGCCACCAGGGAGCGCGGGCGGGCGCGGGGCGGGTCTGCGCGCGCAGGCGATCGCCGACGGCGGTGGCCAGGGCGGGCGTCGCGGGGTACTCGATCTGCCGCGCCAGGGCGCGGAGCTCCCGGTCGAGGACGTCGTCGGGCCAGCGCGTCTCAGGCATCGTCCGCCTCCATGCGTTCGCGCAGCTTGGCCAGCGCCCGGGAGAGGCGGGACTTCACGGTCCCCTTGGCCACGCCCATGACCTCGGCGGTCTCGGCCTCGGTCAGCTCCAGGAAGTAGCGACAGGCCACGACGTCGCGGTCTCGCTCGGGGAGGTCTCGAAGGGCGGCCAGCAGAACCCGGCGAGGCTCCCCCGCCAGGACCGCCGCCTCGGGGGATGGGACCGCATCCTCCGGGCGGCGATCCATGGCGAGGCGCAGCTCCAGCCCGGTCCGGCGGCCCGCGGCCTTGCGGCGGTTGCGGGCCTCGTTCGCCACGATGCGCAGGATCCACGGCTTGAACGGCGCGCCCGGACGGAACCGGCCCAGGGCGTAGTACGCCTTGACGAACGCCGTCTGCGCGGCGTCGTCGGCCTCGGCCGCTCCGGCGATCAGCGTCGCCGTGCGGTGCGCGATGCCCTGGTATCTCCTCACGAGCTCCTCGTAGGCGCTCACCTCGCCGAGCCTCGCGCGCTCGACGAGCTCCGATTCGTCCAGTGGTCGGCCCTCCACGGACTCGTTCTCGGTCATGGGTACAACCGGCGGGCGCGCACGGTTCCGGCTACGGCCTCGGATGGGCGCCGTGCGCGCCCGGCTCGTACTCGATGAGCTCGAAGACGCCGGGGTAGTCGACGACGAGGTCGCCGGCCACCCAGATGTCGCGGGTGAAGCCGTCGGGGATCGAGGAGTACCGCCACCGCACGGCGTCGAACTCCCCGACGGGCGTCGTGACGGAGCCCGGGCCGAGGCGCTCGTAGCGCTGGCGGACGCCCCGAGGTTCGCAGGTGTACGGGTCGAACCACGCCACCTGGATCTCGGCGGAGGTGTCGCCGAGGCGGTTCACCGTGACCGCGTTGAAGCAGGGGGAGAGGTAGTCGAGCTCGACCTCCGGGCCCCAGTCGAGGTCCAGCTCCTCGTCGTCCAGGTGGCCACTGAGACGGTCGCCGTGGGGCGCCATCTGCAGGAGGTGCTCGGCGGTGTCGATACGCAGCCGGTGGGGCCGCCAGTCCGAGTCGACGGTCAGGTCGACGGTCTCGCGATGCGGGACGGGCTCGCTGGTCTCGATCTCGGAGAAGTACCGCCAGCCGGCCGGCCCCGGCGCGCACCGGAACCGCTCGGTCCCGCGAGGGTTCCCCTCGCCGTCCATCACTCGATACATCCCGGCCGGCACGGACGGATGCTAGGTCAGCGGCGGAGGAACAGGCTCAGCGGTTCCTTGGGCTAGGTGCGGCCGGCGACCAGGGCGTGGTTCAACCGCCGCAGCTGCCGCAGCTCGGCGAGCTTCAGGATCAGCCACGCGCCGCCGACGCCCGCGGCCCAGTTGCGCCACGTGCCGTCCTCGAGGGTCTTCGTGACCTTCTTCGCCCACTGGTCGGGCAGGACGTTGATCACCTGGTTGATCGGCTGCTTCGCGAACTTCTTCGCCGCCCGCTTCTTCCGGGTCCGGCGCACCGCGAACATGACCGCGGTTCCGGCGACGCCGCCGCCGACGGCCACGCCGACCGCCCGCTTGCCCCACACCGCGGGCCGCGGCATGCGGTCCTCGAGCTCGCGGAGGTCGTCCTCGAGCCGGTCCCGGGTCTCCTCGATCTCCGTCACCGTTTCAGCTGCGCTCGCGCCCATTGCACGTCCTCCTTTACCGTCCGGATCGTCTCCTCCGGCTTGATCGACGGGACCTTCATGGCCCGCTTCGCGTACAGCGCCGCGAACGTCGCGAGCAGGATGAACGCCCCGGCGACGATCAGGTACGCGAGCCACGGGGCGACGACCTTCGCCAGCGCCGCCGCCGCCGCCATGCCGAGGAAGCCGACGATGAACAGCCCGAGCACGCCGGCCGCGGCGTAGGCCGCTCCCGCCTTCAGCCGGGCCGTCAGGCCCTCCATCAGCTCCTGCTTGAAGAGCTCCAGCTCCTTGCGGAACAGCGTGCCGGTGTCGCCGGCGATGTCCTTCAGCAGCGTCGGGGTGGAACGCGCGGGCGAAGCGTCCTTTGCGCTGGTTGCCATACGGACTGTGTTCCCCGCCCAACGGCCGGGTACACACGACTGCGGAGGTGTCTGTCATGCGCAAACTCATCGTGGCGAACATGGTCTCGCTGGACGGCTTCGTCGCCGGGCCGGGGGACGACCCCGCGGCGCTGCCGATGGACGGCTCGTTCGACGCCTACAACGCCGAGCGCCTCCGGAAGGCCGACACGTTCCTTCTCGGCCGGTGCACCTACGAGATGTTCAAGGGGTTCTGGCCCTCGGTGGCCGATGACCCCGAGGCCCCGGACGCCCACCGGGAGTTCTCGAAGCTCGAGAACGACGTCGAGAAGATCGTCGTCTCCGACACCCTCACGGACGAGGAGACCGACCCGTGGCGCGACACCACCCGCATCGTCTCCCGGGCCGACGCCCACCACGCGATCGAGGAGCTGAAGGCCGGCAAGGGCCGGCAGATCCTGGTGACCGGCAGCCACGTCCTGTGGAACGACCTGCTGGCCCGCGGCCTGGTCGACGAGCTCCACCTGATGATCGGCCCGGTGGTGCTGGGCGAGGGCACGCCGGCCTTCACGTCGCCGCCGCCGCCGCTTCGGACGATCGGCGTGCGCCGGATGCCGGACTCGGAGAACCTGCTGGTGCGCTACGGGATGGCGTAGCGCCTAGCCGACGGGCCCGATCATGCGGCCGGCGACCATCAGGGCGATCGGCACGAAGAACAGCACGCCCACGAACAGGTAGAGCCGCCGGTTCGACCCGATCACCCAGTCGTCCAGGCCGATCACGGCCCGCCGCAGCGGCGAGTACGCGAACGCGAGCAGGAGCAGGGTGACGATGGCCACCCCGATCGCCTCGGCCAGGACGACCTGCACGCCGGAGGACTTCCCCAGCAGCATCGCCGCGACCAGCGTGTCGGCGAGGGTGGTGATGTTCGCCCCGGCGATGTAGGGGAGCGCCTCCCGCCGGTTGAGGTAGCCCTTGCTGGCCAGGGGGACCAGGACGGTCAGTGCCACCGCCACCGAGAGCGTGAGCAGCGCCGCGACGCAGCCGAGGAAGAACATCGGCCAGGGCTTCTTCAGCCAGTGCTCGTGGGTGGTGTGGTGCTGCTCGGGGTCGAGCTCGGGCAGGACCCGGTCCAGGAGCTTGAACGAGACGAGGATCACGCCGAGGCCGACCGGGAACAGCAGCCCGAGCGGCAGGTTGTCGGAGGCCAGGTTCACCGCCCAGCCCCAGCCGCCGTCGATCAGGCTCTGGAGCTCGCTCGAGGCCGTCCAGTGGACGCCGTCGAGCAGGCCCAATCGCAGGATCCCGTAGCCGAGCATCATCCCCGGCAGGTACTGCACCGCCGTCATCGACAGCGCCAGCACGCCCATCCCCAGCGAGGTCTTCCGGTCCTTGCTGCGGACGTAGTAGATGAACCCGATCAGCAGGACGATGAAGGACGCCCCCAGGCGCGAGCCCGAGAGCATGGTGAATGTCTGCAGGGGCGTGATCCCGCCCGCGGAGTGGAACGACAGCGCGGTGGCGGCGATCGGGGAGCCGGAGAGGACGATGTACGCGCCGATCCACCCCAGCCCCAGCGTGGAGATCCCGTTGTCGAAGAACCCCGAGTCCCGCAGCAGCGGGGCCAGGGCGCCGGCCCCCTTCTTCATCAGCTGGATGGCCAGGATGAACAGGAACATCGCCGGCAGGAAGTGGGCCAGCTTCGAGAGCACGACCTTCCAGTGCGGCAGGCCGTTGCGCTTGGGCTGGGGAACGAGGTCGTCGCCGCTGTCGTCGGTGCCCGCAGTGCCTTCGGGGTTCATGGGGAGTTCGACGGCCACGGCAGGTTCGGTATCGGAGCTCAGAGGGTGATCCTTCGGGGTCGGGGGGAAGGGTGGGCGGTAGGATATCGGCCCCCCTGGAGGGCGACAACGTCGGCGGGCGGCCGTCGGGCCCCCGGGATCCCAGGACCCGAGGTGACGCGTGCGGAGATATGACCCGTTCGAGGTCGAGCCCAGGTGGGCCGAGCGATGGGAGGCCGAGGGCCGCTATCGTGCCGCCGGGCCCGACGACCCGCGTCCGAAGTTCTACGCGCTGGACATGTTCCCGTACCCCTCGGGCGACCTCCACATGGGCCACGCCGAGGCGTTCGCGATCGGCGACGTGGTCGCCCGCTACCGGGCGCTGCAGGGCCACAACGTGCTGCACCCCATCGGGTGGGACTCGTTCGGCCTGCCCGCCGAGAACGCCGCGATCAAGCGGGGGACCCACCCCCGCGAGTGGACCTACGCGAACATCGAGCAGCAGGCCGCCTCGTTCAAGGCCTACGGGATCTCCTTCGACTGGACCCGGCGGCTGCACACGAGCGACCCCGAGTACTACAAGTGGACGCAGTGGCTGTTCCTGAAGCTGCACTCCATGGGGCTGGCGTACCGGAAGAACGCGCCCGCGAACTGGTGCCCCACCGACCAGACCGTGCTGGCCAACGAGCAGGTGATCAACGGGCTGTGCGAGCGGTGCGACACGCCGGTCGTTCGCAAGGACCTGACCCAGTGGTTCTTCAGGATCACCGACTACGCGCAGCGGCTCCTGGACGACATGGCCCAGCTGGAGGACGCCTGGCCCGAGCGGGTCCTGACCATGCAGCGCAACTGGATCGGGCGGTCCCAGGGCGCCGAGGTGACGTTCGAGATCGCCGAGACCGGCGAGAAGATGCCGGTGTTCACCACCCGCCCGGACACGCTGTGGGGGGTCACGTTCTTCGTCCTGGCCCCGGAGCATCCCCGGGTGCTGGAGCTGGCGGCGGCCGGCGGGACGGCCGAGGAGGTCCGTGCGCTGCTCGACCGGCTGCAGGCCACCCCGCTGACGAACCGTGAGCAGGCCGAGTCCCGGGAGGGCGTGCCACTGGGGGTCCACGCGGTCAACCCGGTGAACGGCGAGAAGGTGCCGGTGTTCGTGGCCCCCTACGTGCTGATGGAGTACGGGACGGGCGCGGTGATGGGCGTGCCCGGCCACGACCAGCGCGACTTCGAGTTCGCCCGCCGGCACGGCCTGGAGGTGCGGGTGGTCATCGAGCCGAAGGGGTCCGACGAGATCGACCCCGCGACCATGACCGAGGCGTTCCCGCACGAGGGGGTCATGGTCCGCAGCGGCCCGTTCGACGGGGTGCCCTCGCCGGCCTCGATCGAGACCGTCATCGACTGGCTGGAGCAGGAGGGCAAGGGCCGGCGCGCGGTGTCGTTCCGGCTGCGGGACTGGCTGATCTCGCGGCAGCGGTACTGGGGCGCGCCGATCCCGATCATCCACTGCCCCGAGCACGGCGAGGTCCCCGTCCCCGAGCAGGACCTGCCCGTGAAGCTGCCCCACAACGTGGACTTCTCGCCGAAGGGCATCTCGCCGCTGGCGACGGCCGAGGAGTTCGTGAACGTCACGTGTCCGGTGTGCGGCGCGGCCGCGAAGCGGGAGACCGACACGATGGACACGTTCGTGGACTCCTCCTGGTACTTCCTGCGCTACCTGTCGCCGGGCGCCGAGGACCAGCCGTTCGACCCCGAGCAGGCGGCGCGCTGGATGCCGGTCGACCAGTACACCGGCGGGGTCGAGCACGCGATCCTGCACCTGCTGTATTCGCGGTTCTTCGCGAAGGCGCTGTTCGACGCCGGGCTGGTGAGCTTCACCGAGCCGTTCACGCGGCTGCAGAACCAGGGCCAGGTGATCATGGGCGGCGCGGCGATGAGCAAGAGCCGGGGCAACCTGGTCGAGTTCGCCGACGAGCGGGCGAAGTGGGGCGCGGACGTGGTGCGGCTGTCGATGCTGTTCGCCTCGCCGCCCGAGGACGACGTGGACTGGGCGACCGTCTCGGCCGACGGCGTGCGGTCGTGGGTGGGCCGGGTGTGGCGGGCCGTGAACGAGGCGGCCGGGCTCGCCGGTGCGATGTCGGACGAGCTGACGAAGTTCATGCACCACGCCACGGCGCGGGTCACCGAGGACCTGGACCGGTTCAAGTACAACACCGCGATCGCGCGGCTGATGGAGCTGACCACCGAGGTCGGGCGGGCGGCCCGGGCGGGCGAGCCCTCGAGGGAGGCGGCCGAGCGGCTCTCGCTGATGCTGGCGCCGTTCGCGCCCTTCCTGGCCGAGGAGCTGTGGCGCGAGGTCCTCGGCCACGACGAGAGCGTTCACGCGGCCCGGTGGCCGGAGTTCGACGCGGAGCTGGCCGCGCCCGAGGTGGTGACGATGGTGGTGCAGGTCGACGGCAAGGTCCGCGACCGCATCGAGGTCCCTCCCGACATCGCCGAGGAGGCTGCCGTGGCCACCGCCCGCGAGTCCGAGAACGCGATCCGCTACCTGCAGGGCCGCGAGATCGTGAAGGTCATCGCGCGCCCGCCCCGGCTGGTCAACTTCGTCACCCGCTAGTCCGGGAGCTTCTCCTCTCTCCGTGTCACTGGGTCGCGCTAGCCTGCGCGGCGTTCCTCCCCCGGGGATCGTTCGGGGGTCGTCGCGTGGAGGAACCGCTTCGTGAGCGGCTGGGCGACTGGGTCGCCGCGCTCGGCCGCCGCCAGCTGATCGGGCTCGCCTGCGTCGCGGTCGTGACCGTGGGCGGGGCCGCGCTGTGGTACGTGCGGTCGCTGCCCCGGGCGGTCGCGGTCACCCCGGCCGTGGCGCCCTCCGCGGTGGCCCGCGCGTCGCCGACTCCGCCGGCCCTGGTCGTGCACGTGGCCGGATGGGTCCGGCATCCGGGCGTCTACGAGTTCGCCGAGGGCTCCCGGGTGGTCGACGCCATCGAACGCGCCGGCGGG
This sequence comes from uncultured Actinomycetes bacterium, assembly GCA_963742735.1. GTDB lineage: Bacteria > Actinomycetota > UBA4738 > UBA4738 > JBBDTT01 > JBBDTT01. The sequence goes on from CAVUMN010000002.1 coordinate 77,075, forward strand.
GCGAAGCAGGGGGCCGACCTGGCGGCGCTGAACCTCGCCGCGCTGCTCAGCGACGGCCAGCAGGTCCTGGTCCCGCGGCGCGGTCCGCCAGGTTCCACCGCGGGCACGGGCGTCGCTGCGAACGGCCTCATCAACATCAACACGGCCACGGCCGAGCAGCTCGAGGAGCTGCCGGGGATCGGGCCCGTCCTGGCCCAGAACATCGTCGACTACCGGACCGAGCACGGACCGTTCGCCACGGTGGAGGACCTCATGAACGTGAGCGGGATCGGGGAGGCTCGCCTGGAGGAGCTCCGGGACAAGGTGACCGTGTGAGCGGGGCCTGGCTGGCCCCGGTCGCGGCCGGGGCGTTCTGGGCCGGCATCCTTGCGGCGGCCGGGGCGGGGCTCCGGGGTGGCTGGGCGTGGGCCGCGCTGGTGGCGGGCTGCGCGATGACCTCGGCCGCGGCGCTGCTGGTCGTGTACTCCGGGCCGGACGGGGAGCCGCTGTTGCGCGGCGCCGGGTTGCTTCCGCCGGTCGAGGCCGAGGGGCATCGGGGACGGGTGCTGGGAGCGGTCCGCGGCGTCCCGGCGCCTCCCGGACCGCGCTCGTCGGTGGCGGCGTCCCTGTTGCTGGCGGTGGTCGGGATGTCGCTGCTCGGGGCGGGGTGGTTCTCGGTGCGCGACTCGGCCTCGGGGCGGTCGGTCCTGGCGGGGATCGGCGGATACGTGCGGGCCGAGGGGGTGATGTCGACCGACCCGCAGATCGGGCCGTTCGGGTGGTCGGCCCGGGCGCGCCTCGAGCGGGTGGCGTCGGACGCGGGAGCGTGGCGGGTCCACGAGCCCGTGTGGCTGCAGGGTCGCGGGCCGCCGCCGCCCGTCGAGCTGGGGGACCGGGTGCGGCTCTCCGGCGCGGCCGGCGAGATCCCCACGGGCGACTTCGGTGAGTACTTGCGTACGCAAGGAATCGCCGCGACGCTCCGCGTATCGGAGGTCGAGCGGACCGCTCCGCCGGCCAACCCGCTGCTTCGCGCGGCCAACGCGGTCCGCAACGCGCTGCGCCGGGCGGCGCTGGAGCTGTGGCCGGAGCGACGGGCCGGGCTGTTCCTCGGCCTCGCCCTGGGCGACACGTCTCGCCTGGATCCCGGGCTGGAGGAGGACTTCCGGGCCACCGGCCTCGGACACCTCCTCGCGGTGAGCGGCTCGAACGTGGCGATGTTCCTCGGCCCCATCCTGATGGTGGCGGGGGCGGCGCGCGCCGGGCGACGGACCCGGTTCGTGGTGGGGATCGGGTCCGTGGCGTTCTTCGCGCTGCTGACTCGGGCCGAGCCGTCGGTCCTGCGCGCCTCGGTCATGGCCGGGCTGGTCCTGGTCGGGGTCTTCCTCGGTCGGGCCCGGTCGACCCCGGCCGTGATGGGGACGGCCATCCTGATCCTGCTGGCGTTCGATCCGCGGCTGGCGTCGGCACTCGGGTTCCAGCTGTCGGTGGCGGCGACGGCGGGGATGGTCGCGTTCGCCACGCCCATCGCCGACCGGATCCCCGGGCCGAGGGCGGTGGCGATCGCCACAGGGGCGACCCTCGGGGCGCAGGCGGCGGTGACCCCGCTCCTGTTGTTTCGGTTCCACGTCGTGCCCACCGTGGCGCTGCCGGCGAACGTGCTGGCGTTTCCCGCCGTCGCGCCGGCCATGCTGGTCGGCCTGGCGGCGGCGGGGCTGTGGCTCGTCTGGCCGCCGGCGGGGGAGGCCCTCGCCTCGGTCGCGAACATGCCGATGGCCTACCTCTCCGGCGTGGCCGACCGGATGGCGACGGCGCCGCTGCCCTCGCTGACCTCCGACGGGGGGCTGGACGCGTTCGTCCTCGGGATGGCCGTCCTGGCCTGGCTCGCCTTCAGGGTGCATCGGGCTCGCCGGCCGCGGACGCGCGACCCGGGCCGGCGGCGGGGGATCGCGGCGGCGGTCGTCATGGCCGTGGCGCTGCCCGCGCTGGTGTGGGGCCGCGCGCTGCGGGCCGGGCCGCCGGGGTCGCTCGAGGTCGTCTTCTTCGACGTCGGGCAAGGCGACGCGGCCCTGGTCCGCTCGCCCCAGGGCGCCGCGGTGCTGATCGACGCAGGCCCCGAACCCGACCAGGTCGCGGCCGAGCTCGCCGCCGAGGGCGTCCACCGGCTCGACGTGGTGATCGCCACTCACGCTCACGCCGACCACGTCGCGGGATTCCCCGCGGTGCTTGCCCGGTTCCCCGTGGGGCTGATGCTGGAGCCCGGATGCGGCGGCGAGTCGCCGGCGTACGAGGACCTGGTCCGCGCCCTGAGGGACGAGGAGATCACGCCGGCGCATCCACGGCCGGGCGACGCCTACCGGGTGGCCGACCTGCGCATCGACGTCCTCGGCCCGCCGGCCTGCTTCCGGGGGACCGAGTCCGACGAGAACAACGACTCGATCGTCGTTCGGATCTCGGCCGGCCCGGCGACCGTGCTGTTCACCGGCGACGTCGAGGAGCCCGCGCAGCTGGCGATCCTGGAGGCGGGGGTCGACGTCCGGGCCGCGGTCCTGAAGGTGCCGCACCACGGCGGCGGGACGTCCATGGACGAGTTCCTGCTCGAGGTGCACGCCGCGCTCGCCGTGGTCAGCGTCGGCGCCGGCAACGACTACGGGCACCCGGTGGAGTCGGTGCTGGTGACCCTTCGCGCCGCGGGCGCCCAGGTGGTGCGCACCGACCAGGCCGGAGAGGTGGTGGTTCGGTTCGGCCCCGACGGGCCGTACGTAGAATCGCCTCCGTGACGGGCGCGCCGATCCGGCTGCTGTGGGGGGAGGACTCGTTCCTCGTCCGGGAGGCGGCGATCGAGGCCCTCGACGGCATCCAGCCCCGCGAGGTCGACGGCGCCGACTGGTCCGGCGGCGAGACGGCCGACCTGGCCACGCCCTCGCTGTTCGGCGAGCCGCGCGCCCTGCTGATCACGAACTGCCAGGACCTGACCGACGAGGGTCTCCGCGAGCTGCGGACGTACGTGCTCTCGCCCTCGCCCGACGCGACCCTGGTCGTCACCGGCCGGGGGATCAAGGCCGCGCCGCCGATCGCCAAGGACTTCGAGAAGGCCGGGTTCAAGCCCGAACGCATCGAGCTGGCCCGCAAGGAGCTCTCCGGCTGGCTGGTCAAGCGGGCCCGGGCCCGGGACATCCAGCTCCGCGCGCCGGCGGCGAACACCCTGGTCGAGCTGATCGGGGAGAGCCCGGCCGAGCTCGACCGCGCCGTGGACCAGATGGCGGCGGCGTTCCCCGGCCGGCCCATCGAGCCCGCGCTGGTCGAGCGCCAGTTCCGGGGGCTCGGCGACCACAAGACCTGGGAGGTGTGCGACAAGGCGTTCGGCGGCGACCTGTCGGGCGCGATCCGGGCGCTGCAGGCGATGCTCGCCGGTCGGGAGGAGCCGCTGGTGATCCTCGGCGGCATCGCCGCCCGGGTCCGCGACCTCCAGCGCGTCGCCGCGGTCCCCGCCGACGTGCAGCCGAAGGACGCCGCGCGGATGGCGGGCCTCCGGTTCGAGTGGCAGTTCAAGCGCTACCGCGACACCGCCCGCCGCCAGCCGCCCGGGGCGCTCGCGTCGCTGCACCTGGCCGTGGCCAACGCCGACCGCGCGTTGAAGAACGGCGCCGGCGGCGACGTGGTCCTGCCGATGCTCCTCGCCCGCATCGCCGGCGAGGTCCCCGCCGACGCCCCCATCGAGGTCGGCTCGGTCGCCCGCGCCCTTCGCTGAGCCCGCCCGAGCCGGGTGTGAGGCGCGCCACGGTGTGGTCGGAATCCGGCGTCTAGAATCGCGCTCCCGAAAGGACGAGTACGCCCCATGGCCCCAGCCCCGCCCGTCAGGATCGTCACGGACACCACCGGCTACCTGCCGCAGGAGCTGGTTACCGAGCATGGGATCGAGCTCGTCTCTCTCTACTACTCCTTCGACGGCGCCGAGTGGCTGAAGGAGGACGACGTCGTGGACGGCGACTGGGGGCCGTTCTACGAACGGCTCACCTCGTCCCCGGGTCTGCCCACCACGCGGCCGCCCGAGGTCGAGGACTTCCGCGCGGTCTACGAGCCGATCCTGGCGACCGGCGCCGGCATCGTCTCGCTCCACATCTCCTCGGGCCTCTCCGAGACCTGCGCGCACGCCCGCAAGGCCGGCGAGCAGCTCGCCGACGAGGGGCTGGGCGCGGAGCGCATCCTGGTCGTGGACGCCGCGTGCACGGGCGGCCAGCAGGGCTTGCTGGCGCTGGCGGCCGCGCGGGCGGCGGAGGGGGGCGCCGACGCCGAGGCGGTGGCCGACCACGTCCGGCGGGCCCGTCTGGAGGCCCGGAGCTGGTTCACGCTGGACACCCTGGAGTTCCTCAAGCGCGGCGGACGGATCGGCGGCGGCGCGGCGTGGCTCGGCTCGACCCTGAGGATCAAGCCCATCCTGACCATCCAGTCCGAGGTCCACGCGGTTGAGCGCGTCCGAACCCGCGAGCGCGCCGTCGAGCGCCTCATCGAGTTCGGCCGCGAGCTGCACGCCGGCGGCGCCGACGGGTACTGCGTACAGCACGCTCGCTGCGAGCCGGAGGCCCGCCACGTCGTCGACCGGCTTTCGGAGGTCTACGAGCGCCCGCCCGTGTTCGTGGGGGAGATGGGCCCGGTCCTGGGGACCCATGGCGGGCCGGGGTTCCTGGGCGTCGCCGGGTTACCATCCGGCTTCCTCGAGTAGCCATGGAGAGCCCCAAGCCATGACGACGCCGGTCACGGTGGTCACCGACACCACGGCCTACCTGCCGCGCGAGACGGTGGACAAGCACGGCCTGCGCGTGATCTCCCTCTACTACTCGTTCGGCAACGACGAGTGGATCAAGGAGAGCGACCACGACGGCGGCGACTGGGGATCGTTCTACGAGCGCCTGTCGAGCTCCGACACCCTCCCCACCACCCAGCCCCCCACGGTCGAGGACTTCCGTGCGGTCTACGAGCCCCTCCTGGCGGAGGGCGGAAGCGTGGTCTCGATCCACCTGTCGTCGGTGCTGTCGGAGACGTGCGCCAACGCCCGCAAGGCGGTGGAGGAGCTCACCGAGGCCAGCCGGGGCGGGGACCGAGTCCGGGTGATCGACTCGGCGAGCACCGCGGTCCAGGAAGGGCTGTTGGCCCTGGCCGCGGCGCATGCCGCCGGGGAGGGCAAGGACGCGGACTCGGTCACGGAGGTGATCCGGTCCGCGCGGGCCGAGGCCAAGAACTGGTTCGTGCTCGACACCCTGGAGTACCTGAAGCGCGGCGGCCGGATCGGCGGCGCGACGGCGTGGATGGGGTCGGCGCTGCAGGTGAAGCCGGTCTTGACCCTCGAGTCGGGGATCCGCGCGGTGGAGCGCGTTCGGACGGCCGACAAGGCGTTCGTGCGCCTGGTCGAGTACGGCCACCAGCTCCACGGCGCCGGGGCCGACGCGTGGGCCGTGCAGCACTCCCGGCGGGAGGACGACGCCCGCAAGCTGATCGACCGCCTCTCCCACGTGTTCGGCCGCGCGCCCGAGTTCGTCTCCGAGGTAGGCCCGGTCATCGGGACGCACGCCGGTCCGGGCGCGTTCGGCCTCGGTGGCATCCCCTCCAGGTTCCTCGGCTAGCTCTCCAGAAAGAGACCAGGGTCACAGTGTGCTCAAGGTCGGTCACTCTTCCCGTTCCGTACGGGCAGGACTAGAATGTGCTTGGTTCGAAGTAACTAGTCACCCGACACAGGAGCGCCCCGATGATCGAGCCACGCGAGGTCCCATCGTGACCTCGCCCGTCACGGTCGTCACCGACAGCACGGCCTACCTCCCGCGCGAGCTCATCGCCAAGCACGGGATCGAGCTCATCTCCCTGTACTACAGCTTCGACGGCGTCGAGTGGCTGAAGGAGGGCGACGTCGAGGGCGAGGACTGGGGCCCGTTCTACGATCGCCTGGTCGCGTCCGAGACGATGCCGACCACCCGGCCCCCGCACGTCGAGGACTTCCGCGCGCTGTACGAGCCGATCCTGGCCGAGGGGCGAAGCATCGTCTCGATCCATCTGTCCTCCGGGCTGTCCGAGACGTGCGACCACGCGCGCAAGGCCGTGGAGGAGCTCACCGAGGAGGGCCTCGGCGGGGAGCGGGTGCACGTGGTCGACTCGGCGAGCGCGTGCCTGCAGCAGGCTCTGCTCGTGCTGGTTGCCGCCCACGCCGCGGCCGAGGGAGGCGACCCCGACACGGTCTTCGACCAGGTCCGCCGGGCCCGGGTCGAGGCGCGCAACTGGTTCGCCCTCGACACGCTCGAGTTCCTGAAGCGCGGCGGCCGGGTCGGCGGCGCCGCGGCCTGGCTGGGCTCGACGCTGAAGATCAAGCCCATCCTGACCGTGGAGTCGGAGATCAAGGCCGTCGAACGGGTGCGAACCTCCGACCGCGCGTTCGAGCGCCTGATCGAGTGCGGGCGCCAGCTCCACGGCGCGGGCGCGGACGCCTACGTCGTCCAGCACGCCCGCGCGGGGAAGGAGGCGCAGGTCCTGAGCGAGCGGCTGCACGAGGTCTTCGGCAGGCCGCCGGTGATGATGTCTGAGGTCGGGCCGGTCATCGGCACGCACACGGGGCCGGGACTGCTCGGCGTGGGCGGACTCCCGTCCAGATTCCTGGAGTAGGGCGATGAACGAGCTGAGCGCCTCCTCGAGCTCGTCGGTCCCCTGCCCGCGGTGCGGCCGCGGGAACCGGGACACGGCCAAGTTCTGCAAGGGATGCGGCCTGTCCTTCGCGCCGGAGATCACCTGCGTGAGCTGCGGCAGCAAGCTCGAGGCCGACGCCGTCTTCTGCGACGAGTGCGGCACCGCGGTCACGGCCTCCCAGCCGGCGGTGAAGGCCCCGGTCCGCGAGTCGGCTCGACTGCCGGAGACCTTTGGGGGCGGCCGCTACAAGGTCGTCCGGTTCCTGGGCGAGGGGGGACGCAAGCGGGTCTACCTGGCCGAGGACACCCGGCTGACCCGTGAGGTCGCCGTCAGCGTCTTCAAGGCCGAGGGGGTGGACGAGACGGCGCTGATTCGCGCCCGGCGCGAGGCCGAGGCGATGGGCAAGCTCGGCGACCATCCCAACATCGTCACGATCTACGACTTCGGCGAGGAGGACGGCGGCTTGTTCCTCGTCAGTCAGTACATGTCGGGAGGCGACCTCTCGGGCATGCTCTCCCAGGCCCCGGACCGCCGGCTGGCGATCGCCGAGGTGGCGCGGATCTCCACGGAGATCGCCCGCGGCCTGGAGCACGCGCACGCGAACGGCGTGATCCACCGCGACCTCAAGCCCCAGAACGTGTGGCTGTCCCCGGACGGGACCGCCAAGCTCGGCGACTTCGGCCTGGCCCTCGCCGCCGACCGCTCCCGCCTGACCGTGGACGGGGCGATGGTCGGGACGGTCGCGTACATGCCGCCCGAGCAGGGTCTGGGCCGGCCGGCCGACGAGCGGTCGGACCTCTACTCCCTGGGCGCGGTGATGTACGAGCTGATCTGTGGGGTCCCGCCGTTCACCGGCGGGGACGCCGCGGCGATCATCTCCCAGCACGTCAGCACCGTTCCCGTCGGCCCCAGCTGGCACCGCTCCGACCTGCCCACCGCGCTCGAGCGGCTGGTGCTGAAGCTCCTGGCGAAGACCCCTGATGAGCGGTTCCAGTCGGCCACCGAGACCCGCGAGGCACTCCAGGCCATCGAGTCGGCGTCGGGGGTCGCGCCGGCGCCCGCCGAAGGCACGGTCGCCCTCGAGCGTCTGACCGACGGCATCTTCCTTGGCCGGGAGTCCGAGATGAAGGAGCTTCGGGCGGCGCTCGACGAGTCGATCGCCGGTCGAGGGCACGTAACCCTCATTGCCGGCGACGCCGGGATCGGCAAGACGCGGCTGGCGACGGAGGTCAAGGCGTACGCCGAGCTCCGGGGCGCCCGGGTGCTCTCCGGCCGCTGTCACGCCGGCGAGGGCGCGCCGCCGTACTGGCCCTGGGTCCAGGTGATCCGCACGTACGTCCGCGAGCGCAAGGCCGAGGAGCTCCTGGCCGAGCTCGGCTCCGGCGCCACCGACATCGCCCAGGTCGTCTCCGACGTCCGGGCCTGCCTGCCCGACCTCCCCGAGCCGCAGGTCCTGGACCCCGACCAGGCCCGGTTCCGGCTGTTCGACGCCGTCACCACGTTCCTGCGCAACGCCTCGAGCACCGGCCCGCTGGCGATCTTCATCGAGGACCTGCACCGCGCGGACGAGCCCTCGCGCGAGCTGCTGGACTTCGTATCCCGGGAGCTCGGCGGCGCGCGGATCTTCCTGCTCGGCACCTATCGCGACACCGAGCTCGGCGAGGACCACGCGCTGAACGAGCTCCACGCCTCACTGTCCCGCGAGCGCAATTACTCGCGCCTGCGCCTCCGGGGCCTGAACGAGCGCGAGGTCAAGGCGCTCCTGGAGGACGTGTCCCGCCAGACCCTGGAGACCACCCAGGAGCTCGCGCTGGTCGACGCGGTCTTCCGCGAGTCCGACGGCAACCCGTTCTTCATCGAAGAGATCCTGCGGACGCTGCTCGAGTCGGAGGTCATCTACCTGCGCGAGGGCAAGTGGGTGAGCGACGCGACCCACATGAGCGACCTGTCGATCCCGAAGTCCATCCGCGAGCTCGTGGAACAGCGCCTGGCCCGGCTGCCCGAGGAGAGCCGGGAGCTCCTGTCGATCGCGTCGGTCATCGGCTACGAGTTCGACATGCAGACCCTGGAGACGGTGGCCGGCATCCCCGTGGCCTCGGTGTTCGACCGGGTGCGGGCGGCCGTGGACGCCGCCATCGTCTCGCCGGTCCCCGACGAGCCCAACCGGTACCGGTTCGCGTACGGCGCCACGCGCGACGCGCTCTACGAGGAGCTTCCCGAGTCCCGCCGCTTCGAGCTGCACCGGGCCATCGGCGAGGCCCTCGAGGAGATGTACGACGACCGCATCGAGTCCCACTTGGCCGAGCTGGCCCACCACTTCGCGCTCGCCGCCCCGCTCGGCCTGGCCGGCAAGGCCGCCGACTACTCGTGGTGGGCCGGCGAGCGAGCCGCCACGCTGGCCGCCCACGAGGAAGCGGTCCTGCACTTCACCCGGACCATCCAGCTGTTCGACACCTTGACCGAGGAGGAGCCCACCCGGCGGTGCGAGCTGCTCATCGTCCTCGGCGAGTCGCGGTGGCGGGCCGGGGACGTGCGGGGGGCGAAGGAGACGTTCCTCAAGGCTGCCGAGGCCGCCGAGAAGCACGCGCTGCGCGACCAGTACGCGCGGGCGGCGCTCGGCTTCGCCGGCGGGCCCGGCGGGTTCTCCGCCGCCGACAAGCCGGACGACCAGCTGGTCGAGCTGCTGCGCACGGCGCTCCGCGGCCTGTCCGAGCGCGACAGCCTGCTGCGCGTGCGGCTGCTGGCGCGCCTGTCCCTCGAGATGCGCCTGACCACCGACGCCGTGGAGCCGGACAAGCTCTCCCGCGAGGCGCTGGAGATGGCCGAGCGGCTGGGCGACGCGCGGATCACGCTGCTGGCGATGTACAGCCGCCAGTGGGCGACGATGGGGCCCGACGGGCTCGAGGACGATCTGACCGCCGGCGAGGAGATCGTCCGGCTGGCCCGGGTGGTCGGCGACAAGGAGATGGACTTCCACGGCCATCACCTCCGGATCCACGGGTTCCTCGCCCTGGGCGACATGGTCTCGGTCGACCGCGAGATCCGCAGCTGCGAGAAGCTGGCCCGCGAGCTGCGCCAGCCGTACTACGAGTGGCACGTGGCGGTGTTCAGGGTGATGCGGGCTCTCATGCAGGGACGGTTCGACGAGGCCGGCCGGCTGGCGAGCTCCGCGGCGGCGATCGGTGCGCGAAGCCAGCCGGAGATCGCCACCACCGTGTTCGGCGTGCACGCCCTGCTCGGGAGCCTCCACACCAACTCGATGGCCGACCTGGTCCCGGGGGGCGAGCTCTTCGCCACGAACTATCCCCACTCGGCGTGGCCCTCGGCCTACGCCTGGATTCTCACCGAGGTCGGGGAGAACGCCAAGGCCCGCCCGGTGTTCGACGGCGTGGCCCGTGACCGTTTCGCCGGCCTGCGCCGGGACTCGAATTGGCTGACCGCCATGACGTGCGGCTCCCTGGCGTGTAGCGCCCTCGGCGACGAGGAGGCGGCCGCCGTCATGTACGAGCTGCTCTCGCCCTACGCCGACTACTGCACGTCGATCCTGACCGCCGCGGCGTTCGTGGGCTCGATCCATATGTACCTGGGGTTCCTGGCCGAGACCATGCGCCACCTGGACACCGCGATCGACCACTTCCAGAAGGGCATCGAGGTGAACGAGCGGATCGGCGCGTACCTCCTGGTTCCGCGGACCTACTTCGGTCTGGCGAGGGCCCTGCTCGCCCGGGACGGGGCCGGCGACCGGGAGCGCGCGTCGCAGGCCATCGAGAAGGGGCTGGATCGAGCCCGCGAGGTGCAGATGCCGGGCGAGGTCGAGCGCCTGCTGGGGCTGAAGCTCGGCGGGCAGGGGATCACCTCGATCGACACACAGGCGTCGATCTACCTGGTGGCGAAGTCGGTGGAGCAGGCCCGGCCCGACCTCACCCGCGCCGTCGCGCCGGACGGGACCGTGACGATCATGTTCTCCGACATCGAGGACTCAACGGTTCTCACCGAGCGGCTCGGAGACCGGCAGTGGCTGGAACTCCTGGAGGGGCACAACCAGATCATCCGCGAGAACTGCGCGAAGCATGACGGCTACACGGTCAAGTCGCAGGGCGACGGCTTCATGCTCGCCTTCGCCAGCGCCCGCAAGGCCATCCACTGTGCGATCGACGTGCAGCGGGCGATGGCGGAGCACCGCGGTGCGCACCCCGAGGCGCCCCTCAAGGTCCGCATCGGGCTGCACACCGGCGAAACGCTTCGCTCCGAGGAGGACTTCTTCGGCAAGAACGTTATCCTCGCCGCTCGGATAGCCGCCCAGGCGACCGGGGACCAGATCCTGGTGTCGTGGCTGCTCCGCGAGCTCGTGTCGAGCACCGGTGAGTTCGGGTTCGGCAACGAACGCGAGCTGGAGCTGAAGGGCCTCTCCGGCAGCTATCGAGTCTTCGAGGTCCAGTGGGATGGCGCTACCGCGCCGGGAGCCGCACCTGCAGTGAGCTCACCTCGATCCTGAACCAGCCGTTCGACGGGCGCGCGTAGGGCGCGTCCGCGCCGACGAGCTCGAGCACGGCCGAGTTACCTTTCGCGAAGCGCCAGGCTCCGGGGTGCAGCCACCACGCGTTCGGACCATTCGCCGGGCGGTACGTACCCCGCGCGACCAAACGCTGCGACCCACCTCCCGGGGCGACGTCCCACAGGCGCGCGACGAGCTGGGCGTGCTCGGCCGGGACGCCGGTGACCGTCAGGTCGGCGGTGAGCCGTGGCGCACCGATCAGCGTCCACGCCGGGGCGCCCTCCTCCTTGATCACGTAGCGCGCGGTGCCGGGGGCGGTCTCGGCCGGCGTCTCGGCACAGACCGTCCCGGTCGCGGGGTCGATGGCCAGGGCCACGCGGGGGTCGCCGCTCCCCGAGACGACCGTCCGGGACCCGGTCGTCGCGAACACCACCTGCCGGCGGGCCAGGGCCGCGAACGTCGGGGCGACGTACGGCCCGAGGCTGGGCTCCGTCGCCGGACAGGTGACCACATAGGCCGTCACCCCCAGCCGCGGCGAGCCCTCGCCCTTCAGGTAGCGGTCGAACCAGCCGTGGATCCGCGCCAGCAGCTCGGCCCGCTCAACCGGCTTCTGCGCCGAGCGCTGGTGGCCGAAGTCGCCGAAGAAGAGCGACAGCGGCACCTTTGGATACATCCGGCGCATGCGGTTCGCGAAGCGCAGGGCCTCGTCCACCGGGAACAGGTCGTCGGTGAAGCCCGAGGCGATGAAGAGCGGGGGTGGGGGGCGGCTCGGGTCGATGAAGTACGCGGAGTGGTAGTCGCGTGCCACGCGAACGATGTCCGTCGCGACGGGGTCGGTGTACGGCTCGCCCAGGTCGATGCGCGCCACCGACCGCTGGATCTCGGCCTCCGGGTCGGTCCCCGGCAGGGCCAGGAAGCCCATCGGGCGGCCCGGGATGAACGGCTCGCCCACCGGCTGGCCGGGACCGATCGCGTTCTGGGCCGCGAGGAGGATCCCGTTCACGAACGATCCCTTCGGCACACCGATCGGGGAGTGGGCGACGGCGGCGCCGGTGACGCCGGTCGGTGAGACGCGCCCGTTCGGGGCGGCGGCGGTGACCAGGTCGCTCCACGGGATCACCGGCGCGGCCGCCGCGATCCGTAGGGGCCGGCCCGCCGGGCTCCGCCACGGGACCAGGCGGCCGTCCGGCAGCATGACCCGGTCCCGCAACGCGGCCAGCATCAGCGTCTGCCCGCCGCCGTAGGAGTCGGCGGTCACGCCGATCCGGCCCGCGGCGGCCACGCCCTCGTCCACCAGGCGGCCGATCAGGTGCTGCGCGTCCCGCACCTCGTAGCGGACGTCCGCCAGGTGGAGGTACCCGCCCAGGCAGGCCTCGGGGCTCGCCGCGCGCGACTCGGGCGTGCCGCACGACCCCCACAGCCCGCGCGCGGTGAACGTGAGGACCGCGTATCCCTCCCGGGCCCACGCGTAGGCGTTGTCGGTGTACGCGGTGGAGGCCGGGTCCAGGTACTCGTGCTTCGAGTTGCCGAAGCCGTTGAGCTCGACGACCAGGGGAAGGTCGCGGGCGCCCTCGGCGGGCAGCGTCACGGTCGTGTCGAGGGGCACGCCGTCCCACGTCTCGGCCAGCCCCGAGCACAGGTACACGCCCTCCGCCGGCCCGCAGTCGGTCAGCCCCAGCGGGGGTGCGGACGCGGTGGCGGTGCCGGCCGGCATCCCCAGCACGAGCGAGACGGCCAGCGCGAGTGGGCGGGCTCGACGCAAGGAGAGGATTGTGACGCGTTGGCGGGGGTTGCGGAAATGGGCACCTTGACCGGCGTTCGCCCCAGTGATTGGGTAATCGTCAGATTTGTCCAACTGAGCTGGACTGCGCTCCGCGGTCCCGAGGGGAGAAGGCACCATGCGTGCTCGGTCGATCGCTCTGCTCAGCATCCTGACCATTGTCGCAAGCATGTTCGGCATCACCACGGCGACGGCCGGCGGGCCGATCACGATCATGGTCGACGACGACGGCATGGCCGTCCCGGGGAACTGTGGGTCCACGACGGTGACCCACGACACCATCCAGGAAGCGGTGGACGCGGCGCTGGCCGGGGACACCATCAGCGTCTGCCCGGGGGACTACCCCGACCCGGTCAACGTGGACAAGACCCTGGAGATCCTGGGTGCCCAGGCCGGGGTCGACGCCCGCACCCGGCCGGGGACGCTCTCCTTGGAATCCGCCGTGGGGCCGGAAGGTGAGAGCTTGCTGGGATTCTTCGTCACGGCCCCGAACGTGGTCATCTCCGGGTTCATGTTCATCGGCTGGTCCGACGCCGTCAGGAGCACCTCGGAGGCCGCGAGCCTCCGGGTCCTCGACAGCATCTTCTCCGAGAACTTCGCCGGTCTCCGGATCCAGTCGAACAACAGCCTGGCCCGTCGGAACCTGTTCGCCGACAACTTCGTCGGCATCCTGATGTTGGGCGGGACGAAGGCCCTCTTCACGCTGAACGACTTCCTGGGCAACGACGTCGGGATCGACCTCGAGGGGGACACGGACGACTTCACCGGTCAGGGAGAGCCGCCTCCCATCAATCCCTTCCCGACGGACGTCCGGATCCTGCGGAACGAATTCCTGGGCCCCGATCTGGGTCCCGGCGAGGTGGGGACCAACACCATCTCGCAGACCGTGGGGATCGAGGCCTCGAGCACGACCGGCCTGATCATCACGGAGAACACCATCTCCGAGGTCCTGATCGGGATATGGCTCGCCGGAGGCACCGACGCGACGACCGTCGAGCTGAACGACGTGAGCGCATTCGATGTGGACCTCCTCCTCGATGACGGCGGGCAGATCAGCACCACCGACGTCTGCTGTGCGCCGAACTCGAACGTGACGGTCAAGTCCAATCGCCTCACGAACAGCGGCTCGGGCATCGCGATCTTCTCCCTGACCGGGTCCATGGTCGTGTCCCGCAACACCATCACGGGGAACAACGGCGGGATCTTCAACGACTCCGGCGCCCAGGTGAACGCGGCCGAGAACTGGTGGGGCGCCGCCTCCGGCCCCTCGGACTGGTCCACGGGGACCGGCGACCCGGTGTCGCCGGACGTTCGGTTCTTCCCGTGGTCCACGAACGCGACGTTCACGGCGTTCTCCAAGTGCAAGAACACGCCGACGGCCGCGAACCAGACCATCAACGGGACCACCGGCAACGACATCCTGTGCGGCGGCGGCGGTCAGGACACCATCGACGGCAAGGCGGGTAACGACCTCATCCTGGGCGACGCCGGTAGCGACATCCTGATGGGTGCGCTGGGCGCCGACGCCATTCTGGGCGGCCAGGGAGACGACACCCTCAACGGCAACGCCGGGTTCGATCACCTGCAGGGACAGTCCAACTCCGACTCGTGTCTGGTCGGGGTGGACGGAGGACAGACGGCCACCTGCGAAGGACCCTGAGCAACTGTGGCATTGTTCCGCACACACGAACGGGCGCCGGCTGGGGGCCCAGAAGGAGGAAGAACGATGCGTCGTCGGTCGGTCGCTCTACTCAGCATCCTGACGCTTGCCGCGGGACTCCTCGGGATCACCGGGGCCCACGCTGGCGGCCCCATCACCCTGGCGGTGGACGACGACGGCATGGCCGTCCCGGGGAACTGCGACTCGGCGACGGCGACGTTCACCACGATCCAGGCGGCGGTGGACGCCGCCCTGGCGGGGGACACGATCCAGGTGTGCCCGGGGACCTACGAGGAACAGGTGTACGTGGACAAGACCCTGGAGCTCCTGGGGGCCCAGGCCGGGATCGACGGCCGCACCCGGCCCGGAACGCCGGCCGTGGAGTCCGTCCTGGACTCGGACGCGGTCGACCAGACGGGCATCTACGTCGACGCCCCGAACGTGGTCATCAACGGGTTCCTCATCCAGGGCTATGACGCCGGCATCAGCACCAACATCATCATCGACCCGGTCCCGGCCTCCGGGCTCCGGGTCCTGAACAACATCCTCTTCCAGAACGGGACCGGTCTCCAGATCGAGTCGGACAACAGCCTCGTCCGCCGAAACCTCTTCGAAGACAACGTCCTCGGCATCCACATGCTCACCGGGACGAAGGCCACGTTCACGACCAACGAGTTCCTTGGCAACCACGCCGTCGGCATCCTGCTCGAGGGCTGCTTCGAGTACTGCGACTCGGGCATCAACGGTTTCGGCCCCCCGACGGACGTGACCATCTCGACGAACGAGATCGTGGGCCCGGAGATCACGGAGACCGGTGGCGGGGGCGGTGGGGGCCCGACGGTTGGGATCGAGGCCCACAACACGACCGGCGTGCGGATCACCGGGAACAACATCTCGGTGGTGGATTTCGGAATCTGGCTCGCTGAGGGCAACGACGCGGTGACCGTCGAGACGAACACCGTGGACGACACGGGGATCGCCCTCCTGCTGGGCTTCCTCCGGAGGGAGGTCAACACGGAGGGGATTGGCGGCGGTCCGAACTCGAACGTCACGGTCAAGTCCAACCGCTTCACCAACAGCGAAACGGGCATCGAGATCGACGACTTCTCGCTCTCCGGGAACTTCGTCGTCTCCCGCAACACCATCACGGGGAACGATGACTGGGGGATCGTGAACTTCTCCAGTGCCCAGGTGAACGCGGCGGAGAACTGGTGGGGCGCCGCCTCGGGGCCGTCGGACTGGTCCACCGGGACCGGTGACTCGGTTTCGCCCAACGTCCGGTTCTTCCCGTGGTCCACGAACGCCACGTTCACCACGTTCGCCAAGTGCAAGAACAAGTACACGGCCGGCAACGACACCGTCAACGGGACCACCGGCAACGACATCCTGTGCGGCGGCGGCGGTCAGGACACCATCGACGGCAAGGCGGGGAACGACCTCATCCTGGGCGACGCCGGCAGCGACATCCTGATGGGTGCGCTGGGCGCCGACGCCATCCTGGCCGGCCAGGGCGACGACACCCTGAGGGGCAACGCCGGGTTCGACTCCCTGCAGGGCCAGGCCAACTACGACTTCTGCGATGTCGGGGTCGACTCAGGACAGATCGCCACCTGCGAGGAAGTGCCCATAGGACCCTGACGAGCGCGACGGAACCCTTGACCTGATCCGGGAGGCGTGCTTGGCTTCGACTGATTTGTCCACTTGAACCGGGCGGCGGTTGGCGGCCCCGAAGGAGGAACCACGATGCGTGGCAGGTCCATCGCTCTGTTCAGCATCCTGACGCTCGTGGCGGGCCTTCTGGGCCTCACCGCGGCGTACGCCGGCGGCTCCCCGACCACCCGCGTGGTGGACGACGACGGCATGGCGGTCCTGGGGAACTGCGACTCGGCGACGGCGACCTTCTCCACGATCCAGGCGGCGGTGGACGCGGCGAACACCGCTGACACCATCAAGGTGTGTCCGGGGCTGTACGAGGAAGCGGTGGACGTGGGCAAGACCCTGGAGATCCTGGGTGCCCAGTCCGGGATCGACGGCCGCACCCGTCCCGGGACGCTCGCCGGGGAATCCGTGGTGAGCCCGCTCAATGAGCCCGGTGCGGGCTTCTACGTCAACGCCCCGAGCGTGGTCATCAACGGGTTCACCCTCCAGCTGTGGGAAGGGTCGGCCATCGACAGCACGCAGAGCCCTCCGTTCGTGGCCGCCGGTCTCCGGGTCCTGAACAACATCTTCAGGCAGAACGGAACCGGTCTCCTGATCGGCTCGGACAACAGCCTGGCCCGGCGGAACCTGTTCGAGGACAACTTCTTCGGGATCCACATGGTCACCGGGACGAAGGCCACGTTCACGACCAATGAGTTCCTCGGCAACGAGATCGGCATCCTGCTCCAGGGGCAGATCCTTTGTCAGGGGTACTGCACCGGGGGTGCCCAGGGCTTCCCGACGGACGTCACTATCTCGACCAACGAGATCGTGGGGCCCGAGCAGGCGCCTGCCGGCTCAGGAGAGCCCACGGGGATCGAGGCCAACAACACGACCGGCCTGCGGATCATCGGCAACACCATCTCCGAGGTCGGTGCGGGCATCTGGTTGGTCGGGGGCAACGACGCCACGACCATCGAGACGAACACCGTGACCGACACGGGACGCGCGGTCCTGCTCGGCCTCGGCATCTTCGAGAACGCGATTACCTACATCAACGCCAACCCGAACTCGAACGTGACCGTCAAGTCGAACGGCCTCACGAACGGCGGAATCGGCGTCCTGCTGGAGGAGTTCTCCCTGGAGGGATCGATGGTCGTCTCCCGCAACACGATCTCGGGCAACGAGTTCGGGATGTCCAATTTCTCGAGCACCCAGGTGAACGCGGCCGAGAACTGGTGGGGCCACGCCTCCGGCCCGTCGGAGTGGTCGAACGGGACGGGTGACGGCGTGGGAGTCGAGATCCGGTTCTTCCCGTGGGCGACCAACGCCACGTTCACCGCGTTCGCCAAGTGCAAGAACACGCCGACGGCCGCGAACCAGACCATCAACGGGACCACCGGCAACGACATCCTGTGCGGCGGCGGCGGTCAGGACACCATCGACGGCAAGGCCGGAAACGACCTCATCCTGGGCGACGCCGGCAGCGACATCCTGATGGGCGCGCTCGGCGACGACGCCATCCTGGGTGGCCAGGGCGACGACACCCTGAACGGCAACGCCGGGTTCGACCACCTGCAGGGCCAGGCCAACACCGACACCTGCATCGTCGGGGTGGACGGAGGACTGACCGCCACCTGCGAGGGACCGTAAGCGAAGAGGGCTCCATTCCATCGGCACGTGAACGGGCGGCGGTGGCCGGCCCAGAGGGAGGACGAACGATGCGAGGACGCGCGGCTCTGCTCTGCATCCTGACCCTGGCCGGAAGCCTCTACGGGATCATCGGGGCCCAGGCCGGTCCCGGGGCGATCACCATCATGGTCGACGACGACGGTATGGCCGCGGTCGGCAACTGCGGCTCGGCCACGGTCACCCACGACACGATCCAGGAGGCGGTGGACGCCGCGATCTCCGGGGACACCATCAGGGTGTGTCCGGGGACCTACCCGGACCCGGTCCTCGTGGACAGGACCCTGGAGATCCAGGGCGCCCAGGCCGGGGTCGACGCACGCACCCGGCCCGGAACGCTCTCCGCGGAATCCGTCCTCGACGGGGTGGACGGCGAATTCGACGGGATCGCCGTCGCCGCCCCGAACGTGGTCATCTCCGGGTTCACGTTCCTCAACTGGGACCGGGCGGTGGGGACGGCGGCGAGCGCGTCGCCCGCGCTCCGGGTCCTGGACTCCATCTTCACGAACAACTTCACGGGCGTCCACATCGACTCGGACAACAGCCTGGTCCGTCGGAGCCGCTTCCAGGACGGCACCCTCGGCATCCGGATGGTCGGAGGGACGAAGGCGCTGTTCACGCTGAACGAGTTCGAGGGCAACATCGTCGGCATCCTGATCGAGGGGGGCTTCTGCGACCTCTGCGCCCAGGGAACGCCCGTGGTGAGTCTGCCTGCGGACATCCGGATTCATCGCAACGACATCCAGGGGGGCGCGGTGATTCCGACCGGACCGTTGTCTACGACGGGGATCGAGTCCGAGGCCGCGACCGGCCTGACGATCACGGAGAACACCATCTCCGGGCTCGGCCGCGGAATCTGGCTCATCGAGGGCAACGACACGGTGACCATCGAGCTGAACGACGTGGACGACTCGACGGTCGCCCTCCTCCTGGGCTTCGGCCCGAAGGAGGTCGAAACCACGGGGATCTGCTGCTTCGGCCCGAACTCGAACATCTCGGTGAGGTCGAACCGGTTCACCAACGGGGAAACGGGCGTCCAGGTGGAGGAGGAGTCCTTCACGGGGAACTTCGTCCTCTCCCGCAACACCATCTCCGGGAACCTGGACTGGGGGATCGTGAACTTCTCGGGTGTCCAGGTGAACGCGGCGGAGAACTGGTGGGGCCACGCCTCGGGGCCCGACGACTGGTCGAACGGAACCGGTGACGACGTGTCGCCCGACGTTCGGTTCTTCCCGTGGTCCACGAACGCCACCTTCACGGCCTTCGCCAAGTGCAAGAACACGCCTACGGCCGCGAACCAGACCATCAACGGGACCACCGGCAACGACATCCTGTGCGGCGGCGGCGGTCAGGACACCATCAACGGCAAGGCCGGCAACGACCTCATCCTGGGCGACGCCGGGAGCGACATCCTGACGGGCGCGCTGGGCGACGACGCCATCCTGGGCGGCCAGGGCGACGACACCCTGAACGGCAACGCCGGGTTCGACTCCCTGCAGGGCCAGGCCAACAACGACTTCTGCGACCTCGGGGTGGACTCGGGACAGTCGGCCACCTGCGAAGGATCTTGATCAGTTCGCCGGCCTAGGAGGCCTGCGAGGTCTGGCGGTTCAGCGCCTTGGCGGCGCGGGACTTGCGGTTGGCGGCGCGGCGCTTGTGGATGACGCCCTTCGACGCGGCCTTGTCCAGGGACCGGGTGAGGTCGCGGAGACGCTCCTGACCGGTCGCGGCGTCCTCGGCCTCGCCGACGCGGCGGGCCTTGGTCTTGAGCGCGCTGCGCACGCCCTTGTTGCGTTCCCGCGCGCGCTCGTTCTGCCGGTTGCGCTTGATCTGTGACTTGATGTTCGCCATGAGCCGCGGAGTTTAGCAGGCGAAGGATCGCGCGCCCGCTACGCTTGGGCCGTCGTGACCGACCCCTCCCGCATCCGCAACCTGAGCATCGTGGCGCACATCGACCACGGCAAGTCGACGCTGGCCGACCGGTTCCTGGAGATCACCGGCGCCGTCGCCGAGCGCGACATGCGCGCGCAGTACCTGGACCGCATGGACCTGGAGCGCGAGCGGGGGATCACGATCAAGGCCCAGGCCGTGCGCCTGTCCTTCGACGACTACGTCGTGAACCTGATCGACACGCCCGGCCACGTCGACTTCACCTACGAGGTCTCGCGCTCGCTCGAGGCGTGCGAGGGGGCGATCCTGCTCGTCGACGCGGCCCAGGGGATCGAGGCCCAGACCCTCGCGAACTACCACCTGGCCCGAGACGCCGGCCTGGTCATAGTCCCCGCGATCAACAAGGTCGACCTCCCCGCCGCGGACCCCGATGAGACCGCCCGCGAGCTGGCCGAGCTCCTCGCTGTGGACGTGTCGCAGGTCCTGCGCGTCTCCGCCAAGACCGGCGAGGGCGTCCCGGAGCTCCTGCGCGCCGCCATCGAGCGAATCCCGCCGCCCACGGCCGACGCCGCCGCGCCGCTGCGGGCGATGATCTTCGACTCCGCCTACGACGCCTACCGCGGCGTCATCGCCTACGTCCGCGTCGTCGACGGCGAGCTCCGCGGGCGGGAGCGGATCCGGCTGATGAACTCCGGCCTTCAGACCGAGTCCGAGGAGGTCGGCGTGAGCTCGCCCGAGCCGGTGCCGGTCCCAGCGCTGCGGGCCGGCGAGGTGGGCTACCTGGTCACCGGCGTGAAGGACGTCCGCAAGGCGCAGGTCGGCGACACCGTCACGACGATCGGCAAGGGGAGTGCACACGAGCCGCTGCCCGGCTACCGCGAGCCGAAGCCGATGGTGTGGAGCGGCCTGTTCCCGTCCGAGGGCGGCGACTACACGGCCCTGCGCGAGGCCCTCGACAAGCTCCGGTTGTCCGACGCGGCGCTGGTGTACGAGCCGGAGTCCTCGATGGCCCTCGGATTCGGGTTCCGGTGCGGGTTCCTCGGCCTGCTGCACATGGACATCGTCCGGGAGCGCCTGGAGCGCGAGCACGGCCTGGAGCTGATCGCCACCGCGCCCAACGTCGAGTACCACGTGATCAAGGGCGAGCAGGTCGTCGAGGTCCACAACCCGAGCGAGATGCCCACGCCGGGGACCTACGATCGCGTCGAGGAGCCGTACGTCGCGGCGACGATCATCACCCCCACCGAGTACCTGGGCCCGGTCATGGACCTGTGCCAGTCGCGGCGCGGAAACATGATGGAGATGCGCTACCTCTCGCCGGAGCGGGCGGAGCTGCACTACGTGCTGCCCCTCGGCGAGATCATCTTCGACTTCTTCGACGCGCTGAAGTCGCGGACGCGCGGGTACGCATCGCTCGACTACGAGCACTTCGGCTACGAGCCCGCGGACCTGGTGCGGGTCGACATCCTGTTGCAGGGCGAGCCGGTCGACGCGTTCTCGTCCGTCGTCCACCGGGACAAGGCCTACCAGTACGGCAAGCAGATGGTCGAGAAGCTCCGCGAGCTGATCCCGCGGCAGATGTACGAGGTGGCGATCCAGGCCACGATCGGGGGGCGGATCGTGGCCCGGGAGACCGTGCGCGCGAAGCGCAAGGACGTCCTGGCGAAGTGCTACGGCGGCGACATCACCCGCAAGCGCAAGCTGCTGGAGCAGCAGAAGAAGGGCAAGGCCCGGATGCGCCGGGTGGGACGGATCGACGTGCCCCAGGAGGCGTTCATCGCCGCGTTGCGCGTGGACACCGCACCCGGAAGCGGGGGCAAGAAGTGAACGCCGGCCTGTACGTCCACGTCCCGTTCTGCCTGACCCGCTGCGGGTACTGTGACTTCAATGCGTATGCCGGACTGGATCACCTGGCGGGCCGCTACACGCGGGCGTTGCGAGCCGAAGCCGACCTGTGGTCGGACGAGTGGCGAGGGACCGGAATCGCCAGCACCTTTGTAGGGGGTGGAACGCCCACCACGCTGGCGGCGCGCGAGTTGGTCAAGCTGCTTGACCATTTCCGTGGAGCGTTCCACATCGCTGGCGGTGGTGAAGTCACCGTGGAGGCGAACCCGGACACCGTGGATGCGGACTACTTCTCTGCGTTGCTTGCCGGCGACGTCAACCGGATCTCGATGGGGGCGCAGTCGTTCGACCCGGCGGTCCTGGCGTCGCTGGAGCGCGTGCACGGGCCGGAGTCGGTTCGCGCGGCGGTCGCGGCGGCCCGCGCGGCCGGGGTCGAGAACCTCTCGCTCGACCTGATCTACGGGGCCGAGGGCGAGACCGACGCGTCGTGGCGGCGGACGCTGGAGGAGACGATCGCGCTCGAGCCCGAGCACGTGAGCGCCTACGCGCTGACCGTCGAGCCGAACACGGCCCTGGGCCGGCAGGTCGGGCTCGGGCTCCGGCCCGCCCCGGACCCGGACGTCCAGGCCGATCGGTACGAGGTGGCGTGCGAGCTGCTCTCGGCCGCGGGCTACGAGCACTACGAGGTCTCGAACTGGGCGACGCCCGGCCGGCGGTGCGTGCACAACGAGGGGTACTGGGAGGGCCGTCCGTACCTGGGCCTCGGCGCCGGCGCCCACTCCTACCGCAATGGCGTCCGCTGGTGGAACGTTCGTCCTCCCACCGACTACCTGCTCCGGGTCGAGGTGGGAGAGCGCCCGGTGGGGGCCCGGGAGCGACTCACCGACGACGAGCGCCGGACCGAACGGTTGTTGCTCGGCCTGCGCATGCGCGAGGGCGTCCCCGCCGAGTGGGTGGACGCCGCCCGCGCCGACGACTACGTCGCCGAGGGGCTGGCGGAGCGCCGCAACGGACACCTCGCCTTGACCGAGCGCGGCTGGTTCGTCGCCAACGACCTGGTGCTCGAGCTGGGCCGTTAGCACTCGACCGGCGAGAGTGCCAACTACAATGGGTGCGTGAGTCCCTCCGAGGAGCTCGGGCAGCGCAAGGGGACCGTGCTCCGCGCGGTCGTGACCGAGCACATCCGCACGGGCGAGCCGGTGGGCTCGGGGGCGGTCGTCACCCGGTATCGCCTGCGGGTGAGCCCGGCGACCATCCGCAACGACATGGCCGCGCTCGAAGACTTCGGCTACCTGGCGCAGCCACACACCTCCGCGGGCCGGATCCCCACCGACAGCGGCTACCGGTACTACGTGGACACCTCGCCGCGCGCGGCGATGTTGCGCGAGGCCCACAAGCAGGCCATCGCCCGGTTCTTCGGCGACGCCCAGCCCGACCTGGACGAGGTCGTGCGCGGCACCACCCAGCTCCTCTCGGAGCTGACCCGTCACGCCTCGCTCGCCCTGGCCCCCAGCCTGACCGACAGCGCGATCGTCCGCCTGGACCTCATGCGGATCGGGTCGGCGCTCGTCCTGCTGGTCATCGTCGACACCGGCCGAGTGGAGAAGCGCGTGCTGGCCGGAGGCTCGGAGCTTTCCGCGCCGGCGGCGGAGCGCCTGGGCGCCCGGGCCGAGCATGCGGCGGCCGGGCGAACCCTTGCCGAGGCCGCTACCGCGTTGGCCGGCGTGGCCCGCGAGGCGACCGGCGACGACGCCGAGGTGCTGGGGGACGTGGCCGCGGCCGTCGGTGAGATGGCCGGCGAGGCGCCGTCCGGCGACGTCATCCTGGGCGGCGTGGGCAACCTGGCCGCCGAGGAGGGCTTCGAGCGCCGCGAGTCGGTGCGCCAGCTCTTCGAAGCCCTGGAGCGCCACGCCGAGGTCACCGACCTGATGCGCACCGCGAGCGACGCCCCCGACGTCACCGTCTCGATCGGCGGCGAGAACCCGCTGCCGACCATGCACAACGCGAGCCTGGTGATCGCGTCGTACCGCGTGGACGATCGTCCCCTGGGCTCGATCGGGGTGGTCGGGCCCACGCGCATGGACTACCTGGAGGCGATCACCGCCGTGCGCGCCGTGGCCCGGCGCCTGTCCGAGGCCATCGGCCCCCTCACGAGTTGAGCACGCAGCTCCCCGACCTGTACGGCGTCCTCGGGGTCCCCCACGACGCCACGGCCGAGGACATCAAGCGCGCCTACCGCCGCCTGGCCCGCGAGCACCACCCGGACGTCAGTGCCAACCCTGAGGCCGAGCAGCGGTTCAAGGAGATCTCGGCCGCGTACGAGACGCTGTCCGACCCCGCGAAGCGCCGGCAGTACGACCTGTTCGGGTCGGGCCAGCTCGGCTCCGACGCGTTCCCGTTCGGCGGCCTGGGCGACCTGTTCGAGGCGTTCTTCGGCGGGGGGTTCCCCGGGCGGTCCCAGAGCCCGCGGACGCGGGTCCGCCGCGGCGAGGACCTGTACGCGCGCGTCGCCCTGTCGTTCGAGGAGGCTGCGTTCGGGGTGGAGCGCGAGCTCTCGCTGGAGAGCCTGGAGACGTGCGCGACCTGTCAGGGCTCGGGCTGCTCTCCGGGGACGTTCCCGTCCCGGTGCACGAGCTGCGGCGGGACCGGCCAGGTGCAGGACGTCGCGCGGAGCGTCTTCGGCACCGTCGTGACCGCGCACGCGTGCGGGACGTGCGACGGCAGCGGGCAGGAGATCGGCTCGCCGTGCGCGCAGTGCCGCGGCGAGGGGCGGGTGCGATCGCAGCAGCGGATGACGGTCCAGGTCCCGCCCGGCGTGGCCAGCGGGACCGAGCTACGGGTGGCCGACGCCGGTGCGGCCGGACGCTCGGGCGGCCCCGCGGGCGACCTGTACGTCGGCGTTGAGGTCGCCGCCCACCCGGTGTTCGAACGCCGTGGGGCCGACCTCGTCTGCGCGCTTCGCCTCCCGGTGACGCAGGCGCTCCTTGGGACCGACCTGGAGATCGACACGCTGGAGGGACCGGAGACCCTGCGAGTGGAGCCCGGAACCGAGTCCGGTGCCGTGATCCGGCTGCGGGGCCGGGGCATCCCGCACCTCGGGCGCCGGGGCCGGGGCGACCTGCTCATCCAGGTGGCCGTGGAGATGCCGGAGAAGCTCTCACGCAAGGAGCGGGAGCTGGTCGAGCGGCTGGCCGAGCTCCGCGGCGAGGATCGCGGGAAACCGGCGAAGGGCCGGCTCGGCCGGCTCGAGCGCTGAGGCCCGATGCCCAAGGGCCTGCCGTACTTCTACGTCGACGAGCCGGGCGAGCGCGTTCGTCCGTCCGAGGACGACGCCGCCCACGCGGTGCGCTCCTTGCGGCTCCGGCCGGGCGACGAGATCACCGTCGCCGACGGCCGCGGATGGGTCGGGCGCGGGACGCTCACTCCCGACGGCGACGTCCAGATCGTGGAGTCGCGCACCCTCGGGCCGCCGACGCCGCGGGTGCGCGTGGCGATGGCCCCGCCGGCGAGCGACCGGGCGTGGTGGGCGGTCCAGAAGCTGACCGAGCTCGGAGTCGACGAGATCGCGCTCGTGGAGTCGACGCGATCGACCCGCGCGCTCGGTCGTGACGGGCACGCGCTTCGGCGAGCCGTCGCCGTCGCCCGCGAGGCCTCGAAGCAATCGCGCCGGACGTTTCTTCCGGAGGTCACCGTCAGCGGTGCTCGCGGCCTGTTTGTCGGCGCGCCCGATCAGGAAACCTCGGTGGTCCTGTTCGAGGACGCGACCGAGCCCTTGAGCTCGGTTCTGCCCGAACGTCTGGAAAGGATCTCGGCCTACATCGGCCCCGAGGGCGGGCTGGCGCCGGAGGACCTGGACGCGGCCCGGGAGCGGGGTGCCGTCCTGGCCTCGCTCGGCGAGCCCAACCTGCGCACCGAGACGGCGGCGATCGCCGCCGCGGCCATCGTGCTGTCCCGGTACGGCCGGCTCGGGTAGGGGTAGGCTCGACGCCATGAGGAAGCTGGAGTCGAGGCTCTGGTTGGCGGTCGTCCTGATCCTGCTCGCGGCGGCCGCCCTCGTGTTGATCCCGTTCAACCTGCGGTGGGCCGGCGTGTACGTGCCGGTCGCGATCCTGTCGGCGGCGGTCGCGGCGTTCCTGGCGGTCTCCGTCGTCCGGGGGCGTCGCGCGTCGGGATCGTTCGGAGATGTGGGGCGTCGCGTGGACGAGGTCGAGACGCAGTGATGGACTGCCTGTTCTGCAAGATCGTCGCGGGCGACGTGGACGCCGACGTCGTCCACCGCACCGAGAGCGTCGTGGCGTTCCCCGACATCAATCCGCAGGCTCCGACGCACATCCTGATCATCCCCGTGGAGCACATCGAGTCCGCGCTCGCGGTGCGCGAGCAGCACGGCGAGCTCCTGGCCGAGCTGTTCTCCGCCGCGCAGCACCTGGCGAGTACCGAAGGGCTCGACGAGCGCGGCTGGCGACTGGTGACGAACGTCGGCCCCGACGCCGGGCAGACCGTGCACCACCTGCACCTCCACCTGCTCGGGGGCCGGCAGATGGCGTGGCCCCCGGGGTAGGAGCCGAAGGGCCCGCTGGTATGATCGGGCACGAAGCCGGGGCCGCGAGCGCGGCGTCGCCTTCACGGAGAAGCACTCCCTTGGCGGAAGCCACGCAGGTACGAATCATCGTCCCCGGCCACCAACCCATGGTGGCGCTCCTCGGACAACGCGACGAGCTCCTCAAGCTGATCGAGGGCGCGTTCGAGTCGCGCATCCTGGTTCGCGGAAACGAGATCACCATCGAGGGGGACAAGGCCGAGACCGAGCGGCTGGCCACGCTGTTCGAGGAGCTCCTGAACCTGGTCTCGGCGGGCCAGGTCCTGACCGCGGAGTCGGTCGGACACACGATCAACCTGATCAAGGACGACGAGGCGACCACGCCGGCGGATGTGCTGCGCGACGTCGTCCTGTCCGCGCGCGGGAAGTCGATCGCCCCCAAGACGGTGGGACAGAAGCGCTACGTCGACGCCATCCGGCGCGCCACCGTCACCTTCGCGATCGGGCCGGCCGGAAGCGGCAAGACGTTCCTGGCGGTCGCGGCCGCGGTGAAGGCCCTGAACGGGGGAGACGTCTCGCGGATCATCCTGACCCGGCCTGCGGTCGAGGCCGGCGAGAAGCTGGGGTTCCTGCCCGGCACGCTCTACGAGAAGATCGACCCGTACCTGAAGCCGTTGTACGACGCGCTCTACGACATGATGGCGCCCGAGGCGTTCCAGCGGCTCGTCGAGCGGGGGACGATCGAGGTCGCGCCGCTCGGGTTCATGCGGGGCCGGACCCTGAACGACTCATTCATCATCCTGGACGAGGCGCAGAACACGACCCCCGAGCAGATGAAGATGTTCCTGACGCGCCTGGGGTTCGGCTCGAAGGCGGTCGTCAACGGCGACGTCACCCAGACCGACCTGCCCACCGCCCAGCGATCGGGCCTGTCGGTGGTCGAGGAGATCCTGCAGGGGATCCCCGGTCTCGAGTTCATCCGCCTCGGGGCTCGCGACGTGGTCCGGCACAAGATCGTGCAGGACATCGTGGAGGCCTACCGGCGCTACAGCGAGGAACCCTCCGAGCGCCGCGCCTGATCCCCATGCCCGACGACCTCCCTCGATTGCTCGTGTCCGATCGGCAGGACCTGCCGGTTGAGCTGGTCCCCCTGCTGCAGGCCGCGCGCGCCGTCCTGGTGGCCGAGGACGCGAAGCAGGCCGAGCTCTCGATCTCGTTCGTGAGCCGCGAGGAGATGGAAGCCCTGCACGTCCGGTGGATGGGCGAGCCCGGCCCGACCGACGTCCTGTCCTTCCAGATCGGCGACAGCGACGACGACGGCATGCGCATCCTGGGCGACGTGGTGATCTGCCCCGACGTCGCGAAGGAGGGCGCCAACGCGTTCGACGACGAGCTGCGGCTGCTGCTCGTGCACGGCATCCTCCACCTGCTCGGCCATGACCACGAGGAGCTCGCGGACCGCCGCGCCATGTGGGAGAAGCAGGAGGCCCATACCGGCATCCGGGTGCAGCTGTGACCTGGATGCTCGTCGTGGTCGGGTTCCTGGTCGTGTTCGGCTCGCTGCTGGCGATCGCCGAGGCGGCCATCAGCCGGATGACGCGGGTCCGCGCGATGGCCCTGAAGGAGGACGGCCGGCGCAACGCGGCGCTCCTGGAACGCATCGAGAACGACCCGCCCACGTACCTGAACTCGATCTACCTCGCCGTGATGTTCGCGCAGAACGGTTCGGCCATCCTCATGGCGATCTACGCCGAGCGACGGTTCGACTCCCTGGGCATCACCCTCACCTCGATCGGGTTCACGCTCCTGTATTTCGTCTTCGTCGAGGCGATGTCGAAGACGTACGGCATCCTGCACAGCGACCGCGCCGCCCTGCTCCTGGCGCCGTTCGTCTACGGCCTGGCCCGTCTGTTCGCGTGGCCGACGAAGGCGCTGATCGGGCTGGCCAACGTCCTGCTGCCGGGCAAGGGGCTCAAGGCCGGGCCGTTCGTCTCCGAGGAGGACATCCGCTCGATGGCCGAGGTCGGCCGCGAGGAGGGCGCCATCGAGGCCGAGGAGACCGAGCTGATCCACTCGATCTTCGAGTTCGGCGACACGATCGTGCGCGAGGTGATGGTCCCCCGGCCCGACATCGTGGCGATCGAGGTCAAGAAGAGCCTGCGCGCCGTGCAGGACCTGGTCCTGAAGCACGGCTTCTCCCGCCTGCCGGTCTACCGCGAGCAGCTCGACGACGTCGTCGGCGTGATCTACGCGAAGGACGTGCTGAAGACCCTGCACCAGCGCAAGTCGGACGTGAAGATCGACGACATCGCCCGCAAGCCGCACTTCGTTCCCGAGTCGAAGAAGGTCGCCGAGCTCCTGCGAGAGATGCAGCGCGACAAGTTCCACATCGCGATCGTCACCGACGAGTACGGCTCGGTGGTGGGGCTGATCACCCTGGAGGACCTCCTGGAGGAGCTGGTGGGCGAGATCGCGGACGAGTACGACCGCGAGGAGCCCCAGATCGAGCCGGTGGACGACCACACGTTCCGCGTGAACGCGCGGCTGGCGATCGACGAGGCGAACGAGATCCTCGACGCCTCGTTTCCCGACACCGAGTGGGACACGGTGGGCGGGCTGATGCAGGGGCTGCTCGGTCAGATCCCGCGCCAGGGCCAGGAGGTCACCTTCGAGAACTTCCGGTTCGTGGCCGAGCGGGTCAAGGGCCGGCGGATCGGGCGGATCCTCATCGAGCGACTCCCGGAGGCGGACGAGGATGGACAGCGCCCCGCCTGACCTGCGCGCGCGCCTGGACGAGCTCCTGGCCGCCGCCCGCGAGGCCCGCGACGGCGCCTACGCCCCGTACAGCAACTACACGGTCGGCGCCGCGCTGCTGGCCGGCGATCGGATCGTGACGGGCGCGAACGTCGAGAACGCCTCGTACTCGGTGGCGATCTGCGCCGAGCGGGTGGCGGCGGGCCACGCGGTGGCCCACGGGCTGCGCGACCTGCAGGCCGTGGCGGTGGTCGGGCCCGGCGAGGACCCGATCACGCCGTGCGGCGTCTGCCGGCAGTTCCTGAACGAGTTCAACCCGAACCTGATCGTGGTCTCCGAGGGGTCCTCCGGCGAGCGCTTCGCCGAGCCGCTGTCCGCACTGCTGCCCGAGGCGTTCGGCCCGGCCAACCTCGAGGACACGTGACGTTCCGCAGCGGCATCGCCGGCGTGGTCGGCCGGCCGAACGTCGGGAAGTCGACCCTCGTCAACGCCCTGGTGGGGGCAAAGGTAGCGATCGTCTCCGACGTCCCCCAGACCACCCGCACCCGGATCCGCGGAGTGCTCTCGACCGAGGACTCCCAGATCGTGTTCACCGACACGCCGGGGTTTCACAAGCCACGCAGCCGGCTGGGGGACCGCCTCAACAAGCTGGTGGGGGAGTCGCTCGCGGACGTCGACGTGTGCGTGATGGTCGTCGACGGCCACGCCGGCATCGGGAAGGGAGACGGGTTCGTCTACCGCCGCCAGGTGGCGCCGCTGGGGATGCCCAAGGTCTGCGTGCTCAACAAGATCGACCGGATCTCGCACCAGCGGGTGGTCAGTCAGCTGTCCCGAGCCCAGGCCCTGGGCGACTTCGACGAGATCATCCCGGTGTCGGCGAAGGCGGGGACCGGGCTGGACGAGCTGCGTGGGCTGATCGTGGCGCGGCTTCCGGAGGGCCCGCCGCTGTTCCCCGTCGGCGAGGTGACCGACCAGACCCTGGAGCACCGAATGGCCGAGGTCATCCGCGAGAAGGCGATCCTGGCCACGCGCGAGGAGATCCCGCACTCGATCGCGGTGGTCATCGACGAGGTCGAGCCGCCCGAGCACGACGACGTGACGCGCATCCATTCGACGGTGCTCGTCCAGCGCGAGTCGCAGAAGGGCATCGTCATCGGCAGGGGCGGCGAGATGCTCAAGGGCATCGGCACCCACGCACGCGAGGAGCTCGAGGTCCTCCTGGGCACCCGCGTCTACCTGGAGCTGCGGGTCAAGGTCCAGAAGGAATGGCAGCGCGACGACAACGCGCTGACCCGCCTCGGGTTCTGAGCCGTCGCTACTGCGCGGTCAGTGTCCCCGTCATCTCCGGGTGGTACTTGCAGACCATCTCGTACTCGCCCGGAGCCACGGCGTTGCCCTCGCCGTTGAACGGCTCGCCAGGGGAGACGTCGACGTCGACCTGGGTGCCGGGGAGCTGGAAGTTATGCAGGGCGGTGCCGGTGTTCTCGACGCTGATCGGCTGTGACGCGAGGACGATCAGACACTCGGGCTCGAAGAAGTTGTCCCCCATCTCGATCTGGATCAGGTCCTGGTCGGTCTGATCGACGCAGGGCTCCTGGGTCTCGGTGGGCTCGTCGGTTCCGTTCGTGCCGGGAGTATCAGAGCCGCCGCAGGCGGCGGCGGTGAGCATCAGCAGGGCGAACAGCATGTAGAGGGTCTTGCGCATATGTGGCCTCCTGGATGCGTGGGCGATCAGACGACGGTGAGGGTCCCCGACATGCCGCCGCCGGCGGCGGAGCCGTGGAACCGGCAGTAGAAGGTGTACTCGCCGGGATCGAGCGGAGAGGGTCCCGACAGGGTCCGGGCCTGTCCCGGGTCGAGCTCGGCGTCGATGGGCGAGTTCGCGATCGTGAACGTGTGCGTCGCCGAGCCGTCGTTGCTCAGCAGGATGTCCGAGGACGCGTCGGCGGTGAAGCACTCGGGCTCGAAGAAGTTGTCGCCGATGCTCAGGCTGGCGTCCTGGCCGGAGAAGTCGGTGCAGTCGTCGGTGGGCTCGTCCGTGGGCTCATCGGTCGGCTCGTCCGTGGCGGTGGTGGGGCTCCCCTCGATGGCCGGGTTGTCGTCGCCGCCGCACGCCACGGCGAACAGGGCCAGCACGACCAGCAGGAGGATCGACACGGATCTGCGCATGGGAGGTACCTCCTCGATCGGAATGGGGTCAACCCAGCGTAGCATTGGAGGTCCCCCCTCGATGGCGAAGGGAGACGTTCGTGGCCAAGGCCCCCGTCCGGGCAACCGGCGAAGTCCCGCAGACGAGCGGCCCTCAGGCCGTGTTTGCCGGCGGACGCCTGTCCCGGGTGACGCCCGTCGACGCGGTGGGGCTCGAGGAGCGAGCCGCCGGGCTGGCCACGCGCTCGATCAAGCGCGAGTCCAAGCTGTGGGCGCTCGACCTGGCCATCCGGTCGATGGACCTCACCACGCTGGAGGGCTCGGACACCGCCGGCAAGATCGTGCAGATGAGCGCGAAGGCCGTGCGTCCCGACCCGACGGACCCGTCGATCCCCAGCGTCGCCGCCGTGTGCGTCTACCCCGAGCTGGTCCCGGTGGCCGCCGCGCACCTGCGGGGGACCGGCGTAAAGGTCGCCAGCGTGGCCGGCGCGTTCCCCAGTGGGCACGGACCGCTGCAGGCGCGCCTGGAGGAGATCCGGTGGGCGGTGGCCAACGGCGCCGACGAGATCGACATCGTCCTGAACCGCGGCGCGTTCCTGGCTGGCGACTACCGCAAGGCGTTCGACGAGTGCGTCGCGGAGATCGATGCGTCCCGGCCCGCCCACGTGAAGGTGATCCTGGAGGTGGGCGAGCTCGGCTCCTACGATCAGGTCCGGCGGGCCTCCGTCCTGGCCATGGCCGCCGGCGCCGACTTCATCAAGACCTCGACCGGCAAGATCCAGAAGGGGGCCAGCCTGCCCGCGGCGCTGTGCATGATGGAGGCCGTCCGCGAGTTCGCCCAGGAGGCCGGCCGCCGCGTCGGCGTGAAGGTCGCCGGCGGCGTCCGCTCCTCGAAGAACGCCATCCAGTACCTGGTCCTGCTGCACGAGACCCTGGGCGAGGACTGGATGACGCCGGACCTGTTCCGCATCGGCGCCTCCACCCTGCTCAACGACGTGCTGATGCAGATCCACAAGGAGCGCACCGGCGCGTACCAGAGCCCCGACTACTTCACGATCGACTGACGCGATGGCCGACGACTCGAAGGACCTCCAGCCCCGGGCGGGGACGCCGGCCACACGGCCGCCGGCGTGGGAGTACGCCGACGCGCCGGAGTCCCGCGACCTGGTCCGCATCGAGCCGCGCTACGGCCTGTTCATCGGCGGCGAGTTCGTCGAGCCCCGCTCCGGCCGGGTGTTCAGCACGATCGACCCCGCCACCGAGGAGGCCCTGTCCGAGGTGGCGGAGGCCGGGCCCGAGGACGTCGAGCTCGCGGTGACCGCGGCCCGCGAGGCCCAGGAGAACGTGTGGGGCGAGATGCCCGGACGCGAGCGGGCGAAGTACCTCTACCGCATCGCCCGCGAGATCCAGGAGCGAGCCCGCGAGTTCGCCGTCCTGGAGTCGATCGACGGCGGCAAGCCGATCAAGGAGTCGCGCGACGTGGACGTCCCGCTCGCCGCGGCGCACTTCTTCTACTACGCGGGGTGGGCCGACAAGCTCGGCTACGCGTTCCCGGGCCGGCGGCCGAAGCCCCTCGGCGTGGCCGGCCAGATCATCCCGTGGAACTTCCCGCTGTTGATGGCGGCGTGGAAGCTCGCGCCGGCGCTGGCCACGGGCAACACCGTCGTGCTGAAGCCGGCGGAGACCACGCCGCTGACGGCGTTGCTGCTGGCACAGGTGCTGCGCGACGTGGAGCTGCCGCCCGGCGTGGTGAACATCGTCACCGGCAACGGCGAGACCGGCGGGTACCTGGTCCGGCACCCGGGCGTGGACAAGCTCGCGTTCACCGGCTCGACCGAGGTCGGCAAGGCCATCCGCAAGGCCACGGCCGGGACGCGCAAGCGGCTCACCCTGGAGCTCGGCGGCAAGGCCGCCAACATCGTGTTCGAGGACGCGCCGCTGGACCAGGCCGTCGAGGGGATCGTCAACGGGATCTACTTCAACCAGGGCCACGTGTGCTGCGCGGGCTCGCGGCTGCTCGTCCAGGAGTCGGCGTTCGACGCGGTGCTCGAGAAGCTGAAGGCGCGGCTGGGGACGCTGCGGGTCGGCAACCCCCTCGACAAGAACACCGACCTCGGTGCGATCAACTCGAAGGCGCAGCTCCGGCGGATCGAGGAGCTCGTGGCCTCGGGCGTCGAGGAGGGTGCCGAGATCTACCAGCCCCCGTGCGAGCTCCCCGAGCGCGGGTTCTGGTTCGCGCCGACGCTGTTCACCGGCGTCAGCCAGTCGCACCGCATCGCCCGCGAGGAGATCTTCGGCCCGGTGCTGTCGATCCTCACGTTCCGCACGCCCGACGAGGCCGTCGAGAAGGCGAACAACACGCCGTACGGCCTGTCGGCGGGGGTGTGGACCGAGAAGGGCTCGCGCATCCTGTGGATGGCGGAGCGCCTGCGCGCCGGGGTGGTGTGGGCCAACACCTACAACCGGTTCGACCCGGCCTCGCCGTTCGGCGGGTACAAGGAGTCCGGGTTCGGCCGCGAGGGCGGCCTGCACGGGCTGTCCCCGTACCTGGAGCTCGAGCCCATGGCCACGAACGGCGGCGGCGCGTGAGCGACGACCGGCTGCCCGTCCGCAAGACCTACAAGCTCTACGTGGGCGGCGAGTTCCCGCGCAGCGAGTCGGGGCGCTCGTACCCGGTCAACGACCACGACGGGAATTTGCTGGCGTGGGCGGCGCGGGCCTCGCGCAAGGATCTCCGCGAGGCCGCGCGGGCGGCGCGAGCGGCGTTCGGTGGATGGGCGGCGAAGACCGCCTACAACCGCGGCCAGGTCCTGTACCGGGTGGCGGAGCTCATGGAGGGCCGCCGGGCGCAGTTCGAGGACGAGGCCGGCCGAAGCGGCTCGGACGACCCGGCCCGCGAGGTGGCGATCGCCATCGACCGGTGGGTCTGGTACGCGGGGTGGGCGGACAAGGTCCACCACGTGATGGGCACCGTGAACCCGGTGGCCGGCCCGTACTTCAACTTCACGTTCCCCGAGCCGACCGGCGTGGTGGGCATCGTCGCGCCGGAGGGCCCGCCGCTGCTGGGCCTGGTGTCGCGGCTCGCCCCGGCGATCGTCAGCGGCAACGCGACGGTCCTGCTGGCCAGCGAGGAGGCGCCGCTGCCCGCGGTCACGCTGTCCGAGGTCCTGGCGACGAGCGACGTCCCCGGCGGCGTGGTCAACGTGCTGACCGGGTTGAAGACCGAGCTGATCCCGTGGCTCGCCGGGCACATGGACGTGAACGCCCTCGACCTGACCGGCGTCCCCGAGCACCTGCGGATGGAGGTCGAGCAGCTCTCCGCGGAGAACGTGAAGCGGCTGGTGAGCGCGGACGGCGCCGACCCGTTCGACGACGCCGCCCAGTCGCCCTACGCCGTCACCGATCTCATGGAGATGAAGACGGTCTGGCACCCCATGGGCGCCTGATCCGGAGGCTTACATCACCATCATCGAGTGATGTATCCTCCACCCATGGCCATGAAGCGGCTGCAGATCTCGATCGAGCCCGAGCTCGACGACGCGCTCGCGGTCGAGTCCGTACGGACCGGGCGGTCGAAGGCCGACCTGATCCGGTCCTACGTGCGCGAGAAGCTCTCGCGGAAACGGGGCGGACGCGACCCGATCGACGACCTGGTCGGCGCGTTCGACTACGAACCGGCGGATATCGACACCGTCGTGTACGAAGAGTGAGGTTCGTCGATTCCTCCTTCTGGATCGGGCTAAGCAGTCCGAGGGACCACCGGCACGTCGACGCAGTCGCCATCTGGCGCTCGGGCCCAGGCCCGCTCGTAACGTCGAACCACGTCCTGGGAGAGTCGTGGACGTTCCTGCGCAGGCGCGCCGGTCATCGCGCGGCAGGTCTGCTGCTTGACCGAGTGTCGAGCTCGCCACAGGTCGAGGTTCAATTCGTCGATGAGGGAACCGAGGACGTCGCCTGGCGGTGGCTTCGCCGCCATGACGAGCGTCCGTACTCCTTCGTGGACGCGACGAGCTTTGCGGTCATGCGTCGCCTACGGATACGAGAAGCGCTGGCGTTCGACGGCGACTTCTCCGCGGCCGGGTTCATCGAGGTCCGGCCGGTGGGCTGACCGTTCTACGACAGGGGCAAGCCGTATCGGCGGGCCGAGGCCTTGATCAGCGGCGCGTAACCCGTCTGTCTGAGGGCCTTCGCCGCCGTGATCAGGGCGGCGACGCCGTCGCCGAAGTCCGCGTTCGTCGACATGAACTCGTGCGAGGTGAGGACGAGCTTCAGGACGCGGTCGGTGCGGAGGGCGGCGAGCTGCGCGGGACTGCGCTTCTTGCAGACCTTCGTCTTCTCGTTCGGGGTGCAGCCGAGGGACGTCCGCAGCCTCCACAGGAAGGCCGACCAGATCTCGCCGTCGTCGTGGACCTCCGGTGGATCGACCATGTCCTCCGGATAGTGCTTGGGTTCGTTCGTGAGCCGCAGGCAGACCGGGCCCGCGGCGGGATCCGCGTACGAGGTCGCGTCCCACTCGCCCACGCACTCGTCCTGGAAGCCCTTGCTGATCGAGCGGGCGTAGTACGCGGCGGCCAGGAAGTCGCCCCAGCCCTCGCCCATCGAGCCGCCCTCGTGGTGCTGACCCCATCCTGGGACCTGGGCGTCGTGCACGGCGTGCCCGTACTCGTGGACGATGATCTCGGCGTCCTCGCCGTCGTCGACGCCGCCCGAGCCGAACAGCATCAGGTCATTCCCCGGCTGGTAGAAGCTGTTGTCGAAGCCGGGGACGATGACCGCGATCACCTGCTGCGGCTCGGCGTTCACCCCGGCCTCGCCGCGGAACCCGAGTGACTGGAAGTACCGCTGGATGCGGTCCAGGTGCGCATAGGCCATGGTCGCCTCGAATCGCGGGTCGCCGCGCGTGAACGAGAAGGCCGGGCCGAGGAGCAGGGGAAGCGGCGCCTGGACGTCCACGTACGGCCCCACGAGCCGGGCGAACGGAAGCTGTCCCTCGTCGAGGTCCCGGAGGGGGAGGCCGACGAGCTCGGCCGTCAGCTCGGCGCTGTCCAGGTCGGTGTCCACGCCTCCCTCGTCGAAACCCGGCTGCCGCATCGCCGGGTTCCGAGCAGAGACGGTGGGGCTCGGGTCGAACACCGTCGCCGAGCCGTCCGCGAACCGCCGCCCGTCGCGGATCTCGATCGGGCGCCCGGTCGCGGCGTCCACGACCGCGGTGCCGGCGATCGCGGGCCGCAGGGACAGCGCGGTGACGTGCCACGCGTCGACCAGGCGGCCGGCGTGGATCGTGAGCATCCGCGCCACGGCGGGCGGGGAGTAGGGGGTCGCGATACCGAGCGCGGCCAGGCCGAGCTCCCCGGCGGCCGCGGCGGAGATCGGATGGAGCGCAGGCCCTCCGGGAAGGCTCGACGGGCGGGCCTCGATCTGCCAGACCCGTCCGCGGACCATGTGGACGGCGGTTGAGGTCGTCTCGACGGGCACCCCACCGCGGAACTCGCGTCCCCGGACATGCACGCCGACGATGGAGCGGCGGACCGACTCGAAGCGGAAGGCGGAGCCATCCAGGCCGAGCTCGGCCGAGTGAGCCGCCAGGGCTCGCCGGGCCACCGTCAGGGGCGCGCCGGCGCCGGGGCCCAGGTCGCCGCGGAGGATCCCGCCGGCATGGGCAGAAGCGGGTGTGGCCGAGCCTGCCCCGGCCGGGAGCAGGCCGGCGGTCATCACGACGACGAGCAGCGCGGCGATGCGCATCCGGCCCATGACCGATTTGTTCGACCCCGCCGGGCACCGTACCTGCGTGGGGAGTTCCACGGCTTCTTCACATCTGCGCGGCCGAGCGCGTCCGGGCCGGTAGTACGATGCCGACGATGCCGCTCTACAAGGAACAGGGCGTCGTCCTTCGTGCCACGAAGCTCGCCGAGGCGGACAAGATCGTCTCGATCCTCACGCAGGGTTCGGGGAAGGTGCGCGCCGTCGCGAAGGGCGTCCGGCGCACCCAGAGCAAGTTCGGGGCGCGGCTCGAGCCGTTCACCCACGTGTCGCTGCTGCTGTACCAGGGCCGCTCGCTCGACACGATCACCCAGGCGGAGATCCTCTCGCCGTTCGTGGCCATCCGCGAGGACTTCACGCGGTTCTCCGCTGGGGAGGCCATGCTCGAGGCCGTCGACCGCGTCTCCGAGGAGCACGAGAAGAACGTCCCGCTGTTCCTCCTCCTGCTGAACGGCCTGCGCGCGCTCGACACCCGCCCGCCCGACCCGGCCGCCGTGGCGGAGTCGTTCATCCTCAAGCTGCTCTCGCTGTCCGGGTTCCACCCGAGCCTGTCCGCATGCGCGGAGTGCGGGTCGCCGGACGTCGTGGCGTTCAGCTCGTCACAGGGCGGGGCGGTGTGCGCCGACCACGCCGAGCGCGACGCGATGCCGGTCGGGCGCGAGGTCCTGGTTTGGCTCGACGCCCTGGCCGAGGCCGAGCTGGCCCAGGCCGGTCAGGGCGGCGCCCCCGACCTGCTGCGCCGCGAGGCCTGGCAGCTCCTCTCCGGCTACACCGAGTACCACCTGGAGCGCCGGATGCGCTCGCTGCCGCTGCTGTCCCGAACCGCGCCCCCGGCCACCCTCCCGCTCGCATGAGCTATCGCTCCGACCTCGACCTGTCGAAGATCCCCCGGCATGTCGCCATCGTCATGGACGGCAACGGGCGGTGGGCCAAGCAGCGCGGCCTTCCCCGGACCGAGGGCCACGGCGCGGGCGAGCAGGCCCTGTGGGACACGGTCATGGGCGCGCTCGACGTCGGCGTGAAGTGGCTGA
Organism: uncultured Actinomycetes bacterium; assembly: GCA_963742735.1. Classification (GTDB taxonomy): domain Bacteria; phylum Actinomycetota; class UBA4738; order UBA4738; family JBBDTT01; genus JBBDTT01. The sequence continues at coordinate 114,950 of CAVUMN010000002.1, forward strand.
CCGTGTACGCCTTCTCCACGGAGAACTGGCGCCGCCCGAAGGCCGAGGTGCAGTACCTGATGAACTTCAACCGGGGGCTGCTCCAGCGCCGGCGCGACGAGCTGAACGAGCTGGGCACGCGGGTCCGCTTCGCCGGCCGGCGCGACTGGAAGGTCCCGCGCTCGGTCCTGCGGGAGATGGACCGCTCGCAGGAGCTGACCAAGGACAACCGGCGGATGACCCTCACCATCGCGTTCAACTACGGCGGGCGGACCGAGGTCATCGACGCGGTGAAGCAGATCCTGGAGGAGGCGAAGCGGGGCAAGCTCCGCGGCGAGCGGCTCACCCCGGACTCGATCACCAAGCGGCTGTACCACCCGGACATGCCCGACCCCGACCTGCTGATCCGCACCGGCGGCGAGATGCGCATCTCGAACTTCCTGCTGTGGGAGGCCGCCTACGCCGAGCTCTGGTTCACGCCGGTGTTCTGGCCGGACTTCAACCGCGAGAACCTGTTCGAGGCCATCCGCGACTACCAGAAGCGCGACCGCCGCTTCGGCAAGATCGAAGACGCCGAGTAGCAACGCCTCCGCCGGACTCACGATCGCCCTCGTGGTTGTTCTCGTCCTGATCGGGGCGTTCTGCTTCTCCGTGGCCACATTGATCTCGCTTTCCACCTCGAGGCCGGTGCAGATCCGCGCCGCACACGAGTACGGGGGATGCGGAGTCCTTCCGGCGCACTCAGATGAACGCGAGAGGTGCGCGGCGGACTACGCCCGGACGAACCCTGCGCCGTTTCCTTTGAGGTGGATGCTCCTGGCCGGCCTTTGCGGTATCGCGGCGACCGCGCTCCTCTGGTCAGCGTCTCGCCGGGCAGAATCACGTGGAGCTCGTGATTCCGGATCCGCCGTTCGCCCTCGTGTCTCGCGCGTCCGCCGGTGAGGTCTCAGGAGACGCCCCGTTCGACTGCAGTCGCGTTCGTGGTGATCCTGATCCTCCTGCTCGGCTCGCTCTTTACGAGTCTCACCCTGCTCCCGGGCACCGTTCTGCTTGAGAGCGACCTTGGGGCGCCGCGGTGGAGTGATTGTTGGCAGGTCGTCGGTGACGCGCGAATGGAGTGTCTCGGTCCGGCATTCTGGCGAGAGAAGCTGGCGGACACATCGCCCTCGTTCGCCATCACGCTCATCGCGTCCGTGGGAGCGCTCGTGCTGTCCGCTCGGTTTCGCCTTACGGGCGGGATCGCAGTCTCCGTCGGGGTGTTCGGTGCTGCCGTCTTGGTAAGCGTCGCCGGGGCACTGCGCGTGTCCTGACCACACGGACCTGGCCGATCGACTCTCGTGGGCGCCGGTAGGCTTCGCGGATGACTCCATCGATTCAGATCCCGGACACGTCGATCGCCGTCGCGTCGCGTGAGCTGGCGCGGGAGGTGTCGAGCCCCGCGCTGTACCACCACTGCGAGCGGACGTACGCGTTCGGGTCGGTGCTCGGCGAGCGGGAGGGCTTCGAGTTCGACCCGGAGCTGCTGTACGTCGCCAGCATCCTGCACGACCTCGGGCTGACCGAGCGCTTCGACGGGCCGGACGAGTTCGAGGTCCAGGGGGCGAACGCGGCGCACGCGTTCCTGACCGAGCAGGGATGGGATCCGGCGAAGGCCGACCTGGTCCGCGAGGCGATCACGTTCCACACCCGCCCCGCGAACGAGGACCACGAGCGCAAGGAGGTCCCCCTGCTCACGATCGGGGCCGGGGTCGACGTCCTGGGCCTGGGGATCGAGGACGTGCCGTCCGAGTGGCTGCATCGCATCGTGGAGGAGTGGCCGCGGGAAGGGCTCAAGGCCGAGCTGGTCGAGCGGTTCGGCGACCAGGCCCGCCGCAAGCCGGGGTCGTGGATCGGCATGCTCGTCGAGAACCTCGAGTGGCTCGAGCGGATCCAGGCGGCCCCGTTCGACGAGTGAGCCGGGGTAGCATCCCGCCCGTGAGCGCCCCTGCCGCCGCCGACACCGACGCCGTCACGCTCGACGAGGCCGACCTGCCTGAGGTCTTCCGCTCGGGCAACCGGGTCTCGATGAGCGGGCAGAACCGGTACATCCGGTCCACCGCCGCCCAGCTCATCCTGCTGGTCGTCGCGGCCGTCGCCGGGGCGATCCAGGTCGCGGGCGACGCCCCCGACGCCGCGGTGATCGTGGCCGCGGCCGCCTTCCTTGGAGCCGCGCTGCTGAAGGTCCAGGTCATCGCCACGCACCCCGAGCAGGACTGGTACGAGGGGCGGGCCGTCGCCGAGTCCACGAAGACCCTCGCCTGGCGCTACGCCGTGGGGGGCGAGCCGTTCCCCGTCCGCAAGGGCCCCGAGCGGAAGATGAAGGAGCTGTTCCTGGCGCGGCTGCGCGACATCGGGCAGTCCATCGACCTCCCGCTCGTCTCCGGCACGCAGCGCGTCGAACAGATCACCGACGGCATGGAGCGCCTGCGATCCCAGCCCCTCGCCGCGCGCCGGGCGGCCTACGAGCAGGGGCGCCTGCGGGACCAGCTCGCGTGGTACTCGAGCAAGGCCGTGTGGAACCAGACGCGGGCCCGGCTGTGGAACGGCGGGATGCTCGGGCTGATGGTTGCGGGCGGGGTGATCGCGCTGGTGAGCCTGAGCTCGGGTATCAACCTGAGCCTGGTGGACGCGATCGCCACCCCGGTGGGGGGCATCGGCGCGTGGATCGCGACGAAGCAGCACCAGACCCTGGCCAGCGCTTACTCGGTGACCGCCCGGGAGCTCGCCGACATCCTGGACCTGGCCGAGATGCCGAAGAGCGAGGCCGAGTGGGCGGCCTTCGTCTCCCACGCGGAGGAGGCCGTCTCCAGGGAACACACGCTGTGGCGGGCCTCACGGGGCAAGTGAAGATTCCCCCCTTCCTCAACGCGCGGCCGGGGATGTACCCTGCGCCGAGTGCCCCATGAGTGAGACCCCCGAGGACCGCGAGCACGCCGACCTCCCGCCCGTGCGGGTGCTGATCAGCTACCGCCGGGACGACACCGCGGGTCACGCCGGACGCCTGTACGACTCGCTCAGCGAGCGCTTCGGCCGGGAGCAGATCTTCATCGACATCGCGGCCATCGAGCCGGGTGTGGACTTCAGCGAGACGATCGCCCGCGAGGTCGGCTCCTGCGACGTCCTGCTCGCCGTCATCGGCCGCCAGTGGCTGACCGTCACCGACGCCAAGGGCCGGCGCCGGCTGGACAACCCCGACGACTACCACCGGCTGGAGATCCAGGCCGCCCTGGAGCGCAACATCCGGGTCATCCCGTGCCTGGTCCAGAACGCGCAGATGCCGGCCCTCGACGACCTCCCCGAGGCGATTCAGCGGCTCGCGCTGCGCAACGCGCTGGAGCTCTCCGACGAGCGGTGGAGCTACGACGTCGGACGCCTCGACGCGGCCATCTCGAGCGTCGCCCGCGCGAAGGCCCTGCGCCCGAAGGAGGAAGACGAGGCGCCGAAGGAGCCCGAGCCCGAGGAGCCCGAAGCGCCGCCGACCATCGAGGAGCTTCAGGCAAACGCGGTACCGGAGGAGATCCCCCCGGTCGAGGAACCGGCAGGCGAGGCCGAGCCACTCCCGACCCCCGCGGTCCCGATGGAGCCGGACGCGTTCGTCCACGTCGAACCGCCCGACCTGCCGGGGACGCCACCGCCACCACCCACCCCGATGCCCGAACCAACGCCCGAGCCCGAACCCGAACCAACGGAGCCCGCCCCCGAGCCCGAGCCCGAGCCCGAGCCGGCACCGGCGGCGTTCGTTCCGCCGCCGCCGGTCGAGCCCGCGGCGATGGTGACCGCGCCGATCACGCCCGCGCCGCCCACGGAGTCCTTCCCCCCGGTCGCCCCACCCCCGCCCCCGCCCGGGCCCTCCGAGCCGAAGCGATCCAGGCGAGGGTTGTTGATCGGGATCGTCATCGCGGCCGTCATCCTCGGGGGCGGCGCCACGGCCTTCGTCCTCACCCGAGACGACACCCCGGAGCGCACCATCCCAACCGTCGACCCGACCTCCCCGACCCCGACCATCACCGTCACCACCACGACGACCCCGGCGCCCGCCGACCCGCACGCCGAGCTCATCGCCCGCGTCCCGGCGTCGTTCAGCGCCACCTGCGCGGACGACGACGCGAACTACCTTCCGGACCTGGCCCTGGGCGGGATCCGGTGCACCGCTTCCGGGATCGAGGTCTGGTACTACCTGTTCTCGACCGGCGCGGACGTGGACGACTGGTACTCGCGGCGGATCGCGGACACCGGGATCACCCAGGGCATGGGCGGCGACTGCGCGTCCGACGACACCGCCGAGGACCAGCTGCAGGTGGGCGGCGTCGACGTCGAGGGCCGGCTGTTCTGCCTGACGAACGACCGCGGCCGGTGGATCGAGTGGAAGCGCACCGACTATCGGATCTACGCGTACGTGCTTCGCGCCGACGGGAACCGCTCCTCGCTGTACGAGTTCTGGACCGGCGCGGGACCGAACGCCCTCTAGGGCATAGGCTCGACCCCGTGGACGAGGGCTTCCTCACCATCGGGATCGAGGAGGAGTTCCAGATCGTCGACGCGGAGACCCGCGAGCTCCGCGCCCACATCGACGCGGTCATGGAGGTCGCCGGCCCCACCCTCGGCGACGAGGTCAAGCCCGAGATGATGCAGTCCGTCGTCGAGGTCGGGACCAAGGTCTGCGCCGACGTGGCCGAGGCCCGGCGCGAGATCGTGCGCCTGCGCGCCACCGTCGCCGGGATCCTGGAGGCCTCCGGCCTGCGCCTGGTCTCCGCCGGTACCCACCCGTTCAGCCGGTGGCAGGAGCAGCTGATCACCAACAAGGAGCGCTACAAGCTCATGGAGGAGGAGATGCAGGACGTCGTCCGCGAGCTCCTCATCTTCGGACTCCACGTCCACGTGGGCATCCCCGATCCGGAGCTGCGGATCGAGCTCATGAACGAGGCCCGCTACTTCCTGCCCCACCTGCTGGCGCTGTCGTCCTCGAGCCCGTTCTGGATGGGCCGGGAGACCGGCGTGAAGTCCTACCGGACCGTCCTGTGGTCGAGGTTCCCGCGCACCAGCATCCCCCCGGACTTCGACTCGTGGAGCGAGTACCAGGGCTTCATCGACCTGCTGGTGAAGACGAACTCGATCGAGGACGGCACGAAGATCTGGTGGGACATCCGCCCCCACGTCATCTACCCGACCCTCGAGTTCCGGATCTGCGACGCGGCCACCCGGGTGGACGAGACGATCTGTCTGGCCGCGCTCATCCAGGCGACGGTGGCCAAGCTCCTGAAGCTCCGCCGGCAGAACCTGGGGTTCCGCAAGTACCCGCCGCGTCTGGTGCGAGAGAACAAGTGGCGGGCCCTGCGCGGCGGCCTGGAGGGCAACCTGATCGACTTCGGCAAGCAGACAGAGGTGCCGATGCGCGACCTGGCCCTGGAGTACCTGGACTTCGTCGACGACGTGGTCGACGAGCTCGGCTCGCGGGCCGAGGTCGACTACGTCCACACCATCATCGAGGGCGGCACGAGCGCCGACCGCCAGCAGGCCACGTGGCGGGAGACCGGGGACCTGAAGGCCGTGGTCGACCGCCTTGCCGAGGAAACCCTCGAGGGGGTCCGTTGACGTACACCGGGGTGATGCGCTCGCTCCGGGTCGCCCTCGCCGCCCTGCTCGTCGTCGGCCTGCTGGCCATGCCGGCGGAGGCGGCCAAGAAGAAGAAGCCCAAGCCCGACCGGACGCCGCCCCGCTCGGTCATCCACGACGAGAACAACGCCGTGAAGATCGGGATGGACGCCGACCAGGACGCGCCGGCGCAGCCGCCGGCGGAGCTCGAGCCCTACACGAAGGTCACCGGCATCACCACCGACGCCAAGGGCGGGCTGATCGACTACGTGGTCATCCGCTTTCACCGCGAGGACCCGGTGGGGGGCACCCTCGGCGAGATCGAGACCGCCACCTGTGAGCCGCCCCGGCGGACGTGCCACTGGGAGGCCCGCGTCCCCTGGCTCGACGACGACCTGATCATGGCCGACCCCGTCCTGGGTCTCACCCACGGGATCCCGGCGATCTGGACCGTGACCGTGAAGGCCTACGACGAGGCCGGCAACGTCGAGACGAACGGGCCGGAGATCCAGATCGTCGTGATCTGAACCGCCGGCCGGTTCCCCGTCTGGGTCAGCTGCTGGCGGTCTGGACGTCGTTCACCAGGCGAAGCGTGTGCATCAGGACCGCGTCGCCGAAGCACGCGTCGAGCCCGTAGGCGTCCTCGTACTCCGACAGGACGAGCTCGTCCTGTCCCACTCCGTCCGTCACCTCACTGGGGACGCTGCCGACGAACCCGACGCCCTGGCGCCCGACGTGGTCGGTCTCGAAGGACTGCATGATGTAGCCGAGGCCGTCGTTCACCTGGGCCAGCGGGAAGGCGATGAACGGCGTCTCCTCCTCGATGGTGTTCGACAGGTTGGAGAACGTCTCGCCGGGGGCGCCGGTGAAGATCAGGTTCCCGACTCGGGCTGCGGACACCGCGGTGCTCACCCCGAGCGGAGACGCCGAGCGGCACCAGCGGAGCTCGCTCTTGCCGGCCCCCACGAGGCCGAGCGGGGTGAACGGCCGATCGAAGAACCCGACCGCGCCCAGCGTGCCGAGCGGGATGTTCGTGATGGGCTGGGTCCAGAACGTCTGCCTGACCACCACGTCGGTGCCGGTCACGGCCTGGCCGCCGCCGGGCTGCGGGATCAGGTTGGCCAGCCCGTTGCCGACCCCCTGAGTTCCGCCCGAGTTGCTCATGTTGCCCAGGCCGGTCTGGAAGAAGAGGCCGACCCCGCCGAACCGATCCTCCACGCGCTTCTCGAAGACGGCGGGGAAGTCGGCGTGCGCGGTGCCGCCGTTGTTCCCCACCGACGTCGGGTGGGCGGCGTAGGCGCCGAGGGTCCCGATGGTCGCCCCGGTGGCGCTGTTGGTGAACCGCGCCCACGAGAACGTGTTCTCCTCCGCGGACCAGTACAGGTCGCGGCGCTCGCCGTTGAACTGCCGGGCGAGCACGTCGCCGGCCTCCACCGAGGCGGGGACGCGGTTGGCGATGGCGTTGCCCACGGAGGTGCGGATCGCGTCCGCCACCTGCTCCATGTACCAGCTGGGCACGCCGCCCCATCCGCCGATGAAGTCCGGGGCGGCGTGGCTGTGCGTCGAGGCGAGCATGAACCCGGCCGGGTTGAAGCCGTGTTCCGCCCCGAGCTCCTCGGCCAGGTCGAAGGCGCCGCAGCCGTCGCAGAGCTTGCCGTACTTGCCGAAGTAGGAGGTGCCGTCCAGGATCGACAGGACGAACGAGTCCCGGCCGTCGGAGATGAACAGCGTGCGGACCCACAGGCCGTACTGCTGGTCCCAGGCCGTGATGGGGTTCATCGGGCCGATGCCGAACCCGCCCTGGTACAGGCAGCTCGGGTTCTCCGGCCAGGTCAGCCGGAGGTCGCCCAGGTGGCCGAACGCCTCGGGGGCGTCGTCACCCATGGTGGCGCAGCCCTCCTTCGCCCAGGTCCCGCCGTAGGCGGCGGGCTTCGGCTCGATCGACACCTTCGCGGCGCCGACGACGAACTGGCCGGGGACGAGCGCCGCGGCCGCGGACTCCGAGCCGGCCTCGCCGGCCAGGAGGGGGGCCTCGATCCCGAGATTGTCGGCCGTCCCGGAGACCGGGGCCAGCCCGACTCCTGCCCACGCCACCGAGACGGTGAGCACGCCGGTGAGGAGCGAGACGAACAGGGTTCGTACGGGACGTCGAGCGGGCATTCGATTTCCTCCGGGAGTGGGAGCGCTGCGGGCGAGTACTGCCAGACTCATTCCAGGGAGGGGCCTCGATTCCTGCCCGGCGCGCCGAAGCCGCCGGCTCGAGCTAGAGGGACCCCATGAGGGTCAAGGTCTTCTCCAGGACCGCGTCGCCGAAGCACGCGTCCAGGCTGAACGCGTCCTCGTACTCCGCGACGGGGTCCCCGGCGAAGCCGGTGCCCTGGCGCCCGAGGTGGTCGGTCTCGAAGGACTGAATGATGTAGCCGAGCCCGTCGTTGACCTGGGCCAGCGGGAACGCGACGAAGGGCGCCTTCTCCTCGATGGTGTTGGTCAGGTTCGAGAACGTCTCGCCGGGGGCGCCGGTGAACCACAGGTCCCCGACTTTCGCCCCCGAGACGGAGGTGTTCACCCCGAGGGGTGAGACGGAGCGACACCGGCGCACGTCGTTCTCGCCCTCGTCGACCAGCGAGCCCGCCGAGAACGAGCGGTCGAAGAACCCGGCCGTGCCGAGGGTCCCCAGCGGGATGTTCGTGATCGGCTGGTCCCAGAACACCTGCCCGACCTTCACGTCGGTCCCGGTCACCCGCTCGCCCTGCCCCTTGCCGGGGACCAGGGCGGCCAGGCCGTTGCCCATCTCCTCGGTGCTCCCGCGCGGGCTCATGTTGCCGAGCCCGGTCTGGAAGAACATGCCGATGCCGCCGAAGCGCTGCTCGACCTTCCGGTCGAACACCCCGGGGAAGTCGGCGTTGGCGACGCCCATGCTCTCGTCCGCGGTGACCGGGTGTGCCGCGAACGCGCCCAGCGTCGCGATGGTCTTGCTCGTGCCGGCGCGGTAGAAGCGGACCCAGGACATCGTGGGGTCCTCGGACGACCGGTAGAAGTCGCGGCGCTCGCCGCTGAAGTCGCGGGCGAGCACCTCGCCCGCCTCGACGCTCGCGGGCTTCCGCTGGGCGTACGCCCCGCCGACTGCGCCGCGGATCGCGTCGGCCACCTGCTCCATGTACCAGCCGGGGACGCCGCCCCACCCGCCGATGAAGTCGGGCGCCGTGTGACTGTGGGTCGAGGCGAGCATGAACCCGGCCGGATCGAAGTGGTACTTCGCGCCGAGCTCCTGGGCCAGGTCGATGGCGCCGCAGCCGTCGCACAGGTTGTTGAAGTGACCGAAGTACGAGGTCCCGTCGAGGATCGCCAGGACCAGCGCGTCCTTGCCGTCGGAGATGTAGAGCGCCCGAACCCACAAGCCGTACTTCGTGTCCCACGAGGTGATGGGGTTCATCGGCCCGATCCCGTAGCCGCCGCTGTACAGGCAGCCCGGGTCCTCGGGCCAGGGCAGCCGGATGTCGCCCAGGTGACCGAACGTCGCGGCGCCCGCGTCCTCCTCCAGCGTCGCGCAGCCCTCCTTCTGCCAGGTCGCGCCGTACTTGGCGGGCTTCGGCTCGATGGAGACCTTCGCGGCGCCGACCGTGAACTGGCGCCCGCGGGGGAGCGCCGCGGACGTCTCGCCCCCGCCCTTCGAAGGCGCGGCCGCGTCGAGCACCGGGTCGAGGAGGCCCTTCACGGGGGCCAGGCCGATCCCGGCCCAGGCGGCGCCCACGGTCAGCGCACCCGTGAGGGCCGCGACGATCAGGGTGCGAACGGTGCGTCCAGTCATCGAGTCCTCCACGCGTCGCCGTTGGCAGGAGGCAGGGCGCCGCACCGCCATACCTGACAGATTTCCCCGGATTCGCTCGGATTCCTGCTCGGCGGAGCTACACCGGGGGGCGGGGCGGCAGCGTGCGAGGGATGTCCTGGGCCAGCTCGACCACGTGGCCGTCGGGGTCGAGCACGTGCACGGTCCGGTGCCCCCATGGGCGGTCGACGGGCCCGTGGACCTCCAGGCCGGCAGCGCGGAGGCGATCCGCCTCGGCCTCCGCGTCCTCCACCGAGAACACCACCTCGGCGGTGGGGCCGGGCTCGCCCGGCGGGCGGCGGATCAGCCCGGGGACCCGGGCCCGCTCGAACAGGGCGAACCGCGGCGCGTCCGTCGAGAACTCCGCGTAACCGTGCTCGGTGAACTTCAGCTCGAGCCCGAGGGCGTCGCGGTAGAAGGCCACGCTCGCGCCGAGGTCCGCGACGAACAGGATGACGTGGCTCAGGCGACGCACGGCCGAACACTCTACGATCGAGGCGTGAAGGGCGATCGGGTCGAGATCGTCGTGGACGCCGGGGACGGCGCCCGGACCTTCGAGATCGAGGCGACGAAGGCGGGCCGGCGCGTGGAGGTCTCCACCGCACGCGGCGTGGTCGAGGTGGCCGAGCTCACCCGGACCGGCCAACCCGTGCGCACCGGCCGGTTCATGGCCAGCCGGGTGATCGCGCTGGTGGAGCACCCCGCCGAGGACGAACGCCCTAAGGCCTCCGGGCCTCGCGCGCGCGACCAGGCCTCCTTGCTCTCGCCCGGCTGAGCAGGATTCGCCCGCCAGGGCATGGAATCACCTTTCCCATGCGCCCGGCCCGCGTCTGCGCCCTGCTGCTCGCCCTCGGCCTGCTCGCGCCCACCTCGGCGCACGCGGCCGAGCCCCTCATCCCCGTCGACCTGCCCGTCGGCGGCCACGAGCTGAACAAGGGCACCGGCAAGGTCGTACCCGCCACCCCCATCGCACCCGTCGCGAAGACCATCGACGGGGCCATCGGCGACTGGGTCGGCCTGCCCTCACGGTACGCCGGCACCAGCGTGTACTCGGGCGGCGAGTACGTGTACCAGGACCACCTCTTCGACGCGTTCGGCGCCGACGCCGGCGAGGACGTGGAGCTCAACGCGACCCTCGACCCCCTGGCCGCGGCGGTCCCCGAGACCTACCGCACCGAGGGCATCTTCCGGTACCTGGCCGGTGAGCTCGGCCTGCCCCCGCCCTTCGAGGCGACGGTCAACTACGGCAACCTGGGGCCGCTGTTCGGCGCGGACCTCGAGGAGCTCCACGTCTCCCTCGACGCGGACAACGTCTACCTTCTGGCCCGCACGACCAAGCTCGCCACCGCGAACGAGACGGGCCTGCTCCTGCTGGTCGACCTCGGGGGCGGCTCGATCGACCGGGCGGTGCCGTTCAACACCGGCCTGCGCACCACCAGGGCGGACCTGGCCGTGCTGGTCGCCGGGACCAGCGGCTGGGTGGCCGACCTGGGGACCGGCGCCGTGACACCGCTGGGCGCCGGGTCCGTCGCCACCGACCCCACGGCGTTCAACAACGCCATCGAGGCCCGCATCCCGCGGGCGGCCCTGCACCTGGGGGCGACCGCCGGTACCCTGCGCATCGCGGCGGGGACCGGTCCGTTCGACGCCGCGAAGAACGCCTTCGCCGACACCGGCCTTCCGTCGAACCTGGCCAACGTCGCGTTCCGCGCCGCCGAGCCGGTCCGCGAGTGGTTCGAGAAGCAGCAGGCCTTCAGCCTGTACGCGAAGACGATCGACCCGTTCTTCGCCAACGTCGACATCGCGCGGGTCCTGCGCGGGGCCACCGAGCGCTTCGTGCCCGGTCCGGGCTACCACGAGCGCGTGTTCATCTCCAAGGCCCAGGCCAGCGAGGGGTCCCGCGACGGCATCTGGCAGCCGTACGGGCTGTTCCTGCCGAAGGCCTTCGCCGAGGGCAAGACGCTCCCGCTGCAGTTCTGGCTCCACTGGCGGGGAGGGACGGCGCACAGCGCGGGGACGGCCACCCCCGACATCTTCCGCCAGCTGGGCGAGAAGCAGAACACGATCGTCGTCGCTCCGCGGGGACGGGGGACGTCGTCGTGGTACGTGGGCGCCGGGCACGTGGACGTCCTCGAGGTCTACGAGCAGGTCACCAGCTCGTTCGCGATCGACCTCAACCGCGTGTACCTGGCCGGTCACTCGATGGGCGGGTGGGGGTCCTACCTGTTCGCCATCACGCACCCGGACCTGTTCGCCGCCGCGCTGCCCGCCTCGCCGCCCCAGACACAGGGCCTGTGGACCGGACTCGACTTCGAGGGCTGCGACGGCTACACGGCCGGCGACTACAACCTCTGCTACAGCCCGACGGACGACGGCCGGGCCCGCGACCAGGCCGTGGTGAAGATGATCGGCAACCTGCGGAACCTGCCCGTGGCGGTGTTCCAGGGGATGGCCGACGAGCTCGTCTGGTACCCGGGGGTGGCCCGCACCAGCCTGACCCTCACGCAGATCGGCTACCGCAACCGCCTGTACTCGTTCCCGACCCAGGAGCACTACGGCCCGCCGGTGTGGGACCAGTGGAAGGACGCCGCGACCTATCTGCACTCGTTCGTGCGCAACCCGAACCCGCCCCGTGTGACCTTCCGTCGCGACATGCTCTTCGAGCGTGCCGTCGAGGAGATCCGCACCCAGGGCGCCAAGCTCTCCTTCGACTTCGACCGCGCCTACTGGATGTCCGAGCTGATCCCCGCGAACAACGTGAGCGCCGCGGCCACGTTCGACGGCCGCTCGCTGGCGATCCCCCAGGCGCCCTACCTGGAGGTCCCCGAGGTGGGCGGGCCGGCGGCCATCGGCAACACCGGCCCGTACTTGATGACCGGCCTGCGGTGGCTCGACGACCCGACCGCGACGGCGCCGGCGACGGTCAACGGGTTCCAGGCCACACTGTCCGGCGCCAAGGCCGTGCGTCTGGACCTGGGGCGGATGGCGATCGATTCCTCCAGGACCGTCACCGGCACGGTCACCACCGACCGGTCGATGCAGCTGCGGCTGTTCGGGACGTGGACCACCGCCCCGGTCGTGAAGCGGAACGGCGTGGGGGTCGCGCGAACCCTGGCCTCGGGCGTCCTGTCCATCACCTTGCCCGCGGGGACGTCCACGCTCACCATCGGCTAGGCCGGGGCGAGGGCGGTTCCGCCCGCCGGGATATCATCGCCGCGACGTGGAGACCGTTCGCTACTTCGCGTACGGGTCGAACATCGAGCCCGGCTTCATCCACGAACGATGTCCGTCCGCGACGAACCCCGTCGTCGGCCGACTGGACGGCTTCCGCCTGGAGTTCAACGTCTACTCCGACGTGTGGGGCGGGGGCGCGGCGAACCTGGAGCTCGACCCCGACACGCACGTGTGGGGCGTGGTGTGGGAGGTGGACCGCGACGACCTCCCGAAGCTCGACACGTTCCAGGGCCACCCCACGTACTACCGGCACGAGAGCGTCGTGGTGGTGTCCGGCGAGGAGCTGATGCCGTGCACGACCTTCCGGGTGGCGCACCTGCAGGGGTTCGTCCGGCCCACCGACGACTACCTGGAGCGGGTCCGCTCGGGGATGGCCCAGCTCGGGCTGCCCGAGGAGGCCCTGGAGGTCCTGGAGCGGGCCGCGCGCCCGCCCACGCCCCGGATCTCGACCTAGCCGGCCCGGGGGATCCCGCCCGTCCCGGAACCGAGCCGTTGACGCCATGCCGCCGGAAGGCGTATCGTGGGGCCTGATGAGAACGATTCTCATTCTTGCTCTTGCACCGCTCCTCGTGCTGGGAGCCTGTACGCGCGATCCCCGGGACGACAGCGGCGGGCGGCTCCAGGTGGTGGCCAGCTTCTATCCGCTCGCCGAGGCGGCACGGCAGGTCGGCGGCGAGTTCGTCGAGGTGCGCGACCTGACTCCGCCGGGCGTCGAGCCACACGACCTGGAGCTCACCACCGACCAAGTTGATGCATTGCTGGATGCCGACCTCGTCCTCACGATCGAGGGACTCCAACCTGCCGTCGACGACGCACTGGAAGAGGCCGAGGTGCATGCTCTCCGGTTCGTTCCGTCCGGCGCGGATTCCCTTCCGTCAGGCGAGGATCCCCACTTCTGGCTCGACCCGTACGAGTGGTCGACGGTTGGCCATGGAATTGCCCCAGAGCTCGCCGAGCTCGACCCCGATCACGCCCGGGACTTTGATCGCGAGGCGCACCTCTACCGGCGCGATCTCGAGGCCCTCGACCAGGAGTACATGAAGGTTCTCGCAGACTGTGATCGCGACCTACTGGTGACCGCCCACGACGCGTTCGGTCGCCTGGCCGCCCGCTACGGCCTCCGCGTGGAGTCGATCGCCGGGATCTCTCCGGAAGCCGAGCCGAGCCCGGCTCGCCTGGACGAGCTGACCGAGCTGGTCGAGCGAGAAGGCGTGACGACCATCCTCACCGAGGAGCTCGTGTCGCCCGAGGTGGCCGAGACCCTCGCCCGCGAGACCGGCGTCAAGACGGCCGTGCTGAACCCCATCGAGTCCCTCACCGACGAGCAGCGCGCGGCCGGGGAGGACTACCTGTCGCTGATGGAGACCAACCTGGACGCGCTGTCGGAGGCCCTCGGATGCCGCTGACCGGCCCCCTCCTCGAGGCGCGCGGGGTCACGTTCGGCTACGGGCCGGAGCCGGTCCTCGAGGCCGTCGACGTCGCCGTCCACCCCGGCGAGTACGTCGCGCTCGTCGGGCCGAACGGCTCGGGGAAGTCGACGCTGCTCAAGCTCCTCCTCGGCCTGCTCCAGCCGCAGGCGGGCACGGTCCATCTCTTCGGCGAGCCGCCGGAGCGCTTCCGCGACCGCCGGCGCCTGGGCTACGTCCCTCAGCGTCCCGTCCTGGCCCGCGAGCTCCCGGCCACCGTGGCCGAGGTGGTCGCCACCGGCCGCCTCTCCGCCCGCGGCTGGCTCGGCCGGTTCGGGCCGGCCGACCGGGAAGCCGTCGACGGAGCCTTGCTGGCCGTCGCGCTCGCCGACGAGCGGAACCGGCTGGTCGGCTCGCTCTCCGGGGGAGAGCAGCAGCGCGCGTTCATCGCCCGCGCCCTGGCCAGCGGCCCGGACCTCCTGGTCCTCGACGAGCCCATCGCCGGTGTCGACGCGGCCTCGCAGCGCCGGTTCCGCGACACCCTTCGCTCGCTGGTGCGCGACCGGGGCACCGCGGTCCTGCTCGTCTCCCACGAGCTGGGCGCGGTGGGGGAGGACCTCGACCGCGTGGTCGTCCTCAAGCGGAGCGTCATCTTCGACGGCTCGCCCCAGGAGCTCGTCGAGTCGGGCGTGCACCTCGGCGTCCACCGCGAGGACCTTCCGCTCTGGCTGGAGGGCCTGCGGTGATCGGCCTCGTCTATCCCTTCGAGCGCGAGTACATGCAGCTCGCCCTGGCTGCGGGCCTGGTGGTCGGAGTCAGCGCGCCACTCATCGGGGCGTTCCTGGTCCAGAAGCGCATGTCGCTCATCGGCGACGGACTGGGCCACGTGGCGTTCGCGGGGGTGGCCGGCGGACTGCTCCTCGACGTCTGGCCGGTGTGGACCGCCCTGCTGTTCACCGTCGTCGCCGCGCTCGCCATCGAACGCCTTCGCGCCCGGGGGACCGCGAGCGGCGACCTGGCCCTGGCCCTGTTCTTCTACGGCGGGATCGCGGCCGGGGTCGTCCTGGCCGGCCGGGCCGGCGCACTGGACGCGAACCTCCTGCGCTACCTCTTCGGCCAGCTCATCACCGTGACCGGCGCCGACGTCCTCGCCGTCGCCGTGCTCGGCGGCGTGATCGTGGCCACGATCGCCGTCGTGGGCCGGGCGCTGTTCGCCACCGTCATCGACGAGGACTGGGCCCGCGTCGCCGGCCTGCCGGTCGGCGCCCTGAACGCCCTCCTGGCCGTCCTCACCGCGATCACCGTGGTCGCGGCCATGCGGGTGGTGGGGGTGCTCCTGGTCGCCGCGTTGCTCGTGCTGCCCGTGGCCAGCGGCCAGATCCTGGCCCGCTCGTTCCGGGGGGTGTTGGGATGGTCGACGCTGGTCGGTGCGGGCTCGGTCGTCGCCGGTCTGGTTGCCGCGCGACTGTGGTCGCTCGCCCCCGGCGGGACGATCGTCCTGGTGGCCGCGGGGGTCTTCGCCGTCGCCGCCGGCATCGTCCGCTTCCGCCGCGGCCGTCTGCCCGAGGTCGTCCACAGCGTCTCGGGCCACGGCGAGCCCCACGAGCATCCCCACAACTGAGCGATGCGTGACGACCTGCATCTCACGGCCGCGACCCGCCTGAAGGCGACGCAGCAGCGCTATACGGAGGGACGGCGGGCCCTCGTTGACATCCTGGCCGCCGCGGCCCGGCCGGTCCCCGTCGACGACATCCTGGAGCAGGACCGCTCGTTGCCCCAGTCGAGCGTCTACCGCAACCTCGCCGTCCTGGAGCAGGCCCGAGTGGTCCGCCGCGTCCACGGCTCGGACGAGTTCGCCCGATACGAGCTGGCCGAGGACCTCTCCGAGCACCACCACCACCTGGTGTGCTCGAACTGCGGCAAGGTCGAGGACTTCGAGGCCCCCCCCGGCCTCGAACGGACGGTCCGCAGGGCGATGGACGCCGCCGAGCTGAGCGAGGGCTTCTCCGCCCACGGCCACCGCCTGGACCTCGTCGGCCTCTGCCGCGACTGCGCGTGAGCGCGGCTGGTACGTTGTAGGGGCGACGCCTCCGGCAGCCGGTCGGGGGACGGAGGGGACCACGGCAGCCGGTCGCGGTTCCAGGAAGGGGTGAAATCGATATGGCCGACACCATGGAGGCCATCACCGCCCTCGCCAAACGGCGGGGGCTCATCTTTCCATCGAGCGAGATCTACGGCGGGCTGCGCTCGTCGTGGGACTACGGCCCCCTCGGGGTCGAGCTCAAGCGCAACGTCAAGAACGCGTGGTGGCGGGCGATGGTCCAGGACCGTGCCGACATCGTCGGCCTCGACGCCGCGATCATCATGAAGCCCGACGTGTGGGTGGCCAGCGGCCACGTCGACTCGTTCTCCGATCCGCTCGTCGAGTGCGGCACCTGTCACAAGCGGTGGCGCCAGGATCACCTCACCCCCAACGAGGCGGGCGAGCTCGTCTGCCCCGACGACGGCGGCAAGCTGTCCGACCCCCGCCACTTCAACCTGATGTTCAAGACGTTCCTGGGCCCGGTCGACGACGAGGCGCACATCGCCTACCTGCGCCCAGAGACCGCGCAGGGGATCTTCGTCGACTTCGTCACCGTCCAGGCCGCGAGCCGCAAGAAGGTCCCGTTCGGGATCGCCCAGATCGGCAAGAGCTTCCGCAACGAGATCACCCCGGGGAACTTCGTCTACCGCACCCGCGAGTTCGAGCAGATGGAGATGGAGTTCTTCGTCGAGCCCGGCACCGACGAGACCTGGCACGAGTACTGGATCGAGCAGCGCATGGCCTGGTACACGAACCTCGGCATCGACCCGACCCACCTCCGCGTCCGCGAGCACGAGCAGGACGAGCTCAGTCACTACTCCAAGCGAACCGTCGACATCGAGTACGCGTTCCCGTTCACCGACTGGGGCGAGCTCGAGGGGATCGCCAACCGCACGGACTTCGACCTGAAGGCTCACGAGAAGGCCTCCGGCGAGGACCTCACCTACTACGACCAGGAGAACGACCGTCGGTACCACCCCTACGTCATCGAGCCGGCGGCCGGCGCCGACCGCGCCACCCTCGCGTTCATGCTGGATGCCTACACGGTCGAGGACACCACCACCGCGAGCGGCAAGACCGAGAAGCGAACGGTCATGCGGTTGCACAGGGACCTCGCGCCGATGAAGGTCGCGGTGCTTCCGCTCAGCCGACACGAGGACCTCGTCCCCGAGGCCAAGCAGGTGTTCGACCTGGTGAAGCGGCACTGGATGGCCGACTACGACGACTCAGGCTCGATCGGGCGCCGGTATCGCCGGCAGGACGAGGTGGGGACGCCCTACGCGGTGACCATCGACTTCGACACGGCAACCGACCGCGCGGTCACCGTTCGCGACCGCGACACCATGGCCCAGGACCGGGTCGCGGTCGACCAGCTGACCGGCTACCTGAAGGAGCGGTTGGACTGAGCAGGCGACAGCCGGCCGCGCCGCTGGCCCTGCTCCTGCTCGCGACGGTGATCGGGCAGGGGATCGCCGTCGGCTCACGCCTGGCGAGCGAGCGCGAGCGGAGCGTCGTGCCCCACGTCACCCCGCTCGGCGAGGGCGTCACCTCAGACGAGGCTCGCGCCGCCCTCTGTCAGCGCGAGGCCCCCTCGCCCGAACCGGCCACCACCGGCCCGCCGCTGCCCGAGCCCCTGCGTCCGGTCGCCGCCGCCGTCGAGGACATCCGCACGCTCAAGTTCAAGCGCTCCGTGAACCCCGAGGCCGTCACCCGCGAGGAGATGGCGCGCCGCGCCGCGGAGCTCAACGCGGCCGCCTTTCCCGAGGACCGGATGGCCCGGCGAACCCTGGCATGGCGCACGATGGGCGTGATCCCTCCCGACGCCGACCTGGTCGAGCAGCTGCGCACGTTCGCGCAGAACACGATCATCGGCTACTACGACACGCTGTCGAAGGAGCTCGTCTACGTCGGCACCGGTGACCCGAACCCTTACGAGCGGGTCATCCTGGCCCACGAGCTCACCCACGCCCTGGACGACCAGCACTTCCAGCTCGCGCGCCTGGACGCCATCGACGCGCGGTGCGAGGACGACGCCCTGATCGCCGGTGTCGCCATCGCGGAGGGCAGCGCACGGCTGACCGAGCTCATCTACATCTCCCGGGAGCTCACCCCGAACGAGTACGCGGAGTACCAGCAGGAGTCGCTGTCCGGCGGCTCGGCCCCGGTCGGCGTGAGCCCGTTCCTGATCAACCTGCTGCTGTTCCCGTACCCCTACGGCCAGACGTTCGCCCAGGGGATCGTGGCCACCGAGGGCTTCGGCGGGCTCAACGGGGCGATGCGAACGCTCCCCGCGAGCACCGAGCAGATCCTGCACCCGAACCGGTTCCCCGAGGACGCGCCCCGCGACGTCGACGTCCCCGACCTGGCCCCGGCGCTCGGGGAGGGATGGGCCGACCTTGACGTCTACGACGTCGGCGAGGCCTGGCTGCGCCTGGCCCTGACCCTGAAGCTCACCACCGTCGAGGCGGCGAGCGCGGCCGCCGGGTGGGACGGCGGCGAGTACCGGGCGTGGGCGAGCGGCGACCGGACCGCGGTCGCGCTCCAGACCCTGTGGGACGACGAACGCGAGGCGGGGGAGTTCGCGCAGTCCATGCGCGCCTGGCTCGGCCGGACGGCGAGCGGCGCGGTCACCCGGGTCCACCGCGACGGCGCGAGGGTGACGGTGCTGTGGGCCCCCGACGAGGACGCGTTGAACGCGATGTCCAACGGCGTCCGCGCCTAGCTACGCGGCGACGACCTCGGCCTCGGCGGGCAGCAGCGCGGCGATGGCCTCGCCCAGCCGGCGGGTCAGGTGCTGAGCGCTCTCGCCCTTGCGAGGCTTGAGGGGCTTGCCGTAGACGACCTCCAGGGGCACCCGTCGCTGCAGGAGCTTTCGGTGGGTCCGCGTCCAGATCCGTTGGGTGCCCCACACCGAGACGGGGATGAGCGGTGCGCCGGACTCCAGGGCCATGCGGGCGGCGCCGGTCTTCAGGCCGTCGATCCTGAACTCGATGTTCATCCGGCCCTCGGGATGCAGCCCGACCACATCGCCCTCCCGCAGCGCCTCGATCGCGAAGCGGAACGCCTGGGCCGGGTCGTCGTCGCGGTCGACGGGGATGTGGCGCATGGCCCGCATCATCGGGCCCGAGATCCTGTGGCGGAACGCCTGGGCATGCGAGATGAACCTGACCAGCCGGTGGCGGGGGATCGCCGCGTAGCCGATGAACACGAAGTCCAGGAAGCCGACGTGGTTGGCCGCCAGGATGGCGGGGCCGGTCAGGGGCAGGTTCTCCTCGCCGCGGACGGTGATCTTCCAGCGCAACAGGCGCATCAAGCTGACCGCGAACCAGACGACGAAGTTGTAGAAGCGATTCTTCTGCGGACGCACGAGCGCAATGGTAGCGATAACGGCCTCGTCCGCGAAGCCGTTGACACAAGGGGCTACTGCGTGACGGCGCTGATCTCGATCAGGTGGCCGTCGGGATCGCGGGTGAACGCGCGGGTCTCGCGGCCGGACGTGACCGGCGGCGTCAGGAACTCGGCCCCGCGCGACCGCAGCGCCTCGTACGCGGCCCGGCAGTCCGGGACCCGGATCGTCCAGGCGTGGTCGACCCGGTCGGGATCGTGAGGCACGTCGAACGTCACGGTCGGCTTGTCGGGTGTGGGGCCGCCGCCGGTCACGAGCAGGACCCAGCACCCCAGGAACCGCAGGACCACCGAGGTGCCGCCGTACTCGTACTCGACGGTCGCACCCAGGACGTCGCGATACCAGTCGCGGGAACGGGCGGCGTCGGAGACCACCAGGATCTGGGTGAGCTCCATCCCCTCGGCGGGGAACTCCGGAAACGACATGTGGGCAGCCTATTGGCTGCCCACATGCGTTGGGTTGCTACTTGAGCGGGATGCTCAGGCGGCGCTGGAAGGACGGACGTTGTTCGCCTGCGGGCCCTTCTGGCCCTGGCTGACGTCGTACTCGACCTTCTGGTTCTCCTCGAGGTTGCGGTACCCCTCGCCCGAGATCGCGCTGAAGTGCACGAAAACGTCGGCGGTTCCGTCGTCGGGGGTGATGAAACCGAAGCCCTTCTCTGCGCTGAACCACTTCACGGTGCCAGTTGCCATGTGCTGTTCTCCTATCTGACTGCTGACTACTTCGCTTGCTTGCCCTTCTTCGCCTTGCGCTTTTCCTTCAGGCTCTTCTGGGCGGTCTTCTTACTACTTTTGGTTCCTCCCTTGTCCTTGTTGGCCATGAGGACTCCTCTCCTCGAGTGGCTAGGCCTTGCCGCCGGTGCGCCGGGCGGCCGCCGGGTTCGGGCCCCAACCGCGGTGGATCCCACACTCGTCGCTCGCGTTGTAGCGCGACAGCTGTGTGTCGCACACCGAACAGGTCCGACCTTGCCCGTAGGACTTCATGGGACGGTCGTTGCTGCCGGCCAGAGCGCCGATGCTGTGGGTTCGTTTCATGCGATCGGGTCTCCTCCCCAAGCACCCGGGGTTCGGGAGCCGTAGGAAGAGCCTACCGCGTTTTGGCCCTCCCTCGCCCCGAGCGACGAACCCGCGCCGGATCGGCCCTAGACTCGACGCGCCGTGGTGCGCTGTCCGGTTTGCAATCAGGAGAACCCCGAGCATGCCAAGTTCTGCCTGAACTGCGCCGCCCCGCTCGGCGCCGCGGCGATCCCCGAGGCCGAGGAGCGCAAGGTCGTCTCGGTCCTGTTCGCCGACCTCGCGGGGTTCACGGCGCGCTCGGAACAATCCGACCCCGAGGACGTCCGCGCGATCCTGCGTCCGTATCACGCCGCGCTGCGCAAGGAGATCGAGCGCTACGGCGGGACCGTCGAGAAGTTCATCGGCGACGCCGTCGTCGGGGTGTTCGGCGCGCCGGTTGCGCACGAGGACGACGCCGAGCGCGCGGTCCGCGCCGCGCTGCGCATCCAGGATGCCATCGGGGAGATGAACGCCGCCGAGCCGGGCCTCGACCTCACCGTCCGCTCGGCGGTCAACACCGGCGAGGCCGTCGTCACCCTCGCCGCCCGGACCGAGCTCGGCGAGGCCATGGTCGCCGGCGACGTCATCAACACCGCGTCGCGCCTCCAGGGCGTGTGTCCCGAGGGCGGGGTGGTCGTGGGGGAGATGACCCACCGAACGACCTCCGGGCTGTTCGACTACCGGCAGCTCGACTCCGTCCGGGTGAAGGGCAAGCGCGAGCCCGTCGCCGTCTGGCAGGCAGTCGCCCCGCTGAGCCGGTTCGGCGTCGACGTCCGACAGCATGCGGACACGCCGCTCGTCGGCCGGGACGACGAGCTCGACCTGCTCCGGCGAAGCCTCACCCGGACCCTCCGCGAGTCCAGCGTCCAGCTCGTCACCGTGATCGGCGAGCCCGGCGTCGGCAAGACCCGCTTGGTGTCGGAGGTCTTCGCCCACGTCGACGAGCTCACCGACATCGTCGCGTGGCGGCAGGGCCGGTGTCTGCCCTACGGCGAAGGCGTGACGTACTGGGCGCTGGGGGAGATCGTGAAGGCGCAGGCCGGGATCCTCGAGTCCGACACGCCCGACGAGGCCGCCGCGAAGCTCGAAGTCGCCGTGAACGGCGTGATCGAGGAAGAGGCCGACCGCGGCTGGGTCCGCGCCCGCCTCGCCCCGCTCACCGGGCTGGCCGTGGAGCAGGCCGACCAGGTCGAGAAGGGCGAGTCGTTCGCGGCCTGGCGCCGCTTCATCGAGGGCATCGCGGCCCGCGACCCGCTCGTCCTCGTCTTCGAGGACCTCCACTGGGCCGACCCCCCGCTCCTGGAGTTCATCGACCACCTCGTCGACTACGCCATCGGCGTGCCGATGCTCGTCCTGTGCACGGCCCGTCCGGAGCTGTTCGAGTCGAACCCCGATTGGGCCGGAGGCAAACGCAACTCCACGACGATCGCGCTCACGCCGCTCTCCGAGGACGAGACCGGCCGCCTGGTCTCGGCCCTCCTGCAGGACGTGACCCTCCCGCCGGACGTCCAGACGGCCCTGCTCGAACGCGCCGGCGGCAACCCCCTCTACGCCGAGGAGTTCGTCCGGATGCTCACCGACGCCGGCCTCCTCGAACGGACGAACGGCGAGGTGAAGCTCGTCACCGATCGTGACATCCCGGTGCCCGACACCGTCCAGGCGCTCATCGCCGCGCGCCTCGACACCGTGCCACCCGAGCGCAAGGCTCTCCTGCACGACGCCTCGGTGGTCGGCAAGGTGTTCTGGTCCGGCGCGCTCGCGTCCATGGGCCCTGCAGGGGAGCCCGCCGTCCGCGACGGCCTCCACGAGCTGGCGCGCAAGGAGCTGGTCCGCCCCGCGCGCACCTCCAGCGTGAAGGACCAGGCCGAGTACGCGTTCTGGCACGTCCTGGTCCGCGACGTCGCCTACTCCCAGATCCCGCGAGCCGCGCGGGCCGCGAAGCACCGCGCCGCCGCAGCCTGGATCGAGACCATCGCCGGCGATCGTGTCGCCGACCACGCCGAGCTCCTGGCCCACCACTACGTCCAGGCCCTCGAGCTCGCCCGGGCCAGCGGGGAGACGGAGGAGGCCGAGGCCCTCGAGGAGCCCGCGGCCCGGTTCCTCCAGCTCGCGGGGGACCGCGCCTACCTGCTCGACGTCCCGAGTGCCGACGCGTACTACCGCCGCGCGCTGGAGCTGTTCGCGAAGGGCCGCCCGGGCCGCGGCGAGTTCCTGGCGAAGGCCAGCCAGACCGCCTATCTGCGGGGAGAGCTCGAGGAGGCCCGGCGGTTGGTGGAGGAGGCCGTCGAGGTCGCCCTGGCCGAGGACGATCAGCTCTCCGCGGGACGGGCGCTGCTGCATCTGGCCGAGGTCGTGTCCGACCTCGGAAGGACCGAGGCCGGCCGGGCGCCGCTGGCCCGAGCGGTCGAGATCCTCGAGGCGCTCCCGCCCGGACCGGACCTCGCCCGCGCCTACTCGTTCATGGCCCGCGACCGCACGCTGAGCGGCTACCCGGCCGAGGCTGTGCCGTGGGCCGAGAAGGCTCTGACCCTCGGCCGGGAGGTCGGGCCGCCGGCCGTCGTGGTGCGTTCGCTCCAGTACCGCGGGATGGCCCGGCAGGAGCTGGGGGATCCCGGAGGCCTGGAGGACTCGCGGGAGGCCCTGGCGGTGGCCACCGCGAGCGGGCTCGGATGGGAGACCGCGCGGGCGTACAACAACCTGTCCGACCAGGTGTGGTTCGAGGAGGGCCCCCAGGCCGGCCTTCGCCTGATCGAGGAGGGACTGAGGATCGCCGAGCAGCGGGGCGACGCGTTCGACGTGGCCTGGCTCACCGGCACGAGCATGCTTCAGCTCTACGAGGCCGGCGAGTGGGACGAGTGTCTCCGGCGGGCCACGGGGCTCTTGGAATGGAAGGCGGGGGAGAGCGGCTCCATCGGGCTCATCGCCGCGGCCGCCGCGGAGGCGGTCCAGGTCCAGCGGGGAGAGGTCGACGCGGCGGCCGCGCTCATGGAGCACTGGCTGCCGCGAGGCCTCGAGAGCCGGGAGCCCCAGATGCTGATCCCGTCCCTCTCGGTGGCGACCGCCATCGAGTACGCGCGGGGGAACGCGGCGGCCGCGACCGCGCACCTGGACCGGGCGGCCGAGATCCTCGGGGCGTCGACGGGCACCCAGGGCACGCTCACCCAGCTCGATCTGCTGCGCGAGTCCGCGGCCGCGGGCGACCTCGCCCGATCGGAACTGTTGCTGTCTCGCGTCGGCGAGGCCACGAGGCGCGAGCGCCTGGCCCGCCTCTCGGGGGAGGCATACCTGGCCGAGGCGAAGGGCGATCGGGAAACGGCCGCGGCGGGATTCCGCGAAGCCGCCGGGCAATGGAAGGCGTTCGGCAGCGTCCCCGAGGAAGCCCACGCGCTGCTGGGCCTCGGCCGGGCGACCGGGGACCGCGAGGCGCTCCAACAGGCGAGAGCCATCTTCGAGCGCCTCGGCGCGAAGCCGAGAGTCGAGGAGATCGACCGCCTGAGCTGAGAGATTCGTCACAAGGGGGTAGACGGACTCCGGCGCGCCTCCCACAATCCTCTCCGAGCGCTCATCTCGCCACCGGGAGGGTCCGTGTCCCGCCGCCGTACGCCGACAACACTCGTTGCCGCCGCCGTGTTCATCGTCATGGCTCTGGCATCGGGGTCGGTCCATGCCGAGGAGTGCACGCCCGGCCAGGACGGCTGCCTGCCCACGCCCGAGCAGTGCGCGACGGGCGAGCACAACGGCGTCGCCCTTGGCGAGGCGTTCCTCTCACTGTCGGTGTGCGCCGGCGCCGGGGGGGCGGCGCTCGTCTACGCCGGCGGCCAGCCGAACCCGCTCGCCCTGTGCGGCGCGATCGTCGTGGCCGGGCAGGTCCTGGCCGACGCCGATCCCAACGCCTGTACGGACGTCGACGGCCTGCTTCCTCCCCGCGTCCCGTATCGCGTGGTCCTGCCCGCGGACTATCGAACGTCGGGCCGCCGCTACCCCGTCGTCTACCTGCTCGCCGGCGGCGGCCACGACCAGGACGCGTGGCTCACCTACGACCCCGCCGATCCGAAGCTCCTGCAGACGCTGGCGAACCGAGGTGTGATCATCGTCTCGGTCTTCACGGGGATCACGTTCCACACCAACTGGCGCGACGGCACCGGCAACTACGAGTCGATGTTCGTCAACCAGGTCATCCCGGCGGTGGACCGGACGTATCGCACGATCGCCCGCCGAGGCGGACGGGCGATCGCCGGGTTCTCGATGGGCGGCTACGGCGCGCTCGCCCTGGCCGCCCACCATCCGGACCTCTTCGCCGCGATCGGCTCGTTCTCCGGAGTGGCGGACACCACGCAGGTGACGGAGGAGGTCAACTGGTATGTCGGGCCGGTCTCCCTCGGAACGTGGGATTCACCCGTGGGCCCCACCCCGTGGGGGGACCCCGTGACGAACGAGCTCTGGTGGCGGGACGCGAACCCCGTCGATCTGGTCCACTCCTACAACGGCACCTCGATCTGGCTGTCGACGGGTGACGGGACTCCGACCGAGGAGGAGCTTGCCGCCGGCGATCCGTTCGTGGCCCTGGGCGCGCAGGCCGAGGCGGCGATCTACCTGACGAACGAGACGCTGCACTCGGCGCTGGAGGGTGCCGGGATCCCGCACGACTACCGGGTCCATCCGGGGACCCACAGCGGCGTCGCGGCCGCGCGGGACCTGCGCGACTGGTTTCCGACGTTGTTGAAGGCCTTTGGCAGAAAGGATCCGGCGATCTTCCACCTGGATCGCGCGATCCCTGCGTTCGGGGCGTTCGGGTGGACGTTCCGCGCGGATCCGGAGCGGGCGCCCGAGGTCCTCCAGGTGGTGCGGGCCAGCCGCCGGGGCGTGTCGTTCCACGGATCGGGACAGACCCGCGTCACCACGCCGGCGTGGTTCCGGCCGGGGTCGCGGGTGCGGGTGAGCGACGAACTGGGCGCCGAGCCCGTGATCGGCACCGCCGGCAGGACGGGGAGGCTGTCCTTCACCGTCGACCTCGGCGCCCCGCATGCGTACCAGCAGTACACGGCGCCCGCCCTCGCCGCGCAGTCGAACTCGTTCGCCCCCTACTGGGGGATCGCGATCCTGACGTTCACGATCCTCTAGGCCCGGGGCGAAACGGCTCCGGGGGCCGCTGCCCAATGCCCGCCAAGTTGCACGAAGAAGGACTATTGACTCCTGGCCGGGCGAAGCCCATAGCCTCGCCGCAACAACCGAGAGGCGGGCACGTTCACCTCGGGGAGCATCGGCACGACCAGCCTGGTCGTCGGTGAGACCTACTACAGCTGCGTGCAGGCATTCGACGCCGCCGGCAACGAGAGCCCGATAACGGCATCCGACGGCGTCACGGTCGTCGCGCCCTCCTCCGGCGCCGACCTCGAGGCCGGCGTCGAGGACTCGGCCGACCCGGTCGCGGCCGGAACGACGCTCACCTACACCGCGCGGGTCCGCAACCTCGGCCCGGACGCGGCCACGAGCGTGACGGGCACCATCGAGCTCCCCGAATACGGGGTGTTCGTCTCGGCCACGCCGGGCCAGGGAACCTGCGGCACGCCGGTGAACAAGCTGATCAGCTGCAACTTCGGGACCATCGCCTCGGGTGCAACGGTGGACACCACGGTCGTCGTGCGCATGACCCACGCCGGATCCCGCAGGCTCCGGCTGCTGGGGCTGGACTCCGCCGAGAACGAGCCGGTCTCGAACAACCACAGCAGCTCCGAGACGACGACGGTCAACGTCAACACCTCGGTGGTTCCGGGCGTGTCCTGCACCGTGGTCGGCACGAGTGCATCCGAGACCCTGGACGGCACGCCCGGCAACGACACGATCTGTCTGCTCGGGGGCAACGACGTCTCCAACGGCAAGGCCGGCAACGACCGGATCATCGGCGGCACGGGTATCGACAACCTCCAGGGCGGGGGAATGGGCAACGACACCCTGGAGGGCAACGGGGGCGGCGACACCCTGAACGTCAAGGACGGCTCGGGCGGCGACGCGGTCCACGGCGGCGACGGCTCCGACACCTGCAAGAAGGACCCGGGAGACACGGCCACGGGCTGCCCGTAGGGCCGTCCAGCCGCTCGCAGACGCGAGTCGGCGGTATCACGGCACTGCTATATGGCCTCACGAAAGGGTCGCGGGCGGCCTGACCTCCAGCCCCGGCACCCTCGCGAAGTCGCGGGTGTTGCGGGTCATGAGGTCCAGCTTGTGAGCGATCGCGGACGCCGCGATCAGCGCGTCGGGCGTCCGGATTCGGAGGTCGCGGCGCAGACGTCCGGCCCGCTCGGCGATCCGGCGGTCGACGGGGATCTCGGTGAACGGCGCGAGCAGGCGGTTGATGGTCCGCTCGTCGGCGCCGCGTCCGGCGAAGAGCTCGCACCGGGTGACGACGGAATAGGACACTCGGTCCGTGCCGGGATCGAACCTCCGCTCGCCGGTCAGGTGGGAGATCAGGACGTCGGTGTCGACCAGGACCTCAGCCACGGTCCCACTCGTCACGGGAGGGGGCCTTCAGGCGGGGGAGCGCGCCGAACGTAGCCTCGAGGGCCGATCCCGGATCCGGCGCCGCCCGGTCGAGATAGGCGTCCACCGCGTCTCGAATGACCTCTGCCAGGGAAACGTCCCGGCCCTTCGCGAGTTGATCCAGGCGTCGCCGCTGCTCGGCGGTCAGGTAGATCTGGGTGCGGGTGGATGCCATATACAGCGCAGTATACATCTACATCGCTTTGTCCCCAGGCAGCCACCCGATCCCCTCCGCGATGCGTTCGACCCGTCGGACGATCGACCCGAACCCCCGCGGCTCCGGGTTCGAGTCGTCTCCCTCGACGGTCCGGTCACCGTCGCTGGTCCTGACGGTGATCGCCTGGGCGGAGGAGCAGGTCGTGAGCGGCGGGTACTCGGCGTCCCAGGTGAAGAACCCGGACCGCTCGATGGACGAGGCGAGCGCCTCGAACTGCGCCGGTTCGAAGACGCCATGGTCGAATCCGAACGCCGAGACGAACGCGTCCCCGAACCAGGTGGCCGTCCCGTCGCGCCGCACCGTGCAGCGATAGACCGGGCACGGGCCGTAGCACATGCCCCGGCTGACGATGACCTCGAGGATGCCGCCGGCGGATCGCATGCGCCCAGGCTACGAAGGGGGTATGACACGAACCGGATCCGAGTGAGGGGAGCGCAGCGATGACGGAAGCGATCGTGGTTCAGCCGGGCGGGGGAGACGAGGTCCGCACCGGCGGAGGCGTGGCGCACATCAAGGCGGAGCTCGAGGTCCTCCACGTGAACGAGGTCGAGTCCGGCCCGATGGACATGATCCCCCTGCACACCCACGAGCGGCACGCCGACGCGTTCTACGTCCTGGAGGGCGAGCTCGAGATCGCGACGTCGGAGACCGAGACGATCCGGCTGGGGGCCGGCGGGTTCGCCGTCGCCCCGCCGGGAGCCCTCCACGCGTTCGGCGTCCCCGAGCGGGCGCGATACCTGAACATCCATGCCCCCGGGATGGCCTTCGCGACCTACCTGCGCGAGCAGGTGGAGTACGGCCGGAAGGGCGAGCGCCCTCCACCCGAGTTCTTCGAGCGCTTCGACGTGCACTATCCGAATCAGTGACTGAACGCGTCGCCGGCCTCGCGCTGGGGTTTGCCCTCGTCGTCGGGATCCTCGGATCCTGCGACGCCGAAGCCCCGGTGCCTACCGCCGCCCCGACCGCGATCGGCTCGCCGGTCTCGCCCGTTGCTTCGCCGCTTCCGGTCGCCATCCCCGAGCGTCCCTCGGCCGACGCCCGGGCCCTCGCCGCGGAGATCGAGCTGGTCGAGGACGTCCTGCACGACCCGACCGAGCCCGCGGAGCGCCTGCGAGCCGCCGGCGAGCTCCAGCAGCTGGCCTGCCGAAAGCTCGCGCGGGCGCCGGGCCTCATGGAGCGGGTGACGCCGTTGCTGTCGCCGCGGGCGCGCCGAAGCATGACCGCCGCCCTCACGGGCATCAGGGAGCTGTCGGTGATCGTCCCCGCACAGGAGGCGTTCCCCAGGGACTGGCGGATCGTGGCGCCCCCGCCGGCCGACGACCTCCTCGGGTACTACCGGGAGGCCGAACGCCGGTACGGCGTGCCGTGGGGCTACCTCGCGGCGATCCACCTGGTGGAGACGCGGATGAGCCGCATCGTGGGGCCGAGCTACGCCGGCGCCCAGGGACCGATGCAGTTCATCCCGTCGACGTGGGAGGCCTACGGCGAGGGCGGCGACATCCACGACACGCGCGACGCCATCATGGCGGCGGCCCGGCTGCTACGCGCCAACGGCGCACCGGGAAACATGGACAACGCCACCTATCGCTACAACCCGTCCTGGAACTACGTGGCCGGCATCAAGTCGCACGCGAGGCACATGCTCGCCGACCCCCGCGCCTTCTACGGGTACCACGCCTGGCGGGTGTTCTACCGGCATGTCGATGGGGAGTTCATCCTGCCCGTGGGGTACCCGAAGACTCGCCCCGAACCGGCGTCCTAACGCCAGAGCGTCAGAAGCTGGTGCGCTCGGGGTCCTGGTCCCGGGCGTTCACGTCCTCATCCCAGTGATCGGCCCGGTTCCCCGTGGTCGGCAGCCCGCCGGCGTCCTTGAGCGCGCGGGCGGTGTGCATCAGGTTCCACGACATGATGGTGCAGTTCTTCAGCGTGAAGTCGTTGTCGTAGCCGACGGGTACCTCGGAGCCCTCGAGGACGTCCCCGTAGCTCGGGCCCGGGCCGGCCTCGCCGATCCAGCCGCAGTCGGCCTGCGGAGGGATCGTGTAGCCGATGTGCTGCATCGCGTAGAGGATCTGCATGGAGCACGCCTTGACGCCGTCCTCGTTGCCGGTGACCACGCAGCCCGCCGTCTTGCCGTAGTAGAGGTACTGGCCCTTCTCGTTGCGGTCTCCGCTGTAGGCGTACATCCGCTCGATCACCAGGCTCGCCACGCTCGACTTCATCCCGAGCCAGATCGGCGTGCCGACGACCAGGATGTCGGCGTCCATGATCTTGGCCTGGATGCCCGGCCAGTCGTCGCGCGCCCGGCCACTCTCCGAGGTCGCGTCCTTCACCATCCCGAACGCGATCTCGTGATCCAGGACGTGCAGCAGCTCCACGGCGACTCCCTGCGACGCCATGATCCCCGCCGACCGCGCCAGCAGCCTCCGGGTGTGCGACGAAGCGGCGTCGTACTTGATGGAGCAGTTGAGCAGCAGGGCTTTGAGGTCTTCGAATCCGCTGGTCATGCGGGCAGTCTACGCACGCGCTACGGGTGGATCTCGTACGTCGGCGTCAGGACGCGAACCAGGCGACGAACGGTCCTCTCCAGGGCGCGATCCGTCGTCACCAGGGTCGCGTCGAGGGCCTCGGCCAGGGTGACGTACATGGCATCGTACGGGCTGATCCGGTCCTGGAGCTGCCAGGCACGGTCGACCAGCGGGAACAGCGGGTAACGCGCCAGCGGCAGAGCCTCGAGGTCCTCGAGCGCTGCCCGGGCATCCCCTCGTCGCAGATGGCCACCCAGCATCAGGCCGCGGATCGCCGAGAGCACCTCGACATCCACCAGGTGAGGGGCCGCGACGTTCGGCGCCGCCTCGCCCAGCCGCGCGGCGACCCACTCCTCGTGCTCCCGTCGCGCGAGCAGGTCGACCACCGCAGAGGCATCGAGGACGATCACGGGAGCGGTCCACGGAGCTGCCGGATGATCTCGGCGCCGCCCGGGCCGTCCTTCTGCTTTGGACGCGATCGGATCCGTTGAAGCACCTCCTGCAGGCTTGGTCGATCGGCGAGGGGAGCGATCTCCGACAGCAGGTAGTCCGAAAGTGACATCCCGGCCAGGGCCGCCTTTGCCTTGAGCTTGCGGTGCACGTCCTCGGGAACGTTGCGGATCTGGATCATCTTCGACATGTCCTCCACATTAACGCATGTGCACTACATGCAGACGCACACGGCGAGGGAGGGTGACGAACTTAGCTCGAGGCTCTGACACCGCCGCCGCGGAGACCCCGTGCACGGCCCGATCCGTCTGCGGCCCGCCTCCGGCGACGTCCCCGGCCACCCTCGGCCACAGATCCGTCCTCCGCGGGTTCCACCGGCTCCGGCGAACCCGACAGGATCCGGTCGAGGGCCTCGTCCATGGGCCGGTCTTCGGAGCGCAGGAACGTCCGCAGCCAGGCCATCGCAGCCTCGAGCTGACGGAACGTCCTGGCCACCCGGGCCCGGATGTCCCGGTTCAGCTGCAGGCCGGCCATACGGCCCAGGATTCCGCTCAGGCGGTGCTGGACGTCGGCGAGCTCACGCGCCAACGACTCCTGCTGCCGCCGCCCGTGCAGCCCCTCCAACGGGCCGGGCGCCTCACGGGCCCCCCGGGCGCGGAGCTCCCGCTCGACCGCCGAACGGACGCGAGGATCGTCCAGCACCTCCCGGACCCCGTCCCGGCTCCGCAGCATCGCCCGCGCGGTTTCCAGCCGGTCCCGGTCGCGACCCCGGCGATGGATCGCCCCCACGCCGCGACCCTCACCGTCCGCCTTGCGCTCCAACCGAGTGGCCCGTTCCTTCGAGACGCTCGCCATCGTGTAGTACTCGTTGAACCTCCGCGTGCGCTCGGACGCGGGAAGCCCGCCGTACCGCTCCCAGACCTTCTTGAGCTGTGAGGCGTGGGACCGGCTGATGCCCAGCCGCTCCGCCCACCTCGTGAGGTCTCCGCGCTCGCCGTCGTGCCAGACGTCGTACGCGAGCTGCGCGAGCTCCCACTGGGTCTGCTCCGAATGCGTGAGGAGCGCTCGGCCCCTGGCCACCGCGGCCTCCAGATCCAACATGCGGGCACCTCCTGTCAGGACGCCGGAGGCCCGCCTCCCGGTCGGCTGGGCCGGCCCCCGGAACGAGGCAAGCATTCTGCGCCCACCCGGACGCGGAATTCAAGGGGAAACAACTCAAGCCGAATCGGTATCGCGTATCTGCTATGTCGACGGTTGGGTGCCGGCCTCCGTCGCTTCACACGGTGCCCTTGACCATCGCCGAGAGGCAGGCTCCGCGCCGAACCCGGAGCGACGTCCGGCGAGCGAACCAACCGGGATCGCCGCGGCCGACGATCCCGTCCACCGCCCGATCCGGGCCGAAATAGCGGATCCGCTATGCACGCGGGTGAGGCCCACCCGAGCCGGCGCCTACGCTCCCACCGGTGACTGAGACCCTGGACGCGCTGCGGGCGAAGTTCGACGAGACCTTCGAGCAATGGGGCGTGACCCTCCCCGAAGACGACGTCGCCGAGCGCCGGTCCGGCTACCTGAAGCAGCAGGGCGGCTCCGGATCCGTCAGGTACGTCTTCGGCAGCGACGACCGAGGCGAGTACCTGGAGTACTACGCCTTCCACCGCATCTGGGGCGACCACCACGCGCGGATCTACGAGTCCGGCGAGGTCGAGGCCCTGGAGGTCCTGCAGACGGGATACCCGATCGATCCGGATGATCCGGAGGTCGCCGCCCGGAACGAGCGGGAGATGATCGAGAGGAACCGGAAGCTGCTCGAAGAGCTCGAGACGGCGGGCCTCATGTCCGGAGGCCCCGTGCCAATGTCCTTCACGATCAACGCGACGCTGGTGTCGAACCCGGAGCTGGAGAAAGGAGGGAAGGAGGAGTCATGAGTGGCGTCCCGATGAACCAACGCCCCCGGCTCCTCATCGACGTCGACGGCGTCATCAACGCCTTCGGCCGGCCGAAGCGCTCGCGGCGAACGATCGTCGGCCCGTACGAGATCGCGGTGCCGAGCGGAACGATCGGGAGGCTGCGGAGGATGATCAAGCCCTTCGACCCGATCTGGGCCACGACCTGGGCACAGCACGCACCGGTGTACATCAGCCCCCTGATCGGCGGCATCGGCGCCGACTGGGACTTCATCGAGTTCCCCTACCTCGGCCTCGACCCGAGAGTGAAGCGAACCTGGAAGCTGGAAGGCCTCCTGGCCTGGGCCGAACGCGAGGAGAACGAGTCCCGCCCGCTGGTCTGGGTCGACGACGACCTCGACGAAGACGCCTTCGAATGGGCCGCCGCTCGAGTCGTCGCCGGCATCCCGACCGCGCTGGTCAAGACCGACGGCCTAGTGGGACTCTCAGAAGCCAACGTGGTCGAAGCTCTCGCTTTCGCGACGTCTTTGGAACGAGGCGACACCGTCTCTCGCCAAGCCTAAAGGCTCGACTTCATGTGAGCCAGATCGGCGTGCCTGTGACCAGGCGGTCGGCGTCCAGTTCATGGCCTGGATGCCGGCCGGTCGTCGCCGGCCCGCCCCTCCTCGGTCGGGTCCTTGACCATCCCGAACGCGATCTCGTGATCCAGGACCTGCAGGAGCTCGAGGTCGACCCCCGGGGGATGCCATGATCCCCGCCGACCGCACCGAATGTGCGACGGGCTATGCCTCGTTGAAGAAAGCTCCCCCGAACCGCGGCCGAAGCTGATTGGCCAAATTGTCCGCGGTAACGGCGACATAGTCCACCGCGACCTCGAGCTCGTCGTCGTCGAGGGTATCTCCGAGTAGCGAGTAGCCGAACGACAGGAGAGGCCTCTCTCCCTCGACCGCTAGTGCGAGTGCACCGAAGGCGAAGTCTGTGTTCGACTGCATGGCAACGTAGCGGATCAACTCGTCTGTGATGGGCAGGTCTCGAAGGATCGGCGCGAAGACTTGGACTCGGGTGTACTGCTGGTCGAATACCTCGTCGACAAGTACGAACAGCCAGGTCGTCTCAACCATGGTCGGAACCGCGAGGCCCCCCTCGTCCGTCCAAAACGTCGACGGATACCGGCTCTGGAGCCGGTCGTGGATTCGCGCAAGAACGTCTCGTGCAGAACTCACCCTCACCCACCAGGTCTGCGGCCTAGCCAGCGCTCAGGTCCACCCTTTGCCCCCACACGTGGTGCACTTGCCGTTCCCTCCGCATCGGCTGCAAGAGAATGTACTGGGCCATTGATGAATCCTTCCAGTACCTCCGCACTTCTTGCAGTCCCCTGATGCGCCACAGCTGCCGCACTTGGCCAAATCGGGTTCCTCTCGTTACATCCGTCGGAGTCGAGGCTACGTCCTGTCGCAGGTTCTGGTCAACGAAGGTACGGTATGCCCACCAACGGGCGCGGCGGTGGGGACCTTGCGTTCGAGCCCGGCGCTGGACATGCTTCAGGTGTGAACGAGGCAGGCGGATCCGCCCAGCGCCGCTACGAGCGGGAACGGGAAAAGCTCGACGCGTCGTTGCCGGCAAGCCGCTTCTGGCGATCCGTAACGAAACTCGGCTCGGACTATGAACGCCGCCTCAGATACGCAGAGGCCTGGGGAAAAGGCGCCGAGGGGGAGCGACGGACGGCGGAAGCGCTCCGACCACTCGAGGCCGAAGGCTGGATCCTTCTAAACGACCTCCCGCTTCCAGAGCGGAAGCGCGCGAACATCGACCACGTCCTCATCGGACCACCCGGCGTCTTCGTGATCGAGACCAAGAATTACAAGGGCCGCGGCCGCGTCGAGCGCTCACGGCTCGTCATCAACGGGCGTGATCGCAAGCGAGATCTCGAGGAAGTCTGGCACGAGGCCGGAGCGGTTCAGTTTCTGTTGCGGGTTCAGCTTGCCAATGTCGGCCTGGACGTCCGAGCCGTGCTCTGCATCCACAACTCCAGCCTCGAGGGAGGCTGGTTTCGTGAGCCCGAGATCGATCAGGTCCGGATCGCTTCACCCAAGAGGCTTGTGGCGTGGGTTCGATCTCAGCCGGCGAGGCTCAGTTCCGCCGACGTCCAGTCTCTCGCAGAGACACTCGCGATAGCCCTCCGCTGAAGATCATGTCTTGGAATCAGGAGACGTACGCCCTCCGGACCAAGGCGGGCGTCCAGGCACTGTGGCCATGTGGGCGGGCCACCTTTGTGTTCCTGTTGAGCGACTCCGCGATCTCGTCAAGAGATTTGTGACTCTCGAGGAGCGTTCTGATCCGACTACGCCAGCCCCAGTCGCTTCTGTTACACATGACGTGGGCCAATCGGGCGTTGCCCGGGGTTCGCTTCCCCGGCCATCTCGGGGACTGGATAATGGTCGAGGTTGGGTTCCCAGTCACCCTCGTTCGGGGTTCGTTCGTCGAAGTGCCGACGGCCTTTTGGGCAGTAGCACTGCGGCATCTCGCATGCGAACTCCAGCAGCTGGCCCCACTCGGCCATCTGCACGAGTACGCCGTGCAACCCCTTCGCGCGCATGGCGCCTGCCAGATCTGATGGCGACGCCGATTTCTCAGGCATCAGTCCTCCTCTTCAGCAAGGTGGGCGAGCTGTAACCCTTTCTAGTCGATCGGCCCTTGGGCCACCCGCGCCAGGACGCCTTGCTTGAAGAGCTCCAGGTCAGATTCGTCGTGGATGTTGCCCGCGACACGCGTGGTTCTGAAGCGCGCGCTGGATGGGTCGCTCAGTTCCTCGAGAGTCGAGTCCGCTGGGTGGCGCCCTATGAGCCAGAAGTGAACCCATTTCTTGGCGAAGTAGTAACCGCCCAGCCAGCGTTTGCCGGCGTAGAAGGAATGATGCGACCGAGCGTTGTGAATGACCTCGAGACCGGCTTCCATCAGCCACTCCTCGATACCGTCCACAGCATCCCGAACGAATTCGGTGGCCGCATAAGCTCTCAGCGCCACGTGCGAAGTTGGCGGAGTCGAGTTGCTAGAGAGCCCCTCCTCCGCTTCTCCGACCTCTTCCTCCGCCTCGGGGGGCGCCTGGAAGCTCAGCCCGTCCACACCGAGAGAATTCCAGAAGGGATCGGTTGGCCCAGGCCACAGCGACAGGAAACGGGCCGCAAGTTGCTGCCCGCGCTCGAGGATCGTCGACTCGTTCCACGATCCCGCGTACTCGTTCACTAGATCCTTGTTGAGGAACAGGACTGTGTGATCGCCCAAGGTCTCGCGCTTCTGGACCCAAGCCGCGTTCGACAGAGTTGGATTGAGCTTGTGCGTGACCAGCGTCAGGTTGCCGAGTGAGTGCTTCAGGTTGTCGCGATTAGCGGTCGCCTCGACGACGTTGACATCTGCTGGCAACGGCCAGTGCGGCTCCCAGCTCTGAGGGAGCACGTGCTCGATAGTGAGGACCCGCGGGACATGCGCTTCCTCGCTCTTGCCAGGGGAGCGAAGCGAGTCCTCGAGTGCCTCGAGGATCATGCGGAGCCGGCCTCTGCTCACCACCTTGTAGATGGGCAACGACAGCAGCGCGTCACGAACCTGCTCGTCGGAGGGCCAGACCTGACTCTCTCCTTCGAGCCGGGCGAGAAACTCCACTGTCACATCGCCGGCGCGTGCCGGGTCCTTTGCGACCTCGCCGAGCAGCGAGAGGAATACCACGTTGTAGTTCTTTGTCGTCATCCGGCAGACGATTCGCCTGATGAGCCAACTCTCGACCGCCCGGGTGAGCCGCGTTCGCTGTTCTCCGGAGACCTCAGCCTCGGGATGTCCGAGAACGAACAGCAAGAGAGGGTTCGCCGTCGCGGTCTCGGTCATGCGAAGCCGGTAGAAGAAGGTCTCTTCCGGGCTGCCCGGTGGATGGAGATCGAATCCGCGGTACGTCTTCGCATGGTGGTCGATGTCCTTGAGGATGCCCTCCGGATCGTTAGTCTCGGCTGCGAACCGGCGGAACTGGGGGAAGAGCTCGTGCAGGCCGAGCTCCCGACCCCGGCGCATGGTGAGCCAGTGGAAGAAGAAGACGTCCAGCCGCGGCCGCGTAAGGCGACCCTGCGCGATCGACTCCCTCCACCAGTCAGTGTCGAGCGACCTCCAGTGTGACTCATAGAGGTCACCCATCGGCAGGCGACGCTCCGAGGCCAATCTAAAGAGCGAGTTCTTGATGAGGTCTGAAGCCAGGAGGGGTGTGCCCCGCGCGTTCAGCGTCTCGAAGATGACCTGCGCGTTGTCGTTCGGCTCGAGGTCGATTACTACCAGGCGCAGAAGCTGCCATAGGACTATGCGAAGAGCGTCCAGTCGTTCCGTCACGGAAGTATCGGGTGATTCGCTGAGCCACTCTCGGATCGCGGAGGCAAAGTATGTGTGTGCTTGGAAGATCGACGACTGGGAGAGATTCGCCAGATCGTCGCTTCCCCGCTCCTCCTTCTTCATCGTGGTGCCGAAGACGGCCTGATCGATGTTCGTTGGCCACACCTTGAAGCGATCGATGGAGCTGCGGATCAGGTCGGGGTCGTTGTCCGTCAATTTCCCAAACAGCTTCGTGCTCCCATCACCGGCTTCGGCGGCCACATCGGCTGCCGCGTCAAGGAAGAGTTGCAGCGTCGTTAGGCGTTGCTGCCCGTCGATGATGTTGCGCTGCTCGATCATGCCGGCCCCAAAGGGGAGTTGCTCGACCACGATTGCGCCGAGGAAGTGGGAAGGCGTTAGCGCCTCCGGCGTACCCTGGCTGGTGTCCTCCTCCGAAGCGACCGACCGTGCTGTGATCAGATTCTCGGCAACGGTCCGCAAGTCGTCCCATAGGGGTTCCCAGTGTTCCTCGCGGTTCCAGACGTAAGGACGCTGAAACAAAGGGACGATGTATGTCACCGGTTTGTTGAAGAGATTGGTGAGCGTCAGCGTGTCGGCTTTCATCGGGCCTCCGATGGGCGACTGCATTTCCAATCCCGCTACAGGTTAGGTCTACACCCTTTTCGACAACACCGCCCCTCGGAAGTCGGCCCCGCCGTCGTAACTGTCGCGTCGAACCGCCTCCCCCAGAGTCCCGACGAGATTCAGTGGGGGTATTGGGCGCCGGATGATCTCCCGGTGTTCCCGCCAATGGGTTGACAGATGACAAGGCTACGAATCGAGCGCGATTCGTCGTCCGAGGTGGGGACATTCCGACGGAGGACGGGTGAATGGCAGCGCCCTCGGGGTGGGGGGATGGGTACGCGGAGATGGACCCTACTCTTTCTCCACCAGGCGTAGAAGCCGTGTTCCGCCGAAAACCCGTGGGAAGTCTAGGACGGATTGCTAGGTCTCTCCGCCGAGCGCTTCGTAGTGATCCAAACAGCTTCCGGGCTCTCGGCAAGGCATGTCCTAGCCTCGAAGGGTGAACCGGAACGCCCGCTTGAATCCGTTCGGCTCCCCAGCTGAGCCAGGAATGCCGTCCATGGCTTCGGGGATGCGGTCACTCAGTCGCGCCATACTGTTACAGCTCGACGTCGCAAGTCGGTCGCCCCGCGATCGGGCGCACGCGGGGGAAGGGGGCCCTGATCAGCACCGAGAACGCCGAAACGCCGACCCCGACCCAGCGATTCTCCCCATCACCGCGGGCAGATCAAGACGCGTGACCGGGTTCGCGAGTTGGCGGAGGTCTATACACACGAGCGTGAGGTCAACGCGATGCTCGACCTCATCCCAGACATGTTCGCCCCTGGTGTTGCGGCCACCGATATTAAGTTCCTCGAACCCGCCTGCGGCTCGGGCAACTTCCTGGAGGAAGTCCTACGTCGCAAGCTACGCAATATCCGATTCAGAGCCGTCCGCTCCGTCGGCGCCTATGAACACCGCATCCTGCGGGCAGTCGCCTCCATCTACGGTATCGATATCTCCGCGGAAAACGTCGCGGAGGCACGGGACCGTCTTGTCTCCGCCGTCCGGACGCACTACTACAACGATGCCAACAGCATCGAACCGACTGCTGGGTTCGTCTCCGCTGTCCGTGCCGTCCTCGACACGAACATCCTCAACGCGGATTTTCTTGCCGACGCTGCCACAATCGAGATCGTCGACTACCAACCGATTCGTGGCGGATACTTCAAGCGAGTCTGGTCGATGCTGGACGGGTCGGCTGTGGTAGCAATACAACCGAGCCTATTCCAGCAGGAATCCGGGCCCAAGCAGGACGAGACACCGATCAAGTACCTTGATCTCACAATAACTCCACGGCCCACTCGCAAGGATGGGTCGACGCGGAGGAGCGCTTGATGCCACAGGTGCTGGGCTTTTCGCACGTTCCCGACATCCTCGATTGCCTCGCTCAGCTGTCAAACGATGAGGTGCCCACGCCGCCCAGACTGGCACGGGCTATGCTCGACATCCTGCCCACCGAGGTGTGGTCCGACCCGAATCTCAAGTGGCTGGACCCATGCTCCAAGTCGGGAATCTTCCTCCGCGAGGTCGCCGCCCGACTGCTGGAAGGCCTTGGCGAGTGGGAGCCCGACTTCGAGAGGAGGCGGGACCATATCTTCCGCCAGATGCTATTTGGCACATCCATCACGGAGATGACTGGCGTGATTTCTCGGCGCACCGTCTATTGCTCTCGCGACGCAGCGGGGGAACAAAGCGTCGTCGATGTCACCGACGAAGTGGGCAACCTGCCCTTCATTCCGGCGGAGCACGTCTTTCGGAAGGGCCCAACGACTACGTCGTGCGCCGTTTGCCGGGCACCGACTCAACTCGAGCGTGGCGACAGGCGGGAGAACTACGCCTATTCATTCATCCATGGGGCATATCCGACGAAGGAGATGAAGAACATGAGGTTCGACGTCGTGGTAGGCAACCCGCCTTACCAGATCGACGATGGTGGCCACAACGCCAGCGCGACCCCGATCTACCACTTGTTTGTGCAGAAGGCCATCGAGCTGGACCCCAGATACGTCCTGATGATTACGCCGTCTCGCTGGTTTGCCGGCGGGAAGGGACTCGAGAAGTTCCGCAGAAGAATGCTCGCGGATAGACACCTTCGGACACTGGTCGACTACCCGAAGCTCTATGACGGATTTCCAGGTGTGAAGATTCGTGGAGGCGTCTCGTACTTTCTCTGGGATCGGCACCACGATGGCCCCTGCTCCGTGCAGACAATGTGGGATGGCGAACCACTCGGACCACCTGTCGAGCGGTATCTGGACGTTTACGACGTGATCGTGCGAAGAAATGAAGCTGTATCCGTGTTGGAGAAGGTGCGCGCATTTGTGGCCGGAGGATCACCTGAACCGACACTCGAGAGCAAGGTATCCTCCATGAAGCCCTTTGGTCTTCGAACGTACTTCCACGGCGAAAACAGCCCGGCCGGAATGACGGATCCCGTGAAACTCTTTGGGTCTCAGAAGGTGACCTGGTTGGAACGAGACGCCATTCCTCTGAATCAGCCTTGGATTAACGACTGGAAAGTGTTGGTCAGCCGGGTCCAGGGAACCAGTTCTGCTGTGGAGACGCAGTTCCTCGGGCAACCAATCGTCGCGGGTCCAGGTACTGCCTGCACCGAGACCTATCTCGTCGCTGGTCGGTTCCAATCAGAGGAGGAGGCGGAGAGATATGCGGCCTACCTGCGCACTCGATTCGTCCGCTTCCTTGTGTCGCTGAGGAAGTCGACACAAGACGCGGCCCGCGGTGTCTACGCATTCATTCCCGATCTCCCAGTCGACCGAGTCTGGACCGACGAGATGCTCTACAAGCGATATCGGCTGACGAAGAGCGAGGTCAGCTTCATCGATTCCCAGGTGAGGGAGATGGCTGCGCCCGACCAGTCGGGTTAGATCCGTGGCGAATCGCATCTATGCCTATACCGTCGTAGGGAAGGACAGCGAGCCGTGGGAACGCACGGTCGGACAAACGCACGTCACCGGTGTTGGGTTCATCAAGGTGGGACAGACGACCAAGCCCACCGCCCGAACCCGTATCAAGGAGCAACTCGGCACGGCCTATCCCAGCTTGGACGGTGTGACAATCCTCCTAGATCAGCCCGCTGCGCGTGCTGATGGCACTGAGTTCTCGGATCACGATGTACATGATGCCCTCGTGGCCGCCGGCATCAAACGACAGGGCGGTGAATGGTTCGAGGCAACGCTGGATGAGGTCAGGGCGATTATCAACGCCGTCGCCAAGGGAAGGACGTTTGATCCGAAGCGTACGGAGTCCTTCCAGATGCGTCCCGAGCAGCAGCGAGCCGTCGAGGTCACCTCTGACTACTTCAAAGCTCAATCGGTGGGCCCATCGAGAAGGGCTCCCAAGTTCCTCTGGAACGCCAAGATGCGCTTCGGTAAGACCTTCGCGACCTACCAGTTGGCCGTGAGAATGGGGTGGAAGCGGATCCTGGTCCTTACCTATAAGCCGGTCGTGCAAAGCCAGTGGCGCGACGACCTACTCACACACATCGACTTCGACGGTTGGCGATTCGTCGACCGTGAGACCCACATCGGAGAGCAGGACGACTTGGTTGCCGGACCGAATCCGCTCGTTTGGTTCGCATCCTTCCAAGACCTCTTCGGCACGACTCCCGAGGGGGGCACCAAGCCGCACAATGACAAGCTCTACGTGATCAACTGGGACTGCATCGTCCTGGACGAGTACCACTTTGGAGCTTGGCGTGACTCGGCTCGTGACCTCTATGACCCCACAGACGAGGCGGTCGCCGAGGCGGAGGAACCTGACGAATGGGTGACCGAGGAGGATCTCGGGCTGAGAGTAGGCACTACCTCTACCTCTCGGGGACGCCGTTCAGGGCAATTACCAACGGCGAGTTCACCGAGGACGCCGTCTTCAACTGGACCTACGTAGACGAGCAGGCGGGGAAGCAAGGCTGGGACGAAAAGGCGCCCAACCCTTACGCCGAGCTGCCTCGCATGGAAATGTACGCCTACGAGATGAGCCAGGAGGCCGCCGTTTGGGCCGCGGGCGGCGAATTCAGCGGGTTCTCGCTCAACGAGTTCTTCAAGGCAAAGAGCGCGCACTCGAGTGGCACCGTCGCAGGGGCTGGTGCCTATGTGTTTGAGAGCCCGACCCAGGTGTCAGAGTTCCTTGCCATGCTTCGCGGCAAGTTGTCTGATCAGATGAAGTCGTTAATCGTCGCTGGCCAGAAGCCCCCCTTTCCCTACGAGTCGGTTGGCTTCAAGAAGGCGGTGACACACTCCGTTTGGTTCCTCCCTGACGTAGCTTCATGCTTCGCCATGGGGGACTTGCTGAGGGTGGACCCCTACTTCTCTGCTTTCGAGATCGTGGTTTCCGCCGGCAGCAGCGGTGGGCAGGGCGCCGCGGCGAAACCTCCTGTCGAAGTAGCGATCGGAAAGGCTATGAAGGCGGGTGCGGGTTCGATCACCCTGTCCTGCGGAAAGCTCATGACCGGTGTGACAATCAGGGAGTGGGGGGCCATCCTCATGCTCCGCTCGTTGAAGTCACCCGAGTCATACTTCCAAGCCGCCTTTCGCGTGCAGTCGCCCTGGGCCTACAGAAACGCTGTAGGCGATCTCGATGTACAGAAGGACGTCTGCTACGTGTTCGAGTTTGATCCGAATCGCGCACTCTCCCTTGTGGCGGAGTATGGAATCCGTCTGGCCAGTTCGGGTGACGTCACGCCGTCCGAGGCCATCGGGCAGTTGCTCAACTACCTGCCCATATACGGTTTCGCGGGTGGCGCGATGACCCAATTGGACGCCTCTGCGGTTCTCGACTGGGCCACGGCCGGCATCGGAGCAACGGCCCTGGCGCAACGGTGGAATTCGCCGCTGTTAGTAGAGGTGAACGAACACACCCTGGCCGCTGTGCTGGATCACCCGCAGCTATTGGAGGCTCTGGAGCAAATC
The DNA here is from genome assembly GCA_963742735.1 of uncultured Actinomycetes bacterium. Taxonomy (GTDB): domain Bacteria; phylum Actinomycetota; class UBA4738; order UBA4738; family JBBDTT01; genus JBBDTT01. The sequence goes on from CAVUMN010000002.1 coordinate 157,102, forward strand.
GAAGACTTCCGAGCGCTGGTGCACAACGCCGAGTATGTCGTGACCTCCACGAGGCTCCTCAAGAAGGCAAAGCGAGAGCAAGGTGGCAAGCTCGATTCGGATCAGCAGAAGCAGCATCGTGAAACGGCTAGTCGGCGCAAGGAGATCCGAGAGAAGCTTCAGAAGTTCCTAGCCAAGCTCCCGGTGTTCATGTACGCGACCGACTTCCGAGAAGAGGCCGTGAAGCATGTGATTGAGTCGCTGGACTCTGCTCTCTTCGAGCGGGTGACCGGTCTAACCGTTGATGACTTCAAGCTGCTCAACCAGATCGGCCTTTTCAACGCCCAACACATGAACGCTGCGATCTATCAGTTCAAGTCTTTCGAGACGGCCAGCCTCCACTACGCGGACGGCGCCTCTGAGGAGGAGGTTGAGGACAGGATTGGGCTCTGGGATCGCAGCATAGAAGCCTCCGAGCTTCCCTCCGGCTAGCCGCGAGGCATAGCGTCGACACTCAGTCGCTCCTAGTGAGTAATCGACAAACGGCTATCTCTGGGTTGCGGGCATGTTCTCTACTCTTCCGATCTAGGGCGGAGCCATAAGTCGATCAGGGTCCTTCTCGGGCCTGTATGGAATCTCAACGATGACGGGTCGCTCGCTTCTGATCGCCTTGCCGAACACGACGGCATTGAGCTGAGGCAAGTCCCGGAGAAGCTCGGCATGCGCCCGTCCATAGACACTCGCGAGAAAGCTAACGCTCGTTTCATCGAAACTGCTGAGGGCCAGGATGGTGTTGCATTGCGTTAGAACATTCTTCGTGACGGTCGCTGTGCGCTGGGCGACCACGAGCAAGCCAACACCGTACTTTCGACCCTGTAGGGCGATCTGGGAAATCTTTCCAACGACTCCGCGAGAGTCATAGTCGCCTAGGCCCATCGTCGACGCTTCGGGCATTACTGTATGCGCCTCCTCCACCACCAGGAGCACACGGGGGCAGTCATCTGGGTGTTGTTTCGCATATCTGAGCAGGCAAGATAGATACAGCTCAGTGATATGAAGAGTCGCCTTGGTGTTGGAGATTTCGTTTAGCGAGATTGTTCCGACTCGATCGCCGCCCTCAGTGGAGGTCAAGAATCCCTCGATCATCTGCTCGACGTCTTTGGTCAATTCCCCCCGGAATTCCTCCAAGGCCCGTTTCTCGGTCCCTGCCCCATACTGGCCGGTCTCTACGTCGAAGAGCCGCTCGCCCAGCCTGCGTGCCAGGTCGTCCGAGATGGTCAGATCCCGCGGTGTCACGTCCTGCAATCGCGCTGGGTACTTCGCAGTAAGGTCTATACAAAGGACCTTGATTCCCTGGTGCACGCAGTGGCGAATAAGTTCGAATGCGAGTTCCGTTTTGCCTGATCCGGTTACGCCCAAGATTGCGGTGTGGAAGTCCAGTGTCTTGACGAAGGGGCCTGAGATAGGGACGCCGCTTCCGGGAACAATCCCGAATACGAAGTCACCCTCTGGAATCTCATTTCCTTCTCCCAAGTCGGGCGAAGCAGCGAAGACAGCGGAATTCATGGTCGGCAACCAAGCCGCCTTCACGAAACCTCGATGGCGGGTCAGGACCCCTAGCTGAGCGGCGATCGCGTACTGTGAGCCGAGTCGGTCCGACTCAAGAGACTCCTCCCGCGTCACGCCTTCCATGACCTGGTAGTAAACCGTCTGGCCTGAGACGCGGCACGATACAAGCAGGCCTTCCCGACAGAGCTCCTCACGCCACGTCTCAAAGCGGATCTCTCCGATGTTGGAATTCTCGATGACGAATCCGAGCAATTGGGAGCCGGGTGTTCCGCCGAGTGCCTCGGCGATGGTCTCTCTGTCAGGCCGGTCAGCATCCGTGAGGGCATAGACAGAGCCACCGATTAGGCCTGGGATTGACTCTCCCGGACGTTTTGCTATGAGCCCCGTCCCGATTGCTTGTTGATCCCGCACCTGTCTGTACAGGGGCACGAGGAAATGCTGATGACCGTCCCCGTCCTGATATAGGCGTGGGGTTTCTTCCGTCCATCCCGCGCCAGGTCGAAGCGCGACACGAACTAGGTTTGGCCACTCGCTCAGGGTTACACGTCCCAGGGCCTCTAGCGTCTCCTTCGGTGCTCTGCGTCTGCTCAAGAATTGCGGAACTCTGAGGGGCCACAAAGCGACGAAGAGTCCCCAAAACACAACGAGCCAAGCCGTTTCGCGGGATCGCGAACCGTAGAAGGAGAATACGGCGAACAGAAAGACCACTGACTGCAGAAGTCGAGCCCTACCAAGGAGAACAGCAGGTTGATAGGTGGCGGCCGCGACTCGCTTTCGCCAGCCCGTGAGATCCGGTCCCGTGCTAACGACGATGCACGTCGAAGCCATGAAGAAGACCACGACGCAGTAGCTGGTCACCAGCCACCAGCCCAAGCGTGGAGCTGAGCGGTAAACCGTGACGAGAGTGATTATTCCTGCCAACGCATTTACAGCGGAGTCTGCTGGGCGAGTGAACTTGTGTTCCAGAATTGCTGAGCCGAGCACCACCAGAAGCAGTCCTCCTTGAAAAACGGCGGACTCCTCCGGCCGCCTCGGCACCCACGCGCCCGTGAGAATTCGCGCGAGAACGGCGGCCACGCCGAGCGTCGTGAGCATTATCAAGACGCGAACCCACGGGGCGACGTACTCCTCCCGTTGGGCCTGTCGGGCCATCTTTGAACCCCTTCGAGGGTCGTTACCCCGTAGTCTTGCAGTTCCCCTGAGATCTACGAGCCCGGCCGCGTGGATAAACTCAGCTTCAGCGCTGCGACGAGACCGGGAGGCTTCCCTAAATGACCAAGTACGTCTACGACTTCTCTGAAGGTAATCGCGACATGAAGGACCTCCTTGGGGGGAAGGGGGCCCAACCTTGCGGAGATGACCAACCTCGGGCTGCCGGTGCCGCCTGGGTTCACCATCACTACTGAGGCTTGCCTCACCTACCTCAAGGAGACGACTTCCCGGCCGGCCTTCTCGACGAGGCTTCGACGCACCTCGCCACCCTCGAGTCCACCATGGGCCGCAAGCTCGGCGACCCGTCTAACCCTCAGCTCGTCTCCGTTCGCTCCGGGGCCAAGTTCTCCATGCCGGGGATGATGGATACCGTCCTCAACCTCGGGCTCAACGATCAGTCAGTTGAGGGACTGGGCGAAGCAGTCCGAGCGACCTTCGCTTCGCGCGCGACGCGTATCGCCGCTTCATCCAGATGTTCGGCAAGATCGTGCTCGACATCCCCGGCGACAAGTTCGAGGAGGTCCTCGACCACGCCAAGGAGGCCGCCGGCGTCAAGACCGACCCCGAGCTGAACCCCGACCAGCTCGCCACCCTCATCGAGTCCTTCAAGCAGATCATCCGCGACGCGACCGGCTCCGACTTTCCGCAGGACCCGCGCGAGCAGCTGCGCCAGGCCATCGTCGCCGTCTTCTCCTCCTGGAACGGCGACCGCGCCATCGCGTACCGCCGCCAGAACAAGATCTCCGATGATCTCGGGACCGCGGTCAACGTCCAGGCCATGGTGTTCGGCAACATGGGCGAGGACGTGGTCGCCGGCATCCGCAACACCTTGCGCATCGCCGAGCTCGGGTCCATCAACAAGGCGGCATGACCCGCGACCGGCTCGTACGTCTGCAGCCGCGTCTCTCCGGCCGCTGGATCGCCTAAGCGTCGATCCGCTCCAGGCCGAGCTCCAGGGCATCGTCCGACTTCAGCCCCCGGCCGGCGACGAGCTCGCGCTCGAAGACTTCGTCCGACAGCGCGGCCCGCGCGTCTTGCTCCCACCCCTGCTCGATCTCGGCGATCTGCGGCCACGGGATCAGTCCCAGGGGTCGGCGGACCGCGTCGCACGCGCCGAGCATCTGCGCGGCGCGCTCCGGGGCGTCCTCCGCGAGGGCCAGGCCCGCCAGGCACGCCAGGACGTAGCCGGTCCCGGCCCGCGAGTCGATGTCCCGGTATCGCGCCACGGCCAGCCGCAGGTGCTCGCGCGCCTCGTCGAGCTCCCCGGCGCGCACCGAGTCGACGGCGAGGTGGTAGTGCGACTCCGCCTGCATGTTCACGTCGCCGAGCGAGCGGCCGAGCGACAACGCTTCGGCGTGCGCCGCCTTCGCCGCGGCGACGTCGCCGTCGTTGAGGAACAGGTCGCCCTGGTGTGACCGCGCGTAGGCAAGGCCGACCATGTCGCCCGCCGCTCGGAACGTCCCCGCCGCCGACTCGAACTCCGCTCGCGCGGGGCCGTCCGGGTCGTACGGCCTGGACACGGCGAGGATCAGCTGCAGCATCCCGGCGCGCTTCGGATCGCCGATCTCCTCCCACGCCGCGAGCGCCTTCGGCCCGAAGGTCGTCAGCTCCTCGTACCGAGACGACGTGAACAGACGTCCAGCCTGCATCCAGTGGACCATCGCCCAGTCGCGCGGGGTCATCGCCCGCGCCGACGGGGAGCCCTCCAGGACCGCGCTCAGGTCCGGCAACCGCTGGAGGCCCACCCGGATCTGCCAGAAGACCCACGCCGCGCCCATCGGATCGAGGATCGGCCCGACCGATCGGCCGGTCTCGATCAGCCACCCGAGGACCGCGAACAGGTTCCCGACCTCGCCGTCGAGCCGCAGCACGGTCTCGGTCTGCTCGGCCGTGTGCAGCCGCGGGGCCTCCGCCCCGAACACCTCCATCAGACGCTCGTGCAGGTTCTCGAACACCCGGTCTCGGTCGCCGGAGGTGTCCAGCCGCGCGGACGCGTACGTGCGCACGATCTCGAGCATCCGGAAGCCCGGCTCGCCGTCCGGACGCTCGCCGACGGAGACCAGGCTGTGATCCACCAGCGTGGACAGATCCTCGACGACGTCATCCGCGTCCCACCCGCACACCGCCTCGACCGCGTCCAGCGTGAACGCCCCGCGAAAGACCGACGCTCGCTCGAGCAGCCGCCGAGCGGACGGGGTGAGCAGGCCGTAACTCCAGTCGAGCGTGGCCGCCAGCGTCTGCTGGCGCTCCGGCAGGTCGGCGAAGCCGCCGGCCAGGTCGAGCCGGCTGCCCAGGCGTTCGAGCACCTGCTCGGGCGAGAGCATGCGGAGCTGGGCGCTGGCCAGCTCGAGGGCCAGCGGCAGCCCGTCGAGCCGGCGCGAGAGCTCCGCGATCGCGGCCGCGTTGCGGGGCGTCACGTCGAAGGACCGCCGGACGTCGCGAGCCCGCTCGATCAGCAACGACGTCGCCGGTGCCGTCTCCACCTCCGCGGCCTCCGCCGAGCTCGGCAGCGCGAGCGGCAAGACCGGCCATTCGCGCTCCCCGCGCAGGCGCAGGACCGCGCGGCTCGTCACCACGACGTGGACATGCGGGCACCGGTGGAGGAGCTCGGCGAGCTCGTCGCCGGCCGCGACGACCTGCTCGAAGTTGTCCAGCAGCAACAGCATCCGCTTGCCCGCCAGCCGCCGGACGATCGCCTCGAGCGCGGGCTCGGTTCCCTCCGGCCGCACCCCGCACGCGGCGGCGACGGCGTCGAGCACGCGCGCCGGATCGAGCGTGGTGGTCAGGTCGACCCACGCCACCCCGTCGGTCCACCGGTCGCGCGTGCGCTCGGCGACCGCCAGGGCGAGCCGCGTCTTCCCGATGCCCCCAACCCCCGTCAGCGTCACCAGCCGCGTTGTGCCGTCGGTGAGGGTCTCGATGAGCCGCTCGACCTCCTCGTCGCGCCCGACCAGGCGCGTGACCGGCTGCGGGGGAGCGGCGAGCGGGCTCCCCGGCGCGCTCGGCGCCGCGAAGCGCTCGGTCAGCATGACCACGAGGTCGTCGGCCAGCAGGACGCGCAGCTCGCCGGCGTCGGCGAACGACTTGTACGAGACGTCCTCGGATTGCAGCTCCGTGAGGAGGTCCTTCAGCCGGGGCTCGATCTCGGGCGCCGGGCGCTTCAGGTACATCAGGCGCGGCATCGCGGCCCCGAGCCGGAACTCGTCCTCCAGCCCGGAGATCTCCATGTCCGGCCCGACCCAGCCGTAGCGCTGCCAGTAGATCCCAACGAAGACGTCGGACTGTTCGAGGTAGGCGCGGTACAGGGCCCGCGGCGGATGCGGCCGCGCGCCGAGCTCGAACATGACCGGCGTCAGCCGCAGTCCCTCGATGGCCTCGCGCGCCGCGGCACGCTCGTCGGCCAGCTCGCCGAGCGTCGACGAGACGAACACGCGGAGCCGCTGATCCGGCGTTCGGATGCCCGCCGTTTCCTCGTCCATCCCGCCGACAGGCTAGTCGCGTCCGGCGCTGTGGCCACCCGTGGTTGGCCAGAACGTCCCTTCGCGCGTTCGCGGTACGGCCCTCCACTGTTCCACCCATGGCGTAGCCAGCTGTGGCCAAGCTCACGCCGCGAAGCACGACCCGATGACGTCGGCGACCTCCTCCGCCCCGACCTTGCCCTTCCTCGCCAATCGCTCGGACATCTTGGTGAACCCGGAGACGTCGACGAACGTCAGCGAGCCGTTGATGCGCTGATGGGGGGTCTCGGCCGGCCGGTGGGTGACGAGCCGCGGGAGGTACGGGCGCAGCCGGTCCGCCTCGATCGAGGCGTTCGCGGTGGGCTCCCGCCCGGGGCGTGAGACCGGCATCCGTCTCCCGTTCGCGGGGCGCCCCAGTGGACTGAGGACACGCCTGCACCAGAGCCTGCAGCACCCTCTGTCAGAGGCCAGGGATAGGGTGGCGCGCGTCTCCCCCTCCGAAGATGGGAGACGTACGATGGCCGTGAGTGAACGCGATCGCCACCAGTTGTTCCAAGCGCTTCAGGGGAAGCTCGGTCCCGCCGAGGCGGAGACGATGATGGCGCTACTCCCACCTCTCGGCTGGGCCGACGTCGCCACGAAGCACGATATCGCGGAGCTCGAGAAGCGCATCGACCTTCGTTTCGAGGCTACCGGCGAACGCATCAAGACACTGGAGCACGCGCTCCTGGAGTCGTTCGAGCGTGGTCTCAAGGAGCAGGCTCACCGATTCACCATGTTCGCGCTCGCGCTCAACTCCGCGCTTGCCGTTGTGGTAGCCGGGCTCGCCTTCGCGGCGGCCCGCCTCGTGTGACCGCTCGCTAGACTCGCTCCCAGCGCCGGGCGACCGAACGTGGGAGGCATCACACTGATGACCAAGTTCGTCTACGACTTCTCCGAAGGCAACCGCGAGATGAAGGACCTCCTGGGGGGCAAGGGGGCCAACCTCGCGGAGATGACGAACCTGGGCCTGCCCGTGCCTCCCGGCTTCACCATCACCACCGAGGCGTGCCTGACCTACCTGAAGGAGAACGACTTCCCGGCCGGGCTCCTCGAGGAGGCGTTCGAGCACCTCTCCACACTCGAGTCCACCATGTCCCGCTCCCTCGGCGACCCGTCCGACCCCCAACTCGTCTCCGTCCGCTCGGGGGCGAAGTTCTCCATGCCCGGCATGATGGATACCGTCCTCAACCTCGGCCTGAACGACCAGTCGGTCGAGGGCCTCGCGAAGCAGTCCGGCGACCTCCGCTTCGCGCGCGACGCGTACCGCCGCTTCATCCAGATGTTCGGCAAGATCGTCCTGGACATCGACGGCGAGAAGTTCGAGGAGGTCCTCGACCACGCCAAGGAACAGGCAGGCGTCAAGACGGACCCCGAGCTGAACCCCGACCAGCTCGCCGAGGTCATCGAGACCTTCAAGGGCATCATCAAGGCCGAGCACGGCTCCGAGTTCCCCCAGGATCCCCGCGAGCAGCTGAAGGCCGCGATCGTCGCCGTCTTCTCCTCCTGGAACGGCGCCCGCGCCATCGCGTACCGCCGCCAGAACAAGATCTCCGACGACCTCGGCACCGCGGTCAACGTCCAGGCCATGGTGTTCGGCAACATGGGCGAGGACTCCGGCACCGGCGTCGCGTTCACCCGCGACCCCGCCACCGGCCAGAAGGTCCCCTACGGCGACTACCTCGTGAACGCCCAGGGCGAGGACGTCGTCGCCGGCATCCGCAACACCCTGCGCATGGCAGACCTTGAGTCGATCAACAAGGCCGCGTACGACGAGCTCATGCAGAACATGGACGTGCTCGAGCAGCACTACCGGGACATGAACGACATCGAGTTCACGATTGAAAAGAAGAAGCTCTGGATGCTCCAGACCCGTATCGGCAAGCGCACCGCGTTCGCCGAGTGGATCATGGCGAAGGACATGCTCGACGAAGGGCTGATCGACGAGGACACGGCTCTTCTTCGCGTCGACGCCGAACCGCCTCGAGGAGCTCTTCAAGAAGGTCATCTCCACCGACGCGAAGGCCAAGGCGAACGCCATCGCCTCCGGCCTCAACGCGTCAGCCCGGCGCGGCCACCGGCAAGGTCGTGTTCACCGCCGACGCCGCGGCCGAGGCCGGCAACAACGGCGAGCGGGTCATCCTGGTCCGCCGCGAGACGACCCCCGACGACTACCACGGCATGATCGCCGCCCAGGGCATCCTCACCTCCGCCGGCGGCACGAACTCCCACGCCGCCGTCGTGGCCCGCGGCGAGGGGATCCCCGCCGTCTGCGGCGCCGACGCCATCCGTATCGACCGCAAGGCCGGGCAGTTCGTCGCCAACGGCACCACCGTCAAGGAAGGCGACGTCATCACCATCGACGGCTTCGACGGCAACGTCTACGTCGGCGAGCTCCCCCTCGAGGAGTCCAAGCTCGAGAAGGCCCGCGGCGGCGACGCCGAGTCCCGCAAGGAGAAGATCTGGCAGGCCTTCGAGGCCCTCATGGCGCACGCCGACAAATCCCGCCGTCTGAAGGTCCGCGCCAACGCCGACACCCCCGACCAGGCCACCAACGCCGTCGCCCGCGGCGCCCAGGGGATCGGCCTGTGCCGCACCGAGCACATGTTCCTCGGCGAGGAGCGCGTCGCCGCGGTCCGCAAGATGATCTTCGCCGACACCGCCGAGGAGGAGGCCGCCGCCTACGAGGCCCTCCTCCCGCTCCAGCGCGAGGACTTCGTCGGCATCTTCGAGGCCATGGACGGCCTGCCCGTCACCGTCCGCCTGCTCGACCCGCCCCTGCACGAGTTCCTGCCCAACCACGTCGACGCGGCCGTGGCCGTCGCCGTCGCCGAGTCGCAGAACGCCGAGAGCGTCGTGATCGACGACGAGAAGCTCTCCATGGACGACGCGAAGGCCCTGCTCCACCAGCTCGAGGCCCTCCACGAGGCGAACCCCATGCTCGGCCTCCGCGGCGTCCGCCTGGGGATCCTCAAGCCCGGCCTGTACGCCATGCAGGTCCGCGCCATCGTCGAGGCCGCCATCGCCCGCAAGCAGGCCGGCGGCAACCCGGTCGTCGAGATCATGATCCCGCTCGTCGCCACCCGCGCCGAGCTCGAGCAGATGCGCGACGAGCTCGAGCCGGTCGCCGAGAAGCTCATCGAGGATGCCGGCGCCGGCGAGCTCGACATCCTGTGGGGGACCATGATCGAGCTGCCCCGCGCGGCCGTCGCCGCCGGCGACATCGCCGAGGTCGCCGAGTTCTTCTCCTTCGGCACCAACGACCTCACCCAGACCGCGTTCGGGTTCAGCCGCGACGACATCGGCAAGTTCCTCGGCATGTACGAGGAGCGCAAGCTCGTCCCCGCCAACCCCTTCGTGACCATCGACCGCCAGGGCGTCGGCGAGCTCATGAAGATGGCCGTGGAACGCGGCAAGGCCGCCAACGACCACCTCCACCTCGGCATCTGCGGCGAGCACGGAGGAGACCCCGCGAGCGTCGTCTTCTGCCACGAGCTCGGCCTGGACTACGTCAGCTGCAGCCCCTTCAGGATCGAAACCGCCAGGCTCGCCGCCGGCCAGGCCGCAGTGGGGCTGGCCGAAGTCGCCTCGAAGTAATCGTGTCACTGCAGGGTGATTGACTTCCCAACTGCCCGGAAGGAAGGTTGCCCGAGGTGGTGACGTGAGCGAGCAAGAGCGAAAGGATCTCCCCGACCAGCCCCCTTGGGATCCGCCTCCGCCGGGGTTCATGGATCGGCCCGAGGTCAAGAAGGCGGTCGAGGACACGCTGCGCCGCATGCGCGAGCGCAAGGACTGGAAGCCGGGCCGGACGGTAGACGAGATCTTCGACGAGTTCGAGGCCCGTGAGCGCAAACGTCTGGCGTCTGGAGACTGACGCTGAATTCAGGCTGCTCGTTCCATGGCTTGAACAAACCAGGTCAGAGCCCCTCAGGCAGGGCCGCGATGCGCGAGTGGCTGGCTTGGTTGAGCACTCACCCTGGCGGTGGAGCCCAGGAAGTACCAGGGGTCTACTCGGCGACGGTGCGCGGGGCGGGCGTAATCGTTGTCTGGACGCTCGATCACGACAAGCGAGAGATCGCGCTCGCTCTGATCGGCGAAGCGTGAGACACGAAGGGGTCCGCACCTGACACCAGAGACGACGTCGCCTCCCGCCGCCACTCACGAAAAATAGCGGCGGCGCTATGTTCCCGGCCGGCTGAGGCGACTCGTGGATGACCGCCCAACGCTTCCGTGCGGGACGCTGCGGGACCTACTGCGGCGCGGCACCTCGCACCGCTCGCCGAACCCCTGGATATAGCGCCTGTGGTCTATTCCGCTGAGTCGCCGTGCGGAGGCCTCGCCTCCCCTCCGGCACCGCCGCCCAACCATGACGGCCTTGGGGCAAGCTACTGCTGCATGAAGCTCGTCTATCTCTACGTGGGTTCGAACGATGTGGGCGCCGACCTCGAGCTCTACCGCGACGGCCTGGGCGCCCAAGTCGTCCTCGACATCTCCTCCGGCGGAACCCGCGTCGCCGCCGTCAGGTTCGGCGACGACCCCAAGAGTCCGCTCTGGCTCCTCGCCGACCACCGACGAGCCCCCAACGTCCTCCCCATCTGGGCGGTCGACGACCTGGACGCCACAACACGCGCCCTGAAGTCCGCCGGCTACAAGGACAACCTCGGCCATCGGGTCGAGGTGCCCGACGGCCCGGTCCAGCTCCTCACGGACCCGAGCGGGAACCAGATCGGCCTGATGGAGCAGACCCGCCCCAGCATCCTGGAGCGCGGCGGCCACTGAAATCCCCCGTCCGGGGCCCAACCACCCCCGGCCGGGCGATGTGCCGTGTCACCGCCCCGCGCTAGCGTGCGTCTGGTCAATCGTTCGGTCCCCTCCCTCGCCTGAACGCGAGTGGGAGGTGGTGCGTCATGAAGGGATCCAGGCGATGGTCGAGCGTGGGCCTGGTGATGGGGGTGCTGCTCGGGGCGGCGCTCCTCGCGGTCGGCCGGAGCGCGGCCGGCCCCACGGGCACGCTCCAGCCCGACGCCGGTACTCCCGAGATCGACGTCGTGCACCGGAGCCCGCTGCTCGTGCTCCCCGGTGAGGCGGCCGCGCTCGACTACGAGGTGGTCTGCCCGACGGCCGACCCGAACGCGTCCTGCCTCGGCGCGGGCGACGTGTTCGTGAGGCGCGCCGGCGCGGAGTCCTACACGCGCCTGCCGCTGGAGCGTCAGGCCGGCGGCGTGCTGCGCGCCACCCTCCCCGCCGCGTTCTCGAACACCGGCTTCGCGTACTACGCGCGCATCCACGAGGAGACGACCGGCGCGACCCGCACCCTTCCCCCCGGCGGCGCGGACGGGCCCCATCGCGTGTGGGTCATGCGCAACCTGATGACGGTGAAGCTCGGCACGCACGCCTTCGGGCACACCCGCGCGCCGGACGCGATCGTCGCCCGCGGCGCGTGGGGGAGCGGACGCGACCAGTTCGGCCTCGACGACGGGTCCGAGCAGGCCCGGGTGGGTGTGGGGTCGTTCGACGTCGCGGCGGACGGCTCGGTGGTGGTGCTCGACCAGATCAACGGCCGGATCACGACGTTCTTCCCCGGGGTGGGAACGCGTCAGGTTCCGGTGTCGCTCGCCGGAGGGCTGGGGGATCTCGCCCTCGCTCCCGACGGGCGGATGGTCGTGGTCGAGACCGGCGGGCCCGGCGCGCGGACGCCCGCGATACGGCTGCTCGCGCCGAACGGCCGGCAGATCGCCGCCGGCCAGCTGGCCGAACGCACCTCCGGCCAGGTCCGGTGGAGCCCGGCCGGCGCGGTCGTCCAGCAGACGCCGTCCGACGCCTGGATGCAGGCCACCGAGGGGACGGCCTCCGTCCTCACCGTGGCCGAGCAGGGCCTGACCGCCCGCGTGGGCCGGCTCGTCGACGCCGCCGAGATCGACGCGCTCGTGAAGGGCGTCGCCGATCCCGAGGTCGAGCTCGTCGTCGACGCCCTGTCGAACGACACCCGCTACGCGCTGGTGTCGAACGACGAGGCGCTGTTCGGCTGGCGGGTCCTCAGCGACACGACCCTGGGCGAGGTCCAGCTGGTCGAGCCGCACCGGGACGGACTGCTCGTGGTCCAGCGGGTGTGGACCGACCGGGTGGCCGAGTTCCGGGTCCTGCACCTCACGGCGCTCGGCGTGAAGCGCCGGTTCGCGGTCCAGGCCCTCGAGTGGGCGGAGACCTCTCCGCTCAGCCAGTTCCGCTACGCGAACGGCAGCCTGTACCAGCTCCGATCGACCGAGACCGGCGCCGAGATCGCCCGGTTCTCCGTGGGAGGTGAGTGAGGTGACGGCCCGCCGGTTCGCGGCGAGCGCCTTGCTGGGGCTCGTCCTGGTGGCGGTGTGCGGCGTCCCGTGGGCGGCGGCGAACCACACCAACTTCCAGGACACGTGCGCCGGCGGCGCGTACAACATCACCTCGAAGATGAAGCGGTCCCAGTCGCGCGGCTACGCCGCTGTCGCCCGGTACGAGGGCTATCAGTGGGGCGGCGGGTGCTGGAACAACAACAACACGGACGACGCGCCCGGCGATCCCACCGGAGATCCCAACTCCAACGGTGAGGGGGGCGACTGCTCCGGGTTCACCGCGAAGGCCTGGTACCTGCGGCCGGACACCAGCCAGTCCGGGTTCCGGATCCACGACGCCATGGAGAACTACCACGGGCCGCTGCAGGCCTGGGAGTACCGGGACGGCGTCAGCGCGCCGGTGTTCAACATCGCCAAGGCCGACGCGATCATGATGGACGCGTTCGCCTCCGGCGGCCACGTCGCCACGATCTACGCCACGTACTCCTACAACGCCGACGACATGATCGAGGCGCGGGGCGAGGCGTACGGGACCGGCATCTGGCGCCAGACGTACCGGGGCAACCCCGACTACGCGGGCGTCCGCCGGGCCATGTGGCAGCTCGAATGCCACCCGAACTGCGCGGGCGCAGAATCGGAACCGGAGGCGTAGGGACGTGATGAGAGAGGGGTGGTGACCGTGCGGAGGTGGACGGGTCTCCCGTTGTTGCTGGCGATCGCGGTCTGGGGCTCCGCGTGCGTCGGGGAGCCCGACGTCCCGCCCACGGTCACCACCCCCGCCACCTCCGGCACGCCGTTGGAGGACCACCCGGACCTGGGCTTCGCGGTCTGGCCGGAGGACACGGAAGAGGGCGCCTTCGCCGCCTCGGAGAACCCGAAGCCGTACCGGTTCGACGCCGAGGAGACGGCCCTCGCCTTCGCGTCGGACGTCCTGGCCTGGGACGACGCGTCCACCGAGTCCTACGACGGGCCCGTGGAGTGCGGCGACCGGACGTGCCTCCTCGTTCGCCGAGAGCCCGGGGGACCGGCCGCGCTGGTCATCGTGGCCCAGCTGGTCCCGGAGCTGTGGTCGGTCACCTACGTCGGCTCGCCCGATGACACCTCGATCGCGCTCAGCCTGGGCGTGGAGGGCTCGAAGGTGAACGCCGTCTTCGACCTCGGCGACGCCTCCTCGGCCCGGTTGGTCGTCGGCTACGGCGGCCGCGGAGGGATGCACGTCTACCTGGAGACCTCCACGAAGCCCTGGGACCTCGGCTTCGAGCCCGACACGACCGGCCACTACCTCCTGACCTTCAGAGACGCCGACGGAGTGGTGACCGCCGCCCTCGGCGCCCCCCTCCCCAAGGGCGACCTGGCTGCGGGCTGATTGACTCCCGATCCGAAAGGCGTAGCTTGGTGGAGGTCGACTCGGCCCCTGAGAGGAGCCATGGAGGAGCAGCCGGCAGGCCAAGAGGTCCACAGCGAAGACGAAGGCGCGCCACCCGGTTTCATGGATCGTCCCGAGGTAAAAGCCGCGGTCGAGCGTGCGCTCCAGTCGGTTGGGAAGCACAGGATTCGTCCTGGACTAACGGGCGACCAGGCGCTTCGTCAGCTCCGTGAGTCCGGGTATCTGGAGGCTGGACGCAGCCAGTGAGCTCGGCATCCTTGTCCGGTGGGAGCTGGGTGAAGCGGATAGGTCGGTGCGACGCCGAGTCCGCGAGTTCATCGATCAACTTCTAAGTGACCCCGTCGGTCGCGGACGTGAAGAGGTGCCTGGAGTCTTCTCTGCACGGGTTCCACAGACGGACGTCACGCTCGTCTGGACGGTCCGCTTTGACGAGCAGCTCGTAGTGCTGGCCGTTGTCGGCCGCGGCTGAGGCTCTCTGGTTGACACAGAATCTGTGAGCACGAGAATCGATTCATGCGGAGGGTGACTGTGCGGCTCGACGAGAGGGCGGCCCGGTGGGCCCGAATCGAGGCTGCCAAGCGCGACATGAGTGTCTCCGCTCTGATCCGCGAGCTCCTCGGCGAAAAGATGAGGCGAGAGACTTCCCCTCTTCGCCTCGGGCCGAATGAGCTGACTCGGTGCTGAGCCCCTGGCGCCTTGCTAGCCTCGGTGGGTGGGGTTTCTCGGCCGGCATCGCATCTTCGCGACGCTCCTGCTGATCGTCGTTCTGGCGGTCGGCCTGGTCGGCGTCACGGCGGTCTCGGTGTGGCAGGCCGCGCACAACGACGAGGCCTCACGGGTCGATCACGCGGACGCGATCGTGGTCCTCGGGGCCGCCCAGTACAACGGCCGGCCCTCGCCGGTCTTCCAAGCCCGGCTCGACCACGCCCTGAGCATGTTCCGCAACGGGTTCAGCGACCGGATCATCGTGGCCGGCGGCGGCCGGGCGGGCGACGTCTACACCGAGGGCGAGGCCGGCCGCGAGTACCTGATGGGCGAGGGCGTCCCGCTCGAGTCCGTGAACGCGTCGGAGCAAGGGAACACGACCGTGCAGAGCCTGCGCGCGGTCGCCGATCTCATGCGGTCCGAGGGCCTGGACTCGGCGTTCCTGGTCTCCGACCCATGGCATAACCTGCGGGTCCGGCGGATGGCCCGCGACCTGGGGATCACCGCCTACGTCAGCGCCACCGGCGCGTCGGCGGCGCGCTCCCAGGAGACCCGGTTCTCCGGCTACACCCGCGAGACGTTCGCCTACCTCTGGTACCGCGTCACGGGCCGGTAGCGCTGCCCTCCTCGGTCGTCTCGACCGAGGCCGCCTCGGGGTCGAAGGTGCCCTCCTGCTCCAGGAACGTGTCCAGAGATCCGCATTGAGGACACTCGCCCATGCGGTTCTGCGATTTGTGTCCGCACACGGAGCACTCGTAGTAGCTGGGCATGCGCTCACCTCCAGACGCCGTCCCTACCCGGGTCGCGAAGCAAGCAAACGGCCTCCGGGGGTGTCGGAGGGCCGTGCTAGTCTCGGAACGTGACGAGCGTCCGTGAGCGCACGGAGGCCATCGAGCGCGACACCCTCTCCCCGCGGGCCGTTCGCTCCGCCGAGTCCAAGGGCCGCGAGGTCGAGGAGCCGCTGCATCCGCTGCGGACCGCGTTCCAGCGCGACCGCGACCGGATCATCCACTCGAAGGCCTTCCGCCGGCTGAAGCACAAGACCCAGGTGTTCATCGCCCCCGAGGGCGACCACTACCGGGTCCGGCTCACCCACACCCTCGAGGTCTCCCAGATCGCCCGCACCATCGCCCGGGCCCTGCGCCTGAACGAGGACCTCACCGAGGCCATCGCCCTCGGCCACGACCTGGGCCACACCCCGTTCGGCCACCTCGGCGAGCAGGCCCTGACCCCCTTGCTCGGCCGGCCCTTCAAGCACAGCGAACAGTCCCTGCGCATCGTCGAGCACCTCGAGAACGACGGGAGAGGCCTGAACCTCAGCTGGGAGGTCCGCGACGGCATCCTGAACCACCCCTGGTCCATGCAGATGCCGGCCACCCTCGAGGGCCAGGTGGCCCGCCTGTCCGACCGGGTCGCCTACGTGAACCACGACATCGACGACGCCATGCGCGCCGGCATCATCGCCGAGGACGACCTCCCCGACCACGTCCGCGACGCCCTCGGCGCCACCCACGCCGAGCGGATCGACACCCTGGTCGCCGACGCCGTCGAGTACAGCGAGGACCGCCCCGAGGTCGGCCTGAGCGAGCCGGTCGCCGAGGCCCTCGACGTCCTGCGCACGTTCATGTTCGAGCGCGTCTACGTGCGCACCGACGCCGCCGAGGAGCAGGACAAGGCCATCGGCCTGGTCCGCAGCCTGTTCGCCCACTATCTGGACCATCCCGACGAGATCCCGCCCGAGTACCATCTGGCTCCGGGCGACACGACCACCCGCGTCGCCGACTACATCGCGGGGATGACCGACCGCTACGCCCTGCGGATGTACGAACAGATCTTCCTTCCCCAGGGATGGTTGCTGTAGGGGATGCCGGGCCGGATCCGTAACGAGGACATCGACCTGGTCCGCGACCGCTCGGACATCGTCGGCGTCGTGGGCCAGTACCTCCAGCTGCGCAAGGCCGGTCGCGACTCCTTCGTCGGCCTGTGCCCGTTCCACCAGGAGAAGACGCCCAGCTTCAACGTCAGCCAGAACAAGCAGGTCTACCACTGCCACGGCTGCGACGCCTCGGGCAACGTCTTCAAGTTCATCCAGAACATCGAGAACCTCTCGTTCCCCGAGGCCGTCGAGCGCCTGGCCCAGCAGGTCGGCGTGACCCTTCGCTACGAGGGCCTCACCGCCCAGGACCGCCAGGCCTACTCGCGCAAGCGGGCCCTGCACGCCGCGAACGAGGAGGCCGCCGAGATCTACCACCGCTACCTGGTCGAGTCGCCGGACGCCGCCGAGGCCCGCGCCTACCTGAACGGCCGGGGGATCACCGAGGAGACCGCCAAGGAGTTCAAGATCGGCCTGGCCCCGAAGGCCTCGGACTTCCTGCTCCGGCGCCTGACCGGTGGCGGCAAGTTCTCGCCGGAGCTGCTCATCGAGGCCGGCCTGGCCTCGAAGGGCGCCGACGGCCGTGTGTTCGACCGGTTCCGCAACCGGGTCATGTTCCCCACCAACGACCTCACCGGCCAGGCCGTGGGCTTCGGCGGCCGCATCCTGGACGACGGCCAGCCGAAGTACCTGAACACCGCGGAGACGCCCGTCTTCCACAAGGGTGACCTGATGTACAACCTCGACCGCGCGAAGGGCCCGATCAGCGCGAGCGGCCGGGCCATCGTCGTCGAGGGCTACACCGACGTGATCCTGCTCGAGCAGGCCGGCATCCTCGGCGCCATCGCCACCAACGGGACGGCGCTGGGCGAGGGCCACTTCCGGCTGATCTCCCGCTTCGCCGAGGTGGCGATCCTGGTCTTCGACCCCGACGCCGCCGGGGGCCGGGCCGCCGCCCGCGCGTACGAGTTCCACGAGAAGTTCGAGGTGCAGGCCCGGGTCCTGGTCCTGCCCGACGGGCTCGACCCCGCCGACTTCGTGGCCGCCCGCGGCGCCGAGGCGTTCGAGGCCCTCGCCGCGAAGGCCGTCCCCCTGGTCGAGTTCATGATCGCCCGGGCCCTGGCCGACCGGACCCTCGACACCCCCGAGGACCGCGTCCGCGGCGGTCCAGGCCGCGCTGCCCATCGTCACCGGCCTCGCCGACCCCGTGCGCCGCGAGCAGTACGCCAGCCTGCTGGCCGACCGGGTCGGCGTCACCATCGAGGCGGTGCTGCTCGAGCTCCAGCGGTCGTCGTCCTCCTCGGCCCGGCCGTCGCCCGAGGCGGTGCGGGCCGCGGCCGCTCGCGTGCCCCCGCACCAGAAGCGTGGAGCGCGAGGCGTTGAAGCTGCTGCTCCTCGGCGAGGACGCCGGCGAGATCGTCGGGGCCCTCGAGCCGGAGCGCTTCCAGACCGCCCTGCATCGCCGCGCGTTCGAGGTCATCCGCGAGCGGGGCAACGACGTCGCCGGGTACGTGAACGACCTCGGCGACGAACCGCTCGCCAACCGGCTGACCGAGCTGACCGTCGAGCCGCTCGAGGGCGAGCCCACCCGCGAGTACGCGGAGGGTGTCCGGCTGCGCCTCGAGGAGTTCGCCGTGAGCAAGCAGATCGGACAGTTGCTCAAGCAGATGCAGCCCATGAACCCGCTCGCGAACCAGGCCGAGTACGACCAGCTGTTCCAGCAGCTGATGGAGCTCGAGGCGCGCCGCCGCCGCCTCCGCGAACAGGTCGGGGAGACCCCCGCCGGCGTGTCGTGATTCGAGGCTCCCAGCAGGGTCGACGTCCGATTTGGCCTGCTACTCTCGGGGTCGCCCAGAACACTTGGCAAGACATCGTTCCGAAGGGAAATCCTTGAGCGAAGCGGTTGTCCCGCTCAGTCTGGAAGAGGCGAAGGAAGCGATCGCCGCCCGCGGACGCGAGCGCGGCTTCGTCACCAGCGAGGATCTCTCGAGGGCCTCCCCGTCGAGGACCTCACCCCCGAGCAGGTCGAGGAGTTCCTCACCGCCATCGAGGAGCACCTCCGCCAGGAGGGCATCGAGGTCATCGAGGTCCCCGGCGAGGACCTGGACGACGGCCAGCCCGCCCCCCGCGAGGACGACCTCGCCCTCAAGGCCCCCACCAACGACCCGGTCCGGATGTACCTCAAGGAGATCGGGAAGGTCCCCCTGCTCACCGCGGCGCAGGAGGTCGACCTGGCCATGCGGATCGAGAGCGGCGAGTGGTCGACCGAGCTCATCGTCGGCATCGACATCAACGACAAGGTCGACCAGAAGTCGCTGACCAGGATCCTCGGACTTCGTCGAACAAGATCCGCGAGCACCAGGAGGAGAAGTTCGGCAAGGTCGAGGGCATCGGCCGCGAGAAGCTCGCCCGCAGCTGGAAGCCGAAGACCCGCGAGGACCTCGAACCACATGCTCGGCAAGGTCCAGCGCGACGGCCACCTGGCCAAGCGCAAGCTCATCGAGGCGAACCTCCGGCTGGTGGTCTCCATCGCCAAGCGGTACGTCGGCCGCGGGATGCTGTTCCTCGACCTGATCCAGGAGGGCAACCTCGGCCTGATCCGCGCGGTCGAGAAGTTCGACTACTCGAAGGGCTTCAAGTTCTCCACGTACGCCACGTGGTGGATCCGCCAGGCCATCACCCGCGCCATCGCCGACCAGGCGCGCACCATCCGCATCCCGGTGCACATGGTCGAGACGATCAACAAGCTCGTGCGGGTCCAGCGCCAGCTCCTCCAGGACCTCGGCCGCGAGCCGACGCCCGAGGAGATCGGCCAGCAGATGGGCGTCCCCGCCGAGAAGGTCCGCGAGATCCTCAAGGTGTCCCAGGAGCCGGTGTCGCTCGAGACGCCGATCGGCGAGGAGGAGGACTCCCACCTCGGCGACTTCATCGAGGACTCCGAGGCCGTCGTCCCCATCGACGCCGCGAGTTTCATCCTGCTTCAGGAGCAGCTCGAGTCGGTGCTCCACACCCTGAGCGAGCGGGAGAAGAAGGTCATCCAGCTTCGGTTCGGCCTCACCGACGGCCACCCGCGAACGCTGGAGGAGGTCGGACGCGAGTTCGGCGTCACCCGCGAGCGGATCCGCCAGATCGAGAGCAAGACGCTCTCGAAGCTCCGCCACCCCAGCCGTTCGCAGAAGCTCCGCGACTACCTGGAGTAAGGCGCTACGGCGTCGCCGCAGCCCCCGGAAGCGCCAGGTCGGGATCCGGCGTGGCGTCGTCGTCCTTGTGCAGCCGCTCCTTGATCGCCTGGCCGGTCTTGCCGACGCCCTCCGACACCGCGTGGATGCCCTTGGTCGCGCCGGCCGCCGCGAGCTCCTTGCCCTTCTCGGCCGCGGCGTGCACCTGCGGGTTGCCCATGACCTTGCCCCATGTTGCGCGGATCTGCTCGTAGCGCTGCCGCCCCGCCTTGGCCCCGAGCACGTACCCGATGCCGCCGCCGATGATCAGTCCCCGCTTGAACCCCATGCCGGCCTCCTCGCCACTTGGTCTTTCCCATTGTCCTTGCCGGGCGGGGTTCCGGCCAAACCCGGCTAGGAGACCGTGATCGCCGCGGCGGCGGAGTAGCCGGAGAACTTGCCGTTCGACGTGCGCTTCAGCCGGGCCCGGAACTGGTACGTGCCCGCCCCGGCGTCGGGGACGAAGGACGAGCTCACCGCGCGCGAGCCGGCCTTCCACATGGCGAAGAACGACGCCCCCGGCCGCCAGATCTGCACGTCGTAGACGTAGCCCGTGGGCGGGATCGCCGAGGCCCACGTGACGGCGAAGCTGCTGGACGTCCCCCCGGTCCCCGGCGACGCCGAGATCGGGACCTTCACCGTCCCCTTCATCGACGGGTGCAGCGCGCACCCGAACGGGTAGCTCCCCGCCCCGTTGAACGCTCTCGAGAACGTGGCACCCGGGCTCCGGTTCCCCGACGCGTAGGCCGTCATCCCGGAGGTGTCGTCCACCGTGTGGCTGCTCGGCCCGTCGAACCGCCAGGTCAGCACGGTCCCGCGCGAAACCGAGGAGTTCGCGGGGGAGTACGAGAAGTCGCGCACGGCCACCGTCGACACCGGCGTCGACGTCTTGAACTGTCCCGAGTTCGGGGTGACCATGATCGAGGAGGTGTCGACCGCCTCGAACGCGCTGGCGGGGATGGACTTCAGCTCGTCCAGCAGGTCGGTGTTCCAGCCGTCCTCGGCCGATCCCTGGAAGAACCAATCCGAGCCGTTGTCCGCGACCATCATCCCGTAGGCCTTGAACGCGCGAAGGATGACCTGCGTGTCGGCCCGGTACGAGGAGATGTTGAAGGTCGACTTCATCCGGAACCGCGCGCCCATCGGGGGCAGGTTGGGGTCGCTCGCCGCGCCGGCCTGGTGCCGCGCGGGCCAGACGTAGGACCGGTCGGTCCGCGAGGCCGTGACGCGGATCGCGTGGTCGATCACCCCGCGCTGGACCTCGTCCAGGCGCACGAGCCCCGCGAAGATCGGCAGCCCCGCCGCGTCGGCGGACGTCCACCCGGCCGGCCGAAGCGCGTTCGAGCGGAGGTCGAAGACCGCCCCCGAGCCGGCGTCCGAGCCGTTGTTCGGCGCGAAGTGCGCGTCGTAGAGCTCGTAGAGCTTGCAGTTGTCCTTGTCGAGCATGATCGCGTGCTCGTCGCCTTCACCGAGCTCGATGGGAGTGTCCGCGTCGAACGGGTACGGGCCGGGGTCGCTCTCGTCGTCGTAGAGGAAGCTCACCGAGACCTTGGCGTGGTTCCCGGGGACGACCTCGTAGGGGAGCCCGTACGGCATCGACTCGCCGGAGGGCCCGAAGTCGGGATGGAGCTTGCGGGTGCCCCCGCCCATCGAGGCGATCCACGCCGCGCTGCGCGAGTGCACCGGCAGCGTGGAGACGTTCGCGTGCCACACGTTGTCGGCCGGGAAGACGGGACAGGCCTCGGCGCCGGGCGGCCCCACGGAGGGGCTCGCCGCCGGGGCGCCCTCACTCGTGCAGGCCACCAGGACGGCGACGGCCACCAGCGCCGAGAGCCGCTTCATGGAAGCAGTATCGGCCGCCGGGCTCGCAAAGGTGAGCGCTGGGCCGCTGCTACACTCGCGGCCGATCCGGGGTAGCTCAATCGGTAGAGCGGCGGACTGTTAATCCGTAGGTTGTGGGTTCGAGTCCCACCCCCGGAGCTCCGAAGCCGCAGGTCAATTGGCACTCAGTAGGGTTGTCTCGATGTCGAGGGTCTTGGTGACTGGGATGTCGGGAACCGGCAAGTCGTCGGCTCTCGCCGAACTTGGCCGACGCGGGTATCGCGTCGTGGACACCGGTGACCCGGGCTGGCGCGAGTATCGCGAGGATGTTGAGTCCTCCGACGAGTTGCACCGTGGGGAGTGGCTCTGGGTCGAGGAAAAGATCACCGGGCTGCTGGACTCCGATGATGGTCGATCGCTCTTCGTTGAAGGGTGCGTGAGGAACCAGGCGAAGTTCTACGACCGTTTCACGGCGGTCGTCCTGCTCAGCGCCTCTGCTGACGTGATCCTTGAGCGGGTCGCACGCAGAACGACGAACAACTACGGAAAGACTCCCTTGGAACGAGCGATGATCCTGGATGACCTCGCCCGGGTCGAGCCGCTCCTCAGGGAGGGCTGCACGCATGAGCTGGATGCCAGCCGACCGCTCGACGACATCGTCGCCGACCTGACCGCGATCGCGTCGCTTCGAACTGACTAGGCCTCGAGCTCCGCGAGCATGAGCGGAAAGACCTCACCCGAGGCGTTCTTGCCCATGAGGACGTCGAGGTGTCCGTACTTCGGCAGCTCGTACAGCTTGTGGTAGTCGGGGCGCTGCTCGTCGAACCACCGGAAGGTCCGCTCCTGGCTCTCCGGCAGGAAGCAGAGATTCTGGCGGCCGGCGAAGAAGGCGAACCGGGCGTCCGTCTTGGGCGGCGCCGCGACGAAGTCGGCCGGAAGCTGACCCTGCCCGTCGAGTGACACCAGGTGCCCCACATCGACGCATCGCGCCATCTGGTTGAAGAACGAGAAGGGGACCGGGCCGAACTCGTGCTTCAGCCACTCGTGCGTGTTCTCGTTCAAGTTGGAGTGCCGCCAGAGTGCGGGACGGCCGGCGCCGTACGTGAAGCTGACCATCCGGCAGACGGTGTTGTTGCACTCCGCGTGGATCATGCGAACGGCCAGGGTGATGGCCTTCGCGAGCGGCGTCGGAGCGTCCTCGCCCCAATGCGGATCGAGGTAGGGCGTCAGCCTCGAGAGGATGGGTGCCAGCCGCTGCATCTTGAACTTCGAGACCGGTGGGATCACCGTGTGCAGCGAGACGGCGTTGGCGACGATCGTCTTCACCTCGGGCACCAGGCCGGCGACCGCCGACATCATGAAGCTGGTGGAGCCCTGGCAGTGGATCACGGCCTTCAGCTCGTCCGTCCCCGTCTCCTCGACCACCTTTTGCACGGCGGCAGGGTGGTCGTACAGGGCGGCCTGATCGAGGTCCCACTCGTTCGGGGCGAGATCAATGCTCGCCCGCCAGTTCTCCAGCCAGACGTCGTGCCCGGCCTCGATCAGCGCGTCGACCAGCGTCGTCTCGATGGGCGCGCGGAACAGGTTCGCGCGGACGCCGGCGCCGTGGACCAGGATCACGGGGCCCTTCGTCGGCGTGCGCTCCCCGCGGACGTTGATCAGGTTGCATTCGAGCCCATCGCCCGCGGTGAACGGGACGACTCGATCTTCGTGGCGGGTCGAGGGCATCGGCTTGCGAACGCTCCTAGGGGCCGGAGCCCGGTTAGGCGAGCTCGCGAAGACGCGCGAGGACGTTGCCGCGGTGCTCGCGGTGCTCGTCGGGCGACATCGCCGCGAGCTGGCGCACCGTCTGGGTGAGCTCGTCCAGCGAGAAGGGCTTGCCGATGTGCGCCGAGGCGCCGGCCAGCCATCCGTCCAGGCGGTCGCTCGAGGTCTGCTTCGCGGTCAGCATCACGACCGGGATGTGCGCGGTCAGCGCGTTGTCCTTGAGCTCGCGCAGCGCCGTGAGGCCGTCCATCACCGGCAGCATCCAGTCGAGCACGATGACGTCGGGCTGTTCGGTGATCGCGATCTCGATGCCGTGCGGGGCGTCGGACGCGGTGAACGCCTCCATCCCCTCGAACCCGAGGTTCAGCTGGCAGAGCTGCAGGATCGAAGGCTCATCGTCGACGACGAGTACGCGGGTCACGGGCGTTCCCTTCTATGAGGCCGCGAGCTCGCGGACACGCTCCAGCATGTCCGCGCGGTACGTGCGGCGTTCCTCGGGCGTCATGGTGGCGATCTTGCGAACCGTGTTGGTCAGGTGATCGACCGCGAACGGCTTGTCGATGTGGGCGTAGGCACCGGCGATCCACGACTCCAACCGGTCCTTGGGCATCGCCCGCGCGGTGAGCATCACCACGGGGATCTGCGAGGTCTCGACGCGCCGGCCGAGCTCTCGAAGCACGGAGAGGCCGTCCATGAACGGCATCATCCGGTCGAGGATGATGATGTCGGGGCGCTCGGTGACCGCCTTCTCGATGCCCTCTTCGCCGTCGGCCGCCTCGAGAACCTCGAATCCCTCGAAGGTCAGGTCGTACCGGCAGAGCATCCGGATCGGGTCGTCGTCATCGATCACCAGGACTCGCAGGCTCTGTCCCATGCACAGAAGAATGGGGTCGAGCGGCGTGTCTGAGTAGAGCTAATACGGACCATTTCCGTATGGTTCGGCCGAACTAGGTGCTTCTCCGCAAAGTTGCTTAGACGGGAAACATCGGGCCGTTGCAGTACGTGGAGCTCGCCGCGGACCAGTACACGGAGATCCGGGTGTCGGTGACGCCGTCGGCGCACTGGTAGCCGAAGTCACCGGAGCTGGCCGAGTCCAGCACGGGCGCGCCGCCGTCGACGATGTCGCTCCCGGTGCCGTCGTAGAGCGAGTCCTCGCCGTCCTCGCCGGAGAACTGGTCGTTGCCGGAGGCGCCGATCAGCGTGTCCCTGCCGCCGCTGCCGTACAGGAGGTCGGCCCCGGCCTCGCCGTAGAGCACGTCGTCCTCGGGAGAGTTCCCTCGCAGCGAGTCGTTGCCGTAGCCGCCGTACAGGCGGTCCTCACCCGAGCCCCCACAGATGTAGTCGTTGCCGCCGCCGCCCTCGATCACGTCGTCGCCGCCCCCGCCGTGGATCACGTCGGAGCCCTCGGTGCCCTTGATGAGCTCGCCGCTGGCCCCGCCGGAGCGCGTCACCGTCCGCCCGAAGCAGGTCGAGGGCGTCTGGGCCCCGACCGGGGCGGGGATCGCCAGCATCGCCAGCACGGCGATGAGCAGCAGGGCGATGACGAGCGGGCGGCGGGCAGGCATCACGTGTCCATTTCGCCCATTCCAAGTCACTCTCCTGCGTGTGTGACCGGGATCACCCTCTAGTGAATCTGCGGGTCCCCCGTCCGGGGGAGAATCGGGGCATGGACGCCGGGCGCGAGATCGACAAGCTCTACGACCTGGAGCCCGAGGGCTTCGTGACCGCCCGCGACGCGCTGGCCAAGAAGCTCCGCGACGCAGGCCGGGCCGACGACGCCGCCGAGGTCCGGGCCCTGCGCCGGCCGACCGTCGCCGCCTGGGCCCTCAACCGTCTGGCCCGCGAGCAGGAGAAGCAGCTGGCCGAGCTGTTCGAGGTGGCCCGCGACCTGCGCGTCGCCCAGCGCGGAGCCCTGTCGGGACTGAAGGGCGGCCCGCTGCGGGAGGCCGCCAAGCGCCGCCGGTCGGTGGTCGATCGTCTCGCCGACGCGGCCGAGGACATCCTGGAGGCCTCCGGCCGCTCGGGATCGCATCGCGAAGCCATCACGCGAACCCTGGAGTCCGCGATCGGCGACGACGAGGCCGCGGAGGCGCTGCGCACCGGTCGCCTCGAGAAGGAGATCGACCGTCCGCCCGGGTTCGGCGACCTGACCGGCCTCGCGCCGGTGCCGACCGGCAAGGACGCCGGCGCCCGTAACGCGAAACCGGCAAAGGCCGCCGCGAAGGAGGACCCCCGCGCCCGGCGGATTCGGACCCAGCGCGACGAGGCCGCCGACGACGCCCGCCGCGCCTCACGAGAGGCGGTCGCCGCGGGGGAGCGCGCGGTCCGGGCCGAGAAAGAGGCCGAGGCCGCCGCGCGCGCGATCGAGGGCCTCGAGCGCGACCTTCGCGCCGCCCGCCGCCGCGAGCGCGAGGCGGTGGAGGCCGCGCGGGACGCTACGGCCGGGGTGAAGAAGTCCGAGGCCGCCGCGGAGCGGGCCAGGACCCGGGTCGAGGACCTCCAGGCCCGCCTCGAGAAGCTGATCCGGGGCTAGCTCTTCCTCGGATCCTGGTCGGCGATGACCAGCAGCCGGTCGCCGTCCTGGATGCTTCGGTCGCTCGGGGGGTTGATCTCGTAGTCGACCTCGCCGCGAGTCAGCGCGACCAGGATGCAGTTTCGTTCGGCCTTGAGCCAGGTCAGCGCGCTGGTGAACGTCATGCCGCACACGGCCATCGGGGGGGCGATCTCGTAAAACTCGGTGCCCCCGGGGTGCGTCAGAAGGTCGGTCACGGCATGGCTGATCCCGTGGTTGATCGCCGACGAGGCCAGCAGCGCTCCGGTCAGCTCCGCGCTGACGACCATCTCGTCCGCCTTCGCCCGCTGGAAGTGCTGGCGGTTCTGAGACTTGATGACCTCGACGCAGGTGTGCACGTCGGGATTGATCGACTCCACCGCCAGGGTGGCCAGGAGCGTTTTGGCGTCCATCTCGTCGGCGTCGAGGGCGGGGTTGGTCTCGTCGGCCAGGATGATGGCGGTGTCGGCCCGCTCGATGCCGGCCCGGTGCAGGTCGTCGGCGTTCGACGGGTTCCCGCGGATGAACGTCGTCAACGGGTCGGCGCTCGGGGTGACCTCCAGGTTCGCCAGGATCACCACCGCGCGCTTGTCCTCGACCTCCTCGGCGTGGAGCTCTCGCAGGATCTCTGCCCCCTTCGAGCTCCACCCGCAGATCACGATGTGCCCGCTCGCGCTCGACTCGCCCATGCCCATGTCCTTCCGTCGGATGATCTCGATGAGCTTCGTGGCCACCGCGCCGGTGGCCAGGGCCACGATCCCGACGCCGGTGATGACGACCACGTAGAAGAGGAACCGCCCGACCCCGGTCTCCACCTCGAACGCCGGCTCACCCTGCAGCAGCGTCTGCGTCACCCACCGGAACGCCTCCCAGATGTCCGGGCTGTCCTCGAAGATGTAGAAGACGACGGCGCACACCACCAGGAGCGCGACGGAGATGAGGATGCCGAGCACCAGGCCGCGCTGGAGCGAGCCGGCCGCGATCAGCCGAAGCCGTTGCATCGCTCGCATGCGGTGGTGCCGTGCGGCCATGGCGTGCCTCCGTCGGGGTCGGGGCGCATGCTAGTGGGAAGCGTCACGGGACGGCGAGCGTTGGAGGGAAGGTGCGAGTGATCCGGCGGGCCAAGGAGATCTACCGAAAGCAGGGCGGGTGGTTCGACGCCCGCTGGCACTTCTCGTTCGACGATTACCGCGACCCCGAGTGGATGCAGCTCGGCGCGCTGCGCGTGTTCAACGACGACCGCCTGGTCCCCGGCGCGATCTGGCCCATGCATCCCCACCGCGACATCGAGGGCCTGACCTACGTCCCCGAGGGCACGTTCCGCCACGAGGACGACATCGGAACCGGTGGCGTGCTGCCCGAAGGATCGGTGCAGCGCATGACCCTCGGCCGCGGCGCGTGGCACTCCGAGCAGAACGCCTCGGAGACCGAGCCGCTGCGGTTCATACAGATGTGGATCCTGCCGGACGGGGGCGGGCTCGAGCCGAGCTGCGAGCAGCGGGCGTGGTCGAAGGCCGACCACGCCGACCGGCTCCACCGGGTCATGGCCCCCGAGGGCTCCGGCGACCCCGACGCGGTGAGCATCCACCAGGACGCCTCGGTCTACGTCGGCGTGCTCTCGCCCGGCGTCGAGGTCTCCCACGAGTTCTCCGGCCCTCGCCGGGGCGGCTACCTGTACCTGATCGACGGCCGCGCGACCGTCGACGGCGCCGAGCTGTCCACCGGCGACGCCATCAGGTTCGAGGGGGAGACCGGGTTCTCGCTGCGCGCCGAGGACGCGGCCGAGGTGATCCTGGTCGACGTCCCTCTCGACTTCGAGCTGGTGGGCGTATGGGCGCGGATGCGGGGGGGCTGAACGCGTAATTCCACCCTTGTGGGTTTCGAACAGACGTTCTAGTCTTGTCGGTCCGTGGACCGCGAGCCGCTCTTCGAGCTGAGGCGTACGACCCTCGACACTCCGGAGTTCCGGGGCATCGAGTTCATCGAGGCCGAGTGCAAGACGATCATCAACCACGTCCCCGGCAAGTTCCTCCCGTTCAGCTGGACCATCAACCCGTACCGAGGCTGCAGCCATGCCTGTGTCTACTGCTTCGCTCGCGTCACCCATACCTACATGGACATGGACGCGGGCCGGGACTTCGAATCGAAGATCGTCGTGAAGGTCAACGGGCCGCAGGTCCTGCGGCGTCAGCTCGCGGCGAAGCGGTGGAAGGGCGAGCACATCGCCATGGGCACGGCGACCGATCCGTACCAGCGCGCCGAGGGCCGCTACAAGCTGATGCCGCAGATCATCGAGGCGCTCAAGGATTACCGGAACCCGTTCTCCATCCTCACCAAGGGAACCCTGATCCTGCGGGACCTGGACCTGCTGGTCGAGGCGGCGAAGGTCTCCGAGGTCTCGACCGCGTTCTCCATCGGCACCCTCGACGAGGCCGCGTGGAAGGCCAGCGAGCCGGGTACGCCGCATCCCCGCAAACGCCTGGAGGCGGTGGCCGCGCTGAACCAGGCCGGCATCCCGTGCGGGGTGTTGATCGCGCCGATCCTGCCCGGCATCACCGATTCGCCCGAGCAGCTGCGCGAGGTCGTGGAGGGCTGTATCGGGGCCGGCGCCACCCACGCGTCGCCGATCCTGCTCCACCTGCGCCCGGGAATCCGCGAGGAGTACATGCCGTGGCTGGCCGAGCACTACCCGGATCTGGTCCCGCGCTACGAATCGATGTACACGGCCCGCTCGGGCTACGCGGCGAAGGCCGAACAGCGGGAGCTGGGGGATCGGGTTCACGCGATCGTGCGCGAGGCCGGCGGGTTCCGGCCCCCGCCCGCGGCCCTCGCCGCGCGGTTCCGCCGGGGGGAGAACGGTCGCCGAACCGCGCCCAAGCCGCCCGAGCAACTGTCGCTCCTGTAGCGGTACCCTCCGGCGCGGGGCGGTAGCTCAGTTGGTCAGAGCAGCGGACTCATAATCCGTCGGTCGGTGGTTCGAGTCCACCCCGCCCCACCAGCGCCTGTCGTGTTCCGGGTGATGCTGGACGTTCCGGCGTCACCTGATCCTGGACACGGCTTCGGCTGATCCTTGACACCTGTTTCGGGTGATCCTTGACGGTGGCTTCGGCTGATGCTTGACGTCGCGCCGCAGTGGTTTCTCCTTGTTGGAGTCGACGAGGAGGAGGTACGGCGGTGCTGGTGGAGCTCAGCGTCATGGAGCAGCGGTACCAGGCGGTCCTGGCGGTGGTCCAGGATGGATGGACGGTCGTGGAGGTCGCTCGACGCCTCGGTGTCTCGAGGCAGAGCGTCCACGCTTGGATCGCCCGCTATCAGCCGACTACAAAGCGTCAAGCATCAGGTGGCACTTGACACGCCCCACCAGCGCCTTCGTCGTTGCGTATTGTGCGTCCGTTTTGACCGAACCCGGCAAGGGTACCGATCCTGCGGCGCCCCTGTGCCGTGCAGAGGTTGGAGGCGTCATCGATATCGCCCGCTCGTTCCGGGCTCACCCCGCCTCCTTGCATGCCGTACGCGAGTTCGTTCGCGAACAGGCCTTCTTCGCCGACGTCGGACCCATCGCCGACGACTTGATCCTGGCGGCCTCCGAGGCCGCGGCGAACTGCATCGTGCATTCCAACACCGACGTCATCGAGGTTCGCGTCCGCGCCGACGCGGATACGGTCGAGGTCGAGGTCGCCGACCGCGGCGTCTTCAAGCGGCGCGTGCCGGCGGCCATCGACGAGGGCGGCCGGGGGATCTTCATGATGATGGCGCTGATGGACGAGGTGGGCATCCGTCAGGGGAGCACGAACGACCCCGGGACCGTGGTGACGCTACGAAAGCGCTCGGGCCGTCAGCTGGCCCGGACCTCGCGCTCCGCCAGCGCCTGATCCTTCACGCAGAACCTGGCCGCGGGCAGGGTCCCGAGCCGGGCCGCGGGGATCGCCCGGTGGCAGGCCTCGCACCGTCCGTACGTCTTGTCCCTCACTCGCTCCAGGGCCCGCTCGACGTCGAGCAGGTCCGCCTCGACGCTGGTGAGGATCGAGTACGTCTTGGTCTGCTCGAACTGCTCGGTCCCCATGTCGGCCGGATGCAGGCCGTTCATGGAGAGCTCGGCCGGCACCTCTCGAAGCTCGCCGTCGTCGCCGGGCGTCTCGTTGACCATGTCCGAGCGCATCGCGTCGCGCATCGCGATCAGGCGGGCGCGCTCCTGCTTCAGGCGCTGCCGTACGTGCTTGAGGTCCATGTCGGCTCCCGTCGGCTCGGGGGTGCGGTGCCGCTTCATACCCACCCCCGGCCGGGGGCAACCGTCGCCTAGCGGCCGTTGAACCGAGGCTTGCGCTTCTCCATGAACGCCGCGACCGCCTCGCGATGGTCCTCGCTCTCCACGCACATCGTCTGGGCGTGGGCGGCCTGCTCGAACTCGGCCTCGATGGTCTGGTCGAACGCCCGGTCGATCAGGCTCTTCGACAGGCTCACCGGGATCGGCGGGGCGGCCAGAAGCTCCCGGGAAAACGCCTCGGCCTCCTTGGCCAGGGTGTCGGCCGAGACCACCCGGTTGGCCAGACCGATGCGCTCGGCCTCCTCGGCGTTGATGGGCCGTCCCGTCCACACGAGCTCCTTGGCCCGCGCCGGCCCCACCAGCCGCGTCAGGCGGTGGTTCCCGCCCAGGTCTGGGACCAGGCTGAACTTGATCTCGAACATCCCCATGGTCACGTCGTCGGCCGCGACACGCAGGTCGCACGCCAGCGCGACCTGGAACCCGGCGCCGACCGCGTGGCCCTGTACCGCGGCGACGGTCGGCTTGTCCATGGTCGCCAGCACGTGGAAGCCCTTCTGCGCTCCGCGCACCCACGTCCGGAAGCGCGCGCCGCGCGAGCCGGCGAGCTGGCCCATCAGGTTCACGTCGATCCCCGCGCAGAACGAGGACCCCTCGCCGCGAACGAGCACCACCCGGACGCCCGGGTCCGCCGCCGCGCGCTCCGCCGCCTCGCCCAGGTCGGTGAACATCTGCGCGTTCATGGCGTTGCGCTTGTCCGGGCGGTTGAGCGTGATCGTCGCCAGCCCGTCGTGGATGTCGTAGCGAAGCGTCTCGAACTCGGACACGGGTCTCCTCCTCGAAGTCGAGCTTCATCGTCCCACCGGGCCGGGGCGGGGACAAACGCTATCCTCGCCCGATGCAACGGGCCGCCTGCCACCTGTGCGGCCGGCCGACCTACGACCCGGACAAGCGGGAGCGGCCCTGGGCCCGCGCGGTGAGCGGGGGGCGCGTGGCCCTGGTGTGTCCCACGTGCCAGGCGGATCGGCCGGACTGGACGTCGTCGGTCGATCGGTGCTCGAGCTGCGGGAGCCACCGGCTGTCGCTGACCCTCGGCGACGTGGTGTGCCGGCAGTGCGGCGCGGTCTCCACCCTCGAGGCACGGGCCGAGTAGCCTCTAGCTCCCGGGCGCTTAGCTCAGCGGGAGAGCGCCGCCCTTACAAGGCGGAGGTCGGTGGTTCGATACCACCAGCGCCCACGAAGATCCCGGTTGACACTGCCATTCGGAACGTTCTAACATTTCAGAACGTTCGGATGGAGGTGCGTACATGGAGATCGAGCGGGCACGGAGACTGTTCGTCGACGGGATCGGGGCTGCGGCGGCGACCTCGGGGATCCTGAACCAGCTCCAGGGACGCATCTTCGGCCTCCTGTACCTGCAACGGCAGCCGCTGTCCCTCGATGCGATCTGCGAGGCCCTTCAGCAGTCGAAGAGCAACGTCTCGGTCAACGTACGTGAGCTCGTGGAATGGAACCTCGTCCGCCAGATCCATCAGGCCGGCTCCCGCAAGGATCACTACGAGGCCGCGACGGACTTCTGGCGCGTGATGCGCGAGATCATGGAGCGGCGGTTTCGATGGAACATCCGCCAGGTCCTCGCCACGGTGTCGGAGACGGAGCGCGCCGCGAAGATGCGCCCCTCCAAGACGGCGACCGAGGACGCAGTCTTCCTCGCCTCCCGCCTGGACGCGCTCCGCGAGTTCGCCGAGGCGGTCGACGAGGGCGTGGAGGCCTTCGCCGAGGGCCGGCCGTTCACGTCCGAGCCGCTGCAGCGGATCCGGGTGATAGGCGGGAGCGAATGAGGCTCGCCGAGACCGAGCACACGTCCCGGCCCTGGCGGATCCACGAGCTCACCCCGGACTTCCGGCTCGAGGACGTGTGGGCGATGCCCACGCCGGGCGGCCCGGACGACTTCCCCCGGCTGGTGCGGCTGGCGGCCGCGCTCGACCCGGCGCGGAGCCCCTCCCGCGCCGTCCGCGCGCTCTTCGCGCTCCGGTGGAAGCTCGGAGGGCTGCTCGGCCTGGACGACCCGGACACCGGCCTCGGCTCCAGGGTGCCGACGCTCCGGGACCGGCTCCCGGCGGACCTGCGCGAGGACTACTCCGGCCCGGACTTCACCCTTCCCTTCACCCCGCTGTACCTGCTCGAGGACGAGTTCGCCGCGGAGATCGCCAACCGGACCATGCACGGCGTCCTGCACCTCGGCTGGGTCCCGGACGGGGAGGGCGGCTACCGCGGCCAGATGGCCATCCTGGTGAAGCGCAACGGACTGCTCGGATTCGCCTACATGGCCGCGATCAGGCCGTTCCGCCACCTGCTCGTCTACCCGCCCGCGATGCGGGCGTTCGGCCGGGCCTGGCGGTCGAACGCTGCGTCGGTATCCACGGTCGCCCCGTAGGACCGGAGGAATCATGAACCTGAAGCTGGCCACTGTTGCCTTCACGGCGGCCCTCGGCGTCCACGGAGCCGACCATCTCCGCAGGGGTGTGGAGGTGGTGCAGCCGGCCGTGTTCATCGGCGGCGCACTGCAGGCGGCCGTCGCGGTCGTCGTGCTGGGGTTGGTCCTGCGCGAGCATCCGTCCTCGGCGGCCTGGGCGATGGGGCTCGGGTTCGGCAGCGTGATCGTCTTCGCGCAGGCCCACGTGCTCCCGCACTGGGGCCCGCTCAGCGACTCGTTCCTTTCCGCCCCCCGGGTGACCCCGTTCTCCTGGGTGACCGCGGTGCTGGAGATGGGGATGGGGCTCGTGCTGGGCCTCGTCGCGATGCGAACCCGGCGAGGCCGGGACCGGCGGACATACGCCGGCGGGCCGGCAACGGCGGAGGCGTAGCTCCGATGGTTCGCCAGATCGCCGTGCCGCCCGCCGCGCGAACGCTCAGCACGCTGTCACGCGTCGACTACGAGGACGGCTTCCTCGTCGAGACGGGCCCGGCGAAGGGCCGGACGGGGGAGCAATGGGCGCGCGCGATGCTGGAGAGCCTGCGGCCCGAGACCCGACGCGCGCTCCGGTGGGGATGGTTCGGGCTGGGCGTGAAGCTCGGCTCGACGCGCGACGAGCGGCGCCTCCTCGAGCGCGCCGCCCGCGCGCCGAGCGGCGCCGGCGTCCACTAACCGCTATCCGCGAAGCGCCGCTCGAAGGATCTCCACGAGCTCGCCGGAGGCGCGCAGCGTCCGGACCAGCTGATGGTCGCCGGACTCGTGGCCACGAAGGGACACGCCCGGCAACCCTCGCAGCCGCGTGGCGTGCGCCCGGTCCAGGTCGTAGTTCGTGCAGTAGTGCACGATCCCCGGCCCCTCCCAGCCTCGCAGGGTCCGGCGCAGGTCCAGCACCGCCCCGGCGGGCCGGCGCCGGTGGATCGCCGCGATCTGCTCTCGCCAGCGAAAGTCCCGCGCCCTGAACCGCCGCCACCGACCCAGGAAGGTCTGGGGCGAGAACGCATGCACCTCGTCCGCCCCGCACATCGCCCCGAACAGCAGCGCCGCGAACCCGCCCATGGAGTTCCCGGTCATCACCACGCGTCGTGCCCCGGACTCCTGGATGCGCGTGCGCAGGCCGGCGGCGGCCTCCCCGACCGTCTCGCCGAGACCCGGCACCCCTCGCTGGTACCAGGCCTGGGACAGGTCCCGGACGAACAGCCGCTTGGTGGGGACGTCCGAGGCCAGCCGGAGGAACTCGAACGGCGCGATGCCCATTCCCCCCTTGATGCCGCCGAACGCGACCAGCAACGTGTCGGCCTTCGGCCCGAAATCGGTCGCGACCCCCACCGTGGGGTCCTCGACCTGCACGCGCAGGGGATCGGCCACGGCGCCGCAGCCTATACGCGTGTTCGTGAGCGGAAGGTGTCAGCTACCCTGTGCTTCGATGACCGACGGACTCCAGGACCCTCAGCCCGAGGCCGAAACCGAGCCCGAGCAACCTCTGCCCCAGGATCCACTCCTGGCCCTGCAGGACCTCGATCTTTCCATCGACCGGCTCGAGGCCCGGGGGCACGAGCTGGAGGCCGGGGGCGAGGTCGGCGAGGCCCGCCGCCGCGTCGAGGACCTCGAGGAGCAGGTCGGCACCCTGAAGCTCGCCCTGGACGCGATCGGCCAGGAGCAGACCCGGTTCGAGACCGAGATCGAGTCCTACACCCGCCGCATCGACACCGAGCAAACCCGCATGTACGACGGCTCGGTCGCCAACCCCAAGGAGCTCCTGTCCATGCGGGCCGAGATCGACAACCTGAAGTCGCGCAAGTCCCGCACCGAGGACGAGCTGCTCGGCCAGATGGAGCGCCGCGAGGAGGTCGAGTCCCGTCTGAGCCCCCTGGAGGCGGAGCTCGCCGAGGCCAACGACCGGCTGGGGGAGCTGCGCGGCTCGTCCGCCACCGAGCTCGACGAGATCCGCTCGGCCCTGGAGTCCCGCGGGCAGGAGCGGGTCGAGGCCGCCGCCGGGATCGACGAGGAGCTGCTCGAGCTCTACGAGGAGCTCCGCGCCCTGAAGAAGGGGGTGGGCGCGGCGGCCGTGGTCGCCAAGGTCTGCATGGCGTGCCACCAGGAGCTCTCGCCGCTCGAGTACGAACAGGTGAAGAACGCGAGCGGCATCAGGCGGTGCCCGAACTGCCGGCGAATCCTGATCTTCGCGTGATCGTCCACTCCGACGGCGCCGCTCGGGGCAACCCGGGCCCGGCGGGGATCGGCGCGGTCGTCACCTCACCCGAAGGTGACGTCCTGGCCGAGGTCGCCGAGGGCATCGGCGTCGCCACCAACAACGTCGCCGAGTACCGCGCCGCCATCGAGGGCCTCCGCGCCGCCCGCGACCTGGGCGCGCGGGCCGTGACCCTGCGCGCCGACAGCCGGCTGCTGATCGAGCAGCTCGCCGGCCGGTTCCGCGTCAAGAATCCGACCCTGCAGCGCCTG
The DNA here is from genome assembly GCA_963742735.1 of uncultured Actinomycetes bacterium. Taxonomy (GTDB): domain Bacteria; phylum Actinomycetota; class UBA4738; order UBA4738; family JBBDTT01; genus JBBDTT01. The sequence goes on from CAVUMN010000002.1 coordinate 192,207, forward strand.
CACCAGGAGGCCCGCTCGATCCTGAAGGACTTCGACGAGGTCAAGCTCGAGCACGTGCCGCGCGCGTTCAACGCCGCCGCGGACGCCCTGGCGAACCGGGGTGTGGACGAATGGCTGGCCGACGAGGGCCGCGACTGGCGGCCGGCGGACCCCGACCCCCGGCTGCTCTAGCGGGCCACGACGCGCTCGTATACTCGGCGGTGGAGGAGTCGGCCGGGCGGCCGCGGCGCGCTTGCGCGTCGAGGAAAGTCCGGACTCCACAGGGCGCGGTGCTGGGTAACCCCCAGGCGAGGCGACTCGCGGAAAGTGCCACAGAAAACAAACCGCCCCTCGATCCGAAGACGGCTCGCCGCCGAGGACGAGGGGTAAGGGTGAAACGGTGAGGTAAGAGCTCACCAGCGCGGGGGGTGACCCCCACGGCTCGGAAAACCCCACCGGGAGCAAGACCAGACAGGGACCGGGTGGCCCGCCCGATGGTCCCGGGTAGGTCGCACCGAGGGTCGCGGAGACGCGGCCCCCAGAGGGATGGTCGCCACCCGCCGAGCGCGGGGACAGAATCCGGCTTACAGGCCGGCTCCTCCACCTTCCCTCACCGGCGCTCGTTGCCGCGCTTGTAGTTGCCGGTGGCCCGGGCCATCAGCTGCTGGGCCGCGCCCGCGTCGGCCCCGGCCACCCGCTTCAGGAACCGGCCGGCCGCGCCCGCGCGCAGCGTCGTGACGACGCGGCGTCCGCGGGAGATGTGCACCTCGCCCGACGCCGTGGCACGGAACGTGAAGCCGAGGCCGGCGTCGCTCAAGGCGAGGCGGGCAGACGCTCCGAGGCCCGGGAGAGCTGCTTGCCGGCGTGGTAGGAGCTGCGGACGAGCGGACCCGCCTCGACGTGGGCGAACCCGAGCTCCTCCATCCCGAACCGCGCGTGCTCGTCGAACTCCTCCGGCGTGACCCACCGGTCCACCGGCAGGTGGTGCTCGGTGGGGCGCAGGTACTGGCCCATCGTCAGCAGGTCGGCGCCGGTCGCGGCGATGTCGCGCATGGCCTGGGGGACCTCCTCGGGCCGCTCGCCCATCCCCAGGATCAGGTTCGACTTCGTGACCTGCCCGGGACGCGCCCGCTTCGCGATGCGCAGCACGTCCAGCGAGCGGTCGTAGCCGAACGCGGGACGGATCTTCGCGTGCAGCCGGCGCACGGTCTCCAGGTTGTGGGCGAAGACGTCCGGCGCGGCCTCGATCACCGTCGTGATGTCGCGCTCGCCGCCCTGGAAGTCGCTGGGCAGGACCTCGACCTTCACGTCGGGGACGGCCTCGCGCACCGCGCGGATGGCCTCGGCCCAGATCCGGGCCCCCCCGTCGTCCAGGTCGTCGCGGGCCACGCCGGTCAGGACCACGTAGCGCAGGCCCATCCGCTTGACCGCGTCGGCGATCTTTGCCGGCTCGTCCTCGTCGACGGCGTCGGGCTTGGCGGTCATCACATCGCAGAACCCACACCGCCGAGTGCACTTGTCCCCGAGGATCAGGAACGTCGCCTCGCGCTCCTCCCAGCACTCGTAGATGTTTGGACAGGCCGCCTCCTCGCACACCGTGTGGAGGCCGCCGCCGCGCATGATCCCCTTGAGCTCGGCGAAATTGGGGCCGGTGCGCATCGTCACCTTGAGCCATGGAGGCCGGCGGCCGGGGGGATAGGCTGCCGCGTCCGGGCCGGGCCCGTTCGTGGTTCCGCCGGTCGACACGATCGGCAGGTAGAGGCGCCGGCCGTGTGGGTTGTGGTCGCGAGACCCCATCACGGCGAGTGTACGCGGGGGTGCCGATGGAGGCAGGGGAGGAGCGATTGCAGGGTCGCTCCTCCCCTGTCGGCTCTACGTCGCTACTGCTGGGGGACCCCCAGCTCGGACACGGCCTGCAGGTAGCGCTGGCTGCCCGTCACGACCTCCACGCCTCCCAGGTAGAACTGGGCCTTGAGGTCCTCAACGATGAGCTGACCCTTGGCGATCAGGATCTCGTTCTCCTCCGATGCCCAGATCTCCATGAGGGCGTCGAGCTTGCCGCGGACGATCGACATGCCGCCCGACCCGTCCAATGCGAAGAACGGCTCCGGCTCGGAGCACTTCCCGTCGGCCGCCTTCTTGCCCCAGAACGTGACGAAGTCCTGGAACACCTCGAGAGACTTCGCCTCCCGACCGGGCCTCGGGCTCCCCCAGGTGCTGATGATCGCTGCGTCTCTCGCCATGCGTCCTCCTTTGGACCGATGACTGAGGAAAACGCTACGCCCGGGCCCTGCGGCGAGCCATGGCTAGTTCGGACCATTTCGGACAGGGAGAGCCGCGAGCGGTCCCGGCTGTGGCGGTGGGACGGCCCCGGCATCCCAATCGACCGCCGTGGGACGCAGCACACTGCGTGAACGCTGGTAGATCAGCGGGACATTCAGCACTGAGCCAGCCTCAGCGCCGCGCCGGATCGAGTACTCACCACCGGCCAGGGCAGCGAGCTGCTTCACGTTCGGCACGAAGATGGACTCCTGGCTGCTCAGGGTCAAGCGAAGCCGATGTCCCGGTGCGAGGTCCCACACGGTCGGTGGGATCTCGATGTCGTAGCGCACGATCTCGCCGGCGGGGACGGCCTCTTCGCTCCCCTCGCTCAGCGGGTGATAGGGGCGAATCATGCGCCCGCGCACGTCGACCCAGTTTCGTTGTGCCCGAGTGGCGCGCTGCGAGCCGATGAGCGCGCCGGCTTTGGTGATCGCCGTGACCGCTCCGTCCGGGGCAACGTCGGACAGCCTGGCGATCAGTTGCACGTCGGGGCGCGTCGAGGTTGCGTAGATCGTCGCGGTGGAGGGGCCGGCAACCGTGGCGGTCTTCGGCAGCGGCTCGGTCTCGTAGACGAGCGAGCCGCCGGCATCTGAAGGCGCGAAGCGAAGCACGTCGGCGCCCTCCTCGTTCGGCGTGGAGGACGTCAGCGCGCCAGCTTCGTCCAGGAACAGCGGTGTGTACCTGTCCACCACCGGATATCGGTCGGTGTCGACCCATCCGTTGGTGCTGTTGCGCCACAGGTGGACCGGTCGGTCCGTGTTCGCGATGCCGGTGTTCTCGCCCTTGACCCACTCGTCCAGCCAGCGGAGGGAGACGCTCTGCGAGATGCCGGACGCGTGGGCGCCCGGGCCCATGACGATCTGGTGGCGCGGCGAGAGGGGCGCTTCGTCAGGCGAGAGCGGCCCGTGGCTCGGCAGCCCTCGCTCGAGGTTCTGCAACGCCGTGAACATCTCCAGTGCGCCCTCGGGAAACACGTCGTTGTAGGAGCTGAACAGCAACGTCGGGATGCGGTTCCGTACGATGTCGCGCGCCCGGTACAGCGGCGACCGGTCTCGCCACCACTTGCCCTCGTAGCCTCGGTCGCCACCAAGAAGCGTGCTGGTCGTGGAAGCCACGAGATGTCGGTACAGGCTCTGGGAGTGATCGAGCACGTTCGTAACGGTGGTCGTGGGCTGGGGGCTGATGGGTGACGCGTCGGCTGCCGCGAAGAGTCCTTCCCCCATGTACCACTCCGAGGTCATGATCCCGCCGACGTTGAAGAACTCGCGGAAGAACACTCCGCTGGCACACTGCGGCACCGCGGCTTTGACCGGGGACGGGCCGGCGGCGTCGGCGTTGGCCGCGTTGAACAGGGCCCACTCACCCAGATAGGAACAGCCGATCAGGCCGACGTCACCGTTGGAGCCATCCAGCCCGTGCGCGACGAACTGGATCAGCTCCGCGCCGTCGCGCTGCGCGCGGGGGGACAGGAACTCGTCGACCCCGCCGGAGCGGCCGGTGCCCCGGGCATCCACGACGACACCGATGTAGCCGTGCTCGACGAAGTAGTCCAGCTCCGTAGGGAGCGGTGCTTCACCAACGCTCGACAGGCCCGCGACGTTGTATGGGTTCACGGCCAACAGGACCGGGAATTTCCTGGGAGGACGACGACCGGACTTCAGACCGGTCGGGTAGCTGACGTCACCGTAGAGCACCGCCCCGTCCGACATCGGAAACGCCATGTCGTGGATCGTGTGTACGCCGAAGCGCGGCGGACCGGGCCTCCACGCACTCTGCGTCGCCTCCGCCGTGGCGGCGCTCGACGACAAGACGAGTACGCAGATCGATGCGGTTACGAAGCGACGCATGGGCGAAAGCTTCGTCTAGAAGTCGGCGAGCTCCTTCATGGCGACGCCGATCCGCTCGGCGTCGGGGAGGAAGAAGTGCTCGAGCGAAGCGGCGAACGGCATCGCCGGGATGTCGGGACCGCCGACGCGGACCAACGGCCCGTCCAGGTCGAACATGGCGTCCTCGGCGATGGTGGCGATGATCTCCGCGCCGGCCCCGTAGGTCCGGTTGTCCTCGTAGACGACCATCGCCTTGCCGGTCTTGCGGACTGAGTCCAGGATCGTCTTCTTGTCGAGCGGCGCGATCGTCCGTACGTCCACGACCTCGACCGAGACCCCGTCGGCCTCGAGCTTGGCCGCGGCCTCCAGGCACAGGTGGAGCATCAGGCCGTACGCGACGCAGGTCAGGTCCGTGCCCTCCCGCTTCACGTCGGCCACCCCGATCGGGACCGTGTAGTCCTCGTCGGGGACCTCGCCCTTGATCAGGCGATACGTCTTCTTGTGCTCCAGGAACAGGACCGGGTCGGGGTCGCGGATCGCCGCGCGGAGCATCCCCTTGGCGTCGTACGGCGTGGCCGGCACCACGACCTTCAGACCGGGCACGTGGCCGTAGAACGCCTCGATGGACTGCGAGTGGTAGAGCGCGCCGTGCACGCCGCCGCCCCACGGCGCCCGGATCACCATCGGGCACCCGAAGTCGCCGTTCGAGCGGTACCGGATGCGCGCCGCCTCGGACACCACCTGGTCGAACGCGGGGTGGATGAAGTCGGCGAACTGGATCTCCGCCACCGGAAGCAGCCCGTGCAGGGCCATCCCGATCGCCACGCCGATGATGCCGGCCTCGGCCAGGGGGGTGTCGATCACCCGCTCCTCGCCGAACTCCTCCATGAACCCCTGCGTGACGCGGAACACGCCTCCCCGGGCGCCCACGTCCTCGCCCAGGACCAGGACCCGGTCGTCCGCGCGCATCTCCTCGGCGAGGGTGTCGTGGATCGTCGCCACCACGTTCTTCTCGGTCATCGGTCGTCCTCGGGCTCGGCGAACACGTGGAGCAGCGCGGTGTCGGGATCGGGGTCGGCCGCGGCCCAGGCCTCTTCCACGGCCGCGTCGACCTGGGCCTTGATCTCCGTCTTGATCTCGTCGACCTGCTCCTCGCGCAGCAGTCCCTGCTCGATCAGGTAGCGGCCGAACACCAGGATGGGGTCCTTCGCCCGCGCCTCCTCCACCTCCTCCCGCGCCCGGTAGGTGCGGTCGTCGTCGTCGGAGGTATGCGGGTGGAACCGGTACGTCTTCGCCTCGATCAGGGTGGGGCCGCCGCCGGCGCGAGCGAGCTCGACCGCGGCCTTCATCGCCTCGTAGGTCCCGAGCACGTCGTTGCCGTCGACGACCACCCCCCCGAAGCCGTAGCCCTCGGCGCGCATGGCGACGTCCTTGATCGCCATCTGCTTGGAGAGGGGGACCGAGATCGCGTACTTGTTGTTCTCGCAGACGAACACCACGGGAAGCTTGTGGATCCCGGCGAAGTTGAGGGCCTCGTGCCAGTCGCCCTCGCTGGTCGCGCCGTCGCCGAACCAGCACCCGACCACCGCCTCCTCGCCGCGGTACTTGGCGGCGTAGGCGATGCCGGCGGCGTGCACGACCTGCGTGGCGATCGGCGAGGACCCGGTGATGATGCCCAGGCGGCGCGAGCCCCAGTGGGCGGGCATCTGCCGACCGCCGGAGGACGGGTCGTCGGCCTTGCCGAACACACCGAGGAATACGTCCTTGGGGGTCATCCCGGCGACCAGGCAGACGGCCATGTCGCGGTAGTAGGGGACGTAGATGTCCTGCCCCCGGACCAGCGGCCACGCGGTGCCCATCTGGGCGCCCTCGTGCCCGCTGACCGGCACCACGAACGGTGCCTTGCCCTGCCGGTTGAGCCGGAACTGCGCCTCGTCGCACAGGCGCGCGGTGACCATGGTGCGGTACATGGTCATGAGGTCGTCGTCGGTGAGGCCGAGCGCGGTGTGGCGGGGCTGCGCCGATTCCTTCACGCGTGTGGCCACTCGGGTCCAACCCTCTCCGTCGGGGGTCGGGCCGGATTCTAGCAGCGCGATATGGCGCCGGCCGGTCGTTAGAGTTCGGGCGATGCGGACACGTGAGGACTCCGCCGTCGCGCGCCGAGTCCAGGAGCTGGTCGCCGCGCTTGCCCCCAACGGGGCGATCGAGCCCGGCGGGCGCCTCGCCGACGCCGGATTCGACTCGCTCGCATACGCCGAGCTGGCCCTGGCGCTGGAGGAGTCCTTCGGGGTCAGGCTCGCCGACGCCCACCTGGCGTACCTGGAGACGGCGGCGGCGATCGGCGCCGCGGTCGAGGCCCTCGGGGGGCGTCGCAGGGGCCCCCGGATCCCGCTGGGGATCGGGCGCCATCAGTCGCTGGCCGAGCGGACCCTCGGCCCGGTGCTGACCGCCTGGTACGACGTGCGGATCACCGGGCGCGAGCACGTTCCGGCCTGGGGGCCGGCGATCGTCTGCGCGAACCACAACAGCCTGCTCGACATCCCGTTCCTGACGTTGGCCGTGCCTCGCGAGATCTGGTTCATGGCCAAGGCCGAGCTGTTCGCGAGGGGGTTCTCGGCGGGACTCTTCCGGAGCCTCGGCGGGTTCTCCGTTCGACGGCAGGTCACCGATCTGCGCGCGGTCGACACGGCGCTGGCCGTCCTGGAGCAGGACCGGGTGCTGGGCATGTTTCCGGAGGGCACCCGCAGCCCCGAGGAGCTCCTGCCGTTCCTGCCTGGGGCGGCCTGGATCGGCCTGGTGCGCGGCGTGCCCCTGGTGCCGGTGGCGATCAGCGGAGCGGGGGAGTCCCTGCCCCGCGGACGGGTGATCCCCAAGCGCACCCGCGTGCGGGTCGCGTTCGGGGAGGCGATCCCGGTCGAGCACGAGCCCGATCCGGCCCGCCGCGCGGCGCGGGCCGCGGAGCTCACGAGCGAGCTCCGCCGGCGGATCGTGGCGCTGTCGGAGGGCGATTCGGGCGCCGTCCGCTAGCCTTGAGCTGATGGGTTCCTACGTCGACGTCACCGACGAGACCTTCGAACAGGAGGTCATCGAGGCCTCCAAGCAGCAGCCCGTGGTCGTCGACTTCTGGGCTGACTGGTGCCAGCCGTGCCGGGTCATCGGTCCGGTCCTCGAGCGGCTCGCCGCCGAGCCCGACGCGGGCTTCAAGCTCGTCAAGGTCGACGTCGACGCCAACCAGAACGTCTCCTACGCCTTCCGCATCCAGTCCATCCCGGCGGTGAAGGCGTTCGTCGACGGCCAGGTCGTGGACGAGTTCGTGGGGGCGATCCCGGAGCAGGCCATCGTGCAGTGGCTCGAGGGGATCGTGCCCGACGGCACGGCCGGCAATCTCGAGGAGGCCCGCAAGGCCGCCTCCCGCGGCCGCTTCGACGAGGCACGGACGCTCCTCGCCGAGCTCGACGGCGACTTCGCGGCCGACCGGCTCCGTGAGGCGATCGGCACGGTCGAGGCCGAGGTCCCCGAGATCGCGGAGGGTGTCCCCGAGGCGGGCCTGGAGCGGCTGCTGCTGGCCGCCCCCCAGGACGAGCACGCAAAGGACCTCATGCTCGCGGCGTTCGAGGTGCTCGGGGACGACGAGCCGGCCACCCGCGAGTTCCGGCGCCGCCTCTCGAACGCCCTGTTCTGAGCCCGGCTACTGCTTCTTCGGTTTTGGCTTCGGCTTCGGTGCGACCGCGGCCTTGATGGCCGAGAACGCGTCCACCAGCCCCCAGCCCCACGTGGTGTCGAAGCCCTTGGTGCCCATGTCCCGGGCGGTGGACTTCAGGATCGCCTGCACCCGTGCCGGCGTGAGCTTCGGGTTCGCCTCGAGGAGCAGGGCCACGACGCCCGCCGCGTGCGGGCACGACATCGACGTCCCGTCGAGCGGGATGTAGAAGGCGGTGTTGTTGAGCATGGCCGCGGGGTCGGCGTCTCCCGGCGGCGCCGGCCCGTCCAGGGTGGCCCCGACCGCCATGCCCAGCGGCCCGTAGATCCCCAGGCTCGGCCGGGTGGACCAGATGGCCTGGCCCGGAGCGACGATGTCGACCTGCCGGCCGCGGCTGGAGAACGAGGCGATCTCGCCCTCGGGGCACGACTCGAGCTTGCAGGACGCGCCGACCGTGATCACCTCGGGAAGGGTCTCCGGGCCCGGGCCCACGGTTCCCTCGTCGGGCCCCGAGTTGCCGGCCGAGAACAGGACCACCAGGCCGGACTTCACGGCCTCCCGAACGATCAGGACGATGGGCTCCACCTCGGAGTCGACCTCGTAGATCCCCCACGAGTTCGTGACCGCTCGAACCCCGCCCGGGTAGACCGGGTCGTCCTGGTTCTCGATGATGTACTCGAACGCCACCAGGGCGTTGATCTCCCATCCGAAGTCGCACGGGATCGAGCAGTCGGCGCCCTCCCAGGCGTCCGCGATCTTCAGGTTGACCAGCGAGGCCTCCGGGGCGACGCCGCTGTAGTCGACGCCGCCCATGGCCGCCTCGCCGCTGCCGGCCACGATCCCGGCCACGTGGGTGCCGTGGCCGTAGGTGTCGATCGGGTTGCCGGTGGCCTCGGACAGCTGGTCCGAGTACAGCCCGTCGTTGATCATGTCGAAGAACCAGCTCGGCTCGAAGTTCAGGTGCTGGACCACCTGCTCGTCCAGGTCCGGGTGCGTAGAGTCGATGCCGGTGTCCATCACCGCGACCGTCACGCCCTTGCCGGTGTAGCCGCGCTTCAGCGGCTTGGCTCCCGCCCGCGCCTCGTACACGTTCGTGTCGTCCTTCGCCCCGTAGTTGTCCCCGTGGATCGGGGTGTCCGAGTCGACGTAGGCGACGTCGGTCCACCGGGCGATGGCCAGGTACGCCGACCGCGGCCCCAGGACGCCCACGGCGTCGATCGTGTCCAGCCGCACGGCGTGGGTGATCCCCACGGCCGAGAGGCGGCGGATGGTCGCCGCGTCCACGTCGTGGCGGAACCCGACGATCGCCCGAGGAGAGGCGCCCTCCGCCAGGATCTCGCGGTCGAAGGTGACCGGGAGGACGACGCCGTCGATGGCCGGCGAGGCCGACCCGGGATTCGCCGCGAACAGCGCCGCGGTCAGCGCGAGTGAGAGCAGCAGGACGAGGGAGGAGCGAGCGCGTGTCATGACGTTCCTTTCGGTGTGGTGAGAGGTCACGTACCGAAGCTCGGGCCGCCCACCTGCCGGACGAACCCGGGGAGGGCCACCATCCCGCCGCGGCTCGTGTCGCTGTAGCCCGCATACATCCGGCCCCGGCTGTCGATCTCGATCGTGAAGAAATCGCCGAGTCGCCGGTCGATCAGCTGCGCCTGGCAGGTGGTACCGCCCTGGCACATCGTCCCCGAGTGGATCGGGTCGGGTGTGGCCACCGTCACGCGGAACGACGGGTCGCGGGAGGCCCTGCACCCCAGCCCGGTGAGGGTCTGGGCGGCGACGACCCGCCACTCGTGGTCGCCCACGGTCTCGGCGTCGTGATCCGGCAGGGCCGCGGACGCCTCGAACCAGGCCAGGGCGACCTTGCCCTTCGCCCCTACGGCGAGCCACGGCCACAGCGCGGTGTTCTGGCTCTCGTTGACCTTCACGGGCTTGGACCAGGTCTTGCCCCGGGTCTTGGAGTACGCCAACCAGATGCCGGCCGGGCGGCCGCCCCCGCCGGACTCGTCCCACACCATGTACAGGTTGCCGGCCGGGTCGACGTCGAAGGACGGCCAGTGGGCGAGCATGTCCACGCCCTCCGCGACCGTGTTGAGCTCAAGGGTCATGTCTCCGGCCCGCGCGCCGCGGTACGCGGCCAGCGAGAGCAGACCGGCGCTGGCGTCGTAGTAAGCCTCGTACAGCGCCCCGTTCCGCTTGTCGACCTGCAGGTCTCCCAGCCCGTTGCCGTCGGGGAGGCCTTCGGACCAGCTCTTGCCCGCGTCGGTGCTGCGGTAGAGGGTGTGCCCGTTGTTGCCCACGGGCCGGGTCGGGAACGTGCCGCCGCCGAGGTTGTTGCCGACCATGTAGACGACGCCCGGCCGGTCGGCCTCCATCCACTGGCGGTCCGACAGCACCTGGCCGAAGAAGTTCTGGAGCTGGTAGGACCGGCCCGAGTAGTTCGAGGCGGAGACCGCAACGTTGACCAGGTTGATCTCGGACTCGTAGACCGTCCCCGCGCTGTCGATCGCGAACTCGGGATCGGAGAACCCCGTCAGGGGGACGTTCGTGGGAGCGTCGTTGCGCGGAGCGAAGTTCCAGGTCGTTCCGTGGTCGGAGCTCCAGTACAGGTAGGTCTGGCCGCGGTAGTTCTGCGGGTACGCCACGCTGTTCTCACTGGGGATCTCCGGCGAGTAGAAGAGGGTGGTGCTGGCGTGGGCGCTGTAGAGGAGCGTCCCGTCGGGGTGGGTCTCGACGGTCGGCTCGCCGCCCGCCCGCCCGGTGTCCACGAACGTCTGCGGGGCGAATCGCAGCGGCGCGGAGGGCTTGGGACAGCTCGGAGCCGACGACGCGGCGGTGGTGCCGGTCAGCGTGGCCGAGAGCAGGGCCGCCGTCAGGACGGCCAGGGCGAGGGTGAGCGAGCGGGTGCGGCGCATGCGGGTTCTCCTCCGCGTTGAGGGCGGTCAAGGGGTGTTTCTACGCGCCGGCGCGCGTTCCCTGCCGGGCCTCAGGCGGGAGCGTGGGCCACGCTCGTCCACGCCCCGGCGATCTCCGGCAGGGGGGCCACGAGCCGGCCCTCGAAGACCTCCGCGAAGCGAGCGCTGACCGGCCCCGTGGCCTCGTCGATCCCGATACGGCGGCCGCCGAGCACCGACAGCGATCCCACCGTCCGATCGGTCAGGCCGCACGGGACGATGGCGTCGAACCAGGCGCAGGTCGGTGTCGCAGTTGATCGCGAAGCCGTGCAGGCTCACGCCGCGCGAGACGCGGACGCCGATCGCGCACGACCTTCCGGTCGCCCGCCCACACGCCGGTGTGCTCGGCGTCGCGGTGCAGTCGACACCCCGAGGTCGGCGGCCGCGCGGATCACGACCTCCTCCAGGGCCCGGAGGTGAGCGATCACGTCCATGGCCGGGCCGAGGTGCACGATCGGATAGCCCACCAGCTGTCCGGCCCGTGGAACGTGACGCTTCCGCCCCGGTCGACGAAGTGCAGCTCCGCGCCGGAGCGCTCGATCTCGTGCCTCGGCGAGCAGCAGGTGGGCGGGATCGGAGCGGCGGCCGGCCGTGTAGGTGGGCGGGTGCTCGAGCAGGACGAGGGTGTCCGGGAATCTGGTCCCGGGCGCGCCGCTCGGCGAGCGCGTGCATGGCCCGGTACGCGCCGGCGTAGCCGGACGGGACCCCGGGCTGCAGCAGCGCGAGCCGGCGCATCAGCTCAGGTAGGCCTGGACCTCCGGGGTGAAGTCCCACGTCTCCAGGTTCTGCTTCAGCCGGCCCAGGAACTGTGCGGCGGTGGCGCCGTCGATCATGCGGTGGTCCCAGGACATGGACAGGTAGACCATGTGGCGGATCCCGATCATGTCGTCGACGACGACCGGACGCTTCTCGATCGCGTCGAACGCGAGGATCGCCGTCTCGCCCGGGATTCATGATCGGCACGCTGATCATCGAGCCGTACGGGCCCGGGTTGGTGATCGTGAACGTGCTGCCGTGGACCTCGTCGGGTAGGAGCTTCTTGTTCCGGGTCCGGGTGGCCAGGTCGTTGATCGCCCGGGCGATCCCGGTCACGTTCATGGTGTCTGTGCCCTTGATCACCGGGACGATGAGGCCGTTGTCGGTGGCCACCGCGACCCCCAGGTTGACGAAGCCGCGGTAGGTGATCGGTCCCGGCCTCCAGGTCGAGGCTGCGCGTTGACGTCGGGGTAGGTGAGCAGCGCGTCGCACACGGCCCGGGTCAGGAACGGCAGGTAGGTGAGGTGAAGCCCTCCCGGGCCTTGAAGCCGTCCTTCGCCTTCGCCCGGAGCTTGACGAGGTTCTCCATGTTGACCTCGACCATGTTCCAGGCCCGGGCCGAGCTCTGGAGGCTGGCCACCATGTTCTCCGCGATCCGCTTGCGGATGTTGGGGACTGGCGCGACCTCCTCCTGCCCGCCCATCGACGGCGGGCTTCGAGGCGGCGGCCGGGGCGGAGCCGGGTGGCCCGGCGGGTACGGCGGCCGGTGGCTGCTGCCGGGGCGCTGGTGCGGCCGCTGGCTGGGCCTGCGCGCCGCCGACTCGATGAACGCCAGGATGTCCTTCTTCGTGATCCGCCCCCGGTGCCGGTGCCCGGCCACCGGTCGAGGTCGATGCCGTGCTCCTCCGCCAGCCTGCGAACGAGCGGAGAAAGGATGTGGCTGCGCGGGCCCTCCCGTGGGTGCGGAAGCCGGTGCGGCTTCCGGCGGCCGGCGCGGCCTGCGGAACGGCTGCGCGCCGGCGCGGGCGCGGCCGGCGGCGGGGCCTCGTCCGGCGGGCCGCCGTTGCGCCGTGCCGGCGCCGGAGGGGGGCTCGGCCTTGCTGCCGGTCTGCTCGGCGGCGGGGCGTCGGCCTCGGCGGGCTCCGCTGGCCGGCTTTGCCTCGGCCGATGTTCCGCGGCCGGCGCCGCTCGGCCGGCTGCGCCGTCGCCCGCCTCCTCGACCTCCGCCAGCTCGGTGCCGACGCTCACGGTCTCGCCCTCAGGGACCTTGATGGACTTGGTGACCACGCCGCCGACGGGCGAGGGGACCTCGGTGTCGACCTTGTCGGTTGAGATCTCGAACAGCGGCTCGTCGCGCTCGACGGTGTCGCCCTCGGCCTTGAGCCACTTCACGATCGTGCCCTCGACGACCGTCTCTCCCAGCTGCGGCATCGTCACGGTGGTCGGCACGTCACAGCCTCCTTGTCAGTGCCCCGCGTGGAACGGCTTGCCGGCGGCGATCATCGCGGCCTCGCCGATCGCCTCGGACAACGACGGATGGGGATGGATCAGCGCGGCCACGTCCGAGGGCAGCGCCTCCCAGTTGGTGATGAGCTCGGCCTCCGCCACCAGGTCGGTGACGTGCGGCCCGATCAGATGGACGCCGACGATCGGCCCGTCCTTCTCCACGACCAGCTTCACCTGGCCTCCCTCGCCGACGATGTTCGCCTTCCCCAGCCCCTGCAGGTTGAACTTCGCCGTCGTGACCTCGAGCCCGCGCTCCTTGGCCTGGGCCTCGGTGAGCCCCACCGACGCGACCTCGGGCGAGCAGTACGTGACCCGGGGGATGCCGACGTAGTCGATCTCCGGCGCGTCCTGGCCGGCGATCCGCTCCGCGCACGCGATCCCCTCCGCGAACGAGACGTGGGCGAGCTGCAGCGTCGGGATCACGTCCCCGACCGCCCACACGCCCTCGGCGTCGGTCTGCAGGCGCGGGTTCACGACGATGTAGCCGCGCTCGTCGAGCTTCACGCCCGCCTCCTCGAACCCCAGGTCCTTGGTGACCGGGCCACGGCCGATGGCGACCAGGCAGATGTCGGCCGTGACGGTCTCGGTCTTGCCGTTCGTCCGAACGAGACCTCGACGGCCTTCCCGGTGTCCTTCACGTCCTCGACCTTCGCGCCGACGTGCGTCGCGATCTGCGCTTGCGGAAGGCGCGGGCCAGCTCCTTGGACATGTCCTCGTCCTCGAGCGGGACGAGCCGGGGAAGGGCCTCGACGACCGTGACCTCGGCGCCGAGCGAGCGGTACACGCTGGCGAACTCCACGCCGACCGCGCCGGCTCCGATGACCACCGCCGACGGACGGGATCGAATCCAGCTCCAGGGCCTGGTCGCTGGTGATGATCCGTTCGGTGATCTCCAGGCCGGGGAGCATGCGCGGGTACGAGCCCGTGGCCAGCACGACGTGCTTGGCCTGCAGCGTCCGGCCGTCGACCTCGACCGTCCGGTTGGCGCCCAGGCGGCCGGTGCCCTTGACGATCTCGATCTTGCGGGACTTCACCAGCCCGGCCAGCCCGGACGTGAGCTTGTCGACCATCTTCTCCTTGTACGTCTGGATGCCCGGCCAGTCCGGCTCGCCGGAGGCCTTGATGCCGAAGTCCTCGGAGCGGTTGATGTCGTCCAGGATCGCGGCGGACTGCAGCAGGGCCTTGGTGGGGATGCATCCCCGCAGCAGACACGTGCCGCCGAGGCGGTCGTCCTTCTCGACGAGGGCGGTCGAGAGCCCGAGCTGTGCCGCGCGTAGAGCGGTGGAGTAGCCACCGGTTCCCGCGCCGAGGACGACGACGTCGAAGGCGTCTCCGGGCATCCCCGGCATACTACCGCCCGGCGTTCACACGAAAGGATCCGGGATGGCTGAGGCAACGGGCCCGCTGAAGCGCTCGCCGCTCGAGGCCGAGCACGTCGCCCTCGGCGCGAAGATGGGGCCGTTCGCGGGCTGGAACATGCCCATCGAGTACGCCGGAACCCTGAAGGAGCACCGGGCCGTGCGCGAGGCCGTCGGCCTGTTCGACCTGACCCACCTCGGCAAGGTGTTCGTCGAGGGCGACGGCTCGCTCGACCTGCTGCAGCACGCCTTCTCGAACGACATCGCGAAGATCGAGATCGGGGCCGCCCAGTACAACCTGTGCCTGAACGGGAACGGCGGGATCGTCGACGACGTCATCGTTTACCGGCTGGGCGAGATGCGGTGGCTGGTCGTCCCGAACGCGGCGAATCGAGAGAAGGTCCACGGGCTGATGCAGGACAGCGCGCGCGAGACGGGCGCCGGCGCCCTGGCCACGATCGAGGACTGGGTACTGCTCGCCCCCCAGGGGCCGCGGTCGAAGGAGCTCGTCGTCCCGCAGTTCGCGCAGGCCGAGCCCCTCGAGTACATGCACTGCACCGATGCGAGCTACGCGGACGCTCCAGCGGTCGTGTCCCGCAGCGGCTACACCGGCGAGGTCGGCTACGAGCTGATCGTCCCCTCCGCCACCGCCCCGGCCCTGTGGCGGGAGCTCCTCGAGCGGGGCGCGGACCTGGGCATCAGGCCGATCGGCCTCGCCGCCCGAGACACCCTGCGCCTGGAGATGGGCTACCCCCTGCACGGGAGCGACATCGACGAGTCCACAACGCCGTTGCAGGCCGCGTCCTCGTGGGCCGTTGCGTTCGACACCGACTTTCGCGGCAAGGAGGCCCTCGTCAAACAGAAGGAGGAGGGCATCCCGGACCGGCTGTGGGGCCTGCGGATGGTGGACAAGCTCATCCCGCGCGCGCACTACCCGGTGTTCGCCGGCGACGAGCAGGTCGGGGAGACGACGAGCGGGACGTTCAGCCCGACCCTTCGGATCGGGATCGCGATGGCCTACCTGGCTCCGCGCGACCGGTTCGCGCCGGGCGACCGGGTCGAGATCGACGTCCGTGGGAAGCGAGGCGAGGCCGAGGTCGTGAAGCTCCCCTTCGTCGAGTCCAGCCCCAAGTAGGGCCTACTGGTCTCGCAGGATGCGGGCGTCGCACCAGGACTGCATCTCCGCGCCGTCCGCCGCGTTCGCGTACGCCAGCCCCGTGAAGCCATGCCCGCCCTCGAACTCGTTGACCGGGGCGGCGTCCCGCCGCAGTTGGTAGAGGTGCGAGGTGACCGCGCGGTCGCCCTCGGTCACGTGGATGGACAGCGACCGGCCCTCGAACTCGTCGTCGGAATAGCGGGCCTCGAAGGTGAGCTTTGCCCGCTCGACGCGGGCCACGTCGCCGTCGCTCACCAGGATGAGGATCTCGCCCTCATCGGGGCTCTCCTCGACCGAGTCGCGGTAGAAGACGTGGCAGGCGATCTCCAGGTCGACCGGGGCTCCCTGGATGGTCGGCGTCGGCGTGTCGGGTCGGATCGTGCTCCCCGGGGCTTCCAAGGTGCCGGCGCACCCGGCCAGGAGCAATCCCAGGAGTCCGGCGATCCTTCGCATGTCCGTTCGACGTTGTGTCGGGGAAGGAGGTTCCTCACCACCCACAGCAAGGGCGAATGAAGCCGCACGCCGTGCACTTCGAGTGCGCGTGCTCGGGGACCATTGCGGGCTCGCCGCACGCGTCGCAGATGTCGCCCTGCTCGAGCGAACACCCGTCGACTCGCGGGATCAGGGTCTCCTGATCGAGTGATCGAGCCGGCAAACAGACGCAGAACGCCACATCGAATGATCCAACGGGCGCTTCGCGACGAGTGCCTCAACGAGCGCTGGTTTACCAGCGTGGCCCATGCCCTGGCCGTCATCGAGACCTGGCGACGGGAATACAACGAGGAGCGACCGAAGAAGGGCCTTGGTAGTGCTGTCGGGGGTGCGGAAGACTTCAGTCACACGTCGCGAGCCGCGGACGAAGTTTCAAGAATCTTTCAAGTTCGGCCCGAACGAGGCATCGGGCAGCACGAAGCTCCCGCCGACGAATCGGCGGGAAGTAGTTGAGAGCTTGTGCTTTGGAGAGATGGTACCGGTACGGGGAATCGAACCCCGGTCCCGTGGCTGAGAACCACGTGTCCTGACCCCTAGACGATACCGGCACACGGGGGCACGAACTTCGAATTGTAGCCAGCCGGTGCCCGTGCCGTCAACAGCGCGGGTAAAATTCGGTCATGTCACGCGATGTCCCGCGCCTCCGCACTCGATTCGTGGACGCCCGAGGCGATCGGCGCTCGGCCGACGATGGGTGCAGGCCTGGAAGGACGCGGGGCCGAGACTCGACGCCATCAGGCGGCGCGAACTCCGGGACTCCGACCCCTACCAGGCCATCGCCAGCCTCTGCGGCCCAGCCGACTACCGCGCCGCGCCGCGGGCGCCCAAGCCGACCTCCGGACTCGTCGAGCAGCAGCGGCTGTTCGCCCGCGGACGCCTGGCGTGAACGCCGTCATCGCCGCCGCAGCCGAGCTGCAGGCCGTCTGCGAAGGGGAGGGCTGGCGTTTCTACCTGATCGGCGGCGTAGCGCTCCAACGTTGGGGCGAGGCCCGTGAAACCGTCGACGTCGACCTGACACTGCTCACCGGTTTCGGCGCCGAGGCGCCGTTCATCGCCCGACTCACCGCGGTGTTCAGTGCTCGGATCGACGACGCGGCCGCGTTTGCCCTGGCCAACCGTGTCCTCCTGCTGCGCACCGCGAGCGGCGTCGGGCTCGATGTCGCGCTGGGCGGTTTGCCTTTCGAAGCGCGGGCAATGGAGCGCTCGTCGCCATTCCGTTTCCCGCCGACGACGTCCACCTGCGGACCTGTTCAGCCAAGGATATCTCGTCATCCTCAAGGTCTTCGCCGACCGGCCCCGGGACTGGCTCGATGTGGAAGGCATTCTCGTTCGCCAGGCGGGTCGGCTGGACTGGTCCATCATCGGGGATGAACTGGCGCCGCTCCTGGAGCTGAAGGAAGCACCGGAACTGTTCGACCGCCTCGACAGGATGCGGCGGCAGCTCCAAGCCTGACGGCGCGCTGCGGCGGGGGAGTCCGGTAGAATCACGCCGATGCGAAAGGTCCTGGCGGTCCTCGTTCTCCTGCTGCTGATTGCCGGCGGCGTCTGGGTCATGGCCGGCCGACAGGAAGGGCCGACCCTCACCTTCAGCAAGCCCAGCGCCCTCATCGGCCAGGGCGGCGACCTCGAGCTCAAGATCGATCCGCACGGCTCGCCGCTCGAGACGCTGACCTGGCTCTCGAGCAGGACGGCCAGCGCACCCCGCTGTTCGCTCTGCCTGGCGGGGCCCAGACCAAGCTGGTTCAGCAGGCGGACGGGACGCTGCTCCTGCAGCGCCCGGTCGGCAAGCGGCCATCCCCGCGCTCAAGGCGGGGAAGGCGACGTTCATCGCCACCAGCTCGCGCAAGGTGCTCTTCGGGCGGCGCGAGGTCTCGTCGGAAGCGTCGCGCGACGCCGAGGTGCGGCTCATTCCGCCGCAGGTCGCCGTCGTCTCGACGCACCACTTCGTCAACCACGGCGGCTCGGAGCTGGTGGTCTACCGGGTGACCCCGGCCGACGTCGAATCGGGCGTCCGCGTCGGCGACATCAGCTATCACGGCTACCAGGCCTCGTCGGCCGGCGTCAGCGGCGCGGATGCCGGGCTCAAGGTCGGCTTCTTCGCCCTCATGTGGGACCAGGACCTGGCCGCGCCGGTGCGGGTCTAGGCGCGTGACGCGGCTGGCAACGAGGGCATGGCGTCGGTCGAGGTCAAGGTCTTCCCGAAGCCGTTCCGCAAGAGCCGCATCGACGTCGACGACGCGTTCCTGGCCAAGGTCGTCCCGCCAATCCTCGCGGCGACGCCCAACCAGTCTGCGCTCATGCAGCGGCTCGCATGCGCTCTGCCTGGCGCTGCAGCGCCTGCATCGCCGGCACGAGCAGCGACGCGCCGAGGTCGCGGTCGAAGTCGTCGACGGCAATGACCCGCGCGACGAGCGCATGGTGCGTCGCGAGCAGCGCGCGCCTCGTCGCGCGGTGATCACGCCGGCCGCGACGGCGCGGATCGCGAGCGATCGGCGGCGGCATCCGGCGCGACGCGTGCCGTCGAGCTGGCCTCGCCTTGACCGCGGCGCGGATCTTCGCCTGGATCGGCTCGGCGGCAATCGTCGCTTCGAGCGCGCGCTCGATCAGCGCGACCGGATCGTCATCCCGGCTGCCGATGAATACGTTGTCCGTCAGCCGGTCGCGCGTCGCCGACGGCTCGATCAGCAGCGCGCGACCTCGTGGCCGAGCGGTCGGACGGCACGACGTAGGGCCGGCCGAGCGGGAAACACGATGAGGCGCGCCAGCCGCCGCCGCGAACCGGTTCGGGAAATTGCGAGATCACGCCTTCGAACGCGTTCTGCGCCTTGAACATCGCGTCCCAGATCGCCCAGTGCATCAGCGGCGCGTCGGCCGGCTGGCGGCCTTCGTCCTCGTAGCGCTTGAGCGTCGCCGAGCACAGGTACATGCAGCGAGAGGATGTCGCCCAGCCGCGCCGACAGCTTCTCCTTGCGCTTGAGCTCGCCGCCGAGCGTGCCCATCGAGACGTCGGCGAGGAACGCGAGCGCCGCGGAGAAGCGCGTCAGCTGCTGGTAGTAGCGCCGCGTCTCCGGCGCGACGTCGGCGCGGCACGCGGACGAAGTGCGAGCCGGTGAGGCCCATCACCAACGCGCGCGCGAGGTTGCGACAGCGCGAAGCGGACGTGGCCCCACAGCGCCGCGTCGAACGCGACCGACGCCGCGCGCGCTGTCGCGGCGTCGCGCGTCGCGTCCATCTCCTTCAGCACGATACGGATGGCAGCGGATCGCGCCCTGGCCGAAGATGATCAGGCTGCGCGTGAGGATGTTCGCGCCCTCGACGGTGATGGCGACCGGGATGCTGCATGTACGCGCCGCCGAGGAAGTTCGCGGCCCCATGCAGATGCCCTTGCCGCCGATCGATGTCCATGCCGTCGTTGATCGATCTGCCGCGCCGCGCTCGGTGATGTGGTACTTGGCGATCGCCGACAGCACCGCGGGCTTCTCGCCCGAGGTCGATCGCGCGCGGCCGTCAGCATGCGCGTCGCGTCCATCATGTACAGGTTGCCGCCGATGCGCGCGAGCGGCTCCTCGACGCCCTCGAACTTGCCGATCGGCGTCTTGAACTGCGTGCGCACGCGCGCGTAGGCGCCGGCGGCGCGCGCCGCGAGCTTGGCCAGCCGCGTGTTCGACGACGGCAGCGAGATGCGCGCGGCCCGCGGCGAGGCACTCCATCAGCATGCGCCAGCCCTTGCCGATCATCGGCTGGCCGCCGATGATCCAGTCCATCGGGATGAACACGTCGCTGCCCGAGTTCGGCCCGTTCTGGAACACCGCGTTGAGCGGCATGTGGCGCCGGCCGATGTGCACGCCCGGATGCGTCGTCGGGATCAGCGCGCAGGTGATGCCGAGGTCCTCCTTGCTCGCCGAGGAGCTTGTCGGGATCGTACGACGCGGAACGCGAGGCCGAGCAGCGTCGCGACCGGCGCCAGCGTGATGTAGCGCTTGTCCCACGTGACGCGCATGCCGAGCACGCGCCTGCCCTCGTGCTCGCCCCAGCACACGATGCCGTAGTCGGGGATCGCCGCGGCGTCCGAGCCGGCGTCCGGGTTGGTCAGCGCGAAGCACGGGATCTCCTCGCCCTTGCGCGAGGCGCGGCAGGTAGTGCTGCTTCTGCTCGTCGGTGCCGTAGTGCAGCAGCAGCTCGCCCGGCCCGAGCGAGTTCGGCACCATCACGGTCACCGCCGCCGTGCCGCGAGCGCGTCGAGAGCTTGGTGACGACCTGCGAGTGCGCGAACGCCGAGAAGCCGAGGCCGCCGTACTCCTTCGGGATGATCATGCCGAGGAAGCCCTTGTCCTTGATGAATTGCCACACTGCGGGCGGCAGGTCCGTGTAGCGTGCGTCGATCTCCCAGTCGTTGACCATCGCGCACAGCGTCTCGGCCTCGTCGTCGAGGAAGCGCTGCTCCTCGGCGGTGAGCGTCGGTGCGCGGACGTGCGAGCAGCTTGCTTCCAGTCGGGCCTGCCGGAGAAGAGCTCGCCGTCCCACCACACGGTGCCCGCCTCGAGCGCCTCGCGCTCGGTCTGCGACATCGGCGGCATGACCTTGCGGATAGACCGCGAGCACGCGGTCGCTGACGAGCTTGCGCCGCAGCGGTCGACGTGAGCGGCAGCGCGAGCACGAGCAGATGCCGCGAGCGAGCAGCACGAGACGGCAGCACGTGGCCAGGCGGCCACGAGCAGCATGCGACGACGCGAGCGACCCAGCCACGCCCGACGCGTCAGGTACGCGAGCGCGATCGCCGCGAGAGCACGGCGACGATCAAGCAGCAGTCAGCATCGGTGCTCCGTCGGAGACGCACGTGCGCGGCGACGACTCGTCGCGAGCTCGCGCGTGACGTCGTCGAGCTCGGGCAGCGGCGCCTTCAGGCCCGCGAGCAGGAACGGCGCCAGGCGGCGCAGCAGGAGCTCGTCGTTGTCCGTGTCGCGGGTTGAGCTCGGCGATGAGCTTGAGCGCATCGGTGCCGGCCAGCGTGTACGACAGCGCGCCCATGATGAAATGCAGCCGCCACGACAGCTCCTTGCGCGGCAGGTGCGGCAGCGCGCGCGCGAAGGCGTCCTTGAAGCGCGCGATCATCGGCGCGTATTGCTCGCGACAGGAACTGGCGAATGAACGGCGCCGGATCGGCGTAGGCGCGGCCGAGCAGGCGCAGGAAGTTGCTTGCCGCCGCGCGCCGGGTCGCGCGCGAGCTCCAGCGCGGGGATGAACAAGGCGCCGAGGATGCGCTCGCACGGGACGAGCGCCGGCGCCGGCTGCGCGCTCGAGCCGCGTCGAGCAGCGCGACGCGCTGCCTGGTTCATCGGATCGAGCCGGCGCGTGAGCACCGCCTGGAACAGCTCTTCCTTGCTGCCGAAGTGGTAGTTGACCGCGGCGAGGTTGACGCCCGCCGCCGCGGTGATGTGCCGCAGGCTCGTCGCCTCGAAGCCGTGCTCCATGAAGAGCGCTTCGGCCGCGTCGAGGATGCGCGCCTTGGTGGCGACGGGCGCCTGCGACGCATTCAGTGGAATCACTTCGGCCATCGATTTCCTCGCCATTCGCAGTCCGCCCGATCCGTCGCGCTCACGACCGCGCGCCGGCCAATTTGAATCAAACGATCGTTTGAATCTTATGTTCGTTCGACAGACTGTCAAGCGGCACGGCCCTAGGTCCCGCAGGCCGCTATTGTGTAAGTGCACGCTTTCGTTGATTGCCGCCTGTGTCCGCCGTCATCGATTGGTGACGCCCTAACGCGTGCGACTTATACTCTTGCAACGGAGGCGGCCATGGCAACAATCAGCATCGCTCGCAAGCACGCGCTGTCCCACAAGAAGGCCAAGGCCGCGGCCGAGAAGATCGCGAAGGACCTCAACAAGCGCTACGACCTCGCCTACGAGTGGAAGGGCGACCGCATCGAATTCGAGCGGGCGGGCGTCAGCGGGCACATGAGCGTCGGCAAGGAACGCATCGCCTCGAGGTGAACCTCGGTTGGCTCCTGACGCCGCTCAAGCCCGCCATCGAGCGCGAGATCACGGCGCAGCTCGACCAAGTTGCTGGACGAGGCCTGACGTCAGGCGCGCTGCTGTGCCGGGGCCGAGAGCCGGAATGCGAGCGGATCGGGAAACGCGTCCGACGCGCCGCCGGCGATCGACTCCATGATCGTGCGTCTCGCGCTCGTCGATCGTCGCGCAGGAACGTCTCCGCTCCGCGCATGGCGCGGAACGCGGCGAATCCGCGCTCGAGGAAGTCCTGCAAGCACTCCCATGCCCGCGAGGCGCGCCGGCTGCCGCATCATCGCGAGCGCCGTGCGCACCATCGGCTTTTGCACGTAGTGGTCGAGCGCTGCGCCCGACCTCGCCGATGAGCTTGATCTGCCGCCGGCGCAGCGGAAAGTTGCCCGCCCGCCGGTAGGCCTTGCAATACTCCGCCACGGAGAACTGCGCGTCCGCGCGCGGCAGCCGGCGCGAGCAGCACGCGATCGAGCTCCTGCGACAGTGCGTTGAGCTCCATCGCGATGCGCGACGGTTGCGATCACGCCCTCCGGCAGCATCTTCACCATCATCGGCACGACGCGCGCAAGATCGGCGTCGCGGCGGCTGTAATCGCCGCCGCTGTACAGGTCGTTCTGGAAGAACTGGACGGCCGCCGTGTAGCGCGGGTCGGCGGCGAGATCGGCATACGTCATGCGCAGACGCCGCGCCTGCCAATCCGCGAGCCGCTCGAGCGAGCCCGCCAGGATGGGATTGTTGCGGCGCTCCTCGTGCAGGCGCGCAACGCGGGCGAGCTCGCGCACCAGGGCATCGCGGGCGGTGAGCGGCGGATCCTGTTCGGCCATCGTGCAGACGGTCGAAAAGAGCGGCGGTCAAATGAGCAGCGGTCGAGTCTAGCAGGAGGGGCCGCATGCGCACGCGGCATGGTCGTCCGATCCGTCCCGATTAGTTTGATTGCTCTAGGCGGCACGACTAACGTGGTTTCGGAATGAGTCTTTCGCGCCGAACTTTCCTTGCCGCACGGCCTCGTCGGCGCGGCTGCGCTTGCCGCGGCGGGTTGGCTGCGCGGACCGCATGCGCCGCCAGCCGCGTCGGGCGGCGCGCGCTCGACGCGCGACGGCGAGCGATCGTTCGCCGCGGTCGCGCCGGTGATGCTCGAGGGCGCGCTGCCCATCGAAAGGCCGCGCGCGAAGCCGCGCTCGCGCGAAACGCTCGACGGCATCGACGCGGCCGTCGCAGGCCTGCTCACCGTCACGCGCAGGCGGAGCTCGATCAGCTGATCGCGCTGCTCGCACTGCCGCCGGTGCGCTATGGCTCGCCCGCGTGTCCGCCGCGTGGCACGAGTCGCGTCGCAAGCGAGGTCGCGCGATTCCTCGACCACTGCCGCGACAAGCCGGTTCACGCGTGATGCGCGCCGCGTACGACGCACTGCATGCAGCTCGACGTTCGCGGCCTGGTACGGCAACGCGAGCTCGTGGGCCGCGATCGGCT
Source organism: uncultured Actinomycetes bacterium (assembly GCA_963742735.1). Classification (GTDB taxonomy): domain Bacteria; phylum Actinomycetota; class UBA4738; order UBA4738; family JBBDTT01; genus JBBDTT01. The sequence goes on from CAVUMN010000002.1 coordinate 215,743, forward strand.
ACCCGGGCCGCCGCGCTCGCGTGACGACGCCATGACGATCGCCGATCCCGATCGAGCACAGGCCTGCGCGGCGGCTGGAACGTGATCGACGCGTCGCGCGCCGAGCGCGACATCGCGCTCGAGGCCGACGTCGTGCATCGTCGGCAGCGGCGCCGGCGGCGGCACCGCCGCCGAGATCCTCGCGCGCGCCGGGCTGCGCGTCGTTCTCATCGAGGAAGGGCCGCTGCGCTCGTCGCGCGACTTCCGCATGCGCGAGAGCCGAAGCCTATCCCGACCTGTACCAGGAGTCCGCCGCCGCAAGACCGCGGACAAGGCGATCACCATCCTGCAGGGCCGCTGCGTCGGCGGCGGCACGACCGTCAACTGGACGAGCTCGTTCCGCACGCCGGCCGGCGACGCTCGCCTACTGGGAGCGCGAGCTCGGCTTGCGCGGCTTCGGCGGCCGACGCGATGGCGCCGTGGTTCGAGCGCATGGAGGCGCGACTGTCGATCGCGCCGTGGGCCGTCGCGCCGAACGCGAACAACGCAGGCGCTGGCGCGCGGCGCTGCGAAGCTCGGCATCGCCACGCCTGCGATCCGCCGCAACGTGAAGGGCTGCGCGAACCTCGGCTATTGCGGCATGGGCTGCCCGACCAACGCCAAGCAGTCGATGCTGGTGACGACGATTCCCGCGGCGCTCGATCGCGGCGCGACGCTGGTCACGCGGGTGCGCGCGCATCGCTTCGTCTTCGCGGGCGACCAGGTCGCGTCGCTGGAAGGCGTCGCGCATGGACGCGGCCGGCACGGCGCCCGACATCGCGCAAGGTGACGCGTCCGCGCGCGCGACGTTCGTCGCGGCGGCGGGCGCGATCGGAACGCCGGCGCTGCTGCTGCGCAGCGGCGCGCCCGGATCCGCACGGCCTCATCGGCAAGCGCACGTTCCTTCATCCGACGGTCGTCTCGCGCGGCGCTCATGCCCGACGCGTCGACGGGTTCGCCGGCGCGCCGCAATCGATCTACTCCGATCATTTCCTCGAGACGCAACCGATCGACGGGCCGATCGGATTCAAGCTCGAGGCGCCGCCGATCCATCCGCTGCTCACGGCGACGACGCTGCCCGACGACGGCGCCGCGCATGCCGGATGATGCGCGAGTTCCGACACATGCAGGTCGCTGATCGCGCTGCTGCGCGACGGCTTCCATGCCGCAGAGCGCGGGCGGCACCGTGCGCCTGCGCGACGACGGCACGCCGGTGCTCGACTACCCGCTGACGCCTTTCGTGTGGGACGGCGTGCGGCGCGCGTTTCGCGCCGATGGCGGAGATCCAGTTCGCCGCCGGCGCGACGCAAGGTCTCTGCCCGTGCACGGGTACGGCGCGCCGTTCACGAGCCTTCGCCGCGGCGAAGGCCGCCATCGACGTGTTCGACCTGCGCCCGCTCGTACACGCGCGTCGTGTCGGCGCACGTGATGGGCGGCGCGCCGCTCGGCAGCGACGCGGCGCAGGTCCGTCGTCGGCGTCGACGGCAGGCATCACCACCTGCGCAACCTGTACGTCGTGCGACGGCTCGCTGTTCCCGACCTCGATCGGCGCCAACCCGCAGCTGTCGATCTATGCGTTCGCGGCGCGCATCGCGTCGAGGACTCGCCGAAGTCATTAGTGTGACTGCTCTAGCGATGCGCGCTTAGATTGATCGTGCTCGCGTCACGTTTCGTGTTCCAACCAAGGAGACAGTCAACATGCGTGCAACCGAACTTCGCATCGGCAACCCGATGCTCAACGCCTCGCGCCAGGTGTGGCTCGCGGGTCTCGGCGCCGCCGTCGTCACGCGCGACTGGGCGCAGTAGGAAGCGGGCAACGTGTTCCGCTACACTCGTCAAGGAAGGCACGATCGTCGAATCGCGCACGATCCGCGTCGTGGGCAACCGGCTCGAAGTCGATCGCTCAACGTCGCGAACACGCGTGTGGAAGCCGCGCGCGCAGCGTGTGCACGCAAGACCGCCGGCAACGCGGTCACGCTGGTGCAGTCGAACCTGTCCGGAACGTGCAAGCTGCCGCGCGATGTTCGTGGCGCCGCGTCAAGCGCGCCGAGCCGCGAAGCGCGCGCCAAGCGCAGCGGCGCCGCCAAGCCGGTGAAGCGCACTCGACGCGAGCGAAGGCGCGCACCGCGAAGTGAATCTCCGCTACCATTCGGCCGCAACGCAGCGGCATCGAACGCTGTCACGCTCTAATGAGGAGCACCTGCCGGAAGACACCGGTGTCCGGGCGCGCGACGCGTGCCCGGACGCGCCGGCGCGAATCGCAGAAGCGGCATCGGGCTCGCGCTGGCGGGCGGCGGCCCGCTCGGCGGCATCTACGAGGTCGGCGCGCTGCTCGCGCTCGCCGACTCGCTCGACGGGCATCGACTTCAACGACCTCGACGTCTACGTCGGCGTGTCGTCGGGCAGCTTCGTCGCCGCCGCGCTCGCCAACGGCATCTCGCCGGCGCAGATGTACCGGCTGTTCATCGCCGACGGCGTCGACGCGGCGCTGCAGCCCGAGGTCTTCCTGCGCCCGGCGCTGCGGCGAGTTCGTCGCGGCGCTCGGCGGCGCTGCCGGGCCTCGCTGCGCGCGCGCCTCGCTGCAATACCTGCGAGACCCGTTCCACGCGCGGCGCTGCTGGAGTCGCTCGCGACGCTCGCGCGGGCGCATGCCCACCGGCCTGTTCGACAATCGCGCCGATCGACGACTTCCTCGCGCGCGCTGTTCGCGGGCCCGGCCGCGGACCAACGACTTTCGCAAGCTCGCGCGCAAGCTGTTCCTCGTCGCGACGCAATCTGGACACGCGGCGCGCTCGGTCATGTTCGGCGCGCGCCGGGCACGACCACGTGCCGATCTCGCGCGCGATCGAGGCGTCGAGCGCGCTGCCCGGCCTGTTTCCGCCGGTGCGATCGACGGCGAGCACTACGTCGACGGCGCGCTCAACAAGACGCTGCACGCGTCCGTCGCGCTCGACGAAGGGGTCGACCTCCTGCTGTGCATCAACCCGCTGGTCCCGTTCGACGCGAGCGTCGGCGCACGTGGCATGCGCCGCGCGCGGCCGCCGTCGACAAGCTCAACCAGGGCGGGCTTCCCCGCTGGTGCTCGGCGCAGACATTTCGCGCGATCATCCACTCGCGCATGCAGGTCGGCATGGAGCAGCTACGCGCGCCGGTATCCGCGACGCGGCAGTGGTGCTGTTCGAGCCGGACCGCGAGGACGCCGCGATGTTCTTCGCCAACATCTTCAGCTACTGCGCAGCGCAAGCGCATCTGCGCGCTCGCGTTCGCCAAGACGCGCGCAGACCTGCGCGCACGCGCCGCGGTCGCTGCGCGCCGCTGTCTCGCGCGCCACGGCATCTGCGCGCCTCGACGACGCGCGATCTGCGGACGATCCGCAGCGCAGCCGTCGCACGCGCGCGCTGCGCCGACCCGCGGCCGCTGCGCGAACCGTTCGCGCCAGCGCGAGCGGCTCGCGGGCAAGCGCGACGCGCGCGCGAGTCTCGCGCACACGCTCGACCACGCTCGAGCGCGAGCTCGCGCTCTGCGCTGCCCGGCGCGGCGTGAACCGGCGCGGCGCCCGCCATGGCGACGCAAGCCACCGCGCCGCACGCGCGAGCGCATCCTCGAGACCAGCCTCGCGCTGTTCAATCGCGACGGGCGAGCCGCACATCACGACCGCGCGACATCGCCGACGAGATGAACATCAGCCCGGGCAACCTGTACTACCACTTCCGCAACAAGGACGACATCATCGGCGAGCTGTACGCCGCCTCGAGGCGGCGCTCACGCCGTCTGCTCGCCGCACTCCCGCGGTGCCCGGACGTCGAGGATCTGTGGTTCCTGCTGCACCTGCTGTTCGAGCGCATGCGGGCGTATCGCTTCTTCTATCGCGACCTGGACGAGATCACGTCGCGCAACCGCAAGCATCGCGGTGCGCTTGGCCGACGCTCACTGCGGCCGGCTCGAAACCACCGTGCTAGAGTTGTCGCGCGGCCTCGTGCGCACGCGGACGATGCAGCGCGAGCGAGCGCGAGCTCGGCGCGCTGGCCGCCAACGCGACGCTCGTGTCGCACATACTGGATGTCGTTCCAGCGCAACGGCGGGTCGCGCCGCGCGAGGGCGCGACGACGATGAGCGGCTCGACCTCGACCGGCCGCCTATCAGGTGCTCGCGCTGTTCGCGCCGTTCATCGTGGGCGAGGCCCGCGCACTGATCGAGCGCCTCGGCGAGGCTATCTGTACGACACGGGAGGATCGCCATGGCGAAGAAGTGGGCGAAGTTCCCGCATGCCGACAAGGCGTACGCGTACGACGCGGCGGCGCTCAAGAAGACTGGGCGCGCCTGCATACGCGGCGACTGCGAGCCGTTTCCGAAGGACAGCCGGCTGCTGGACGCGTGGCGGCATTCTCATGCCGGCGAATTCGGCGAGGCGGTCGACGCTCGGGTCCGCCGCGGGACGGCGCCGGCATCAACGCGGCGGTCAAGGCGCAGGTCGTCTACGCGCACTACCTCGAGAAGGCGGACAAGGCCAAGGCTCGCGCTGCTCGAGGAGGCGGCCGGCTGGGCCGACGGGCGCCGCGCGGCCGCGCCCGAAGGATGCCAACGCGCACTACCTGTACGCGTTCGCGCTGGGCCGCTACAGCCAGGGCATCTCGGTGGCCAAGGCGCTCGCGCAGGGCTTCGGCGGCAAGATCAAGGAAGCGCTGCTCACGGCGCTCAAGCTCGAGCCGAAGCACGCCGACGCGCACACCGCGTACGGCGCCTACCAGGCGGAGGTGATCGACAAGGTCGGCGGCACTCGTGGCCGGCATGACCTACGGCGCGAAGAAGGATTCGCGCCATCGAGCATTTCGAGAAGGCGCTGAAGCTCATTCCCGAATCGCCGATCGCCCACATCGAGTACGGCAACGGCCTGCTCATGCTGTTCGGGAAGGCCAGCATCGACGACGCGCACGCAAGCTGTACGAGAAGGCGGCGGCGCTGCAGCCGATGGATGCGATGGAGCGTCTCGACGTCGAGCTCGCGAAGTCGGAGCTCGAATAGGCGGCGTGCCGCGCCGGAGCCTGCGTGCCAGGGAGCCCATGATGCAGGTCCGCCTGCGCGTTGGCTCCTCGCCGTTGATCGCGGCCGTCGCCGCTCGTCGCGCGGCGTCGCGCGCGGCCCAGGACCGAGCCGCGCCGCGCCCAGTCGATCCGCGCCGTGCCGGCGCAGCCGTCTCGCGGCGCGCCATCGACACGCTGAGGCGGATCCGCGAACCGGAGCGCATCCTGATCGGCGTGCGCGAAGCAGCGTGCCGTTCTCGTTCCTCGATGCGCAGAAGCAGCCGCAGGGCTACTCGGTGGACCTGTGCCAGCGCGTGGCCGACGCGGTCAGGACCGAGCTCAAGCTGCCGCGGCTGGAGACGTCAAGTTCGTGCCGGTGACGCTCGGCGAACCGCATCTCCGCGCTGCTGGAGGGCAAGATCGACCTCGAGTGCGGCTCCACCACCAACACGCGCGACCGCCAGAAGCAGGTCGCGTTCGCGTACACGACGTTCGTCGCCGGCATCAAGATGCTGGCGCAGGAAGTCGTCGAACGTGAACTCGGTGGAGGACCTGCGCGGCAAGAACATCGTGGTGACCAAGGGCACCACCAGCGAGAAGATGATGAGGACGATGAACGACGAGCGCCTGCTCAAGATGAACGATCATCGAGTCGCCCGACCACGGCGAGTCGTTCAAGGCCGTCGACGACGGCAAGGCGGTCGCGTTCCCCATGGACGACGTGCTGCTGTACGGCCTCATCTCCAAGTCGAAGAAGCCGGACGAATTCGCGGTGGTCGGCAAGTACCTGTCGGTCGAGCCCTACGCGCATCATGATGCGCAAGGACGAGCCGGCGTTCGAGAAGATCGTCAATCGCGCGCTGATCGAATCTTCCAGTCGGGCGAGATCCGCCGCCTCTACGCCAAGTGGTTCAACACCCGGGACCTCATGGTGCCGATGAACCAGTACCTGAAGGAAGCGTTCGTCGCGCCGAACACGTATCCGGCCTGGCCTTAGGCCACCGCCGCTTACCGCCCGCTCGGCGAGGTCGAGGTCGCCGCTCGCCCGCGGCCACGGCGCCATCAGCGTCGTCAGCACGAGCTTCTCGAACTCGCGCGCCGAAGCGCGGCGACTGATGCGCTCCGGGATCGGGGCACAGCCCCGCGATCGGTGACGATGCCGAACTGCACCGCGCCGTCGTACGAGATGATCGACACGCCCATGCCGATGTCGCCCGACTGCGGCACCCAGAACATCAGGCTGTCGATCGGCGCGCCGGCGAGATAGAGCGGCTGCTGCGGGCCGGGAACGTTGGTCATCACCGCCGTCGCATTGCGCGCGAGCGACGGCGAGCAGCGCGTCCTGCAGCGCCGCGGCCCCGCGCCCATCGCGGCCAGCAAGCCCGAGCGCCAGCACCGGCTGGTAGCGATCCCTTGAGCGCGTTCATGTTCGCGCGCACCGCGTACAGGCGCTCGACGGGGTTCTCGATGCCGATCGGCAGGTCGAGGAACACGAGGCCGAACTGGTTGCCGAGCTTGTACGCCTTCTCGATCGGCCGCAGGTTGACGGGCACCAGCGCGCGCATCATCACGCCGTCGACCGCGTCGCCCTTCGTCGACGAGATAGCTGCGCAGCGCGCCGGCGACGCAGGACAGCAGCACGTCGTTGACCGACGCGCCGAGCGCGCTGGCCGATCGCCTTCACCTCGGCGAGCGGCAGCGGCTCCGCCCACGCGACGCGCTTGGCCACGCCCGGCTTGCCCTTGAAGCGCGTCGGCGAATCCTGCCGCATCAGCGCGAGCTTCGCGATCTCGGCGGTGAGCGCGCTGCCCTGGTCGGCGAGCGCCACGGCCTTGCGCCGGGTCGTGCCAGAGCGCCGCACGCCTTTCTCGACGAGCGTCGCGCCGATGCTTGCGCGCCGCCGGCAGCACGCCCGACAGCGGCGCAGCAGCTGCGCCAGCGCGTCGTCGCCGGCGTCGCGCTTCGGCGCGGCGCGGACGCGAACGGCATCGCCGGCGGACCGTCGGCGCCGCGTCGGTCATCGACAGCATCACGCGCACCAGCGCGATGCCGTCGGCGTAGCAGTGGTGGATGCGCGCGATCAGCGCGCTGCCGCCGTCGTAGCGGTCGACGAGGTGGAACTGCCACATCGGCGGTCGCGCCGGATCGAGCGGCGTGGTCGCGAGCCGCGACACCAGCGCCTGCAGCTCCGCGCTGGCCGGCGTCGGCCGGGCAGGGGCGTCGGCACGACGTGGCGCGTCGATGTCGAAGTCGCGGCATCGCTCTCCCAGAACGCGACGCCGGCGCCGTCTCGACGGGCCGCTGGCGAAACGCGCGGGAACACCAGGAAGCGCTCGTCGATCACCTTGCGAAGGCGCGGCGAGGCGACCCGCTCGCGCGAACAGCAGCACGCCGCAGATCATCATCAGGTTGTGCGGCCGGTCCATGCGCAGCCACGCGGTGTCGACCGCGGAGATCTTGGCGCGTCGTGCGGAGGCATGGCCGATCGGAAGCGCGGTGGGATTGCGCGCGTTCGTTGCGCGCGCTTGGGCATTCGCGCTAAAGTAGCACGAAAACCGCGCCGCACCGAGGCCGAGGGAGCGCAGCATGGCCGCCGCAGCCAAGAAGGACGACCTCAAGGCGCAAGTTCGAAGCGGCCGCCGCGGCCGCGAAGCAGACGAAGAAGAAGCCCGACAACGCGACGCTGCTCAAGCTCTACTCGTACTACAAGCAGGCCACCGAGGGCGACGTGCAAGGGCGACCGCCCGGGCGGCTTCGACTTCGTCGGCGGCGCGAAGTACGACGCCTGGGCCAAGCTCAAGGGGATGAGCGCGGACGAAGCGATGACGAACTACATCAAGCAGGTCGACAAGCTCAACCGCGAGTGAGCGCCAGCGTCGCGCGAAAGGCCTTCGCCGGCCCGGCGGGCCTTTTCTTGCGCGCGGTCGACGCGACTGCGCTGCGCGCTTCGCCGATCTTCGCGGCGCGCTGGCCGGCGCTTGCTCGCGTGCCTGCGCACGGCCTTCGCTGCCGCTCCGCCCGACGCCTTGATGAGCTCGTTCACCGCTTCGGACAGCGCGTCGACGCGCTGCGACAGGCGCTCGACGTCGCTTTGCGTGTGCACGCCGAGCTTGCGACAGCGCCCGCGCCGACGCGCTCCTCGAACACCTGCTCGAGCTTGTCCCACGTGCCGCCGACGCCGTCCTTCACTTCCTTCGCCTTGGCCTTGGCGGCGCCGCGCGCGGCGGCCGCGGTGTCCGACGGCCGCCTGCGCGCGTCTTGGACTCGAGCGCCTCGCCCTGCTTGCACGAGCGCTTCGAACATCCGCATGCCTTCGGCCTGCGCGCGCGAGAACGCGCCGAGCCCGGCGAGCCAGATGCTGCGCGACGAGTCCATCGCCGGCTTGGTGTCGTCCTTGCCTTCCGCGGCCTCGTTGTCGGCCGCTGCTTCCCGGGCTTTCTTGAGCATGCGTTTTTCTCCGGAGTCGCTTCGATGCCGCGAGCCATTCTAGGCGCGCGGCATCGAAGCGACTGCGAAAAACGCATGCTCAAGAAAGCCCGTGAAGCAGCGGCTGGCAACGAGGCCGCGGAAGGCAATGACGACACCAAGCCGGCGATGGACTCGTCGCAGCATCTGGCTCGCCGGGCTCCGCGCGTCTCGCGCGCGCAGGCCGAAGGCATGCACATGTTCGAGAACCTCGTCAGACACTGCGAGTCCAGGACACGGCAGGCTGCATCCGGACGGGCCGCCGCGCGCGGCGCCGCCAAGGCGAAGGTGACGAGGAAGAGAAGAACGGCGTGAGCAGACGTGGGACAAGCTCGAGCAGGTGTTCGAGGCGCGCGTCGGGCGGGCGCTTGGCAAGCTCGGCGTGCATTCGCAGGCGGACGTCGAGCGCCTCGCGCGTCGACGCGCACTGTCAGAAGCGGTGAACGA
>CAVUMN010000003.1:0-962622 GCA_963742735.1 uncultured Actinomycetes bacterium
CGTGCCGCCGGCCTGCACCTCGGGGACTCCGGCCACCTGCACGGTGGACATGGACATCAACCGAACGGTGACCGCGACGTTCAACCTCGAGGAGCCTCCCGAGGAGGGGGCGGACCTCTCCCTCACCAAGATCGATGCGAACGATCCTGTGACGCGCGGACAGAACATCGTCTACATCGTGAGGGTCGACAACCTGGGGCCGGCCGCGGCGACCGAGGTCAGGATGCTGGACCATCTGCCCTCGGGCGTGACGTTCGTCTCCGCCCAGGCGGTGACGCAGGGCTCGTGCACCTACCTCCCCAACCAGCGGATCGTGCGCTGCTTGCTCGGCACGATCGCGGACGGCGGGTTCGCGCGGGTCCGGATCGTCGTGAAGACGCAGTCGGCCGGGACCTACACGAACAACGCGGCCGTGGTCTCCCCGGTGGACGACCCGAACCACGGCAACAACAGCGACTCCGAGACGACGACGGTCCAGAACCCCTGAACCATCGAGAGCATTGAGAAGGGGGGCGGCCGAGCCGCCCCCCTTCTTTTCGTTCGGCTCATCTACAGTGGAGGAGCGCTTTCGAGCGCGACCGCCCGGCCGCCGACCCACCGTCGGCAGCCGAAGGCGGTTATTCGTGCTGTCCGGAGGGTGCGTGAACGAGCTTCTGGATCGTCTCGTCCAGTCCCCGCGGTTCGAGCGGCTGCTCTCCGCGTCCGGGCCTCGCGTTGCTCGCGTGCCCGAGTCCGGCCAGCCGTTCGCGGCCGCGGCCCTCGCCCGGGCGGTGGGCGCCCCGGTCCTGGTGGTGGCGCCCGGCCTGGCCGAGGCGGAGCGGATCGCGAACGGCGCCGAGCTGTTCCTGCCGGGCTCGGTCGCGCTGTTCCCGGCGTGGGAGGCCCTGCCCTACGAGGGGATCAGCCCGAGCCCCGAGGTGGCCGGCCGCCGCGCCTTCGCGCTGCACACGGCGCGCGCCGCGACCGGCCCGTTCGTCCTGGTGGCCCCGGTGACCGCGGCCATGCAGGGGCTGGTGCCGACCCTGGGAGCCACGGCGCCGCTTCGGCTCGAGCCCGGCCTGGAGCTCGCGCCCGACGTCCTGGCCGAGCGGCTGGTGGCGCTCGGCTATGGCCGGACCGACCTGGTCGAGCACCGCGGCGAGTTCGCGGTCCGCGGCGGCATCGTCGACGTCTTCTCGGCGAACGGCACCCGCCCCGTTCGCGTGGAGTACTTCGGCGACGAGATCGAGTCGCTGCGGGCGTTCACGCCCTCGACGCAGGTCACCTCGTCGACCGTGAAGTCCGCGGACCTGTGGGCCTGCCGGGAGCTGGTCCCCACCGAGGAGGTCCGCGAGCGGGCCGCGGCCGAGGCGCCCCGGCACCTCGGCCGGTTCCGGGAGGCCCTGGCCCGGGTGGGCGAGGGGCTCTCGTTCGAGGGCATGGAGATCGTCGCCCCGATCGTGTTCGACGAGCTGCCCTCGCTGGCCGAGTGCCTGCCGAAGGAGACGTGGGTGGTCCTCGCCGCCAGCCGCCGCACCGAGGACCGCGCCGCGATGATCCTGCGCGAGGCCGACGCGCTCGCCGGGGCCCAGGACTGGCCCGCGGCCCGGGTGGTCCGCTCGCTGGAGGCCTCGCTCGGCGCCCGGCCGCGCGTGGACCTCTCCGAGCTCGCCGAGGGCGACGCCCTGGGGATCGAGTCCTGGGCCCCCGCCGAGGGCAAACGCGAGAAGCTCGCCAAGCAGGCGAAGGAGCTCGCCGGGCAGGGGTTCACGCTCGTCCTGACCGCGGCGGGCCACGGCTCGCTGGAGCGGATGCGCGAGCTCGTCGGCGACGCGGAGGTCGCGGTCGAGTCCCAGGCCGGCCGCGGGTTCGTGTTCCCCGCCGGCAAGCTTGCCGTCCTGGGCGAGGAGGACCTCTTCGGGGCACGGCGCGCCACCCGCCTGGAGGCCCGCCTGACCCGGCGGCGGCGCGAGCAGTTCGTCCTGGACCTGTCGCCGGGCGACTACGTCGTTCACATCGTGCACGGCGTCGCCAAGTACGGGGGCATGGTCCGCCGCGACCTGGCCGGGGCCGAGCGCGACTACCTGCTCCTGGAGTACGCGCACGGCGACCGCCTCTACGTCCCCACCGACATGGTCGGGTGGGTCTCGAAGTACCTGGGCGGCGAGTCGCCCCGCCTGTCCCGCCTGGGGACCGACCAGTGGTCCAAGACGAAGAACCGGGTCCGCCGCGCCGTCCGGGACATGGCCGGCGAGCTGGTCCGGCTGTACCAGGTGCGCATGTCGGTCCCCGGCTTCGCGTTCTCGCCCGACACGCCGTGGCAGCGCGAGCTCGAGGACGCGTTCCCCCACTCCGAGACTCCCGACCAGGCCACCACGATCGACGAGGTCAAGCGGGACATGGAGCAGCCCAAGCCAATGGACCGCCTGGTGTGCGGCGACGTCGGCTACGGCAAGACCGAGATCGCGGTGCGCGCCGCGTTCAAGGCGGTGCAGGACGGCAAGCAGGTCGCGGTGCTGGTGCCGACCACCCTGCTCGCCGAGCAGCACTTCCAGACGTTCTCCGAGCGCTACGCGCCGTTCCCGGTGACGGTGGCGATGCTGTCGCGGTTCCTCCCGGCCGCCGAGCAGAAGCGCGTCCTGACCGAGCTCGCCGCCGGCAAGGTCGACGTCATCATCGGCACCCACCGGCTGCTCTCCCAGGACGCGAAGTTCAAGGACCTCGGCCTGCTGGTGGTGGACGAGGAGCAGCGGTTCGGCGTGGCCCACAAGGAGCGTCTGAAGCGGATCCGCTCGTCCGTGGACGTCCTGACGATGACGGCCACCCCGATCCCGCGAACCCTGGAGATGGCGCTCACCGGGGTCCGCGAGATCAGCGTGGTGGACACGCCGCCCGAGGACCGCCAGCCGATCCTGACCTACGTCGGCGCGTACGACGAGAGCCACGCCGTCGCCGCCGTCCGCCGCGAGCTCCTCCGCGACGGGCAGGTGTTCTGGGTCCACAACCAGATCCGCACCATCGAGGGCGCCGCCCGGATGATCAAGGACAAGGTCCCGGACGCGCGCGTCGTCGTCGCCCACGGGCAGATGGACGAGGCGCTGCTCGAGAAGCAGATGATCCGGTTCTGGGACCGCGAGGCCGACGTCCTGGTGTGCACGACGATCATCGAGTCGGGCCTGGACGTGCCGAGCGCGAACACCCTGGTCGTGGACCGAGCCGACAAGCTCGGGCTCGCCCAGATGTACCAGCTTCGCGGCCGGGTCGGCCGATCGAGCGAGCGGGCGTTCGCATACTTCTTCTTCCCGAAGCAGCGCGAGCTGACCGAGGAGGCCCACGCCCGGCTGGCGACGATCAGCGAGCACACCGCCCTCGGCTCGGGGTTCCGGATCGCCCTGCGCGACCTGGAGATCCGCGGTGCCGGGAACCTGCTCGGCGCGGAGCAACACGGCCACATCGCCGCGGTCGGGTTCGACACCTACGTCCGCCTGCTGCAGGAGGCCGTCGCCGAGATGCAGGGCGAGCCGCTGCCGGAGCGCCGCGAGATCCGCGTGGACCTGCCCGTGAAGGCGTTCCTGCCGGTGGACTACGTCGGAAGCGAGCCGCTGCGCCTGGAGCTCTACCGGCGGATCTCCGACCCGACGAACCACGACGAGCTCGCCGACATCCGGGCCGAGCTCGAGGACCGGTTCGGCGAGATCCCCGAGGAGGTCGAGTCCCTCCTGGAGCTGGTCGGGCTGCGCCTCACGGCCGAGCGGGTCGGCGTCGAGGAGATCGCCACGCTGCGCGGCCAGGTGCGGATCAAGCCGGTGCGTTTCCGCGGCGAGGGCGCCTCGGCCGCGGCCCTGGTCCCCGGGTCCATCTACCGTCCCGCCACGTCGACCCTGAACCTCATCGCGGCCCTGCGCGGGCCCGAGCTGATCCGCTACGTCCGTCGGGCCCTGGAGACCCTCGAGCCCTCGATCGAGACCCCCGGCCGGACCGAGGAGGCGCCGGTATGATCGGCCGCGTGACCCCCCGTCGGATCGCCCTGATCCTGCTGGCCTGCGCGCTGCTCCTGTCCGGGTGCGGCGACACGTTCGTGACCGCCGCCGCCATCGTGAACGGCGAGAAGATCACCGACCAGGAGGTCCAGGCGCAGCTCGACCTGGCGCTGGCCGATCCGCAGACCAGCGCCCAGCTGGGGGAGGGCGCGGCCCGCGAGGAGCGCATCAAGGACGCCACCCGCCTGACGCTGTCGATCCTCATCCAGGCCCAGCTCGTGGAGAACTTCGCCACCGCCCAGAAGGTCGAGGTGGATCCGCAGGCCCTGGACGAGCAGATCGCCGGGGCCGTGCAGCAGGCCGGCGGACAGGCCGCGTTCGACCTGGAGCTCGAGCGGCTCGGCCTGACGCTGGACGAGGTACGGGAGAACCTGTCGCGGCAGCTTCTGGTGGAGGCCGTCGCCGCCCGGATCGCCCGCGACGAGGTCTCCGAGGCCGAGCTCCGCGCCGCCTACGACGACCGGATCCTCGAGTTCACCGAGGTCCGCATCTCCCACATCCTGCTCCTGAACGTCGAGCAGGCCGAGGCCGTGAAGGCTGAGGCCACGCCGGCGAACTTCGCGCGCCTGGCCCGTACCCGGTCCGAGGACCCCTCGAGCTCCGCCCGCGGCGGCGATCTGGGAACCCGGCGGGCCATCGAGCTGCCGGAGGCTCTCGCCCAGGCCGTCCTGCGCGCCGGCATCGACAAGGTGGGCGGCCCGGTCCTGACCGACTCGGGCTACCACGTGTTCCTCGTCAAGCAGCGCCGGGAGATCCCGTTCGCGGAGGTGAAGGCGGACCTGCTCTCCGAGCGGCAGAACGACGTGTTCGCCGCCTGGCTCGGCGAGCAGATCCGCACCGCCGAGATCCGCGTCAACCCCCGGTACGGGCGGCTGGACGTCGCGTCCGGCCGCGTCCTGCCGTTCTCCTCGACCGACACCAACGCGCCGCCCGAGGTCCAGCTCGAGCCGTGACCCCCGCGGAGCGCTCGAAGGGTGACTCGCTCCTGGAGGTCGTTCGCGTCATGGCGCGGCTGCGGGCGCCCGACGGTTGCCCGTGGGACCGGGAGCAGACCCACGCGTCGCTTCGCCGTCAGATCCTGGAGGAGGCCCACGAGGTCCTGGAGGCCATCGACTCCGGCGACCCGGCGAAGCTTCGCGACGAGCTCGGCGACCTGCTGATCCACGTGATCTTCCACTCCCAGATCGCCGAGGACGACGGCGACTTCACGGTCGACGACGTGGCGAAGGGGACCGTGGAGAAGCTCGTCCGCCGCCACCCCCACGTGTTCGCCGAGGTCGAGGCGGAAACGGCCGCGCAGGTCGTGAAGAACTGGGACGCCATCAAGGCCGAGGAGAAGGGCGAGCACGCCGTCGACGAGGAGATCCCCCCGACGCTGCCGGCGTTGCTCCGCGCCTACAAGGTCCAGCGCCGGGCGGGATCGCAGGGCTTCGACTGGCGCTCGCCGGAGGGCGCCATGGAGAAGGTCCGCGAGGAGCTCGGCGAGCTCGAGCAAGCCGCGACGCCCGAGGAGATCGAGGGCGAGATCGGCGACCTGCTGTTCGCGGTGGCCGCCCTCGCCCGCCAGCACGGCGTGGACGCCGAGAGCGCCCTGCGGGGGACGACGAAGCGCTTCGCCGAGCGGTTCGAAGCGCTCAAGGCCTCGGCGGCGAGCGAGGGCGTGGACCTCCACGACCTCAGCGAGGAGGACCTTCTCGCCCGCTTCCGGGCGGCGCGGTAGCCGATCCCTGCGCTACGGGGAGGGATCGGGAGGGACGTCCTCCACGTGGTGGATCGTCCCGTCGGGCCCGATGAGCTCGACCTTGTGGATCTGGCTGTCCGCGTCCGGGCGCGCGTCGTAGGGCTCGCCGACGGCCGCCGTCACGACGATCCACAGCCCGTCGATGACGTCCTGCGTCGTCTGGCGTCCGTCTCCGAGGGTGACCCGCACGCGGTAGCCGGCGTCCGCCGGGGCCTGGCCGATGGCCACGACGTAGAACCGGCCCGCGAGCGTCATGCCCCCCGTCATGACGACGAAGCCGTCGTCCTCCACGCACTTGGCGATGAATCCGGTGGAGCCGTCGTCGGAGGAGTCGACCGTCGAGCCCTCGACCCGGCACGGGCCCACCACCCACAGCGTCTGGCCGGCGGGCGCGGTGACCTGGAGCACTCGGGGCTCGCTCGACTCGACTTCGAAGGGGACGAAGTCGAAGTTGCCACCTTGAGAGAGAGCCGGTGGTTCCCCGGGCGTCGTCGGCGCGGGCGAAGCTTCGGACGAGGGGGTCGTCTCGGCCGCGGGCCATAGCGCCACGGCCAGCACCGTCATCGCCAGGGCGGTGACGAACAGGGCCACGACGATCGTCCCCAAGCGGCGGTGGGGCGGAGGCGGCGTGCCGGGACGCCTCGTTTCGATCTCGGGCCACAGGTCGGGCGCCGTCAGCCGGTTCGCCGAGTCGAAATGATCGCGAAGCTCACGCATGGTCGTCCTCCAGGAGGTCGCGAAGCCGGGCACGTGCACGGTGGAGATGGACGCCGATCGCCGCGGTCGAGGACCCGAGCATCCCCGCGATCTCCCGCAGCCCGTAGCCGCCGAAGTAATGCAGGATCACCGAGGCTCGCTGCCGGGGCGAGAGCCGGGACAGCGCCTCGGTCAGCTCGAGGAGCTCCGGGGGAGCCTGGACCGCCCGGTCGATCGGGGGCCCGGCGTTGCGGCCCCGCTCCTTCAGGTGGCCGTTCGCCACCCGGAAGGCCACCGTCCAGATCCACCGCTCGGGGCTCCGGAGCTCGTCGCCGCGGGCCAGGGCCTGCGCGAAGGCCTCGGCGGCCGCGTCGCTGGCGATCTCGGGATCCCGCGTGTGGAGCACCAGCGCCCTCCACACCCGAGGGCCCTCGCGGCGATACACCTCCTCCATGTCCGAGGGGGCGATCGTGTCCAGGATCGGCTCGTCCATCGCCACCTAAGGGGCCGAAACGGCCCGGGTTCTTAACGCGCGCGGAATCTCCCGGCTCGCGTGCCGTGCTGGCCTACCATGATTCGGCCATGCCGGCCATCGAATCCCTGATCGCGCGGGAGATTCTCGACTCCCGCGGCAACCCGACCGTCGAGGTCGACTGCCTGCTCGCCGACGGCTCCGTCGGCCGGGCGGCCGTGCCCTCCGGCGCGTCAACGGGCACGTTCGAGGCCGTGGAGGCCCGCGACGGCGAGGAGGACCGGTACCGCGGCAAGGGCGTCCTCCACGCCTGCCGCCACGTCGAGGAGACGATCCTTCCGGCCCTGCTCGGCCACGACGGGCTGGCCCAGCGCGAGGTCGACGGGATCATGGCCGACCTCGACGGGACGCCGAACAAGGAGAAGCTCGGCGCGAACGCGATCCTCGGCGTCTCGCTGGCCGTGGCCCACGCGGCCGCGCAGTCGCTCGGCGTGCCGCTGTTCAAGTACCTGGGCGGCGCGAACGCCCACCTGCTGCCCACGCCGATGATGAACGTGGTCAACGGCGGCGCGCACGCGGACAACCCGCTGGAGGTGCAGGAGTTCATGCTCGTGCCCTCGGGCGCGGCCTCGTTCTCCGAGGCGCTGCGCTGGGGGGCCGAGATCTATCACGCGCTGCACGAGCTCCTGGAGGCCGACGGCCTCACCACCGGCGTCGGCGACGAGGGCGGGTTCGCCCCCGAGCTCGCGTCCACCGCCGCTGCGCTGGAGTACCTGGTCCGCGCGATCGGCGAGGCGGGCTACGAGGCCGGCGCCGAGGTCTCCCTGGCCCTCGACGTCGCGGCGACCGAGCTGTACCGGGACGGCGCCTACCAGCTGGAGGGCGAGGCCCGGACCGCGGACCAGATGGGCGAGTTCTACGCCGGGCTCCTGGAGACGTTCCCGATCGTCTCGCTCGAGGACCCCCTGGCCGAGGACGACTGGGACGGATGGGACGCGCTGACCGAGGCCCTGGGCGAGCGCGTGCAGCTGGTGGGCGACGACCTCTTCGTCACGAACCCCGCGCGCCTCCGCCGGGGGATCGACGGGGGCCAGGCCAACGCGATCCTGGTCAAGGTCAACCAGATCGGCTCCCTGTCGGAGACGCTCGACGTCGTGGAGATGGGCCAGACGGCCGGGTTCGGCGTGGTGGTCTCCCACCGCTCGGGCGAGACCGAGGACACCACGATCGCGGACCTCGCCGTGGCCACGAACGCCGGCCAGATCAAGACCGGCGCGCTCGCGCGCTCGGAGCGGACGGCGAAGTACAACCAGCTCCTGCGGATCGAGCAGGCCCTCGGCGACTCGGCGCGCTACTCGGGCTCGGCGCCCTACGGGGCCACCTAGGGAGCGATGAGCTCCTCGGCCGCCCTTCCCCGCCGCCGGCACCGGGTCACTCCCCGGGCCCTCGGCCTGCTCGGGATCGTGCTCGCCCTGCTCGTCGCGATCTCCTACCCCGTCCGCCAGTACCTGGAGGAGCGGGGGAGCCTCAACCGGCTCGAGGCCCAGGTCGACGAGCTCCACGCCGAGAACGTCGAGCTCCAGGCGGAGATCAAGCGCCTGGAGGATCCCGAGTACATCGAGTACCTGGCGCGCAAGTGCCTGGGGATGGTCAAGAAGGGCGAGATCGCTTTCGTGACGGTGCCGGAAGGCGGGGTCCCGGCGCCCCCCAGCTGCTCGTAGCTGACGGTGTCGCTCAGGTATCGGCCGGCGACCCTCGAGGACGCACCCGCAATCTCCGCGCTCCACGCGCGAAGCTGGCGAGAGCACTATCGCGGCGCCTATCGCGACGACTATCTCGACGGGCCCGTCGACGAGGAGCGCCGAGCCGTCTGGACGGAGCGGCTCACGGAACCGCCCCCGGATCAGTTCGTCGTCGTCGCGGAGGACGGGGACGGCATCGTCGGGTTCGCCTGTGTGTACGGAGGCCGCGACACGGAGGGCTCGTTCCTCGACAACCTCCACGTCGATCCGGAGCACCATCGCGAGGGGATCGGCGGCGGCCTCCTGGCCGAGGTCGTCGAGTGGTGTCGTGAGCGGTACCGCGATCAAGGCCTCCACCTGAAGGTGCTCTCGCCGAACACTCGCGCACGGCGCTTCTACGAGCGGTTCGGCGGGGAGGATCGTGGAGGGACGCCGCCGGACATGCCGTGGGTGGTCGAGAACGTCGAGGTCCGCCAGATCGCCTGGCCGACGCTCGCCGCGGTGACTCGGCGCCAAGCTCCAGACGTACGCTGAATGTCCCCATGGCAGCACGGTTGACGCCTCGATTCGGGCGGTGGGATAGTCCGGCTGCGACCCGTGACGCGGGTCGCGCGTCCATCCGGGCGCCGGTTCGCTGAAGGGAGCGGAGATAGCAGATCTCGAGGTCGGCGCGGTCGTGGAGGGAACCGTGCAACGCATCACCCCATATGGGGCATTCCTCCAGCTCGAGGGCGGCAAGATCGGCCTCGTGCACATCTCCGAGATCGACCGCAACTACGTGAAGGAAGTGCGGGAGCACCTCCGCGAGAACGACACCGTTCAGGCGAAGGTGGTGGCGATCAAGGAGGACGGCAAGATCGACCTCTCGATCAAGGCGCTGCAGGACCCGGCGCCGAGGCTCGAGCGGCGCGGCAAGGACCCCGAGTTCGAGGGCATGCTCAAGAAGTTCATGCGGGGCAGCGAGGAGCGCCAGGTGGACTACAAGCGCTCCCTCGACCGCAAGAAGGGCCGCTGACCGAGCGCGATCGCCGCGCGGTCGCCGAGCAGATCGGCCGCGAACCCACCGTCCCGTTCGAGGTCGTCGCGCGTTGTCCCGACGGCCATCCGCTGGTCATCCGCAACGGCACGCGCGACGCCGACGGCACGCCCTTCCCGACCCGCTACTGGCTGACCTGTCCCGCCGCGGTCAAGGTCGTCTCCCGGCTCGAGTCGAAGGGAGCGATCGGCGAGCTGAACCTCCGTCTCGACGAGGACCAGCCCTTCGCCCGCGCGCTCGCCGAGGCCCATCTGCGGTACGCGGCCGACCGGGCTCGGTCGGAGCCGGAGGCGATGAACTGGGGTGGCGTTGGAGGAACTCGGCTGGGCGTCAAGTGTCTTCACGCGCACCTTGCCTTTTACATTGCTGGCGCGTCCGACCCCGCCGGCCTCTGGACAGTGGAACGCCTGGAGCCGTATCACTCCGCCCCGCCCGAGCCTCCGGTTGCCGCCGTCGATCTTGGGACGAACTCGATCCGGCTGCTCGTCGCGCTTCGGGGCGAGGACGGCTCGCTGCGCGACCTCGCGCGCGACATGGTCATCACCCGTCTCGGCCAGGGGGTCGACGAATCCCGGCGGCTCTCCGACGACGCCCTGAAGCGAACCCTCCGGGTTCTGGAGCGCTATGCGCGCCGGGCCCGCGCCCTCGGCGCCGAGCGGATCGAGCTGAGCGCGACCAGCGCGGTCCGCGACGCGTCGAACCGCGAGGAGCTCGCCGGTGAGGTCGAGCGCATCACCGGCTCGCCGATGCGGGTGCTGAGCGGCGAGGAGGAGGCGGCCGCGTCGTTCCTGGGCGCGGTGCGGACGGTCGAGGCCGAGGCCCCCGTCCTGGTGATGGACATCGGGGGCGGCAGCACCGAGTTCGTCCTGGGCGAAGACGTGCCTCGCGCCTCGATCAGCACCGACATGGGCAGCGTGCGGCTGACCGAGCGCCACATCGCCCACGACCCGCCGGCGCCCGACGAGCTCGACCGTCTGCGCGACGACGCCGACGGCTTCCTGGCCCAGGTCGAGGACGCGGTTCCCGTCGGCGAGGCCCGCACCCTGGTCGCCGTGGCCGGGACCGCCACGACGGTGGCCGCCATGGCCATGGACCTTCCCGAGTACGACCCCGACCGGATCCACGGGACCCGCCTGACGCTTCAACAGGCCCGCGACGCGCGCGACCGGCTCGCGTCGATGACCACGCCCGAGCGCCGCGACCTGCCGTTCATGGCTCCCGGTCGCGAGGACGTGATCGTCGCCGGGGCCTCGATCCTGGTCCGGGCGATGGAGCGGTTCGGCCTCGAGGAGGCCGTCGTCTCCGAGCACGACATCCTGGACGGGCTGGCGTTCCGGATGCTCGAAATCCGCTAACCTCGCCGCCCGTGAGTCCGAGCAACGCCCGACGACGACAGCTCCAGAAGCTCGCGCAGCGCCGTGCCGAGGAGCGCAAGCGCGCCCGCCGCAGGAAGGCCCTGACGATCACCGTTGCCTTCCTGGTCGCGGCGGGAGGCGGCACCGCCGCTTTCCTGGCGTTCACCGGGAACGACGCGAAGACGCCCCAGGCCGCGCCCAGCGCCAACGTCAGCCCGATCGCGAACCCTCCCGCGCAGCCCGCGCCGAAGAAGGTGGCGTGTGGCGCGAAGGCCCCGGCCGGCGCCGGCGCGGAGAAGACCCTCTACGCCACGACTCCGCCGTTCGAGCTCGACACGTCGAAGGAGCACACCGCCGTGATCAAGACGTCCTGCGGCACGATCGAGGTCGAGCTGCTCGCCACCGACAGCCCGATCACGGTGAACAACTTCGTGTTCCTGGCGACGCAGAAGTTCTACGACGGCACCTACCTCCACCGGGTGATCAAGGGGTTCATGAACCAGGGCGGCGACCCGACCGGCAGCGGCGCGGGAGGGCCCGGCTACCAGTTCGAGGACGAAACCACCAACGGCCTGGTGTTCGACAAGGTCGGCCTGCTGGCCATGGCGAACCGGGGGCCGGGCACCAACGAGAGCCAGTTCTTCATCACGGTCAGCAAGCCCACCCACCTGAACGGCAAGCACACGATCTTCGGCCGCGTCACCAAGGGCTACGACGTGGTGCAGCGCATCAACAACCAGAAGACCGGCGAGGGCGACCGCCCCACGTTCGCCATCTACATCGAGTCCATCCGCATCGTCGTCGCGTGACGGCGGAGGCCGGGGGAAGGAGACCGACCATGGCCCGCTACGACGCGCCGCCGTCCATGCAGATCGACCCGGAGAAGAGCTACCGGGCGGTGATGGACACCACGGAGGGCGCCATCACGATCGACCTGTTCGCCAAGGCCGCCCCCATCACGGTGAACAACTTCGTCGTCCTGGCCCGCGACGGGTTCTACGACGGCACCGTCTTCCACCGGGTCATCGAGGGGTTCATGAACCAGGGCGGCGACCCCCAGGGCACCGGCATGGGCGGCCCCGGCTACACCTTCGGGGACGAGTTCGAGTCGGGGATCAGCTTCAACGAGCCGGGCCTGCTGGCCATGGCGAACGCGGGACCGGGCACCAACGGCAGCCAGTTCTTCATCACCACCGGCACGCCGGGCCACCTGACCGGCAAGCACACGATCTTCGGCAAGGTCGTCGACGGCTACGACGTCGTGACGACGATCAACACGACGCCCACCGACGGGCGCGACCGGCCGCTGAAGGACGTGCGGATCGAGTCCCTGCGCATCGAAGAGAGCTAAGTCCGGGCGATGGCTCGGGCGCTGTACGTCATCACGCGCGCGCAGCGGCGCGGCGCCGAGGTCGACGCGACGCTCCTCGCCGCCCAGATGCTCCCCGACTACGAGCCGCTGGTGGCCACCTTGTACGCCGGCGCCGATCCGGCGGTGCTCGGGGGCCGGGTGCCGGTCCTGGCCAGCAAGATCGCGCCGGGCCCCCTCCGCCGCCTGCTGGGGATCTCGCCGGCCTCGGTCCGCTTCGTGCGCACGACGATCCGCGACTACCAGCCCGACCTGATCGTCGCGTACGGCGGCGAGCCCCTCCTGCACGCGATCCCCGCGGCGCGCAAGGCGAAGGTCCCGGTCCTGTACGTGAAGATCTCGATGGCCGTCGAGAAGCTGAAGCGCGGACGGCGGCGGGCCGCGTTCCGCCGCGCCGTCGCCCGGGCGGCCGCGGTGGCGGCGGTCGCGCCGCACCTGGCCAGTGAGCTGCTCGAGGATCTCGACGTCGAGCGCCACGTCCACATCACCCCGACGTTCCGTACGGCGGCCGACGTGGCCCCGGCCCGCCAGCGCGAGACCGTCCGCGGGGAGCTCGGGCTCGGCGAGGACGACGTGCTGGCGGTCTTCGTCGGGAACCTCTCCGCCGAGAAGGGACCGGATCTGGCCCTCGAGGCCCTGGCCGGCGGTCCGGCGAACCTGCACCTGCTGGTGGCGGGCGACGGCCCGCTGGCCGGGACCCTCGCGGAACGCGCCGCGCGGCCCGACCTCCTGGGGCGGGTGCATCTGCTGGGCACGCGCACGGACGTGCCGCGCCTGCTGGCCGGCGCCGACCTGGTCCTTTCCACGAGCCGTGAGGAGGGCCGGCCGGGGGTGATCCTCGAGGCGGCCCTGGCCGGGCTGCCCGTGGTCGCCACCAGGGTCGGCAGCGTGGGCGAGCTGGTCCGCGACGGGATGGACGGCGTGCTGGTGGCGCCGGGCGACGTGGCCGGGCTCGCCGCCGCGCTGACGGAGCTCGCCGGCGACACCGCCCGCCGGTCCCAGATGGGGCTCGCCGCACGCGCCGGCTCGATCGAGTACCTGCCCGACGCCGTGCTCCCCGCGTGGCGGGCCGCCTTCGAGGCCGCGCTGGGCGGCGAAACGAGCACGGAATAGTCCCGCGCGTACAGGGAATACCCCAAAGTGCCCGTTCTGAGAGGAGGAGCCATGGGGTTCCAGTGGCGCAAGGACGACGACACCACGATCGAGGGTGGGCGCCGCGTGGTCACCGAGCGCGCTCCCGACGGCACGACCGTCACCCAGGTGGACAACGGCGACGTCGACACGGCGACGCGCACGACGCAGATCGAGCCCGTCACCAAGCGGGTCGCGGCCCCGGCCGCCTACGAGGTGCGCCCGGCGATGGCCAGCCTGGCGGCGCGGATGAGCCTGTCGATGATCGGTGCCGCGATGATGATCGTGGGTGCGTTCATGAACTGGTTCGACGGCGTGTTCCGCGCGAACGCAACCGGCCTGGGCTTCAACGCCCTGTGGCCGACGGGATCGTTTCGCCGCGAGGGGCCGTTCTACGAGTCGATCGCGTTCATCGTCCTGCTCCTGGGATTGGTCGCGATCGTCGGGCTGGCCTCGCGCTCGGGTGCGCTGACTCGCCTGGCGGGGGCCCTGGGGCTGGTGGTCTTCGTCATGTACACGGTCCGGTTGTTCCGCGCGGACGAGGCGTTCGTGCCCGAGTCGATCGGGATCGGCGCGTGGCTGACGCTCGCCGGCAGCCTCACCGCGCTGATCGGGGGCTTCATGGGCACGGCCCGTGAGGTCGTCGTACCCGAGGAGACCGTGGTCGTGACCGGCGGCAAGGCGAGCTGGGCCGCCTAGCTCGCTAGAGCAGGACGACGTTCTTCGGGGGTGGCCCGCCCAGGTGGCGGGTCACCCCTCGCGTGTCGAACACGAGCCTCGCGCGCTCGACCACCGCGCGGAAGTCGATCCCGTCGTGCGCGGTGAGGATCGCCACGCAGTCGGCTCCCTCCAGCGCCGCCTTGGTGAGCTTCACGGAGGTGAGGCGCTTCCCGTCCAGCGTGAGCTCGGGCACGAACGGGTCGTGGTACGCGACCGTCGCGCCCTGCTTCCGGAGCAGGTCGAGGACCGCGACCGGGGCCGACTCGCGAACGTCGTTCACGTTGGCCTTGAACGTCACCCCGATCGCCAGCACCTTGGCCCGGCGCATCGGCTTGCCGTGGGTGTTGAGGGCTTCCGCGATCCGGCTCACGACGTAGGTCGGCATCCGCGCGTTGACCTCCTGCGCGTGCTCGACGAAGTTCACCCGGTGGCCGCGGCGCTGGCCGACCCGCCACGAGAGGTAGGACGGGTCGATCGGGATGCAGTGGCCCCCCACGCCCGGCCCCGGCCAGAACGCCATGTATCCGTACGGCTTGGTGGCCGCGGCGTCGAGGGCCTCCCAGATGTCGATCCCCAGGTCGGGGGCGAGCATCGCCAGCTCGTTGACCAGGGCGATGTTCACGTGTCGGAAGGTGTTCTCGATGATCTTCGCCATCTCGGCCTCGCGGGGCGACGACACCGTCACCACCTTGTCCACCAGCGTTCGGTAGAAGGCCGCCGCCGCCTCCGTGGACTTCGAGCCGACGCCGCCGACCACGCGCGGCGTGGTCGCCAGGTGCTCGGGGTCGCGGCCGGGGTCGATGCGCTCCGGCGAGTAGGCGAGCCCGAAGTCGACGCCGGCGACCAGACCGGACGCCTCCAGGAGCGGGCCGAGCTCCTCCTCGGTGGTGCCCGGGTAGGTGGTCGACTCCAGGATCACCAGCGTGCCCGGCCGCAGGACGTTCGCCAGGGCCCGGCCGGCGCCGTGGATGAACGACAGGTCCGGCTCCTGGTCCCGCAGCGGCGTGGGGACGCAGATCACGACCACGTCGGCCTCGGCCAGGGCCTTGGTCCGGGTGGTCAGCTGGGCGCCCTCGCGCAGGTCCTCGAGCTCGTCGTCGGCGATGTCGCTGATGTAGGAGGTGCGCGACTTCAGGGCCTGGACCTTGGCCGGATCGGTGTCCAGGCCGATGACCTCGAACCCGGCCCGGCGAGCTCCGAGCAGCACGGGCAGCCCGACGTAGCCCAGGCCGACGACCGCGACGCGTGCCTCGCGACGCTTGATCCGGTCTTTGAGCGGCCTGAGCCAGCCGGCGGAAGGGGTGTTCGTGGCTGCCTGCACGGGAGACCTCATCGTAGGCTTGGCTCACGGGAGGTGCAATGACGGAGACCACCGATGCGCGGCGGGCCGGCGCCGTCGAGCCCGCCGTTCCGGCCGACGCCGAAGCCGTGGCGCGACTGCACGCGGAAGGGATCGGCGAGGGATTCCTGTCCTCGCTCGGCCCCAGGTTCCTCGAGCACCTCTACCGCTCGATGGCGGGCTCGCCCAGCGCCACGCTCTTCGTCTCCCGCGGCGCCGGCGGCGAGGTGATCGGCTTCATCTCGGGCGCGGTGAGCCCCGGCGCCTTCTACAAGGAGTTCTTTCGGCGCCACGGGGTCCGCGCAGCGCTGCTGCTGGCCGGACGGGCCCTGCGGCCCTCGGTGCTCCGCCGGATCCTCGAGACCGTGCGCCACGTGGGGAAGGAGGGCGGAGGCGGCCCGGAGCTGCTCTCGGTGGCGGTCGGGCCGCCGGCCCGGCGGACCGGGCTGGGGTCGATGCTCGTCCGCCGGCTCGAGGAGGACCTCCGTGGCCGGGGCGCCGAGCGGCTGGCGGTGGTGGTCGGCGCCGGGAACCAGGGCGCCCGGACGTTCTACGAGCGGCTCGGGTTTCACCCACTCGGCGCGGTCTCGGTCCACCAGGGGTACGCGTCGCTCCGCTACGAGAAGGCGTTGTAGGGTCGGGCCATGCCTGAGGTCCCTCCGTTCTTCGTCGTGGGCTCGGCCCGGTCGGGCACCACGCTGTTGCGGGTGATGCTCGAGCGCCATCCGGACGTGGCGATCCCTCCCGAGTCGCACTTCATTCCCAAGCTCTGGGAGCGCCGCGGCCGGTACGGCGACGGCGATCGTCTGGAGCGCCCTCGCGAGTTCCTCCGCGACCTGGCGTCGGACTCGCGGTTCCGATCGTGGGACCTGCCCATCCAGGCGGTGGCCGACGAGCTCGAGCTGGTTGAGCGCCCGACGTTCGCGCGGGGGATCGAGGCCGCGTTCGTAGCCTTCGCGAAGGCCGACGGAAAGACGCGGTGGGGCGACAAGACCCCGAAATACGTGGATCACATCCCCCTGATCTCGACCCTGTTTCCGGACGCGCGATTCGTCCACCTGGTCCGCGACGGGCGCGACGTGGCGCTGTCCGTCCTGGACATGGAGCGCTTGCACGCGCATGCGGCCACTGCGGCCAAGGTGTGGGCGCGCCAGGTCGCGGGCGGGCGGACGTCCGGCCGCGCGCTGGGCGAGTCGCGATACCTGGAGCTTCGCTACGAGGACCTGCTCGAGGACGGCCCCGGCGAGATCCGTCGGGTGTGCGCGTTCCTGGGGATCCCGTTCCGGCAGGCGATGTTGAAGCACGAGGGCGGCGCGCTCGAGCGGATCCCGGAGCGCCAGCGGGGCATGCACAAACGCCTGTCCCTGCCGCCGACCAAGGGGCTCCGCGACTGGCGGAGCCAGATGTCCTCGGACGAGCTGGCGGAGTGGGAGGCGGTTGCCGGGCCGCAGCTCGAGGCGTTCGGCTACCGGCGGGCCGCGAGTCATCCCGGCCTGTTCACCCGGATGAAGGCGAGTCTCCGCACGCTGGGGTTCTGGGGCCGCTACGCGCGGGGCCGCGCCGGCGTGACGCGCCGCCGCCGCCGCCGGCGGCACGAGCGCGAACGCGAGGCCCGCGAAGCGGTGCGCTAGGTCTCCGGTTCCCGGGGAGCGGCCCGCCCGCCCGGTATGCTGCTTCCGCGCTCCCTTCGACCCACGAGGCGTTCCCCTATGGCGTCCGAACCCATACCCCTCGCCAGGCCCGACCTCGGGCCCGAGGAGGAGGCCGAGGTCCTCGCGGTCCTGCGCAGCGGCCAGCTGTCCCTGGGGCCCCGGGTTCCGGAGTTCGAGCGCCGGGTTGCCGGCTACACGGGCGCCGCGTGGGCGTCGGCGGTCTCCAGCGGGACGGCCGGACTCCACCTCGCCGTCCGGGTGCTGGGGATCGGGGCGGGCGACTGCGTGGCGACCGTCTCCTTCTCGTTCATCGCCAGCGCCAACGCGATCGCCTACGAGGGCGCGGCGCCTGTGTTCCTGGACATCGATCCGGTCACCAACGGCATGGACCCCTCCGCCCTGAAGGCCTACCTGGACGCGTGCCGGGGCTCCGACGGCCTCCGCGACCCGGCGACCGGGCTGCGGGTCGCCGCGGTCCTGCCGGTGCACGCCTTCGGGCACCCTTACGACGTCGAGGCCGTTGGCGCGCTGGCCGCGGAGCACGGCCTTCCGGTGATCGAGGACGCCTGCGAGGCCCTGGGGTCCTGGTACCGCGACGGCCTGGGGGACTGGGTCCACGCGGGGACGGCCGGCGCGTTCGGCGTCTTCGCGTTCTATCCCAACAAGACGATCACCACCGCCGAGGGGGGCATGGTCATCGGCCGCGACCCGGCACACGGCGAGCTGGTGTCGAGCCTGCGCAACCAGGGCCGGGCGCCGGACGCCGCGTGGCTGCACCACGACCACCTCGGCTTCAACTACCGGATGGACGAGCTGTCCGGCGCGCTGGGCGTCGTGCAGATGCGCCGGCTCCAGGAGATCCTGGACGCCCGGGCCGGCGTGGCCGCCATGTATGCCGAGGTGCTCCCCGGAGTCGAGGGCGTGCGGCTCCCGGCCGTCGCCGAGTGGGCCCGCCCGGCGTGGTTCGTGTACGCGGTGCGCGTCCCGGAGGGGACCGACCGCAACGCGGTGGTCCTCGGTCTGAACGAGCGCGGCGTGCAGTCCAAGGCCTACTTCGAGCCGCCGATCCACCGTCAGCCGCCGTATTCCGCCCGCGGTGAGCTGGTACCCTTCGCCCTCCCCGAGACCGAGGCCGCGGCCCGTGACACGCTGATCCTGCCGTTCTTCTCCACCATGACCCGGGCCCAGGTCGAGCGAGTAGGCGAGACCCTGTCCGACGTGCTGGAGGCCGGCCCCCGATGACCCCGCGACTGCCCCGGATCCGCAAGACGAACGTGCGCCGGGTGCTGTTCTTCATGGCCGCGGACCTGGTGGTGACCTCCGCCTCGCTGTACGCCGCGTTCTTCGTCCGCTTCGAGATCCCCGTGCCGCTGCCGTACTGGCGGTCGATCCCCAAGCTCCTGCTGATCCTCGTCGCGGTGCGCCTGGCCGCGAACGCGCTGTTCCGTCTGTACAACCTGACGTGGCGCTTCGTGGGCACCCGCGACATGGTGAACGTGATCGCGGCGACGCTGCTCGGGAGCCTGCTGTGGGTCGGCGCCTCCTACGCCCTGAACGACGTCTTCCCGCCGCCGTTCCGAACCCCCCCGCGGTTCGTGGTCGCCGGCGAGTTCCTGTTCACGCTGATGGGCGTCGGCGGTCTGCGCGCGTTCAAGCGCATCTGGCAGGTCGTCACGCTCGGCTCCTCGCGACGGCGGACCGAGGGCCGGCGGGTCCTGGTGGTCGGGGGCGGCCGGGCCGGCGAGAAGCTCATCCGCGAGATGGTCCACGACCGGGTGCAGGGGCTCCGCCCCGTCGGCGTCCTGGACGACGACCGGCTCAAGCACGGGACGTACCTGCACGGGGTGCGGGTCCTGGGCGGCCGCGACCTGCTCGAACGGGTGGTCCGCGACGAGCGGGTGGAGGACGTGATGATCGCCATGCCGTCCTCGCCGGGCCAGGTCATCCGGGAGATCGTGAACGCCGCGCGTACGGCCGGCGCGCCCTCGGTCTCGATCATCCCGGGCGTCGCCGCCATGCTCGAGGGCAAGATCGCGCTCGCGTCGGTGCGCGAGGTGAAGGTCGAGGACCTGCTCGGCCGGCAGCCGGTGGAGCTCGACGCGAAGGCCATCGGCAGCTACCTCTACGGCCGAACCGTCCTGATCACGGGCGCCGCCGGATCGATCGGCTCGGAGCTCGTGCGGATCATCGCCGCGTTCGACCCCGGCCACCTGGTGCTGCTCGAGAAGGACGAGACGCGGCTGTTCGGCCTGGAGCTCGACCTGCGTCGCATCGCGCCGCGGGTGCCGGTGTACCCGGTGGTGGCCGACGTTCGCGACGCCACCCGGATGCGGCAGGTGCTCAAGCTCTACGAGCCGCAGGTGGTGTTCCACGCCGCCGCCTACAAGCACGTCCCGATGATGGAGGCCCATCCCGAGGAGGCGATCACCACGAACGTGCTCGGGACGAAGGCGGTCGCCGAGGCCGCGGCCGAGGTGGGCGACCGAGACCTTCGTCCTGATCTCGACGGACAAGGCCGTGAACCCGACGTCGGTGATGGGCGCGTCGAAGCGCGTCGCCGAGATGGTGGTGCGCCGGCTGAACGAGACGTCCGCCACCCGGTTCATGGCAGTCCGCTTCGGCAACGTCCTCGGCTCGCGGGGCTCGCTCATCCCGGTCCTCGAGGAGCAGATCCAGCGAGGCGGGCCGATCACCGTCACCCACCCGGACATGGAGCGGTACTTCATGACCTCCACCGAGGCCGCGCGGCTGATCCTGAAGGCCGGCGCCATCGGCCGCGGCGGCGAGGTGTTCGTGCTGGACATGGGCAACCCGGTGCGGGTCCGCGACCTGGTCGAGGCGCTGATCCGCCTGTCCGGGCTGGAGCCGGACGTCGACGTGGCGATCCAGTTCACGGGCACGCGGCCGGGGGAGAAGCTCCGCGAGGAGGTCCTGCTCGCCGAGGAGGGGACCGAGGCCACGAGCGCCGAGCAGATCTTCACCGGGATCCTCGGCGAGGAGCCCGACCCAGAGGGCCTGGTCCGAGGTGTCGAGGGCCTGGCCGCCGCCGCCGAGGCGGGCGACCAGCGCCGGATCCGCCTGCTGCTCCAGGAGCTGGTCCGGACCTACCAGCCGGGCCCGGGCGCCGGCGACGAGCCGATCGTCGAGCTGCTCGAGGCGCCCCTCGAGCCCGAGGCGGCCACCGAGTGACCGAGCTCCACCTGGTCACCGGGGGGGCCGGCTTCATCGGCTCGAACCTCGCCCGCGCGCTCCTCGAGGACGGGCTGCGGGTTCGAGTGCTGGACGACTTCTCGACGGGGCGCAAGGAGAACCTGGAGGACATCGAGTCCGACCTGGAGCTCGTCCAGGGCGACGTTCGAGACCCCGAGACCGTGGGCGAGGCCGTGGCCGGCGTCGCGGTCGTGTATCACCAGGCGGCCATCCCCTCGGTGGTCCGCTCGATCCAGGACCCGGTGACCAGCCACCTGGTGAACGCCGGTGGAACGCTCAACCTGCTGCTCGCCGCGCGGGAGGCGGGGGTGCGCCGGTTCGTGTACGCGTCGTCCTCGAGCGCGTACGGGGCCACCGAGGTCCTGCCGATCACCGAGGACACCCCGCCGAACCCGCTGTCGCCCTACGCCGTGGCCAAGCTGGCCGGCGAGCACTACGGGCGGGCGTTCTTCGCGGCCTACGGCCTGCCGACCGTGGCCCTGCGCTACTTCAACGTGTTCGGCCCGCGCCAGGACCCCTCCAGCGAGTACAGCGCGCTGATCCCACGGTTCGCCGCGTCGATCCTGTCGGGCGAGGCCCCGACGATCTTCGGCGACGGCGAGCAGAGCCGGGACTTCACCTTCATCGCCGACGTCGTGCAGGCCAATCGGCGCGCCGCGGAGGCGGAGGGCGCTCCGGGGCAGTGGTTCAACGTCGGCCAGGGCGGACGGACGACGGTGAACGAGCTGCTGGCGATGTTCCACGCGATCGAGCCCGGCGAGCACCCGGCCGCGGTGCACGGGCCGGCCCGGGTGGGCGAGGCTCGCCACTCGCAGGCGGATATCTCGAAGGCGCGCTCGGTGCTCGGCTACGAGCCGAAGGTCTCCCTGGAGGACGGCCTCCGCCAGACCCTCGACTGGTTCCGCGACCGCCGGTAGTTCGAGTCATACTGCACGGCCCATGGCGCAGATCGCCCCCTCGGCGGGGTACACGCTCACGCTTCGCGTGAACCTGCAGAACGTCCCGGGCACGCTCGGGCGACTGACCACGGCGATCGGGCTGGCCGGCGGCGACATCGGCGGGATCGACCTGGTCGAGCACCGCGGCACCGTCGTGGTCCGCGACATCGCAGTGAAGGCCCGCAGCGAGGAGCACGGGCACGCCATCGCCGACGCGGCGCGCGCGGTGGAGGGGGTCGAGATCCGCACGGTCACCGACCGGGTGTTCGCCATCCACGAGGGCGGCAAGATCTGGGTGACCCCGAAGTTCCCGCTGAAGAACCGCGACGACCTCTCCATGGCCTACACGCCCGGCGTCGGACGCGTCTCGAGGGCAATCGCCGACGAGCCCGAGAAGGTGTGGGACTACACGATCAAGTCGAACGCCGTGGCGGTGCTGACCGACGGGACCGCGGTGCTCGGGCTCGGCGACATCGGGCCCGAGGCGGCGATGCCGGTCATGGAGGGCAAGGCGATGCTCTTCAAGGAGTTCGCCGACATCGACGCGTACCCGATCTGCGTCCGGGCCGGCTCGACCGAGGAGCTCATCACGATCGCGAGGGGGATCGCCCCCGGCTTCGGGGGGATCAACCTGGAGGACATCGCCGCGCCGGCCTGCTTCGAGGTCGAGGACCGGCTGCGCCGGGAGCTCGACATCCCCGTGTTCCACGACGACCAGCACGGGACGGCCGTGGTGGTCCTCGCCGCGTTGCTGAACGCGGCGAAGGTCGTCGGCAAGCAGCTGCCGGACATGAAGGTGGTGTTCCTGGGGATGGGCGCCGCCGGCGTGGCGTGCACGAAGCTGCTGCTGAACGTCGGGGTCGGCGACGTGATCGGCGCCGACAGCCTCGGCGTGATCCACACCGGGCGGACCGAGAACATGAACGACATGAAGCGGTGGATCGCGGAGAACACCAACCGCTCCGGGGTCAGCGGGGGACTCGACGAGGCGTTCCGCGGTGCCGACGCGTTCGTCGGGGTGAGCGGGCCGGGGCTGGTGAAGACGGACTGGGTCGCTGAGATGGCGGACCGGGCGATCGTCTTCGCCCTGGCCAACCCGGTGCCCGAGATCATGCCCGAGGAGATGCCCGAGAACGTCGGGATCGTCGCCACCGGACGCAGTGACTACCCGAACCAGATCAACAACGTGCTCGTGTTCCCGGGGTTCTTCCGGGGACTGCTCGACTGCCGCGCCCGGACCGTGAACGACGAGATGAAGGTCGCCGCGGCCGAGGCGCTCGCCGCGATCGTCGGCCCCGACGAGCTCTCCGAGGAGTACATCGTGCCCTCGGTGTTCGACCGGCGGTACGTGCCCGCGGTGGCCGAGGCCGTCCGCCAGGCCGCCGCCCGCACCGGAGTCGCCCGCGCCGTCGAGGACTGAGGCCGATGGCGCGTTCGGTGTGGACCGGGACCGTGAGCTTCGGGCTCGTGGCGATCCCGGTGAAGCTGTTCAACGCGACGGAGTCGCGCAGCGTGCGGTTCCACCAGGTGGATCGGGAGACCGGCGCGCGCGTGCGGTACCGGCGCGTGGTGGGTGAGCTCCCCGGCGAGTCGCGGGTGGGATTCCCGGAGGATGACGACGCCTACGAGCCCGGCGCCGAGCCCGAGGAGCCGCCCGGCCCCCGGGCCACCGTCGATCCCGGGGAGGCCGGCGAGGTCGAGGTTCCCTACGAGCGGATCGTCAAGGGATACGAGGTCGAGCCCGACCGGTGGGTGCTCCTGGAGCGGGAGGAGGTCGAGGCCCTGCAGCCGACGCCGTCGCGCTCGATCGAGATCGAGGACTTCGTCGACCTGGCCGAGGTCGACCCGGTCCACTTCGAGAAGAGCTACTTCCTGGCGCCGGTCCCGAACGTCGGCGCCGAGCGGCCGTACGCGCTGCTGCTGCGGGCGCTGCAGGACGAGCGCGTCGCGGGGATCGGCCGGTTCGTGCTGCGGCGCAAGGAGCACCTGGCCGCGATACGCCCGCGCGAGGGCGTCCTGGGGCTGGAAACGATGTTCTTCGCCGACGAGGTCCGCTCGCCGGCCGACGTGATGCGTCCGCTCGAGCTCGAGGACGTCGGCGAGCGCGAGCTCGACCTTGCCCGGACGATGATCGACTCGCTCCGGGCGCCGTGGGACCCCGAGCGCTACGCCGACACCACCCGCGAGCGGCTGATGGACCTCATCGCCAGCCGCGCCGAGTCCGGCGACGTGATCGAGCGCCCGGACGAACCCGAGCCCGAGACCAAGGTCCCCGACCTGATGGAGGCGTTACGCGCCAGCGTCGAGGCCCTCAAGGGCACGAAGCAGCCGAAGGTGCGCAAGCGCGCGCAGTAAGCTCGACAGCGCCCGGGTGGCGAAATCTGGCAGCCGCGACGAGCTTAAGCCTCGTTGGTCTCCGGACCATGTGGGTTCAAATCCCACCCCGGGCACTCGATGATCTCCGACCGCGTGCGCCGAGGGAGCTCCGCCGGGCCGAGGCTCGCGGCGACGATGGCCGCGGTCCTCGCGGTGGCGGCGGCGCTGTGGATGGCGCTGTATCCGTGCACCTACGTGGGCATCGCGGCGACCGGCACGGATGACCTGGAGACCGGAACCCGGACGTGTCGCTCGTTCATCGAGGTGAACGGGATCGGCGGCGTTCTCGTCCTTCTCGTGCCGGTGGCCCTGGCAGGGCTTGGACTCGCCGCGGCGAGGAGGGGCCGCCGCGCTCCGTTCATCGTCGCCACGGTGTGGCTGGTCGGCTTCTGTGCGCTGAGCCTGGCCAGCGTGGGCCTGTGGTTCGTTCCTTCCGCCATCGCCACGCTGATCGCCGTCGTGTCGGCGTGGGAGACCCCCGAGGCCGTCCGCCCCTGAGCGACGACGGCGGGTTGACTCCGGGACCGAGGACGCGCGAGGCTCGGGGTGTCGCGCCCCGGCGGAGGGAGGCGCGTCGTGAAGGAGTTCAGAGAGTTCCTGCTTCGAGGCAGCGTGGTGGATCTCGCGGTCGGGGTGGTCGTGGGAGCCGCGTTCGGGGCGGTCGTCACCGGCCTGGTGACCGCATTCCTCACACCGTTGATCGGACTGGTCGCGGGGAAGGCGGACCTGTCCTCGCTCGCGTTCACCGTAGGGAGCAATCCGCCCACGGAGTTCCCCTACGGCGTCTTCCTCAACGCCCTCATCGCCTTCGTCCTGATCGCGGCGGCCGTCTTCTTCTTCGTGGTCAAGCCGGTGAACCGGCTGATGGCCCGCCGCAAGACCGAGCCTCCCGCGGACGCGACCACGCGCGACTGCCCCGAGTGCCTGTCGAGCATCCCCAAGGCCGCGGTTCGCTGCGCGTTCTGCACCGCGAAGGTGGGAGCGGCCGCCTAGCGCTCGATCGCCCCGCCGCGTCGCTTCAGATGGTCGCGAAGGGTGTAGCTCGGGTCACGGTCGCGTTCCGCCAGGTAGGAGCGGAAGTCGAGCTGGTCGCGGAGCGAGGTCCCCCCGCGCATCGCGTCGGCCTGCCCCGTCTCGGTGCCGGCGATCTCCGCGGCGACGCGAAGGATCTCCTCGGCCCGGTCGCCGGGGAGCAGGATCACCCCGTCGGCGTCCCCGACCACCACGTCGCCCTGCTCCACGGCGTGCTCGCCCAGGTGCGCGACGGCGCCGGGCCTCGCCGGCTCGACCCCCGCCGGCCCGTTCGGCATCGCCCCCAGGCTGAACACCGGCAGCCCAACGTCGATCAGCTGCGCGGTGTCCCGGTGGCAGCCCCAGACCACGATCCCGTCGCCGCCGGCGCCCTTGACCTCGAGCGCGGTCAGGTCCCCCGTGCACGCCCGGTCCGTCCGGCCGCCGTCGTCGATGACCAGCACGTCGCCGGGAGACATCGCCTCGCACGCCTCCAGGAAGACGTCGACGCTGCCCAGGTGCAGGACTGCCCGGGCGGGCCCGTGCACCCGCCGGGCCGGGTCGATCGGGCCGAGGGCGACCGGCCCCACCCGCAGCGGAACGCCAAGCTGGACGCAGGCATCCGCGCAGAGGGCGGTGGCCGGGTGGTCGTCCATCGAACGGGAGCCTATCGCCGCCGGCCGAACCGGCTCAGTCCGGCCGGAGCGCCTTGCTATGTCCCCACCGGTCGGTGGCGTCCGTCGTCGCGTCTCGGCCGTGCGAGGCCTCGAGCCGTGAGAGCCGACGCTCGGCCTCCTTCAGCCCACGGGCCCGCCGTCCCATCCCCGACCACGGGTCGCCGACGTCCTCCAGGCGCTCGGGCACCGTCCGGATGGTGAATGCCGCCGGCGACAGGCCGGCGTCCTCGACCTCGGCCCACTCCACCGGGGTCGAGACCGGCGCGCCGGGCTGCGCCCGCACCGAGTACGCCGCCACCAGGAGCTGCGCGTAGCCGTTGCGCCACGTGTCGAGGAAGAGGCGTCCGTTCCGCTTGGCCTTACGGCCCTCCATCGTCAGCCGCTCCGGGTCGCGGCGAACGAGCTCCGCCCCGACGCGATCCGCGAACCCCGCCACCTCCTCCGTCCGCGGCCCCCGGGTGAGAGGGACCACGACGTGGAGCCCCTTCGACCCGCTCGTCTTCACGAACGCGGGCAGCCGGAGCTCCTCGAGCACCTCCCGCGCCAGCAGCGCCGTCGTGCGGACCAGGTCGAACCCCGCGCCCTCCGGCGGATCCAGGTCGAGCACCATCCGGTCCGGCTGGTGCGGCCGGTCCGCCCGGGAGAGCCACACGTGCAGCGTGATCGCGTTCTGCTGCGCGAGCCATGCCAGCGCGGCCACCTCGTTCACCACGACGTGCCGGACCGTCCCGCCCTCCTTCGGCAGCTCGACCGTGTCCAGCCAGTCCGGCGGGTACTTGGCGTCCTTCTGGTAGAAGCGCTCCCCGCCGATGCCGGACGGAAACCGCTCGAGCGCCACCGGCCGGCCCCGGACGTGGGAGAGCATGGCCCGGCCCACCCGCACGTGGTAGTCGAACAGGTCGGCCTTGGTGATCCCGTCCTCGGGGAACAGGACCCTGTCCGGGCTCGACAGCGCGACCAGGCGCCGTCCCACGCGCACCTCGCGACGCTCGGCACGCGGGCTCATCGGCACAAACCGGCACGCACGGTACGATCCGGTCCCGGGCGTGCAGGGACGGGACCGACCGCGTCGAACCTACGAGCGCCGCCCGTCAGAGCCATGGAGAAGACCGCGATGACGCCAGTCCGCCCAATCCGGGCGATCGTCCTTACCCTCGCCGCGCTCGTGCTCGCCGCGGCTCCCGCCTGGTCTGGCCCGCTCGCCGAGCCCATGGCCGAGCCGCACATGGCGGAGCCCGCGTACACCGAACACGCGCCCGTCCGGATCGAGGACGACGCCGAGTTCGACCGGGAGCACGGCGTCCGCTCGGGCAACGGCACCGCCCGGCGTCCGTACGTGATCTCCGGCTGGCACGTCGCCTCGATGTTCATCTCCGATACCACCAAGCACCTGGTCATCCGCGACAACCTCGTCGACGGGCAGCTCATCCTGGACTGGAACGGTGCCCACGTGCACGTCCACGGCAACACGGTGGGCGACCTCCGCGTGAACCGCAACGTCAAGCGCACCGGCCGGGCGACCAGCGGCGTCATCGCGCACAACACGTTCGGCCTGGTCGGCCAGCTCCGTCACTTCGACGGAGCCTTTCAGCACAACGTGGTGGGGAGCCCTGCCGGCAACGCCATGGGGCACTACCAGACGCAGGCTGTTCAGTTCGACGGGTTCAACGGCTCGCGGTTCGTGGACAACACCATCTACGGCTACGTCGAGGCCCGCCTGCACGGGCACCACCACGGCTCCGGGTTCGGCGCGCCCAGCCACGAGCACATCGAGCACATGGGCTACGCCGACCACACCAAGCGTTACCACGAGGTGTGGATCGCCCGGAACACCATCTACGCGAACCACGCCTACGCCCTTCGCTTCTACGACACCGGCCACGCCGGCAACGACCGCACGAACAACTCCGAGACCGACACCGCTCTGAACCGTCCGCACATCCACTCCACCCGCGTCCACCTGATGCAGAACCGGCTCATCGGCTCCGGGCTTGCCGTGCACGTCTTCAACGCCAACGACGACCACCACACCGGGACCACCCGCGGCCTGGTCGAGATCCGCGGGAACCGCATCTCGCTCGAGGACCCGCCGTTCGACACGAGCACCGCGCGAGACGGGATCCAGATCCGCACGGTGCGCGACGGCGACCTCCGGGTCGTCGGCAACGTCATCGAGGCCCCGCCCGCCGGGAAGACCAAGCCGTTCACCCTGCTCGCATCCCTCGGCCGCGCCGCGGGCATCCGCATCGAGGGCGTGAGCGAGGGCCGGGTGTGGTTGTACGACAACCGCGTGGCCAACCGGCACTTCGGGGTCTTCGCCACGCGGCTGGAGAAGAACGTCCGCTGGTGGATCCGCGGGCTGGTCACCGAGGGGGTGGCCGAGGAGATCCACTACGACGCCAGCGTGCGCAACGAGCCCATCCGCCAGGGCTGAATCTCCCGGCGAATCGGTACGAGCCGGACGATCGAGACGCACCCTCGCGTTTCACGCTGAAGGGGACGGGCACACTCCGTCGAAGTCTCCTGCTGAAGTCCCGTCCGCCCGAGGGGGTGTTGTCCGATGTTCCGTCGCTTCCGCCTCGCGTTTGTCGCTGCCGTCACGCTCCTCGCGCCGCTCCCGGCCGGTCAGGCCCTCGCCGCGGAACCGCCCACGCTCGAGGCCCGTGACGACATCCGGATCACGCGCGACACCGAGTTCGACCGCGCCCACGGCGTGCGCTCGGGCAACGGATCCGCCGCCCATCCCTATGTGATCTCGGGCTGGTCGATGAGCAACCTGGCGATCAACGACACGCTGTCGCACTTCGTGATCCGCGACAACGAGATCCTCGGGACGATGGTCCTGGACTGGAACGGCCCGGGACAGGTCGTGGTCCACAACAAGGTCGGGGACCTCCGGGTCAACCAGAACGTCGCCCGCTCCGGCCAGGCCACCTCGGGCCGGATCGCCCACAACACGTTCGGGGTGGTCGGACAGCTCCGGCACTGGGACGGGGTGTTCGAGCACAACGTCGTCGGCGCCGCCGTCGACGACATGGCCAAGGCGCCGACCGGCCGGGCCGTGAACTTCGACGGGTTCAACGGGGCCCGGTTCCGCCACAACACCATCTACGGGTACATGGACTCCACCCTGCACGGACATCACCACGGCTCGGGGTTCGGCCGCGCCAGCCACGACCACTCCGGCGAGATGGCGGCGGCCGAGGCCGAGCACGCCGGCCACCAGGGCGAGATGGCCCACGAGATGGTCGACCACACCAAGCGCTACCACGAGGTCTTCATCGCCCACAACACGATCTGGGCGAACGCCCCCTACGCGCTCGGCTACAACGACATCAACCACGCCGCCAACGACCGGACGAACGCCTCGGAGACCGACCCGGCGCTCGTGGAGCCGCACGTCCACTACACGCGGGTCCATCTGGTCGGCAACCGCCTGATCGGGGCCGGGCTGGCGGTGGACATCTTCAACGCGACCGACGACCTGCACACGGCGACGCGGCGCGGCCTGGTCGAACTTCGCGGGAACCGGATCACGCTGCAGCGCACCGGCTGGAACGGCCTGTGGAGCGGCCCGGACGGCATCCGCATCCAGCAGGTCGTGAACGGCCAGGTCCGGGTGATCGGCAACTCGATCGACTTCGCGACGACGGAAGGCCTGCCCTCGATGATCGTCTTCCGGGACCAGGACCACGGCGCCGGCATCCGCCTGGGGACCGTCGACCGCTCGGACGTCTACCTGTTCGGGAACACCGTGGCCAACCGGCCGTACGGGATCGTCGCCGCGCAGTTCACGAAGACCACGCACTGGTGGATCAAGGACTTCCGGACCACCGAGGTCGCCCAGCGGGTGGTCTACGACGCCAGCGTGGTCAACCCGCCGAAGCGCGGCTGAGCGGCCGCTAGTCCGAGGTCAGGGCCCGCCTCGCGGCGTCGAGGCGGAGGTCCTCGAGCGTCGCACGCTGGGCCTCGGCGCGCTCCAGCAGCGCCTCCAGGTCGACCTCGGCCAGCTCCGGGAGCTTCGGGGCGACCTCCTGCAGCGAGCGCCACAGCGCCCCCTTGCCCTCGACGCCCAGGCGCAGCGCCTCGAGCTCGATCAGCCGGCTGAGCGGGGAGTAGGAGGCCAGGCGGCCGTTGGGTTTCAGGCTGCCCACCCGCTCGGCCAGCCGCACGGCCGTTCGCTTGAGCGGGTCGGGGCGCACGGCCAGGCGGTCCATGATCGACCGGAGCGCCGCGTGGTCCTCCTCGAGCTCGGCGATGAAGGCTCGCAGGGCGCGGCCGGTGGCATTTCCGGCGTTCGACTCGGCCGAGCGCCGGGCGAGCGCCACCGCCCCGTCGGCGCCGGCAAGGTGGTCGTTCAGGTAGATCCCGAGCAGCTTGGGTACGGCCACGGCACCAATCTTGCCCACCTCGCCGGGAAACGAACGCCCGTGGATCAGTCCCCGGCGACCTCCGCGTAGCGGGCGAGCACGCCGGGCCAGCCGGAGGCGTAGCCCTCGCGGACGTCGGCGCCCCGGGGCCCCAGCCGCTCCCAGCCGCGGTGCACGAGGTCCACCCGGGTCCCCTCGCCCTCGGCGGTGAACGTGACCTCGATCTCGGTGGTGGGCCGCTCCTCGCGGCTGGGGTTCCACGCGATCACGACGCGGCCGGGGGGCTCCCACGCCGTTACCGTGCCCCAGTCGAGCTCCGTCCCGTCGGCGTGGCGTTCGAACACACGACCGCCCGCGCGGGACTCGATCACGGCGGTCTCCGGGGCCACGCGCTGCGCGCCGGGCTCGACCTCCTCGATCCCGATCGAGTGCGTCTCCAGCGGCCACCACGTCCCGAACCCGCCCGTGAACACCTCGAACGCCTGCTGGGGTGACGCCTTCACCGTGATCGAGCGTTCGACCGGTTCGATCTCCGTCATCTGCATCGCCTCCTCGTCTCGCTCGGCGGCCGCCGCGAAGCCGGCCAGCGCCCGATCCCACATCGATTCCACGTACCGGCGGAGTCCCTGGAACCCCTCGGGCTCCAGGCGGTAGATCCGCCGGGTCCCCTCCGGGCGGTCGCTCACCAGCCCCGCTCGGCGGAGCACCGCCAGGTGCTGTGACACGGCCGGCCTGGACACCGGGAGCCCCTCGGCGAGCTCGCTCACCGACCGGTCGCCCTGCCGAAGCCGGTCGACGATTGCCCTCCGGGTGCGGTCGGCCAGGGCATCCATCGTCAGTTCGTAAGTTTTCACGAACGTAAGTATCAACGAACGGGTGGCGTGAGGTCAACCCCGAGGGGGTTGACGAAATTCGGATTACATAGTAATTAAGTAATCACAACCACGAAGGGAGACGCGAGATGGATGCCGAGGAGATCAGGGGATGGTTCGCCGGGCGGCTGCCGGACGGGTGGTTCACGGAGCCGCCGGAGGTCGGCGCCGACCGGGAGGAGATCCAGGTCGTGGGGAAGCTGGCCGCCCCGGAGGGCGAGCTGAGCGCCGCGGAGCGATCGGCCGCGGAGGAGTCACGGATCTCCGGGTTCCGCGAGGACACCCGGGAGCAGCGGATGAAGATCGCCCGCGAGGCCCAGCACCGGTTCCGCCGGAAGGTGTCGTGGGGCGCCGAGTGCGGCGACACCCGGCACCTGTTCACGACGCTGGCCATGCCGGTCATGACCCGGCTGCGCATGGCGGACCGCGACGTGCTGGACACCCTGGTGGAGGCCGGCGTCGCCCGCAGCCGCAGCCACGCGCTGGCGTGGTGCGTTCGC
The DNA here is from genome assembly GCA_963742735.1 of uncultured Actinomycetes bacterium. GTDB lineage: Bacteria > Actinomycetota > UBA4738 > UBA4738 > JBBDTT01 > JBBDTT01. Next base: position 31,227 of record CAVUMN010000003.1, read on the forward strand.
CTGGTGGGCGAGAAGCAGGCCGAGTGGATCTCCGAGCTGCGCGAGGCCCTCGCCGACGTGGAGCGCGTCCGCGCCCAGGGCCCCGGTCAGCCCAGCGTGGTCTGACCTACAGCAGCGCGGCGAGCTCGGTCGCGGCGTACGCGGCCGCGATGGCGCCCAGGACGAGCGCGACGCCCCGGCGCAGCGTGCGCTCGGTGGCCCGCACGGTCAGCGCCGAGCCGAAGGTCGCTCCCGGGATGACCCCCGCCGCCAGCGGCAGGGCGTAGGACCAGTCGATCCCGCCGAGCAGCGCGTGCGTGATCGTGCCGGGGATCGCCAGCAGGCCCACGCACGCCAGGGACGTTCCGATCGCCTCCTTGATCGGGTAGCGAAGCCACGTCACGAACGCCGGGACCATCACGATCCCGCCTCCGATCCCCAGCAGCCCCGACAGCAGCCCGGCCACCGCCCCGGTCACGGCGAGCCGGAAGGGCGAGGCTCGGTCGGGGCCGCGGCCCCCCGCCGGCGCCGCCGAGGGCTCCAGGGGCTCGGCGGCCCTGGGCGTGGCCGCCACCCGGGCGGCGGTGAACGCCATCAGCGCCGCCGTCGCGAGCATCAGCAGGTGGCCCTCGCCCGGGACCCGGCGAGCCAGCGCCGCGCCCAGGATCGCAGCCGTCACCCCCGTCCCGCCCGTCCACGCCACCGCGTCCCACCGGACCAGCCCCTCGCGCCGATAGCGGAGGGTCCCGGTGATCGCGCTGGGCAGGATCGCGGGCAGGGTCGTCCCCACCGCCTCGAGCGCCCCCGCGCCCAGCGCGCGGATGGCCGGGGTGGTGACCACCGCGCCGCCAACGCCGAACGAGGCCGACAGGACGCCGCTGGCCAGCCCGGCCAGGACGGTGAGGGCGATCCGAAGGATGTCGGGCACGCGCGCAAGGGTAGGTCAGCGCGGCGCCCGCGCGGGCGCTCCGGTCAGGAGGCCAGGACGGGGAGCCAGCCGGGGAGCTCGGGGGCGCGGTCGGTCGGCGCCCCCGCGCGCGTCGTCGCGGCCAGCTGGTGATCGGCGCCGGCCGAGGCCGCCGACGACTCGGCCGGGAGCACGAATCGAACCCCGGTCGAGCCGACCCGGGTGGCGTGCACGGAGCCGGCCCCGTCCACCCCGGAGAGCTTCGCCATCAGGTGCCCGCGCTCGTACACGATCCGGGCCACGACGTCGGCGCCGTCGATCGCCCCGTCGGTGTTGACGTCGAACAGGACGGAGAGCCGGTACGGGGTGCCGGGCCGCAGGGCCAAGGTCGCCCAGCGGTCCCAGGTGAGGACGGTGACCACCAGGTCGCCCGCCCCGTTCCGGTTGGCCGCCAGCGAGCGGACGTCGAGCTGGCCCCGTACGTCGTCTCGGTCGGTGACCACGGTGCGGCCCTCGGGGACCACGACGAGGGTGGCCTCCATCGAGGTGATGGGATTGTTCGAGGTCTCTCCGCCGTGGACGGTGCACACGTAGGGGAACACGCCGGGCACGGCGAACGACGCGCGGAACGGGAACCCGTCGGCGCGGTGGGTCCCCGAGGCGAACAACGGCTTGCCGCGGAACGTCGCGATCGAGGTCGCGTCGTGCCCGGGGCACGACAGTGGGCTGCCCGGGATCTGGAAGTAGAGAGACTCGCAGTTCGGCATGGGGTCGAGCGGGTCCTCGTCGTCGTAGTGCCACTCGACGATCCGACCGCGGTTCACGACCAGCCGCTCGGGCAGGAACTCGAAGTCCTTCATGCTCACCACGGCGGGGGCCGGGGCCGAGGACGCCGCATGGGCCGGGGGCGCGAGCGGGACCCACACGCAGAGCGCGAGTAGAAGCGCGAGCGACCGGCGGACGGACGTCACCGATGCATCGTACGTCCGCCCGTCGGTCCAAGGGAGCGCCGGCTCGGGGGTATGCCGTACTACTTCTGTTGCTCGACCTCGCCGCGCCACGCTCCGGTCTCGGAGCCGCGCTCCTCGATGAAGGTCTTGAAGCGCTCCAGGTCACCCTGGATGCGAGCGCCGACCACGCCGAGCTTCTCCGCGGCGTTCTCGGCGAACCCCTCCGGGTCGAACTCCATCTGGAGCATCACCCGGGTGCGGTTGGGATCGAGCTTGTGGAAGGTCACGACCCCGGCGTTGGTGGCGCCCTCCGTGCTGCGCCACGCGACGCGCTCGTCGGGGTGCTGCTCGGTGATCTTGGCGGTCCACTCGCGCTCCTGGCCGGCGATCTCCGCCTTCCACCGCAGCGTCGTGTCGTCGAGCTGCTGGACCTGCTCGACGCCCTCCATGAACTTCGGGAACTCCTCGAACTGCGTCCACTGGTTGTAGACCGTGCGTATGGGCTGGTCGACCTCGATCGACTTCTCGTAGGTCTTGGTCATGGCGAGGCTCCTCCTCCGTCATTGGATGTGGGGCGTCCTCACCACCATTCCTACCCAGGGAGCGTGCTGGCGAATCGGTCGACCCCGTCAACTCAGGTCGATCTCGAGCCCCTCGTAGGCGAGCACGGGGGGCGAGCCCTCCTCGCCCCACAGCTCCTCGGCCCGGCCCAGGATGCGCTCGAGCTGGTCGTCGTTGTGCAGCGGGTCGTGGTGGAACATCACCAGGTGCTCCACCTTGGAGATCGAGGCGAAGGACACGACGTGGTCGGTGCTGGAGTGACCCCAGCCGACCTTCTCGGGGTACTCCTCCTCGCTGTACTGGGCGTCGTGGAGCAGGTAGTCGGCGCCGAGGGCGATCGAGTACCCCGAGACCCAGTCCGGCGACACGGTGCGCAGGTCGACCCCCAGCGCCGGCTCGTGGTCGGGGATGTAGGCGAGCACCCGGTCGTTCTCCTCGATGCGGTAGCCCACCGAGGGGCCCGGATGCGAGACCGGCTGGGCCATCACCCGGGCGCTGCCGATCTCCCATTCCTCGTCCGGCACGTTGTGGAAGGTCGGGTTCGACGGGATGTCGGCCAGGTGGATCGGGAACAGCGGGGGCGACAGGTAGCGGGCGATCCTCTCCTCCAGGCTGCGCAGCGGCGAGGGCGGGCCCCACACGTGGAGCTCGACGTCGGGGCTCCACAACGGCGAGAAGAACCCGAGGCCCTCCAGGTGGTCCAGGTGCAGGTGCGAGAGCAGCAGGTGGATCACCTTCGGACGGTCGCTGCCGAGCGAGAGCCCGAACGGGCGGATACCCGTCCCGGCGTCGAGGATGATCAGCGAGCCGTCGGCTAGCCGCAGCTCGACGCACGAGGTGTTTCCCCCGTACCTGACCGTCTCCGGTCCCGGCGCCGCGAGTGAGCCGCGGCAGCCCCAGATCTTCGCTCGCACCCGTTCCTCCTAGGGACTGCCGTCCCGTTCGTCCTCCCAGAACACCGCGACCGCGCCCACGAACTCCTGCTCGCGGGCGAACAGCGGGAACGCGGTGACCGACAACAGCCGCTCCGTGCCGTCGAAGCTCGTGATGAAGAAGCGGGCATGCGCGGGCTGGTGCTTCAGCAGCGCCCACGAGAGGGGCAGCTCGTCGAGGCCCATCGGGGAGCCGTCCGCGTTGCGCGGGGCGAAGTCGGTCCCCCACTGCTCGCGGGAGAGCTCGCCCGTCTCGGCGAACGAGCTCCCCAGGATGGCCTCCGCCGGCTCGTTGAAGTACACGAGCGTCCCCTCGGGGTCCACGATGAACATGGCCGTCGCGAGCTTCGATGCCAGCTCGCGGGCCAGGATCAACACGATGCTCTTCTGGGGCGTCGGAGAGGCCATGGACTGCCCAGGGTATCCGTCGGATGGGGGACCCCACAAGACGCGCCAACTGTGACGCGCGACACATCTCCCGGCATCCCCAGGACGGTGGTTCAATGGATCGACGTGAGCGTCGAGACTCAGCTGGACGACCATCTGCGCGCGGGCCGGGAGGCTCTTGCCCGCCATGCCTGGGGTGAGGCGTTCGAGCACCTCCAGGCGGCCGATCAGGCCGGCGACCTGGACGCCGACGGCCTGAAGGACCTGGGGTGGGCCGCGTGGTGGTCGGGCCACTCGGACGAATGCGTGGCCGCCCGGTCCCGCGCCATCGCCGCGTACGTGGCCGAGGGCCGCCCGGAGGATGCCGCGCGAGTCGGCCTCGACCTGACCATGGTGCTCTCCAACCGCGGCGAGAGCGCCGCCGCGAACGGCCGGCTGACCCAGGTCAAACGGCTCCTCGAGGGCCGGCCCGAGTCCCCGGAACACTCCTACCTCGAGTCGGTCTTGGCGGTGTACGCGCAGTACGGCGGCCAGGGTCCGGAGGCGGCTCTCGAGCACGCGGAACGATCCGTGGCCATCGCGGAGCGATCCGGGGTCCGGGAGCAAGTGGCCGTCGCGCTGAACCGCTACGGAGCGATCAAGGTGTGGGCCGGCCACGTCGAGGAGGGCCTCGCGCTGCTCGACGAGTCGATGGTCGCCGCCGTCGAGGGCGACCTGGACCCGTTCGTCACCGGGGTCATCTACTGCAACATGATCTCGGCCTGCTCAGAGCTGGCCGACTACCGGCGGGCCGGCGAGTGGACCGAGGCCGCGCGGCGGTGGTGCGAACGGCAGTCCATCAACGGGTTCCCCGGGATCTGCCGGGTCCACCGGGCCGAGATCATGCGCCTGCGCGGCGCCTGGAAGGACGCGGAGGTCGAGGCGCGCCGCGCGGCCGACGAGCTCGGCGGACACGGCATCCTGAGCATCGCCTCCGCGGGCCTGTACGAGGTGGGTGAGATCCGCCTTCGGATGGGCGACCTGGCGGGCGCCAAGGAGGCGTTCCGCCAGGCGCACGAGTTCGGCCGCGACCCTCAACCCGGCCTGGCCTACGTGTGGCTGGCGGAGGGACGGCTCGACGCCGCCGCGGCGGCGATCAACGCGGCGCTGACGGGAAACTCTGTAGACCGGCTGCACCGGGCCCGGCTGCTTCCCGCCCGGGTCGAGATGGCCGTTCGCACGGGAGACCTGGAGTCGGCCCGGGCCGCCGCCGAGGAGCTCGACGCGATCGCCGAGGCCTACGGATCGCAGGCCCTGATGGCAAGCGCCGCGTCGTGCCGGGCCAGCGTGCGCATGCTCGAGGGCGACGTCGAGGCGGCGATCGGCGACGCGCGAGCCGCGTACCGCTTATGGCATGAGGTTGAGGCTCCATTCGAGGCATCGCGGGTCCGGGTGCTGCTCGCGGAGATCCACTCCCGCGCGGGCGACCAGGACTCCGCGCTCCTGGAGCTCCAGGCCGCCCGGGCTACGTTCGAGGAGCTGGGGGCGATCCCCGACGCGCGGGCCGCCGCCGAGGCCATGGAGGCCCTCGAGTCGAGCGGCGCCGGGGAGTCGAAGGACACGCGCGAGGTCCGCACCTTTATGTTCACCGACATCGTCGGGTCCACGAACCTCCTCGAGGTCCTCGGCGACGAGTCGTGGACCGGGGTGCTCCGATGGCACGACGCCGCCTTGCGGGCGCTGTTCGCGGACCATCGGGGCGAGGAGATCGACCACACCGGCGACGGGTTCTTCGTCGCGTTCCCCGACGCCGCCCACGCCGTGGCCTGCGCGGTCGCGATCCAGCGCGGCTGGCCGAGCAACGGCGCGACCACGGTTTCGCGCCGCAGGTCCGGATCGGCCTGCACGCCGCCGAGGCGACCCGCCAGGCCGGCTCGTACCGCGGAAAGGCGGTGCACGAGGCGGCGCGCATCGGGGCGCTGGCCACGGCCGGGGAGATCCTCGCCAGCGTGAACACCGCCCGCGACGCCGGGGACGCCGCTTCGTACGGGGAGCCCCGTTCGGTCGCGCTTAAGGGGTTGGAGGCCCCGGTCGGACGTAGTCTCCATCCAGTGGCAGAGCTAGCCGCGGTCGCCTCGCCCGACGTCTGGGAGCGCATCCAGGACCTGCCGCGCCGATTCCGCCCGCAGGCCGCCGCCGGGCTCACCGCCGAGTACCTGCTTCGGGTCGACGGCGCCGACTTCACGGTGACCGTCGTCGACGGCGCGTGCTACGTGCGGCAGGGCCCGAGCCTGTCGCCGCAGGCCCGCATCGGGACGGACGCCGACACGTGGCTGGCCCTGGACGACGGACGGCTGACGGGCGCCGATGCGTTCCTGTCCGGCAAGCTCGCCGCGCGGGGCAACCTGGACCTGGCGGTCAGGCTCCAGACGATGTTCGAGCCCCACGCGCGGCCGCGGCGCCCATCCGACATCGAGCAGACCGACGTTCGGGTCAACGGCATCTCGCTGTCGACCTATGCGTTCGGCGAGGGGTCGCCGGTCTACCTGCTCCACGGCCTCGGCGGAACGAAGGTCTCCTGGATGCCGCTCCTGGAGCCGCTGGGGGAGCACTACCGGGTGATCGTCCCCGACCTCCCCGGCCACGGGGACTCGGACAAACCGAGGGCCGACTACAGCCCCCACTATTACGCCGACGTCGTCCGCAAGCTGATGGACGTGCTCGGTACCGGCCCGGCGGCGCTGCTCGGGAACTCGCTCGGGGGACGGATCGCTCTGGAGATGGCGGTGCGCTACCCGAAGCGGGTCAAGGCCCTCGCGCTGCTGGGGGCGGCCGTGCCCGGCCTGCGGTGGCGGTACCTGGTGGGCTTCACCCGCGTCGCGCCGACCGAGATCGCCGGTCTGCCGTTTCCCATGCGCGAGCGGTGGATGCAGCTGTCGATCCGGCGGTTGTTCGCCCGGCCCGAGCGGCTTCCCGCCGAACGCGTACGAGGCCGGCGCCGACGAGTTCATGCGCGTCTACCGGGAGGGACGGGCGCGGATCGCGTTCTGGGGCTCGCTGCAGAAGATCGTCATGGAGCGGCCCGACGAGTTCTTGCCGCGGCTGCGACGGGTGCAGGCCCCGGCGTTGATCCTGCACGGCGACCGCGACCGGCTGGTGCCGATCCGGCTCGGGAACCGGCTGGCCGAGGCGCTGCCCACCGCGGAGTACCGAGTGCTGGCCGACGTCGGCCACGTCCCGCAGTTCGAGGCGCCGCAGACGACCCGCGAGGCCGTCCTCGGGTTCCTGGAGACCGTCGCCGCCTGAGGCGCGGATCAGCCCGGCGCGCAGCCGAACTTCGAGAGCGGGCTGCGGCTCATGCGACGGCGGGCGCGTTGGCCCCGGTCGTGCCCCAGGACTCGTTCGCCGCCGGGCCCATGCTCAGGATCAGCCCGCCGCCGTCGGCGATCGCCGAGTGCGCGAACCACGTGCGCGAGAACGCCGCCCCGTCCAGGGTCCCGGACTGCACGTACTTGCCGGCGGGGACACGCCAGGGGCCTTGACGGTGAAGCGCGGCCCGCGGGCAGACGGAGTGCGGGCTTCGGGGAACACGGGGCTGCCGATCACGTACATCGGCGCGCCCGCGATGGCCGGGTAGAAGCCGAGGGCACTCCACACGTACCACGGCGCTCATCGTCCCCAGGTCGTCGTTGCCCGGGCAGGCCGTCGGGGGTCGGCCGGTACAGGCCCTGGTAGGCCCGAGCCAGCGCCTGGGTCTTCCACGGCTGCGAGGTCCAGTCGTAGAGGAAGGGCGCGTGCAGGTCGTGCTCGTTCGAGGGCGCGTACTGGTTGCCGTAGTAGAAGATTCCGAACGCGGTGATCTTCTGCTGGATCTCGGGGTGACCGACCCAGGGGGACGTCGCGGTGAGGGCCAGTGGAGAAGAAGTCGTCCAGGCGTTCCTCGACGGTCCGACCCGGCCTTTGGGATCGCCGATGGCGGCGAACAGCCCGGCCACGTCGTGGGGAACCAGCCACGTGTACTGCCAGCCCGTGCCCTCACGGAAGTGGTCGGGAAGCTCGGGGTGATAGTCGGGATCCAGGACCCGTTCATGCCGTGGCCGGACGAACCGCGTCTGTGGGTCGAAGACGTTGCGCCAGCTCGCGGCCCTGCCAGGAGCGCCGACCGCGGTCCGGGACGCGGCCGAGATCTTCGGCGACGAGGGCAAGGGCGAAGTCGCCCAGGGCGTGCTCAAGGGTGGAGCTCGCGCCGCTCCCGCTGATGTCGTATGGGACGTACCCGTACTTCAGGTACGACGGGATCGCGGTGGTCGGGTCAGGGCCAGGCGCACGCCCTCGGCGAACAGCGGCTCGACCGCGCCCTCGGGCACCGAGCCCGCGACAGTACGCGTCGGCGAATACCTGCAGCGCCGGCTCGCCGTTCATGAAGTCGGCGTACTCGGTCATCAATCCCCAGCGCGGCAGCCGGCCGCCCCACCGGCGGATCGCCTCCAGGCTCCACACCATGTCCCGGAACCGGTCCGGCGCCACGAGCATCAGCAGCTGCACCTGGCCGCGGTAGGTGTCCCAGAAGGAGAAGTTCGCGTAGTGCTCGGTCCCCGCCGGCATGGGATCGCCCGGGGCGCCGATCCGGTGGATCCGGTCGTCGTAGCCCATGTAGCGCCCGTCGGCGTCGGCGAACAGGTTGGGGTGCTGCAGCACGTGATAGAGGGCCGTGTAGAAGGACGTCTGCTCGAGCGGGGTGCCGCCCTCGACCTGGATCGCCTTCAGCTCGTCGTTCCACGCCGCCCGGGTGCGCTCGCGCAGGGCGTCGAACCCGAAGTCGTCGGCCGGCAGCTCGTCCTCGAGGTTCGCCAGCGCGCCGGCCTGGTCGACGAAGGAGATCCCGACCTTGATCACCACGTCGCGGTCTCCCGTGGCGTCGAAGCGCACCGCCGCGCCGGCGCCGGTGCCCGTGACCTCCGTCTTCGACCAGTCGACGGCCGCGCCCCGGGATCCCCACACCCCGAAGCCCTCGATGTCGCGGTCGAAGCGAGCGGCGAAGTGGACCGCGTAGTGGTCCTCGGCGGCGCGATCGGCGTTCGCCGTTCCGACGATGGTCCGCGAGCCGACCTGTTTCACCGTCGCCTTGTTGGTCCCGTCCGTCCGCTGCGGGCCCTCCGAGCCGCCGGCCACCTGGCGGCCGACGTCGAGCAGGACGTGGGCCTCGGGAACGGGAGGGAACGTATACCGGTGCATGCCCACGCGCTCGCCCGCGGTGAGCTCCGCGTCGATGCCGTAGCGGGCCAGGAGCACGCGGTAGTAGCCCGGCTCGGCTTCCTCCAGGGCGTGGGAGAAGGGCGACTGGTACTGCATGACGTCGGTGGACAGCACCGGCCCGGCGACCGGCATGAACGGAACGTTGCCGCCCTCGGACACGCCCATGCCCTGGACGTGCACGTGGCTGAACCCCCGGATGAACGCGTCCGCCCACTGGTAGCCCGTGTAGGCGAAGTTGCCCTCGGTGTCGGGCGAGAGCTGGACCATCCCGAACGGCGCCTGCGGTCCGGGGAAGACGAAGCCGGCGCCGAGGGTCCCGATGAACGGGTCCACCAGGCCGGCGGGGTCGGCGACCGCCGCGGCGGATCCATCATCGGCCGGGCGGGCGGCGGCAGGGCCGGCGAACGAGGACGCCACCAGGGCGAGCGCGCACGCCACGACGGCAACGCGAGCGGGGCGGGAGCGGGCGGTCATCTGAAGAACATGTTCCCCCGAAGGGGCGGCACTTCCTGCCGGGGCGGCTACTCGACCACGATGCCGAGCGCCTCGGCGAGCATGCCGATCTCGTCCTGGAGCGCGGGCCACACGTTCCGGTTCCGGTCGCGCGCGGCGAGCTCCCGGAACATGGCCACGCCCGGCCCGGGGTGCGCGGCGATCTGCTTCGCGAGCTCGACCGCGGCCGGGCGCACCTCCTCGGTCGAGCCGACCAGCCGGTTGAGGATCCCGGCCCGCGCGGCCTCCTCGGCGCCGATCGGGCGTCCGGTCAGGCCGACGTCGCGGGCCAGGCTCTCGCCCAGGATCGCCCGGAGCAATCCCCACGACGGCGGGATGCCGAACGTGACCTCGGGCGTGCCGAACACCGTCTCCGGTCCGCCCACGCGGAGGTCGGCCGCCAGCGAGAGATAGAACCCGCCGCCCATCGCCGCTCCGTGGGCGGCGGCGACCATCGGCTTCGGGTACGTCTGGAGGGTCTCGAACAGCAGGATCGTCGAGTCGTACAGGTCCCGGTGCCGGGTCCCGAACTCCGACTTGTCGAACCCGCCGCAGAAGGCCGGTCCCTCCCCGGCCAGGACCACCGCCGCCACGTCCGGGTTGTCCGCCGCCTCCCGCAGCGACTGGACGAGCTCCAGGCGCAGCGAGATCCGCAGCGCGTTTCGCTTCTCCGGCCGGTTCAGGACGACCAGCCGCACGGGGCCCTCGTCGCGGGTGAACAGCTCCTCGGTCACGGCCCGCGCAGCATATCGGGACTCATCCCTTGCATAGTCATGCACATTCATGCATACTCATGCGTTCGTGGCCACCGAGACGATCCCCGTCGCCGTGCTCGGCGCCTCCGGCTTCGCCGGGGGGAGCTCATGCGCCTGCTCCTGGGGCACCCCGACCTGGAGCCCGCGTTCCTCGGCGCCCGCAGCGACGCCGGGAAGACGGTGGGCGAGGTGTTCCCGTACCTGGCGCCGCTCGCCGGCCGGACGTTCGAGCCGGTGGACGCCCTGGACGCCGCGTCCGTCGCTGCGGCCTTCGTCGCCCTGCCCGCCGGGGGAAGCGCCTCCGTCGTCCCCGGCCTGGTCGAGGCGGGCGTGCGCGTGGTGGACCTCGGTGCCGACTTCCGGCTCGTCGCCGGCGCGTATCCCGCCTGGTACGGCTTCGAGCACTCGGCCCCGGAGTGGCTCGACAAGGCGGTGTACGGCCTCACCGAGCGGACCCGGGAGTCGGTGGCCGGCGCCGCGATCGTCGCCAACCCGGGGTGCTACCCGACGCCGGTCGGCCTCGGCCTGGCCCCGCTGTTCGAGGCCGGGCAGCTCGATGCGTCGGGTCCGGTGATCGTCGACGGCAAGTCCGGGATCTCGGGGGCGGGGAAGGAGCCGACCGCGTCGTCGCACTTCGCGGCGCTCGACGGCTCGGTCCGCGCGTACAAGGTCGGCCGGCACCAGCACACGCCGGAGATGGAGATGGTCCTGCGCACCGGCGGGGCGACGCCCACCGTCACCTTCGTCCCGCACCTGGTGCCCACCGTCCGCGGCGTGGTCACGACCTGCTACGCGCGGCTCGCCGCCGGCGCGACCGCGGAGGACCTGCGGGCGACGCTGACGGCGGCCTACGCGGGGGAGCCGTTCGTGCGCGTCCTCGCGGACGGAGAGACCCCCGACCCGAAGCGTCTGACCGGGAGCAACGGGTGCGAGCTCTCCGCGCACGCCGACGCCCACGCCGGGACCGCGGTGGTGATCGGGGCGGTCGACAACCTGGGCAAGGGTGCGGCCGGCCAGGCCATCCAGAACCTGAACCTGATGCTGGGGCTCACGGAGACGGCCGGGCTCACCGCGGTGGGGGTGTACCCGTGAGCGTCACCGCGCCACGGGGCTTCCTGGCCGCCGGGGTGTCGGCCGGCCTCCGGGCGGGCGACCGCCCCGACCTCGGCCTGCTCTTCTCGCAGACGCCGGCGTCCGCCGCGGGGCTGTTCACACGCAATACGTTGCCGGCCGCCCCCGTGGTGATCGGCCGCCGCCGGCTGGAGGCGGGGACCACCCAGGCGGTCGTCGTCAACAGCGGACAGGCCAACGCCGGAACCGGGGACGAGGGGCTCGACGACGCCGCGGCCGTGTCCACCGCGACCGCGCTGGCCCTCGAGATCGACGTCGCCGAGGTGATCCCGTGCTCGACGGGCGTGATCGGTCCGCGGATCGACGTGGTCCGGGCCAGCGACGGGGTTCGCGCGGCCGCCGCGGCGCTGTCGCCCGACGGCGGCCCGGCGTTCGCGGAGGCCATCCTGACCACGGACCCGGGCCCGAAGCAGGTCATCGTCGACGGTGAGGGCGGGTTCGTCGTCGGCGGGTGCGCCAAGGGAGCCGGGATGATCGCCCCCGACCTCGCCACGCTGCTCGTGTTCCTGACCACCGACGCGGTGGTGTCACCGGCGACCGCGACGGCGGTGCTCCGCCGCACGGCGGCGCCGATCTGGAACGGGGTGACGGTCGACGGGTGCCAGAGCACCAACGACACCGTGCTCCTCATGGCGAACGGCGCGTCTCAGGTCGAGCCCGACCCGGGCGCGCTGGCCGAGGCCGTGGCGGTGATCTGCACCGAGCTGGCCCGCAAGGTGGTCAACGACGCCGAGGGCGCGACGACGAGCCTGATCGTCCAGGTCGACGGCGCGGCCACCGACGCCGACGCGCGGGCCGTGGGGCGGGCGGTGGCGGGATCGCTCCTGGTCAAGACGGCGGTGTTCGGCAAGGACCCCAACCCCGGCCGGATCCTGGCCGCGGTCGGAGCGTCCGGCATCCGGCTCAAGCCCTGGGCGTTCCAGGCGAGGATCGGAGACGTCGTCGTGATCCGCGAGGGGCGCGTGCCCGCCTCGTTCGATCCCCAGGCCTGCGCGAACGCGATGAAGGAGCGCGAGGTCGTGATCCGGGTCGGCCTCGGCGAGGGACGTGGCTCGGCGACGGCGTTCGGCTGCGACCTCGGCTACGAGTACGTCCGCATCAACGCGGAGTACACGACGTGACCGTGGCGCCCACGAACCCGCCCGGCGTCCGGCAGCGAACGCTGTCCAAGGCCCGCGTCCTGCTGGACGCGCTGCCGTACTTCCGGGAGCACTCGGGCGCGACGGTCGTCATCAAGGTCGGCGGCGCAGCGATGGACGCGGGGCGGCTGGCCGAGTCGTTCGCCGACGACGTCGCGCTGCTCCGCCTGGTCGGCGTCAAGCCCGTGATCGTCCACGGGGGCGGCCCCCAGATCACGGAGATGGCGGCGCGCCTGGGCATCGAGCCCTCGTTCATCGACGGGCACCGCGTGACCGACGAGGCCACCCTGCAGGTCGCGCGGATGGTCCTGCTCGGGCTGGTCGGCCAGGACCTGGTCGCCCACCTGGTCGGCCGCGGCACGCCGGCGATCGGACTGTCCGGCGGCGACGACCGCCTGCTCGTGGTACGACCTCGGGCCGAGGAGCTCGGCCTGGTCGGCGACGTCGAGCGGGTCAACACCGGCCTGCTCACCCACCTGATGGAGCGGTGCGTCCCGGTGATCGCCTCGATCGGCACGGACGAGAGCGGCCAGCCCTACAACGTGAACGCGGACCTGGTCGCCGGCGCGGTCGCGGCCGCCCTCGGGGCCGAGAAGCTCGTCTACCTCACCGACGTCCCGGGGATCCTGGACGCCGAGGGTGAGCTCATCTCCGAGGCGAGCGTGTCGGGCGCCGAGGCCCTCCTCGCGAAGGGGGTCGCGTCCGGCGGCATGCTCCCGAAGCTCGAGAGCGCGATCGCCGCGATGCGCTCCGGCGTCCGGCGCACCCATCTGATCGACGGGGGCGTGGAGCACGCGCTGATCCTCGAGCTGTTCACGCCCGAAGGCCTGGGCACGATGCTCACCCACGACGCCGAGCCGCCGTCCTCGGCGTTCCCCGAAGCACAACGGAGCGAGCCGTGAGCGTCGAGCTCCGGTCCGCGGTGATGAACACCTACAAGCGCTACCCGCTCACCCTGACCCGCGGCGAGGGGTGCCGGGTGTGGGACGACGCCGGCCGCGCGTACCTCGACTTCGCCGCCGGGATCGCGGCCGTTCCCCTCGGACACGGCCATCCGGCGTGGGTGAAGGCGGTCACGGCGCAGGCCGGCGAGCTCGTCCACGTCTCGAACCTGTTCACGACCGCGCCGCAGGAGGCCCTCGCCGCGCGCCTCACCGGCCTGGCCGGGTTCGGCCTGGCCTTCTTCGCGAACTCCGGGGCCGAGGCCAACGAGGCGGCGTTGAAGGTGGCGCGCAAGGCGGGGGCCCCGGCCGGACGGCTCGAGGTCGTCGCGCTCCAGGGCTCGTTCCACGGGCGGTCCTTCGCCACGCTGGCCGCCACCGGGCAGCCGGCGAAGCACGCCCCGTTCGCGCCGCTGCCCGAGGGCTACGTCCACGTGCCCCCGAACGACGTCGCCGCCCTCGACGCCGCGGTGGGCGAGGGGACGGCCGCGGTGTTGCTCGAGCCGGTGCTGGGCGAGGGCGGGGTCATCCCGCTCGACCGGGCGTTCCTGGCCGCGGCCCGGGCCCTGTGCACCGAGCGCGGCGCGCTGTTGATGTTCGACGAGGTCCAGACCGGCGTCGGCCGGTGCGGCGAGTGGTTCGCCTTCCAGGGGCTGGGCGTGGAGCCCGACGTCTTCACGCTGGCCAAGGGGCTGGGCAACGGCCTGCCGGTGGCCGCGGCCATCGCGCGAGAGGAGGTGGCCTTCGGCCCGGGCGACCACGCCTCGACGTTCGGCGGCGGGCCGGTCGTCTGCGCCGGGGCGCTCGCGGTGCTCGAGGCGATCGAGGCCGAGGGGCTGCTCGAGAACGCCCGGGCCCGGGGCGAGCAGCTGCGCGCCGCGCTCCGAGCCCTGCCGGGTGTGACCGCGGTGCGAGGGATGGGCTTGCTGCTCGGGGTGGCCCTCACGGGACCGCGCGCGAACGACGTCGTCAACGCGCTGATCGGGCGGGGGGCGCTGGCCACCGAGGCGGGCCCGGACGTGGTCCGCGTGACGCCGCCGCTGGTGGTGACCGACGCCGAGGTCGCCGCGTTCGCCGAGGCCCTCGGCGGCGCGCTCGAGGAGACGTTCGGATGAAGCGCCAGCGCCAGCAGGCGCTCCTGGACCTGGTTCGCCGGGAGCCGCTCGGCAGCCAGCAGGAGATCCGCGACCGGCTGGCCGCAGCCGGCCACGCCGCGACCCAGTCCACCATCTCTCGAGACCTCGAGGAGCTCGGGCTGGTCCGCGTCCGCGACGGCGAGGGCCACCTTCGCTACGCCGATCCGAACGACGTCCCGGCGCCTCGGTCCGACCGCCACCTGCGGGCGGTGCTGTCGGAGTTCGTGAGCGGCGTGGAGTCCTCCGGGAACCTGGCCGTCGTGTGGACGCCGCCGGGCGCCGCGAACGCGGTCGCCGAGGTCCTCGACCACTCGACCCTGCCCGGCGTCCTGGCCACGGTGGCCGGCGACAACACGATCCTGGTCGTCGTCCGGGAGCAGGCCAGCGCGCGAACGGTGGCGGCGCGCCTCCGCGAGATGGCGGGGTTGTCGTGAGTCCGAAGGTCGCGCTCGCGTACTCGGGCGGCCTGGACACCAGCGTGTCCGCGCGGTGGCTGGCCGAGGAGCGCGGGTACGAGGTCCTCGCGGTGCTGGTCGACGTCGGCCAGCCGATCGACCACGCCGCGGTCCGGGCGCGTGCGGCGGCCGCCGGCGCGGAGCTGCTCGTCGCCGAGGCTCGCGAGGAATACGTCACGCGGTTCTGCTGGCCGGCGCTGCAGGCCAACGCGTTGTACGAGGGCCGGTACCCGCTGGTGTCCTCGCTGGCCCGCCCGCTGATCGCCGAGAAGGTCGTCGCGGCGGCCCGCGAGGCCGGCGCGCAGGCGGTGGCGCACGGCTGCACCGGCAAGGGCAACGACCAGGTCCGCTTCGAGACCTCGTTCGCCGCCCTCGCCCCGGACCTGGAGGTGATCGCCCCCGTCCGCGACGTGGTCATGTCGCGGGACGAGGCCCGCGAGCGCGCCGCGGCGTGGGGGATCCCGCTGTCGGCCGAGGCCAAGATCTACTCGGTCGACGAGAACGTGTGGGGGCGGACCATCGAGTGCGGCCTGCTCGAGGACCCGTGGGCCGAGCCCCCGGCCGACGCGTTCGCGTGGACCGCCGACCCGGTCTCGGCGCCGTCCGCGCCCCAGGACGTGGTCGTCACCTTCGACGGCGGCGTCGCCGTCGCCCTGGACGGGCTCCGGCTCGACCCGGTGCACCTGGTCCGCCAGATCGGCGAGACGGCCGGGCGGCACGGGTTCGGGCGCGTCGACATGGTCGAGAACCGGCTGGTGGGCATCAAGTCGCGCGAGCTGTACGAGGTCCCCGCGGCGCTGGCCCTCATCGCCGCCCACCAGGACCTGGAGGCGCTCACGCTCGAGCGCGAGGTCGCCCACGAGAAGGCCGGGCTCGAGCGCCGGTGGGCCGAGCTGGCCTACTACGGCCAGTGGCACGGCCCCCTGCACGCCTCGCTGCGGGCGTTCATGGAGTCGACCCAGGGCTCCGTGACCGGCGACGTGAAGCTGCGGTTCCACAAGGGCTCGTGCCGGGTCGTCGGCCGCCGTTCGGATCGCGCGCTGTACGACTACGGGCTGGCGACCTACGAGGCCGGCGCGGACCGCTTCGACCACAAGCATGCCGAGGGGTTCGTGCGCCTCTGGTCCCTTCCTCTGAGGACGTGGGCCGCCGTGAACCGCGTCCCCCTTCCCGAGTCACCACCGCCAGCTACTGACGGCAACGGGAAGGTCGCCATGCCCGATTCGCCTCGGGGGGTCCGCCCGCCGTCTGGAACGGACTCCGGCACATCCCAGGGCGGGCTACCCCCCCGAACCCCCCTCTGGGCCGGGCGGTTTGCGGCCGGCGGTCCATCCGAGGGCACGCTCGCCTTTTCCCGTTCGATCGGGTTCGACATGCGGCTTGCGCCGTACGACGTGAAGGCGACGACGGCCCACGCGGAGGCGCTGCGGGAGGCGGGCGTCTTGAGCGACGACGAGACCGTCGCGATCACCGGCGCGCTGAAAGCCGTGGGCGCCGAGATCGCCGAGGGCAGCTTCGTCCTCGCCGACCACGACGAGGACGTGCACATGGCGATCGAGCGTGCGCTGATCGAGCGGCTCGGCGAGACGGGCGCGAAGATCCATGCGGCCCGCAGCCGCAACGACCTGGTGGCCACCGACTTCCGGCTGTGGACGATCGACGCGGCCCGCGCCCTCGCGTCGGCGGCCGCCGGGCTGGCGGAGGCCCTCGCCGAGCGCGGGGAGGAGCACCCGGACGCGATCCTCCCCGGATACACCCACCTCCAGCGGGCCCAGCCCGTCCTGCTCGCGCACCACCTGCTGGCCCACGCGTTCCCGCTCGTCCGGGACGCCGAGCGGCTGCTCCGGGCCGCGGAGACCGCGGCGGTCAGTCCGCTGGGCGCCGGGGCGCTCGCGGGATCGACCATCGAGCTGGCGACCGGCGCGACCGCGCGCCGTCTGGGCATGCCGGGGGCGTTCGACAACTCGATCGACGCGGTCTCGGACCGCGACTTCGCCCTGGAGTTCCTGGGGGCCGGGACCATCCTGGCCGTGCACCTGTCGCGGCTGGCCGAGGACCTGGTGCTGTGGGCGACCGAGGAGTTCGGGTTCGCCCGGCCCGCGGACGCCGACGCGACGGGGTCGAGCATGATGCCCCAGAAGCGGAACCCCGACGTGGCCGAGCTCGTGCGGGGCAAGGCCGGCCGCGTCCTCGGGGCCCTCGTGTCCCTGGCCACGGCGATGAAGGGCCTCCCGCTGGCCTACGACCGCGACCTCCAGGAGGACAAGGAGCCGGCGTTCGACGCGTACGACACCCTCTCCGGCGGGCTGGAGGCCCTCGCGGCGATGGTCCGAGGGCTCACGTTCGACACCGAGCGCATGGCCGCGGCCGCGTCCGGCGGCTTCCTGCTGGCCACCGACCTCGCCGAGCATCTGGTGTCGAAGGGCATGCCCTTCCGCGACGCGCACCACCTGACCGGCACGATCGTGGCGGAGCTCGAGGCGACGGACCGGGCGTTCGACGACGTCGGCCCGGACGAGTGGGCCGGCTGGTCGCCGCTGCTCGGGCCCGAGGTGGCCGAGCTCCTGACGCCGGAGCGGGCCGTGCGCCGGCGGACCACGCCGGGTGGCACCTCGCCCGAGTCGGTGGCCGGGCAGCTCGTGGCGCTGCGGGCGCGGCTCGGCGACGTGCGCGAGCGGGCCGGCGAAGCGGGCACCTACACTGTGCCCCTTCGATGACCGAGGACCTCCAGCACCGCAGCCGCGACGTCGTCACCCGGCCCCCGTCCCGGGCGATGCTCCGCGCGGTCGGGTTCACCGACGAGGACTTCGGGCGCCCCCAGATCGGCGTCGCCTCGTCGTGGAACGAGGTCACCCCCTGCAACTACCACCTGGACCGCCTGGCCGATGTCGCGAAGGAGGGCGCGCGGGAGGCCGGCGGCGTCCCGATCGAGTTCACGACGATCGCCGTCAGCGACGGCATCTCGATGGGGACCGAGGGGATGCGCGCGTCCTTGGTGTCCCGCGAGGTCATCGCGGACTCCGTCGAGCTCGTGATGCACGCCGAGCGCCTGGACGCCATGGTCACCATCGCCGGCTGCGACAAGAGCCTTCCGGGCATGGTCATGGCCGCCGCCCGCCTGGACCTGCCCACGGTCTTCGTCTACGGAGGCTCGATCCTTCCCGGCCATGTCCGGGGCCGGGACATCAACATCCAGGACGTCTTCGAGGCGGTCGGAGCGAACGCCGCCGGGCAGATGAGCGACGAGGAGCTCGACGAGATCGAGCGCAATGCGTGTCCCGGCCCGGGGTCGTGCGCGGGGATGTTCACCGCGAACACGATGGCGGCCGCGGTCGAAGCCCTGGGGATGTCGCTGCCCGGCAGCGCGTCCCCGCCGGCCGTCGACCCGCGCCGGGACGACTTCGCGCGCGCCAGCGGTGTGGCGGCGGTCCGCGCGCTGGAGGCGGGCGTCCGTCCGCGCCAGGTGATCACCCGTGACGCGCTGGAGAACGCGATCGCCGTGGTCATGGCGCTGGGGGGATCGACCAACGCGGTCCTGCACCTGCTGGCGATCGCCGTCGAGGCGGAGGCCGAGCTCGACATCGACGACTTCGACCGCATCGGCCGCCGCGTCCCGCACTTCGGCGACCTCCGCCCCTCCGGCCGTTTCGTAATGGCCGACCTGGACCGCGTCGGCGGCGTTCCGGTGGTCATGAAGGTCCTCCTGGACGCCGGGCTCCTGCACGGCGACGCCCTCACGGTGACCGGCAAGACGGTGGCGGAGAACCTGGCCGAGCTCGACCCCCCGGCACCCGACGGGGACGTCGTGCGCCCGTTCGACCAGCCGATCCACGCCGACGGCGGCCTGGCCATCTTCAAGGGCTCGCTGGCGCCGGAGGGCGCGGTCGGCAAGATCTCCGGCATGGACGGGACGACCTTCCGCGGCCGCGCCCGGGTGTTCGATCTCGAGGAGGATGCCTTCGACGCGGTGACCCACGGCCGGATCGTGGCCGGCGACGTGATCGTCATCCGCCACGAGGGGCCGAAGGGCGGGCCGGGGATGCGCGAGATGCTCGCGGTGACGGCGGCGGTCGTCGGAGCGGGCCTGGGCCGCGACGTCGCGCTGGTCACCGACGGCCGATTCTCGGGGGCCACCCGCGGCTTCGCGATCGGCCACGTCGCGCCCGAGGCGGCGGTCGGCGGGCCGATCGCGCTGGTGGAGGAGGGCGATTCGATCGTCCTCGACGTCGACGGCCGCCGCCTCGACCTGGAAGTCGCCGACGAGGAGCTCGAACGTCGCCGGGCCGGATGGAAGGCCCCCCAGCCGCGCTACACCCACGGCGCGCTGGCGAAGTACGCGCGGCTGGTCAGCAGCGCCTCCCGCGGCGCCGTCTGCGGCTAGGCGAAACCGGGCAGGAGCCCGCCCCCCGCGCAGAGAATTCCACACAAATGCGCCCCCAGCCCGCCCCGTCGCGTCCCGGCGACGCCCGCCGCCCCTTCTCCGGAGGCGGCCTCGTCGCGCGCTTCGCGCTGGTGTCCCTGGTCGTGTTCCTGCTCGTCGGCGGGTCCCTGCACCTGTTGATCTCCGGGCAGCTCAAGGACCGAGCCGAGGCCTCCGCCACCCAGCATGCCGTGGTGCTCACGCGGGCAGTCCTCGAGGACATCCTGGAGCCCTCCGACGTGGATGCGCCGCTGCGCGGGGAGCGGTACGAGGAGGTGCTTCGCGGGGTCCTCACGCGGGTCGTGATCGGCGACGCCCTGCGCCTCAAGGTGTGGCGGCCCGACGGCACCGTGGTGTTCTCCGACGAGATTCGGCTCGTCGGCCGGCGATTCCCCGAGGAGGCCCCCGAGCTCGCCACGGTCCTCCGGGACGGGCCTGTCGGCGAGGTCAGCGACCTGCTGGCAGCGGAAAACGTCTACGAGCGCGGCCTGGCGGAGCGGATGCTGGCCACCTACGTGCCCCTGCGCCTGGGGACGGCGTCCGAGCCGGTCGCGGTCGCGGAGCTGTATCAGGACTACGGACCCACGGCCGCGGAGACCTCCGCCTCCCTGGCCCAGATGGACGTGATCGTGGGCAGCGGGTTCCTGCTCCTCTACCTGGTGCTGCTGCCGATCGCCCGCAACGCTGGAACGACGCTCGTCCACCAGACGCAGGGCCTGGCCCAGCAGCGCGACGAGCTGGAGACGCTCGTCAGGGAGCGAGGCGAGCTGCTTCGCCGGCTGGTCCGCGCCCAGGAGGACGAACGGACCCGGATCGCCGGCGACATCCACGACGACTCGATCCAGGCGGTGACCGAGGTGGCCTGGCGGCTCGAGGGCGTGCGCCGCCGCATCCACGACCCGGAGGGGCTGGCGCGCCTGGAGGGGGTGGACGACGCCATCCGGGGCACGCTCGGCCGTATGCGGAACCTGCTGTTCGAGCTGCGCCCGCCCTCGCTCGAGGAGTCGGGGCTGAGCGCCGCCTTCGTCACCTACCTGACGCGCGCCGCCGCCCACGAGGGGTTCGAGTACTCGATCGACAGCCGGCTGGCGAGCGAGCCGCCGCTGGAGACCCGGACGATCGCGTACCGGATCGGTCAGGAGGCCCTGGCGAACGTGCGAAAGCACGCCAAGGCGACGCGGGTCGAGGTGATCCTCGACGAGGTCGACGGGGGCCTGCGCATGCTCGTGCGGGACGACGGCGTGGGGATGCCGGCGGAGGTCCCGGACCGGCCCGACCACTTCGGCCTGATGAGCATGCGCGAACGGGCCACCATGGTCGGTGGGTGGTGTCGCGTGGGCGGCGCCCCCGGCCAGGGGACGACCTGCGAGGTCTGGCTGCCGCTCGAGGCCGGCCCCCGCCCGGAGGAGACGCCCGCCGACCCACGGCCGGCATCGGAGATCTAGCCCAGCGCCCGTTCGAACGCGGCGTACGCGTCCTCCCCGAACAGCGTGAACCGAACGGTCTCGACCCCCGTCGCGGCGTCGCGCACCGCCGACACCGCCACCGGCGCGGCGAGGTCCAGCGGGTAGCCGTACACGCCGGTCGAGATCGCGGGGAACGCCACCGTCCGCGCGCCCACCTCGTCGGCGATGCGCAGCGCGTTCGTGTGGCACGCGGCGAGCAAGCCCGAGCGGTCCTCGGACGTCGCGAACACCGGGCCGACCGTGTGGATCACCCAGCGGGCGGGCAGGCGCCCGGCGGTGGTCGCCACGGCGTCGCCGGTCGGAAGCCCGCCCGGATAGCGCTCCTCGCGAAGCCGCCGGCACTCGGCCAGGATCTCCGGCCCGCCGCGGCGGTGGATCGCCCCGTCGACGCCGCCCCCGCCGAGCAGAGACCGGTTGGCGGCGTTCACGATCGCGTCGACGTCCTGTTCGGTGAGGTCTCCCCGGACGAGCTCGATCTCCGGGGCCACCGCCGGGCTAGTCGCCGAAGTCCGGCATCTCGCCGACGTAGGTCGCCGTGGGGCGGATGAGGCGGTTGTCGGCGATCTGCTCCAGGATGTGCGCGGCCCAGCCCACCACCCGGCTGCACCCGAACGTCACCGTTGCAAGCTCGCGGGGGATGCCGGCCATCTCGAAGACCACCGCCGAGTAGAACTCGACGTTGGTGTAGAGCGGCCGCCCCGGCTTCAGCTCCCGCAGGACCTCGTGGGCCATCTGCTCGACGTGCAGGGCCAGCTCCACCCGGCCGCCCCCGAACTCCTCGGCGGTCCGTTTGAGGGCCAGCGCCCGCGGGTCGTCGGTGCGGTAGACACGATGCCCGAACCCCATCAGCCGGTTGCCCGCCTTGACCCGCTCGGCCAGCCAGTCCCTGGCCTTCTCCTTCGAACCGATCGCGTCGAGCATGTCCAGAACGAGCGACGGCGCGCCGCCGTGAAGCGGCCCCGACAGCGCCCCGACCCCGCCCACGACCGCGGCGCCAACGTCGGCGCCGGTGGACGTGATGACCCGTGCGGTGAACGTGGACGCGTTCATCCCGTGGTCGGCGGTGAGGGTGAAGTAGCGGTTCATCGCGATGACCTGCGCCTCGGTCGGCTCGGTGCCGGTCACGGCGCGCAGGTATCCGGCCACATGGCCGCCCTCGCCGAGGTCGACCGGGCTGGTCCCCCCGGCCCGGATCGCGCCGACGATCGCCGGGAAGGCCGCGGCCAGGCGCAGGACGTCCTCGCGCGGCTTGGCCGGGTCGTCCTCCTCCAGCCAGGGGGCGTAGCCCCACTCGGCGGCCAGCGCGGAGGCGGCCGAGCGCAGTCCTGACATCGGCGAGCCCACCCCGGCCGCCGCGGCGATCCCCGCCTCCTCGGCGGACAGGCGCCGGCGGGCGGCGAGCTCGGCCGTGAACGCCTGGAGCTCGTTCGGGTCCGGCAGGCGCTCCTCGAGGAGCAGGAACCACACCGCCTCGAACGAGTGGTTCATCGCGAGCTCGACGGCGTCGTGGCCGACGTAGACCAGCCGGCCCTTCTCGCCGTCGATGAAGCTCTTGCGCGTCTCGCCGACGACGACGTTCTCCAGGCCCTTGGCGCTGCTCGGGCGGGACGGGTCGACTTCGCTGATCCGCAGGCCGGTGACCAGATCGCGCAGCGACACCACCCCGGCGAGCTTTCCGTCGTCGATCACCGGAAGGTGGCGGAACCCCTTCTGGGAGAGCAGGTCGAGGGCTTCGGCCGCCGAGGTGTCGGCGTCGACGGTCACCGGCTCGGAGGTCATCCATGCCGAGACCAGCGAGGTCTCCGGCTGGGCGGCGCCCGCCGTCGAGCTGACCATGTCGCGCTCGGTGATGATCCCCACCAGGCGCCCGTCCTCCGTCACCAGCGCGGAGCCGACCCCGCGCTCGCGCATGGCTTGCGCGGCCACGCCGATCGGGTCGCTCGGGCGGACGGTGACGGCGTCGGAGGTGAGGAGGTCGCGGACGGTGACGTCGGCCATCGCGCGCATCGTACCCGCATGCCCGCGGCACCGGCGAGGGAGGTTGGAAGGCGGTCGCGGGGCGTTTGGCGGGTTCGCCCGAAGGGGTTACCCGCCGCCACCGTGTGGGAACGCTACAGGCATGAATCGATGGTGGACCTGCCCTCGCTGCGGAGAGGTCGTCCCCGTCTCCTATCAGCTCGAGGAGTCCTTCGACGAGACGGGCATGGCGACGTTCGATCCCTCCGAGCACATCGCGCCCATGCGCGAGGACAAGCTCACGGCATCGTGGATGGGCGTGGTGCGCTGCCCCAACCACGAATGCGAGGCCGCGTGGGTGTTCACGCTCTACCCGGCCGAGAAGTCGCTGTTCGCCGAGTCCGCCTAGTCCGCCCAGGTAGGAACCCGCCCGCCCCCGCGGCGAATATCCCTGCGTGCGAACCGCCCGCCCGATCGCGCTCGTCCTGATCGTCCTGTCGTTCGCGTGGGCATCCGCCGCGTCGCCGGCCGGCGCCCGGCCGAAGCCGAAGGCCGTGACGCCGCCGATGGCGGTGGTCGCGCTGATCGACTCGGGGATCAACCCGTACGCGGCGGCCTTCCGGGACCGTTCGCCGCTGGCGTACCGGCATCCCTCCACGTACATCCCCGGATACCCGAAGGGCGCGCGCGAGCTGCGCCTGACCCTCGACGTCCCCTACGAGCGAGCGCTGGAGCGGGACCGGCGCACGTGGACGCGCGTCCGCCCGGAGACCCTGTACTGGATCCCGGGCACCCGGATCGTCGGCGCGATCTCCATGGCGAGCGGCGGGACGAGCTGTCCGGTCGTGCCGGTGCCGCCCGCCAACGCGGTCAACCAGACCTCGTGCGAGGACTTCCCGATCCTCGACGGCCACGGCCACGGGACCATGACGGCCTCACGCGCCGCGGGCCGGCCGAACTCGCTGGCGCCGTACGCGCGCATCGTCGAGGTCGAGGGCCTCGGCGCCGCCTCCGTTCGGTGGGCCGCCGACCAGGGCTGGATCGACGTCCAGTCGAACTCGTGGATCGACCTGATCCCGCCGCCGGTGAACGGCCTGGTAGGGGACACCTCGGCGGCCTTCGCGTACGCGTCGACCCGGACGCTGACTCTGGCCGCCTCGGGGAACGGAAGCGCGTACATCCTGGGCGTCGCCCCGACCCCCACCTACGTGCTGTCCACGGCGCCGCCGGGGGTGATCCTGGTCGGCGGCCACGACAACGGACGGATGACCCTGTGGTCGGGCTCGCCCCCGCACGTGGTCGCCGACTCCTACGCGGGCTACGCGGCGCTGCGGACCTCCTCCGGCCCGATGGTCCCCGACTCGATCGCGTGCTGCTCCAGCGCGGCGTCCCCGTACGCGGCCGGCGCCGCCGCGGCGATCGTGGACCGTGCGCGGAAGATCCTCGGCGACCACCGCACCGGGATCCACGACGGCGTGGTGGCCCGGGGGCCGGCCGGCCGCGTCAAGGCCGGACCGCTCGCCGACGGCATGTTCACGCTCGACGAGCTTCGCTCGCTGTTCCTGCACACCGCCGAGGCCCGCCCCGCGGAAGGTCGCGACGACGGCCTGGTCCACTGGACCGGCGAGCCCCGCGCGCCCGAGCTGACCCCGTTCGGCCCGGGCGCGAACCCCTTCTGCCAGGGCTGCTGGACGACGCCGGTCTCCTGGGAAGACATCCCGGCCGAGGGACCGACCTACCCCCTGCTCGGCTACGGGGCGATCAACGAGCGCTCGCTGGTCCTGGCCCTGCGGGTGCTGAGCGGCACCGCCAACGAGCCCGAGCGCCCCCAGGAGGACCAGGCCTTCGACCTGGACCAACAGCTGCGCGCGCTCATCTTCGGGTCGGGATGAGGATGTCGGTGCGGCGCGGTAGCCTTGACACACCTCTCCCGAAGCGGGGATAAGGAGGAGAGGTGGAAGCGCTCAACACCATCATCAACGCGTTCGCGATCGGGATCGTCGGCCTCCTGCTGGGGCTGCAGACCCGTTCGATTCGCGGCGAGGTCACCGAGCTCGGGCGCGAGATGCATGATGAGTTTCGGTCGGTGCGGGGGGAGCTGGCGTCCTTACGGTCAGATCTCACAAATGTGGCCCTCACCGTCGGCGCCGCTGCCTCGCCGCGCTCAGGAGCTCCTGGAGCCTCAGGCACGCGGTAGGTCGCGCTCGTTCTTGGGCCAAGCTGAAAATGATCCACGCGGGCCTGCTGGACTAGGCTCCAACGGCGTGAGGGTGGCTCTAGGGATACTTGTTGCATTGGTCGGGCTCGCCTTGACGGCCTACTCGATCCCCTTCGTGACGGGGGTTGCTTTCGCTGTCTTCCTGCTGGGGATCGCAACGCTGGTCGCTGGAGTCCGGCTAGCGTTGCGCGGACGGGGCTCCACCTCAAACTGACCCACTACCTCGGCGCCCAGGCACTTGACGGAGCGTCAGATGGGGCGCATCATGGGCGGTCCAATGTTCGGGCCGACGGAGTTTGCGCGCATCGACCTGAGCCTCGTACTTATTAGGTAGGCGCGGGGCCGGGCAAGCATGCCCGCCGCGCGCCAGACGACCTCCGGCCCCGCCGGGGGTCTTTTGTTTCCCCGGCTTCAGCGCCGAAGCCAAGCGTCCGAGAACAGAGCAAAGGGTGCGAAGCGCCCCCGAGCAGGAGGGAACGAGATGCGGTTCGAGTTTCACGACAAGGACAGCCGGGTCGGCACGGCCCAGTGGGAGGGCCCGGGCCAGGTCCGGCTGACGGTCGAGGATCCCGCGGAGCGGGACTACCTGACCACGTACTTCGCCGGCGAGATGCACTACATGGCGACCCCGTTCGACGAGGACGAGGACGCGCTGCAGGTTCGCCGGCGCGACTGGACGCCGTGGGAGTTCGAGCGGGCGTGCCTGGCCCTGACCTCCAAGCGCGGCTACCGCGTGCACATGACCCCGTCCGAGGCCGTCGAGGCCCGCCCCGAGGCCAGCTGAACCCCAACCCCCGAGAGGAGACGACCGACATGACCCGATCCACCCCGAAGCCCGGGCGCCTCAGCGGCGCGCAGTCGCTGATGAAGAGCCTCGAGCTCGAGGGCGTAGAGGTCATCTTCGGGATCCCCGGCGGGGCCATCCTGCCGGCCTACGACCCGATGCTCGACTCCTCGATCCGTCACCTGCTGATGCGCCACGAGCAGGGAGCCGGCCACGCCGCGGAGGGCTACGCCCACGCCACCGGGAAGGCCGGGGTGTGCATGGCCACCAGCGGTCCCGGCGGCACGAACCTGGTCACCGCGCTGGCCGACGCGCTCATGGACTCGGTCCCGGTGGTGGCGATCACCGGGCAGGTCCCGACCGCGGTCGTCGGCAACGACGCGTTCCAGGAGGCCGACATCACCGGCATCACGATCCCGGTCACCAAGCACAACTGGCTGGTCACCGACGGCGCGGATATCCCTCACGTGATCCGAGAGGCGTTCCACATCGCCACGACCGGACGGCCCGGCCCCGTCCTGGTCGACATCCCCAAGGACGTCCTGATCAACGAGACCGACTTCGAGTGGCCGGAGCAGCTCGACCTTCCGGGCTACAACCCGACCACCAAGGGCAATCTCAAGCAGGTCCGCGAGGCCGTGAAGCTCATCATGGCGGCCGAGCGCCCGGTCCTCTACGTCGGCGGCGGCGTGATCAAGGGCGAGGCCTCGAAGGACCTGTTCAAGCTGGCCGAGACCGGCCGGATCCCCGTGGTCACCACCCTCATGGCGCGCGGGGCGTTCCCCGACACCCACGAGCTGGGCCTGGGCATGCCCGGGATGCACGGCAACTACACGGCGGTCACCGCGATGCAGAAGGCCGATCTGCTGATCGCCCTCGGCACCCGGTTCGACGACCGCGTGACCGGCAGCCTCGCCTCGTTCGCGGCGGGCGCCAAGATCATCCACGTCGACGTCGATCCGGCGGAGATCGGCAAGAACCGCCGCGCCGACGTGCCGATCGTGGGCGACGCACGCGACGTGACCGCCGCGCTGGCGCGCGAGCTCGCGAAGGCGGTCTCGGAGAACGGCAACCCCGACCGGTCGAAGTGGCTCGCCCAGATCAAGGACTGGCAGGATCGGTTCCCGCTGCGCTACGACCAGACCGACGACGGCCCGATCAAGCCGCAGTACGTGGTCGAGCGCGTCTACGAGGCCACCGGCGGCGAGGCCACGATCGTGGCCGGCGTCGGGCAGCACCAGATGTGGACCTCACAGCACTACAAGTTCACCCGGCCCCGTCAGTTCATCAACTCCGGGGGCCTGGGGACGATGGGCTTCGCGGTCCCCGCGGCCCTCGGCGCCAAGATGGGGCGGCCGAAGGACGTCGTGTTCGCGATCGACGGCGACGGCTGCTTCCAGATGACCGCGCAGGAGCTCGCCACGTGCGCCTTCGAGGACATCCCGATCGTGGTCGGCATCCTGAACAACGGCTACCTCGGCATGGTCCGCCAGTGGCAGGAGCTCTTCTACAACCGTCGCGAGTCGCAGGTGGAGTTCGGGTGGGACGTGCCCGACTACGTGAAGCTCGCCGAGGCGTACGGCGGCGTCGGACTGCGCGCCGAGACGCCCGACGAGGTCGACTCGATCCTGGACAAGGCCCTGTCGGTGAAGGACAAGACCGTCGTCATCGACTTCCGCGTCGACCGCACCGAGATGGTCTTCCCGATGGTCCCGGCCGGAGGGTCGAACGACGACATCATCCTCGGCCCCGAACAGGCGGAGCCGGCGGACGAGCCGGCCGACGCCCCGATCGCGTAGGGGGTTCGGATGTCACTGCACACCGTCAGCGTCCTGGTCCAGGACAAGCCGGGAGTCCTGGCCCGTGTCGCGGGGCTGTTCGCCCGCCGCGGCTTCAACATCCACTCGCTCGCGGTGGGCAACACCGAGGACCCGGGCACGAGCCGGATGACGATCGTCGTCGAGATCAAGACCAAGCCTCTCGAGCAGGTGACGAAGCAGCTCAACAAGCTCGTGAACGTCCTGAAGGTGGCCGAGCTGGAGCACGGGAGCGCGGTCGAGCGCGAGCTGGCGTTGATCAAGGTCCGCGCCACCAACGGCGACCGTCCCCGCGTGATCGAGGTCGCCCAGATCTTTCGCGCGCGGATCCTCGACGTCGCCCACGACGCCCTGACCATCGAGATCACCGGGAACTCCGACAAGGTCGAGGCGTTCCACGATCTGCTTCGGCCGTTCGGGGTGATCGAGATGGTCCGGACGGGCCGCGTCGCGCTCGCTCGCGGCGAGGAGGGTCTGAAGGACCGCCGGCTTCGCGCCGTCAAGACCGGCACCGACTGATCGACATCACCGACACGACCACGAGGAGACCGACATGGCGAAGGTGCTCTACGACGCGGATATCGATCGCAGCGCCCTGGACGGGCAGAAGGTCGCCGTCCTCGGCTACGGCTCTCAGGGGCACGCCCACGCCCTGAACCTGAAGGACTCCGGCGTGGACGTTCGGGTCGGGCTTCGCGAGGGTTCGTCGTCCGTCTCCAAGTGCGAGACCGCGGGGGTCGCGGTCAAGCCGATCGCCGAGGCGGCGGCCGAGGCGGACGTGATCATGATGCTGCTGCCGGATACGACGCAGCGTGAGGTCTACGAGTCCGACGTCGCGCCGGGCCTGCAGCCGGGCAACCTGCTCATGTTCGCGCACGGGTTCAACATCCACTTCAAGCAGATCGACCCGCCCGAGGGCGTGGACGTCGGGATGGTCGCGCCGAAGGGCCCCGGACATCTGGTTCGGCGCACGTACGTCGAGGGCATCGGGACGCCGTCGCTGTACGCGGTGCACCGCGACCCGAGCGGCACGGCCACGGCCCGCACGCTCGCGTACGCCAGCGGCATCGGCGCCGGCCGCGCCGCGGTCATCGAGACCACGTTCGCCGAGGAGACCGAGACCGACCTGTTCGGCGAGCAGGCCGTGCTGTGCGGGGGGACGAGCGCGCTGGTCAAGGCCGCGTTCGACACGCTGGTCGACGCCGGCTACCAGCCGGAGATCGCCTACTTCGAGTGCCTGCACGAGCTGAAGCTGATCGTCGATCTGCTGTACGAGGGCGGCTTCGAGTTCATGCGCTACTCCGTGAGCGACACGGCTGAGTACGGCGACTACACCCGTGGGCCGCGCGTGGTCGACGAGGCCACCCGCAAGGAGATGGGCCAGATCCTGGAGGACATCCGCTCGGGGGCGTTCGCGCAGGAGTGGGTCGCCGAGGCGAAGGCCGGCTACCCGAAGTTCAAGCAGATGCGCGAGGCCGAGGCCGGCCACCCGATCGAGGACGTCGGCCGGAAGCTCCGAGCGATGATGCCGTGGCTCGGCTCCGCGAAGGCACAGGCGCAGCAGTCGGGCGGTGGCGACAATGCCTGACGGTGGCGTAGGCGGGGGGGTACGGGGGGGTAGCGCGCCCCAAGGTGCCCCGGAGTCCGTTCCGGAGAGCGGGCGGACCCCCCGTGAGCAGGATGTAGTCCGGTTCTTCGACACCACCCTGCGCGACGGGGAGCAGGCGCCCGGCATCGCACTCTCCGGCGCCGAGAAGATCGAGATCGCGGAGCACCTGGCCCGACTCGGCGTCGACATCATCGAGGCCGGTTTCCCGGCGTCGAGCCAGGGGGACTTCGACGCGGTCGCGAAGATCGCCGACCAGGTGAAGGGCCCGACCATCGCCGCGCTGTGCCGGACGAACCACGACGACGTCGATCGTGGCTGGGACGCGATCAAGGGAGCGGCGAAGGGCCGCCTGCACCTGTTCGTGTCCACGAGCGACGTGCACATGACCTCGATGCTGAAGATGGACGCCGACCAGGTCCTGACCCTCACGCGGGAGACCGTCCGTCGCGCCGCCGGCTACACCGACGACGTGGAGTTCTCGGCCCAGGACGCCACCCGAACCGACCCCGAGTTCATGCTCGAGGTGTTCCGCGTCGCCGTCGAGGAGGGCGCCACGACGATCAACGTGCCGGACACGGTCGGCTACGCCCTGCCCCACGAGTTCGGCGAGCTGGTACGCATGGTCCGCGAGGCCCTGCCCGAGCACGTGATCATCTCCACGCACTGTCACAACGACCTCGGGCTCGCCGTGGCGAACTCCATGGCCGGCGTCATGAACGGGGCGCGACAGGTGGAGGTCGCGGTCAACGGGATCGGCGAGCGCGCCGGCAACTGCTCGCTCGAGGAGGTCGCGATGATCGTGCAGACGCGCGGCCAGGCCCTCGGCCTCTCCCACAACCTGAACCTGAAGGAGATCGCCCGGACGTCGCGGCTGGTCAGCCTGTTGACCGGCTACGTCGTGCAGCCCAACAAGGCCGTGGTCGGCGCGAACGCGTTCGCCCACGAGTCGGGCATCCACCAGCACGGGGTGCTCATGAACCGCGCGACCTACGAGATCATGGACCCCGCCGAGATCGGGCTGGAGGGCTCCCGGATCGTATTGGGCAAGCATTCCGGGCGCCACGCGTTCTCCGACGCGCTGGCCAAGCTCGGCCTGGAGCTGGACCGCGACGCGCTCGATCGCGCGTTCGCCCGGTTCAAGGACCTGGCCGACCGCAAGATCCAGCTGACCGACGCTGACCTCGAGGCGATCGTGGCCGAGGAGCTCGGCACGTCGGACCGCGACGGCTTCGTGATCGAGTCGCTCGCCGTCACCGGCGGGACGCACCTGTCGCCCACGGCCACGGTGCGTCTTCTCCGAGGAGGAGAGACGTTCGAGGACTCCGCCCTCGGAGACGGGATGATCGACGCCGCGTGCGGCGCCATCGCCCGCGCCACGGGCGTCGACGCCCGCCTGGTGAACTTCAATGTGTCGAGCGTGACCGGGGGATCGGACGCGTTGGGCGACGTCGTCATCCAGCTCGACGTCGACGGCAGGCTCGTGACCGGCCGCGGCGTGAGCAGCGATGTCGTGGAGGCCAGCGCCAGGGCCTACCTCTCCGCCATCAACCGAGCCCTCTCCGTCGAGGCGAACGACGCGGGCGAACGGGGCAGCCGATGACCCCCATGACGATCACCGAGAAGATCCTGGCGCGCGCCAGCGGGAACGAGTCGGTCCGCCCCGGCGACCTGATCATGGCCAACGCCGACCTGGCGATGGGCAACGACGTGACCGCGCCGGTGGCGATCGCCCGCTATCGCGAGCTCGGCATCGAGAACGTGTGGGACCCGTCGAAGGTCGCGCTCGTCCCCAGCCACTTCTCGCCGGCGAAGGACATCGCCAGCGCGAAGCTCGGCATGACCATGCGCGAGTTCGCCCGCGAGCAGGGGATCGAGCACTACTTCGAGCTCGGCCGCGGCGGGATCGAGCACATCCTGCTTCCCGAGCAGGCTCTGGCCCTTCCCGGCCACGTGATCATCGGGGCCGACTCGCACAGCTGCACGTACGGCGCGCTCGGCGCGTTCTCGACCGGCGTCGGCTCGACCGACCTGGCCGCGGTGCTGGCCACCGGCAAGATCTGGCTTCGGGTGCCCGAGACCGTGCGCTTCGTCTACGAGGGCGTCCCCAACCCGTGGGTGATCGGCAAGGACCTCATCCTGTCGGTGATCGGGCTCGTCGGCGACGAGGGCTGCGCGTACCAGGCCATGGAGCACACCGGTCCCGCGCTGCAGCACCTGTCGATGGACTCCCGGTTCACGCTGACCAACATGGCCATCGAGGCCGGCGCGAAGTCGGGGATCGTCATCCCCGACGAGATCACCCTCGACTACGTGAAGCAGCGCCAGGAGCTCCACCAGCGGTTCACCGAGTACTTCGTCTACGACAGCGACCCCGACGCCGAGGTCGCGGCCACGCACACGGTCGACGTCTCGGCGCTCGAGCCGCAGGTCTCGCTGCCGTCGCTGCCGTCGAAGTCCCAGCCCGTGTCGACCGCCGAGCGCGTGAACGTGGATCAGGTGTTCATCGGCTCGTGCACCAACGCGAAGATGGAGGACCTGCGGATCGCCGCGCACATCCTCCGCGGCCGCCAGGCCCACCCCCGGGTGCGGCTGATGGTCATCCCGGCCACCCAGGAGATCTGGAAGCAGGCGAACAAGGAGGGGCTGCTCGACGTGTTCGCCGAGGCCGGCGCGACCGTCTCGACGCCCACGTGCGGACCGTGCCTGGGCGGGCACATGGGCGTCCTGGGGCCGGACGAGGTCTGCGTCTCCACGAGCAACCGCAACTACGTGGGGCGCATGGGCGACAAGACGGCGAGGGTGTACCTGGTCAACCCCGCGGTCGCGGCGGCCACCGCGGTCCTGGGCAAGCTGTCGCACCCGGACGAGATCGGCATCGAGGCCCCCAGGTTGAACACGGTCGGTGAGCTCGTATGAGCCAGGACGTCATCGAGGGCCGGGCGCACGTCTACGGCGACAACGTCGACACCGACGTGATCATCCCGGCGCGCTACCTGACCACGATCGACCCGGCCGAGCTCGCGGCGCATTGCCTGGAGGACCTCGACCCCGACTTCGTGAAGAACGTGAAGCCGGGAGACGTGATCGTGGCCGGCCGGAACTTCGGGTCGGGCTCTTCCCGCGAGCACGCCCCGATCGCGATCAAGGCCTCCGGGATCGCGTGCATCGTCGCCGTCTCGTTCGCCCGGATCTTCTACCGCAACTCGATCAACGTCGGCCTGCCGATCGTCGAGTGTCCGGACATCGCAGATGGCGTCGAGTCCGGAGACGTGGTACGTATCGACATGGCTGGCGGGGTGGTCGAGAACGTGGCTCGGGGGCGCAGTCACGCGGCCACCCCGCTGCCGTCTTTCATGAAGGACATCCTTGACGCCGGCGGCCTCATGCCGTGGGTGAAGCGCAGCCTCGACGCCGGCGGACAGGTCTCGGTGGGGGTCTCCGCGGACGAGCCCGTCCAGGCCGACTGGCGGCTCGACTGATGGACGCCTACCGGGTTGGGGTGATCCCCGGCGACGGCACTGGACCCGAGGTCGTGCACGAGGGCCTCAAGGTCATCGAGGCCGTCCGCGACGGGTTCGACCTCGAGACCGTCACCTACGACCTGGGCGGTGAGCGCTACCTGCGAACCGGCGAGACGCTGCCCGACCACGTCCTGGAGGAGCTCCGCGGGCTCGACGCGATCTACCTGGGGGCGATCGGCCATCCGGACGTGCCGCCGGGGGTCCTCGAGCGCGAGGTGCTGCTGCGGATCCGCTTCGAGCTGGACCAGTACATCAACCTGCGGCCCGTGCAGCTCTACCCGGGCGTCACGAGCCCGGTCCGCGACCTGACCCCCGATGACGTCGATCTGGTGTTCGTTCGCGAGAACTCCGAGGGCCTGTACACGGGCGCCGGGCGGATCGAGGCGAAGGACACCCCCGACGAGCTCGCGGTCCAGGAGAGCGTCAACACCCGGCGCGGGGTCGAGCGCTGCGTGCGATTCGCGTTCGACCACGCCATGCGCCCGGACCGCCGCCGCCACGTGACGCTCGTCCACAAGACCAACGTGTTGAATCACTCGGGCGACCTGTGGCGGCGGACGTTCGAGGCCGTCGCCGACGAGTATCCGGACGTCCGCACCGACTACATCCACGTCGACGCGGCCTGCATGTACCTGATCGAGGACCCCGCCCGGTTCGACGTCATCGTTACCGACAACATGTTCGGCGACATCCTCACGGACCTCGCCGCGATGATGCAGGGCGGGATGGGCGTGGCCGCCGGCGGCAACCTGAACCCCGGCCCGGACGGCGTGTCGATGTTCGAGCCGATCGGCGGGACCGCCCCGGAGCACACCGGCAAGGGCACGATCAACCCGATCGCGGCGATCGCCGCGGCGGGCATGCTCCTGGAGTCGCTCGGGCAGGCCGGAGCGGCCCGCCGCGTGGACGCCGGCGTGCGGTTCGCGGTCTCGAAGATGGCCTCGATGCGCGCGGGGGAGATGGGGTTCTCGACGAGCGAGGTCGGCGACCTGGTCGTGGAGGGAGCCCGGAATGCGTGAGGTCGAGCTCTACGACACCACGCTGCGCGACGGCTCTCAGCGGGCCGGACTCCAGTTCTCGCTCGACGACAAGCTCAAGGTGCTGCACGCGCTGGACTCGATCGGCGTGGCCTACGTCGAGGGCGGGTGGCCGGGCGCCAACCCGCGCGACACCGAGTTCTTCCGGCTGGCCCAGACGGAGCCCCTGAAGCGGACCACCCTCACCGCGTTCGGCTCGACCCGCAAGGCCGGCGAGCCCGCCGAGGACAGCCAGGTCCTGCGGGATCTGCTCGACGCGGAGACGTCCGTGGTCTGCCTGGTGGGCAAGTCGTGGGACCTGCACGTCGTCGAGACCCTGAAGACGTCCGTCGAGGAGAACCTGGCGATGGTCGCCGACTCGGTGGCCTTCCTGCGCGCCGAGGGCCGGAGGGTGTTCTTCGACGCCGAGCACTTCTTCGACGGGTACCGGGCGAACCCCGAGTACGCGCTCTCGGTGATCCGCGCGGCCGCGGAGGCCGGGGCCGAGCGGCTGGTCCTGTGCGACACGAACGGAGGCACCGTCCCCGGCGACGCCCGTCGCGTGGTGTGGGACGTCGCCGAACGGACCGAGACCCCGCTGGGCGTGCACTTCCACGACGACGCCGGATGCGCCGTGGCCAACTCGCTGCTCGCCGTCGAGGCCGGGGCGGTGCAGGTCCAGGGCTGCGTGAACGGCTACGGCGAGCGGTGCGGCAACGCCGACCTGATCCCGATCGCCGCCGGCCTGGTCCTGAAGCTGGGGCTGCCCGCGCTTCCCGAGGGGAGCGTCGAGCGCCTCACCGAGCTCGCCCACGTGGTCGCCGAGATCGCGAACGAGTCCCCCGATCCACACCAGCCCTACGTCGGGCGCAACGCGTTCGCGCACAAGGCCGGGCTGCACGTCAGCGCGCTCGCCCGCCGGCCCGACGCCTACGAGCACATCCCGCCGGCAAGCGTCGGCAACACCAGCCACATCGTGGTCAGCGACCTCGCCGGGCGGCAGAACCTCCTGCGAAAGGCCGCCGAGCTCGGCGTGCCGTTGCACCCCGACGGCGTCGAGAAGGCCCTGGCCGCGCTGAAGGACCACGAGGCCGAGGGGTACGCGTTCGAGGCGGCCGATGCGTCGCTCGAGCTGTTCCTGCGCCGTCACGACGGCTGGAGGCAGGAGTTCTTCGAGATCGAGTCGTTCCGGGTCCACGTCGAGGAGCGCGAGGGCGCCGGCTCCCAGGCCGAGGCCACCGTCAAGGTCCGGGCCCGGGGAGAGCGCCACATCGCCACCGCCGAGGGGCGTGGCCCGGTCGGGGCGCTCGACAACGCGCTGCGACAGGCCCTCGGGAAGATCTATCCGCTGCTCGAGGAGATCACGCTCACCGACTACCGCGTCCGCGTGCTCGACGAGAAGAAGGGGACCCAGGCCGTGGTCCGGGTCCTGATCGAGTCGAGCGACGGCGACAAGGAGTGGTCGACCGTCGGGGTGTCGGACAACATCATCGAGGCCTCGTGGGAGGCGCTCGCCGACGCCCTCACCTATGGGCTCCTCCACCCGCGCGCGTGAGCGAGCGGGGGAACCTCAAGCCGGTCCCCGAGGGGCGGTTGCGCGTCGCCTACCAGGGCGAGCCGGGCGCGTACAGCGAGGACGCCCTGCATCGGTTCTTCGGCGAGCCGCAGGCGGACCCGGCGCCGTGCCCCTCGATCCGCGAGGTGTTCGAGCAGGTGGAGATCCGCTCGGTCGACTACGGCGTGGTCCCTCTGGAGAACTCCCAGGCGGGCTCGATCAACGAGACCTACAACCTGCTCCTGCGCCACGGGGTGCGTCTGGTCGGGCAGGTCGTGATCGGCGTGGACCACGCGCTGCTGGCCGTTCCGGGCACGACGCTGGCCGACGTGAAGAAGGTCTACTCGCACCCCCAGGCCCTCGCCCAGTGCGAGGAGTTCCTGTCGCAACTCGACGGCGTCGAGGCGGTCCCGGCCCTGGACACCGCGGGCGCCGCCAAGCAGGTCGCCGACGAGGGCCGGACCGACCAGGCCGCGGTGGCCGGGCGGCGGGCGGCGGAGCTGTACGGGCTGACGATCCTCGCCGAGGGGATCCAGACCTACCCGCAGAACTACACGAAGTTCGGCGTGATCGGTGAGCCGTCCTCGAGGTTCGGCGAGCCCGACACGACGTCGATCGTGTTCGCGGTCTCGGACGTCCCCGGCTCGCTGCTCAAGTGCCTGGAGCCCTTCGCGGAGCGGGGGATCAACCTGCACAAGATCGAGTCGCGTCCGCAGGCCGCGCGCCCGTGGCGGTACTCGATCTACCTGGACTTCCAGGCCGCGGCCGAGGACCCCAAGGCGGTCGAGGCCCTGGCCGAGATGGCCGACCACACCAGCTTCGTCCGCGTGCTCGGCACGTACCGCGCCTGGCAGGACTGATCCGCCGGGGAAAAGTCCCCCGCGGAGCAGGAATGCTCACGGATCCGACGAATTCCCACGATGCGCTCCGAGTGAGGAGGAGGGCGGCCTACAGCCCGCCCGCAGAGGCGCCCCAGCGGCCCCAGGAAGCCTCCGTCCTCCCCCTCACCCTTCGGCCCCGCTTGAGCCCCCAACGCGAACTTCCTTCGTAGACTCTGGCCGTGCCTCGCGCGCGCCCTCGCCGCCGCAGCAAGCCACCCTCCGAATCCGGGGGGTTCATGACGTTCGTCCTCGCGGTGCTGGTCCTGATCGCCGCCGTCGGCGTGTGGCGGCTCGGGGTCTTCGGCGGGGGCGACGAGAAGGCCTCCGGCGACTCGCCCACCACGGACCTGTTCGGGAACGGGAGCTCGCCGAGCCCGTCGCCGTCGCCGACCCAGCTCGCCGGCGGCCCGATCAACCCGGAGTTCCCCGGGCTGACAACGTGGCGGGGGAACCTGACCCGCTCGTACTACGGCGAGGGCCCGGTGCCGTCGGCGCCCCAGATCCGGTGGCGGTACCCGTCGACCGGAGGGCTGTGCGGGCCGTCGGACGGCACGACCTGGTGCGGCACGGGCTGGACCGGCCAGCCGAACGTCATTCCCCGCGAGGACGGCTCGGTCGAGGTCCGCATCGGGGCGTACGACCACGACTACCACTTCCTGGACGGGGCCACGGGTGAGTCCGTCCGCAACACCCTGGACACGGGCGATCTGGCGAAGGGCTCGGCGACGAGCGACCCCGACGGCTACCCGCTGTACTACGCGGGCTCCCGCGACAACTATCTGCGGATCGTGGCCCTGGACCGTGGGCAGGTCCCCGAGGTCCTGTGGCAGCTGAACTCGGAGACCAGCGTCTCGAACCCCGTCTGGAACGACGACTGGGACGGCGCCCCGCTGATCGTGGGCGACTACCTGCTGGAGGGCAGCGAGAACTCGTGGTTCTACGTGATCAAGATCAACCGCGGCTACGACGACGCGGGCAAGGTCACCGTGAACCCGAAGGTGGTCGCCGCGGTCCCCGGGTTTGACGACGAGCTGTTCGCGTCCATCCCCGACGACGACGTATCGATCGAGTCCTCGGTCGCGTTCCACGAGGGCGTCGCGTACTTCGTGAACTCCGGCGGCCTGGTGCAGGGGTGGGACATCAGCGACATCCTCGACGGCGGCACGAACATCAACCGCGTGTTCCGGTACTGGAACGGCAACGACTCCGACGGGACGATCGCCATCGACGACGAGGGCTTCCTATACGTGCCCCGCCACGGCGAGGAGCGCCGCTCGACGACCCGAGAGACCGAGGTCGGCGACATCATGAAGCTCGACCCGAGCAAGCCGAACGACCCGGTCGTGTGGTCCGTCCACGTCTCGCTGGGCAGCGAGCAGGACGGCGGGATCTGGTCCACGCCCGCGCTGTACGGGAACCTCGTGTACGTCACGACGCACTACGGGGAGCTCATCGCCATCCATCGCGAGACGGGCGTGGTGAAGTGGAAGATCAAGTTCCCCGAGGGACACACGTGGACCTCCCCGACCGTCGTCGACGACACGCTGGTGGTGGGGGACTGCGGCGGGACGCTGCACGCCTACGACATCTCGCGGCCGGGTAAGAAGCCGCCGGAGCTGTGGTCCCTCGAGCTCGAGGGATGCATCGAGTCCACGCCGGCGATCTGGGACGGGTGGATCTACGTCGGCACGCGGGGCGGGCCGGTCTACGGCATCGCCGACCCGGCCTGAGGGACATGCCCGACCCGGTCGAGGCCCGCGCGGCCGGATTTCGCCGCCTGACGGTCGTGCTGATCGTGCTCACCGGCGCGCTGGCGCTCCTGCGGCTGGGGCCGCTGGCGCCGGACGATCCGTCGCCCCGCGGCACGGCGAGCCCCACGACCCCGGGGCCGACCGCCGACCCGCTGCCGGAGTGCCGGTACGCCGAGGCCTCGGTCCGTCTGGCCGGCTACGACGACTGGGCGCGGACGCTGGTCGACACGCGGCTCCGTCTGCCGCCCGACTACGAGCCCTCGGACCTCGTCTCCACGGAGGGTGCCGGGTTCGCCGGGCCGTTCTCGGTTCGGCAGTTTCTGATCGCGAACCTCGGCGCCCTGCGCGAGGCGGCCGAGGCCGCGGGGAACCCGATCGAGCTTGCGGCGGCGCACCGGACCTTCGACCAGCAGGCCTTCCTCTTCGAGCAGCGCGAGGCCCAGCTCGGTCACGACGAGGCCCTCAAGCGGGTGGCCCGGCCCGGCCACTCGGAGCACCAGCTGGGTACGACCGTGGACTTCAAGACGGCCGGCGCCGCCGATGTCGACCAGGCGTGGGCCTCGACCCCCGCGGGCGCCTGGACCATCGCCCACGCCGCGGAGTTCGGCTTCGTCCTGTCGTACCCGAGGGGCCGGCAGCCCATGACCTGCTACCTGTACGAGCCCTGGCACTTCCGCTACTTCGGCGTGCAGAGGGCGCAGAGGATCGTGGAGAGCGGCCTGACGGTCCGCGAGTTCCTGTGGCAGGAGCAGCGCCGCTGAGCTCCGGCAGCTCGGGTCAGCCGCGGCGGCCGAGGTGCTCCCGCAGCGCCTCCAGGCGGGCGTCCCACTCCGAGCCGACGCCGGCCATCCAGCTGACCGCGCTCGACATCGGGCCCGGCGTGAACCGGTAACGGACCTCGCGGCCCTCCTTGCTCGCGGCGACCAGGCCGGCATCGGCCAGCGCGGCCAGATGCTTCGACACGGCCTGCCGGGTCACGGGGAGCTCCGCGGCGAGCTCGGTGGCGGTGAGCGCCCCCCGTTCGGCGAGCCGCCCCATGACCTCGCGGCGGGTGGGGTCGGCCAGGGCGGCGAAGACCGCGTCGGCGGGGTCGCGGGTCATGCCACCGCCTCCTCCGCGACCTCCAGATGGGTGCCGTCCGCCAGCGGCGCCAGCTCGAAGATGACTCTGGTGGGCCGGCGACGGCGGGCCCGCCCGTCCAGTGCCCGGTCGAACGGGGCCCATCGGAACGCGAACCGCCTCGCCGGGTCCCACTCCTCGATGACGGCGTCGCGCCGGCTGCCGTCGGGCCAGCGGAACTCCAGGCGGCCGCCCTCGGAGAACTCGCCGGCCGCCACGGCGCCGAACCACTCGGCCAGGCGCTCGGGATCGGAGAGGGCGTCCCACACCTCGCCCGGGTCACCCGGGAGGTCGATCGCCCGCTTGACGCCTTCGCTCATTCGCAACTCCCGGGTTGCACTTCTGGCGGCCGGCGCGTAACCTGCAACCTGAAGGTTGCACTCTACCAGGAGGTCCCGATCATGTCCGAGACGCTCGTTCCCATGGTCATCGAGCAGACCGCGCGCGGCGAGCGGTCGTTCGACATCTACTCACGGCTGCTCAAGGACCGGGTGGTGTTCGTCGGCACGCCCATCGACGACATGGTCGCGAACCTGATCACCGCCCAGCTGCTGCACCTGGAGTCCGAGGACCCCGAGAAGGACATCGCGATCTACCTGAACTCGCCCGGCGGGCACATGACGAGCCTGTTCGCGATCTACGACACCATGCAGTACGTGAAGCCCGACGTGTCCACGACGGTCGTCGGCCAGGCCGCGTCGGCCGCGGCGGTTCTGCTCGCCGCCGGCACCAAGGGCAAGCGCTACGCGCTCCCCAACGCCCGCGTCCTGATCCATCAGCCCCACGGCGGCGTGGAAGGCCAGGCCGTGGACATGGAGATCCACGCGAAGGAGGCCATCCGCCACCGCCAGCTCATGGACCGGCTGCTCTCCGAGCACACCGGCCAGCCGCTGGACAAGGTGTCGCACGACACCGATCGCGACTTCATCCTCACGGCCGAGCAGGCGAAGGACTACGGCCTGGTCGACGAGGTGATCACCAGCCGCGTCATGCCGTTCGTGCCGGCGTCCGAGTCCGTCGCCGGCAACGGGCATTCGAAGGGATAACCGCCGGGCTGCGTTACCCTGGGTGGGATGCCGCCGCTGACGCCCGGAACCACCGCGCCTCCGATCCCCTCGGTCGCCTTCGACAAGCCCACCGCCGTCTACTTCTACAAGGTGACCTGCCCGGTCTGTCAGCTGTCCGGGCCGGTCACCGAGACGTTCGAGCGGGCCTACCCGGGCCACATCGTCGGCGTTGGTCAGGACCCGCCGGAGAAACTCGAACAGTTCGCCTCGGACTTCGGCGTCTCGTTCCCTTCGGAGGTCGACCCGCCGCCGTATGACGTATCCAACGCCTACGGCATCCGCGTCGTCCCCACCCTGTACCTGATCGAGGACGGGACGGTCGCCGACGTCGCCGAGTCGTGGGATCGCGAGGGGTTCAACCGGATCTCCGAGCGCCTGGCCGCCTCGACCGGGCGCGAGTACGCCGTCATCTCCGAGGAGGGCGACGGCCTCCCCGCGTTCCGCCCCGGGTGAGGCTCTCGCAACGCTCACTAGGTCAGTGAGCAGTCACCTGGACGCCATCGTGATCGGCGCCGGCCACAACGGCCTGGTCGCCGCCTGCCTGCTGGCGAAGGAGGGCTTGCGGGTCGCCGTCCTGGAGCGCCGCGACGTGGTCGGCGGCGCGTGCGTGACCGAGGAGCTGACCCCCGGCTATCGCGTGTCGACCGCGGCCTACTCGATGGGGCTCCTCCGGCCGGAGATCGTCGAGGCCCTCGACCTGCACCGCCACGGCCTGTCCTACTACATCAAGGACCCCGCGCTGTTCGTCCCGCTGCTCGACGGCCGCTCGTTCATCGTGTGGCGCGAGCCGGACCGCACCCAGGAGGAGATCCGCGCGATCCACCCCGGCGACGCCGACGCCTACCCGCGGTGGGAGGCGTTCTGGGACGAGGTCGCCGCGGAGGTCCGGCCGCTGCTCCTGGCCGAGCCGCCGACGCTTGCCGCCCTGGAGCGCGAGATGTCGCGTCGCGGAAAGGAGGAGCTCTTCCGGCTGGCGATCACCGCCAGCGCCGAGGAGACGTGTGCCGCCTTCTTCGAGAGCGACGAGCTGCGGGGCGCGTTCGCCAGCCAGGGCATGATCGGCACGTTCGCCGGCCCCCGCGACCCCGGCACGGCCTTCGTGATGACCTACCACGCCTTCGGCGGCGACCTGGTGGGCGTGGACGGTGCCTGGTCCTACGTCCGCGGGGGGATGGGCGGGATCACCCAGGCGCTCGCGAAGGCGGCCGGCGAGCTCGGGGTCGAGGTCCGGACCGAGAGCCCGGTCGAGGAGGTCCTGATGGACGGCGCCGCGGTGGTGGGCGTCCGGCTCGCCGACGGGACCGAGCTCCACGCGCCGGTGGTCCTGTCCAACGCCGAGGCGAAGCGCACGCTCGCCCTGGTACCGCCCGACGCCGTCCCCGCGGAGTACGCGGCGCGCGTGGCGAGCAACGACACCACGGGCTCGGTGGTCAAGGTGAACCTGGTCCTGGACGAGCTTCCCGACTTCACCTCTCGCCCCGGCACGGAGCCCGGGCCGCAGCACTCCGGCACGATCGAGATCTCCCCGAGCGTCGAGTACCTCCAGGCCGCCTTCGACGACGCCGTCGCGGGGCGCGTGAGCGCCCGCCCGTTCATGGAGGTGTTCATCCAGTCGGTCACCGACGACTCGCTGGCCCCGCCCGGCAAGCACGTCGCGTCCTGCTTCGCGCAGTGGGCGCCCGGGTCGGTGCCGATGGCCGACTGGGAGCCGATGCGCGAGGCCGCGGGCGACGCGGTCGTCGGCGCGCTCGCCGAGTTCGCGCCCAACGTGCCGGACGCGATCCGGTTCCGCCAGGTCCTGGGGCCCGCCGACCTGGAGGCGCGCTTCGGGTTGACCGGAGGCAACATCTTCCACGGCGAGCTGCTACCCGGGAACATCCTGGCCGAGCGGCTGGGGGCGCGGACCCCCGTGGCCGGGCTCTACCTGTGCGGCTCGAGCGCGCACCCGGGGGGCGCCGTCACGGGTGCGCCCGGGTGGAACGCGGCGTGGGCGCTCCTGGCCGACCGCTCGGGCTGAATCGCCGCCCGGCCGCCCGCCGGCGCTCGCCGAGCCCCACGAAGAACCCCACGACCACCAGGAAGTAGGCGAGCATCCCGCCCGCCACCCCGGCCACCAGGCCCAGACGTGTGAAGGACAGCTGGATGCCGGCCGCCGCCGACACGCACGCCAGGTAGTACAGGACCGCCTTGCCCATCGACTGGTTCTACGGAATCAGCGGCGCAAAGAGTTCGCGGATCTGGTCGGTCCGCACCATCGCTGCCACCATCCCGATCCCGATCAGGACGGCGAACCCCGCCGCCGAGACCGCGTTGCGGGTCCCGCGACGGCCGAAGCCCTCGGCCGCCACCCCCCCCGCGATGCCGCCGACGAACCCGCCCATGTGCGCGAAGTGATCGATGTTCGGGACGATGAACGCGAACACGAGGTTCAGCACCAGGATCGTCCAGACCCACCGCAGGTTCTGCGCGGCCATGGCGAGCTCCCGGCGTCGCCAGTTGTACGCGACGAACGCTCCGAGCAGCCCGAACACCGCGCCGGACGCCCCGACGCCGACGATCGTCGGCTCGCTGAACCAGTACGAGGCGACGCTGCCCAGGAACCCCGACACGAAGTAGATGGCGATGAACCGGATCCGGCCCATCGAGGTCTCGATCAGGTTCCCCAACAGGAACAGCGAGTAGCAGTTCACCGCGACGTGCCACAGCCCGGCGTGCAGGAACATCGCGGTGACGAAGCGCCACCACTCGCCCGCCAGGGCGATCTGCACGGGCGACATGGCCCCGAGGTCGAGCAGGGTGATCACCGCGGGACCGCGTCCCAGCGCGCCGCCGGCGCCCTGGACCAGCTCGGCCACGAACATGGTGATGTTCATGGCGATCAGCACGCTGGTGATCGCCCCGGGCCGGGAGAGGCGGTACGCCGCCCCGCGAGCTCGCTTCGCCAGCGGCTGGCGGGCGTCGCGCCGGGCCTCGGCGACGCAGGTGGGGCAGTGGTGGCCTACCGGCGCCGGGTTCATGCACTGCGGACAGATCGGGCGGCCGCACCGCGTGCAGTGGACCCGCGTCTCCTCCTTGGGATGGCGGTAGCAGTGCTCGATCTCTTCGGGGGCCTCGATCTCCGTGTCCGCCATCGACCGATCGTAGCAACGAGGCCGGTCAGCGCCGGGTCTCGAACATGACCCACTCGATGTCGCGGTAGCGCTCGATGCCCAGCTCGCGCCATCCGAGCCTGGTGAACACCCGGCGCATCGCGGCGTTCGCCGGCCGCGTCCCGGCCTCCACCCGGGTGGCCACGCCGGAGTCGAAGATCCAGCGCACGAAGGCACGGATGGCCTCGCGGCCGTACCCGCGGCCGCGATCCGCCGGGTCGTAGATCATGATCCCGAGCCCGACCGTCCCCTCTGCCATGCCCTTGACCCGGTACGTCTGGATCTCGCCGAGCAGGCGGCCGCTTCGCGTGGCCATGGCCAGTACCACCCGGCCCCGCCACAGCCTGCCCGACGTGCGCAGGCGCCGGCGGAGCCGGTCCCG
The DNA here is from genome assembly GCA_963742735.1 of uncultured Actinomycetes bacterium. GTDB lineage: Bacteria > Actinomycetota > UBA4738 > UBA4738 > JBBDTT01 > JBBDTT01. The sequence goes on from CAVUMN010000003.1 coordinate 74,938, forward strand.
CGACGGCGGACCCCACGGCGAGGACACGGGGTCCAGCCCGCGCACGCCCGCGTGGGCGAGGTCGAGCTCGTCCATCCGGTAGGCGCGAAGCACGACCCTCCGCCCGCGAAGCACCGGGACGGGCCGGGCCTTCACGCCCATCCGATCACCCGGGCCATGGCGCGCAAGGATATGGGAGGGTGGGTTCGTGAGGGTCGGATCGGCGTTGATCACGGATCGGATCGGCCGGGAGGCCGCGATGGACGCCGCCGTTCGTGCGCGGAAGGGCCTGCGCGGCGAGCCGGCCTCCCTGGCGGCCGTGTTCGCCTCACCCCACCACTTCGGCGCGGCGGAGGCGATCCTCGACGCGATCCATGAGGCCGCCGGGCCCCAGGCGGTCATCGGCTGCATCGCCGAGTCGGTCGTCGGCGACGGCCGTGAGATCGAGGAGGCCCCGGCGATCTCGGTCTGGCTGGCGTCGCTGCCCGCGGCTCCCGAGACCTTCCACCTCCGCTTCGAGCCGATGACCGGCGGCGGGTCGTTCACCGGCTGGCCCGCGGACGACGGCGCCGGCGCGTACCTCATGCTCGCCGACCCCTTCACCTTTCCGGTCGATCCGTTCCTGCGGGCGCTCGACGAGCGCACGCCGGGCAGCGCCATCGTCGGCGGGATGGCCAGCGGGGGGAGCGGCCCGGGCGGGACCGTGCTGTTCCGCGACCGCGAGGTCCTGGCCGACGGCGCGGTCGGGTGCCGTCTCCCCGTGACGATGGTTCCCCTCGTCTCCCAAGGGTGCCGGCCGGTCGGCCGGTCGTTCACGGTCACCCGCGCGGAGGGCAACGTCATCCACGAGCTCGCCGGCGAGCCCGCCCTGGACCGCATCCGGGAGACCTACGCGTCGCTGGCCCGGCCGGACAAGGAGCTGATGGCCAACGGCCTGCACATCGGCAGGGTCATCGACGAGTACAAGGCCGAGCACGGCCAGGGCGACTTCCTGATCCGCGCCGTCATCGGCGGCGACACCGACAACGGCGCGATCGCGGTGGGCGACGCGATCGAAGTGGGGGAGACCGTCCAGTTCCACGTCCGCGACGCGGCGTCGGCCGACGAGGATCTCCGCTCGATGCTCGACCGCCGCGACCTGGGCGGCACGCCGGCCGGAGTGCTGCTGTTCACGTGCAACGGCCGCGGCTCGCGGTTGTTCTCCACCCCCGACCACGACGCGGCGCTGATCGCCGACCAGCTGCGCGTCCCGACGGCCGGGTTCTTCGCGGCGGGCGAGATCGGACCGGTCGGAGGGAGGAATTTCCTCCACGGGTTCACCGCGAGCCTCGCGGTGTTCGTCGACTCTGCGAGCTAGGCCGCGATCAGGCGCCTGAACCCGCACTCGGGGCAGCGCTCGTCCTCGGCCGTGAGCGGGTGGCCGCAGTACGCGCAGGGGCCGCTCTCGGCCGGCGGCTCGTCGCTCTTGTTGCGGTTGCGCGTCCCGTAGGCGAACACCAGCAGGACGATCACGATCGGGAGCAGGACCTCGTCCCAGCCACCCTGGTGCGCCAGCATGTTCATCCTCCCGACAGGATCAGCAGTCCGCCGGCCGTGAACGCCACCATCACCGCGAGCAGAGCGTACTGGGTGCGCAGGGCCCGCCGGGTCGGGAACGAGGCCACCGCCCGGTCGTGAGCCAGGATCACGCCGCCGACGTGTCCGGCGACGATCGCCGCGACCTGCACGTACCAGATCGCCGTGGGCGAGACGAGCTGGAAGTTGGGGACCCAGGTCGCCGTCCCGATCAGGTCCCACCCCCGGCCGAACGGGTCGGCCAGGACCGACAGGCCGATCTGTCCCTCCAGGACCAGCGCCGAGAAGTAATGGGCCACCGCGTACGCGAGGGCGATCGGAACCAAGCTGTGGGCGAACTTCACCGCCAGGGGATGCCGTCGCTGGCCGGACAGCGCGGCTCCCGCCCCCATGGCGAACGCGTAGATCCCCGAGACGACGAGCACCATCCCCACCAGGCCGGCCGTGGACAGCAGGGTCCGGGCGAGGCCCGAGGTCCCGCCCAGCCACGACAGCCACAGCGAGGTCCGCGAGAAGCCGTCGAACGACGTGGACCCGATCAGGACCATCAGGACCGCGACCAGTCCCGGCTGGGGCCGCACCGCGGTCAGCCCCGCGAGCGGCGGCCTGACGACGACGCGGCCCTCCTCATCGCGGGCGAGCGGCGCCATTCGCCCCAGCAATTCGAAGTAGACCGCGAACCCCTCGCCGCCTCGGTTCCACGTGTCGCGGCCGAACGCCGACATCCCCAGCAGCGTGACGGCGGTGTACACGAGCATCGCGATGCCCAGGATCCGGGGGTCCGAGCCCTGCGGGTACACCAGCTCCATCCACACGAACCCCAGCAGCGCGAGCGCCGCGGGCCACCGCCCGAGCCATCTCGGGTACTCGCGCTCGCCTTCCTCGAGGCGCAGAAGCCGCGCGAGGGTGTCGAACGGCGAGAGCGTGGCCCACAGGTTCCCGAACAGCGCGTGGAGGAAGGCGAGCCCGATCCAGAACCAGATGTAGACGATCCACGGGGCCGGGTTGAGGTCGGCGACGGGGTCGCCGAACAGCGCCGCCGCGAGGATCAGCAGGAAGAACGCGAGGGAGAGCCCGCGCACGGTCCACTCCACGGCGGGCGCGCGCAGGAGCCGCTGCAGCCGGTCGGACACGGGTCGTCCGGACCGGCCACCCTCGAGGCGCGGCTCCGGCCACAGCGCCGCGAGGGCCACGAACGACACGACGACCACGGTCGCGGCGCCGTAGACGAACAGCCACCGGGGGACGGGGAGGTCGACCCGGCCGCCGATGCCGTGGGCGAGGATCCCGCCCAGGCCGGAGGTCACGCCCCGACTTCCAGCCTGAACAGCAGGACCGAGCGCTCCTCGAGCTCGACCTCGAACACGCCGGAGATGTCGGCCACGAACTGGAACTCCGCCGGCTGGCCCGGTCCGACGTCCTTCTTGAAGTCGTAGGTGTGCACGTGCACCTCATCGGCCACGTCCGAGGTGACTACGATGTGGACCGTCGCCCCGCGCGGGACCTGGACCCGGCCCCCCTCCGGCCCCTGGGTAACCTGCCCGTCCTCGAACTCGACCTCGACCTCGACCACGTCGGGGGTCGGCGAGGTGGTCGTCGTCTCGGTCGGCGTGACGGAGGACGTCTCGGTCGAGGTCGGCGTCGGCGAGGCTCCGTTCGATGGCCCCTCGTCCGAGGGGCGGAGAACCAGGAACAGCGTGACGAGGGCGGCGACGCCCACCACGAGCGCGATCCAGCGGGTGCTCTTGTTCATGCGGCAAGCGTATCGGGAGGAGCGGGGTTTCGGTGGCCGGCCTAGCCGTGCTCCCAGGCGGTCCAGTCCTGCACGTCGACCGCGAGCACAATCTCGCCGGGGTCGGTCTCGGCGTACTGGGGGTACTTGTCGCGCAGCAGCCCCAGGGCCCGGTCGGTCTCCTGTTCGTTGTCCACCACCCGGCCCGCCCCCCGGACCCGCACCCACCACAGCGAGCGCCACCGCTCGGCGTACTCGTCCACGAGCACCGTCACGCGCGGATCCCGCTCGATGTTGGCCACGCGCTTCAGCCTGGTGGTGCGCTTGGGCTTCGCGTCGACGGGCGAGAACAGGGTGTCGCCGTCGAGGACGAAGACGAAGGGCACGACGTTCGGCCGTCCGTCCGGGTCGATGGTGGCCAGGCGGCCGACGGGGGCCGCGGCCACCCGCCGGCGCATCTCCTCCGGGCTCACAGAGCCCCTTCGATCGCGAGCAGCGTCCGCTTTCGGTCCAGGCCGCCGCCGTAGCCGCCGAGCCCCCCGTCCTTGTGGAGCACCCGGTGACACGGGACCACGATCGGGATGGGGTTGGCGCCCAGGGCATTTCCGGCGGCGCGCTGCGCCCGGGGGCTTCCCGCCCGCTTCGCGACGTCGGTGTAGGTCGAGACCGATCCGAACGGGATCCGTGCGGTCGCCTCGAGCACCTTGCGGGTGAACCCACGCAGGATCGTCCAGTCCACCGGGACCTCGAACCGCGTGCGCCGGCCGTCGAAGTACTCGTCGAGCTCGCGGCGGGCCTGGTCCAGGCGGGCCGGGCGCGTGCAGGATCCGGGGGCTCACGTCGGCGGCGATCTCCTCGAGGATCTCGTCCTCGGTCTCCCCGTCGATCCAGTGGACCCGGACCAGTCCCCGCGAGGAGTTGGCCAGGATCAGCCGGCCGATGGGGGAGTCCATCTGGTCGTATGCCACGTCGGTTTCGCCGGCCATGCGCGCGGCGAACCGCTCGGCCGCCGCCCGGGCCAGCTCCGGGATCTCCCTCCCGCCCTTCAGCGCGCGCGTCACGTCGCTCATGACCTCGCCTCCCAGACCTCACGGAGCTTGCGGACGCCCTGGTAGGCGTTCGCGCGCGCCGACTCCTCGGTCGTGTCGATCAGCCTGGCCACGTCCGCGTAGGCCAGGTCGTGCACGTAACGATGGACCACGGCCGCCCGCTGCTTCGGCGGCAGCTCGCGCACGGCCCGCCACAGCTCGGGCTCGCCGTCGGTCGCCTCCCGTCCGCCGGGTCGCTCGGGAAGCTCCTCCACGGGCAGCGGCCGCCGCGACCGTCCGCGCCCGGCGTCGATCGCCTTGCGGGTGGCGATCTTCAGGATCCACGGAGCGGAGGTCGCCGCCGGGCCGCAGCCGGGGGTACGCGCGGTACGCGGCCAGGAACGTCTCCTGGAAGACGTCGTCGGCGTCGTCCGGCCCGGCCATCGCCCGGACCACGCGGTAGACCGTCGTGCGGTGCTCGTCCAGGAACCGCTGGAACGGCGGGATCGGATCCACGCGCTGCAACACGTCCGGCGGCCGCCTTCCGTGAAACGGAGGTCATAATCGGGGGCCACGGGACGTGGCGGTACGGACCGGGCTCGGGGAACCGCCCCCGCGCGGCGAGGGCCTCCGCCCGGGCGGCGGTCTCCTCCGCCTCCTCCGGCGAGAGCAGCTCCGTCAGCCGCCCGGCGAGCGGCGGCTCCCGGAGCGTCTTCGCGGCGGCGCGCACGTCGGCGAGCAGCTCCGGCGGAACGGCGTCGCCGGCGAAGTCCCACACCACCGTGCGCATGGTGGGTTCCACGTTGAAGCAGGTCCCGTGGTCGACGAGCCACACGCGATCGTCCGGGCCGAGCAGACAGTGTCCGCCCTTGCGGTCGGCGTTGTTCACGATCGCGTCGAACAGGGCCACGCGCATGAACGCCTCGGCGCGGCCGGCGCGGAGCGTGAAGTAGTGCTGGTCGGGGTCGTGCTCGACGAAGACCTGGACGGCGCCGATCCCGTGCGGGCCGTCGCCCTGAACGGTGAGAGGGACGTCGGGCCACCCGAGCGCGTTCGCGACCTCGAACGCGGCGATCTCCCGGCGCCACAGCGTCCCCTCGGGGAAGTCCCACAGCGGCGCCTCGCCCCGGCGCGGCTTGTAGATGGCGAGGGTCGTGCCGGCCTCGCCGGTCGCCTCGGCCAGGAAGGTGCCGTTGGACGCGCCCGCCACCAGCCCCAGCAGGCGAAGGTTCCCGCCGGCCAGGGCCTCGCGCAGCGCGGGCCCGCTCAGACCGACCCGATCTCCCGATGTCCGTTCTTCGCCGCGCACCAGTGCCCCTCGGGATCCATGGGTTGACCGCACAGCTGGCAGGCCGGGCGGCCCGACGCCACCACCTCGGCGCCGTGACGGGCCAGGCCGAGCATCTGCTCGCGGGTGGCCCACAGTCGCGCCTCCTCGGGAACGCGATCCTTCGGCTCCTCGTCCTCGGGGATCATCTCCTCGAGGTCCAGCACCAACAGGTCGCGCTCCTCCTGATAGCCGATCGAGAGGCGGCCGGCCCGCCACTCGCCCGCCACGGGCTCCTCCAGGACCAGCTCCGCGTCGGCGATCGCGGCCGGGTCGGTCTCGATGCCGACCTTCTCCAGGATCTCCATGATCGACGCGGCGAGCAGCCGGACCTGCTCCTTCTCCAGGACCACGGTGAGGGTCTCGGGTCCCTTGCGGGCCTGCAGGAAGAACGTGCGGTCCCCGGGCTCGCCCACCGCGTCCGCGGTGATGCGATCGACCGGGTCGAGCTCCACGCTTCCTATCCTCCCACCGCCCGCGCCCGAGGTTTCCGGGGCGGCGGCTTCTGCGGGGTCAGGTCCAGCAGCGTGCCGGTGTCGTTCACGCGAAGGACCCGCGGCGTGCCGCCCTCCAGGACCACCGCCGACACCGAGGCCGGCGACACCGCCGTCCGCTGGAACAGGTCGATGTGCACGCCCGAGTAGTGGGCGAGCAGCAGCCGGATGACGTCCGCGTGGGTGGCCGCGACGATCGTCCGGCGCGGGTGGCGGGCCGCCAGCTCGTTGACCGCCGCCACCGCCCGGGCCTGGACCTCGCCGAGCGTCTCGCCGTTGGGGAACCGCACCTGCGAGGGCGCGCGCATGATCTGCTTCCACAGGTTCGTGCGGACCAGCGAGCGCAGCGGCCGGCCCGTCCAGTCGCCGTAGCGGACCTCCCCCAGGTCCTCGACCTCACCGACCTGCAGCCGCTGTCGCGACGCGATCGCGTCGGCCGTCTCCCGGCACCGCTCCAGCGGGCTGGAATAGACGGCGGCGAGCTTGAGGGCCGTGAGCCGCTCGCCGAGCGCGGCGGCCTGGGCCCGCCCGGGCTCGTCGAGGTGATGCCCCGGGGCCCACCCGGTCAGGGTGTGTCCGGTGGCCGCGGTCGTCGCGTGTCGAACGAGCAGTACCAGCGCCATCGCACGCGAAGGATACGGGTCAGGGCGAGGCGGGGAGGCGGACCTCGAACGTGGTGCCACGGCCGAGCTCGCTGTCGACCGATACCGATCCGCCGTGGTTCTCGGCGACGTGCTTCACGATCGACAGTCCGAGGCCTGTCCCGCCGGTCTCGCGGGACCGGGCCCGGTCGACGCGGTAGAACCGCTCGAAGATCCGGGGCAGGTCCCGGGTGGGGATCCCGACGCCGGTGTCCGCCACGCGGATCAGCGCGGTCCCGTCCTCGGAGGACAGGCCGACGTCCACGCGCCCGCCCTCGGCCGTGTAGCGGACGGCGTTGTCGACCAGGTTGCGGACCAGCAGCCGCAGGTCGCGCTCGGAGCCGCGGACCTCGACCGGCCCGCCGGGCTCGACGCGCACCCGAACCCCGGCCGAGCCCGCCGGCTCCGCGAAGCGCTCGGCCTCCTCCCGGACGACGCCGTCCAGCCGGACCCGTTCCACCTGCTCCGACCCCGCCTCCAGCCGCGACAGGTCCAGCAGGTCGGACACGATCCGCGACAGGCGGACGGCCTCCTTCTCGACCCGGTCCGCGAATCGCGGAACGACGTGCGGATCGTCGAGCGCCGCCTGGGAGATCGTCTCCGCGGCCGCCTGGATCGAGGCGACGGGCGTCTTCAGCTCGTGGGAGGCGTTGGTGACGAAGTCTCGCCGGACCGCCTCCAGCCGCCGGGCCTGCGTCACGTCCCTGACCACGAGCAGGATCGATCCGCCGGGCTCGACGGGGACGAAGGCGCATCGCAGCCACCGGGCCGGCGACCCGGTCTCCACCTCGGTCGCGGTCGGGCCACCGGCGGCCGGCGCCGCCTCGGCCGCGTCGCGCAGCCGGATGGGGAGCAGCGAGCGCAGCGAGGACGGGTGGCTCCCGAGATGGCGCTCGACCGCGGCGTTCGCGAACGTGACCTCCCCGTCGGCCGCGGCGAGCAGCACGCCCTCCTCCATCGAGGACAGGATCAGGTCGCGGGTGCGCTGCGCGTCCTCGGCCGTCCGCATCTGTGTCTCGATGCGTTCGGACATCGAGTTCAGGGTGTCGGCCAGGAGCGCGAGCTCGACGGGTCCGTCGGACCCGAGCCTCGGCGGCAGGCCTCGATCGTCCGTGCGCTCGAGCGACTCGGTCAGCCTCCGGAGCGGCCTCGCGACGCTGCGGCCGACCAGGAGGACCCCCGCGACGGTCGCGGCCGCGGTCACGATCAGCCCGAGGATCACGGCGGTTCGCACCCGGCGCTGCTGCGTCCGCACCCGGGTGAGGGGATAGGCGAGCCTCACGACGCGGCCGTTCTCCGGCGGCAGGGCGACGTACAGCAACTCGATGCCCACGCTCTGGCTGAGGCGGGTGTCCGTGCCGATCCGTCCGGCCAGGGCCTCGCGAACCTCGGGGCGGTCCGCGTGGTTCTCGAGCCCCTCCGGATCGCGGTCGGACTCCGCGACGACCTCTCCGTCGGAGCGGATCACCGTGATGCGAACGTCGCCCGCTCGGCCGAGCCGCACGGCCGCGTCCTGCGCCGCCTCGTCGTCGGCCGGCAGCGCCGAACGGATGGTCTGGGCCTGCGAGACGAGCGACTCGGTCAGGGCCTCGACGGCTTCTCGCTGCAGGGTGCGATCCAGGACGAATCCGAGCGCGGCCAGGAGGACGAGGACCACCGCGACCTGCCAGGCGAACAGTCTGCCGACGAGCGTCCGGGGCCTCACGACGGCGTCAGTCTAGGGGGGGACCAAGCTTCATCGGCCGTTCACCGTCGGGCCGGGGCGCGGCCACCCCTGATCGCTACGGTGCGGACGTGACCTCGAGAGCCGATTGCCTGGAGTGCCACTCGGCCGGGTCGGTCGAGCGGGGGCTCTGCCAGGTCTGCTACGCCGAGCCCGGCGAGGGCCCGTCGCCGGCCGCCGACCTGAGGTTCGCCGACGTGCTCGACGAGCTGGGGGCGATCGTGAGCCTGGCGACTTCGGTCGAGGACGGCGAGATGCTCGCGGCGGCATGCCGTCGGGCCGAGCGACTGCTGCGCTCCCTCCGCGAGCAGTTTCACGCCGACCTGGGCCTTCCCCAGCCGGTGTTGGCCCCCGCGCGCTGAGCAAAGCGAACACCGGGGAAGGTTCATCCCTCGTTCATCTTCGGGCCAGGGTCCCGACACGAGCCATGCCTAGGGTTCGCGTGGTGGCTGCACGAGATGTGACCGGAACCCATTCCGGCCCCGGGCCTTCCCGGGAGGCGATCCGTACTCCCCTCTCCTCGGACCGCCTTCCGGGAAGGCCCGCTCGTATGCCCGTCGTCCCGATCCCGAAGGAGGGAATGCATTGAAGAAGGGGAAGCTTCGCGCCCTGGCGAGCGGGATTCTTGCGTTCGCCCTCGTCGGCGCTGCCTGCGGCAACGACACGACCGATCCCGGCACGAACGGCAATGGCGTCGCCCTGCCCGACTGTCTGAACCTCGGCGACCTGTACGCGCTCGCCGGGCCCGAGTCCGAGGGCTTCGCGAGCTGGTCGGACGCCAACACGCTGGCCGAGGAGGTCGGTGGGACCGGCGGGTTCCCCGACGCGCCGCTCGAGATCACGGCGCCGGGTGAGGAGTCCGGAACGTACGACGCCTTCATCGAGCTGGCCCTGCTGGACACGGCCGAGGCCCGGTTGGAGGAGGGGAAGGTCACCGAAGACATGGTCGAGACCACCCGGGCCGACTACCAGGCCTCGGGGAACGACAACACGATCATCGACGGCATCGCGGGCTCCGACAGCTCGTTCGGCTGGGTCGGGTACGCCTTCTACGTGCAGAACACGGACGTGGTGAAGGCCTTCGAGATCGACGGGGGCGACGGCTGCGTGGCCCCGAGCGAGGAGACGATCGCCGACGCGTCGTACCCGATCTCGCGGAGCCTCTACATCTACGTCAACAAGGCGAAGGCGAACGAGAAATCGGCGGTGCAGGCGTACGTCGACTTCTACCTGAGCGAAGCGGGTCTGAGCGGCGCGGTGGCCGAGACGGGGTACGTGGTGCTCCCGTCGGACCGTCTCAGCGGCGCGCAGCAGACGTGGGAGAGCGAGGGTCCCTCGGGGGAGGCCTCGGGCGACCTAACCGGCGACGTCTTCGTCTCCGGTTCGTCCACGGTTGAGCCCATCTCGGCGCTCGTCGCGGAGCTCTTCAACGAGGAGAATCCCGACGTGGCGATCAACGTCGAGGGTCCGGGAACGGGCGACGGGTTTGAGCTGTTCTGCGCCGGGGAGACCGACATCTCCGACGCGTCTCGACCGATCAAGGACGAGGAGGCACAGGTCTGCGCGGACGCGGGCATCGAATACATCGAGCTCGAGGTCGCGTTCGACGGCATCGCCGTCCTGACCGCCGCCTAGCTCGAACGCTCCGGAGCAGGAGGGGGCCGGCCTTCGGGCCGGCCCTTTCGCGTCCATCCCTACCTCCGTTCATGTTCCGTTCACCCGTGGGACTCGTGGCGTTCAGGGGCCCTTGTTAGCGTCCGGACCGTGAGCGACGCGACCCTCGCCACCCCCCCGGCCGTCACGCTCGACACCCTTCGCGGGAACCCCAAGCGCCGGCGGCGTGAATCGTTTATCCGCAGGACGTTCCTCGCCGCAGCCGCGCTGTCGATCGTCATCAACATCCTCATCGTGCTGTCGCTCTTCGATGGCACGTGGGAGTTCCTGCGTAACGTCGACATCGGCTCGCTGTTCTCGCGCGGCTGGTTCCCTCGTCGCGGGCTGTACGACATCAAGACGATCATGGCCGGGACCCTCCTTGTCTCCGTGATCGCAATGGTCGTCGCGGCGCCGCTGGGGCTCGGCGCCGCGATGTTCCTGTCCGAGTACGCGAGCCGCAAGACGCGGCGGAGGCTCAAGCCGGTGCTCGAGATCCTGGCCGGCGTTCCCAGCGTGGTCATGGGGTACTTCGCGCTGGCCTGGATCAGCCCCGAGATCATGCAGCGGTTCTTCGGGGCCACCACGTTCAACCTGGGCGCGGCCGGGATCGGGGTGGGCATCCTGATCACGCCGCTGGTGGCCTCGGTGGCGGAGGACGCCATGCACGCGGTGCCGCAGTCGCTCCGGGAGGCAGCCTACGGACTCGGGTCGCGGCAGCGGACCGCCACCCTGCGGATCGTGTTTCCGGCGGCGGTATCGGGAATCGTGGCCGCGCTGATCCTCGGGTTCTCCCGAGCTATCGGGGAGACGCTCGTGGTGTCGCTGGCCGCGGGGGAACGGGCGGCTCGCTGTTCACGCTCGATCCGACGCATCCCGGCCAGACGATGACCGCGGCGATGACCGCGTTGGCGACGGGCTCCGACGAGGTCAAGGGTGCCAGCGAGGCGTTCGACAGCCTGTTCTTCGTCGGCTCCTTGCTGTTTCTCATCACGCTGACGCTGAACATCATGAGCGAGCGTTTCGTGCGCCGCGTCCGGAGACGCTACTGATGGCCCGCGAGGTGACGGCCCGGCGTCTCCCGGGCGTGGACACAGCGGAGGTCGTCCGGCGCGCCATCCACGGCAAGGGCCGCGACCCCGGGGGCGTCCTGTTCTCGGGACTTCTGTTGCTGGCGTTGCTCCTGGCCCTCGCCGTGCTCCTGGTCCTGCTCGGCCAGATCACGAGCAAGGGCCTCCCGCTCCTGCAGGACCGGGGAACCAGCTTCCTGACCGACAACATCTCCTCGCTGCCCCAGCGCGCGGGGATCGCCCAGGGCATCAGGGGGTCGGTGACGATCGTGGTCTTCGTGATCCTGTTCGCGTTCCCGCTGGGGATCGGGGCCGCGATCTACCTGGAGGAGTACGCGCGGGACACTCGCTTCACCAGGATCGTCACCGCGAACATCCGCAACCTGGCCGGGGTCCCCGCGATTGTGTACGGCTTGCTCGGTATCGCGATCTTCGTCAACTACCGTCCGCTCGCCGGGATCACGGGCGGCCGGAGCGTTATCAGCGCCGGGATGACGATCTCGATCCTGGTCCTGCCCATCGTGGTGATCACCGCGGCCGAGGCGCTTCGGGCGGTGCCGTACAGCATCCGCGAGGCGGGGTTCGGCGTCGGGGCCACCCGGTGGGAAGTCATCCGAAGCCACGTCCTGCCCTACGCGGCGCCGGGGATCCTCACCGGCACCGTGCTCACGATCGCCCGCGCGTTCGGCGAGGCCGCGCCGCTGGTCATGATCGGCGCCGCCACGGGGTTCCTGTCCACGGGGAGCGCGGGGCTCGTCGACCAGCTCCAGGGTCCGTACACGGCGCTGCCCGTCCAGGTGTACGACTTCGCGACCCGGAACCTGCGGGTCTTCAGTCAGCATTCCGCGGCCGCGAGCATGGTGCTGCTCGCGATCCTCCTGGTCGTGAACGGCACCGCCATCGTCCTGAGGAACCGATATGAGCGAAAGTGGTGATGAGCGGATGGACGCGGAGCTGATCCAGCGGGGCGAGGACGCTCCGGTACGGCGCGTGGAGGTCCACGTGACGGACGAGGCCGAGGACGCGAAGCGGCCGGTCATCTTCGACGTGCTTGGCCTCTCGGTGTTCTACGGCGACTTCCGGGCGGTCCGCGACGTGATGCTCCCCATTCGGCAGAACGAGATCACCGCGTTGATCGGCCCGTCCGGCTGCGGCAAGACGACGATCCTGCGTTGCTTCAACCGGATGAACGACTTGATCGAGGGCGCACGGGTGGAGGGCACGATCCTGTATCACGGGGTGAACCTCTACGACGACCGGGTCGACGCCGTCGAGGTCCGCCGCCGCATCGGCATGGTGTTCCAGAAGCCGAACCCGTTCCCGAAGTCGATCTACGACAACATCGCGTTCGGGCCGAGGATCGCCGGCTACAAGGACAACATGGACGACCTCGTCGAGCAGTCGTTGCGCAAAGCGGCGCTGTGGGACGAGGTGAAGGGCAAGTTGAAGGACTCCGGCATGGCCCTCTCCGGCGGCCAGCAGCAGCGGCTGTGCATCGCCCGGGCCATCGCCGTGAGCCCGGACGTGATCCTGATGGACGAGCCGTGCTCGGCGCTGGATCCCATCGCCACCCTGCGCATCGAGGAGCTTATGCGCGAGCTGGTCAGCGAGTACACGATCGTGATCGTGACCCACAACATGCAGCAGGCCGCCCGGGTCTCGGACCGGACCGCGTTCTTCACGGTGGACGTGAAGGAGGACGGCCAGCGGACCGGTACGCTCGTGGAGCACGACTTGACCGAGCGGATGTTCACGAACCCCTCGGATCAACGAACCGAGGACTACGTGACCGGGAGGTTCGGCTGATGGCTCAGCCCAGGCGCAGGTTCCACGAGGACCTCGACTGGCTCGAGCGCCAGATCGTCGCGATGGGCGAGCTCTCCGAGCGCGCGGTCGGCAAGGCGGTCGAGGCGCTCGCCACCCAGGACGAGGGCCTGGCCGCCGAGGTCATCGCGGGGGACGACGAGATCGACTCGGCTTACATGGAGGTCGAGCGCCGCGTCCTGGACATCATCGCCATGCAGAACCCGGTGGCGTCCGACCTTCGGCTGGTCTCGGCGACCTGGCACATCAACCTGCACCTGGAGCGCATCGGCGACATGGCCGTGAACATCGCCAAGATCGCGAACGTCACCCGGGAGCTGCCGCGCGACGAGCGCGTCGTGAGCCACCTCCGGGAGATGTCCGACGTCGTGCGGCCCATGATCCGTACGGCCCTCGAGGCCTTCGCCCTGCGCGATCTCGAGCTCGCCCTGAGGCTCCCCAGCATGGACGACCCGGTGGACCGGTTGAACCGTGGGCTGTACGGACAGATCGTCGGCCTCTCGCCCGACGTCCAGCTGCTCGAGTGGGGGATCCGCATGAACGTGGTGTCGCGGCAGCTCGAGCGATGCGGGGATCACGCGGTGGACATCGCCGAACAGGTCGCGTTCCTGCTCACCGGCGAGTTCCGGGAGTTCACCGACGCCTCGCATCCGCCGGGGATGGGACCGAATGCGGGCTGACGGCCAGGCCCGGATCCTGCTGGTCGAGGACGAGGAGTCGCTGGCCGACACCGTGCGCTACAACCTGGAGCGCGAGGGATACGCGGTGCGGGTGAGCGGTGACGGTCGCGGCGCCCTCGCGCGTTTTCGTGAGGAGACGCCGGACCTGGTGATCCTCGACCTGATGCTTCCGGAGATGAGCGGCCTGGACTTGTGCAAGCGGATCCGAGAGGACAGCGACGTCCCGATCATCATCGTCACCGCCAAGGACTCGGAGGCCGACAAGGTCGCCGGCCTGGAGCTCGGAGCGGACGACTACGTCACGAAGCCGTTCTCGGTCCGGGAGCTGATCAGCCGCGTTCGGGCGAACCTGCGGCGGGCCCGGGCCGCCTCGCTGCAGCGCGAGCCGGAGGACGAGGTCCTGGGCGGCGGCCCGGTCGAGCTCGACGTCGGCCGGCACGAGGTGCGCGTCCGGGGCGAGTCGGTGCCGTTCCCTCCCAAGGAGTTCGAGCTCCTCGAGACGTTCCTGCGACGCAAGGACCGGCTGGTGACGCGGGACTTCTTGATCGACCACGTGTGGGGCCCCGAGTACTTCGGCGACACGAAGACCCTGGACGTCCACGTGAAGCGGATCCGGCGCAAGATCGAGCAGGATCCCCATCGGCCGGTCCATCTGGTCACGGTCCGAGGTCTCGGGTACAAGTTCGTCGAATAGGCCGGCCCCGCCACCTGTCCGTTCACCTTGCGTTCCGCTATCGTTCGCCCGGCGTTCATCCACTTACCGAAGGGGAAGCCGGTCGTGGCACGCAGGAAGTTCCGACTCATCCCTCGAGACGAGGGCTTCTTCGAGCTCTTCGTGGCGCAGGCGGAGCACATCGAGAAGGCCGCCGAGCTGTTCCTGGACATCGTCTCCACCTTCGAGGACGTGCCGAAGAAGGCCTCCCGGCTGCACGACCTCGAGCACGACGGCGACGAGCTCACCCACCGGATCATGCGCCGGCTGAACACGACGTTCGTGACCCCGATCGACCACGAGGACATCCACGCGCTGGCGTCGGCGCTCGACGACGTCCTGGACCACATCGACGCCGCGGCCGATCTGTTGGTGCTCCACAAGATCGAGAAGCCGCTGCCCGAGATGAAGGCGCAGGCGGACGTGATCGTCCAGACCGCCCGCACGACTCGGGAGGCCCTCCAGCAGCTCCCCAGGTTCAACCAGCTGGAGAACTACTGGGTCGAGATCAACCGGCTCGAGAACGACGGGGACAAGATCTACCGGCGGGCCGTGGCCGACCTGTTCTCCGGGAACTTCAAGGCCATGGACGTGCTGAAGTGGAAGGGCGTCATCGACGAGCTCGAGGCCGCGATCGACCAGCTCGAGGACGTCGCCAACCTGCTCGAGGGCCTCGCGCTGAAGCAGTCCTAGGTGCTCTAGATGCCCTTCTGGCTCGTCGTCGCGCTGGCCTATCTGTTCGAGTTCGCGAACGGGTGGACCGACGCGCCCAACTCCATCGCCACGGTCGTCTCGACCCGCGTGCTGCGCCCGTTCCAGGCGGTCGCGATGGCGGGTGTCCTGAACCTGGTCGGGGCGCTCTCCGGCACTGCGGTCGCGAAGACGATCGCGTCGGGCATCGTGGACACCCAGCTGGTGACGCTCGAGACGGTGGCCGCGGCGGTACTGGCCGCGACCATCTGGGCCCTCGGCGCGCAGCACTTCGGCCTGCCGTCCAGCGAGTCGCACGCGCTGGTGGCGGGGCTGCTCGGCGCCGGGTTCGCCGCCGGCGGGCTGCACGGTCTGGAGTGGGAGGGGACCAAGAAGTCGCTCATCGGGCTCGTCACGTCGCCGGTCGGGGGGTTCCTGATGGGCCTGCTGATCATGGTTCTGATCTACCGCCTGTTCGCGCGGGTTCGACGAGCCGTCGTCCGTCGCATCTTCGGCCGCGCGCAGATCCTGTCCGCCGCGTTCATGGCCTTCAGCCACGGGACGAACGACGCGCAGAAGACGATGGGGATCATCACGCTGGCGATCCTGCTGCGGAACCACCCCGCGGGTGGGGTTCCCTCGGAGTTCAGCATCCCGCTGTGGGTGATCGTCTCGGCCGCGGTCGTCATGGGGCTGGGCACGATGGTCGGCGGGTGGCGCGTGGTGCGAACCCTCGGCGTGCGCATGACGAAGCTGGAACCCGTCCAGGGGTTCGCGGCGGAGACAGGCGCGGCGATCGTGATCACCAGCGCGGCGCAGCTGGGCATCCCCGTCTCGACGACCCACGCGATCGGCACGTCGATCATGGGGGTCGGCGCCACCAAGCGGGTCTCGGCCGTGCGCTGGGGGGTGGCCGGTCAGGTCGTGACGGCGTGGATCCTGACCTGGCCGGCCTGCATGCTCCTCGGGTTCGTCCTGGAGAAGCTCTTCGCCGGAATCTTCTGACTCAGTCCACCGGCTCCAGCTCGAACGGCACGATCTCCGCCGGCGCAACCGCCTCGGTGAGCAGCTCCCGAAGCTCGCGCCGCCGTCGCCGACCGACCAGCAGCCGCCACGCTCCAAGCGCCAGCAAGGTGGAACCCGCGCCGATCCCGAACCACCATGGAGCGCTCCTGCCGGCGGAGGCCACCCGCGCTTGCAGGACCTCGATCCGAGACTCCAACTTCCCGATCCGCTCTCCCCACGCGGAGACCGTGCTCGAGCCGGCGGCGTTGAGATCCACGGCGTCGATCCGATGGTTGAGGTCTCGTTCGAGGCCGTCGATCCGCGCATACAGCGGTCGCTGGATGCGGTCCATGCGCTGGAGCAACCGCGCCTCGAGCGGAGATTCCACGATGCGGAACCACTCACCGAAGAAGTCGCCGAACTGGGTGCGGCATCCCCAGTCACAGACGGTGACGGCGTATTCGCCGGAGGGCACATGCGGCACGACGAACGAGAAGGTGACGATCGCCTCGTTGACGCGCGCGGAGCGGGCGACGCTGGCTCGTCCCAGCAGCATGGCGTCCGGGGGTGGGTACGAGGCGTCGCTCCCTGCCCGCCACTCGAGGAGATAGACGAACCAAGGGCCGTCTCCGATCCACCCCGTGTCCCATTGATGGACGGTGGCGGTGGCTCCGGCGTCGGATCCCGGCACGCGATAGATGGACTGAGGACCCCCGGCGGGGTCCCAGTCGACGTCGGCGCCGCCACCCGCCCCGGCCACTCCAGGGACGAGCAGCAGGGCGACGATCAGCGGGAGCACGAACAGCAGGCGACTGCGCATGGGTTCCTCCTCGAACGAGGTCTTCACCCCACATGACCGGGCGAACCCCGCGAGAGTTCCCTGCCTAGACTCGGAAACCATGCGGCCCGGCAACTATCCCGAGCAGGCGGAGACGTACGACCGAACGCGTGGGGCCAGCCCGAGCGTCGTCCGCGCTCTGGTCAGACATCTCGGCCCGGCGGAGGGGCGGTCGCTGCTCGACGTCGCCGGGGGGACCGGCAACTACGCGCAAGTGCTCGCGGCCCGCGGGTTCTCCCTGACGGTCGTGGACGCGGAGCCCGCCATGCTGGCGCGAAGCGTCGACAAGCTCGGCCCGGGCCACGCGATCGTCGGCGACGCCACGGCCCTGCCGGTGCGCGACGCCTCCGTCGACGCGGTCACGATCGTCAGCGCGATCCACCTCTTCGACGACCCGCCGGCGGCGCTCGCCGAGGCGCGCAGGGTGATCCGCGCCGGCCCGCTGGTCCTGATGGCCTTCACGCGGGAGAACCTGGAGCCGCTGTTCGCCTACGAGTACTTCGAGGGGACGTTTCCGGCCGAGATCCGCACCAACGAGGCGGAGGTGGTGTCCATGCTCCGTGAGGCCGGCTTCGAGTCGGTGGAGGCCGACCGTGTCGTCTACGTGGACCGCGCCGACGGGTCGCTGTCGGCGCTGCACACCGACCCCTTCGCGCTGGCCGGCGAGGCGTACCTGCGAAACACCTCGTTCTGGCATCGAACCGACCCGGAGGTCCGCGTGCGGGGACTGAAGGCGCTGCACGAGGAC
Organism: uncultured Actinomycetes bacterium; assembly: GCA_963742735.1. Taxonomy (GTDB): domain Bacteria; phylum Actinomycetota; class UBA4738; order UBA4738; family JBBDTT01; genus JBBDTT01. Next base: position 92,657 of record CAVUMN010000003.1, read on the forward strand.
CTTCGAAGCGGACGTCTGGCCGAGCGGGTCGAGGAGTCGATGCGCGTCGCCGGACGCACCGGCCACATCACCGCGTTCGCGGCGCGGCCGGCCTAGCCGATCCGCTCGGGCGCGGGGTTGCCGGCGGCGACCCGGAACGCGGCGCCACGGGCCTGGCCGGGGACACGTTCGAGCACGGTGTCTACGAACCACCACTCGCCGGTCACGGACTCGGGGGTGATCTCGACCGTCATGTAGCCGTGGGCGTCGAAGTCGCACCACAGCACGGTCGGCACGGCCTCCACGTACCCCTCCTGGAGCGGCACCGACTTCGTCCCGCGCTCCCACCCCTTCTTGTCGTCCACGTTCTGCGACGTGAGGCTGGTGGTCACGAACTCCCCGGCGACGGTCCGGTCGTCGACGCGGAGCTCGCTGGCCAGGCCGATGTGGACGTCGCCGGAGAGCACCACCGCGCCGGCGGACGCGCCCTCCAGCGCCCGCAGGATGGCCTCCCGCTCGAAGGGGTAGCCGTCCCACTGGTCCGGGTCCGGGCCGGTGGCGCCGGCGTTCACGAGCTTCAGCGTGATCAGCGCGTCCTCGACGTCGGCGGGGATCCCCTCGGCCCAGACCGGGGCCATGACCGAGCTGTTCCCCAGGATCCGCCACGGCGTCTCCGACCGCGCGAGCGCGTCCAGGAGCCACGCCTTCTGCTCCGCACCGAGCTGTCCCGCCGACGGGTCGAGCATGGTTTCCGGCACCGGCTCGTCCCGCCGCGAGCGCGTGTCGATGATGAACAGCTCGGCGAGCCCGCCGAGGTCGATCGAGCGGAACACCCGCTCCGGCTGGGAGGGGTCGGGCATCCGGTACGGCTGCCACTCCCAGCGCGATCGGAAGGCCGCGGCGCGGCGCACGCTCCACGGCCCGTCCCGGTCCTCGCGGTGCTCCACCGAACCCTCGCGCCACACCCCGTCGGCGAACTCGTGGTCGTCGACCGTTGCGATCACCGGGTGGGCGTGGTGCAGCGCCTGCACGTCCGGGTCGAGCCGGTAGTGGGCGTAGCGGCGTCGATAGTCCTCGAGCGTCACGCACTCGCCATCCGGGTCGTAGCTGCGGCCGATGTCGGCGGGAGGCGTCTGGCTCGGCGGTGGATGGTTGGAGACTTCGTAGATGTAGTCGCCGAGGTGCAGCACGAAGTTGAGGTCGTCGCGCTCGGCGATCCGCGCGTAGCCGTTGAAGAACCCCCCGCTGTACTTCGCGCACGAGACCGTGGCCAGGCGCAGCCGCTCGCATCCGGGGCCGGGGAGCGTCCGGGTGCGAGCCACCGGCGACCGCTCGTCACCGAGCTCGAACGCGTACCAGTAGTGAGTGTCGGGGGCCAGCCCTTCCACGTCGACGTGCACGCAGTGGTCGTCCTCTGCCGAGGCCACCGCCCTGCCGGAGGCGACGACGTCCAGGAGCTCGGGATCCCGGGCCATCGTCCACGAGACCTCCGCCGGCTCGGCGGCGCCGGTCACTCGCGTCCAGATCACGACGCGATCGGGCAGCGGATCCCCGCTCGCTACGCCGTGGCGGAAGGCTCCATCGGTGGCCATGAAGGCGCGACTATGCCACGGAGGGGCCGGGGTAGACTCGAAGGGCGGATCCAACGGAGGTGACACCGATGGCGCAGGAGGTCAGTGAGGACTTCATGCCCCTCATGGGCATCGACCACGTGGAGTTCTACGTGGGCAACGCCCGGCAGGCGGCCTACTACTACTCGAGGGCCCTGGGCTTCCACGTCACCGCCTACGCGGGCCAGGAGACCGGCCTCCGGGACCGGGCCTCCTGGGTGGTCGAGCAGGGCGAGGCGCGCTACGTGTTCACGGGCGGGCTCGCCCCCGACAGCGACGTCGTCCGCCACGCGTTCGAGCACGGCGACGGCGTGAAGGACGTAGCGCTGCGTGTCCCCGACGCGACCCACGCCTGGGAGGAGGCCACCGCCCGCGGCGCCGAGAGCGCGCTGGAGCCCACGGTCCTCGAGGACGATCACGGCAAGGTCGTCCGCGCCTCGATCAAGGCGTACGGCGAGACCGTGCACTCGTTCATCGAGCGCGAGAACTACTCCGGCGTCTTCCTCCCCGGGTATCGGGCCGAGGAGGCGTACCAGGACGACGCCCCGCCGGTCGGCATCAGCGCCATCGACCACGTGGTGGCCAACGTCGAGCTCGGCAAGATGAACGAGATGGTCGAGTTCTACGCGCGCATCCTCGGGTTCGCGCAGCTCGTGCACTTCCGCGACGACCAGATCTCCACCGAGTACACGGCCCTGATGTCGAAGGTCATGTGGGACGGTAACGGCCGGGTGAAGTTCCCCATCAACGAGCCGGCCGAGGGCAAGAAGAAGTCGCAGATCGAGGAGTACCTCGACTACTACCGCTCACCCGGCGTGCAGCACATCGCGATGGCGGTGGACGACATCGTCGACGCCGTCGAGGCGCTGCGGGAGCGCGGTGTCCGGTTCATCCGCGTACCGGCCACGTACTACGAGGACCTCCGCGGCCGGATCGGCGAGATCGACCAGGACGTCGCCGACCTCGAGCGCCTGGGCATCCTGGCCGACCGCGACGAGGAAGGCTATCTGTTGCAGATCTTCACCAAGATCCAGCAGGACCGCCCCACGGTCTTCTTCGAGCTCATCGAGCGCCACGGCAGCAAAGGCTTCGGCCTCGGAAACTTCAAGGAGCTCTTCGTGGCCATCGAACGCGAACAAGCCGACCGCGGCAACCTCTAGCGACGGCATGTCCGGCCCAGACCGCGCGGAGCTCGAGGGCGTCGTCTCGCTCATCGCCGAGGAGGCCCGGAAGTACCTGGCCTCCGTCGACGACCGGGCCTTGCGCGAGCCGGGCGCGGACAAGCGGGCGGAGCAGTTCGGCGGGGCGCTGCCGGAGACGGGGGTCGGCGCGGACGCGACGCTGCGGGAGCTCCTCGACGGGCTCGACGCCCACGTCGCCTCCAGCGGTCCTCGGTTCTTCCACTTCGTGATCGGCGGGGTCACGCCGGCGTCGCTCGGCGCGGACTGGCTGCAGTCCACCATCGACCAGAACCCGGGCCTGTGGGTGGCCAGCCCGCTCGGGGGTCGGCTGGCCGACCTTTCGGTCAAGTGGCTGCTCGACCTGTTCGGGCTCCCCCCAACCTGGGGCGGCGCGCTGACCACCGGCGCGACCATGGCGAACTTCACCGCCCTGCTGTGCGCGCGCCGTTGGTGGGCCGGGCGCCACGGCGCCGACGTCGACGACGACGGCCTGGCCGGGCTCCCTCCGGTGCCCGTCCTCACCAGCGGCTACGTCCACGCCAGCTCCCGCAAGGCGCTTGGGATGCTGGGCATCGGCCGGAACCGCGTGCAGGCGTTCGTCCGCGACGACGCGGGCCGGCTGGACCTCGGCGCCATGCGGGCGGCGCTGGAGGCGCTCGACGGGGCGCCGGCGATCCTCATCGCGAACGCCGGCGAGGTGAACGCCGGCGACTTCGATCCGATCTCGGACATGGCCGACCTCGCCGAGCGATACGACGCGTGGCTGCACGTCGACGGCGCGTTCGGCCTGTTCGCCGCGCTCTCGCCACAGACCGCGCATCTCGTCGAGGGGATTGACCGCGCCCACTCCGTGATCGCCGACGGGCACAAGTGGCTGAACGTCCCGTACGAGTCCGGGTTCGCGTTCGTGCGGGATCCCGGTCTGCTTCCGGCGGCGCTCACCTCCTCCGCCGCCTATCTGACCGCCGGGGACGACGCGAGGCCGAACCTCGCCTACCTCTCACCGGAGATGAGCCAGCGCGCCCGCGGCCTGCCCGTGTGGGCAACCCTGCGGGCCTACGGCCGCGAGGGGTACCGCCAGATCGTGGAGCGTCACCTGGAGCTGGCGCGCCGGGTGGCCGCCCGCGTGGACGAGGCCGGCGATCTCGAGCGTCTCGCGGAGGTCCGGCTGAACATCGTGACCTTCCGCCTCCACCCGCCTGGCATGGACGATCCGGCTGCCCTCGACGACCTCAACCGCCGGGTCGGCGAGGCCATCCTGGAGGACGGCCGGGTCTACGTCGGGACGACGACGTTCGAGGGCATGGCGGCCTTCCGTCCCGCGATCGTGAACTGGCGGACGCGGGAGGAGGACGTGGACCTGCTCGTGGACGTCATCCGCGAGCTGGGCGCCAAGCTCAGCTGAGCCCGGCCTCCTCGCGGGCCTCCTCGCGGATCTCCTCGGCGGTGTCGAGGTCCTCGCGCGGTGGCTGCGTCGAGGGTCGCTTCGCGCCGGACTCGACCCGCGTCAGGAAGTCGCGGACGGCGGCGTTGACCTCGTCGGGCTTCTCGATGACCGCGCCGTGCGAGGCGTCCTCCAGGACCAGCAGCTCCGATCCGGCGATGGCCTCGTGCATCGTCTTGGCCAGCGACACCGGCGTGAACGTGTCCAGCGTGCCTGCGACGATCAGCGTGGGGACCTTGATCGTCGGCAGGACGTCGGCGGCCGAGTGCGATCGCATGGCCTCGGCCATCTTCATCATGATCAGTGGGTCGATGAACGCCATGTGCCGGTAGTAGCTCTCCATGTCCTCGGGCTTGGCGAGCGGCCCGAGAGCCCGGCCGATCTGCGCCACCTTGTGCGGGAACGTCACGTCGACCAGGAAGAGCGCCCGCCACAGCAGGATCGTCGGCCGGGGGAACAGCTTCAGGAACTGGTCGACGCCGCGGAACAGGTTCGTGAAGTCGCGGCCGTAGAACGTGCGGATGGGGCTCTCGAACGGCCCCGTGAGCGAGACCAGCGACGCGATCCGCTCGGGGTAGCGACGGTACGCCTCGAGCATCGTCTGGCCGCCCATGCTGTGGCCGATCAGCGAGACCTTCGACACCTTCTCCTGGTCCAGGATGGCCTGCATGTCCCGGGCCTGGTTCGCCAGCGCGAAGTCCTCGGACGACAGGTGGCGCGCCCGGTAGCCCGGCCGGCGGGGGAGTCCGGAAAGCCCCAGTCCGCGAGAGTCGAACACGATCACCCGGTGATCCTTCGCCAGGTCGGGGAGCAGGTACTTCCAGAAGTTGTCCGGGCACACGAACCCCGGCACGAGCATCACCCAGGGCCCCTTCGACCCGAACACCCCGTAGGCGATCTCCGTGCCGTCGAACGACGTGACGCGCTCGTCGCGCTCGAAGAGCAGGAAGCCCTCGACGTCGCGAGGATCGGGATGCGTGCCCCGCCAGTCGATCGGGCGGAGGAAGCTCCTGGCTTCAGAGATGAGCGTCGCGGCGTCCACCGGTCCGTCTCAGACGGTGAGGCCGGTGATGCCGCGCCAGGCCAGGCGGACCAGCGTGTCCACCGAGCGCTGTCGCTCGTCGGCCGGGGCGCCGAGGTCCTTCTGGGCGACCGTCTCGGCCATGCCGATCAGCCCCAGCGCGACGACCCGCGCGTCGGCGTGGCTGAGGCTGCCCCGCGACTCGCGCTCGATCACCTGGGTGACCTCCTTGTGGATCTCCTCCTGGACGCCGCGGATCCGGTCCTGCAGGTCACGGTCGGCCCCGATGGCCTCCTGCATCAGCAGCCGGAACCCCTCGGCGTGCTCGTCGACGAAGCCGAAGTAGGCCTCGAACGAGGCGCGGATGCGTTCGCGGTTGCCGGGGGCGTCGTCGAGGGCCTTCTGGACCTTCTCATGCAGGGCGGCCAGGTCCTGCTCCAGGAGCGAGAGGTACAGCTCCTTCTTCGAGGGGAAGTGGTCGTAGAGGATCGGCTTGGTCACGCCGGCCTCGCGGGCCACGGTGTCCATCGACACCTGGTGGAACCCGCCCTTGCCGAACACCCGGCGGGCCACGTTCAGCAGCTGCTCGCGCCGCTCGGGGCCGGGCATCCGGCGCTTGGTCGACCTTTGACTCCTCGGCATGGTTGCGTAATACTACCTTGGGGTAACCTACCAGCGAGTAACCTTCGTACCGACGCCCTCGACGCACCCGGAGGACCGATGGATTTCCAGCTGAGCGAGGACCAGATCACCACCCAGAAGTGGCTGCACGAGTTCGCGCAGAACGAGATCCGCCCGGTAGCCGCGGAGTACGACGAGTCCGAGGAGTTCCCGTGGCCGGTCCTGAAGAAGGCCGCCGAGACCGGGATCTACTCGCTGGAGTTCTACACCGAGGTCTCGAGCAACGACCCCACCGGACTGACCCTTCCCATCGCGCTCGAGGAGCTCTGCTGGGGCTGCGCGGGCATCGCCCTGTCGATCTTCGGCACCGGGCTGCCGCTCGCCTCGCTCGCCTACACCGCCACCCCCGAGCAGCTGTTCCAGTGGGCCCCGCTGATGTTCGGGACGCCCGAGGACCCGAAGCTCGGGGCGTTCGCGGTCACCGAGCCGAACGCCGGCTCCGACGTCTCCGCGCTGCGCACCACCGCCAAGCGCGACGGTGACGAGTGGGTCCTGAACGGGACCAAGGTGTTCATCACCAACGGCGGCATTGCCAACGTCCACGTCGTGGTGGCCACCGTCGACGCCAACCTGGGCCATCGCGGGCAGGCGAGCTTCCTGATCGGTCCCGACACGCCCGGCCTTCGCCAGGGCAAGAAGGAGAAGAAGCTCGGCATCCGCGCCAGCCACACGGCCGAGGTGATCCTGGAGGACTGCCGCGTCCCGCTCGAGAACGTCGTCGGCGGCATGGAGCGTCTCGAGACGAAGATGGAGCGCGCCCGGAGCCAGCAGGCCACGAGCTCCTCGACGGCGCTCAAGACGTTCGAGATGACCCGGCCCTCCGTCGCGGCGCAGGCTCTGGGGATCGCCCGGGCGGCGCTCGAGTACTCGATCGAGTACGCGAAGGAGCGCACCACGTTCGGCCGGCCGATCGTCGAGCACCAGGGCATCGCCTTCAAGCTCGCCGATATGGCCATGGAGATCGACGCCGCGCGGCTGCTGACCTACCGCGCCGCGTGGATGGCCCGCACCGGCGCCGAGTTCACCCGAGCCGAGGGGTCGATGAGCAAGCTGAAGGCCGGCGAGGTCGCCGTTCGGGTCACCGAGGAGGCCATCCAGATCCTGGGCGGGTACGGCTTCATCAAGGACTTCCCGGTCGAGAAGTGGTACCGCGACGCGAAGATCTACACGATCTTCGAGGGGACCTCCGAGATCCAGCGGCTGGTCATCGGGCGGGCGCTGTCCCGCGCCTGAACCCGCGCTTCAAGCCGTCGCGAACGGCCGGTCCAGCTCGAACCACACGTTGACTCCCGCGCGCGTGTCGACCCCCCAGCGATTCGCCAGGCGGTCGATCAGGAACAGCCCGTAGCCGCCGGTCCCTTGGGGTCCGGCAAGCTCGTCCGGATCGAACCCCGGCCCCGCGTCCTCGACCTCCACCCGCACCGCTTGGGGCGACGCGGACAGGCGCACCTTCACCGCGTCCCGCGGTCCCAGGTCCGCATGGCGGACGCTGTTCGTCACGAGCTCGCTGACCAGGAGCCGGACGTCTTCGCGCACCTCGGGACGCGCGCTGGTGAGCGTGCCATCCACGGCCGTCCGGGCGTCACGCGCCGCCCGGGGACCGGGCTGGAGCGTCAGGCTCAGCTCACGACGAAGCAATTCCATACTTGACTCGTACCCCCGAATTGTCCGACTTAACGCGAGCGAGCAACGGCCGTCTCGGTCCCCGGTCCGTCGGAGCTCGTCTCGGACCTCCGGACGCGGGCGGGGATCGGCCGCAGGGCCAGGACCGCGACGTCGTCGTTCGGGTCGCCCTCGGTGCGCCGGGCGACGTGGTCCTCGATGAGCGCCACGACTTCGGCCGCGGTGGCGCCGGCCAGCGGCCCCAGGGCTCGCGGGAGGCGGCCGCTGTCGGCGAAGGCGTCACCTTCGTCCTTGGAGGTCAGCCCGTCCGTGTACAGGATCAAGGTCTCGCCGCGCAGGATCCGCGCCGTGGCGTCCGTGAACTTCGCGTCCGCGAACGCGCCCACCAGGACGGCCGTTTGGCCCACCGGCTCGATCGTGCCGTCGCGGCGCAGGATCACCGGCCGAGGGTGGCCGCCCACGCTGGACGTGATGCGGGCGCCGTCGCGCGTGGGCTCGACGCGGACGACCGCCACGGTGCTGAACTCCTCGCCCTCGACCGAGCGCAGGAGGGTCTCGTTGATGCCGGCCAGGATCGCGGCCGGGCTCGACTCGCGAGCGGCCAGGGCCCTGGCCGTGTAGCGAACCAGGCCGGTGAGCGCCGCCGCCTCCGCGCCCTTGCCGCACGCGTCGCCCATCACCAGCATCCACGCGTCGCCCGTGACCGCGAACACGTCGTAGAAGTCCCCGCCGACCTCCTGCCGTCCTGCCGTGGCGGGACGGTAGAAGGCCCGGAGCTCGAACCCCTTCACCTCGGGCAGCGAGGGCGGCAGCAGGGCCCGCTGGAGCGTGGCCGCGATGTGGTCGCGCTCGGTGTAGAGGCGCGCGTTCTCGATGGCCAGGCCCGCGCGCGAGCCCAGCTCCTCGGCCAGGGCGAGGTCGCCGCGACCGAACCGCCGCTTGGACTCGGCCATGACCAGCGTCAGGGCGCCGAGGACCCGGCCCTGCGCTTCGATCGGGACCACGATGACGGAGCGCAGACCCAGCTCCTTGAGGAGGCGCTTGCGCTCGGGGTCGGTGCCGAACTGCTTGATCAGTTTTCGGGGGATCCGCCGCATCATCTGTGACGTGCCGGTGCGGATCACCGCCGGCGCGCCGGTGGGCGCGTCGGGTTCGGGCGGGTACTTCTCCTGGAGCTCCTTGGCCCACTCGACCTTGGCCGGGTCGACATGCGCCACCGCGACGGTGCGCAGGCCGGAGGCTTCGCCGACCGTCACCGAGCCCCAGTCGGCAAGCCGGGGCACGGCCACCCGGGCCACCTCCTGCAGGCGAGACTCGTAGTCGAGGTTCCGGCTCAGGACGTCGCCCGCCTCGGTCAGGAACGCGAAGCGGTCCCGCTCGGACTCCGCGAACGCGCTGGCCCGATCGCGCCTGGCCACCACGAACGCGATCCCGAGCGTGACGAGCGCGAACGACGCGAGGCCGACGAGGTTCTCCGAGGTTTCGACCGAGACCGAACCGATCGGGGGAACGAACTCCAGGTCGAGGAGCAGCACCGCCCCGACCACCGCGATGAGCCCCGCGGCCAGCCTGCCGATCAGGGTGGCGCCGAGGACCACCACGAAGAAGGGGACGGTGGGGAACTTGTCGAGGGCCTCCAGCATCGCCACCTCGACGGCGAGGAGCGAGCCCCCGATGGCGAACGCGAAGCCGCCCACGGCCCGGATGACCGAGGGAGGGAAGAAGAGCCGCTGGGTGGGGGTGGCCGGACGGGCCGGAATCAGGCGCTCCCTTCGGTGGAAGTGTTCACTGTATCCGAAACGGCCGAAAGGGCAAGAGGGCCGAAACGGTCACGACGGGCGGAGCTATCCGGTGGGACCGACGCTCCGCCGCCGCTCGGCCGCCCACGCCACGAGCTCGTCGGCCGGCATGAGGTTGAGGACCCGGTCGGGGTCGATCCCCGCGAGCGCCGCGGTTCCGAGGCCGAGGTCCATCGTGTCCAGCTCCGACAGGTAGTGGGCGTCGGTGCCGATCGAGATTCGGGTTCCGGCGTCGCGGGCATGCCGGGCGAGCTCGACGTTGAGGTCCTGGCGGGCCAGCGAGCAGTCGATCTCCACGGCCACGTCCAACCGGGTCGCTTCGGCGAACACCCGGCTCCAGTCCGCGTTCAGCCCGAGCCGCGAGCCGAACCGGCGGGTCGTGGGATGCGCCAAGACGTGGATGGTCGGGTTGCGCAGGGCGGCAAGATACCGATCGGTCTGGTCCTCGGTGCCCCGGAGCTTGGAGTGGAACGCGCCCAGGACGAGGTCCAGGCGGGCCAGCGCGGCGGGGTCCATGTCGCCCTCGCCCTCGGGCGAGAGGTTCATCTCGATCGAGTGCAGGATCCTGAAGTCGTCCATCCGCTCGTTCAGCGAGGCGATGTCGAGGGCCTGGGCGGCCAGGCGCTCCTCCGACATTCCGTTGGCGATGGGGAGCCCGACCGAGTGGTCCGTGATCCCCACGTACTCGTACCCGCGCTCGCGCACCGCCTGCACGACCTCGTCCAGCGGGTAGCGCCCGTCGCTGTAGGTGGTGTGGACCTGCAGGTCGCCGCGCACCCGCCCGCGCCATCGGGGGTCGGCCTCGAGCGCCGGCAGCGCCTCGGCCATGCTCAGGAAGCCCCGCCGGACCTCCGGCGGCTCGGGGATCTCGGGCGGGGACTCCAGCCACTCCAGGATGCGGCGCTCGATCCACGGGCCCACGGCGGTGAGCTCGCGCAGCGGGCGCCCCGCCCCCGCCACCGCGGCGGCCTCCTCGGGCCACAGCATGGCCGCGCGACCCGCGCGCCGAAGGGCGCGCCGTCGGTGGTCGGACTCCTCCTCCGAGGCGCGCGAGAGGAGCTCCGAGAGCTGCGCGTTCGTGAGGTTCACGGTCTTGGGAACGGCCGTTCACACACGTGTAAACCCTTGGGGCGCAAAGGGAAACGGAGAAGCGTCATCGGCCGCCGAGGGGGTACATTACGTGGAACGGGGCGTTGCCCGCGCCGCCCCGCGTGGGGGTGTTTGACATGGAAGGCTTCGCCGAGCGACTACGCGCCGCGCGTCGCAAAGCCGGGATGAGCCAGGGCGATCTTCAGCGCGCGTCGGGGGTTCCGAAGTCCCGGCTGTCTCGCTACGAGAACGGCCATCTGCTCCCATCGCTGACGACGCTGGAGCGCATCGCCGCGGCCATCGGGATCCCGCAGGGCGAGCTCCTGGATCCACGGGAGGCGAACTCGGGCGCGTTCCTGGACGAGCTGCGGGACCGCGGGGTGGAGTTCGACTCCACCAGGGACGCGCGCGACTCGGCCGACCGCTTCGCCGACATGCTCCAGGACGAGCGCGACGAGCGGGAGGCCGGCGCTCAGGAGCAGGCCTAGCCTCGGTCGCGGGCGCGCGGAATAGGCGTACGCTGGACCTGATCGGAGGCGCCTCGTGCGCTACTACGTGTTGCTCGATGGGGTAGCCGACGGTGCCCCCAGACCGTTCATCGTCGCGGAGACGGTAGGCGAACGTGGCGACGACGGCTCCGAGCGGGCCGAAAGCCTGGCCGCCGTCCTTGCGGGACCTCACGCCCGGATCGTCACCGAGGTCGAGCTGCCGCGGATCGCCGGCGGAGAGATGGCGCTGGCGGAGTGGCGCGACGTCGACGACAGCCGCTACGGAGACACCACCGCCGAGCTCGAGAACGGCCGCGAGGGCGAGGGCCCGTCCGGCAGCACCAAGGGGCTGGCGTCCGTTACGCAGCTCAAGCCGCGTCGGCGTCGGCATCCTGCCGGATCGGTCTGACCACCCCGCCGGATTCCCTATTGCCTCGGGGTGAAACCCCTTCCCAGCGGGTACGCACTCCCTCATGGCCAAGATGGTGACGTCTTCCCCGAGCGGCGAGTGAACCACGAGGACAAGAAGGAGCGGATCGATCGCGAGCTGATCGAGCTCCTCAACGAGCTCCGGGTCGCACTGCCGGGCGTGCAGGTGCTGTTCGCGTTCCTGCTGATCCTTCCGTTTCAGCAGGCGTTCCAGGAGATCTCGGGCCTGGACCGAGGGCTCTACTTCGCCTCGCTGCTCAGCACCAGCGCGGCGACCGCGCTCCTGATGGTGCCCACCTCCTGGCACCGCCTCCGGTTCCGCGGGGGTCCGGGCGAGAAGGAGCGCATGGTGATCGTCGCCAACCGCCTGGCCATCGCCGGCACGGCGCTGCTGGCAGTGTCGATGACGCTCGTCGTCTATCTGATCACCGACCTGGTGTTCGAGAACCTCTGGGCGCCGCTGGTGGCGGCGGCCAACGCGCTCTGGTTTGCGTTCTTCTGGTACGTGCTTCCGCTGCGCCGCGGCTAGGCGGCGCGCCGAGGAGTCGTCTTCCTGGCGGCCGCCCGCTTGGCCGGTGTCCGCTTGGCCGGCGCCTTCTTCTGGGCCTTCTTGGCCGGAGCCTTCTTCCTGGCCGGAGCCTTCTTCGCCGTCGTCCGCTTGGCGGCGGGCTTCTTCGTTGCGGACCGCTTCGTAGCCGGCTTCTTCCTGGCGGACGCCTTGGCGGCGGTTCGCTTCGTCGCGGTGTCGGTGGCCGTGCGGCGGACGTCTCGGGCCGCGTCGCGGGCCCGGTCGACCACCGCCGCGGCGGCCCCGACCACGACGTTCGCCGGCGGGGTGTCGGGGAGGCTCGGGTGGGGGTGGGTGGGGGCCACCAGCCGGGCCACGCCGAGGGCCTCGCCCATCACCTTCAGTCGCTTCCTCGGCAGGGCCTGGCGCAGGCGGGGGAACGTCGTGCCCTCCTCCTGGACGAAGTGTCGCGTGGCGCCGGCGATCACCGCCCGAACGCGCGGTTCGAAGCGCTCGTCGGAGGGGTCCATCCCGTCGAGCTCGGCGAGCTCCTGCTTGATCGCGCGGTGCTCGGAACGGGCCTGCTCGGCCAGCTGCTCGCCATCGGGAAGGGTCTCCCCGACGACCGGGTACAGGACCTCCTCCTCGACGGAGGTGTGGACCGAGAGCGCGCGGATGATCTCCTCCGCGGCAAGGCGTTTCTGGGTGTGATCTGCCGCCTGCCGATAGCGCGCGAACAGCTTCTCGGCAGTCCGGTGGTCGTTCCGCAGCAGCGTGAGTGCGTCCTTGGCCATGGCTTCCCCCGTCCCAGATCGGAGACCTTCATGGCCTGGTACCCGCGATCTGCAGCGGCAAACGAGGGATTCGATACTTTTGGCGGTCTCACTGCTCCGCGGCGTGCACATCGTTGCCGTTCGTCACGGTGGCGAGCAGGAACTCGGCCAGCGCCTCCGCCTCGTCGTCGGGGATCGAAACGGCGCACACGGCCCGGTCGTCGTTCCAGACCGAGAACCTCACGTGGTGGCTGGGCACCCGCGCGGTGCCGTCGGCCGTGCTCATCTCGATGGACTCCAGGTACCGCGTGACCCGAAGCGCCGCGTGCGGTGGATCGTCGGAGATCACCGGCATGCCCCAGAACCACCGGCTGACCTTGGGTCCCGATCGGGACAGGAGCTCGCGGGGCACTCGCGCTCCACACTGCATGCAGAAGCGGTGATCGGCCGCCTGACGAAGCCCACAGCTCGGACAGAACATCGCGACCTCCCTCGCACCCGAGACGCCCGCACGCTAGCACGGGGCTCGGTCCGCTCGGAAGGCCGCCCGAACAGTACGATCGGGGGCCATGGACCTCACCGTTCGACCGGTCTCGCTCGACGAGGCGGACGCGTTCGTCCGCGCGCAGACCCAGACGTTCGGCATCCAGGCGCGCGACGGCGACGTCGCCGCCGAACGGCTGATCTTCGAGCCGGATCGCACGCTGGCGGTCTTCGACGGCGAGACGCAGGTGGGGGGCGGGATGGCCGCCACCTTCCGGATGACGGTCCCGGGCGGGGAGTCCTTGCCGACCGCCGGGATCACCTCGGTCGGGGTCATGCCCACCCACCGGCGCCGGGGGATCCTCACCAGCCTGATGCGCGAGCAGCTCGAGGACGTCCATCGCCGCGGCGAGCCCCTGGCCGCGCTGTGGGCGTCGGAGTCCGGGATCTACGGCCGGTTCGGCTACGGCATGGCGGCGTACTCCGCCACGGTGAAGATCGCCCGGGCGTACAGCGCGTTCGCCGGGCCGGTGGAGCCGGCCGAGCGCATCCGGCTGGTCGACCGGGCCGAAGCGCTCCGGACCTTCCCCGAGGTCTACGAACGCGTGGTCTCGGAGCGGCCGGGCCACATCGCGCGCAACGCGGCGTGGTGGGACTACACGACGACGGACCTCGAGCACGACCGGAACGGCGCCAGTGAGTACTTCTACGCGCTGCTCGAGCAGGACGGACGGCCGGAGGGCTACGCGTTCTACCGGATCAAGCAGGACTGGAGCGGCCACCTGCCGGCCGGAGAGGTGTTCGTCGAGGAGCTCGAGGCGGCCTCGCCGACCGCCCTCGCGCAGCTTTGGCGGTTCCTCCTGGACGTGGACCTGGTGGCCACCGTCAGCGCCCAGCACCGTCCGGCGGATGAGCCGCTGTTCTTCCTGCTCGCGGACCCCCGCCGGCTGGAACGCCGCCTCTACGACGGCCTCTACGTCCGCGTGGTGGACGTGCCCGCCGCCCTGGCCGGCCGCCGGTACCGGGCGCCGGGGCGCCTGGTCGTCGAGGTCCGCGACGGGTTCTGCCCCTGGAACGAGGGCCGATACGCGCTCGAGGGAGGCCCCGACGGCGCCGAGTGCGCGCCGACCGAGGCCGAGCCGGACCTGATCCTCGACGCGACCGCCCTGGGAGCGGCGTACCTGGGCGGCGTGGCGTTCCAGGGCCTGGCCACGGGCCTCCGTGCGCAGGAGCGCCGGCCCGGCGCGCTCAAGGAAGCCGACCTGATGTTCGGCGTGAGCCTCGCGCCCTGGTGCGCGCACATGTTCTAGCCATGATCACCTGCCGCGCGTACCGCGACGGAAAGCCCCTCGACCGGCCGTTCCCGCCGGAGGAGATCAGCGACCGCCTCGAGGAAGGCTGCCTGGTGTGGGTGGACGTCGAGGAGCCGACCGAGGCGGAGATCGCGCTGGTCGCGGAGGAGTTCGCGCTGCACCCCGAATCGCTCAGCGACCTCAAGGAGCGCAACCAGCGCACCAAGGTCGACCAGTACGGCGACTACTTCCAGGTGGTCTCGTACGCGGTCGAGGGGCAGGGCCAGGAGGTCGTCGCCAAGGAGCTCCACATCTACGCGGGCCGCCGCTACCTGCTCACGTTCCGGTTCGCCCCCGCGTTCACCGTCGACCGGGTGGTCCAGCGGTGGGAGGCGAGCCCGACCCTCGACGCCCACGGCGGTTCGGGCCTCCTGCACGTCCTGCTGGACGAGATCGTCGACACGTACTTCCCCGTCGTCCAGGCGTTCGACGACGAGGCGGAGGCGCTGGAGGAGCGGGTCTTCGCGACGGAGGTCGAGGTCGGTCTGCAGGAGGAGCTGTTCAAGCTCAAGAAGCGCCTCGTCGAGTTCCGCCGCCACGTGGTCCCATTGCGCGACGTCCTCGACTTCCTGGAGGAGGACCAGCTGCTCATCCCCGAAACGGTCAAGCCGTACTTCCGCGACGTCTACGACAACGTCTACCGGGCCATCGAGTTCGTCGACAACAACCGCGAGACGCTCACCGCGGCGCTGTCGGCGTACCAGTCGGCGGTCGGCAACCAGATGAACGTGGTGATGAAGCGGCTCACCGCGTGGGCGGGGATCCTGCTCGTCCCCACGCTGATCGCCGGCATCTACGGGATGAACTTCGTGCACATGCCGGAGCTGTCGTGGACGGTCGGCTACCCGGCGGCCCTCGCCCTCATGTTCGGCGTCTGCTGGATCCTGTACTGGCAGTTCAAGAAGCGGGGGTGGCTGTAGCCGTGTGCCGGGCGCTGAAGGTGTTGTGCGCCGCGCCGGGCCACGAGCGCCTGACCGAGCTGAAGTACGCGGCCGTCTCGAAGGAGTACGAGCTCACCGGCGGTGCCACGGACGCGGAGGAGCTGCTCCGCCAGATCGACGAGCTCGAGCCGGACGCGGTGGTGGTCACCGCCGAGCTGGCCGGCGCGATCGAGGCCGTCCGGGCCGCCCACCCCTCGCTGCGGATCGTCGCCGTCGGCGCCGAGGCGGAGGCCGCCGACGACTGGGTCGAGGACGTCCAGGAGGTGCGATCGGCCGTGCTGGGGCTCCGGCGTCCCGGCGGCCCCGTTCGCTGAGGGTCGCCTCTACACTCGGCCGAACCGACCTCGAGGAGGACGCGCCATGGGCCTTCGCACCCCCACGCCCGGCGAACCGCTTCGCCATCCCGTCAACGTCCGTCACCACGCCCGGCGCACGCTCGGTGAACGGGTCGCCGACGGGGTCGCCGCCAGGGTCGGCTCGTGGCCGTTCATCATCGTCCAGTCGGCGCTGCTCGGGCTGTGGATCCTGGCCAACGGGCTGCTGATCGGGCGGTGGATCTCCGGGAAGCCGTTCGATCCCTATCCGTTCATCCTGCTGAACCTGGTCCTGTCGTTCCAGGCCGCGTACACGGGGCCCGTCGTGATGATGAGCCAGAACCGCGCGGCCGAGCGGGACCGCGACGCGGCCGAGCACGACTACGGGGTCAACCAGGAGGCGCTGGACCTGCTGAGGACGCTCGCCGCGGACCACGCGGCTCTGCGCAGGACGGTGGAGGGGCTCGCGAGGAAGGGCTGAGGGGGAGCCCGAAGGCTCCCCCCGTTCGAACCCTCAGGCCCAGGCGAAGCAGTGGGGCCATGCCCCGGGGCCTTGTGAAGCGAGCACGCGCTCGGCGACAGCGACCTGCTGTCCGACCGAGTAGGGGAAGGGGCCAGACCCGTTGAAGGGCCCGCCGCCGTTCGCGTACCAGGTTCCCGGATGGAACTGGAGGCCTCCCCAGTATCCGTTCCCGGTGTTCGCCGCCCAGTTGCCGCCCGACTCGCACGCCGCGATGGCGTACCAGTTCGCGCGACCGCTGCCGGTCGATGAGGCACCAACGGTCGATGCCGAGAAGCGGGTGGCCTTCCGGGTCGC
Source organism: uncultured Actinomycetes bacterium (assembly GCA_963742735.1). GTDB lineage: Bacteria > Actinomycetota > UBA4738 > UBA4738 > JBBDTT01 > JBBDTT01. Next base: position 109,189 of record CAVUMN010000003.1, read on the forward strand.
ACCCCGGAGCAGGGTCCGCTCGGCACGATCCGCGGCCGAGACCTGGGAAAGAGCGAACGACTTACCGGCGCCTGCCGCGTTCAGCAGATCAGCGGCCGAGTCTCCTCGGTCCACGGTCAGTCCGGGCAGGGCGCTGGCGATGGTTGGAACCGCGAGCATGAACACGATCAATGCAGCCGCCATTTCCAGGCGGCGTCTCTTGGGTTTTTCCATGGCATGGATCTCACCCCCCGAGCTTGGACGGGGTTATCGGCCCCCGTCATGGGCCGGGTAGGTCATGGGTGTTGAATCACCTCCTGTGGCTCGTCGGATAGGCCCTTCTCCCGGACCAGCGTCCAACCCACCGCGGGCAGCGCACGCGCGCGTAAACCGCGTCCGATAGCGAAAGGGCTTGGACGAGGGGCGGTCCAGGGGAAGGCCGCGATTCTACCAGGCTGCTAGCCAGTGGCAAGCAGGTTTACGAACATGCGTTCGATCCCGTCCCGAAGGCGGTCGCGGCGGTGCCGGCCCGGGCCCACACCGATCTTCACCTGCCGGCGGGCTCCGCGTACCCACCGGGCCACTAGCATGGGAGCGTGATCCGCAAGGTCCTTCTGGCGTCGCCGCGCGGCTACTGCGCCGGAGTGGAGCGCGCTGTCGACGCGGTCGAGCGCGCCCTCGACCGATACGGCTCGCCCGTGTACGTGCGCAAGCAGATCGTGCACAACCTGCACGTGGTGCGGGACCTGGAGCGCAAGGGGGCGATCTTCGTCGAGGAGGAGGCCGAGGTGCCCGAGGGGGCCACGGTCATCCTGTCCGCGCACGGCGTGGCCCCGGAGGTGTACGCGAACTCCGAGGCCCGGTCCCTGAACGTGATCGACGCGACGTGCCCCCTCGTCACCAAGGTCCACCTGGAGGCCCGGCGGTTCGCGCGCGACGGCTACACGATCCTGCTCATCGGGCACGAGGGCCACGAGGAGGTCGTGGGTACGAGCGGCGAGGCCCCCGAGCACATCCGGCTGGTCCAGGACGTTGACGAGGCCCGCACGGTCGAGGTCGCCGACCCCGAGCGGGTCTCGTACCTGTCCCAGACCACGCTCTCCGTGGACGAGACCACCCGGATCATCGACGTGCTCCGCGGGCGGTTCCCGGCCATCCAGGGCCCGCCCCGCGACGACATCTGCTACGCCACGCAGAACCGCCAGGACGCCGTGAAGGACCTGCGCGAGCGCGTGGACGTGCTGCTGGTCATCGGCTCGCAGAACTCCTCGAACTCCAAGCGGCTCGTGGAGGTCTCGGTGGCCGCCGGGACCCCCGCCTACCTGGTGGACGACGAGAGCGAGATCTCCCCGGACTGGCTCGAGGGCGCCGAGGTCGTCGGCGTCACCAGCGGCGCCAGCGCCCCGGAATGGCTCGTCGAGCGGGTCCTGGACTGGCTCCGCGCCCGGGGCGCTGCCGAAGTCGAGGAGGTCCGCACGATCGAGGAGCACATGGCCTTCTCGCTCCCCGCCGGCGTTCGCTAGCTACCGCCGCGCGAGGTCCCTCGACCGCCCGGGCCAGGCCGTCACCCCCAGCTCGCTCCAGGCCTCCGTCGCGTCGGCCCAGCCGCTCGCGTCGCCGCGCAGGGCCCGGATCTCCGCGTGGAGCGCTCGGTCGGTCGGGGTGGGCAGCTCGGCAGGGAGCGGGCCGGGATCGCGGCCGTCCAGCGCGTCGATCTCGGCGAGGAGCAGCGCCGTGCGGACGGGGACCAGGACGTTGCCGATGGCCTCGGCCTCCGACCGGGCTTCCTGGAGGATGCCCCGCGCGCCGGCGAGGTCGTCCGCGAGCAGGCGCGCCTGTCCGAGCAGCGTGAGCGCGTAGGGGCGCCACAGCGCGCCGCCCTGACGCAGGTCCTCCGCGAACCGGCGCGCTCCGGCCTCGGCGAGCTCCGGGTCCCCCCGGTCCAGCCCGATCTCCGCCCGCGCGCCCCACACCTCGACGAGCTCGAAGCCCGCGCCGAGCTCGTGCAGCAGGGACTCCGCCTCCGCGAGCTCCCGGTCCGCGGTGCCGGCGTCCCCGCGGCGCGACGCGATCCGCGCGCGGAGCACCTTTCCCTGGGCCATGACCCGCCGGAACCGGCGGCGCTCGCCGGTCCGCGCGATCCGGTCGGCGTGGGCCTCGGCGGTGTCCAGGCGGCCGAACGCCAGGTCGGCGAGCGCGAGCGGGTACCGGCTTTCCACCTCCACGTCGGGGTCCCCCACGTCCAGGCCGAGCCCCACCGCCTCGCCGAGGACCTCGCTGGCGGCGGCCAGGTCGCCGGCGTAGAAGCGGAAGTAGCCCCAGGCCCGCCGGAGCGCCCCGACGGCCCGGGGCTCGGCGGTGAGCAACGTCAGCTCGTCGAGCCGGCGGAACGGCCGCTCGAAGGCCTCGCCCCCCTGGGGGGTGGCCCCCCACGCCAGGTCCTGGTAGCACCGGAGCTCCCACCAGTAGTCGCCGACGGCCCGGAAGGCCCGCGCCGCGCGCTCGAGCGACTCCTGGTGCCGGCCGAAGTCCGCGAATCTCCACGTGTAGGCGGTCTCGAACAGGGCGACGGCCTCCGCGCGCCGGTCGCCGAGCTCCCGGGCGATCTCGACGGCCTCGCCCAGCAGCTCGCGCGCCCGCGCTTCGTTCGGCACGTCCGACTCCACCCAGCCGAGCACCAGCAGCGCGCGGGCTCGCCAGTCCCGCCGGCCGGCCTGCTCGGCCAGTGCGAGGACCTCGGTGGCCTCGGTGCGGGCGTCCTCGTATCGGGACAGGTTCGAGAGCGCCTCGGCCTGGGCCAGGCGGACCTCGGCGAGCAGCTCGCCCTCTGGGGAGCGCGGGTCGGGGTCCAGCCGCTCGGCCAGGGTCAGCGCGTGCGTGTACTGCGCGGCCGCGGCGACCCAGGCGAACTGCATCCGCGCCCGGTCCCCGGCGCGGTGGAGGTAGTCCACGGCCAGCCGCACCGTGTGCCCGGGCACGCCCGGGTTGAGGGCCACCGACTGCGCGTAGTGGAAGGCCAGCAGCTCGACGGGCTCCTCGCTCCCCGGGTACAGGCTGGCCCGGACCCAGCCCGCGATGGCCAGGTGCTTGGCCGCCCGGTCGGCGCGGGGAAGCGTGGCGTAGGCGACGTCGCGGATCACGGCGTGCTTGAAGCCGAACTGGCGGGCGCCCTCGATGGTCGTTTCGTCCTGGACCCGGATCAGGTCGCGCTCGATGAGCCGCTCCAGCAGCTCCTCGACACCGTCCCGCCACCCCAGCGCGCGCAGGCTCCCGTCCCAGAAGGTCTCGCCGGCGACGGAGGCGTCCCGAAGGAGCCGCCGCTCCGGCTCGGGGAGGCCGTCGATGCGTGCCGCGACGACGAGCTGCATGGTCTCGGGGATTGCCGCGGTCTCGCCCCGCAGGCTCCATCGGCCGGCGTCGGCGCGGAGCGCGCCGCCCTCGCGAAGCATGTGCACCGTCTCCTCGAGGTACAGCGGGTTGCCGCCCGAGCGGCGCATGAGATCCGAGCGAAGGCGTTCGGGGACCTCGCCCGGGAGGAGCCCCGCGAGCATCGAGGCGCACTCCTCGGTCGACAGGGCTCGCAGGTGGAGCACCCGGTCGTCGTCGAGCTTGAGCTCGCCCCGCTCCAGGACCTCGGGCCAGCCGGCGCACAGGAACAGGACCGGGGCCGGCCACGGCTCCTCCACGACCCACGACAGGAAGCCGAACAGCTGGGGGTCCGCCCACTGGACGTCCTCGAGCGTGACCACCACGGGCCCGTTGGTCGCGAGCCCTGAGAGGAACCGCCGTACCGCCACGGCGAGATCCAGGTTGAGCTCCGCCGGTCCGGGGGGCGTGGTGGCGCTCCCCACGCCGGCCACCGTGGCCAGCCATCCGGCCACCCCCGAGCGCTCGGGCTCGGTGACGTCCGGGAGGGCTTCGGCGACGGCCGCGGACAGCGCGGCGCGGACCGCGTCGGGGTCGGCGCCGGACTGGATTCCCACGAAGCCTCGCAGCGCGTCTGCGATGGCGTGCCAGGGCCCCCGCTCGCCGTAGGCCTGGCATCGGCCCACGAGGTGGCGTGCCTCTCCGGCGGTCTCCGCGAACTCGGCGGCGAGCCGCGACTTCCCGAGGCCGGGCGGTCCGGCGATGATCGCGACCGTGCTGTGTCCCCAGCCGGTGACCTCGGCCAGACGCTGGCGCAGCCACGTCAGGTCGATGGCGCGGCCGACGAACGCGGTGGGCGCCGCGCGGGATGGCCGTCCGCCGGGCTCGGCGGAGATCGAGCGGACCTGGTACGCCTGGACGGCCTCGGCCTTGCCCTTGAGGCGGATCGGGGCCCACTCCAGGTAGTCGGTGACGTGGTCGGTGAGATCGCGGGTCCTCGAGCCGACCAGCACGCAGCCGGCCGGCGCGACGCCCAGGAGCCTGGACGCCGTGTTCACCGTGTCGCCCACCACGTCGAGCCCGCCGCGGCGTGGGACCACCAGCACCTCGCCCGTGTGGATGCCCGCGTGCAGGCTGGTGGGGCCCTCCCAGCCGGGCCGGTCGGTGGCCCGGGCCTTGACCGCGTCGCGGCAGGCCATCGCGGCCCGGACGGCCCGCTCGGCGTCGTCGGCGTGGGTGGTCGGCACCCCGAACACGGCGAGGAACCCGTCCCCGATCCAGTTCACCATCGTGCCGCCGTGGGACTCGACGAGGGACGTCATGTCCTCCATGAGCGGCTGCAGGAAGGCGTCGACGTCCTCGGGGTCCATCGACTCGGTCACCGACGTGAACGCCGTCAGGTCGGCGAACAGCACGGTGACCAGCCGGCGCTCGCCGCGGGGGGGCGCCTGGCTCATGGTCCTGCGATGTCGGCCCGGCTCAGTCGGCGGCTTCGGTGGGGACCAGCTTCTCCGTCACGGCGACGGCGGTGGTGGTGCCCGCGATGCCGGGGATCGTCGCGATCGAGAGGATCCCCTGCGAGCACTCGTCCCAGGTCGCGCCGCCGACCTCGATGAGCAGGTCGTACTCGCCGGTGACGACCGCGGCGCCGGCGACGCCGCCGGTCTCCGCCAGGGAGTCCATCACGCCGCCCAGCCACGTGTCCCAGCCGCCCTCGAACTCGCGGCCCTGGGCGAGGTCGAGGTCGGCGAACACGAGCGCCACGAACGGATCGCGGCCGCGCACCGGCATCGGCTTCGGCTTCGGCGTGGGCTTGGGGGGCGTGGGGTCGCGGGCCGGGGGGTTCAGCACGACGGCCGTCTGTGACTCGGTGATCGTCTCGTCGTCCAGGACCTGGCCCATCACGACCTCGCCGAGCTGGTGAGGATCGGCCACGTCGAGCGCCACCAGGACGTCCCAGTCGCCGGTGATCACGACAACCTGGCGGATGCCGTCACCGGCCAGCCGGGTCAGCCGCTCGGCCGCATCCCGTGTCCGTCCCGGTTCGGTGCGCAGCAAGACGTATGCGTCCATGTCCCCTCCTTCGATCGGTCCCTCGGCAAGGCTAGGTCAACGGACGAAGCCGCACAATACGGGCGTCAGGACGCCGTCTGGGCGGGGACGCCGACGAGCGTCTCGAGCTGGCCGATGCCGTCCTCGGGACCGATGGAGATCACCCGGTCCCCGGCCTGCAGCGTGAACCGGGGCCTGGGTCGGTAGGTCCAGCGGCGGCCTCGCTGCACCGCGAGGACGAACATGCCGGTCTCGGTGGCCAGGGACAGGCCCTTGAGGGTCTTGCCGTCGGCGCGCGACCCGGACTCGACGACCGACTCGACCGCGACCTCGTCGGTCTCCTCCAGCGCCATCTGCACCACCGGGTGGAGCTCCTCGCCGTGCTCGACGAGCCACGTCATGTCGCGGGCCGCGTCGAAGATCGTCTCGGTGGCGTGGCCCAGCCGGAGCAGCCCCCGGAGCTCGTCTGGGTTGCGGGCCTCGGGCGCCGCCTTCAGGACCCAGGACTCGAGCTCGTCGTGGAGCGTGTCGCTGCGCGCCTCGAGGGTCGCCACCTCGGCGGCGAGCGCCGGATCCTTGAACAGCAGCGCCGAGTACGCGAGCCCGACCGCGACCTCGGCGGAGTTCTTCATCTCGACCAGGATGTCCACGGCCCGGTCCAGCTCGGTCAGGGGATGCGGGTCGCCCTTGGGCGCCTCGGTGAGGGGAGCCGCGCCGGCCAGCTTCCGGATGAGGTTCACGCCCTCCTCGGGGCCCTGGAACAGCAGCACGTCGGCCTCGGAGACGATCGTCTCGGGGCCGGGAGCGAACTCCCACTCGTCGCCGCGGCGGATCGCGATCACCCACATGCCCGTCTCGATGGGGAGCTGGAGGTCGCGCAGGCTCTGGCCGACGCACTCCGAGCCGGCGCGGACCTTCACCCGGCCGACGATCTCGTCGGCGTGGCGGAGATCGGGCCGCAGCGCGGCGGGGATCCCCAGGTGGGCGTCGATCACGCGGGCGATGTCGCTCGCCGCCTGGCCGATCTTCTCGATGGCCCCGGCGATGTGGAGCACGCCGGCCATGGCCTCGGCGTCCTCGGGGCTGCGGGCCGCGAGCATGGAGATCTCACGCAGGCGGCGGAGGTGACCGTCGAGGATCTCCTCGAGCCGCTCGACCTCCTCGGCCAGGTCCTCCTCGTTGAAGAAGACCGCCGCGTAGGCGAGGTCGACCATGACCTCTGAGGTGTCCTTCGCCTCGGTCAGAAGCTCCTTGACGTTCCGCGGCCGCTCATCCATTCGCTGCCACCCCGAATAGTGACAGAACCGCCAGGAAGCAGACCACGCCGGACAGGTCCATCACGCTGGTGATGATAGGGACCGAGTGGTTGTCGGGGTCCAGCCCGAACCGAGTCGTGACGATCGCGGCGTAGTAGGAGACGGGGATGGCGATCAGCGTCGCCAGCAAGCCGGCGACCAGGGTGCCGAGCACCAGCGGACCGGCGCCGGGGCTCGCGGTGCCGCTCACGGCCGTGTAGCCGAGGCCGAGCCCGCCCAGCGCCAGGAAGATCACGAACCCGAAGACCACGGTGATCGCCGCATCCAGGACCGCGGGGCCCTCGGGCCGGCCCCGTGGCGAGATCACGCCGAGCTGGAGCTTCGAGGACAGCCGGCTGGACAGGATGCCCCCGAGGGCCCCGGCCACGGCGACGAACGGCGGGACCAGGACCAGCAGCGCCGGGAAGGCGACGAACCGGTCCAGCCGGGCCTCGACCACGGTCCCCGCGAGGATGTCCAGCATCGGCGTGAGGAGGATCACCGCGGCCATCTCGATCAGGACCCGCCGGGCGACGGGGAGGTCGGTGAGCGCCCCCCGGATCGTCGCGAACAGGCAGACCAGGATCATGGCGATCGCCACGATCACGTTCGCGACGTCCGGGATGGCGACGACCAGCCGTGCGGCCACGAACAGCACGGGGATCGTGATCATGTCCGCCGCCGCGGTGATGAGCGGGGTGGCAACCGCGTCGAGGTCGTAGCCCCGCCGGTAGGACAGGACGGAGAGCCCGACCGTCGCGGCCAGCAGGATCGCCGAGTCGATGATGCCCCCGACCACCGCGATGGTCACGAACTCCAGGAACGAGATCGACTGGAGGCCGAATACGGCCGCGGAGAGCTTCGCGAGTGCAGCCAGCCACAGGGTCGACGAAAAGGTCGAGACCACCGCGACGAACAGGTTCTGGTACAGCACGCCGGAGCGGTCGCGGGTCACCTCGAAAAGCCCGGCGTGGGTGCTCGTGCCGAGCCGCGCGCCCATCGCCCCGAAGATCGTGCCCCGCATCCCGATCGCCGCCGGGATCAGGATGATCAGCCCGGGAAGCGTCTTGAGCGTGTCGGTGATGGAGCCGAGGGCGATGCCGGCGACGAACGCCGTCGCCGCCCCCAGGATCAGCGCGAAGAAGCCCTGGCGGAGGGTGCGCTGCTCCGCCCGCAGCGCGGCGAGCAGCCGTCGAGCTCTGCGGGGGAAGGCCATAACGGAACCCCTCCCGAGTTCGGCACGCGCGAAAACCTTCCGTTCAGCATGATTTGGGGGCAACCCCGAGCCAGTATGTCCCCGCACGAAAAGGGAGGCAACCACGGGCGACCAGGCGGGATGGGACGCGTACTACGCCGCGCAGGAAGGGCGTGCGCCGCGGCCGCTGCTCCTTGAGGTCGTCGACCGCTTTCCCGGTCCGGGCCGCGCGATCGATCTCGGGTGTGGAGACGGCGTCGACTCCATCGAGCTTCTCCGGCGGGGATGGACCGTCCTGGCGATCGACGCCGAGGCCGCCGGGATCGAGCGGCTCCTCTCCGCCGTGGGCCCGGAAGCATCCGAGCGGCTCACCACGCGGGTGGCGCGGTTCGAGGACCTCGATGGTCTGCCTCCCGCCGAGCTCGTCTACGCCGGGTACAGCCTGGCGTTCGGTTCGTCGGCATCGTTCCCAGGCCTGTGGCGCGCGATCCGCGAGGCGCTGGTGCCGGGAGGCCGTTTCGCCGGCCAGCTCTTCGGCGACCGGGACTCGTGGGCGAACTCGGCGGCGACCTTCGTCTCACGCGCCGAGGCGAAGCGCCTGCTGGAGGGGCTCGAGGTCGAGTCGTTCGAGGAGGAGGAGCGCGAGGGCACGTCGTTCGTGGGTCCCAAGCACTGGCACCTGTTCCACGTGATCGCCAGGCGCCCGTGAGGGCTCAGGCCAGCGGCTTCTCGTACCAGACGACGTCCCAGTAGCGGCCGAACTTGCGGCCCTGTTCGGTGAAGTGGGCGACCTCGCGGAAGCCGAAGCGCTCGTGCAGGGCCACCGAGGCGTCGTTGGGAGGGACGATGCCGGCGAAGGCGCGGTGGACGTCCTGTCCGCGGAGGGCTTCGAAGAGTGCCGCGTACAGGGCACGGCCGATGCCCTCGCCCAGCCGGCCGTGGCGGACGTAGATGCTTGTCTCGATCGACGTCTCGTAGGCGCGCTTCGCCCGGTAGGGGCCGCTGGAGACGAACCCGACGATCTCGCCACCGTCCACCGCCACGAGGACCCGGTGGGGACCGTCCTCCGCGTGGTCGGCGAGCCAGGCGGCCCGCCATTCGACAGACTTCGGCTCCAGGTCGAACGTCGCGGGACTGGTCAGGATCGCGTGGTTGTAGATCTCGTCGATCCCGCCGAGATCCGCGGTGACCGCCGGGCGGACCACGATGTCCATACTTGGATTCTGTGCCCCGTGGATTACGGGACGGTTACGATCGCGGACGTGGCCATCGAGCTGACCCCGCGCGCGGTGGAGATCCTGACGCGCTCCTACGAGGCGGCGCGCCGGTTCAACCCGGACGTGCACCTGCGGCTGGCCCGGGAACGGGGCGAGGTCCAGGCCGTCCTGACCGAGGCGCCCGGGCCCGACGACGAGCGCATCGAGGGCGAGGGGTTCGTGCTCCACGTCGAGCCGGGTCTGGAGGGCCGGCTGGAGGTGCACGAGCCGCACGACCGGCTCGTGCTCATCCCCTAGGCGGGTTGTCCCACGGCCGCCAGGCCGGCCACTTCGACTCCGGCGGGGCCTCGGCCACGGACTCGATCTCCCGTGCCAGGGCGAGGTCCTTCTCGGTGATGGCGTCCTCGCTCCAGGTGTGCAGCGCCACGCGCACCCGGTTGAAGGAGTTCTGGAGGTCGGGGTGATGGTTGGCCGCCTCGGCCTTCTGGGACAGGCGAACGATGAACGCGACGGCGTCGTCGAACTTCGGGAACTTGTAGTTCTTCACGATCTCGTTCTCGCCCAGCCGCCACCCGGGCAGCTCGGCGAGCCCGCGTTCGATCTCCTCGGCCGACAGCCCGGTCATGTCCCGACTTTACCCCCGCCGGCCTCCACGGTTCGTTCTCGCACGGCCCGGGAATACGTCGGGCGTGCCGAGCATCTCCGAGGAGACGATCGCGGGCCGGTATCGGGTCGAGCGAGAGATCGCCCGCGGTGGCATGGGCTCGGTCCTGCTGGCCGAGGACCTCGTGCTCAACCGTCCCGTGGCGGTGAAGCGCCTGCACCCGCACCTGTCCGCGGACGACGACATGGCCGCCCGGTTCAAGCACGAGGCCCTTGCCGCCGCCTCGCTCACCCACCATGGCGTGGTTACCGTGTTCGACGCCGGCGAGGACGAGGCGGGCGCGTACCTGGTCATGGAGCTCATCGACGGCGAGACGCTCGCCGACCGGCTGACGAAGGGCCCGCTCGGCCCCGAGGAGACGGCCCGCCTGGGTGCCGAGGTCGCGCGCGCGCTCGATCACGCGCACGAGAAGGGCATCGTCCACCGCGACGTGAAGCCCGGGAACATCATGCTGCTCGCCGACGGCCGCGTGAAGATCGCCGACTTCGGGATCGCGAAGGCCCTCGAGGGCTCGATGACCCACACCGAGACCGGGAAGGTCCTGGGGACCGCCTCATATCTGTCGCCCGAACAGCTGAGCGGGCAGCCGGCGACGCCCGCCTCCGACATGTACTCGCTGGGCGCGGTCCTGTACGAGGCCGTGACCGGCGAGAAGCCGTTCGTCGGGGACAACGCGGTCCAGGTCGCGATGGCCCACCAGACCCAGCCCCCCCCACCCCTTCCGGCGCACGTCCCCGACTCGCTCTCCGGGGTCATCCTCCGCGCGCTCGCGAAGGAGCCCCTCCAGCGGTTCCCCACCGCGGGCGACATGGCGGCGGCCCTGGAGACGGTCGCCGGCGGGGGTGTGCCCGTGATGCCACCAACCGCCCTGCTGGAGTCGACGGGAGAACTGCCCGTCACCGAGGCCGTCCCGGCGACGGCGGCCCATGAGGGCCGGCGACGCGATGCGTTCCCCTGGGTGATCGGCGCGCTGGTGGCGATGGTCCTGCTGGTGGGCGCCGCGCTGTTGCTGTGGCCCGCGCTCACCGGCTCCGAGGACCCCGTCGACCGGCCCAGCACGGTCGTTCGCAGCCCGTCGCCGAGCCCGTCTCTCTCGTCCGTCCCGGCGGTGAGCCCGCCGGTGGTGACGAGCGCGAGCCGGTCGCCCTCGCCCTCGCCGAGCCCCTCGCCCTCCCCGAGCCCCTCGCCGTCCCCGAGCCCGCCCCCGCCGCCCCCGCCGACCACGCCCCCGCCGACGCCCACGGCCACCGCCGCCTCACCGGCCGGCTAGGTCACGGGATCCGGACCGTCCCGTCCTCGGCCAGGGGCCAGCCGGGGTTCCACGCCACCTCCCACACGTGGCCGTCGGGATCGGCGAAGTACCCGTTCACCCCGCCCCACTCGGTCTCGGTAGCCGGCTTGAGGATCGACGCGCCGGCCGCCTGAGCCGTGTCCAGGATCGGCTGCACCAGGTCCCGGCCCTCGACGTTCATGGCCAGGGCCACGGCGCCCGAGGGGCTCGACGGGGGCGTGACCCCGGCGTCCGCGCCGAGGGAATCGCGTCCCCACACGGCCAGGTTGCCTCCCTGCAGCGGGAAGAACGCGACCTCGCCCTCGACCGAAGCCGGCGACGGCTCCCACCCCAGGGCCCGGTAGAACGCGACCGAGCGGGCGACGTCGTCCACGCCCAGCGTGACGAGCGAGAGGCGGGAGGGGACGTTCACGAGCTTGATCCTTCCCGCAAGGTTCGCTCCGCGAACGCCCCGACGAGCGCCGCCGCCTCCCGCTCGCGCCTCCAGAAGAAGTGGTTCGTCCCCTCGACCACCGTGACCTCGGCCCGGGGGATGCGCCCGGCCAGCACGTAGGCGTCGGGAACCGGCGCGAACGTGTCCCCGTCCCCGACCACGATCAGGGCGGGGATCGCCAGGCTCGCCAGCTCCTCCGGCTCGGGGAGGCGGATGAGCCGCTCCGAGGCCTCGCCGAGGGGGATGGCCACCAGGGCGAGCGCCCCGACCCGGTCGTCGTCGAGTGCCTCCCGCAGGGCGATGTTCGCGCCGAACGACCAGCCGGCCACGAAGGCAGGCCCGTCGGCCGTCTCCCGCACCCGGGAGATCGCCGCCCGGACGTCCTCGACCTCGAGCACTCCGCCGGTGTGGCTCCCCTCCGAACCCATCACCCCTCGGAAGTTGAACCCCAGGACCGCCAGGCCCCGGCGTGACAGATCGGCGCGGATCGCCCACAACAGCGGGTGGTCCTTGCTTCCCCCGTGCTCGGGATGCGGGTGACAGATGACCGCCGACCCCCAGGCCGGGTCGTCGGGGAGGCGCAGCTCCCCCTCGAGCAGCACATGGTCCGAGGTCTCGAAGCGGACGGCCTCCACGCCGTGGGACGATGGCAGCGAGATGGCCACCCGGCAAGTGAGACTGGCCGTCGCCCTGCGGGAGCCCTTGCCGTGGCCCGAGCTGGTCGGCCTGGCGCAGGCCGCGGAGGACGCCGGCTTCGAGGCCGTGTTCGTGCCGGAGGTCGGCCACCGAGATCCGTTCGCGATGCTCGCCGGGTTCGCGGGGGCGACCGAGCGGCTCACCCTGGCCACCGGCGTGGCGTCGATGGAGTGGCGCGCGCCGCAGGCGATGGCCCTCGGGGCCGTCACCGTGCACGAGCTCTCCGCTCGCCGTCACCTCCTGGGCCTCGGCGCGGGGTTTCAGGACCTACGGACGTTCCGGGCGTACGCGGCCGAGGTGCGCGCCGCCCTCGCCGGCGCGTCGATCGTCGACGGGCCGATGCCGATCTGGTTCGCGGCGCTCGGGGACCGCGCCGTCGAGGCGGCGGCGACGGACGCCGACGGGGTCCTGCTGAACTGGTGCACGCCGGAGCGCGTGGCGGCGGCCGCCGAGGTGGTTCGCTCGGTGCGCGAGGGGGACCGCCCGTTCGAGATCGGGGTCTACCTGCGGTGCTGCCTGACGGGGGTCAGGGACGATGCTCCCCTGGAGGCCCTGCGCCAGGTGACCTCCGTCTACGCGGCCATGCCCCACTACCGGCGCCAGTTCGAGGCGTGGGGGTTCGCGGGGGAGCTGGATCCGGTGTCGGACCGGGTAGTCGACGCGATCTGCGTCCGGGGCGGCACCGAGGACTTCAGGGCCCGCGCGGAGGAGCTCGCGGAGGCGGGGGCGGACGTCATCGTGGTGTATCCGGTGCCCGCCCACGAGGTGGTCTCGTCGATGCTCGCGACGATCCTCGCCGCCGCGCCCGCGTCAGGCCCGAACCCCTGAGTTGCGAACCCGGTTCGGGGGGGTACACTGCATTTGCACGGGACGCACCGTACTTAGGGGGAAAATCGAGATGACCTACACGATCGCCGAGCCCTGCATCGACGTGAAGGACCGGGCGTGCGTGGACGAGTGCCCGGTCGACTGTATCTACGAGGGCGGCCGCATGCTCTACATCCACCCCGACGAGTGCGTGGACTGCGGCGCGTGCGAGCCGGTGTGCCCCGTCACGGCGATCTTCTACGAGGACGACGTCCCGGGCGAATGGAAGCAGTTCACCCCGATCAACGCCGAGTTCTTCAACGAGGACGTGTCGGGCCTCGGCTCGCCGGGCGGCGCCGCGCAGGTCGGTGCGCTCGACGTCGACCACGCCACCGTCGCCAACTGGCCGAAGGTGGACGTCTAGCTCCGGAATCAACGCAGCACTCGACGGGCTCGGCCTCGCGCCGGGCCCGTTTCGTTTCCGGATTGATCCGCCCGCGTGGTTCCCGCGAATGTCGGCCATGATCGCGACCTCGCACAAGACGGCGGCGCTGCTGACCGCGGCGGTGCTGCTCCTCGGAGCCTGCGGCGCCGACGAGACGACTCCCGGCGCCAGCCCCCAGCCGTCGATCGCCGCCACCGAGATCACGATCAGCGGGCTCGCCTTCAAGCCCGACGCGGTCGACTTGGCGGCCGGAGACGAGGTCACCTGGACCAACGAGGAGAGCGTCCGTCACACGGTCACCGCGGGCACGCCGGAGGAGCCCGGCGACGCGTTCGACGAGCCACTGGAGGTGGAGGGCTCGGAATTCGGATTCACCTTCGAGCAGGCGGGGACCTACCCGTTCTTCTGCCGGAACCACCCCAACGGGATGCGGGGCGAGATCCGGGTTACCTGAGGGCCGTCCGGCCGCTCGGGAAGTGGGGATCGATCGAGGCGTGCTTCCGCGCGCCCGGAAGGAGTGATCACATGCGACGGACCAGGACTCGCATCGCCGGCGTGGCGGTGGCGTTCGCGTTGCTCGGGGCGGCGTGCACGAATACGCCGTCGGACGGAATGACGCACTCGCCGTCCTCGCCGGCGCCGGCCGGGGTCACGACCGACACGGCCGCGGCCGGGCTGCGCTCGGACCTCAACCGGTTGCTGCAGGAGCACGTGTTCCTGGCGGCGATCGCGTCGAACGAGGCCCTGATCGGGCAGGCGTCCGTGTTCGAGGCGGCGGCCGCCGCGCTCGACACCAACTCCGACGACATCATCGAGCTGTTCGGCTCCGTCTATCCCGACGCCCGGGCCACGTTCCACGACGCCTGGAAGGGCCACATCGGGTTCGTCGTGGACTACGTGACCGGTCTGGCGACGGACGACTCGGCCGCGGCCGACCAGGCCGCGGCGGACCTCCAGGGCTACTGGGAGTCGTTCGGGACGTTCCTCTCCGACACGGTCGAGGGCCTGCCCGACGGGGAGGCCGTGGCCGGTCTGGTCATGGAGCACGTCCTGACCCTCAAGGCCGTCATCGACGCGCAGGCCGGCGGGAACGCGACCGACGCGTTCACCGCGCTGCGAGCGGCGGCCGGGCACATGCACGAGATCGGCGACGCCCTCTCCGCGGCGATCGCCGGCGACAACGGCCTGGAGGGCGACGCGTCGTCGCCGGCGGCCGGGCTTCGCTCGGACCTCAACCGGCTCCTCCAGGAGCACGTCTACCTGGCCGCGTCGGCCGCGAACGCGGCGCTGTCGGGCCGGATCGCGGAGTTCGAGGCGGCGGCTGCCGCGCTCGACGGGAACTCCGACGACATCATCGGCACGTTCGGCTCGGTGTACCCGGATGCGGAAGCGACGTTCAACGACGCCTGGAAGGGTCACATCGGTTTCGTCGTCGACTACGTGACCGGCCTGGCGACGGACGACTCGGCCGTGGCCGACCAGGCCGTGGCGGATCTCCAGGGCTACTGGGAGTCGTTCGGGACCTTCCTCTCCGACACGATCCCGACGCTGCCCGACGGCGGGGTGGTGGCCGGGCTGGTCATGGAGCACGTGGTCACGTTGAAGACGGTCGTCGACGCGGTGGCTGCGGGAGACCTGGACGCGGTGTTCACGGGCCTTCGCGAGGCCGCGGCGCACATGCACATGATCGGCGACCCGCTGACCGAGGCGATCGTCATCGATCACCCCGAGGCGTTCTCCGGATAGGGCTCGGGAGGACACGACGGGAGGGCCGGGTTCGCCCGGCCCTTCCGGCGTTTCCGGGCTGGTAATCCGTTGGCGATTGGGCTACGAATCAGGGGGCAATGGACGAGTTCGACCTGGATCGGTACCTCCGAGCTTCGAAGAAGGTCGACCTGACCGGCGTCGAATGGGACCGCGTCAAGCAGACGCCCCTCCCCGCGGCCGAGGCCCGGTGCCTGGCCTACATGATGGACATCGAGTCCCACACGGTGATCTACCTGCGGGACCTGCTCATCACGCGGGCCGCGAACGAACCCGACGTCACCGCGTTTCTGTCTTGCTGGGTCTACGAGGAGCTGTGGCACGGCGAAGCGTTCAGCCGGTTCCTGGGCGAGGCCGGCTACGAGCTCGCGCCGGACCGCGAGCGGGTGTGGGGCGACGCCCCATTCCCCAGCCGGGTCGGCCGCAACGGCTGGATCCGCCGGCAGCTCGGCAGGGGCTACACCAGCCACCTGCTGACCATGCTCGGGTCGTCGCTGACGAAGGACTTCGTCGCGCTGCACATGACGTGGGGGGCCGTCAACGAGCTCTCCACGCTCACCGGCTACCACCGCATGATCGACCGCACCGAGCATCCGGTGCTCTCCCAGTTGCTGCACCAGATCATCAAGGACGAGCGGCGGCACTTCGCGTTCTACCGGTCGCAGGCCCGCCTCCGGCTCGCCCGGAGCCCTCGGGCCCGGCGCCTGACCAGGTGGGCCATGGATCGGCTGTGGGCGCCGGTGGGGACCGGCACGCGCCCCCAGGCGGAGACCGATTTCGTCGTCGAACACCTGTTCTCGGGGCCGGATGGTCTTGCCGCGGCCCGCGAGATGGACGCGGTGATCCGCGAGCTCCCCGGCTTCGAGGGCACGCACATGATCGAGGCATCCCGGATGGCGGCCCTCCGCCGTCGCCGGGCCCTCGCCGGCCCGGTGGCGGACCGCGCGGGAGCCGTCGCCCCGCTCGCCGTTCAGATCCTCGTAACGGCTTGACGAAGGGCCCCGACCGAAGCACGCTCGGGGCGATGTCCGAGCGAGGCCGCGGCGACGAGCGGATCCCGACCACGATCCTGTTTACCGACATCGTCGACTCGACGATCCGGGCCGGCGAGCTCGGCGACGAGAAGTGGCGGGAGATCCTGCGCTCCCATCACGCCACGATCCGCCGCGAGCTGAAGCGGTACGGCGGACACGAGGTCGACAACGCCGGCGACGGGTTTTTCGCGGCGTTCTCCAGCCCCGCCGCGGCCATCCGATGCGCGTGCGCGGTCGTCGATGCCGTCAAGCCGCTGGGGATCGAGGTCCGGGCCGGGGTCCACGTCGGCGAGTCGCTGCGGATCGGCGACAAGCCGGGAGGCATGGCCGTGCACATCGGCTCGAGGATCGCCGGCAACGCGGGGCCGAGCGAGGTCGCCGTGTCGGGGACGGTGCGCGACCTCACCACGGGCTCGGGGATCGCGTTCGAGGACCGTGGGATGACCGCCCTCAAGGGCGTCGAGGGCGACTGGCGTATCTACGCCGTGGCCCGCAAGGGCGAGCTCGCACCGAGGGCGCTCGTGCCCGAGCGTCCTCCGACGGAACGGCGCGGCGGCCGTCCGCGCTGGGCGATCCCGGCCGCGCTGGCCGTGGTCGCGGCGCTCATCGTCGCGGGCATCGGCATCACCCGACGTGACGAGGGAGGGGCCGTTGGCGGAGGTCCTTCGCCATCCGCGTTGCCGTCCGGCGAGCTCGGCCCGCCCTTCGGCAACGGCGTGTACGTGATCGACCCCCAGACGAACTCCATCATCGAGGGCAACTCGACAGTGGCCCCCGCGAACCCCCTGCTCCCGTACGGCGACTCGGTGTGGGTGGGGAGCGAATCCTTGATCGGCCTCTACTCGGCCCCCCTCGACGAGTACGTGACGCGGTACCCGGTCACGTCGACGTTCGGGCGCCCGCCGTCGTTCGCGTTCGCCCGGGGCTCGGTGTGGGCGCTCATCCATCCGATCGGCACCGCGAACGAGCTCTACCGGTTGGACCCGGAGGGCCACGGCGAACGTCCCGACCCGGTCGAGACCCTGGACGGCCTTTCGGGGCTGGTCCACACCCGAGGCGAGTTTTACACGGCCAGTCAGGACCGGATCCTTCGGCTGAACGCGCAGACGGGCGAGGTCACCGATGCCGTCGCGATCCCCGGCGTGAAACCGGTCCAGCTGATCGCCCAGGGACCCATCCTCTACGCCCTCGATCCGATCAGCGCCGCCATCGAACGGATCGACCTCCGCACCGGTACCCACCGGCCCCTGCCGATCCCGAACGTCCTCGCCATGGCCTTCGGCGATGGCCGCCTTTGGCTCACCACCTCGGACGGTTCGCTGCTCGGGCTCGATCCCGGGTCGCTCCTCCCCGAGGTCACGAACCCGGCGATCGGCCCCCGGGCCTTCGCGGTCGCCGTCGGACCCGACTCCCTCTGGATCGGCAGCCGCGAGGGAAAGGTGTTGCGGGTGCCGCTCGACGAGCCCGAGGCGGAGCCGGTGGTGATCGACCTCGGCATCCGGGTCGAGTCCATCGCCCTGGCGGTCACTCCGCGCGTGGTGTGGCTGGGGGTCGGGTGCGTGAGCAGCGGGTTCGGCAGCTGTCCGGATACCGGGAACTAGCCTCGTCGCGCCGGCGTCCTAGCCGGGGACCGCGCCCGGCGCCCGGTGGGACTCGGGAATCTCCGGCTGGGGCCAGCGGTTCCGCGACTTGATCGCGAGCTTCTCCATCAGCGCCACCGCCGCGGGGTCCTCGGAGCCCGGACGCACCTCCACGATCCTGTCCTTGATCGCGCGCTCGAAGATGTCGGCGCCGCGCTCCGTGCGAATCACCGTGAGCGTCCACCCGCCCTCCTGGCCCAGGCCGCCGAAGGACACGTCGGCGTGCTCGGCCGCGAAGTCGGGACAGAGCTTGCAGCCGGGCCGGGTGAACTGGTGGGCCTCCTTGAGCGGGAACACGTGCTCCTCGCCGTCCTTCGTGTAGAAGAGCAGCCGCCCCTTGACGTTCACGCGGACCAGGTCGTCCAGGTCGATCCCCAGGCGGGTCTGGGCGATCTCCTCCATCACGCCCTCGTACGTGAACGACTTGGAGCACAGCAGGCCGAACGTCCAGGCGATGCGCTTGCGCCATTTGTTGACGCGGCGCGCTTCCAGGGCGCCGGTGACGCTCGCCTGGCAGGACATCCCGACCAGGGCCACCTTCGACAGGCCCATCTCCGCCGCCTTGGTCAGCGCGAGCGGGTTCGCCGAGTACGTGTACCGCGAGCCCGCCGTGGCGTAGACCTCCTCGGGCGTGGTGACCACCGCCGGCTCGGCGTCCCACTTCCGTTCCTCGGAGAGCTTCGAGGTGAGCGCGCCGTCGATCTCTCCGGTGGCCAGGCCCCACACGAGGAGCGCGGAGATGACGCCGCCGTCCTGGCCGTGGGCGAGGGCCGTCGGGTCGGTGGCGCGGGCCAGGACGATCTCGCGGAACACGCCGATCGGCTCCTCGGCCGTGCGGAGCCGACCGAACATCAGCTCGTCGATCTCCGGCTCCCACTCCCGGAATCGGGGGCAGGCGCGGGTGCAGATGTCGCAGCCCTTGTCGCCGTGCGTGCACACGTCGGGGCCGTCGGGCATGAGCTGGACCGGCTTGTCGTCCTCGTAGCCCAGGACGTGGAAGGGGCAGACGACCACGCACGCCGAGCACCCCGTGCAGAGGCCGGTGACCACGACCTCGTGGTACAGGTCGCGCCACTGCGTCTTGTCGGCCGAGGAGGCCATCGAGGGCAGTCTATGGCCCCCGGCTACACTCGCCGCGATGGCGGAGTTCGCTGAGGACCTCGGCGCGTTCACGATGCGCCCCGGCGATCCCCTGTTCCACCGGGACCCCAAGGGCCGGTTCCTGATCTTCTTCGGACCGGGCAGCCACCCGGTGTTCACGTCGGTGTTCCGGTTCCGGCTCGGCGCCGACGCCGACCTCCCCGCGGTGGTCGAGGAGATCCGCGCCGTGATCCGCGGGCGCGGCCGGACCGGCTCGACCTGGGAGGTCGGCTCCTCGGCCACGCCCGCCGGCCTGGCCGACCGCCTGCTGCAGCTGGGGCTCGTTCCCTATGAGGAGCCGGTCGCCGCGGCGATGCTCCTGGACGCCCCGCCGGCGGTTTCCGGAGGCGAGGGCGTCGAGGTGCGGCGCGTGCAGACCCTGGAGGAGTTCCGGACGGCCCAACGGATCGCGTCGGAGGCGTTCGGGGTGCCCCGCGACAACCTGGACGACGACGAGGGTCTGGCGAAGGAGTTCGCCGGCATGACCGACGCGGGCGGCATGGTGTTCCTGGCGTTCATCGACGGCGAGCCGGTGGGGCAGGGGACGGCGTTCGCCACCGAGCGCGGCGTCTCGCTCGCGGGCGGCTCCGTGCTCCCGGCCCATCGCGGGGCTGGGGCCTACCGCGCGCTGGTGCTGGCCCGGTGGGACGAGGCGGTCCGGCGGGGAACGCCCTTGCTGGCCACGAACGCCGGCGCGATGTCGCGGCCGATCCTGGAACGGCTCGGGTTTCGCAAGGTCGCGGAGATCCGGATCCTGCTGGACGACAACGCCGGGGGCTCGCCGTAGGGTCAGACGGAGAACGACTCGCCGCACGCGCACTCGTGGATCGCGCGCGGGTTGTTGATCTTGAAGCCGCCGCCCAGGAGGGCGTCGTTGAACTCGAGCGTGGACCCCTCCACGATCGGCGCGCTCTTCGGGTCGACGACGAAGGTGAGCCCGTGGGCCTCGAGCACGTGGTCGTCGTTCGCGACGTCGTCCTCGAAGGTGAGCCGGGAGGTGAAGCCGGAGCATCCGCCGGCCAGCACACGCAGGCGAAGGATCGGGCGGGTCCGCCCCTCCCGCTCGGCCAGGGCCACGGCCTTGCGGGCCGCCTGCTCCGTGACGCTCATGACGTGGGTCGCTTCGCGCTGCATCTTGGCTCGATGTTACAACCGTTCACGAGATGGACCTCGGACTGAGCGGGAAGAACGCGCTGGTGGCCGCGGCCAGCCGCGGGCTGGGACGGGCCTGCGCGGAGGCACTGGCCGCGGAGGGCGCGCGCGTGGCGATCTGCGCACGCGACGCCGGCGCCCTGGAGGAGACGCGTAACGCGATCGCCTCGAGCACCGGCGCGGAGGTGGTCGCCATCCCGGCGGACGTCTCTACGGCCGAGGGCGCGACCGGCTTCGTCCGCGAGGGCGCCGAGGCGCTCGGGGGCTGCGGGATCCTGGTGGCCAACGCGGGCGGCCCGCGGCCGGGCCGGTTCGAGGACCTCTCCGACGAGGACTTCCAGGCCTCGTTCGAGCTCAACTTCCAGTCGACGCTGCGGATGGCCCGCGAGGCGCTTCCCCACATGCGCTCCGGGGGCTACGGACGGGTGATCGTGATCGGCTCGATGTCGATGGTGCAGCCGCTGCCCGGGCTCATGCTCTCGAACGCGATCCGCGCCGGCGTCGCGGGGTGGGCGAAGACGCTCGCCGACGAGGTGGCCGCGGACGGCATCACCGTGAACGGCGTCCTCCCGGACCGGATCCTCACCGACCGCACGCGCTCCCTGGCCGGCAACACGGAGGACGGGCTCGCCGCGCTGGCCCGTGACATCCCGCTGGGCAGGCTGGGCGAGCCGAGGGAGGTCGCCGACCTGGTGACGTACCTGGCGAGCGAGCGAGCCGCCTACTTGACCGGCGGCTTCTACCGAGTGGACGGCGGCCGCTACCGCGCGCTGTTCTGAGTGGCCGACGAGGCCGGCCAGGTGGCGAGGGTCTCGAGCAGGCCCAGGTGCTTCCATTCGAGCTCGACGATCTCGTGCCGCAAGATTCGCTCGCGCTCGGCGCGGTCCCGGTCTCGAGCCGCCCGGCGCCGCTCCGAGACGACCAGGAGCACCAGGCTCACCCCGGTGAGGACGAACGCGATGGCCGTGGCCGGTGAGGGCCGCCCGGAGACCGCACCGTCCACCGGCTGCAGGGCGCCGTCGATGCCGAGGTCGATCCCCAGGCCGTGTTCCAGGAGCGTCGCCACGCCGAGCGCGGCCACCAGGGCGCCGATCGCGCCGACGGCGACCGCCCGCGGCCACGACCGGCCGGTGGCGAGCGTCGCCACGGTGATGCCGATGGCCAGGAAGGCGACCGCCGTGACGGCGGTCATGCTTCCGCGCCCGGGCACGAAGCTTCGCAGGGCGGGCACGTCGTAGCGCCAGCCGATCAGGACGGCGAGGCCGGCCGCCGCCACGGCGCCGCCGAGGCCGGCGCTGACGCGGCGTGCCAGCTCGGACGTGCGGTCCAGGCTGAACCCCCGCGCGGCGTGCTTGGGCCGCCAGCGAGACGAGTGGATGAGCATGGGGGGTATAACGGCCGATTTCGGGACGAACTTGAGGTGTGGGCGCCGATTACTTCTGGACCAGGCGGGACCAGGCGGTCCTGAGGGTCTGGGACCAGGTGGGGTAGGCGTGGATGGCCTGGGCGGCCACGGCGGCGGGCGTCCGGGAGGCCATCATCAGGACGACCTGGTGGATGAGCTCGCCGGCCAGCTCGCCGACGATATGGCCGCCGAGCACGTCGCCGGTCCGGGCGTCGGCGACGAGCTTCACGAAGCCCGCCGCCTCGCCCTCCAGGAACGCCCGGGTGGAGCCGGCGAAGTCGGACCGGCCGACCACGACCTCGTGGCCGGCCTCCACCGCCTGACGCTCCGTCAGGCCGACCGAGGCGATCTCGGGCTCGGTGTAGGTGACCTTCGGGACCACCCGGTAGTCCCGGGTGCGGGGCTTCCCGGCCAGGTCGGCCGCCACGATCCCCGCCTCGTAGGACCCCACGTGGGTGAACAGGAGCTCCCCGGTGGCGTCGCCGGCCACCGAGACCCGCGGGTTCGTCGTCCGCAGGGTCTGGGTGAGCAGCGGCTTCCCCGTGTCGTCCAGGCGCACCCCGGCGGCGTCGAAGTCGTGGGCGTCGAACACCGGCTTGCGGCCCGTCGCCACGAGCAGGTGCTCGGCGGTGACGGTCCGCCCGCCGTCGAGGTGCAGCGTGATGCCGTCGTCGCCGTGGGAGACCCGCAGGGTGCGGGCCGAGGTGAGCACCTCCACGCCCTCGGACTCCAGGATCGGCCGCATCGTTGCGGAGGCGTCCTCGTCCTCGACGATCAGGATCCGGTCGAACAGCTCGACCAGGGTGACCTTCGTGCCGAACCGCGCGTAGATCTGCGCGAACTCCACTCCGATCGGCCCGCTGCCCAGGATGGCGAGCGAGCCGGGCAGCCGCTCCTGCCAGATCGCCTCGACGTTCGACCACCACGTCACGGAGTCGAGCCCTTCGATCGGCGGCGCCGTGGCCGTCGACCCCGTCGCCAGGACCACGTGGTCCGGCTCGACCTGGGTGCCGTCCTCGAGCTCGACGCGCCGCTCGCCGGTCAGTCGTGCCTGCTGCATGAGCACCCGGCCGCCGCGTGACTCGTACGGCGTGGCTCCGCCGCTGAGCTCCTCGTCGACCAGGGCGCGGACTCGAGCCATGACCGCCGGGAAGTCGACCTCGACGCCGCTGACCCGGATCCCGTAGCGGCCGGCCTTGCGGGCCCACGCCGCCACCTTCGCGGCCTTGAGCATCGCCTTGGTGGGGTCGCAGCCGTAGTTGGCGCACTCGCCGCCGAGCTTGTGACGCTCGGCCATCGACACGTCGAACCCCCGATCGAGGAGCATCGAGGTGAGGGTTCCTCCCGTCCCGCCCCCGCCGATGACGAAGACCGCCTGCTTGGCCACGCGACATTCTGACGCGCCCGTCGCTCGTAGACTCGGGTGATGCCCCTGGACCTGCGTCGCGTCACCCCGAGGCTCCTCACCGAGCCGCCGCCGCTGCCCGACGGCGCCCCCGCCGGGGTGTTGGTGCCGATCCTGGACGGGCCCGAGCCGTCGCTGATCTTCACCGTGCGCGCCGACTCGCTTCGCCACCACAGCGGCGAGATCTCGTTCCCGGGCGGCCGCGCCCATCCCGAGGACGCCGACCTGATGGCCACGGCGCTGCGCGAGACCCAGGAGGAGCTCGGCCTGCCGCCGGACGCGGTCGAGGTGATCGGATGCCTCCCGTTCGTCCACACCCGCGTGACGGGCTTCGTGGTCGTGCCGTACGTCGGGCTGCTCTCGGCGCGGCCCGATCTCGTCCCGAACCCGGACGAGATCGCCGAGGTGCTCGAGGTCCCGCTCGCCGCGCTGCTTGCGACGGAGGAGGAGCGGGAATGGGAGTTCGATACGGAGCGCTACCAGACGTATCAGTACGCGCACGGCGCGCACACCGTTTGGGGGGCGACGGCCCGGATCGTGAAGGACCTGCTGGACCGACTGCGCGAGGAGGGATGGGGATGAGCCTGCGTGCCTACGCTCCCGACGACGAACGCCTCGGCGAGCTGCTCGATTCGTGGAAGACCATCGCGGTGGTGGGGCTGTCCGCGGATCCGTTCCGGCCCGCGTTCGGGGTCGCCCGCTACCTGAAGGACGTGGGGTATCGGGTGATCCCGGTGCACCCCGACGCGCAGGACGTCCTGGGCGAGCGGGCGTTCGCGACCCTGGCCGACGTTGACGAGCCGATCGACCTGGTCGACGTCTTCCGCCGCCCGGAGTTCACGCCCACCCACGCCCGCGAGGCCGTGGCGGTCGGCGCGAAGGGCCTGTGGCTGCAACAGGGGATCGTCAACGACGAGGCCCGCCAGATCGCCGAGGATGCGGGGCTCGACGTGGTCATGGGACTCTGCATCAAGACGGTCCACCGATGGCTTCGGTCACAGGAGGCGGCGAGATGACCAAGTGGGAGTACTTCGTGGCCCCCCTGCTTCCGCACAACCCCGGCGAGATCCTGAACACGTTCGGCGAGGACGGATGGGAGCTCGTCCAGATCCTCGAACAGACGACGCCGGCCGGCGGCTCGTCGCAGGTCGCGTACCTGAAGCGCCCCAAGCCCTGAGCCCGCGGTTCAGGCGGAGGCGCCGGCGTCCTTCAGAAGCTCCGCCAGGACGTTCCGCCTGACCTTGTGGGTGGGGGTCCGGGGGACCTCGTCGATCACCTGCACCGTCCGCGGAACCTTGTAGCTCGCCAGCTTGTCGGCCACCCATGCCGAGAGCTCCTGGCCGGTCGCCGTGGCACCGGCCGCCAGGACGACGCCCGCCGCGGGGACTTCGCCCATGGTCGGGTGGGCCACGCCCGTGACGCCGGCGTCCGCGACCGCCGGATGGAGCAGGAGCGCCTCCTCGATCTCGGCGGGGTGCAGGCGGTGGCCGCCGACCTTCATCAGGTGCTCGGAGCGGCCGGTGATCTCCACGCCCTGCAGGCGCGACACCGTCCCCAGGTCCTGGGTCCGCAGCCATTCCCGGTCCTGCGGCTCCTCGCCGACGTAGCCACGGAACACGCCGGGGCCGGAGAGCTCCAGCGTGCCGGACTCGCTGGGCGAGACGGGCTGGCCGCTCGTCTCGTCGACCGCTCGCGCCCGCCATCCCGGCAGCGGCCGGTACTTCCGCATGAGCCCTACCGGACCCATGATCCGGAACAGGGCGGGGCCCGCCGCTTCGACCAGGCCGTAGCCGTCCACGAAGAACGCGGGGGAGAGCTTCCGGCCGGCCAGGGCCAGGGAGGAGCCGCGGTGCTGGAACGCGCGCGCCAGGTCGCGGGGCATCGCGTCGGCGCCGCTCACCCACAGCCGCACCGACGACAGGTCGCGAGCGTCCGCGTGTGCGTCCATCATCCGAAAGATCCCCGGAACCCCCGCGAACACCGAGGCCCGTGTGCTCTCGATCGCGTCCAGGACGCCGTCGGCGGTGAACCTCGGGAGGAAGACCGCCGGCACGCGGGCCTCGAGGTAGGCAAGGGCGAGGACCAGGCCCATGACGTGGGCCAGGGGGAGCGCCGCCACGGTGCGATCGTCGCGGCCGGGGGTCACGTCCGGGCGCAGGCGTGCGAAGCGCAGCGCGCTCGCCAGGGCCTCGGTCCGCAGCGGGACGCCCTTGGGTCGGCCGGTGGTGCCCGAGGTGTACAGGACCACGGCCACGTCGGGCGCGGGCCCCTCCGCCGGCAGCGACTCGGGCCCGGCAAGCTCCATCGCCGCCGCGAGCCCCTCCGGCCCCGGGCCAAGGACCCGGTCGGCGTCGACCAGGTTCACCAGCGGCTGCAGCTCGATCTCGGGGAGCCCGGCGTACAGGAAGGCCGGAGTGGCACCGGCGCGGGCCACGGCCATGGCCGCCAGCAGGCCGTCGAGGTTGCTGCGCAGGACGACGGCGACGGCGTCGCCTCGGCCCACGCCGCTGCGTCGCAGGCCCGCGGCGCCGCGGGCGACGACCGTCTCGAGGTCGCCGAACGTGAGCGTGGTCTTGCGATGGATGCCCGGGAGCCGGATCGGCTCGGGCAGGATCGCCGCGATGTCGCCGGGCCCTCGCGCGGCGGCCAGGGCGGTCGCGGTGGCGAGCGACCAGGCGGGCTCGGCGCTCACACGCGGGTGGGGTCGGGCGGGTCGCTCGGGGGACGGATCCGTCCGCGCATCGCGATGATCCCCAGCGCGAGCAGGACCGCGACGACGATGACCGACAGCGTGTTCCGGCCGTCGCCATCTCCCGTGGGGCTTGATGAAACCGTCGGACTGGCCTCGGGCCCGGACGCGGTGGACGGCGACGGCGACGGCGACGGCGACGCCGTCGGCCCGGCCACCCGCATCCGCATGAGCGAGTTTCCGGCGGCCACGTACAGGAAACCGTCGGGCGCGGCCAGGACGTCGGACATCAGCCGTCCGACGTCGATGCGCCGCTCGGCCCCCAGGCCGTCCCCTTGGAGGTCGGCGTGGTGCAGGGAGCCGAGGCCGAAGTCCGTCCACCACAGCTGGCCGGCCGCCACCGTGCACCCGGTGGGGACGATCACGTTCGGGTAGTCGACGACGGGGTCCACGAAGCGGTCGCCGCCACCCGGACCGGACACCTGCGGCCACCCGTAGTTCTCGCCGGCCACGATCCGGTTCACCTCGTCGTGCGACGAGGGCCCGTTCTCCGTTTCCCACACCTGCCCCGTGGACGGGTCGACGCAAAGCCCGAAGGAGTTCCGGTGGCCCATCGAGTACACCGGGCTGCCCGGGCCGAACGGGTTGTCGGCGGGGATCCCGCCCTCGGGCGTGACCCGCAGGATCTTGCCCCCCAGGTCGTCGGCCGCCTGCGCCCGCTCGGGGTTGTGGGCCTCGCCGGTCACGACGTACAGGTTCCCGTCCGGGCCGAACGCGATGTCGCCGCCGTTGTGATAGCCCGAGGTGGCGGGGAGGAGCTCCAGCAGCGGGTCGACCTCTCCGCCCCGGTCGCCCTCGGCGCGGACGCGGACCAGGCGGTTTCGCTCCGACCCCGAATCCGAGTAGTAGACGTAAACCCACGGTTCGGCCGGGTACTCGGGATGCAGGGCGATGCCCAGCAGCCCGCGCTCGGCGTCGGGGATCACGTCGAACGTGGCGAACGGCTCGTCCAGGACCTGTCCGTCGCGCACGAGCAGGACCTCTCCCAGCTCCTTCTCGGTGACGAACAGCGTCCCGTCGCGGGCCGCGGCGACGTTGGTCAGGAAGTCGAACCCGTCCACGTACACCTCGAGCCCGTCCTGCGCGGACGCGGGGGACGCCGCGGCCGCGATCAGCACGGCGAAAAGCGCGGCGGTTGAGCGTCGCATCCTCACGAGCATGCCACGTCGTGTTGTCGAGAGGCGCGCACTGCCCTAGCCTGCGGTTCCGTGCCGGCCGACGTCGAGTTCCTCGATCGCATCACCGAGCTGAGCCTGTTCAGTCAGCTCCCGCGCGCGCAGATCGAGGGGATCGCCCACACGTTCGAGGAGATGTCCTTCGAGCCGGAGGAGCGGGTGCTCCGCCAGGGACTCACGGGCTCCGGCTTCTACGTGATCGTCGAGGGCGAGGCGAACGTCGTCCACGACGGCGAGCAGATCGCCCGCCTGGCCCGCGGCGACTTCTTCGGCGAGGTCTCGGCGCTCCTGGACGAACCCCCCACGGCGGATGTGGTCGCCGCCACCCCGCTGAAGTGCCTGGTGATCGGGCCCACGGAGCTGACGGAGTTCCTCCGCCGGGTCCCCGAGGTCACCCTTCGGATGCTGCGCACGGAGTGCCGGCGCCTGCGCTCGAACCTGGGCTGGCGCGCCTAAGCGGCTGTGTCGGACGACGGCCGACCCTTTCCGCCCGGGCGCTACCCCGTCGTGGTGGTCGGGACCGGCCCCGGCGGTCTTCAGGCCTCCTACTTGCTTCGCCGCCGCGGGATCGAGCACGCGCTGCTGTCCCGCGACGAGGGGCCCGGCGGCATGTTCCGTCGCTTCCCGCTCCTGCAGCGCCTGATCACCTGGAGCAAGCCGCACGCGCTCGTGGACCCCGCCGAGGAGCCGTACGAGCGCTACGACTGGAACTCGCTGTTGATCGAGCCGCCCGACACGCCCATCCGCGTGGCGAAGTTCATGGACGGCCCGACCTACTTCCCGGCCCGGGCCGAGATGGAGGCAGCGATCGGCGCGTTCGCCGAGGAGCACGGCGTCGAGGCTCGGTACGGGTGCACCTGGGAGTCCACCGAACGGACCGACGACGGCTTCGTCATCCACACCTCGGACGGGGACTACGAGACCGGCGTCGCGATCTTCTGCGTCGGCTCCGCCCATCCCTGGAAGCCGGGCATCGACGGCCTGGAGGACGTGCCGCACTATGCGGACGTGGGCGACGTCCGCAGGTTCACCGACCGGCGCGTGTTCGTCATCGGCAAGCGCAACGGGGCGTTCGAGCTCGCCGACGGGCTGCTGGCCCACGCCTCGCAGATCGTGATGGCCTCGCCGCGCCCGGCGAACCTGTCGATCCTCACGCGCTCCACGGCGGGGGCCCGGGCCCGGTACCTGCAGGTGTACGAGGACGCGGTGCTCGGCGGGCGGGACCTACGTCCTGGACGCCGCGCTGACGCGGGTCGAGCGCAGGGGCGAGGGCTGGAAGGTGTACCTGGACGGGACCACGCGGCCGGGGTCGCTGACGTTCGCGATCGACGACGTCATCGCCGCGACGGGATGGAACGTCCCGATGCTCGACCTGCCCGACCTCGGCGTGCGCACCTTCCATCAGGCGCGGCTCCCGGCGCTGACCCCGTACTGGGAGAGCGCGACCGTCCCCGGGATCTACTTCGGGGGGACGACGACGATGGGCGCGGTGGGCCTGAAGAAGCACGGCATCCCCAGTACCTCCGCCGCCGTCCACGGGTTCCGGTACAACGTCCGGGTGCTGGTGGACCGGCTGGCGGAGACGCGGTTCGGGTGGACGCCGCCCCGGCCGTCCGCCGATCCCGAGGAGCTCCCGGCGATCATCGCCCGTGGAGCTGACCCAGAGCGGCGTCCTGTGGAACCAGCAGGCGTACCTGGCGCGGGTCTGGGAGGTGACCGAGGCGCAGGGCCTGGTCGACGGGGGCGTTCAACCGCTGCAGGCCTTCGTGGACCGCGACGGCGGGCCGGACTCGATCGCCGCCACGATCGAGACCACGGCGGACGGCTCGATCCGTCCGGTGCTCTACGTTCGTCGGGGGGGCGCGTTGGAGGAGCACGCCCTGGACGAAGATCAGCTGCTCGATTTCTCCTCCAACGCGTACCGTTCGGAGATCGCTGGCATCGTGAAGGGAGTGGTCACGTGAGCGACTGGGATGAGGTCTACTCGCCGTCCGACGACGAGCTGGTCGAGCTGTACGGCCGCATCAAGACCATCGCCGTCGTGGGGGCGTCCGACGACCCCGCGAAGGCCGCGAGCCGGATCCCCCGATACCTGAAGAACCAGGGCTACACGATCATCCCGGTGAACCCGAAGGGCGGGGAGATCATCGGCGAGCCCGCGAAGACCTCGCTGGCCGAGCTGGACGAGCCGCCGGACGTGGTCGACGTGTTCCGTCCCTCCGAGGAGACCCCCGACGTCGCGCGGGCCGCGGTGGCCGCGGGCGCCAAGGTCCTGTGGCTGCAGGAGGGGATCTCGAACGACGAGGCCCGGCAGATCGCCGAGGACGCGGGGCTGCTCGTGATCATGAACCGGTGCATGGGCGCGACCCACGCGCAGCTGGGACTGGGGCCCGGCCCCGGCTGAAGGGCTATCCCGCCGGGGAAAGCGTCTTCCGGATCATCGAGCGAGCCGCGGCCACGATCCGGTCTCGGTCGATCGACTCCGTCCCGCCGTAGAGCATGGCGTGCTCGAGGGTTCCTTGGATCGCGTGGTCGATCAGCGTGGCCGTCGATTCGGGGTCCTCGCACTCGAACACGCCGGCATCCACCCCCATCTTGATGCCGGCCGCGAACATGGCCTGGAGCTTCGCCTCGCACTCGGCGAACGGCGCGAAGGTCGCGGGCGTGAAGCCCTCCTGCGCGAACACCTGGACCTGGTCGGCGTGCTCGAGCATGAAGTCGATCATCGACTCGATCGTGGCGTCGGCCAGGGCCCACCAGTCGTCGCGGCCGACGCGGGCGAAGAACGACGAGGCGTGGGCGATGAGCTCGTCGACGAACCGCTCCTTCAGCGCGCCGAGCAGCGCCTCCTTGGAGTCGTAGTACAGGTAGAAGGTGCCCTTGGCGACGCCGGCGCCGTCGGTGATGTCCGAGACGGTGGTGGCGCCGATCCCCTTGGCGACGAACACGCGAAGGGCGGCGTCCAGGATGTCCTCGCGGCGTTCCTCGGGACGCTTGGTGACCCGCTTGCGCGCTTCGCTCTCGACCGTCGCCATACTGACCGGGGTCAGTATAGGACGCGCTCAGCGCCCGGGGGAGTCAGCCCAGGGCCTGCTCGAGATCGGCGACGAGGTCCTCGCGGGTCCTCGATCCCCACCGACAGCCGGATCAGGGTGTCGGGGACCTCGAGCGGCGAGCCCGCCACGCTCATGTGCGTCATCCGGCCCGGGTGTTCGATGAGCGACTCGACGCCCCCCAGCGACTCGGCCAGGAAGAACAGCTTCGTCCGCGCGGGGACGGCCAGGGCCTCCTCGGCCGAGGCGACCTCGAAGGACACCATGCCCCCGAACCGTCCATCTGGTCGCGGGCGATCTCGTGGCCGGGATGCTCGGTCAGCCCGGGGTAGTGGACCCTCGTCACGCGCGGGTGCTTCACCAGGAACTCGGCGACCGCCTCGGCCCCCGCGCAGTGGGCCTCCATCCGCAGCGCGAGCGTCTTGATCCCCCGCAGCACCAGGAAGCAGTCGAGCGGTCCGGGGACCGCGCCGGCCGCGTTCTGCAGGAACGCCAGGCGCGCGTGGAGGTCGTCGTCGCCGGTCACCAGCAGCCCGCCGACCACGTCGGAGTGCCCGCCCAGGTACTTGGTGCTCGAGTGCACGACGACGTCGGCGCCGAGGGTCAGCGGCCGTTGCAGGTACGGCGAGGCGAACGTGTTGTCGACGACCAGCCGCGCGCCGGCCTCGTGCGCGATCTCCGCCACGGCGGCGATGTCCACGATCTTCAGGAGCGGGTTGGTCGGGGTCTCGGCCCACACGACTCGGGTGTCCTCTCGCACGGCCTTGCGCACGGCGGCGGGGTCGGTCAGGTCGACGGTGTCGAACTCCAGGGACCACTCCGCCAGGACCTGGGCGAGGAGCCGGTAGGTCCCCCCGTACACGTCGTCGCCGAGGATCACGTGGTCGCCCGGCTTCAGCGTGTAGAAGAGGGTCGCGCTCGCGGCCATTCCGCTGGCGAAGGCCAGGCCGTGGCCCCCTTCCTCGAGGGCGGCGATACAGGTCTCCAGCGCGGTGCGGGTGGGGTTCCCCGTCCGCGCGTAGTCGTAGCCCTTGTGCTCGCCCACCGCGGCCTGCGCGTAGGTGCTGGTCTGGTAGATCGGGACGTTCACCGAGCCGTACGCCGGCTCGGGCTCCTGCCCCGCGTGGATCGCCTTCGTCCGGAACCGCATCGTCCCTACTGTCTCACGCCCGGGGGCAGCTTCCACTTCCGGCGGACGAGCTCCTCGATCGCCGCGGAGCCCGCGGTCGCGTCCCGCCACAGCCGGGCCTTGTGCCGGGCGTCGTGCCCGGGCCGGAACTCGCCGCGCACCACCTCGCCGCACCCGCACGCGCACCACCGGGTGGTGGTGATCACCGGCATCGCCTCCGGCGCCTCGCACCGCTTGTAGCGGTCGAGCAGCCGGACGACGGGGACCACGATGACCCCCTCGCGCGGGTCGCCCTCGAAGGAGCCCCGGCCGTTCAGGAAGTGGACGCCGGTGAGCCCCGCGCAGATCGCGTCCAGCCCGTCGATCGTCGCGTCCTCGGGCACGTCGCGGACCCCGGCCCGCTCCAGCACGCCGCGCCGCCAGGCGACGCGCCACCGCCGCCCCGGGGAGAGGCAGCCCGCCAGCGCCACGTAGGAGGCGTAGGGGAACACCTCCAGGGCCCGCAGCTTGCGCTCGCCCGAACCCAGGTAGGGCGCATACCCGGCCGCCCTCGCCGCCGCGAACGTCTCGAAGCCGGCGGTCATCCAGGAGAACAGCTTCCCGTCCTCCCAGTGCGTCTGGTGCGAGCCGATCCCGCGGCGGGACAGCTCGTACTCGGCCACACGGCGGTCCAGGTGCTTGCCGGCCGCGGGCGGGACGGCCAGGCGACGGCGGACCTCCTCGTCCCGGAGCAGCCCCTTGCCGGGCGTGGGCGGCGCGTCGATGGCGACCGCGTCCGGGCGAACTGTGTCGAGGCACTCCCGCAGCGCCGCCGGCCCTCCCAGCTTGAACACCCGCTCCACGCGGGTCCCAACGACGACGGCGGCGTCCAGACCGCGCCCCAGGGAGACGTCGATTCCCAGGACGCGGGTCACGGCTCCGAGCGGCTCAGCGGCCCCGGTGGGCCAGGTACTCCAGCAGGTCCGAGCGGGTCAGGACCCCGATGGCCTCGTTGACGCGGCTGACCAGCACCGCCGGGCCGTGCTGGAGCTGTTCGAACGCCACCTCGACGGGCTCGGACTCGTCGACGAACGGGAACGGCGGCCCCATCACCTCGGCCACGTCGGCCTGGAGCGCGTCGGGGTCGCGGAACACCCGGTCCAGCAGGGAGCTCTCGCGGATCGAGCCGACGAACGCGGTGACGTCCGATCCCTCCTCGCGGGTCACCGGGGCCTGGCTGATCCCGAACTGCTGGAGCACGTCCACGGCCTGGCGGACCTTGGCGTGCGCCCCGATCGTGACCAGGGGCGGCGTCTCGCCGTGGTGCTTGTCCTTGAGGATCTCGCCGACCCGCATGACCTCGGGGCGCTCGACGAAGCCGTACTGGAGCATCCATGTGTCCGAGTAGAGCTTCGAGAGGTAGTTCCGGCCGGTATCGGGCAGCAGGACGACGACCACGGCGTTCTCGTCCAAATCCTGGGCCACCTGTAGGGCCGCGAACACCGCCGTCCCGCCGGAGCCCCCCACCAGGATGCCCTCCTCGCGAGTGACCGCCCGGGCGGTGAGCAGCGAGTCGCGGTCGGAGACGCGTACCCACTCGTCGACGATCTTCGGGTCGAACGTGCCCGGCCAGAAGTCCTCGCCGATCCCCTCGGTCAGGTAGGGCCGCGGCTCGTCGCCGGAATAGAGGGAGCCTTCCGGGTCCGCGCCGATCACGCGGACCGCCGGGTTCTGCTCCTTCAGATAGCGGCCCGTACCGGTGACCGTCCCGCCGGTGCCGACGCCGATCACCAGGTGGGTGATCGCGCCCTCGGTCTGGCGCCAGATCTCCGGCCCGGTCGTGGCGTAGTGGGCCCGGGGGTTCTCCTGGTTGTAGTACTGGTTGGGCTGGAAGGCGCCGGGGATCTCCTCGGTCAGGCGGTCCGCGACCCGGTAGTACGACTCAGGGCTCTCCGGGGCGACCGCGGTCGGGGTGATCACGACCTCCGCGCCGTACGCGCGAAGCAGCGCGACCTTCTCCTGGCTCATCTTGTCGGGCATCACGAAGATGCACTTGTAGCCCCGGATGGCCGCGGCGATCGCCAGGCCGTGTCCGGTGTTGCCGGAGGTCGGCTCCACGATGGTTCCGCCGGGCTTGAGCAGGCCCTCGCGCTCGGCGGCCTCGATCATCGGCAGCGCGATCCGGTCCTTCACGGACCCGCCCGGGTTGAGCATCTCGAGCTTGGCCAGGACCGGCGGGCGGACGTCACGCCCGATCTTCGACAGCCGGACGAGGGGGGTGTTCCCCATCGCGTCCAGGAAGGAATCGAGCACGTCCATGGGCCCTGATCTCCCGTCGACGACCGGTCGTGTCGGTGGCGAGCGCTATGGTACCGCCGCGCGAGACCCGGGAAGGTTTCTGACGGTCCGCGCCGAAGGTGTCATTTCCGGCAATTCGCCGCCGGACGCCTGGAGGCATGCCCGTGTCGTCTCGCCCGAGGATGCGCTGGACGTGGCCCGCGGTGCTCGCACTGTTGCTGGCGAGCGCGGGGGTCGTCCCGTCCGGGCGCGCCCACGCCCAGGCCGTGAACATCCCGCGGCTGGAGCCGAACCTGATCTTCGTGCTGACCGACGACCAGCGGGTCGACGCGATGTCGGTCATGCCCAACACGATCCGGAACTTCCCGGTGGAGTTCTCCTCGGCGATCGTGTCGACGCCGCTGTGCTGCCCGTCGCGTGCGTCGTTCCTGACGGGCGAGTACGCGCACAACCACGGGGTGTGGACGAACTTCGACTACCACGACAAGTTCCAGCCCCGGGAGCGGGACTCCCTCGGCCCGTGGCTCCAGGCCCAGGGGTACTACACGGGCTTCGTCGGCCGGTACCTGAACCGGTACAGCATCGACGACCCGACCCCGCCGGGCTGGGACGAGTTCTACGCACGGGTGGGTCAGGCGGACACCGGCGCCTTGATGTTCGACGGCTACACGAAGCTCAACGTCCACGAGCACTTCAAGAGTGGGACGGGGAACATCACGCGGATCGCGCGCTACCCGAACACCGAGCGCCCCGACTTCTACTCGACGGACTACTTCGCGGACATGGCCGCCCGGTTCGTCGATCGCGCGGAGAACCTCTCGTACAACCCGTTCCACAAGCCGTGGGCGCTGGTCGTGTGGACGACCGCGCCCCACCTGCCGCTGATCCCCGCCGCCCGGCATCGGACCGCGCCGGTCCCGGCGTTCCGGCCCCCGCCCTCGTTCCTCGAGGCCGACATGCGCGACAAGCCGGCGGAGGTCCGCGCTCCCATCTACGAGACCCTCAACGGCCTGAACCAGCGCAGGATCCACGACGGCATGCTCCGGATGCTCATGAGCGTCGACGAGCTGGTCGGCCGGGTCTGGGACCGCGTCGACGAGCACGGGCAGCGCGGCTCGACGTGGGGCGTGTTCGCCTCGGACAATGGGTGGTTCCTGGGGGAGCATCGGAAGACCGAGAAGGTCTATGCGTACGAGGAGGCCGCCCACGTGCCGTTCCGGATGGCCTTCCCCGGCGCGAAGCCGCGGGCGATCGACGAGCTGATCTCGAACGTCGACCTCGCGCCGACCCTGATGGACCTCGCCGGCGACTCGGGCGCGCATCACTTCCGGGGACGGTCGCTGCTGCCGCTGATCGAGGACACCGCGATGGGCTGGCGGACTGCCGCGCTCATCGAGGCCCGAAGCGCCATCGGCTACGACGCGGTCCGGACGGAGCGCTGGAAGTTCATCCGCTGGGTGAGCGGCGCCCTCGAGCTCTACGACCTCCAGGCGGACCCGTACGAGCTGACGAACGTCGCCGCCCGCACCCCCGAGGTCGTGGCGGAGCTGCAGCAGACGCTGGACGCGCTGAAGAGGTTGTAGCATCCCCGGCCATGAGCCCGGGAGCCGTGCGTCCCCGGGTCATCGCCGTTCTGATCGTCCTGTCGGCGGTGGTTGGCCCAACCGGTGATCGTGTCGCCGGAGCTCAGGCGGTCCCGCCCGCCAAGCCGAACCTGCTGTTCGTCCTGACCGACGACCAGCGGTTCGACACACTCGCCCAGATGCCGGCGGTCAAGGCGAACTTCGACGTGGAGTTCACGAGCGCGATCGTCTCGACCCCGCTGTGCTGTCCGGCCCGGGCGACGTACCTGACGGGCCAGTACGCACACAACCTGGGCGTCTGGAGCAACGCCGCGTATCCGCAGTTCCGGCCCCGGGAGCCGGACTCGCTCGGGCCGTGGCTGCAGGCTCAGGGCTACTACACCGGCTTCATGGGCAAGTACCTCAACGGGTTCACCGGGTCGCACGCGGCCCCTCCTGGGTGGGACGAGTTCTACGGGATGCTCACCGACGCGGCGGGCAACTTCGTGGGCAACGGCTATACACAGGTCACCCTTCGCGAGCGGTTCAAGAAGAACGGGATCACGCAAGTCGACCGGCTGATGTCGTATCCGAACGCGAACCAGCAGGGCTTCTACTTCACCCGCTGGCTTCTGGAGCAGGCTCGCGCCTTCATCGGGCGTGCAGAGAACCCGACGTTCAATCCGACCGGCAAGCCGTGGGCATTGTTCGTGTGGCCGACCGCGCCGCATCCGCCGTTCATCGCCGAGGCCCGCCACGTGAACAAGGTGATTCCCGCCTGGAGCCGACCGCCGTCGTTTCTCGAGGAGGACATGAGCGACAAGCCGGAGGAGGTCACCGGATCGATCCATCGGGTGGACGACCCCGGCCTCCACGAGTTCCGCCGTGGAGGGATGCTTCGGGCGCTGCTGTCGGTGGACGACCTCGTACGAGAGGTGTTCGCGGAGCTGGATCGCCGGCTGCTTCGCGAGGAGACCTGGGGGCTCTACACCTCGGACAACGGCTTCTTCTGGGGCGAGCACCACCTGACGAACAAGCTCTACGCGTACGAGGAGGCCGCACGGGTTCCGTTCCGAATGGCCGTGCCGGGCATCGGCGCCAAGCAGATCGCGAGCATGGTGTCTTCGATCGACGTCTCGCCGACCTTCGCGGCGCTCGCGGGGGACACGGCGGGACACGGGTTCCGGGGACTCTCCCTGCTGCCGCTCATCTCCGGGCCGGCGCCGAGCTCATGGCCCAAGGAGCAGCTCATCGAGTCGCGGTCGACCGCGGAGTACGACGCCCTGCGGACCCCGAACTACGTCTACATCGAGTGGCGCTCGACGGGCCATCGGGAGCTGTACTGGCGGCCGGGCGACCCGTACCAGCTGAACAACGTCGCCGCCCAGAAGCCGGCGCTGTGCGACTACTTCTCGGGACGGCTCGCCGCGCTGAAGGCCGCCTGAGGCGCACTCCTCGGGCGTCGCCCGGCTCTAGGATCACGGCATGAGCGGTCCGCGCGAGGTCCGGGCACCACGGGGTCAGGAACGCTCCTGCCGCGGCTGGCCGCAGGAGGCCGCGCTGCGGATGCTCATGAACAACCTGGACCCCGAGGTTGCCGAGCGGCCGGACGACCTGGTCGTGTACGGGGGCACCGGGCGAGCCGCCCGGTCGTGGGACGCGTTCGACGCGATCGTCGCCGCCCTCCGTTCGCTCGGCGACGACGAGACGCTGCTCATCCAGTCGGGCAAGCCCGTCGGGGTGTTCCGGACTCACGCGACGGCGCCGCGGGTGCTGATCTCGAACGCGATGCTCGTGCCGAAGTGGGCCGACTGGGAGACGTTCCGGGACCTGGAGCGGGCCGGGCTGACCATGTACGGGCAGA
Organism: uncultured Actinomycetes bacterium; assembly: GCA_963742735.1. Classification (GTDB taxonomy): domain Bacteria; phylum Actinomycetota; class UBA4738; order UBA4738; family JBBDTT01; genus JBBDTT01. Next base: position 145,978 of record CAVUMN010000003.1, read on the forward strand.
TGACGGCCGGGTCGTGGATCTACATCGGGACCCAGGGGATCCTGCAGGGCACCTACGAGACGCTGGCGGAGGTCGCCGCCCAGCACTTCGGGGGAACGCTGTCCGGACGGGTCGTCCTGACCGCCGGGCTCGGCGGGATGGGCGGCGCCCAGCCTCTCGCCGTGACGATGAACGACGGGATCGCGCTGTGTGTGGAGGTCGATCCCCAGCGGATCGAACGCCGGCTGAAGACCCGGTACCTGGACCGTGAGACGGCCGATCTGGACGAGGCGCTGCGGTGGGTCGGGGACGCTCGCGCCTCGGGGGAGGCGGTCTCCATCGGGCTCCTCGGTAACGCGGCGGAGGTCCTTCCCGAGCTCTTAGGCCGAGGGTTCAGCGCCGACGTCGTGACGGACCAGACCAGCGCGCACGATCCGGTCGGCGGCTACGTCCCCGGAGGGCTGCCGCTGCAGGAGGCGGCCGCGCTCCGCGAGCGTGACCCGGCCGAGTACTCCCGCCGGTCGTACGCCTCCATGGCAGCCCACGTCGAGGCGATGGTGGGATTCAAGGACGCCGGGGCCGTGGTGTTCGACTACGGCAACAACCTTCGGGCCGGCGCCGAGCGGGGCGGGTACGCGCGGGCCTACGACTACCCGGGGTTCGTCCAGGCGTTCGTCCGGCCCCTGTTCTGCGAGGGCAAGGGGCCGTTCCGGTGGGCGGCGCTGTCGGGAGACCCCGCGGACATCCTGGAGACCGACCGGGCCATCCTGGAGCTGTTCCCCGGCGACGAGCGGCTGCACCGGTGGATCCGGATGGCCGAGGAGCGCGTCGCCTTCCAGGGGCTCCCCGCCCGGATCTGCTGGCTGGGATACGGCGAGCGCGACCGGGCCGGCCTGCGGTTCAACGAGCTGGTCCGGGAGGGCCGGGTGTCGGCCCCGATCGTGATCGGGCGGGATCACCTGGACGCGGGGTCGGTGGCGTCGCCGTACCGCGAGACCGAGGGCATGCTCGACGGCTCGGACGCCATCGCCGACTGGCCGATCCTCAACGCGCTGCTCAACACCGCCGCCGGCGCGCACTGGGTGAGCGTCCATCACGGGGGAGGAGTGGGGATCGGCTACTCGATCCACGCCGGGATGGTCGTGGTCGCCGACGGCTCGGCCGACGCGGACGAGCGGCTCGCGCGGGTGCTGGTCACCGACCCCGGGAGCGGTGTGATCCGTCACGCCGACGCCGGCTACGACCGCGCGATCGAGGTCGCCGCCGAACGCGGCGTCCGGCTCCCCTGGCGCGAGTAGCGGAGCGCTCGATCCTGGCCTCGCCACGGGGAGGGCTCCATACTCCTGGTGTCCCTTCCATCACGGAGTCGACCTGAGCACCGAGCCACCGCCCGGCACCGAGATCCTCACGTTCCTGATCGCGGACGTCCGCGGCTATACGATGTTCACCCAGGAGCGCGGCGATGAGGCCGCGGCCAAGCTCGCGGCGAAGTTCGCGGAGATCGCCCGCGAGGGGATCGAGACCCTCGGCGGCTCCCTGATCGAGCTGCGCGGCGACGAGGCCCTGGCCGTGTTCGCCTCGGCCCGGCAGGCCATCCGCGCCGCCCTCGCCCTGCAGGAGCGGTTCGTCGACGAGACCCTGGCCGACCCGGAGATCCCGCTCCTGGTCGGGATCGGCCTCGACGCCGGCGAGGCCGTCCCCGTGGAGGGCGGGTACCGCGGCGGCGCCCTCAATCTCGCGGCGCGGATGTGCGGCCAGGCCGGACCCGGCCAGATCCTGGCGAGCCGGGAGGTCACCCACCTGGCCCGGCGCCTGGAGGGCGTGCGCTACGTCGATCAGGGCGTGCATTCCTTCAAGGGGCTCACCGAGCCCGTCGGCGTGATCCGGATCGAGCCCGAGGAGGGCGACGCCGAGTCCCGGCTCCGACCCATGATGCCCGTCCCGGCGAAGCCGCAGCGCCGATGGCTGCCGCGAACCACGCGAGGCCGCATCGTCGCGGCGGCGGTCGCCCTGTCTCTACTCGCCGGGGCCGTCACCGCCGGCGTTGCCGTCCTCGGCGGTTCGGATATCTCGATCGGCCCGAGCGCGGTCGGGGTGATCGATCCGGGCGACGGGTCGGTCGTCGAGCGGGCCGACATCGCGGCCGGACGGGGCGGGATGGTCTTCGGCGAGGGGGCGGTGTGGGCAGCGGGCTCACGCCACGGCTCGGTCCTGAAGATCGATCCCGAGACGCGCGCCGTCGTGGACACGATCGATATCAGCGGGGAGGCGAGCGGGATCGCGGTCGCCGGCGATCTCGTGTGGGTCTCCGTGGCGAACCAGGGACGCGTCGAGCGGATCAATCCCTCCACCAACAAGGTGGTTGGCTCAGCGATCCGGGTCGGGAACGGCCCGGCCGGGATCGCCGCGGGCTTCGACTCGGTGTGGGTGGCGAACCAACTGGACGCCACGGTCTCGCGGATCGATCTGGAGACAGGGGAGGTGCAGGCCCGGATCCCGGTGGGAGCGAGCCCCACCGGGGTCGCCATCGCAGCCGGCTCCGTGTGGGTGACGAACGCCGGAGAGGGGTCCGTCACGCGGATCGACCCAAAGACCGACCAGAAGACCCCGGTGGGCGTCGGGAACGGCCCGGCGTCGATCGTGGGCTCCGACGAGGCGGTCTGGGTGGCGAACGCCTCGGACGGCACCGTCTCGCGCATCGAGCCGGATAACACCGTCGCCGCCACCGTCGAGGTGGGCGCCGGGCCCGCGGCGATCGCCCTCGCCGGCGAGGACGTGTGGGTGGCCAGCGAGTTCGCGGGGACGGTGTCGCGCATCGATCCCGGTTCGAACGGCGTGGCCGGAAGCGTGGACGTCGGCGCGGGCGCACACGCCCTCGCGGCCGTCGGTGACCAACTCTGGGTGGCAACGGGCGCCGCGGCCGACGCCCGCCGTGGGGGGACGTTCACCTTTGTCTCGGAGGGGCCGCCCGATTCGATCGACCCTGCGTATGCGTACTCCATCGAGTCGTGGGCCGTGCTGGTGGCGACCAACGACGGGCTGGTCGGCTACCGGAAGGTCGGAGGGCAGGACGGGTCGGCCCTCGTCCCGGACCTCGCCACCTCGCTGCCCGAGCCGACCGACGGCGGCCGGACCTACGCGTTCACCCTTCGGCGCGGCATCCCCTACTCCTCCGGAGGGGTCGTCCGCGCCCGCGACGTGCGCTCCTCGATCGAGCGCGTTCTCCGAGCACGGCCGGCGTCTCCGGGCGCGTTCTTCTTCGAGGCGATCGTCGGCGCGGAGGGGTGCGGCGGCGACCCGGATGCGTGTGATCTCTCGCGCGGCATCGTGACGAACGACGATACGGGGTCGGTCACCTTCCACCTCTCGCGGCCCGATCCGGACTTCCTGTACAAGCTCGCCTTGCCGCTCGCGCACGTGCTGCCAGAAGAGGTGCGGGCCGCCGATCTCGAATCCACGGGTCCCCTCCCCGCGACGGGGCCGTACGTCATCGCGAGCTACACCCGGCCCGCCCGCGAGGGGGCCCAGGGAAGCCTGGAGCTGGAGCGCAACCCGCGGTTCCGGGTGTGGTCGGGAGCGGCCCAGCCCCCGGGGAACCCGGACCGGATCGTATGGCGGATGGGACCGGGCCTCGACGAAGCGGTCGACTTGGTCCGCGACGGAGACGCGGACTGGGCGGTGGGATCGCCGGAACCGGATCGGCTCGAGGAGCTGAGGACTCGCTACGCCCATCGGCTCCACGAATATCCCCAGCTCGCCACCGTCGGGTTCGCTCTCAACACGCGGGTGCCGCCCTTCGACGACGTGGATGTGCGACGTGCGGTCAACTACGCCCTCGACCGCGGGGGAGCCGCGGCCTTGCTCGGGGAGGGACCGGTCACGTGCCAGATCCTGCCCCCCAACTACCCGGGCTACCGGCCCTACTGTCCGTACACCGTGGACGGCGGCGACGGCGTCGAGTGGGCCGCGCGGGACCTCACCCGCGCCCGCCGCCTGGTGGACGCGTCGGGATCCTCGGGCGCGAAGGTGACGGTGTGGACCTTCCATGGGCCTCCGTTCGGTTCGAGGAACGTGGGAGAGCGCGTCGCCGGGGTGCTTCGCGAGCTCGGCTTCAAGGCCACGGTCCGCGTCATGGAGGACGTGGGCCGGTACTTCGAACTGGTCTCGAACTCTGGGACGCGCGCCCAGATCTTCGCCGTGGGTTGGGCCCAGGACTACGCCGCGGCGTCGAACTTCCTGGACGTGCTGTTCAGCTGCGACGCGTTCGTGCCGAACGACCCGTTCCAGGCGAACTACTCCGAGCTCTGCGACCCCGAGATCGACGGGCTGATCGAAGAGGCCTACGAGCTCCAGGTAACCGACCCCAGCGCCGCTGGGGAGGCGTGGGCGGCGGTCGATCGCGCGATCGTCGACGCCGCGGCGTGGCTCCCCATCGCGAACCCGGCCGGGTTCGACTTCGTGTCCGAGCGCGTCGGCAACTACCTCCATCACCCCCAATGGGGGCTGCTGCTCTCCCAGGTCACCGTCCGCTGACCGGAGGTCGTAGTCGCGCGAGCGTCGAGCCGGTACGATCGGGGCCCCCCGTCCCCGATCCCGAGGAGCCACCCACCATGCGCATCGTCATCGTCGGCGCGGGCCACGTCGGGCTCGTCTCGGCGGCCTGTTTCGCCGCCGTAGGCCACGACGTCATCGCGCTCGACATCGACGAGGCGCGCATCGAGTTGCTCCGGGGCGGGGAGTCGCCGTTCTTCGAGCCGGGCCTCGACGAGCTCCTGCGGGCGGGTACGGCGGCGGGCCGCGTCGCGTTCACCACCGATCCGTTCGAGGCGTTCGCGGGCCGCGAGCTGGCCTTCCTGTGCGTGGCCACGCCGAACGACGAGCAGGGCAAGGTGGACCTGCGCGGCGTGGTCGCGGCCGCGCGAACGATCGCGCATCACGCCGATCCGGGCACCGTCCTGGTGAACCGAAGCACCTCCCCGGTGGGCACCGCCGGGTACGTTCGCTCGATCATCGAGGAGGGCCGGGAGGGCGACGTGCAGGTCGCCGTCAACCCCGAGTTCCTGGCCGAGGGCACGGCCGTCCGCGACTTCCTGTATCCGGACCGCGTGGTGATCGGCGCGTGGGATCCGGAGGCGGCGGGACGGGTCCAGGCGGCGTACGACCCGATCATCGCCCGGGACCTCCCCGCCGACCTGCCGGACGGCCTCGGGTCGCCGCCGTACGACACCGAGGCGCCGGTCCCCGTAGTGATCACCGGCCCGCCCACCGCGGAGCTCATCAAGTACGCGGCCAACGCCTTCCTGGCCATGAAGATCTCGTTCATCAACGAGATGGGATGGATCGCCGAGGAGGTGGGCGGCGACGTCACCGAGGTCTCCCGGGCGGTCGGGCTCGACCGCCGGATCGGCCCCCACTTCCTGAACGCCGGGATCGGGTGGGGCGGCTCGTGCTTCCCGAAGGACATCGTGGCGCTGCAGGGCATGGCGGCGACGCACGGCCTGGAGGCCCGGCTGCTGAAGGCGGCCAACGATGTGAACGCCCACCAGCACCTGTGGGTGGTGCGCAAGCTCCAGCGGCACCTGAAGACCCTCGTCGGGCGGCGGGTGGCCCTGCTCGGGCTGGCCTTCAAGCCGAACACCGATGACCTCCGCAACGCTCCGGCGCTGGAGATCGCCGTGGAGCTCGCCCGCTCGAGCGTGCGGGTCAAGGCGTACGACCCCATCGTCAAGGAGCTCCCCGAGGAGTACGCCGGCGTGATCGAGCTTGCCGACGACCCCATCTCGGCGGCGAGCGGCGCGGAGGCCGTCGTCCTGGTGACCGAGTGGCCGCAGTTCCGCGAGCTCGACCTGAACGCGCTGGGCTCGGCGATGCGCGAGCGGCTATTCCTGGACGGGCGGAACTACCTTGACCCCGAGACCGTCCGAGCCGCCGGGTTCACCTACGTCGGCGTCGGCCGCTAGGCCCCAGGCCGGCCGCCACCCGCGGGTCACCTCGCGTACCCGGGCCCCCAGCTCCGCCTCGTCGACGTTCGTCAGGACCCCGTCCTGGACGATCGTCTCGCCGCCGACGATGACCCGCCGGATCGCGGCAGGCTGCATCGCGTAGACGGCCTGCTTCTCGGCGGTGGCGCTCGGCTGCATCGAGAGCGCCTCGAGGTCCAGGACGACCAGGTCGGCGGCGTGCTGCGGCGCGATGCGCCCGACGGGCAGGCCCAGGGCCTCGCCGCCCAGGGAGGTGCCCATCGCGAGGACCTCCTCGGCCCGAAGCGCCGACGCGTCGGCCAGCCGGCCCTTCTGCAGCAACGCGGCCATGCGCATCTCCTCGAACACCGACTGCCGGCTGTTCGTGCACCCGCCGTCGGTGCCCAGGCACACCCGGATCCCCCGCTCGCGCATCTCGCGCACGGGCGCGATCCCGTCGCCCAGGAACAGGTTCGCCGAGGGGTTGTGGACCACGCTGACGCCGCGCTCCGCCATCACCGACAGGTCCTCCTCGTCGACCCACACGCAGTGGACCATCAGGGTCCGGGGGGACAGGACCCCGAGCGAGTCGAGATAGCGGACCGGCGACAGCCCGTGCTGCTCCAGGCTCTGTTCGCGCTCGTAGCGCCCCTCCGCGACGTGGATGTGGAACGGGACGTCCGCCTCCTCGGCGATGGCGGCCCCGGCCACGATCATGCCCGCGCTCGCCCCGTGGACCGAGTGCGGCGCCGGCTGGGCGAACGCGCGCGTGTCGCCGCGCAGCGCCTCGCGGAGCGCCCGGACGTTCTCCGCCGCCCGGTCGGGCGCCTCCTGGTAGCGCTTCGGCGCGCCGGTCCAGTCGTACATCGTTCGGGCGAGCACGATGCGGATCCCCACCTGCCGCGCCGCCCCGATCACGGCCATCGCGTTCTCGTTGCCGCCGTCGTTGAGATAGAAGAAGTCGGCGACGGTCGTGATCCCGGCCCGCGCCATCTCCGCGAAGTCGAGCAGGGCGCCGGCCTCGATGCCGTCACGATCGAGCTGCTCCGAGAACGGATACAGCACGCGGTCCCGCCACGCCATGAACGGCAGGTCGTCGCCGTAGCCGCGGAGCAGGACCTGGAACGAGTGGGCGTGCCCGTTGACCGTCCCGGGGACGACGGCGACCTCGCCCCAGTCCTCCGCCGGCTCGCCGGGGAACTCCAGGGCCAGCTCGCCGGGCTCGCCCACCGCCTCGATGCTTCCGCCGCGCATCACGAAGGCGTGGTCGCGCTCCCACCGGCCGTCGGCGAGGACCAGGCGGGCCGAGACGAGGGTCATGCCTACCCTTCTACCACGCCCTCCCGGCTTGCCCGTCGGGACGGGGCGCGCCTAGGGTCCGCCCATGCCGGTGGAGGTTGGCGGGACCCTGTCCGTGGAGGAGGTCGTCCGGGTGGCCGCGGGCGAGGCCGTCGCCGTCGCGACGGGGGCTCGCGAGCGCATGGCCGCCGCGCGCGCGGTCGTGGACGCGAAGGTGGCGTCCGGCGAGACCGTGTACGGGGTCACCACGGGGATCGGCGACCTGGCCACGGTTCGCATCCCTCCCGAGCGGGTCCGGCAGCTGCAGCACGACATCCTCAAGAGCCACGCGGTCGGGCTGGGTCCCCCGCTGTCGGCCGAGGAGACCCGCGCCATGCTGCTCCTGCGGGCGCACGTCCTGGCGAGGGGGTACTCGGGCGTCCGGCCCGAGGTCGTGGACCTGCTGGTCGAGCTCCTCAACCGGCGGATCCATCCCGGTGGTCCCCGAGCAGGGTTCGCTCGGGGCGTCGGGCGACCTGGCGCCTCTGGCCCATCTGGCGCTGCCGCTCATCGGCCTCGGCGAGGTCGTGCACGGCGGCCGGGTTCGTCCCGGGGCCGAGGCGCTCGCCGCCGAGGGCCTCGCCCCGCTCGAGCTCGAGGCCAAGGAGGGGCTCGCCCTGGTGAACGGCACGCAGGCCATGCTCGCCGTCGGCCTGCTCTCGCTGGCCCGCGCCGAGTCGCTGGCCCGCGCGGCGGACGTGGCCGCGGCCATGACGGTGGAGGCCGCGCTCGGCTCGAACCGGCCGTTCGACGCGCGGCTCCACGAGCTTCGGCCGCACGCCGGCCAGATCGCGTCGGCGGCCAACCTGCGAAGGCTCACGGACGCCAGCCAGATCATCGAGTCGCACCGGGAGAGCGCGCACCTGGTCCAGGACGCCTACTCGCTGCGATGCGCGCCCCAGGTCCACGGCGCCTTCCGCGACGCGGTCGCCCACGCCCGCGCCGTCCTGGAGACGGAGATCGACTCGGTGGTCGACAACCCGATCGTCCTGCCGGAGTCGGGGGAGGTTCTCTCGGGCGGGAACTTCCACGGCCAGCCGGTCGCGAACGCCCTCGACGGGCTGGCCGCGGCGACGGTCTCGCTCGCCTCCATCTCCGAGCGGCGCCTCTACCGCATCCTCGATCCCGCGCACTCGCACGGCCTGCCGGCCTTCCTGGTCGAGGAGAGCGGCGTGAACTCCGGGTTCATGCTCGTGCAGTACACCGCGGCCTCGCTGGTCTCGGAGTCGAAGTCCCTGGCGCATCCCGCGGGCGTCGACTCGATCCCGTCCTCGGCCGGCCAGGAGGACCACGTGTCGATGGGCATGACCTCGGCGCGCCACGCCCGGGCCTGCGTCACGAACGCGGAGGCCGTGGTGGCGCTGGAGGCGTTCGCCGCGGCGCAGGCCCTCGACTTCCGGGCACCGCTGATTCCCGGCGCCGGGTCGCGGGCCGCCCTGGCGGCCGTGCGCGAACGGATCCCCCACCTGGACCGGGACCGGGAGATCCGGACCGACCTCCAGGCCGCGGTGGATCTGGTGCGCTCGGGATCGCTCGTCGGCGCGGTGGAGGTCGCGCTCGGCCCGCTCGCCTGACCGGCCGTGCCGCTAGACGGGGCGGCCCTCGACCCACACGGCCGCGACGGGGTCGTGCCCCGGGCGGTAGGGGACCATCGCGAAGTCCGCCGAGTCCAGGACGACGAAGTCCGCGCGCTTGCCGGGCTCCAGCGAGCCGGCCTCCGCGTCGAGCCCGAGCACCCAGGCGGGGTTGATCGTCGAGGCGGTGAGGGCCTCCGCCGGGGGGATCCGGTAGAGGCCGGCGGCCGTCGCGATGGCGTGGGGCATCGAGGCGGTCGGCGAGGTCCCCGGGTTCAGGTCGGTGGCGATGGCGATCGCCGCGCCGGCCGCCAGGAGGTCGCCGGCGGGCGGGGGGGCGGCGCCGAGGAACAGGGTCGATGCCGGGAGCATCACCGCGACGATCTCCGCGCCGGCCAGGGCCTCGATCCCGGCGCGGGAGACGTGGTTGAGGTGGTCGGCGCTGCGCGCCCCCGCGGCGACCGCGACCTCCGCCGCCCCCGAGGGCCCGAGCTGGTCCGCGTGGCAGCGCAGTGGCAGGCCGAGCCCCATCGCGACCTCGGCGACCCGCGCGAGGTCCTCCAGGGAGAACGCGATGTCCTCCACGTAGACGTCCACCGCGTCCACCAGGCCCTCGTGCGCGGCGACGGGGATCAGCTCGCGGCACACGGTGTCGACCCACTGCGAGCGCTCCATCCCCGGCGGGACCGCGTGGCAGGCGAGCAGGGTGACCGTCGCTCGCTGCGGGATCCGCTCGGCCAGGGCTCGGGCCAGGCGCGCCTGGCGGAGCTCGGCCTCGACGGACAGCCCGTAGCCGGTCTTGAGCTCGAGCGCCGTCGTCCCTCCCTGGAGGGCCTCCTCGGCGAGCGCGGCGGAGAACTCCAGGACGGCCTCGTCCTCGGCCTCGGCGAGCATCCGCGCGCTCCGGAAGATCCCGCCCTCGCGTCCGTGGAGGTCGCGATAGCTCGTGCCGGCCAGGCGCGCGGCGTGCTCGTCGGCCCGCCAGCCGGCGAACGGGAGGTGGGTGTGGCAGTCGACGAAGCCGGGGACGATCGCGCCCCGCACCCGGTCGGTGATCGCCCCGGTCCAGCCGGACGCCGGCCCGGCGTACCTCACCCGGCCGTCCTCGAACGCGAGCACAGCGTCGGGGATCACCGTGGCGGCCTGTCCGGGGCCCCGGCGGGGCGGCGGAGGTCCCGCCAGCGTGTACAGGGCGGGTGTGTGTACGGCGTTTGAGGGAGGGGGACTAGTCATTTATGACTACAGGAAATTGGCCCGTATGGACCCTTCATGGAGATGGCAGTCACCCACAGAATACGGGGAGCAACATCAGCATGAACCTGGCGGCTCTGGTCGCTAGGAAAGCAGCGTGACGAGAGGGCGCTCGAACGCTGCATGTGCCAGGGGGGGACGCGCGGGCAGTCCCCCACCTGGCTTTTTCTTTTCCTTGGGGTGGTTCGCCGGTGGCAGGGCCGGCCCTCTAACAGGTGAGCTGGCCGACGAAACAGCTGGTGCCGGGCTTCCAGATCATCAGCGCGAGGACGACGAGGAAGAGCAGCGACAGGATCATCCCGAACATCCGCGCGCGCTTCCCCAGGCCCTGGAGCTCGGCCGCCGTTTCCGGGCCGGCGGTCCCGGCCATCATCGCGTCGAGCTTCTCCTTGATCTTGTGTCCGATCGGCCGATTCACGAAGACGCCGATCGACCACGCCACGATGAAAACCGCCACCGCGATGAGCAGCCAGGTCGTCTTCCAGAACTCGTAGCGCCGGGTGAAGATCAGGGCGGCGCCGAACAGTGGAGCGAGCGTGAAGGCGGGAAGGACCAGCCGGCTCTCGATCATGTTATTGATCTTTACGCCGAACGACGCGAACTGAGGCTCCTTCTGGATGCCGGCCGCGATAATGCCGAACACGGGCGTCGGCCCGAATGCCACGATGATCGACAGGATGTGCAAGAACAGCCAGATCTTTGACCACGTCGACATGACGTCTCCTTCCCCGATCGCCGCGGGCCATCAAATCCGCACCCGAGCCCGGAGTCAATGAGGTGAAGGTCTCGGCGAGCGGAACGCTGCCAGTCCCGATCGAGCGGGCGTGGGCCGGGATGATGGAATGGGAGCGCCAGCCGGAGTGGATGCTCGACGCGGCGTCGGTTCGTGTGGTGGGCGACAGGCGGGAGGGCGTCGGGACTCGCTTCGCGGTGCGGACGCGGGTCCTGGGCATCCCGGCCTTCACGGAGGTCCTCGAGGTCACCCGCTGGGAACCGCCCTACGCCCTGGACGTGCGGCACACCGGGTTCGTCCGCGGGGCCGGGCGGTGGCGCCTGTCGGAGACGGCCGGCGGGACGACGTTCGCATGGGAGGAGGAGCTGCGCATGCCGATCCCGCTGCTCGGCGAGCTGGCGCTTCTGGCCTATCGTCCGATCATGCGGATGCTGATGCGCCGCGCGATCGGCCGGCTCGCGGAGCGGCTGTGACGGCCGAGCCCGGCGAGCTCCCGGCGAAGCTCCGCCGCTGGGTCGAGGCCGGCCTCATCGAGCCGGAGCAGGCCGAGGCCATCCAGGCTCACGAGCGGGAGCACTCCCCGCCGCCGCGCCGGATCTCCCTGGTCACCGAGGCGCTCGGGTACGTGGGCGCCGTGCTCGCGCTGGCCGGTCTCAGCGTGGCCCTCGCCAACGTGTGGGTGGACCTGACCCCGCTGACTCGCTCGATGGTCCTGTTCGTGGCGGCGGCGGTCTTCCTGGTGGCGGGCTGGCCGATGCGTGGCTCGGAGGAGCCCGCGCTCGCCAGGCTGTCCAGCGTCCTGTGGTTCCTCTCCACCGGGGCGCTGGCCTGGGCCCTGATCGTCCTGGCCCTGGACGAGCTCGATCTGGATGGCGCGGAGGCGTCGGCCTTGATGGGCGCCGGCACGGCGCTCTACGCCCTGACGCTGTGGCGGATCCAGCGGCGCTCGCTCCAGCAGGTGGCGCTGCTGTTCGGCGGCGCGCAGGCCCTGCTCTCGGGGATTGCGGTCGCCGGAGACGACGTCGACGGCTGGGTGTTCGGGCTCGTGTTGTGGCTGGCCGGGCTGGCGTGGGTGAGCCTGGCCCGGGTGGACGTGATGGTGCCCGTGGACACGGCCTTCGTCCTGGGAGGGTTCCTCATGCTCGTCGGCCCGGGCATCGGCGCCGACGACTACGACTGGCTCTTCATCCTGGCGTTCGTGACCGCCGGCGGACTGATGACCGCGAGCGTGGCCCTGGAGCGAACGTCGCTCCTCGCCCTCGGCACGGTCGGCATGTTCGTCTACCTGATCTGGGCCGTGGTGAAGTACTTCGGCGACTCGCTCGGGGTGCCGCTCGCGCTGACGCTCGCGGGGGTGCTCGTCCTGGCGGTGGCGATCGTCGCCGGCCGCTTGAAGACGGGGATCAGTCCAGAGACGCGATGAACGCCTCGAGGTCGGGCAGGTGCGCCGACGCGTGCCCGAACGGCGCCTTCGGCGCCCCGAGGATCGACCCGAGCACGGTGACCATCGTGTCCCGCCGCTCGGCGGCGTACGGGGCCTTGCGCCGCCAGTTCTCGTCGGACATCCCATCGATCGCCTCGATCAGCCGCGCGTGGACCTCGTCGGCGTCGACCCGAACCTCCTCGTAGTCCCACGCGGCCTTGCGCTCGGCGTCCTCCGCGTTGGCCGCGTCGATGGCCTCGGCGCCACCGGTGAAGTACGCCTCCGCCAGCGGCCGCGCGTCCCGGCCCCACGCCTCGATCGCCTCGAGCGCGAGGGACTCCCAGTGCGCCAGGTGGCCGAGCAGGTCCTTCACCGACCAGTCGCCGCCCCCGATGCCGGCCAGGGTCCGCCGGCCCTCGGGAACGCGGGCCAGCAGCTCGAGGACCCGATCGCGCAGGGTCTCGAGTGTGGCCGTCGCCTCCTCGCGGGTGGGCTGCGTCAACTCACTCGTTCGGCCGCTTCGGGACCGAGATGTCCCACCACGGGTGCCGCTCCCGGCTCGGGCCGAGCAGGTCCACGTGGATGTGCTTGACCTCGCGGTACTCGTCGAAGCCGATCTTGCCGTGCTCCCGGCCGAGGCCCGACTGCTTGTATCCGCCGAAGGGGAACCGGGGGTTGATCATGTGGTAGTCGTTGATCCACACGGTCCCGGTCCGGAGCTGGTTCGCCACCCGGATCGCGCGCGCGTTGTCACCGGACCACACTCCGCCGGCCAGCCCGTAGATCGAGTCGTTGGCCAGCCGGACCGCCTCGTCGTCGTCCTCCACCGGTACGACCACCAGAACCGGTCCGAAGATCTCCTCCTGCGCGATCTTCATCTCGTTGGTCCCGGCGAAGATCGTGGGCCGGTAGTAGTAGCCGCCGTCGTGGCCCTCGACCGTCGCCCGCTCGCCGCCGGTGAGCAGTTCGGCTCCCTCCTCGCTCCCGATCGCCACGTAGCGCTCGACGGTCTCGAGCTGGCTCCGGGCCACGACGGGGCCGACGTCGCTCGCCTCGTCGAGCGCCGGGCCGACCCGCGACCCCTCCGCTCGCCGGACGAGCTCGGTCACGAAGTTGTCGTAGATCGCCCGGCTCACGAACGCGCGCGTGCCGGCGCTGCATACCTGGCCGGCGTGGAAGAAGACGCCCCACAGGACGCCGTCGATCGCGTAGTCGAGGTCGGCGTCGTCAAGGACGATGTTCGCCGACTTGCCGCCCAGCTCCAGGGTGCACTTCTTGATGGTGCCGGAGGCGAGCTGCATGATCCGCGAACCGACCTCGGTCGAGCCCGTGAACGCGACCTTGTCCACGAGCGGGCTGGTGACCAGGGCCTCGCCCGTGGCCGCGCCGGGCCCGGACAGGACCTGGACCACGCCTTCGGGCAAGCCGGCCTCGAGGCACAGCCGGCCGAGCTCCAGCGAGGTGAGCGCCGTGTAGCTGGCGGGCTTGAGGACCACGGTGTTGCCAGCGGCGATGGCCGGCGCGACCTTCCACGAGGCCATCTGTATCGGGAAGTTCCAGGGCGTGATCGCGGCGCAGACGCCGATCGGCTCGCGGCGCAGGTAGTTGAGCGAGGACGGCCCGTGGGCGAGCGGCTCCTCGTCCTCCTCCTTGGCGGCGAGCTCGGCGAAGGTGCGGAAGGTCGAGATGACCATCCCGACGTCCGCGCCCCTGGCCTTGCGGATGGTGGCGCCGGAGTCGCGGGCCTCGAGTTCGGCGAGCTCGGCGCCGTGCTTCTTGACCTGGTCCACCACGCTCAGCAGGCGCTCGGCGCGCTCGCGGCCCTTCATCCGGGGCCACGGTCCCTCGTCGAAGGCGTGCCGGGCGATCTCGAGCGCGCGCTGGACGTCCTCGGCCCCGGCCTTGGGGACGGTGGCGAACACCTCGCCGGTCGAGGGGTCGGTCGTCTCGAAGGTCTCTCCGGATGCGGCATCGGTCAGGTCGCCGCCGATCACCAGCTTGTAGTCAGGCATGGCCTCGAACCTCCTCGTTCGTGGATTCTCATCGTATCGTCCGCGCGATGGGCGCCGACGGCTGGACGCAGGTCCCCGACGTCGCCGGGATCGGGCTGCTGTGGGTCTGCCCCCGGTGCGGGAAGAAGTTCGTCCAGCGCAACTCCTCGCATTCGTGCGGACCGCACACGATCGAGGCGTTCCTGGAAGGCAAGGGGCCGCGGGCGATGGGGCTGTGGGAGCGCTTCGCGGAGATCGTGCGGGGCTTTGGGCCGGTCGAGGCCGTCGCCAACAGGATGAACATCGGGTTCATGGTCCGGGCCCGGTTCGCGGGCGTGTTCTCGCTCAGTGAGCGCGGGATGAGCGTCCACTTCTGGCTGAAGCGTCGCGTGGACAGCCCGCGGTTCGCGAGGCGGGAGTACCTGCTGCATCGGGACTGGATCTACCGGGTGCGGGTGACCGATCCGAGCGAGCTCGACGACGAGCTCATCGGCTGGCTGCGCGAGGCGTACCAGGTCGGCGCCCAGCGGGCGTAGGGGGAGAGGTAACGTGGCGGAGCGCGGGATCGACGGGTTGGGGACCATCCTCGGGGTCTGGGCGCACCCGGACGATGAGACGTACCTGACCGCGGGGCTGATGGCGAACGCGGTTCGCCTGGGCCAGCGCGTGGTGTGCGTCACGGCGACCCGGGGCGAGGAGGGCTCCTGGGACGAGGAGCGATGGCCGGCGTCGGAGCTCGGAGCGATCCGGCAGGCCGAGCTCGAGCGCGGCCTCGCGATCCTCGGCGTGACCGAGCACCACTGGCTCGACTATCACGACGGGAAGGTCGACGAGGTCCCGCAGGACGAGGGCGTCGCCCGGGTCGAGGGGTTCATGCGCGACGTCGTGCCCGACACGGTGTTCACCTTCGGGCCCGAGGGCATGACCGATCACCCCGACCACAAGGCCGTCCACCGGTGGACGGCGGAGGCGTTCGAGCGCGCGGCAAAGCCCGGAGCGCGGCTGCTCCACGCGACGACGACGCCCGACTGGGTCGAGCGATGGAAGCCGAAGCTCGACAGGTTCAACGTCTTCTACTCGCCCGACACGCCGCCCATCACCGCACGAGAGGACCTGGCGGTCGAGTTCGACCTCCCGCCGGACCTGCTCGACCTCAAGGAGCGAGCGATCAAGGAGCACGTCAGCCAGGTCGAGGGCTTCGCCAACGCCTTCGGCCCTGACTTCCTCCGCGACTCGAACGTCACCGAAGCCTTCGTCCTGGCGCGGACGAGGTAGCGCCCTCGCTCAGCCGGCCTTCCAGTCGCACCAGGCCTTGATGGCCTTCTCGAGCTGGGCCTTCTTCTTCTCCACGTCGTCCAGGTCGACAAAGCGGGCTGTCCGGGCGAGCTTGCCGTCACCCTCCAGGAGCGGATGCTTCCCTGGGATCTCCGCGCCGCGGTGGAACAGCAGGCTGACCAGGTTCTTCGCCGGGTTGAAGCTGAAGATGTTTCCGTTGAACGAGTAGGTGGGCGTCTGCCACTTGATCGACTCCTCGACCCGAGGGTCCGCGGCGAGCGCGATCTCCCGCACCCGCTGCATGGCCGCCTCCATCGGTGGTTTCCGTTCCGCGAACCAGGCGTCGACGTCGTTCACTTCGGGAGCGCGGCCACGTATCCGTACGCCGCCCTGGCGAGCTCGGACCAGCGTTTGGACTGGGCGACGGGGATGGCGACCCACTCCTTCATCGGACGGTTCTGGCCGCTGGGGTCGAACAGGTGGGCGCCCTTGATCGCCATCGCCTCGCCGTGGGCGGGAACGCCGAGCTTGAAGACGAGCTCCTTGCCCCACAGGCCGACGAACATCTTGCCGTTCGCCTTGAGAGAGGGCATGCCCATCATCTTCGTCCGCTGCGTGGGCGTGCTCGCGGCCAGCTCGTCCGCGATCGCCTCGTACGCCTTCAGCGCCCTCGGGTCCGGCGCCGGCATCTCCATCGGCATGGAGGAAGCCTACCGCCGCCCGCGAGTACGATTGACCGTGGAAGGAGGTCGACGATGACCTACGCGGAGCGGACGGCGGAGTTCAAGGCGCGCATCGACGCCGGCGAGAAGATCGAGGCCGGCGACTGGATGCCGGACCAGTACCGGCAGGCGGCGTTGAAGTTCATCGAGATGCACGCGAACTCCGAGGTCATGGGGGCCCTCCCCGAGCGCGAGTGGATCCCGCGGGCCCCGTCGCTGCGCCGCAAGCTCTCCTTGACCGCCAAGGTCCAGGACGAGGTGGGACACGGGCAGATCCTGTACCGCGTCGCCGAGGACCTCGGCAAGAGTCGCGAGGCGATGTTCGGCGACCTGGTCAACGGCCGGACCAAGTTCCACAACGTCTTCCACTACCCGACCGAGACGTGGGGCGACGTCGCCGTCATCGGCTGGCTCATCGACGGCGCCGCGCTCGTGACGCAGAAGGCCCTGCTGGACGCGAGCTACGCGCCGTACGTCCGGGCGATGCGCCGCATCTGTCCCGAGGAGTCCCTGCACCTGCGCCACGGCGAGGACCTCACCCTGGAGCTGTGCAGCGGCAGCGACGCGCAGCGCGCGATGTTCCAGGACGCCGTGAACCGGTGGTGGCGGCCGATCATGCACTTCTACGGCCCCCCCTCGAACCCGGAGAAGGACGTCCTCCTGTACTGGGGGATCAAGACCAAGACCAACGAGGCGCTGCGCCAGGAGTTCTTCTCGACGTACGTCCCGAAGCTGTGGGACCTCGGGATCTCGGTCCCGGACGACAAGCTCGCCTGGAACGGGACGGTGGGTGAGTGGGACTGGTCGGACCCGGGCTGGGACGACTTCTGGGAGGTCGTGCGAGGGCGCGGGCCGATGACCTCCGTCCGCCTGCTGTATCGCAAGTCCATGTGGGACACCCACGCCTGGGTGCGCGAGGCGTTCGCCGGCCTGCCCCGCGTGGCCTGACCGCCGCGTGGACGTCTGGGACGTGCTCCAGCAGCGCGTGGACGGGGAGGAGCTCACGCTGGCGGGCTCGATCAACGCGCCGTCGCTCGACGTCGCTCTGATGCTCGCTCGCGAGACCCATTTCCGCCACGGTGAGGGCGTGAACTTCGCCGTCCGCCGTCGCGGTGAGGACGAGGTGCACGTATGCGCCGACCCGACCGCGCTCGGCGGCGTGATCGACCGGTCGTACCGCCGCCAGGACGGCTACGTCGGGGTGGGCGCCAAGCTCCGGCGCGTCCGTGAGCAGCTGGCCGGCCGCGGCCTGGTCATCGAGGGCCACCGTCCTCCGGCCCACGCCCACGCACAGGCCGATGGCTGAGGATCCCCGCCGGACGCTGCTGCTGGCGCTCGCCGACGACGAGCTCGTCATCGGCCACCGTCACTCGGAGTGGACCGGATGGGCCCCCCACATCGAGGAGGACTTGGCCTTCTCCTCGATCGCCCAGGACGAGATCGCCCACGCGCGCCTGCTGTACGAGCTCGCGGCGGAGCTCGACGGCGACACCGGCGGCGTGGACGCCCTGGCCCTGGGCCGGCCGGCGGCCGGCTACCGGCACGCCGTGCTCTGCGAACGGCCCAACGGCGGCTGGGGCCGCACGATCGCCCGCCAGTACCTGTACGACACCGCGGACGCGGTGCGGCTCGGCGCCCTGGCCGGGTCGAGCTGGAAGGACCTTGCCGACCGAGTCCGGCTCATGCAGCTCGAGGAGCGCTACCACCTGGACCATGCGGGGACGTGGTTCGAGCGGCTCGCCAACGGCCCGGTGGAAGCCCGCCAGCACTATGCCGACGGGCTCGCGTCGACGGTCGGAGAGGCGATGGCGCTGTTCGAACCGGTCCCCGGCGAGGAGGAGCTGGTCTCCGAGGGGGTCCTTCCCCGTTCGAACGAACAGCTGCTGGCCGAGTGGCTGGAGGGCCTCGGCACCGCGCTGGAGGCGGTCGGCCTGGACTGGGTCCTGTCGGACACCGGCGGCGAAGCCGGCGAGATGGTCCCGACGTCCTCCGGAGAGGTCGAGGCGGCCCCCACGATCACCGTTCCGGGGCTCGTACGGCGCGACGGAACCTGGGCTCACGAGGGCGGCTTCGCCGGCGAGGGAGGACGGCTTGGCCGGCACACCGAGGACTTCGTGGCACTCTGGGACGAGATGACCGCCCTGTATCGCGCCCATCCCGGAGCGTCGTGGTGAACCGGCTGCAGGCGCTCACCCTCGAGACCGAGGTCCGCGACCGGCTCACCCACGTCATGGACCCGGAGATCCCGACGTGTTCGATCCAGGACCTCGGGCTGGTCGAGCGGATCGAAGTCACCGACGACGCCATCGAGGTCGACCTGCTGCCCACCTTCGCCGGCTGCCCCGCATTGGACGTGATCGAGCGCGACGTCCGCGCCGCCGTGGAGGAGCTCGCCGAGGGCCGCGAGACGCGCGTGAAGTTCGTGTACGACCCGCCGTGGACGACCGACCGGATCAGCGCCGCCGGCGAGCGGTATCTGCGCGCCTACGGGATCTCGCCCGCGCCGCACGGCCACGGCGGCCCGGTGGTGATCTCCATCGCCGACGTCCGCTCGCGCGTGGTGCTGTGCCCGTTCTGCGGCTCCGAGGACACCAACGTCGAGAGCGCGTTCGGGCCGACCCCGTGCCGGACCACGCACTTCTGTCGGTCGTGCCGCAACCCGTTCGAGGGTTTCAAGCCGAAAACCCGATGATCTCGCTGCGCGAGGTCACGAAGGTGTTCCCGGGCGCGACCGAGCCGGCCGTCAACGCGCTTTCCCTGGAGATCGGCGAGGGCGAGACCGTCGTCCTGGTCGGGCCGTCGGGATGCGGCAAGACCACGACGATGAAGATGATCAACCGGCTGATCGAGCCGACCTCGGGCGAGATCTGGGTCGGCGACGTCAACGTGATGGAGCAGGACCCCGCGAAGCTGCGCCGCGGGATCGGCTACGTCATCCAGACGATCGGGCTGATGCCCCACCGCACGGTGGCGCAGAACATCGCGATCGTCCCCAAGCTGCTCGACTGGGAGGACGGGCGCATCGAGGGTCGCGTCGACGAGCTGCTGGAGATCTTCCATCTGGACCCTGCGCTCAAGCATCGGTATCCGGCCGAGCTCTCCGGGGGGCAGCGCCAGCGCGTGGGCGTGGCACGGGCACTGGCCGGCGACCCGCCAGTGATGCTGATGGACGAGCCCTTCGCCGCGGTCGACCCGATCGTTCGGGGCAGGCTCCAGGAGCAGTTCCTCGAGATTCAGGACCGTCTGCGCAAGACGATCGTGTTCGTCACCCACGACATCGACGAGGCCATCAAGATGGCCGACCGGATCGCGATCCTGAACGTCGGCGGGATCCTCGAGCAGTTCGACACGCCCGAGGTCATCCTGCGCTCGCCTGCCAACGAGTTCGTGGAGCAGTTCGTCGGTGCCGAGCGCGGCCTGAAACGCCTGGCGCTGATCCCGGTCTCGGCCATCGAGGTCGAGCAGGGCCCCGTCGTGTCGCCGGACGCGACCGCGGCCGAGGCGCGCAAGGTCATCAAGGAGCTCGGGATGGGCTGGACGAGCGTGGTCGCCGACGGCGAGCTCCTCGGCTGGATCGACGAGGAGTCGCTGAAAGGAAAATCGACCGCGGTCGAGGCCGGGCCCCGCAGGTTTAGCGCGTACGTGACCGAGCGCGACTCGCTCCGTCAGGCCCTGGACTCGATCGTCACCTCGCAGACGAACGTCGCGGTCGTCGTCACCGAGGGTCAGCACTACAAGGGCATCCTCACCCTCGAGCGGGTCTCGCAGGAGATCGTGTCGTGAACGGCCAGCCGTTCATCCGCTGGGACTGGATCTGGGATCACCTCGACGACATCGGGACGCAGCTCGTCGAGCATCTCTACCTGACGGGGATCGCGGTGGGGGTCGGGCTCGCCATCGCCCTGCCCCTCGGCGTCTTCGCCTACCGGCACCGGTGGGCGTATCCGCCGCTCACCTGGTTCACGGGGATCCTGTACACGATCCCGAGCCTGGCCCTGTTCGTGCTCCTCATCCCGTTCACCGGCCTGTCCACGCTGACCGCCGAGATCGGGCTGGTCAGCTACACCCTGCTCATCCTGATCCGCAACATCGTCGCCGGGCTGCGCTCCGTCCCGGAGGACGCAAAGGAGGCCGCACTCGGCATGGGCTACACCCACCGGCAGCTGCTGTGGAAGGTCGAGCTTCCCCTCGCCCTGCCGGTGATCGTCGCCGGCATCCGCATCGCCACCGTGACGACGATCGGCCTGGTCACGGTCACCTCGCTGATCGGGCTGGGGGGCCTCGGCACGTTCATCCTCCAGGGGCGCCGTCGCGCCTTCTTCACCATGACCTTCGTCGGCTCGGTGCTCTCGGTCGTCCTGGCGCTCGCGGCCGACGCGCTGCTGATCCTGATCCAGCGGAGGCTCACGCCTTGGGTGCGCAAGCGCCGCGTCGTCCAGCCCGTGGGCGTCGAACCGAGGGTTGGCTGGACGGTGGCGGGTTGAACGAGCCGGGTCTGTGGCAGGAGCTGACCACCTGGCTCTTCGACCCCGTCCACTGGCAAGGACCCGAGGGGATCCCTACGCGCATCCTCGAGCACGTGCAGATCTCGGTCACGGCACTTGTGATCGCCGTCGCGATCGGACTTCCCTTGGGCCTCTACGTGGGCCACACGCGCCGCGGGGAGTTCGTCGCGGTCGGCGTGGCGAACCTCGGGCGCGCGATCCCGTCGCTGGCGATCCTGGCCATCGCGTACCAGGTGATCCTTGAGATCCGTCCACAGAGCGCGTTCGGATTCCTTCCAACGGTGATCGCGATGGTCCTTCTCGGCGTGCCCCCGATCCTCACCAATACCTATGTGGGTGTCCAGGCGGTCGATCCCGACACGCTCGAGTCGGCGAAGGGGATGGGGCTCACCCCACGACAGGTGCTCACGCGCCTCGAGATGCGGTTGGCCATGCCGCTGATCATGGGAGGCATCCGCACGGCGGCCGTCCAGATCGTGGCGACGGCGACCCTGGCCGCGGTCATCGCGGGTGGCGGTCTCGGCCGATTCATCGTCGACGGCTTTGCCGGCCAGGATTACGACGAGATGATCGGTGGCGTCATCTTCGTGGTCGCGCTGGCCATCACAACCGAGGGGCTCTTTGCAGGGATCGAACGCCTGGCGACGCCGCGAACGAGCTCACGGGGGCGGCGCCGGACGCCCTCGATCCGGCCCGATCTCGAACCCGTTCGACGCCCCGCCACGTAACACTCGGCGAGGGATCTGAGCTGCATTGCCGGAAACGCCCGTTTCCAGGTTGGCCTGCTAGGGTGCTGACCAGCCCATTCTCACGGGGTTGGCAGCCCCACGACCAGGATCGGAGGAGACCCATGCGGCACCACCGCAAGCTCGTCCTCGGGGCGAGTCTCCTCGCATTCGCGCTGTTCAGCGCGGCGTGCGGAGACGACTCGGGTGGGGGCGGCACACCGACCACCACGGCAGATATCGAGCGCGGCACGGTCGTCGTCGGCGTGTCCGGCGCGTTCGCGGAGAGCCAGGTCGTCGCCGAGATGTACGCGCAGGTCCTCGAGGACGCCGGCTACACCGTCGAGCGCCAGCTGGATCTGGACAGCCGCGCCGTCGGTGACCAGGCGCTGGCAAGCGGTGACATAGACGTGAAGCCCGAGTACGTCGCGTTCGAGCTGACGGCGCTCGACGAGGACGCCGACAATCAGGGCACGGTCGAGGACGTCTACCCGCGCATGCAGGCCGCCGCCGAGGCCAAAGGCCTCACGGCGCTGGCCTACTCGCCGGCGAACAGCACAAACGCCTTCGTGATGCTCCCGGACCGGGCGACGGAGCTCAGCGTGGCCTCGCTGACCGACCTGGCGGAGCCTTCCGGTGACCTCGTGCTGGCCGCGCCGCCCGACTGCGACGAGAACTACCCCTGCCAGCAGGGTCTGAAGGAGGTCTACGGGATCGAGTTCAAGGAGATCAAGAAGCTCGACTTCGGCGGACCCGACACCGTGGCCGCGGTCGACAGCGGCCAGGCCGATGTGGGGATCCTGTTCACCCTCGACCCGACGATCACCCAGAAGGGCTACACGGTCCTGGAGGACGACGAGAATCTCCAGCCCGCGGGGAACTTCTTCGCCCTGGCGCGAACGGAGATCCTGAACGGGGAGATCGAGGAGCTGTTGAACTCCGTGACCACGTCGCTTACCACCGAGGAGATGCTCGAGCTCGTCGGCCGGGTACAGGTCGACCAGGAGGACGTGGCGGACGTCGCCACCGACTACCTGGACGGGAAGGGCCTGCTGGGCTAGTCGCCGGCAGGGAGGGAAGCAAAGGGCCCGCCCCTACGGGGCGGGCCCTTTCGCGTCACGCCGCGCCGGAGCCTGCGCCGGAGTCCTTCGAGGCGGCCTCGAGCTGTTCTTGCGAGGGGTTCTTGATCCCGAACCCGTTGATGGCGGCGCCGAGGAACAGCAACGCCGAGGCGACCACGACGGCCACGTGCAGGGCCCCGGTCGAGGCCTCCTTGTCGGCGTCGGCGATCTTCGCCTCGACCGGCGGGGGGAGCTCGAGCTTCGTGAAGTCCGGCGGGTTGAGCGGGGCCACCGCCTCCCGGAAGTCGGGGCTCTCGGTGTTCACCTCCGGGACCTTCTCTCCGATCGTGGCGTAGAACGAGGAAACGATCGCGATGAAGATCACGGCCGTCACCAGGGGCGCCCCGACGCGAGAGATGGCGTTGTTGATCGCCGAGCCGACCCCGGCGTTCTGCTTCGGGATGGAGGTCATGACGGCGGTGGTCAGCGGCGCGACCATCACCGCGAGGCCCGCTCCGAAGACCAGCAGGGCCGGGAGGAAGTCCACCAGGTAGTCGCCGGGAGGCAGCAGGGACCTTCCCCCGCCGGACCCGAACACCCACGGCGCGCTGGTGGCGGGAAGACGGACCAGCCAGAGCAGCCCCAGGCCCATCAGGGCCGGACCGACGGTCATGAACAGCCGCGGGCCGTGCCGGGCGGCGAGCTTTCCGAACCGGGTCGACAGGAAGGTGAGCAGCAGCGCGCTGGGGATCCCGGCGATGCCGGCCGCGGGCTCGTTGTAGCCGAGCGTGCCGATCATGAACAACCCCTGGAACGTGAAGCTGACGTAGAGGGCTCCGTAGATGACGAACGTGGAGAGGTTCGTCACGGTGAAGTTCCGGGACTTGAAGAGCGAGGGCGGGACGAGCGGGTTCCGTCGCTTCAGCATCAGGACCGGGAGGGCGATGAGGGCCAGGCCTCCCACCGCGAGGGCGATGAAGGCCTCGGTTCCGGTCCACCGGGTCTGTTCTCCGCGGATCGCGCCGAAGGCGAGTCCGCCCACGGCCACGACCACCGCGAGGGAGCCGACCCAGTCGAAGTGCCCTGCGGCGTTCTCGTCCCGCGACTCGGGGACGTGGCGCAGGGTCGCCCACACGGCCAGCAGCAGGAACGGGACGTTGATGAAGAAGGCCGCCCGCCAGGAGATCGAGTTCACGAGCACGCCGCCGACGAACGGGCCGAGGATCGCCGTCGCCGCGGAGGCTCCCGCCCAGATCCCGTAGGCGCGACCCTGCTCTTCGCCCTCGAAGGTCGCCGTGATGATGGCCAGCGAACCGGGAACGACGAACGCGCCGGCGGCGCCCTGCAGGATCCGGAACGCGATCAGGCTCTCCATGTTCCACGCGATGCCGCACAGCACCGACGTGGCCAGGAACCCCAGCAGCCCGATGGCGAAGACCTTGCGCCGCCCGAAGAAGTCGGTGATGGCTCCCGCGAGGATGAGGAGGGCCGACAGCGTCACGAAGTAGAAGCCGTAGACGTAGGACTGCCCCTCGAAGGCGCTCGACACGAACGAGCGGGGGAGCTCCTTGCCGATCGCTTTCAGGGCCAGGTTCACGACCGAGGTGTCCAGGAAGACGATCCCGGAGCCAAGGATGACGGCGATGAGGGTCCATCGCTTCTGGGTCTTCGTCACCCGCGCCCCCCCTTGGCCGTCGCCGCTCCCAACCCGGCGGGCGAGACTAGCATTCCGGCCCGGATGGACTACGACGTGATCGTTATCGGCGCCGGCGCGGCCGGGGAGGGGGCGGGGACGCTCGCCGGAGAGCTCGGAACCCGCGTCGCCGTCATCGAGAGCAATCTGGTCGGCGGGGAGTGCTCCTTCTGGGCGTGCCTGCCGTCGAAGACCCTGCTCGACTCGGCGCGGCATCGCGCAATGGGCGCGGACTATCCCTGGGACCGGGCGGTGGCCCGCCGCGACTGGATGATCAGCCGCGAGGGCGACCTCGACTACCCCGACGACTCCGGCCACGTCCGCGGCCTGGAGTCCGCCGGCGCCGAGGTCATCCGCGGCATCGCCCGCATCGTCGGTTCGAACCGCGTGGAGGTTCGCCCGAAGGACGGCGGCGCGCCTCGAACCCTGGAGTCCCGCTCGCTGCTCGTGGCCACGGGCTCGGTTCCGGTGATCCCCGCGATCGAGGGCCTGGTCGACGCCGGCTTCTGGACGAGCCGGGAGGCCACGTCGCTGCGGCACCTGCCCTCCAGCCTGGGGATCATGGGGGGCGGCCCGGTGGGCATCGAGATGGCCCAGGTCTACGCGCGGTTCGGCGTGAAGACCACGGTCATCGAGGGCAACGACCGCATCCTGGTCCGCGACCACCCCCGGTCCTCGGCGGTCGTCGCGGAGCAGCTGGAACGCGAAGGGGTTGAGCTCCGGCTCGGCGTGAAGGCCACCGCGGTCCGGGCCGGCGGCGCCGGGCGGATCGTGGAGCTCTCGGACGGGTCGACCGTCGACATCGCCGAGTTGGTGGTCGCGGTCGGCCGCGCCCCCATCGGCCTGACCGACCTGGGCGTCGAGGAGGCCGGCGTGACGCTGAACGACCGTGGCGTTAGCCAGCCCGACGAGCGGATGCGAGTGGCGGACGGCGTGTACGTGGCGGGCGACGCCGCCGGCGGCCTGCAGTTCACCCACGTGGCCGACTACCAAGCGCGGATCGCCGTTCGCAACGCCACGGGCGGCGACGCCGTCGCCGACCTGGAGTCCGTCCCCAAGGCGACCTACACCGACCCGGAGACCGGCGCGGTGGGGATCACGGTCGAGGACGCGACGGAGCGCGGGATCGACGCGTTCGAGGTCACCCAGGACTTCTCGGTGACCGCACGCGGCTTCACCATCGAGACGCCCACCCGCGACGTGCGCGAGGGCGCCCCCGGGCACCTCACCGCCGTCGTCGATCGCGAACGCGGCCTGCTGGTCGGCGCCTTCGCGGCCTGCCCCGGCGCGTCCGAGCTGATCCACGAGGCCACGCTGGCCATCAAGGCCAAGGTCCCGCTGCCGGTGCTGGCCGACACGATCCACGCGTTCCCGACCGGAGCACGGGTGTTCGGGAACCTCATGGCCGAGGCCCTCAAGCGCAAGGAGGAGTGATGGAGCCCGAACCGACCCCCGAGGAGGAGCTGGCGCGCGTCCTGGAGTCCGCGAAGCGGCTGGGCGTGGAGATCGACGAAGCCGAGGCCCGCCAATGGCTGGAGGCAATGGCCGCCGAGGAGACCGGGGTCGGCGACGTGGTCCTCGACACCGAGACCGGCGTGTACGGCCACCGCGTGACCATGCTCGACTTCTCGCCGAAGGAGCTCGACCGGTTCCGGCGCATCGCCGAGATCGTCGAGATCCCGGACGTGCCGGGCCGTGTCGAGACCGCGATCGCGCTGTCCGGTTCGGCCGCGCAGTCGAAGATCCAGAGCTACCCCGGCGACGCCGACTTCTTCGAACGGATCAACATCCTGGCGCCCACGCGCGAGGAGGCGTGTCTGATCCTGGCCGAGACCATGCGCCAGAAGGTCCTCGACTCGCTGGACGGGCCGACGCACCGGTTCATCGAGGCCAAGTGGAGCAACTACCCCCGCGACGTGGAGCACGGGGGGAAGCCGCGCTCCAAGGGCTCGCCGATCGCGTGGAACGCCCAGGAGGTGGCCGACGGCCGCATCGAGGTGCAGGAGCCGGACGGCTCGACCGCGCCGATCGCCTGGAACGATCTGGCCGGCGACCCGGGCTGGTGCAAGCTCGACTGGATCGTCGCCGATCCCATCCGCCGGACGCTGTGCAACGCCAGCAACATGTTCGACGTGACGTGGGAGGCGCCGGACGGATCGATCACGCCGCTCGACGGCTACCTGGACCCCTACTTCCAGGAGGTGTACCTGGAGGCGTCCTCGATCCCGGTGTTCTCCAAGGTCGCGAAGCACCTGATGGGCAACGCCCTCGATCAGTACGTCGACCAGCTCGAGCACGAGATCCACAAGTACGCGAACGCACCGGAGAACTACGGCAAGGTCGCCAAGCGGATGTACAACGTGTTCCGGCTCACGGGCTCCTACGACGAGGCCGCGTACCTTCGCGAGCTCTTCGACGAGCCGGCGACCGTCCTGTACCAGGTGGCCGCGGTGATCCGGTCGCTCGACGAGGCCGCCGGCGAGGGCTCCGACGTCCCGGTCGAGACCCTGGTCGCTCAGGCGGACTCGCTCATCGACGCGGTCCAGGGGGCGGTGCCGGACGACCTCGAGGTGGCGATCGTCGACCGGCTCACCCAGATCCGGGAGAACCTGCTGACCGGAGGCGACCCCAAGGACCGGACCGAGCACGTTCGGGCGGCGGTCGAGGACGTCTCGGCGATGGTGAACGACTTCTTCTACGAGAAGCTCGTCGCCGTCCCGGAGATCAAGGCCCGGCTGGACGCCGCGCGCGGGACCTGACCGGTCAGGTCCCGGTGAACTTCGCCTCGCGCTTCTCGAGGAAGGCCAGGATGCCCTCGGCGAAGTCGTGCGTCTCGCCGAGCTCCTGCTGCACCTCGGCCTCGCGGTCCAGGACGTCGGCCAGCGACATGCCCCACGCCTCGCGCATCACGCGCTTCGACGCGGCGATCGCCTTCGTGGGCAGGGCGGCGAGCTTCGCGGCGTACGCGGCGAGCTCGTCCCGGAAGCTCTCGGCGTCGACCACCACGCTCGCCAGGCCGATCCGGTAGGCCTCCTCGGCGGAGACGCGGTCGCCGGTGATCGACAGCTCGAGGGCCTTGGCGTGGCCCACGATCCGGGGAAGCAGGTAGTTCCCGCCGGAGTCCGGCAGGAGCCCGATCTTCACGAACGCCTGGATGAACGACGCGGCGCTGGATACGACGCGGACGTCCGCGGCGCAGGCCAGCGACACGCCGGCGCCGGCGGCGACTCCGTTCACGCCGGCCACGACCGGCTTCGGCAGGTCGATGATCGACAGGATCAGCCGGTTGTACGTCTGGCGGAGCAGCCCCGCGAAGTCGATCTTGGTGAGGTCGGTCCCCAGGCTCGGGTCCTTCAGATCCTGGCCGGCGCAGAACCCGCGGCCCTCTCCGGTGATCACCACGCACCGGACCTCGTCGTCGCCCGCGGCCTCGGCGACGGCGTCGCCCGCCTCGGCGGAGAGCTGGCCCGTCAGGGCGTTCAGCGAGTCCGGGCGGTTGAGCGTCAGCCAGGCGACGGGCCCGTCGACCTCGTAGCGGATCGTCTCGTACGTCACGGGTTCAGCTCCTTCGCGTCGACGTAGCGCTGCACGAACGTGCCGCGGCCCACCGTGCCCTTCGGTCCGCGAACCTCGACCTCGGCCACGCACTGCTCCTCGTCGGCGAACGTGCACCGGGCGAGGATGGCCAGGCGGTCGCCGGGGTGGGCCGCCCGCAGATGGGTCGCCTCGATTCGGTACCCGACGGCGTCCTCACCCTCGGGCATGTGACGGTCGACGAGCAGCCGCCCGGCCTCCTCCATGTGACGGACCATCCAGGACGTCCCGTACCGCCGGCTCATGACCCGGTCGAACAGGACGGCGACCATGTCCTCGGTCACCTCGACCTCGTGGGAGGCCTCCTCGCCCTGGGCCGGACGCCCCGTGCTTCGCCGCTCGGACACGGCGGCGATTCTTCCACACGGCTACGCGGTGCTCCGGCGGCGAGCCTCCCACTCCGAGGCGCCGAGGAAGACGGCGCCGCCGACCAGCGCGACGAGGCCCCAGGTGTCGCCGGCGCTGCCCGCGTAGTTCGGGAACACCACCGAGGCCAGGCCGAGGACCATCGCCGCCAGTCCCGCGCAGCGCGCCGGGACGAGCCAGCCAGGCATGCGCAACGAGGCGAGGAGCCCGACCAGCGCGAGCGTGATGGCCAACGCCGCCATCTGGGCCCAGTGGTGCTCGTCCACGTGCGAGTCCCCCTCCACGCCCAGACGCTGGAGCTCGGCCATGCTCAGGGCGTAGGCGGTCAGGGGGACGGCGGCCGCGACGGCGAGCGCCGCCAGGATCGGGCTCGGCCGGCGCTCCGGCCGCACGAACCGAGCGCGGAAGGCCGGGCCGCCGATCGCCAGGAGCGTCCCCACGGCCACCGCGCCCGGCAGAAAGCCGATGACGAGCCACACGGGGTCGGCCGCGAGCGCCGCGGCGACCAGGCCGCCCAGAGACGCCAGCGCCACCTGATACAGCGGCGCGACCTGCCTGCGGGCGGCCACCGCGAACAGCGGCACCGCGAGCAGGATCCCGACGAGGATCCCGCCCCCCAGGTCGTGGACCCGGTGGACCAGCCGCTCGCCGCCCTCGAACCACCCAAGGATCAGGGCGGGGAAGCCGAACAAGGCGAGGCCGAACAGCACGCCGACCACGACGGCGATCAGGCGAAACGCCCTCGGTCGCGTGATCTGGTCTCCGGTGCTCTCCTCGGTGGCGGCCACGCGTGCCTCCTCTCAGCCGATGACTCGGCAGACCTCGATGGGCTCGGATCGCCCCTTCACCTGGCGCGGGCCCACCGGCTCGGCGGTGACGCCGGGCGCCCGCGCGACGGTGGACGCGGACGCCAGGACCTCGCCGCCGGCCGCTTCGGACTCCAGGCGCTGGGCGACGTTCACCGCGTCGCCCAGGACGGTGTACGCGAGCCGGCCGCCGCCGCCGACCGTGCCCGCGACCACCGTGCCGGTGTTGACGCCGATGCCGACGCCGAGGGGCGGCTTGCCCTCGCGGACATCCTCCGCGTTCAGCTCCGACTGGCGGGCCTGCATGGCCAGCGCGCAGCGCAGGGCCCGCTCGGGGTGGTCGGGGAGCGGGTCCGGCGCACCGAACACGGCCATCACGGCGTCTCCGCTGAACTTGTCCAGGGTGCCACCGTGGTCCAGGACGACCTCGGCCATCGCGGTCAGGTGGCGGGCGATGACCGTGGCCAACTCGCGCGCCGGCAGCTCCTCGGAAAGCGTCGTGAATCCCCGGATGTCGGAGAAGAGGATCGTCGCCTCGACCTCCTCCTGTTCCCCCAGCCCCTCGGCCGAGGCGAGCCGGTCGGCCACCTGTGAGGGAACGAACGACCGCAGGCTGCGAGTGGACGTCTCCCGGTCGACGACCGCGGAGTGGAGGCGCTTGAGCTCGTCGACGGCCACGGCGGCGCCGCGTCCGACCTCGCCCGCGAGCCGCTCGAAAAGCTCCGTGACCCGGCGGTCGATCGCCTCCTGGGTCGTGCCCAGCCGTTCCGCCATCTCGGCGTAGCCCAGGCCCTGTGCCATCAGGTCGAGCACCTCGCGGTCGGCGTCGCCGCGGTCCTCGCGCCCGGACAGCCGCTCGGCGATCACCGGGTCGATGGCCGTGCCCCCGGCGGCCACCTCGCGGATGGCCCGCACCAGCTCGTCGCCCTCGGCCACCCGCTCCTTCAGCAGATAGGCCAGCCCGGACTCGCCCCCGCCCAGCAACGCGAGGGCGTACGCCTCGTCGTCGTGGGCGGACAGGACCACCACGCCCGTGCCGGGGTGCCGCCGGCGGATCTCGTGGGCGGCCTCGATCCCCTCGAGCTGGAAGTTCGGGGGCATCTTGATGTCGGTCACCACCACGTCCGGAAGCTCGGCGTCCGCAACCTCCAGGAGCGAGGGCGCGTCGGCGGCCACGCCGACCACGGTGACCCCGTCGGACGCGTCCAGGAGTGCGCGCACGCCCTCGCGGACCAACACGTTGTCCTCGCCCAGCACCACCCGGATCGTCACTGGCTCACCTGTAGCATCCCTCCATGGCCCGCCTCCGCGTCGTCTTCGCCGAGGACAACTATCTCGTACGCGAGGGAACCGCGGCCCTGCTCGCGGAGGTCGGCGACGTCGAGATCGTCGCCGCGGTGGACGACCTCCCCTCGCTCCTCGAGGCCGTCGCGGAGCATCGGCCCGACGCGGTGCTCACCGACATCCGCATGCCGCCGACGCATACCTCCGAGGGGATCGACGCCGCCCGGCAGATCCGCGCGGAGTATCCGGAGACCGGCGTCGTCGTCCTGTCGCAGTTCGCGGAGGACGCCTACGCCTACGACCTGCTGAAGGGCGGCGCCTCCGGCCTCGGGTACCTGCTCAAGGAGCGGGTCGCCGACGTCGACGAGCTCGTGCGCGCGCTCGGCGAGGTCGCGCGGGGCGGCTCCGTGCTCGATCCGAAGGTGGTCGAGGCCCTCGTCTCCCATCGCGAGCGGCTCGCCGACTCGCCCGTGGCGCAGCTGACCGAGCGCGAGCGCGAGGTCCTCGGCCATATGGCCGAGGGCATGAACAACGCCGCCATCGCTCGCGCCCTGGTACTGACGGACCGCGCCATCGAGAAGCACATCAACTCGGTGTTCCACAAGCTCGGCCTCTCCGAGGAGCCCGACGTGCACCGCCGGGTCATGGCCGTCCTCGCGTTCCTCCGCGAGGCGGGTCCGCCGGAGTAGACGCCCCCCGGCCCCCATCGCCTCAGGCACGCGCGCGCCGCCGGGCCACGGCCCGGACCAAGGCGAGCGCCAGCAGCCCGGTCGCGACGTACACCGGCACCCCCACCAGGACCTGCAGGACCATCTCCGAAAGCGTCGAGTGCGTGTGCACCACTCGCGCCGCCACCTCCGGGTCGCGCCCGAAGATGTCCACGGCCAGCTTCCCGAGCGGGGCGTCGCGTCCCACCAGCGTGTCGTGGATGAACGGGCCAGGGCCGGTCGCGACGCCGAACAGCACGCCCACCGCGCCCACGTACAGCCCCGCCTTCAACGGTCCGGCCTTCAGCCCCGCGCGATTCACCGCCCACAGCGCCGCCGGCATGATCAGGAACAGCGCCGGCGTGAGCGCGACGAACCCGAGCGAGGAGTCGAAGAACCAGTGCGCCCAGTCGTTGATCGGCGGGCCGGCCTCGCCTCGGTAGATCGCGTGGAACCAGAACATCACGCCGCCGCCGCCGTAGGCGAGCACCGCCGACGTGACCAGCAGCGCCAGCCAGCCCAGCGGACGCGCGTAGAACGCCCGGACCCCCCGTACGGCAGCCCTCTTCGTGCGGGCGACCGCGTCTCGTGCCTCGACGGCGGTCACTGCGCCGCCCTGGTATCCACGACGTACACCGAGCAGGGAGCGTGCTGGACGATGGCGTTCGGGACGCTTCCCAGGAACCACCGCCTCTTGCCGTGCGTCCCCCGGTTGCCGACCACGATCACGTCGGCGCCCTCGTCCTCGGCCACGTCGCAGATCGTCTCGGCCGGGTCGCCGGCCTCCTCGCGGGTGCGGAGCTTCACGTCGGTGAACCGGGCGGCCAGCGTGGCGAGATAGCCGTTGGCGTCCGGGACCTTCCCCGGGTCGAACACCTCCCGGGCGTCCAGGGGCGGCTTCACGTACACCACGATCAGCTCCGCGTCCTGGGCCTTCGACAGCTCCGCCGCCGCCGCGACGGCCAGCTCCGCGGACGCGGAGGTGTCGGTTCCGACCACGATCTTCTGCATGGTGGGGCTCCTTTCGAACGTCAGGGGGTTCGCGACGCCAGGGCTCGCCGCAGGCGGCGGTCGAGGATGGAGGCCGCGATCCACATCGCCGGCCCGAGCACGGCCCGCTCCACCTTTCGGCGTCGCCGGGACGTGCGCTTCGGGACCGTCTGCCAGCGCCGAGCTCCCATCGCGTCCTCCTTGGTTTCGATGTGGACACGATGCGAGTCACGAGGCCGGTCACGACACCCGGGGGGCACGAGGGATCGGGGAGCCGCTCACCCCGACGGGGAGGGGTGGCACCACCACCTCGGTGAGGGGCGTTCCTCGCTCGAACCGTTCGGCTCGCACACTTGGGAGGAGGATCGCGAAGTCCGACAATGTGACCCATGGCGATGACTGGGAGGACCGCCAAACGGCTGGCCTGGTCCGGCGTGGCGTGGTTCGGGCTGATGGGAGCAATCGGGGTCACGCTGAACCTCCTGGACGGCTCGTACTCGCTCGAGGACATCGTGCTGCTCCCCGTGATGTTCGGGGCGTTCGCGTCGGTCGGCGCGGTCATCGCGTCGCGCCAACCCTCCAACCCGATCGGCTGGCTGTTCGTGTTGATCGCGTTGGGGCCCCCGACGTCGTTCGCGGCCGAGGCTTACGCCTACCGGGCTCTCATCGGCGACCCGGGCTCCCTCCCCGCCGGTCAGTACGCGGGCTGGGTCTCGAACTGGGCGTGGGGGACCGTGCCGCTTCTCCTGTTCCTGCTCCTGCTGTTCCCGACCGGGAGGCTTCCCAGCCGGCGGTGGCGACCCGTGGCCTGGGCGATCGGGATCTGGTTCGGGCTCGCGATGATCGGGTCCATGACCGTGTCGGGGGAGATGGACAACCTCCCGGGGAGCCGGAACCCGTTCGGGATCGAGGCCCTGGAGGGGGTCATCCGTCCCTTCCTCCAGGACATCGCCTACGCCGGGTTCTCCGTGGGGGCGCTCCTGGCTGCCTCGTCGCTGATCTTCCGATACCGCCGGGCCCGGGACGAGGAGCGCCGGCAGCTGAGGCTGTTCACGTATGCGGCGTTCCTCAGCGGGATCCTCCTCACGATCGTGGAGTACGTGCCGGACGGAGTTGGGAGCGTGCTCTTCGCGCTCGTCCTGGCCCTGCTCACGACCGCGACCGCCGTGTCCATCCTCAAGTTTCGGCTCTATGCGATCGATCTGGTCGTACGCAAGACGCTCGTGTACGGAGTCCTCGCCGCCCTCGTTACGGGCCTCTACCTGCTCCTGGTCGTGGCCGTCCCGGCGGCGATCCTCGGCACGAGCGCGGATGGATCCAGCGTCCTCATCATTCTCGGCACGGCGGTGCTCGCGCTCCTCCTGCTTCCCCTGCGCCGCCGGATGGCGCACCTTGCGAACCGGCTCGTGTACGGGAAGCGGGCGACGCCCTACGAGGTCCTGTCGGAGTTCGCCGGCCGCGTCGGCGGGTCGTACGGGGTCGAGGACGTTCTGCCGCGGATGGCCCGGGTCCTCGCGGAGGGGACGGGCGCCGAGCGAGCCGAGGTGCTGCTGCGGTCCGAGGGAGGCCTTCGCCCGGCGGCGGTCTGGCCCGCCGACGCGGAGCCGTTGGAGGTCCGTGACCTGGTCGTGCCCGTCGTTCACCAGGGCGAGGACCTCGGCGCGCTGGCCGTCACCAAGCCGCGCGGGGAGCCGTTGACGCCGGCAGAGGAGAAGCTCGTCCGCGACCTGGCCGCGCAGGCGGGACTGGTCCTTCGCAACGTGGGGCTCTTCGAGGACCTCCGGGCCTCGCGGGTCCGCCTGGTCGAGGCGCAGGACGCCGAGCGCCGCCGGCTGGAACGCGACATCCACGACGGCGCCCAGCAGCACCTGGTGTCGTTGATGGTCCGGCTGCGCCTGGCCGAGAGCCTCATCGCCAAGGATCCCGCGAAGGCCACGGCCGCAGTGGCCGAGGCGAAGGATCAGGCGAACGACGCCCTGGAGACGCTGCGCGATCTGGCCAGGGGCATCTATCCGCCCTTGCTCGCGGACCAGGGCCTGCCCGCGGCGCTCGAGGCCGCGGCCCGCAAGGCGCCACTCCCCGTCGACGTCCGGCCGGACGGCGTGGGTCGGTACCCCCAGGCCGCCGAGGCCGCGGTTTACTTCTGCGTGCTGGAGGCTCTCCAGAACGTCACGAAGTACGCCGAGGCCAGCCGAGCCGCCGTGCGCCTGTCGAGCGAGCCCGGCGCGCTTCGCTTCGAGGTCACCGACGACGGGCGGGGCTTCGACCTCTCGGCGGTCGCGCGCGGGTCCGGGACCCAGAACATGGCCGACCGGCTCGAGGCCCTCGGCGGTTCGCTGGAGATCCGCAGCGCCCCGGGAGAGGGGACCACGGTGACGGGCCGCGTCCCGACAGGGTTGGCCCAATGACGCAGAAGGTCGCCGCCCGGCTCGCCTGGGGTCTGTGGGGCCTCACCCTGGCGATCTCGGCCGCCGCTCTCGTGGCGTGGGTGCTCTCGCTCGACACGCCGACGCAGGCCTACGGGTTCCGGGGGGTGGCCCTCCTGCACGCCATGGCCTTCGCGACGGCGGGGGCTCTCATCGCGTCGCGCAGGTCGACGCATCCGCTGGGCTGGATCTTCTGTGCGGTCGGAGCCCTGATCGCCGTCCAGGAGCTCGGCTACGAGTACGCGGTGTACGCCCTCGAGCATGCTGCCGTCGCCGAGCTGGCCCGGGTGGGTGCCTGGATCGTGAACTGGATCTGGGTGGTGTGGATCTTCGGGGTCGGTATGTTCGGGCTCCTGCTGTACCCGGACGGACGCCTTCCCTCTCGCCGTTGGCGGCCCGTCGCCTGGTTCGACGGGGTCGCGATCGTAATGCTCGGCGTGACCTCGGCGTTCAAACAGGGAACGCTCGACAACGTCCGTGAGTACACGAACCCGTTCGGGTTCCTTCGGGGCACCACGTTCGAGGTGCTCGATACCCTGGGCATCCTCCTGGCGATGACCGGGATCGTCCTGTCCGTCGCCTCGATCGTCGTGCGGATGCGGCGGGCTCGCCCGGAGGAGCGCCTGCAGCTTCGGTGGTTCCTCCTCGCCGGCGCCGTCCTGGTAGTCGGTCTGGGTACGAACGTCTTCGAGAACGTCCTGTCGGACAAGGTCATCGGATCCTCCGTCCTCGCCGCGCTCGCGCTGTTCCCGGTGGCTCTCGGCATCGGGATTCTCAAGTACCGGGCGTTCGACCTGGACGTCGTCATCAGCAAGGCCGTCGTCTACGGCATCCTGCTGGTGATCATCACGCTCGACTACCTGGCCATCGTGGTGGGCATCGGGACGCTCGTCGGCGACCGTGCCAGCCCCGTCCTCACCGCGGCCGCGGCGGCGATCGCGGCGCTGTCGTTCCAGCCGATCAACCGCCGGCTCACTCGGTTCGCGAACCGGTTGGTCTACGGCAAGCGGGCGACCCCGTACGAGGTGCTCTCGGAGTTCTCCGAGCGCGTCGGCACCGCGTACTCGACCGAGGACGTCCTGCCCCGGATGGCCCGGCTGATCGTCGAGGGCACGGGCGCGACGCGCGGCGACGTGTGGCTTCGCATCGGCGACACCTGGCGGCTCGAGGCTTCGTGGCCGGCCGAAGCCCCGACGCTCTCCGCTCCCGACGACGATGAGGGTCGCCCGTTCGAGGTCCGGCACCAGGGCCAGACGCTCGGCGCCCTCAGCCTGGTCAAGCCGGCGAACGATCCGGTCACCCCGGCCGAGGAACGTCTCCTGGGCGACCTGGCCGCGCAGGCCGGACTCGTCTTGCGCAACGTGCGGCTGCTGGAGGATCTCCGCGCTTCGCGCCGCCGGCTGGTGACCGCCCAGAACGACGAGCGGCGCCGGTTGGAGCGCGACATCCATGACGGCGCACAGCAGCACCTCGTCGCGCTGATGGTGAAGCTTCGGGTTCTGGAGGCCCTCGCGAAGAAAAATCCCGCCAGGGTGGCCGGCGCGGTCGAGGAGCTGAAGGGGCAGGCCCAGGACGCCCTGGAGACACTGCGCGACCTGGCCCGCGGGATCTATCCGCCCGTCCTCGCCGACCGGGGTTTGGCCGCGGCCCTCGAGGCGCAGACCCGTGGCGGGCCGGTGCCGGTGGCGATCAGTCCGGACGGCGTCGGCCGCCTGCCGCAGGAGGTGGAGGCCGCCGTGTACTTCTGTGTCCTGGAGGCGTTGCAGAACGTCGCGAAGTATGCCGGGGCGTCCGGGGTCGATCTGACGCTCCGTCAGATCGACGGCCAGGTCGAGTTCGAGGTCCGCGACGACGGCCGGGGGTTCGACCCAGACACCACGCCGCGGGGGTCCGGGCTGCAGAACATGGCCGACCGCCTGGAGGCGCTGGGGGGCACGCTCGTGGTCACCAGCGCGCCGGGGGGCGGGACCACGGTGGTCGGCCGTGTCCCCGCGGAGGCGCTGCGATGAACCCGCGACGGATCGCGTGGAGCGCATGGACTCTGTCGCTGGCCATCGTGGCCGGTTTCGTCGCGCTGGCGTTCGTGAACAGCCGAACCGACATCGGCCTAGGGTTCATCGTGGCCCTCGCCACGATGGGCTACGCGACGACGGGCGCGCTCATCGTCTCGCGGCAGCCCAGGAACACGGTCGGATGGCTGTTCCTCCTGATCGGGCTCTGCGTTGGCTTCTCCGGTTTCGCCGAGAACTACTCGCAGCGGGCACTTGACCTGGGAGGTCCTGAGGCGATCCCGCTGGTGCCCCTCGTCGCGTGGCTCGGAGCGAACTTCGCGCTCGTCGTCGGCTTCGGCTCCATCCCCCTCGTGCTCCTCGTGTTCCCCGACGGCCGTCTGCCTTCCCGCAGATGGCGGGTGGTCGCGGTCGCGATGGTGCTCGCGCTCGCTGCGGGGCTCGCCGGGCTGGCGCTCAGTCCGAACCCGCTGGGTGGCGAGGCAAAGATCCCGAACCCCACGGCGATCCCCGGCTTGAAGGAGCTGGCATCGCTCCTGATGACGATCGGTGGGTTCGGCTCGGTCATCTCCGGCGCGCTGTGCGTGGCCGCCCTCGTCGTGCGATTTCGGCGCTCGCGCGGCGCCGAGCGACAGCAGCTTCGATGGCTGGCCTACTCCGCCGGAGCCGCGGTGGTGCTGTTCCTCTCGACCGTTACCGTCGGCGTCCTCGACGAAGGTCGCCTGAGCGACGCGATCTTCTTCGCGTTCCTCACGCTGTTCGCGGTCGGGATCCCGGTGTCGTGCGGGATCGCGATCCTGAAGCACGGGCTGTTCGGGATCGACGTCGTGGTCAACAAAGCGCTCGTCTACGGGTCGCTCGCCGCGTTCATCACCGCGGTGTACGTCGCGATCGTCGTGGGCATCGGCACGGTGATCGGCACCGGCGACGAGCCGAACCTGGCCCTGTCGATCGCCGCGACCGCCGTGGTCGCGATCGCTTTCCAGCCCGTCCGGACCCGTGTTCAGCGAGTCGCGAACCGTCTGGTGTATGGCGAGCGGGCGTCGCCCTACGAGGTCCTGTCCGGGTTCGCAGCGAGCGTCGGTGGCTCCTACGACGTCGAGGATGTCCTTCCCCGCATGGCCCGCGTGGTGGCCGAGGGGACGGGCGCGGCCCGAGCTGAGGTCTGGCTGACCGTCGGAGACGCGCTCGTCGCGGGGGCCTCGTGGCCAGCCGACCCGCAACCGCGCGACCCCCTTCCGCTGCCAGACGACGGAGGTGCGCCGGAGGTTCCGGGAGCCGACCGAGCGGTGGCCGTCCGGGCGCAGGGCCAGCTCCTGGGTGCGCTCTCGGTGACGAAACCACCGGGCGAGGCCCTCCGTCCCGCCGAGGCAGCCCTGCTGGACCACCTCGCCGCCCAGGCCGGCCTGGTCGTTCGCAGCGCCCGCCTGGCCGCGGAGCTCCGGGCCCGGCTTGAGGAGCTCTCCCGCCATGCGGAGGCGCTGCGGCTCTCACGGCAGCGGATCGTGGCCGCGGAGGACGGGGAGCGCCGGCGGCTGGAGCGGGACATCCACGACGGCGCGCAGCAGCACCTGGTGGCGCTGGCGGTGAAGATTCGCCTCGCCCGTCAGCTCGCCGGCAAGGACCCGGAGCGGGCCCGGGGACTGATCGCCGACCTTCGCCGGGACGCCGTGTCGGCCTCGGACACGCTCGCCGGTCTGGCGACGGGGATCTACCCGCCGCTGCTCTCGGAGGGAGGCCTGGTCCGGGCCCTGCGGGCGAGCGCCGAGGGCATGCCGTTCGAGGTCCACGTCGAGCCGGACGGGGTGGGCCGCTACGCCGAGGACGTGGAGGCCGCCGTGTACTTCTCGATCCTCGAGGCGCTGCAGAACGCGGCGAAGTACGCGGAGGCCTCTCGCGTGGATCTGACCCTCCGTCAGGTGGACGGGACGATCGAGTTCGAGGTGTCAGACGATGGCAGCGGCTTCGACCCCGAAGCCACGACGCACGGCTCGGGCTCGCGGAACATGGCGGATCGACTGGAGGCGCTCGGGGGCGTCGTCTCGATCGACAGCGGGCCGGGGCGCGGGACGCGCGTGAGCGGCATGGTCCCCGCCACGCCGGTGGAGGTGGCGGGATGAGCGCGCGTGCTCGTTCGGTGGCCGCGTGGTCTGCCCTCGGGCTGTGCATTGCATTCGCCGTCGCCGGCGCCGTCGTCGCCGCGGCGTTCACGCCGACGCCCTTTGAGTGGTCCGGGATCGGCTTCATCATCGGGGTCATGGGGGCGCCGACGTTCGGGGCCCTGATTTTGTCCCGCGCCCCCAACCGGGTGGGGTGGCTCCTGATCGTCGTCGGGCTGGGCGGCACCCTGGCCATCGTGCTGGGGTCGATGGCCGACTCGAACGTCGAGGCCGGGTGGATGGTGTGGGTGGCCTGGGTGGCCAACTGGGTGTGGCCCTTCTCCCTGGGGAGCCTGATCCTGATCCTGCAGCTCTTCCCGGACGGACGCCCCCTGACCCCGCGGTGGCGGTGGTTGGTCGGGCTTACCCTGCTCGCGGTCGGCCTCCTGGTGATCGGAAGCGCGTTCGGCCCTGGTCGGCTGGGCGACTACGAGCGCTACACGAACCCCGTGGGCCTGGAGGCGCTCCGCGGGAGTTGGGTGTCGGCGGATGTGAACATCGGGTGGGCCCTGATCATCCCCTCGGTGCTCGGGTCGGCGGCGTCGTTGGTGGTGCGGTACCGGCGAAGCCGCGGCGAGCGGAGGCAGCAGCTCAAGTGGCTGTCCTACGCCGCGGTGCTGTTCGGCCTCGGGTGGGTGGGCGTGGTGGTCTCCTACGAGGCGTTCGGCAGCGACCTGGTCGGTCAGATCCTGTTCGCGTCCGGAATGATCGCCGTCCCGGTCGCGGTGGGGATCGCGATCCTCAAGTACCGGCTGTACGACATCGACCTCGTCATCAACAAGACGATGGTCTACGGGGCGCTCGCCGCGTTCATCACGGCGGTGTACGTCGCGATCGTGGTCGGCGTCGGCGCGTTGATCGGCAGTGGCGACGAGCCGAACCTGGCCCTGTCGATCGCGGCCACCGCCGTCGTCGCGCTCTCCTTCCAGCCCGTCCGCGAGCGCGTGCAGCGGGTCGCCAACCGGTTGGTCTACGGCGAGCGCGCCACGCCCTACCAGGTGATGGCGGGGTTCTCCGACCGTGTGGCGAACGCGATCTCAGTCGAGGACGTGCTGCCGCGGATGGCGGAGACCGCCGCCCGCGGTGTCGGCGCGGCCGCCACCCGTGTGTCGGTGTTCCTGTCCGAGGGGGATCGCCACGCGGTGTGGCCGGAGGACGCCGAGGCGTCTCACGGCTTCGATCGGACGATCACCGTGCGGGACCGTGGAGAGGCCGTGGGGGAGATCGCCCTGCGCAAGCCGGCCGGCGAGGCGTTCACATCCTCCGACGAGCGGCTGCTCGAGGACCTCGCGGCGCAGGCAGGCCTCGCCCTGCGCAACGTGCGCCTCACGGCCGAGCTCGAGCGTCGGGTCGAGGAGACCTCGGCGCTCGCCGGGGATCTGGCCGAGTCGCGTCGTCGGATCCTGTCGGCCCGGGACGAGGAGCGACGCCGCCTCGAGCGCCGCGTTCACGGTGGCCCTCAGCGCCGCCTCGCGGTCATGAACGACCGGCTGCGGGAGATCGACGAGGCCCTCGATGACCCGGCGCGCGCCACGGAGCTCCTCGAGGCCCTCGGCATGGAGACCGCCGGGACCCTGGACGTCCTCAGGGAGCTGGCCCGGGGGATCTTCCCGCCGCTGCTGTCCGACCAGGGCCTCGCGCCCGCCCTCGAGGCGCAGGCGCGGAAGCTCGATCGCGCCGTCGAGATCTCGCCGGAGCTCGTTGGCGTCCGCCTGTCGGCGGAGGCCGAGGCCGCCGCGTACTTCTGCTCCGCGCTTCTGCTCGAGGAGGCGAACCCCGCCGCGGTGCTGTCGGCTGCGCTCGAAGGAGGGTCCGTGGTCCTGTCGCTCCCCGGCGGCGTCTCCGAGGAAACCCTCCGGCGTGTTCGCGACCGGGCGGAAGCCCTCGGGGGTTCGCTGGAGACGGGGGCGGCGGTGCAGGCCAGGATCCCGGTCGGCGATCAGCCGGAGCTGGCGGCGGCCCAGGCCTCCTCGAGCCGGTCCGGCTCGAACTCCGACTTGGGGATGTAGGCGGCGGCGCCGGCGGCCTCGG
Organism: uncultured Actinomycetes bacterium; assembly: GCA_963742735.1. Lineage (GTDB taxonomy): Bacteria > Actinomycetota > UBA4738 > UBA4738 > JBBDTT01 > JBBDTT01. The sequence goes on from CAVUMN010000003.1 coordinate 186,580, forward strand.
CCTTCGGCGCGTACTCGTCGTACTCGTAGGTCGACAGAAGCAGGACCACGACCCGTCCGGGCGCCGCGCCCAGGATCTGCCGGGTGGCCTCAAGCCCGTCGATGCCGGGAAGGTTCACGTCCATCAGGACGAGGTCGGGGTTCAGCCGGGCCGCGGCCTCCACCGAGGCCTCCCCGGTCTCCGCCTCCCCGACGACCTCGAAGCCGTCGGTAAGCTCGACCACGGTCCTGGCGGCCTCCCGGAAGGGGGCCTGGTCGTCCACGATGAGCACATTGATCGCCATCCTGCGGGGAATCCTCGCCCATCCGGACCGCCCGGGCCAGGGTGCGCGCACGAGACCTCGAGGTGGTGCCCGCCCCCGGCCCCGGCTACAGTGCGGCGACGGGGGAGTCCGGCGGCACCGGGCTGAGAGGCGGGTACCACGCCCGCGACCCTTCGAACCTGATCCGGGTCATGCCGGCGGAGGGAGGCGCGATGTCCACGGTCACCGAGCGGCTCGAGCGAGAGGCGCCGGAATGGGGCGTCCGCCCGTCCCCTCCCGAGGTCCGGCGACTGGGCGGCCGGGACTTCGCCGTCCTGTGGGGCGATCTGTCGATCGGCCTGCTGGTCGCACTCACCGGCGCGTTCCTGGTCCCCGGCCTCGGGCTGCCGACGGCGCTGCTGGCGATCGTCGTGGGCTCGGTGCTGGGCTGCGCGCTCCTGGGGGCGGTCGGCGTCGCCGGGGCCCGCGAGGGTGTTCCCGGCATGGTCCTGTTCCGTCCGCTCCTCGGCATCCGCGGCTCGTACCTGCCGACGCTGTTCAACGTGGTCCAGCTCCTGGGTTGGACGGCGTTCGAGCTGTGGGCGATGGCGGTCGTCGCCAGCCGCGTGGGAGGCGACCTTCTGGGCGTCGACTCGTACGCGTTTTGGCTGGTCGCGATCTCCGTCATCTGCCTAGCCCTGGCCCTCGGTGGGCCCGTGCTCGTGGTCCGCCGGTGGATGGAGCGGTTCGGGGCGTGGGTGGTGGCGGCCGTCGGGCTGTGGATCACGATCGGGCTGTTCATCCAGGGCGACGTCTCGGGGATCTGGTCGGCGCCGGGGGCCGGCGGCTATCCGGGCTTCTGGCAGGGCGTGGACCTGGTGATCGTCATGCCGATCTCGTGGCTGCCCCTGGTGGCGGACTACAGCCGCTTCGCGCGCCCGGGGGTCTCGAGCTTCGCCGGGACCTTCGGCGGCTACTTCGTGGGCAACGTGTGGTTCTACGCGCTCGGGGCCCTGCTGGTCCTTGCCGGCGGGCTCGACCCGCTGGCGGGGCCGGCCGGGCTGTCGGCCTCCATCGCCGCGCTGGCCGGGGGCGGGGCCGTGCTGATCGCGCTGCTGGTGGGGGAGACCGACCAGGCGTTCGCCGACATCTACTCGACGGCCGTCTCCGCGCAGAACGTGGCGCCGAAGCTCCCACAGCGCCCCACGATCGTCGTGGTCGGGCTCGTCGGATTCGGCATCGCCCTGGCCCTGGGGAACGACCCCGTGGGCGCCCTGGGCTCCTACGAGCAGTTCCTGTTCCTGCTGGGGTCGGTGTTCGTGCCGGTGTACGGCGCCTTCGTGGCCGACTACTTCTTCCTGCGACGGCGGGGGTTCGCCGAGGCCGACCTGTTTCCCGACCGAGGCGGCCGGTTCTGGTACGTGGGCGGGTTCAACTTCCGAACGATCGTGCCGTGGGTTGCCGGCTTCCTCGTCTACCACTGGACCGGCCCATTGGCACCGGCGTGGTGGATCAACGGATTCAAGGCTGCGGTCGAGGCGGTCGGCCTGCCCTATCCGCTGTTCGACGGCGCGCTCGGGGCGAGCATCCCGGCGTTCGCCGTGGCGCTCCTCGCCACCCTGCTGCTGCGGGGACGCGGTCGATAGGCTCGGCGTCGTGAAGTTCGTCATCCTCGTCAAGGCCACGAAGAACACCGAGGTGGGCCTCCTGCCGACCGAGGAGCTCCTCCAGGCGCAGCTCGAGTACAACGAGTCGCTCATGCAGGCCGGCGTCTGGGTGGACGGCAACGGCTTCCGCCCCACCCGCGACGCGTGGCGCGTGCACTACGAGCCCGACGGCGTCCGCATCGAGGAAGGGCCCTTCGACGAGGAAGGGCTCATCGCGGGCTACCTCATCATGGAGGTGCGTTCGCGCGAGGAGGCCATGGAGTGGTCCAGGCGCATGCCCAAGCCTGCCTTCCCCCACGAGTGGGGCGTCCACACCGAGGTCCGGCCGTTCGTCGAGCTCGACGACTTCGTCCAGGGACCGGCCATCGCACGGTTCCGCGAGCTGGAGCTGCTCGACCGGATGGCGGCCGATGCGGGCCGCGACCGCCCGGACCTCACCGCCGCGACGGCGCCGAACGGCACGGTCACGCTGCTGTTCTCCGACATCGAGGGCTCCACGCAGCTGACCGAGGCCCTCGGCGACCGGGAGTGGATGAACCTGCTCCGTGAGCACAACGAGCTCGTTCGCGCGCAGCTCGCCGCCAACCACGGCTTCGAGGTGAAGGCGCAGGGAGACGGGTTCATGCTCGCGTTCGCCTCGGCCCGGGATGCGCTGAACTGCGCGATCGGGATCCAGAGTGCGCTCGCGAAGCGGAACGCCTCCGGCCCCGACGGCGGGCGCGTGGAACCGGAGGGCCCGAAGGGGCCCGAGCTCCGCGTCCGGATCGGCCTGCACACGGGCGAGACCATCAAGGAGGCGGACGATTTCTTCGGCAAGGCCGTCATCCTGGCGGCGCGGATCGCCGGCGAGGCCCGCGGCTCGGAGATCCTGGCGTCGTCGCTCGTTCGCGAGCTCGTCGAGCACACCGGGGAGTTCTCGTTCGAAGACCCCACCGACACGGAGCTGAAGGGCCTGTCGGGGATGTACCGCCTGTCGTCGTTGCGGTGGGCGGAACCGGTGGCCTGAGCTCAGCCCGTCCGCTCGGGGCCGGGCTCGCCCGTTCCGTCCCCGGCCGGCACGGCCGGCGGGGGCGCGGCCACCAGCAGCACCACGAGCGGATCGGCCGACGCGTTCGAGATCGAGAGCTCGTTCTTCGCCGGCACCAGAGCGGTTTCCCATTGCTTCAGCCGCTTGCGCCCGGCGCCCACCAGCACCACGGCCTCGCCGGCGACGATCGTCACCATCGCGTCGGAGTCCGGGTCCGAGACGGGGCCGTGCGACTGGTTGACCTCGAAGCAGAGCACCTGCGCGAACAGGTGCTCGGTCTCGAACACGGTCTCCTTGCGCACCGCGTCCTCGTCGAACTCGACGTAGCGCCGCAGGTCCTTCGCCTCCACGGCGCCAGAGCGTAGTGGACGGATAGACTCGGAGCTCCCCACGAGTCCACGAGGAGGCAACGTTGCCGACGTTCGACTTCATCACCGGCCCCGCCACCGAGCACGCCGCCGACCTGCTGATCGTCCCCGTCTACGAGGGACCCGAGGCCGGCCCCGGCGTGAAGGACGTCGAGAAGGCGCTCGGCATCTCGGTCCTGGACACGCTCAAGGACAACGGCCTGACCGGCAAGAAGCACGAGTTCTTCTCGATCCCCGCCTACGACAAGCTCCCGGTGACGACCGTGCTGGTGGTGGGCCTCGGGCCGCGCCGCGAGGTCGACGCCGACCGGGTTCGTCGCGCCGCCGGGCACGCCGCGCGGTGGACGTCGCGGTACGCGTCGGTGGTGACCACCCTGCCGCAGGCGGCGTCGGGCAAGGCGGACGACAACGTCCACGCCTTCGTGGAGGGCCTGCTGCTCGGCTCCTACCGGTTCACCCGGTACAAGTCGTCGTCCAACGGCGACGAGCCGGCCCGGCTCGCGCGGGTGACCATTGCGGGCGGTGCCAAGCTGGACGCCAAGGCGGGGCGCAAGGCGATCGAGCGCGGGCAGGTCTACGCCGAGGCCGCGATGTGGGCCCGCGACCTGGTCAACACCCCGGCCGGCGACGCGACTCCGGACTTCCTGGCCAAGGCCGCCGCGAAGATGGCCGGCGAGGTCGGCCTGGAGTGCAAGGTGTGGACCAAGGCCGACCTGACCAAGGGCGGGTTCGGCGGCGTGCTCGGCGTGGGCCAGGGGAGCGAGAACGATCCCCGGTTCATCGAGCTCCGGTACTCCGGCGGCGGCAAGAACGAGCGCCCGGTCGCCATCACCGGCAAGGGGATCACGTTCGACTCCGGCGGCCTGTCCATCAAGGACGCGGCGGGGATGGAGTGGATGAAGTCCGACATGGGCGGGGCGGCGGCCGCGCTGGCGGCGATGCGCGCGATCGCCGTCCTGAAGCCGCGGGTGAACGTGATCGCCGGGATCCCCTCGGCCGAGAACCTCCCGAGCGGCTCGGCCCTGCGTCCGGGCGACGTGATCACGCATAGGGGCGGCAAGACCTCGGAGGTCCTGAACACCGACGCCGAGGGCCGCCTGGTCCTGGCCGACGCGCTCGCGTGGCTCTCGGAGCAGGACCCGGTCCTGATCGTGGACGCCGCCACTCTGACCGGCGCCTGCATGATCGCTCTGGGTGAGGACATGTGGGGCGTCATGGGCAACGACCGCCGGCTGATCCGCGAGGTGCTCGACGCCGGCGAGGAGGTCGGTGAGCCCGGGTGGGAGCTTCCCCTGTGGCGCGAGTACAAGCGCCACATCGAGTCGCCGATCGCCGACGTCAAGAACGTGGGGCAGCGCTACGGCGGCGCCATCCACGCGGCACTGTTCCTGGCCGAGTTCGTGGGCGACACCCCGTGGGCGCACATGGACGTGGCGGGGACGGCGTTCCACCAGAAGCCGGGGGACTACTGGGGCAAGGGCGGCACGGGCAACCCGGCCCGGACGTTCATCCGGTTCATCGAGAACCGCGCGGCCAAGGCCCGGCCGCGCAAGAAGGCCGCCGCCCGGTAGGGCCCGGCTAGTCCTCGCGGACCGAGACGGCGAGCAGGACCTCGACCGAGTCGCCGAACCGCTCCTCGAAGCGCTCCCGGTACACGGCCGTGACGTCCTCCTGGAAGCGGGCCCACAGGGCGTCGCCGAGCAGGTCGCGCATGTACCGGGCGCCGCGGATCTCGTTGCGGTTGGCGACGAACGCGTCGCGGTCCCACTCGAACCGGTAGCCCCGCTTCTCGATCTGGATCTTGCGGAAGCCGGCGTTCCACAGGACGTCCTTGAGCCGTCCGGGGTCACCCACGATCTCCTCGGATCGCATGAGTGTGGCCTTCGCCTGGGCGAGCAGCTCGCGCCCCGCGTAGCGTTCCGCGACGTCCATCCAGGCGCGGTCGAACTCGTCGTCCGACGGCACCCACGCGGTCATCCCGAACCGCCCCCCGTTTCGCAGGACCCGGCGCATGTCGAACAGCGCCGTGTCCAGGCGCGTGAAGTGCGACACCACGAAGTTGGCGGTCTCGACGTCGAACGTCTGGTCCCGGAAGGGGAGGTCGAGGGCCGCCGCCCCCACCGGCCGGTCCAGGCGGCCGTTGGTCACGCCGACCCGGAGCATCCCCACGGCGGGATCGGCGCCGACCGCAAGCGCGTCGGGCCGTGCCGCGCGGACGGCCTCGATCACGACGCCGGTCCCGGTCCCCACGTCCAGGACCCGCTCGCCCGGCTGGATATCGAGGGCCGCCACCAGGTCGCGGGCCACCTCGGCGGTGTGCCGCGCGTCGCCGCGCTCGAAGGCCTCGGCGATCTGGTCGTAGGCGCCCGGGTCCTTCCGGTGGCGGCCGGGCGGGTGCGCCGGCGCGGCCTCTGCCGGAGGCGCGGGCTCGGTCGTGCGGTCGCGTCGTTTGAAAAGGCCCATCGATCCGCCAGACTACCGGGCGTCATCCGATTCCGGACCGGGTTTGCCAGCGGCGCCGCCCGGCCGCGAAACTCTCCGGGCACCCCGATCGAAACGGAGCCGAGTCATGGACAAGCCACGCCACGGAGGGCACCTCATCGCCGAGGCCCTCAAGCGCGAGGGCGTGACCCATCTGTTCACCCTGTCGGGGGGCCACATCGCGCCCATCTACGACGGCTGCGTGGACCTCGGGATCCGGATCGTCGACCACCGCCACGAGCAGGCCGCCGCACACGCCGCCGACGGCTGGGCCCGGGTGACCGGCCGGACCGGGGTGGCCGCGGTCACGGCGGGCCCCGGGCTGACCGACGCCGTCACCGGCATCGCCAACGCCATGTACGCGAACTCGCCGATGCTCGTGTTCAGCGGCAAGAACCCGGTGTTCGAGTTCGAGATGGGCTCCCTGCAGGAGATGGACCAGGTCACGCTGGTGTCCTCGATCACCAAGTGGGCCAAGACCTGTTACGACACCCGCAAGCTCGGCGACTACGTGGCGACCGCGTTCCGCCACGCGAACGCCGGGCGCAAGGGGCCGGTGTTCCTGGACATCCCCCTCGACGTCCAGTTCAACTCGTGGCCCCCCGGGGTCGAGGTCCCGCGCGACTACCGGACGGACTCGAAGCCCGAGGGCGACCCCGACTACGTCGCCCGGGCGGCGAAGCTCCTGCAGGAGGGCGAGCGCCCGGTGATCTTCGCCGGGGCCGGGGTCCGGTGGAGCGAGGCCCACGAGGCACTGGCCGAGCTCGCCCACGCGATGAAGGTCCCCGTCTTCCTGAATTCCCTGGGCCGGGGCTGCCTGTCTCCCGACCACCCGTACTACTTCGCGGCCGCGCGCAAGTACGGGCTGGGCCGCGCCGACGTCGTGCTTGCCCTCGGGGTCGACTGGGACTTCCGCCTGGGCTACGGGCAGCGAGGGTTCAACGCGGACGCGCGGGTGATCCAGGTCGACGTCGACGCCACGCACATCGGGCGCAACCGGCCCGTCGACGTGGGGATCGTCGGCGATCCCGGCAAGGTCATCGCGCAGCTGCTGGGCGCCGGGGTCGGCTCCCCTGAGGAGCCCTCCTGGACGGCCGAGGTCCGCGACGAGGAGAACCGGCTGGCGGGGGAGGCCGAAGCGGGCATGTCCTCGGACGCCGTGCCCATCCACCCGCAGCGGTTCGCCCGCGAGATCCGCGACTTCCTGGACAAGGACGCGGTGGTGGTGGGCGACGGCGGCGACATCGTGGGAATCGCGGCGTCGGTGCTCCCGGCGTCCGCCCCCGGTCACTGGCTCGACCCCGGCCCGTTCGGCTGCCTGGGCGTGGGTCCGTCGTTCGCGATCGCGGCCAAGCTCGCGAAACCGGACAAGCAGGTGGCGATCGTCTACGGCGACGGGTCGTTCGGGTTGAACGCCATGGAGTACGAGAGCGCGATCCGGCAGGACATCCCGTTCGTGGGCATCATCGGCAACGACGGCGCGTGGGGCCAGATCAAGGTGGCGCAGGAGGCGATGTACGGCGAGGGGAACGCGCCGGCGTCGGTGCTCGACGCGACCACGCCGTACCACGCGATGGTCGAGGGCCTGGGCGGCTACGGCGAGCTCGTCACCGAGCCGGGGGAGATCGGGCCCGCCCTCAAGCGCGCCTTCGACTCCGGCGTGGCCGCCTGTCTGAACGTGATCGTCGACCCGAACCTGATGAAGCGCGCCTCCTACCTGGCCTAGCGTGCGCGCCGACCTCCCCGACCCCGGCCGTCCGAAGCGCCGCCTCTTCGGCCGCGCGAAGAAGACGAAGCCGGCCGGCGGCGCCAAGCCCGACCGCGAGACCACCAAGTCGATCGAGCAGTTCGTGACGACGCGGGTCGGCGTGGAGGCGTACGTCGAGCCCCGAACCGCGACCGCGCCCCTGTCGGTGGTGCTCGTGGCGGCCGACGGCGAGTGGATCCGCAAGCGGATCCCCGACGTGAGCTTCCTGCAGAAGCTGTCGAAGGCAGGAGGGCTTCCCGTCTACGACGCCGCGCTGGTCGGGTACCCCAAGCGGATGCGCGAGTACCGCCGCCCCGGCCGCGACCCCGAGGCGTAGCCTCAGGCGTCGGGGCGCGGCTCGGATCGGGGATCGAGCCGCTCGCCGCGCGGCGTGTAGACGGCCCCGTCGTCGCCCGTCTCGTGGAGCCGCAGGTAGAGGGCGGCGACGGCCCCCGCCAGCCACAGGTTGAGGACGGCGACCCCCGCCGGGATCAGGACTCGCCACCACGCGGTGGCGCGCAACGCGTAGGTGATCGCCGCCAGGTTCAGGGCTGCGGGCACGATCGCGTACCAGGCCGATCCGGGCCAGGTCCGCCGCAATGCCCGGAAGCCGAGCCACACGGCGATCGAAACCCGGCGGGTCGAGTAGGCCAGCGGGGGCTGCAGGAAGATGACGGCGGCGGTGACGGCCGCGCCTCCCACCGTGAGGATCGTGGCGACGGCGTCGACCCGGCCGGTGACCAACACGTACGTCACCAGGGCCGCGATCAGCGGCACCGACGCAACGAGCCCGAGGATGAAGAAGCGGCCGAGGAACGACCAGGTGAACCGCCACAGCTCGACGGAGAGGATCGGAAGGCCCCGGTACGCCCGCAGGTAGAACATCAGCTGGGTGCCCTGCCATCCGATCGAGAACAGAAAGGCCGGCAGCAGCAAGAGGGACCATGGGTCGGGGGCCGACGCCGCCAGCCCCAGGGCGGCGGCGATCCCGATGATCCTCGGCTCCAGACGCCAGGCGCGGGCGGCCTGCCCCAGATCGGCGCGAAATCCAGTCCGCTCGCTCATGCGGTTCGCTCCCGTGCCGAGGTCAGGAAGCGCTCCCGGTCCACGACCACCCGAACGTGCCCGGCCCTCGCCACGACCCCGGCGTCGTCGGTGACCTCCACGGAGAACGTCAGCGTTCGCCCGTCCACGGCGTCGAGCGTCGCCCGCGCGATGACCCGTCCACCGAGCGGGGTGGGCGCAAGGTGATCGAGCACGATCCGCGATCCGACGGTGGTGGCGCCGTCGCCGAGGGCTCCGTGGAGCGCGTTCATCGCGGCCCGCTCGACGAGCGCGACGACCTCGGGCGTGGCCAGCACGGGGACCGAGCCGGACCCGACGCGCTCGGCCGTGACGGCGTCGGTCACCTCGACCGACGCCTCGCCGGTGGCCCCCGGACGCAGCTCCTCGCTCACCGGTCGAGGCTACTCCGGCCGCTCGGGTGGTGCCCAGCCCGGACGCCTCACGCCTCCAGGATGAGGGCCCGGAAGCGGTGATACATCAGGGAGCACAGGAGCAGCAGCATCCCCAGTGCGCCGAAGGCGATCACGCGATGCGGCGTCGAGAGCAGCCACAGATCGATCGTGGCGACCTTCGAGATCGTGACGATCAGGATCCCCACGCCGACCAGCCGGGCCCGGCGGCGCCGGGTCAGGACGCCGGCGATCAGCAGTGCGGTCGCGTAAACGCTCCACTCGACCGTGAGGGTGAACTGGACGGCGCTCTCCGCGGACCCGGGGAGGACGCGGGTCCAGTAGGCCGCGGCCTCGAGCCCGCCCCACAGCAGCGCCAGCAGGTGCGCGCCGACCGATGCGCCGACGCGCAGCGTGCGACCGGTCTCGTCCTCGTCGTCGCGAAGCAGCCGGGCGAGCACGTGAAGTCCGGCGATCTGGAACAGCAGGGTGATCGACAGGCCCGAGACGATCGGGACGTCCGGGGCGTAATAGGCGCCCAGGCCGGCCTCGACGAGCAGCGAGTCGCCCAGGGCCAGGGCGAACAGGCCGACGCCGGCGTGGATGGCGACCTTCGAGCCCGATCGGCTCCCCAGGGCCACCAGCGCGATCGCCTGCACGGTCCAAGCCGCGGCGATCCCGCTTCCCTCGAACTGGATCGGCACGGCCAGGGCCAGGAACCCGCCGCCCAGGACGAGCATCGCGGCCCCGAGGTTTGCGCGGTCCTTCGATCCGGGCTGCACGGCCATCCCCAGCCCCAGGTGGGCCGCGCCGAGCAGGGCCGTCATCGCGCCACGCCACGGCTCCAGCCCGTTCACGCCCATCACCGTCATCGAGTACGCCCAGAAGGCGAAGGCGTTCGCGGCCGCGACCGGGGCCTCCTCGTCGTGGGTGCGACGGCGGGAGAGCCCCGCGCGGATCACGGGCTGGACCGCGAACAGGGCCCAGAACAGCGCGCCGTACGCGATCGCCGTCCACGCCGTGGTGGAGCTCGCGGCGACGGCGGCGAAGATCCACGTTCCCGCGAGGGCCAGGCGCTGCACGATCCGCCATGGGCGGAAGGTGACCGTGGTCAGGATGGCCGCGTCGAGGATCGCCACGAAAGCCAGCACCGGCCCGGGCGACATGGCGTCGCCGATCAGGTACGGAACCAGGAAGCCACCGAACGCGCCGAGGATCGTCAGCGCTTCGGACTCGTGGCGCCAGGCGAGGGCCACGCCGAGGCCGGCGACGAACGCGAGCCCCCAGAACGCGGTGGGCGCGTCGATGAGCCCGTAGCGCTCGTACGCCGCCCACAGGGAGAGGTACAGGACGCCGGTCCCGCCCCCGGTGAGCGACTGGGCCAGCGACGACCATTCGTGCCGGCGGGACGCCTCACCGAGCAGGACCAGGACCATGCCGAGGATCAGCCCCAGAGCCACGCGGGCGTGGGTCGTGACCAGGCCCTGCTCGACCGCGTAGGAGTAGCCGAACCCGGCCGCCAGGAGCAGCGCCACCGCGCCGATCCGGGCGAACCAGGTGGCGACGGCGTTGACCTCCTCCTCGGGGTCGCGCGGCGGGACCGCCGGAGGCGGGGGCGGAGGTCTTCGGGCCGCCGGCGGCGGGGGGGGCGGCAGGTTGGCCGGCGGCGGCGCCGGCGGGAGCTTCGCATTCGTGTACATGAACTCAGCCATCGATATCTCCTCCGATCCCTCGACGGAGTGCGCGGAGGTGACGCTCGAGCGGAGTGCCCGCGCACGGGTGGCTGTCCTCCGGTCGAATGAGGAGCTCGTACTCCGGCCGGCCGGGGTCGTCGTCGTCCACCCACCAGATGCCGCAGACGGGAGCGATCGTCTGCGGGTGCTCAGCCGCGAAGGTCGATGCGCCCATAGGTCTCTCCCTCCCACACCTCGGCGTGGCGAACGGACAGCGCGGGGGGGTTCGGCTTCGCCATCCGCGGGGTCGCGTCGCTCGAAGCGACCAGCCCGATCAGGCCGACGGCCATCAGCGAAGCCATGGCCGTGCCCGCGATCGCCAGAAGCACCTTCAACACGAGACCGAGGTCTCGCCCGAGCTCCGAGACGTCGAGGTCGATGAACGCCAGTGCCTCCATGGATCCAAGGATGCGGTCCGAGCGCGGCGTGCGGTAGTCGGATTCGGACCCAAACGCGCAGGTCAAGTGCCCTAATTGCGTCTGGGTAGTTCCGGCAATCCCTACTCGGGGGCTCGGTCGAGGCCCTTCTGGATCGCGTAGCGCATCAGCTCGTAGCGCCGGCGCATCTGGAGCTTGGCGAGGATGTTCTGCACGTGGTTCTGCACGGTCTTCACCGAGACGAAGAGCTTCTCGGCGATCTCCTTGTAGGCGTAGCCCTTCGCGACGAGCACGAGGACCTCGTTTTCCCGCGGCGTGAGGCGTGGCTCGTTCGACGTCGCCTCGCCGCCGCCGGCGACCCGGCGGAACTCGTCCAGCACCAGCCCCGCCAGCGACGGCGTGAACACGGGCTCGCCGCCTCGGACACGGCGGATGGCATCGACGACCTCCTCGCCGGTGGAGCTCTTCAGCAGGTAGCCGGACGCGCCGGCCTTCACGGCCTCCAGCACGTCGGCCTCCTCGCCCGAGGCGGACAGCACCAGCACACGGACGTGGGGCGATTCCTCGACGATCTGGCGCGTGGCCTCGACGCCGCTCACCGTCGGCAGGTTCAGGTCCATCACCACCACTTCCGGCATCGACTCTCGAGCCGCCTCGATGGCCTCGCCGCCGTCGGAGGCCTCGGCGACGATCTCCGCGACGCCCGCTGCCTCCAGGTCGGCCCGCACGCCGTCGCGCCACAGCGGATGGTCGTCGACGAGCATCACGCGGATCGGCTCCGTGGCGCTCATGGCGTCGACGTCTCCGGGACGCGCAGCTCGAGCTCGGTGCCCTCGCCGGGCGCGGTGGTGATGCGCACGTCGCCCCCGAGGTCCGTGATCCGTCCCATCACGCTTTTCAGGATGCCGCCCCGGCCGTCCGCGCGCAGCTTCTCAGGATCCATCACGAACCCGGCGCCGTCGTCGCGCACGTTCACCGAGATCCAGCCGTCCGCGGCCTCCGCGAACACCGTCGCCCGTGAGGCTTGCGCGTGGGTCTCCACGTTGGCAAGCGCCTGGCCCACCGCGGCGACGATCTCGGTGACCATCCCGCCCGGCAGCCAGATGGGCCCGACGGTGCTCACGGTTACCGGCACACCGTGGACCTCGCGGGCGGCCGTCTCCAGCGCGTCCCGCAGCGAGGTCGTGCCGCCGCCGGGAGCCGGCTCCGGCGAGCGCAGCAGCAGCTCGCGCAGGGCCCGCTCCTGATCCCCGGCCGTCTGTGCCAGCGCGAGCACCTCGTCGGGCTGGACCGACCCACGCGCTCCCAGCTCGCGGCCCCGCTTGTGGACCAGGGCCAGGGCCTGCAGCACGGAGTCGTGGATCTCGCGCGCGAGCAACTCCCGCTCCGCGTAGCGGGCCGCGCGTTCGCGCTCCCGGATGGCCTGCTTCGTGGCGGCGCGGAGCTCGGCGGACGAGCGATCGAGCAGCCGGGAGATCACCCCCGTCGCACCGCCGGCCAACAGCATGTAGATCATGCCGTTGGCGACCTGCTGGATCTGGTTCGCGTCGAGCTCGTCCAGGGGGAGGCCGTTCAGGGGCCTGCTGGCCAGGAGCGCCGCGGCGAGGACGGCGCCGACGATCACCCCCGGGCCGGGGCCGCGCTCAGCTCCCCAGGTCAGCGCGGCCGAGGCCGGATACATGGTCGCCACGAACGGCCGCGGCCCGGAGACCTCGCCTTCGCCGACCAGGAGCGCCGACATGACGATGAGCCCGATCGCGATCCCGAGGTCGGCCCACCGGTCGGCGGGCGAGAGGGGTCCGCGAACGAAGGTGAGTCGGATCGTCCACAGCCCGGCGACCCCGAGCGTCGCCCACAGCAGACCGGGCCGCTCGAACGGTCCGCCGGTCAGGGCGAGCACGAACATCCACGCCAGCGCTCCCCAGCGGAACACGAGGATTCCGGCGGCGAGCGTGCGGCGGGCCCGCTCCGGCTCGGTGGGTTGAGCGCTCTCGCGCATTCGATCGTTACCCTATCCCGCGATGCGAGCCCAGACGACGATCGCGTGAGGGGTCCCGCCGGCGTCCTCGCGCTGGTGCTGGCCGAGACCACGGCCGGCGCCGTCGCGTTCCTCTGGTTGGCGCCGCTGTGGGGGAAGGTCCGCCGGGGGTTCTTCGTCCTGACCGGCGCGATCCTGGTCGGGCTGGGCCTCGCGGCGTGGGGATCCGCTGCCGCGGCGACCGATCCCGGGGGCTCCATCGCGCCCCAGACGAGCCTGCTGATCCTCTCGGGGGCCACGGCCGTGTGGACCCTGCTGCTGTCGATCCGGCGTGACGCGATCGGGCGATGGATGGGCCTGGCCACGGTGCCCGTGGCCCTGTGGTCCATCGTGGCGTTCGCGTCGGCGGGCGAGGGGTCGAGCGCGGTCGCGATCTTCCAGCTCGCGGCCGGCGCGGCGTTCATGGGTGCGGTCCTCGACGGCCTCCTGCTCGGGCACTGGTACCTGGTGGACCGAGGGCTGGCCCGAGGCCCGATCAACTTCTACGCGCGATCGCTGCTGGTGGCCGTCGTCCTGGAGGTCGTCGCGGTGGCCATGGAGGGCTTCGGCCAGATCGAGGCCGGCGCGGAGTTCTCCTCGCTCCTGTCCGCGGCGGGGGTGGCGTCGTATCTGGCGCTCGGGATGGTGCTGGCGACCGCACTGATCGCCGTGATGATCCGGCTGGTCCTCAAGGGGGAGCGGTCCTCGGCCGTGCAGGCCGCCACGGGGTTCTTCTACCTCGCGGTGATCACCGCGTTCGCCGGCGAGGTCGCGGCGAAGATCAGGTTCCTCCCCCGGGTGTGATGCGCGCCCTGGTGATGGCCGGCGGCGCGGTGAGCGTGGTCCTGGCGTGGCGGTTCGTGTCCGGTGGAGGCTCGCTGTGGTGGTCGACGGCGATCGTCAACGGGACCTTGGGCATGCTGGGGCTGGTCCTCGGGTCGTTCGAGGCGTCTCCGGGCCTGCACCCGTTCATCGCGGGGATGCTCGGGATCGGCCTCGGTTGCGCGATGTGGGCGGCCACACGGGCCTTCGTGTGGATGGCCGGGCGGTGGCCGCCGTTCGCGCGCCACACCAAGGACCTCTACGACCAGCGAGCGGGTCTCTCCCTGGCGGCCGCCGTCACGATCGCCGCCGTCGTGGTGGCGCCGGGCGAGGAGCTGTTCTGGCGCGGGCTGTTCCAGTCGGAGCTCGCGCAGGAGACGACCAGGACGTCGGCGGCGCTGCTCACCTGGGCCGCCTACGCGCTGGCGAACGCGGCGAGCTTCCGGCTGCCGATCATCGCCGGTGGGATCGTGGGCGGCGCGGTGTGGGGAGCGTTGGCTTGGTGCACCGAGGGGGTCATGGCGTCGATCGCCTGCCATGTGGTGTGGACGGGGATGATGCTCGTGGCCCCGCCGCGCCAGGCCCGAACGTGAAGCTCTCGAAGGAGGCACGCCGGGTCCTGGCCGAGGGGACGTTCTGTTCGATCGCGGCGCGGACCCCGGCCGGGCCGCACCTGACGCCGGTGGTCTACGTGGCCGACGGCCGGCGCATCTGGCTGACCACCGCGCGCACCTCCGGTGAAGGCACGGGCGTGGCGGGAGGACGAGAGGACGGCGGGACTGATCGTCCACGAGGGCCTGGCCGTCGCGTTCCGCGGGGACGTCCGCATGTTCGACCTGCTGGATCCGAAGACGTGGGGACCCTCGGCGGCGCGGAGCCCGATCATCACTCGGGCGGCGGCTCGGTTCACCCTCAAGAACGCGCGTTTCTTCGCCGGCTACGCCCGCGACGCCCATCGGGTTCCGCTGTCGTGGACGCCGCCGGCGCGGGTGTTCGCGTCGGTCGAGCTCGACTCGGCGGCGCTGCTCGATCTCGGCGAGGGAACCGTCCTGGAACGGGTGGGGGAGTGGCCCGGCGAGGCCCCGCGCTCGAGCACCGCCCGGCGCCGTCCCGGACGGGACGATCCGCTCGCCGGCGTTCCCGAAGACGTCCGCCGGGCCGTCGCCCGCGAGGGCGACGGGGCGCTGGCCCTGGGTGCGGCCGTGCTGCCGTGTCATTGGCGGACGAACGAGGGGCTCCTCGAGGCCGCCGCGAGCTCGGAGCACCTCCAGCTGTGCGGGTCCGTGACGGGGGGCCGGGCGGCGATCGCGGGGCAGCGTCCGTCGGCGTGGCGTGCCCGCGAGATGCGCGGCTTCCTCGCGCAGGGCCGGGTTCGGGTCCGACGGGCCGGGCCGGTGGAGCTCGAGCCGGAGCGCGTGGTGTGGTGGCACGGCTGGGCGACGGGTACGGTGGGCCGGTGAGCCACATCCGGGTAGCGGTGAACGTCGACGCGCCGCGACAGCTCGTCTGGGAGGTCGTCGCCGACCCGCGCAACCTGCCGGACTGGGACCGCCACGTCGTCTCGGTGAGGGACGTCCCCGAGGGAGGGCTCAAGGCGGGCACCAGCTACGTCACGGAGATCGCCGTCTTCAGGGTCAAGTCGCGGGTGGACGCGTTCGTGAAGGAGGTTCGTCCGCCGGAGTACGCGGAGATCGAGCTGATCGGCGCGCCGCTTCGGGCGACCGTGCGGACCACCCTCACGGAGCTCAGCCAGGACCGGACCCGGCTGGAGCAGGATGTCGAGTACCACGTCCGCGGCGGTCCGCTGGGGGAGGTCCTCGGACGGGCGCTTCGAGTCCTCGGGGCCGAGGCGATCCTTCGCCGGGGGGTCGAGGGTCAGAAGCGCCAGGCCGAGGAGCACGCCCGCAAGGTCGGTGGCTGGTAGCGCCTAGAGGACGACCGAGACCGAGAGGCCGTCCCCGACGGGGACGACGTGGGACACGAGCCCGGGGTCCTCGAAGATCCGGCGGTTGAACTCCCGGACCGCGTCGGTGGAGGGCTCGCGAACCGACGGATCCGAGACGGTGCCCTGCCACAGGACGTTGTCCGCGCAGATCAGGCCGCCGCGCCGGACGAGTCGCCGGGCGTGATCCAGGTAGTCCGGGTACTCGGACTTCACCGCGTCCATGAAGCACAGGTCGTACGGCCCCTCGAGCCCCGGCAGGACGTCGAGCGCCGCCCCGAGCCGGATCTCCACCTGCTCATCGACGCCCGCGGCTTCGTAGTTCGTCCGGCAGACCGCCGCGTTCTCCTCGCTGAGCTCGATCGTCTCCAGCCGGCCGCCCTCGGCGAGGCCGCGGGCGATCCATATGCCGGAGTAGCCGGCGCCGGCCCCGACCTCGAGCGCCCGGGTCGCGCCGACCAGACGGACCAGGATCTCCAGCAGGCGTCCGGCCTCGGGAGAGATGCTGGGCCGACCCGGTACCGACCGCGCGTCGGCGTACGCCCGCTCGAGGACGGGGTCCTGTCCGAGCAGATCCCGTATGTAGGCGAGGTCGCGTTCGTGATCGCGGGGCGACTCCATCGCCTCGGGAGGGCGGCGGCTCACTCGCCGGGGGGTCGTTGCCGGCGGTCCCCGCGGCCGGGCTTCGCCTCGGCCTCCGCCTCGCGGATGAGCCGGCGATGCACCTTCGAGGGACGCCCGAGCAGGTACCCGACCATGCCTCCGATCAGGCCGCAGACCAGGAACACCCAGATCAGGCGGGCGTCCGCGGTGACGAACACGAAGTCGACACCGTTGCTCTCGGAGACGGGCTTCGAGTTCCGGATGATGAACAGGATGAACAGCACCACCAGCACGAGGGCCACGACGATCTTGCCGAGCCGCGAGCGGCGGGCCTTGTCCAGCTCGCGCATGTGCTGAGCTCGTTCGCCCGGCGTTCCTCCGGCGGGGTGCTCGGCTCGCTCCTCGTCGCCCATCGTGCCCTCCTCGATCGTGGTCCGGGCGATTGTGGCACGGGCCTCGGTAGGCTACCGGCCATGTCACGACGGGGGTTGGGGGGCGCCGCGCTCGCCGCGGCCGCCGCGTTCGGGGTCGCCGCCGTCACGGCGCGGGGGAAGCTCCGCGAGCTCGACGACGGGCTGTTCAAGCGCGTGAACCGCGAGCGCGGCCCGATGGCCGATCGGGTTTTCGACCGGGTGACCGATCTCGGCTCGTTCTGGGCCGCCCTGGGCGCCGCGGCGGCGATCGCGGGGACCGGCCGCCGCCGGGCCGCCGCCGACGCGCTCGCCGCGGCGTCGGGCGCCTGGCTCCTGGGGCAGGGCGTCAAGAAGCTCTTCGGGCGGGCGAGGCCGTACGACGCGATGACGGAGATGCGGCTCCTCGTCGGCCGTCAGATGGGCACGTCGTGGCCCAGCAGCCACCCGCTGGTGTTCACGGCGTTCGCCACCGTGGCCGCGCGCGACCTGGAGGTAGGCCGCGGCGGGCGAGCCGTCCTCGGCGGGGTCTCGGGCCTGGTGGCGTACTCGCGGGTCCACGTGGGCGTGCACTACCCCTCGGACGTCGTCGGCGGCGTCCTGCTCGGCCGAGCCTTCGGCCGGGCCTGGGCGGCGCTCCTCTCGCCGGCCCTTGCCGGGGACGGCCGCTAGACTCGCCCGCCATGGACGCCGTCGCCGCGATCGGCTGGGAGGTCCTCGACCGCTTCGACCTTGGGCCGCTGCGGATGTCCCCGCACGGGGTGGGGATCGCCCTCGGGTATCTCGCCGGGTCCTGGTGGCTCCTGCGGGAGGGCAAGGTGCGCGGCCTGAACGAGGACGACATCTCCTCGGTCCTGCTCCGGGCGTTGATCGGGGCGATCCTGGGGGCCCGCTTCTTCTACGTCCTCGCCCACTTCTCGGAGTTCGACACCTACGTCGACATGCTCAAGATCTGGCAGGGCGGGATCAGCCTGATCGGCGGGATCTTCGGCGCGATCATCGCCGCGTACCCGTTCATGCGGAAGCACCGGATGGGCTTCCTGCGCACGATGGACTCGGCCGCGATCGGCCTCGCCTTCGGGATCCTGTTCGGCCGGGTGGGGGATCTGATCATCGGCGACCACCTCGGGAAGCCGACGTCGTGGCTGCTGGCGTTCGTCTACAAGGGTGGGAACCTCAGCGGCTACGACTGCTCGATCGCCGACGTGTGCCGCACGACGCTGTCGGGCGACCACACGCAGATCATCCAGGCGAGCCGGGCGGAGCTCCTGAACCCGGCCCACGAGGTCATCCAGAGCGGGATCGGCGTGCACCAGACCGCTCTGTACGACTTCATCAGCACCTTCTTCCTGTTCGGCCTGCTCGTTTGGCTCTCGCGCAAGAGCCATCGGCAGGGCTTCATGATCGCGGTCTTCGCGCTGTGGTACGGGGCGATGCGGATCGTCACCGACTTCCTCCGTGTGGACAAGCGGTTCTTCGGCCTCACCGGAAGCCAGTGGGCGAGCGTGGCCGTCGCGTCGATCGCCGCCTTCGCCCTGCTGAAGTGGATGCGCGCGGGCCGCATCGAGGCGTCCTCCGACGCGGCGACCGGCGCCGACGTCCTGGCAGCGGTGGCCGGCCCCGCGCCCCCGCCGGCCGCGCCCGTCGCGACCACGGAGGCGCCGGGAGAGCCGACGGTCGTGGAGCCGTCCGCCGCCGAGCCGTCCGTCGTGCAAGAGGAACCGGAGCGACCGCCGCCCGGGCCCGAACCCGAACGGCCGATCCCCGGACACGAGCCCGGCCCGGAACCGCCGCAGCCGCAGCTGCAGCCCGAGACGTCGCCCGGAGCGACACGAGAGGCGACGAGCGAGGCGGCCACCGAGGCGACAAGCGAGGCGGCCACCGGGGAGGCCACCGAGGCGGCCGAACCGGATGCCCCGGCCGAGTCGCGGGACGTGCCACGGGACGCGCCGTCGGACTCGGTCACGACGTTCACGCCCCCTCCGGATCCGACCTCGACCTAGGGAACGCGGCGTTCGAGCCGGGCGCGGTACGCTCGGTGCATGAGCGCCTCCCGCCCCGACCTCGCCGCCGCTCGCGGGCCGATCGAGCTCGCGGAGGGCTCCGTCGACGCCTATCGGCTGGACTGGCTGGCCGAGCGCGAGGGCGTGGATCTGGCCCGGCTCCCCCACACGGTGAAGATCCTGTTGGAGGGAGTCCTGCGCCGCGCCGGCGAGGGCCAGGCCGACCCGGCGATCCCGGCCCGGCTGGCGCACTGGCCCGAGGACGCTCCCGAGGAGTTCCCGTTCATGCCGGCCCGCGTGCTGATGCAGGACTTCACCGGCGTCCCCGCCGTCGTCGACCTGGCGGCGCTGCGCTCGGCGATCGCGCGGGGCGGCGGCGACCCCACCCGCGCCAACCCGGTGATCCCGGCCGACCTCGTCGTCGATCACTCCGTGCAGGTCGATCGCTTCGGCGGAGCGGACTCCTACCGGTTCAACCTGGAGCGCGAGTACGAGCGCAACGGCGAGCGGTACGCGCTGTTGCGTTGGGCGCAGCAGGGGTTCGACGGAATGCGGGTCGTGCCTCCCGGCAAGGGCATCTGTCACCAGGTGAACCTGGAGTACCTGGCCCGTGTGGTGCAGGTCCGCGACGGCGTCGCGATGCCCGACACCCTGGTCGGCACCGACTCGCACACGACGATGGTCAACGGCCTCGGCGTGCTCGGGTGGGGCGTCGGGGGGATCGAGGCCGAGGTGGCGCTGGTCGGCGAGGCGTTGTCGCTCGGCGCGCCGGTGGTGGTCGGCGTGCACCTGACCGGCGCCCTTCGGCCCGGGGCCACGGCCACCGACCTGGTCCTGACCCTGACCGAGCGCCTGCGCGCGCACGGTGTCGTCGGCAAGTTCGTGGAGTTCTTCGGCACCGGCCTGTCGAAGATCACCGTCCCCGATCGCGCGACGCTGTCCAACATGGCCCCGGAGTACGGGGCGACCGCGGGACTCTTCCCGGTCGACGAGAACACGCTTCGCTACCTGCGGGAGACGAACCGCGGGGAGATCGTCGACCTGGTTGAGCGCTACACGAAGGCCCAGGGCCTGTTCCGAAGCGACGACGACCCCGACCCCGCCTTCAGTGAGCTGGTCCAGCTGGAGCTGGGCGAGGTCGAGCCGAGCCTGGCCGGCCCCCGCCGTCCCCAGGACCGGGTGGCGCTCGCCGACGTGCCCGCGTCCTTCGAGGAGGCGTTCGCGGAGCGCGCAGACGGCTCACCGAACGAGGCCGAGGCGGGGTTGCGCGACGGCTCGGTGGTGATCGCGGCGATCACCTCCTGCACGAACACCTCGAACCCGACCGTGATGGTGGCCGCGGGCCTGCTGGCGAAGAAGGCCGTCGAGGCGGGGCTCCAGCCCCCCGACTGGGTGAAGACGAGCCTGGCCCCCGGCTCCCGGGTGGTGACCGAGTACCTGGACCGCGCCGGACTCACGCCCTATCTCGAGAAGCTCGGGTTCTCGCTGGTGGGCTACGGGTGCACGACGTGCATCGGGAACTCCGGGCCGCTGTCCGAGCCCGTGGCGAGCGAGGTCACCGAGCGCGAGCTCACGGTCGTCGCGGTCCTGTCCGGCAACCGGAACTTCGAGGGCCGCATCCACCCACAGGTGCGGGCGAGCTACCTGGCCTCGCCCCCGCTGTGCGTGGCCTACGCGCTGGCCGGGACGGTGCTCACGGACCTCACCACCGAGCCGCTCGGGCACGGCCCCGACGGCGCCCCGGTCCTCCTGCGCGACCTGTGGCCCACCGAGCTCGAGGTCGCGGACACGATCGCCGAGGCCGTGACTCCAGAGGAGTTCGAGCGCGAGTACTCGACGGTCTCCGAGGGCGACGACATGTGGTCCGCGCTCCCGGTCCCCTCCGGTCCCGTCTGGGAGTGGGCGCCCGATTCGACCTACGTCCGCGAGCCTCCCTTCTACGACGCGGCGGCGTCCGAGCCGCGGCCGGTCACCGACATCGAGGGAGCCCGCGCATTGCTGGTGGTCGGGGACTCCGTGACCACCGACCACATCTCGCCGGCGGGGGCGATCCACCCCGACTCACCGGCCGGCCGGTACCTCCAGGAGCACGGCGTGGCGCCACGGGACTTCAACTCCTACGGGGCGCGCCGCGGGAACCACGAGGTGATGGTGCGGGGGACGTTCGCGAACACCCGCATCCGCAACCGCCTGCTGGGCGACGTCGAAGGTCCCCGGACCGTCCACCTGCCCAGCGGCGAGGAGCTCGCCGTCTACGACGCCGCGATGCGCTACGCGGAGGAGGGGACGCCCCTCGTGGTGCTGGCGGGCAAGGAGTACGGCTCGGGCTCGTCGCGCGACTGGGCGGCCAAGGGCCCGCTGCTCCTGGGCATCCGCGCGGCCGTCGCGGAGAGCTTCGAGCGGATCCATCGAAGCAACCTGGTGGCGATGGGCGTGCTTCCGCTCGAGTACCCTCCCGGCGAGTCGGCCGAGTCGCTCGGTCTCACCGGCCGGGAGACGTTCACCATCCGGGGCCTCGCCGGCGGGGTCACCCCCCGCCAGGAGGCCACGGTCGAGGCCGTCGCCGAGGACGGGACCACCACGGCCTTCACCGTGCGGGTCCGGGTCGACGGCCCCGCCGAGGCGGAGGCGTTCCGCCACGGCGGGGTCCTGCCGATGGTCGCCAGGTCGATGCTCTCCTCGACCTAGCCCGCGGTCACAGCACGACCTCGCACTCCAGGACCAGATCGCCGACGTCGAACGAGCAGCTGTCCGTCCCCACGGAGCCGCGGACGAAGTCCTGTGTGTCCCCGTCGTCGCCGTGGAGGACGTCGTTGCCGGCGAACCCCATGACCCAGCTCCCCACGCCGCCGAACCTGGCGGTCAGGACGTCGTCGCCACCCGATCCGTACACGTGGACGAACGAGGCGATCACGTCGGTGCCGAACGCCCCCGAGCTCGTCATCGCGGTCAGGTCGATCGTCTGTCCGGGACCGGATCCCTGGATGTCCGAGTACTCGATCGTGTCCGCCCCCGGCCCGCCGTCGGACATGGGGTCGTCCCCGAAGCCAGGCAGGAGGCGGTCGTCGCCGTTCCCGCCGTAGAGGCTGTCGTTCCCGAGGTTGCCGCGGACCTTGTCGTTCCCGTCGCCACCGCGAACGACGTCGTGGCCCTCCCTGCCGTCCAGGTAGTTCGCCTGCCCGTCGCCCGTGATGTCGTCGTTGTAGGGCGAGCCCTGGACCTGCTCGATCGTGCTGACCTGAGCCCCCGCGGGCCCGGCGAACACGATCGAGTCCCACCCCGCGGCCTCGTTGTACCCGTAGCCGGCCGCGAGGTCGACGACGACTCCGGAGCCCGACACCGTGGTGTCGTAGAAGCCCGCCGCGTCCAGTCCGGCGCGGCCGTCCAGGTAGTCGTTCCCCCGGCAGCCGAGGAGGGTGTCGCCTCCGGCGCCGCCGATGAGCACGTCCCCGCCGTCCAGGCCGACGATGCCGTCGTCTCCGGGACCGCCGCAGATCACGTTGGCCGTCGGCGAGGGGTCCGCCAGCTGATCGTTGCCGGTCGTGCCCAGAACATGGCAGTTCTCGCCGTGGGGCGTCGAGTCCCACACCCGCCAGTCCTGCGCGGAGTCCGTGTCGTTGTCCATGGTCGGGCGGAACAGGGAGAAGTCGGGCTGGACGCCGTCGTCCGTGCCCACCGCCGGCCCCAGGTTGATCAGCGGGCCTCCCGCGATCCGCGCCGAGGGGATGTCGGCCTCGTACGCCACCGCGTCGAACACGAAGTTCGTCGCGGTGTTGATCAGCGCGAGCCCGTCGGGCCCGTTCTGGATCTGGTTGCTGTCACCCGGGAGCGCGAACGTCGCCGACCCGCCGGGCATCAGGAACGGCAGCGTCCCGCTGGCGATCGTCACGATGCCGAGCGGGGGGATCGAGCCCGACAGCGGGACCCGAAGGTATTCGCTCGCCGGCGTGTCGCCGGCGTTGAAGAACACGACCGCGACGTTGGTCAGGCCGACCGACGTCCGGGCCATGTTGTAGATCTCGACGAACTCCGCCGTGTCCGTGGAGGGCTGGTCGTAGTCGACCTCGCTGATCACGAGGTTCACCGACGCAGCGCTTGCGGGCGCGGCGAGGATTGGAACAAGGGTCGCCACGACCATCGCGGCGAGCAGCCATCCCAGGCGACGAAGTCGCGGAGCGGGACCGGGCAGCATGGTTCCTCCTCTCCGGGGGAGGAGACGCGCGAACGCTAGCAGGGGGGTCTGACACGGCCTCCCCCCGCCGGAACCGAGTCGGGGTCGGGGCTCGTCACCGAACCTTCACGACGTCTTCACGCGTTCCGCTCCTCCGGCCGCCGGGGATGCCGTAGAACGTTCGGAATGCTTGGACCTGTCCTCCTCGAGGCGTCGCCAGTGCTGGGCGGACAGGCGGGCCAGGACGGCATCGTGCTGCTCCCGCCGTTGCTCTTCCTCTTGCTTGCACTCGCGTTCCTGATCGCGGGACCGATGATCGGGGCGGCAACGGTGGGCCTGCTCGTGGCCGTCGTGCATCTCATGCGGCGACTGGGCGGGGAAGCGCAGCTCCTCCGAAACGGTGGCTCGGAGGCGGCTAGTGGGAGTGGCCGGCGTGGTCGTGGCCGGCGTGGCCGCCGCCGTTTCCGGACGGCGCGGCGCCCGCGGCGACCGTCAGGCCGAGGGGCTTGCCGACCTTGCTCTTCGACAGCCGGGCGATCTGGCTCGCCACCTCGCGGAGCTGGACGCTGGCGGGCGAGTCGGGGTCGGAGACCATGATCGGGGTGCCGGAGTCGCCGCCCTCGCGCAGGCTGGCCACCAGCGGGATCTGGCCGAGGAGCGGCACGTCGAGCGTCTCGGCCGCCTCGCGCCCGCCGCCCTCGCCGAAGATCTGGTGGCGCTCGTTGCAGGAGGGGCACACGAAGTAGCTCATGTTCTCGACGACGCCGAGGACCTTCAGCCGGGCCTGGCCGGCCATCTTCCCCGCCCGCTCGGCGACCTTGCGGGCCGCCTCCTGCGGGGTGGTGACCACCAGCATGTTCGCGCCGGGGAGGAACGAGGCCATCGAGATCGACACGTCGCCGGTCCCCGGGGGCAGGTCGGCGAGCAGGAAGTCCAGGTCCCCCCAGTAGACGTCGCCCAGGAACTGCTGGACGGCCTTGTGGAGCATGGGCCCGCGCCAGATCACCGGGGTCTCCTCCGGCACGAAGAACCCCATCGAGATGATCTTCACGCCGTGGGACTCGAGCGGCAGGATCATCTGGTTGAACGCGACGGGCCGGCCGGAGATCCCCATCATCCGGGGGATGGAGAAGCCCCACACGTCCGCGTCGAGGATGCCCACGCGGTGACCCTCCGCGGCCAGCGCCACGGCCAGATTCGCGGTCACGCTCGACTTGCCGACGCCGCCCTTGCCGGACGCGACCGCGATCACGCTGGTCTGCCCGTCGGTGAAGAACGCCTGCGCCTCGGGCCGGCCGCCGCGCAGAGAGGTGACCAGGCCCTCCCGCTGCTCCGAGGACATCTCGCCGAGGACCACGTCCACCCGCGTCACGCCCTCCAGGGGCGCGACGGCGTCGGTGACGCGGCGGTTGATCTCGTCCTTCAGGGGGCAGCCGGGAACGGTGAGCAGGACGTCCACGCGGACCACGCCGTCGGGGGCGATCGCGATGCCCTTGAGCATCCCGATCTCCTCGATCGGACGGTTGATCTCGGGGTCGTGGACGCTGCGAAGCGCCTCGCGTACCTGTTCCTCGGTAACCATCAGAGATTTATCCTGTTTGGCACGGTGCCTATCTCACATGGTAGTCGGGGCTCGGAGATGCGTCATGCCTGAGGTCAAAGATCTCGAGGTCCACAAGGCCCTCGCCGACGACACGCGGTACCGGCTGTACCGCCACCTGGGGCTGGCGGGTCGCCCCACGTCGGTCCAGGAGCTGTCCCGCCGCCTGTCCCTGCATCCGAACACGCTCCGTCCGCACCTGCGACGGCTCGAGGAGGCGGGGCTCGTCTCCCGCGAGGTCCGCAAGGGCGCCTCGGTCGGCCGTCCCCAGACCCTCTACGCCCTGGCCGCAGCGACGCCGGGCCCCACGGGCGACCACCGCCTCCTGGCCGAGATCCTGGCCGGCAGCCTGCGGGGCAAGCGCGCGATGACCGACGTGGAGGCGCTGGCGGAGGAGTGGGGCACGTACCTGGTCAGCCAGGGCGGCCCGAAGCCGGGCGTCGAGCTGCCGGCCCGAAGGAACCTGGCCATCCTCCAGGAAGCGATGGCGCGGGCGGGCTTCCAGCCGAGGTTCCGACGGACCGGGACGACCGTGGAGGTGACCATGCGCGACTGCCCCTTCCGCGACCTGGTCGAGGAGCACCGCGAGCTGGTGGAGATCGTTCACCGAGGCCTGCTGACCGGGATGCTGAAGGGCCTGAAGCCGGGGATGAAGCTGAAGGAGCTCAAGCCCTTCGTCGAACGCAACCTCTGCCGCCTCGTCGCCGGCTCCCGGTAGACCGTGCTCTCTGACACGATCAAGACGGTGGGCGCTTCCGAGGGACGATGCTCGGGCCGCGGACGAAGACGCCTGAGCCAACCAGCGAGGGCGACGATCTCGCTAAGGCTCGGCTTGGTTCTGGCCACCTTGACTTGTCTGAGCCACTGCACGCCCAGTGATTCCCGGCCGGTGCCCTCAGCTTCTGCTGCCGCAGAGGAAACGCCTACCCACCTCGCGCTGGATCGCGACGTAACCCGCGAATTGGAGGAGGCTCTCTTCAGATATGGCGTCGGGTTCAATGCTGGACTGAAGGTGTCTGACGGCCTCCAGGTCTCGGCGGATATCGCCTTCGCCCTCTATGAGGCGAATTCCGGCCTCCTCGGGTTTGCGGGTTTCGAGAGGCGCGACGGGGCCTGGCAAGTCGCGGACACGATCGCTGGGCCATGGAGCGAAGTACCGGAACCTGGCTCCGCCTTTTATGTGCTCTTTCCCGTCACCGTCGATGGCGCGACGGCTGTTGGTGGGCGTGTCGATGCGGAAACAGACGTTGTCATCAGCCTTGATAGCAAGGGGAGGCCAATCGACAGTGACACTCCGCGGCGGGGCCTTGTGACGCTGATGGCCACTGACGGCGCGCAAGTCCGAGGGCTGGAGGGAGACGAGACTGCCTTTGCCTACCCATTCGGTGTCGTTACCGTCCCTGCAGCACAGAGGGTTCCGGCTGATGCCCGAGCGACGACGGATTCGTTCATGTCCTCCCTGAAATCGGTCGATTGGCCGTCAGCAGCAGGCTTTGTAAGTGATGCGGTGAGTCCTGATGTGTTTGTTGCGCTGCTCCACGATCTCCAGGGTACCGCCGGTCTCGGAGATGGAGGCGTGCGGCACGACCCCGGAGGGTTCACCTACTTGGTCTCGAACGGGCGCCGCACAGCGTTGCAGCTGCTCCTTCGTCGGGAGGGCGGGGACTGGAAGGTTTGGTATTACCTGTACCGGTCGTGCGTTGTTAGACCTGGCGTGTGCCCGTAGTAGTTCTCGAGATCTCGATCGGGGATCTGACGGTCCGTCAGGTTCCCAACGGTTCGAGCTCGATGATCGAGTCGAAGATGCGCAGGCCGAGGTCGCCGTCCTCGTCGAACATGTCGTCGGGGCCGAAGACCACCGCGACGATCACGGAGCCGTCGTCGGCCAAGCCGGCGCCGGCGCGCACGTCCCCGCCCGGGTAGTCGTACCAGCGCTTCCGGGGGTTCTCCAGGCTCAGGAAGAAGTCCGTGTCCGTCCCCAGGCTCTCATCGAAAACCGGCTTGCCCGGGAAGAAGTTGCTGAAGATGTCGATGGTTCCGTCCAGCAGGTCGAACGTCGCGTCGGCTCGCGGCGGCGACCACCGGAACACGTAGACGCCCGCGTCGTTCGCCTCGCTCACGAACCCGTCGTACCAGCCCGCGGCGAAGTGCTCGCTTCGCACCCAGTCGGTCGGGCGGCACATGGCCGCGTTCAGGTCCCGCGGCACGTACGCGGAGAGCTCCGGCAGCGCCACCTCGGACTCGCCGGTCGACAGCAGCCGCCCGTTCACGTACAGCTCGACCCGGTAGGTCCCCTCGCGCAGGCAGCTCGGGGGGAAGCTCGAGGCCAGCCACGACCGCAGGACGAAGAAGCCTCCGTCGTCCTCCTCGGTGGGGGTCACGACCCCCGACACGTTCGGCAGCGAGGCCCACCCCAGCCCGGAGGGGTCCCGGTAGTACCACTGCTGGCTCACCACGTCGGTCGCCGCGTCGTAGTTCGGCAGGTCGGCCTGCCACTGCACCTCCGCCGGGAACGCCGCCACGTCGATCGCCCCGATCTCCACGGCGGTCTCGCCGATGCCGATCATGCCGAGCGAGGCCGACCCGACGATGAGCTCCTTCAGCTCCTGCACCGGCCCGGCAACGTCCGGCCGAGCCCCCACCAGCAGCTCCAGGTCGGTGAGCGCGCCCGCCACGTAGAACTGCTCGGTCCCGGGGTCCTGGCGAAGGACCTGCTCGCCGACATCGGAGTAGATCGTCAGGCCGATGGCGTCCTCGTAGGCCGCACGGGCCTCCTCGACCTCGCCCGTCGCCAGCAGGGCCACGCCCAGGTTGTAGCCGAAGATCGGGTTCCGGGGATTGATCTCCATCGCGCGGCGCGTGTAGCCCACGCTCCGCTCGAACGGCTCGTCGGAGTCCCCGTTCAGTCCCTCCAGGAACGCGTGGAAGCCGAGGTTCCCCAGGACCGTCTGGTTCTCGACCCCCAGCTCCAACGCCTTCTCGAGGTCCCGCGTGGAGGCCTCGAGCGCCTCGGGCGCGATCACGCTGAGGGCCCCCTGCGCCTGCGGCGAGCCGGCGCCGACGATCGCCTCCGAGCGCTCCTGGTACGCCTGCCCGAACGTCGGACGGAGCTCGATGGCTCGGTCGAAGTCGGCGACGGCCGCCTGGTACTGCGCCCGGGATCCCGCGGACTGCAGCTTCACATGGCCGCTGGCGAACGCGTCCGCGGCCGTCTCGGACGGCGCCTCGGGCGAGGACGCCGCGACCACCGCCGCCCACCCCGAGCCGAGCACCACCAGCGCCAGCCCGAGCCCCGCGAACATCCGCTTGATCCCGAACGTCACCGTCAGCGAGAGGCCGAGCAAGTACAGGGCCACGGCGAAGAGCGTGAGGATCGCCGTGTACGTCGACTCCTTGCTGCTCCACGCGCCGTCGGCCTCGTTCGCCGCGTCCTGCAGCGCGCGGAGCCGGACGGCCCCGCGGATGGAGTTGGCGAAGAACTCGGTGGGGAACCCGGGATCCAGCACCGGTCCGTCCGGCCGGTCGGCGGTGATCGCGGTCAGCTCGGCGGTCTGCGTGGCGAGCTGCTCCCACCGGTCCTGCGCCAGGGTGGCCGTCTGCTCGTATGGCCCGGTCAGGAAGATGAACCGCTGCCGGGCCGACGCCGCCAGCCGGCGCTGCCGGTCCGCCAGCGCGTAGTTCTCGAAGTCGACCTGGGCGCTCTGCTGCGCGCGCAGCAGCTGGCCCATGGCCTGGGTCGCGTACCGCTGCGCGGCCACGCCGGCCGCGCTCGACTGGCGTCCCGCCGAGGTCTGCAGGAACCCCACCACGGCCCCGGCCAGGGTCCCGACGACGATGAGGGTCGCCGCGATCCGAGAGAAGCGGTCGCGGAGCTCTTCGGAGTCCGGCACGTTGATGTCGGGCGCGTTGCTGCTCACAGGATCCTCGTCTCGACCAGGGCGAACGCGATGAGCCCGGCGACGCCCACGGCCACGCCCGCCACCGCGAACAGGCCCCGGATGGCCGCGCCGGCGAACTGAGCGATGGTCAGGAAGAACAGGGCCACGACGACGAGCGTGAACACGCCGACCAGCCGGACCGTTCGGTCGTGCTCCTCATCGGCGCGGCGGAACGTCGCCTGCGGATCGAGCACCGGCAGGTACTGGTTGTTGGCCTCCAGGTTGGCCAGGACGAAGTCGCGGTCGTAGGCCACGACCCCTTCGTCGTCGCCGAAGTCGGGGGTGCCTCCCTGGAAGAACCCGCGGAGCGACCGGGCCAGGGCGAGCTCGCCCTGCGCCTCGGCGGCCAGGGCGTCGGCCAGCTCCTGGTCCTTCCCGCGCTGGGCCTCGGCCTGCTTCTGGAGCAGCCGCCAGGCCAGGATGTGCTCCTGGTAGCGGGCGAACAGCCGCTGGTCGTTCGCGACCAGGCCCTCGATCGAGGCCCGCTCCTGCTCCTCCAGGACGAGCTCCTGCGTGCCCTGCTCGTCCAGGTCGCCCGCCGCGTTCGAGGACACCGACGCGCGCCACGCGACGACCGCTCCCAGGATCGAGGTGACGGCGATGAGGACGGCCACGACGGTCTTGAACCGGCCGGCGTCGTCCTCGCCGGTGAGGTCCTCGGACGGCGGGACCGGCGGCGGCGCATACGGCGGCTCGGACGACTCGGGAGGCTCGGGAGGCGGCATCGGACGCTCCAGCCCGAGCTCCTCGGGCGGCACCTCGGGAGGACGGCCGGCCATCTACAGACCCGGGGGGAGGAGGCCGGTGTAGATGTCGTCCCCGCCGTTCACGGCGTCCTGCCACGCCAGCCGGAGCCCGGAGAGGGCGGGGAACCCCTGCTGCCCGCGCAACCCCGGGAGGACGTCGTAGGTGGTCCCGGTTCCGAAGCTGAACAGATACAGGTCGGTGTCGGGCACGGGCAGGCCGCCCGAGCCGAGGTTCTGGGCGACGCTGCCGCCCAGGTTGCCGACGACCTGCCCCCACACCGCGTACTCGCCGGAGAGCGCGGCCCCGAACGGCGAGGCCTGCTCCGAGAGGACGGCCTCCGTCCCCGACGCCAGGTCGAAGAGCGTGGCGGTGCCCTGGTAGATCGTCTCGTTGCCGGAGGTGGTCGAGATGGCCAGCACGCGGTCGCCGAACGCTCCGACCGCGAGGACCAGGGACTTCGGCGTTCGCAGCACGTTGGGGACCTGTCCCGGCTTCCACACGACGACCTCGCCCGCGGAGGTCCCGATGGCCACCGTCCCCCCGCCGGTGGCGATGGACTCGGGCAGGGTCGAGACGGGGTACCGCTCGCGCTGCAGGTTCCCCTCCGGGTCCACGAACGTCATCGTCGAGGATGCCGAGTCGACCCACGCGGCGCCCTCGGCCGATCCGGCCACTCCGACGAGCACGCTGTCGCCGTCCACGGTTCCCAGGTCGGTCACGGCCCCGTTCGAGAGGTCGTAGCGGCGCACGACCGGGGGGCTTCCGTTCTGCGCCGCGATCAGCGCGTCGCCGGCGAAGGCGGCCGAGATCGTGGTGGCCTCGGCGGTTGCGACCGAGGGCTCACCGCCGACCCGCAGGGAGGACGGCTGGGCGAGCACCCCCTCCGACGCGCCGAAGTCGAGCCACGCGATCCGATCGCCCGAGACCGAGGGGGTCTTCTGCGTGGCGACGGAGGTGGCGATGGCGACGGCGGGGGTGACCGGCGTCTCCACGCATCCCCGGCAGATGCGGTTCTGGTCGAAGACCTCGCGGGCCACTCGCAGGATCACCGGATCGGCCTGGAGCTCCTGCGCCGCCTGCTCGATGGCGGTCCGCGCGGCCAGGAACCCGGAGGTGGGGCCGAGGTGTCGCGTGAGGGCGGCGTACACCACCCCGTCGAACGCGCGGGCGAGCGGCGAGTCGTTTCCGGGCTTGTTGTCGATCTGGGCCAGGCGGGTGCGGATCGACCACAGCGCCTGGTTCCAGATCGCGCTGTTCAGATGGACCCCGCCGTTGTCCTGGTTGAACCCCAGGAACTTGAACGAGATCGGCATGTCCAGGTAGTAGAGGTAGTCGGCCAGGGTGGCCCCGTTCAGCATGTACCGCTGAGAGAACCGGCCCTCCGGGTCGCGGCGGCATACGGGGTTGTCCGCGGCCACGCCGCGGCACCCGTCCTCGTACAGCGAGGCCCCGTCCGTGCCGTTCAACTGGTTGCCGATCACGTTTCCGAAGTAGTCCGAGAACGACTCGTTCAGGGCCCCCGACTGCCCGCTGTAGATCAGGCCGGCGGTGACATCGGTCACCCCGTGGGTGATCTCGTGGCCGGCGGTGTCGATGTCGGTGTCGGTGGCGCTGTACGGGCAGCCGCCCGAGTCGCCGTAGACCATCTGCTCGCCGTTGAAGTAGGCGTTGCACGGCAGCTCCATGTTGGCGGTGGAGATGAGCTTGCCGCCCTGCCCGTCCCAGGAGCGGCGAGCGTGCGCCTCCAGGTAGTACTCCAGGACGTAGCGCCCGTAGGCGTGGGCGGCCAGGGTGTCGGCGTCCAGCCACGGACCGTCCCCCAGCTGGGCGGCGATGGGGCCGGGGAGCGTGTCCTTGCTCGCGGCGGTGCCGTCGTGGGTCTCGATCGTGGCCGTCCGGCCCTCGCCGGTGGGGTCCACCAGCAGGACCGCCCCGTCGGCGCGACGGGTCCCCACCGCCTGCAGGGGCTGGCCGAGCGGGCCCGCGCCGGAGACCTCGACGGTCGGAGGGCCGGAGACCTGCCCGAGGACCGACGAACGGAGGCCGCTGATCGCCCGGCCGAGCGCCGAGACCCGCTCGGCCGAGGCGGGGACGACGGAGAGCACCGTTCCGGTCGCCGCGTCCAGGTAGTAGCGCGCGCTGGCCATCCCCCCCGCGGCGGGGTCGCCCGGCGCGGTGACGGTGACCTCCCAGGCCAGGGTGCCGCCCTCGGTGTTCGGCATGACCACCAGGCGCAGGTCGCCGACGTTCCCGCCCGAGGCGCGCCGCGCCAGCGTCCGGGCCCGGTCCCGTCCGATCGTCGGCTCGGGCGGGGGAGCGATGCCGGCGAACGACCGTCCTCGCACCCCGAACACCGCGGGGACCTGTCCCGCCCGGACGGTGAACACCAGCCGGCCGTCGAGCACGGGAACGCCGCCCGCCCGCTGCTCGCCGATCAGCACGAAGGTGGGGGCGTCCGGGGTCTCACCCTCGGGTCGCAGGTCCACCTCCGCGCCGGAGATCCCGAACAGATCGCGGCCCGCCCCGTCCAGCAGGCGCCGGGCCACGTCCTCGGGAGCCTCGCCGCCGGCCGACTTCAGCGAGCCGCCGGACAGCTGGGCCAGGTAGCCCGTCTCGTCGTCCTGGACGCCCACCCACCCCGAGGAGGTCTCGGCGCGCAGGCGTTCGATGGCCTCGGTCAGGGACCGCAGCCGGGAGCCGAATTCCTCGGCGGGGACCGATTGCTGGAAGACCGGGGAGGGCACCAGGACCCGCGGGGTGGGATCGTCCCGGCCGATCAGGCGCTGGTCGGCGCAGGCCGAACCCAGCAGCGACACCGTGAGCAGGGCGACGGCCAGCGAACGAGCGCTCGGGAGTCGTGAGGTCAAGAACGCTGAGTATTCGAGTGGATTGACGGGAATGTCAAGGCGGGTGTCCGGGTCCCGCGGACCCGTCCGGCCGCGTTGACGGCCGGGATGGTGGCGGCCAGAATGCCCGGCGACCGCGACGTCGAGGAGGACGCATGGACTGTCCCTCATGCAGGACGGCGAACCCCGAGTCGGCCTCCTTCTGCTTCAAGTGCGGAACCGCCCTGCGCGGCGCGGACGCCTCGAGGTACGGCCGCGGGGGGGCCTACGCCGCGTCGGCGTCGGAGAACGTGACCCAGCTCGCGTTGATCTCCACGATCATGCCCCACACCTCTCGCCGGGTGGCGGACAACTACCGGTGGGCACTCCTGGTGACGAGCGTGATCGTGGTCGGGCTGACCCTGGCGGGGATCCTCCCGGCGGCGATCCTGGCGGCCGCGTTCCTGGTCCCCCTCACGTACCTCGTCTACATCTACGACGTGAACCTGTGGGAGGACGCTCCGGGGCCGGTCACCGCCGGGCTGTTCGTGTTCACCGGCCTGCTGGCGGTGGGCGTCTCGCTGGTGTTCTTCCGCTGGGTGTTCGACGGGCAGTTCCACCAGCTGGGGGCCACCGCGGGGGGCGGTCGCACGGGACTCGGGACGACGTTTCCCCTCGTCCCCATCCTGATCTTCGCCGTCCTGCTGCCCATCGTCTCGGAGGTCGCGAAGCAGCTCGGCCCGCTCGTCCTGGCGGCGCGGCCCCAGTTCGACGACATGGTGGACGGGCTTACCTTCGGCATCGCGTCGGGCGCCGCCTACGCCGCGTTGGAGACCGTGATCGTGTTCCTCCCGGTGTTCACCTCCGGTCAGCTGCGGACGACCGACAACCTCATGTTCTGGCTGTTCATCGTGCTGAACCAGATGGTGGTGAAGTCGCTCATCTACGGGACCGCCACCGGGATCGCCGTGGCGCAGTACTCGGGGCTCGGCGAGGGGTACGACGGCCTCACCAAGCGGTACTACCGGTCGTTCGCGTTCGCCGCGCTGGCGAACATCGTCTACTGGCTGGGCGTCCACATCCTGGCCCGTGCCCCGTTCGGCGTGGCGCTCGGGCTCCTGTGGGGGCTGATCGTGCTGGCCTTCCTGGTCATCCGGGTCCGTATCATGCTGCACACCGCGCTGCTGGAGGCGGCCGTGGAGGACGCGGCGCGGGAGGCGGGCGGAAAGCGCGCCACGGGGGCGTCGGGCGGGTTCTGCCCGGAGTGTGAGATGCCGCTGCTGCCCGGGGCCCTGTTCTGCATCGTGTGCGGGACCTCGGTCCGCGCCGCCTCGCACGTGGCCCAGCGAGGGCTCCGTGGACCGAGCGAGGGAGGTGCGGCGTGAGCACCGAGCCCCCCACCCCGCCCACGGGCCCCACTCCGCCGAGCCCTCCTCCCGTCCCGACCCCGCCTCCGACGCCCCCGACCCCGCCCCCGGCACCGACGCCCCCTCCGGCTCCGACGCCGCCCCCGACGCCTGCCCCCACCCCCGCGCCCACTCCGCCGGCGGCTCCCGCCACCCCGGCCCCCACGGCCACGACCCAGGTCCTCCCGCCCGCCGCGCCGCCCCCGGTCCCCCCCGCCGCGGCGGGTGTGCCGCCCGCCGGGCCTCCGGGCGCCGGAGTGCCCGGCAGGGGGAAGACGATCGCGTTGATCGTCGGCGGGGTGGTCGGCCTCGCCGCGATCGGCCTCGTCCTGTGGCTCGTCCTGGGTGGGAAGGACGAGCCCAAGACGACGACGACGCTGCCGACGCCGTCGGGGACCCTGGCCCCCTCACCCGTCTCGACCGGGACGATCGTCCCGACGACGTCGCCGACGAGCTCGCCGACGACCCCGGCGACGACGGAGCCCCCGCCGCCTCCGCCCGGGGAGAGCGTGACGATCGGCGGGCACACGCAGGTCCCGGTTCCCGAGGGGTGGCAGGTCCTCGGCTCCAACGAGGATGCCGTGGAGATGGCCGACGACAAGAACGACTACTACTTCGCCCAGATCGAGCACGGCGTGGACCCGTCCGGGGACGCCGCCGCCGGCATCGGCCAGGTCGTCGACCAGCTCCTGGCCGAGGGCTACAGCCAGGTCGAGACCATCGATCCGCAGTCGTTCCAGCCGTTCGGGGGGTTGGTGAGCGTGGCCCGCGTCGACTATCGCGGCATCTGGAGCAACCAGCAGGGCTCGTTCGAGGTGCAGGGATTCATCGTGCTGGCGATCCGCCAGGACGGTGAGGCCCTCGTCTCGATGGTCGAGGGCACGCCGCCGGATGCGTTCGGGGAGAACGAGCCGTTCTGGCAGCCGGTGACCGTGGGGACCCTGAGCAGCTTCGCGGGGGCCTGAGAGGCCCGGGAGCGAGCTTGGGGGGCACGATCGGGCTCAAGTCCGGCGTATCGGGCGCCGATACGGGGCTAAGGCCCACATGACGAGCACTGCTGCCTCTCTCACTGCGCTCTACGTCGGTGGCCACACGTTGTCTCGCGATGCCATGCGGACGGCCCTGGCCCACGGCGGTATCAGGCTGTCCACCGCGGTGTCCATCCCCGACGCGCTCGAACGGATCGAATCCGAGGGCCCCTTCCAGGTGGCCCTCGTGGACGACGACGGGCTCGGCGAGCGCCTGGCGCTCGAGGCGATCGATACCCTGGTGACCCTGGACGCGTGTCCCGTCGCGGTCATCTCCGCGAGCCGTTCGCCCGTGTTCCCCGCGGACGCCGTCCGGGCCGGCGCCTCGGGCTACCTCTCGAAGGAGACCGGCCTCGAGGAGCTCAGCCAGGCCATCCAGAGGATCTCCGAGGGCCTGGTCGTCGTGGACCCGATGGTGACCCGGACGCTCCTGGGCATCCTGGGCCCGCAGGGCGTCGCCGAGTCGACGAACGGGTCGAGCGCCCCAGGACCCCACCTCACCCCGGTCGAGCGACGGGTCCTGGTGCTCGTTGCGGAGGGCAAGGTCAACAAGCAGATCGGCGCCTCCCTGGGGTTGTCGCCGCTCACCGTGAAGAACCACCTCGCCCGCATCCGGGCGCGCCTCGGCGCGGGGGACAAGGCCCAGGCCGTCGCCATCGCGTTGCGTTCCGGGCTGCTCGACTAGCGGCCGAAGGGCCAAAACGAGGGGGTTGACCGACTCCGGAACGGCAAGTAAGTTCGGGTGATGCGCTCCATCGCCCTGGTGCCCGCTTCCCCGATCCGATGACCTCCGCTCGCCGCCGCGCGTCCGCCGCGCTCCTCCTCGCGCTCTTCGTGCTCGCGTCCGGGCTCAGCCCGGCCTCCGCGGACGCCACGTTCACCGTCACCACGACCGAGGACACGAACGGCGCGTGTGCGTTGGAGCACTGCTCGCTCCGCGAGGCGATCACGGCGGCGAACGCCGCGACGGGAACCGACGTGATCAACTTCGCGTTGCCCGGTCCCGACTACGCGATCGTTCTCGGCTCGCCCCTTCCGAGCGTGACCGAGGCCGTCTCGATCGACGGCACCAGCCAGGCGGGCTACGCGGGCACCCCGGTGGTGAGCCTGGACGGCTCGGGGGCGGGGGCCGGCGACGGCCTGGTG
This sequence comes from uncultured Actinomycetes bacterium, assembly GCA_963742735.1. Taxonomy (GTDB): domain Bacteria; phylum Actinomycetota; class UBA4738; order UBA4738; family JBBDTT01; genus JBBDTT01. The sequence goes on from CAVUMN010000003.1 coordinate 222,333, forward strand.
CTGGCGGGCTCGGGCATCACCGTGGCCGGGCTGGCCATCGTCAACGTCTCCGGCACCGGCATCAAGATCTCCGGCTCCGGGAACGCGGTGGAGGCCTCGACGATCGGGACCGACGGCGCGGACACCACGGGCCTGGGCAACGCGACGAACGGCCTGTTCGTCGCCGGGTCGAACACCGTGGTGGGAGGCTCCGAGCCCGGGGCGGGCAACGTGATCGCCAACAACGGCGCGTCGGGAGTTCGTATCGCCAACCTGGTGACGGGCAACCTGATCCAGGGCAACCGGATCGAATCGAACACCGCGAACGGGGTTCTGGTGATCGGGGGGAGCGGGCACACCGTCCGGGCCAACGCGATCTCCGACAACGGCGCGCTGGGGATCGACCTCCACCCCGCCGGGGTGGCCCCGAACGACAGCGCCGACCCGGACTCGGGCGCCAACGGCCTGCAGAACTTCCCGGTGATCACCTCGGCCGTCCACGACGAGGAGAGCGCCTCCACGCTCGTGACGGGTTCGTTGAACAGCACCGCGTCCACGACCTTCACCGTGGAGCTCTTCTCGAACGCATCGTGCGACGCCTCCGGGAACGGGGAGGCCGAGGTGCCCCTCGGGACGAAGCAGGTCGTCACCGGGGCCAACGGCGCGGGTCCGTTCACCTTGACCGTCCCTGACCCCGGTCTTCCCGTCGGCGCGATCGTCACCGCCACCGCCACCAACCCGTCGGGAAGCACGTCGGAGCTCTCGGCGTGTGAGACGGTGGAGGAGGAGGCGCCCCTGGACCAGCCGAACATCCTGGTGATCCTCACCGACGACCAGAGCTACGACTCGATCCCGCGGACCCCGGCCGCCATGCCCTATCTGCAGGGACGGGTCCAGAATCCGGCGGACCACTGGGCTCGGTTCTCCCGGGCGTACCTCAACACCCCGCTGTGCTGCCCCTCGCGGGCCAGCCTGCTCACGGGCCGGTACTCCCATCATCACGGGGTGGACGACAACTCGGAGGGCAACAAGCTCGACGAGTCCTCGACGCTCGCGACCTGGCTGGACGACGCCGGCTACCGCACGGGGCTGATCGGCAAGTACTTCAACAACTATCCGTGGAACCGGGGCAACTACACCCCGCCGGGGTGGGACGACTGGGCCGCGGTCGTGGGGGAGGTCGACCTCTACTACAACTACCGGATCAACGACAACGGGACGCTCACCACCCACGGCAACGACCCGGACGACTACTCCACCGACGTCCTGCGTGACCGGGCCCTCGACTTCCTGGACGAGACCGGCTCGGATCCGTTCTTCCTCTACTTCGCGCCGAACGCGCCGCACGCTCCGCGCACGCCAGCGCCCCGGCACGCGGGCCTGGGGACGTCGTTCCCGAACGTCCGGAACCCCAGCTTCAACGAGGCGAATGTTTCCGACAAGCCGGAGTGGGTCCGCAAGCTCCCCCTCCTGAACGCCAATGCGATCAAGAAGCAGGACAAGTTCCGCCGGGACGCGTACCTCACCCTGCTCGCGGTCGACGAGGCCATCGCCGCGCTCATCGGCGAGATCGAACAGCAGGGCAAGCTCGACAACACCATCATCGTGTTCACGACGGACAACGGCTTCTCGTTCGGTGAGCACCGGCACCAGGGAAAGCTGTGCGCCTACTTGAGGTGCTCGGCGACTCCGCTGTTCATCCGCGCCCCGGGGATGACCTCGGCCTCGCTCCCCGCGCTGGTGAGCAACGTGGACATCGCCCCGACCCTCGCCGAGCTGGCCGGGGTGGCACCGGCTTCGTCGGTCGACGGGCACAGCCTGGTGCCGTTGATGACCGGTGTCGAGACCCAGGTGCGCCAGGACGTGCTCATCGAATGGATCGGGAACCGCTTCGTGCCCCGGTACTGGGCGCTGCGAAACACCACCTACACCTACGTCGAGTACGCGACCGGAGAGGTCGAGCTCTACGACCTCGCCGGGGCGCTCGGCCCCGCCGACCCCGACGAGCTCGTCAACAAGTGCCCGGGGCTTCCCGCGGTGTGCGCCCAGGGGTACACCTCGGTGCGCAACGCCCTGTCGGCTCGACTCGCGGCCCTGAAGGCGTAGGAACGCGAACGCGCCGCCCGAGGGCGGCGCGTTCGAGCTTCGTTCGAGGTGGCGTCTACTGGGTGAACAGCGTCCCCATGATCCGGATGATGGCCGGGCCCAGGATCACGATCAGCAGGGCCGGGAAGATCCCGAAGATCAGCGGGAACAGGATCTTGACCGGGGTCTTGGCGGCCTGCTCACGGGCCCGCTGACGGCGCTTCGTCCGCTGCTCGTTCGCCTGGGTGCGCAGGACCTTGCCCACGGCAATGCCGAGCGAGTCCGCCTGCAACAGCGCCAGGACGAACGAGCTCATCTCCGGGACGTTCACCCGGCGGCGCATCTCCATGAACGCCTCGCGGCGCGACGCCCCGAGCTGCATCTCGCGCAGCAGGCGGGAGTACTCCTCGCCGAGCGCGCCGCCCAGGTCCTCGGCCGCGCGAGCGAGCGCGCCCTCGAGCCCGACGCCGGCCTCGACCGAGATGGCCATGAGGTCGAGCGAGTCGGGGAGCGCCCGGCGGATGTCCGCCGACCGTGTCTCCTGCCGCCGGCGAAGCCACACGTCCGGGTAGAAGAACCCGATCGGCGCCATGAGCACCAGGACCGTCATCCCGAGGGCGAACGACGACGCCATGGTCCACAACCCGAGGACGACGCCGATGGCCAGGGTCATCCCCTTGTAGGCGATGAACCGCTCGGCCGAGATGTTCGCGCCGAGGTCGGACAGCTTCGAGCGGGTGCCTTCCAGGAACCCCGCCGGCGTGAGCCTGCGGGCGATCCCGCCGAACCACCGGATCGCGGGTCCGCCGTCGGCGGCGCCCTCGATGCCGTTGGTGCCACCCAGGTACCGCATGGCGGCGTGGTGGCCGGCCTGCACGGTGCGCGCCCGGGACATGCCCAGGGCGAGCGCCGGGATGGAGGCGGCGAGGGCCGCCAGTCCGATGACCAGTAGGAGACCCATCGTCTACACCTCCACCTTCACGATTTTCATCATCCACGCCGCGCCGATCGCCATCAGGACCGTGGCGGCGAGGGTCATTCCCCAGCCCAACGGCGTCGAGATGAGCGGCGCGAGGTAGCCGGGGTTGGTCAGGGTGAAGAAGCCGGCGACCGCGAACGGGAGCCCGACCAGCACGTACGCGCTGACCCGGCCCTCCGCCGTGAGCGCCGAGACCTCACGCTTGAGCTCCTGGCGCCACCGCATGAACTCGCCGAGCGTCCGCAGGACGCCCGCGAGCGAGGCCCCGAACTCCTGCTGGATGCCGACGGCCTGCACGCACCAGGCGTAGTCGCGGCTGCCGACCCGCTGGACGCTGGCCTGCATCGCCTCGGTGAGCGGCACGCCCAGGCGAGTCTCCGCCAGGACCTGCGCGAACTCCTCGCTGACCGGCGGGTCGCCCTCGTCGGCGACGAGCGCCATGGCCTGCGGGAGCGACGAACCGGCCTCGAGCGAGGCGGCCAGCAGGTCGAACGCCTCCGGAAGCTGTGCGTCGAAGGTGGTCAGCCACCGCTTGGCCCGCATCCGGACCCACAGACGGGCCACGAGGGCGACGACGCCCGCGAGGATCAGCCCGAACAACGGCGAGAACAGCAGTCCGGTGAGCAAGCCGAAGATCGCCATCCCCACCGCGGTGGCGGCGACGAACTCGGCCGGCGTGTAGGCGATGCCCGCGCGGGGCAGCTCCAGCGTCAGCGAACGGGTGAGCTCCTTGCCGGCCAGGACCTCCCCGGCCACGCGGGCCACCGCGCCGAAGCGCGGGCTGCCCGGGTTCCCGTAGCCGATGTTGTCCGGGATGTCGACCTTCTTCGGCCGCGCGGCCAGCGCCCAGGCCCAGGCCGTGATGGCCAGGCCCAGGAACACGATCCCTGCGTAGCCGACGACGCTCACGACGCCCTCCGCTTCGACGCGCTCCGAGAGGGCGCGCTGGTCCGGGCGAACGGCGGCGGGATGTCCACCCCATGCTCGATCAGCTTGTCCAGCAGGTGGGGACGCAGTCCGGTCCACTTGATCTTTCCGGCGTGGTAGTCGTAGTCGAACAGGGTCTGCAGGATGATCACGTCGCCCTCCATGCCCTGCACCTCGGTCACCTCGGTCACGCGGCGGGTTCCGTCCTTCATCCGCGAGAGGTGCACGATGAGGTTGATGCCGGACGCGATCTGCTCGCGGATGGCCCGCACCGGAAGGTCCAGGCCCGCCATCAGCACCATGGTCTCCACCCGCGACAGCACGTCGCGGGGGGAGTTCGCGTGCACCGTCGTGAGCGAGCCCTCGTGGCCGGTGTTCATGGCCTGGAGCATGTCCAGCGCCTCGCCGCCACGAGCCTCGCCGACCACGATGCGGTCGGGCCGCATGCGCAGGGCGTTGCGGACCAGGTCGCGGATCCCGACCTCGCCCCGTCCCTCCGCATTGGCCGGCCGCGACTCGAGGCTCACCACGTGCGGCTGCATGAGGCGCAGCTCCGCGGCGTCCTCGATCGTGACGATGCGCTCCTCGTCGGGGATGAAGCTCGACACCACGTTCAGCAGCGTCGTCTTGCCGGTGCCGGTTCCGCCGCTGACGATGGCGTTCTGCTTGCCCCGGACGCAGCACTCGAGGAACAGCGCGAGCTCCATGGAGATCGACCCCAGGTTGATGAGGTCCTTCACCCGATACGGCTCCGTCCGGAACTTGCGGATCGTCAGGATCGGCGCGTGGGTCGCCAGCGGCGGGATGATCGCGTTCACGCGGCTGCCGTCGGGGAGCCGCGCGTCGACCATCGGCGATGACTCGTCCAGGCGCCGGCCGACGCCGGTCACGATCTTGTCGATGACCGCGCGGTAGTGCTCGTCGTCGGAGAACCCGGTGGTGGTCTTCTCGATGATGCCGGCGCGCTCCACCCAGACCTCGTCGTGGGCGTTGCACATGATCTCGGTCACGCTCGGGTCGGCCAGGTACGGGTCGAGGGGACCGTAGCCCAGGATGTCGCTGGCGATCTCCTCGACGAAGGCCTTGCGCGTCGACGGCGTGACCCGGACGTCCTCACGGTCCAGGACGTCGTCGAGCGCGTCGCGAACCACGGCGCGGAGCTCGGCCTGGGTGTGGCGCTCGCGGTACAGCTTGGGGCCGATCTCGGCGAGGACCCGGCCGCGGATCTGACGCTTGAGCGCGCCCCAGGCGGAGGGAGCCTTCGGGCGCTCCTCCTTCATGGGGGCCGGGCCGTTGGTGTCGGCTCGGGCCAGCTTCTCGGACAGTTTCATCGTCGTGCCTCCTCTGGGTGTCTAGTGGTCGTCCGCGGGCACGAACGTGCGGAAGATGCGCTTCCAGACGCCCGGCTGGTGGCCGTTTCCGTTGGTCTCGGCCGAGGCCGACGAGAACAGCGCCGGCTCCTCGGGCACGATCTGGTGGATCGTCTCCAGGAGCTTCCGGCTGATGTCGCTGTCGGGGCTCAGCTCGAGCACCGGGTTGCCGGTGTTGAAGGAGCGGGAGACCTCCTTGGAGTAGGGAAGGATCCCGCTGAAGGCCTGCGGGAACAGCCGCTGGACCTCCGCGGGGGACAGCCCCACGTCCCGCTCGGCCTTGTTCAGGATCAGCGACACGCCGTCCTGGGGGATCTTCAACCGGTCGAGGGTCGACAGGAACACGCCCAGGTTCTTGACCGACGGCAGGTCGAGGGTCGCCAGCACGACCAGCGCCTCGGAGACGTCGAACGCGGCGAGCACCGGCTCGGACAGCGCAGCCGGGGTGTCGATGATCACGTAGTGGTAGAGCTCCTTGGCGATCGCCAGGATCGACGTGACGTCGGGCGAGGTGATCGTGTCGGCCTGGTGCGGCTCGTGCGGCGCGGCAAGGACCTCGACGCCGCTCGAGTGCCGGGACATGTACTCGCGCAGCTGGTGCTTCAACGCGTCGTGGCCGGCGTCGCGGCCCTCCAGGACGTCGTGGATCGTGTACTTCGGCCGCAGCCGGAGCGCGGTCTCCACCTCGCCGAACTGGAAGTCCAGGTCGATGACGCCGACCCGCTTGCCGGTCTTCACCGCAAGCAGGTAGGCCAGGTTCGTGGCGAAGAACGTCTTGCCGGAGCCCCCGCTGGGGCTCGTGATCGTGATCGCCCTGCCGAGCCCCGTGCCGTCACCGTTCGACGACTCGCGACCGTGCAGGATGCCGGCCATGTCGACCGCGCGCTCCAGGGCGGCGCGGATCGTCTGCGCCGCCGCGGGGAACGGAACCAGGTCCGACGCGCCGGCGCGCACGACGTCGCGCACCGGGACGTGGGCACCCTCCTTCGTGGTGACCAGGACGGTCACCACCGAGGGGTGCTGCTCGTGGACGCGCTGGAGGAATCGCATCCCTCCGGGCGTCACGAACGACGGACCCGCAACCAGCACTCGATACCGGTCACCCGCCAGCTCCCGTTCGGCCTTGGCCGTCTGGTGGCAGGCGTCGATCAGGCCCTCCAGCGTGGGCGCCGCGTCGCGGCAGGCGAGCGCGAGCTCGTCGTCGCGATCGAGGACCAGGATCCGTCCGGGCATCAGATCTGCCCCTGGGGGTTCAGCGAGACGGCCAGGCCGCCGGTCGCGTCGGCCGCGTCGGGGTCGGGGCTGATCTGCCCTTCGGGAATCAGGGTGAGGCTGACCTCGCCCATCCGCTGTCCGTAGATGAGCTTTCCGGCCTGCTGCGGGGTGACCGCGAGGACGAACAGCAGCCCCGTGGTCGTGCCCGGCGAGACGCCGGTCAGCTTGTCGCCGGCCTGCGGGTTCGCCTGGGTGGCGATCACCAGGACGTTGGACAGCAGCTTGCGGGTGGTCGCAACGCCCTGCTTGAACGTGGCGTAGACGCTGACCTTGTCGCCGGGCTGGGCGTACTGCCCGAGCCCGCCGTCGATGCTGGTGGCGATCGCGACGGCCTCGTGGCCCTTCGGGATCGGCAGCCGGCCCTCGGACTCGCCCACCTGGCCGAAGTCGGAGGTGGTCAGGGTCTGTCCGGGCACGATGGTGCGGGTCGTGAACTGTTCGGTCACGGCCGCGAGGTCCTCGAGCGCCCCGGGCTGCAGGTACGCCCGCGGGATCTCCTTCTCCTCGGTGACGTCCACGATGACCGAGCCGGGGGTCCCCGCGGCGATCGGCTCGAGCGCCACGAAGGCGGTCACCATCTCGGACTTGGACGCGGCGCGTCCCTCGACGTTCCGCACGTACGCGAAGGTCAGGGTGGCCCCCAACAGGCCCAGCACCAGCCCTCCGATGAGCAGCATTGACTGACGGCGCATCTGACTCACTCCTCTCTCATGGTTGCGGTCGAGGTGATCACGACGCCGCCCTCGGGAAAGGGCTCATCGGCGCTGACCATCCCGGCGATCCAATTGGCCACTCGGCCCAGCGGACCGAACGACACGTTCTTCGTCACCGTCACGGTGATCTGCGTCCCCGGGAAGGCGTTCGCCGGGTCCGGGCTCACGGTGACGGAGTCCAGGGGGGCGTCGGAGATCCGGCGGATGTAGGCCACCACGGCGGCCGCGTCCGGTCGGAACCGATAGACGCCCGGGTTCTCGGGGTCCTGGTGGGCGGCGGTCGCGTATCGCGCCCCCGCCTCGGACACCTGGTTCATCTGGATGTAGCCGATGACGGAGGACACGACGGGGACCGCCGTCATCACGATGAAGACCATGATCGGCAGGAACAGGGCGAACTCGATCGCCGCCGTGCCTCGCTGGTCCCGGATGCGGCGCCGCAGGCTCATTCGCGCCTCACCTCCGCCTCGGAGCTGATGGTCAGGGTGCTCGGGATCTCCTCGCCCCAGCCGAAGGCGCGAAGCGGGGCGAACAGGGCGTAGACCGGGTTGGCGACCTCGTAGGTGACGACGACCTTGAAGGGGGCGCCGCGGGTCGAGCCGCTCGGGGACGTGATGGTGACGGTGGAGGGGGTCAGCAGCGGGGTGGAGGTGTCGACGGCCTGGAACACCTCGGCGTTGGTCGGGTAGGCGCGCAGGTTGGCCGACGAGGGGATCGAGGCGTAGCGCGCGCCCTCCTGGGCCCCGCGGTCAAGGATCGTCTTCGCGACCCCGACCCATCCGCCGAACAGGACCAGGCCCACGACGGCGAGGAAGATCGGCAGGACGAGAGCGAACTCGACCACGGCGGCGCCCCGCTGCTCGGACCGAAGGCGGGTCATGACCGGACCAGGGTTGCGCCGAAGAGGCCGTTCGCCCGGGAGAGGTCCGCGAGCGGGACGGGGACCAGCCCGCGGAAGTTGCCGTTCGCGAGGGGCGACAGGTACGCGGCGGTGAAGTCGAAGGCGGGGATGCCCAGGATCGGCATCGTGAACACCCGCAGGATGAAGACGGGCTCCCCGCGCCGAGCCGCCTCGAGGGCGATCTCGGCCGGCGAGGGCGGCGTCGCGCCGGTCGGCGGGTTGTACACGTCCTCGATGTCCAGGAGCATCCCGGACAGGTCGACCTGGCCGGCCGTACGCGAGGACAGCTCCTGGTTGGCCCGCCACAGCTGCGGCATGATCGTGTTGCGGACCTGCGCGGCGGTGACGTTCAGGTTCAGGTTGTTGAGGTCGCCCGGCGCCCCGCTCAGGAGGTCCGTGACGATCGAGGGCAGGCCCAGGGCGCTGGTGCGCACCGCCGGGACGACGACGATGTTCTTGAACCGGCGGCGGGCCAGCGCGGTCGCGGTCAGCGTGTTCACGCCCGAGAAGAAGCCGGGGACGGGGACGGGCGCCTCGACCTTCTCGCGGATCGTGACGCGAACCTTGGGGGTCAGGGCGGCCGGCGACAGGTTGTTGGGCAGGCCGTCGATGAGGGCGTCGAGCCGGTTGCAGTCGCCCAGCGACAACAGACCCAGCAGCGGATCGAGGAGCCCGCGAAGCGGGCCACACAGGTTCTGGGCCTGAACCGGCCCGAGCAGCGAGGACAGCGCCTGCTGGACCCGGGCGATCAGCGCCCAGTCGAACAGAGCCTCGACGCTCACGCCGTCGACGCAGGTCGGGCCGGCGGCCGTGGCGGCCAGCTCGTTGGACAGGGGGGCGGCGGCGGGGGTCAGCAGGCGCTCGGCCTGGTCGCACGCCGTGGTCTGGGGCTCGGCCGGGGCCAGGAGCCCCGTGAGCGGAAGGTTGGCCGCGCCGGCGAGCGCGGAGAGGTTGGCGGCGCGCTGGTGCTCGCGCTTGACGCCGACCAGGGTCGCGCCGTTCGCAGCCCAGAGAGAGATGAGGACCAGGCCCGCGATCAGCGCCGCCATCAGGGGGGCGATCGCGCCGTCTTCGCGGCCGAGCCGGATCATGATGCAGCCGGACAACGACGAGCGGCGCCGGGTGCTCTTGAGCTCCCGGCGCCGCGTCATCGTCATCAGTCCCTTGAGATCTCGATCGGGATCCGGGTTAGACGCCTGCGCCGGTAAGGGCGTCGACGATCGCCTGGAACGCGTCCTTGATCTTCGGGCCAAGCAGGGCGACGGTCGCAACCACAACGGCCGCGATCAGGGCGACGAGCATGCCGTACTCGACGGCGGACGCACCCTCCTCACGGTCGCGAAGGTCGGAGACCTTGCCGGTCAGGAACAGGTAGAAACGAGTGATCATGACGGTGCTCCTTTCGCGGGCAGATCGTGTTGCTCTGTCGGTGAGGTCGGGCGGCGGGCGAGTGTCGTGGTTCCGAGAACTCGCGTACCGGCCCGCCTCACCTCCTTCGGCCGACGGCTTCTTGGGCCGCCTCTGCCTCTCACGTAAGGAGATCGGCTACAAGCGGGAAGCGCTTGATGAGCCGAGCGGATACGGCGGATGGTCGGATCGGGTTGAAATTCCTTGCCGCGTTAGCCCCGATGGATCAACGAGACGTACGAATGCGGACGGATCGACCTATCGATTCGGGCTGCCGGTGATCAGATAGACCATCACGTAGTGACAGGCGGTCGCGACGACCACGAAGACGTGCCAGATCTCGTGGTACCCGAAGGAGGCCGGCCACGGATCGGGCCGCTTGCGAGCCAGGACGAGGGACCCGACGGCGCTGAGACCCAGCCCCACGAGTCCGAGCTGGGCTTCCGTCGGCGTCAGCCTCTCGAGGAGCGGGGGGATGATGAACAGGGCCAGTGCGCTCAGGAAGGAGTACAGGAAGGCTCCGAACGCCCTGACCGTGTCGAATCGCGTGAGCTTCAGCGTGATCCCCAGGGCCGCACCGCCCCACTCGATGCCGAGCACGATCCAGCGGAGCCAGCCGTCGAGGGCGATCAGGGCGACGGGCGTGTACGAGGCCGCGATCATCACGTAGATCATCGAGTGGTCGATCCGCTGGATCGATCGGATCCCTCCGAGTCGCCAGGCGCCTCGGTGGTGGCCCGCGCTGCTCAGATACATGCAGGTGAACGCGGTCGCGAACACCGCGGCGGCGAACTGGCCGGCGGTCCCCCGGGCGTGCAGCACGAGGATCACCCCCGCCGGGATGGATACGTAGACCCACGTCTGGTGGAGCCGCCCTCGATGCCGGGGCTTGCCGTGAAGTCGGTCGGCCACGGAGACCACCGCGACCGCCTGATCCGCCGGGGTCTCGCCCCCGTCCGTCACCTCCGGGCGGGGCGTTACGAGTTGCCTTCGGCGAGCCACCGCAGCGCACCGATGCTCGGCTGGAACAGATACTCGCCACCGCGACATTCGGTGAAGCTCGGCTGGGGGTGGAGGAAGAAGGGCGGGTTCCCGGGGATCGTCATCTTGTCGTTCTCGTCGTCCGGCTCACCGATCAGGAAGTCTCGGTCCTTGCCCACGCCGAGCGCGTCGCCGTCGTCGACCCAGAACGCCTGGATCGTCTCGAACTGCCGCTCGATGCTCGTGCAGAAGCACACGAAAGCCAGTCCGCGCTCCTGGCCGTCATCCTCCAGGGCGCCCTCCGCCAGGGGCGGTCCGTACGACCTCCCTCGCCGGATGATGCGGTGGCGCCGGGTGAGCTCGCCGCCGTAGAACTCGCGCGAGTCGCGAGGATTGGCCCGCCGGATGTGCGCGCCGAGCGGGCAGCGGAGCCCCTGGTCGTCCGGCTCGTAGGTGAAGTCGTTGATCCGGTTGGGATCGCCCGAGATCGCGGGGTCCGGCCGGTCGGGCGAGAGCTCGAGCGGGGTTCCGTCGCGCCACCGGCCGACGATCTTCGCCGCGAGCATCTCGGGACCACCCGGATAGGCCTTCCCCTTCTCCTCGAGGTAGGAGCGGAATCCGGCGACGTTCGTGGCGAGCTTGCGAAACACCATGAAGGTGGCGTTGCGGTCGAACGGGGCGGCCGGGGCGGCGGGGATGCCCTTGTCCTCGTCCACGTACCCGAACACGAAGTCGCCCGTGGCCAGGGCGCGCCAGCGACCCTTGCCCGTCGGGTGGCCGTCTCCCGGCCGTGGGGTCACGCCGCTTCCCTCGATGGCCGGCTGGGAGATTCCGTCGATGAAGCCGAAGTGGTCTCGCCCGCCGGGCAAGGCCTCCGCGCGCTGCTCGAAGAGGACCGTCGTCGATCCCGAGGACTGTCCGATCTGGTGCAGCTGATCGCGGCGCGCGTCCAGCCGTTCGTCGTCGACCGCGTACACCGTCACCAGCGCGTGGACCTCGCCGCTCCCCAGGCCCGGATCCCAGCGCTCCGGCGCGCTCGGCCCTCGGTCGCCGAGGCGAGCCGCCCGCGCGGCCATGCCCTCGCGAAACTCCGGCGGGAACGTCTCCAGGATGGCATCGGACACCCCGAGCGCCTGCAACCCGGCATAGGTGAAGGCAACCTGCATGGCGGTTGGAGGAGGGTCGCCGGTCCACGGCTCGGCCGTGGTGATCTGGGGCAGCATCCCGCGCAGCAGCTCCCGCGCGCGATCGGGGTGGTCGATGCGAAGGAAGACGTACGCCGCTGTCGGGTAGGTGTAGCCGCGGAGGACGTTGCCCTGCAGGTCGGCCAGGTCGACGTTCGCGGTCTCGCCCTCGCGAACGGGGAGGTCCGGCGGCCGTCGAACGGGCTCGGTCTTCGTCTGCCCCTGATCAGCCATCAGCTCTGTCCCTCCCCGAAGGTGGCGTAGAAGCGTCGATGCAGTTCCTCGGCGTCCAGACCCTGCGCCGCGATCGCGAAGTCGACGACTCGCCGCCGGGCGTCGAGGCTCTCCAGGACCTCCGGAACCGACCCCTGAAAGCTCGAGGCGAACGACGACGAGAGCAGCTGGTGAGCGCGCATGTAGCGCTTGAATGCGATGCGGTCTGAGGTCCCGGGATAGCCGATGCAGTGGCTCCACCACGAGTCCGCCTCCGCGGGAAGCCGCTCGCAGATCGCGTCGAGGAAGGCCTCGGCGTCGCCGCTGATCGTGGCCGTGAACACCATGTAGTTCGTGGTCAGGTGGTCCGGCTTCACCTTGGGTCCCGGATGCACCAGGTGGTCGAAGATCTGCAGGCGCGAATAGTGGAGCTGTTCGAGCCGCGCCAGCGGGCTGGCTTCCCCCCACGCGAGCGCGTCGATGGCCTCGCGCGCGGCGGTCTCGTGACCGGGGGTCACGGGCGCGAAGACGGTGAGCGCGTAGTGGACCCCGTCCTTGTTCCCCCGCTCACCCATCAGAGCGACCTCTGGTAGGTGGTGAGGAACCGGTCGTACGCCGTCTTGAACTCCGCCGGGCTCAGCCCGCGACCCTCCGCCTTCAGGGCCTCGAGACCGGTGCGGACCCGTAGCGCGTCCCGGACGATCTCCGGGCTCGCCTCGGGGTAGGCGGCGTAGTAGTGGCCGCCCTCCATGCTGTTGCGGGCGATCCAGGCCTTCAGCGGCTCGGCCGGGGGCGGCTTCGGGAAGTGGAAGCCCCGTCCCCACACGAACCCGATCACCTGAGGGATCACGTAGGCGAACGCGTCGATGTAGTTCTGCCACGACTGGTCGAAGTGCGCCTCGAAGAAGATGTAGTTGTAGTTGAGCTTGGTGTGGTCCTTCGGATCACCGACGTTGGGCATCGTCTTCTTGAGCACCGCCGTGCGCATGAAGGCGATCCGCCCCACGACGACCAGGCGCTTGTTCAGCTTCGGGAAGTACTTCGCCAGCCACAGCACCACCCTCAGGGGGCGCACCCACGCCGGCCGGACCGGCGTGTACAGGGAGAGCCCGGTCATGCGCCCGATCGTGTTGCCGGGAACGGGACCCGCGTTGCGCGGGAGTGGACTCGTCAGGGCCTGCGCCATCGATCTACCTCCCCCATAGTTGCTTGCCTTCCACCTGCCGGCGCGCGTGATTCGGGTTGCCGAACCGCTCGTAGTACTCGAGCTCGAGATGCGAGAACTGTGTCCAGATGCCCGGAAGGTAGAACGCGTCGGTGTGCGCGGGGAACCGTCCGTACGTCTCGTACAGATAGCGACAGATCTCCTTGGCGTACTTGATCGCTTCCGGCGGATGCGGCTTGGCGTTGCGGAGGTAGGTCTCCGCGCTGTCGCGATCCTTGTACGCCAGACCGAACATCTCGACGTCCCCGTAGATCCCCTTCGGGCCCATCTTCTCCTCCAGGAGCTGGTCGACGGCCGCATCCATGTCCGTGACGTACGGTGGGCACAATCCCTCGAGCACGCCGTCGATCCCGACGTAGTTCGGCTGCGAGGCCGGAACCGGCGGCATCCGGCGCCAGCGCCCCTTCGGCGTCTTGGTGGTGTGCTGTCGGAAGCCCAGTCCGAGCGCCTGGTTCTCGGGATCGCGCTGCATGATGTGCGGGGCCAGGGGAGCGCTGTGCACCCAGCCGCCCAGGCGGAGGGCCTCGCCGGTCAGCAGCAGGTTCTGCAGCAGCAGGAACGCCTCGTAGTCGGTGCGCGCCGAGCCGAGGGCCCCCATGGGCACGGGCACGTCGGTGGTGACGAATCCTCCCTTGACCCGCTTGATGCCGCCGATCGGCTGGTAGGGGATCGGGTCGACGAACCCCAGCTTGGCGGCGGCCCACGCAATGCGCTCGACGGGGCCCTTCGGATGGAACTTCCGCCAGTCATCGACGAAGAGCGGTGCGGCACCCGGCTGCTCCGAAAGCAGGATCAGGAGCGCGTTGATGTACTGCCGGGTGTTGTCGACGACCGGCAGGAAGCACGTGGTGCCCGGCGCGTTGGAGTGGTGGGCGTTCCAACCCAGGTAGTAGGGCCACCGGCGCGGGAACGTCATCCGCTCCTCGTGGACCTTCACCTTGACCAGGTTCGCGTAGGTGAGCCAGTCGTCCTCGGTGCGGTCCTCCCACCGGCGGGGAATCTGCCGGAAGATCTCCAGGGCGTCCCGGCCCCACGGGCGCCGCAGGAGCCAGATGCCCTCGTCGTTGATCATGAACATCGTGGTCGCCTGGGCGTTGTCCGGGCTCGGGCCGGCCCGGCCGACGGGATGCATCATCGACATGCCCATCTCCGGGAAGCCGTCCAACCGGAACAGCGGGCCGTCGTTCATGATCGGCCCCGTCGGCCCCGTGGCGGCGATGAGGATCGCCTCCTCGAGCGGGGTGACGGGTGACGGCGGATTGGCGCTCTCGTACGTCATCGGCCCGGCGGGCAGCGAGACCCCTTGCGCCACCCGTCGTGTTCGGCGGTCCTGGAGCGCCTCGGTCAACGGGTAGCTGAAGAGGTCCTGGAGGCCGGCATGGGCCGCCGGTCCGGAGGCCGGGCGCGCGTTCGCTGGATCCATCAATGCGGGAGCTGCCCCTGTGGCGGGCGCTCGGTCTGGAACGTGCTCGGGCCGCTACGGGGCGCCACAGTCAATCCGGACCCTTCGTCTCGAGAGTAACGATCGGAAGAAATCTATCGGCGATCTGGGCCCGCGCGCAAGCGCGCGACCCGCCCCCGGGGACGGCTAGCGGTCGCCTGCGCCTGCGTGATACAAGGACCGACGAGTCCGACGAAACCAACATGAAGGGATGTGGATGAGCGTGAGCGGCGCCCCGGCGCCCTGGACGGGTGCCGCCCCCGAGCACCCGCAGCGACCGCTTCGGCTCGACGCCCCGCGCCCTCTGGGCGTGACGACGTCGGACGGGTATCGGGTGGGCCTCACCCGCTACTCGGGGGGATCGAAGGGGCCGGTCATGCTGGCTCCCGGCTTCGGCACCACCACCTACGGGTTCGTCCTCGACACCGTGGAGACGAACCTCACGGAATTCCTGGTCGCGGAGGGATACGACGTCTGGCTTTTCGACTACCGGGCCAGTCCCGCGCTGGACTCCGCCGACCAGCCGTACTCGGTCGACGACATCGCCCTGCGCGACTGGCCCGCCGCGGTCGACACCGTGCGCGCCGAGACCGGAGCCGACAGCGTCCAGGTCGTGGCGCACTGCGTCGGATCGATCTCCTTCCTGATGGCGAAGCTCGGGGGCCTCGAGGGAGTTCGGTCGGCGGTGTCCTCCGCGCTCACGACGCACCCGGCGCCGCCCACGTCGCTCGCCCTGAAGACCGGCCTGCACTTCTCCTCCTTCCTCGAGGGGGCGGGGGTCGACACGATCACCACCGACTACGAGGGCGACTGGGACGACCGGGTGATCGATCGACTCATGCACGCGTATCCCACGCAGGAGCGCTGCGAGCTCCCGGAGTGCCGGCGGATCCTGTTCATCTACGGCGAGGTCTTCGACCACGACCAGCTGAACACCGCGACCCATCAGGCGGTCCCGGAGATGTTCGGGATGGCGAGCCTGAGCCCGTTCCGCCACCTGGCCCGCATCATGCGCAAGGGGCACGTCGTGAACACGGAGGGGGAGGAGACCTACCTCACACACCTCGACCGGCTGGCGTTCCCCCTGACGTTCATCCACGGGGCGAACAACCGGATGTTCCTCCCCGAGGGGACCAAGAACACGTACGACATCGTCAGGGAAGCCAACGGCGACCACTGGTACAAGCACCACGTGATCCCCGGCTACTCCCACATGGACGCGTTCATCGGCAAGGACGCCTCCCGCGACGTCTTCCCGCTGATCCTGCAGGAGCTCGCCGAGCACCAGTGACGTGGAGGCCCCGCCGGGGGGCGGGGTGCGCGGCGGCCCGTCAGCCGATCTCGTGCGTGCTCAGGTCGTTGATCGTGCCGGTCCAGGCCTCGAACGCGGGGGCGCCCTTCACGAGCTGTGACCCCGCGTGCTCACCCTCCCGGTAGAAGATCGTGTACGTCAGGCTCTTCCAGCTGAGCCAGTCGTCACCCGCGTCCCCCTGCCGGTGGACCGGACGCCACGTGCCCGTGTTGATGTAGATGCGCTCGTGGTCGTTCGGAGGGTCGCCGACGAAGCCGACCGGCCGCACGTCGGCCGCGTGGGTGTGTCCGTACACGACGTACAGCACGCGGCCGGCGGTCTCGACGTCGCGATCCAGGCGACGGAACTCCTCGACCGCCTTTTGGCCGAACGCCACCTCCTGCTTCAGCTCCGCCTGGTCGATCCCCTTCAGGGAACGGTCGAACTTGGTGAACTTGAGGACCTGCAGGGCCTTCATCAAGATCTGGAGCCGGTCGGCCCGGTCGAACGGGTTCGACATGCGGTCGTGCTTGTCGAACCAGCCCTTCACGAACGGAACGCTCTCGAAATCGTCCGCGGCCCCGCGCATGGCCTCGTTCAGCATCGCCTTGACGTCCTCGTCGAAGCGGTCCGTGTGGTAGCCGAGCCAGTGGATAAGCGACATCATCGGCCGCACGTCGAAGAGGTTCTGGAACTTGTGGTACAGCCCGATGCGGTCGGGGTGGTCCTCGGGCATCACCTCCAGCACCTTCAGCGGCAGCTTCGAGGCCATCTCGCTGGCCAGCAGGTCGCCGATGGGGATCTTCATGTAGTCCTCGAACGGGATCTGGACGTGGTCGCGGATGCTGAACGCGTCGCTCTCCTCGAAGTTGAACGGGTCCCACTCCTGGCCGTGGCGGGCATACACGCCGTAGTCGAGGTCCAGGAACGTGTGGTCGAACGGAGCGTCGCTCGGAGGGATGCCGAAAACCTCCCGCGCGCGGACCCGGAGCGTCGGATACAGGTTGACGAGCCGGTCGTGGTTGCCGGGGACGAAGACGCGCTCGGGCTCCACCGGAAAGTCGAACTGCTCGCCAAGGCTCCCCTGGAAGATGTCGAAGGTCGCCTTGTTCTCCGAGACCACGCTCTCGAACACCTTCGTCACCGCCTCCAGGGAGGGGTTCCCCCCCACGGGCGCTCCTCGGGATCGATCGTGAACCACTGCTCCGTTCGGATCAGGTCGAAGATGTCGCCGAGGAACACGATCTTGATGTCCTTGGCGCCGGCCTCCCGGGCCTTGGTACCCAGGTCGCGGAAGATCCGCTGAAACACGTCGACGCCCAGGTAGTGCTGACCGCTCGACCCGTCCATGAGATGGAGATCGCTGACGATGATGAGCACGCTGTCCTCCCTACTCCTGTTCCAGTGCCTGGAGCACGATCGGGTACACGTTCTTGGCGGCGCCCTCGCCGATGAGGACATCTGCATGACCATTGCCGGGGATCAGGTGCCGGCTGACCCGCGCGGCCGGGTTCCCCTGCAGGAGCGTCTCCACGGTCGTGGCGCTGCCCTCGGGGAGGAACACGACGTCCTCCTCGCCGTGCACGAACGTGAGGGGCAACCCGAGCCGGTCGAGGTGGGGGAGGTAGACGTCCTCTCCGGTCGCCGAGACGAGCCGTCCCCGCGCGGCCATCAGGCCGAGGTGGTCGAGCAGCGTGGGATCGGGTGCTCCGTACAGCTCCGCCAGGGCGCCGTGGGTCGCCGGCGCCAGGCCCGTGTGTGAGAACTGTGGCCCGTAGAGGACCGAGATCCTGGCGCACGCAGGGCTGCCACAGTCGTCCGCCGCATCCCGGCCGAGCGTGGCGCCCGCCGCGTCGATCAGGGGGATCCACCCGCCACGATCCACGCCCAGCATCGCCGACGCGGAGTCGGCCTGAAGCGTCTGAAGGGCCGCGGGGACGAACAGGCCGCCCCGGGCGCCGTCGCCCGTGACCGCGGGGTGAGCGCTCGCGCCGATCACCACGGCGGCGCGCACTCCCTCGGTCCCTCCGAGCAGGCTCATGAGCAGGGTGAGCCCGCCGGCGCCGTGGCCGACCGCCTGCACGCTGGCGGCGGCGGTGCGGCTCAGGACCTCCTGGATCGCGGCGGGCCAGTCCTGCGTCGCGACGTCGTCCGCGTTCGAGGCGTCGCGGGCCCCGGGGAGGATCACGCTGTCCCGCCAGTCCAGGAGCCAGACGTCGAACTTGTGGGCCACCAGGTACTCGACCAGGTTGGGCTGCACGGTGTCCAGGGCGAACACCCGGCTCCACGTCCCCACGTCGTGGGCGAGGATCACCGGGCCGCGGGTCCCTCCCTCGAACCGGGTCAGACGCAGCCCGACGCCGGCGTCCGATCGGACGGGGAACACCTCGGGGGTCGGAGCCCGAAGCGGTCGCAGCTTGCGCGGCGGGACGTCGGGGTCGAGGAAGGACGCGCGGGGGGGCCGGTCCTTGCCGCCCCCGAACCCCAGGTAGACGTGGGCCAGCTCGCCCATGAAGAACCGGATGAACTTCGTCTGGGTCTCCAGGCGTTCGACGATCGAGCCGGTGTTGATCGCGACCGTGCCCTGCATCTGGCGCAGGAAGTCGAGGGGCGCGATCTTCAGCAGTCCGCGGCCGGCGAGCGGCGCCGCGTCGTCCTCACCGTCGTAGACGGAGATGTACAGGGTGGTCGTGTCGGCCCAGGTGTCCGGCCCCGGGTCGTCGCGGACCACCTTGTAGCCGTCGAAGAACAGGCGGCGGCCCTCCTCGGTGGACAGGTGCATGCGATACCGCATCTCCCGTCCCCGGCCGCGTTCCGGATCCGGGGCCAGCAGGTTGAACTCCCCCTTGGTCACGGCGATCGGGTCGCGGGAGAGATGGGGAGCGACGACGGAGCCCACGATCTGGGCGGCGTGGCGGTCGTCGCCCAGGAGCCCGTCGAGGTCCTGGCTGGCGATCGTCAGCGTGAACTCGAAGGAGGACCCGTTCGCCTCGCCCTGCGCGGCTCCCTCCGCGTAGTCGTCGATCGGGAGCGTGGACACATGGCCGTGCATCCGCTCCGTGAACCGGACCCCGGGCTTGCGGGCGGGCGGCGCGGCGCGCGGCGCCGGTGGCTCGGCGGGCTCCGTCCAGCCGCGCTCGGAGGTGAGCAGGGCCACCGATCGTTCGGCCACCGCCGAGATCGTGAACGAGGGGTTGATCCCGAGCGAGCGCGGCACCACCGACCCGTCGCAAACCAGGAGCGAGTCGTACACCGCGTCACCCTCTCCCGTGAACACCTGGCCGCGGTGGTTCACCGCACCCGTCGAGGCGTCCTCGCCCATGGGGCACCCGCCCAGCGGATGCACGGTGACCAGGTCGTGCCCCAGGAGGCCGCTCCAGACCGGGTTCCGGATGTACCGGCCGCCGTTCGCCTCGGCGGCGCGGCGCATGACGTCGTCCAGCCGCGCCCATCGGGCCTGCTCTCCCACGCCCGGCCACACGACCCGCGACCGGTCGTCGTCCAGGACGATGCGGCCGCCGGCGTCGTCGTGCGCCATGACCAGGTAGATCTGCGAGTGGTTCACGGAGCCGGAGTACGGACCGTTCACCAGGCTGTCGAGCTCGTGCTGCGTCTCGACGGGCGAGGCCGCGCCGGGGGTCACATCGACACCGGCGGTCCGCGCCGCGAGGGCGAACGCCTCCGGCAGCGCGCCGGCCAGCGCCCCGGGGATGACTCCCTCCTGGACGATCAACCCCTGGTCCAGCTCGGGCTGCTCGCGGAGGTCGATCACGCCCGTGATGCAGGGACCCACCGGCTCTCGGCCCGCCGGGCTCTGCGAGCCGAACCCGACGGCGTTCACCGGCTGCTCCCCGTTGTAGGCGAACCCGATCAGGTCACCGTTCCCGGAGAACCTCGACCCGACGGCCGACGAGAGGGGGAGCCCGCGATCCCGCGAGCGAAGGAGGATCTCCGTCGAGCCGAGCGTGCCGGCGCCGAGCACGACCACGCCGGCCCGGACGAAGAGCTCCGGCGCGTGGAACCGCTCCCGTCCGGCCTGCATGGGCTGGTAGTGGACCAGCCAGCCGTCGTCGGACCGCTCGAGGGACCGCACCGCCGCCTGCGTGAAGATGTCCGCGCCGTGCGCGTAGGCGTCCGGCAGATAGTTCATGAGCGTCGTGCTCTTGGCGGCGTAGTTGCATCCCGAGACGCAGTCGCCGCACAGCATGCATGCGCTCTGCTGGACCCCAACGGGGTTGGGACCGTCCTCGTACCGCACGTTGATCGGCGTGCGGGCGAACGGCGCCCCCAGGTGCGCCGCGGAGCGCTCGAGGGCCTCCAGCTTCAGCAGCCGCGGCCAGTCCGCGGGAAAGGCCCCCGGGGTGAGCATCGCCTCGGCGCGCCGGTAGCCCTGCTCCAGGCCTCCCTCGACGTCGGCCCGGAACGCTTCCGGCCACTCGGGGGCCTGCAGCACCCGGGGCTCGGGGCGCATGTAGACGTTGGCGTTGATGAGGGAGGTCCCCCCCAGGCCGCACCCCACCAGGACGTGCATGTCCTGGTTGGCATGGAAGTCGAACATTCCGACGTGGGAACCGATATGGCCGGCGGGGGCGTCGAGCTGAAACTCGAGGGCCGCCTCCAGCTGCGTGTCGGGGTACTCGCCGGGCCGGATCTCTCTGCCGCGCTCGAGGACGCAGACCCGCCGCCCGGCGCGTGCCAGCCGAGAAGCGGCGATGCCTCCACCGTAGCCGGACCCCACGACGACGACGTCGTAGCGGTCCCCGATGTTCTGGAGCGGAGAGGAGATCGCCGAGATCATGGGCCCTCACAGACGTGGGGCGTGCAGTGGTGGGCTGGGGCGAGCATGTGGGTCCGAAGCCTGAAGGGCAGCCCTCGTACCTGTCAAGAGTTGCGGAGTGGACACCCGCGGACCGTCGAGTTCCGACTCGGGACCCAGGCGAAGTGGCACCTTGTCAGTCCCTCCGGACGCGTAGGACAATGCGCCGCCAGGGCAGCGCAACCGCAGGAAGGGACCGATGAAGCGTCAACCCGCCGCTCCTCCCGGCCCCGGCCGGGCAGCCGAGCCGTCCTCGCGTCGCCGCCGCAACCCCCTGAGCAGGCTCACCAGCGTGCAGGGGTTCACGCCGATCCGTCCCGCCCTGCTCCCGGTGGTTCGGCCGCAGATGTTCCTGGTCCGCTACCTGCTGCCCCTGCAGAAGCGAGCCCTCAAGGTGGGCAAGGTCCACTTCATGCGCTTCGTGGTCATGCGGGAGCTTCCCCACGCCGGCGGGAAGGAGATGAGCCAGCGGCTGAACTATCCCTACGTCTTCTTCGAGAGCTACTTCGACGGCGAGCTGGGCCACTATCTCGACGCCTTCGCCTACGTGTTCCCGGTCGTGCTCATCCAGGCCTGGGGAGCCGGGTTCGACTTCCCCAAGCCGCCCCCCTCGGAGCCGATGAAGGCCTGGGTCACTCGCAACATGCTTCGGGGCGCCCACACGTACTCCGCGTACCCGGAGGCGACCGTCCAGATGGTGCGGGCCTCGCTGAACGTCCGCGACCGCCTCCGGGAGCTCCTCAGGACCGCTCCCGGCCTGAGCCCCGGAGCCTTCAAGGCGGCGTACGAGGAGTTCCTGACCGATCTGCAGGGCGATCTGTAGTGGGCGAGCGTCGCAACCGCCGCGGGATCCACTACGGGCTCACCGTGTTCACGCCGATCGCCGAGGGCAAGGAGGCCGAGGTTCGGGCGCGGATCGAGTCCCTGCAGCCCGACGAGGACAGCCCGTTGGCCGGCCTCGACTCCCTGCACTTCGCGCGCCTCGTGATCATGGACCGCATCAACGCGTTCGGGCCGAAGCAGAAGAAGCCCGACACCCTGAAGTACCCCTACCTGGTGTTCACCGCCGTCTTCGACGGCGACCTCGACCGGTTCCTGGACGCGATCTGCGACCGCATCCCCGATGCGGCCGACGACTGGTGGGGCGCCTGCGTGGGGTACCCCGGGACCTCCGACCGCCGGGCGTTCGCCGACTACATCCGAGCGCACCAGATCGACGCGGCCGTGTTCGAGGGGGCCGAGCAGAAGTCCACCGTGGCCGAGCGTCTCGCCAGCCTGGATCTGCGGGACCGGGTCATCCGGTTCGCCGGCGAGGGACAGTCGCTCGACCCGGCCGCGCTCAAGGAGCGCTTCCTGGCCTCGTTCGCGGGAGACGCATGAGCGAGGCGACGCCGACTCGGCTCGAGGGCCGGCCTCCCGAGCTGGGGCGGCGCCCGCCCGAGCCGGCCGCGGTCGACCTTGCCGATCTGCAGGGCAACGTCCTTCGCGGCTACACGTACCCGACCGCCGCCTACATCTTTCTGCGCATCGACGACCCCGCCCGGGCCCGGACCCTCCTCGGCTCGATGCTGCCGCAGGTGACCACGGCCGAGCCGTGGTCGAACGGGGGGCCGCACACCGCCATGCAGGTCGCGTTCACCAACACGGGACTGCAGGCGCTCGGCGTGTCGGAGAGCATCCTCGAGACGTTTCCGCCGGAGTTCCGCGAGGGGATGGCCGCCCGAGCGGAGCTCCTGGGCGATCGTGGCCCCTCGGCGCCCGAGCGATGGGACCCGGGGTTGGGCACCGGCGAGGCGCACGTCCTGGTGACCGTCTACGCGGACGACGACGCGCATCTCCAGGAACGGCGGGCGCAGCTCCACGAGATCGGCCAGGCCGCCGGCGCGTCGACGGTCGTCCACGAGCAGCGTGCCGCGGCCCTGCCCGGAGGGCGGGATCAGTTCGGATTCTTCGACGGGATCGCCCAGCCGGACGTCCGGGGCAACGGGGTCCAGGCGCGGCCGGGGGACGGCCACCCGAACGGCAAGGGGCGGTGGCGGTCGCTGGCCACCGGCGAGTTCCTCCACGGCTACCCCGACGAGGACGGTGGGCTCCCCGCCGCCCCGGCGGCCCCGCTCGATCGCAACGGGACGTTCGCGGTGTACCGCAAGCTCGCGACGGACGTCGCCGGGTTCCGTGCCTACCTCCATGAGCGCGGGCAGCACTATCCGGGTGGAGCGGAGATGCTCGCGGCCAAGATCGTCGGCCGCTGGCCGGACGGCACCCCGCTGGAGCTCTCTCCGGACCGGCCCGACGCGGCGATCTCCGGCGATCCGAACCGGATCAACGACTTCACCTACGCCGACGACGACGCCGGTCTCCGATGCCCCGTGGGCGCGCACATCCGCCGTGTGAACCCTCGCGAGTCCAAGGGGTTCTTCGACGGCGCGCTCAGCCTGCGGCACCGCATCATCCGACGCGGCCGCCCCTACGGGCCCGCGCTCCCGGAGGGGGCCCTCGAGGACGACGGCCAGGACCGCGGGCTCGTCTTCGTCTGCTTCGAGGCGAGCATCGCGAGGCAGTTCGAGATCATCCAGGCCCTGTGGATCGACGACGGGGATCCGTTCGGCCTGGGTCGGGACCGAGACTTCTTCGTCGGCCAGCCGGAGGGAGACGACGGCAAGATGACGATCCCCGGACGCCCGCCGTTCTTCCTGACGCCCCAGCCGGGGTTCGTGACGTGCCGGGGCGGCGAATACCTCTACCAGCCGAGCCTGACGGGCCTCCGCTGGCTCGCCGAGGGGGGCTGACCCGAGCTACTTCGTGCGCCCGGCCTTGTCGTCGAAGGCCTGGCCGGTCGCGCCGAGGACGCCGGCCAGCAGGTTCGTCAGCTCCATCGGGATGACGAACTTCGTGGACGGTGACAGGCCGATCTGCTTGAGGGCCTCCAGGTACTGAAGGCTCATCGTGTTCGCGTCGATCCCCTTCGCCGTCTCGAAGATCTTCTGCAGCGCGAGCGCGAAGCCCTCGGCCTGCAGGATCGCGGCCTGACGAAGACCCTGGGCGTTGAGGATCGCGGCGTCCTTGTTGCCCTCGGCGATGGTGACCGCGGCCTCGCGCGTGCCCTCGGCCTCGGTGACCACGGCCCGCCGGGTTCGCTCGGCGGACATCTGACGGGTCATCGCGTCCAGGACGTCGGGCGGGGGCAGGATCTCGCGGACCTCGACGTTCGTCACCTTCACGCCCCATCGCTCGGTGACCTCGTCGAGCTTCGCGCGCAGCGTCTCGTTGATCTGGTCGCGCTTGGCCAGCACATCGTCCAGGGACATGTCGCCGACCACGCTCCGCAGGGTCGTGGCCGCGATCGACTGGGCGGCGCCGGCGAAGTTCTGGACCTGGATCACGCTCATCGCCGGGTCGACGACCTTGTAGAAGACGATGAAGTCGATGTTGATCGAGGCGTTGTCCTTCGTGATCGCGGTCTGCGAGGGGATCTCCAGGTAGAACTCGCGCAGGTCGACCCACACGCCCTTGTCCACGATGGGGATCAGGATCACCAGGCCCGGGCCCTTCGTCCCGATGGCCCGGCCCAAGCGAAACACCATCAGCCGCTGGTACTCGGGGACGACCTTCAGCGCCGCGCGCAGGAACAGCAGCACGAACAGGACGACGACGCCGATGATGATCAGGCTGGTCGGACTCATCAGGTTTCGCTTCCTCTCTTGGCCGGGGCGGGCTCCGCCGCCTCGTCGGTCTCCGCCGGCTCGACCTCGAGCCGAAGGCTGTTCACGGCGCGGACCCGCACCGGCGCGCCCTTGGGGATCGCCGCTCCGTTGGTGTAGGCGCTCCAGGACTCGCCGCGGACCCGGACGTTGCCGCCCTGGGCGATGCGCGTCTCGGCGACGCCGACCGAGCCGATCAGCGCCTCCTGTCCGGCCTCGACCGGCAGGCGCCGGGCCTCCAGGACCTTCTTGACGGTGAACCCGAAGAACAGCGCGAGGAGCACCGCCACGGCGCCGATCATCGGGATCGACACGCGGGCGTTCGGCACGCTCGAGTCGAACAGGAACAGCCCGCCCAGGATCAGCGTGACCAGGCCGATGCCGGTCGCGGCTCCCGTTCCCGGCGCCTTGAGGTCCACGAAGAACGAGATCGCCGAGATCGCGAGCAGGACGAGGCCCACGACCGTGACCGGGAGCTGGCCCAGCGCGATGAACGACGCAGCGATCATCAGCAGGCCCAGCACGCCGGGCACCGAGACCCCCGGGTGCAGCGCCTCGACGATCAGCAGGATGAGCCCCAGGAAGAAGAACAGGAAGGCCAGGTCCGGCGTCAGCAGACCGTGCAGGATCGACGCCCCGAGCCCCATGTTCCGCTCGACGACGATTGCGCCGGCGGTGAACAGGGTCACCGTCTCGCCGGCCGCAACCTCGACCTCGCGGCCATCCGCCGCGGCGAGAAGCTCCGTTCGATCAGGGGCGATGAGGTCGATCACGTCCAGTTCGAGAGCCTCCTCGGCGGTGGCGCTGACCGACTGCCTCACCGCGCGCTCCGCCCAGTCGGCGTTGCGGCCGCGTGCCTCGGCGAGAGATCTGATGTACGCCGCCGCGTCGTTCTCGGCCTTCTGCGACTCGATCACGCCCGACACGCCGACGGGGTGGGCGGCACCGACGTTCGTTCCGGGAGCCATCGCCGCGAGCGGACAGGCGATCAGGATGAACGCCCCGGCGCTCGCCGCCCGCGCTCCCTGCGGTCCAACCCAGCAGATCACCGGGACGCGCGAGTTGAGGACCGCCTGGATGATGTCGCGCATGGACGAGGACAGCCCGCCCGGCGTGTCGATCGTCAGGAGGATCGCCTCGTTGCCCGCGGCTTCCGCGTCATCGATCGCCTCCTGCACGTAGGAGGCCAGGAACGGGTCCACCACGCCCTCGAGCGAGACCTCCAGGACGGGCGCAGGCTGGCTGCCCTGGGCGGATGCGGTCGAGGAGAGGCCGAGGATGCCGGCGAGCAGGAGCACGATCGCGAGCGGGAGGCGAACGCTTCTCACGTCCTCTCCATGATCGCACCCGCGCGCGGACTGCGTGCGGTTGCGGGGCCCGATCCGGGAAACGGTGACTCACGGCACCGCACGAGGGTGATAATGATCACCGAGGCTCGTCAGTCCCCGGACGGGCGGGCTCACGTACTACCGAGCGAAGGAGCGGCACGTTGGCGTTCCCCATCGAAGGGCCCCTGACCCCGGAGGTGGAACGGCAGTTGATGCGAGATCTCACGCTCGGCAACGAGGAGGCGGTGCGCGTGCTCTACGCGCGCTTCTCCCGTCCCGTCTACACGCTGGGCCGGCGGCTCCTCGGCACGCCCGAGGCCGCCGAGGAGCTCACCCAGGACGTGTTCCTCGCCGCGTGGCGCAAGGCCCCGCGGTTCGACCCCGCGCGCGGACGGCTCTCCACCTGGCTGATGACCATCGCCCACAACCTGGCGGTCGACCGGATCCGCCACGACCGCGGGACCACCAGGCCGCCGCTGGTCCTGGTCGACGAGCTGCCCGAGCCGCTCGACCTGCCCGAGGAGGACGAGGCCGCGCTGAACCGCGAGACCGCTCGGCGGGCCATGGCCACGCTGAGCCCGGCCGAGCGCAAGCTGCTCTCGCTCGCGTATTTCCACGGGTGGACCGCCCGTGAGATCGCCCTGGCCGACGGGATCCCCCTCGGAACCGTGAAGACCCGGCTGCGCACGGCGCTCATCCGCCTGCGCCGGACCCAGATCAAGGCGGAGTGATGGCCCGGCAGAGCTCTCCCACCTCCGGCGTCTCCTCGATCGCCTGCGCGGACGTTCGCGAGCGGCTCGACGAGTACGTCCTCGGGGCCCTGGACCAGGAGGACAGCCGGCGGCTGTCCCGCCACCTGGAGTGGTGCGCCGGATGCCGCAAGGAGCTCGCCGAGCTCGAGGAGGGCGTCGCCGCGGTGGGCCTGGCCCTCGAGCCGATCGCGCCGCCGGCCGAGCTCGAGGCGAAGGTGGTCGAGCGCGTCGCCCTGGCCACCGGGGCCCGGGCCCGCGAGCGCCGCCGGTTCCGGATCGTCACCACGATCGCGGTGCTGGCCACGTTCTTCGGCGTCGCGTCGCTCGGCTACGCGGCCGCCGTCGCCGGCAAGCTGTCCCGGCTGGAGGCCGAGTCCGCCACGGCGGTCGAGCAGGCGCAGGTGCTCCAGGGGCTGCTCGACACCTTCGGCGGCCGCCAGATCCTTCCCGCCCGCCTCGGCCCCGTCGAGGGCCGCGAGGGCGGCGGCCAGGCCATCGTCTATCTCTCCGGCGCCGACAGCTCCGACTGGGTGCTGGTCATCGCCGGCGGCCTGCCGGCGGGGGGCGGGCCGTACCACGCGAGCCTGGTCCACGGCAGCGGCATCGAGGTCCCGATCGGGGAGATGTTCCCGAGCCAGGAGGGACAGGTCAGCGCGTACCGGTTCTTCACCCAAGACCTTGCGTCGTTCCGCCGCATCGTCGTGACGAACGACGCCGGCCAGGTCGTCCTGCGCGGAGTGATCCAGGCCCTAGAGGCCGGCTGAGCCAAGATGCGGGCGCGGGAGCTGGGCTGGCACGGGCAGCCGGACGTCGAGCCCTTTTTGATGGCTGGCACTCCGTCGGCGAGGGCTGGGTGTTCCGGTTCTCCGAGGCGGATAGAGACGAAGTCATCGAGCCGGCCTAGCAACTTCGCGCAGGTCGCCGGCGGGACCGGGCAACGAGGGGGGGGACGGCCGGCGCGGGAGCAGCAGGCCATAGTCAGATGATCCGCTGGGCTCGAGACACGAGCGAAGGGCAGGAAAAGAGATCGGGACATTCAGCTCGCTGCGGAAACCCCTCGACCCGCCCCACGAGACAAGCCAAGCAAGACGCTTGAAGCTATAACCCCAACCCCAAGAATCAGAATCTGGCGGGGTTGCCGATTCACTGGGCAGGAGGCGATTTTCGGGTCCGGGGCGCGCATCCCGTCCGGACCCCGCGAAGGGATCACGCAATCCCGAAACTGTGGGACCAAGAGCGCCGCTACGATCGAGCCGAGAAGGATCATCCCTGCAAAGACCCCAAAAGCCACGCGAAGTCTCTGGCTTCTCGCCATAGCTACAACTCGTTCTGTTGATAACGCGGTGATGTTGACAACCGGCGTAACGTTACTCGATGGAGGGTTGACACGTGACGACGTCCCGTCTTCGTCAACTGGCTTCCATCGCATCACTGCTGCTAGTTGTGGCGTCGATCGTTCCGGTCAGGAGCGCATACGCCCAGGACCCACTCACCTGTATCACGGAGGAGTCGATCTTCTGGGGCTATCAGTCCGGAGGCCAGTTTCGGCAGCAGTACGGAACGAAATCCGATCACACCGTCAGGAATCGCGGAGTCAACGCCGCTTGTGATGGCGCCAACGCAGGCAGTACCAGCAATAACTTTCTCGGCACCTACCAAGGGAATTGGATTGAGGGGGGGTGGTTTATCTGGAAGGACTCCCCAACGGCGCCCAAGGAGTACCACTGGTTCGTGGAGGCGGCGATCAATGGCGCGCTCCTGATAAATCCCGTTCCCCATGGGGAGCTGACGTCCAAGTGCGACAAGGCAGTGGGCGATGGAACGGCTCTTCAGTTCAAGGTGGCGCACTTTCCCATCGGCTCAACGGACTGGATTGTCGACCTAAATTGCCTTGATGGACAGGGTTGGCAGAACCTTCGGACACTCGACAACCTCGGCTGGTACACCGGCCTCTCTATGGTCGAAACCTTTCGCTTTGGGGGGACACTCACAGGGATGGCCGACGATCAGGACAACATTCAGCGCAAGGACTCCAGCAACGTCTGGCGTAACTGGGCCGATATGTCGTGCCACAGTGACAACGCGAGCAACTGGCACGGCGGGTACATATCCACCGACCACTACAAGACGACCAAATCGACTCTGAACTACTGTCCTGGACCGGTCTGACATGGAGGTTGTCTTGGGGCGGAGATGGCGCGCTCTGACGGTAGGACTCCTTCTCGTTCTTCTAACCGCGTGCGCTGGGCTGGGTGGTCCGGCGCAGGAGGCTATGCCTGCCCCAGACGAACCTCCGGCCCGAGGCCCCGCTCTGAACTGGGATCAACCGAGTATCTGCGGTGTACACGTGGGGAATGCTGAGGCCGCGAGAGACGACCTGAATTTCGTCCCCGAGGATGCCCGAACCTTGGGTGAACCGGAAGCGATCACGCTCGACGGTATCTGTGTACCCCGCGCCAATAGAACTCTCGCGTTTGTATTCAACGACAGCCGGGGACGATTCCTCGTCCTCCAACGGGCCGCCGG
Source organism: uncultured Actinomycetes bacterium (assembly GCA_963742735.1). Taxonomy (GTDB): domain Bacteria; phylum Actinomycetota; class UBA4738; order UBA4738; family JBBDTT01; genus JBBDTT01. Next base: position 251,427 of record CAVUMN010000003.1, read on the forward strand.
GCAGCGAACGGAGGAGAGCCTGACCGGACTGCTCGCCTACAACAGCCCGACGAATCTCACCAAACTCTCAACGACCTCGATCCGCGGGAACATTACGGCGCTACTCATTCAGGCTGGTGGCCCGGGCCAAGCAAACAGCATTGAGTGGATCGAAGGTGGCGTGGACTACGTCATCCTGGGCCCTATGGAAACGTTCTCGCTGGAGCTCGCCGAACAACTCGCGAACGAACTCTGAGCAGCGAAATCCCGAGCGGACCGTGCGACGAGTGCGGCCTCCCGTGGCCGTTCGTTTGCATAGCGTTCCCCCTCTATATTGCTCGCCCGCCGTACCCCGCTAGTCCACCCCGCTGGACACCGGCTCGGGCTTCGACGCCGGCGCACGGGTGCTCCCCTCCAGCGCGACGTGCGGAAGCAGGCGGTCCAGCCAGCCGGGCAGCCACCAGTTCCAGTCGCCCATCAGCCGCATCGTGGCCGGCACCAGGATCGTTCGGATCAAGGTGGCGTCCAGGAACACCGCCGTGGCCAGCCCGAAGCCCATCGCCTTGATCGGAACGAGCTCGGCGAACGCGAAGGCCCCGAACACCACGACCATGATCGCCGCGGCGCTGGTGATGATCCTCGCCGTGTGCTCCAGGCCCCACCCGACGGCCTCGGTGTTGTCCTTCGTCCGCAGGTACTCCTCGCGGATGCGGGCGAGCAGGAACACCTCGTAGTCCATGGACAGCCCGAACAGGGTGGTGAACAGGAACAGCGGCAGGAAGGCCTCGATGTGGCCCGAGGCCTGGAAGCCGAGCAGCCCCTCGAAGTGCCCGTCCTGGAACACGTACACCAGCACCCCGTAGGCGGCCAGCACCGACGCCAGGTTCATCAGGATCGCCTTCAGCGGCAGCAGCAGCGACCGGAAGAACAGCATCAGCACCAGGAACGAGAGCAGCAGGACCAGACCGACCACCGGGATGAGCTTGTCGCCCATCTCCTCGGTCAGGTCCAGGTCCAGGCCCGGCTGCCCGCCGACCAGGACGGTCGAGCCCGCGCCGACGACGCCGGGGAGCCGGTCGCGGAGCCGGTTGATGAGCTGGTGCACGGTCTCCGACTGCGCCGAGTGCACCGTGACGGCCTGGATCTGCGTGGAGCGCCCGTCGGAGCTCACGAACTGGGCGAACAGCTGCCGGCCCTCGGGGGTGCCGAGCGCCTGCTCCGGCGTCGTTCCCGGCGGCAGGAGCGTCGTGATCGACGCCACCTGCAGGACCTCGGGGTCGGCCTGGGCGGCCTCGGAGACCGCGGCCACCTCCGCCAGTCCCTCGGACGAGGTCACCGGCTCCGAGGTCCGGAGCAGGATCACCGTGGGCTCGCCCTGGCCCTCGCCGAACGCCTCGGAGGCGATCTCGAACGCGCGGCGGGCGGGGTGGTCCGCCGGAAGGATCGAGGGGCCCGAGGAACCCAGGGCCAGGTTGCGCGCCGGCAGGGCCAGGAACAGCAGCAGCCCCAGCGACAGGAGCAGGGCGGTCCACGGCCGCTTCATGACGGCCATGGCCCAGCGGTGCCAGTAGCGGCCCTCCTGCCGGTCCGCCCGGCGATGGATCGAGAACTTGTCGATGCGCTTGCCCACCCAGCCGAGGAGCGCGGGGAGCAGGGTGACCGCCGCGAGCGCGGCGATCGTGACCGCGATCATGGCGGCGACGCCCATCGTCCGGTAGGCCTGGATGTTGACCAGCAGCACGCCCGACAGCGCCACGACCACCGTGAGCCCCGAGACCAGCACGGCCTTCCCCGAGGTGGCCACGGCCTCGGCCACGGCCTCGCCGACCGACAGGCCCGACTTCAGCTCCGAGCGGAACCGGGCCAGGATGAACAGGGCGTAGTCGATCCCGACGCCGATCCCGATCATCGACGCCAGGTTCTGTGCGAAGACGTTGGTCTCGACGAACGTGGCGAACAGGCCGATGAGCGCGAACGAGATCATGAGGCTCATCAGGGCGAGGGCCAGCGGCATCCCCGCCGCGATCAGCGACCCGAGGGCGGCGATCAGGATCAGCAGCGCGATGGGGACGGCGATGCTCTCGGAGCGCTCCAGGTCGTGCTGGGTGATGTCCTGGAACGCGCGGTAGAAGGAGGGAGCGCCCGTGATCAGCACCTGGACGTCGTCGGTCGACGCCGCCTTCACGGCGGCCTCGAGATCCGGCGCGATCTCCAGGGCGTCGTCCTGCGTCCCGTCGACGTTGACGATGGAGGTCGCGACCGTCCCGTCCTTCGAGATCAGCTGGGCCGGGGCGTCGTACGGGCTGGCCGCGGAGGAGATGTGGTCCACCTGCAGCAGCCGGCGCAGGGTGTCCTGGACGACCGCCTGGTACTCGGGTTCCTGCGCCGTGCTCGTCTCCGAGGAGAACACGACGAGCGCCGTCAGCTCGGTCTGTCCCTCGAACTCGGTCTCCAGGGCCTGCCGGACCTGGTCCGACTGCGAGCCGGGCACCTCGAACCCGCCGTTGGACAGCCGCGACGTCAGCGAGCTCAGCATCGGGACCGACGCGAGCGTCGCCACCAGCCAGATCAGGATCATCACCCGGCGGTTGCGCACGCCGAACATCGCGATGCGATAGATCAGGGTCTGCTCGACGGGCTTGGGTTGCTGGGCTCCGTTGCCGCTGCGCGCCATGGAAACGGCCTCCTCGGAGTTCGGGTGGTCGCCGACGATCCTATCCCCGAATGACCGATGGTCACTAGGTCGAGGGATGTGAGCTTCGTCTCATTCGTTCTACGTCAGGCGCTCCGCGAGGTAGCGCATGGCGATCGGGTAGCGGTACTCGATGTCCATGTGCGTGCCCTCGAACAGCTCGAAGAAGGGCTCGATCCCCAGCGCGTCGAGCTCGCCAACGAACGCCTCGGCGCCCAGGTCCAGGTACCACTCGTCGTTCTTGCCGGCGTCGACGTAGATCGCCCGCATCGACTTGAGCTCCTCGGCCTTGAACGGCGCCATCCGCACCGGGTCCAGGGCCAGCCACCGCGACCACACCTCGGGGATCAGCCGGCCCGTGGCGGGCTCGAAGGGCAGGTCGATCGTGCCGTCCTCGTTCGCCGAGTAGCAGGCGGCCATGCACCACGAGTTCAGGAGTGCGCCGTCCTCCTTGTGCGAGAACGCAGGCCTCGACCGGAAGTTCGCCCAGAACTGTTCGTACGAGCCGTCGTACGTGTCGCGCAGCGTCCGGGCGTTCTCCCGGAACTCGGGCTGGTAGCAGACCTCGAACAGCGCGTCGCCGGCGTGGGTGGCCAGGGCGCCGAACACCTCGGGCCGCATCATCGGCACGACCATCGCCCCGTAGCCGCCGCTCGACTTCCCGAGGATCCCCCGGTGGTCGCGGTCGGCCTGCGTCCGATAGTTCGCGTCGACGAACGGGACGATCTCGTCGCACAGGTAGTCCTGGTAGCGGCCGGTGCCGGGGGAGTTCACGTACTGCGACCCGCCGAGGGAGGTCATCGCGTCCACGTAGACGACCACCGCCGGCGGGCATCCATCCTTCGCGAACAGGCTGTCGGTGAGCTCGGGGAACGTCGGGCGGAACGGCTTGCGGTTCCACCACATGTCCACCGAGCCGGTGAGGCCCTGGATCAGGTACAGCGTGGGGTAGCGCGCGTCCGAGGCGTCGTAGCCGGGCGGCGTGTACACCCACAGGGGGCGCTCGGCAGGGTCGCCCAGCGCGTTTCCCTGCAGGACATCGCTGGTGATCGTGTGGTCGTGGAACGTGCCCCCGAACTCGCCTCGATACGGCTGCATGCCCTCGCCTCCCTGTGATCGCGTCAAATGGGGAACAATCTTGACCGATGCCAGGGGTATCCGACGTGGTGGGGATCGGCCTGGCCGGTGGTTCCGGGGTCCGCGCCCGCCCGCTCACGCTGAAGGCTCCCGGATACCTGCGGTCGAAGGCGGCGATGGCGTTCGTCGGCCGCCGCCTGATCCGGTGGGTCCTGCAGATCCTCCAGGCCGAGGGGATGAAGGAGTACTACATCGTCGCCCACGGCAAGGAGAACCGGTACCAGATCAAGGTGCTGGTGGGCTACGGCGAGGACCTCGGCGTCGACATCCAGTACTCGCCGGTCAAGTACGACGCGCTGTCCACGGGGAGCGCCGACTCGACGCTGCGGCTCCTGGAGCACTGGGACCTCGGCGGACCGGCCCTGGTGTTCCCGACGGACTCGATCATCGACTTCGACCTGGAGCCGATGCTCCAACAGCACCTGGAGACGGGGGCCGTGGTCACCATCGCCGCGATGACCCGCGCCCCCGAGGACGTGGCGGAGAAGTACGGGGTCATGCTCACCGACTCGAACGGACGGATCTTCGAGTTCGTCGAGAAGCCGACGATCGCGGACATCCGCAACCACTTCAAGGTCCGCGACGAGGACGAGTTCGACCGGCTGCCGCTGCTCACGAACGCGGGGTTCTACCTGGTCGACGCGGCCCGCCTGCGCGCGCTGGCCGAGGACCCGCACGTCGCGCGCCTGCGGCGGACCCGGCTCGACTTCGGCAAGGACCTCCTGCCGTGGCTGGTCGGCAACGGCCACCTGCTGCAGGCGTTCCCGGTCCGCCGCCTGGGCGACCTGGGCAACATCGAGGACTACGTGAACACCACGGTCGATGTGCTGCAGGGCAACTTCGCCTCGGTGGCCCGGCTGATGGGGGAGCCGTTCGACCGGGAGCAGAACGTGTGGATCGCGCCGGAGACCCTGCACCTGCGCGACGAGCTGACCGGCAAGAGCCTGGCCGAGAAGCTGGCCGAGGGGCTGGTGACCATCGGGCCGGCCGTGCGCCTGGGCCGGTACTGCGAGATCGGGCCCGGCGTGGTGATCACCGAGTCGAACCTGGACGACGACGTCGAGGTACGCGAGGGCGCCTACATCTCCCGGTCCCAGGTCCGCGACGGGGCGATCATCGGGGCCGGGGCCACGATCCGAGACTCCGTGATCGGCTCCATGAGCGAGGTTCGGTCGAGCCGCCGGAACCCGACGACGATCGAGCGGTTCGTCGCGCTGGGCGACGAGGTCACCGTCTACGAGGGCCTCCGGCTGGCCGATCACGTCAGCGTCTACCCCCGCCTGAAGATCCCCACGGGCGTCCGCGCGCCCGCCGGCGTGGAGATCACCGACGCCGAGGACGTCCTGAAGTACCTCTAGTAGGGTCGCGCGATGCGGTTCGGCCTGGCCCTTCCCCACTACGGCTACTCGTTCCCCGACGGCGGACCGCTGGACTGGGGACGGGTGATCGAGTACGCCCGGCGCGCGGAAACGCTCGGCTTCGACTCCCTCTGGGTCTCCGACCACTTCTTCTCCGACCCGTCCCGGACTCCCGGGCCGCAGGAGCTCCTGGCGACGGTGGAGCCCTTCACCGCGCTCGCGGCGCTCGCCACTCACACCGAGCGCGTCCGGCTGGGCACGCTCGTGGCCTCGGCCGGCTTCCGCCACCCCGCCCACGTCGCCAAGATGGCCACCACGATCGACCTGCTCTCCGGCGGTCGGTTCGACCTGGGGCTGGGCGCCGGGTGGATGGAGGCCGAGTACACGGCCTTCGGCTACGACTTCGGCACGGTGGGGGAACGCTTCGACCTCCTCGAGGAGTCGCTCGAGGTCCTGACGCGCCTGTTCGGCGAGGCCGAACCGGTGGACTACGTCGGGAAGCGGATCACGCTCCAGGAGGCGTACCTGCACCCCCGGCCGCCTCAATCCGGGGGTCCCCCGATCTGGCTCGGCGGCAAGGGCGGCCCGCGCGGCCTGAAGCTGGCGGCGCGGTTCGCCCACGGATGGAACACCGTGTGGCGGTGGTCTCCTCGGGACTTCGCCGAGGTTTCCGGCCGCCTGGACCGGGCCTGTGAGGACGTGGACCGGGATCCGGCCACCCTGCGCCGGAGCGTGGGGCTCTACACGCTCGTCGGCGAGGACGAGGTGGACCTCCACGACCGGTGGCGGGCGCTGCAGCGGTGGGCGCCGGGCGACGCGCTCGCCGGCGAGATGCTCGAGGACTACGCGCGGGGGGCCCTGGTCGGCACTCCGGAGCAGGTCGCCGAGCAGGTCGCGGCGTTCGAGGCGCTCGGCGTGGAGGAGATCATCCTGTCGCCCGCGTCGCTTCCGTTCGCCGTGGCCGAGGACTCCGAGCTCGACGTGATCGCGGACGTGCTGCTCGGGGCGTGAGGCCGTGGAGTACCTCGAGGCGGCCCTGGCGGTGCTGGCGGAGGAGGGCGAGCCGCTGCACTGGACGGTGATCCAGGACCTGGCGCTGAAGCGCGGCTACCTTGACCCGTTCACCCAGACCGACATCCGCAAGCACCTCCTGTCCGCTCTGGCGAAGGCGGCGAAGGACGGGGCGATCCGCAAAGTCGAGACGGGGGTCTACGCGCTCCGGTGGTAGGGGTCGCACTGCTTCAGTTCTGGTGCCCCGTTTGCCGATGCCACTTCTCGACTGCATGAACGTCGAGGGGGCAGCAATGGCGCGCCCCCGCTCGTTTCTGTTCTAACCCTCCTGGTCCTCGGCGGCATGCTGCCGGTGGGGACGTACATCGGCCGCGCCGCAGCCCAGACCAAAGACATCGTTCTGCCTCCGGCCGTCCCCCCACCGCTGCTGAGCGACGCGGAGCGCGAGCCCGTTGCCTACCCGCCGAAGCCCCCCAGGGAGCGAGCGCTATCCCTTCCGTCGGGAACGCCGGAGACGAAGACTGGGTCCCTGGACGAGACCGAAGCCCAGGCGACGGAGACGGCCTCGGTCTTCGAGTACGCCGGTGGGGAGCACCTGGCCCAGGTGACCACCGATCCCCAGAACTTCCAGGACGCCGACGGTCAGTGGCGCAAGATCGATCCCGAGCTGGAGCCCACCGACGCTGGCTACCGCAACCGAGCGGGCGAGGTCTCGCTCGTATTCCCGGATGCGCTATCGGCCACCACCCCGCTGATGTTCGGGGTGGGCGATGGATCGCTGTCGATCTATCCCGAAGGCGCTTCGGAGAAGGTGCAGGCAGAGGTTGCCGGCAACGCCGCCACCTACCCGGAGGCGCTTCCAGGGACCGACTTGCGCTACTACTCCCTCGGCTCGGGCTACGCGGAGCATGTGATCCTCAAGACCACGCCCGAGGCCACCTCCATGGCCTGGCTCATCACGGCCACGGATCTGACGCTCCGTCAGAACGGGGCGGAGATCGAGATCGTGCAGGGCGAGGAGGTCGTCGGCCGGGTCCCGCCGCTGACGGTGTTCGACGCGAGCGTGGGGCCGAACGCCTCGGCGGACGCGTACGCCGGAGGCTTCGAGCGCACGCTGATCGACCAAGGGGACGGGGTCTGTCGGATCGAGGTGGCGTTCGACACCGAGTGGCTGGCCGATCCCGATCGGGCCTACCCCGTCACCATCGACCCTTACTTCGAGGAGACCACCGGTAACCCGTCCAAGGACGCGTGGGTGAAGTCCTGCCCGGTGGCGGGAGGAGCGTCAACGAACCGATCGTGGGAGGACGCGGTGAGGCTGCTTGCCCGGCGAATCGTTGACCTTCGAGAGGGGCGGACTTCACCGCTCTCAGTCAATGTCATCTATCAGATCCCGGGGGAGGTGATTGCTCCTGAATTTGAGGGTGTTCGCAGCGGCCGCTTCTCACAGAGGGAGCGTGGCCTTGTCGTACAAGTTGCGCTACCCGCAGAGCCGGATGGTCCCGCCGACGCCGCGGTAATTCGCTACCTGGCCGAGGCTGTCGAGGTTGCGGAGGGTTTCGCCCGCGAAAGGGGCCTTATCAAGAACCGTCTTTCAGAGCTTCGAGCCATCCTCGCGGCACTATAGCGTCAGCAGGGATCACGCCGGAGCCCTGCCCGCCGGAAGTGCACGCGCCGCGAGAAGCGTGGGTGACCGATTAGCGTCTGCGGTGAGGTTCGCGCCTTTTCAGCGGTAGGCGATCTGGGAGAACTTCTCGAGCTTCTCGAAGGCGTGTCGGGCCTCGACCCGCCGGACCGTTCCCGAGCGCGCGCGCATCACCAGCGACCACGTCGTGGCGAAGTCGCCGTGATAGCGCACCCCGCGCAATAGATAGCCGTCGGTGATGCCCGTCGCGGCGAAGAACACGTCGTCGCCGGCCACCAGGTCCTCGGTGGTGAGAACCTTGTCCAGGTCGTAGCCAGCGTCGACGAGGGCGCCGCGCTCCTCGTCGTTGCGGGGGAACAGCTTGCCCTGCATCGCGCCGCCCATGCACTTGAGCGCGGCCGCGGCGATCACTCCTTCCGGCGTTCCGCCGATGCCGATCAGCAGGTCCGGGATCGAGCTGTGGTCCGCCGCGGCGATGGCCCCCGCGACGTCGCCGTCGGTGATGAACAGGATCCGCGAGCCCGCCTCGCGGACCTTCTCGACCAGGGGCAGGTGGCGGTCGCGCTCGAGCATGATCACCGTCACCTGCTCGACGCGCTTGCCGAGGGCCTTGGCGACCTTGCGGCAGTTCTCGTCCGCGGGTGCCTCGATGTCGATCGCGTCGGCCGCCTCCGGCCCCGTGGCGATCTTCTCCATGTACACGGCCGCGCCGGGAAAGAACATCGAGCCCCGCGCGGCCAGGGCGATCACCGCGAGGGCGTTGCCCATGCCCTTGGCGGTGAGGGTCGTTCCGTCGATGGGGTCCACCGCGACGTCGGCGCCCGGCCCGTCGCCGGTCCCGACCTGCTCGCCGTTGAACAGCATCGGCGCCGCGTCCTTCTCGCCCTCGCCGATCACGACGACGCCATCCATCGAGACGCTGTCGATCATCAGCCGCATCGCGTCGACCGCCGCCCCGTCGGCGGCGAGCTTGTCGCCGCGGCCGACCCACCGGCCCGCGGCGAGGGCCGCCGCCTCGGTGACCCGGACCAGCTCCATCGCCAGGTTCCGGTCGGGCCGTCCCTTCGCCTCGGTCATGTCAGACACTCCAGGATCGTCGAGGGGTCCTCGCCCCCGAACACGATGCGGTCCACGGCGGCGTGGAAGGGCACGTCCACGCCGGTCTCCTTGGTCAGGCGGCCGACGTCCTTCGCGGAGTCGACGCCCTCCACGGTCATCCCCCGGCTCACCATGCCGTCCAGGGCCTCCTGCGGCTTCGACCCCTCCCCGAGGAGCTCGCCGTACAGCCGGTTCCGGCCACCCAGGCTGGTGACCAGGGTGTCGCCGAGTCCCGCCAGCCCGGTCACGGTCTCGGCCCGGCCGCCCAGGGCGGTGATCAGCTTCACCTGCTCGTTGACGGCCTGGGCGAACAGCGCCGACTTCGCGTTGCGGTACTCGCGGTTGCCGCCACCCTTTGCCAGGCCGTCCAGGATGCCGAGGCCGATCGCGGCCACGTTCTTCAGCACCGTGCAGTACTCGACGCCGATCAGGTCCTCGGTGACGTGGACGCGGTAGTTCGGGGTCTGGAAGACCTCCCGGGCCTCGTCGGCCGTCGCCGATCGGGCGCTCGCGTAGACGACCGCGGACGGCAACCCCTCGGCGAGCTCGCCGGCCAGGCAGGGCCCGCCGACCGAGACCACCAGGTCGTGACCGAACGCCTCGCCGTAGACCTCGGACATCCGCTTGCCGGTCTCGGGCTCCGTCCCCTTGGCCAGGCTCACGACGACGGGTTCGCTGCCCACGTCCTCGGCCACCATGCCTGCGAGGCTTCGCGCGCCCCCGGAGGAGGCCCCCATGACCGCGACATCGGCGTGCTCGCTCGCCTCGGGCAGGTCGTCGGGTCCCATCACCCGCAGGGACTCCGGGAGGTGCTCGGGCAGGGCGGGGTGCTTGCGCTCGTCCTGCAGGACGGGCAGGACGCGGGCATCGAACTCGCTGGCCCAAAGGATCGTGTCGTTCCCGGCCCGGCACGAGTGGATGGCCAGGGCGGTCCCCATCGCGCCCGCGCCGAAGACGGTCACCTTCGCCATCAGAAGGTCAGGCTCTGCGCGCCGTTGGCCAGATACTCGACGACGGTCGCCGCCCCCACGATCTCGGCGCCTTCGATGACCTCGGTGATCCCGCGGGGCTTCGTGCAGGCCTGGCAGGCCCAGACCTTGCCGCCGCCCTCGATGAACTCGCCGATCAGCTGCTTCAGGGGGGCCGCGGCGGGGTGCTCGACACCGTCGGCGCCGCCCTCGGTGACCAGGCGGACGGCCTCGATCGTCAGCATGATCGCGGCCTCCTGGCCGGTCACCAGGGCCATGTTCCCGAAGATGAACGGCAGCGTCGCCCGCTCGTGGTCCTCGGCGCCGTGTTGCCCATGGATCAGGATGCTCGCCATCAGGTCTCTCCTCGCGTGATGAGCCAGCGGTCGCCCTCGGACCCGCCCGCCGTGGTCGCCAGGGCGTGGCCCTTCAGCCGCGCCCAGGCCTCAAGGTTCGTCCGGCCCACCGGGTCGCGGGTCCGAACCTCCAGGGCCTGGCCCGCCTCGAGGGCGTCGAGCAGCGCGCCGATCTCCTTCAGGGTCGGGCCGCTGCACCCCTCGTCGCCGGCGTCGTAGAAGGCGTCCGCGTCGAGCTCGGGTTCCGGCACGCCGGTCATCTTCGCAGAACGACCCGTCGCGTACGATCCGGGCCCTATGTCCCCGCGAACGATCGGGCTGCTCGTTCTCGGCGTGGTCGCGGTCTCGTTCTCGGCCATCCTCATTCGCCTGACGGACGCGCCCCCGATGACCGTGGCGATGTACCGCAACGCCATCGCCGCGGCGATCCTGGTCCCGTTCGCGCTGGCCCGGCACCGACCCGAGCTGCGCTCGCTGAGCCGCCGCCAGTGGGGCCTGGCCGCCCTGGCCGGGGTGTTCCTGGCCGCGCACTTCGCCACGTGGATCCCCTCGCTCGACTACACGACCGTCGCCGCGAGCACGGTCCTGGTCACCACCCAGCCCCTGTGGGTGGCCGCCATCGCCTACCTGGCATTCCGGGAACGGTTGAGCCGCGCGGCGGTCATCGGGATCCTGGTCGCGCTCAGCGGCACTGCGGTCGTCTCAGGGGGCGACGTGTCGCTGTCCGGCCGCGCCGTGTTCGGCGACATGCTGGCGCTCCTCGGAGCGGGACTGGCCGCCTGCTACTTCGTCATCGGGCGCGGGCTTCGACAGCAGATGTCGCTGCTGGCCTACGTGAGCGTCTGCTACACGGTGTGCGCCGTGGTGATGATCCCGGTCGTGGCCGCGTCGGGCCAGCCGTTCTTCGATCTCCGGTGGCAGGACTGGGGCCTGCTGGCCCTGATGGCCCTGGCCCCGCAGATCCTGGGGCACACGGTGTTCAACTACCTGCTGGGCGAGGTCGAGGCCACCGTGATCGCGATCGCGGTGATGGGCGAGCCCGTCGGCGCGTCGCTGCTGGCGCTGGCGTTCTTCGGCGAGACGCCGCCGTGGACGGCCGCCGTCGGTGGCGCGCTCATCCTGACCGGCGTCTACGTGGCGATCACCGCGCAGGCCCGCCGCAACCGGGCGACCCTCCCGGCGCCGGTCGAGTGAGCGACCCCGGATAAGCTTTCGGCCGTGGCGAAGCGCAAGGCCGCCGTCGACATCCGCGACGTCCAGGTCATCAAGCACGACCGGACGTTCCTGGTCACCGACGAGTGGGGCGACCTCCCCGAGGACAACACCGCCGCGCTCGGCCTCTACTACCGGGACACGCGCTACCTCTCCCGTTTCGAGCTGACCCTCGACGAGCTCCGGCCGCTCCTGCTGCACTCCTCGCCGGAGCGCAACTACAACCAGATCATCGAGCTGGCGTTCCCGATCACCACGGTCTCGCCGGACGGGGACGAGGACAAGGACAACATCTCGATCTCCCGGAACCGTGTGATCGCCGATTCGCTCGTGGAGAAGATCGGCATCGCGAACTACGGACGCCAGGATCGAACGCTTCGCGTCTGCGTCGAGTTCGGCGCCGACTTCCTGGACCTCTTCGAGGTCCGTGGCTGGCCCCGCGAGCGCCGAGGACAGGTCCAGCCCACGGTCGTCGAGCGGAGCCACGTCGTCCTGTCCTACCGGGGGCTCGACGGGGTGGTTCGCACGACGACCATCCGGTTCTCGCCCCAGCCCGCCGAGCTCAGCGAGGACCGGGCGACGTTCGAGGTGGCCCTCGAGCCGCGCGAGCGGGCGGAGATCGACCTGGAGATCACGCCGGCCGAGGGCTCGGAGGAGCGCACCCGGCTGCCGTTCCGCGAGGCCAAGGAGATGCTCGAGCGCGAGTACTCCTCGTGGCGCAAGAAGTGCACGCGGTTCAAGACCAGCCAGGTGCAGCTCTCCCAGTACCTCGACCGCTCGGTCCTGGACCTGCGGATGCTCCAGACGAACGACGAGGACGGCGTGCCGTGGATCGACGCCGGCGTGCCCTGGTACTCGACGCTGTTCGGCCGCGACAGCCTGATCACCGCCTACGAGGTGCTCGGAGTGAACACCGAACTGGCGTGGGGGACGCTGCGCGGGCTCGCTGCGCTCCAGGGCACGAAGGTCGACGAGTGGCGCGACGAGGAACCCGGCAAGATCCTGCACGAGGTTCGGGTGGGGGAGCTGGCGAAGGCCGGCGAGATCCCGCACACCCCGTACTACGGCTCGATCGACTCGACCCCGCTGTGGCTGGCGGTCCTGGCCAGCGCGTACTTCTGGACGAACGACGTGGACTCGGTGAAGGAGCTGTGGCCGAACGCGCTCGCGTGCCTGGAGTGGATCGACACCTACGGAGACGTCGACGGCGACGGCTACGTGGAGTACGTCCGCAAGTCCGAGAAGGGCCTCGCGAACCAGGGCTGGAAGGACAGCCACGACGCGATCGTGTTCCCCGACCGCACCCTGGCCGAGGCGCCGATCGCCCTGGTCGAGGTCCAGGGCTACGTGTACCTGGCGAAGATCCGGATGGCCCGCCTCGCGCGCGACCTCGGCGAGACGGCCCTGGCCGACAAGCTCGACGGCGAGGCCAAGGACCTCAAGGAGCGGTTCAACAAGGACTTCTGGATGGACAAGGAGGGCTACTTCGCCCTCGCCCTGGATGGGAAGAAGCAGCAGGTGCCGGTCCTGGCGTCGAACGCCGGCCACTGCCTGTGGGCGGAGATCGTCGACGAGGACAAGGCCCCGCGAGTGGCCCGGCGGCTCCTGGGCACGGGACTGTCGTCGGGGTGGGGGATCCGGACCCTCGGGATGCGCCAGACCCCGTACGACCCGATCGGCTACCACACCGGCACGGTGTGGCCGCACGACAACGCGCTGATCGCCCACGGCCTGAAGCGCTACGGCCTGGACCGCGAGGCGATGCAGGTCATCGACCAGATGTCGCTCGCCGGCGTGTACTTCCCCCTCGCGCGCTACCCCGAGCTGTTCTGCGGCTTCGGGGCCGACCAGGTCCCGGTGCCGGTGCAGTACCCGGTGGCGTGCAGCCCGCAGGCGTGGGCGACCGGCGCGCCGTTCCTGATGCTCCGCTCCTACGGGGGGATCACCGCCGATGCTCCCAAGGGCGTGCTGAACCTGATCCGTCCCAACCTGCCGAAGTGGCTCCAGAGCATCGACGTGATCGGCATGCACGTCGGCGACACCCGCATCGACCTCTCCTTCACCCAGGCCGACGGCGTGACCGCCACCCAGGTTCCCCGCAAGGACGGCGAGCTCGACGTGGTCATCCGCCACTAGCCGGTCGTACACTCCGTGCACACGTCAAAGGAGACAAATGCGCCCCCGCATCCTGTTCGTTCTGCTTGTCATCTCGCTGGCCATCCCGCTCTTCCCGCGACCCGCCGGCGCCGCCTATCCGGGCTTCAACGGCCTGATCGCCTACATCGCGGACGGGGCCGTCTACGTGGTCGATCCGCTCGCCCCCCACCTGGGCGGCGACCCCCTGACCGGGGGATCGCCGGCCGACGAGACGCCCGTGTGGTCGCCCGACGGCTCCACCCTCGCCTTCACCCGAACCAGCCAGCTGTGGACCATGGACGCCGACGGCACCAACGAGGCCATGCTGCTGGCAGAGAGCCCACAGGGGATCACCTGGTCTCCGGATGGAGCGAAGCTCGCGTACGGCCGGAGCTCGCTTGGGCTGTACGTCGTGAACGCCAACGGGACCGGCTCGGTGCAGATCTCCTCCGACACCACCGCGCAGGAGCCCTCCTGGTCTGTGGGAAACCGAATCGTGTTCACCTCGTCGAGGGACGGAAACGCCGAGCTGTACGCCATCGATCCGGACGGCACCGACGAGGTCCGGCTGACGACGAACACGACCACCGACCAGCAGGCGAACTGGTCGCCCGACGGGCTGAAGCTGGCGTTCGCCACGAACCGGGACGGAAACTTCGAGATCTACTCGATGAAGCCCGACGGGACGCTGGTCAGCCGCCTGACGAACCGGTCCAACACCCAGACCGACCCGGCCTGGTCCCCGGACGGGCTGAAGATCACCTTCACGACCTCCACGGACCTGTGGAAGCAGATCGAGCAGATGAACAACAACGGTACGAACCAGACGACCCTGATCGACAACGGGACCGCCTCCTCGGAGAGCCAGCCAGACTGGCAGCCGCTCGCCCAGGAACCGCCTCCGGACGACTTCTTCGACCCCATATCGACGATCTCCCGGCCGAAGCAGGGCGTGTCCTATTACCAGGCCAACATCAAGGTCTTCAGCGGGACCGCGCGGGACGTGGGCGCGTCGGGGCTGGCCAGGGTCGAGGTCGCCCTCCGACGCGTTCTGACCGACGGGAACTGTCTGAGCTGGAACGGCAGCGTGTTCGTCAAGACGTCCTGCACGTTCAAGAACTGGCGGCTCGCCACCGGGAAGGCGGCGTGGACCTACACGCTGCCGAAGGGGCTCACCAAGAGCGTGGGCACAAACGTGAAGCACTACGTCCTGCTGTCACGGGCCACCGACGTGGCCGGCAACGTCGAGGTGACCTTCGGGGACGGCCGGAACCGAAACCGGTTCGAGGTGGTCTAGATGCGCAGGTCGCTTACGTCCATGGCCGCCGCCCTACTGGCGGCCGTCCTGCTTCCGTCGCCGGCGCAGGCTGCGTTTCCCGGCCAGAACGGACTGGTCCTTTTCGTCCAGAGGGCCCCGAGCTCGAGCGAGGCCATCTACGTGATGAACGCCGACGGCACCGGCCGGACGCCGCTGACCGCCGACGGCACCTTCCACGAGGACTTCGGGCCGGCGTTCTCGCCCGACGGGACGAGGATCGCGTTCGTGCGGAACCTCATGGCCCAGTCCGACGTGTGGGTCATGGACGCCGACGGCACCGGCGAGACGCGCCTCACGACCCTGCAGAACGTGGGCTCCGTGGCCTGGGCGCCGAGCGGCGCGGAGATCGTCTTCGACAACGCCCACACGGTGGCCTCGACGTTCAACTACGACATCTACAAGGTCGCCGCAACGGGAGGAGCGCCGACGCAGCTGACGAACACCACCACGTGGGAGACGAACCCCTCGTGGGCGCCCGACGGCAGCAAGATCGCCTTCGAGCTCGGGTCGGAGATCCACACGATGGACCCGGACGGCACCGACGCGGCGAACACGGGCATCGACGGGGTGGGGGTCGACTGGTCTCCCGACTCCCTGCGGTTCGCGTTCACGCTGGGCGGGCGGGTTCGGACGGCGAACATCAACGGGACGAACAACGTCGCGGTGACCTCCGGCTCGCACGACGAGGCCCCCGCCTGGTCTCCGGACGGCACGAAGATCCTGTTCATGCGCCAGTCCGCCAACGGCGTCAGCACCGACGTCTGGCAGATCACCTCGGACGGCGCCAACCCCGTGAACCTGACGGGGACTTCGGGAGGCATCCGCGAGCGCTACCCGAACTGGGGTCCGTGTCCCACGGGAGGATGCACCACGCTTCCGTCGGACTCCGTCAAGCCGTCCTCCACGATCACGCGCCCCAAGAACGGCCTGAGCTACTACCAGAACAAGCTCCTGCAGTTCACCGGGACGGCGAGCGACACGGGAGGCTCCGGCCTGGCCCGGGTACAGATCGCCCTGCGCCGCTATCTCACCAACGGCACGTGCGCGAACTGGAACGGCTCGGTCTTCGTGGCCGCGTCGTGCACGACAGCGCTGTGGAAGGACGTCTCGGGGTGGACCTCCTGGGCGTACAACCTGCCGAAGGGCCTGACGAAGAGCACCGGCAGCTCGACCACGAAGCACTACCTCCTGTTCAGCCGCGCAATCGACGTGGAGGGCAACACCGAATCGCTGTTCACCAACGGCCGCAACCGCAACCAGTTCGAGGTGATCTAGCCGGATCGCTCAAGTTGGGTCCCGAACGCGCCGATGGTTCAGATATGCGTCGTATCGCCCGCTTTAGCCTGCTCGCGCTCACCGCGGCGCTGATCCTGCCCGCCACGGCGACTCCCGCGCTCGCGGCGTACCCCGGCGAGAACGGCCTGATCGTGTATGTCAGCAATGGCGGTCTCTACACCACGCCCGCGATGTCCTGGAACATCGACGGCGAGTACCTCGCGGACGGTTTCGAGCCGTCCTGGTCGCCGGACGGGCAGCGCATCGTCTTCACCCGGGACGGCGGCGTCTGGGTCATGAACGCGAACGCCACCGGGCAGACGCGACTCACGCCCGGCAGCGGGGATTCCCCGAGCTGGTCCGGTGACGGAACCAGGATCGTCTACACGGCGTTCGACGGTCTCCACGTGATGGATGCGGACGGCACCGATGCCTCCTTCGTCCACGCGGACGCGGCCGCCGAGGATCCGGCGTGGTCGCCGGTCTCGAACCAGATCGCGTTCTCCGCGCTCCGCGAAGGCAATCGAGAGATCGTCCGCGTCAACGCCGACGGCACCGGCGAGCTCCGGCTGACCACCCTCGCGGGGGCGGACATCGATCCCGACTGGTCGCCCGACGGGCTGAAGATCGCGTTCTCCTCCAGCTGGGACGGCGACGCGGAGATCCACACCATCAACCCCGATGGAACCGGGCTGCGGAACCTCACCGATGACTCCTCGGGAGACTTCAAGCCAGCCTGGTCCCCCGACGGGACCGAGATCGCGTTCACCCGCGGCGGACAGGTGTATCGAATGTTTGCCGACGGCACGTCACAGAGGATCGTCATCGAGTACTACGGCGCCTCGAGGAGCAGCCCCGACTGGCAGCCCGCCGCCGAGGAGGTCGTCAGGGAGTTCTTCCCGCCGAACACCCACGTCACCAGGCCGAGAAACGGCCTGTCCTACTACCAGGCGAACCTGCGGTCGATCACGGGGACCACCAACGACATCGGCGAGCATGGGGTCGAATTCGGGCAGGTCGCCCTGCGCCGGGTGTTCACCAACGGCACCTGCGCGAACTGGAACGGTTCGAAGTTCGTGATGGCCTCCTGCAAGGCCCGGCTGTGGAACACGGCCGTCGGCGCCCCGGGGTGGACGTACTCCATCTCGAAGCTGCTCACCCGAAGCCGGGGAACGAACGTGAAGCACTACGTGGTCCTGGCCCGTGGCATCGATCGCGGGGGAAACATCGAAACGAACTTCGTGGATGGCCGAAACCGCAACTCCTTCGAGGTGATCTAGCCATGCGTAGCTCCAACGAAGCATTTACACGACGCGACGCATCCGCCACACTCCCGCTACTTCCCGTGAACGCACACGCGAATCGCCCCAGTAGGCGCGCGCCCGCCGCCTTGATCACGCTCGTCCTGTTCGTCGCGCTGCTCGCGACGCCCGCCCAGGCCGCGCCCGCGGGCGAGTTGGACCCGACGTTCACGCTCGACGGTCGGGTCATCACGTCGGTCGGGAACTCCATCGACCAGGCCAACGCGGTCGCGGTCCAGCCCGACGGCAGGATCGTGGCCGGCGGTGGGACCCTGTCCGCCGAGTGCGGAGTGAGCGGCTGCGACACCCACTGGGCCCTCCTGCGCTACCAGTCCAACGGCTTCCTCGACCCGAACTTCGGCGGGGGCGACGGCATCGTCACCACCGACATGGGCTCCGGCTCGATCTACGACATCGCGATTCAGGGCGACGGCAAAATCGTCGCCGTGGGCGACGGCTTCGAGGGCGTCGAGAACGACTTCGTGGTCGCTCGGTACCTGGCCAACGGCACCCCCGACTCCAACTTCGGCTCGGGAGGGATCGTCCGGACCGACTTCGGGCTGCACGACGCCGCGAGCGCCGTGGCCATCAACCCCGACGGTACGATCGTGGTCGCCGGCTCACAGGGCCTCGCGGCCCCGGCCTTCAACAGCACGTTCGCCCTCGCCCGGTACCTGACGACCGGCCTCCCCGACACGACGTTCGACGGCGACGGCAAGGCCGTGACGATCATCGGCACCGAGACCAGCTTCGCGAACGACGTGGCGCTCCAGGGCGGCAAGCCGGTCGCGGTCGGGGCGAGCCGCGACGCCGGCGGAGACATGATCTTCACGACCGTCCGCTACACGACGGGCGGCCTCCCCGACACGACCTTCGACGGCGACGGCATCGCCCTGAAGGGGTTCGGCACGGGGCCCGACACCGCCACCTCGGTCCTGATCGATCCGGCCGGCAAGATCGTGGTGGCCGGCTCGGCCGTGATCGGCACCGAGTTCGACTTCGCCGCGGTCAGGTATCTCAGCACGGGGCCGCCCGACACCACCTTCGACATCGACGGGTTCCGCACCGTGGACATCACCGGCGACGACGTGGCCCAGGGCCTGGTTCGCCAGGCCGACGGAGCGCTCGTGCTGGGCGGGGTGACGGGCTCCGGGGAGAGCACCGACTTCGCGCTGGTCCGACTGACGTCCGCCGGCGCGCTCGACCCCTCGTGGGGCGGCAACGGGAGGGTCACCACGGACTTCCTGGAGAGCGCCGACTCCGCCGCCGCCATCGCCCTGCAGCCCGACGGAAAGCTCGTCGCGGCCGGGGCGGTGTTCGACCCGTTCATCGCCGAGACCGACGTCGCCCTCGCCCGCTACCTCACGGTGGGGACCGGGGACACCACGGTCCCGGTCTCGCGGATCTCCCGGCCGAAGAACGGCCTGAGCTACTACCAGGCCAACATCAAGACGTTCTCGGGGACCGCCACCGATACCGCGTCCGGGGTGGCCAAGGTCGAGATCGCGCTGCGCCGCCACTTCACCAACGGGCTGTGCGCGAACTGGAACGGAAGCGTGTTCGTGTCGGGTTCCTGCACCACCCCGACGTGGCGCCTGGCGACGGGACGTGGGAGCTGGACCTACTCGCTCCCGAAGGGGCTGACGAAGAGCCGGGGGACCAACGTGGCCTACTACGTCCTGTTCTCGCGGGCGACCGACGCGGAGGGGAACGTCGAGTCGTCGTTCGCCACCGGACGCAACCGCAACCAGTTCGAGGTGATCTAGACCTCGTAGCCCAGAACGATCAGCGACGCCGTCCCCAGGCGGGTCAGGCGTCCGTCGTCCCCGAAGCCGAGCAGGAACTCGACGTGGGGTGACACGCCGCCGTGCCGGAGCTCTCGCAGTCCGTCGCGCAACGCGCGCACGGCGTCCCAGGGGTGGCCGGGCGTCACGGGGGCGATGAGGATCCCCGATGGGGTGTCCGCGAGTGTGCGGGCATTCGTGCCGCTCACCGGCGGGCTCCTTTCGCGGTTCGAGTGAGGCGCGGTCTCCCAACGTTTCGACGCACCTCGTCGCCTATCCTTGTCGCGGTCCGAAATTGCCGGTGTGACGCCGGTCACGATCCTGAACGGAGACCCATGGACTTCGAGCTCAGCCCCGAGCAGGAGATGGTCCGCAAGACCGCCCGGGAGTGGGTGGACAAGGAGGTGATCCCCCGGGCGCGCGACGCCGACCGCGAGGAGGCCCTCGATCCCGAGGTCATCCGCCAGCTCGGCGAGCTCGGCTTCCTGGGCGCCGTCATCCCGGAGGAGTACGGGGGGATGGGCCTGGACAACCTGTCCTACTGCCTGATCATCGAGGAGCTCGGCCGCGGCGACTCCAGCGTTCGAGGCGTGGTCTCGGTGAACGTCGGGCTCGTCGGCAAGACGATCTACAAGTGGGGGACCGAGGCGCAGAAACGGGAATGGCTTCCGCGTCTTGCCTCCGGTGAGGCCCTCGGCTGCTACGGCCTGACCGAGCCGGAGGTCGGCTCCGACGCCGGGAACCTCACCTCACGCGCGAAGCGCGACGGCGATGACTGGATCCTGTCCGGCGAGAAGCTGTTCATCACCAACGGCAACACCGCGAAGCTGGCGATGATCTTCGCCCGCACCGGCGGCGAGGGCCCAAAGGGGATCTCCGCGTTCCTCGTTCCCACGGACCTGGAGGGCTTCTCCTCGACCTACGTGAAGGGCAAGCTCGGCCTGCGTGCCCAGGACACCGGCGCCCTACACCTGGACGGCGTCCGGGTTCCCGACTCGGCCCGACTGGGCGAGGAGGGTGAAGGCTTCAGGATCGCGATGTCGGCCCTCGACGGCGGGCGGATGTCCCTCGCCGCCGGCTGCGTCGGGATCGCCCAGGGCTCGCTCGAGGCGAGCATCGCCTACGCGAAGGAGCGCCACGCCTTCGGCAAGCCGATCGCCGCCTTCCAGCTGGTCCAGGAGCTCATCGCCGACACCGCCGTCGAGACCGACGCCGCCCGGCTGCTGGTGTGGCGGGTCGCGACCATGGCGGACGCCGGAAAGACCCACACCCTGGAGTCGAGCTACGCGAAGTACTTCGCCAGCGAGACCGCCGTGCGGGCCGCGAACGCGGCGGTCCAGGTCCACGGCGGGTTCGGCTACGTGGACGAGTACCCGGTCGGCAAGTACCTGCGCGACGCGCGCGTCACCACCCTCTACGAGGGAACCAGCCAGATCCAGAAGCTGATCATCGGCCGCGCCCTCACCGGCGAGTCCGCGTTCGCGTAAGGCTCAGGGACAGGCCGGCTCGCCGGTGGTTCCGACGCACGTCCGGTCGTGGTCGAGCTGCGCCTCGATCGCGTCGGTGTTCGGGTCGTTGGCCGTCGAGGCGTCGCCGAGCAGGTTCAGGTTCTGCCAGGGATCGCTCGTGAGGTTGTAGTACTCGCGTTCGATGATCGTGGTTCCGTCGAGCGCGTAATACTCGACGTACTGGTAGGTCGGCGTCCGGATCGAAGCCCAGGTCGGCGTCCCCACCGGATCGTTCGTCCCCGCCTGCCAGTACTCGGTCAGGATCCGAGTGCGGGCGAAGCTTCCCAGGAGCGGCCGGCCGTCGATGGGTCTGCTCGGATCCGGGTCGATCCCGGCCAGGTCCAGGATGGTGGGCATGATGTCCGCGATCGCCACGATGCGCGAGTCTTTCGCGCCCCGGGCGATGCCCCGGCTGGGCCCCCACATGTAGAAGGGGACCTTTATGGAGTTGGAGTACGGCTGCGACTTCCCGGTGATGCCGTGTTCGCGCCACATGAACCCGTTGTCCGAGAGATAGAAGACGATCGTCCTGCCGGCTTCGCCGAACCGGTTCATCTGGGTGAACGCGTTCTCCACCAGGTCGTCCACGGACATCAGGGTGCGAAGCTGGTTGACCCGCGTGGTCTTCAGCGTGCTGAGCGGGACGTATCGGTCCTGCACGTACTGGGGTTTGTCCGAGCGGTCGGTCTCGTTGACCGCGGGGTTGGCGAAGAACGGCCCCACCGACGACTTGGCGTAGGCGCCCTTCGGCTGCTGCGGGTAGTGGGGGGCGAACGGCGTCATCATGAGGAACCACGGCCGCGAGTCGTTGCCCTCGGCCACCTCCAGGAACGGCCCGATGCGCGAGGAGAGGTAGTCGGTGCTGTACCCGCCGGGCTTGATGATGGCGCCGTTGCTGTTGTAGGTGACACCCCAGTACCCCGGCTCGGGGGTGAAGATCGCCCACCGGTCGAAGTACGGCGGGTCGTCGTTGATGTCCCACCGGTTCAGGTACTTGCCGAAAATCCCGTTCCAGTAGCCGTTGTCGTGCAGGTACTTCTGGAGCGTGTCGCCCTGGTCGAGCGACGTGGCGTCCCCGTTCGTGCGCACGCCGGTGTTGTGGGCGTACTGGCCCGTCATGAGCGAGGCGCGCGACGGGCAGCACAGGGGCGTCGTGGCGTACGCCTGTGTGAACTCGGTCCCGGCTTTCACGAAGCGCCCGGTCACCTCGGGCATCACGCCGAGCGTGCCCGGGGTCCGCTGATCGTCGGTCATGATGATCAGGATGTTGGGCTGGTCGAGCGCCTGCGCGCGCGCGGCGCGGTCGGCGGGCGGCAGCAGCGTGGCCGAGGCGATCAGCAGGGATACGGCCAAGAGACGGAAAGCGGGCTTGGGGGGCATCGAGGCACCCTACCGGCGGCCCCCGCGGCGTACAAGCCCCTCCGATAGCATGGCCGCCCCATGCCCGGGATCGACCTGCACTCGCACACGACCTGCTCGGACGGCACGTTCGCGCCGGCGGAGACCGTGCGCCTGGCGGTGGAGCGGGGCCTCGACGTCCTCGCGGTGAGCGATCACGACACCACCGAGGGCCTGGCCGAGGCGGCGGACGCCGCCGGGGGCACCGGGCTCGAGATCGTCCCCGCCACCGAGTTCTCCACGGTCTACGAGGGCGGAAGCATCCACGTCCTGGCGTACTGGATCGACCCGGCGAACGCCGAGTTCCTGGCCGAGCTGGCCCGCCTGCAGGACGACCGCGAGTGGCGGGCCCAGGAGATCGTGAAGAAGCTGAACGAGCTGGGGTTCCCGATCGGCTACGCGCGCGTCCGCGAGCTCGCCGGCGGCTCCGTGGTGGCGCGGCCCCACATCGCCCAGGCGATGGTCGAGGCGGGCATCGTCCCCACCTACGAGGAGGCGTTCACCGAGGACTTCATCCTGGACGGGGGGCGGGCGTACGTGGAGAAGCACGCCCTGCATCCCGTCGACGCCCTCGCGCTGATCCACCGCGCAGGCGGGGTGTGCGTGATCGCCCACCCCGGGATGTGGTCCGACGCCGATCCGGTCCCCGACGCGCTCATCGAGCGGATGGCCGAGGAGGGCCTGGACGGCATCGAGGCCGATCACCCCGATCACCCGGAGGAGACCCGGGAGCGCTACCGGCAGATGGCCGGGCGGTTCGGGATCCCGTTCACCGGTTCCAGCGACTGCCACGGGACGCGATACGACCCGGTCCGCCTGGGGACCGTGACGACACATCCCGAGGAATTCGCCAAACTGAAGGCTCGCGTGGGCCGGTAAGGGCCCGCGCCAGGAGAGGAGGCCCGACGTGGCCCAGGCCAGGACCGAGCGCGCGACCAAGAAGGCCACGCAGCCGAACGTCCTCGAGTCGTTCAACCCGGCGACGGGCGAGCTGCTGGGCACGGTCGAGGTCACCCCGCCCAAGGCGGTCGCGGCCATCGCCGAGGAGACCGCCCGGATCCAGCAGGGCTGGGCGCTGACGCCGCTCGCCGAGCGGCTGGCGATCATCCGCCGGGCGGGCCAGTGGGTCCTGGCCAACCGCGAGGAGCTCGCCGGCAAGCTCACCGACGAGAACGGCAAGACCCTCCTGGAGTCGCTGACCATGGAGGTCTTCCCGATCGTCGACACGTTCCACTGGGTCGCGTCGTGGGCCGGGCGGTACCTCTCGCCCGAGCGCATCCCCAACCCCCAGCCGTACATGAAGCACAAGCGGCACTACTTCCTGTTCGAGCCGCTGGGGGTCGTCGGGATCATCTCGCCCTGGAACTATCCGTTCTCGATCCCGGCCGGCGAGGTGGCCCTGGCACTGGCCGCGGGCAACGCGGTCCTGCTCAAGCCGAGCGAGCACACCCCGCTGATCGCGAACGAGATCGCTCGCGCCTTCGAGGCCGGCGGCCTCCCGCGGGGGGTCCTGCGGGTCCTGCACGGCCTGGGCGACACGGGCGCCGCGATCTGCGAGGCCCCGGCCGTCAAGAAGATCTTTTTCACCGGCTCCACGGCGACCGGCCGAAAGATCATGGAGGCCGCAGCCCACGACATGAAGCCGGTGATGCTCGAGCTTGGGGGCAAGGACGCGGCGGTGGTGCTCGCCGATGCGGACCTCGGCCGCGCCGTCGGCGGCACGATGTGGGCCGGGTTCGCGAACGCCGGCCAGACCTGCGCCGGCGTCGAGCGCGTCTACGTCGACCGCCGCATCTACGACGAGTTCGTGGAGCGGATCACCGACCTGGCCCGGGCCATCCACCCGGGCGACCCGCGGGACCCGACGACCCAGGTCGGCCCGATGACCAACGACATGCAGTACGACAAGGTCGTGGAGCTGCTGGATGACGCAAAGGCCTCGGGCGCCGAGCTGCGCACCGGCGGGCCCACGGAGCTCCCCGGCCTCGGCGGGAAGTTCATCGCCCCGGTGGTGCTCACCGGCGTGGACCACTCGATGCGCATCATGCGCGAAGAGATCTTCGGCCCCGTCGTGCCGATCATGCCGTTCGACTCCGAGGACGAGGCCGTGGCCCTGGCCAACGACAGCCAGTATGGGCTGGGCGCGTCCGTGTGGACCCGGGACACGGCCCGCGGACGGCTGATCGGCGAGCGGCTTCAGGCCGGCATGGTGTGGGTGAACGACCACATGTACTCACACGGGATCCCCCAGACCCCGTGGGGAGGCATCAAGGAGTCGGGGACCGGCGTCACCCACTCGAAGTTCGGGCTCTACGAGATGGTCGACAAGCGGCTGCTCTCCGTCGACGGCGGGCGGATCCCCGTCCCGTGGTGGCACCCGTACGAGGAGTTCAAGCGCCGCGGCCTGTCCGCGGTGCTCGAGGCCCTGTACGCGCCGGAGCTCGCGGAGAAGGCCCGGAAGCTGTGGGACCGGCGAAGCGACCTGCGGGAGCTGCTGCAGCGGATGCGCTAGGAAGCATCGGAAAAAAGTTCCCGAACCGGCTCAAGTCCGGCCCGCCGCCGCGCCGATACCACGACCGTGAGCGATCGACTGCGCGCCCGCCTGGTCGTTGCCGGCACGAGCACCTTCCTGTCCGTGCTGGTCGCGGCCGTGCTCCTGGTCGGCCTGGGCGCCCTGGCCGGACGCCTGTCGACGCCCACCCTCCCCGGCCACAGCGAGACGCAGGTCTCGCTGCCGGTGCTCTCCGACACGGTCCCCGCGGCCGATTCCGGTCCCGGAGCCATCCCCCCGGGCGCGGGCGACGGGATCCCCAACCCTCCGGACGACGGCGACCCCGGAACCAACCCGCCCGTCATTCCCGAGGACGAGCCGGTCGTCGGCCTGACCGCCTCCGGTGACGTGGGCAACCTCGGCCTCATCGGGGTGGACCTGCCGATCACGCTCGGCGACAGCTCCGGCGACACGACCACCACGCGGATCGAGGTCCTGGGCGTGTCGGTGGGCATCCAGACCAGCGACAACCTGATCCAGGACGTGGTCTGCCTGCTGCTGTGCCCGAAGGACTAGCCGCGGCTCAGAACGACTTGCGGTAGTACCGGCTCTCGCCGGTCGAGAAGCCCATCCCCTCGTAGAACCCCTGAGCCTGCTCGCGGTGTGCCGCAGTCGTGACCTCGATCCCCAGGCAGCCGGTCCGCCGGGCCACGGTCTCCGCCGCCTCCACCAGCCGGCGTCCCACGCCGGTCCCACGGGCCCGGTTCGACACCATCAGCGCGAGGAGGCGGGCGAAGGGACCCGGCTTCTCCAACAGCTCGAACCAGTGGACGACCGCCAGCCCGATCACCCGGTCGCCGCCCTCGGCCACGAGGACCTTGGTGTTCCGCTCGCCGTCGAGCGCCCGCAGCCGGGCGTGCACGTCGTCGAGGGACATCGGGTACCCCAGGTCGGTCAGCAGCTCCAGGACGTCCGCCGCGTCGCGGTGGTCCACCGCGCGCACGGCGACCATCTCGGCCGCGGGCGACAAGGGCAGGCGGCCGGCGTCGGTCACGCGGTCGGGGTCGCCTCCAGGTCGAAGTTGCGCTCGTAGAGCTCGGCGATCGCCGCCAG
Source organism: uncultured Actinomycetes bacterium (assembly GCA_963742735.1). Classification (GTDB taxonomy): domain Bacteria; phylum Actinomycetota; class UBA4738; order UBA4738; family JBBDTT01; genus JBBDTT01. Next base: position 277,207 of record CAVUMN010000003.1, read on the forward strand.
CTCCTCCTCGGAGAGGTCGGGCGCCTCGCTGGCGCCGGCGAACTCCGCGAGCTGGGCCTCGTCGTAGATGTTGGGGAGCACCGTCGTGATGGCCGGCTCGGACAGGACCCACTTCAGGGCGGCCTGGCCGATCGTGCGCTCCGGTGTGACCAGGAACTCGATCTTGCGGAGCTTGCGCAGTCCCTCGGTCAGCCACTCCCGCTTGCGGTGGCTGCGATGGTCGTTCTCGTCGAAGGTGGTGCTCTCGTCGTACTTGCCCTCCAGGAGCCCCGAGGAGTGCGGCACCCGGACCATCACGCCGACCCCGCCCTCGCGCGCGGCCTGGTTGAAGTCCCGGCCGGGGTCCTGCTCGAGGAGGTTGAATATCTGATGGAACACCCGGATGCCGGGCCGGCGTTCGAACGCCGCCAGGCCCTCGTCGCGCCACCCGATCGCCGGCCCCATGGCCGGGCCGTAGATGCGGATCTTGCCCTCGGCCACCAGGTCCTCCAGCAGGGCCCAGACGTCGTCGCGCTCCACCGCGTCCATCCGCGGGTTGTGGAGCTGGTAGACGTCCACCCGGTCGGTCTCGAGCCGGGACAGGGTGTCTTCGAGGTTGCGGCGCAGGAAGGCGGGGTCCCAGTTGTGGGGCCGCTCCCGGTGGCCGGTCCGGTCGTGGTCGACGTTGATGTCGTAGCCGAACTTCGTGGCCAGGGTGATCTCGTCGCGTTTCGAGCCCAGCGCCTTCGCCAGCAGGCGGTCGGCCCGGCCCTCCGCGTAGGCGTCGGCGGAGTCGAACAGGGTGATCCCCGCGTCGAACGCGGCGCGGATCAGTTCCACCGCGCGGTCGTCGGAGACCTCGCCCCACCAGCCGGTGGACACGGTCCACAGGCCGAACCCGATCTCCGACGCCGTCACGTCGCTGTCGCCGAACGTCCGGTATCGCATCCGCCCCATCCTATGACGGGGCCACAACCCGGGACCCCGAGGGCCCGGAGGGCCTCGGCTACACTTCGCCGCCGATGACCTCCCACCTGGACGTGGTGTTCCTCGACGTCGGCGGCCCGATCTACGACGACCGCGTCTACTACGCCTCGCTCCTGCGCGCGATCCGTCAGGAGGACCCCTCGGTCACGGACGAGGCCTTCGACCGTGAGTACCAGGCGTGCCGCGTGGCCCAGAACGGCTCGTTCCGGCGGCACATCATCCCGGCGCTCCTGGGCGCCGCCGCCGACCTCGAGCGGGTCGCGGAGAACGCCGAACGGTGGTGGGACTACCCGCCCGAATCGCTCCTGCCCGACGTCGAGCCGTGCCTGCGGGCCCTCACCGAGGCCGGCTACCGGCTGGCCGTGCTCGCCAACCAACCCGCACGGACGCGCGAGACGCTCGGCCGCGACGGCCTGGACCGCTACTTCTCCCTGTACTCGATCTCCGAGGAGCTCGGCTACGAGAAGCCCGACCCCCGGATCTTCGCCCACGCCGTGGACCAGGCCGGGGTCGATCCGTCCCGCGCGGCGATGGTGGGGGACCGGCTCGACAACGACGTCCGTCCCGCGAAAGCCGCGGGGATGTACGGCGTGTGGCTGCTCCGCGGGGAGGCCCCCGAGGAGCCGACGCCGGAGCAGGCCGGCGAGGCCGACGCGGTGATCCGCTCCCTGGACGAGCTCCCCGACGCCCTCGGTTCCCTTCAGCCCAGATCGCGCACGTAGCGGACCTCGGGGAGGCTCACCCCGCCGAAGCCGGGGAGCTCGAACCGCTGGGTCGAGCCGTCCGCTCGCCAGCCCATCGCCTCGTAGAAGCGCCGGCCCGGCGCGTTCTCGCGGAGCACCCACAGGGTGGCCAGGCCGAGGCCCTGCCGGCGGAACGCTTCAACGGCGTGATCGAGCAGGAGCCGTCCGATGCCCCGGCGGAGCCGGCCGGGGTCCACGTAGATCGCATACACCTCGCCGGCCGGGGGCTCGTCGAGTGGTGGACGGGCAGGCCCGAGGATCGCGAAGCCCGCCACGGCGCCGTCGGACTCGGCGACCCACGCCTCCACGCCGGACTGCGGCAGGCGGATCCGGCCCCGGTGTCGCTCGGCGTAGTTGTCGGCGGACAGCGCGTCCAGATAGGCGTCGGGGACGATCCCCGGGTAGGCGGACTGCCACCCGCGCACGTGGATGGAGGCGATCGCCCGGGCGTCGTCCTCGGAAGCGCGCCGGACCACCGGACTCATACGTCGAGCCTAATCGCGGCCGACCTGACGGACCGTCAGATCCTGGCGGCCGTGGCGAGCCAGATCCCGTACGAGACGAGCGTGGTCGCCCCGAGGACCTTTCCGGCCTGCCCCCGCCACAGGAAGACCGCGGCGACCACGCCGTACAGCGCCGCGGCGTAGATCAGGGCCGCCCCGGTGGCGCCGTCCAGGGACAGGGGCCGCACCAGGGCGGTGATCCCGAGGACCGCCGTGGAGAACGCGGCCAGGGTGCCGAACAGGTTCCCGGTGGCGAGCTCGTCCTGGCCGCGACGGATCGGCAGGACCGAGAGGAGGACCTCGTCCAGGCTGGCCAGCACGCCGATGACCGCCGCGCCGATGAACCCGGGCGCGAACGTGGTTCGGGACAGGATCCGCACCCCGCCCTCCACCAGCCCGGCCGCTCCCAGTGCGATCACGCCGAGACCGGCCACCGTCAGCCCCAGCGCCCGGAGCCGGCCCGCCGGCCCCCGTTCGGCCTCGTGCTCGATCTCCGCGAGGCGCGGGGCGGCCAGCCGGCGGTCGTACACCACGAACGTCACGTAGACGGCGTAGAGGCCGATGAGCATCGCTCCCTCCAGACGGCCCACGTACAGGTCGCGGCAGGCGATCGCCGCCGCGATCAGCCCCGCCGCCGGCAGCAGGACGTGCTCGGCCGAGGGGCTCGCCACCGGCCGGCGGGCCAGCAGGAGCCCCGCCCCGAACGCCGCGCCGAACAGGAACGCCACCGTCCCGAAGATCGAACCGCCGGCCACCGCCGGGTGACCGCGGCCCGCAGCGACGACCGCCGTCCCCAGACCCTCCAGGTCGATGCCGAACAGCAGCGCTCCGATCGCGAACAGGGGGATGCCCGCCGCGCTCGCCAGGGCCCCGGCTCCGCGGATGGCGATCTCCGCACCCACGAACAGCAGGAGCGCACCGGCCACCAGGAGCAGGATCGCGAGAACCACGAAGGGATTAGACCGCGCTGAGCATGCAGGCGAAGGCCGCACCGTCGGCGGCGGGGGGCGCGTACGAGCGGCGGCCCGCGGCGTGCACCGGGAACGCCGTGGAGCTCAGCCGGTAGCCGTTCGCCGAGATCAGGAACCGGTAGGTCCCCGAGGGGGTTCCGGACGGCACGTGCCAGGTCGCGGTGTAGCGGCCCTCGTCGTCCACCTCCCACACGATCCGCAGCCCCAGGTCGGTGGCCACGACCTTGCGGCCGCCGCTCACCCGTTCGATGGAGACGAACGCGCGGTCCAGCGGCCGGTCGAACCCGCGGAGGCCGCCGTCCCACACGAAGGACGTCATCGCCCCTGGGCGCACGGCACTCGGCTCGTCGACCGCCGTCGCCGACGTAGCACCCCGCGAGAACGGTTCGCCCTCGGGGCTCACGCCGTTCGTGGGATCGAACGCGTAGGCCACCGGCGCCCTCAGGCCGCGAACCAGGCTGGTGGCCAGGCCGACCAGGCTCTCCATCACCAGGTTCGAGGAGAACTCCCCGTAGAGGGTGGAGCCGCCCTCGTAGTGCTGCCGGGCGTACTCCTCCGGCGTCGTGAAGTAGTTGAGGTACTCGTTCGCCAGGCCCGAGATCACCACGCGGCGGATCCCGGCCCGCCGTGACACCGCCAGAACCGCGGCGCGCACGCGGTACCCCATGCCGGCGGTCATCTCGCCCGGCACGCTCACGATCATCCGGTCGTCCACCTGGAGCGCGAGCAGGGGGACCGCGATGGGCACCGAGTTCTCGTCCTGGCTGATGACGGGAATCTTGTGGCCCTGCGCGGGACGAAGCGGGTTGCGCGCGGGCAGCCGGCGGCCCTCGAAGGGCACCTGGGTGAGGTCGTACAGCGGGCCCCGCTGCTCCTCGGAGCCGGTGAAGAGCGGGAGCCCAACGAGCGCCTCGTCATCGACGGCACCACCTTCGACCTCCCGGCCGCAGAAGCACACCCGGGTCCACCGGCCGTCCAGGGCCGGCCGGGCCGTCATGCGCCGGCCCGCGGCCCGCCACGCGATGAGCATGGCCGCGGCCTGACGCCGCCCGACCGCCTCGGCGCCGGCGGGCCCGGTGTGCTCGATGCCCGAGGTCACGTCGCCCTCGTCGGTGTTGCCGAAGGCGTTGACGACGTCCTGCCCCGGGGGGACCTTGCCCGCCGCGCGGATGGCGTCCTCGACGAAGCGGACGGTCGGCCCGTGGTGGTCGGCGTTATACAGGCCGATGTCGTATTTGTTGACGGTCCCGTGGTTCGCGAACGTGCTCCACATCCCGACCGGCACGAACCGCCCCCCGACGCGCTTGTCCACACGCAGCACGTCGATCGACGGGTCGATCGTGTGCCGGTAGCCGCCGGGGTCCTGGGCCACCATGCCCTGGCCGAACTCCGCCTCGATGCCGTGGTTGGCCAGGTGCGCCTCGAGGCTTCGGTTCTGGGTCACGCCGAGCAGGTCGACCGTGCCCCACCCCAGTCGGCCCTCGCCGAGGTTCCGGTCGGCGCGAAGGATCGCCGTCGTCAGCCGGTCGATCAGGAACGCGTAGAGCTGCTGATCGCGCGCGCCGGCGATGTTCTGGTCCGTGGGCTCCTGCGCGGTCATGAACTCGGTGTTGTACGTCGAGAAGTTGAAGTACCCGCCCGGGCCGCTGTGGGTGTGGCTCGCGGAGATCAGGATGTTCTGCTCCGAGAACCCCCGGCCCCGCAGGCGGTTGGCCACCTCGGTCACCAGGCCGCCCGCGATCGCGCCGAGGTCCGCGGCCACCAGCGCGACCTTCTGGGACCGGTACTGCAGGACGATCGCGCGGGCGAACAGCCGGGTGTGCTGTCCCCGCGACTGCGCGTCCGCCCGGACCCAGCCCATCATGTAGAAGCCGGTGGGCGGGGTGATGTCGGCCCGCCCGACGCCCACCCGAAGCGGCGAGCTCGCTGCGGCCGGGGCCGCGGGCAGGATCGTGAGGACCAGGACGGCCGCCAGGGCCGCGGGCGCCAGGCGGCGGGCGGGCCGGCGGCTCATCGCGCTAGTGGTCGCTCTTGCCGGTGAAGTTGAAGCCGCCGATCTTCAGGGCGGGAACGCGCGACGCCGCGAAGAAGAACTCGCTGGCCAGCTCGGCCTCGGCCCCGATCATCTCGGTGTTGGTGAGGGCCTCCAGGATCGACTGCGTGAACCGCAGGTTCTTGACCGGGTAGGCCACCTGGCCGTTCTCGATCATCCACGTGCCGTCGCGAGTCATGCCCGTGATGATCGCCTCCCGCGGGTGCACGATGTTCGAGTAGTGGAACCGTGTCACGAGCAGGCCGCGCTCGGTCGCGGCGATCATCTGCTCGAGCGTCGAGTCGCCCGGGGCGACGACAACGTTCAAGGGGAAGGGCCCCTCCGGGTTCGGCGGGGGGAGGGCATGGCCGGTGGACTCTGTGTCGGCCAGCGTTCCCGAGCGGCGGTCGTGGACCCCGCCCAGCGCCACTCCGTCGGTGATCAGGTCCACGCGCCGCTTCGGGGTGCCCTCGAAGTCGAACGGTATCCCCAGGGCGTCCGGCGCCAGCGCGTCGTCGTAGATGTCGATCGAGGGCGACACGACCTGCTCCCCGATCCGGCCCGAGAAGCAGGACCGGCCCTCGATGATCTGACGGCCCCCGAACCCGAGCCACCCAAGGAACGCGATCAGCGTCGAGACCGCGAGGGGCTCGAGGACGACGTCGTAGCGGCCGAGGTCCAGGTCGCGCGGGTTCGTGCTGTCCCGGGCCTTCTGCGCCGCGCGTTCGCCGACGAACTCGCGGTCGAGGTCGGCGGGGGACCGGCCGAATGCCTCGGCGTATCCGGCCCCGCCGTCGGGGCCCGACATCAGCACGCTGATGCTCGCCTGGGTTCCGGGGTGGTAGCAGAACTGCCCCTCGGTGTTGGCGAGGGCCACCTCGACGCACTGGGTCTCGTACGCGCCGGCGCCCTCCAGGCCGCCGGTCGCGTGGGCCATGATCTGGGCGACCTCCTCGGCCTGCTGCGCCGGCGACATCGATGCCGCCGCCTCCTCGAAGCCGTCGATCTCGGGGTAGGCCGCCTTGGGCGCCAGGCCCGGGAAGGCCGGGTCGGGCGCCACCACCTGGGCGATCTCGAGCGCGTCGCGCGTGGCCCGGACGGCGCCCTCCTTCGAGAGGTCGTTGGTCGAGGCCACGCCCACGCGGCCCTCCACGACCACCCGCACCTTGACGCCGGTGTCCTCCCGCCACGTGTTCTGGTGGATGGCCGAGCGAGCGAATCGCGTCAGCCCGCCCCACTCGTGGATGGCCAGCACCTCGACGTCCTCGGGTCCCTTGACCTCCAGCGCGGCGCCCATCAGGTCGCGGAGGTCGTCGGCGCCGATCAGGCCGGGCATCAGCGCACCCCGACCTGGACGTTGCGGAACCGCGCCGGCGGCGTGCCGTGGCCGACCCGCGCCGTCTGGGGCGGCTGGCCCTTCCCGCAGTTCGGGGTTCCCCACACCGTCCACTCCTCCGGGCCGCCGACCGCGTCGCAGGAGCCCCAGAACTCCGTCGTGATCCCCGTGTAGTTGGGGTTGCGGTACATCTGGGTGAGCTTGCCGTCCTTGATCCGCCAGGCGATCTCGCAGCCGAACTGGAAGTTCACTCGCTTGTCGTCGATCGACCACGACGTGTTGGTCGAGAAGTAGATGCCGTCCTTGGTGTCCGCGATGATCTCCGCCAGCGTCCCCTCCCGCGGCAGCAGGTTGATGTTCGTCATCCGGATGATCGGCAGGTTCTGCCACCCGTCGCATCGGCTGGTCCCGTTCGAGGTCTCCCCGATCATGGCCGCGGTGTCCCGCGAGGAGATGAAGTTCTGGAAGACGCCGTCCTCGATCACCGTGACGGCCTGCGCCGGCACCCCTTCGTCGTCGTAGCCGTACGTTCCGAGCCCTCCCGGCAGGGTGGCGTCGGCGGTGATGGTGATCAGCTCCGAGCCGTAGCGGAGCTTCCCCCGGTCCTCCGGCGTGAGGAACGACGTTCCCGCGAACGCCTCCTCCATGCGGAGCACGCGGTCGAGCTCGATCGGATGGCCGACCGACTCGTGGACCTGCAGGATCACCTGGTTCGAGTCCAGGACGAGTGTGGTCAGCTCGCTCGGACAGTCCGGCGCGGTGAGGAGCTCGACCGCCTCGGTGGCGACGCGCTCCGCCTCGGTCACCAGCGGGAGCGTGCGGATGTGCTCGTAGCCCGCCGCGGTGATGTGCCCACGGAACGAGTTCGGGAACGAGCGCCGCTGGATCTCGCCGTCGCCGATCGCGGTCGCCTCGATCCCGCCCCCGGAGTGCACGATGGTCTGCTCGATCGCGGCGCCCTCGCTCGAGGCGAACGAGGACCGGCGGCGATAGAAGTCTAGGCCGGCCTCCCCGAACGCCACCCCGGGGACGGCCTGCATCCGTCGGGACGCCTCCATGAGGAGCGAGACCTTCTCGTCCAGGGCGACCGTGAACGGGTCCTCGACGATGTGGGTCTCCCACCGCCCGGTCACCGGCTCGACCTCGGCGAGGGTCATCGGCTCGCGGGGCAGGCGCGACGCCGCCCGGGCGATCTCCACGGCGAGGGCGGCCGTGCGGTTGATCTCGGCCTCGTCGGTGCGGGCGGTCGCCGCGAACCCGAGGTAGCCGTCGACCAGAACGCGGATGCCGATCCCCTCGGAGTAGGAACGGTCTACGCCCTCCATCTCCTGGTTCTTGACCGTGAGGGACTCGTTGTCGGTCGCGATGAACCGGGCGTCCGCGTACTCGGCGCCGGCCGCGCGCGCGGCCTCGACCGCCTGCTGGACGAGCTCGATCACGGCGAGATCCTCCCCCCGATCCGGAACGCCGAAGCCTAGCGGAGCCGCGGGCCTCCACGCTGGGCGACGTACATCGTGTCCTTCGTGGCCTGGGCTCCCAGGACCAGGGCCTCCTCGGGAGGCCCGAGTCCCACCGGACCGTTCGCGCCGGCGCTCACGTCCTCGACGTAGGCGATGTGGAAGCGGCCGTCGGGGCCGACGGCGATCTGCAGGAAGTCCCACAGCTCCCGCAGGAGCGGGCCGTAGTGGACGGGTGTCGGGTCGGCCACGCGGCGGACGACCTGCGGCCGCCGGTCGGCGTTGAGCACCACGCCGGCGTGCAGGTACCAGGCCGCGGGGTCGGCCGGAGCACCGGCCGCGACCTGCGGGTTGGCGTCGGCGTTCGGGATCGGGGCGTCGGCCTCGTACCAGGCCAGCGCCACGCGGCCGCGAGCCCCGCCCACGATCCAGGGGAACACCGCGCACCCCGTTCCGTCGCTCACCCGGACCTTCCTGCCCCAGGTGTGCCCGCCGTCGCGGGACGCCGCGTAGTACACGTCGCAACCGTCGTCGGCGTCGGGCTGGGTCGGGTTCGGCGCGTCCTCGGAGGCGTCGTCCGCGTCGTCCTCGGCCCACGTCCCGTAGACGATGCCTGCGTCGTCGACCGCGGTGGAGACCATGAAGTCCGCGATCTCGCGGCCCTCCTCGACATCCGCGACCCCAACCTCCTCCCACGTCGCGCCGCCGTCGTGGGTTGACCGCGAGCACAGCGAGAGGTAGTCGCCGCAGTTCCCGAACAGGTACGCGTCCTCCGTGCGGTCCCGGGGGGCCGCGATCATCCCGGGGAAGTAGAGCTGCTCGGGCAGCGTGTTGGTCGTCTCGGTCCACGACATGCCGCCGTCCGTGCTCTTGTAGATCGCGATGTGCGACGAGTGGTTGACGTAGAGCCACAGGACCTCACCGGCATCGTCGCTCGCGTAGGCGAGCCAGGGCCGGTCGTCGACGCCGGGGAGGACGCCGATCGTGTGTGGGATCGTGTACTCCCACGCCGGTTGCTCGCCGTGCACGCCCGTCGCCGCCGCCCACCGGGTGAACGCCAGGAAGGAGATGCCGGTGTCCACGAAGTACATGGCGTCGTCGTCCGCGATGGCGATGTCGCCCTCGGCCCCGAGCGGCGAGAGCTCACGGAACTGTCCCGGCGTGTGAAGGACCTCGAAGCTCTTCCCGCCGTTCTGCGAGATCCACACCGGCGAGGCCCGGCCGACCGTGGTCACCCCGGAGAGGTAGATGACCCCCTTCGAGTCGACCTTGATGGAGGGCTCGCCCGAGCCCTGCCGTTCGCCGTTGCCGAGCACCGCGCTCGGAAGGTCGTGGGCCTCGACCTGGAGCGGCCGGGTGAACGTCAACGTCGGGGCGGGCCGCTTCGCCCTCTTCGCCTGGGCGGGAATGGTCGGCAGCAGCAGGGCGATGGCGAGGGCGAGGGCGAGGGCGAGTGGGAACGGCGAGCGTCGGCGCATCGTCGGGCCTCCTGGATGGGCGGGTCCTGGGGTGAGGATTCTCCCTCGGTCCCGGCCGGGCCTGCCAGCCCTCACGTTGCGGCCGCGGGGCGGGTTCGGCCATGCTGGCCGGCATGAAGCTCGGCCTGCACATGGGGTACTGGGGCGCCGCGCCGGTCGACGTCATGCCGTTCGTCCTGGCGGCCGAAGAGGCCGGGTGGGACTCGGTCTGGAGCGCCGAGGCGTACGGGTCGGACGCGGTGGTCATGATCGCGTGGGTGGCCGCCCGGACCTCTCGCATCTCGATCGGCACCTCGATCATGCAGATGCCCGCGCGGACGCCGGCCGCGAGTGCGATGACCGCGATCACGCTCGACCATCTGACCGAGGGCCGCTTCAAGCTCGGCCTCGGGACCAGCGGGCCGCAGGTGTCCGAGGGCTGGCACGGGGTGCCGTTCGGCAAGCCGCTGACGCGCACCCGGGAGTACGTGGAGATCGTCCGGCGGATCCTGGCCCGCGAAGCGCCGCTCGAGTTCCACGGCGAGTACTACGACGTCCCGGCCACCACCGGCAGCGGCCTGGGGAAGCCGCTGAAGACGATCGTGCACCCCTTCCGCGCCGACCTGCCCATCTACCTGGCGTCGATCGGACCGAAGAACGTGGCGCTCACCGCCGAGATCGCCGACGGATGGATGCCGGCCTTCTATTCCCCGAATCACCCGGAAGCCTTCGAGCCCTACCTCAAGGAGGGGTTCGCGGCCGCCGGCAAGGACGGGTCGGACTTCGACGTCGCCCCGTTCTGCCCGATGTTCATCGGCTCGGACGTGCAGGCCTGCCGCGACCTGGTGAAGCCGATCATGGCGCTGTACATCGGCGGCATGGGCGCCCGGAACAAGAACTTCTACAACGAGCTCGTCCAGCGCTACGGCTACGAGGGCGAGGCCAAGCAGATCCAGGACCTGTACCTGGAGGGCAAGAAGGCCGAGGCCGCCGGCGCCGTCCCCGACGCCTTGGTGGACGAGGTGGCGCTGGTCGGTCCCGTCGAGCGCATAGCCGACTCCCTGCCGGCCTGGAAGGCGGCCGGGGTGACCACGCTCATCATGGGGACGGCCACCTTCGGGGACCCGCCCGTCAAGGAGTACGCCCTGCTCGCGGAGACCGCGGCCGCCCTGTAAGGAATGACCGGGACCCGGGGGGCGGCACGCGCGCTGCTCGCGACCTTCGCCGCGGCGCTCGTCGTCGGGGCCCTGTTCCCCGTCCTCACCGAGCCCGGCGTGCAGGTGGTGGGCGTCGAGGAGCTCGTGGCCCGGAGATCCGACGCGTTGGCGTATTTCACGCTCGACCTCCTGTTCGTCGTTCTGTACGCAGTGGTGGGACCCATCGTGCTGTGGAGGTTCGGACGGGCCCGCTCCGGGACGCCGGACGGGCGGGTTCCGCGACGGATCGGGGTGGCGGCGGTGAGCCTGGTCCTGGGCGGGATGTGCGACGCCGTCGAGAACGTGCTCCTGCTCGGCGCGTCCACCAGCGGGAACCGGGAGGCGGTCGACCTCGCCCACGCCCTGGCGTGGCCCAAGTACGCGTTCGCGGCGGTGGCGCTCGTGCTGGTCCTGGCCGTGCTTCCCGACGCGTGGCGCGAGGCCCGCGGCCGGTGAGCCCGAGGATCTCGCTGGCCGAGGCCACCCGCCAGGTCGCCGGCCGCGATCCGGCGCTCGGGGCGATCATCGAACAGGCCGGTCCGTGCCGGCTGAAGGCGAACCGCGACGAGTCGGGCTTCTTCGCCGAGCTGGTCGAGTCGATCATGTACCAGCAGCTCGCCGGCAAGGCCGCGGCCGCCATCCACGGCAGGTTCGTCGCCGCGATCGGCGGAACGGTGACGCCCGAGGCGGTGCTCCGTACCCCGGAGCCGGCGATCCGGGCCGCTGGGGTGTCGGGGGCCAAGGCCGCGGCCGTCCTCGACCTTGCGGCCAAGGTCTCCGACGGGACGGTCCCGCTCATCGGGATCTCCCGGCTCGGCGACGAGGAGATCGTCGGGCGCCTGACCCAGGTCCGGGGGATCGGGCGGTGGACCGCCGAGATGTTCCTGATGTTCCGGCTCCGCCGGCTGGACGTGTGGCCGGTGGACGATCTGGGTGTGCGCGCGGGGTGGGCGCTGGCCCACGGGCTCGTCGAAACCCCCACCGCGAAGGCGCTCCAGCCGGAGGGCGAGCGGTTCCGCCCGTTCCGGACCGTGGCCGCCTGGTACTGCTGGGAGGCCGTGCACCTGCAGCGCGCGGGATCCCTGGCCAAGCAGGTGGGGCGCTCGGCTCGGTAGAAATGTTCCGCAGGTCCCGATCCGGGTACTTTGTGCGCTGAACACCCAGAAGGAAGGGGAATGCCCGTGAAGTCCGTTCGTCTCGTGCTTCTGTGTGTGGCCGTGACGCTGGCCTCGCTCGTCGGCCTGGCCTCGCCCGCGTCCGCGGCCACGATCAACGTCGGCCCGGGAGAGTCCATCCAGGCCGCGGTCGACGCGGCGCAGCCCGGCGACACGATCGTCGTCGCCGCCGGCACCTACCACGAGAGCGTCGTGATCCGCGAGGACGACCTCACGATCCTGGGAGCCGACGCCAGCCCGTTCGGGACCGTCCTCGAGCCGCCCGCAAGCCCGCCCAACAACCTGTGCCAGGGCGACGACGGCACGTTCAGCGGCTTCTGCATCCTGGGCGAGCTGCCCGGGGAGGACGAGCCGTTCGAGCCCGGCGGCCCGGTCGTGCTGAACACCCACATCGACGGTTTCCTGATCCGCGGCTTCTCCTCGTCGGGGCTGTTCGCGTTCCACGCCCGCTTCTCGCGGTTCTCGAACCTGGTGCTGGAGGACAACGACGAGTACGGGCTCTACGTGAACGACTCGCAGGGCACACGGATCAACAACGTGCTCGCCAGCGGGAGCGACGAGGCCGGTCTCTACGTCGGCGACACCGCGAACTCGGCAACGGGGATCGCGGACAGCAACGCGTTCGAGAACGGCACGGGGATCTTCATCCGCGACGCCTCGCAAGGGCTGATCGACAACGTGACGGTGAGCGACAACTGCACGGGCGTCGTCTTCTTGAACACCGGGCTGCCGAACGGGGTCAACCGGTGGACGCTCCGCAACAGCACCGTGAGCGAGAACAACGCGGCGTGCGCGGCGACGGCCGAGTCCCCGCCGACCTCCGGCATCGGGATCGCGCTGCTCGGGACGCGCGACGTCACGATCATCGACAACCGCGTGAACCGGAACCAGCGGAGCGGCCCGTCGGTGTTCTCCGGGGGGATCATGCTCGCCTCGTCGAAGGACTCTGGCGGATCGAACCCGATCCGAAACCGGATCGAGACCAACCTGGCCAAGCGCAACCGGCCGGCGGACCTGATCTGGGACGGTACGGGGAGCGACAACCGGTTCGTGAACAACGACTGCAACCGCTCGGCCCCGAAGGGTCTCTGCACCTAGAGGACGAGGGGGATCTCGAGGGCGGCTCGCGCTTCGCGCGGGCCGTTCTCGCGTTCGGGCCTAGCCGAAGCCGCGGGCGTCCTGCTTCAGGGCGGTGTCGACGGACAGGGCCGAGGCGACGACCAGGCTGCGCAGCGGCTCGGCGAGCTCCTCGTGGATCTGCACGACGTAGTTGTCGGCGGTGGTGAACATCGTCTTGGCGAGGCCCTCCCACGTCTTGGTGATCCGGGCGACCTCCCGCCCCGTCGCGTCCTTGATCGCGAAGTTCCACGCCCGCCAGTTCTCGGCGTTGATCGAGCCGTGGGTCTGTCCGCCGGCCTCCAGGCCGAATCGGATCTTGCCGATCGCGTTCTGCTGGACGATCTGGCCGATCTCCGCGCCGGAGCCGTCCTCGACGATGACCCGGGACTTCACGAGCTTGGCCGGGCGGGTGAGGGACAGCTGCAGGCGGCCCTGCATGTCCACGATCTGGAGCCGATGGGTCATGTACTGGTCGAGCGAGGTGAGCGCCCGCAGGACCTTCCTGGCCGCGGTCTGGCCGACCTGGCGCACCGCGGCGACCTGGTTCCCGTTCCCGTCGTAGACCCCGTACTCGTTGTTCAGCTCGATCAGCTTCAACTTCTGGTTCACGACCAGGACCGGCTCGGTGAACAGCGTGCCGCCGCCCGTCTGGGGCGCCTGGATCCCCGCCCGGGCGACGTCGCCGACGACCTTCTCGGTCCGGCGGTCCACCGTCGGCACCTGCGCGTCGTAGGTGGGCGGGTCCAGGAAGGTCTGGCCGCCGCGCGACACGTTCTCGGTCCAGTCGCGGCCGTTCCAGTAGCGGTGCTCGAAGCGGCCGAACGGGTCGCCGTACCAGCCGGCCTCGGGGGGTGCCTGACTCATGCGCCGAGTGTAGCGGGCTCCCGTCCCACGCCCGCCCGATATCCTTCCGGCGCACCGACGACGGAGGTCTCCATGGGCATGCTGGACGGCAAGGTCGCCGTGATCACGGGGGCGGGGCGGGGGATCGGACGCGGCGAGGCGCTGCTGTTCGCCCGGGAGGGCGCCCGCGTGGTGGTGAACGACGTGGGCGGCGAGTGGGACGGCACGGGCGCCGACCCCCGGCCCGCCTCCGGCGTCGTCGAGGAGATCGCCGCCGCCGGGGGAGAGGCGGTCGCGCACTTCGAGGACATCTCCGAGCCCGAGGGCGCGGCGTCGCTCGTGAAGCTCGCGGTCGACACCTGGGGACGACTCGACGCGGTCGTGAACAACGCCGGGATCCTGCGCGACAAGATGATCTTCAACATGTCCGTCGAGGAGTGGGACGCGGTCATCAAGGTCCACCTCCGGGGCCATTTCCTGGTGACGCGGGAGGCGTGCATCCATTGGCGCGGTTTGGCGAAGGCCGGCGAGCCGGCGGCCGGACGGATCGTGAACACGTCCTCGACCTCCGGGCTTCTCGGCAACATCGGGCAGTCGAACTACGGGGCGGCCAAGTCCGGGATCGCCTCCCTCTCGCAGATCGTCGGGATGGAGATGGGCAAGTACGGGGTGACCTGCAACGCGATCGCGCCGGGCGCCCGGACCCGGATGACCGAGAAGACGTTCGGCGACCTCTCCGTCCCCGAGGGCCAGTTCGACGCGCTGGCGCCGGAGAACGTCGCCCCTCTGGTGGCCTTCCTGTGCACCGACGAGGCTCGGGCCATCACCGGGCAGGTGTTCGGGGTCCAGGGCGGGACGATCCAGCTGTATCGGAGCTGGACCGTCGTGAATCAGATCGAGAAGGACGATCGGTGGGAGGTCGCCGAGATCGCTGCCCGCGTCGACGAGTTGTTCGGGGAGCGCCCCCGCCAGTACACGGCCAACGTCTCGTCCTTCCGCGAGTCGATCGGGATCGGCGAGTGACTCGTCTGTACACCGGCCCGGTCGATCTGTTCGACGGCACGGGCACGAAGGCCGTCAGCAAGCGGGGAGTCCTCATCGAGGACGGCCGGTTCGCGTGGGTCGGTCCGCACGCCCGCGCCCCGAAGGAGGCTCGCGACGCCGTCCCGCTGGACGTGGAGGGCTTCACGGTCCTGCCCGGGCTGTTCGACTGCCACGTTCACCTGTGCTTCGACGGCGACGCCGACTTCCTGGCGGAGGCGGCGGTCTCGGAGGCCACCGCCGCGATCAAGGCGTGCCGGAACGCGGAGCGGCATCTCGGCTCCGGGATCACCACGGTCCGTGACCTGGGGACGATGGGCTCGGTGGCGGTCGACGTCGGCCGCGCGGTCGAGGAGCACCGGGTCCTCGGCGCGCGGGTGATCGCGTCCGGCCGGGCGTTGACGATCACCGGCGGCCACGGCTGGAGCTCCTTCGCCGAGCAGGTCGACGGGCCCGAGGGGGTGCGCGCCGGTGTCCGCCGCCAGCTCCGCGCGGGGGCGCGCTCGATCAAGGTGGTGGCCACCGGGGGCGTGCTGACGCCCGGGGTCACCCTGGACTTCGTGAGCTTCACCGAGGAGGAGCTGGCGTCCGCCGTCGACGAGGCCCACCGGTGGGGGTTCCCCATCGCCGCCCACGCCCACGGCGAGGAGGGGATCGTCCGCGCGACGCGCGCCGGGGTGGACTCGATCGAGCATGGCTCGGTGGCCGGAGCGGCGACCATGAAGCTCCTGGCCGAGCGGGGGACCTTCCACGTGCCGACGTTCGGCGCCCACGCCGGCATCGTCGATCACCCCGACCAGGTCGCCGCCTACGTCATCGAGAAGGGCCGGCAGATCTTCGAGGTCGCCAAGGCATCGTTCCGCCACGCGGTGAAGGCCGGCGTGCGTCACGCCACCGGGACCGACGCGGGCACCCCGTTCAACCGCCACGGCGAGACGCCGATGGAGATCGTGCGGATGGTCGAGTACGGCCTGCCGGTGGCCACGGCCCTGCTGGCCTCGACCGCGAACGCCGCGGCGCTCTGCCGCGTGGACGACCGCCTGGGAACCATCGAGCCGGGGAAGGTGGCCGACCTGGTCGCCTACGCCGCGAGCCCGCTGGACGACGTGACGGCCGTGCGCACCCCGGCCGTGGTGGTCAAGGACGGCGCGATCGCCGTCTGGGCCGACTGAGTTAATCCGAAGGCCACTTCCGGGCTCTGTACGGGTGAGTGCAGGATGCCCGGGTGAGGGAGCGCGTCGCGGACGCCGTCGAGGAGGCCTACCGGGACCACGCGCCCCGGCTGTGGCGGGCGCTCGTTCTGTACACGGGCGACCCTGAGGTGGCGAGCGACGCGGTAGCGGAGACGTTCGCACGAGCCCTCGCGGAGCGGGCGCGGATCCAGGCGCCGGAGCGGTGGATATGGCGGGTCGGGTTCCGGATCGCTGCGCGTGAGCTGAAGCGCCGGGCACGCGAGGGAGGCGAGATGTTGGAGGCGGCATACGAGATGCCCGAGCCCACCGCAGGCCTGGTCGAGGCCCTGCGAGCGCTCTCGCCGAAGCAGCGCGCCGCGGTGGTCCTCCACTACTACGCCGACGCGCCGCTGGAGGAGATCGCCCGGACAATCGGCTCGACCCGCTCGGCGGTCGGCGTGCACCTCCATCGTGCCCGGGCACGACTGAGAGAACTGCTGGGAGACGCCGATGCCTGACGACCTTCGCCATCTCTTTCGCTCGACCGACCGTCTCGACATGCCCGACCTCTGGGACCGTATCCGCGAATCGGAGCCGAGCCGTCGGCGGGAGTGGCGCCGGCCGGTCACCCTTGTCACCGCCCTCCTGGTTGCGGCGGCGGGGACCACGGCGGCCGCCATCGTCTTCTCACGGGAGACGCGGCCGGCCGGCGACCCGCATGCGAACGGCCCGCTCGTCTTCGTGGCCCCGGGAGGCAGCAGCGCTCCGGGCGTCAGCAACCTCGACGTGTTCGCGATCGCGCCCGACGGCTCCGACATCCGCCGCGTGACCGACACGCCCGCGGCGGAACACGTGCTCGGATGGTCCCCGGACGGATCGCTCGCGCTGGTCGTCCGGGAGTCGGTCGAGTCGAGGGAGGGCGAGTTCGTCGGCGAGCGGGACATCGTCATCATGTCCGCGGACGGCGAGGTCGTGCGCCCCATCCCGGACGACGGTCGAGGGGGTCCTAGGCCTCGCCATCGGCGCCCTCGTGCGTCGCCGCGGGTGGCGAGCAGGGGGGCCACGCCGTAGGCGGGGAAGATCAGGAACAGGGGCCAGGCCTGGTCCGTCACGTCGGCGGCGACCAGGGACCCCGCCCCGGTCACGAACATGAACGCCAGCATGAACCCGATCCGCATCGGCCCAAGCCTAGCCACAAAGTTCCGGATTGGTGTCGAATCCGGGGGATCCCGTTCGTCGTCTGGGTGCGAGGGCGGGAACCGCCCACCTGAAAGGGGGTCCGGATGAAGTACCTGCTCCAGATCTGGGGCGACGAGCGGGAGTTCTTCGAGTCGGGGCCGGAGGGGATCATGCAGATGGTCGAGGAGTACCGCGCCCTCACCGAGGAGATGCAGGCCGCCGGAGTGTTCCTCCTCGGCGAGGGACTCCAGCCGACGGCGACCGCGACGAGCGTTCAGGTTCGCAACGGGGAGACCACCGTGACCGACGGCCCGTTCGCGGAGACCAAGGAGCAGCTCGGCGGGATACTTCTGATCGAGTGCGCCGACCTGGACCAGGCCCTCGAGTGGGCGGCCAGGGTGCCGGGCGCGCGCGGCGGGACCATCGAGGTCCGGCCGGTGTCCGAGTACGACCAGCAGCAGTCCTGAGACGAGAGGAGCACGAGATGGCGAAGTTCATGCTGACGATCTTCGACGACGAGTCCGGGTGGGAGACCCTCGCCCCCGAGCAGGCGGAGAAGGCCATCCAGGCCTACCGCGACTACTCCCAGGAGGCCGTGGACAAGGGTGTCTTCGTGTCCGGCGAGGGGCTCCAGCCGAGTGCGACGGCGAAGACGGTCTCCGCGGAGGGGACGACCGACGGCCCGTTCGCCGAGACGAAGGAGCAGCTCGGCGGGTTCTACGTGGTGGAGGTGAAGGACGAGGCCGAGGCCATCGACTGGGCGCTGAAGATCCCGAGCGTCGCCCACATGGGCGGCAGGGTCGAGGTCCGTCCCGTCCAGGAGTTCCCCGCAGGGGTGACCGGCGCCGCGTGAGCGATCGGGCGCTCGTCGAACGAGAGGAGGTCGGCCGCCTGTTCCGGCAGGAGTCGGGACGGGCGGTCGCCACCCTCATCCGCGTCCTCGGTGACTTCGACCTGGCCGAGGAGGCCGTTCAGGAGGCGTTCATGGTCGCCCTGGAGCGGTGGCCGCGCGAGGGGCTGCCGCGAAACCCCGGCGCGTGGATCACGACCGCCGCGCGGAACAAGGCGGTCGACCGTTTGCGGCGAGAGAAGCGCCTGGCCGAGAAGGTCGTCGAGCTGGGAGCGCTGGGGCCCGCGGACGACGCGGACCTGAGTGGAGCGGGAGGGGACATGCACGATCCCCGACGACCGGCTCCGGCTGATCTTCACGTGCTGCCACCCGGCGCTGGCGCCCGAGGCGCGCGTGGCGCTCACGCTCAAGACCCTCGGCGGCCTGTCCACCGGGGAGATCGCGCGGGCGTTCCTGCTCCCGGAGGCGACGCTGGCCCAGCGCCTGGTGCGGGCCAAGCGCAAGATCCGCGACGCCGCGATCCCGTATCGCGTGCCCGAGGACCACGTCCTGCCCGAGCGGCTGCACTCGGTGCTGGCGGTCCTGTACCTGATCTTCAACGAGGGCTACTCGGCGAGTGCCGGGGACGCGCTGATCCGCCGGGAGCTCTCGGGCGAGGCCATCCGGCTGGGGCGGGTCCTGCGTCTCGCTCATGCCGGACGAGCCGGAGGCCATCGGGCTCCTGGCCCTGATGCTCCTGCAGGACTCGCGCCGGGAGGCGCGGGTCGGCCCGGACGGTGAGCTCGTCCTGCTGGAGGACCAGGACCGCGCGCGGTGGGACCGGGAGGAGATCGCGGCGGGTCTGGGGCTCGCGGAACGCGCCTGGCGGCTCGCCCCGGCGGGCCCGTACGTCCTGCAGGCGGTGATCGCGTCGGAGCACGCCCGGGCCGCCCGCCCCGGGGACACCGACTGGCGGCGGATCGCCCGCCTGTACACCGGCCTGTCGGCGGTCCGGCCCTCGCCCGTGGTCGAGCTCAACCGTGCCGTCGCGGTGGCCATGGCCGACGGGCCCGAGCCGCCGGGCTGGCGCTGATCGACGGGTTGGCCGGCCTGGACGGCTACCACCTGTTCCACTCCGCGCGGGCCGACCTGCTCCGGCGCCTCGGCCGATCCGCGAGGCGGAGGCCGCGTACCAGCGAGCGCTTGAGCTGGCCTCGAACGAAGTCGAGCGGGCATTCCTCGAACGCCGCCTGAGCGAGGTCGGGGCGCCGCCGAGATGCGTGGCAGACCTCCTGGGTAGCCTGGTGTCCTGCCGGAACAGTCCAAGGGTCCTGAGGAGGCTCGCATGCAGGCTGCCCTGCTCATCGTGCTTGGAGTCGTCGCGGCGCTCGCGCTCGCGGCGGTGATGGTGCTCGCCCGACGACGGCGCCGCAGCCCGCAGCGCAGCGCGGTCACGTGCTGGACCCAGTGCTGCAGGCCGAGCTCCGGGCCCAGGCCGCCCGCTGGACCGCCTGTCGGACGGCCTGAATCAGGCCGGGCTGGGCCAGGAGGCGATGCGGGCCGGCCTGGACCAGACCCGGGGGATGCTCGGCGAGCATGCGCGCCCGCGAGCACGAGCGCCGCGTCCACGAGGAGGAGGCCCGGGCGTCAGCCTGCAGCGTCTCGAGGCGACCTTCCTCGGCGCGGCCAGCCGCGGCCGGGTGGGCGAGAACGTCGTGTGGGAGGCCCTGCAGATGCTGCCGCCCGACATGGTCGACACGAAGTTCCAGGTGAACGGCAAGGTGGTCGAGTTCTGCCTGAGCCTGCCGGACGGCCGCCGGCTGCCCGTCGACTCCAAGTGGGCGGCGTGGCCGAGATCGAGGCCCTGGACGCGGCGCAGCGGCGAGGATCGCGTGCGGCTGGCCAGGGCGGCGAGAAGCTCGTCGCCGACCGGGCGAAGGAGGTCGCGAAGTACCTCGACCCGCGCGCGACCACCCCTTCGCCGTGGCCGCGGTCCCGACGCCGTCCACGCCGCCTGAAGCGCGCGCACTCGAGGCCCATGCCCGCGGGGTGCTGCTCGTCCCGTACTCGAGCGTGCTGCCCGCCCTGCTGGCCCTGTACTCGCTGTGCTGCCGGCTGGGCGCCGAGGGCGCGCCGACGTCGGCGGCCTGGTGTCCGAGGTGGGCCCGCCCTGGACGGCATCGAGCGCGTCCTGGAGAACTCGGTCGGGAGGCCGGCGAAGATGCCCAGAACGCGGCAGCGGAGATCCGCATGCAGCTGGGCCGCGCACGCGGCGCACTGGGCCGGGCGCGGATGGCCGAGGAGGAGGTCGCCGCCCCTGCGGGCGGTGGACTGAGCCGGGAATACGCTTCCCCGGGCGTGGAGTTCGAGGACGCGCTGCGGGAGCTCGGCTTCGTCGCGGTCGAACGAGCGACCCATCGCCCGTGGCTCGCGGATCTACACGGCGCGGCCCAACCGGTACCTGACGTAGTTCGTCCACACCTACCCGGACGGCGATCGCGCTGTTCACGTTCGAGCTCGCGATCGCGGAGTACCTCGCCACCGTCGGGCCTCCAGGTCGGATCCAGCGAGGAGCTCAACCAGTTCCTGTATCCACGCAGCGACCAGCGGGGGTCCCAGGACGCCGCCTGGCTCGCCTCGGCGATCGACCACGCCGAGGCGCTGCTGTCTCCGTTCGCCTGCTGGATCCGAAGGCGCGAGCCGGACGAAACGATGCCCGAGCCCTCAGGCTGACTGACAGGACCGGGTTTGCCGACCTCGCCGCGCCGGGCGTAGAACGCTCGTCATGGCGCAGACGATCGCGGTGGCCAACCAGAAGGGCGGCGTGGCCAAGACCACGACCGTGGCGGCGCTCGGCGCGGCCATGGCCGAGCGCGGCCGGAACCGTCCTGCTCGTGGACCTCGACCCCCAGGCCTGCCTGACGTACAGCCTGGGGTTCGATCCCGACGAGCTCGACCCGACCATCCACGACGTCCTGCTCGGCCGGAACAAGTCGACCGACGCGATCCTCGACGTCGAGGACGAGTCGCTCGCCGTTCTCCCCGCGAACATCGACCTGGCCGGCGCGGAGGCCTACCTGCTCATGCGCACGGGCCGCGAGTACGCCCTGCGCCAGTCCCTGGAGGCGGCCGAGAGCTACGACGTCATCCTGATCGACTGCCCGCCCTCGCTGGGCGTTCTCACCATCAACGGCCTCACGGCGGCGGACCAGGTCGTGATCCCCATGCAGTGCGAGGCCCTGTCGCATCGCAGGCGTCGGGCAGCTGCTCGAGACCATCGACGACGTGAAGCGCCTGACCAACCACGGACTCGAGGTGCGCGGCATGATCCCCACCATGTTCGACGCGCGGACCAGGCACGGACGCGAGGTGCTCGAGGACGTCGGATCGCGCTACTCGCTGCCCGATCCTCGAGCCACCCGTCCGCAAGTCGATCAAGTTCGCCGAGGCGCCGCGGGACGGCCACACCATCGTGCAGTTCTCCCCGACCCACCCCGGCGCGGACGCGTACCGGCCATCGCGGAGGCGCCTCGTGCCGTGACCGCGCCGGCGCCGGCGCCATCGGCGGGGGCATCCCCGACCGGCTGGGCGAGCCCGAGGCCCGCGACGCACGCCGGCGTCACCCCAGCACGATCGCCGCGGGCGACCTGGAGGGTCGCCGCGACCCCCTCGGCAAGATGGCCCTGTTCTCGGCGGAGGCGAACGGTCGCCCGTTCGGGACCCTGTTCATCGAATGCTCGGACTGTGGCCGGGAGACGCCGGTCTCCGCGCTCGAGGCGGCGAAGGTCCGCGCTCCCGCCGTCGCTGCACCTGCCCTTCGTCCGCCGGTACCACTCCCTGATGCGCTGTCCGTCGTGCGGACGGCGAACGTGGGTCCGGCTGCGCTGGACCCTGGGATAACCGGGAAACTCGGTCCCCGCTGTTACGCTGCAGCGCCGTGGCGAACGAGCGCAGGCCCGTCGCGCGTCCTGGCGGCCTTCGCGCACCCGGACGACGCCGAGTTCACCTTCGGCGGCACGGTCGCGGGCTGGACGGCCCGCGGGCGGAGGTCACCTACGTCTGCGTCACGGACGGGTCGGCGGGACAGAACGAGCCGGGCTGGACGCGCGAGGCGATCGCCGAGGTCCGCCAGAAGGAGCAGCGCGAGGCGGCGGCGATCCTCGGCGTGGCGGACGTGGTGTTCCTCGGCTACCCGACGGCTACCTGGAGGTGACGCTCGACCTGCGCCGGGACCTGACCCGCGAGGTCCGCCGGTTCCGCCCCGAGCTGCATCGTCGCCCCCGATCCCTCGACCTGTGGAGGTCGTTCCCGCTACATCAACCACCCCGACCACCGGGCCGTGGGCGAGGCGATGCTGGCCGTGATCAACCCCGACGCCCCCAGCCGCCCGCAGTTCCCCGAGCTCCTCGACCAGGGCTTCGAGCCGTTCGAGGTGCCCGAGCTGTGGCTGCCCTCGTTCGGGAGGGGACCGAGATGCCGACGAGGTCGTCGACATCGGCGCGACCCATCGACAAGAAGATCGCGGCGCTCCGCGCGCACGCCAGCCAGCTGAAGAACATGGGCGTCGACGACATCGGGCCCGAGGTGCGCGAGCGCGCCGCGAAGCTCGCCGAGGGCCGGGACTTCGAGTTCGGGGAGGCGTTCAAGCGTGTTCCAGCTGAGGGAGCCGTCGCCGAGGGCGCGTACGATGGAGCGCCGATGCGGGCAGCGCCAGGTTCCAGGAGGAGAGATGGACGAGAACGACCGGATCGAGGAGCCGACGCCGCTCGAGCCCGAGGAGCGCGAGAGCGTCGAGTCCGACCTCGAGGACGTCGACTCCATGCGCGGCGTCTTCGAGGCTCAAGGCATCCGCGGCGTCGTCATCGCCTGTCCCGACTGCGGCTCGGATCACTACTACGCCTGGGACCTGCTGAAGGAGAGCCTCCAGCACATGCTCGACACCGGCGAGCCGCGGATGCACGAGCCGGCGTTCGAGCCCCGCGAGGACGAGTACGTCCTGTGGGACTACGGCAAGGGCTACGTCGACGCGCTGGCGGACGCCGGCCTCGAGGAGGGCCCCGCGGTCGAGCTCCACGCCTGCGCCTGGTGCGACGCCCCGGTCGAGTCCCACTTCGGGTTCTGCCCGAAGTGCGGCCGTCCCCTCGCCGCGATCCGCCTCTACCAGGAGCTGCTGTCCCGGGGGATGGAGGACCGCGAGGCTCGGGCGCTGCTCGTTCAAGCGCGGGCTTCGAGCCCTTCGCCTGAGCTCCCAAACCGTTTCGCTCGGCCTGCCTCGGCGGGAACAACAGACCCAGCGTTCCAATCCAAAGAGGAGGATCAGATGCCGTACGTCGAGCGAGAGCCCGTCATCGAGCCCGAGGGTGACAGCGCGACCGGGTTCGCCGCCATCAAGTACACGGCGATCGTGATCATCGTGATGGCCCTCATCGCCTTCATGGTGTGGGCGATCGGGCAGTTCACCTAAGCGGTCGTCGAGTTCCCTGAAGCCCCGTCCGGTGATGCCGGGCGGGGCTTCGTCGTTCCTTAGGCCGGCGCCGGGGGCTCCAGCAGGCAGTCCTCGGGAACCTTGTCCGGGCGCAGGCCCTTGAACGACGGGGCCCGGAGCTTCCCGGCCTTCGTCTGCTGCAGGTACTCGACCTCGGCGACCAGCTCCGGCCGGACCCAGTGGGCGGCCTTGAGCTTGCGCAGCCCGGCATCGTCGATCGCCGGCGCGTCGGTCTCGATGGGCCGGAGCCGCTCGAGCAGGTCGTCGAGCATCCGGTCGGTGAACCCCGTGCCGACCTGGCCGACCCATCGAAGCTTCCCCTGGTGATACGCCCCTACCAGCAGTGCGCCGAACTTCGAGGCCCTCCCGCCGGTGCCCGGCGTCCACCCGAGGATCACGCAGTCCTGGCGGTTGAGGATCTTGACCTTCCGCCAGTTCGATGAGCGCTTCCCGGGCATGTAGGTCGAGGTCTTGAGCTTCGCCAGGATGCCCTCGATGCCGAGCTCCTTGCAGGCCTGGTAGAACGCGTCGCCGTCCTCGTCCACGTAGATGGTCAGCTGAATGGGCGGGACCTGGGTGACGATCTCCTCGAGCCGCTCCCGGCGCTCGGTGAGGGGGCGCGAGGTGAGGTCCTGGCCGTCGAACCACAGCAGGTCGAACGCGAACAGCGTCACCGGCAGCTTGCGGCGGACCTTGTCGATCTCCTTGTCGTTGGTGAGGTTCATCCGCTGCTGCAACATCTCGAACGAGGGCTTACCGTCCGAATCGAACGCGACGATCTCGCCGTCGATCACGGCGGAGGCCGCGTTGACCTTCTCCGCCAGGCGGCTCAGCTCCGGGTAGCTCCTCGTCTGGTCGCGCCCGATCGCGAGATCAGCCGGGTCGCGTCGGTGCTCACGTAGGCCAGGGTGCGAATGCCGTCGAGCTTCGGCTCGAATCGCCACTTCGGATCGCTGAACGCCTCCTTCGCCGCCTCGGCGAGCATCGGGAGCAACGCCGGCGGGGGATCGGGCTGTTCGGCGACGGAGGCCTTCGCCAGCAGGATCAACCAGTCGCGGTTGGTCTTCACCAGGTGCCACTCGCCCCGATGGCGTTCGCCATGCAGGCGGAAGCTCACCTTCTTGTCGGTCCACTCGAGGAGGTCGTACGTCCCCCGGTCGTAGATCCGTACCTCGCCGGCCCCGTAATGCCCCTCGGGGATCCACCCCTCGAACGCGTTGTATTCCATGGGATGGTCCTCGGTCTGGACCGCCATGTGGCGGACCCCCGAGGTCAGCGGGAGTCCCTTGGGCACCGCCCACGAGACCATCACGCCGTCGCGCTCCAGTCGCAGGTCGTAGTGCAGGCGGGTCGCGTTGTGCTTCTGGATGACGAACTCGTTGCCCTGCGGGCTTGCGTCTCCGCCGGCCGGCTCCGGCGTCTCGACGAAGTCCCGCATCGACAGGTACTCGCGCAGCTTCGGGTCCTTCGAGCGGGCGATCGTCTCATCGTCCTTCGTCCGCCCGGCGGTGGGGGCGACGGTCCGGCGCCGGCGCTTGGGCTTCGTCGGGGCGGCCGGCTCGGGACCCACGCGCACGGATCGGGTCGGCGGCGGAGCCTCCTCCACCGGCACCCCCATCGTCTCCAGCGCCGCGTCGATGTTCACCGGCGTCTCGAGGACGTCCCGGAAGAGGTCCCCGACCTTCGCCAGCCGGTCGTGGATCGTCACGATGGTGAAGTCCTGCGGCCGGATGTCGCCCTCGGCGACCTCCTCCCAGGTGACCGGCGTGGAGACCGACGCGCCCGGCTCCGGACGGACCGAATAGACGGCGGCGATGTTCGCGCCCGAGCGGTTCATGTTGTGGTCGATGAACACCTTGCCCGTGCGCTTCCTCACCTCCCACACCATGGTCACGCGCTCGGGGTCGGCCTTGTTGATGTAGCGCCCCACCGCGCCGACGAACGCTCGGGTCTGCTCGTGGGTGTACTTCGGCTCGATCGGCACGTAGATCTGCATGCCGGTCGCCCCCGACAGCTTCGGGTAGCTGGGAAGCTGCAGGCGGTCGAGCGCCACCTTCACGTGCTGCGCGACGGCCAGGACGTACTCGAACGGCGCGTCCATCGGGTCGAGGTCGAAGAACAGGTAGTCGGGGTGTTCGATCCGGCCGCACCGGGCGTGGAGCGGATGGAACTCGATGCAGCCCAGGTTCGCGACGTGCAGCAGCGCGGCCGCGTCCTCGACCATCAGGTAGTCGATCAGCTTCTTCTCGTTGTCCGAGTCGACCTCGCACCGCGGGATCCAGTCGGGCGTCTTCTGGGGGGCGCTCTTCTCGTAGAAGTAGGGGCCCTCGATGCCGTCCGGCATCCGCTTCATGGTCAGGGGCCGTTCCCGCAGGTACGGCAGGATCGTCTCCGCCAGGTTCCAGTAGTAGGCGACCAGGTCGCCCTTGGTGTAGCCCTCCTGGGGCCAGAACACCTTCCCCAGGTTGGACAGGCGGACCTCTCGCTCGCCGGCCTCGGCCCACCAGTGCTCCCCGTCGAAGGAGGCCTCCAGCGGGCGGGGGACGTCGACCGTGAACGCGACCTCGACCTTTTTCGTTCGCGCGCGCGCCACCCGGCGATCGTACCCATCGGGGCAGGTGCGAGCCCCGGGCCATTGGGGTAGGTATCTCCACACCAGCAAACGAAGCGGACGTAGAATTCGCTCCCCCGTCACGCGGGGTTCCCAGGAGGTGCCACCATGCCGAGGACGATGTGGAAGGGCGCGATCTCCTTCGGGCTCGTCTCGATCCCGGTCAAGATGTACCCGGCCACCGAGGAGAAGTCCCTGTCCTTCAACCAGCTGCACGACGAGGACCACGGCCGGATCCGCTACAAGCGCGTGTGCGAGAAGGACGGCGAGGAGGTCTCCTTCGAGCACATCGTGAAGGGCTACGAGGTCGAGAAGGGCACCTACGTGGTGCTCGAGGACGAGGACCTCGACAAGGTTCCCGTGGAGTCCACCCGCGCCATCGACATCCTGCAGTTCGTCGACATCGACGAGATCGACCCCATCTACTACAAGAAGACGTACTACCTGATCCCCGAGGAGACCGGCGTGAAGCCGTACGCGCTGCTGCGGGAGGCGCTCGGCGAGAACGGCAAGGTCGGCGTGGCCAAGGTGGCCTTCCGCGAGAAGGAGCACCTGTGCGCGCTCCGGATCAAGGACAAAGCCTTCGTCCTGGAGACGATGTACTGGCCCGACGAGATCCGCCCCGCGGAGTTCGAGGAGCTCGACAAGGCCCCGAAGGTCCGCGACCAGGAGCTGAAGATGGCCCAGAGCCTCATCGATTCCCTCACCGACGAGTGGCACCCCGAGGAGTACAAGGACGAGTACCGGGAGGCCCTGCTGGACATCGTCGAGAAGAAGGTCGCCGGCGAGGAGATCGAAGTCGTCGAGGAGGCCGAGCCCACCAAGGTCGCCGACCTCATGGAGGCCCTCAAGGCGAGCGTCGAGGCCGCCAGGGCGGGCAAGAAGCAGGCGCCCCGCAAGGCGAAGAAGCCGGCCGCGAAGCGCGCGGCCAAGAAGGCCTCCTAGCGGGCCCGGTCGCGCGCCGATGGAGCTGCCCGTCGTCCGGCTCGGTCCGCGCGATCCGTTTCCGCTCGCGTCGCTGTACCTCGTGGAGCACCGCGGGATCCTCAGCCTGGTCGACACCGGCACGCGGGGCACCGGCGCCCGGGTGCTCAAGGCGATCGAGAAGCTCGGACGCAAGCCCGAGGACCTGCGCCAGATCGTCCTGTCCCACGCGCACGGCGACCACTCGGGAGACGCCAAGTCCATCCGTGACGCCACCGGCGCGACGATCGTGGTCGGCGAGCGAGACGCACCGGTGATGACCGGCGACGCGCCGTACCCCTACCCGCGGTTGGGGATGCAGGTGCTCTACGGTCACCTGGCCAAGTTCGAGCGGTTCCGGCCCGACGTGCTGATCTCCGACCGGACCGAGCTGGAGGGCGGTCTGGTCGCGATCCCCGCGCCCGGACACACCGACGGCCACATCGCGGTGTGGGCGCCGGATCACCAGGCGCTCTTCGTCGCCGACGCCGTGTGGCACCTCGGGCCGCTCGCGAGGTCGTGGAAACCCTTCACCTCGGACCCTGAAGCCAACGCCGATACCGTTCGCCGCCTCGCGGACGAGCCGGCGGAGCAGCTGTTCTTCGGCCACGGCCCCGCCGTCCGCAGGAACGGCCGCGACCGTCTCCGCAAGCTCGGCCGGCCGTAACGACCGGACCCGCATCGCGGATATCCTGCGGCTCGTGACCGAACCCTGGCAGGAACCCGTTCGGGGCGGGTATCCGAACCCGGTCCTGTTCGGTCTGTCCGGCGAGGAGCAGCTCAAGGGGTTCTTCAAGGGATGGGGGCCGCGTCCGCCCATCTCGCACCTGATGGGACACATCCTCACCGACGTCTCCCGCGGGCTGGTCACCTTCACCCAGCAGACCTCCCCGTGGCTGCAAGTCCCGGCGGGACACATCTCCCTCGGGACGCTCGCGGCCCTCGCCGACGCCCCGCTGGGGTGCGCCGTCCAGTCGGGACTCCCCGCGTTCACCGCGTACACGACCGCCGAGCTTTCGATGAACTACGTGCGCCCTCCGGCGGTCGACGGCGAGGACCTGGTGGCGACGGGGAGCCTGATCCACGGCGGCCGGTCGCTCGCCCTGTCGGACGTCGTCATCCAGGACTCCGCCGGCAAGCTGATCGCCCACGGCACGTCGCGCTGCGTCGTGTTCGATCCGATGGGTCCGCCGCCGGACGAACCGCCGGTCGTCGAGCCGGTCGAAGAGGTCGCCCACGACACGCCCGATCCGTACGAACGCCGGCCGGCGCAGGGATTCGTCGTGCCCCAGGAGATGTGGGACGAGCACACGGGACTCGAGATCCTGCGGATGATGATCGCCGGGGAGATCGACGGGCCGCCGATCAGCGCGTTGACGGGGATGCGGGTGACCGAGGCCGGCGACGGCACGTGCACGTTCACCATGCCCGCCCACGAGCACCTGTGCAGCCCCCTCAGGACCATCCAGGGCGGGTCGATCGGGATGCTGGCCGACCACACCATGGTGTGCGCGGTGCAGACGACGGGGGCGGCCCGCACCGTCTACTTCCCGGTGGACCTGAAGATCAACTTCCTCCGGCCCGTGTTCCCCGACGGGGGCCTCCTCACGGCGCGAGCCAAGGTCCTGCACCGCGGCAAGAGCGTGGCCGTCGCCCAGTGCGAGGTCGCGAACGCCGAGGGCAAGCGGGTCGCGCTCGGGCTGGCCACCGTCCTGGTCCGAACCGACGCCCCGTGGCATCCGGTCGACGAGCGCCTCCAGGGGGAGCTCGCGCCGGGATGATCCCCGAGGAGCCCGTCCGCGGCGCCTACCCCGAGCTCGAGCTCTTGGGGCTCAAGGGGTACGAGCAGATGGAGGTCTGGCTCGCCCGCAAGGGGCCCATCGCCCCGATCGGGCGGCTGGTGGGCGGGGAGATGGAGGAGTTCAACTTCGAGTCGGCCTCGTTCGTCATGCCGGCGTCGCCGTGGCTCCAGACCGCGGCGGGACCATTCCCGGGTGCCGCGGCGTTGCTGGTGGGCGACGTGGCGATGGGCTCGAGCGTCCTGGTGGCGATGCCGCCGGCGACGATCTTCGCGACGGCCCAGATCGCGATCAGCTTCGTCCGCCCCGCCACCGTCGAGAGCGTGGTGCTCCGGGCGCACAGCACGAAGATCCACGTCTCTCCGGCCCTCGCGCTGTCCGATCTCGTCGTCGAGGACTCCGCCGGCCGGCTGCTCGCGCACGGCTCGTCCCGCCAGGTGGTCTTCCCGCCGTTCGAGCCGGCCCCCACGCCCCTCGGGGAATGGCCTCCCACGCCGCCGAGCGAGCACGACACGCCCGACCCGTATCTACGGCCGGTCGAGGGCGAGGTCTGGCCCCAGGAGGCGTTCGACCGGCTGAGCGGGCTCGAGCAGATCCGCGCCTACATGTCCGGCGAGCTGCCGCCCTCGCCGATCGGCATCCTGACGGGCTGGGAAACCCTCCACGTCGAGGAGGGTCTGGTGCGGTGCTCGATCCCGGCCAGCGAGTGGTTCGCGTCGGCGTCCCGGAACGTCTACGGGGGTCTGCTGGCGGTCTTCGCCGACGGGACCCTGGTGAACGCCGTGGCCTCGACCATGCCCGCCGGTGCGAGCCTCGCCACCCTCGACCTGTCGATCAACTTCCTTCGGCCGGTCTTCCCCGACGGACGGCCCCTCCTCGCCGAGGCCCGCGTCGTGCACCGGGGAAAGAACATCGCCGTCGCGGACGTGCGCATCGACAACGCGGACGGCAAGACCGTCGTCCTGGCCAAGGAGACGGTCCTGGTGCTCGAGGGGCGTCCGTGGTCCGAGATCGTTCACGCCCCCGCGGAGCTCCGCGCCCAGGACGCGAACGAGTGACCGAACGCCGCATCGAGGCCAACGGCCTGACGTTCCGGGTGCTCGAGGAGGGCGATCCCGCCGCGCCCCCGGTCCTGCTGCTCCACGGCTTCCCCGACGACGCCGAGATGTGGCGCCATCAGGTCCCCGCGCTCGTGGAGGCCGGGTACCGAACGATCGCTCCGGACCTGCGCGGCTTCGGGCAGAGCGACCGGCCGGACGACGTCGAGGCGTACGCCCTCCCCGCCCTGCTGGAGGACGTCCGGGGCTGGCTGGACGTCCTGGGGATCGACCGGGTCCGCCTGATCGTGCACGACTGGGGCGCGGTCGTCGGGTGGATCTTCGCCGCCGCCCACCCCGAGCGGGTCGAGCGGATGGCCGCGTTCTCGGTGGGCTACCAGCGGCGCCGGCCATCCGTCGAGGAGGCGGAGAAGTACTGGTACATCTTCCTGTTCCAGCTCCGCGGTTACGCCGAGCACGCGCTGTCCCGCCACGACTGGAAGCTCATGCGCGAGTGGCTCCGCGAGGGCCGCCCCGGCGAGTCTCCCGACCTGCGCCGCAGCCTGGAGTCGCTCGCCCGCCCGGGCGCGCTGACGGCCGGGCTCTCGTACTACCGGGCGATCGCCCAGCCCGAGGTGTTCATGGAGGACGAGATCCCCGTTCCGCCGGTCGAGTGCTCCGTCCTGGCGATGTGGGGGGAGCACGACCTGCTGCCCGAGTCGCGCATGACCGTGTCGCGGGAGAACGTGACCGGCCCGTGGCGCTACGAGCGCCTGGACGGCCTCGGCCACTGGATGATGCTCGAGGACCCCGCCCGCGTGAACGCGCTGCTCCTGGATTTCCTGGCGGGCTGACGGGCGTTTACGCAGGCGTAACACATCGGAAATTCCACCGAAACCTCCGCCCGTCAGCATGCGTGCATCGAGAAGGGGGAGGTGTGATGCCAGAGATCAACTCAGGCGATACGGCCTGGTTGCTGATGGCGACGGCCCTGGTCATGTTCATGACCCCGGGACTGGCGCTCTTCTACGGCGGGCTCGTTCGGACGAAGAACGTGCTCGGCACCATCATGCAGTCGTTCATCGCCCTCGGGGTCGTCACGGTCCTGTGGATGCTGATCGGCTACACGCTGGCGTTCGGGCCGGACACGGGCAGCGGCATCATCGGCGGGCTGGACTTCCTGTGGTTCGAGGGGGTCGGACAGGCGCCGAGCGACGTCTACTCCGTGACCACGCCGCACAATGTGTTCGCGATGTACCAGATGATGTTCGCGATCATCACGCCCGCGCTCATCTCCGGGGCGATCGCCGAGCGCATCAAGTTCGGCGGGTACGTGCTGTTCATCTCGCTGTGGTCGCTGCTGATCTACGCGCCGGTGGCCCACTGGGTCTTCGCCGACGGCTGGCTGGGGCTGTTCGAGGGCAACCTCGGCGCGCTGGACTTCGCCGGCGGCACGGTGGTCCACATCAACGCCGGCGCGGCGGCCCTGGCGTGCATCCTGTACCTGGGCAAGCGCAAGGGTTACGGCAAGGAGGCGTTCGTTCCCCACAACGTCCCCATGGTGGTCACCGGGGCCGCGATCCTGTGGTTCGGGTGGTTCGGGTTCAATGCGGGGTCGGCGCTGACGGCCGGAGGGCTTGCCGGATCCGCGTTCCTGAACACGCACGTGGCCACGGGTGCGGCCGTCCTCGGCTGGCTCCTTCCGGAACGGCTGAAGCACGGGAAGGCCACGTCGGTGGGCGCGGCGACCGGCGCGGTGGCCGGACTGGTCGCGATCACGCCGGCCGCGGGCTTCGTCGAGCCCGTGGGCGCGCTGATCATCGGCCTGGCCGCGGGTCTGGTCTGCTTCGGGGCCGTCAGCCTGAAGGGCCGGATCGGCTACGACGACTCGCTCGACGTGGTGGGCGTCCACTTCGTCGGCGGGATCATCGGGGCCCTGCTCACCGGGGTCCTGGCCAGCACCGCGATCAACGCGATCGGGGACGGCTCCATCGAGCAGCTCGGGAAGCAGGCCGTGGCCGTGGGGGTCACCGCCGTGTTCTCATTCGTCGGTTCGCTGATCCTGCTGAAGATCGTCGATCTGATCGTGGGGGTTCGCGTGACCGAGGATGAGGAGGTGGAGGGACTCGACCTCTCGCAACACGCCGAGGTCGGGTATACCTTCGCCGACCGGGGCGGCTCGCTCTCGATGTCGCACGGCGCGGCATCGCGGGCGGAGGAGCCGACGGGGACCGGCCCCGGCATCGAGAGCACGGAACCCGCGACGAGCGGAGGAGGGGACCGATGAAGTTGGTGGTCGCGGTCATCAAGCCCTTCAAGCTCGACGAGGTGAAGGAGGCCCTGCGTTCGATCGGGATCAACGGCCTGACGGCCACGGAGGCTCAGGGGTTCGGCCGCCAGCGCGGCCACACCGAGGTCTATCGTGGCGCGGAGTACCAGGTCGACTTCGTGCCGAAGGTGAAGATCGAGGTCGTCGCCGAGGACGACCAGGTCCAGCAGGTCGTGGACGCGATCGTCAAGACGGCGCGGACCGGCAAGATCGGCGACGGCAAGATCTTCGTGTTGCCGGTCGAGCAGGTGGTCCGGATCCGAACGGGGGAGATGGGACCCGACGCGATCTGAGTCGGAGAGCGAGACGGCAGCGGGCGGGCGTGGAGGCTCGCCCGCTGCGCGTCTGATCGAGAGCCTTCGGGCTCTCGATCGCGCGTACTCCCGCGGCCATCACGGCCGGTGGTCCGCCCGGCGGCGGGCCTCGCTCGTCGACGAGGCCGTCGTCGAGCTGTTCCGCGCCGCCCGTGAGGAGGACGGCCCGGAGATGGCCCTCGTCGCGATCGGGGGCTACGGGCGGGGCGAGCTCTGCCCGGCCAGCGACGTCGACCTGATGGTCCTGCACGGTGAGCGCCGGCCGGACCGGATCCGGGCGGTCGCCGAGCGGCTGTTCTACCCGCTGTGGGACACGGGGTTCGCTCTGGGCCACGCCGTCCGAAACGTCCGGGAGGCGGTGGCGGAGGCGCGCGCCGGGGTCGACACGGCGACCTCGCTCCTCGAGGCGCGGCTGCTGGCGGGCGGGGAGGGTCTGTTCGAGGACCTTCGGACGAAGCTCGCCGCCTGGGTGGGGCGCGACCCGGCGGGCTTCGTGACCCGGCTCCTGGCGGCCGACGCCGAGCGCCAGGCCAAGCACGGCTCGGCCGCGCACCTGATGGAGCCCGACGTGAAGGAGTCCGCCGGCGGCCTGCGAGACGTCCACTCGGTCGGCTGGGCGGCGCGGGCCCTGGGGCTGCCGTCCCGCGACGCGCTGGAGGCCGAGGGGCTCATGCGCCGAACCGAGCGGATCGCGCTCGACGACGCCGAGGAGTTCCTGGTGCGGATCCGCAGCGCCCTGCACCTGGAGGCGGGCAAGCGGGCCGACCGGCTGATCCTGGACCATCAGCCGCGCCTGGCCGCCGAGTTCGGATTCGATGCTACGGCCGGGTTGGACGCGGCCGACGCGCTGATGCGCTCGCTGTTCGGGCACGCCCGCCACGTGGAGCACGTCCGGGCCGTCGCCTTCGAACGGGTGCTCGCGCGAGCGCGCGGGGCCGGGCCGGCGGCCTCCACGGGCTGGGCGGGTCGCGCGGACCCCGAGGGCGTGATGGAGGCGTTCGCCGCGTGGGCCGGCGGCGGCCCCCCGCCGTCGGCCGAGGCCCTCGACGAGCTCGAGCAGCGGCCGTTCGACCCACCCGACCGCTGGAGCGAGCGCACCCTCCGTGCGTTCCTGACGATCCTGCGGGCGGGCGACGCCGGTGCCCATGCGCTGGAGACGATGGATCGGATCGAGGTCCTGGCGCGCTTCGTGCCGGAGTGGGCGGACGTGCGATGCCGCCCGCAGCGCGACCCGTTCCACACGTTCACCGTGGACGTCCACCTGATCCGGGCGACCTCTGAGGCCGCCCGCCTGCTCGGCGGGACGACCGGTGACGCCGTCGCTCGCGAGGCCGCCGCGATCGTCCCCGCCGACCTGCTGCTCCTCGGGGCCTTCCTGCACGACGCAGGGAAGGTTGGCCTCGGCGAGCACGTCTCGACGGGGGTGCAGGTCGCGAAGCGGGTGCTGCGCCGGATGGGGGTGGAGGGGGACGCGGCGACGACGGTCCGGTTCCTGGTGCACAACCACCTGCTGCTCGCCGACACCGCCACCCGGCGGGACCTCTCCGACCCGGAGCTCGTCCGCGAGGTCGCCGCGAAGGTGGGCAACGCGGAGCGCCTCGCCCTCCTCTACCTGCTGACCCTGGCCGACGCCAACGCCACCGGCCCGCACGCCCGCACGCCGTGGCGGCTCGGGCTGATCCGGGAGCTGGTGGCCAAGGTCGAGCGGGTCCTCGAGCACGGGGAGGCCGAGCCGGACCACGCCGTCGCCGCCGCCCGGCAGCCCGATCTTCGAGCGGCCCTGGAGGCCGAGGATCCCGACGCCGTGCGGCGCTTCCTGGAGCGGATGCCCGATCGCTATCTCGCCTCGATCGAGCCCGGCCTGGCGGCCGAGCACCTCCGGCTGGCCGAGCCCGATCCGCAGGCGAACGAGATCCGTACGGCCGTGGGACTCGGCGCCGGCCGGGGGACGTACCGCCTGGCGGTGGTGGCCCAGGACCGGCCGGGTCTGCTCTCGCTGATCGCGGGCGCCCTCGCCCTGTCGGGGCTGTCGATCCTCGCCGCCCAGGCCTTCACCACCGACGACGGCCTGGCCCTGGACCTGTTCGAGGTGGAGCCCGCCTTCCACGGCGAGGTCGACGAGGAGCGGTGGCGACGGTTCCGCTCCGACCTCCGCCATGCCCTCGAGGGCCGGCTGTCCCTGGATACCCGGGTCCGGGAGAAGCAGCGGCACTACCCACCGGCGCGCGCCGACCTCGAGACCCGTGTCCGTGTCGACAACGAGGCGTCGGCGGGGTTCACCGTCGTCGAGGTGTTCGCCCCCGACCGCGTCGGCCTGCTGTTCCAGGTCACCGACGCCCTGCACGACCTGGGGCTGGACGTGCACCTGGCCAAAGTGGCGACGTACGGCGCCCGGGTCGTGGACGCCTTCTACGTCCGCGACCTCGAGGGCCGAAAGCTCGAGGCGCCGGAGCTCGCCGAGGCGGTGCGGGCGGACGTGGAGGCCCGCCTCGTCCACGCGGACTGAGCCGGATCAGCGAAGGAGCTCGAGCAGGGAGGCGGCCCACGCGGGCCCCTCGTCCCCCTGCTCGTGCTTGAAGAACGCGAACACGTCGCCGGCCCCGAGCGCAGGCCGCAGCCGTTCCGCCCACGCCGCCAACCGGGCGGCGTCGTAGTCCGCACGTCGCAGGCGGACGTACGTGAACGCCCCGTC
This sequence comes from uncultured Actinomycetes bacterium, assembly GCA_963742735.1. Taxonomy (GTDB): domain Bacteria; phylum Actinomycetota; class UBA4738; order UBA4738; family JBBDTT01; genus JBBDTT01. Next base: position 312,456 of record CAVUMN010000003.1, read on the forward strand.
GGGAAGCTCGTCCACCTCTGCGTCCTCGGTCTCGGTGACCACCCAGGCCCCGCGCTCGGTGACGATCGGCCGGGCCTCCTCCCACGACGGATGCCGGAACTCGAAGGCCGGGCGCAGCCACGCCGGGAGCCGATCCAGGAAACGTTTCAAACGGTCCAGGTCGAGCGCGAACCTGGGCGCGCACTGGAACAGAATGCACCCGATCCGGTCCTCCAGCGGCCGAAGCGGGGCGAGGAACGACTCCAGTGCGTCCTCCGGTGGGTCCAGCGGCCAGTAGTGCGTGATCCGCATGTGGGCCTTGATCGCGAACCCGAACGCCTCCGGGGTCGCCGCCCGCCACGACTCGATGGTCGCCGGCGAGGGCTCGCGGCGGAACGTGTAGTTGATCTCGACGCTCGGAAGCCGCTCGGCGTAGAAGGCGAGCATCCGCTTCGAGGGGAGGTCCGGTGGGTAGAAGGCGCCCTTCCACTGCGGATAGGCGAACCCCGAGGTGCCCACGTAGGCCGTCACGCTCCGGCGATTCTGGCACCTCGGGGATAATCCCCTCCATGGCCGAACCGATAACGATCGAGACGCCCAGGGGTCCCGTGAGCGGGGCCCTGCACCTTCCGACCGGTGTCCGGGCCGTCGCGGTCGTCGCCCACGGCGCCGGCGTAGCGATGGACGCCCCCCTCCTCGTCGCGTTCGCGGAGGGTCTGGAGGACTCCGGGATGGCGGCGCTGCGGTTCAACTTCCGGTACACGGAGGAGGGCCGCAAGGCCCCCGACCCGGAGGCGTCGCTCCGGGAGGTCTACCAGGCCGCGTACGAGGCGGCGGTCGAGCGAGTGCCCGGCAAGCCGGTCTACGCGTGCGGCAAGTCCATGGGCGGGCGGATCGGCTCGATGGTCGTGGCCGACGGCGCGATCGAGACCGAGGGCCTGGTGTTCATCGGGTATCCGCTGCATCCACCGGGCAAGCCGGAGCGCCTGCGCAAGGACCACCTCACGAAGATCAGCGCCCGGATGCTCTTCCTCCAGGGCTCGCGGGACCCGTTCGCTCGCAAGGAGGTGCTGGACCCGCTCATCGAGGAGCTCAAGCCCTGGGCGCGTTTGCACCTGGTGGAGGGCGGGGACCACTCCTGTGTCGTGAAGGGGGTGTCCCAGGAGGAGACGGGGCACCTCCTCGGCGGACGCGCCGCCCGATTCATCCAGGCCGCCGACCGCTGAACGAGGCCGCCCGCAGGACCCAGACGAAGGGAACCGCCCGTCGCCCGGCGAACTCAATCCGCCATGCGCCGAACCCTGAAGCTCTCGATCGCCTTCCTCCTGGCCCTCGCCACGCTCCCCGCCGGAGGGGCGCCGGCGCACGCCGCCATCGAGACGCGGCCCGCGGGCCCGTGCCGGTTCACGGCCACCGACATGATGTTCACGTCGTTCGACGGCACGCAGATCGACGCCACCTACTACGTCCCGAGCTCAGCCTCGAAACGGCATCCCGAGCCGGCGGTCATGCTCAGCCACGGGTTCGGCGGCTGGCATCGCGGTGAGGGCGACCGGGCGGACCAGCGGATGCTCGCGTCCCACTGCTACGTGGTCCTCGGGTGGACCGAACGGGGCTTCGGCAACTCCGGCGGCGAGGTCCACCTGCTCTCCCCCGACTACGAGGTGCGCGACGCACAGGGGCTGGTCGACTGGCTGGCGAGGCGGCCCGAGGTCCTGAAGGACCGCAAGGGCGACCCGCGCGTGGGGATGTTCGGCGGGTCCTACGGCGGCGGCATCCAGACCCTCCTGGCGACCCACGATCGCCGGATCGACGCGATCACTCCGCAGGTGACCTGGAACGACCTGCGGTACTCGCTATACCCGAACGGCGCGATCAAGCACGGATGGATCAACCTCCTGTTCGCGTCCGGGACGGCCAGTAGCCTCTGCGGGGCCGACTACACGGCGCCCGAGTGCAACGCGGTCCCGCCGGGCGTGACCTCGGAGCTCGTCCAGCACTACCTGACGTCCACCGTGCTGAACGGCGACTTCGACGGCTCGACCCAGGCCTGGCTTGCGGAGCGGTCCCCGGTCACGTACGCGGAGAACTGGAAGGTGCCCACGCTGTTCGTGCAGGGGATCGGCGACACCCTGTTCACGCTGAACGAGGCCATCCGCAGCTACCAGATCGTCCGCCACAACAGGGCGCCGGCCAAGATGATCTTCTTCTCCGGCGGTCACGGGCAGATCGACGACCCCGGCCAGCGGCGCTACATCAACGACCGGGTGCTCGATTGGTTCCTCCGCCACCTGCGCAAGGATCGCCGCGCCTCCACCGGACCCGCGGTCGAGGTGTACGCGGGCTGGTTGGGCGCGAAGAAGGCGGCCCGGCGCTTCATTCCGTTCACGGGATGGCCGGTCAGCAAGCCCATCCGCTTCGAGCTGACAACGATCGGCGGCGCGCCGGCTCCGGTGCCCGTCCCCGGCCTGAGCGCGGTGCCGATCGTCAACAGCGTGGCTCCCACCAGCTACTCCGAGGTGCCGAACTTCCAGTCGGGAGGCGGGCCGAACTCGCCGATCCAGGCCAGCGACGCCGCGGAACCCCTGACGGCGGCCTCGTTCGAGACCGCGGCGCTCGAGGACGACCTCGCCATGATCGGGTCGCCGCAGGTGCACTTCACGCTGACCTCGACCGCGGGCGAGGCGATCGTGTTCTGGAAGATCTACGACGAGGCGCCGGACGGCACGCGGGTCCTCGTCCACAACCTGGTCACGCCGATTCGCGTGGTGGGCGCGGGTACGTGGCCGGCCACCGAGCCCATCACCACGCCTGTCGAGATCCTGTTGTCGTTCCAGTCGATCGTGCATCACTTCGAGCCGGGCCACCGGATCGTCCTGACGGTGTCGACCACCGACACGGCGCACTACGCCAGCCGGATCCCGGCCGTCTACGGGATCGGCGCGGCTCCCGGCGCGGACGGCCTGCTGACGCTTCCGGTCGCGGGCTAGCTCCGCGGGTACCCTCCGTGGATGTCTCCCCGTCGCCATCGGGCGGGACGGGAGCGCCCCGGCCCGCCGCTGCCCCGGTCCTCGCCGTCGCAGGTCCCGTCCTGGGCGGTCCTGCCGGGCGTGGAGGTGCGCGCGGTGGCCGGCGACAAGCCGTACCGCTGCCCCGGGTGCCAGGGCGTGATCCCGCCGGGCACGCCGCACCTGGTGATCGTGCCCGCGGATGCTCCCGAGGACCGGCGGCACTGGCACACGCCCTGCTGGCGGCGCGAGCTCAACCGGCGGCGGTAGGCCGTAGGATCGCGCGATGCTCCGGGCCGAGCTGTGGGAGGACCCCCCAGGACGTTGGAACGGCCGCCTGTCGAGCGACCCTCCTAAGATCGTCACCGCCGGATCGCGGGCCGAGTGCCTGGACCGGCTGCTGGACTCGGCCGGGGGCGATCCCGATGCCGCCGTGGTGGTCGAGGAGCGGCCCAGGCTGGTGGGCGTGGCGGAGGCGGCCGCCATCCTCGGCTGGGACAAGCGCCGGGTGATCACGTACGTGGATCGGGGCCGCTTCCCCGAGCCGCTCGCCCGCCTCGCCGGGGGGCGGGTGTGGCGCCGCGAGGACGTTCAGGCCTGGGCCGACGCCTGGAAGACCCGGCGGACGAAACGAAAGGGGCCCGGTCCCTAGGACCGGGCCCTCTCGTTTGGGCGGGTGCCTCGTTAGGCGGCCCGATGCATCCGCGACTCGATCTCGGTCGCCTCGTCGGCAGAGCGCCGCGCGTAGGACCCGATCAGGCCGAGGAACTCGTGCCAGAGGGTGGCCAGTCCGGCCAGCGTGAGACCGGTCATGACCACGTGCACCCACTCGGCCCGCAGAGCTACGCCCCAGGCCGCGAAGGGGGAGTAGTCGGCGACGAACGCCGCCACGATCCCCAGCACGATCGTCAGGAGCGTCCGAACCCCCTTGGAGAGGTCCGAGGACTCCGTGAACAGATCGACAACCTTCGCGATCGCGAGACCGAGCAAAACCACTGTGGCGAACACGTACATGTGCCCACCTCCTTTCATCACGGTTTGACCCGCCGATGGGCTCCCGGGTTACCGCCGTGGGCTCGAATGGATGACCGGCGGTCAGTGGGCGCATCGCGGTCCGGCTATACTTCCGCGGTCCGAGAAGGCCGCGGGATGCGTCCCGCCCGAAAGGAGGCTCCACGTGGGTTTGAAGTTCCTGTCGGAGGAGTGGGTCAGCGCCGTCAAGGAGGCCCTGGGGAACAACGAGGCGTTCAAGAACGCCGCGGGCTCCCAGAGCGCGACGATCCAGCAGGTCGTCAACACTCCTGAGGGCGACGTCAAGTACTACGTCAAGCTGGACGGCGGCAACCTCGAGCTCGCGCTCGGCGAGGTCGAGGGCGCGGACGCCACGATCACCCAGGATTACGACACGGCGGTCGCGCTGTCCAAGAACGAGCTCACGGGTACCGCCGCGTACATGAGCGGCAAGCTCAAGGTGTCCGGCGACCTCATGAAGCTGATGGCCATGCAGGGCGCGTTCAACCAGCTCCCCGCCGCCACGGCCAGCCTGGAAGTCGACTACTAGGCCGAACGAGAGCAGCGATCACGGCCGGGCCCTCGGGCCCGGCCGTTTCGCTTCCTAGAAGGCTCCGGGAGCCGGAAGGATGATGAACGTCGCCGACGCGCGGGACAGCAGCTTCTCCTCGCCGTCGTAGACCTCGGCCTCGCCGTAGCCCATCCGCTGGCCGGTGTGCAGGGCCCGGCCGCGGGCGATGACCCGCCCACCCTTCGTCGAGGCCAGGAAGTGGACGTTCAGCTGGGCGGTCCGGTGGGTGAGCCCCGCGCGCAGCCGGGACCGCAGGGCCAGGCCGATCGCCGTGTCGGCCATCAGCGAGATCACCCCGCCGTGGACGATCCCCTGGGGGTTGAAGTGCTGGGGTTGGAGGTCGAGCACGAGCTCGGAGGTGCCGTCGGCCACGTTGCCGACGCTGATCCCGACCCACCCGTGGAAGGCCGAGCGGTCGATCCGTTCGCGAAGCTCGGTGAGGTACTGCTCGTCCAGCCCCGAACCGGTGTCCTCGTCCATGCGCTCTCCCTCGTCGGTCCGTTAGATGTAGCCGCGGAGCTGTTCCGCACGGTCGACCTTCTCCACCGCGATCGCGTAGGCCGACAGCCGCAGTGGGATGCCGTCCACGGCCGAGCGCGCGTGGACCTCCTTCCATGACCGAGCCATCGTCTTGTGGAGCTCGTCGTTCACCTTCGTCTCGTCCCAGCGGAACTGCTGGATGTTCTGGACCCACTCGAAGTACGAGACCGTGACCCCGCCGGCGTTGGCGAGGATGTCGGGGATGACCACGACGCCGCGGTCCTCGAGCACCGCGTCCGCCGCGGGGGTGACCGGGTGGTTCGCGGCCTCCACCAAGACTCGGGCCCTGATCCGATCGGCGTTGCGTTCGTTGACGACACGGTCGAGGGCGGCCGGGATCAGCACGTCGACCTCCAGCTCGAGCAGCTCGGGGTTCGTGATCGCGTCGGCCCCGGGGAACCCGCCCACCGAGCGCGTCCCGCGCACGTGGTCGTACAGGGCCTGCACGTCGAGACCCTCCCGGTTGTAGATGCCGCCCCCGACGTCGGAGACCGCCACAACCCGTACCCCGAGCGACCCGATCAGGCGCGCCGCCCAGGAGCCGACGTTGCCGAATCCCTGGATGGCCACGGTGGCCCCGGCCAGGTCGATGTCCAGGTCCCGGGCGGCCTCGCCGAGGACGTCCACCACGCCGCGACCCGTCGCCGCGTCGCGTCCGTACGATCCCCCGAGCTCGATGGGTTTCCCGGTGACGATGGCTGGCGTGTATCCGTACCGGGACGAGTAGGCGTCCATCATCCAGGCCATGGTCTGCGCGTCGGTGTTCACGTCGGGAGCGGGGATGTCCCGGTTCACGCCGAGGATGTAGGAGATCATCGTCGTGAACCGCCGCGTCAGTCGCTGCTTCTCCCCGTCACTCATGATCGTCGGCTCGCACTGCACCCCGCCCTTCGCCCCTCCGTAGGGGATGTCCACGACGGCCGTCTTCCAGGTCATCAACGCGGCGAGGGCGCGGACCTCGTCGATGTCCGCGTCCGGGTGATACCGGATCCCGCCCTTGTACGGGCCACGCGCCGCGTTGTGCTGGACGCGGTAGCCGCTGAACACCATCAGCCGGCCGTCGTCCATGCGGACGGGGACCTGCACGGTGAGCTCCCGATACGAGCTGCGGAGGATGTCGCGCATCTCGTCGGAGAGGTGGATGTGGTCGGCGGCGCGGTCGAAGAAGTGGTTGACCGCCTCGTGCGGGTTCATCTCCTGGGTCGCTGAAAGAGGCTTCGCGCGGGGCGGCGGGTCGGTCGGGCGAGACTCGGTCTGCACGGTGACGGGGAGCGTACGCCGGTGGGCTGGGCCGCGCTACGGCTCGGTTCCGTACAGGCGGTCCCCGAAGTCGCCGAGCCCTGGCAGGATGTAGCCGACGTCGTTGAGCTCCCGGTCGAGCCCCGCGGCGAACACACGAACGTCGGGGTGGTCCCGTTCCAAACGGGCGACCCCTTCGGGGGCGGCCACCACGCAGATCAGTCTGACCTCGGCCGGCCCCTGGCCCTTGATGCTCGCGATCGCGCGGGCGGCGGACCCCCCGGTCGCGAGCATGGGGTCCAGGAGCAGGACCCGCTTCCCCGCCACCGGCGGGAGCTTCTCGTAGTACGAGGCGGGCTCCAGCGTGGCGTGATCCCGCTCGAGGCCGATGTAGCCGACGGAGACCTCGGGCAGAAGGTCCACCACGGCCTCGAGCATCCCCAGGCCGGCCCGCAGGATCGGCACCGCGACCAGGTCGTCCGGCATCGCCGCGCCCGGCGTGCGCTCCAGCGGCGTCTCGACCTCGCGCGCGACGGCGGGCACGTCCCGCACCGCCTCCAGGAGCAGCGCGAACGCGAGCCGTTTGGTCAGCGAGCGGAACTGCGCCGGCGGCGTCCCTCGGTCCCGCAGCTCCGTGAGCAGATGGGTGACCAGGGGGTGATCGACGAGCGTGAACGGCATCTAGAGGGTCCCGCCCCCGCCCTCGTAGGCCTTGCCGGCGGCGGCCGGTGGCTGGACCCGCCCGACGAACCCGGCGATGGCGATGATCGTCACGACGTAGGGGATCATTCGGATGAACTGCTCGGGGAGCAGTGAGATCACCGGCGCGTCGTTCAGTCGCAGCGGGATGGCCTGGGCGAAGCCGAACAGGATGGCGCCCAGCATCAGCCTCCACGGCTTCCAGTTGCCGAGGATCAGCGCCGCCAGGGCGATGAACCCGAGCCCCTGCGTCTGGCCCTCCTGGAACGACTGGTTGACCTCGATCGCCATGAAGGCGCCGGCCAGTCCGGCGAGGGTTCCCGAGATCGCGACGCCCGCGTACCGCAACGGCGCGACGCGCACGCCCAGCGTCCGCGCGGCGTCCGGGTTCTCACCGGCGGATCGGAGCCTCAGGCCGAACCGTGTGCGGTTCAACACCAGGATCGCCGGCACCGTGATGACGACGGCGAGCAGCACCACCGGGGACATGCCCTGGAACGCCCGCCCGAGGCCGAGTGGGAGCGACTCGAGCAGGGGCAGGTCGATCGGCGAGAAGCCGGGGATGCCCGCGTCCGACTGGGTCGGCTGTCCGAAGAAGAGCTGCGCGAGGAATCTGGCCAGCCCGAGCGCGACCAGGTTGATCACGACACCGGAGACGATGTGATCGACGCGGAACGTGACCGTGGCCAGGGCGTGCAAGAGCGAAAACACCAACCCCGCCGCCGCGCCGGCCAGCAACCCGACGACCGGGCCCTGCTCGATCGTCCCCCACGCGCCCACGACCGTCCCCACGATGATCAGGCCCTCCAGCCCGATGTTCACGATCCCGGAACGTTCGCTGAACAGGCCCCCGAGCCCGGCGAGGAAGATGATCGTGAAGTAGTTGAGCGCGATCGCGAACGCGGCCCCGAGGTCGAACAGGGGCATCAGGCGACCTCTCCGGTGGGCGCCTCGGCCGCGGCCCCCGCCGTCCCGAAGGCCCGCTGGCGGCGCCGGGCGATCACTCGCCGTGAGGCCTCGTACGCCACGATGACGGAGAGGATCAGCAGCCCCTGGAGGATGATGATGATCTCGCGGGGGACCTCGGTCAGGATCTGGATGCCTTCCTCCCCCCGCGCGAGCATCCCGAACAGGATCGCCGCGAGCGGGATCCCCGCGGGGTGGTTCCGGCCCAGGAACGCGACGCCGATCCCCGCGAACCCGAGGTCGCTCTCGTAGTTCTGGCCGAGGTACCCGCGGACGCCGAGCAGGTGTTGCATCCCGACCAGGCCGGCCAGCGCGCCGGAGATCAGGAAGACCTTGAGCTGGGTTGCCCCGACGGACACGCCGCCCGCCTCCGCCGACCCGCTCGACGAGCCCACGGCCCGCACCTCGTACCCAAGGCGCGTCCGGTACAGGAACACCCACACCAGGAAGCAGGCCACCAGTGCCAGCGGGAACAGCCACGTCAGGTGGACCGAAGGCGGGATCGCATCCTCCAGCCCCAGAGAGGGAGCGAGGTCGGGGACCAGGGCCTTGTCGGAGAACACGTCCGAGCGGAGGTCGATCAGCCCTGGGCGGCCGGTCCGGAGGTGATTGAGGAGCGCCCACGCGATCAGGCTCACGGCGATGCCGTTCATCATGATCGTGGTGACGACCTCGTGAGCCCCGGTCTTGACCTTGAGGATCCCTGGGATCGCCGCCCAGATCATCGCCCCGAGCATCGACGCCACCAGGATCACGGGAAGCAGCACGACGGCCGGAAGGAAGTCCAGCATCAGGGCGGCGGACGTCCCGGTCATCATCCCGACGATGTACTGACCCTCCACCCCGATGTTGAACATGCCGGCCTTGAACGCGACCGCGACGGCGAGCGCCGAGAAGATGAGCGGCGTCGCGTTGACCAGCACCCGCGCGAAGTCCTGCGGCCGCGACGTCCCGAACCGCCACACCGTCTCGTATACGCGAAGGGGGCTCTCGCCGTACGCGATGATGATCACCGCGCCGACCAGCCCCGCGAAGCCGATCGCTCCGAGCAGCGCGACGAGCTGCAGGGGAAGGGCGTCCAGCCAGGGCGGCCGGCCCCGTTCCACGACCTCTGCCGCCATCAGCCCGCCTCGGCCCTGCGGCGTCCGCCGGTCATGCCGATGCCGACCTGCTCGGGCGGGGCGTTGGGAGGATATTCACCGGTGAGCCGCCCCTCGTAGATGGTCAGGATTCGGTCGGACAGCGCGTAGATCTCGTCCAGCTCGGCCGAGATCAGCAGCACGGCGCGGCCGGCGGCCTTCTGGGCGAGGATCTGCCTCCAGACGAACTCGATCGCGCCGACGTCCAGTCCCCGCGTCGGCTGGTGGGCGACGACGAGCTGGGGGTCGCCGTCGAGCTCCCGGGCCAGGATCAGCTTCTGCTGGTTGCCCCCGGAGAGCGTCGCGGCCTCGACGCCGATGCTTCGAGTCCGAACGTCGAAGGCCTTCACCAGCCTGGTGGCGAGCTCCTTGATCCTGCGGATCGCCAGCAGCCCCCATCTGCCGGAGTACTCGGGGCGCGACTGTCGCCCCAGTACCGCGTTCTCCCACAGAGACATCGACAGCACCAGGCCGCGGTCGTGACGGTCCTCGGGGATGTAGCCGACGCCCTGCTTGCGCATCTGGGCCACCGGGAGGTCGGTGACGTTCCTCCCGTTCAGCACGACCCGCCCGCCCCCGGACCTGCGCAGCCCGACGAGGACCTCGGCCAGCTCCCGCTGGCCGTTCCCCTCCACCCCCGCGATGCCGACGATCTCGCCGGCGCCGACCTCGAACGAGACGTCCCACAGGGCGTCACCGAGGGTGAGCTCCTGCACCTCCAGCGTGGGCCGGCCGACCTCGACGTCGGGCTTCTCGAGTCGGAACAACACCGGCCGGCCCACCATCATCTCGGCGAGCTGCTCCTTCGTCGTCTCGGCCGGGGTCGTCTCTCCGACCACCCGGCCCCGACGCAGGACGGTGATCCGGTCGGCGATCTCCAGGACCTCGTCCAGCTTGTGGCTGATGAACACGACCGTTTTCCCGCTGTCGCGCAGGTCGCGCAGGTTGCGGAACAGATCCCTCGCCTCCGCCGGGGTGAGCACGGCCGTGGGCTCGTCGAGGATCAGCACGTCCACCCCCCGGTACAGGGCCTTCAGGATCTCCACCCGCTGCTCCTGTCCGACGGAGAGGTCCTCGACCCGCGCGTCGGGATCGACGCGGAAGCCGTAGCTCTCGGCGAGGCGGGTCACGCGCTGGGAGGCCTCGTCCACGTCGAGCAGCAGACCGCCCTCCGCGCCGAGGATGATGTTCTCGGTGACCGTGAACCGGTCCACCAGGACGAAGTGCTGGTGGACCATCCCGATCCCGAGCGCGATCGCGGCGCGCGGCGAGCCGATGCGGGCCTCGGTCCCTCGGATGAGGACGCGTCCGCCGTCGGGTGGGTACAGCCCGTAGAGGACCCGCATGAGCGTGGACTTGCCGGCGCCGTTCTCGCCGACCAGGGCGTGAATCTCCCCGACTCCCAGGGTCAGGTCCACGGCGTCGTTAGCCAGCACACCCGGGAAGCGCTTGGTGATCGCCTCGAGAACGACGAGCGGGGCGTCGTCGCGCCCCGCTCGCTCGTCCATGGCTCTCCGCCTCTCGCCGGGTCTAGACGTCCTCCGGCTTCTCCGGGACCGTGATCTCTCCGTCGATGATCTGCTGCTTGAACTCGTCGAGGCGGGCGACGATGTCGTCGGTCAGTTGGTCGGGGTTGCTCCTCGCGTAGTCGATGCCTCCCTCGGCCATCCCGAACGACCTCGAGCCGGGCTCGAACTCGCCCGCCGCCGTCTCCACGATGATGTCGTGGACCGCCGTGTCCACCCGCTTGATCATCGAGGTGAGGATGTGCGGCTGCTGCTCGGCGCTCGCGGTGAGGTACTGATCCTTGTCGACCCCGATCGCCAGCGCGTCCTCGCCCTGGTTGACGACCGACTGGAACAGGCCGGCCCCGGAGTCGCCGGCCGCGTGATACACGACGTCGGCGCCGTCGTCGTACATCTTGTCGGCCAGTGCCTTGCCCTTCGTCGGGTCGTTGAACGCGGTCGTGCTGTCGCCGATGTACTCCGTGAGCACGTCGATGTTGATGTTGATCTCCTGGACGCCGGCCTTGAACCCGGCCTCGAACTTCTCGATCAGGCCGGTGCCGCGCTGGCCGCCGAGGAACCCGACCACGCGCGACTGTGTCTTCAGCGCCGCCGCCACGCCCACGAGGAAGGAACCTTCGTGCTCCTTGAACGCGAGGTCCACGACGTTGCCGGACTCGGCGACCTCCGGCAGGCCGCAGAACTGTCCGCAGGTGGCGAAGCCGTCGATCACCGCGAACTTCGTGTCCGGGTAGTCGCCGGCGATCTCCGCGACGCCGGGGGAGAACGCGAACCCGATGGCGAGCACCAGGTCGAAGCCCTGATCCGCCAGGTTCACGACGTTGGCGTCGCGATTGGATCCGGTCGAGTTCGGCTCCAGGGTCTCCAGGGTCGCCTCAGAGATCAGCCCTTCCTCGATGGTCGCCTGCGCTCCGTCCATGGCCGCGTCGTTGAACGACTTGTCACCCAGGCCGCCGATGTCGAACGCGATCCCCACGGTGAGATCGCTGGACGCCGTCGGTTCGCCGGGGCCGCCATCCGGCTGCGTCGGATCGCCGCCTCCGCACGCCGCGGTGACCAGGGCGACCAGCGCGACGATGGCCAAGAACCTGAGCTGTCGAAGCATGGGTGCTTCCCCCTCTCCGCGGCCGACCGTTCGTGGACGGGCCGTCCACGGGATTCTCGATCCGCGGCCGATGGTCCGTCAAAGCCGGGGGGTTGCAAACCGCCCCGGGGTGCCCCACAATCGCTCGACCATGAGGCGGCAGCTGTTTACCTACCGGTGGTATTTCGCGGGGCACAGCCCGGCGTAGTCCTTCGGTAGCCGCCAAACACAAGGACCCCGGGCAGCGGCCCCGGGGTTTTTCTCACTCCGGCGCCGTCACCCGCAGAATGGAGAGGTGGTGTCGATGGTGGTCGTGATGAAGACCTCGGCGACCCAGGCCGAGATCGATCAGGTCGTCGAACGCGTACGCGACGCCGGCGGCGAGGCCTTCATCTCGCCGGGCGAGCATCGAACGATCATCGGGCTCGTCGGGGACACCACTCGCTTCATGGAGCTGCCCCTCTCCCAGCTCCCGGGAGTCGAGAACGTCATCCGAGTCGGGCGCCCGTACAAGCTGGTGGCCCGCGAGCTGCACCCCGAACCCAGCGTGGTCAAGGTCGGCTCGCATCCGATCGACCGGCGAACGATCACGATCATCGCCGGCCCGTGCGCGGTCGAGAGCGAGCAGCAGGCGGTGGAGGCGGCCCACATGGCCAAACGGGCCGGCGCGCACCTGCTGCGCGGCGGGGCCTACAAGCCGCGGACCTCTCCCTACTCGTTCCAGGGGCTCGCGAAGCAGGGCCTGGAGATCCTCGCCGCCTGCCGCGAGGAGACCGGCCTGCCCGTGGTCACCGAGGTCCTGGAGCCCCGAGACGTGGACCTGGTGTCCAGCCTGGCGGACGCGCTGCAGATCGGCGCCCGGAACATGCAGAACTTCTCGCTGCTCAAGGAGGTGGGCAAGGCCCACGTCCCCGTGATCCTCAAGCGGGGGTTGTCCGCCACGATCGAGGAGTGGCTCATGGCCGCGGAGTACGTGGCGCGCGAGGGCAACATGGACATCGTCCTGTGCGAGCGGGGCATCCGGACCTTCGAGACGGCCACGCGGAACACCCTCGACCTGGCCGGCATGGCCGTGGCCCGCGAGGCGACGCACCTGCCGGTGATCGTCGACCCCTCGCATGCCACGGGGGTACGTGAGCTGGTGGGGCCGATGTCCCGGGCCGCCATCGCGGCCGGCGCCGACGGCATCATGGTGGAGATCCACCCCCATCCCGAGGCGGCGCTGTCCGACGGGCCCCAGGCCCTCACGGGGGACGACCTCGACCGATTGGTGGACGAGCTCGCCGCCCTCGGCGCGAGCCTGGGCAGGCCGGTGCCCGGCTATCAGCGCGACGCGGGCTCGACGCCGTCGATGGGCTGGGGCAGCCCGAAGCGGTAGACCGCCGGATCAGACGGCCGGGATCAGCTCCCCGATCACGCAGCCGGCCTGCTTCCACTTCGTGATGTTCTCCCCGGGCGAACCGAAGCGGCTGCGCCGGCGATCGACCAGGGTCGCGGCGAGCTGGTCGAACTCGGGGCTGTCGGGCTGGATCACGCGCACGGCGGCCATGAACCGTGTCAGGGCGGTGTCCTTGCCCTTCTCGCGCCGGATGATCACCACGACCTCGTTCGAGTCGGGGATCCCGGGGATGAACTGCTCCCCGGCGTTGCGATCGGGGTCGGACAGGACGTAGATCCGGCCGTTGCGGTACACGAACCACGACGGCGCCGCGACGTCGCGTCCCTCGTGGATCACGCCGATCCACGCCACGTCCGTCGCCTTGATCGCCTTCTCGATCTCGGGCGGGAGCTTGTCGCGGGGAGCCTGCAGGACGACCTCGAACTCGACCTGGGCGATCAGGGCGCCGTTGATGGTGAACGACGCCAGGTGGATGCCGCCCATCTCGAAGTGGGCGTCCGCGATCAGGTCGTCCAGCCGGGTGACGTCCATCTCGCCCACCATCTTCCGGACCTCCGGCCCGACCGTGTGCACCGTGTCGCCGCTGGGGTCGACGAAGTCGACCTTCTCGTGCACCAGCCCCTGCGGAGCCTTGTAGTGGCGAACCAGGTGGAACGGAAGGGCGAGACCGGGCAGGGCCACGCAGTACACGCCGTTGGGCCCCGAGTCGTCCTCCGGATCGCGGACGCGGGCGTCGATCAGGGCGGCGTGGATCAGCTCGGCCGGCTGCATCGCGCGAATGCTAGCCGAACCGCGTGCGGGCCTCAGGCGATGCGCGCCAGCCAGAGCGTGGGCTCCTCGAGCTCGGGCATGGACGGAAGGTTCTCGGCGACGTCCCACATCCGGGAGAGGAGGGACTCGTCCGCGCGCTCGGCCACCGTGTCGGCGAAGGCCCGCCCCAGCCGGTACTGCTCGGGAGTCGTCTCGATCCCCAGCATCTGTTCGACCAGCCGGGTCTCTCCGGCCTCGCCCTCGCCCCGGCGGCGCAGGGCCTCGGTGATCTGTCCGAAGGTGGTGAGCATGCGGCCTCCCACGCCCTCGAGCACGTGGTCCGCGTACCCCTCGGCGACCGCGAGGAACGCCTGGACGCGGGCCAGGAGCAGCCGTCCCTCGTCGGTCAGGACGCGCGCCACCAGCTCGCCCGGGTTGCCGAACGCGTCGCCGAGCCGCTCGGGGTCGGACAGGTCCAGCCCGGCCAGCCGCTCCTCCAGCCCGGCCAGGTCCAGCTCGCTGCTCTCGGTGAAGTCGCGGACCAGGCCCTGGAAGTGGTCGCGGACCCACGGCCGCGCGAACTCGAAGCGGTGGGCGGCCTCGTGGATCGCGACCCAGGCGCGGAACTCCTTCGGATCCAGGCTCCACTCCCGCTCGGTGTCGGCGAGGTTCGGCACGACGAACGCCAGGGTCCCGGAGTCGCGCGGGATGGCGACGTCGAACTGGCCGAGGACGCGCTGGCCGAGGTAGCCGAGGACCGTGCCCATCTGGGCGCCCAGCAACAGGGGAGCCATCCGGTCCATGAGCACCTCGAGCATGGGGGCCTCGGTCGCGGTGTCCTGCTCGCGGAGCTCGCCCAGCGAGCGGGCGAGCTTCGAGGCCACCGGCTCGACCAGGTCCCGCAGGCTGTTGATGTTCGACTCGACCCAGGTGGCGCGCCGGTCGCACCGGACGTTCGCGACGCCGGGGACTTCCATGCCCGTGAACCGCGCGATCTCGAGCTCGGCCGCGCGAACCACGTCCTCGAGCGCGCTTCGGTCCTCGGGGGTCGGAGGGGGGTCCTCCTTGTTCCAGGAGGCCGTGGCGATCCCGACCTGCCGGGCCAGCTCCCAGTTGACGGGGCCGGTCCCGGACAGCAGCACCCTCTGGAGCTCACGGAACAGCGGAACGTCGCCCAGGATGTCCCCGATCGGGGTGTCGGGAGGGAGCTCGCGGGGATCGTCCATCGAGGCCATTGTAGGGTCGGCCCCCGATAAGCCATGGCCGAGATTCGAGAGCCCTCCGAGCAGGACGTCGATGCCCCGATCGCCCTCAAGGACGCGGCGACGGTGTACGTGTGAGGGTCCTCGACGCCCTCCGGGAGGGGTTCGCGGGACGGATCCTGCAGGACGACGATTCCCGCGAGCGCTACGCACGCGATCAGAGCGTGTTCCGGGTTCCGCCGCACGCCGTGGCCGTCGCGACGAGCGAGGAGGACGTCGGCGCCGCCGTCCGTGCCTGTCGAGAGACGGCAACGCCGCTGACGGTCCGCTCCGGCGGGACCGGGCTGGCCGGAGGCTCGATCGGAACCGGCCTGGTCCTGGACGTCTCCGCGCTTCCCGCGCGCGTCCAGGTCGAGGACGACGGACGCCGGGTCCTGGCGAGCGCGTCGGTGACCGTCGACGACGTCAACGCCGCGCTCGAGCCGTACGGGCGGCGGCTGGGCCCCGACCTCACGTCCTCCGCGGACGCCCGCATCGGGGGGATCGTCGGCACGAACGCGTGCGGGGCGGGCTCGAACCGCTTCGGCCGGACGGCGGACGGCCTGCTCTCGCTCGACGTGGTCGCCGGGACCGGGGAGCGCCGGGTGCTCGTGGCGGACGCGGCCGAGCCGCCACCGGGAGGCTTCCGTCGCGCGCCCTCCGGCTACGCCGCGACGGACGGAGGCGCCCGGTCGTGGTGCGGTTCCGAGGGGACGCTCGGGGTGGTCCTGTCGGCGCGCCTGCGGACGTGGCCGAGGCGACCCTCGGCCGTCGGCGTGCTCGCGTTCGACGCCCCTCGCGAGGCCGCCGAGGCGGTTCCCGCGCTGCTGGCGGGCGAACCGGTGGCCGTGGAGCTGATGGATCGCCTGGCCCTGCGTTCGCGATGGGCGGGCGACCCCGCCGGGCTGTTGATCGTCGAGACCGAAGGCGAGCACGCGCGACGAGGCACTCGCGGCGCTGGGGGAGCTGGCCGATCCGGACCGGATCGTCGTCGGTGACGACGCCTCCGCCGAGCGGACGGTGTGGGGACTTCGGCGCTCCGTGCTGGCCGAGCTCCGGCCGGAGGACGGCCGGCTCCCGCTCGCCCTCATCGAGGACGCCCGCGTCGACCCTGAGCGGCTGGGGGAGCTGATCGAGGGCGTCGACGCGCTGGCCGCCCGGTGGGACGTCGAGATCGTCCACTACGGCCACGCGGCGGCCGGGACCCTGCACCTGCGGCCGCTGCTTGACCTTCGCCGGGACGAGCATCGGCGGGCGGCCGTGGCGATCGTCGCGGACCACGCCGACCTGGTGGCCTCGCTGGGGGGCTCGATCGCCAGTGAGCACGGGCTCGGCCTGGCTCGTTCCTGGCTGGTGCCGAGGGCCTACCCGGCCGAGACGGTGCGGGCCTGGCAGGCGCTGAAGGCCGAGTTCGACCCGGACGGGATCATGAACCCCGGCCGCGTCGTGCCCGACCGCGAGACGTTCCCCGCGGAGTTGCTGGCGCGCTGACTACGCCGGAGCGGCCAGCTCGGGGCGGGTGTCCACGCCCAGGTGGTCCCGCTCCCAGTCATAGAAGTCGTCGGTGAAGTACCGCACCCGGACCTTCTTGTACTCCTTCGACGAGTACAGGACGGCCCGGTCGGTGAGCCCCGTGTCCGCGGCGATGGCCTCGACGACCTCCTCGCACGACTCCTTCGAGCGGCCGTGGATCATCGAGAAAAGGTTGTACGGCCAGTCCTCGTACACGGGCCGCTGGTAGCAGTGGGAGACGTTGCGGTACGAGGCCATCAGCGGGCCGTACTCGCCGACCTTCTCCTCGGGGACCTTCCACACGGCCATCGCGTTCGCGGTGTAGCCGGCGTGTCGATGGAACAGCACGGCCGCGAACCTGCGCATGTACCCGCGGTCGACGAACCCCTGGGCGGCCTCGAGGACCTCGTCCTCGGTCATGTCCAGGCGCCGGCCCATGGCCGCAAAGGGCCGGGGGATCAGCTCGATGTCCTCCTGGAGCTCGCGGATGATGGCGATGTCCCGGGCGGACAGCCCCGGGTCGCCCGCCTGGCCGCGCTTCCATGCCTCGAGGTACTTCGGGTCCGGCCCCGACGTCGCCGTGCGCTCGGTGACCGACCGGTTGCCGACCATGTCCAGGTCAACGCCGATCTTGAACATCCGCAGGGTCTGAAGGACCCGCGTGGCGGTGGCCCCGGTCTCCTCGTGGAGGCGGTCCACGTGGGCCTGGAGCTCGCTCGTGTATGGGACCGCCACGGTGAACCACAGGTTGAACTCGTGGTTGCGACGGTAGTTGTGGGACACGCCGGGATGGGCGTTGATGAGCTCGGCGGCGGCCTCGAGGCGCTCTTTCGGCACCGCCATCGCCACCAGCGAGGACCGGTACCCGAGGGCGCGCGTGTCGAAGATCGCGGAGACCTGTCGGATGACGTGCTCGTCCTTCAGCCGGCCGATCCGCTCGAGGGCGTCGTCCTCCGTCGTCCCCAGCCGCTCGCCGAGCGTCGCGAAGGGCGTCCCGGTGACGGGGAAGTCGTTCTGGATGACGTTCAGCAGCTCGCGATCGAGATCATCCACGGGAGCGAACCCTACTAGCTCATACAATGGCCGTGCTCGCCGACCGGCCTGCGTAAGGAGATGTCATGCAGGGGCGCGATCTCGCCATCGACCTCGGCACCGCCAATACGCTGGTGTACCGGCATCAGCAGGGGATCGTGTTCAACCAGCCGACGGTCATCGCCCTCAACTCCAAGAGCGGCGAGGTCCTGGCCATGGGCGACGACGCCTGGGAGATGATCGGGCGCACCCCCGCCTACATCGTCGCCGTCCGCCCCCTTCGGCGGGGCGCCATCACCGACTTCGACATCACCCAGAGGATGATCAAGCTCATCCTCAAGCGGGTGGGGGTCACCCGCTTCGCCCGGCCGAGGGTCCTGATCTGCGTGCCGTCCGCGATCACCGAGGTCGAGCGCCGGGCGGTCGAGGAGGCGGCGACCTCGGCCGGGGCCCGGTCGGTGAGCCTGATCGAGGAGCCGATGGCCGCGGCCATCGGGGCGGGGCTCCCCATCCACGAGCCCGTCGGCAACCTTGTGGTGGACATCGGCGGTGGCACCTCGGAGATGGCCGTCGTGTCCATGGGCGGCCTGGTCACCAAGCGCGCCATCCGCGTGGGCGGGTTCGACCTTGATTCCTCGGTCCAGGCGCACATCCGGCGGGAGTACGGCCTGGCCATCGGCGAGAAGACCGCCGAGCAGCTGAAGATCGCCATCGGCTCCGCGTACCCGACCTCCGAGTCGCGGACGGCGGAGATCCGGGGGCGCGAGGTGTCCACGGGGATGCCGAAGGTCGTCGAGCTCTCCGAGGACGAGATCCGGGAGGCCCTTTCCGAGAACGTTCGGATGATCGTGGAGGCCACCCGGCAATGCCTGTCCGAGTGCCCGCCCGAGCTCGCTCACGACGTGCTGGAGCGGGGAATCTTCCTGACCGGGGGCGGCGGCCTGCTCCGCGGGATCGAGGCCCGGCTGGCCCAGGAGTGCGAGGTGCCGGTGAACCTGACCGAGCAGCCCCTGGAGACCGTGGTGCTCGGCGCCGGCCGGCTGCTCGACTACCTCCCCGACCTGGAGGGCAGCTTCTTCATGAGCCCGAGCGCCGGCGTGCACGGGCGTCTCGGCAAGCGCCGGTGACGTTCTCGATCGTCGCGTTCGATGCCGCGAACGGCGACCTGGGCGTTGCGGTCGCGTCGAGGTTCCCCGCGGTTGGCGTGGTCGTCCCGTGGGCGCGAGCGGGCGTCGGCGCCGTGGCCACCCAGGCGTGGGCGCTGACGTCGTACGGGCCCGACGGCCTCGCCCTCATGGGCGCCTCGAACTGCTCGGCTCCCGTCGCCCTCGAGCGGCTGGTGGAGGCCGACGCGCGCCACGACGACCGGCAGGTGGGCATGGTGGATGCGGCCGGTCGGGCCGCGACGTTCACCGGCACCAAGTGCATGGACTGGGCCGGCGGCCGCACCGGGGAGGGGTACGCCGCCCAGGGCAACATCCTGGCCGGGCCGGGCGTGGTCGACGCGATGTGCGCGGCGTTCGAGTCCACCGAGGGGGATCTCGTCGACCGCCTGCTGGCGGCCGTGCTGGCCGGGGACGTCGCCGGCGGTGATCGCCGGGGGAAGCAGTCGGCGGCGCTCCTGGTGGTTCGGGAGCGGGGAGGGTACGAGGGCGCCACGGATCGGTACGTGGATCTCCGTGTGGACGACCACCCCGAGGCTCCCTTGGAGCTGGCCCGGGTCTTCGAGGTGTACGACCGGGAGATGCTGATCCGCAACGACCCGCTGCTGGCCGCGACGCCGGACCTGGTGGCGGACCTCCAGCGGCGACTGGCCGCCCTCGGCCGATTCGCGGGCGAGGACACCGGCGAATACGACGAGCTCACCCGCGACGCCATCGCCTCGTTCGCCGGCGAGTACAACCTTGAGGGCCGCCTGCGCGAGGACGACCAGATCTCCGACACGCTGGTACGGGAGATCCGCGACCTGACGCCCTGACCGTTACGGCTCGGTGAGCCGGCTGGCCAGGGCCTGGTTCACGAAGTGGGCCACCATCCAGACCGCACCCGCCCCGAACCCGGCGAGGCCGGCGACGAGGACCACGAGACGCACGACCGACCATCCGCGACGCGGCGGCTCCACCGGCGTGGGTTGGAACGCGATCGACGAGGCTGCGAGGGGGATGCCGGCGTCCGTTACCGGGAGCGCCGTCACCTCGAAGGCATCCTCGAAGCGAACCCGGCGGCGTTCCCGGCGGCCTCGGGGGAGTCCCGAGGGGCCGAGCGTGAGCCGCCAGACGACGGCGCCGGCGATGCCCGTGGCCAGGAGCAGGACGACCAGTTCCTTCACGCAGCGCAGCGTACCTCCCGTTCGAGCGCGATCCGAGCAGCGGCCTCGGCGTCGTCCGGGCGTCGCCCGACGCGCGGTGCCGTAGCCTGCGGCCGTGAACGACGGCGTACGTCGGGTGCTCGCGCTCGTCCCGGTCCTCGCCGCGGCGGTCGTGTTGGCGGCGGTGCCGCTGCCGTTGTTCGCCGTGGCCCCGGGACCGGCCCGCGACGTCGTGCCCCTCATTCAGATCGAGGGCCATCGGACCTACGAGCCGTCGGGCGATCTGCTGCTGACGACGGTCACCGTCAACCACTCCACCGCCTTCGAGGCCCTCAGGGGATGGCTGGACGAGTTCTCCGACATCGTCCCTGAGCGGCTGATCCTTCCTCCGGGCCTGACGGAGGAGGAGGAGGACCAGATCTCGCGCTCCCAGATGGACGAGAGCAAGCTGACCGCGGCCGCCGTGGCGCTGGCCCGGGTCACCGACTATCCCCAGCGGCACGGCTCCGGAGCGCTGGTCCGCCGCGTCCAGGCCGGCTCGCCCGCCGACGGCCGACTCTTCCCGGGCGACCTGATCGAACGGGTCGACGGGACGGCCGTCGGCTCGGTCGAGGACGTCGGCCGCTTGGTTCGCGCTGCAGGGATCGGCCGCCGGGTGAGCGTCGTGGTTCGCGTGGAGGACCAGACCCGGACGGTCCGGCTCCGGCCGCGCGAGCTGGAGCCCGACGGCGCGCCGAAGATCGGAGTGGAGCTGCTGGAGAGCTTCCCGTTCCACCTGCTGATCGAGAGCGGAGACATCGGAGGGCCGTCGGCGGGGTTGATGTGGACGATCGGCGTCATCGACCTGCTGACCCCGGGCGACCTCACCGGAGGTCGCCGCATCGCCGGCACCGGGACGATCGAGGTGGACGGCAACGTCGGTCCGATCGGGGGCATCGGGCAGAAGATCGTCGCCGCGGACCGGGCGGGTGCGGACGCCTTCCTCGTGCCCCGTGCCGACATGGCGGCGGCTCGGGAGGCCCAGACGGACCTGGAGCTCGTGCCGATCGACGACCTCGAGGATGCACTCGACTACCTGGTGTCCACGTGCGACTGTCAAGGGCTCTGAGCGTGCCTGGGCGCTCCTGAGGGGGCGGAGGCCGGGCGTATACTCGGAGCGCCTCTGAGCCGGGTGACATGACCTCCACAACGCTGCTACCGCTGCATTTCGCGTCCCATCTGTTCACGCTCGTCGTGGCTACGGCCGCCGCGTTCGTGCTGGCCGGGCGCCAGTTCGGAACACGCCCGACGCGGCTCGCGGGCGGGCTCGGGTTCCTGACGCTGGCCGTCTACGAGGCCCTGCACGGATCGGCCCTGCTGGGGGAGACGTCGGCCGTGGGCGCCTACGTCCGCACGGCCGGATACGCGCTGATCGTCGGGTCGTCGGTCCTGTCCCGCGGCACCTCGCTCGCCGGGGTGGCGCTCGTGGCGCCCGTGCAGGCGATGGCCCCGGCGGCGGCGGCCCTCGCCGGGGGGTTCGGGCTCGCGTGGCACTCGGACCGGGACCGGGTCCACCTGGCGCTCGCTGCCGGCCTGGTGATGATCGGGGCGGGGGAGACCCTCCTGGCGCTCTCGGAGACCGGTACCGAGGGCGCCGTCGTCCTGTCGCACGCCGCCAGGTTCCTCGGATGGGGGTTGGTGGCCGCGGGCGTCATGTCCGCCAGTCGCAAGAGCATCCGGTTCCGGTTCGTCGCCTCGTTCGCCGCCGTCCTGCTGGTGGTGGTCCTGGCCGTCTCCTCCGCCATCACGCGCGTCATCGGGGACAACCTCCGCTCGGGGGCGGCGGCCCGCGTGGCCGATCAGACCCAAGCGCTCGATGAGCGGTTCGAGCCGCAAGCGCTTGAGGCCGTCCAGCGTGCGTTCACCGCGGCGGACGGGTTCGCCAGCGCTGTGCAGGTCTCGGACCTGCCGGACAAGGAGCTGTACCGCGGGCTGCTCGAGGCGATCAACTCTCTGCTGGCCGACGTCGACTTCATGCTCGCGGTGGGTCCGAACAACGAGGTGCTCGCCCGGCGCGGTGTGAGCGCGGCGACCGCGGTCGAGCTGGCCGGATCGGACGTGACCCGTGAGGCCCTCGGCGGCCGGTTGTCCGCCTCGCTGGACGCGTTGAACGACATCGACCTGGCGGTGTTCGGCGCCGCTCCGCTGCGGTCGCCATCCCTGCCGGGCGCGATCCTGGTCGGCTATCGGGTCGACACGGGCCGGCTGGAGCTGTTCGCCCCCGGCACCCCCGCCTTCGTGGTCCGGGGACTGGTCATCTCGGCCTCCACCGTCGAGGGCGTCCTGCCGAAGACGCTGGTCCCCGAGCCCCTCGCGTCGCGAATCGAGACCGAGGCCGTCCAGCGGGGCGAGGCGTTCGGCACGACGGCGAACCTGGGGGGCACGGACTACTTCGTGTCGGTGCGACCGATGCTCCGTACGGACGGCCGTCCGGTCGGTGCCCTGGTCGGCGTCGAGCCCTCGGAGATCCTGGCCGCCACGGAGCGGGGCGTGAATCGGGTCCTGTTCGTGGTCTCGCTCATCGCGGTGGCCGTCGCCATCCTGCTGTCCCTGTTGTTCGGCCGAAGGTTCACCCGGCCGGTGCGCCAGCTCACCGCGGCGGCCCGCCGCGTCCAGGCCGGTGACCTCTCGACCAAGGCTCCCGTATCGGGCGAGGACGAGGTGGGGGACCTGGCGGTGGCGTTCAACCGGATGACCGAGTCGTTGTCGGAGACCACCGCCTCGCTGCGGGACTCGGTCGAGCAGGAGGCGCGCGTCCGCGACCAGCTCGAGACGGTGCTGAACTCGATGGGCGACGGCCTGATCGCGGTGGACGGCTCGGGCAAGGTCGTGACCATCAACCCGGCGGCAGAGCGCATCGCGGGCATCACCGGAAGCCGGGCGGTGGGACGCGGCCTGTCGGAGGTCCTCGTCGGCCGCACGCGAGAGGGCCGCGCGTTGTCCACGAAGGAGAACCCTTCCGGCTTCGCGTTGCTTCGCCGGAAGGGGGCCGAGGTTCCCGTGGCGATCTCATCCGCGCCCATCCGGGGCGGTGGCGACGAGCTCCTGGGCCGGGTCTACGTGATCCGCGACCGCAGCCAGGAGGCGGAGGTCGAGCGGGTCAAGCGAGAGTTCCTGGCCACGGTCTCGCACGAGCTCCGGACGCCCCTGACCCCGATCGTCGGCTACTCGGAGCTCCTCACCCGCCGGGACTTCGACGCCACCCGGGTGACCGAGTTCGCCCGGGGGATCCTGGGCTCGGCACGGCGGATGGAGCGCATCGTCGGGATGCTCCTCGACTACTCCGCGATCGAGGCCGGCCGTATGCCGGTGGAGCCCGAGGCGGTCCAGCTGAAGCCGCTGGTCGCAAAGGTCATCGACGAGTGGCGTCCGCGGGCCCCGTCGCACGAGTTCGTTACCAGGTTCGCCACGTCGCCGCATGCGTTGATTGACGTACCGTTGTTCCGCAGAACTATGGACGAACTTCTGGACAACGCGGTGAAATACTCGCCCGACGGTGGGACGATCACCGTCTCGGTGCGGCCCAACGGGCGTATCAACGGGAAGGCGGCGGTACAGGTGGAGGTTGCCGACCAGGGGATCGGGATCCCGGCGAAGCAGCTCCCGCGCGTCTTCCAGGACTTCCGGCAGATCGACGGCTCCGATACCCGGGCGTTCGGCGGCCTCGGCCTCGGCCTCGCCTTCGTGAAGCGCATCGTTCAGGCCCACCGCGGAACGATTACGGCGGAGAGCCGCCCGGGCAAGGGCACGACGTTCAAGATCGGGCTCCCGGCGGCCGAAGCGAGATCTCGAAGACCATGAACACGACCTCGAAGCGCCTCGTCGCCCTCCTCGCCTGCGTGGCGGTGATCGGGGCGGGCTGTGCCGGCTCCTCCGGCCCCGATCCGGTGGGCACCCTGACGCCGTTGTCGGGCACCGTCGAGATCCTGCGGGGTGAGGCCTGGGAGGTGGTCACCGATCCCCTCGAGCTCGCCCCGGGCGACCAGGTCCAGGCCAGCGAGAACGGGGCGGCCCGGTTGCAGGTGTCCGATGCCGGCTCGATCGAGATCGGGCCGTCCAGCCGGGTCCGGCTGAAATCGAACGGGTCCGAGCTCATGCAGGGCGCGGCCCTCGCGCAGGGATCGGGGTTCGAGCTGAGCCTGGGCCGAACCACGATCTCGCCCATGGACACGGCCGCCTTCAGGGTCGACCGGGGCCTGTCCACGACGGTCGGCGTCTATCGCGGCGTCGCGGAGATCTCCGCGCTCGGCAACCCGGTGCAGGTCGACGCCCTGTGGCAGGCGGTGATCGTCGCCAACGCGGTGCCCACGGACCCCTCGCCGCTGGTGGTCTCGCCCACCGACGCGTGGGATCAATTGATGCTCGAGGACGCGATCGACGTCGGCCTCCGGCTCCGCCGGATCGAGCTCGGCGTCCGGGGGCAGCTCGATCGCCGGGCCGGGGCGGCCGAGCTCGTGGCCGAGGCCATGCCCGCTCCGCTGGCCCCGCAGCGGGTCCGGTCCCTGATCCGCGAGCACTCGGCCGGTGTCGGTACCGTCTTCGTGGCCCTCGCGCTGGCCACCGAGTCCGCGTCGCCGGGCGGCCTCCTTCGTACCACGAACACGATCCTGCACCGGCTCGAGCTGGGGGCCTCCTGGATCGTGGTGGTCGCGGCGCTCGATGTGGCCCGGCCCAACCTCCTGACGGCGATCGCCCGGATCCTCGCCGCGATCCCGGGCCTGATCGATCCGGACGCAATCGTGAACGACCCCACCAGCGATCCGGGCGGCGAACCGAGTCCGAACGACCCAAGCCCGCCGGGCGGCTGCACCGGCGACGACTGTCCGCCGAGCCCGGATCCGAGCCCCACCCCCTGTCCGGAGGGCGACGACGCCTGCGCGGCGCAGGAGGCCGTGAACCAGGTCATCGAGGACATCACCGGGGGCCTGGGCGGCCGCAACGAGCCGGAGCCGACGCCGACGCCGACCCTCCCGCCGCTCATCAAGCTCTGAGTCACCCCGGCACCTAGTCCCCGCCCGATCGGTGGGGCTTTGCTACGCTGCGGAGAATGTCCCAGGTTGCTCGCATGCCACGGCCCAGGCGGCGATGGCCCGTCATCGCGATCTCCGGTGGTGTCGGAGCCCTGATCGTCCTCGGCGGCCTGTCGGGCTTCTACACCAACCTCCTGTGGTTCAGGGAGGACGCGAAGCTCTCGTCCGTCTTCTGGGGGGTGTTCTGGTCCAAGGCCGTGCTGATCGCCGTCTTCGGCGCGGTGTTCTTCGCGCTGCTCTACGCGAACCTGCTGATCGTCAAGCGCTTCGCCCCCCGCTACCGCCTCTTCTCGCCCGAACAGGAGGTCGTCGACCGGTTCAAGGGGCAGATCGATCCGTACATGAATTGGTTGCTCCCGGGCGTGTCGCTGCTGTTCGCCGCGTTCGCCGCGCTCGGGGTCACCGGCCTGTGGGAGCGGTTCCTGCTGTGGCGCCACGGCGGGGAGGTCGCGTTCGGGCAGATCGACCCCCTGTTCGGTCGCGATCTCGGGTTCTACGTCTTCAAGCTGCCGTTCCAGCACTTCGTGCAGAGCTGGCTGTTCTCGTCGCTGGTCGTGATCACCATCGTCACCGCGGTCGCCTACTACCTGTGGGGCGGCATCCGGTTCCAGGCGATCGGCGAGAAGGTCACGCCGACGGTCAAGGCCCACCTATCGGTACTCCTGGGAATCATCGTGCTCGTCAAGGCTTGGGGATACCGGCTGGGGCAGTTCGACCTGCTCACCTCCGAGCGAGGGGTGGTGACGGGCGCGTCCTATACCGACGTCAAGGCTCAGCTGCCGGCCCTTCGCATCCTGGTCCCGATCGCGATCGTGTGCGCCGTGCTGTTCCTGGTGAACATCAGGTTCCGTGGCTGGGCCCTGCCCGCCATCGGGATCGGGCTTCTGGGGCTGACCTCGATCATCGCCGGCGGCGCGTACCCGGCCTTCGTCCAGAACTTCCAGGTCAAGCCGCAGGAGCTGCAGCGGGAGTCCGAGTACATTGATCGAAACCTGGAGTTCACCAACCGCGCCTACGGGCTGGACGGGATCAAGACCAGCCCGTTCCAGGTCGACGAGGACCTCACGGCCCAGGAGGTGCAGGACAACCCCGCCACGATCAGCAACATCCGGCTGTGGGATCCGCTCACGCTCCAGCGCGGGTTCCGCCAGCTCCAGCAGATCAAGCCCTACTACACGTTCGACGACGTCGACGTGGACCGGTACACGCTCGAGAACGGGCAGCGCCGGGTGGTCATGGTCTCCGGCCGGGAGATCCAGCAGTCGGGGGTGCCCGCCGCGAACCAGTCGTGGCAGAACCTGCACCTGTTCTACACGCACGGGTACGGATACGTGGCCAGCCGGGTCGACCGGGTGACGTCCGAGGGGCAGCCCGACTTCGTGGTGAAGGACATCCCTCCGGCCTCGGTCCCCAGCGAGGACTTCGAGGTGACCGAGCCCCCCGGACCGAGGATCTACTTCGGCGAGCACGACGACGAGGAGTTCGTCGTGGCCCGCACCGGGCAGGAGGAGTTCGACCGGCCGGAGGGCACCGGACAGGGCGAGGATGCCACCGTCGTCTACGAGGGCGACGGGGGCGTCGAGGTCGGTGGGTTCTTCCGGAAGCTCGCCCTGGCGTGGAGGTTCCGCGACGTGAACCTGCTGATCTCGGGCCTGATCAAGCCGGACTCCAAGATCATGTACCACCGCACCATCCGGGACCGGGTCGAGAAGGTCGCGCCCTTCCTGAAGTTCGACCACGACCCCTACATGGCGGTGGTCGACGGCCGGCTCACCTGGATCTGGGACGCTTACACCCACTCCAACGAGTACCCGTACTCACAGCGCCTGGAGCTGCAGAACGTGTCCGACCTCGAGGGTGAGGTCAACTACCTTCGCAACTCCGTGAAGGTGACGATCGACGCCTACGACGGGACGTTGCGGTTCTACGTGATCGACCCGACGGATCCGGTCATCCAGGCGTGGCAGGCCGCCTTCCCGGACCTGTTCACCCCGGACGAAGAGGTCAGCCCGAACCTGCGGGAGCACTTCCGCTACCCCGAGGACCTGTTCAAGATCCAGGCCGCGCAGTACGCGCAGTACCACGTGCAGAGCGCGACCGACTTCTACTCCGGCCGCGACTTCTGGGCCCTGCCTCAGGATCCCGACCCGACGAAGACGAACGCCGAGACCCTCGACCCCTACTACGTGCTCATGCGGCTCCCGGGGGAGGAGCAAGAGGAGTTCGTGCTGTTCATCCCGTTCACCCCCAACGACCGCCCGAACATGATCGCCTGGTTCGCCGCCAAGTCCGACCCCGAGGGCTACGGGGAGCTCACCGCGTTCGACTTCCAGGCGGGCCAGAGCATCGACGGCCCGAAGCAGGTGTTCCAGCGGATCAACGCCGACACGGAGGTGTCGCGGGAGCGGACGCTGCTCGGGCAGAGCGGCTCCAACGTCCTCTTCGGGAACCTCCTGACGATCCCCATCGAGAACTCGTTCCTGTACGTCCAGCCGATGTACATCGAGGCCAGTTCGAGCTCGGACCAGCAGGGCGCCATCCCGGAGCTCAAGCGGGTCATCCTCGTCCACGGAGAGACGGTGACCATCGCCGAGACGCTGCAGGAGGCCCTCGAGGCGTCGTTCGGCGAGGGCGGCGAGGAGCCTCCGCCGGAGGAGCCGGGTGTCGACCAGACGATCCAAGAGCTCCTCCAGGAGGCTCTGCAGCACTTCCGCAACGCCGAGCAGGCCCTGCGTGACGGCGACCTGGCCGAGTACCAGACCGAGCTGGCCGCGGCCCGCGCCGCGGTCGAGGAGGCCGCGCAGCGCTCCGCGGAGGCCTCGGGCGAGGAGCCGGCGCCCACCCCGACCGCTTCCCCGAGCGGCTGATAGACTCGCTCTGCGGGGTGGAGCAGTCAGGTAGCTCGCTGGGCTCATAACCCAGAGGTCACAGGTTCAAATCCTGTCCCCGCGACAAAGGAAACCGCAGGTCAGAGCGCCTGCGAGCGGATAGCCGGCCCTCGGAGACCACGGTCCCGGGGGCCGATCTGCAAACAGATTGCAAACGAGGCGGGGAGCGGTGGAGATCTGGGAGCTTTTGGGCGCGCTCCTGGTGGGGTTCATCCTCGGGGCATACGAACGCGGCCGAACGCTCGAAATCGCCGTGGCGGTCCAGAAGCTCGAGCGGCAACAACAGGCTCTACTCCGGGCCCGCGAGAGGCTTAGGGAGCTACTCGCCACCTTTGGCCGCGACGCCCAATCGGATCCGCGATTCGGACTGAAGGGACAGCCGGATCGAGAATGGCTAGCAGCCAAGGATGCCCAACTCGCCCGGCTAAGGGAGTGGTGGAGGGGCTGGGTCGATGAGACGGAGCTGGCCGTTTATGACGACCAACTGCTGGCCCGAGTGCATGGAGTCATGGGAGAAGGCAGGGCGCGTCGTCGCTACCCGCTTCTCTGGGAAGCCCAGGATTCCCTCGCGCTCTATTCGCTCAAGCCTGATGTGGTCTCTGCCTCGCTGGCCAATCGACACCTTGAGTTGGCGATGATCGCGCTTGGATACATCGAGGATTTCGTCAAACAGGCGATCCGAAGGATGGAGCCTCCAAGCCGCAGAGGGGGGCTGGCCTCCGCGCTGATGCTCTGGACACGGCGAGCGTGGCGACGCCTTGATACGTGGCTTAGCTCCTCCCGCTGACGCCAGTCGTCCGACCTACGCCTCGAGGATCATCGTGGCAACTCGGTTGGCTGCCTCCTCCTGAAGTCCCGCGATCGCGTGCGAGTACGTGTCCAGCGTGATGGAGACCGTCGCATGGCCGAGGCGCTCGCTTACGACCTTGGGATGAACGCCGGCGGCGAGGGCTGCCGTCGCGTAGGAGTGGCGCAGGTCGTGGAGTCTGATCCGGGGGAGCCCCGCGCCGCGAGCGTGACGGAGGAACTGATCGGCGAACGCCTCCGGGTGGATCAGGGAACCGTCCTCGCGGGTGAACACAAGGCCCGAGTCCTGCCACGCCGGGCCCCATGCCATCCGCTCCTCAAGCTGGCGCTTGCGGTGCTCCCGCAGGCCGGCGACGGTGGCGGGGTCGAGGGCGAGCTGGCGGCGGCCCTTGCTGGTCTTGGGCTCTGAGGTCGCGGGCTTGCCGTCCACAACCACGAGCGTCTGTGTGATGGCCGTGCGGCCCGCGTCAAGGTCCACGTCCTGCCAGCGCAGCCCAAGGGCCTCGCCCCGGCGCATGCCGGTTGTGGCCAGCAGCAGCCACGCCCCGTAAAGCCGATCCTCCCGAACGTGGCCGAGGAACTGGCGCAGCTCGGGCGGAGCCCAGACGTTCATCTGGCGGCGTCCAACGCGGGGAGGGTCCGCAACCTCTGCGACGTTGCGAGTCACGCGCCCCCAGCGGAGCGCGTCCGAGAGCGCCTTGTGGATCACAACGTGAATGTTCCGGGCGGTCTTGGGGGAGAGGCCCTGGCCGTCGCGGCGTCCGTTGGCGAGCAGCCGGCCGTAGAACCCGTTGAGCGCGGCGGGGGAGAGCTTCTGCAAGGGCAGCGCACCCAGGGCCGGCACAACGTGCTTGTTGATATTCACGCGGTAGCTGGCCAGCGTGGTGGCCCGGACGGTGGACTCGATCGCGGGCAGCCACTCCTCGAGGAGAAACTGCCCGAACGTGACCCGGCTCGGGGGGATGTACGTCCCGCGGTTCAGGCGGCCGAGGATCTCGGGGAGCTCCTGCTGCGCCTCCCGCCGAGTCGGGAATCCGCCGTGCCATTGCTGGCGGCGCTCGTCCCGATCGGGGAGCAAGGCGGCTCCGCAGCGGGCGCAGTCATCGCGCCGGCCGTCCGCCGTCCAGTACCGGGTGCGGCAGGCAGGGCAGGACCGGGCGGGCTGGCGGCCCACGTCCACCACCACGGCCCAGGTGCTTCCGCGCTTCCGAACGTGACCCCTCATGACTTTGCCTTTCGCTTGCGGCCGGGCTTTGACCCGGCGGCCCTTCCGCGGCTCGTGGGGGGGAGCAGGCCCATTGCTCGGGCCCGTGCCACCCACTTGGCTGCGGCTGATTTGCTGACGTGGCCCCACTCCGCGACCCGGGCCGTTGGGTTCTTGAGGCCCGCCTTGAACGCTTCGGAGTAGACCCGGGCCACCTCGCGGAAGTGATCCGAGCCCAACGCGGGCGGCCGTCCAGGCTTGTTGCGGCGTGGGGTAGCGGCGAGGGCCCGCAAGGGCTTATCGGCGGCGAGCTGCTCTTGCCCGCTGCCGTGCTCGGAAACGTCGAGCAGATGCTCCGCGTACAACTCGAGCCGCTTGTCGATCAGCTCGGCGAGGGGCAGCTCGCGCTTGGTCGTCGCGGTCAGCCGGCGGAGGTCGCGGTCAGGGTGCCCCTTTGGCCTGCCATCCCGATCTGTATCGAAGGATCGAAGATCCAGCCCGACGCACTCCATCCGGCCATCGAGCTCGGCGAACCAGAGCGTTACGACCCACGGCCCCTTCCCGGGGTGCGGCCACAGGAACGAATCGCGCAGCCTGGGCACCTTGCTCATGCGTCGGGCCCGCTGGCTGTGGTACTCGAAGGTGCCCTCCTCGTTCACCCCCGCAGTCTATCCCGAGCGGGAACGCTTAGGCAACACGTTCCCTGAATATCCCCCTTGTTTGTGCTCGGAATTAGGGGTAAGGCGTTGTCAGAGCGTTCCCTAACCCCTACCGTGCCGAGGCATGGACGACGAACTGATGCAGGTGTCGAGGGCTCGGGCTCTGGTGAGCAGCGGGGCCGCTCGCTCGGTGCGGTTGGGCGCACGTCTCTCACTCTGGGAGCTGGCAGGGCAGATCGGATGCGCGCCCTCCACGGTCCTCCGGTGGGAACGGGGCGATCGCATTCCGCGGGGCGGCCTGGCTGTGCGCTACGTCGAAGCCCTGGACACGCTGATGAAGGCCGCCCAGTGAAGGCTCTCGAGGACTACCCCCTGGTGATGCGGCCCGAGGAGGTCGCCGAGGCCCTTCGCTGCGGGCGGTCCTCGGTCTATGAAGCCATCCGCCGGGGGGACATTCGAGCAGTGCGCCTTGGCCGTCGCGTGCTGGTTCCCAGGGCCGCGCTGGAGGAGCTTCTGGGTATCCAGGGAGCGGCGCAGCCGGCTTCGGTTTCCGAGGAGAGTGGGGCATGACGGAGCCGGGCGACGTGCTCGCCGAGGTCATCAGCTTCCGCCGGGCCGCTCGGGCCATCGTCCGCGACGCATCGCTGGACAGGCACCAGAAGTACGCAGCCCTGATGCGACTGGCGATCCTCGCCCGTACCGAGGCTGCATTCCCGCGAGCGGCGCAGGGAGTCGTCGCTGATGAGGCGATCCCGCTACTGCATCCCGGGATGCATCCGGCACCGATCGACCCGGCAGAGCGGGAAGCGCGGCGACTTCGCGCCCAAGGCTACGGGAGCTGCCCGACGTGCCTCCGGTCGCTTCCCACGAACGCCGAGCTTGACCGGTGGAGGCGGCTGGCGGAGGACGCTGCGATGCGAGCGGCTCGCCGGGAGGCTCTGGTTCCGTGAGCTCCACCGAAACCGAGCTGCTCGACCGGGTGAAATCGAACCTGCCCCCGGCCGTGCTCCCTGCCCCCGAGGGCTGGCCACGGCTGGACCCGGCCGCCCGGTACGGGCTGGCGGGCGAGTTCGTCGCAACCGTTGAGCCACACACGGAGGCGGACGCGGTTGGGCTGCTGGTGGACTTCCTCACCGCGTTCGGCTCCGCCGTTGGCCCTGGCCCTCACGTCGAGGCAGACGGCGCTCGCCATGCCGGCGCACTGTTCGCCCTCCTGGTGGGCAACACAAGCCGGGCTCGGAAGGGAACTGCCCGGAAGCAGGTCGCTCGGTTCTTCGAGGGGGCGGATGCGGCCTGGGCGACGGGATGCGTCAAGGGCGGCCTGGCGTCGGGCGAGGGACTGGTGGCCGCGCTCCAGGATCCGCCAGAGGGCGAGGGCCGGCGAGACCCCCGCCTGCTTCTGGTTGAGGAGGAGTTCGCCCGCCTCTTGGCCGCTGCCGGGCGTGAGGGCTCAACGCTGAGCCACGTTGCACGCCAAGCCTGGGATGGCGGCCCGATCGCGGTGCTCACCCGCAAGGACCCGCTGAGCGCTTCGCCGAGTCACGTCTCGCTGATTGGCCACGTCACCGAGGAGGAGCTGCGCCGGCGACTGAGCTCGACCGAGGCCGCGAACGGGTTCGGCAACCGTTTCCTGATCGTCTTGGTACGGCGCTCAAAGCTGCTGCCGAGCGGGGGCCGGCCTGCCGAGGGGGACTTTGTTCGCCTGGTTCGCTTTATTCGCAACCGGTTGGAGGACGCCAGGAGACACACGCTGATCCAGCGCTCTCCCGATGCGGAGGGGTTGTGGGCGGACCTGTATCGAAGGATGGCCGCCGAGGATGAGCCCGGGATGGTGGGCGCACTTCTCGCCCGTGACTCCGCCCAGCTCCTCCGCCTTTCTCTGGTGTACGCGCTTACCGATGCCTCTCCGACGATCGAGGTCCCGCACCTAGAAGCGGCTTGGGCCCTGTGGCAGTACTCGGCGGAATCGGTGCGGCACATCTTCGGGACCGTGCTGGGGGACGAGACCGCCGATCGGCTGTACGCGGCGATCCTGGAGATGGGGGCAAAGGGCCTCGATGGAAAGGGGCAGCACGCCGCGTACGGCCGGCATGTTGACGGGGCGGAACTCGACCGGGCCCGGGCCGAGCTTGAGGAGCGCGGCCTGATCGTGACGCTCAACGTGGACACGGGTGGCCGGCCCCGCCTGGTCTCCTACGCGAAAGAAGCGAATAAAGCGAAAGAAGGTCCCCGTGGCCCGTGAGGCTGACATTGCCGAGTTCGAGGCAGCGCTAGAGCGCGGCGTGGTGGAGTTCGCAGAGCTTGCCGCCCAGGGCGACTGGGGGCGTGCTGAGACACAGCTCGGCGTGGTGTTTGGAATCGCCTGGCTCGTGAGCGCGTACGCCGATCGTGCGTGAGAGCTCCCAGGCCAAGGGCCGGCGCTACCTACCCGAGGGCCCGGCGGTATGTCCGAACGGCGGGGCCCGGCGGTATTCGAGAATCCGGGCGCTTCAAGCGCTACGACCTGCCCGTTTTCGGGCCTGCCCAGGAATGAGCGACCAGGGATTCTGGATCGGAGTGGCAAGCGAGGCGGCGGAGGATGCCGAGCAGCGTTGAGGAAGTCAAGGCGGGCGCTTCTTGCCAGGTGCACCGGAACCATTGACATGTCTCGCGGCAGAGGCGTACAAATGAGCTTGGTGAAAAGCGCTCTGGCAGGCGGAAAGAGATCGATCCTCGTTGCCGCTTTCTTGCTCGCGGTCGTCGGCTTTGCGGCAGTGCTAACTGCTAGCGGGGGGGCGGAGGACTCGTCGGGCCTCGACTGCCCCGATGGATTTCGTAACACAGCGGTCTTCGAGCAAGGGGCTGAGTACGCCCCGTCGCCGGAAGATTCCGTGATGCGGACTGAAATACTTACGCAGCTGTTTGACCTACCACCGCAGGAGCGCCGCATGGGTACTGGCGGATCCGCTCGAGGCGGTATCGTCCGCTCAGACAACCGAGGCAGGCCGGACCGGGCTTCCTTTCAAGTCTTCCTGGACTCAAAGCCGCGTGCTTTGGTGACTTCAGTTCTCGTGGAGCCTGGCAAATGGCGTGTTACCACCGTTGAGTACTGCCCAAGCGCGGGTTCCTCCGACTGACATGAACCCCAACATCGCCCCGCTTGATGCGAATGGCAAACGAGTGTGGCGGGGCCTTGAAGGACTTACCGTATTTGCGTGGGCGATCCTTCTGGCCTTTGGCCCCGTCACGATGGCCTATGCCCATTCAGTAGATCAATTCTGGGGTCCCGAGTGGGCAAACCAGGATAGGGGAACAAGCAAGCAGCATTTTTCGGTGACCGAAGAGGTCCCCGGAACGACGTCTTCCGCGACTTGGCCCCTGCGCGTCTACCAAGGGTCAGTAAGGTGGAACAACGTAGACATCGTCGATCCGGACATGTCATTCGGCGTAAAAGCCGCCATCGTCGCCAACTACAGCCCTTACAATCATTGCGGCTCGGACTACTTCTTTGAGAACGGCATGCACTACCGTGATGTCGCCGGGGACTCTTTGGCCGTGACGATCGTTTGCACCCAGAACACGATTTGGGGAGACCAGATTCGCAACTACCAAATGGTCTTCGACCCCAATGCCACTACGTGGTACACCGGATCGGACCCCGATGCGGTGCCGTCCGGCTCAATGGATTTGATATACGTCGCTTCTCACGAGTTCGGCCACGCCGCTGGTGGCTGGAGCGATGACACTCCTGGCGGTCACTATGACTCGGCCAACAACAGCTTACTTTGCGGCATAGGTGTACCGGTGATAGATAGGCACACGATGTGCGCTTCAGCGACAGCCGGGCGGACGCTTGACTCGAGGGCGCTCGAGTATCACGACGTCGACGTTTTCATCGAGGTCTACGATTTCGGCGGTTAGGCTGAGGTTCAGCGCTTCGGGGGATCCCGGCGAGTGCGGGTCGGACGCCACGCTGACGGCCAGGTAACGAATGACAGATCGTCGGGGATCCGGGCAGCAGCGCGTTACTCGCCCGCCTGAAGACCAGCCGAATGTAGCCGCCGAGCCTTCAGCCATCGGCGAGGATCTCCCTGACTCGAGCCTCGCCGAGATGCTTCTCGAGCGTTTCTAGACGCCGCTGCCGATCCTTCTGCTCCCGCTCCCACTCCTCCCACCACTCGTCGAATTGGTCGCGTAGCACCTCCGAGCCCGGTTCGGTGCGCGGTGGGCTGGCCTCCTTCGCCACCGGCCCCAAGACACGCTCTAGAACCGTGGTAGCGGCGCGCAGACGGAGGCGCGGGTCCTCCGCATCGAGCAGGTCCACGAGCGTGGTGGCGGCCTTGTCCGCGTGGAGCTCGAGCCGCTCGAGGGTTTCCCCGATCCGATCTAGCCGGCGGCGTTCACGCTCGGCCGCACCAAGGACACCGTTCGCTTTGGGATCGGGACCGTCCGGGGAGCCGAAGGGCTTGCCTCGCACGGCCACCTGTCCGTTGCCGCTGTCGCTAATGGGGCCCCTCCGCTTGTTCGTGGGCTTCCATCTCGGCCAGCAGTTCGTCTACACGGCGGGAGAACTCGCCACGGGAGGTGTGCTCGATGTGCTGGTCGGCCTGGCCTATGGCCTGCTCAACTAGCCACCGGGCGTTCTGGGTGCGGATGGACCACGCCTCTTCGCCTTTGCGGGTGGCCCCCTTGATGGCCTCGAGGATGGTCTGGACAGCGCGAGGGGCGTTGAGGATCAGGGCTTGGCGGGTCTGGTCACGTCGCTGCTCGAGCCGGCGCTCCCTCACCTCGGTGGCTTTCCTGGCAGCCGCTACAGGATCGGGTCCGTCAGGCTGACCGAACCGGGTTCTAGAGCCCGCGTCACGCGGTCTGACCTGCTCATTCGCGGAGGCTCCCACGGCTCGATCGTATGGCCGGGGGGCGTTTGCATCGCGTTTGCGAGCCCCGAACAAAGGCCCGTTTACCTGCGGTTATGGGGAACCCTCTGGGTTGCTCACCCACTAGTTTGAGGTCCCCATTGACCATGGCGGAACCAGCGGCCGAGGATGGGGGATCGCGGGGGGCAGTATGAGGCAGTACACGCAAGAAGAGCACGAGGCAGTCAGCCGAGCGATGAAGGACTTCTTTCGCGAGGTGGCCTCGCGCTTCGAGCACGTGGCCTTCCGAGACGATCTTCCCGGGCCCAGTGGCGAGCCGGGGGGGATCATCGAGCTCCGCTGTGAGCTTCCGGGTACCAGTCGGATTGCGGCGCTCGTCGGCGCGGATCAGATCGACCTATACCTCGGTCAGAGGACTTGGTGGGAGTTCCTACCCAGGTGGAAGGATCGGGGTCCCGAGCGGATGATTGCCCGGGTTCGCAACGCCATCGAAGACGTCGTGGCCGGGCGATTCAAGGAACGCATTGGATCTCGGATCGTGCGATATGCCCCGTACAGATAGCTGATCGCGGAGGGACTATTGCGACTCGGCCACGCATGAGAAAGCGAATCGGATCGGTGAGCCTCGCTCTTCTGGTCGCGTGCTCTGGCCCGGACAGTCCTCCCCAAGCCGAGCCCAGCGCCGCGCCGGCCAGTCCCTCCCCATCACCAGCGGTAGCGCTCTTGGACTTGGGGCAGGAGGGCAGCACAGCTGGCGGGACGCGAGTGACCGTCTACTCGGTCGCCCCCTCGAGTCGGAATGGCTACTCGCCACCGAGCGGGAGCACATGGCGCATCGCGGACACCAGGCTTTGCGCCTCGCTAGAGCAGCCTGGCCAGATCGGAGTGGGGCTGGTGGCGAGCTCGCAGTTCGTCGCCGAGAGTGCGGACGGGAGTTCCTACGCGGTGGACAGCGCCGGCGTTCTGTCGAACGAGCTGATGGCGCAACCCACACGGCTGCTCGATCCGGGCGAGTGCATCCGGGGACTGTTGGTGTTCGCTCTCCCGGCGCGGACGCCAGTTGCATCCGTTGTGTTCCTGGCAGCCAGCAGCCCCGATCCAGGCTCCGGCCTAACCGCGGCGATGAGGTGGCTCGTGCCGCGCTGAACCGAGGGCCCGCCGTCGCTTTTCGCCCGCTTTTTCGCCAGTCAAAATGGCCCCCGCTCGGCCAGGGTCACCCATTTTGACCTGCGGTTTCTGTTGAGCCGGGCTCCAACGGACCTGGCCCCGCTAGACCGATGCTTCTAGCATGCTGACCTGCGCTTTCCCCCCAGTTTCGGCCCAGTTCCGCGCCACCGAACTGGATATTGGGGTGGGGCCCCCTGCACGCCCCGCGTCACGCGGCCTGACCTGCGGTTTTTGGGAGAACGCTTCTACCGTTCTGACCTGCGGTTTTCATGGGGCTTGGCTTCATCCGAGCGACCTGCAACAACCCGCCCCCAAGCCGTGGATGATCCACGCTGACCTGCGGTTTTGGGTCGCCGGGGCGTCATGCGATGAACCCTTCCGACCTGCGGTTATCCCGTGGCCCCCCCCTACCCGCCGGTTCTACCGGTCTGACCTGCGGCTTTCGTGTGTCGTGGGCCCCCAACCCCCGTGCTTGTGAGGCACTAGGCTTTCGAGCGATGATCGTTCGTGACCTGCGGTTTTTGGGTCGCCGATCCCGCCGTCGATGCAAACGCTCTGCAAACGAACGCCGCACGTTCAAGCCTCGGCGAGACGGACGGGGGTGGACAGGACGAGATGTGTTCCCGCACGGCCCAGCACGGGGCCGGACGCGACCTAGCTTGAGCGGACAGCGATCAGCAAACTCATAACCCAGAGGTCACAGGTTCAAATCCTGTCCCCGCGACAAACGCGAAGCCGCAGGTCACGCACCTGCGGCTTCTCGCGTTGAAGGGGCGAATCCCCGGAGTCCGCGGCGGGTATGAACCAGGGAGGAGGTGGTCGTCGTGGCCGATCTCAGCCCCAAGCAGCGAGCACGGATCCCGAGCAAGAAGTTCGGGCTTCCCGAGAAGGCGCGCACGCCCGACGCCAAGAAGGAATCCGGCAACTACCCGATACCCGACCGTAAGCACGCGGTGAGCGCCAAGGGCCGTGCCAAGGCTCAGCTCAAGCGCGGAAACCTCACCAAGGACCAGTACGAGCGCGTGGTTCGCAAGGCGGACCGGGTCCTGAAGAAGGACGGCGCTTAGCCCGAACGGGCTGGTCCCAGACCCACCAGGAAGGGGCGCTCGGCGCCCCTTCCTCCCGTTTGATCCCTTCTGTGCCTCCCGACCCCCCTGCTTACGGGCCATTTTTCTCCCGGGAGGGCGTATCCCTCGTGCTCCCGCGGCGCTTTGACGGAATAAGAAAGTCGGTTGCCGAAGGGGACTTCCCTACGGCCCGAGTCGAGAGGTCTGTTCGTATGACGGAAGCGTGGTCCCGAGTACTCGCAGCGGGGGTCGGTTTCTGCTACCGTCCGGCCTCGAGCGGGCGA
Organism: uncultured Actinomycetes bacterium; assembly: GCA_963742735.1. Taxonomy (GTDB): domain Bacteria; phylum Actinomycetota; class UBA4738; order UBA4738; family JBBDTT01; genus JBBDTT01. Next base: position 350,461 of record CAVUMN010000003.1, read on the forward strand.
GGACCCGGACGGCTCCGCGTCCCCGATGGGAGGTGTTCGGTTTGAAGACGAAGTTTCGTGTTCTGGTCGGGGCGGCGGCGTTCGTCGTACTGACCATTTTTGCGCTCTCCCCCGCGATGGCGGCCCCTGCGGGCAGCTATTCGGGAGTGGCGGACGGGACGGCACTGTCGCTCTCCGTTTCCACAGGCGGCGACCCGATTCTGTCGGTCGACGCCGGTATCACGCACGCTGAGGTCGACTCCTCGCCGCACGCGGCAGGGTCGGGCGCCGGCCTCGTTCAGCTTCCGGGAACGATTGCTGAGACCGACGCTCCGCCGGACGACACCAAGTCGGCCGAGCTCCTGAGCGTGCCGATCGGGGACCCGAACACCGCCGGCCTTGAGGTCGGAGTCGCGCGCGGAAGCTCCACGTCCGAGACCACGGGCGACCCGAGCTCGAGGAACGTCGGTGAGCTTCTCGCCGTCAACCTCAACGCGGCCAACCTGCTGGGGACGAACGACTTCGCGGTCCGCAGCACGGCGGACGTGGTCGTCGACGGCCAGCTGGTCACCGCGACCGGTCACTCGGACGAGGTGGTCATCACCCTGGCGCTCGGTGACGAGCTCGTGTCTCCGGTGTGTGACCTGCTCGACGCTCTGCCGCTCGGCCTCGGTGAGGCCTGTGACAGCGCGGTCGACCAGGTTCAGCTCCTGACCACGGTCATCACCGTCAGGATCCTTCCGGCGACGGTTGAGTGCGTCTACGACGGCAACACCGGACTGGCGAGCGTTCCGACGGCTGAGGCGGCCCTTCTGACCGTCCAGCTGTTCGACGCGGAGCCCATCGCGGTGAGCGCCGGCCAGACGATCGACCTGCTCGACGGTACCCCGCTGCACATCCACGCCATCGTGAGCGACGTGTCCACGGTCGTGGAAGGCAACAGTGCGAGCGCCCGCGCAAGCGGCCTCGTGGTGGAGCTCTTCGAGGATGTGCTTCCACAGGTGCGTCTCGCGGCGTCCGACGTGACGTGCGGTGTCTCCGGCGAACTGCCGGTCGAGCCGCCGCCGGTCCCGCGGACCCCCGTGACGGGTGGAGCTCTCCCGCCGATCATGCTCGGCGCGGCGGCTCTCGTCCTGGTGGGTCTCGGGGCGCGGAGGTTCGCGAAGGTCGCCTAGGCGACCGGACCGATACCTTCCTACCCAGGGAGAATTTCAAATGACGCGGGACGACAGTTGGATCAACGGCGAGGACGTCCCGCCGAAGGCAGAGGGCTCGGGGCGCCGCGGCGACAGCCGCCGCGGCGCCTCCGGTCCGCCGGCGGACACCCGATGGCGCAAGCGCAAGGGGGTCCGTAGGGCCCTCAACACGCTCTCGGTGGTCCTGGTCCTCGGTGGTGTCGGCCTCCTCGCCTTCCCGTTCGCCACGAACATGTGGGCGGACCACCGGCAGGGGGAGCTGGCGCAGGAGTTCGGACGCGAAGAGCTCCGCAGCGCGTACGTGCAGCACACCATCAAGCCGGGGCAGGCGCTGACCCGCCTGCGGATCCCCAAGCTCGGGGTGGACACCATCGTCGTCGAGGGGACCACGCCCTCGGCGCTGCGGGCAGGATCGGGGCACTACGAGAACACCGCCCTGCCGTGTGAGAAGGGCAACGCGGGTATCGCCGGGCACCGGACGACCTACTCGAAGCCCTTTGCGAACATCGACAAGCTTCGACCGGGGGACCAGATCATCCTGGAGACCCCGATCGGGAAGTGCTGGTACGAGGTGGAGAAGATGCCGTGGACGACCGACCCGTTCGACTGGACCATCGTGAAGAACGTCGGTGGCGCTCGTCTGACCATGTCGGCGTGTCACCCGCCGGGGAGCGCCGCCCAGCGGCTGGTCGTCCGGTCCAAGCTCGTCCGGACCCAGTTCCGCACCGAGGACGGCACGTTCGTGGACGCGGTGCAGTGATGCGGGCTCGCAGGGCGATCACCGTCGCGGTGCTGGCGTTCACGCTGGCGCTGGCCCTGGCCGGCCTGGCGTGGGCGCAGTCCTATTCGGTCTCCTTCGCCGCGCCGAGCTCGGGCGGGCTGCTCTCGGGCAGCGTGACCATCCACGTCGACGTCTCGTCGGCCGCGGCGCCGTCGACCGTCGCCTTTCAGCTGCGACCCTCGGGATCCTCGTGGGCCCCCGGCGCGTACGCTCCGATGTCGGACGCGGGCTCCGGGTACGAGGCCGCGATGGACTCCAACGCCTTCGCCAACGGCGACTACACGCTCATCGCCCGCGCGTGGGGCGCGAACTACAACGCCGATGACCCCAACACGTACGGCCAGGCGTCGATCCCCGTGAGAGTGAACAACGCCCCGGCGACCCCGACCGGCCTGCACGCAAGCGCCAAGAGCGGGACCGTGACGGTCTCGTGGGATCCGGTGCCGGGACAGGACCGTTCCGACTTCAGCGGGTACCAGGTGTTCAGGGCCGCCCCCACAGGCTCCAACTGCCCGGGCATCGAGGAGTACATCCTGCGCAACACGGTGTTCGCGTCCTCCTATTCCGAGAGCGGCATCAACCGGACGTACTGCTACGTCATCGTCGCGAACCGCAGGAGCCCGACCTCCGGCTCGATCGCGTCCGACCCGAGTGCCCCCGTGCTGGCCAACGCGAGCGGCCAGGTCGGCGGTGGTGGCGGCGGCGGCGGCGGTGGCGGCGGCGGCGGCGGCAACGGCGGCAACGGCGGGCCGGTGACCTTCATCAAGCGTGGGTCGGCCGGCGGCAGCGCGGTCCCGGCTGCCCCCGAGGCTCCCGAGGTCCGTGAGGTCATCCCCGACGGGCCGTACAGCGAGAACCTGCCCTACGCGCCGATCTCGGTGGAGGAGTTCAACCGGATCGTCAGCGACGGTGGCCCCGGCATCGCCGGCAACCTGGTCGGCCCCGACGGGCAGCGCCGAGCGATGACCCTGGTCGCGGCCGGGCTGCTGCTCGGCGTGGCCGCGATGCAGATCCGCCGGTTCGTCGCCGCCTAGGCGGGCTCGAGCCCGGAGGTTCCTCAGGGGCGGCTAGAATGCGGCCCATGCTCTCCAAGGCCGAGGTGCAGAAGCTCCTGTCCGAGGTCGGACTCTTCGCCGGCACCTCCAAGAAGGAGCTCGCCGAGATCGCCTCGGTGGCCAAGGTCGTCGACCACGCCGCCGGCGACGTCATCGCCCGGGAGGGCGAGCGTGGCCTGGGATTCTTCCTGCTCGCGGACGGCAAGGCGGAGGTCACGATCGGCGGCCAGCGCAAGGCCGTCCTGGAGCGGGGGGACTTCTTCGGAGAGGTCTCCCTGCTGGACGAGGGACCGCGGTCCGCGACGGTCACGGCCATGACTCCGGTGATCCTTCTGGGGGTCACCGCGTGGGCGTTCAAGGACCTCGTGGAGCGCCACGCCACCATCGGGCTGAAGATGCTGGAGACCGTGGCCGCTCGCGTGCGCAACGCCACGCGCGACGCCGCCACCCTCTAGCCGCGCGTGCCCGAGCTCGGGATCGTCGTCGGCGGGCCGCTGCCGGGGCTGGCCGAGATGGCCCGGCGCGCCGAGGACGCCGGGTACGAGAGCCTGTGGGTGGCCGAGACGTCTCGCTCGGCCTTCAGCCAGGCCGGCGTGGCCGTCCAGGCCACGTCGAGGGCGACGGTCGGGACGGCGATCGCACTGGCCTTCCCGAGGAGCCCGGCGATCACCGCGATGGAGTCCCGCGACCTCGACGAGCTGAGCGGCGGGCGGTTCGTGCTCGGGCTCGGCTCGCAGGTCAAGCGGGTGAACGAGCAGCGCTTCGGCGTCGCCTTCGAGCACCCGGCGCCGAAGATGCGCGAGTACGTGGAGGCGGTGCGCGCCGTCCTCGGATCGTTCGGCGGGACGCCGCCCGAGCACCGCGGCCGGTTCTACGAGATCACGATGGCTCCGTTCCCGGGAGCCACGCCGCCCGCGCGGCCGCTGCCGATCTATCTCGCGGCCGTGAACGAGCGCATGGCCGAGGTCGCCGGCGAGGTCGCGGACGGCGTCCAGGGGCACCCGATGACCTCGCCCCGGTGGGTCCAGGAGGTCATCCGCCCGGCGATCGCCCGGGGTGCCGCCCGTGCCGGGCGGGATCCGGCCGAGGTGAGCGTGACCACCAACGTGATCCTGCAGGTCACCGACGATCCCGAGGTGGCCCGGCGGGAGGCGGCGGGCCAGCTCGCGTTCTACGCGACCACCCGGACGTACGCCCCCGTTCTGGAGATGCACGGGTTCGGGGACCTGACCGACCCGATCCGGGAGGCGTTCGGGCGGGGAGACCTCGGGGCGATGGTCGACCTCGCCCTTCCGATGGTGGAGACGCTCGCTGTGGCGGGCGACGTCCGGATGTGCCGGGAGCGGCTCGAGGCCTTCGACGGGATCGCCGATCGCATCGTCCTCGGCGGGGCTTGGGTCGGCACCGACCCGTCCCGCGTGATCGAGAACTACCGGGTCATCCTGGAGGCGTTCGGGCCGGCCGCCTGATGGGCGAGGCCGACGCTCGCCGTCTGGCCGAGGAGCGTGCCGGGAGGCGCGCGGCCGGGGATTACGCCGCGGCCGACGCCCTTCGCGAACGGATCGAGGCACTCGGGTTCCACGTCGCCGATACGGCCGAGGGCTTCACCCTGGTGCCGATCGAGACGGAGCCGGCCGAGCGGGTTCGGCTCCGCCCCGAGGACGTGGGGTCGGCTCTTGACGCGCCCCCGGACGTGGACGTGAGCATCCACTGGCTCGCGGAGGGCTGGCCCGAGGACGTCCTGCGAGGGATCGCCTCCTTCGATGCCCAACGGGGAGGGCGGCGGGTCCAGCACGTCGTGGTCGAGGCGGTGCCCGCCGACGAGGGCTGGCCGGAGGGGTGCGAAGTCCTCCCGATGCGGGAGGGGCTCGGGTGGGCGCGGTGTCGCAACGCCGGCCTCGCCCGCTCCCGAGGCGCCCTGGTGTTCGTCGTCGACGGCTCTACCCAGGCCACGGGGGACGTCTTCGATCCTCTCGAGGCCGCGCTCGCCGACCCGTCGGTGGGGATCGCCGGGCCCGTGGGGGCGGTCACCGACGAGCAGCTCCACGAGTTCGTGCCCGCGACGGAACCGGAGTGCGATGCGATCGAGGGCTACCTGATGGCGTTTCGCCGGGAGGTGCTGACGCGCGGGGTTCGGTTCGACGACCGGTTCCGGTTCTATCGATCGGCCGACCTGGACTTCTCGTTCTCCGTCAAGGACCTCGGGCTGCGTGCCCTGATGGTCGAGGTGCCGATCGAACGGCACGAGCACCGGACATGGTGGACGACGGAGCCCGCCCGGCGGGCGCAGCTGTCCAAGCGCAACTACTACCGGTTCCTGGACCGTTGGCGGGGCCGTTCGGACCTGACCGTCAGCGGTCGGGGTTCGTCCGGGTGACGCCCTCCTCGACGTCGACCGAGCCGGGCGGAGGCGGAAGGGAGACCTCCAGGGCCTCCCGCTTGGCCGCATCCGCGGCGGCCTCGGCGGCGGCGGCGCCCTGGGCGCGCTCCTCGAGGAGCTTGTCGACCTCGTCCTCGGAGGGGATCTCCGTCTCGCCGTCGATGAAGGCCTTGAGCTCCTCCCCCTCCATCACTTCCTTGGCCATGAGCAGCTTGGACAGGCGGGCGAGCATCTCGCTGCGCTCCTGCAGGATGGTCCGCGCGCGGCCGTGGGCCTCTTCGACCAGCCGGCTCACCTCGGCGTCGACTTTGCGCTGCATCTCCTCGGACATCTCGGGCCGGTCGTAGCCGAACAGGGGACGGCCGTCGGCGTTCCGGAACCCGTCCGAGGCGAACGACAGCGCGCCGATCACCTCGCTCATGCCGTACTCCACGATCATGGCCCGCGCGATCTGGGTCGCGCGCATCAGGTCGTCCTGGGCGCCGGTGGAGATCTGCTTGAACGAGATCTCCTCCGCCGTCCGCCCGCCGAGTAGGATGGCCAGCCGGTCCTTCAGCTCGGGCTCGGTCAGGATGTAGCGGTCCTCGATCGGACGCTGCATGGTCATCCCGAGCGCGGCGGCCCCGCGGGGGATGATCGACACGCGGTGCAGGGGGTCGGCGGTGGGGACCGCGAGGGCCACCAGGGCGTGTCCCATCTCGTGGTGGGCGACGATCTCTCGCTGCTTCGGCGAGATGACGCGGCTCTTGCGCTCGAGCCCCCCGACCACGCGGTCGATGGCCTCCTCGAGCTCGGCCATCGTCACCGAGTTCTTCTCGCGGCGGGCGGCGAGCAGGGCCGCCTCGTTCACCACGTTCGCCAGGTCCGCGCCGGTGAACCCGGGCGTCCGCGACGCGATGACGGAGAGGTCGACCTTGGGGTCGATCGCCACGCCGCGCGCATGGACCTCGAGGATCGCGGTGCGGCCACGGAGGTCGGGTCGGTCCACGATGACCTGCCGGTCGAACCGTCCGGGGCGCAGCAGCGCCGGGTCGAGCACGTCCCCTCGGTTCGTGGCGGCCATGATGATGACGCCCTTGCTGGTGTCGAAGCCGTCCATCTCGACGAGCAGCTGGTTGAGGGTCTGCTCGCGCTCGTCGTGCCCGCCCAGGGATCCCCCGAGGGCGCCGGCCCGGGTCTTGCCGATCGTGTCGAGCTCGTCGAGGAATACCAGGCACGGGGCCTTCTCCTTGGCCTGCTGGAACAGCTCGCGGACGCGAGCCGCCCCCAGGCCAACGAACATCTCCACGAACTCAGAGCCGGACATGTAGAAGAACGGCACCTTGGCCTCGCCGGCCACGGCCCGGGCCAGCAGGGTCTTGCCGCAGCCGGGCGGGCCGAGCAGCAGGACCCCCTTGGGGATCCGGCCGCCGAGGCGCTGGTACTTCTTGGGGTTCTTCAGGAAGTCCACGATCTCGTGGAGCTCCTGGACCGCCTCGTCGACGCCCGCCACGTCCGAGAACGTCGTCTTCAGATCCTTGCGGTCGTAGATCTTGACCTTGTTGCGGCCCAGGTTGAGCGCGCCGGCGCCGGCACCGCCCATGGTTCGCCGGATGAAGAAGATGTAGAAGCCGATGATCAGGATGAAGGGCAGGATGTAGCCGAGCACCGTGCCCAGCAGGCCCGGCTGCACGCCCTTGACGCTGATGCCCTTCTCGGCCAGGTCGGTGGTGAGCCGCGTGGGGTCGTAGTTCGGGGGGATCGTGGCGGCGATCCGGCGCTCGCCCCCGTTCTCGAGCTCCTCGACGGCCACGATGTCGGAGGTCCCGATCTCGACGTCGCTGACCTTGCCGGCCTCCGCCAGCCTCAGGAACTCGCTGAACCCCACCTGCCGGGTCGTGGCCCGAAGCGGGTTGAGCAGCAGGACCAGCAGCAGGAGGGCGATGACCACGTAGCCGACGGAGAAGCGCATGCGGCTCTTGCCCGGCCCGCCCTGCGAGCCCTGGCTCCCGCCCCCGAGGTCGAAGGGGAATCGGTTCTTCCGGTCATCAGGCATGGCCTACATCTTCCCACCCGGTCGCCCATTAGGACATGGCGGTATCGTGGCCGGGTGAGTGACGCCCAGCCGGTCGAGGACGCTGATCTCCGGCAATCGTTCGAGGCGGAGGCCCTGCCCCTGCTGCCCGGCCTCTATCGCGCGGCCCTGCGCCTGACCCGGAACCCCACCGACGCCGAGGATCTCGTGCAGGAGGCCTACCTTCGCGCGTACCGGGGATTCCACCAGTTCACACCCGGGACCAACCTGAAAGCGTGGCTCTATCGGATCCTCACCAACCAGTTCATCAACACCTACCGCAAGAAGCAGCGCGAGCCGCAGACCGTCCCCGACGAGGAGGTCGAGGACTGGTACCTGTACAACCGGCTGGCCCGCGAGGCTCCCGATTCCTCGGCGGAGGCGGTGGTGCTGGAGTCCATGCCGGACGAGGACGTCCGGGCCGCCCTGGAGGCGCTTCCCGAGACGTATCGGGCGGCCGTTCTGCTCGCGGACGTCGAGGGGTTCTCCTACAAGGAGATCGCGGAGATCCTCGAGATTCCGATGGGCACCGTGATGTCGCGACTGCATCGCGGAAGGAAAGCGCTGGAGAAGGCGTTGTGGGAGAAGGTACGGGAGAGGGGCCTTGTCAGGGATTGACTGCGAAGCCGTGCTGCGCCAGGTGGAGCTCTACCTCGATGGTGAGCTCGAGACCGTGGCCTACAGCGAGCTCGAAGTGCACCTCACCGGGTGCTCTTCCTGCATGCACCGCGTGGAGTTCCGCAGCGCGCTGCGCCGGATCGTGAAGGCCAAGTGCGCCTCCGACCCGGTACCCGGAGACCTCATGCAGCGGATCCGCTCGTCTCTGTGGGACCAGGACTGAACCCGGCCTTCCGGCGCGCCGAATACCCGAGCAAGGAGACGGCCGCTCCCCCCGACGCGGCCCATCGCCATGAAGGGAACCCGACCCGGCCATCACCCGCAGCCCTCCAAGCGGGCCGAGCGCGCCTCCCGGGCGTGCGAGGAGCCCGGATGCGACACGCGCCTGTCGGCATACAACCTCGGAACCCACTGCTGGCAGCACACCGAGCTGACCTTCCCGAACTACCGCGGCAAGCGCCTGGCCGACGGTCGGGCTTGACCGGTTCCGGTTCTCTGCCCGTCATTCGCTGATAGGCTCGTTCGCAGGGTTCGGCCCGGGTAACCCCTGAGGGAGCCGTTTCCGGTTCGCCGTGGGGTTGTGAAACAATGCAACCACCTATCCGGGTCCCCCAAGGAGCCGAAAATGGCCCAGAAACGAGCCCCCGCCCCGAAGTACCTCAAGACCGCCGAGGTCGCGGAGATCCTGCACGTCTCCCCGAAGACCGTCACGCGGTGGGCCAAGGACGGGAAGCTGCCACACTCGCGGACGCTCGGCGGCCATCGCCGGTTTCCGAGCGAGCGCATCCAAGAGCTGGCCGACGAGCTGATCGAGTCCGTCTAGCCCGCATCGGCGCCTCTGACCTCCCCGCGGTGGCCGGGGTATCTTCCTGCCCGTGTTCGGCAAGGTCCTGGTCGCCAACCGCGGTGAGATCGCCTGCCGCGTGCTCCGCACCCTCCACCGGCTCGGGGTAGCCGGCGTCGGCGTGTACTCCGACGCCGACGCCCAGGCCAAGCACGTTCGCGAGGCCGCCGAGTCGGTGCGGATCGGCGAGCCTCCGGCCACGGTGTCCTATCTGAACCCCGCCGCGATCGTGGATGCGGCCCTGGCGAGCGGCGCGGAGGCCATCCATCCCGGCTACGGATTCCTCTCCGAGAACGCGATGTTCGCTCGGGCGGTGGCCGACGCCGGGCTGGTGTTCATCGGCCCGCCCCCCGAGGTGCTCGAGCTCTCCGGCGACAAGGTGGCCGCCCGCAAGGCGTTCGACGCGGCGGGGTTCCCGGTGCTTCCCGGAGGTGGGCCGTACGAGACCCCGGAGGAGGCGCTGGCCGCGTCCGCGGAGGTCGGCTTCCCGATCATGGTGAAGGCGACGTCGGGCGGCGGCGGGATCGGCATGGGCATCGCCGAGGACGAGACGGAGCTCGTCAAGCAGGTCGAGACGGCCTCCACCCGGGGGGAGCGGTTCTTCTCCGACGCCTCCGTCTACCTGGAGCGGTACGTGCCGGGAGGCCGGCACATCGAGGTGCAGATCTTGGCCGACGACGCCCGGACGCTGCACCTGTACGAGCGCGAGTGCTCGGTCCAGCGGCGGCACCAGAAGGTGGTGGAGGAGTCGCCGTCGCCGGCGCTCGACGAGCCGCTGCGCGAGGAGATCTGCCGGGCCGCGGTGGCCGCGATGGAGTCGATCGGGTATCGCGGCGCCGGAACCGTCGAGTGCATCCTGACGCGCGACCGCGAGTTCTTCTTCCTGGAGGTCAACGCGCGACTGCAGGTCGAGCACCCCGTCACCGAGATGCTCACGGGGCTCGACCTGGTCGAGGAGCAGCTGCGGATCGCCGCCGGCGAGGGCATGTCGATCGAGGACACTCCGTCGAAGAGCGGGCACGCGATCGAGTTCCGCCTCTACGCGGAGGATCCCCGAACCTTCCTGCCCGCCCCGGGCCGCGTCGAACGGCTCGTCCTGCCCGAGGACCCCGGGCGATGGCGGTACGACTTCGGGTACGACGAGGGGGACGAGGTGCCGATGTTCTACGACCCGCTGATCGGCAAGATCATCGTGCACGGCGACGAGCGGACCGATTCGTTGGACGGTACGCCGCTGGACCTCGTGGAGATCGAGGGCCTGAAGACCAACCTTCCCGCGCTGCGGACCGTCCTCGCCGGAGAGCGGTTCCGGTCGGGGGAGTACGACACCGGGTTGCTGGGACGATGAGCGACGACGTCGTCCTCTACGAGGTGCGTGGGGCGTCGGCGTGGGTCACGATCAACCGGCCGGAGTCCCGCAACGCCCTGAACCCGGACGTCATGTCCGGACTGGCCGACGCGGTGGAGCGTGCCGGGGCCGACGAGTCGCTGCGGGCGGTGGTGCTCACCGGGGCGGGTGACCGAGCCTTCTCAGCAGGCGGCGATCTCGGGGGGTTCGCGCCGGATACCTCGAAGGTGGCCCAGCACGGCGCCCGCGGGGCGATGGCTCGGTTGCTCGAGGCGCTGCAGGACTGTCCCCTCCCGGTGATCGCCCGGGTGCGGGGCCGGTGCCTGGCCGGGGGGTTCGGCCTGGCGCTGGGCTGTGACCTGATCGTCGCCGCGGACGACGCCGAGTTCGGCACGCCGGAGATCGACATCGGGCTGTGGCCGTACATGATCACCGCGGTCATCCAGCGGAACATGCCTCGGAAGGTGGCCCTCGACCTCATGCTGACCGGGCGCCGGATGGACGCCGCCGAGGCGGCGAGGTGGGGGATCGTGAACCGGGTCGTTCCGTCCGATGGTCTGGACGGCGCGGTGGACGAGCTGGTCGCCGTGCTGGCCGGCAAGAGCCCGCTCATCCTCCGGCTCGGGAAGGGCTCGTTCTACCGCGCCCAGGACATGACCTTCTCCGACGCCCTCGCGTTCCTCCACTCGATGCTCACGGTCAACCTCGAGGCCGAAGACGTCGTCGAGGGAATCACCGCGTTCATGCAGAAGCGTCCCCCCGACTGGAAGGGTCGCTAGGACCACCCGAGCGGGCTCTTGACCGGCCGGCCTCGGCCTGATATTCCACATCGCATTTCGCCGGCCGGCCCGATCGAGCAGGGAGGCGCCTCATGGCCACGGTCATCGACAACGTCAAGCGCGCGAAGAAGGGGCTTCCCGAGAAGGGGCAGCTCGTGATCGACAACGGCGTCGTCGAATGGCGAGGCGAGAAGGACGGGATCAAGACGCTGAGCGACGTCAAGGGCGTCGGGGTCTCGCTGAGCGCGCCCGGGGCCGTCGTCATCACCTATGGGGATCCCCAGCAGCAGGAGCAGTTCATCGACTTCAGGCGCGGGGCGCTGAAGACCCAGGGCCAGGCGAAGGTGCTCGAGCAGGACATCCGCGATGCTCTCGGACTGACGGCGGCATCGGCGGTGCCGTCCGACCCCGTGGCGGCCGGCAACTTCCAGCGGATGGCGGCCCAGGCCGAGAAGTCGGCGGGAGCCAAGGGGATGATCTTCGGGGCGATCGCGCTCGCCGTCGGGATCGGGATCACCGTCGTCACCTACGGGAACGCGTCCAGCAGCCCCTCCGGCGGCAGGTACATCGTCGCGTGGGGGCCGATGCTGTTCGGGTTCATCGCGTTCGTGCAAGGGTTGTTCCGCTTCGTGAAGGGCAACGGCCAGCTCGCCAGGGCCGGCATGGCGCCGGCCGCGCAGACCGCGCCGCCCCCCACGGGGCCGCCGGTCGCCCCGCCCCCACCGGCCGCGCCGGCTCCCGCCGACGCCGCGCCCGCGTATCCGCCTCAGGCCGCTCCGCCCCCGCCCCCGCCGATGTCGACGCCGGTGATCCTGCCGCCGCCCTCCGCGCCGCCCCCTCCGCCACCCGCGCCCTGAGGCGTGCCGGCGGGGGGCCGGGCTACAGTAGGCGCGAGCGGGCCCCGGAAAGCATCGGGGGTTGAGCCTCCGGCGACGGGCCCCGAGGAGGTGAACGATGGCGGACCCCACGCCGTCTCCCGTTGCATCCGAGGGTGGCGAAGCGCCCGTGAGCACACCGGCGAAGCCCGCCCCAACCCTGACCTATTCCGGCCCGACGATGGCCGAGGCCACGGCGGATCTCCACCGGCGCCGCGACGACGCGCGCCAGATGGGCGGCCCCGAGCGCATCGAGCGGCAGCATGCCGGCGGCAAGCTGACCGTTCGTGAGCGCCTCGAGCGGCTGTACGACGAGGGCTCGTTCCTCGAGTTCGGGATGCTGGCGCACCACCAGTCGGCGTCGCCGGCGATGCAGGGCAAGAACACGCCCGCCGACGGGGTCGTGTGCGGCATCGGCACGATCGACGGCCGCCGCGTCGCCCTGATCGCGTACGACTTCACGGTGATGGCCGGCTCGATCGGCATGGTCGGGGAGCTCAAGGCGACCCGGATGCGCGAGCTCGCGCTCAAGGAACGGATCCCCATCGTGTGGCTGATCGACTCGGCCGGCGCCCGCATCCAGGAGGCCGCCGGCTCGATGTTCGCCCGCACCGGCGACCTGTTCAAGGAGCAGGTCCACATGAGCGGGGTGATTCCACAGGTCTCCGCGATGATGGGCCCCGGCGCCGCAGGGACGGCGTACATCCCCGGGCTCGCCGACTTCGTGCCGATGGTCAAGGGCACCTCGAACATGGCCCTCGGAGGACCGCACCTGGTGAAGGCGGCGGTGGGCGAGGACGTCACCGCCGAGGACATGGGCGGCTCCGCGGTGCACAACAAGGTCTCCGGCGTGGCGGACCTCGAGGTCGCCGACGACGACGCCTGCCTGGAGGCCGTGCGCACCTACCTGTCGTTCTTCCCGTCCTCGAATCTGGAGAAGCCGCCGATCCGGGAGACGTCCGACCCCATCGATCGCCGATGCGACCTGCTGCTCGATCTGGTCCCGGCCAACCCGCGGCAGGCGTACGACATGCGCAAGCTCATCGCGGAGGTCGTGGACGACCACGAGTTCTTCCCGATGAAGCCGGACTGGGCCCGCAACCTGATCACGGGCTTCGCCCGAATCGGTGGACGGCCGGTGGGGATCGTGGGCAACCAGCCGATGTTCCTGGGCGGCGCCCTGGATGTGAACTCCGCGGACAAGGCGGCCCGGTTCGTGTGGCTCTGCGACGCCTTCCATGTCCCGCTCGTCTTCCTGATGGACTGCCCCGGGTTCCTGGTCGGCTCGGCGGTCGAGAAGCAGGGGATCATCCGCCACGGCGCCAAGATGCTGTTCGCGGTGGCCGAGGCCACCGTCCCGAAGGTCACGGTGGTGATCCGCAAGGGCTACGGCGCCGGCTACTACGTGATGAACGGGCGGGCGTACGAGCCCGACATGATCGTCGCGTGGCCGACCGCGGAGATCTCGGTGATGGGCCCCGAGGGCGCGGTGAACATCATCTTCCGCAAGCAGATCGAGGCCGCGCCGCCGGAGCAGCAGGACGAGATGCGGGACTCGCTGATCAACACGATCCGGGAGCAGATCAACCCCTACGTGGCGGCGGGCTGGTCGTTCGTGGACGACCTCATCGATCCCGCCGACACCCGGACCGTGCTCGCTCGAGCGCTCGCGTTCGCCGAGACCAAGGTGGTCGAGCGGCCCTGGCGGAAGCACGGGGTGCTGCCGGTCTGAGCGCCGTCCCGGCCGAGGCCTCGCCGGACGAGCTCGTCGCCGGCATCGAAGCGCACCATCGCGAGCTCTCGGCGAAGTGGGCGAGGGCGCAGGGAGGCGTCGTCGACGACCGGCCTCAGCTGGTGCGGACGGTGGTCGGGCTCCCCGTGTCCTACACCAACCAGATCAACGCCGCGCGCCTCACGCCGGATGACGCCGACGCCGAGATCGCCGCCACCGAGGCGTTGCTGGAGGGCCACGGCGTGCCCGGGATGTGGGTGGTCGGCCCCCTCAGCACGCCGGCGGATCTTGGCGAACGCCTGGTGCGGCGAGGATGGGTGCACGACGAGGACCTCCCGTGGATGGCCGCGCCGATCTCCCGGCTGCTCGAGCCCGGCCCCGAGGCCCCGCCGGGGCTGCGGGTGGAGGTCGTGGACGACGACCACGCGCAGGCCCGGTGGCTCTCGGTGATGAGCGATGGGTTCGGGATGGACGCGAACGGGCGGGAGGCGATGTCGCGGCTGGCGGCGGCGGTCGGGTACGGCGAGGACCGCCCCTGGCGGCGGTTCGTGGGCTCGATCGACGGACGTCCGGTCGGCAGCGCCGGGCTGATGACCACCGAGCGGGTGGCCGGCGTGTACAACGTGGCGACGGTCCCCGACGCCCGTCGGCTGGGCGTGGGCGCCGCGATGACCGCCGTCGCCCTCAGGGAGGGCCGGTCCCGGGGCTTCGAGGTCGCCGTCCTGGGCGCCTCCACCAAGGGCTATGGGGTCTACCGGCGGATGGGCTTCGCCGAGGTCTGCCGGGTCGGCCTGTACGACTGGACGCCGCCGCCGGGCTAGGCGTCGGGGGGCGACAGCAGATACGCGGAGGCCTCCCGATCGAACGCCGTCGCCACCAGGCCGGCGGCCATCGCCGCCTGCAGCTCGTCCGCGACCGAGTCCCGGAGGGCTCGGGCCCCCTCCGGATCGGAGATGCGCAGCGCCTCGTGGTCGGCCGGGATGGTCACCCGCGCGGTCACCTCGGCCACCTCGCGCGGGCCCGGCGCTCCGTGGAGGTCCCACCGAACCTCCAGTCGGTCCGATCGCTGGCCACGGTTCACGTCGTCGTCCATGTCGCCGTAGTAGTGCTTGTGGAAGCGGTCCGCCACCGTCCCCAGGATCTGGAGGTTGAAGTACGCGTTGCGGGCGATGAGCGGATCGAACGTCCAGCGCATCGTGCCGATGCCCTGTTTCAGGGCCCACGCGCGCTGGGCCAGCTTCAGGGCTCGGCCCACGCCCCTGGACCGCTCGCCCCCGGTGACGGCGAGCTGATGGGAGTGCACGTGGAGCCCGTCCTCGCCCGCCCCGATGAACCCCAGGACGAACCCAACGACCTCCTCGCCGGCGAAGGCGCCCAAGGGGGGGATCCCGGCTCCCTGGAAGGCGCGGATCACCTCCCGGGGCACCAGCTGGCCGTCGCCCCACGCCTCTCGTTGGAGCCGGACGACCGCGCCCGCCTCGTCGAGGGTGGTGAGGGTCCGGATATCCACGCCGGCCTCCCCGGCGGCGAGCCGGGCGGCTTCGTGGGGATCGTCCATGGCCGGCGAGTGTAGCCCCGCCGGCGGTACCCTCCTGGCGATGGCGACCGACGAGCCCCACCTCGTGATGCACGAGCTGCACCGCCGGGCGGGGGAGACCTTCAACGCAGTTCTCCGGCAGGCGAACGGGACGGACTGGCATGCCCCGACGCCGTGCGGGGAATGGGACGTTCGCGAGCTCGTTCACCATGTGGTCTCCGGCAACCTCTGGGTGCCCCCACTCGTGGCCGGCGAGAGCCTCGCCGAGGCGGGAGCACGCCTCGACGGCGACCTGCTCGGGGACGATCCGATCGGGGTCGGGCTGGCCTCGACCGTGGCGGCCACCGCGGCGTTCGATGAGCCCGGCGCCCTGGAGCGAACGGTGGAGCTCTCGCGCGGGCCGTCTCCGGCCCTGGACTACTGCGCCGAGCGGATGAACGACCTGGCGATCCACGCCTGGGACCTGGCCGCGGCCCTCGGGGTCACCGTCGAGCTCGACCGCGAGTGCATGGCCGCGGCGACGGCGTACCACCGGCCGCAGGAGGCAGTGGGGCGGCCCGCAGGGATGTTCGGTCCGCCGGTCGATGTCGCGCCGGACGCCGATCCACAGACCCGCTTCCTGGCGTTCTGGGGCCGACGCGCCGACTGGGCCCCCGAATAGCGCCGGGTCCCCGCGGGGCCTAGAGTCTGGCCATGACCGCGCCCGGGGTCGGCGACCCAGCCCCCGACTCGGTCCTCTGGGATCCCGACGGCGAGGACGTCGCGCTCTCCAGCTTCTGGAGGGAGCGGCCCGCGCTGCTGGTGTTCCTCCGGCACTGGGGCTGAACGTTCTGCCGCCGGCACGTCGCGCAGTTGCGTGACGAGGAGGACCGACTGACGCCGCTGGCCAACGTCGTGTTGGTGGGCCAGGGGCGGCCCGAGCATGCCCGGGACTTCTGCGCGGCTCGCCGCGTCGCCGACCGCTTCCACTGCACGGTCGCTCCGCACAACGAGACGTATCGCCAGTACGGCCTCGACCGGGGGTCGTGGATGGCGGTGGCCGGGCCGAAGGTGTGGCTCCCCGGCGCGCAGTCCTTCTTCGGCCCCGAGACGCACCAGGGCCGAACGAAGGGCGACCCGATCCAGCTCGCCGGCACCTTCGTGATCGACGCGGCCGGCGTGATCCGCTTCGCGCACCGAAACCGGACGTCGGCGGATAATCCTGCGAACGAGGACGTGCTGGCCGCTCTCGAGGCGGTCGTCTCGGGTTCCTGAGGAAACGGAGGTCAGGTGGCGGTCCAGGACAAGGTGATCATCACGTGCGCCGTCTCCGGTGCGGTGGCGAACAAGCAGCAGTGCCCGGGCATTCCGTACACGCCCGAGGAGTACGCGAAGGAGGTCCGCCGGGCTCGTGACGCGGGCGCCACGATGGTCCACATCCACGCCCGGGAGCCCAACGGGACGCCGACCGTCAAGGCCGAGCACTACAAGGCCATCACCCAGGCGGTTCTCGCCGAGACGCCCGACATCATCATCAACTACTCCACCGGCTTCGTGGGGCTTCCGATGGCGGAGCGCGTCGCCCACATCGTCGAGCTCAAGCCCGAGGTCGGCGCGCTGAACATGGGCTCCATGAACTACGCGAAGTACTCGCCGAAGCGCAAGGGGTTCGTCTTCAACTTCGTGTTCGAGAACCACTTCGACGACATCATCTTTCTGCTCGAGCGCATGAAGGAGGCCGGTGTGAAGCCGGAGTGCGAGACCTTCGACGTCGGCCACGTGGAGTCGGTCGCCCCGCTTGTGGATCTGGGCGTGCTCACCCCGCCGATCCAGTTCTCTCTGATCCACGGCGTGCTGGGGGGCATCCAGGCCACCGCTCGCAACCTGGCCCACATGTCGAGCGTCGTCCCGGACGGGTCGACGTGGGGGGTCATCGCCATCAGCCGGAACCAGTGGATGATGGTCGCGGCGTCGGCCACCCTGGGCGGCAACGTGCGGGTCGGCTTCGAGGACAACTTCTACCTCCCGTCGGGGGAGATGGCGTCCTCGAACGGCGAGCTCGTGGAGTCGGCGGCCGCGATCTGCCGGCTGCAGGGACGCGAGGTCGCGGAGCCCCAGGAGGCCCGATCGCTGCTGTCGCTGCCCCTCGAGCCCGACCGAACCGCGGTGATGGCCTGATGGCCACCGAGGTCCAGGCCGAGATGGTCGCCAACGTCTGGAAGATCGTCGTGGCGCCCGGAGACACGGTGGCCGCCGGCGACCCGCTGGTGATCCTGGAGTCGATGAAGATGGAGATCCCCGTGGAGTCCCCGGTGGACGGCACCGTGAGCGAGCTCCGCGTCCAGGAGGGGGGCGTCGTCCAGGAGGGCGACGTCATCGCGGTCGTCGAGTAACGTCGCCGCGTGACGCTGGTTCGCATCGAGCCCGGCCGGGTCTGGCGGCTCACGCTCGACCGCCCGGAGCAGCGCAACGCGGTCTCCGCGGCGATGATGGAGGAGTTCCTCTCGGCGCTGGGCGACGCCGCCGTCGATCCCGCCGCGCGGGCGATCGTCCTGGCGGGCGCCGGCGACCACTTCTGCGCCGGAGCCGACGTCGCGGAGCTCCTGGAGGCCACCGGGGGTCCGGGGGCGATCGAGTACGGCCGCGCATTCGAGGAGGTCCTCCGGGCGATCGGCGACCACCCCGTGCCGGTCATCGCCCGGGTCCAGGGGGCGGCCCTGGGGGCGGGCTGCCAGCTCGCGGTGGCCTGCGACCTCGCCGTGGCGGCCGAGGACGCCAGGATCGGAATCCCGTCGTCGCGTCTCGGCCTGCTCATCAACGTCGAGAACATCGAACGCCTCACGCTCTCCGCCGGATCGAAGCGGGCCGCCGAGCTCCTCTTCACCGGCCGGGCCCTGGAGGGAACGGAGGCCGCAGCGTGGGGGATCATCAACCGTGCGGTGCCCGCCGCGGACCTCGACCAGGAGGTGGATCGGCTGGCGAAGCTCATCGCGGACGGGGCGCCGATCTCCGTCCGGGGTTCGAAGCGGGGGATCCAGGCCGTGCTGGGAGCCCTGTCCATGGACGAGACGACCGAGCGGGACCGCATCGCGGAGTTCGACATGATGGCCGCGCAGGCCCTGGCCAGCGAGGACCTCCGTGAGGGGATCGCGGCCTTCCGCGAACGACGCCCTCCGGAGTTCCGAGGCACGTGACGCCGGCGAGGCTCGGCCGGGACAGCCCGCTCGAGGAGCGAGCTCCCGTGGTGATCGACCGCCTGAAGGCGGCGTACCCCGACGCGACCGTCGCCCTGAAGTTCTCGAACCCGCTCGAGATGCTGGTGGCGACCATCCTGTCGGCCCAGTGCACCGACGAGAAGGTGAACGAGGTCACGGCCACGCTGTTCAAGAAGTACCGGTCGTGCGAGGACTACCTGAAGGTCCCCGAGGACGAGCTCCGTACGGACATCTTCTCGACGGGCTTCTACAACCAGAAGGCGAAGGCGATCCGCGGCGCGTGCCGGGTGCTGCTCGAGGAGTTCGACGGGCGGATTCCCGACACCATGGAGGAGATCGTCCGGCTCCCCGGGGTGGCCCGAAAGACCGGGAACATCGTCCTGGGCAACGCCTACGGCGTGGTCGAGGGGATCGCCGTCGACACCCACGTCAAACGCGTGGCCACGCGGCTGGGGTTCACCGGCCAGAAGGATCCCGACAAGGTCGAGCGCGAGCTGATGGCGCGCATCCCGAAGGAGGACTGGTTCTCGTTCACCTACGTGCTCATCGATCACGGACGCCGGATCTGCCAGGCGAAGCGCCCGTTGTGTGAGGAATGCCCGGTGAACGACCTGTGTCCGTCGAGCCTCGTGTAGCCTTCGGCAGGACCGCGCGCCCCGGCGGAGAAGTTGTTCGAAACGCCCTCAATTGGCATGGAGGTCAATGTGGCCCGTCGTGTGATCCTGTCGCTGTCCCTGATCGCCCTGCTCGCCTCGGGCCTGACGGGGCCTCCGGCCGGCGCCGTGAGGAAGCCCAAGAAGCCCCCGGCGATCGGGTTCTCGAGCGCGGTCGTGGTCGACCCCGTGCACACCTTCGGCGAGCCGGACGTCCGTATGGGTCTCGACGGCGTCACCCACGTGAGCGGCCCGTGGGGGACCGGCACGCAGCGAAGCATCTGGAACATGTCGATGGACGGGGGCCGGACCTTCCACACGATGCACGACGAGGCGCTCACCGTCGCGGACCAGTCGGTGACCCAGCACCTGGGCCCGGGAGGCGGCGACACCGAGATCGCGATCGCCCGGGACGGCACGGTCTTCTACTCCGACCTGGCGGCGCTGGTGACCCTCAAGAATGCGGTGTGGCACCCGGGGGCGCGCACGCTGGAGACCGGCTTCATCACCGACGGGACCAGCAACGCCAACGGCATCGACCGGCAGTGGATGGCGTTGTGGGACCCGGCGAACGTGACCGCGACGCGGCGGGCGAGCGGCTACCAGGGCCCGTTCCCCGTGAACTACCAGACGTTCAACGCGGCCACCGGCGGGATCAGCTGCGATCCTCCCGGCGGCAGCTGCTCGATCGCCACGTACACCCTGGACGGGGTGACCTACACCGAGCCCACCGTGACCTGGCCGATGGAGAACGACGGCAACCCGGTCATCGATCAACTGACCGGCACCGTGATCCAGGCCGTGAGTACCGCCGAGGACTCGAGCGAGAACTACGACGACATCGGGGTGGCCCTGATTCGCCGCGCCCCCGGCGCGAGCCCGACGGACCCCGCCCTCACCCAGGCCGAGGTCATCAAGATCTCGGATCTGCCCCTGGACGACACCTCGGCGGACGAGGGCGACCACATGGGGACCCGCGTGCTGTTCCCGGTCACCGCGATCGACTCCGCGCGCAACGCCTACGTGATCTGGGCCAACCGGGCCGACGGCGCGGCCGGTGAGTCCCCGTCCAAGGCCGCGTGGCAGATCAGCTACGCGTGGGCCTCGGCCTCCTCGGGCTGGAAGCGCTGGTCCAAGCCCATCCGGGTGAGCCGGCCGCCGTCGAACACGAACATCATGCCGTGGGCCGTCGGAGGCTCCGGCGGGCGGCTGGCCGTCGTGTGGTACGGGACCCAGGACGCCTCGGCCAATCCCCAGGAAGAGGACATCCATCAGGCGTGGGACGTGTACCTGGCCATGGTCGAGAAGGCGGCCTCCGCCAGGCCGGTGATTCGCCAGACGAAGGTCACCCGCCACCCGATGCACTACGGGACCATCTGCCTGCAGGGCACCGGTTGCATCGCGATCGCCGGCAACCGCAACCTGGCGGACTTCTTCATGGTCGAGAAGGACCCCCGCGACGGCGCGGTCCTGATCGTCTACAACGACACGTCCAACGAGGCGACCCAGAACGTGCCGCCCGGCGGACCCCAGGTCCCGCCGCCGTTGGACGGCGCCGTGGACCACCGGGGGGCGCCCGTCGTCACCCTCATGCGGCAGAACCGCGGCATCGGCCTGTTCGGCCGTCCCGTGAACGGCCCCCTGGCCACCGGCAGCTCCATGGCCGACGTCGCCGGCGACGCCGGCTGGGATCCCATCTACGGCGGGGTGACGGTGCCCGAGCTCGACCTGCGCGGCGTCAAGGTCAAGCGGGCCGGCGACCAGCTGGAGATCCGCGTGGCGGTCGAGAACCTCGACGACATCTCCCAGGCCCACTTCGCGACGGGCGGCCGCGCGGTCAGCTGGGTGGCCCGGTGGACCGGCGCGCCGGCCGACTCGGCGACGGGCGTGCGCAACCCGATCTACTACGCGGCCGCGGAGTCCCTCCTGGTCGGCGCGGGCGTCGACGGCGGGGGCGGCGGCGTCTTCGAGGAGACCCCGTTGTTCTTCGCGGGGACCGCGCAGTCCGTGGAGCTCTGTTCGGTGTCGGGCTGCTTCCCCCACATCATCGAGTACCCGCGGCCGCCGCTGAACGGCGTCGAGATCACCGGCGAGCTGCTGCAGGGCTCCGGCGGCGCGGTGGACACGCTCGTGTTCCACGTGCCGCTCTCGGCGATCGGCAACCCCGCCCCGGGCTCGTTCCTGGAGAGCTTCTCCGTGTTCTCGTTCACCCGGAACCGCTCGGCCGCGGTGCCGTTGTCGAACCTCGAGGCCGAGCTCGGCATCACGCCGATCGAGATCGACGGGATGTGCTGTATCGACGTTCGGGTCTAGCTACTCCTCGAGTCGGTTCCTCCCGGTCAGCTTCCACGCGGCCGGGAGGATGCCGGCGGCGAGCAACAGCTTGAAGAGGTCCCCGATGACGAACGGATACAGGCCGAGCTGGAGCGCGTCACACCCGCCCAACCCCACGCCCGTGTCGCACACCGCCGCGTTTCCGATGACGGGGACGTCGATGGCCGCCGACAGCCAGAGCAAGCCGGGGATGTAGAGCACCACCGCGCCGATGAGCATCATGGCGATCGAGCCCTGCAGCGTCCGGTCCCAGCCGCGCTTGGCCAGCCACCCGACGATCACCGCGGAGAGGAGGAACCCCCACAGGTATCCGGCCGACGCGAAGGTGGCGTCCGGCGAGAACAGCTGATCGAAGGAGGCGCTCCGCCCCTCGGCGAAGAACGGCAGGCTGAGCAGGCTGCCCTCCACCAGGTAGAGCGCCAGTGACAACCCGGCCAGCAGCGGTCCGAGCGCCGCTCCCACGACGAGCACCCCGAGCGTCTGAGCGCTGATCGGAACGGGCGTGAACGGAAGCTTGAGGCTGATCTGGGCCAGCCCGGCAACCAGAAGCGAGCCGGCGACCACCAGTGCCACGTCAACGGCGATCCGGCTGGCTGCCTGCCTCGGGCGGGCGATCGAATGCGCGAGTGCGGTCACGAGCGGTCCTCCCCTTGATCCGGTGGGCCACTTGTAGACGAGCGAGGCTTCCGGTGCAAGCAGGGAACCCCGCGTAGCATCGGCGTGCGATGTCGTTCTTCCACGAGCTGATCGGGATGCGGACGGGGCTGTCGCCGGCCGCCATGGACCACCTCACCCGTCTGGTGAGCGAGTGGCAGCTGCTCGCCGACCTGGCCTTCTCGGACCTTCTGCTGATGGGCCGGGAGCGGGAGACGGGTGACTTCGTGGTCCTCGGTCAGATGCGCCCGTACACCGGCCAGACGCTCTACCAGGACGACCAGGTGGGCTCCGTGTTCGGTCCCACGGAGATCCCGGCGGTCGCCAAGGCGTTCGAGGAGGAACGCATCGTTCGGGAGGGCGATCCGGTGTGGCGCAGCGGGGTCCCGGTGCGGATCGAGGCGGTCCCCGTGAGGTTCCAGGGGGTGGTGATCGCCGTCGTGAGCCAGGAGGCGAACCTGGCCACCGCCCGCACGCCCAGCCAGCTGGAGCTGACGTACCTGCGGGCGGCCGGAGACCTGGCGCGGATGATCACCGAGGGAACGTTCCCGTACCCGGCCTCGGAGCCGGACCCGGAGTCCTCGCCGCGGGTCGGCGACGGGCTGCTCCGGCTGGATGCCGCCGGCGTGGTCGGTTACGCGAGCCCCAACGCCGTGTCGGCGTACCGGCGCCTCGGCGTGACCGAGAACATCCTGGATCGACCCCTGGCCGAGACCGACCCCGGACCCGAGGACGTCCTGCTCGCGCTCTCGAGCCGGCGCCCGCGAGAGAGCGAGATCGAACGGCGGGGGGCGGTCATCCTGCGGCGGGTGATCCCCATCGTGGTGGGGGCGAAGGTCACGGGCGCCCTGGTGCTCATCCGCGACGTCACGGACCTGCGTCGCCGTGACCGCATGCTCCTGCTGAAGGACGCCACCATCCGCGAGATCCACCACCGGGTGAAGAACAACCTGCAGACCGTCGCGAGCCTGCTTCGGATCCAGGGCCGCCGGCTGACCTCCGAGGAGGCGAAGTCCGCCCTCGCCGAGAGCGAACGAAGGATCCGATCGATCGCGGTCGTGCACGAGACCCTCTCCCAGGACGAGGGCGACGCGGTGGACTTCGACCGCGTGGCCGAGCGGGTGGTCCGGATGGTCGAGGAGGGGCTCGCGGCCCCGGGAGTGACGATCACGCTCGAGGGGTCGTGGGGGGAGATCCCCGCGGAGATCGCCACCCCGATCTCGGTGGCCATCGCCGAACTGCTCCAGAACAGCGTGGACCACGCGTTCGACGGGCAGAGCGGGACCGTGGCCGTTCGGCTCGAGCGCCGGAACGGCGTGGCGACGGTGGAGGTCACCGACGACGGCGACGGTTTGCCCGACGGGTTCGCGCTCGAGGACCACACGGGCCTCGGACTGTCGATCGTCCGCACGCTGGTCGAGGGCGACCTGGGCGGCAAGATCGCGATGGACTCCGACGGGGGGACGCGGGTGCGGCTGACGGTCCCGCTCGCCGAGCGGCCCGGCCCCTAGGGGCGCAGGGCGACTGCGAGCGCGGCCACCAGCAGGATCAGGGCCGACACGCCGACCGCGAGCC
This sequence comes from uncultured Actinomycetes bacterium, assembly GCA_963742735.1. Lineage (GTDB taxonomy): Bacteria > Actinomycetota > UBA4738 > UBA4738 > JBBDTT01 > JBBDTT01. The sequence goes on from CAVUMN010000003.1 coordinate 374,048, forward strand.
ACCTCCGGCTGGAGGGATACGCCTCGTCGGACGTGCCCACCGGAGGATGGAACGGGTGGGGCGTCGGCCGCTTCATGCGATCAGCCCGCGACGGCGAGCCGCCGGGCCGCCGCCTCGCGCTTGCGGGCCCGCCGGAGCGCCTTGCGTTCGTCCTCGGAGGTCGCGCCCCACACCCCGGCGTCCTGACCCGTCGCGATCGCCCACTCCAGGCAGTCGGCGCGCACCTCGCATCGCATGCAGATGGAGCGGGCCTGTTCGATCTGCACGGCCGCGGGTCCGGTGCTGCCGATGGGGAAGAAGAGCTCGGGGTCCTCGTCCTTGCAGCGCGCCCGGTGTACCCAGTCCAACGGCCCATCCCCCTCCGTGCGAAGACGCGCGGGAGCGCGTGCAGCATCGACGCTGGCAGAGCGGACGGGGCCTCGTGGCGGGCGCCCCTCCCCTCGAAGGGGCCGAAGTATATTGACGGCCCTTTTCCCCGTCTACGGTCTGGGGCCGAATTACGAACGAGAAATTTCCCATCGTGGTCGCGCACCGCGGCGCGTCGGCAGACCACCCGGAGAACACGCTGCGCGCCTTCGAGGCGGCGGTCGAGGCGCGGGCGGAGGCCCTCGAGCTCGATGTCCGCCTCACCGCCGACGGGGTCCCCGTCGTCCTGCACGACTCCGAGGTCGGGGTGGTCACGGACGGGGCCGGAGCGCTCCACACGCTGTCCCTGGCCCAGGTGAAGCGCCTGCGCGTCGGGGGAGAGGAGGTCCCGACGCTCGACGAGGTCCTCGAGCTGGCGTCCGGGCGGATCGGCGTGGACCTGGAGATCAAGAACCTCCCGGGGGAGGAGTCGTTCGACTCGCCGCGAGAGGCGATCGTGGAGGCCGTCGCCGAGGCGCTCGAGCGCACGGGGTTCTCCGGACGGCTCCTGATCTCGTCGTTCAACTGGCTCTCGATCGAGCGCGCGCGGGAGCTGATGCCCGGCGCGGAGACCGGGTTCATCACGATCTCGGCGATCGACCCGCGCGCCGCGCTCGTCTACGCGCGCGCCCGGGGGCACGACTTCGTGCTCCCCAACGTCGAGTCCCTCCTCGCGGCGGGAGAGACCTTCGTGGCCGAGGCCCACGCGGAGGGGGTCCTCGTGGGGACGTGGACGGTCGACGAGGAGGACCGGCTGGCCACGTTGTTCGGATGGGGGGTCGACGCGGTCGCGTCGAACGTGCCGGCGGTGGCCGTCCGCGTGCGAGACGCCGGCGCCGCGGCCGCTCGCGGCTAGGCGATCACCGAGAGCGCGTCCGGCACGACCTCGAGCTCCAGCCGGGTTCTCTCACCGATGTACTCCCCGTCCATCTGCACGGGCAGGGGCCGGTCGGACTCGATCACGATCCGGGGCTGGTCGCGCAGGTACACGGCGTGGCGGCCGCGGATGTGGCGGCCGGAGGACAGCGCCTGCAGGAGCGAGCGCAGCACCGTTCGGACCTTCATCGAGTCCAGCGCGAACAGGTCCAGGCCACCGTCGAGGTCCACGTCGGGGCACACCCGGAACTCCCGCTCGCGCAGGTAGGTGAAGGGGTTCGCCTTCTGGCTGATCGCGATGTACAGGCCCGCTCGCTCCTGCTCGAGGTCGGCGCCCCACAGGACGCGGAGGTGGGGGCGGCGGCGATCGTAGCGGCGCAGGGCGAGGATCCCCGACCACAGGTAGAACATCTCGCCTCCCGCCTTCTTGAGGCGCTGGCGGCGCTCGACGGTGCGCACGATCGCCCCGTCGAAGCCGATCCCGCACGTGAAGACGAAGTACCGGCCGTCGGCCCGTCCGAGGGGGATCCGCCGGGGCTCGCCGTGGCCGGCCTCCAGGATGATCGAGGACGCCTCGAGCAGGTCCTCGGGGATCCCCAGCCCGCGGGCGAAGACGTTCGTCCCGCCGCCCGGGAGGATCCCCAGCGGCACCCGGGAGCCCGCCAGCCCGTTGGCGACCTCGTTCAGGGTCCCGTCGCCCCCCATGGCCACCACCACGTCGAACCCCTCGTGCACCGCTCCTCGGGCGACGTGCGTGGCGTGGCCCGACCGCTTCGTCTCGGCGACCTGGACCTTGTACTCCGAGGCCAGGGCCTTCGAGATGACCTCGAGCCGCTTTCGGCTGAACGACCGGGCGCCGGCGTTGGCGATCAGCAGGAGACGCGACATCGCGAGGGCTACAGGGGGCTGAGGCCCTCGCGAAGCTGGGCGAGGGTCTTGGCCAACAGCCTGGAGACGTGCATCTGCGAGATCCCGAGCTGGTCGGCGATCTGACTCTGGGTGAGCCCCTTGAAGAAGCGCAGGTAGAGCATGTGCCGCTCGCGGGGCGGGAGCTCCTCCAGGAGCGGGGTCAGGCTCGCCCGGTACTCGAGCGTCTCGAGGGTGTCGTCCTCCTCGCCGAGCTGCTCGTGGAACGAGGGGCCGTCCTCCCCGGTCGCGGCGTCGAGGGAGATCAGGCTGTAGGCGTGGGCGGAGTCCATCGCCTCGAGGATCTCGTCCTCCGTCGTGTCCGCGGCCTTGGCGATCTCCGCGACGGTCGGCGAACGTCCGAGCTCCTGGGAGAGCGCCCCCATGACCTTGGACAGCTGCAGGTTCAGCTCCTGGAGCCGGCGGGGGACGCGGACGGCCCATCCCTTGTCGCGGAAGTGGCGCTTGAGCTCGCCGACGATGGTTGGGGTCGCGTAGGTCGAGAACTCCACGTCGCGGCCGGGGTCGAATCGGTCGACGGCCTTCAGCAGGCCGATGGTCCCCACCTGGATCAGGTCGTCGAGCAGCTCGCCTCGTCCGGAGAACCTCCGCGCCAGGTACTCGACCAGGCCGAGGTGGAGCTCGATGAGCTCGTCCCGGATGCTGGGATCGGTCGATTCCTGGAGCTTGAGGAACAGCTCCTTGACGTGGGCCTTGTCGGGGACTCCTCGCCGCTCGTTCATGCGCCGGCCCGCTGCACCTCCACCTGAACGCGATAGCCCGCCGGGTCCTGGACGATGTCGAAGCGGTCCACGAGCGCCTCGAGGATCATCCGGGACATCGGATTGAGGAACTCGCGGTCCTGGCGGAGGGTGCCCTCGGCGTGGGCCTCGAAGGAGAGCTGGCCGTCCTCGACGGTGAACCGCAGCACGAGCGCCTGGGGGGCCTCGGTGGTCGCGAGCAGGCGCGAGCACACCTCGTCGATGGCGATGTGCAGGTCCATGATCTGGTCGTACGTGAAGTCGAGGCGCGCGCCCAGGCCGCCGGCCAGGGCGCGGGCGAGCCCGACGAACGGGGTGGCGGGCGGGATGCGGATCTCGACGTGGTCGCTCACGGACGCCCATCCTACCCATGGGCTTGCCCGCCCATTCCCGTGGCCTCGCTGTGCGAGCATCGCCGGCATGGCCCGACGCCGCCGCGATCTCCCCGCCGAGCTGCGAGCGCCCTACCGGGCGTTCGCCGAGGTCGCGGCGCGCCTGGAGCGTGCGAAGGAGGACCTGCTCCGGGCGATCCCGGGCGCGCGAGCCCCCGGCGTGCCCCTCGCGGAGGCCCTCCTGGCCTACCGAGATGGGCTCGTCGCCGCCGACGCGGGCATGGCCGGGTGGCGGGCTCCGGAGGTCGAGGCCGAGTGGAGCGCCTGCATACGGGGCGTCGGCGCGGCGCTCGCCGCGGAGGAGGCCGTCCGGCTGGGAGGCGGCGCGTTCGCCCACGACGTGCTGCTGTTCACCCTTCAGGATCTGATCGCACCCCTGGAGCCGTTCGAGGACGCCGTCCGTCGGTTCCGGGAGCTCCGGACCGGCTGGTAGCCTCAGCCCGTCTGGATGCCCGTCTGGATGAAGGAGGCGCGGGTGGGGACCATCAATCTCGTCACGGAGCTGCCGGGCCCGAAGTCTCGAGAGGTCATGGCCCGCAAGGAACGGGTGGTGGTCGACGCGCTCGACCTGCACGCTCCCGCCGTGATCGCCTCCGGCCGGGGGGCCTCGTTCACCGACCTCGACGGCAACACATTCCTCGACCTCTCGGGCGGCCTCGGATGCCAGCTGACCGGCTACTCGCACCCGAAGGTGGTCGAGGCCGTCACCCGCCAGGCCGGGCTGTTCTCGCACACCGACTTCAGCGTCATCGCTTACGAGACGTACGTGGAGCTCGCCGAGCGGCTGGTCGCCCTGACCGGCGGCGGTGACCGCCGGGTCGCCCTGTTCAACTCCGGGGCCGAGGCCATCGAGAACGCCGTGAAGTTCGCGCGGGCGGCGACCGGTCGCCCCGGCGTGGTCGCGTTCGAGGGCGGGTTCCACGGGCGAACGCTGCTCACGATGACGATGACCAGCCGGTACAGGCCCTACAAGTCGGGGTTCGGTCCCTTCGCGCCGGAGGTCTACCGGCTGCCGTATCCGTACCCGTACCGGGACGAGGCCGGCGAGGGGGCCGGCGGACGCGCTCTCGACCGGATCCGCCACCTGTTCCGGACCCAGATCGACCCGTCGTCCATCGCCTGTGCCGTCATCGAGCCCCAGCAGGGCGAGGGCGGCTTCGTGGTGCCTCCGCCGGACTTCCTGCCGGGCCTCTCCGAGATCTGCAGCGAGCACGGCATCGTCGTCGTCTCCGACGAGATCCAGACAGGGTGCGGCCGGACGGGACGGTTCCTCGCGGGCGAGCACTTCGGGTTCGAGCCCGACGTCGTGGTGCTGGCCAAGGCCCTCGCCGGGGGGTACCCCCTGTCGGCCGTGGTCGGCTCGGCCTCGGTCATGAACGCCCCCGGGCCCTCGGCCATCGGCGGAACCTACGTCGGCAACCCCGTGGCCTGCGCGGCCGCGAACGCGGTCCTGCAGGTCATCGAGGAGGAGGGGCTCGTCGAGCGGGCGGAGGGGATCGGCAAGGTCCTGCGAAGCCGCTGGGAGCAGATCTCCCAGGACGTCCCCGAGATCGGGGAGATCCGGGGGCTCGGGGCGATGGTCGGGGTGGAGTTCGTCACGGACCGCGAGTCACGCGAGCCGGACGGCGACATCGTCTCTCGGCTGATGTCGGAGACGATCAAGCGCGGCGTCCTGACCGTCCCGTGCGGGCCGTACCACAACGTGCTTCGGCACCTGGTTCCGCTGGTGATCACCGACGCCGAGCTCGACGAGGCGCTCGACGTCCTGGCGGAGTCTGCGGTCGCGGCCCGGAGCGCGGGGGTGGGCGGGGCCGATCCCGGCTAGGGGAACGGAAGCAGCTCGTTCGGCGGATCCAGCACGGTGGTGACCAGCGTGGCTGCCCGCGCGATGCCGCCCTTCGTGTTCGTGGCCGTCACCTTCACGGGGTAGTCGCCCGCGGCAGCAGGGAACGTGCCCTCCATCCCGTCCCACTCCACGTCGAGGGACGGCCCCTTCCGGGTGAAGCTCTTGATCGGAAGCCCGGTGGTTGGCGACGTGATCGTGACCACCCAGTTCAGCGACTCGCTGCCGGTCGCCGTGTAGTGGACGGTGTCCACGCCGGGGGTGATGCCCCCCGAGGGCGTCTGCTTGACCCGCCACATCTTCGGCAGCCCCACGTCGTTCGCGCCCTGGCGGATGCCGACGAGCTGCCCGACCAGCTTGTCGCCGGGACAGCTCGTGTATCCGGTGGCCCGGTGCGAGGTGATCAGGTTGAGGGTGACCCCGGTTCCCTCGGGGTACTTCGTGTTCGGCCCGCCGCCGGAGACCATCCACGCCCAGCCCTTGGGAGGCAGGTGGGCGACGTCCAGCCTCCACCCCAGCGTCTTCTTGATCGAGAACGTCAGGGCGTTCGGGGCCGTCGCCGACGTGTAGATCCCGATGGCCGCGATCGACACGGCCCCGGTGTTGAACCCCTGCTGTGCCGCCCCGATGACGTTCAGGCTGGGCCCCCCGTACCGGCCGATGAACACCTGCCCGTACTTGTCGACCAGGAAGTTGTAGGCGATGTCGCACCAGCCGTTGGTCTGGGTGTGGAAGTGGTAGATCGACCGCATGATGTCGTCGGACTCGCTCTTCAAGTAGTCGTTCTCGGTCGCGGTGTGGTGGACGAAGGCCACCTTCAGCGCGTCGGCGAAGTCCGGGCCGCAGTTGCGCAGGGACTCGTCGGCGCCCCAGCCCGCGCGGGTGATCCAGTACGGCGCGTTCGCGGTGGCCCCCGCGACCCCCGGTCCCTCCAGGGCCGCGCCGGGGACCGATCGCCAGGCCGTGGGGACCCCGGCGGTCCCTGACGTGTTCACGAACTCGGCCCGAAGGTCCTGGATCCGGGTCCCGCGGACGAGCCCGATCCGGAAGCTGAGGCAGCGAGCGGAGCCGACCCAGAAGGGATCGGTGGCCCGCCGTGCCCCCTCCGCCTCGGCCGTGCCGGGATCCGGACCGTGGTCCGCGTGGAGCTCGAACTCGCGGCGAAGCGTGTCGGCGGTCTCCCCGGCCCGGAGGAACACGTGGGGTGAGCGGCCGGCCGCCTGCTGCCAGCTGAGGGCGACCGAGGTGAAGCGGATGCCCGCGCAGACCGTTCGTGCCGAGGTGAGGGCGTCGGCCGTGGCCCGAAGGGCCCCGGCGCCCGCCGGCCGCGCTGCGCCGGCGGCCAGCGACGAGGCGTCGACGGGGATCGACCGGGAGATCGTCTCCGGCACGGCCTGGGCGTGGGGCGCGGGGAACCAGTCGCCGACGGCGAAGGCCGCGACGAGCAGAAGTAGAGCAAGGCCGGTGTGACCGGTACGCGTCGTTCTCACGGGGCTCCCGATTGTATCGGCGCGTCCCCGTTCGTCCAGGTCATCGGCACAATTCGCCGGGAAAGTTCCCTCCACCCCGGCTGTTCCCAGCGTGTCGCCGGGTTTACCCTGTCGGGATGAGCGACCAGCCGCCTCGGCGCGACTCGGCCGAGCGGGCCCCCCACGCGGACCCGGGCATGCGCGAGGCGGCTCGCGACCTGTCATCGCTGTTCGGCGACGAGTCCGACCACGGCCGTGGCGCGACCGCGCTGGGGGCGCAGAAGGTGACCCGTCCCCGCTCGGCCCTCGCGCCCCCGGAGGGCGTGTCCGACCGGCTCAGCACCCTCGAGAGCCAGCTTCAGGAGGCGGTCCTTCGGATCGAGTCCGTTGACCAGCACCTGGCGACGACCTACCAGGCCCTGCAGGAGCTCGCCCAGAGGTCGACCGAGCCGGATCTGTTCGGCGGCGTGGAGAGCACCGAGGCGCTGCTCGACCGCATCGAGAAGGTGGTGACCGACCGATTCGAACGGCTCTCGGATCGCCTGGTCATGTTCGAGGCCCAGCTGAAGGACGGGGCGGTCGCCGAACGGCTTTCGGCGCTTGAGGATCGTGTCTCGTCCACGCTCTCGCTCGCCGAGCTCAGCCGCGAGGCCGTGGTCCGCCTGGAGAAGCTCGTGGCGTCGATGCTGGGACCGGAGGCGGCGGAGGAAGCCCTTCGCGGGCCCTCGCAGGCGCCCTCGGCTCCGCCGGCCGCCGTGGCCCCGCCGGAGCCGGACCGGGACGACGCGTGGGCTGAGTCCGATCCCGTGGCCGAGCTCGATGCGCTCCTCGGGGCGCCCTACGACACGGTCGATGAGGGCCCGCCGGCCGATCCCGACGACTTGCTCTGGCCGAGCGAGCCCGAGGCACGCGAGGAACGACCCCGCTAGCATCTGCTCCTGTTCCGTCCAAACGCGAAAGGACCAAGATGCCGCAGCGCGTCATCCGTCCCCGGCGGTCGTGCCTGTCCGTCCCGGGGTCCTCACCGAAGATGCTCGGAAAGGCTCCCGGGCTTCCCGCCGATGAAGTGTTCATGGACCTCGAGGACTCCGTCGCGCCCCTCGCCAAGGAGGAGGCCCGCGGCAACGTGGTCCAGGCGCTGAAGGAGGGCGACTGGACCGGCAAGACCGTCGTGGTCCGGGTCAACGGCGTCTACACGAAGTGGTGCGCGGACGACGTGCGCCACATCGTCGAGAACGCGGGCGACCTGATCGACTGCCTGATGATCCCCAAGGTCGAGTACGCGAGCGACGTGAGCTTCGTCGACAACCTCCTGCGGATGACCGAGGACAACCTCGGGCTCGGCAAGCGGATCGGCCTGGAGATCCAGATCGAGACGGCCACCGGCCTGCGCAACATCCACGACATCGCGCACGCTTCCGAACGCGCCGAGACCCTCATCTTCGGCCCGGCGGACATGAGTGCCTCGCTCGGCCTCCCCACGGTCACGGCCGGCCTTCCGATGCCCGGCTACCCCGGCGACCACTGGCACCACGTCCTGTCGACGATCCTGATCGCGGCGCGCGACGCCGGCTTGCAGGCCATCGACGGGCCGTTCCTGCTCATCAAGGACCTCGACCAGTTCCGGGAGATGTCGATGCGCTCGCGGGCCCTCGGCTACGACGGGAAGTGGGCCCTGCACCCCGGCCAGATCGACGTTCTGAACGAGGTGTTCACGCCGACCCAGGACGAGTACGACAAGGCCGAGGCCGTCCTCGACGCGTACAAGCACGCCACCGAGATCGAGCTCAAGGGCGCGGTCATGTTCGGCAACGAGATGATCGACGAGGCCAGCCGCAAGATGGCCGAGCAGTTCGCCCAGCGCGGTCGCGCGGCGGGCATGCAGCGAGTCAAGACCCTCGATGACTTCACGGCGGCCAAGGACGAGGGCTAGTGCAGACCGTCGCCATCGTCCTGAACGTCGATCCGGCGCAAGTGGGCGCGTTCGAGACCGCCTTCCGCGAGCACGAGCTTCCGATCTGGGAGGACTTCCACGCCCGTGGCTCGATGCGGTTCGCCACGCTGTCGCGCATGGACATCTCCTCGGTCCCCACCGAGGGGGCCGTGCAGTACCTGATCACCGTGGTGTTCGCCGACGACGAGGGCCATCACGAGCACGACAACGACCCGCGGTTCGCGGCGTGGAACGAGATGGCCGATCGGTACCAGGTGGCGGAGCCCCTCGCCCTGGGCGGCGACACCGTGGTCTCGATCGGGGCGGAGGCGTGAGTCTCGAAGCCGCCCGCACCGCCGTCGAGGCCGCGGCCTCGGTGGTCGAGCAGGCCACCCAACGTCTCAAGGAGCTGACCGCGGAGGACGGCAAGGCCTCGGTCGCCAAGCTCGACGAGCACCAGGTCTTCGCCTACGACCTCGCCCACGCGGCCAGCGCCCTTCACTGCTGCCGCACCATGCTCGACTATGCCGAGCGGGGCGAGCTCGAGGGGCAGCTGGGGCGCTTCTACGTCGCCGACGTCTTCGCCGACCTCGTGGGTCGCATCGTGGGCCGGGAGCGGTGGTGGGGCGTCGATCTCGCCGCGCTGGCTCCCGCCAATGACTTCGTCCAGGAGCACCGGTCCGGCGCGTTCATCGAAGCCCTCGGCGAGCAGGTGCTCCAGGCGGGTGGGGGACCGACCCACCTGCCGGAGGAGTTCGAGCTGGCGCGGGAGACGTTCCGGCGCTTCGCCGAGGACAAGATCCGCCCCGCGGCCGAACACGTCCATCGGTCCAACGACGACGTCCCCGAGGACATCATCAAGGGCCTGGCCGAGCTCGGGGGCTTCGGGCTGTCGGTGCCGGAGGAGTACGGCGGCCTGGCCTCGGGCGGAGAGAGCGACTACCTGGGCATGGTCGTGGCCACCGAGGCGCTGTCCTGGGGCAGCCTGGCCATCGGGGGGTCGCTGATCACGCGACCGGAGATCCTCACCCGCGCCATCGTGAAGGGCGGCACCGACGAGCAGAAGCAGCGATGGCTGCCCGGCATCGCCACGGGCGAGCTGATGGTCTCGGTCATGGTCACCGAGCCCGACTTCGGGTCCGACGCCGCGGCCGTGTCGGTCGCGGCGACGCCCGTCGAGGGGGGCTGGAAGGTCCGCGGGGTGAAGACGTGGGCAACCTTCGCCGGTCGGGCGAACACGCTGATGCTCCTGGCCCGCACCGACCCGGACAAGGCGAAGGCCCACCGGGGCCTCTCCCTGTTCGTCGTGGCCAAGCCCGAAGCCGCCGGCCACGAGTTCCGCTTCGAGCAGGACGACGGCGGGACGATGGAGGGCCGGGCCATCGACACCATCGGCTACCGGGGCATGCATTCCTACGAGGTGGCGTTCGACGACTGGTTCGTGCCGGCCGAGAACCTGGTTGGGGGCGAGGACGGGCTGGGCAAGGGGTTCTACCTGACGATGGAGGGGTTCGAGAACGGCCGGCTCCAGACGGCCGCCCGGGCCGTGGGCGTCATGCAGGCCGCCTTCGAAGCCGCCCGCGACTACGCCCGGGAGCGGGTCGTGTTCGGCCGTCCCATCGCCGAGTACCAGCTCACGAAGTTCAAGCTCGCTCGTATGGCGGCCCTCATCCAGGCGGGGCGGCAGGGCGCCCTCGATGTGGCCCGGCGGATGGCGACGGGCACGGGCACGCTGCAGGCGGCCATGGTCAAGGCCTACGTCTGCCGGGCGGCCGAGTGGGTCACCCGCGAGGCCCAGCAGATCCACGGCGGGATGGGCTACGCCGAGGAGTACGCGGTCAGCCGCTACTTCGTGGACGCCCGGGTCCTGTCGATCTTCGAGGGCGCCGACGAGACCCTCTGCCTTCGCCTGATCGCCCGCCGACTGGCGGAAGACGGCCAGGCGACCTGACGACGAACCGGGAGGGACGATGGGAGAGGCGAGGCCGTTCGGGCGGTACCTGGAGGACTTCGAGGTCGGCGACGTCTACAAGCACTGGCCGGGCAAGACGATCACCGAGTACGACGACCACCTCTTCTGCATGATCACGATGAACCACCATCCCCTGCACACCAACGCCCACTTCGCGGAGACCTCGACCCAGTTCAAGCGCAACGTGGTCGTCGGGAACCTCGTCTACTCGCTGGCGCTGGGGATGAGCGTCCCCGACGTATCCGGCAAGGCCATCGCGAACCTGGAGGTCGAGTCGCTCCAGCATCGAGCGCCCTTCTTCCACGGCGACACGCTCTACGCGCAGACGAAGGTCCTGGAGGTGAAGGCGTCCTCGTCGAAGCCCGACCGGGGGATCGTCACCGTCGAGACGCGCGGGTACAACCAAGACGGGACCGAGGTCCTGTACTTCCGGCGCAAGGTGATGGTGCCCAAGCGCGGGACCGTCGACGAGCAGCCCGGCAGGCCGGAACCGAAGCCCGAGTAGCTCCCGTTCGACGGGGGTTTCACGGAGGTCGCCTACGTAGGTCTGCGTATCCGGAAGGGCGAGATGTCTCAAGCCGTCCTCCCCGGGTCATACCTGGGTGGTGAGACGCGAAACCCTGTCCGACACGCCCGTGCCCCGGAACGACTGGTCCGGGCCGGCCAACGGCTCCCGGCGACAGTTCCCGGCGCAGCTCGCCACCCTTCTCCTGGTCGATCCGTTCCCGCTGGCGCGGGCGGGGCTGGCCGGGATCATCCGGCAGGATCCCGAGCTCGGCGTGCCGGGAGAGCTCCAACCCGGGGTCGTCCTGGCAGGCCATGCGGATCAGCCCCCGGATGACCTCGTGGTCGTCGACGACCATCACGCGGGTGCGCGGTTCGCTCTCGATGCCGGCCGTCGGCCATCCCCTCCCGTCCTCGGTTCGCCGATTATCCTCGCGCGCATGCCCACCGAGGAAGTGGCGGCGATCGAGGCCGAGGTCGTGGCGTGTGTGCGCTGCCCCCGGCTGGTGGCCTGGCGCGAGCAGGCGGCCCGGGATCGCCCCCGTCGCTTCGCCGGCGAGACGTACTGGGGGCGGCCCGTCCCGGGGTTCGGCGACCCACGGGCCCGCGTGTTCGTGGTCGGGCTTGCCCCGGCGGCCCACGGGGGAAACCGCACGGGGCGGGTGTTCACCGGCGACCGATCGGGGGACTGGCTGTTCGCCTCACTGCACCGGACCGGGTTCGCCAACCAGCCCCGCTCCGAGGGCTCCGGAGACGGGCTGCGCCTGAGCGACCTGTTCGTCGCGGCGGTCGTGCGCTGCGCGCCGCCCGCCAACAAGCCCCTGCCCGAGGAGCGCGACAACTGTCTGCCCTACCTGGTCCGGGAGCTCGCGGCGCTCGGCGGGGTGCGGGTGCTGGTCGCCCTCGGTTCCTTCGCGTGGGACGGCGCGCTCCGGGCGCTGGGCGCCCTCGGCCACGCCGCCCGTCCGAAGCCGCGGTTCGGCCACGGGGCCGAGGCGGACGTCGGCCCGTACACCGTGCTGGGCTCCTATCACCCCAGCCAGCAGAACACCTTCACCGGTGTCCTCACCGAACCGATGACCGACGCGGTCTTCACCCGAGCCCGCGAGCTCGCCGAGGGGTGATTCCGCAGGGCGGGCGTATCCTCGCGACATGCGGGGTGCGCACGGATTTGGGCTGATCCTCGAGGAGACCAAGCCGGTCGATCGCAAGACCCTTCGGCGCGTCATCTCGGCGTTCAAGCCGTACAAGGGCAAGGTCGGCATGGTCGCCGCGCTGATCTTCGTGACGGCGACCATCGGCGTCGTGAACCCGATCCTGATCAAGGTCATCTTCGACACGGCCCTGTTCCCGCCGGGCGGAGAGGTGAACCTGCCGCGGCTGTACTTCCTGGTCGGGCTGATGGTCGGGATCCCCATCGTGAGCGGCGCCATCGGGGTGTGGCAGACCTACCTGGCGAACATCGTCGGCCAGCGCGTGATGCAGGACTTCCGCAATGCGCTCTACCGCCACCTGCAGCACATGCCCTTGCGGTTCTTCACCACCGCACGCACCGGGGAGATCCAGTCGCGCATCTCGAACGACGTCGGCGGCGTGCAGTCGGTCATCACCGACACCGCGTCGAGCATCCTGTCGAACGTCGTCATCCTGATCTCGACGCTCGTGGCGATGGTGATCCTGTCGTGGCAGCTCACCGTGCTGTCGCTGTTCATGATGCCGTTCTTCATCTGGTTGACCACGAAGGTCGGCAAGGCCCGCAAGGAGGTCGCCCGCAACACGCAGAAGTCGATGGCCGAGCTGACGTCGATCACCGAGGAGACGCTCTCGGTGAGCGGCATCCTGCTGTCCAAGGCGTTCGGGCGGCAGCGCTACGAGATCCGCCGGTTCCGGGAGGAGAACGCGAAGCTCTCGGGCCTTCAGCTGAGGCAGCAGATGATCGGGCGATCGTTCTTCGCCACGATCCAGATCTTCTTCTCGATCACCCCCGCCCTGGTGTACCTCGTGGCCGGCTGGGTGATCGCCGACCGCGGCCTGGCGGCGTCCGGCATCACCGCCGGGACCATCGTCGCGTTCACCACCCTGCAGAGCCGGCTGTTCTTCCCGGTGGGGCAGATGCTCCAGGTGACCGTGGAGGTTCAGTCGGCGAGCGCGCTGTTCGAGCGGATCTACGAGTACCTGGACATGCCCCGGGAGATCGAGGACTCCCCCGACGCACTCGCCCTCGAGCCCGAGCAGGTGGAGGGACGGGTTCGCTTCCGGGGAGTCTCCTTCCGCTACGACACGCCCCCGGACGAGGACGTTCCGACCTCACCGGTCCCCCCGAGCGCTCCGGAGGACCGAGGCCGGGAGTGGGCGATCCGCGGCGTGGACCTCGAGATCGAGCCGGGCCAGCTCGCGGCGCTCGTCGGCGCCAGCGGCGCGGGCAAGACGACCATGACGTACCTCACCCCACGCTTCTACGACGTGCAGGAGGGCTCGGTGGAGATCGACGGCCACGACGTGCGCGGGCTGAAGCTCGCCTCCATCGGCGAGATCATCGGGATGGTCACCCAGGAGACCTACCTGTTCAACATGACCATCAAGCAGAACCTCCTGTACGGGAACCCCGACGCCTCTCAGGAGCAGATCGAGGCCGCCGCGAGGGCCGCGTTCATCCACGACCGGATCATGGAGATGCCCGAGGGCTACGAGACGGTGGTCGGGGAGCGCGGCTACCGGATGTCCGGCGGCGAGAAGCAGCGCCTGGCCATCGCCCGGGTGATCCTGAAGGACCCGCGCATCCTCATCCTGGACGAGGCCACCAGCGCCCTCGACTCGTACTCGGAACGTCTGGTGCAGGAGGCCCTGCAGCCCCTCATGGAGGGTCGCACGACGATCGCGATCGCCCACCGTCTCTCGACGATCCTGGCCGCCGACGTGATCTTCGTCCTCGACCGGGGGAAGATCGCCGAGCGAGGAACCCACGAGGATCTCCTCGCCCAGGGCGGCGCGTACTCGAAGCTCTACCGCGAGCAGTTCAAGTCCGGCGCGCTGCAGACCTCCGGCTAGGAGATCCGCACCTCGACCCGCCGGTAGTACCCGGGCAGTCCCCCGAGCGCGTCGTGATGGTCGACGGGCGGGGAGCCACCCAGGTCCACCCTGAACCGAAGGGTTCCGTCCCGGGAGGCGCGGTAGGCCACGATGGCATCGGAGCTGCTGAGCCGGACGTCGTACCAGCGCCCGGGCCGGTAGGCGGGCGGGGTGCGCACCTCGACGACACCGCCGCCGATCAGGGTCAGTCCCTCCGCGTTCTCGGCCACCTCCACGAAGTCGTGGACGTCCCGGTCGACCCGGAACCGCCACCCGTAGGCGGCGAACGCCGACTCGGCGCTCCGGTACGTAAAGGTCGCCGGTGCCCGAGCCCGGCCGGTGAGATGGCTCGCGTGGAACTCCAGCTGCTGTCGGATGAACGGGTAGCGTGAGGCCCAGGAATGGTTCCCCCGCTCCATCTGGAACTCGTGCTCGTAGCCGAGGGCGTCCAGGCGTGCGTCCATCTCCAGGTTCATCGCCAGGACGGCGGCCTCCAGCCCGAGATCGCTGAACGTCCCCGACGTCGGCGGCTCGGCGGCCGGCTCGGCGTCGAACACCAGGTGCCGCATCGCCAGCCCGTTTCCGTTCGACGCGAGGTCCAGCGGGTTGTTCGTGCGGTAGTACCACTCGTTGGTCACGGGGTCGCCGAAGACGCGGAACGGGTTGCCGAACGGGAAGCCGGGGATGTCCGGGGCCGGCGGGGCCGGCGGCCGCGGAAGCGTCTCGCCCGTCCAGGGCACGGGCAGGGTCGAGGCGAGGCTGGCCGGAGAGGGGGGCGCGACGAGCACGTTGAGCGCACCGCTGATCGAGCCGACGCTCGCGAACCGATCGGGATGCTTCAGGGCGAGCTTCCACGAGCCGAACCCGCCCAGGGACGCGCCGTCGATCCCCGTCCACGCCCGGCCGCGCCGGACCGGGAACCGTGCCTCCACGAAGGGCATGAGCTCGTCCAGGAACATCGTCTCGTACCGCGGAGGCCCGAAGGCCCCCTCGTTGAACCAGTCCGTCCAGAACCCCGCCGCCGCCCCGTCGGGCATGACCAGCACGAGCGGAAGCGGCGTCGGCCGGGCCATGAACTCGGCGACGTGGCCGCCGTCGGTCCAGTACGTCCAGTCGCCGCCGAAGCCGTGCAGTAGGTACAGCACCGCGCACCGGTTCCGCGTCGTGCACTGGGCGGGCACGTAGACGCGGAGACGCTCCCGCTCGCCGCCCAGCGCCGGGCTGACGAACGAGGTCTCGAACACGCGCCCGGCCGCCAGGGACCGGGCGCCTGCGGGGGGAGCCGGGGCGCTCAGCGCGCCCGCGACCAGGACGAGCGCCATCAACGACCGAACCGATCGACGCATGCTCACCAGGTTCGACGGCCGGGCTACAGGTCCCTGGCGTAGCTCCGCATACAGAATCCGCTGGGGAAGCTGAAGTCCTCGCCCCGCACGAACCCGTTGCGCTCATACAGACGTTGCGCCGCGACCATTCGGTCCGTCGTGTTGAGGATCATCCGGACCCGGCCGTTCCGCCGCGCGTCCTCCATGGCCGCGTCCAGCAGCGCCTGCCCGGCCCCCTTCGTCCGGGCGCCGGGGTCGACCCCCAGCATGCGAAGCCGGGCTTCGTCCGGACGCATCGGCGGCTCCCCCTTGGAGATCTCGTGGTCGTACTCGACCGTGGCGGTCCCGATGATGCGGTCGTCGACCACGGCGACGAACACGGAGGAGATCGAGTCGCGTCCGGCGACGTCGGCGATCTCGCCGAGGTAGTCCTCCCAGTCACCGTCGTCGTCGGGAGGGACGTACTCGCGGTAGGCCCCGGACGTGATTCGTCCGGCCTCCTCGTGCTCCTCGGGACGGACCCGGCGGACCTCCATTCGCCGAGCATAAGATGCGACGGATGGCCCATGACGACCTCGGTCGGTTGCTCCTCGGCGCCTTCCGCGCGTTCGAGGTCGAGGTCGTCGACGCGCTCGCGGAGCGCGAGCTCGACGACCTCCGGCCGTCGTACGCCTCCGTCTACGCGCACATCGCCCCCGACGGCACGCGGCTCTCGGACCTGGCCCGCGCCGCGTCGATGACGAAGCAGGGGATGGCCGACATCGTCCGCGAGATGCAGGACGCCGGGCTCGTGCGCCGGGCGGACGACCCCGAGGACGGACGGGCGGTGCTGGTGGTGCTCACCGCGAAGGGTCGCCGCCGGCTGTCGCAGGCCGCCCGCGCGATCGAGCGCGTGGAGGGCCGCGTCCGCCGCCGGCTCGGCGAGCGGCGATACGAGGCGCTTCGGACGGCGCTCGACGACCTGGCCTCCCCGGCATGAGCCTCGGCCAGCCCCTGGCCGCCCGGGTCCAGGAGGCGCTCGACCGCGCGGGCCAGGATGCGGTGGTTCGGCGCATCTGGGACCGCGACCACACGGCGTGGTCCCCCGATCCCACGGAGATCTCCGACCGGCTCGGTTGGCTCGCTCTGCACGAGACGATGCGGCCCAGACTCGAGGGCATGCGGGCGTTCGCCGCCCGGGCTGTGGGCGACGGTTTCAACCACGCCGTGCTGTGCGGGATGGGCGGCTCGAGCCTGGCCCCGGAGGTCCTGGCGCGGATCCTCGGGCCCGCGGACGGCGCCCTGAGTCTGTCGGTCCTCGACACCACGCACCCCGACGACGTCCTGGCCCTGGAGCGGTCGCTGGACCTGGAGCGGACCCTGTTCCTCCTCTCCAGCAAGTCGGGGACGACGATCGAGACCCTCTGTCACCTCGACTACTTCTGGGACCGGGTCCCGCACGGACGCCAGTTCGTGGCGATCACGGATCCGGGCTCGGCGCTGGAGGCCGCGGCCGCGGACCGCGAGTTCCGCGAGGTCTTCGCGGGCGACCCGGAGGTCGGGGGGCGGTACTCGGCGCTGTCGCCGTTCGGGCTCGTGCCGGGCGCACTCCTGGGCGCGGACCTGGACGGGCTGCTGGACGGCGCCGCGGAGATGGCCGCCGCCTGCGGTCCGGGGGTCGCCCCCGCCGACAACCCCGCCGCCCGCCTCGGCGTGGCCCTCGGGGTCGCGGCCACCATGGGCCGGGACAAGAGCACCCTGGTCGCCGACGACGCCCTGCGGCCGTTCGGCCCGTGGGTCGAGCAGCTCGTGGCCGAGTCCACCGGCAAGCGCGAGCGGGGGGTCCTGCCGGTCGAGGGCGAGGACCTCGGCCCCCCGGAGATCTACGGGCCCGACCGGCTGTTCGTCGCCTACGCGCAGGACCCCGGACTCGATCCGCTGGCGACCGCCGGGCATCCGATCGTCTCCATCGAGGGCGGGGCGGCCGACGCACGCAGCCTGGGCGCCGAGTTCTTCCGCTGGGAGCTGGCGGTGGCGATCGCCGGCTGGGTCCTGGACATCAATCCCTTCGACCAGCCGAACGTCCAGGAGGCGAAGGACGCCACGCGGGCCATCCTCGATGCCGGGGACGTGGAGGATCCGGGGTTCGACCGCCTGGAGCCGCTCCTGGACCACATGGCTCCCGGGGACTACCTGGCGATCCACGCGTACCTGCCGCGCAAGGACGATCTGGAACACCGGCTCCAGGCCGCGCGGATGCGCCTGCGCGACCGGCTCCACTCGGCCACGACGGTCGGGTTCGGACCGCGGTTCCTGCACTCCACCGGCCAGTTCCACAAGGGCGGCCCCCCCACCGGGGTGTTCGTGCAGGTCGACGACGAGCCCGTGGAGGACGCCGAGGTCCCCGGCCGGCCGTTCACGTTCGGGCGGCTGTTCAGGGCGCAGGCCCTCGGGGATCTGCGGGCGCTCCGCTCGCGTGGCCGGCGGGTGGCCCGGGTCCGTCTGTCCGACCTCGAGTCGGCGTGACGGGCCGGCTGGTCGTCACCGAGGACCTGGCGGGAGAGGCCGTTCGCCGCTTCCTCGAGGCCGCTCCGCGTACGTTCGCGCTGTCGGGCGGCTCGACTCCGCGTTCCACGTACGAAGCCCTGTCTCGCGCGGACTACGAGTGGGCCGGCGTCCACGCGTTCATGGTCGACGAGCGGTGCGTGCCGCACGGCCATCCAGACTCGAACTTCCGGATGGCGTCCGAGGCCCTCCTGGCCCGGGTGCCGGTGGTGGTCCACCCGATGCGCGGAGAGACGTGTGACCCCGCCGCGTACGAGGCCGACCTCCGCGCCCATTTCGGCGGCGTCGTCGCGCCGTCCATGGACCTGGTCTTCCTGGGGATCGGCGACGACGGCCACACCGCCTCCCTGTTTCCGGGAGACCCCGCGCTGGACGAGACCGAGCCGTGGGTGGTTCGGGTGGACCGGCCGGGCATGCCGCCAACGCATCCGCGGCTCACGCTGACGCTCCCGGTGCTGAACGCGGCGCGGCTGGCGATCTTCCTGGTCTCGGGAGAGTCGAAACGCCGGGCCATGGGCCGGATGATCGGCGGCGACATGAATCTCCCCGCCTCGCGCGTCTGGCCGGGGGAGGTCGTGGTGCTGGCGACGCCCGACGCGGTGCCGGGCTCGCTAGCCGGTGACACCGCCGACGTGTAGGAGCGAGCCGACGCCGTAGGTCACCCCGGCCGCGGCCCCGCCGATCAGCAGCATCCGCAGCCCGGACCGCACCGCCCCGCGCCCCGTCAGCCTCGACAGCGCGGCGCCCACCCCGAACAGCGCGACCGCGCCGACGGCGATTGCGATCTGGATGGCCGGGGCTCCGGAGCTGAACAGGAACGGCAGCAGCGGCGCGGTGGCTCCCAGGGCGAACATGACGAACGAGCTGATGGCCGCGCCCCACGGCGAGCCGAGCGACGCCGGGTCCAGCCCGAGCTCCTCTCGGGCGTGGGTCTCCAGGGCGACCTCGGGGTCGCGCATGACCGCCTCGGTCACCGCCTCGGCGATCTCCTTCGGCATGCCCCGGTCGCGATAGAGGTTGATCAGCTCGCGGCGCTCCTGCTCGGGCATGGTGGCGATCTCGTGCGCCTCCTGATGGATCAGCCGCTCGAAGAGCTCGCGCTGGACGCGCATGGACAGGTACTCGCCCGCGCCCATCGAGAAGGCTCCCGCGACGAGCCCGGCGACGCCCGCCACCAGGATCGCGGTCCGGCCGACGTTCGCGCCGGCCACGCCCATGATCAGCGAGAGGTTCGAGACGAGGCCGTCGTTCACGCCGAAGATCGCCGCTCGCAGCGCGCCGCTTCGAGACCCGGGCGCGATGCTTGCCTCGTCGACCGGTCCGCGATGGGGAACGATCCGCGGTGGCCGTCGCGCGTCGAGCAGCCGCGCCATGAGCGAACGGCTCATTCGTTGGGCTCGGGGCCTCGCTGGTTCCGCAGGAACCGTTCGAGCTCGCGGGCGAGCTCGTCACCGCTGGGGATGTCCGTGATGCCCTCGCCCACCTCGTCGGATGCGGACTCGAGCCGCTGCACGTACTCGGTCAGCTCGCCGTTCTCCGCGACGATGCCGTCGATCCGCTCGGTCCATTCGTCGACCGCCTGGGTCAGCTCCTCGGTGGGCACGACGACGTCGACCAGCATCGACAGGCGTTCCACCAGCGCGAGCGCGGCCTTCGGGTTCGGTCCGCTCGGCAGGTAGTGCGGGACCGCGGCCCACAGGCTGATCGAGGGGAGTCCGGCGCGGTTCGACGCGTCGTGCAGGACTCCGACGACGCCGGTGGGGCCCTCGTAGCGCGACGCCGACATCCCCAGGTCCTCCGCCTCGGCGGCGGTCGGCGCCGAGCCGGTGACCCGGATCGGACGAGAGTGGGGGAGGTCCGCGAGGAACCCACCAAGCGTCACGAGCCGGTGGACGCCGAGGTCCTGACCGAGGCCGACGATCGCCTCGGTGAACGTCCGCCACCGCACGCTCGGCTCCAGGCCGAGGAACAGGACGACGTCGCGCTCGGGAAGCGACGCGTGGAAGAACTCGGCGCCCGGCCAGTCGATGCGCCGCGTGATCCCGTCCACCAGGCGCACCGTCGGGCGGTTGACCTGGAAGTCGTAAAACTCCTCGGGGTCGATCCACGCGAACCGCTTCGCGCCCCATCGTTCCCGGAGGAACGAGACGGCCCCGCTGGCCGATTCGCCCGCGTCGTTCCAGCCGCTGAAGGCGACCACCAGCACCGGCCGGCGCAGCTGGGGACGGTCCTCGAAGACGATGGGGTCCATCGACCAAGCTTCCCACCTCCTCCCCGTGTCGCCAATAGAGGGCGGGCGGGCGAGAATCGCGGCGATGCGAACCCGGGACG
This sequence comes from uncultured Actinomycetes bacterium, assembly GCA_963742735.1. Classification (GTDB taxonomy): domain Bacteria; phylum Actinomycetota; class UBA4738; order UBA4738; family JBBDTT01; genus JBBDTT01. The sequence goes on from CAVUMN010000003.1 coordinate 394,378, forward strand.
CACGCCTGCGCGCGCTGGTCTACGGCCTGGTCGTCGCCGGGCTTGCCGCCGTCGGCGTCCTCGCGTGGGACCGCTACGGCCAGATCGTCGTGGTCCTCGCGGTGCTGCTGGCGTTGCTCTGGCCACTGCGACGGGAGCCGGGGTCGTTCTGGCCGCTGGCCGCCGGCGCCGTCGTGCTCACCGTCGCCTACCTGCTCCTCGCCCCCGCGAACTGCACGACCGGCGCGATCAAGCCCGTCGGCGGGGACCAGGTGCCGGGACGGTTCTGCGAGAGCCTGGCCGGCGTGGACTACGAACGCGAGGGAACCGAGGACCCCAGCCCGCTGCCGGCGTTCGGGGCCTCGCTCGCGGCCGGACTGATCGTCGCGGCGGGCGCCCGCGCCGCGTTCCGGCGTTGGGGAGATGCGGCCGAATGAAGATCACCGGCATCCGAGTCCAGCTGTGCCACTTCCCGCTCGAGGCGCCCTTCACCCCGTCGTGGATCCCCGGGTTTCCGATGTCGATGAACTCCTGTGCGCTCTACCGGCTGCAGACCGACGAGGGCCACGAGGGCATCGCCGCCGGCGTCGCGTTCGCCGACGAGGCCCGCGGGCCTGTGAACCTGCTCCGCGCGTTCCTGATCGGCAAGGACCCCGACACGGAGTTCGACGACGTCTTCAAGATCCTGCGTTCCTCCACTCGGGTGCTCGGCATCCGGTCGTGGCACGTGGAGCTCGCGCTGTGGGACCTGATCGGCAAGGCCCGCGGCGAGCCGGTCTATCGGGTGCTGGGCGGCGACCGCGACCGCGTCCGCGCCTACTGCTCGACCGGCGAGCTCCGCTCGCCCGAGGAGAACGCCGAGCGGGCCGTGGCGCGCCGGGACGAGGGCTTCGCCGGGATCAAGCTACGCGTGCGGTTCCCCACGATCGAGGAGGACGTCGCGGTGGTGCGCGCCGTCCGCGAGGCCGTCGGGCCCGAGATGGCCCTGATGGTCGACGCGAACCAGGGGTGGCGCGTCCACGGCTTCGGGCCGTATCCCGAATGGGACCTCGAGCGGGCGACCGCCTTCGCCGCGGCCGTCGAGCCCTTCGGCCTGACCTGGCTGGAGGAGCCGCTGGACCAGCACGCGTACACCGAGTACGCGGAGCTCCGATCACGGACGAGCGTTCCGCTCGCCGCGGGGGAGATGCTCTCCGATTACACCGGATTCGAGGAGCTGATCCGCCACGGCAGCGTGGACATCCTTCAGCCCGACGCGGTCCTGTCGGGCGGAATCCGGCTGGGGCGCGACGTCGCGCGCATGGCCGAGGAGGCCGGGCTCGGGTTCGCGCCGCACACGTGGACCAACGGCGTCGGCCTGGCCGCAAACCTGCACGTCATGGCGGCGAGCCCGAACTGCGAGTGGGCCGAGTTCCCGTTCGATCCCCCGGGCTGGGTGCCGGAGGGCCGTGACGCGATGCTTGCCGAGCCGTACCGGCTCGACCCGGAGGGCTTCGTCCGGATCCCCGACCGGCCGGGCCTGGGGATCGAGCTCGACGAGGACCGCATCGCCGCCCACTCCGAGGAGCTGTAGATGGCGCAGACCCCGAAGAAGCCGCGGCGGCCGCGCGACGAGCTCGGCCGCCCCAAGCCGTGGGACGCCGAGAACGAGCTCGACCTCGAGGACTTCGACTCCCTGACGCCGAAGGAGAACCACCGGCTGGGGCGGGAGCACTTCAATGCCGGCAGGTTCTTCCCCGCCCACGAGGCATGGGAGACCGTGTGGAAGCAGCGAAAGGGCGAACCCGACGAGGAGCTGTTCAAGGGTCTCTCGCAGCTCGGCGCGGGCTACGTCCATCTGCACCGCGGCAACGCCCACGGCGCGAAGACGCTCCTGCGCCGAGGCGCCCGCCGGATCGCCCGCTATCCGAAGGGGACCGAGGGCGTCGACACGGAGACGGTCGCGCGGATAGCCCTCGAGCACGCCGAGGAGATCGAGGGGGAGGCCGCCGGTCAAGGCACGGACGCCCGGGGGATCGTCGATCCTTCCCGGATCACCCCGCCGAAGATCTGATGGCCCTCGAGTGGCGCCGCGGCGACTACGTCATCTCGACCGACCCCGGCAGGCTGGACCTGAGGGTGATCCATCGCTTCCTCACCGAGGACTCCTACTGGGCCGCCGGCGTGACCCTGGATCGCGTCCGCCTCTCCATCGAGCATTCCCTGCCCTTCGGGCTCTACCTGGGCGGGGAACAGGCCGGCTTCGCCCGGGTGGTAACGGACTACACGGTCTTCGGCTGGCTGTGCGACGTGTTCGTGCTGGAGGCCCATCGCGGCCGGGGTCTCGGCGTGTGGCTGGTCGAGACGGCGCTGACGCACCCGGAGCTCCAGGACCTCCGTCAGTGGCTCCTGGGCACGGCCGACGCGCACGGGCTGTACGCGCGGTTCGGCTTCGAGCCGCCCGACTTCCCTCAGCGATACATGCGCCGCCGGAGGTCCGAGGACGAGATCAACGCCCCGCGTTGAAGCCGGGTGATTCGGGTATCCTCCGCGGGCACTCTGGTTACCGAAAGGTAGGTTAGACGCGAATGAACGTAGTGGTCCTGTCCAAGTTCGTGCCGAACCCGGAGGGTGTGCCGGAGCTCGGCGACGACTTTCTGATCAAGCGCGAAGGGGTGGAGGGCGCGCTCGACCCGGGCGACGAGTTCGGCGTCGAGGCCGGCCTGCAGCTCGCCGACGCCTCTGGCGGCGAGGTCACCGTCATCTCCATGGGGCCCGAGGCCGGCGCGACGCAGGCCATCCGCAAGGCCCTGTCGATGGGCGCCGCGAAGGGCGTGCTGATCGTCGATCCACAGCTGAAGGGCTCCGACGCGCTCGTCACCGCCAGGGTACTGGCCGCCGCGATCAAGAAGCAGGAGTTCGACGTGGTGATCGCCGGCGTCGAGTCGACCGACGGATACACGGGAACGCTGCCGATGACGATCGCCGAGCTCCTCGGACTCCCGGCGCTCTCGTTCGCGAAGCACATCGAGCAGGCCGACGGGAAGCTGACCATCCAGCGCCAGACCGAGACCGGCTACGACGTCGTCGAGTGCCCGACCCCCGCCGTGATCACGGTCACCGCCGGGGCCAACTCGCCGCGGTACCCGACCCTCAAGGGGATCATGCAGGCGAAGTCCAAGCCGGTCGACCAGCTCGACGTGGGGGGCCTGGGACTCTCGGGGGACGACATCGCGCCGACCCAGACCGTCGAGGCGGTGAACCCCGCGCCCGAGAAGGCCGCGGGTGAGGTCATCGAGGACGACGGCACCGCCGCGAAGCGGATCGCCGACCTCCTCTCGGAAGCGAAGGTGATCTGAGTGGCCAAGGTGTGGGTGTACGCCGACGTGGGCGAGGGCGGCACCGTGAACTCCGGCGCGCTCGAGCTCCTCACCAAGGCGCGGTCGATGGACGGCGCCGAGGTCTCGGCCGTGGCCCTGGGCCCCGGCGCCACCGAGGCCGCAGCCAAGCTCGGCGAGCACGGGGCGACCGCCGTCTACGCGAGCGACGACGCGGTCTACGCGGACCACCTGGCGCAGCCGGCGGCGCACGCGCTGCACGGCCTGATCCAGGAGCATCAGCCGAACCTGATCCTGTTCGGGCTGACGTACCCCTCACGCGACGTGGCCGGACGCCTCCAGGCGATGACCGGATCCACGCTGATGAGCAACGCCACGGACCTGGTGGACGCCGCCAAGGCCCAGACCCAGATCTTCGGCGGCACCAGGATCGTCGACGTCGCCCTGGGCGGTCCCGACCCCAAGCTGGTGCTCTTCCGGCCGAAGTCGTTCGCGGCCGAGCCGAGCGGGGGGACGGCCGAGGTGGTGCCCGTGAACGCCGAGATCGGCGACGACCTCAAGAAAGCGACGCGCACCGAACGGCACGAGGAGGCGGCGACGGGGCCGAAGCTCGAGGACGCCGTGGTCGTCATCTCCGGGGGCCGGGGGCTCCAGGAGGCCGGCAACTTCAAGCTCCTGGACGACCTGGCCGCGCTGATCGCCAAGTCCGCCGTGGGGGCGACGCGCGCGGTGGTGGACTCCGGGTGGGTGCCGTACTCCTACCAGGTGGGCCAGACCGGCAAGACCGTGAAGCCCGGCGTCTACATCGCGGTGGGCATCTCCGGCGCGACCCAGCACCTGGTCGGGATGAAGGAGTCCAAGCGGATCATCGCGATCAACAAGGACCCCGAGGCCCCGATCTTCAAGCTGGCCGACCTCGGCGTGGTCGGCGACGCGCTGAAAGTGATCCCCGCGCTGACCGAGGAGATCAAGTCCCGGAAGGGATGACGCTCAGGGAAGCTTCGGCTCGTGGCCGGGGCAGACCAGCTCGACGGCCAGCCGGATCGCCAGGTCGGCGTCCGACGCGCTGACGCTGGTGAACGGGAGCCGCGAGACCTTCTCCATCACCGACGAGCGGATCGCGGAGTAGCTCGTCCCGTCGTCGAAGGCGTCGCAGATGTCGCCGGCGAAGTCGCGGGCCTGCGCCTCGGTGGGCCGGTAGAGGGGGATCCGCGCCTGGATCTGCCGGATCGCGCCCGCGACCTCGGCGCTGGAGGGGTTTCTCCGCGGGACGGTCTTCGAGACCGCCTGCGGTGAGGGAGAAGCCTTCGGCTTCGTCGGGCTGGTCGTGGGGCCGGTCGAACCGCCGCCGTCGCCGTCGTCGCCGTCGTGGGCGTCCTCGGTGGCCTCGGGAGCGGTCGTCTTCGTGCCGGCGCGCGGCGAGGCCGTCTTGACGCGGGACGTCGGCGAGGCCGCGGGGGACGTCGCGGTGTCCTGCGGGGCCTCGTACACGGGAGGGGCGCTCCCCGGGTCTGCGGCAGGGGCGCCGCCGCAGGCCGCGAGGAGCAGGGACGAGAGGGCGAGAGCCGTCGCGGCGATCCGGCGGGTACGCATACGCCTCTATCGACCGGGTCCGGGGGGGTCTGAAGCGGAATCGCGCCAATTCGTCCCCGCCCCACCTTTTCACGCCGCCGCGACGGCGGGCGTTTTCCGCCACGTGCAGCAGAATGGATCTCGGATGACGAACTCGGCGAGCGGGCGGAAGCTGTGGCTCGCCCTCGGGACCGTCTACGTCATCTGGGGCTCCACGTACCTCGCGATCCGCGTCGCGGTTCGCACCCTCCCGCCGTTCCTCATGGCGGGGGTCCGGTTCCTGGTGGCCGGCGGCGTGCTCTACCTCTTCGCGTTCCGCCGCGGGGACGCCGGGAACGACCGGATCGGATGGCCCCAGTGGCGCGCGGCGGCCGTCGTGGGCGGCCTGTTGCTGCTGGGCGGCAACGGCGGCGTCGTGTGGGCCGAGCAGCGGGTGGACTCTGGCGTGGCGGCCCTGATCGTTGCCACGGTCCCCATCTGGATGGCGCTGTTCGCCGCCCGCCGCGCGGACGAGCGGGTGCGCCTGAAGGCCGCCGCCGGGCTGATCCTGGGGTTCGCGGGCACCATCCTGCTGGTCCGGCCCTGGGGCGCGGGCGGAGAGTCCGTCGACCTCGCGAGCGCCGGCGTGCTGGTGCTGGCCTCGATCTCCTGGGCCTTCGGGTCGGTGGCCGCGCCGTCGCTCAGGCTGCCGAAACGCCCGCTGGTGGCCACCGCGCTGGAGATGATCGCCGGCGGGGCGCTGCTCACGCTCGCCGGGATCGCCCGGGGCGAGGTCGCGCAGGTCCGATTCGAGGCCTTTTCGGCCGAATCGCTCCTGGCGCTCGCCTACCTGATCGTGGCGGGCTCCCTGGCGGGGTTCACGGCCTACTCCTGGCTGCTGCACAACACAACCGCGCAGATCGCCTCGACGTATGCCTACGTGAACCCGATGATCGCGGTCGTGCTCGGCTGGGCCATCCTGGACGAGCGCCTCACGGGAACAACGATCCTGGCGGCCGCGTTGATCATTGGGGCGGTGGCGCTTATCGTGCGTACGTCGGATCGGCGGCGCGGCGAGACCGTGCTGCCCGCCCCAGTGGAGGCGCCGGCGGTCGCGGAGGATCGCGGGGGCGGTTAGGCCCGCGAGGCCCTGGGAAAGTCCCACGAAGAGCCCCCTTCGGGGTTGCTCGACGGCCGCGCCATCCCGTAGCACCATTGCAAGCGACGCGGAGACAGGGAGACGTGTGACCGAGACCACCGACGATTTCGGGCTGTACCTCGAGACGGCCGTGAAGGAGCCCCTCCTCACCAAGGAGGAGGAGGTCGAGCTCGCCATGCTCATCGAGCACGGCGAGGAGGCCAAGGCCAAGCTCACCGGCGGCCGCCTGCGCTCCAAGGACAGCATCCGCAAGGCGAAGGACGCCGTCCGCAAGGGCGAGGCCGCCCGCCAGCGGTTCATCAAGGCCAACCTCCGGCTGGTCGTGTCCGTGGCCCGCAAGTACCAGGGCCAGGGCCTGCCGCTGCTGGACCTCGTCCAGGAGGGCAACGTCGGCCTCATGCGTGCGGTCGAGCTGTTCGACTGGCGCCGGGGCTTCAAGTTCTCGACGTACGCCACCTGGTGGATCCGCCAGGCCATCACCCGCGCGATCGCGGACCAGGGCCGCCAGATCCGCCTGCCCGTGCACGTCCACGACCAGGTCCGGCGCCTTCGCCGCACCTTCATCCAGCTGTCGCAGTCGCTCGGGCGCGACCCCAAGCCCGACGAGCTCGCCAAGGCCCTGGAGATCCCGGAGGAGGAGGTCGTCCGCCTGCTCGAGGCCGAGGGCCGCGAGCCGGTGTCCCTGCAGACGCCGGTGGGCGAGGAGACCGAGCTCGGCGAGCTGATCATCCAGGCCGACGAGCAGAGCCCCCTCGACCAGGTCGAGGACGCCATGCTCCGCGACGAGATGGCCGGTGCCGTCATGAGCACGCTCGACCCGCGGGAGCGGCAGGTCATCGCGCTGCGCTACGGGCTGGGCGACGGCCATCCCATGAGCCTGCGCGAGGTGGGCCGCCGCCTGGGCATCTCCGGGGAGCGGGTTCGCCTGATCGAGCGCGAGGCGCTGCAGAAGCTCCGGAACTCCGAGGTCATCGCGGCGGCCGGCTGGGCCTAGATGCTCGTCGTCCTCACGGGCGCCGACGGCACCATCGGCTCCGGGTTCCGTGAGGAATACCTGGCCAACTACGGCGACACGTACGACCTGCGCCTGGCCGTCCACGACGAAGTCTTCCGCGACGAGCGTTTCGGCGACGTCGTTCCGTTCGATCTCGCCTCGATCGAGTCGGTCCGGGCCGCCTTCCGCGGCGCCGAGTGCGTGATCTCCCTCGCCGCGAACGCCGACTGGCAGGCCCCGTGGGAGGACCTCGTCGAGCCGAACCTCCTCGGGCAGATCAACGTGTTCGAGGCGGCCCGCCTGGAGGGAGTGCGCCGCGTCGTCTGGGCGAGCAGCGTCCACGCGATCATGGGGTACCCCGTGGACCGGCAGGTGCACGAGCACGACGCGCCCTGGGCCGACACGCCCTACGGCGCCACGAAGGCGTTCGGCGAGGCGCTGTGCGGTGCGTACGCGGCCGGCCGCGCGCTCTCGTGCATCGCCGTGCGGATCGGCGGCTACGTGCCGCCGTCGCGGTTGCACGAGCTCCATCACTCGAGGAACCCGCAGCTGCTCGACATCGCCATCACCCAGCGCGATATGGCCCAGCTGCTGCATCGCTGCGTGACGGCGCCGGAGTCCGTCCGGTTCGAGGTCCTGCACGCGCTCAGCGACAACCGGTACAAGCGGATGGACATCGCCCGCGCCCGTGAGGTCGTCGGTTACGCCCCCGAGGACGACGCCTTCCGGATCAGCGCCGAGATCGAGCTCGGGCCGGAGGAGAGGGTCTAGAGCGCGGGGTCGCCCGTCACGTGCTCGACGAGCTCCTCCCTGCCCTCCTCGGGAGCCAGCTGGACCGCAAGGACGGGGCCTACGCCTTCGCAGTAGTACTTGTTCTCGATCACGTCCGGCTCGAGCGCGGTGGTGTCCTCGGTCTGCAGGCACCCTTCGTACGAGCCGAACGGGACCTCCACGTGCTCGTCGAGGCTCAGGATCTTGCCGTTGTCCTCCGCCTCGCCCTCGTAGTACTCCTGCCGGTACTCGAGGCCGACCTGCGGATCTCCGGGGAGCAGCACGCCGGCCAGCGCGCCGTCCAGGCCGTGCTCCCAGGAGCCCTCGGTGCCGACCACCTCGCCGCCCTGGTACTCCTTGGTGTCCTCGCCCAGGTACCAGAGGTTGCCGCTCACGTCCTGGGCGTACCAGTCGAAGGTGTCCTCGATCAGCTCGCCGCCCTGGGTGACCACGTCGTGGACCACGGTCGCCGTGATCCCCTCGATCTCGCGGGTGTCCTGCGTGACCGTGACCACGATCCGCTGCCCGCCCTCCTCGTACACCCAGTTGTTGCCGGGAGTCATCGGCCAGAAGGGGTGGTCGATCCTGTCGACGAAATCGGCCGGGTCGAGCTCCACGGGATCGTCGCCCTGGGGGAGGGGGGACGCGGGGGATGCGCGAGGGCTTTCGGAGTTCGGCGTTGGTTCGTCGCCGGAGCACGCCGTCGCCGCCAGCAGGACGACCAGGAGCGCGATGACGGACGGTCTGCGCACGGCTCGCCCAGCTTAGGTCGTCGGAACTCGGTACGCTGCGCGTCGATGGCCGGGGACTCCGCCGTCGCCACGATCCGCGCCGCCGCCGAGGCGATCATTCCGACGACTGCGGATGGGCCCGGGGCGGCGGAGCTCGGCGTCGAGCGTCACGTCGTCGAACAGATTGAGGCGACGTTCCCGGGGATGGTGGACCTCCTCGAGGTGCTGTTGAACGCGTTCGCCGCCGACGTCGTCCCCGGCGCGGGGTTCGGCGACCTCTCGATCGAGGACCGCCAGCAGGTGCTGCGGATCATGTCCTCGGACGAGAGCCAGGACGTCGTGGAGTGCGTGGACGCGCTGCTGGTCTTCACCTACGGCGGCGTGTACTCGGAGTGGACCGGATACGACCGGGCCACCGGACGGCTGGACCCCCCGGCGGCGTGGGCCGAGGTCGGGTACCCGGGCCCGTCGCGGGGTCATCCGGAGTACCGGAGGGACGCGTGAGCTCCGACGTGATCGTGGTCGGTGCCGGCGGGGGCGGGCCGGTGGTGGCCAGGGAGCTCGCGGAGCGCGGGATCAAGGTGCTGATGCTCGAGGCCGGGCCGTGGCTCGACCCCGAGCGCGACTACACCCTGCTCGAGGACGACATGAGTGCGCTCGGCGACGGACGCCTGCGGTGGGGGCCCGGGGACCGGTCGAAGCCCCCGTGGGTCCGCCGCCGCGACGGCGTCGGGCTGATCCGCCAGCTCGCCGGAGTGGGCGGCACCACGCAGCACTACAACGGGATCTCCGCCCGCCCGTACCCGTCGGCGATCGACGGCCGGTGGCCCGTCTCCTACGCCGACCTGGTCCCGTGGTTCGAGCGGGTCGAGGAGTTCCTGCCGGTCTCGATGGTGGCCGACCTGGCCACCAAGGACGCGCTGTTCGCGGCGGGCTGCGAGGCGATCGGCCTGCCGAAGAGCGAGTCGAGGGACGTCGACGGCGCCGCGGTGTGGCGGCCGACGTACAACGCCATCCTCCCCATCGCGAAGATGACCCCGGACGGACCGCTCACCTACCCCGAGGTCGACGGCTGCACCATGTGTGGCCGGTGCATCGAGGGGTGCCCGAACCCGGTCGGCGCGCCCCTCGAGCGCAAGGCCAAGCGTTCGACGAACGTCAGCTACGTCCCCGCGGCCGTCTCCACCGGGAACTGCGAGGTCGTCCCCGACGCGTTCGCCACCGCCGTCCTGTTCGAGTCCGGCGGCGATCGCGGCGCACGGGTCCGCGGCATCCGGTGGCGATCCACGGAGACCGGCGAGGACGGCGAGGCCGAGGCCCCGGTCGTCGTCCTGGCGGGCGGAGCCATCGAGTCACCGCGCCTGTACCTGAACTCGGGCCTGCCGAACGCGAACGACGTCGTCGGCCGGTACCTGACCATGCACCTGCAGGACTTCGTCACGGGCATCTTCGAGCGGGAGGTCCGGCCGGACGTGGGTCAGGTCACCATGGCGCGAGCGGACTTCCCCGGCGAGGCAGGCACGCTGTTCACCCAGGGGGTCGGGCCCCAGTCGTTCGCGCTGATCATGAACGCCGGGAAGGGCTTCTGGGACGAGCCGGTGACCGGCGAGCCGTGGGAGACGGTCGGGCGGGGATGGGGCGCCGACGCGGCCCGGCGGGTCGCGGACTACCCCCGGTCGCTCACGCTGGTGGTGTGCACCGACGACGAGGAGGCCCCGGAGAACCGCGTGACGATCGCCGACGACTGGGGCGCCGACGAGAACGGGCCGGTGCCCAAGGTGACCTACCATCCGACGCCGACGTCGGTGCAGCGCCAGGACTGGCTGGCGCGCAAGGGCGCCGAGATCCTCCGCGCGGCCGGTGCCCGAACCGTGCACCGCACGAACGTCCAGCCCGCGTACCTCACCCACATCATGGGGACGCTGCGGATGGGCGCGGACCCGGCGACCAGCGTGGTGGACACGGGCTGCGAGGCCCACGAGGTGGGGGGCCTGTTCGTCGGCGACAGCGCGGCCCTGGTGAACGGGCTCGGCGGGCCGAACCCCACGCTCACCCTCCAGGCCCTCGCCGCGCGGACCGCGGACCAGATCGCGACGCGGTACTTCGGCTAGGCGCTCTTGCGCCCCGCCCGGCGGTTGATCGCGGCGAGCAGCTGGGCCTTGTTCATCCGGCCGCGTCCCCGGATTCCCATGTCCTTGGCTTCCTCATAGAGCTGGTCCCGGGTTCGCCCGCCCGGACCACGGTGCGATCGGAGACCGCCCCGTCGGCCCGAGGAGATGTCCTCCAGGGACGCCCTCGATGGCCGGCGGGCTTCCCCGGCCCGAGCTCGTTCCTTGTTGACCGTCCGAGCGGCGATCTCCTCGGCGACCTCGGCGGGCCGGCCCTGTTGCTTCAGACCCTTCTTGATGTGCTCGTACTGGCGTTCCCGCTTCGCGCTCCACGCTCGCACCGGCATCCTGGCCTCCTTCCGGCGTCTCCCGTCGGGACGATTCCCCCGGAGGGAGGGGTTGACACCGCCGGCCGACTATGGTCTGCTTCGGACTAGTCCTAAGCAAACTAGTCCGAAAGGAACCAGGATGGCGGAGCGGGCCGGCAACCGGGCGAACCTCCCCGAGGTTCCGACCACCGCCTACGCGATCCTCGGCCTGCTCACCTTCGGGGAACAGTCGGGCTACGACCTCCAGAAGCTCGTGGAGCGCTCCGTCGGCCACTTCTTCGACCCGGCCAAGAGCCAGATCTATGCGGAGCTCAAGCGACTCGTCGCGGTCGGGTTCGCCAAGGAGCGCCACGTGCGGCAGGACGACCGTCCGGACAAGCGGATGTACTCGGTGACGCCGGACGGGGAGCGAGCGCTCCGGGCGTGGCTGGCCGAGCCGCCCGGCGAGGAGTCCTTCCGGAGCCCGTTCCTCATCCACGTGTTCTTCGGACACCTGATGGACCGCGAGACCCTGGTGGCCCAGATCCGGGAGCACCGCGACCAGGCCGTCCAGACGCTGGCCGAGCTCCAGGTGACCGAGGCCGAGATCAAGGACGCCCCGGTCGCCCGCTTCCCGTACATCACGCTCCGTGCCGGGCTGAGCGAATGCCGCCACACCATCGAGTGGGCCGACGAAGTGCTGAAGGAGCTGGAGGTGGAGCCATGAGCGAGGACGTCGCGGTTGAGGTTCGGGACCTGGTGAAGATCTTCAAGGCGCCGGACGGGGGGACCCTGACCGCCGTCGACGGCGTGTCGTTCGAGGTCCGGCGGGGCGAGGTGTTCGGCTTCCTGGGACCCAACGGCGCCGGCAAGACCACCACCCTGGAGATCATCGAGGGCCTGCAGTCGCCGACGTCGGGATCCACCCACGTCCTGGGGCTCGACTCGCAGCGCGACCGCGGCCGGATGAAGGAGCGCATCGGGGTCCAGCTCCAGGCCGGTGCGTACTTCGACTTCCTGACCCTGCAGGAGATCCTGGAGCTGTTCGGCTCGTTCTACCGAACCCAGCTTCCCGCCGAGAAGCTCCTCGAGAAGGTCGGGCTCGTGGAGAAGCGCAAGGCGCTGGTGAACGAGCTCTCCGGGGGCCAGGCCCAGCGGTTCTCGATCGTCGCCTCGATGGTCAACGACCCCGACGTGGTGTTCCTGGACGAGCCGACCACCGGCCTGGATCCGCAGGCCCGCCGCAACCTGTGGGACTTCATCTCCTGGATCCGCGAGGAGGAGGGCAAGACGGTCGTGATGACCACCCACTACATGGAGGAGGCCGAGGTCCTCTGCGACCGGGTGGCGATCATCGACCAGGGGAAGATCCAGGCCCTCGATACTCCGACGGGGCTGGTTCAGGACCTTCCGAGCGCGTACCGGATCCGGATCGAGTCGGCGGCGAAGGTCGACGCTCGGCTGCTGAAGCGCCTTCCCACGGTCGCGGAGGTCATCGAGAGCCAGAACGGGGTCCACCGCTACGAGCTGCACGTGGCCAGGGCGCAGGAGGCCCTGTCTCCGCTCATGGACCTGGTGAACGAGAAGGGCATCGAGCTGGACGACCTGCGGGTCATCCCGGCGACGCTGGAGGACGTGTTCCTCTCGCTGACCGGCCGCAGCCTGAGGGAGTGAGGTCGATGGGCAAGCTGTTCGTCTCGAGCGTGAAGATGCTCTACCGCGACAAGCAGGCCCTGTTCTGGGCGATGGCGTTCCCGGTGATCTTCGCCGTGGTGTTCGGCCTGTTCGACTTCTCCCAGGCGCCGGAGGTCACGATCGGCGTGGTCGCGGAGCCGAGGTCCGAGGCCTCCGTCGCGCTGACCAAGGGCCTCGAAGAGATCGACTCGTTCACCGTGGAGTCCCGCGACGATCTCGAGGCCGCGCGGCGCGAGGTCGTCGACGGCGACCTGGGGATGGTGCTCGTGGTCCCCGGCGAGAACCCGAGCCTGCGAGGCCGGGTGGGCCGGGGCGGGGAGATCCAGGTCGTCTACAACGAGTCGAATTTCGAATCGAACCAGTTCGCCCTGTCCGCGATCGAGCGGATCGTGGACGGGCTGAATCTCCAGTTGGCCGGCGTGGACCGGCCGGCGTTCGCCGTCGAGGCGGAAGCGGTCAAGGGACGCTCGCTCGAGTACTACGACTTCCTGCTGCCGGGGCTGGTGGCCATGGGGGTCATGAACTTCGCGATCACCGGCATGGCCATCTCGATCTCGCGGTACCGGGAGCAGCGGATCCTCAAGCGGATCCTGGCCACGCCGCTGCGGCCGGGGAAGTTCCTGGTCGCCCAGGTCCTGGCCCGGCTCGTGCTCTCGGTGTTCCAGGCCGGCCTGATCCTGGCGGTCGGTGTCTTCGCGTTCGGGGCGAACGTGTACGGCAACATCCTGTGGATCTTCGTGCTCGCGACCCTGGCGAACCTGGTGTTCCTCAACATCGGCTTCGCCGTGGCCGGCCGAGCCGCGAATCCGGACGCCGCGCAGGGCATCGCCCAGGCCGTGGCGCTGCCGATGATGTTCCTGTCCGGCGTGTTCTTCCCGACGGACACCCTGCCCAACGTCGTCCAGGCGGTCGTGAAGTGGCTGCCGCTCACGCCGCTGCTCGAGGCGCTGCGCAAGGTCTCGGTGGACGGCCTCTCGATCACCGACACCGGACCCCAGATGCTGATGCTCGGTGGCTGGGTGATCGTGTCGTTCTTCCTGGCGACGCGGTTCTTCCGGTTCGCCCGGGCGTGAGGATCGAGTAGCGTAACGGGCTTCCGAGGGAGCGCCTGCGGCCTCTTCGCCCGCGTCCGGAGAGGGAATCGAGCCGCCGGTTCCACGGTTGTGACCGGCGAGGGAGGGAGGTCCCCAAGTGGCGAAACCTGCCATCAAGGCCGAGGGCCTGGTGAAGGTGTTCGGCGACGTGCGGGCGGTCGACGGGGTGGACCTCGTCGTCGAGGAGGGCACGATCCTGGGCCTGCTCGGGCCCAACGGTGCGGGCAAGACCACCACGATCCGGATGCTGGCGACCCTGATCCCGCCGGACGGCGGCACGGCCACCGTGGGCGGGTTCGACATCGTCCGCGACGCTCACGCGGTGCGCAGCGTGATCGGCCTCGCCGGGCAGTACGCGGCGGTGGACGAGCTCCTGTCCGGCCGCGAGAACCTGTACATGATCGGGCGTCTCCTGGGGCTGTCGAAGCGTGCGGCCCGCGAACGGGCGGACGAGCTGCTCGAGCAGTTCGACCTCTCCGACGCCGCGGCGAAGATCGCCAAGCAGTACTCGGGCGGCATGCGCCGGCGCCTGGACCTGGCCGCGAGCCTGGTGGGCCGGCCGGCGTTCCTGTACCTGGACGAGCCCACCAGCGGGCTGGACCCCCGGAGCCGCCTGCAGCTGTGGGAGCTCATCAAGGGGCTCGTCTCGCAGGGGACCACCGTCCTGCTGACCACCCAGTACCTGGACGAGGCCGACCGCCTGAGCGACCGAATCGTGGTCATCGATCACGGCCACGTGATCGCGGAGGGAACCTCGGCCGAGCTCAAGGCACAGGTCGGAGGACAGGTCGTCGAGGTCCAGCCGTCCAACGTCCTCCACCTCACGAAGGTCGAGAAGGTGCTGGCGCAATTCGCCGAGCCGCCCGGCTCGCTGCGCGTGGAGGACGACCGGGTGAGCGCGGCCGTGACCCATCCGTCGGTGCTGGCCCAGATCGTCCTGGAGCTGGAGAAGGCGAACGTCTCGGTCGAGGACCTCGCGCTTCGGCGGGCCAGCCTGGACGAGGTGTTCCTGAAGCTGACCGGGCGGCCGGCCGAGTCCGGGGAGGACCAATCCGACGCGCAGCCCGACCGCGAGAGGAGCCTGGCATGAGCGCGACGACGGTGCAGCCGACGCGACGGCTGGGGATCGGGGCGGCCGTTCGCCACACCCTGACGATCATGCGCCGCAACCTGATCCGGATTAAGTCGGACCCCGAGCAGTGGACGGGGGCGACGATCCAGCCGCTGATGTTCCTGACCCTGTTCGTCTACGTCTTCGGCGGGGCGATCGCCGACTCGAGCAAGCAGTACCTGCAGTTCGCCCTGCCGGGCATCCTGATCCAGGGGATCTCGTTCTCGGGGTGGAACGCGGCGCTCGGGCTGAACAACGACTTCGAGCACGGCCTCATCGACCGGTTCCGCTCGCTGCCGATCGCCCGCTCGAGCGTCGTCGCCGGCCGGATCGCGGCCGACGCCGTGCTGATCATCTGGGGCGTCGCGGTGATCGTCGGCTTCGGGACGCTGCTCGGGTTCCGGTTCGGCGGATCGATCGCGGGGAACCTGGGCTCGATCCTGCTGGTGTGGGCGTGGGGCATCACCGTGTGCTGGCCGCTGGCGTTCATCGGGGTCAGCGCGAAGAGCCCCCAGGCCGTCAACACGGGCGCGTTCATGCTGGTCCTGCCGCTCACGTTCGCGTCCTCGGTGTTCGTGCCGACCGAGACGATGCCCGGATGGCTGGCGTCCTTCGCCAACGTGAACCCGATCACCAAGGTCACGGACGCGGCGCGCGCGCTGATGCTCGGCGATGGGCCGGTCGGGGAGCCGCTCTTCCACTCGGTGCTGTGGATGATCGGGATCATCGCCGTGTTCGCGCCGCTCGCGGTGTGGCGCTACCGGAAGCGCGCGATCTAGCCGAGCAGCGCGCGCAGGAGGGCGTCCAGCCCGTCGGGTGAGCCCGCGATGCTGTGCCCCATGTCGGGGACGCGCTCGTAGGTGACGTCGGGCGAGCCGCCGGCGCGGAGCCGGGCGACGTAGTCCTCGGCGTGCGGCGCGATCCGGTCGCGTTCGCCGACGATCACGTGGATGCGGGTGGCCGGGTGGGTGTAGTCGCGCCCGCCCAGGTCGACGCTCGCCGCGTCCCACTCCTCCGTGAACGAGGGGTCGTGGGTGACGCACGGCCCGCCGCCGCCGCGGAACCCCCACGACGTGTCGATGGTCTGGACGCTCGCGCCCTCGTACCAGTACGCGCGGAACGCCGGATCGCGCAGGCATCCCTTCGCCAGCGCGGCGTGGGGCGGTCCACCGGTGGGGATGAGGACGTCGACCAGGTCGTCCAGGCCGTAGACGTCCATCGCGTACGTGATCTGCGACGCCCCGCCGCTGTTGCCCGTCAGGCAGAACCCGCACCGCCCGGGCCCGGGCTCGGGCGCCCCGAGCGGCGCGTAGACGTCCCCGTGGATCGTCCGGATGAGCGTGGCGGACCGGCACGCCAGGAGGTGGGGGCCGGCCCGCTCGCCGCGGGCCGCGCCCAGCCACTCGTCCTTCCACCGGACCTGGACGGCCACCATGCCGGCCTCCCGGATGTCCTCGAGGAAGGCGCCCGTGGAGCCCTCGTCGGCCCACCAGCCACGCCCGCCCCCGCCGCTGAAGAAGACGACCAGCCCGCGTGCGACGCCCTCGGGGGCCGCGATCGCCAGCGTCACCCGGGCCTCCTCGTGGACGCCCGGGCACGCGATCGCCAGCTGGCGGCAGTCGAACCCGGCGGGACACCCCGGGAAGTCGAACCGGTCGGGCCGGGCCGTGCCGAGCGGGAGCGGCTCGCGCTCCTCGAGATCGGTGGGGATCGGGCCGGGCGACGTGGTTCCGCGGAGCGGCGGCTGCGGCTGAGGGCCCGGTCCCGAGCCCGGTCGAACGGCCACGTAGGTGATGAGACCGGACAGAAGCACTCCGGTCAGTCCCGCCAGCGCGAGCTGCATCGGGGTGAGGGCTCGGCGCTCGGCGGTCATGGCGTCCCATCTTCCCAAAGGCTGGGAAGCTGACTCCATGCTGGAGACGGCCGACCTGCACATCGAGATCGGACGGAGGGTCCTGCTCTCGCGCGCCTCGTTCCTGGTGGGCCCGACCGACAAGGTCGGGCTCGTCGGGGTGAACGGGGCCGGGAAGACCACGCTGATGCGGGTGCTCGGCGACGCGGCTCCCGCCAGCGTGACGACCTCCGGCGAGGTCCGCGTCCGCGGGTCCATCTCCTACCTGCCGCAGATCCGTTTCCTGGCCGAGGACGAGCGCGACCTCAACGCGCTCGAGTACGTGTCGAGCGCCCGCCGGCTGGACGAGGCGTCCCGGGTGATGTCCGAGACGCTCGCCCGCGTCGAGGCGAACCCCTCGCTCGGGAACGTCCAGCGGTTCAGCGACGCCGAGGAGGCGTTCCGGAACGCGGGCGGCTACGCGGCCGAGGCCGAGATCCGCCGGCTCCTGGCGGGGGTCGGGCTTCCCGCCGATCGGCTCGAGCGGCCCCTGGCGACGCTCTCGGGAGGGGAGCGCCGCCGGGTCGAGCTCGCCCGGACGCTCTTCGCGGGCGCCGACACCTTGCTCCTGGACGAGCCGAGCAACCACCTGGACGCGGACGCGAAGGCCTGGCTCATGGCGTTCCTGCGCGGCTACCGCGGGGCGGTGGTCGTGGTCAGCCACGACCTGCACCTGCTGGACACCGCGATCACCCGCGTCCTGCACCTGGAGGGGGGCGAGCTCGACAGCTACAAGGGGACGTACTCGGAGTACCTCTCCGCGCGAGAGGCGGACGCGATCCGTCTCGGCCGCGTGGCTCGAGGGCAGGCCGCCGAGATCGACCGCCTGAAGCGCCTGGCGGACAGCATGCGCCACAGCACCCAGACCCGAGCCCGCAAGGCCAAGACGCTCGACTCGCGCGTCGAGCGGTTGGAGCGCGACCAGATCCAGGTCGCGGCCGCCCCGCGCCGCGTTCGGTTCCGGCTCCCGGAGCCGCCCCACGCGGGGAACCGCATCCTCCGGGCCACGGACCTGCGCAAGGCCTTCGACCGGGAGCTCTTCGAGGACGTCTCGCTCGACGTTCGCAACGGAGAGCGCCTCCTCGTTATCGGGCTGAACGGGGCGGGCAAGACGACGCTGCTGAGGATCCTCGCGGGACGACTGGCCCCCGACGCGGGCGGCTTCGAGCTCGGGACCGGCGTTCGCCTCGGCTACTACGCCCAGGAGCACGAGGACCTCACCCCGGGGAAGACCGCCCTCGAGCACCTTCGGGGCGGGGCGCTCACGAGCGAACAGGAGATGCGCTCGCACCTCGGCATGTTCACGCTGCGTGGCGACGCCGCCTTCCAGGACGCCGACACCCTCTCGGGCGGGGAGAAGACCAAGCTGTCGCTGGCCCAGCTCATGACCGGCGCCTACAACCTGCTGCTGCTCGACGAGCCGACCAACAACCTCGACCCCGCCTCGCGGGACGCGATCACCGCCGCGCTGTCGTCCTGGGCGGGGACCATGATCCTGGTGAGCCACGACGAGGAGTTCGTCGCCCGGCTCGAGCCGACGCACGCGCTGATCATGCCGGAGGGCGACAACCAGCCGTGGTCGGCGGAACTGCTCGACATCGTGGGCTTGGCCTGAGCCGGCTGGGGTAGGGTTTCCGGAGACCGACCGAGAGGGGATTGCCCATGCGCACGTTCTCGTTCCGTCCCTCCCTCAGCTTCAAGGGCCGCAAGTTCCACGGGCTCCGTGGCTGGGCCGGCAAGCCCCTGCACCCCCCGCTCACGGACGTGCCCGTCGGCGCCTACATGGTCGCCGCGGTCCTCGACCTGATCTCGTTCATCGGCGGCGACGGAAAGCCCTGGGCCCAGGACCTCTACCGGGCCGCCGGGTACACGTTCATCGGCGGCGCCGTCGTCTCGGTGTTCGCGGCGCTGACCGGCTTCTTCGACTGGTGGAAGTCGACCGAGAAGGGCAACCAGGCCCGGCGCACGGTCAACGCCCACGCGTGGACCATGATCCTGGTGACCGTGCTGGTCCTGACCAACATCTGGACGCGCATCGGCGTGGCCTGGGACGAGCCGGCCACGCCCGTTGGCACGCTGGCGTTCTCGCTGCTGGCCGCGCTGTTCACGATCATCGGCGGGACGATCGGCGGCACGCTGATCTTCGACTACGGCTTCAACGTCGAGACCGCGGGCGACAGCCCGGTGTGGCACACGTCGGAGACCGACGTTCTGCCGAAGGACAAGGCGAAGGCTCCGCCCGCGACCTAGGCGCCCCGGCGTTTCGTGCCCCCGGCAGGATTCGAACCTGCGCCCCCCGCTCCGGAGGCGGGTGCTCTATCCCCTGAGCTACGGGGGCCGAGGGGCCATGATACGGGGTACCATCTTCGGGCTTCGGGCATGAACAAGCCGACCAGGATCCTCGTCGCAGACGACGACCCGTCGATCCTCCGATTGCTCCAGCTGAACTTCGAGCTCGAGGGATACGAGGTATCCACGGCGTCGGACGGAGAGGAAGCGCTGGCGAAGGCGCGCGCATCCTCCCCGGACGTCGTCGTGCTCGATGTGATGATGCCCGGTATGGACGGGTGGGAGGTGTGTCGCCGGTTGAAGGAGGACGAGACGATGCGTGACGTACCCGTCATCCTCCTGACCGCGCTCGGACAGGAACAGGAGCGCCGCCACGGCATGTCCGTCGGCGCCTCGGAGTACGTGATGAAGCCCTTCGACCCCGACCAACTGGTCCAGATGGTGAAGGGCACGCTCTCCGGCGCCGGCCGGGACTGACGGAACCCGACGCCGGTGAACGAACAGGACCTCTCCTCGCTCATCCGTGAAGCCGTGACGGCTTCCGGGTTCGAGCTGCCCGCCGGCCTCGAGATCGAGCTCCAGCGGCCGCGCCAGAAGGAGCACGGGGACTGGTCGACGAACGTCGCGCTCGCGCTCGCGCCGCGGGTGGGCCGCCCCGCCCGGGAGGTCGCCGAGGCGATCGTGGCCGGGCTGCCCGCCGACGAACGGATCGCCTCGGTCGAGGTGGCCGGCCCGGGGTTCATCAACGTGAAGCTCTCGGACGACTCGCTCTACCAGGTGCTCCGCGACGTGATCGCCGCCGGCCCGGGGTACGGACACGTGCCCGAGGGTTCGGGCGAGCGGATCCAGGTCGAGTTCGTCTCCGCGAACCCGACCGGGCCGCTGCACGTCGGCCACGGCCGGTGGGCGGCGGTGGGGGACGCGCTGGCCTCGGTCCTGCACACGGCGGGCAACGCGGTGGAGCGCGAGTTCTACATCAACGACCACGGGAACCAGATGGAGCTTTTCGGCCGGTCCATCGCCGCGCGGTACCTCGTCCGGTTCGGCCGCGAGACCGAGATCCCCGAGGGCGGGTATCAGGGCGCCTACGTGGACGAGCTGGCCGGGGAGATCGCCGAGGAACACGGCGATCGGTGGGTCGATTCGCCCGAGGAGGAGCGCGTTGCGTTCTTCCGCGCGGAGGGGGAGCGGCGGATGCTCGCCCAGCAGCGCGAGGTGCTCTCCCGGTTCGGCGTGGAGTTCGACGTGTGGTTCAGCGAGCGGACCCTCCACGAGTCGGGCGCAGTGGACGAGGCCATCGCCGCGATCCGGGAGGCCGGCTACGTATACGAGAAGGACGGCGCCCTCTGGCTGCGGACGACGGCGCTCGGCGACGACAAGGACCGCGTGGTGATCCGGGCGACGGGCGAGCCGACGTACCTGGCGCCCGACGCGGCCTACGTCCGCGACAAGTTCGGCCGCGGGTTCGACCGGCTGATCTACCTGTGGGGTGCCGACCACCACGGCTACATCGGACGACTGCGCGCCGTCGTGCGGGCCCTCGGGTACGACCCCGCCCGGGTCGAGTTCGAGATCGGCCAGTTCGTCAACCTGTTCCGCGGAGACGAGCCCGTGCGCATGTCGAAGCGCACGGGCGACATCGTCACGTTCGAGGAGCTCCTGGACGAGGTCGGGCCCGACGCCGCGCGCTACCTGTTCCTCCGCCAGCCGGTGGACACGCCGATCGACTTCGACATCGAGGTGGCCACCCGCCAGTCGATGGACAACCCCGTCTACTACGTCCAGTACGCGCACGCCCGGATCGCCAGCCTGCTTCGGGTGGCCCAGGAGCGCGGCGTGGATCGAGGCTCGTTCGACGACGCGGATCTGGCCGGGCTTGAGCATCCGTCCGAGCTGGACCTGCTGCGCACGCTCTCGGAGTATCCGGAGGTGCTTCGCCTCGCCGCGCACCACCGAGCGCCCCACCGGGTGGCGCGCTACGCGGAGGAGAAGCTCGCCGTCGCCTTCCATCGGTTCTACACCGACTGTCCCGTCCTGACCGCGGAGCCGCCGCTGGCCCGGGCGCGCCTGTGGCTGGCGGAGGGGACACGGTCGGTCGTGGCGAACGCGCTCGGGCTGCTCGGCGTGAGCGCGCCGGAGGCCATGGCCCGTCTGGGAGAGGAGGAGGCGTCGTGAACCGGGAGCCCTGGCCTGCGACGTCGGCGTTCGATGACGGCCTGACGGTGGCCGGCGTGCGGGCGACCGAGCTGGCCGAGGCCTACGGCACGCCGCTGCTGGTGGTCGACGAGGAGGACGTGCGCGCGCGATGCCGGGCGTTCGTGGCGGCGTTCGGCGATCCCGTCTTCGCGATCAAGTCGTTCCCGGCCCGCGCGCTCATCCGGATCGCCCTCGAGGAGGGTCTCGGCCTGCTGGCCGCGACCGGGGGAGAGCTCGAGGCCTGCCTGCGGGCGGGCGCCGATCCGGGACGGATCGTGATGCACGGGAACAACAAGTCCGACGAGGAGATCCGCGCCGCGGTCGACGCCGGGGTGCGGCTGCTGATCGCGGACAACCCCGAGGAGCTCGAGCGGGCCGACGAGATCGCCCGCGCGGCCGGCCGGGTGCTGCCGGTGTTGCTCCGCGCGATCCCGGCAGTCGACGCCGATACCCACGCGTACATCGACACCGGGGGCCGCGACACGAAGTTCGGCACCCCGATCGAGGGGGGCGTCGCGCTGCAGGCGCTGAAGCTCGCCGAGTCGCTGCCCGGTCTGGACCTCCGGGGCATCCACGTCCACGTGGGCTCGCAGCTGGTGGGTCCCGAGGCGCACCTGGGCGGGGTGGACGCCGCGCTCGACCTGCTCGCCGAGGCCCGGGACGCGCTCGGTCGCGAGCTGCCGGTACTGGACGCGGGGGGCGGGTTCGGCGTCCGCTACACCGACGAGACGCCCCCGGCGGCGGCCGAGTTCGCCGCGGCCATCCACGCCCGTGTGATCGGAGGCGCCGCGGCGCGGAGCCTCGCCGAACCCGCGCTGATCGTCGAGCCCGGCCGGGCGATCGTCGCCAACCCGGTCCTGACGCTGTACCGGGTGGGTGTGATCAAGGACCTGCCCGGCGTGCGAACGTACCTCTCGGTGGACGGCGGCATGAGCGACAACATCCGGCCGGTGCTGTACGGCTCGCGGTACACGTTCGCCCTGGCCAACCGCCGGGGCGATCAGGCGACGCGCGAGTTCGCGGTCGCCGGGAAGCACTGCGAGAGCGGCGACGTGCTCGCCTACGACGTCCCGCTGCCGGCCGACGCCGCGCGCGGCGACCTGCTCGCCGTCGCGGCCACCGGAGGCTACGCCTACGCGATGTCGAGCAACTACAACCGGCTCGGCCGGCCGGCGGTGGTGGGGGTCCGCGACGGGCGGGTTCGCCTGCTGCTCCGCCGCGAGGACCTGTCCGACCTGGACCGCCTGGAGGTGGACGAGTCACCGTTGCCCGAGGCGGCCGTGCCCCCGGGCGTGGAGGTCCGTCCGGCGAAGCCCGGCGACGCCAAAGGGTTCCTCGAGTTCTGGAAGGAGATCGTGGCCGAGGGCGAGCTGGTCCGGTCCGAGACCGTCACCCTGGACGTCCGGGAGCAGCGCCGCCGCTACGCGGCGGGATGGGGCCCCGCCGGGGCGTCGGTCCTCGCCCTGGACGGGGACCGCGTGATCGGGTGTCTGACGCTAGACCGCGAGGTCCACCCGGTCCTTCGCCACGTGGCCGAGCTCGGGATGTCCGTCGCGGTCGAGTGGCGGCGCAAGGGCGTGGGCGCGGCCCTGATGTCCGAGGCCTTCCGCTGGGCCCGCGAGTTCGGCGTGGAGAAGCTGACGCTCGGCGGTCTACACCGACAATCGCCCGGCGATCGGCGCTCTACGCCCGGTTCGGGTTCGTGGTGGAGGGCCGGCTGGCGGGGCAGTCGAAGAAGACGAGTGGCTACAGCGACGAGATCCTGATGGCCCGGTGGGTGGGGGAGCGGCCGTGAACGAAGGCGTCGTTCGTGTCGGGCTGCTGGGGTGCGGCCACGTGGGGTCGGCGGCGGCCCGGATCCTGCACGACCACGCCGGCGACATCGAGCGCCGCGTCGGCGCCAGGATCGAGGTGACTCGCGTGGCGGTGCGCAACCTGGCCCGCGAACGGGACGTCCCCGTGCCGCACGACCGCTTCACCAACGACCCGCACTCGATCGTGCGCGGACCCCGACGTCGACCTGGTGGTGCGAGGTCATCGGCGGCATCGAGCCGGCCCGCACGCTCATCCTTGAGGCGTTCGCCGCGGGCAAGCACGTCGTCACCGCCAACAAGGAGCTGCTGTCCACGCTCGGCCGCGAGCTCTTCGACGCCGCCGAGGCCGCCAAGGTCGACCTGTACTTCGAGGCCGCCGTCGGCGGCGGAATCCCCCTGATCCACCCGCTGAAGGAGTCGCTCGCCGGCGAGCGGATCCGCAAGGTCATCGGCATCGTCAACGGGACGACGAACTACATCCTCACGCGGATGACCGAGGAGGGCGTGTCCTTCTCCGAGGCCGTCGCCCAGGCCCAGGGCCTGGGGTACGCCGAGCGCGATCCCTCCGCCGACGTCGAGGGCTACGACGCCGCGGCCAAGCTGCGCGATCCTCGCCTCGATCGCGTTCAACGCCCGCGTCGTCGCCGGCGACGTCTACCGCGAGGGGATCGCCGACGTCGGGGCGCAGGACATCGAGTTCGCCGACCGGCTCGGCTACGTCGTGAAGCTGCTGGCGATCGCGGAGCTCGAGGACGGAGAGATCGCCGCGCGCGTCCACCCGGCGATGATCCCCAAGGAGCACCCGCTGGCCGCCGTGCGCGACTCGTTCAACGCCGTGTTCGTGGAGGGCGAGAACGTCGGCGAGCTGATGTTCTACGGGCGGGGGGCCGGCGGCGCGCCGACGGGGACCGCCGTGGCCGGCGACGTGGTCGACGTCGCCCGCAACCTGGTCAACGGCGGGCGGGGCGTGGGGTGCACCTGCTACGACGAGCGACGCGTCCGGCCGATGGACGAGATGCACAGCCAGTACTACCTGCTGCTCGAGGTGGCGGACCGGCCCGGCGTGCTGGCCTCGGTGGCGAGCGCGTTCGCGAACAACCTGCGTCTCGATCAAGAGCGTGTGGCAGGAGGGGACCGGCGAGGAGGCCCTGCTCGTGATCATCACCCACCGGGGCAACGAGGCGGCCTTCCAGCAGACCGTCCACGACCTCCGCGAGCTCGACGCGGTGAGCGCGGTACGCAGCCTGATGCGCGTGGAGGGCGTGGAGTGAGCGCCAGCGCACCGTGGCGGGGGATCATCGCGGAGTACCGGGAGCGCCTGCCCGTCACCGACGCGACCCCGGTGGTGACCATGCAGGAGGGAGGCACGCCGCTCATCCGCTCGCGCGGCGCTGTCCGAGGAGACCGGGCGGGAGGTCTACCTGAAGTTCGAGGGCGCCAACCCGACGGGCTCGTTCAAGGACCGGGGGATGACCCTGGCGATCTCCAAGGCCCTCGAGGAGGGCTCGCGGGCGGTGGTGTGCGCGTCCACCGGCAACACGAGCGCGTCCGCCGCGGCGTACGCGGGACTGGCCGGCGCTGACCTGCGCGGTCCTGGTCCCCAAGGGCCGGATCGCCCTGGGGAAGATGGCCCAGACCCTGGTCCACGGCGCCCGCGTCCTGGAGGTGGACGGGAACTTCGACGCGTGCCTCGAGGTGCGCGCGGGTCCTGGCCGACCGCTACCCGGTCACCCTGGTGAACTCCGTGAACCCGTACCGGCTCGAGGGCCAGAAGACCGCGGCGTTCGAGATCTGCGACGCGCTCGGCCGAGCGCCCGACCTGCACTTCATCCCGGTCGGCAACGCCGGCAACATCTCGAGCCACTGGATCGGGTACTCCGAGTACGCGAAGGACGGCGACGATCGACGGTCCGCCCGCGCTGTTCGGGTTCCAGGCCAGCCGGCGCGGCGCCGATCGTCCGGGGAGAGCCGATCGCCAGACCCCTCCGACGATCGCCACCGCGATCCGCATCGGCAACCCCGCGTCCTGGGACCTGGCGGTCGACGGCCGCCAAGGACTCCGGCGGGGAGATCTCGGCGGTGACCGACCGGGAGATCCTGTCCGCGTACCGGCAGGTGGCGCGCGAGGGCGTGTTCTGCGAGATGGCGTCCGCGGCGTCCGTGGCCGGGCTGCTGCAGCTCCACGCGCGACGGGAGGCTCCCTCCCGGCGAGGACCGTCGTCTGCGTCCTCACGGGCCACGGCCTGAAGGACCCGGACTGGGCGATCGCCGGCGCCGGCAAGCCGCCGGTGCTGCCGCCCGACGCGGACGCCATCGCCGCCGACCTCGGGCTGTAGACCGATGGGCGACTACCGGGTCAGCGTCCCGGCCACCGTCGCGAACCTCGGGCCGGGGTTCGACTGCTTCGGCATGGCGGTCGACCTGGCAACGAGGTCCTCGTCGAGGCTGGACGGACCGCCGGGGATCGAGGTCGCGGGGCGAGGGCGCGGGCGAGCTCGCCGACCGACGGCTCCGGGAACCTGATCTGCCGGACGATGACGTTCCTGGCGCGCGGAGCTGGGGGGCACGTGCCCCGACGCTCCGGCTGGTCTGCGAGAACCGGATCCCCCTCCAGCGAGGCCTCGGCTCGTCGTCCGCCGCGATCGTCGCCGGGCTGCTCATCGCCGACCGGCTCCTGGACGCGAACCTCGGGACCGGCCGCCTGCTGGAGCTCGCCGCGGACCTGGAGGGCCACGCCGACAACGTCGCCCCGGCGCTCCTGGGCGGCGTTCGCATCGCGTATCTGCTCCAAGGACGGGCTGGCGGACCGAGGCGCTCGCACCCGCACGCCGCCCTCCGGCCGGTCCTGCTGATCCCGCTCGAGGAACGGCTTCCGACCGACGACGCCCGCCGGGTCCTTGCCACCCACGTCCCCCGCGGGGACGCGACCTTCAACTTGTCCCGAGTGGCCCTGCTGGTGGTGGCCCTCACCGAGCGTCCGGAGCTGCTCGTCGATGCCCTCGAGGACCGCCTGCACCAACAGGCGCGGCTGCCGCTCGTCCCCGCCTCCCGGGCGGTGTTCGAAGACCTCCGCGAAGCCCGCGTTCCGGTGTGCGTCGCCGGCGCCGGCCCGGCCCTGCTCGCGTTCGAGTCGGACGACCGGCCGGTGAAGGACATGGGTGCGTCGTGGCGGACGCACCGCGCCACGATCGCCGGCGGGGCGTCGATCCGGGAGGCGTAACTCCCTACACTGGCCGCGATGGACGATCCCGTCGCCGATCGCCCTCAGATCCAGGCCTCGCAGGTCGTCGTCGCCGACGTCACCAGCAAGGTCCTCGCCACCAAGGAGGGCGAGACCTTCCTGTACTGCGACACCGAGGGCAATCTGGACGACCGCAAGGAGCTCGGGCTCGGCCTGTACTACAAGGACACGCGCTTCCTGTCCCACTTCCGGATGCTGCTCTCGGGGCGGGAGCCCGTCCTGCTCTCCTCGTCGTCCGAGCGCGCCTACATGTCGTACGTGGACCTCACCAACCCGGACCTGTACGAGGGCGAGGAGGTCGCGGTGCCCCAGCAGACCCTCAACGTCCGCCGGATCCGGACGATCAATGGGCGGCTGTTCGAGCGGATCCGGATGAAGAACTACAACCCCTTCCCCGTGCGGGTCACGGTGGAGCTGTCCCTGGGGGCGCGACTTCGCCGACATCTTCGAGGTCCGCGGGCTCAGCCGGCACCGGCACGGTCGCCACGAGCCGCCGGTGGCCGAGCGGCCGGACCGCGGAGTTCGCATACACGGGGATCGACGGCGTTCGGCTTCGCACGCTGGTCGAGTTCGGGAGCGAGCCGGAGCACGTCGAGGTTCGCGGCGACGTCGTGCACGCCCGCTTCGTCGTGCATCTGTCCGGCCACCAGACGAAGCTCGTGTCGATGACGGTCGCGCCGATCGGTGGGCGAGGTCGCCCCGCCGACCATGGACTTCGACGTCGCCGTCCACGACCTCCGCCGGTCCTACGAGGACTGGGAGCGCGAATCCACCCAGATCACCACCGACAACGAGCTGTTCGACCAGCTCCTCACCCGTGGGCATCCGCGACCTTCGCGCGCTCTACACGGCGATGGACGGCGGCCACATCATCGCGGCCGGCATCCCCTGGTACGTCACGGTGTTCGGCCGCGACGCCCTGATCGACCGCGCACCAGCTCCTGATGGTGAACCCGCAGCACGCGCGCGAGACCCTCCGAGATCCTGGCCGACCTGCAGGGAACGAAGGAGGACCCGTGGCGCGACGAGGAGCCCGGGAAGATCCTCCACGAGATCCGCCGGGGCGAGCTGGCCCGGGCGGGCGCGATCCCGCACACGCCGTACTACGGCGCGGTCGACTCGACGCCCGTGGTTCCTGATCCTGCTGCGCGATGTACTTCCGCTGGACGGGCGACCGGGAGTTCGCGAAGGCAATGCTGCCCGGCGGCCGAGGCGGCGCTGCGCTGGATCGACGAGTACGGCGACCGCGACGGCGACGGATTCGTCGAGTACCAGACGCGCTCGCCGCTGGGGCTGCGCAACCAGGGATGGAAGGACTCGTGCGACTCGGTCGTCCACGCCGACGGGCGGCTGGCGGAGCCCCCGATCGCGCTGGCCGAGGTGCAGGCCTACGTCTACCTGGCCAAGGCGCGGATGGCCGACGTGTACGAGGCGCTCGGGCGAGCGAGTCCCGCGCGGACCAGCTCCGTGGGGAGGCCGATGATGCTCCGCGCCCGGTTCAACGAGGCGTTCTGGATGGAGGACGAGCAGTACTTCGCCGAGGCCCTCGACGCCGACAAGCGGCCCGGTCCGCACCGTCACCTCGAACCCCGGGCACGCGCCTGTACTGCGACATCATCGACCAGGACAAGGCCGAGCACGTCGCCCGTCGGCTGCTCGCAGCCCGACATGTTCTCGGGCTGGGGGATCCGGACCATGAGCAAGTCGGCCGCCGCGTACAACCCGATGAGCTATCACAACGGCTCGGTGTGGCCGCACGACAACGCGTTGATCGCGGCGGGGCTGAAGCGGTACGGGTTCCACGAAAGCCACGACCGCGGCTGGCCACGGCCATCTTCGACGCCGCCATCCACACCGACTACATGCGGCTGCCCGAGCTGTTCTGCGGGTTCACCCGGCGAACGCCGAACCGGCCGGTCGGCTACCCGGTCGCCTGTTCACCCGCAGGCCTGGGCCGCGGGATCGCCGTTCCTGCTCCTGCAGGCGATGCTCGGCGTCTCGGCCCGCGCCGCACGAGAACCTGCTCACGGTGAACAAGCCCGCACCTGCCCCCGTGGCTGAACCACGTCGAGCTGCGCAACCTGCGGGTGGGCGACAGCCGCATCTCGATCGTGTTCCGCCGCGAGGGCGAGGTCACCGGCTTCTCCCTCATCCAGAAGGAGGGCGACGTCCGCGTGGTGATGGAGGAATAACCTCCTCCGGGCCGGCCAGGATGACCTCCCGGCCGGCCGCGAGCAGCACGTGCACCCCCCGGCCGCGAAGGTCCTCGATCGCGGAGGCGTCGAGCTCCTGAGGCGCCGTCCACCGCATGGCCGCCCAGTCCCGGCCGCCGAGGTCGAACGTCCTGCGAACCAGCTCGTCGGTGGCGGCCGCGGCGAAGGCGGCGGCGGCAACCTGGGTCGCGCTGAGCGCCGCGTCCACCCCGAACGTCGTGCGCACGCGGTCGGCCAGGACGTCGTCGAACACCCGGGCCACGGTCCGGATCGACGGGTTCAGTCGCCGGGCCTGCACGCAGGCGCCCAGGTTCGCCAGGTCGTCGTCGGTGCAGGCGAACAGCAGCGAGGCTCGTGCGATGCCCGCCCGCTCCAGGTTCTCCAGCAGCCGGACGTCGCCGATCAGGACCGGCGCGCGCTCCGCCACGGGGCCGGCGAAGCGGGCGTGCGGGTCGCGCTCCAGAACCACGGTGGCCACGCCCATGTCCCTGAGCAGCCGCTCGATCCGATAGCCGACCGTTCCGAGCCCGAGGATGATCGCGTGGCCCCGCATCCGGCGCGCCCGGCGCCCCATCCGGACGTCGAGCCGATTGGCGGTGGCGATCGACGCCAGCTGCGAGAACACCACGCCGACCAGCGCGGCGCTGATCAGCATCGAGCCGACCCCGAACACCTTCAGCCAGGCATCCGACTCCTCGAGGCCGGGATCGCCGAACGCCGTCCGCACGGCGGCGTAGAGCGCGTCGATCGGTCCGAGGTCGAGCGCCGCCGCGAAGACGATGACGTTGGTCAGCAGGATCAGACCGAGTCCGGCGGCGGCGTACGGCAGCAGCGTCCTCGGGCGCGGTCCGCCCCGCTCGCGTTCGGCCTTCGGTCGGGCGCGAGGCGCCGCCGGCAGGTCGGCGTCGGCGAAGGCCAGGGCCAGGACGTCGCGCAGCGGTCCCCCCACCACAGTCTCCTCGCCGGCGGGGATCTGCCCCGCGACCTCGGTGACCGGTTCCCACACGCCCGTCCCCAAGTCGCGGGCGACCAGCGCGAGACCCGCGGGGAGGGCCCGGACCCCCGACGCGCGCAGCCGGACGAGCGAGACGTCCTCGTCGCCGAGGCGCAGCGTGTGGAGGACCTCGTCGGCGAGCGCCGCGGCGACGAACGCCGGCGCGGCGAGCCGCGACATCGAGTATGCCCGGCGAAGGTTCGCCGCCTGGCCCAGCTGGGTCGTCAGGACGGGGTCGAACGATCGAACCACGAGCGGGACGCCGGGGGCGAGCGCGGTGGCGGCGAGCGACGCCTCGAGGTTCACCCGGTCGTCCTCGGACAGCGCCAGGATGCAGTCCGCGCTCTCGGCGCCCGCGGCGCGGAGGGACTCCTCCGGGTCCACCGCCGCGACCGCCACCCGAACGCGCGGGGGCAGCAGCCGCGCGAGGGACTCCGTGCCCTCCTCGGCCACGACGATGACCTCGGGGTCGCCCTGCTCCATGAGGTTGCGGGCCACCCGCACGGAGAGCCGGCTGAGGCCGAACAGCACGAAGCGGCGGTCCATCAGAGGCAGGGGCCGGTGTCGACCTCGTTGACGTTGCCGCTGGCCTCGTTCACGCGTTCGAGGATGTCGATGGACAGCAGTGCGTAGCCGATGTTGTCGTCGGTTGTGGACGCCGCGAACACCACCCCGGCCACCTCGCCGCTCACCAGGACGAACGGGCCTCCCGAGTTCCCGGGGCGGATCCGGGCCTGGAGCTCGTACACCCGCCGGTCGACCTTGCCCTTCCCGTAGATGTTGCGCGTCTCGGTGTTCCGTACGAGTCGCACCGCCGCGGCGCCCCTGGTCAGCGGCCCGTTCTCCGGGTAGCCGAGGACGGCGCCCTTGTCGCCACGGTCGACCTCGCGATCCAGCAGCTCCAGGACCGGCCCCGGGTTTTCCTGGACACGGAGGATCGCCACGTCCAGCCCGGCGTCGAACAACACCGTGGTCGCCGTGACCTGGCCCTCGACGCCCTGCTCCTGGATGTACGGGTCGTCCACGCCCGCGACCACGTGGGCGTTGGTCACGATCAGCCCGTCGCCCGCGACGAACCCCGAGCCTTCCTGGATCGCGCCGCAGGCCTCGCCCAGGACCTTGACGGTGCTCCTCTCGGCGCCCTCGGCCGCGCGGGCCACCTCGCCCTGGGTCGGCCCCTTGACGGGGCCGGCCGGCGCCGGGGGGAGGCCGCTGAACACCTGCGGGAACCCGAACGTGTTCAGGAAGCTCCGGATCTGGGTGAGCAACGAGGGCGGCGGCGGCATCAACCGGTCGAGACCTCGGACGACGACCGAGCCCTGGATCTCTCGAGAGACCGCCGGGATGGGGCCGCTGGCGAGGTTCAGCGCGATCAGCCAGGTCGCCAGGAGCACCGCGACCACCGCAACGAACGACCCGGCGGCCGAGTCGACCTTCGACAGCCGGCTGGCGCGCGCCGCGGCCCACACCTTCCGGCCCACGACGAAGCCGGCCGCGTCGCCGATCCCCGCGATGGCCAGGAACGTCCCGAGGGCCAGGGCCGCCTGCATCGTCTGGCTCTCCGCCAGGCCCGCGACCTTCGGCGCCAGGAGGGCGCCGAGCAGCAGGCCGGCGATGAGGCCGGTGTACGTGACCAGCTGCAGGGCCGCCCCGCGGCGGAAGCCCCCGAGGACCGCGAGCACCACGAGGCCGACGATCAGGAGGTCGACGAGGTTGAGCCCCAGGAAGGCCATGAGCGGGTATCGTGCCACGCCCCGCGGGTACACTGGAGTGCGTGACGACGATCGCGCACATCTCGGACCCCCACGTCGGATCCCCGTACTTCGTGCCCAACCTGATGAACCGGGTGATCGTCGAGATCAACGAGCTCGAGCCCGACGCCGTCATCTGCACCGGCGACTTCACGACGTTCGGCTATCGCCAGGAGTTCAAGAACTGCGGCGGCGTACGTCGAGCGGATCAAGGCGCCGGTGTGGTCGGTCCCGGGCAACCACGACGCCCGCAACGTGGGCTACGTGCACTTCGAGGAGCTGATCGGTCCCCGCCACTGGGCCCAGGACGTGGGGAACGTGCGGATCGTCGGCGCCGACACCAGCGAGCCGGACCTCGACGAGGGCCAGATCGGGCGCGAGCGGTACCCCTGGCTCGAGGAGCAGTTCGCGGTCCCCGCCGAGCTCAAGATGCTCGTGATCCATCACCACCTGATCTCGCTCCCCGGCACCGGACGCGAGCGCAACATCGTCGATGACGCCGGCGACCTGCTGGAGCTGCTCATCACGAACGGCGTGCAGCTCGTCCTGACCGGGCACAAGCACGTCCCGTACGTGTGGCGGCTCGAGGACATGTACATCGCGAACGCCGGGACCTGTTCCTCGCTGCGGCTGCGCGGACATACCCGGCCCTGCTACAACGTGATGGAGTTCGACGGCGACGAGGTGAAGATCTTGCGGCGGTACCCGTTCGGCGCGCAGACCCTCGTCGCGCACTGGTCGCTCTCGACCGGCCGAGCAGCACTACCGCGAGCTCGACACGCTGATGCGTCGAGGCACGGAGGCTCCGATCCGCGCGGACTGAGCCTCACCGGAACGACAGGAAGGGCCCATCTCCGTGACCAAGCGTCATCGTGCTCGTCGACGGTGAGCACTACCCACCCGTGACCCGCTGGGGGATCGAGACGGCCCGTGACCGCGGGCTCGAGCCCGTCGCGGTCCTGCTCGTCGGCGGCCGGGAGAAGCTGCCCGCCGACGGCTCGCTCGACCTGGGGGACGTCGCGGTCGAGTCGACGGAGGCGCCGCTGACCGCCCTGCCCGAGGCGATCGACCGGCTGCGCCCCGACGCGGTGCTCGACCTCTCGGACGAGCCGGTGCTCGGGTACCGCGAGCGGATGGAGCTCGCGTCGATCGCCCTCGCCCGGGGATGTCCCTACCTCGGGGCGGACTTCCGGCTGGACCCGCCCCCGCTCGATCCGCCCCCGCCGATGCCCACGCTCGCGGTGATCGGGACCGGCAAGCGCACCGGCAAGACCGCGATCGGCGGACACCTGGCGCGACTCGCGAAGGCGGCGGGACGTCGTCCCGTGGTGGTGGCCATGGGCCGCGGCGGCCCGCCCGAGCCCGAGGTCGCCGAGGGCTCGCTCGACCTGGAGCGGCTCCGCGAGCTGTCGCGCGAGGGGCGGCACGCGTCGAGCGACTACCTGGAGGACGCCCTCACGGCCGGGGTGACCACGGTCGGGGCCCGCCGGTGCGCGGGCGGGCTGGCCGGGGCTCCCTTCGCCTCGAACGTTCCCGAGGCCGTCCGCGAGGCCGAGCGGCTGGGCGCCGGACCCGCTGGTGCTCGAGGGCAGCGGCGCCGCCATCCCGCCGGTGGCGTGGGACGCCGGGGTTCTGGTCGCCCCCGCGTCGCTGGACCCCGAGTATCTGGGGGATACCTGGGCCCGTACCGACTGTTGCGATCGGACCTGTTGGTCATTACAATGGTGTCCGGCCCGGGTTCCGGGCCGGCAAGCCTTTCCGCCCTCGTATCCCACGTCCACCGGGTCCGTTCGGATGCCCGGATCGCCATCAGCGACTTCGTACCGACGCCGCTCGGCGACGTGGAGGGAAGTCGAGTGTTCTTCTCAACCACCGCATCCCAGCACGGCGCCGATGCGCAGATCCGTTCCCTGGTGTCGCGCCACGGCGTGACCGTGGTCGGGTGCAGCCGGACGACTCGCCGATCGGGCGGGACTGGCCGAGGACATCCGCAGCGCGCCGGAGTACGACG
Source organism: uncultured Actinomycetes bacterium (assembly GCA_963742735.1). Lineage (GTDB taxonomy): Bacteria > Actinomycetota > UBA4738 > UBA4738 > JBBDTT01 > JBBDTT01. The sequence goes on from CAVUMN010000003.1 coordinate 427,596, forward strand.
TCCTGCTCACCGAGCTGAAGGCCGCCTCCGTCGACGTGGCCGCGGAACTCGCGGCGGAGCGGGGCGCGGAGGTGGTGTTCGTGGACAACCGGCCCGTGACGGTGCCGGGGCCCGGCGACGGCGAGGTCGACGATCTGCTGATGCGAGACGCGTTCGCCTGGCGGACGAGCGGGCGAAGGAGCGCAGCGTGACGGTCAAGACGAAGAAGCGCCCCACGCACATCGTGATCGCCGATCGCGAGCACGGGCTGCCGTACTCGAAGGGGCTGATGGCCTCGCAGCTCATGGTGACCGGGCTGTCGCCGTACCGCTCCTACCAGGTGGCGGAGCGCGTGGAGGAGCGCCTGCTCGAGCGCGGCAAGGCGCGCGGTCACCAGCGCCGAGCTCCAGGCCCTCACCGTCCGGGTCCTCGAGGAGGTGGCGGGGGACCGCTACGCCAAGAACTTCGTGCGCTGGCAGGAGGTCGCCGCGCTCGACGTGCCGCTCGTGATCCTGATCGGCGGCGCGACCGGGGTCGGGAAGTCGACCATCGCCACCCAGCTCGCCGCCCGGCTCGGCATCGTCCGCGTCGTGGCCACCGATGCGATCCGCGAGGTGATGCGCTCGATGTTCAGCTCGGAGCTGATGCCCACGCTGTACACGTCGTCGTTCGACGCCGGACTCGGCGCTGCGGGAGCCGCCGCCGAAGCCCGCCGACCCCGTCATCGTCGGGTTCCGCGAGCAGACCACGGCGGTCGCCGTCGGCATCCACGCGCTGATCGAGCGGGCCGCTACCGAGGGCACCAGCCTCATCGTGGAGGGCGCCCATCTGGTTCCCGGCTTCGTGGACGTCGCGCCGTGGCAGGAGCGGGTGCTCGCCGTCGAGCTCGTGGTTACCGTCGAGGACGAGGACGTGCACCGCGGCCACTTCGCGGCGCGGGCCGCGGACGCGGCCTCGCGCCCGTTCGACCGCTACATGAAGGGCTTCCGCAACATCCGCAGGGTGCAGAAGTACATCAAGAGCCAGGCGCTCTCCCACGGCGTGCCGGTCGTCCCCAACTACAACTTGGACCAGGCGATCGCCGCGGTCGTCGACCTGGTCATGGAACGCGCCACCGAGCGGGTCGGCCGAGCGAAAGGCACGGACGACTCGCCGACGGCCGACGAGCCGGAGCGCGATAGGGGGAGGGACCCGATGAGGCTGTTCCTGGACACCGCCAACATCGACGAGATCCGCGAGATCAACCGATGGGGCGTCCTGCCGGGCGTGACCACGAACCCGTCGCTCCTGGCACGGGAGATGGGCGACGTCGAGAAAGCGTGGCGTCTGATCCTCGAGGAGGTCTGCCAGGGCGACGTCTCCCTCGAGACGACCGAGCCCGAGGCCGAGGCGATGTACGAGCAGGGCAAGCACCTGGCCTCGCTGGGCGCCGAACGCCGTCGTGAAGGTCCCGATGACCCCCGACGGCCTCACGGCCGGCAAGCGGCTCACCGAGCGACGGGCATCCGGATCAACGTGACCCTGGTGTTCTCCCCGGCGCAGGCGATCCTGGCCGCCGAGATCGGCGCCTACATCGTCTCGCCGTTCCTCGGGCGGCATCGACGACGGCGCCGCGGACGGGATGCACGCGCTCAGGCAGATCTGCGACATCTATGATGTGCAGGGCTACGAGACCAACGTCCTGGCCGCCTCCCTGCGCCACCCCATGCACGTCGTGGAGTCCGCGCTGGCGGGCGCCGACATCGCGACGATGCCGTACGACGTCTTCACCAAGCTGGTGAAGCATCCACTCACCGACAAGGGACTCGCGCAGTTCGAGGCGGACTGGGAGAAGCTCCAGAAAGACCTGAAGGAAGGAGCCTAGTTTGGACTCCGCACAACGACCGATCGCGCGCCCTCGAAGAGAAGGTGCTCGGCGAGCTGCAACAGATCGCCACGAGCCTCGGGATCGAGGGCCACCAGCGTCTGCGAAAGGCCGGCCTGATCGACACGATCGTGGCCGCCGGCGGCGGCAACTCCGGCGGACGAACGCCGGCGAACGGCCCCGGTGCGCAACGTCGAGCGCGGCGGACGACCGACGCCGTCGCCACCGCGAGACGCGCTCGCGCCCGCACCGGCGACGAGCGCCCCGCGGCGAACGGCGGGCGGCGCCGCCACCCGCGCGCCTGGTCGATCCGCAACGCCATGAGCCAGCAGCGACTCGCGCATGGACGAGAGCCAGGGCCAGGGCCGAGGGCCAGGGCCGGCGGCCAGCGCAACCGGCCGTACGACGACCGGGGCGGACGCCGCCGCGGTCGCGATCGCCGGCGCGGCGGAGGCCAGGGCGGCGAGGCAGCGGCGGCGGCCGTGAGGACGCCGGCGGCGGCCCGCAGATGGACCGCGAGGCCACCGAGGAGGAGCTCGCCGAGGCGCCGCAGGTGTCCGGCATCCTCGACATCCTCTCCGACGGGTACGGCTTCCTGCGCACCTCCGGCTACCTGCCGGGCCAGCGGGACATCTACGTCTCGCTGTCGCAGGTGCGCCGGTTCGCGCTGCGCAAGGGCGATCACGTCACGGGCAAGATCCGCGCGCCGAAGGACAGCGAGAAGTACCCGGCGCTGCTGAAGATCGACACGGTCAACGGCGTCGACCCCGAGGTCGCCCGGGCGCGCCCGGACTTCGACAAGCTCACGCCGCTGTTCCCGCGACGAGCGGTTCCGGCTGGAGCACGAGCCGACCGGCGTCGCCGAGCGGATCATCGACATGGTCGCGCCGATCGGCAAGGGCCAGCGCGGGATGGTCGTGTCGCCGCCGAAGGCGGGCAAGACGACCATCCTCAAGCAGATCGCGAACGGCATCATCCAGGCTCGATCCCGAACCTGCACCTGATCGTGCTGCTCGTCGACGAGCGTCCCGAGGAGGTCACGGACTGGCAGCGGACGGTCGAGGCGGCCGAGGTCGTGTACTCGACGTTCGACAAGCCGCCGGACCAGCACATCCAGGTCACGGAGCTCGTCCTCGAGCGGGCGAAGCGCCTCGTCGAGGGCGGCCAGGACGTGGCGATCCTGCTCGACTCGATCACCCGGCTGGCGCGGGCCTACAACCTGGCGGCGCCGGCCTCGGGCAAGATCCTGTCCGGCGGCATCGACTCGACCGCGCTCTACCCGCCGCGGCGGTTCTTCGGCGCCGCGCGCAACATCGAGGAGGGCGGCTCGCTCACGATCATCGCGAGCGCGCTCGTCGAGACCGGGTCGCGGATGGACGACGGCATCTTCGAGGAGTTCAAGGGCACCGGGAACATGGAGATCCGCCTGGACCGTCAGCTGTCCGAGAAGCGCATCTTCCCGGCGATCAACATCGAGGCGTCCGGCACCCGCAAGGAGGAGCTGCTGCATGACCACCGAGGAGCTCGCGCTGGTGTGGCGTCTGCGCCGCGTCCTGCACGCGCTCGACCCGGCCGCGGCGCTCGAGCTGCTCGTCGACAAGATGCGCTCCGACCAAGTCCAACGAGCAGTTCCTGAAGGAGATCAGCAAGGCCCCGGTCAACGACTGAGCTCGTCCAGCCAGCCGCGCACCTGCCCGTGGTGCCGGCTCCAGGCTCGCCACACGCCCTCGGCCCATCGCTCGACCAGCTCGACGTGTCGCTCGGCCGTCCGGGCCGCCCGCACGTCGAGGACGGTCAGGTCGCCGTTCGGCTCCGGGATCTCGAACCGCGGGTACTCGCGGTGCGCGAAGCGGCCGATCGTCCGGGTGGCCACGTGCGGGGGCACGCCGCCCTCGAGTTGGAGGCACAGGCTCATCAGGTGCACCGCGACCGACTGATTCTCACGGCGACCGGGCTCGCCGGGGTGCTGCACCGCGTAGGTGTCGACGCTGCGCTGGGCCAGCACGCCGTAGCCCGGCTCCTGCATCTCGCGGCCGCGGATCTCGCCGAACGCCTCCCAGCACCCCCAGTTCGCCGTCATGTAGTCATGGGGGACGGCCGGGCCCGGGTCGGTGATCGCGCCGCATCCTGGGCACGGGCTAGGCTTCATGGCTCCAAGTCTGACCGAGGAGGCGCGCGTGGCGGGGTGGGGTGACGACACGGTCTCGGCCGAGGTCCGTGAGCTGCTGTCCGAGGGCTGGGTGCCGGTCAAGGTCCACGAGGATCGGGAGACCGCCGGCGGCCCGTACGACGTCGTGACCCTCGAGAAGGACGGCGAGTCCCGAGACTTCACCAGCGATCATCTGCACTTCCACCGCTTCGTCGAAGGCCTCATGGAGGACTTCGGCCTCTCGTACTCCTAGGCGATGGGGGTCGCGATCTGGGCGGTGCTGTTCGCCCTGCTGCTGGGGTACCAGGGGTTCGCGCTGGTCCGCGACGACGACGACTGGCCGGCGTTCAGCGACGTGATGCGGACGGTGATGTCGAACCCGCTGGGCCGCTGGGTCCTGTTCGCGCTGTGGCTGTGGTTCGGCTGGCATCTGTTCGTGCGGGGTTGGAAGTTCTTCCTCCGGGGCTGAGCGTGCTCGCCGAGGCCGATCCGCTCGACTGGGGCCGGGTCGTTCGCCAGGCCATCATCCCGGTGGCAAGCGCCTATGGGGTGTTCCTGGCGATCCTCCTGTCGTATCGGCGCGGAGGCGGGCGGGTGGTGGTGGCCGATCGGCCCGGGCCCGAGCCGACCCACCGAGACCTGCTCCGGTACTTGCTGCGAACCGCGGGAGGAGGGTTCGCCGTCTTCCTGGTCACCGTTGCGGTGTTCTACCTGCTGCTCGGCGGCCAGGAGCCGGACCTGCTTCGTGAGGCGCTGCTCGAGGGATCGCTGCTCGCGTTCGGGATCGTCATCCCCGGGTTCCTGCTGATCTCCTGGCTCCACGACCGTCGGAGCTCGAGGTGACCCACGGCTCGCGCCGCGTGGGCGAGATCGAGATCGTCGCCCTGTGCGACGGCGTCACGCAGTCCAGCAACCTCATCGACGAGAGCTTCCCCGGGGTGGGGGACTGGGACCTCTATCGACGTTCGTTCCCCGGCTCGTTCACCGAGGACGGCACGCGATGGCGGTTCCACGTCCACGCCTTCCTGGTCCGAACGCCCGCCTCGCTGATCCTGGTCGACACGGGGGTTGGGCCGCCCGGAACGCCCTGGCCCAAATGGGCCGGCGACGCATGCGGCCGGCTGCCGGCCGAGCTGGCCGAGGCGGGCGTCGCGGCGGACGAGGTGGACACGGTCGTCCTCACGCACGTCCACGACGACCACCTCGGCGGGTTCATCCGCGCGGACGGGGCGATCGCCTTCGCGAAGGCCCGCCACCTGATGCGGCGCGCCGACTTCGACGTCCTGCACGAGGACCGCGAGGACGAGGTGTACCTCGAGGCGGTCGTCCGTCCGCTGCAGGCGTCGGGGCAGCTCGAGTTCGTCGACGACGGGCACACGGTCGTGGACGGAGTGACGCTGCTGGCGACGCCCGGACATACCCCCGGTCACCAGAGCGTGTTGATCGCCTCGGGCGGCGAGACCGCCCTCGTCGCCGGTGACGTCCTGAACCATCCCGGCCAGGTGGCCGATCGGTTCCCGAGCGGGAGCGATCACGATCCGGACCGCGCGGCCGAGACCCGGGAACGGATCCTCTCGCGCGTCGAGCGGGAGGGGATCGTCCTCTCGACCGCGCATCTGACCGAGCCGTTCGGCCGCGTCGAGCTCGACGACCTCCGGCGGGTGTGGCGCCCGGTGGGCTAGGCGGCCTCGACGGGGGAGACGCGGCGGGCGACCAGGCCGTCGCGGATGACCAGGAAGTCGCCGGCGTCGAGCTTGGTCCAGGGTTCGTCGGTGAGCGGCACGCTCGCCACGATCACCGCGCGCTCGTCCGGCGCGTCCCCGAGCCGGAGCGACAGCCGATAGTCCTGGTCGGCCATCCCGATCTCGCCGAGCGTCTCCGCGCGGTGCTCGACGAAGTGCAGCGTCTTGTGGCCGTCGTGGTACGCGTAGAGCGTCCGCCCGTCGGAGAGCAGGAAGTTCACCTTGCTCTCGCGCTCGGAGAGCTCCCGGCCGGCGGCCAGAACCTCCTCGGCGATCGCGTCGTCCTCCGCCCCGGCGCCCAACCTGCCGAGCCGGGTCAGCAGGTGATGGAACGCCCGCTCGGAGTCCGTCTCGCCCTGGGGCCTGAACGAACCCACGTCCAGCCGCTCGAGCTCCCGCACCGTTCCGTTGTGGGCGAACACCCACCGCCGCCCGAGAGCATCCCCGGTGAACGGGTGCGTGTTCTGCAACGACAGCCGCCCGACCGTCGCCGCCCGGACGTGAACGATGAACAAGTCGGAGGAGGGGGGGTCGTTCTCGAGCCGTGCCGCAAGCTCGCTCTCGTCGGCTCGGTTCGGCTCCTTCAGCAGGTGGGGGACGCCGTCCTCCCACCACGCGAAGCCCCATCCCTCCCGGTTGCCCACCGCCCGGGGGCGGAACTCGTTGAAGTACACACCGAGGCGCGCCGCGGGCGAGACCGAGACCCCGAGGAGCTCACACATCCGGCAGCGGGCGCTCGGCCACCGACTCGGCAGCCTCCTGGTCCAGGATCGACACGGCGCGCTCGTAGATCTCCCGGGCGTCCTCGGGCGAGTCCCCGACTGCCGTGATGCCGACCGACCCGAGCTCGGACAGGGCGCTCATCATGTGGAACACCACGCCCGTCTGGCGCGACTGGTCGAAGTGCAGCCCGTGACGCACGACGATGTCGAACAGGTCGTCGGGGGTGAGCCCCCGGTACGCCGGGTTCTCCACGTGGTCGCTGGCGATGAAGAACTTGCGCTTGCCCGAGGGGGCGGTGAACGTCGCGGTCTCCGCGTCGTACGTGCCGTCGGTGAGGAACTGCAGCGTCAGGAACGGGTGCGTCGTCCCGCCCTTTCGCAGGTTGATCTCGATCGCGTAGGCCTCCCACTCGCCGGCGTCGTTGCGCACCGTGACGAAGTCCAGGGCGAACCGGCCGATCACGCCCTCCTTCGCCAGGCGCTTCCCGACCTTCGCCGCCTCCCGCGTGATCGCCGGTGCGTACTCCGTGTTCGCCGGGAAGATGCAGCCGAGATACGACTGACCGCTCGGCCCGCCCAGCATCTGGTCGTGCGTGGACAGCAGCTCGACGTCGCCGAGCGGGGTGGCCCGCAGCTGGACGCTCGGGCTCATGAAGTCCCGGCCCTGGATCCGCTCCTCGACCACGCCGCCTCGCTCGGCGAACTTGGCGACGTACGCGTCGTACGACGCGTCCTCGAGCTCGAAGGACATGGCCTCGACGGCCTTGAGGATCGCGTCGCGCTCGCCGTCGCCGCCCGGCTCGGGGACGCTCGAGAGGTCCACCAGGGCGTTGCCCTCGCCGGAGACCCCCTCGTTCAGCTTCACCATCACCTGGGCGAGGGTGGGCTTCCTCGCGCGCAGCGAGGCGATCGCATCCACGACGTCGTCGATGCTCGCGAGGTTCTCCACGCCCACGGGGTGGGAGACGCCCTCCTCCTCGAACACCCGGCGGCAGCCGCTCTTGGTTCCCAGCGGGAAGTGGCGAGGGTCGGCCCCGTACATGGGGATGCCGAGACGCACGGCGACGTCGCGCTCGAGCTCGGTGGTGTTGTACGGGACCATGTGCGCGCGGGTCGGATCCGGGATCAGCGCGCGGATCTGCTCGAGCAGCGCCGGGCGCTCCAGGAGCTTGACCGACAACGGCTTGCTCGCGCTGTCCAACGCCGGCGACCGGGAACAGCCGCTGCCGCGCGTGGCTGGGGATGACCCCCGGGAGGAGGTCCAGGTAGTAGTCGATGACGCTCGGCAGGATCGGCTGCGAGGTCACGTAGATCAGCCGTGCCTTGGGCTGGCGGAGCAGCAGGAGCAGGAACAGGTAGCGCTCCTCGTAGGGCTGCATGACCAGGTTCGATCCCTCGACGACGTCGAGCGTGATGGAGGGGATCACCACGATCGTCTGGGGGTCCTGGTTCATCGACTGGATCGAGCGCCAGAGGGGAACCAGCCGCTCCTGAAGCTCTTCGAAGCGGGCCTGGACCGTCGACATGGCGTCTCCTCGCATCGGGGGAGGGCCGATTGTAGCGAAGGGGCCGTCTGGTACCCTTCCCGGGAATACGCCGGCGTTGAAACGAGTGCCATGAAAGACGGAATCCACCCCGAGTACGTGACCGCCACCGTGCATTGCTCGTGTGGCAACACGTTCATCACGCGCTCCACCAAACCGGAGCTGCGCGTCGAGATCTGCTCGAACTGTCACCCGTTCTACACGGGCAAGCAGAAGCTGGTCGACACGGGCGGCCGGGTCGAGCGCTTCCAGCGCCGCTACGCGAAGCGGGGCTAGTCCCCGCCGATGGCGACCCGCAAGCGCGAGCACGCGCCCGATCCCGAGCCCGTCTCGTCCGAGGAGCTCGCCCCGACCGCGGCCGAGGCCGCGGCGCATCCTCCGCAGCACTTCTACGGGGGCCAGGCGGTCCTCGAGGGCGTGATGATGCGCGGCAGGGACCACTGGGCGATCGCCGTGCGCCGCCCCGACAAGTCGATCTTCCTCGACCACTTCACGATCGACTCGATCGCCAAGCGCAAGCCGATCTTCGCGAAGTTCGGCCTGCGGGGGATCATCGCTCTCGGGCAGGCCCTGTCGATCGGGGTGAAGGCCCTGACCATCTCCGCGAACCAGGCCGTCGAGGACGACGAGAAGCTCTCCACCGGCCAGATGGCCCTGTCGATGACGGTGGCCATGTTGATCTTCGTCGGGGTGTTCATCGTCGGCCCCGCGCTGGCGTTCGGGTTCCTGAAGGGCGCGGTGGGCGCCGGGGTCCTCTCGAACATCCTCGAGGGCGTGCTGCGCGTGCTGCTCTTCCTCGGCTACCTCGGGCTGATCGGGCGCATGAAGGACATCCGCCGGGTGTTCCAGTACCACGGGGCCGAGCACAAGACGATCGCCGCGTTCGAGCACGACGACCCCCTCGAGCCGAAGGCCGTCGACACGTACTCCACGTTGCACATCCGCTGCGGCACGAACTTCCTGTTGATCGTGATGGTCCTGACGATCTTCGTGTACTCGCTGATCCCCACACCCTCGATCTGGTGGCGGGTCGGCTCGCGGATCGTCGGCATCCCGGTCATCGCCGGGCTGGCCTACGAGCTCCTGCGCCTGGGCGCCAAGTACGAGCACTCGAAGTTCATGCACGCCCTGATGACGCCGGGCCTGTGGCTCCAGAAGATCACCACGAAGCCGCCGAGCGAGGACCAGATCGAGGTCGCCATCGCCAGCTTCAACGAGGTTCTCAAGGCCGAAGCGGAATCCGAGCAGCCCGCCGCCTGAGGGGCGCTCAGCCGAACCGGACGTAGAAGCTGCCGCCGCTGGCGAGCAGGACCACGAAGACCACGATCTCGATCGCGCCGAGGATGATGCCGGCCGTCGCCATCCCCTGCCCGGTTTCGCGGCCACCCGACTTCCGGATCTGATCCCGGCCGACGAGCCCGAAGATCACGGCGAGGATGGGCGGGATGGCGAACAGCGCGAACAGGAAGACGCCGACCAGACCGAGGACGAGCGACGCGACGGCCAGGCCGTTGTTCTTGACGTGTTGGTGGTACTGAGCCGGAGGGGTTCCGTCCGGCGGCGGCGGCGGCGTCATCGACATCGTCCACGGATGCTAGCGCCGTCGCTCGCATAATGGAGACGACATGGACGATGCGATGCGCGCGCGACTGGAGGAGGTCGAGCGCCGCGCGGACGAGCTCTCGGCGAAGCTGTCGGAGCCCGGCGTGGCGGCGGACACCAACCGCCTCCGCGAGCTCGGCAAGCAGCACGCCGAGCTCGACGCCGTCGTGCGCGCGTTCCGCCAGCACCGGTCGGCCGAGCAGCAGGCCCAGGAGGGTCTCACCCTGGCGAAGGAGGCCACCGACCCCGAGGAGGCTGCGTTCTACCGCTCCGAGGCCGATCAGGCCCGGGATCGCGCGGCCGAGCTGGAGTCCGAGCTCGAGGTGCTGCTCCTTCCGAAGGACCCCAACGACGAGCGCAACGTCATCGTCGAGGTCCGGGCCGGCACCGGCGGCGACGAGGCCGCGTTGTTCGCCGGCGAGCTCCTGGAGATGTACCGGCGCTACGCGGAGCGCAACCGGTGGAAGTCCGAGGTCCTGGCGATGAGCCCCTCGGACATCGGGGGCATCAAGGAGGCCGTGCTGGCCCTCCGCGGCGAGCGCGCCTTCAGCCGCATGAAGCACGAGGCCGGCGTCCATCGCGTCCAGAGGGTTCCGGTCACGGAGTCCGGCGGGCGCACGCACACCTCGACCGCGACGGTCGCCGTCCTCCCCGAGGCCGAGGAGACCGATGTCGACATCAAGCGCGAGGACATCGAGATCGACGTCTTCCGCTCGAGCGGTCCCGGGGGCCAGTCCGTGAACACCACCGACTCCGCCGTTCGCATCACGCACAAGCCGACCGGCATCGTGGTCAGCGTCCAGGAGGAGCGCTCCCAGCTGCAGAACAAGGAGAAGGCGATGCGCTACCTGCGCTCGCAGCTCCTCAAGCGCGCGCAGGACGAGGCCCAGCAGAAGGAGGCGGCGGCGCGCAGCGCTCAGGTCGGCTCCGGGGAGCGCTCGGAGAAGATCCGCACGTACAACTTCCCGCAGAACCGGGTGACCGACCACCGGATCGGCCTGTCGGTGCACAACATCCCGGAGATCATGGCCGGCGGCATCGACACGTTCATCGAGGCGCTTTCCGCCAAGGAACGCGCCGACCAGCTCGGACGCCGGCCCGACGACGACCCGCGGACGTGAGGCCCTCCGACGTCGTCACCCGCGCCACGCGCTACCTCGAGGCGCACGGGGTGGAGGGCGCCCGCGAGACGGCCGAGGCGCTCCTGATGCACCTGCTCGCGGTGGACCGGGTCGAGCTGTACACGCGCGCCGAGGGTCTGGACTCCGCGACCGCGCGGTCGTACGGCCGGGCCCTGTGCCAGCGGTGCGCCGGGACGCCGCTGCAGCACCTCACCGGGCGCCAGCCCTTTCGCGGGCTCAACCTCGAGGTCCGCCCGGGCGTGTTCGTTCCCCGCCCGGAGACCGAGGTCCTGGTCGAGGCGGCGGTCCAGGTCACCACCAACGTGGCCCGCCCGCTGGTGCTCGACGTGGGGACCGGGACCGGCGCCGTCGGACTCGCGATCAAGCGGGTCCTGCGCGACGCCCGCCTCCACGCCGTGGACGTCAACCCCGAGGCCGTGGAGCTGGCTCAGCGCAACGCCGACCGTCACCGGATGGTCATCGACCTCTACGTCGGCGACCTGTTCGGGCCGGTCCCTCCGGGTCTGCGCCGGCAGTTCGACCTGATCGTCAGCAACCCGCCGTACGTGACGGAGGCGGAGTACGCCGAGCTGCCCGAGGAGGTCCGTGCCGACCCGTACGAGGCGCTGGTCGGCGGGACCGACGTCCACGCCCGGCTGGCCGACGAGGCCCCCACGTGGCTGCGGCCGGGGGGATGGCTCGTCGTCGAGATCGGTGCCTCCCAGGCCGAGGACGTGTCCCGGCTGTTCCGGCGAACCCTCGAGGAGGTCCACGCGCTGGAGGACCTGGCCGGCCGTCCGCGGGTGGTGCTGGGACGGGCCCCGGGGGACGGGTGACCCTGCTCACGGTCGACCCGCGCGAGGTGGATCCGGACGCGATCGCGCTGGCCGCCGCGGCCCTGAGCGCCGGGCAGCTCGTCGTGCTCCCGACCGACTCGGTCTATGGGGTGGCCGCGGACCCGTCCCTTCGGGCCGCGGTTGCCCGGCTGTTCGAGGCCAAGGGCCGGCCTCGTTCGCTCGCGATCCCCGTGCTCGTCTCGAGCCTGACCCACGTGAAGCGGCTGGTCGAGGTCGACGCGCGAGCCGAACGGGCCATGGGCGCCTTCTGGCCGGGCGCCCTGACCATCGTCCTGCCTCGCAGGCCGGGCGTCGAGTGGGACCTCGGGGAGGCGGAGCGGACCCTCGCCCTGCGCATGCCCGCCCACCCCGTCGCCCTGGAGCTCCTCACCCAGGCCGGGCCGCTGGCGGTCACCTCGGCGAACCGCTCGGGCGAGCCGACCCCTCGCACGTGCGAGGAGGTGCGGGCCGTTCTCGGCGACGCGGTGAGCGTCTACCTGGACGCGGGGCCGAGCCCGGGCGATGTCGCCTCGACGGTTCTGGACCTTTCGGAGGAGGCGGCCCGCGTGCTCCGCGAGGGGTCGATCCCGGCTGCCGAGGTGCTGGACACCCTCGGCTAGACTCGGCCCGTGGCCTCGGTCCTGGTCGTCTGCACCGGAAACATCTGCCGCTCTCCCATCGGGGAGGGCTTCCTGAAGCTGCACCTGAGCCAGCGATTCCCCGGCCAGCACATCGACGTCTCGGGCGCGGGTGTGATCGCTCGCGACGGCCATCCGGCGACCGAGGAGGCCGTCCAGGCCGCCTGGGAGCGCGAGGTGGACATCTCCAGCCACCGGGCCCGGCGGCTGCACGCCAACCTCATCGAGCGGGCCGACCTGGTCATCGCCATGGCCGAGGAGCACGCGGAGGAGATCCGCCGGCAGGTGCCCTCGGCGCATCCGAAGACGTTCATGCTCAAGGAGCTGGTCCATCTGCTCAGCGACCTCCCGCCCGTCGATGAGCGGGACACGCTCGACGACGAGGCCCTCCGGGCGCGGATCGCCGAGGCGCACTCCCTGCGCAACCGCAACGCCATCGCCACTGTGGACCTGGACATCTCCGACCCGCTCGGGATGTCGCTCGAGACCTACCGGGCCACCGCGTGGGAGCTGGACACGCTCATCGCCCAGCTCGTCGAGGGCCTCGCCGGCCGCATGCCGGCTCGCACCTCCTTCTGGGAGGCCGACGAGTGAACGTCGCCATCGGATCCGACCACGCCGGCTACCGGCTGAAGGAGGACCTCGCCCGGTTCCTGAAGGAGGAGGGCCACCAGGTGACCGACCACGGGACCGACTCGGAGGAGTCGGTGGACTACCCACCGATCTGCGCCGCGGTCGCCCGCGCCGTCGCCTCGGGCGAGGGTGACCGAGGCGTCGTCCTCGGGGGCTCGGGCCAGGGCGAGCAGATCGCGGCGAACAAGGTGCACGGGATCCGGGCCGCCCTGTGCAACGACCTGTATACGGCGCGGATGGCCCGGCAGCACAACGACGCGAACGTGCTGGCCCTCGGCGCGCGTATCGTGGCGCCGGAGCTTGCGCGCGAGATCGTTCGGGTGTGGCTGGAGACGGAGTTCGAGGGGGGCCGGCACGAGCGGCGGATCGCTCAGATCGGCGAGATCGAGGGGGAGGAGTGCCGGTGAGGGAGTGGGCGGCCGACTACGAGCAGCTTCGGGAGACCGATCCGGAGATCTTCGAGGCGATCCAGAACGAGCTGAACCGTGAGCGGAGCACGCTCCGGCTGATCGCCTCCGAGAACTACGCCAGCCCCGCGGTGCTCGCGGCGCTGTCCTCGAGCATGAACAACAAGTACGCCGAGGGCTATCCCGGCCGCCGCTACTACGGCGGCTGCGAGTTCGTAGACGTCTCCGAGACCCTGGCCATCGAGCGGGCCAAGGAGCTGTTCGGGGCCGAGCACGTGAACGTCCAGGCCCACGCCGGGGCCCAGGCCAACCTGGCGGTGTACGGCGCGTTCATCGAGCCCCACTCCGAGGACAAGGTGCTCGGCCTGGTGCTCGCCCACGGCGGGCACCTCACCCACGGCTCGCCGGTCAACGTCTCCGGCAAGTGGTTCGAGTTCATCGGCTACGAGGTCGACCCCGAGACCGAGCTGATCGACATGGACGAGGTGCGCGCCCTCGCGCAGGAGCATCGCCCGAAGATCATCCTGGCCGGGTTCACCGCGTACCCGCGATCGATCGACTTCGCGGCGTTCCGGGAGATCTGCGACGAGGTCGGCGCGATCTTCATGGTCGACGCCTCGCATTTCATCGGCCTCGTGGCCGGCGGGGCCTACCCCAGCCCGGTCCCCCACGCCGACGTGGTGACCTTCACCACCCACAAGACCCTGCGCGGGCCGAGGGGGGCGGTCATCGTGTGCCGCGAGGAGCACGCGAAGGCCATCGACAAGGCCGTCTTCCCCATGATGCAGGGTGGCCCGATGGAGCACGTCATCGCCGCGAAGGCGGTGTGCTTCAGGGAGGCCATGACCCAGGACTTCCGCGACTACGCCGAGCGGACCGTTCGCACGGCCCGCGCCCTGGCCCAGGGTCTCCAGGAGGAGGGGATCCGTCCGGTGGCCGGCGGGACCGATTCCCACCTGGTGCTAGCGGACCTGCGGACCCTGTCGGCAGAGCTCACCGGGGCCCGCGCCGAGGAGGTCTGCGACGAGATCGGGATCGCGATCAACAAGAACGCGATCCCGTTCGACCCGCTGCCGCCCCTCAAGGCCTCGGGGATCCGCGTGGGCACGCCCGGCCCGGCCACGCTGGGCATGGACGAGCCCGAGATGAAGGAGGTGGCGAGCGTCCTCGGTGCGGTCCTCCGGGCCCCCGACGACGACGCCGTGAAGGACCGCGCCCGAGGCCGCGTCGCCGAGCTGGTCAAGCGCTTCCCCCTGTACGCGTAGACGGAGGCTGATGCTCCCGTACCTCATGGTGTTCGGGGTTGCCGCTGCGATCGCCGCCGCGACCACCCCGCTGGTTCGCCGCTTCTCCGTCCGGGTGGGAGCGATCGACCGGCCGTCGGACCGCAAGGTCCACCCGAAGCCGACCCCGACCCTCGGCGGGATCGCGATCTTCCTCGCGTTCGTCGGCGCGCTTGGCGTCGCCTACCTGATCCCGACGTTCCGGGACCACGTCTTCCGCACGACCCTCGAGCCGATCGGCGTGCTCCTGGCCGGCCTGGTGATCCTGGCCGTGGGGGCCTACGACGACCTCCGGCCCGCCTCGGTCGCCGCGAAGGTGGCCGGCCAGGTCCTGGCGGCGGGCGTGATGATCCTGGCCGGCATCCAGCTGCTCTTCTTCTACTTCCCGACGCAGGGCGTGATCGTGCTCGGCCCGGACCTCGGCGTTCCGCTCACGGTGCTGTGGATCCTGGCGATGATCAACGCGGTGAACCTCGTGGACGGGCTGGACGGGCTCGCCGCCGGCGTCGTGGTCATCGCCAGCGCGGCGTTCTTCGCCTTCACGTTCGCCTCGGAGCAGGCGATCGGGGCCCCACCGTCCGCCGCGTCGTTGCTCTCGGCCATCGCCGCCGGTGCCGCGCTGGGCTTCCTGCCCCACAACTTCCACCCGGCGAAGATCTTCATGGGCGACTCCGGCAGCATGCTGCTGGGGGTCATCCTGGCCGGGGCGACCATCTCCGGGGTCGGGAAGAGCGCCGTCGCCCCTGGGGAGACGGAGCTGGCGGCCCTGTCGATCCCCGTGATCGTGCCCCTGCTCGTCCTGGCGATCCCGTTCCTGGACGTCGTGTTCGCCATCGGACGCCGGGTGCGCCGCGGCCGGCCGGTGACCCACGCGGACAAGGAGCACATCCACCACCGGCTGCTCGAGATCGGCCACAGTCATCGCGAGGCCGTGCTCCTCATCTACTTCTGGTCGGCGATCCTGGCGGGAGCCGCCCTGGCGATCTCGTTCGTGAACAGCCCCGCGGCGGCGATCGCGCTCGTGCTGCTCGCCCTGGTGTTGGTGGCCATCACGCTGGTCCCGCGGATGCGCCGGCCGAACGGCCGCTCGGTCGGGCTGGGCGGTCCGGGTGGGGAGTCGAAGGGTTCCCGCGGGGCCGCGGCGGTGCACCCTCCGAACTTGTGAAAGTTTTCACAAGCTGGTAGGGTCCGGCCCGGAAATGGCCGCTGACCTGCGAAAACGCGACCCGTCGGGCTTTGACACCCCTTCCGAGCGGCGGCTATACTCCGCGGGCTCTATGGCGGGGGACTCGGGCCCGGGCAACTCGATGGGTGGGATGTCCACGGGGCTCACCATCAGCGTGACGCTGCTCTCCGCCGTGCTCGTCTGGGGAGGAGTCGGCTACCTGATCGACCGGCTGGTGGGGACACCCAAGATCTTCACGGCCGTCGGCATGCTCGTCGGAGCCGCGAGCGGCATCTATCTCATCTATCTGAAGCATGGAAAACCACATGACCCGCCAGCCTGAACCGGAGCTGCAGCTCGTCCGAACCATCGCGCCCTGGGGCGCCCCGGCCACGGCGGTCGCGTTCGGGCTCGGGTACGTCCTCGGAGGGGCCGGCGCCGCCTGGTCGGCGGCCATCGGGACCGCGGTCGTGACGCTGAACCTGGTGGCCCACGGGCTGTCCATGGCCCGGGCGGCGCGGATCTCGCTCGTGGCGGTCTACGCCGCCGGGCTCGGGGGGTTCGTGGTGCGGATGGCGGTCATCGTGGGGCTGATGTTCGCCCTGAACCAGCTCGCGTGGTTCTCGCCCCTGGCCTTCGGGCTGGCCGTGGTCCCCGCGACGATGACGCTCCTCGTCTTCGAGATGAAGCTCATGGCCTCCGGCGTGGGACGTGAGCTGTGGCTGCCGCCGGAGTCCGCCACCCGATGACGGTCCCGGCGATGCTCGCGCAGTTCCATCCCCCCACCACCAAGGACTTCCTGTTCGACCCGTGGTTCGGGCCCTGGGAGGTCTTCGGCATCGAGTTCTCGGTCAACTTCATCACGTTCCTGGCGTGCCTTTCGATCCTGATGACCTTGTCGTTCTTCTACTTCGGCCTTCGCAACGCCAAGGTCGTGCCCGGCAAGTTCCAGACCGTCGTGGAGAGCGGCGTCGAGTTCGTCCGCGAGCAGATCCTGATGTCGATGATCGGGCCCGACGGCATGCGGTACCTGCCGCTGCTGTGCACGCTGTTCTTCATGATCTTCTTCGGCAACATCCTCTCGGTGATCCCCGCCATCGGGTTTCCGCTGAACAGCCGGCTGGCGTTCCCGCTGGTTCCGGCGGTCGTCGTGTGGATCCTCTACAACGGCATCGGGATCAAGAAGCACGGCTTCTTCGGCTACTTCAAGATGGTCATGTTCCCGCCGGGCGCGCCGAAGGTCATGTACGTGCTGCTCGCGCCCATCGAGTTCGTGACCGGCATCGTCATGCGGCCGATCACGCTGACCGTCCGACTCTTCGCCAACATGGTGGCCGGTCACTTCCTTCTGGCGGTGTTCTTCCTGGGAACCATCGCGCTGTTCCAGGCCGACACGGTGTTCCTGAAGCCGATCGGCGCCATCTCGTTCGCGTTCGGGACCCTTCTGCTCGGCTTCGAGATCTTCGTGGCCGGGCTGCAGGCGTTCATCTTCACCATCCTGACCGCCTCCTACATCGGGGGCGCACTGGCCGAGGAGCACTAAGGAGGATCCATGGAGGCGGTAGTCGGATTCATCGCGATGATCGTGGCCCAGGCCGCGGAAGCCGGGACGACCGGCAGCCTGGACACGATCGGCAAGGGCCTCGTGTACGGCCTGGCCGCCATCGGGCCGGGCATCGGCATCGGCATCCTCATGGGCAAGTCCGTCGAGGCCATGGCCCGTCAGCCCGAGGCCGCCGGCGTGGTTCGCGGGACCATGTTCATCGGCATCGGACTGATCGAGGCGCTGGCCCTGTTCGGGTTCGTGCTCTCGTTCATCATCTGAAGGGGTGACCTCGATGATCGGATCGATCACGAGGGCCCTCGTCCTCGCCCAGGAGCACGGCGAGGAGGTCAGCGAGCCCAAGGACCTGTACCCGCACGCCGACGAGCTCATCGTCGCGGCGATCGGGTTCACGCTGCTGTTCATCTTCATGTCGAAGTTCGCGATCCCCCGGATCAACACGGTCCTGGAGGAGCGTCGCAAGCGCATCCAGGGCGAGATGGAGAAGGCGGAGAAGACCCGGACCGAGGCCGACTCGATCCTCGAGCAGTATCGAGAGCAGCTGGCGAACGCCCGGGAGGAGGCCAACCGCATCATCGAGGAGGCCCGCCAGACCGCCGAGGGCGTCCGAACGGAGCTCACCGAGAAGGCCGAGCGCGACGCGCAGGCCATCGTGGCACGGGCCCAGGAGGAGATCCGGGCCGAACGGGACCGCGCGTTCCAGGACCTCAAGGCGCAGGTCGGCGAGCTGTCCGTCGAGCTGGCCACGCGCGTGGTGGGCGAGTCCCTCGACCGCGAACGCCAGCTCCGGCTGGTGGAGCGCTACATCGACGAGCTCGCCGGCCAGGAGGAGCCGGGTGCCGGGTCCTGAGGAGCGCGTTCACGGCTACGCCCAGGCGATCTTTCAGATCGCCGAGGCCGAGGGCGCCCTGGAGACGGTCGAGGACGAGCTGTACACGTTCGGCAAGGCCGTGGAGCAACAGAACCAGCTCCGCGACGCCCTGACCGACCCGGCCCTGCCGGCCGAGCGGAAGAAGGCCGTGATCCGGGACATCCTCGGCGACCGCGCCAGCAAGCACACGGCGTCGATCCTCGGGTTCCTGATCGACCAGGGGCGCACCCGCGAGCTCGCCGGGATCATCGACGAGCTGGCCAGGGTCGCGGCGGAGCGCCGCTCCCGGGCGGTGGCCGAGGTCCGCAGCGCGATCCCGCTGGACGAGGAGCATCGCCGCAAGCTCACCGAGGCCCTCGAGCGGGCCACGGGCAAGAAGATCGAGCTGAAGGTGTTGGTGGATCCGTCCGTCGTGGGCGGCCTGGTCGCTCGCGTGGGTGACCAGGTCATCGACGGGACGATCAGGCGCCGGCTGGAGCTGGCGCGCGACCGATTGAGAAAGGTCTGAGCGCGATGGCAACGGAGCAGCGCGAGTTCTCGATCGACCCTCAGGACATCGTGGCCGCCCTCCGCGCGAACGTCGAGGGGTATCAGCCCGAGACCGAGACGGAGGAGGTCGGTCGCGTCACGGAGGTGAAGGACGCGGTGGCCACCATCGAGGGGCTCCCGCGCACGATGACGAACGAGCTCCTCGAGTTCCCGAGTGGCGTCCTCGGCCTGGCCCTGAACCTCGACGTCGACACGATCGGCGCGGTGATCCTCGGCGACGCCACCGACATCGAGGAGGGCGACCCCGTCAAGCAGACGGGCCGGATCCTCTCCATCGCGGTCGGCGACGGCTTCCTGGGGCGGGTCATCGACCCCCTGGGCCGCCCGATCGACGGCAAGGGGCCGATCGCGTCCGAGGCCAACCGGGCCCTGGAGATCCAGGCCGCCTCGGTGGTCCAGCGCCAGCCGGTGAAGGAGCCGCTGCAGACGGGCATCAAGGCCGTCGACGCCATGACCGCCATCGGCCGCGGCCAGCGCCAGCTGATCATCGGCGACCGCCAGACCGGCAAGACCGCGGTGGCCGTCGACGCGATCATCAACCAGCGCGAGAACTGGGCGAGCGGCGATCCCAAGCTCCAGGTGAAGTGCATCTACGTCGCCATCGGCCAGAAGTCCTCGACGGTATCCGAGGTCGTTCAGGCCCTCACCGATGCCGGCGCCCTGGACTTCACGGTGGTGGTCAACGCGCCGGCATCGAGCCCGGCGGCGTTCCAGTACATCGCGCCGTACGCGGGCGCCGCGCTGGGCGCGCACTGGATGTACCAGGGCCAGCACGCGCTGATCATCCACGACGACCTCTCCAAGCAGGCGAACGCGTACCGGTCGATCTCGCTGCAGCTCCGCCGGCCGCCCGGCCGCGAGGCATACCCGGGCGACGTCTTCTACCTGCACTCCCGGCTGCTGGAGCGCTCGGCGAAGCTCTCCGACGACCTCGGGGGCGGCTCGATGACCGCGCTCCCGATCATCGAGACCAAGGGCGGCGACGTCTCGGCGTACATCCCGACGAACGTCATCTCGATCACCGACGGGCAGATCTACCTGGTGAAGGACCTGTTCAACGCCGGCGTCCGCCCGGCGATCGACGTCGGCATCTCCGTGTCCCGGGTCGGCGGCAACGCCCAGATCAAGGCGATGAAGCAGGTCGCCGGCCGGCTGCGCCTGGACCTGGCCCAGTACCGGGAGCTGGAGGCCTTCGCCGGGTTCGGCTCGGAGCTCGACAAGGCGTCTCAGCAGCAGCTGGCCCGCGGCGCGAGGGTCGTCGAGATCCTGAAGCAGCCCCAGTACCAGCCGATGGCCGCCGACCAGCAGGTGCTGTCCATCTACGCGGTGACCTCGGGCTACCTGGACACGTTCCCGGTCGAGGACGCGAAGCGGTTCGAGCGCGAGTTCCTGCAGTACATGGAGACGCGGCACGCGGAGGTCGGAGAGCACATCCGCACCCAGGGGACCCTCCCCGAGGAGGTCGAGGGGAAGCTCAAGGCCGCGCTCGACGAGTTCGTGAAGGCGTTCCAGCCCAGCGCCGCCGCCGCCGGCAGCGAGGCTGCGGCCGGGAGGGGGACGCCGCGCGACGAGGTCAAGGCCGACGTCGGGTGGGACCGGATGTCCTCCGAGGACGAGGACGACGAGGACGAGCACCCCGAGGGCGGCCCGGTCGCTGACACCTCCGGCGGGGAACAGGTCCCCGGCTAGCGCATGGGCGCCAAGCTTCGGGTCATCCGGCGGCGGATCAAGACCGTTCAATCGACGATGAAGATCACGCGCGCGATGGAGCTCATCGCCACGTCGCGGATCCTCAAGGCCCAGCAGCGGGTCGAGGCCGCCCGGCCCTACGCCGAGCGCCTGACGGCGGCCATGGAGGACGTCGCCCGCCAGACCGGCGGCCTGGTCCACCCGCTCCTGGAGGAACGCGAGAACCCGAAGCGGGCCGCCGTGCTGGTCCTGAGCTCCGACCGGGGCCTGGCCGGGGCCTACAACTCGAACGTCCTCAAGCGCGCCGAGCGGGTCCTCTCCCGCGTGCGCGACCGCGGGCTGGAGACGGCCGTCTACGTCTCGGGCCGCAAGGCGCAGTCGTACTTCCGGTTCCGGGGCGTGCCCATGGCCGGCGTCTGGACCGGCGTGAGTGAGGTCCCGCCGTACTCGGCGGCGGAGGAGATGGGCCGGACGCTCATCGAGGCCTTCGCCAACGGTGAGATCGACGAGCTGCACACGGTGTACACGGACTTCCGTTCGGCGTTCACGCTGCGGGCGACCAACCGGCGCTTCCTCCCGATCGCGCCGGAGGAGGTCGGGGGCCGGGCCGAGGGCGAGGCCGTCGCGCAGTACCTGTTCGAGCCCGAGCCCGAGGAGCTCCTCGGCTACCTGCTCCCGCAGTACGTCACCACGAAGATCTACGCCGCCATGCTCGAGTCGGCCGCCTCGGAGAACGCGGCGCGCCGGCGGGCGATGAAGGCGGCGACGGACAACGCGGAGGATCTGATCAAGGTCCTGACCCGTATCGCGAACCAGGCCCGGCAGGCGGAGATCACCACGGAGATCTCCGAGATCGTCGGCGGGGCCGAGGCGCTCTCTCAGGCAGCGAACTAACGACGAGGAAGGCGACCGACATGGCAGACGGCAACGGCAACGGCGAGGGACGGGCTGCCGGACGGGTGGTCCGGGTCATCGGCCCGGTGGTGGACGTCGAGTTCCCCCCGGCCGACCTTCCCGAGATCAACTTCGCTCTCACCATCGACCGCACGCTCGAGGGCACGACCGACACCATCACGTGCGAGGTGGCTCAGCACGTGGGGGAGTCGACCGTCCGTGCGATCGCGATGAAGCCGACCGACGGCGTGATCCGGGGGACGAAGGTCGAGAACACCGGCGCCCCCATCCGTGTTCCCGTCGGCAAGGGAGTGCTCGGTCACGTCTACAACGTTCTCGGCCAGTCCCTGGACGTGGATCCGAGCACCATCGAGGCGGCGGACTGGTGGCCGATCCACCGCGACCCGCCGCCGTTCGAGGAGCTCGAGCCGAAGACGCAAATGTTCGAGACGGGGATCAAGGTCATCGACCTGCTCGAGCCCTACGTCCAGGGCGGCAAGATCGGGATGTTCGGCGGCGCCGGCGTGGGGAAGACCGTCATCATCCAGGAGATGATCTATCGCGTCGCCGAGCAGCACGGCGGCGCGTCGGTGTTCGCCGGAGTGGGCGAGCGCACCCGCGAGGGCAACGACCTCTTCCTGGAGATGACCGAGACCGGCGTCATCAACAAGACGGCTCTCGTGTTCGGACAGATGGACGAGCCGCCCGGGGTCCGGCTGCGGGTGGCCCTCGCCGCGCTGACGATGGCCGAGTATTTCCGCGACGTCGAGCGCCAGGACGTCCTGCTGTTCGTGGACAACATCTTCCGTTTCGTCCAGGCGGGCTCGGAGGTCTCCACCCTCCTCGGGCGGATGCCGTCGGCGGTGGGATACCAGCCGACGCTCGCGGACGAGATGGGCGCGCTGCAGGAGCGCATCACGTCCACGCGCGGGCACTCCATCACCTCGCTGCAGGCGATCTATGTGCCCGCGGACGACATCACCGACCCTGCGCCGCACACGGCGTTCGCGCACCTGGACGCCACGACCGTCCTGAGCCGGCAGATCTCCGAGCTGGGCATCTACCCGGCCGTCGATCCGCTCGACTCGACCAGCCGGATCCTGGACGCGCGGTACATCGGCGAGGAGCACTACAACGTGGCGCTGCGGGTGCAGGAGACCCTCCAGCGCTACAACGACCTCCAGGACATCATCGCGATCCTGGGGATCGACGAGCTGTCCGAGGAGGACAAGGTCATCGTCTCTCGCGCCCGCAAGATCCAGCGGTTCCTGTCCCAGCCGTTCTTCGTGGCCGAGCAGTTCACGGGCATCCCCGGCAAGTACGTCCCCGTCGACGAGACGATCGCCTCGTTCAAGGCGGTGGCCGAGGGCGAGTACGACGACCTGCCCGAGCAGGCGTTCTACATGGTCGGGGGGATCGACGAGGCGAAGGCCAAGGGCGAGGAGCTCGCGAAGGTCGGCGCCGACTCGTGAGTGGAAGGCTCGAGGTATTCCTGGTCACGCCCGAGAGCGAGGTCTGGTCGGGCGAGGCCACCATGGTCATCGCCCGGGGGACCGAGGGCGAGGTCGGCATCCTCGCCGGACACGCCCCCCTCCTCATCCGGCTGATGCCGGGAGGGACGGTCCGCATCCAGCACGGAGGGGCCGAGGAGAAGGCCGAGGTTCAGGGCGGCTTCATGCACGTCAGCACGGACGAGGACGTCACCCGTGTCGACGTGCTGGCCGAGGGCGTCAGCCTCGAGGGATCTGGCTAAGCCGGCTCCCACCGTTGAAGAGCGGAGTCGACTACGGCTGGGTGCTGGTGGCTGGCCGGTTGATGGCCTGCAGATAGCCAACACGCTCCATCTCAGCCGTCATCCGAAGAACTGTGTCCATGCGACGGAGGGCGTTTGATACCTGGGTCTCTGTTGGGCCTGGCATTAGATCTGAACGAGTGGGATCAGGATGAGCCCATTCGTTTCCGAAGTCCTTTACGGTGCCGCCCACCTTTTGCCAGCCTTGTCCGGCAATCAGTGCAAGCTGCTTCATTTCCATGCCGAACATTCCCCAGTCCCGTCTCGGAAGGTAACGGCGACAGGCTGCCTGCAAAGCCGCTCGAGCCAAGACCATGGCAGCTCGATGGCTGCCCGCATCAAGCGATCCCCATGCCTCATCCCTATATGCCTCGATGATTGTTTCGGCATACGGCGTTGCGGCGAGAGGCTCACTAACGAACGGCGTCAACAAGATTGTCGCCCGATCCAGCGGTGTGACGCGCAGACGCTCAACCGAGAGTCCGGCCGATCTGAGGCGACGCTGAAGTAGGCCGATGCTCATGCCCACCCCTCCCCCGAGTGCGGCAAGGATCGTCTGAGCGTCCTCCGAGAGGCGCACTGCGCGGCGGGCCTGCTTTCGACCAACCACATAGGCCCACTCTCCAATCGGCGGAGTCTCATCGATCGATATCAGCTCCGCTGCCCTGAGGTGGGTGTGGAGAATCATCAGGGCGGCGAGGAAAGCCTTCTCATCCTTTCTCCGCAGCACTTGAAGTTTGCGGGCGACCCCGGGAATTGGCTGGAAGGCCTTCGTTGGTCGCTTCTCCTTGGGACGTAGAAGAGCGAGCATCGGATTGTCGGTGCGGAGCCCCGCCTCAACGAGATACCGGCCCAGGTGGCTCAGCGCGTGATAACGCCGCTGACGGCTGCTGTCGCTGCCGCCAAAACTGTCCACTGCCTGAAACAACTCATTCATGGTCATGGTGGCCAGGGGAACGCGATCAGCAAGGGCATGCGCATCTGCCGCATACGCGTCCAACGTCTTCTCTTCCGGATCGAGTTCGTTGCGGAGCCACGCGCGAAAACCCACCACGATCGCTTCCTCGGGGGAGTCCTTCGAGCGCTTCCGCTTTACCACGAGTCCATTACCGGGCGGCGCGGTTGGTTGCCCCTCAAAGGCCCCTCGATCTACTCACCGGGCTTTCCCGAGATCAGCGGGCTCCCCGGGCGGGGCCGCACGAACACGCACCCGCGTTTCGTCTTTGGGTTCCTGCAGGGCTTGCCGTACGCGGACGGGCCGGCGTCCTGACGCCAGTACAGGATGTGCAACGGAGCCGGCTCGGTGGAGCTCACCGCGATGTGGGCGTAGCCGAAGGCGTCGAGCGAGATCTCGAAGAAGTCACCGAGCTCCCGGCCCTCGGTGCAGTTGATCCCGAGCGTGCACACGTTGCCTTTCCGCATGACCGGCCCGGCGACGTCCACGAACGCCGGCCTGCCGGAGAGCATGTTGCGGGACTGCGCGAAGTGGACCCGCCACACGTTCTCGGGCGCGCCCTGGTCCCGCGTCGAGGCCTCCACCCAGGCGAAGTCGACGATGCCAGCGTCGCCCGCGACCATCGTCGGGAACACGGTGGCCCCGTTCCCCTTGTTGATCTTGAAGGGGGTGCTCCAGTTGGCGCCGTGGTCCCTCGACACCGAGACGAACACGCCGTACTGCTCCTCGCCCTTCGGCCCCGGGATGTGGCCCGCAGCCATCGCGTACACGTTGCCCGCGCGGTCCACGGTGAGCCACGGGAAGATGTTGCCGAGGACGTGGCCGAACGGTGTCGAGAGGGCGACGTTGTTCGTCCACGTCGCGCCCCCGTCGGCCGACGCCGCGACGATCACCGCGAGCGGATCTCCGAAGGGACAGGCCCCGGTGTTGTGCACGCACTGGTGGGCGTTGCCCCCGAGGCTCGAGATCCCGTAGGCGAGGTAGACCCGGTTCGGATCGCTCGGGTCGACGCGGATCGGCCCTGAGAACGTGTTCGGGAACGTGTCCGGGGCGAGTGCCAGCTCGTTGGTCACGATGGCGTGCTGGACGAAGGTCTGGCCGCCGTCGGTGGACTTGGAGACGATCTCGGCCTCGGCCGTGAGGTCGTGGTAGGCGAGGTAGACCACGTTCGGGTCGGTGGGGTCGGTGGCGAGCCACTGACGGTCCTCCTCGATGGGCTCCTGCCAAAGGAACTCCCACGTCGCCCCGTCGTCGGTGGACTTGTGGACCGTCGCCCCGAAGGCCTGGAGGTCGGTGAGGTACAGGGCGCCGTCGGCGCCCTCCTTGATGTCGCAGTCACCGCCCCCGCCGATCGGGGAGGAGACCTCGAAGCTCTCGAACGTCCTCCAGTCCGTGGTGCGGACGACGCCCTCGGCCATGTCGCCCAGGCCGAGGGGGCCGCAGAACAGGGCCGTGCCCTTGCTGGTGACGATCGCGGAGGGCTCGGTGAAGTCGGCCGGGACGTGCTGGGCGGTGAAGGCAAACGGCCGGGCGCGGACGTCGGTCCGCGGTTTGGCGGCGCCGGCCGAGGTGGCGGTCGCCGCCACGAGGACGAGGAGCAGGAAGAGCGAGATCGTGAAGGTTCGGGTGGGAATGCGCATGGGGGGTGTTTCGACTCCCCCACGTCCGAATCCTGTCCGGCGGGCGCAGCCGATGGCGACGGCCCGCCCACCCTAGAATCGCTGGCATGGATCGACTCCTCGTCGAGGGCGGCGTTCGGCTGTCCGGGACCGTTCGGGTCTCCGGCGCCAAGAACTCCGCGTTGAAGCTCATGGCGGCCGCGCTGCTTGCGGAGGGCCGGACGCGGATCGAGCGGGTACCCCGCATCAGCGACTGCCTCACGATGGCGGACGTCCTCGACCGCCTCGGCGCCGGGGTCTCGTGGGACGAGTCGGGGCTGTGGATCGACGCGTCGGGCACCCTCGGGATGGAGGCGCCCTACGACCTGGTCCGCCGGATGCGCGCGTCGATCATCGTGCTGGGACCGCTCCTCGCACGCCTGGGGGAGGCCAAGGTCGCCATGCCGGGCGGCTGCAACATCGGGTCGCGCAAGATCGACCTGCACACGCGCGGCCTGGAGCGGATGGGCGTCGAGTTCGAGTACGAGCACGGCTTCCTGCTCGCCAAGGCCCGTCCGCTCCGCGGCGCGGTGGTATCCCTCGACTTCCCGAGCGTGGGGGCCACTGAGAACGTGCTGATGGCCGCCGTCGCCGCCCGGGGGACGACGGTCATCGAGAACGCCGCGCGCGAACCGGAGATCCAGGACCTCGTCGAGTTCCTGGTGAAGATGGGGGCCCGCATCGAGGGCGCCGGGACAACGACGATCGAGATCGAAGGCGCGACGTCGTTCCAGGCGGTCGAGCACACGGTCATCCCCGACCGGGTCGAGGCGGGCACCTTCGCCCTGGCGGCCTGCGCCACGGCCGGGGAGGTGCTCCTCGAGGGGGCCCGGGCGGACCACCTGGACCTGTTCCTGTCCAAGCTCTCCGAGATGGGGGCGCACGTGGAAACCGATCCGGCCGGCGTTCGCGTCTCCGCAGCGAGCCGGCCCGAGGCGGTGGACTTCGTCACGCTTCCGTATCCGGGGTTCCCCACCGATCTGCAGCCCCAGGCGATGGCCCTCCTCGCGTCGGCGCGGGGGACGAGCATCGCCACCGAGAACGTGTTCGAGAGCCGGTTCATGTTCGTCGACGAGCTGAACCGGATGGGCGCCGACATCCGCACCGAGGGCCATCACGCGGTCATCCGCGGCGTCGAGCGGCTGTCCGCGGCGCCGGTCCGGGCGCTGGACATCCGCGCGGGGGCGGCGATGCTCATCGCGGCCCTGGGCGCGGACGGGGAGACCGAGATCGCGGACGTGTTCCACATCGACCGCGGCTACGAGGGGATCGAGGACAAGCTGGGACGGCTCGGGGCCCGCGTTCGCCGCGAGCCCGCGCTTTCCGCCGCCCGTTCATGAGGCGGGGCCGGCCGCTGCGCCGGGCGGCCGCCACCCTGGCCCTCGCCGTGCCACTCGTCCCCGTGTTCGCGGCCGCGGCCGCGGCCGCGCCGGACGATCCGCCCGCGCCGGCTCGTCGCGCGCTGTTGGTCATCCTGGACCGGGTGTCGTTCGAGGAGCTCATGGCCGTCCCCGAGTTCTTCGCGCTGGCCCGGGCCGGGGGCGCGGGCCTCCTCAGCCAGCGCCACCATCCCGACGACGGCGGGCTGGGGCCGTACCTCACGCTGGGAGCCGGCGCGAAGGCCGCGGTTCCCTCCTCGCGGATCGCTCCGCTGCCCAAGCGAGGCGGATTCCCCCCGAAACCCTCGCCGGGATACAGGCCGTGAACGACGGCGCCGTCCCCGGGCTCCTCGGGCAGCTGCTGATCGGCTCGGGGTTCGTCGTGGAGGCGTTCGGCAACGCCGACGATCGGTTCGGCCCCAACGCTCCCGGGTTGCTGGCGGCGATGGACCTCGGCGGCGCGGCCGACGGCGAGATCCACGGTCTCGTGCGGCCCCTGCCCGCCTCGCTCGGCGCGTTCCGTACCGACTACGGCCGCCTGGGGTCGCGGCTCCAGGGACGGACCCGCGATGGGAGTCCCGTGGCCGACCTGGCGGTGCTCGACCTGGGAGACACGCTGCGCATCGATGAGGAGTCCCGCTACGCCGCGCCCGGGCTGGCGGCCGAACAGCGGAAGGCGTCCCTGGCGTCGGCCGGGCGCTTCGTGCGCGCCATCGTCTCCGGGGTCGACGCCGAGACGATGGTGGTGCTGGTGGCTCCCTCGCCCTCGGAGGACATGCGGGACGCCGGAGACGTCGTCACCCCGATCGTGGTGGCCCGCGGTCCGGCCGCGAGCCTGTTTCCTGCGGTCGGCGATCCTCGCGGCCTGACCAGTGACTCCACGCGCGTGGAGGGCCTGGTGCTGTCCGAGGACGTCGCACCGACCCTGCTGGAGTTCTTCGCGGTCTCGCAGCCCGACGAGATGACCGGCGCCGTCATCCGCCCCTCGGGTGAGGCGCCGTTCGCGCTGCACCGGCGGCACCTGGACCATCGACGGATCCGCATCCCGGTCCAGGCGACGATCCCCCTCGTCGGCCTCGCGGCCACCATCGCCGCCGCGGCGATCGCCATCGTCCGCCGGCGGGTCACCATGCGAGTGCTCGGGATCGCGGGGGCAGTGGCAACCTGCGCGATGGCGATCCCGCTCGGGCTGCTGGTGGCGGGACTGGCCCCGCGGCTGATCTACGCGCAGGTCCTGCCGATGGCGCTGCTCACGATCATCGGGGTCGGCCTGGTGGCGTGGACCGTGCGCGGCGACGACCCATCGCGGCCGGTGCGCATCGTTGCGGCCGTGACCGGCGTCGCCTTGATCGTCGACGGGTTCCTCGGATGGCCGGCATCGAAGACCTCCCTCGCGGGGGCGACGGTGTTCGAGGGCCGCACCTACGGGGTGCGCAACCTGTGGCTCGGCCCGCTGCTGGCGGGAATGGTCCTCGTCGGCTCACGCCTTCGGGCCCGCCGGGCGCTGGCACTCGGCATCGCGGTCGCGGCGTTCATCGGTTTCCCCGGCCTGGGCGCGGACGCCGGAGGCTTCGTCACGATGTTCGCGTCGGCCTGGCTGCTGTACTTCTGGCTGGATCGGGGCGGGGTCGGGTGGCGGGAGGCCGCGATCACGGGAGCGGCCACCACCGCGGCCGTGGTGCTGCTGTTGATCCTGGACGGCGCGCTCAACCCCACGCCCACCCACGCCGGACGGTTCGCCGAGCGGGTCGCCTCGGACGGGTTCGGAACGTTCTTCCGGGTGGCGGTGGAGCGGCTTCGTCTGTCGCTCGCCACGATCAACGCGATCCCGACCGCGTGGCTCATCGTCGTCTGGCACGTCGTGGCGGCGCGGCTCGCCCCTCGCGTTCGCGGCCCGGTCGGGGACGCGTTCGACCGGGCCCGGGGGTACCGTGAGGCCATGTGGGTGCTCGCGGTCGGCGCGCTCATCGCCATCGTCGCGAACGACACCGGCATCTCCTCGGCGCAGTCGGCGTGCGCGATCTCGATCGGGGGGTTCGTGGTCCCGGCGCTCGCCCTCAGGGCTCGCCGGGCGGCGAGGGCACCGGCGCCCCCTCGGGCCCGGCCTCGGCAGCTGACCGGTGTGGGCGCATGACCTCCGAGCTTCCCCCGCCCCCAGTCGACTCCGAGCTCCCGCCGCCACCCGGCGCGACGGGCTCGTTCCCGCCGCCACCCGGCGAGGAACCCGCCGTCGCGACGTGGCGCGCCCTGGAGGCCATCCCGATCTTCCTGATCACGATCGTGCTGACGACCCTGTTCACGGTGGTGGGCTCGCAGCTGGTTGCCGGGTCGGGGCTCGAGGTGCTCGCGTCGGCGATCTTCGAGGTGGCGCTCGCGGCGGGCGTGCTTCTGTGGCTTCGGTGGTTCCACCGGCCCGGCATCGCCGCGCTGGGGCCGCCCCGCCGTCCGCTGCTCGAGGCTGCCCAGGGATTGATCGGAGGGGTGGTCACCCGGCTGATCGCCGTGTTCGCGATCGGCCCGATCGTCGTGTTGCTTCTGGAGTGGTTCACGGACGGCCGCACCCGCGTCCCCGAGCAGGTGCCGACCGACCTGGAGGTCCTTCCCACCGTCCTGCTCGGCCTGGTCGTCGTGGTCGCCGCCCCCATCGGGGAAGAGCTGTTCTTTCGAGGCTTCCTGTTCCGGGGGCTGCGGGCCCGCCGCGGTTTCTGGGTCTCGGCGCTCGTCTCCTCGGCCGCGTTCGGGCTGGTGCACTACGTCGACGGCTCGTGGTTCTTCGTCCCGATCATGTTCCTGGTCGGGCTGTGCTTTGCGTACCTCTACGAACGCGAGGGCCGGATCCTGACGCCGATCGTCGCCCACGCGACGTTCAACCTGATCGGGATCCTCTTCCTGACGCTGGGCTAGCGCGCCTGCGTGCGCCGCCCCCGCGTGCTTTACTCCCCTTCGTCGCAATGACAGGAGGTCGACATGGCCGAGTTCCCGAGCGAGGACTGGCTCAGCGAGTACGTCAAGCGCATCAACGAGTCCTCGGACTACAAGGAAGCGTCCGCCACCTGGGAGGGCGACGTCGCGTTCGTGTTCGAGGCCGAACCCGACAACGGCGTCCCCGAGGACATCTGGGCGTGGCTGGACCTGTGGCACGGGGAGTGCCGTCAGGGCAAGCTCGTGCCCGCCGAGGAGGGGGAGAAGGCGCGGTTCATCATCCGTGCTCCGTACTCCCGGTGGAAGGAAGTCATCCGCAAGGAGCTCGACCCGGTCAAGGGCATGATGCAGGGCAAGCTCAAGCTGAAGGGCGACCTGCCGACGATCGTCCGGTACGTCAAGGCCTCGAACGAGCTGGTGAACCTGGCCGGGAGCGTGCCCACCGAGTTCGTCGACGAGCGATAGACCGGCCCCGTGCGCGCCGTCGTCTTCCAGGAGGTCGGCACGATCCGGGTCGACGATCTTCCCGAGCCGACCATCGTGGAACCCACCGACGCGATCGTTCGGATCTCGGCGGCGGGGATCTGTGGCTCGGACCTCCACATGCTGCACGGCAAGACCCCGCTCTTCGAGGGCGACCAGATCGGCCACGAGGGGATGGGGACCATCGCCGAGGTCGGGCCGGAGGTCACACGATTCAAGCCTGGTGACCGGGTCGTGATCGCGTTCGACATCGTCGACGGCGACTGCTGGTTCTGCCGGCGGGGTCAGTCCGGTCTGTGCGAGAACTTCCGCAACCTCGGCGCCGGGATCTTCGGGGGGAGCCTGGGCGGGACCCAGGCCGAGCTCGTGCGCGTGCCGGTCGCGGACGTGAACCTGCTGGCGGTGCCCGAGGGTGTGGACGACGAGCACGCCGTGTTCGTCGGGGACATCCTCACCACGGGCGTCTACGGCTCCGGCATCTCCGGGATCCGGCCGGGCGACGTCGTGGCCGTGGTGGGGGCGGGCCCGGTCGGCTACTTCACCGCGCAGGCCGCGCGCCTGCACGATCCGTCCGACGTCCTGGTGCTCGACATGCAGCCCGACCGCCTGGCCCTCATGGAGAAGGTCGGCGCCACCCCCATCAACGTCAAGGAGCGCAACGCCCAGTCGGCCGTGTCCGAACGCACGGAGGGCCGGGGCGCCGACGTGGTCATCGACGCCGTGGGGCACCTCTCGGCGTTCGAGTCCGCACTGGACGTCGTTCGCCGGGGTGGGATCCTGACCGTGCTGGGGCAGTACACGAGCGAGTCGGTCGACCTCCAGCTCGGGCTGGTTTACACGCGCGGGATCAACATCGTCATGTCGGGGCTCTCGCACATCCACTCGTGGTGGGAGCAGGCCATGCAGGCCGTCGTCGACGGGACGATCGATCCGATCCCGCTGATCAGCCATCGCATGAAGATCGACGACGCGGTGGAGGGGTACCGCCTGTTCGAGGCGCGCGAGGCCACGAAGGTTCTCCTGGAGCCGTGAGGACGACCTCGAGCGCATGACGGCCCGCGTGGAGTACCTGGACGAGGACCCCGCGGGTCTGGCCTCGATGATCGGCGGGCTCATCGAGGGCAACCTGGCGGCGCACCCCGACCGCGCGAAGCTGCTGAAGCCCGCCCTGGTGGGGATCATCGCGGACGACGCGGGCGTGGCCGTGACCCTGCGCTTCGCGCCGGGACTGGTCACGGTGGCCACCGGGTTGACCGGAGGCGCCGCCGACCTCCTGATCCGCACCACGTCGGAAGACCTCATGGCCCTGACCTCCGTTCCCCTGCGCCTGGGGTTGCCCGACGCGTTCACCGGTCCCGGGCGCGAGGTCATGGGCAAGCTTCTCTCCGGCAAGCTGAAGGTGAAGGGGATGTTCCGCCACCTGCCGGCGCTCACCCGACTCCAGCGGCTGCTCTCCGTCGCGTGAGCGAGACCCGGCGTCGAACGTGGCCGGCCTCGGTGGGCCTGGTGGCCCTGATGTTCGCGGTCGCGTTCGGCGGCTACGTCGTCGCCGGCGAACAGGTCGCGGTCGACGCGGTCGAGATCGTCCCCGGCATCACGGTGCAGCCGGCGCCCGGATGGGAGGTGGCCGCTCGCGAGGCCGGCGAGTTCACGCTGGTCCGGCTCACCCGGGGCAACGGCAACCTGGACGTCGTGGCCGGCGGGTTCACCGGCGACGCGACGGCGCTCTTCCAGACGTTTCGCACTCAGGTCCTGGAGCCGGACGCCCAGCAGCTCCGGGTCTCCGAGCAGACCGAATCCCTCCGGCATCCGTCGGGGCTGGAAGGGGTGCGCGGGTTCTACGTTGGGGTGTTCGGTGACCGCTCCCAGTCGATCGAGGGAGAGGTCACCGTCTTCGTCACCCCCTCCGGCGTCGGCGTGATCTTCGACGCCTGGGCGGGAGAGGGCGC
The DNA here is from genome assembly GCA_963742735.1 of uncultured Actinomycetes bacterium. Classification (GTDB taxonomy): domain Bacteria; phylum Actinomycetota; class UBA4738; order UBA4738; family JBBDTT01; genus JBBDTT01. The sequence continues at coordinate 459,986 of CAVUMN010000003.1, forward strand.
GCTGAATACCGTCCTCGACGACGTCCACGCGATGGTCGAGTCGGCGGAGATGGGATGAGCGTGCTTCCCGTCCCGCCGCGGCCCGACGTCCGCAGGCCTCGCTGGGGCCATACCACGTCGCTGTTCCAGGTTCGCACGTTCGCGTTCTGGGTCTTCGCGTTGCTGGTCGCCGGCGCCGGGCTGATCTCGATCCAGCTCCAGGGCCGGTTCGCGGACATCGCGCCGGCGGGATGGGTGCTGTCGTGGGTGCTGCTGCTGCTCTACGCCGTCCCGGTGTTCGCGCTGATCTACGTGTTGGACCTCTACGAGCGCGAGCCGATCTCCCTGATCCTGGGGGCGCTGCTGTGGGGCGCGTTCGTCGCTCCGATCGCCTCGGGGATCGGCAACGACGGGTGGGGGCTGCTCATCGCGAAGGTGGGCGGCGGGGAGTTCGCGGGGGAGTGGTCCGCCGCGCTCACCGCGCCGTGGATCGAGGAGATCATGAAGGCCGCCGGCGTCATGTTCCTGGTCCTCATCGCCCGGGACGAGTTCGACGACGTGCTCGACGGCTTCGTGTACGGGGCGATGGTCGGCCTCGGGTTCACGGTCGTCGAGGACGTCTTCTATTTCATGAGCGTGTTCGGAGGACAGCCCGGCGGCGTCCTGGTCGGCTTCTTCCTCCGAGTGGTGGCCAGCGGCCTGTACGGGCACCTGCTCTACTCGGGCCTCACCGGGATGGGCATCGCGTACTTCGTCACGCGAAAGGGCGAGGCGGGGTTCGCCCGCCGCTTCGGGGTCGCGGCCGCGCTGTTCGCCGCGGCGATGTTCGCCCACTTCCTGTGGAACTCGCCCCTGCTCGACTTCTTCCCGGACCAGCCCTGGACCGGCCTCGACTGGGTGCTGATCCCCCTGGCGACGGCCGTGAAGGGCGTGCCGGTGCTGGCGGGCGTGTACCTCGTGGTGTCGATGGCTCGCCGCCGCGAGGGCCGCTGGCTCGCCGCGGCGCTGGCCGACGAGGTCGGCAAGGGCGGCCTGCTCCCCGAGGAGCTCCAGACGCTGGCGTCGCCGGTGGCGAAGCGCCGCGCGATCAAGGAGATGCGCACACGCGCGGGCTCCGGCGCCGCGAAGCTGCTCAAGCGGCTCCACCGCCAGCAGATCAACCTGGCCATGGTGCGAACGCGGGTGGACGGCGACGATCACCCCGACCTGGTCCGGCAGCGGGAGTACTGTGGTTCGTTGCGTGCGGCGCTGCTGGCGATGCCCGGAGCGGCCCCGGCCCTCGCCGCTCCGGCAAGCTGAAGGTTCCGAGCCGCTCCGGGAGCCCTCGTCTACGCTAGCCGGGTGGACGTCCCGGCCCTGATCCAGGAGGTGCGCTCCGGCGACCGCCGGGCCATCGCCCGCGCGATCTCGATGGTCGAGGACGACTCCGACGGCCTGCCCGAGCTCTCGCGCGGCCTGTTCGCCCATACCGGCCGCGCGCACACGGTCGGCCTCACCGGGTCGCCCGGTGTGGGCAAGTCGAGCCTGACCGAGCAGCTCGTCCGCGCCGCGCGGGGACGAGATCGGGGGGTGGCGGTGCTCGCCATCGACCCGACGTCGCCGTTCACCGGCGGGGCGCTCCTCGGCGACCGCCTGCGGATGCAGTCGCACGCCACCGACCCCGAGGTGTTCATCCGCTCGATGGCCACCCGTGGTCACCTGGGCGGGATGGCGCTGGCCGCCCCGGAGGCGATCAGGATCCTCGACGCCGCCGGCAAGGACGTGGTGTTCGTGGAGACGGTTGGGGTGGGCCAGGCCGAAGTCCAGGTCGCCAGCGCCACCGACACGACCCTGGTGGTGGTCGCGCCGGGGTGGGGCGACGCGGTGCAGGTCAGCAAGGCGGGGATCCTCGAGATCGCCGACGTGTTCGTCGTGAACAAGGCCGATCGCGACGGGGCCGCGGAGGCCGCACGGGACCTGGAGCAGATGATCGGGATGGGACCCGAGCTCGACTGGACCCCGCCGATCGTTCGGACCTCCGCCGCGAACGGCGAAGGCATCGACGAGCTGTGGGAGGCGATCGAGGGCCATCGCAAGCACCTCGAGGCCGGCGGCCAGCTGGAGCGCAGGCGCCGGGAACGCTTGGCGGAGGAGCTCGAGGACATGGTTTCCCTCCGCCTCCGTCGGGAGGTCGCCGGCCTGCTCGAGGGCGAGCTCGGGGGGGTGGCCGACGACGTCGCCGAGCGCCGGATGGATCCGTACGAGGCGGCCGGTATCCTGTTGGAGCGCGTACGAGGCAGGGAGGCCGGCGCATGACCGAGGGATTCCGTGAGGGCCACGACCGGTGGCGCGAGCACTTCCTGAAGACCTCCGAGCGCGACGCCGACTTCGAGACGCTCTCCGGCGAGCCGCTGCAGGCGCTGTACACGCCCGACGACGTCAAGGACCTCGACTACACGCGCGATCTGGGCTTCCCCGGCCACTACCCGATGACCCGGGGGCCCTACCACTCGATGTACCGCGGACGGCTGTGGACGATGCGCCAGTTCGCCGGGTTCGGCAGCGCCCGCGAGACGAACGAGCGCTACAAGTACCTGCTGTCCCAGGGCCAGGGCGGACTGTCGGTGGCCTTCGACATGCCGACGCTGATGGGTCGCGACTCGGACGACCCGCGGAGCGAGGGCGAGGTCGGCCGCTGCGGAGTGGCCACCGACTCGCTCGCCGACTTCGAGACGCTCTTCGAGGGGATCCCCCTCGGCGACATCTCGACGTCGATGACGATCTCGGGGCCGGCCACGATCCTGTTCGCGTTCTTCCTGGCCGCGGCGGATCGGCAGGGCGTGCCCTGGAGCGCCCTGGACGGGACGCTGCAGACGGACATCCTCAAGGAGTACATCGCGCAGAAGGAGTGGATCTTCCCGCCGCGTCCTCACCTGCGGCTGATCGCCGACCTGATCGAGTTCTGCGCGCAGGAGGTGCCCCAGTTCCACCCGATCAGCGTGAGCGGCTACCACATCCGCGAGGCCGGCTCGACCGCCGCCCAGGAGCTGGCGTTCACCCTGGCCGACGGGTTCGCCTACGTGGAGCTGGGGCGGGACCGAGGACTGGACATCGACCACTTCTCGCAGGGGCTCTCGTTCTTCTTCAACGCCCACATCGACTTCTTCGAGGAGATCGCGAAGTACCGGGCGGCCCGAAGAATCTGGGCGCGGTGGATGAAGGAGCGCTACGGGGCGGTCGACGAGCGATCATGGCGGCTGCGGTTCCACACGCAGACGGCGGGCTGCTCGCTGACTGCGCAGCAGCCCGAGAACAACATCGTCCGGACGGCGATCGAGGCGCTGGCCGGCGTCCTCGGGGGCACCCAGTCGCTGCACACCAACGCGCTGGACGAGGTGCTGGCGCTGCCGACGGAGAAGACCGCCGAGATCGCCCTGCGCACCCAGCAGATCATCGCGTACGAGACGGGCGTCACGAACGTCATCGACCCCCTCGGCGGCTCGTACTTCGTCGAGGCTCTCACCGGCAAGCTCGAGGACCGGGCCGAGGAGTACTTCTCGAAGATCGAAGCGTTCGGCAAGGGCTCGATCCTCGAGGGCGTCCTGGTGGGGATCGAGCGAGGCTGGTTCCAGTCCGAGATCGCCGACGCCGCGTTCCGGGAGCAGATGCTCTACGAGAAGGGACGGCTGGTGAAGGTGGGGGTGAACGAGTTCGTCACCGACCACGACGAGGAGCTCGACGTCCTGAAGATCTCGGCGGAGACCGAGCCGTATCAGATCGCGTCGGTGCGCGACATGCGGGCCGGCCGCGACGGGGCGAAGGCGGAGGCGGCCATGGCCAACCTGAAGCGCGCCGCCACCACCGACGAGAACCTCATCCCGCTGCTCGTGGACTGCGCCCGCGCCTACTGCACCGAGGGAGAGATCGTCGATGCCCTCCGCGAGGTTTTCGGCGAGTACACCGAGACCCCTCGCTTCTAGGCGGCGCCACCTTGCCGGCGGTCGTCAGATCCCTCGAGGCGCACGAGTGGACGGCGCTGCGGGACGTGCGGCTTCGGGCGCTGGCCGACCCGGACGCCGAGATCGCGTTCGGCGAGCCGCTCGAAACCGCGCGGGCGCGACCCGAACAGGACTGGCGAGACCTGGCCGCTCGGGGGGCGGCGGGGGAGACCGACCGGGTCATCGTGGCGATCGACGACCGCGGGAGCCTCGCCGGGATGACCGCCGCGTTCCTGGAACGGGAGGGAACGAGCGCCCTCGTGTGGGGGATGTGGGTCGACTCGGAGCATCGGCGCCTCGGCCTGGGTCAGCGACTCCTGGGCTCCCTTGCCGAGTGGGCCGCGACCGTCGGGGCGGAGCGGCTTCGGCTGCACGTGACCGAGCCGAACCGCGCGGCTCGACGGCTCTACGAATCGGCCGGCTTCACGCCGACCGGCGAGCGGGAGCGTCACCGTCCCAACGTGGACTACTGGGCGATCGAGCTCGAGCGCCCGGTCTGAGGCTCAGCCGTCTCCGCCCGGCCGCTGCGCCGAGTCGACGAACGTGGACCAGGCCAGACCGGTGCCCAGCGCGATCAGCAGGCTGATCAGGATCCCCTCCACCAACAGCGGCGACAGGGTCGTGACGTCGGAGGCATAGTCGGGGGCGGCCCCCACGACGGCGATCAGCACGTACAGGACGATGGCCCCGACCCGCAGGACCTGGACGGACGCGGCCGCGCGGAGGCCGGAGATGGATTCGGCGACGCCGGCGCCGCTGGCCAGCACGAACGAGGCTCGCCACAGGCCGGAGGTCTCGGGCGACACGAGAGCGAGCAGGCTCATCAGGCCGGGGAGCAAGAAGCAGAGGGAGACGCCGGCCACGGTGCGACGCCACCGCGGATCCGAGAACAGCTCGCTCCCGCGGATCTGCACCGCGACCCACCACAGCCCCAGCAGCGTGAAGCACACCGCCGACGCGGGTCCGTAGAAGTCCTTGGCCATCGTCCGCCCATCCTCGCCCGATCCGAACGAGGTGTATTGCCTGGCGGGGGAGGCCGTCAAACCGGGCGAGGCGATGCCGCGGGGCGCAGCCGGCGGTCCCGGCGGAGGAGCTGGGCGTTGAACGCGACGATGACCGTGCTCGCGGACATCAGGAGGGCGCCGACGGCCGGGGCCAGCACGATGCCGAACGGCGCGAGCACTCCGGCCGCCAGCGGGATGGCCACCGCGTTGTAGCCGGCGCCCCACACCAGGTTCTGGACCATCTTGCGGTACGTCGCTCGCGACAGCTCCAGGACCCGAACGACGTCGCGCGGGTCGCTGCGGATCAGGATGACATCGGCGGTCTCGATCGCCACGTCCGTCCCCGCCCCGATCGCGATGCCCACGTCGGCCCCAGCCAGCGCCGGGGCGTCGTTCACCCCGTCGCCCACCATCGCCACCCGCCGGCCCTCGCTCTGGAGCTCCGCGATACGTGCCGCCTTCCGATCCGGAAGGACCTGCGCGAACACCTCGTCCAGATCGAGCTCGGCGCCCACCCACCGGGCGACGTCCTCGCCGTCTCCGGTGATCATCGCCACCCGCACGCCCAGGTCCTTGAGCGCTCGGACCGCCTCGCCCGACTCCGGGCGGATCACGTCCGACACCGCGAACGCCGCCGTGACCTTTCCGTCCTCGAGGAGGTAGACGACGCTCTTTCCCTCCGACGACCACCGCGAGGCCGGCTCGCGAAGCTCGTCGGGGACCTCGGCCCCGAGCGACGTGAGGAGGCTCGGCCCCCCCACGTGGATCTCGCTCCCGCCGACGCGGGCGCGGACGCCCCTCCCGGCGATCGCCTCGAACGCCTCGGCCCGGGGGGCCTCGACGCGGCGCTCGGCGGCTCCTCGCAGGATGGCGCGCGCGAGCGCGTGTTCGGAGCTCGCCTCGGCCGCGGCGGCGACCGCCAGGGCCTCGTGCTCCTCGCGGCCCCCGGCGACGGCGAGTCCGACGAGCCCCATCTCGCCGAGGGTGAGCGTCCCCGTCTTGTCGAACACGACGGTGTCGATCGACCGGGCGGACTCCAGGGCCATCCGGTTCCGGACCAGGACGCCGCTGCGGGCGGCGAGGCCCGTGGAGATCGAGATGACCAGCGGCACGGCCAGGCCCAGGGCATGGGGGCAGGCGATGACCACGACGGTGACCGCCCGCTCCACCACGAACGACACGGTCTCGGTTCCGAGCGCCAGCCACACGGCCAGCGTGATGAGCCCCGCGCCGATCGCGATGTACGCCAGCCACCCGGCGACGCGGTCGGCCAGGGCCTGCGCGGCGGACTTCGAGGACTGGGCCTCCTCGACCAGGCGCATGATCCCCGCGAGCGCGGTGGCCTCGCCCACGCGGGTCACGAGGACCCGCAGGGCGCCCTCCTCGTTCACGGTGCCCGCGACCACCTGGCCGCCGGGTCCCACCTTGACCGGCTTCGACTCTCCGGTGAGCATCGCCTGGTTGAGGTGCGACTCGCCCTCCACGACCTCGCCGTCGGCGGGGATCCGGGCGCCGGGCCGGATCAAGACCAGGTCGTCCTCGGCCAGCTCGGAGACGGCCACGTGCTCCGTGCCGCCCTCCCCGATGCGCTCCGCGGTGTCGGGCAGGAGCTTCGCGAGCTCCTGGAGCGCGCTTGACGCGCGGGTGATCGCCCGCATCTCGATCCAGTGACCCAGCAGCATCACGTCGACCAGCGTGGCGAGCTCCCAGTAGAAGCCCTCGCCCTCCACCCAGAACGTCGTGGCGGTGCTGTACGCCCACGCGGCCGTGATGCCCACCGCGACGAGCGTCATCATCCCGGGCTGCCGCGCCCGGATCTCGCCGGCCGCCGACCGGAGGAACACCGTTCCGCCGTAGACGAAGATCGCGGTGGCGATCGCGAACGGGGCCAGCTTGGGCGCCGGGAGGTCCGGCGGTTCCAGGCCGAGCCACTCCCACAGCATCCGGGCGTAGAGCAGGACGGGGACGGTCAGCGCGAGCGAGACCCAGAACCGGTTGCGAAACAGGTCGACGGAGTGTCCAGCGTGCCGGTCGTGGTCGCCGTGCCCGCCGTGGTCGGCGTGATCCGTGGCCCCGTGCCCGCCGTGGTCGGCGTGGTCCGGCTCGTGTCCGGGATGGCAGGGGGGCATAGGACCGTCCTCAGGTCGCCCGCATGAAGCGGTCGACCGCCACCACGAGCTCCTCGACCTTGTCGTCCCCGCCCCCGTCGGCAAGCGACTCGCGGACGCAGTGGCGGATGTGGTCGTTCAGCAGCAGGAGCCCCACCCGCTCCAGGGCGTTGGTGACGGACGAGATCTGCCCCAGGACGTCCACGCAGTACCGGTCGTCCTCGACCATGTGCTGCAGCCCGCGGACCTGTCCCTCGATCCGGCGGAGCCGGGTCAGGACGTCGCCCCGGCGGTCCGCGTATCCCGGCGCGTTCATGACGGGAAGCGTATACCCCCCGGGGGTATCGCGCCAACCGTCCTCACTCGACGGTGAGCGCGAACCGGGGCACCGACTCCAGCGCCCCGAGCGGCCAGGTCGCTGCGCGGCGGCGCGCGTCCTCGACCTCCCGCAGCCGGACGACCCGGTAGCGGCGCCACCCCGCGCGCGCGGCCGCCTCAACCAGCGGCTCGACCGCGAGGCCCCCGGCCAGCGGCAGGCTGGCCCGCAGGTCCGGGGCGTACTCGTCGTGGTGGTCCTTGGGGACCCCTCGGGCCCGCCGGGCCGTCTCGATGGCCGTCCGGCGGAGCCGGTGCAGCCGGCCGCGCCCGCCCCAGAGGCCCTCGAACAGCACGGCGCGGGGGGCGATCCGCCGCCAGGCCTCCAGCGTCCCCACGGGGTCGGGGACGGTCCAGATCAGGTGCCGTTCCATGACGGCGTCGAAGGGGCCTGCCGGAGGGTCGTCTGCCGGCCCGATCATCGCCTCGATCACCAGGTCGCGTTCCCGGGCCTTCGCCTCCAGGCGCGTCAGCATCCCGGGCGACAGGTCGAGGGCCGTCACTCGGTAGCCAAGCTCGGCGGCGAGCAGGGACATGGCGCCTGTCCCGGCCCCGACGTCCAGGAGCCGGGCCGGGGGAGGGGGAAGGAGCTCGAGCATCGCCGCCCCCCAGGCCGCGGCTTCGGCCGGATCGGCGACCGCGTGGCCGGGAGAGTGGTCGTAGGTCTCCGCGTCCGCGTCCCAGAACGCTCGCAGGCGGTCGTGCACGTCCTCGGTCATCCGCCGAAGAACGCCGGCAGCACGTCCGCGCGGTTGAACAGGAACAGGATGCCGAGCACCAGACTGAACACGCCCGTGACGACCGCCACCGTCGCGTAGATCGGCCAGTTCTTCGAAGCGTGCAGGAATCCCATCGCCGATCCAAAGGTGATCACCGAGTTCGCCACGACCAGTCCCACGATGAACGCCACCAGCACCCAGAGCCCGACCCCCGGGCCGCCCGCCCCGGCGGCGGCCAGGAAGATCAGGACCTGGGTGGGGGTCTCGGCGCCGACACCGTGGAGCATGCCGACCCCGAACGCCGTGCCCTTCCCGTAGTTCCCGACGTCGTCGTGACCCTCCTTCGGCGCGTGGTGATGGTGGCCCGGCTGGCCGTGGTGCCCGTGGTGCAGCGCCGAAGGGTCGCCGTCCTCACCGTCCGTGGCGGGCTGGCGACCGCCGCCGACGGCCACCTTGCTCCGCGTCCACCTGGCCGCGCGACGGACGCCGGCGAACAGCAGCATCCACCGGCTCTTCAGGCGGAAGTCGCGACCGTGCCGGGCAAGGGAGACGAACACGTACACGCCCAGGAGGATCAGCGTCACCCCGACGACCCGGCCCATGGCCTCGTCGATGCTTGCCGGCAGGCGGTCGCCGGCGATGATCGCGATCACGCCCAGTGCCAGGACGACCAGCGCGTGCCCGAGCACGTACAGGGTCCCGTAGAGCATCGACTCGCGCCGGGTCTCCTGCGAGCTGGTGATGTCCATGATCGCCGCGAGGTGGTCCCAGTCGATCCCGTGGCGAAACCCAAACAGGAACGCGGAAACGAGCAGCCCGAAGCTGAAGCCTCCGTCCACCATCACGCTCATTGAACGACACCGGTCGGGAGCGGTGCAACCCGTTGCATCTGCATCTCCTGGCGCGGGGTTGTGCCGGAGCCCGCCGGCGGGGAGACTGCCCGCACCCGGGCTGGAGGGAGAGCGATGACGAAGGACGAGATGATCGCGGTGTTCGACCGGCACGAGGCCGCCGAGAACGCGCGCGACGCCGAGGCCGCCGCCGCCACCTTCGTGGAGGACGGGTACCTGGTGATGATCCCGCTGAACGCGCGCTTCGAGGGCCGACAGGGGATCCTGCTCAACTATCTCGGGGTCTTCGGGGCCTTCTCCGACTTCGCGTCGGAGCGAACGCTGCTGGTCGCCGGCGAGGACTTCCTCTACGAGGAGGGCCGGATCACGGGGACGTTCGACGGTCCGTTCCTGCACGTGGAGCCCACCGGCAAGGCGGCGGACTTCCCATTCACGTCCTACATCCCGTTTCGAGACGGGCTGATGCTCGCGGAGCATGTGCTGTTCGACTCGGCGCTGCTCGCGGAGCAGCTCGGGCTCACGCTGGAGGACGTCGCCTCGCTCCGGGCGGCGCTCGGCTAGCCGCTTCGGGCGCCGTTCCCGGCGGCGCGGCAGTCCGCGCACAGGCCGGAGATGGCGAAGTGCGTCAGGTCCGGGTCGAACCCGTTGTGGCGCTGGATGAGGCGCTTGAACCGGCCGGCTTCCGCCACGGAGAGCTCGTCATCGGCGCCGCAGCTCGAGCACATCAGGTGGATGTGCTGCGCCTCGCCGGCACGGTGGTACTCGGCGCCGGTCTCCAGGTGGGCGTGGGAGACCATGCCCAGCTCCTCGAGCAGGTCGAGGGTCCGGTAGACCGTGGACGCGTTCACGCCGGGCATCCGTTGCTTGACCCGGCGGGCGATCGACTGCGGAGAGATGTGGCCCTCGGCTCGCATGATCTCGCCGACGATGGCCTGTCGCTGTGGCGTCATGCGCAGCCCGCGGGTTCGGAGCGCGTCGAGGGCCTGCTCGGCGGTGAGGGCCACGGCCGGCAGTCTACCGGGCGGCCGTTGCACCTGCAAAAGGCTGCGACAGCGTCGAGGGCGTGCTCGGTGCGAGAATCCGCGCCGTCGTGCAGGTGTTCTCGTTCCATCTGATGCCCTACCCGGGTCTTCCCGAGCGGGTCGACACGCGCCGCGACTCGGCCTGGATCTGGCTCTCGAACAAGCACTACGACCCGGAGCTCGGCCACGAGCTGTACAACCGCTATCTGGACGAGCTCGAGCTCGCCGAGCCCCTGGGCTTCGACGGCGTCTGCGTGAACGAGCACCACCAGAACGCGTACGGCTTGATGCCCTCGCCGAACCTGTTCGCCGCCGCGCTGGCGAGGCGGACCGAGCGGATCAAGATCGCGGTGATCGGCAACGCCCTCCCGCTGTACGACCCCCCGACTCGCGTGGCGGAGGAGATGGCGATGCTCGACGTCCTCTCCGGCGGCCGGTTGATCTCCGGGATGGTGGTGGGCGGCGGGCCGGAGTACTACTCGTTCTCGATCAACCCCACCGAGGCGCGTGGCCGGTTCCGCGAGGCACTCGACCTGATCATCCGGGCGTGGACCGAGGACGGCCCGTTCGAACACGTCGGGGAGCACTTCCGGCTGCGGTACGTGAACCCGTGGCCGAAGCCCATCCAGAAGCCGCACCCGCCGATCTGGATCCCGGGGATCGGCTCGATCGAGACGATCGAGCTCGTCGCCGAACGCCGCTACGCGTACATGGGGATCCCGTACTTCCACATCTCCGCCTTCGAGCGGAACTTCGAGCTGTTCCGGCGCACGGCCGAGGAGCGGTTCGGGTACACGCCCGAGCCCGCGCAGACCGGCTGGCTGGTGCCGGTCTACGTCGGGGAGACCGACGCGAAGGCCCGGGCGGAGTACGAGGAGCACCTGTGGTACTTCGCCCGGCGCCTGCTCAAGGGCATCACGATCGTGCCTCCCGGCTACACCAGCGCCAAGTCGTTCTCCAGGATCCTCCAGGCCCGCCGGAGCTTCCTGACGGAGGTCCCCGACTGGGAGGGGGTCGAGGAGGGCGCGTACGCGATCGTCGGCAGCGCGCAGACGGTCCGGGAGCGCCTGGCCGAGCACATCGAGCGGCTGGGGGTGGGCAACCTCCTGGCCCTGCTTCAGCTCGGGTCGCTCCCGGCCGACCTCACCCGCGCGAACATGGAGCGCTTCGCCGCCGACGTCATGCCCTACCTGCGCAAGGAATTCGCGTGAGCGGGGTCCGAACGATGCTGGAGCTCGCCGACCGCGTGGTCCAGATCGAGCGCGGGGGCGACGGCCCGCCGGTCGTGTACCTCCACGGCGCACTGGGCGAGGGGTACTGGCTGGAGTTCCATGAGCGGCTGGCGGACGCGGGGTTCGACGTGATCGTCCCCGCGTTCCCCGGCTACTGGGACTCGAGCCGTCCCGACTGGATCCAGACGGCCGACGACCTGGCGCTGCACACGCTGGACGTCCTGGACGCGCTGGGGCTGGAGCGGGCCGCCTTGGTCGGGTCGTCGCTCGGCGGCTGGGTGGCCGCCGCGCTGGCCGTCATGCGTCCCGAACGGGTGGCCGGCCTGGTGCTGGTCGGGCCGCTGGGCCTTCGCCCGGAGGGCCCCGAGTCGCCCGACCTGTTCGCCCTCCAGCCGTTCGAATCGGTCGAGGCCCTGTTCGCGGACCCGGACACCGACTTCGCCCGGCTGATGGCGTCGATCGACCTGGACGACCCGCCGGACGAGGAGATCGTCCTCCCGTTGCTCCAGACGTTCGAGGCGACCGCCAGGTACGCCTGGCGCCCGTACGACCCGAGGCTGGGCGAGCGCCTTCGATTCGCTCGGGTTCCCGCGCTGGTCCTGGCGGGCGCGGAGGACCGGTTCCTCGAGGCGGGCACCCCCGAGCGATGGGCGGCCATGCTTCCCGACGCACGGACCGGCCGCGTCGCCGGCGCCGGGCACCTGCCCGTGCTCGAGCGGCCGGAGGCGACGGCGGCCGAGGTGGCCGGGTTCCTCTCCGGAGGCCATTCCGGGCCGCTGGCCTAAGATTCCGGCGCCATGTCACAGAGCAACCTGACGCGCGACGAGGCCCGCGGGCGGGCCGGCCTGTTCTCCGACCTGGCCTACGAGGTCTCGGTCGACCTGGCCGAGGCCGACGAGGAGACCTTCCGTTCGGACACGCGCCTCCAGTTCCGCTGCGCGCAGCCCGGGGCGTCCTCGTTCGTCGACCTCACGGCTCGTTCGATCGAGTCGGTCCAGCTGAACGGCCGCACGCTCGAGCCCTCGGTGCACGACGGATCCCGGCTGCATATCGAGAACCTCGCCACCCAGAACGAGCTGCGGGTGGTCGCCCGCTGCGAGTACCGGCACGACGGCACCGGGATGACCCGGTTCGTCGACCCGGTCGACGACGCCGTCTACGTCTACTCCGACCTGGAGCCGATGGACGCCCACAAGGCGTTCGCCTGCTTCGACCAGCCCGACCTCAAGGGAACGTTCGCCTTCACGGTCCGGGCCCCGGAGGGGTGGACCGTCCTGTCCAACATGTCTCCCGAGGGCGAGCCGGAGGCCACGGACGGCGCGCGCGTGTGGCGGTTCGGGACCACGCCCGTGATCCCGACCTACATCACCGCGGTCGTCGCCGGACCGATGTTCGCCGCGAAGGGCCGGGCCGGCGACATCGAGCTCGGGGTGTACTGCCGGGCCTCGCTCGGCCAGCACCTCGACACGGACGAGATTCTGGAGATCACGCGGCAGGGCTTCGAGTTCTTCGAGCGGGCGTTCGACTATCCGTACCCGTTCCAGAAGTACGACCAGGTCTTCGTGCCCAACTACATGGCGGGGGCGATGGAGAACGCCGGGTGCGTGACCTTCAACGAGCACTACGTGTTCCGTTCCCGCGAGACCGAGGTCGTGCACGAGCGCCGAGCCGAGACGATCCTGCACGAGATGGCCCACATGTGGTTCGGGGATCTGGTGACCATGCGGTGGTGGAACGACCTGTGGCTGAACGAGAGCTTCGCGTCGTACGCCTCGGTCCTGGCGGTCGTCGCCGGGACCCGGTTCCGTGAGGGATGGACGACGTTCGCCGAGACCGAGAAGCACTGGGCCTACCGCCAGGACCAGCTCCCGACCACCCACCCGATCGTGGCGGAGATCCCCGACGTGGAGTCGGTGCATCTGAACTTCGACGGCATCACGTACGCGAAGGGTGCCTCGGTCCTCAAGCAGCTGGTCGCCTGGGTGGGGGAGGAGCGGTTCCTGGAGGGAACCCGCGCCTACTTCCGCAAGCACGAGTTCGGCAACGCCGAGCTCGACGACTTCCTCGGCGCGTTGGAGGAGGCCTCAGGACGGGACCTGCATGCCTGGTCGAAGGAGTGGCTGGAGGCGGCCGGCGTGAACACCCTGCACCCGGAGCTCCAGGAGCGCGACGGGCGCCTCGAGTCGGTTCGGATCGTCCAGACGGCACCGGAGGCGTGGCCGACGCTGCGGTCGCACCGGCTGGCGGTCGGGCTGTACGACCGGCGGAGCGAGGGGCTGGTCCTGCGGCGGCGTGTCGAGCTCGACGTCGTCGGAGGCGAGACCGACATCCCCGAGCTGGCCGGGGAGGCCGTGCCGGACCTCCTGCTGCTCAACGACGAGGACATGACCTTCGCGAAGGTCCGGCTGGACGAGCGGTCACTGGCCACCCTGGGTGAGGACCTCTCCCAGCTGCCGGACTCGCTGGCGCGGGCGGTGTGCTGGACCGCGGCCTGGGACATGACCCGCGACGGCGAGCTCCCCGCCCGCGAGTATCTCCGGCTCGTCATCCTGCACGCCGAGCGGGAGCCGAAGGTCGGCCTGGTCCAGACCCTGCTCGGCCAGGCCCTGTCCGCGATCCACGCCTACGGCGATCCCGCGAACGCGCCGGGGGCCCTCCAGGCGCTCGCCGAGGCCGCGCGCGGGGCCCTCGACCGGGCCGAGGCGGGGAGCGACCACCAACTCACCTGGGCGAGGGCGTTCGCGGACGCGGCTGGGTCGGACGAGCACCTCGCCCTGCTCCAGGCAATCCTCGACGGCTCCTCGTCCTACGACGGCCTCGAGGTCGACACGGAGTTCCGCTGGTACCTGGTCCGCGCGCTCGCCGGAAAGGGCCGGCTGGACCAGGCCGGCATCGAGGCGGAGCTCGAGCGCGATCCGACCGACGCCGGGCGGCGCCGGGCCGGGGCCGCGATGGCCGCACGGCCGACCGAGGCGGCCAAGGCCGAGGCGTGGCGGAGCATCCTGGAGGACACCTCGCGTCCGCTCGCCCACCTGGGCGACGTGATGGCCGGGTTCCAGCAGCTCGGGCAGCTCGACCTGCTCGAGCCCTACGTGGCCCCCTTCTTCGACGCACTGCCGGGCGTCTGGGAGAACCGGGAGCTGCGGTTCATGCTCGGGTTCGGCCGGTCCATGTATCCGCATCAGGTGGTGTCGGAGGACACGGTGTGGGCCACGGACGCGTACCTGGAGCGCCCCGATGTGCCCGGCCCGGTACGCAGGATGCTCCTGGAGGGGCGCGACGGGGTCGTTCGCGCGATCCGAGCGCGGGCGGTCGACGCCGCCGCCGGCTCGGGCTAGAGGCCGGCCAGGCGCCGGAGCGCCTCGACCTTCATCAGCACGTACCGCCGGCCCTCGCGGCGGACGATCCGGCGCCGGGCGAGATCCGACAGGATGCGGGTCACGTTCTCGCGGCTGCCCCCCGACAGGCTTGCCAGGTCGGCGTGGGTGACCTCGGACGGAACCATCGCGCCGTCCTCCGGGAGCTCGTCGAAGCTCGGGCTCACCAGGCCGAGAAGGCGTTTCGCGACCCGGCCTTTGAGGTCGAGGAACAGCAGGTCTTCGACGAGGGCGTCGTGGGCCTGCACCTGGCGGCTCAGCGCACGGAGCAGCGCCCGCGACGCCGACGGGTTCGACTCGAGGAAGGCGATGAACACCTCGGGCTCGACGGACCACGTGCGGCTGTCGTCGACGGCGAGCGCCGTGGCCGTTCGGGGCTGCTCTCCGAGTGACGAGAGCTCCCCGAAGAACTGCGGCTGGTCGATGGTCGTGTGGAGCTGGCGATGCCCGCTCGCGGACAGCGAGGAGATCTCGATCCGACCCTCGTCGAGGAAGAACACGGGGCCGGGAGGGTCGCCCTGGTGAAACAGATACGTCCCGCGCCGGTACTGGTGGACCACCCCGGCCGCGGCTAGGTCTGCCGCCGCGGCCTGGGGGAGACCGGCAAGGAGCGGCTGCTCGGACATGCGCCGTCCCAGCTGGCGCGCGGAGGTCGGTGGAGCCATGCGCGCGAGCCTAGCGAAGGAGAAGCCGAGACGCGAAGGAGCCCGGCTCGCGCCGGGCTCCTTGCATTGATGTGTGGAGCTTTGGTGTTAGGCCTTGCTCGCCCGGGTCGCCCGGGTCGCGCGCGTCGCGCGAGTCGCCCGCGTGGCGCGGGTCGCACGCGTCGCCCGCACCGCCTTGGTGGCGCGCACCGCCTTCGTGGCACGCACGGCCTTGGTGGCCCGCACCGCCTTCGTCGCCCGCACGGCCTTGGTGGCCCGCACCGCCTTGTTCGCCCGAACCGCCTTGGCCTGGGAGGCCTTGTGGGTCGTGCTGCCGGTCGTGGCCTTGGCCCCCGGCGCCTTCGGCTGGATCTTCTTCTCCATCGTCTGTCACCTCCTCCGTGATGTGGATTCTCTCTACGCGAATGCTCCGCCCGACGCCAAGGTTCGCGCTGTGTCGCGCGTCACCGTTCGGAGTGTGTTGCTCGTCACCTTCGCCGGAGGGTCAGTCGAGCTCGGGGAGGTCCAGCGGGTCCGGGCGCGGCGAGCAGGCGCCGCAGAACAAGGCGTCCTCGACGACGAGCGCCTTGCGGACGTTGCCGCTGCGGAACAGCTCCAGGATGTAGGGATGCTCCTGGGCATGGTCCTCGCACACGCCCCGGCCGCAGAATCGGCAGGAGCCCACGGCGGTCCTTCGACAGTGCCAGCAGTCCACGCGCTCTCCTCGCTCAGTGTTCCCAGGATCGGTTGGGTGAACTATGCGGGTTCAGGGTCCCCCGGCGAAATGCCCGCGCGACCAGCTTCCGAAACGCCCGCCGCTCGAGCCTGAAGGCGCGAACGGGGGTCTTGGCTCTGATGGTGGCGGTGCGGGGGACGTCGAGCAGCAGCGCCACCTCGCCGAAGTAGTCGCCCGGGCCCAGGGTGGCGACCACCTTACGGTTCTGCACCACCTCGAGCCGGCCCGAGGCGATCGCGTAGAACGCGTCGCCGACCGCGCCCTGGCGCATCACCACCGTCCCCGGCGGGAAGCTCTCCCAGGAACCCTCCTGCCGGAGCGACGCGAGCTGGTCGGGCTCCAGGTGGGCGAACGCCGGGAGCCCCCGGAGCTCCGCCGCCTCCTGCAGTGTGGGCGCGAACTCCGGGATGTTGATCATGTCGGCGAGCAGGCGCTCGAAGGAGCTCTTGTCCACCTCGAAGACCTCGGACTCCTCCACCGCCACGACCGAGGCCGTTCGCGGCGCCGACGCCAGGAGCCCGAGCTCGCCGAACGAGTCGCCACGGCTCTGCAGCCGGATCGTTCGCCGTTCGCCGGTCTCGGGATCCTCCTCGACGATGGCGAACGTTCCCTTGCGCACCACGTAGAAGGCCTCGGCCCGCTCGCCCTGACGGATCACGGGGCGCCCCCGGGGCACGCGGCGAAGCCCGACGCGGCCGGCGACGTCGTTCAGGACGTCCACCGGGACGTCGTCGAAGACCGGAAGCGCGTCGATCAGCTGCGCGGCCTCGACCCTCCAGTCGCGCTCGACCCGGAACCGGAGCCGCTTGAGCAGCCGCTTGATCCCGCGCACGGCCGCGCGGACCACGGCCACGCCCGCCCGGATGAGGGGGCCGCCGACGAACAGCGCGAGCGCCAGAAGCACGAGCCGTCCGGTGAGCCCACCCCGCCACAGGCCGCGGACGAGACCGCCGAACACCGACTCCCAGAAGAAGTAGGCCGCGTAGAACGACAGGACGGTCACGGCGAACCCGACGATCCCGTAGATGGCGAGACCCCACTCTCGACGGGTGAGGCCCTGGCGCTTCCACAGCCGCCGCGGGAGCTCGTGCCGGACGAACGCCAGCGACCGGGGTCGCAGGTCGGGGATCTGGATCCCGTCCGCCAGGATCCAGTAGCCGTCCAGCTCCAGCAGGGGAAGGCTGTTGATGAACACGTTGAGGTAGGCCAGGACGGTGAACTTGTAGAGGAGCGGGGTGATCGCCGCCTCAGGCATCGCCCAGACCAGGGCGGAGAAGGTCCCCGCGACGATCAGCCCGGCGTACGGGCCGGCGGCCGACTGCACGATCCGCTCGCGCTGCTCGAGCATCAGCCCGTCCGACGATTCGATGAAGAACGCCGGCGAGCCGAAGAAGATGAAGAAGCCGGCCGCTTTCACCCGGCGCCCGTAGTGCACCAGGACCAGGGCGTGGCCGAGCTCGTGGATGAAGATGTGCAGCATCTGCAGCCCGAGCAGGATCAGCGCTCCCAGGGCGATCGACTCGGCGCCGATCGTGAACTGCCCCGACTGCACGTTGTCCAGGAAGGCCATCAGCCCGACCATTACCACGAGCAGCGAGACGACCTGGGCGCGGACGGTGAAGAGCTGGCGGAACCCGTGCTCGTAGAGCCACCGGACGAAGCGGTCGGCGGTCTTCCACTCAAGCCGCAGGGTGGTGACGAACTCTCGCGCCCGCGCGCCCAGCGCCGTTCGAGGATGCAGGGCCTTGTCCAGGGCGCCCTCGGCGTCGAGGTAGGTGGTGTCGAGGAAGCCGCCGACGTGCAGCTGGTACACGAGATCGGCCACGCCGGAGAGCTCCAGCTCGCCGGACTCCTGGAACCGTTCCACGACGAGCTCACGAACGGTGCGGGTGCCGTCCATCAGCGGGAGCAGGTCCGCCTCGTTCCAGTCGAGCCGGTAATGCAGGAGCTCGCGAGGGTTGGCGATCATCGCGTAGTTGTCGCCGAGCCGGACCTCGAACCGCCGGATCTCGATGTCGTCCATGAGACGCGGGCGAAACTCACCGAGGTCGGTCAGCTCATGGAGCCGGTCCCACACCCCGACGTGGTGACGGGAGCGGCGATGGAGACCATCGGAAACGCTCGCCCAGACGTCGAGCGCCTCCGGCATCAGCCGGTTCGGCCCCCGGAACGCCCGCGGGCGGAGGCCTTCTTCGCGGGAGCCTTCTTGGCCGGAGCCTTCTTGGCCGGGGCCTTCTTGGCCGGGGCCTTCTTGGCCGGGGCCTTCTTCGCGGGAGCCTTCTTGGCCGGGGCCTTCTTGGCGGGGGCCTTCCTGGCGGGAGCCACCTTGGCCGGAGCCACCTTGGCGGGAGCCACCTTGGCGGGCGCGATCACGGCGTCGGGCCCCGGCTTGACGTCCATCCGGTCTCGCACCGCTCCGTACACCGAGGCGGTCTTCGGCTTGCGCTTTGCGGAGGTGGTCGCGCCGATGACCCCCCCGGCGAACAGCGCCACGGCCGCGGCGAGCAGGACGGAGGTCCACGTGATGGACGACCGCTCCGCGGCGGGGGATCCCAGCTCGATCGGCCCGGCCCGCGAGGGGCCCTCGCCGAGGGCCTGGGCGACCAGCCGTGAACCGGGCGGCGGATCGGTGAGGAAGCGGATCGGGATCGTCAGCCGAAGCTCCTTGCCCTTGCTACGGATCTCGACGTCGGCGGGCGTGAGGCCGAAGAAGGCCCCGCGCAACTCGTCCTCGTCCAGGAACGACGTGGTGACGGCCCCGCGGATGCCGACCGAGAAGAGCGCCGGCTCGATCTCGAGGGTCTCGACGATGACGCCGTTGGTCTTCAGGGACAGCTCGATCCGCTGGATCCTTCGGAAGCCGCGAGCGTGGGTGAGTCGGAGCTGAGCCACGACCCGCTCGCCGTTGGCGAGCTCGCCGTCGATCTCGCCGCTGATCTTCAGTGCGTCCGTCTGAGCCTCGGCAGCCCCCGCGGACAGGAGGAGGCCACCGACGAGGAACGCGGACATCCAGGCACGACGCACACCCGGGAGTCTACCGAGGGAGCCGCCGAGGGGTGAAACTCGTCAGAGACCGGGGATCAGGGCGATGCCGCTCACGTCCACCAGCCGAACCGCCCACACGTTGCGTTTCGGAGGGAAGCCGACCGCATCGAACGTCAGCCGATGCGGGCCCGAGCCGAGAGCCTGCACGGGCAGGACGAAGGTCTGTGGCAGGCCCCAACGGCCGGCGGCGCTGGGGGCGAGGTGTCCGACCGGGGTCCCGTCGAGCTCGATGAGGACCTCCCCTGCCGACACATCGAAGCCTCGAGCGGTGATCGTCACCAGGCCCTCCGACGCGGGCAGCCGGTAGCTGACCCGGTCGGCGAACGTCGTCTCGTAGCCGGGGACGAAGCCGTGCGCGGCCCGATCCGTGACCGGGCGCGGCCCCGGGACCAGGGAGACGCGACGCACTCCCCACTGCGGCCAGGGAGGGTTCGCCGAGCGGGTGGTGAACGCGATCGTGTTCCGGGCGTGATCGAGGATCCCTGCCGGCAGCGGAAGGGTCCGTCGCGTGGTCCACGTCACGGGCCCGCGGGCGAGCGTCGCCACCCGCTTCCAGTTGACCAGGACGGACACCGCACCCTCTTCGATCGCGAAGAGCTCGTAGTCGAGGTCCCACGCGCCGGCGCGGCGCCCGACGTGGAAGACGACCTCTCGGGGGTGCGAGGTGTCGCCCGCCGGGAGGTTGCCGTACGCGTCGAACCGCGTGCCGAGCGTGAGTGGCGACGGGACGCTCTGCGCGGGTGTGGGGGCGACGTCGGCCAGCGCGTTCCAGTCGGCCCGGTCCGAGGTGCCGACGTCGTACATGCTCGCCCCGAGGACGCCGAACTCGCGCGCGGCGTGGACGAACCCGCGCATCCCGGCCGGCCCCACGGCGTCGGCGATGCCCCCGATCGGGTGGATCGGCATCGTCCGGCGACCGGTCCGCGCCCGGATGCCCTCGATCGAGGCGCGCGTGAACTCGTACGCGGCGGCCTCGCCGTCGGAGCGGAAGGTCCAGTAGCCCATCGGCAGGAACACGTCGTAGAGGCGCCCGAGGTCCTTGAACGGGAATTCCGGCCAGTATCCGGGGCTGTAGTCGAGCAGGGGAGGGGGCAGCACGATGGCCCCCAGGGCGTACCCGGGGCCGACGGCCTCTCGAACCTTCCTCGACAGGGCGATGGCGCGACGGCTGCGCTCCCAGTACTGCGGGACCCGGGTGGACTCGATGTCCATCCCGAACGAGTCGAACCGTTGTCCGGTCGAGGAGCGGAAGCGGATCGCCGCCAGCGAGCGATGCAGGTCGAGGCCGAGGTCGGTGAACCCCGGCACGTACCAGGCTACGACCTTGATCCCTCGCGCATGGGCGGCGTCCAGGAAGCGTCCGATGAGGCCGGGCCACATGACGGCCTCCGGCATCTGGTAGTTGGAGGTCTCGAGGAACAGCGTGCGGGTCCCCCGTGCCGCGATCCTCGCCACCGTCCCCTCGGGGTTCGCGAGCAGGGCGGGGTCGTACAGGTCCACCCACGCGCCGATCCCCTGATATGCGGACAGATCGGGCGCGGCGGCTCCGGCGGGGGTTCCGCTCGGGAACGCGAGCGTGCCCAGCAACAGCGCGAGGACGAGGATCCCTCGGGGAACGGGGCGCATCGTGGAACCATTTCGCTGCGGGCGGGGCGAGTTCCTTTACCCTCCGCCCATGCCGGTGGTCGTGGTCGGGGCGGGGGGCCTGATCGGACGCTCGCTCCTGCGGCGACTCGCCGAGGCGGGCGGCGAGGTCCGCGCGCTGGTCGCCCGCGAGGACGAGATCGAGTCCGTCCGAGCCCTCGTCCCGAAGGTCGCCGCCGTCGATCTCGATGACGTCGAACACCTGGCGACCGTGTTCCACGACGCCCACACGGTGGTGCACCTGGGGAGCTCGGACGCGGTCGGTTGGGTGGCGGCCGCCGCCGGGGAGGCCAAGATCACTCGGCTGCTCGTCACCTCCTGGCCGGACTCGGGCCAGGTCGTGGATGCCGTCGAGGCGTCGTCGGTGCCGCAGCGCGTCGTGGTGCGCACGGCGCCCGTGTACGGCCCCGGAATCTCCTGGCTCGAAGCGCTTCGCTCGCTGGCCCGGGCGCCGATCGCGCTCCTTCCCGTCGACCCGGACCTCCGCGTGGCGCCGGTCTTCTACGAGGACCTCGTGGCGGTGCTGGTGGCGGCCGACGATCGTGGAGGGCCGGTATCGGGGACCTTCGCCCTGGCCGGTCCCGACCTCGTGACGGTCGGACAGCTGCTTTCCCGGGTGTCCGGCAGGAGGCGGCATCCCGTGCGCGTCGGATTCCGTCGGGGCCGGACGGGGCTCGAGACCGTCCTGGCGGCGCCGGTTCCGGAGGGGGTCGACGCGGCCGCCGAGTTCGGGGTGGAGCTCACGCCGCTCCGGGAGGGTCTCTCGCGCTCGGCGTGAGGCTCGGACGCGCTCACGGGGTTCAACCTACGATTACGCGGCTTCAGTGGGCGCCGCACGCGATCGAGGAACGGGGAGGTTGCCGGTGGGCGAGTTCGTGAAGCTCGAGGTCTCGGACGGGGTCGGCACGATCCGACTCGACCGTCCGCCGATGAACGCGATCGACGGGGCCCTCACCGCCGACCTGGTCGCCGCCGCCCAGGAGGCCACCGAGCGGGACGACGTGGGCGCGGTGGTGCTGTGGGGCGGCGAGAAGGTGTTCGCCGCGGGCGCGGACATCAAGATGATGTCCGAGATGTCACCCGGGGAGGTCGCCCCCATGATCACAGGCCTCCAGGAGGCGTTCCTGCAGGTGGAGCAGATCCCGAAGGTCACCATCGCCGCGCTCAACGGCTACGCGCTCGGGGGCGGGTGCGAGCTGGCGATGTGCGCCGACCTCCGGTTCGCCGCGGAGGACGCGACGCTCGGGCAGCCGGAGATCCTGCTCGGGATCATCCCCGGCGCCGGCGGCACCCAGCGGCTTCCCCGGCTGGTTGGATTCTCGACGGCGAAGGAGATCATCTACTCGGGCCGATTCGTGAAGGCCTCGGAGGCGAAGGAGATCGGGCTCGTCGACCAGATCCATCCGGCCGCGGAGGTCTACCCAAAGGCGGTGGAGGCCGCGAAGCGGTACGCGAAGGGCGCCCGCGTGGCGCTGCGGGCGGCGAAGCAGGCCATCAACCACGGCACGAAGCTCCCGATCCCCGCGGGGCTGATCATCGAGCGCGAGGCGTTCATCGCCCTCTTCGCGTCGGAGGACCAGAAGGAAGGCATGCGGTCCTTCCTGGAGGACGGGCCGGGGAAGGCCGAGTTCAAGGGCCGCTGACGGCCGGGGCCCATGGCGAACGCCGACGCACGCAAGTCCGAGATCGACCCGAAGACCGCCAACGTCCTGTACCACGACGCGGCCGCGCGCTCGTACGACGCGAAGTGGTCGATCTCGTTCGACGAGCGATGCATCGACTACGTGCGGGATCGCGCCGAGCGGATGCTGCCGAGGCCGCGCTACGGCGACGTCCTCGAGGTCGGCGCGGGCACGGGGTTCTTCCTGCTGAACCTGTGGCAGGCCGGGTTCGTGGAGCGGGCCCACGCCACCGACATCTCACCGGGGATGGTCGCCGCGGTCCTCGAGAACGCCCGCCGGCTGGGGTGCGACCTGCAGGCGAGGCCCGCCGACGCCGAGGGGCTTCCCTACCCGGACGCGTCGTTCGACCTGGTGGTCGGACACGCGTTCCTGCATCACCTCCCGGACCCGCAGGCGTTCCTGCGGGAGGCGTACCGGGTCCTTCGCCCGGGTGGGGCGGTTCTCGTCGCGGGAGAGCCGACGGTCATCGGGGATCGCCTGGCACGCGGAGCGGGTCGCGTGGTCAGCCACGCGTTCCGCCTGGTGGAGCGCGCCCGCCCCGGTCTGCGCAGGCGCCCGCCCCCCGCCGAGCCGGGCTCCGAGGACGACCGGATCCTCAGGGACCTGGAGTTCGAGGTCGACCTTCACACGTTCGATCCCGCCTCGGCCGAGGCCTGGGCGCGCGACCTCGGGTTCGTGAACGTCCGCGCGGAGACCGAGGAGCTCCTGTCGAGCCTGTTCGGGTGGTCCGTCCGGACGTTCGAGTCCGAGGCCCGTCCCGGGCTGCTCGGCGAACGGTGGGCCTGGTTCGCCTACCGCAACTACCTGCGTCTGTACCGGCTGGACCTCGTCCTCGGCCGGGTTCTGCCGCGGCCGTGGTTCTACAACCTGCTGTTGTACGCGGAGCGCCCGGCGGAGTGACGCTGGTGGACGAGGCGGCTCGGACCACGGCGCACCCCGTGCCGGCCCCGGCGCCCCGGCGGGGATTCGTCCCACTGGTCCGGTTCCTGGTCCGCCACCGGATGGCCACCCCGAGGTACCTGCGGCTGTGGCTCCGCTACGTGTGGCGCTTCAAGGTGCGCAACCGGCACATCGTCACCCGGGGCATGGTCTTCGTCCATCCTCGCGCCGAGGTCTTCTGCCGGCGGGGCCTCGGACACATGGAGCTCGGGCGCTGGGTGTGGATCGGCGCGGGCAACGCACTGCGCTGCCACGAGGGCTTCTTCCGGGTGGGCGACAAGGTGGTGTTCGGCGCCAACAACACGCTGAACGGGTACCTGGACATCGACATCGGCGAGGACTGCATCTTCGCGGACTGGATCTACGTCACCGACTTCGACCACAACTTCGCCGACCCGCTCGTCCCGATCCGGCGGCAGGGCATCGTGAAGTCCCCGGTTCGCATCGAGGCGGACTGCTGGATCGGCGAGAAAGCCTCGATCCTGCGGGGGGTCACCGTCGGGAGGGGCTCGGTCGTCGGGGCCCAGACCGTGGTCAACCGCGACGTGCCGCCCCGATCGGTGGTGGTCGGCAACCCGGGGCGGGTGGTGAAGCGCCGCGGCAGGTGACCTCCTGGTGCGCCCCATGGTCGGCGAGGACCGCGCGGCGGTGCGGGGCCTCCTCGAGCACCTGAACGAGCTCCAGGAGGACTGGCGGGTCTTCCCGCCAAGGAGCGGCTTCCTCGACGAGGTTCTGGAGGGCTACCGGCGGCAGGTCGCCGCCGGCGACGCCGTCCATCTGGTTGCGGAGTCGCGCGGCGAGGTCGAGGGCACCGCGTTCGCCAAGGAGCACGTCGTGTCGCGGTTCGCCGATTCCCGGGCCCTGGAGGTCTCGAGCGTGGTCGTGCGCGGATCACCGGCGCCGGGGGGTCGCCCGGGCCCTCCTGCGGGCGATCGCCGAGGAGGCGCGTCGGCGTGGGGTCACCCACCTGGACCTGGCGACGTTCGTCCAGAACCACGGGGCCCTCGCGTTCTGGGAGTCGGTGGGGTTCACGCCCCGCTACCTGCAGCTGGTGGGGGACGTGCCCGAGCTCCTCCAGGGCCTCGGCTCGAACTGACCCGGTCCGGGAATGAACCGGGCGAGGTGGGCGTTTCGTATGTCGCAGGGTACCCGGGCATGGGTTCCGGACCCCGAGGAGGTACGAACCGCAATGCGAGACGGAACGCGGTCGATGCGTGGGGAGCACGCCCACCCCCTGCCCAGGGCGAACCGGGTGTTCTCCTCCGGGCGGGTCTGCGCCGAGGAGGGCTGCGAGACACGTCTGTCGATCTACAACAAGTCCAAGCTGTGCTGGCAGCACGAGCCGCTGCGCTACGACGTCCTTCGCGGACGCAAGAAGAAGCGCCCGGACTACGGCAACCTGGATAGCCTGAGCGCCGCCTAGAAGCGCTGCTCGAAGACGGCGCGGAGCGGGGCGCGCTCGCGACGACGAACGTCCTCGACGATCGCCCGCCGGTACGTTTCGGCCGTCCGTGTCGCAACCGCCGGCCACGAGTGACGTTCCGCCAGCAGGCTGTGCGCCTCCAGCGCGAGCCGGCGGGCGAGCCGCTCGTCGGTGAGGAGTCTGGTGGCGACCTCGGCCAGCGATCGGGCGTCTCCCGGCGTGAACCGCAGGCCGGTGATGTCGTGGGCGACGATCTCGCGCAGGCCCCCGGTGTCCGCGGCAATGACGGGCGAACCACAGGCCATCGTCTCGAGCGCGACCAGACCGAAGGGCTCGTACAGCGACGGGACGATGACCAGGTCGGCCGTACCGTACAGCTCGCGCAATCGCGCCTCGTCGACGAAGCCCTCGAATCGGATCTGGTCCGCGACCCCCAGCTCGAGCGCGCGCCGCTCGAGCTCCGCCCGGTGCGAGCCGGCGCCGGCCACGACGAATCGAACGCCCGGCACGTCCGCGTCGATCATGGGGAGCGCCTCCAGAACCGTCTGCACGCCCTTCTCGTACTCCAGACGGCCGGCGAACACGATCAGCGGTGCCCCCTCCGGCGCGAGCTCGGCCCGCACGGCCGGCGCCTCCGCTTCGGGAGCGAACCGGGTGAGGTCCACGCCGTTCAGGATCACCTCGACCTTGTCGGGAGGGAGCTCGAAGATCCGGGTGACCTCCTCACGCATGTACTCGGAGCACGTGATGACGCGGCCCGCCTCGAACGTCAGCCACCACTCCACCTGGTGGATCAGGGTCTGGAGGGGCCCGGGAAGCCGACCCTGATGCCGTCCGTACTCCGTGGCGTGCACCGTGGCCACCAGGGGGAGCGCGTGGAGGTCCTTGAGCGCCGCCGCGGCGTAGCCGACGAGCCAGTCGTGCGCGTGCAGCACGTCGGGGGGCCGGTCCCGCAGTTCGGCCTCGGCCCGATGGAGGAGGGCGACGTTGAATGCGAGCACCCACGGGACCAAGTCCTCGAACGCGATCCGGGGTGGGTACTCGTCGGCGCGGACGACGCGAACCCCGTCGTCGTCCTCTTCGGCGGGGGCCTCGGGGTGCCCCCGGGTGTACACGGTGACGTCGTGCCCACCGGCGGCCAGCCCGTGGGCCAGGTGGTACACGTGCCGGGAGAGCCCGCCGACGATCGCCGGTGGGTACTCCCACGACAGAAGGGCGACGGACAGGGGAAGGGCCAGGATTCCTCCAGACAGGTTCGGGCGTCGCCCGAGCCCTGGGATGCTATCCGGTGACCGAGATCGGCGCGACGGCGAAGCCGACCGTGAAGCGCCGGCACCAGACGACGACGCTGTGGAAGCGGGAGAGGTCCAGCCCGGCGGCGAGCTCGTAGTTCTGGTCGCCGACGTTGCCCTTCAGCGCACCGAGGTCCACGAACTCGGCGTCGTCCGCGTCGCCCCAGTCCTGATCCGGCCCCAGCACGGACAGGTAGACGACCAGGTCCGGACCGTTCGAGACCTCCAGGTCCTCGAAGCGCAGGTACCGGGTGCCGTCGGCGGTCTGCAGGACCAGCGCCCGTCCCTCGGCGTCGTGCTCCAGCGGCCGGAACGCCCCGCGCGAGAGGACGGAGGGCCCGGCGACGGCCGAGGGCGAGGACCCGGGCGGAGTGGAGGCGTCGGCCGAGACGGTGGCGACGGGCGGGGCCTCGTTCACGCGCTCGTCGACGAACAGCTTGTGGGGCTCGAACCACGCGAACCCGAGCACCACCACCGCCGCGCCGAACACGGCGCCGGCGCCGGTCAGGCGGGGGTGCGCCCGCATCCATCCCAGCAGCCGTCGGATCATCGCCCCTCGATTCGCTCCCGTCACGACTTCGGTTCGGCCCCGCCGCGCGCGACGCGGACCCGCTCCACGATCGCGTGCGCCTCCTCGAGCCGTTTCCGGTCGACGAACAGCCGCACCCCGAACTCCCAGATCTGGCTGAGGTACCCGGGCTCCTTGAACCACCACACGATCCCCGCCTCCTCGAGCCCTCCCGCGATCTCGTTGGCCGTCTCGCGGTCGAACTGACCGAGGTGGACGGTGCTGACTCGGTCGCCGCTCACGGCCGGCACACCGCCACGAGATCGAGCGAGCGCTCGACGCCGCGCCTCGACAGGCGGAAGTTCCCCTCCCGGACCGCCCAGACCAGCGCCCGGCCCGCCGGCGAGAGGCCCTCGTACCCGTGCTCGACCAGGGCCGCCGGCAGGGATCGGTCCGCGAGCACCTCGTGCGCCCTGAGGAGGCCGCGATGGTGCAGCCCGAGGATCCGAACGTCGCCGAACACGGTCCGCGCCAGCCCCTCCAGCTCGCCGGCGGTGAACTCGTGGGCGTGGAAGGGGTTCCGAGGACCATCGGGTGAGAAGGTCGTGCGGTTGGGTGTGGACAGCAGCAGCACGCCGTCGGGCCGCAGCGCCCGCCGGCAGGCCGAGACGAACGCCTCCGCGCAGTACAGATGCTCCACGACCTGCAGTGCGACGACCGCGTCGAACGCGCCGTCGCGAACCGGAAGACGGCAGGCGTCGGCCACCGCCACGCGCAGGTTCGGATACCGGCGCGCCGCGTGGGCGGCCACGGCCGGCTCGTACTCGAGCGCCGTCACCGTCGCCCGTTTGGCGAGCGTCGCGCTCCCGTAGCCCTCACCGCATCCCACCTCGAGCACGCGTCCCTCGGCCAGGCGAGAGGCCAGGCGGTAGACGGCCGAGTGACGCCGGAACCAGTAGTTCTCCTCGGGAACGTCGGGGAGGGTGCGTTCGCCGGTCAGCTCGAGGGGATGCGCCATCGAAGGGGATTCAAGCACCCGGGGACGCGCGCAGGGGAAAAATCTCTCGATCGGAGGTTTACGGCGCGTTCGCCTGAGGGATAGGACTCGCCGGATTCGGTCGGCGCCGACCCGAGCCTGCCCTGCCCGCGGGCGGCGCGGTCGCGGGAGGGGTGAGGCAGAGACGCGAGGAGCCCCGCACGAGGCAACGCCTCGGCGCGCCCGCATCCCATCCGACCCGGACGCCCATCCGACCCGGAAACCCGCCCGCCCGTTCGAAGGGAGCGTTCATGTCTGCTCTGAAGGCGACATGCCTCGCGGTGGTCCTGCTGATGGGCCTCCTCCTCGCCGTGCCCGCCGCGACCGCCGCCCCCGCCGCCGAGTCGGAGTCGGCTCGCTACATCGTGGTGCTGAAGGGCGTACCCGGCGGGGCCGCCCGCGCCTCGTCCGATCACCAGGCCCGGTACGGCGTCCACGCCACTCGGGTCTATCGCCACGCACTGAACGCGTACGTGGCGGTGCTGAGCTCCAGCCAGGCCGCGGCCCTGCAGCGCGACTCCGGCGTCGCCTACCTGGAGCGCGACGGCGCGGTGCAGGCCTCGACGATCCAGACCGGGCCGCCGTGGGGCCTCGACCGCATCGACCAGCGGGCCCGGCCGACCAACGGGACGTTCGTGTACACCAACACCGGAGCCGGCGTGACGGCGTACGTGATCGACACCGGCATCCGGTTCACACATTCCCAGTTCGGGGGCCGGGCGACCAGCGGCTTCGACTCCGTCGACGGCGGGACGGCCGACGACTGCCACGGCCACGGCACGCACGTGGCCGGGACGATCGGCGGCTCCACCTACGGGGTGGCGAAGGGCGTGTCCCTGGTCGCGGTGCGGGTCCTGAATTGCTCGGGCTCGGGCGCGACGTCCGGGGTCATCGCCGGCGTCGACTGGGTGACCGGGAACCACTCGGCCGGCCAGCCCGCCGTGGCCAACATGAGCCTGGGCGGGGGCGCGAGCAGCGCCCTGGACGCCGCCGTCCGCAACTCGATCGCCGACGGCGTGTCCTACGCCGTCGCCGCGGGGAACGGGAACATCCTCGGGTTCCAGGCCAACGCCTGTAACTCATCGCCGGCCCGGGTGGCCGAGGCCATGACGATCAGCGCGACGGACTCGACCGATCGCAAGGCGTCCTGGGCCAACTTCGGGAACTGCGTGGACTGGTTCGCGCCGGGCGTGAGCATCCTGTCGGCCTGGTACACGAACGACACCGCGACCAACACCATCAGCGGGACGTCGATGGCGACCCCGCACACCGTGGGGGTGGCCGCGCAGTACCTGCAGTCCAACCCGGGAGCGGCCCCGGCCGCCGTCCGGACGGCGCTCTACAACCTGACCACGAAGGGCGTGGTCACGTCGTCCAGCACCGCCAACAACCACCTGCTGTTCACCAACCTGTAGACGCCGGGGAGGGAGGCGGGGCCCGTCGAGGGTCCCGCCTCCGGCCCATCGAGCCCGCGCCCATTTCGACCGAAAAGGTGGGTGTGGACCTCTGGTCGGCGCCGCCCGTGGCGTCTATGCTTGCCGCCAACCCCTGCCCTTTTCGAAAGGACGTTCCATGTCACCAATGAAGGCGACATGTCTCACCGTGGCCCTGCTGTTGGGTCTGCTCGTCGCGGCGCCCATTGCGAACGCGGCGCCCGCCGCCGACTCCGGCTCGGCTCGCTACATCGTCGTGCTGAAGGGTGCGCCGGGAAGCGCCGCGCGTGCCTCCTCGGACCATCAGGAACGGTACGGCGTTCAGGCGACGCGCGTCTACAAGCACGCGCTCAACGCCTACGTCGCCAACCTGAGCTCCGAGCAGGTCGCCGAGCTCCAGCGCGACTCCGGGGTCGCCTACCTCGAGGCCGACGGCGTCGTCACGGCCTCCACGGTTCAGACCTCACCGCCGTGGGGTCTCGACCGCATCGACCAGCGCGCCCGCCCGACCAACGGGACGTTCACCTACACGAACACCGGCGCCGGCGTGAAGGCGTACGTGATCGACACCGGCATCCGCACGTCGCACGGCCAGTTCGGGGGCCGGGCCACCGACGGCTTCGACGCGATCGACGGCGCACTGCCGGCCACGGACTGTAACGGGCACGGCACGCACGTGGCCGGGACGGTCGGCGGATCCACGTACGGGGTCGCCAAGGGCGTGTCCCTGGTCGCGGTTCGCGTCCTGAACTGCAGCGGCTCGGGCTCGACCTCGCAGGTGATCGCCGGCATCGACTGGGTGACCGGGAACCACGCGCCCGGGCAGCCGGCCGTGGCCAACATGAGCCTGGGCGGAGGCGCGAGCACCGCGCTCGACAACGCCGTCAAGAACTCGATCGCCGACGGCGTGTCCTACGCCATCGCCGCGGGGAACAACAACACCAACGCGTGCACCACCTCGCCCGCGCGGGTGCCGGAGGCCATGACGATCAGCGCGACCGACGCCGCCGACAAGCGGGCGTCCTTCGCCAACAAGGGGAGCTGCGTGGACTGGTTCGCGCCCGGCGTCGGCATCCTGTCGGCCTGGTCCACCAGCGACAGCGCCACCAACACGATCAGCGGGACGTCGATGGCCACGCCGCACACCGCGGGGGTAGCCGCCCTGTACCTGCAGTCGAACCCGTCGTCGTCCCCGTCCGCGCTGCGGACGGCGCTGTACAACCTGACGACCAAGGGCATCGTCAAGTTGGCCCAGTCGACGGCGAACAAGCACCTGCTCTACACGAACCTGTAGGGCGACCACCGGCGGGACGGGCGGGATCCGCGAGGGTCCCGCCCGCTCGCGTTCAGGGGTATCGCGCCACCGAGCGTGCGGCCAGGACCTGGCGTCCGATCTCGGCCATCAGTTGATCGGTGAGGGCCTGGACGTGCTCGGCCGAGGCCGGGTCTCCCTTCGGCTGGATCGGCGCGCCGACGCAGATCCCGACCACCGGGCGAAGCGGGGGCTTGAAGAGCAAGCCGGTCTTCGGCCAGCGCGCGTTCGTGCCCCAGATTCCCACGGGGATGATCGGGCCCTCCGAGGCCAGCGCCAGCCTCGCCGCCCCCCGTCTGCCGGGCATCAGCGGGCCCGGCCCCACGCCGCCCTCCGGGTAGACGCCCGCCAGGGCGCCCGATCGGACCACCGCCGTGGCTCCCTCGAGCGCCTGCACGCTCGAGGCGCCCCGGACCACGGGGATCTGACGGATCCTTCGAAGGCCCCACCCCACGACGGGAACGTCGAAGTTCCCCGCCGCCGCCAGGAACCGGACGGTGCGGCCCCGCCTCGCCGCCATCAACCCGAGGATGACGGGATCGAACACGCTGACGTGGTTCGAGACGATGACCCCGCCACCGTCGGCCGGGATCTGTGCCAGCCCGTGCGGCCGCACGCGGAACAGCGCGTACATGACGGGAGCGATCACGGCACGGCCGATCGACCACCACAGGTCCTGGTCGGCGCGTCCGGTCGGGATCGGACGGTCGGGCTGGTAGCTCGTTTTGGTGCCCTCCTGTGGTTGGATCCTGCGGGATGAGGGACGATAGTGGCCTCATGGCTGGCCACACCGCCGCCGAGGCACCGCCCAAACCCCGTTTCCGAGGCCGATTGCACCAGGTCGCGTTCATCGTCTCGATCCCGGCGGGGTTGACCCTAGTCGCCCTTGCCGAGCGGCCGGTCGCCAGGGTGGCGGCCGCCATCTACGCGCTGAGCCTGATCGCGCTCTACGGGACCAGCGCCGCGTACCACCTGGGCCGGTGGTCGACCCGAACGTTCGACCGGATGCGCAAGCTCGATCACTCGATGATCTACGTGCTGATCGCGGGCACCTACACCCCGATCGCCCTGCTCGGCCTGAAGCGGCCCTGGTCGATCGTGATCCTCACGCTCGCCTGGGCCGGCGCCGCGTTCGGCGTCGTGCTCAAGCTCGCGAAGTTCGATCGCGTGAAGGTCCTGGGGGCGGTCCTCTACATCGTGCTGGGGTGGCTGGCCGTGCTCATGACGCCCCTCCTGATCCGCCAGCTCACCCTTGCCCAGCTGCTGCTGATCCTGGCGGGGGGACTCCTCTACACGGGCGGCTCGATCATCCTGCTCCTCAACCGTCCCAACCCCAGGCCGGCCACCTTCGGGTACCACGAGATCTGGCACGCAATGGGGATCGCGGCGGGCGCGTGTCACTACACGGCGGTCCTCCTGCTGGTCCTCATCGCCGTGTAGGACGCCACGATGGCGATCGTGTCCGCGACCGACGCCCTCGTCCAGTTCCTGCGAGACCACGGCGTCCCGGAGGACCAGATCCAGGCGGCGAAGGCCGAGGGCCCGAGAGCGCTGGAGCTCCTTGCTTCGGAGCGCATGCTCATCGGCGAGGAGGCGAAGTACACCGCGCCGGAGTGCGCCGCCATCGCCGGCGTCCCCGAGGACCTCGCCGACCGCTTCTGGCGCGCCCTCGGCTTCCCGGACGTCCCGAAGGACCAGCCGATCTTCACCGACGCCGACGCCCGGATGCTCGCCGCCGCGGGCCAGCTGATCGAGCGCGGGATCTCCGAACCGGAGGTTGCCCTCCAGGTGACAAGGGTCATGGGGCTGTCGCTGGCCCGTGTTGCCGAGGCGCAGGTCGAGTCGTTCCGTCAGTCGATCGAGGCCGCCATGCGCGAGGCCGGCGCCGACGACGACGAGATCGCGCTCACCGTCCTCCAGCTGGCCACGGCCCTGATCCCGACGCTGGAGGCGTTCCTGCTGTACACGTGGCGGCGCCACCTGGCCGCGGCGGCCCGCCGCCACATGGTGGCGCACTTCGGGGATGAGGACCCCGGCGTCTCACTGGTCGTCGGGTTCGTGGACATGGTGGGGTTCACCTCGCTCAGCCAGCAGCTCGACGACCGCCAGCTGGGACAGATCGTCGAGCGGTTCGAGGGCCTCGCGTACGACACCGTCGCCGCCTACGGCGGACGCGTGGTGAAGTGGATCGGCGACGAGGTGATGTTCGTGGCCGAGGACGTGCTGTCCGCGGCCGAGATCGCGCTCCGGATGGCCGAGGCCCACTCGGCGGCGGATGACCTGCCCGACGTGGCGGTCGGCCTGGCCGCCGGGAAGGTCCTGCCCCGGGAGGGGGACTACCTGGGCCCCACCGTGAACCTGGCCGCCAGGATCGTCTCGGTCGCCCGGCGGGGGACCGTCGTGATCTCGGAGCCGACGCGCGATCTTCTGAACGAGGCCGAGACCGTGGAGTACGTGTGGCGCCCGTTGCGGCCGCGGGTCCTCAAGGGGATCGGCCGGGCGCAGCTGTGGAAGCTCGCCCGCGCCCAGAGCCTCGAGGCCGACGACGCGGGGCGGGCCCCGATCGCGACCACACGCGCCCGCGTGGAGAACGCCCTGGTGCGGGCCTCCGACGTCGTCGACCAGGTCGGGGAGCCGCTCGAGCGCATCGAGGAGGCCGTGAAACGGGTCAAGGAGCGCCGGTCGGACCGCACGAGGCGTCGAGGAAGATCCTGAGGGCAACCAGGTTGGTGCCGTCCAGCAAGGCCTCGGCACAGACCCGGGGACCCACCTCGAGGCCGTCCGTCTCCTCGGAGCTCAGGTCACGCCAGGCGCCTCCGTCGGCGACCAGGAACCGCGTGGCGCCCTCCGCGAGCCGCTGCAGCCGCACGATCGCATCGGACTCGCCCAGGATGGTGAGGTGCCCCTCGGCGATCTCCTGAAGGGATCCACCGACCCAGACGATCGGAGGTCCGCCCGGGACGGGCGAGCGATCCTCGACCGAGGGGACCCCCGGATCGGCCGGAGGAGCCTCCTCGAACAGGTCGCAACCGCCGAGGGTCGAGAGCAACAGCACGATCGCGAGCGCGCGCCGCATGGTGCGATTCAACCATCCGGGAGGGCCCGGAAAGTTGAACGCGCACACGCGCCACCATAGGATTCGCCGGGCCGGGCCGATGGCCCGGCTTTGTTGCTCGCGCCCCCGGAGGCGCTCGGGAGGGAGGTAACGTGCCCAGGCCCTGGGACGGGCTCTCCGCACGGGACCAGGTGCGGTTGCAGGAAGCCATGCTCCGTGACTTCCTCCCGCGGTATCTGTACCCCTTCAGCCCCTTCTACCGAAGGGTCTTCGACAACGCCGGGGTGAAGCCGGCCGACGTCCGCAAGCTGCGCGACCTGCAGAAGCTGCCCCTGACCTCGCGGGAGCAGTTCCGGGCCGAGGGCGATCCGGCCCGGCCGTTCCAGGCCCTGCTCCGGCCGGACGAGCACAGCCTGAAGCGCTGGTTCCATCGCTCGCTGATGCGCCGGGTCATGCGAGAGAAGCTCCTGCGCGGCGACGACGCGGCGGAGCGGGTCCTCGCCGAGGAGTTCAAGCCGATCCATCTCCACCTCCCGCTCGCCGGGGGGCCCGTCGTCGGCTACACGATGCGCGACCTGATGTCCACGGCCCAGGCCGGGGCGCGGATGTTCTCGGTGATGGGCGCGACCCGTCAGGACGTCCTGCTCTCGTCGCTTCCGTTCGGCGCCGAGCTGGCCCACTGGTTCACGTACTACGGGACCCAGGCCTCCGGGATGGCGGGCGCCCACCTTGGGGGTGGGCAGGCCGTGCGCCCATCACAGGTGGCGCTGTGGATGTCGCGTCTGCAGGCGTCGGTGTTCGTAACCCAGCCCGGTTACGCCGAGGGGCTCCTGCGGGCCGCACCCCCGGCGACCTTCCAGACCCTCAAGCTGCTGGCCCTGTGGGGCGGCGAGGGGATGCAGGGCGCCCGCTCGCGGTTCACCACCCTGCTGCACACCGCCGGAGTGGGGGGGGCCCGGGTCACCGCCGTGCTCTCGTTTCCCGAGGCCCGGCTGGCGTGGGCGGAGTGCCCCTCGCCGCAGGGGCAGCCCGAGCTTTCGTTCGGGTTCCACACGTACCCCGATCTGGAGATCGTCGAGATCGTCGATCCCGACACCGGGGCCCAGATGGGCGAGGCCGAGCCCGGGGAGATCGTCTACACGTCGCTGGACTGGCGCGGATCCGCGCTCCTGCGGTTCCGCACGGGCCTGATCGCCCGCCAGGGCATGGTCCGGTCGCGCTGCCCCGGATGCGGCCGATCGGTCCCTCGGATCGGCGCCGACATCTCCCGGCTGGAGTGGACGGACGCCGCCACCCGCGATCTGAGCGGCGACGCCCAGTTCGACCTGGCCGACCTGTTCCCCGTGCTGTGGGGTGAGACCGACATCCCGCTGTGGCAGGTCGATCTGGTCCAGGGGGCGGGCCCGCACGGCGAGGACGTCGTGAATGCGCTCCTCGCCGGCGGCAACGCGACCGCGCAGGCGAACGTGACCAGGGACCTCAAGCCCTTCCGCGTCCGCGTCCGCCCCGTGCCATTCCAGGACCTCCGCCGCCGCGTCGGCGTCGGTCTCGAGCGCTCCGAGCAGCGCGTCCTCATCCGCTCGGCCGTCTGACCGCTGCCGATACGACCAACCCCCAACGAGATACGGCCGGTGCGTGTGCTAGCTTCGGCTGCGTGGCGAGGGCGTCGGTGTTGGTGGCGATGTCGGGAGGGGTGGATTCCTCCGTCGCGGCGTGCCTGCTGCACGAGGCGGGGTATCGCGTGCTCGGCTCGCACATGAAGCTGGTGCACCTGGACGGCGTCGATCACGGCTGCTGTGGGCCGCGAGCCGAGGCGGATGCGGCGGAGGTCGCGCGTATCGCCGGGTTCGACTTCGAGATCGCCGACCTGTCGAGGACCTTCGCCGAGACGGTCCTGGCGGACTTCTTCGACGAGCATCGCGCGGGGCGGACACCGAACCCGTGCGTCCGATGCAACGAGTCCATCAAGTTCGGCGCGTTCCTCGAACGGGCCGACGCGCTCGGGTTCGATTTCGTCGCCACCGGGCACTACGTGCGGAGGGTCAGAGCCGCCGACGGGAGCTGGCGGCTGCATCGGGGCGTGGACCGGGGCAAGGACCAGTCCTACGTGCTGCACACGATCGGGCAGGCGCAGCTCGCGCGCACCCTGTTCCCCGTCGGAGCGCAGACGAAGGACGAGACGCGCGCCCTCGCCGAGCGGTTCGGGCTCCCGGTCGCGGGCAAGCCCGACAGCCAGGAGGTCTGCTTCGTGCCCGGCGCGGACCATGGGGCCTTCCTGGCCGAGCACGCCCCGGACCTGGTCCGTCAGGGGGCGATCAGCGACGCGGCCGGCAACGTCCTGGGAGGCCACGACGGGACCTTCCGGTTCACGCTCGGCCAGCGGCGCCGGCTGGGCGTGTCCACCGGAGCGCGCAACTACGTGGTGGGACTGGACGCGGTGACGAACCGGGTCGTCGTGGGGCCGCAGGAGCTGCTCTCCCGAGACGGCCTGACCGCCGAACGGGTGAGCTGGGTGTCCCGGCGCCCCGACGGCCCCTTCGAGGGCGAGGTCCGCATCCGATACAAGGGCGAAGACGTCCCCGCGGTCATCGAGCCCCTCGGCGCCGGCGCCCGCGTGCGATTCCGGCGACCCCAGCGCGCGGTCACTCCCGGTCAGAGCGTGGCCTTCTACTCCGGCGACGAGCTGCTGGGCGGCGGGACGATCGCCTCGGCGGCCTGAGGGAGGCCGCTCTCGTGCCCCTGCGCATGAAGCGCAAGCCGCGGACCTTCGACGTCCCCGTCCAGGACATGGTGCTGCGCATCACCGCGCCCCCGGACTTCTACGAGGAGGCGCGCGCGGCGGCGATGGGATTCTGGGAGCAGCTTCAGGCCTACAGCATCCGCAACGCCGAGTTCCGAACGAGCAAGCGCCCCCTCGCCGAGGTTCCCGACGACGCGCCCGAGGTCTGCCGCCGCATGATCGAGACGGCCACACAGGTCGGGGTCGGCCCGATGTTCACGTTCGCCGGCGCGCTGACGGAGCACGTCGGACGGACCCTGGTGCGGTTCGTGCCCGACATCGTGATCGTCAACGGCGGCGACTATTTCATCGCCACGCGCAAGCCCGCCAAGCTGACGATCCACCAGCGCAGCGACGCGCCGTTGTCCGTGGTGATCCGTCCGGAGCGATGTCCGATGGGCGTGTACACGACCATGGGGAGCTTCCACACGCCGGCCGAGACGGCCGACGAGGTAGCGGTGCTCGCGGACTCCTGCATCCTGGCGGATGCGGCGGCCGCCGCGGTGATGGCGATCCTGCGCCGACCCGACTCGTTCGCGGGCGCCCTGTCGTTCCTTCGGCGACTGAAGGGCGTCTACGGGGGGGTCGTCATGCAGGGGGAGCGGATCGGCGTGGCCGGGGGCGTGGAGATCGCGGCTTGACCCCGAGGGCCACCAACCCCGCCCGGGACGATCGCCGAGACCAGCGGGAGGAACGGCGGCTGTCCGACGCGCAGGCCAGAGCCGAGGAGCTCCGCCAGCAGCTGCACCACCACGAGTACCGCTACTACGTCCTGGACGACCCCGAGGTCTCCGACGCCGAGTACGACGAGCTCATGCGAGAGCTGCGCGCGCTGGAGGAGGCTCACCCGGAGATCCTCACCCCCGACTCGCCCACGCAACGGGTCGGCGGCACGCCCTCGGAGCTCTTCCGGCCCGTCAGCCACCGGGCACCGATGCTCTCGCTGGACAACGCCTTCTCCGCGGAGGAGCTCCTGGCCTGGGGCAAGCGCGTCGAGAAGGGTGTCGGCGCAGACGTCCGGTACGCCTGCGAGCTGAAGATCGACGGCACCGCGGTGGCGCTCACCTACGAGGACGGCGCCTACGTCGAGGGGTCCACCCGCGGGGACGGCTACACCGGTGAGGACGTCACCGCGAACCTGCGCACGATCCGCTCGGTCCCGGTCCGGTTGCGAGGGGAGGACCACCCCAAGGCCCTGGAGGTCCGTGCGGAGATCTACTACCCGGAGAAGGCGTTCGAGCGCCTGAACGAGGAGCTGATCGCGCAGGGCACCCGGGCGTTCGCGAACCCGAGGAATGCCGCCGCCGGAACCCTGCGCCAGAAGGACCCCGGCGTGACCGCGTCGCGTCCCCTGCAGATCTGGTGCCACGGCGTCCTGTACGCGGAGGGGCGGAGGTTCCGCGCGCACTCTGAGGCCCTCGCCGAGCTTCGGGACGCGGGCCTGCGGGTGAACCCGGCCACCGAGGTCGTGGGCTCGCTCGAGGAGGTCGTCGCCTTCTGCGAGCGGTGGGAGCGCGACCGCCACACGATCGACTACGAGATCGACGGCGTGGTCGTCAAGGTCGACTCGATCGCGCAGCAGGACGAGCTCGGCGCGACGAGCAAGGCCCCGCGGTGGGCGATCGCGTACAAGTTCCCGCCGGAGGAGCGGACCACCGGGTTGAAGGAGATCGACGTGCATGTCGGCCGCACCGGGGCGGTGACCCCGTTCGCGCGCCTGGAGCCGGTCCACGTGGGCGGCGTCACGGTCACCACCGCCACGCTGCACAACGAGGACGAGGTCGCCCGCAAGGACGTGCGTGTGGGGGACACCGTGATCGTCCGTCGCGCCGGGGACGTCATCCCCGAGGTCCTCGGCCCGGTGCTTTCGAGGCGCCCCAAGCGGACGCGCCGCTGGCGGATGCCGGCCACGTGTCCCTCGTGCGGGACCGAGCTGGTCCGGCCCGTGGGTGAGGCCGTCACGCGCTGCCCGAACCGCCGCGGCTGCCCCAGCCAGGGCATCGAGTCGTTGTTCCACTTCGCGGCCCGGGGAGCGATGGACATCGAGCACCTCGGCTACAAGACCGTCATGGCCCTCATCGAACGGGGGCATCTGCGCGACCCGGCGGACATCTACTCGCTCACGCCGGAGATCCTCGCCGAGCTCCCCGGATTCAAGGACCGGTCCGTCGCGAACCTGATGCGCGCGATCCAGGGCAGCAAGGACCGGCCGCTGTGGCGGCTGCTGGTCGGCCTGAACGTCCGCCATGTCGGCTCGACCGTCGCCCAGGTCCTGGCCCGCCGGTTCGTGACCCTCGACGCGTTGGAGAACGCGACGCTCGGGGGCCTCGAGGACGTCGAGGGCATCGGTCCGGAGATCGCCAACAGCGTCCACGAGTGGTTCCGCGACGGCGAGAACCGGGAGCTGCTCCGGCGGCTGCGCGCCGCGGGGGTCCGCACGGACGAGCCCGTCACCGCGGTCGCCGAGGGTCCGCTCAGCGGACAGGTCATGGTCCTCACCGGCGGGCTCGAGTCGATGAGCCGCGACGAGGCCGCCGCCGCGGCCGAGGCCGCCGGCGCCAAGGTCACCGGCAGCGTGAGCAAGAAGACGACCTTCGTCGTGGTGGGGGACAGCCCCGGCTCGAAGGCCGACCGAGCGGCCGAGCTGGGCGTCGAGGTCATCGACGAGGCCGAGTTTCTGAAGCGGCTGAAGGCCTGACCCGGGCTCAGGGCTCGAGGGTGGCTTCGTCCTCGGCCAGCGAGTGGGGACGGACGTCCGGAACCCAGTACTCCACGAGCGTGCCTCCGCCCACCGCCGACTCCACGCGGCACCATCCGCCGGCGGAGTGGGCCCGCGCGCGCATCCCCGCCAGCCCGAGGTGGCCGGGCCCGGGGTCGTTCCCGTTCACGTTGAACCCGACGCCGTCGTCTCGGATCCGCACCCGGCATCCCTGGTCGAGGGCGTCGAGGTTGATGTGCACCTTGTGGGCGCGGGCATGCTTGAGCACGTTCGTGAGCGCTTCCTGGGCGATGCGGAAGACGATCTGGCGGGCCTCCGAGGGCGGCTCGGTCGGGACGCCGCCCTCGAAGGTGAACTCCAGTCCGGCCTGACCCCGGGCCCGCTCCAGGAGCTGGCGGAGGGCGGGCTCGATCCCGTACTCGTCCAGGGCGTGCGGGTGCACCTCGAAGATCAGCCCCCGGAGGCTCGCGATGCACCGGCTCACGTCGCGGATGAGCTGGTCGCACGCCTCGACCTGCGCGGGGTCCTCGATGTGGTTCCGGAGGGTCTCCAGACGCATGAGGGCGGCGGTGAGGCCCTGGATGGAGTCGTCGTGGATGTCCTGGGCGATCCGCTCGCGCTCCTCCTCCTGCGCCGTCACCAGCCGGGCCATGAGCGCCCGCCGGTCGGTGTAGGCGCTCTCCAGGAGGCGGACGCTGTCCTGCAGCTCCTGCTGGGTACGGATCCGCTCGCTCACGTCGCGGAACGTGGCCACGACGGCCTCCACCCCGTGCTCGTCGAGGAGGTTCTTCCCCACTCCCTCGATCCAGCGCCACGTCCCGTCGCGGTGCCGGACCCGAAACAGGCCGCTCGAGGTGGCCCCGGGGGCCTTGAGCACGTCCGTCCACAGCCGCCTGGCCTGATCGGCGTCGTCCGGGTGGACGAGCTCCATCGCCACCCGGCCGGCGAGCTCGGCCTCGCGGTAGCCGAGGACGCGCTGGACGGAGGGGGTGGCGTACACCACCCGGCCGTGCGCCGACCACAACATGATCGCGTCGGAGGAATTCTCGAACAGGACCTTGAACCGGCGCTCGCTCTCCTGGGCGGCGTTCTCGGCCTCGCGGCGCTTGGTGATGTCCCGGGCGATCCCCTGGATCCCGACGGGCTTCCCGTCGCGGCGCAGGAGCCAGGTGCTGACCTCGAGGGGCACCGGGGTCCCGTCCTTGCGGATGATCTCGAGCTCGTACGTGGTGACTTCTTCGCCGGCGAGCTTGCGCATGATCTGCTGCTTGGCCAGCTCCCGGTACTCCGGCGAGACCACGCTTCCGAAGTGCAGCCCGGCCAGCTCCTCCCGCGAGTAGCCGGTGATGGTCTGAGCCGCCCGGTTCATCGAGATGAAGTTCCCCTCCAGGTCGTGCGTGTAGATGATCTCGGGGGCGTTGTCGAACAGGGCGGGGGCCTGTGCTTCCGCCTGCCGCAGGACGGGGTCGACCTCGGGGATCACGACGATGCGCTCCGACGACGGAGCGGCCTGGGACGGGGAGGTCGCCTCGTCCGGGTCGGGCGTCTGGGGCGCTTCCTGGCGTTCCATGGGCCTCCCCGTGGCAGGTGCGGCCGCCACAGTGCGGAGGCGGGCCGGATGCGGACCGTGGTCAATGGTGAAGGGTTCCGCCCGGGGTGTCCAGACCTTCCGGAGCGTCCGGTTCAGTCCTCGTTCGGGCGCATCGGCACCCAGAACTCGACGGTGGCCCCGGATCCCGGCTTGGAATCGAGCCGCCACCAGCCGCCAACGGTCTCCGCGCGCGCGCGCATCGCGGCCAGGCCGAGGTGTCCGGCCGAGGGCTGGGCGGCCTCCTCGGGGAAGAAGCCGACGCCGTCGTCGACGATCGTGCCCCGGATCCCGTCGTTCTCCTCGGCGAGGGTGACGGAGACCTTGCGCGCTCGCGCGTGCCGCAGGACGTTCGTGAGGGCCTCCTGGACGATCCGGTACACGACCAGGCGCACCTCCGCAGGGGGTTCGCCGGTGAGCTTCTCGTTCAGCTCGTACTCGAGGCCCACCTCACGGGCTGCCTTCGCCAGGAGCTGGGAGAGCGAGGACACGAGCCCGTACTGCTCCAGAGCGTGCGGGTGGACCTCGAAGATCAGCTCGCGGAGGCTGGCGATGCAGCGGCGGACGGAGTCCTGGAGCTGCCGGCAGGCGTCGGCCTGGGCGGGGTCCGTCAGATGGCGCTGCAGGACCTCCAGCCGCATGCTCACGGCGGTCATCACCTGGATCGACTCGTCGTGGATGTCCATGGCGATGCGCTCCCGCTCCTCCTCCTGGGCGTTGACCAGGCGGGCCATCAGGTCGCGGCGCTCGGAGTCGACCTTCTGGAGCAGCTCCAGGCTGGACTTCAGATCGCGCTCGGCGTTGACACGTTCGGTGACGTCGCGGAAGGTGGTGACGATGGCCCCGACGCCCGGGTCGTCCATAAGGTTCTTGCCGACGCCCTCGATCCAGCGCCAGTCCCCGTCACGGCGCATGACCCGGAACGTGCCACGGACGTTCTTGCCCGGGTTGGCCAGGGAGAACTCCACCGCAGCCCGGATCGCGTCGCGGTCGTCGCGGTGGATCGAATCGAACGCGCTGTGTCCCACCAGCTCGTCCTCGTGATAGCCGAGGATGCGGGTGGTGGAGGGGGTGACGTACGTGATGATCGAGTCGGCGTCCCAGAGCATGACCGCCTCGGAGGAGTTCTCGATGAGGGCGCGGAACCGCCGCTCGCTCTCCTGCAGCGTGTGGGCCTGCTCCTGGAGGGCCTCCTCGGCGACGCGGCGGTCCGTGATGTTCTGACCGGCGCCCACGATGTGCGTCGGCCGGCCCCGGTCGTCACGTACCAGCGTGGTGTAGAAGCGAACCCAGAACGTCTCGCCCGACTTCGCGACCAGCCGAAGCTCGCGGACCGAGCGCTCGGTCTCCCCGAGCGAGGCGATGGCCTCCGCGACCACGTCGTAGTCCTCGGCGTACACGATCGAGAACACCCCGCGCTCGTTCAGCTCCTCCGCGGTGTAGCCGAGGTCGCGGGTGAAGCTGCCGGTGATCCAGTCCAGGACCAGCTGCCCGTCGCGGGTCACGTTCAGCACGTACGCGTAGTCGGAGATGAGGTCCGAGATCACGCGGTACCGGCGCTCGCTCTCCCGCAGGGCCTCCTCGGCCTGGCGTCGCCGGGAGATGTCGCGGACGATGCCCTGGATCGCGACGGGTTTGTCGTCCCGGCGCAGGAGCCACGAGTTGACCTCCACCGGCACCCGGCGCCCCTGCTCGCCGATCACCTCGATCTCGTAGGTGGGAACCGACTCGCCCTTGATCAGGCGGTCCAGGACGTCCTGCACCAACTCGTGATATTCGGGAGCGACCAGGGAGAGCGCGTTGAGCGCCTCGCCGTCCTTGGTGTCGTAGAACCCGGTGCGCCGGGCCGCCTCGTTCAGCTCGGTGTACTCCCCGCCGATGCTGTGGGTGTAGACGACGTCGCTGGCGTTCTCGATCAGCTCGCGATAGCGGAGCTCGCTCTCACGGAACGCGCGCTCGGCGGCGAGGCGTTCGGTCACATCGTTCACCAGCACCAGGCGGCACCGACGGCCCCCAAGCTCGATCTCGCTCGACCGGACCTCCACCTCGATGAGGGAGCCGTCCTTCTTGCGATGGCGCCACGTCGAGGGCACGTCGAGGTCGGTGCCCTCGCGGAGGCGCCGCTCGAGCGCGGGCACGTCCTCGGACGGACGGATGTCCTTGATCGTCATCGCCAGAAACTCGTCGCGCGTGTACCCGTAGACGTCGAGTGCCGCCTCGTTCACCGCGAGGAACTCGAGCGTGGCCAGGTCGTAGACCCACATGGGGTTGGGGTTGCTGTCGAACAGCAGCCGGTAGGGATCGCCGGACTCGGTGAGGCCCCGGCCGGTGGCGATGAGCGGTTCCTGCCCAGGCCAGTCCGCGCCTGTATCCAAGGCAGGCGGAGTCGATGCCGGGGGCACCGGATCGATGATGCTCATCTGGGCCTTCCTGGTGACACGGGGCAGGGTGGTGCACCTTCACGGCGCGCTACGGGCAAAGCAGACAACCTTGAACACAAAATGGTGGACAAGACGGCCCTCGTCTGTCCAGTCCCCCATTCGGGGGGCACGGCGGCCATTGTGCCCCACCGATACACTCCCCGGCATGCCGGTGGAGATCGATGTTGACCATGTTGCCCGTCTTGCGCGACTTGCTCTGACCGACGAGGAGCGGGAACGGTTCCGGGCGCAGCTCGCGGTGATCCTCGAGCACGCCGAGCGGGTCCGCGAGGTGGCCGCGGAGGACGTCCCCCCCACGGCGCACCCCCTGCCGAGGGCGAACGTGTTCCGCGACGACGTCCCCGGCGAGACCCTCTCGCACGAGCTTGCGTTGTCGACCGCGCCCGAGACCGAGGACGGCCGGTTCCGGGTCCCGCGGGTCACGGAGATCGAGTGAGCGTGGAGCTCTGCGACCTCCCCGCGCACGTGCTCACCGCGCGGATCGACGCCGGCGAGATCACGTCTCTCGACGCCCTGGAGTCCTGTCTGGCCCGGATCGAGGCCGTCGAGCCCCGCGTCAAGGCCTTCCTGACCGACCACGCCGGAGGCGGCCCGGGAACGCGCCGCCACCGCCCCGAGCGGCGGGCGTCGGCGGCATCCCCCTCGCCCTGAAGGACGTGCTCGCGACGAAGGGCATCCGCACCACGTGCGGCTCGAAGATCCTGGAGTCGTACGTCCCGCCCTACGACTGCACGGCGTGGGAGCGGCTGAGCGCGGCCGGCTCCGTCCTGATCGGCAAGACCAACTGCGACGAGTTCGCCATGGGGTCCTCCACCGAGAACTCCGCGTTCTTTCCGACCCGCAACCCGTGGGATCTCGACCGGGTCCCGGGCGGGTCCAGCGGGGGTTCCGCGGCGGCGGTCGCGTCCGGGGAGGCGATCTGGGCGCTGGGGACCGACACCGGCGGCTCGGTGCGCCAGCCGGCCGCTCTATGCGGCATCGTCGGTCTGAAGCCGACGTACGGCCTGGTGTCGCGCTACGGCCTGATCGCGTTCGCCTCCTCCCTCGACCACGTCTCCACGTTCAGCCGCGACGTCCGCGACGCGGCGACGCTGCTCTCCGCGATCGCCGGCCACGACCCGCGTGACTCGACCTCGCTCCCGCAGCCGCCACGCGACTACGCCGCCGGGATCGAGGAGGGGGTGAAGGGTCTTCGCGTGGGCGTGGTGGAGTCCTGGCTGGGGCAGGAGGGCGTGGAGCCGGGCGTCACCGAGCGGATTATCGAGGCCGCCGACCGCTTCGCCGCGCTCGGCGCCGAGGTCGGCTCGGTGGAGCTTCCCCACGCGGCCTACGCCCTGTCCGCGTACTACCTGATCGCCCCGGCCGAGGCGTCCTCGAACCTGGCCCGCTACGACGGGGTGCGCTACGGCCATCGCGCCCCGGACGTGCGCGACGTCGTGGAGATGAACATGCGCACACGCGGCGAGGGGTTCGGCGACGAGGTCAAGCGGCGGATCATGCTCGGGACCTACTCGCTCTCGGCCGGGTACTACGACGCGTACTACGGCCAGGCCCAGAAGGTTCGCACGCTCGTGATCCGCGACTTCCAGGCGGCGTTCGAGAACTACGACCTGCTGCTGTCGCCGACGTCGCCCACGGTGGCCTTCCGGCTGGGGGAGAAGACGGAGAACCCGCTCTCGATGTACCTGGCCGACGTCTTCACCATCCCGGCCGACCTGGCGGGCATCCCCGCCATCTCCGTGCCTGGGGGACTGGCGAAGGGGCTGCCGGTCGGGGTGCAGCTGATGGGCCGCGCCCTGGACGAGGCCACCGTGCTCCGCGCGGCGTGGGCGTTCGAACAGGACCTGGGCTTCGCCGAGCGTCCACCGCTCCTGGAGGGTCTCCCCGCATGACCGGGGCGCGGCTGGCCCGGCTCGGCTCGGGCATCGGACTGGTGCTGGGCGGCGTGTACGCGCTGTGGCTCGCGCTGGAGCAGTCCCGCCCCGGACGGGCGGGGCTGACGCCCGGGCTCGCCCTCGGCCTCGGCTACCTGGCCCCGTTCGCGGTGGCGGGCGCCGCCGGCCGCCTGTTGGACCCGGG
This sequence comes from uncultured Actinomycetes bacterium, assembly GCA_963742735.1. Taxonomy (GTDB): domain Bacteria; phylum Actinomycetota; class UBA4738; order UBA4738; family JBBDTT01; genus JBBDTT01. The sequence goes on from CAVUMN010000003.1 coordinate 504,985, forward strand.
GCTTCGGCGCGGGATGTGGCTGGGATGTGGCGTCCTCGCCGTGGTCCTGGCGATGACGTCGCTGACCGGAGTCACCCTCCCGCTCGTCGTGCCGGGCGGGCTGCTCCTGGCCGGGGCGATCCGCGAGCAGCGCCGGGACCGGGGCGCCGGGCCCGACGTCGGGACCGCGCTCGGCCTGGTGGGGGTCGGCGTCATCTCCGTGGTGGTGGTTCGAGTGTGGGCCGACGGCTACGGCGCGGCGCTGGCCGTGATCGGCTGGGCCGGCGTGGGGGCGTGGATGCTCGCGCGGTTGTCCATGGACCGCCGGCGCCACCTGGGGGTCCCGCCGTGACCGCCTACCAGACGGTGATCGGGCTGGAGTGCCACGTCGAGCTCTCCACGGCGACGAAGATGTTCTGCGGGTGCCCGAATCACTTCGGCTCGCCGCCCAACACCAACGTCTGTCCGGTCTGCCTGGGCCATCCGGGAACGCTGCCGGTGACCAACCGTGCCGCGATCGAGCACACCATGACCATCGGGCTGGCCCTCGGGTGCGCGATCGCCGAGCGCAGCCTCTTCCACCGGAAGAACTACTTCTATCCGGACATGCCGAAGAACTATCAGATCTCCCAGTACGACCTGCCGCTGTGCACCGCCGGCACCCTTCCCATCGTGGTGGACGGGGAGGCCCGCTCGATCGGTGTCCACCGGGTCCACCTGGAGGAGGACACCGGCAAGAGCCATCACGCCGGGACGACCGGGCGGATCGCCGAGGCCGAGTACGCCCTTCTCGATTACAACCGCGCCGGCGTCCCCCTGGTGGAGGTGGTCTCTGAGCCGGACATGCGCTCGGCCGAGGAGGCGCGCGCGTACCTGACCGAGCTCCGCCTGGTCCTCGAGTCCCTCGGCGTCTCGGACGTGCGGATGGAGGAGGGGTCGCTTCGCTGCGACGCCAACGTCTCGCTGCGCCCCGAGGGCGCCGCCGAGCTCGGCACGAAGGTCGAGATCAAGAACGTGAACTCGATCCGCTCCCTGGAGCGGGCGATCCGCTACGAGGCAGGAGCGCCAGGCCGCCGCCCTTGACGCGGGCGAGCCCCTCGTTCAGGAGACGCGGCACTGGGACGAGAAGGAGGGGGTCACGAAACCGCTGCGCTCCAAGGAGTACGCGTTCGACTACCGGTACTTCCCGGAGCCCGATCTGCAGCCGGTGGAGCCCGACCGGGCCTGGGTGGACGGCCTGCGGGCGGCGTTGCCGGAGCTTCCCGCGGCGCGGCGGGCCCGGTTCGCCGCCGACTACGGCCTGGAGCCGGCCACCGTGCGGATCCTGACCGGCGACCGGGCGTGGGGCGGGTTCTTCGAGGCCGCCGTCGAGCTCGGCGCCGATCCCCGGGGCGCCGCGAACTGGATGACCGGCGACCTGGCCGGCTTGCTGAACGAGGCCCACGAGGACCTGGAGTCCTCGAAGGTCACGCCCGGCCACCTCGCCGAGCTCGTCGCCCTGGTGGGAGACGGGACGATCTCGACCGCGGGCGGGAAGGCGGCCCTGGCCGAGGCATTCTCGAGCGGGGACGCGATCGGGGCCATCGTCGAGGCCAAGGGCCTGCGGCAGGTTTCGGACGCCACGGGCAGCTCCTGGCGATCATCGACCGGGTCATCGAGGAGAACCCCGCGCAGGTCGAGCAGTTCCGGGGCGGCAAGGAGGGCGTGATCGGCTTCCTGGTCGGCCAGGTGATGAAGGCGAGCGGCGGCTCGGCGAACCCGAAGGAGGCACAGCGGCTTCTCCGGGAGCGGCTGACCGCGTAGGACGGCTCCGCCGGGTTGCGGCGCGGGCCACGGCCCCCGCGCGGCGGCTGGTCACGTCAGATCGAGCCATCGACGCCTACGCCCTCGTCCACGCGACCAGCGTCGCCGGGGACGCGCTGCTCGCGATCGGGCTGGCGGACTCGGTGTTCTTCTCCGTCTCCGCCGATCAGGCGACGTGGCGGGTGGCCGCCTACCTGCTGCTGACGATGGCGCCCCTCGCCGCGGCGGCCCCGGTCCTCGTCCGGGTGCTCGACCGAGGAGGGTTCCGCCGGGCCGTCACGTTCGGGGCGGCCGTGTTCCGCGGGCTCGTCGCCGTCCTGCTGGCCTCGCGCACCCATACCTGGCTGCTGTTCCCGCTGGCGTTCGCGGCCCTCGTGGCCGCCCGGGTTCACCTGGTCTCGAAGAACGCGCTGACCGCCGCGTACGCGGAGCAGGTCGGGCTCGTGAACGAGAACGCGCTGCTCTCGCGGGTGGCGGCGATCAGCGCGACGCTCGCGTCGATCCCCGGCGTGCTGGCGGTCAAGTTCGGCGGATCGGGGGCGGTCGTGATCCTCGCCGCGGTCGCGTATGCGGGATGCGCGCTGCTGTCGCTCCGCCTTCCCGCCACGCCGGAGCCGCCGGGCACGCCCGAGGGCGAGGTCCCGCGTCTCAGCCGGATGGTCCGGGCGGTGGGCGACGGGATGACCGGGATCCGGGGCGGAACGGGGTTCCTGGTCCTGCTGATCGCGTTCGGCCTGCGCCGGGTGGACGGCCCCGCGTACTGGCTCGCGATCATGGTCGGAGCCCTGGCGGTGGGGACGTTCCTGGGTGCGTTCCTCGCGCCCCGGCTCGCGCACGACGGACGCGAGGAACCGGTGATGCTCGGGTCCCTCGTCCTGACGGCGCTCGGCGCGCTGGTCGCGTCGATCCAGTTCAGCCTGCCGATGCTCGGGGTCTTCGTTCTGTTGGCCGGCGTCGCCTCCGAGACGGCCCGGCTCGGGTTCCAGAGCCTCATCCAGAAGGAGGCGGGCCCGGGCGCCGAGGGGCGGGCCTACGTCCGCTACGAGGTTCGGTTCCAGCTGGCGTGGGTCGCGGGCGCGTTCGTCCCGGCGATGCTTCCGATCACGTTCCGACCCGGGCTCCTGGTGCTGACCGCGCTGTACGCCGCGGTGGCGGTCTGGATCACCGTCCGGGACTAGCCGGGGCATGGTCATTTCTGACTACCAGTCGGGCTGCTCGAGGGGCTGCCCCCGCTTCCGCCACCGCCGGGCGGCTAGGCGAGAACCGGCAACGGCGCGCGACGAGAGCGGCGTCCCGTTCGGGGGCGCCGCTCTCTCGCCTGAGGCTACGTCGGGATGTCCCGCTCGCCGGAGGTGCGCAGGGCCTCCCGGCGCTCGGCCTCCTTGCGCAGCATCGGGTAGGCGGCCTTGTTGCCTACCGCGTAGGTCAGCCGGGGAGACATGGCGAGGATCACATCGGAGATCTTGGTGAGGGCCCCGCTGACCGTGACCTCGGGCCGGTCGCGCTCGATGGCCTGGATCGTCTTGGTCACCACCTTCTCGACGGTGGTCGTCGTCCCCATCGGCGTCTTCGAGCCCCAGTCCCGGTCGTACATGCCGGCGCCCTTCACGTAGCCCGGCGACACCACCGAGGCGCTCACGCCCGTCCCGATGAGCTCGGCCCGGAGCGACAGGGTAAACCCGATCACCCCGTGCTTCGTGGCGGAGTAGGTGACGGTGTACGGGACCATGTTCTTGCCGGCGGTCGAAGCCATGTTCACCACGTGGCCCCGCCTGCGCTCGCGCATGCCGGGCAGCGCCTCGCGGGTCAGCAGGATCGTGGAGGTCAGGTTCAGCTCGATCATCCGTGCGATGTCCTTCGGCGCGAGCGCGGTGTACGGCGACCACTCGTCGAACCCGGCGTTGTTGATGAGGATGTCGACGGGGCCGAATGCCTTCTCGGTGGCGCGAAGCATCCGCGCTCGGTCGGCTTTCTTCGTGACGTCACCGGGCACGGCCGCGGCGCGGTCGCCGAGGGTCGCCGCCAACGCCTCCAGCTCGTCGGCGGACCGGGCCGTGAGCGCGACGCGAGCTCCCTTCTCCACGAGCTCGCGGGCGAGCACGGCCCCGATCCCCCGGGACGCGCCGGTCAACAGCACGGTCGAGCCGGCGATCTTCATTCGGTCTCCCTCGAGGCGGCGTTGACCTCGGCGGTTCGCTTGATCAGTGCGTGCGCCGGGTTCCGCAGGTACGCGGCCTGTGAGAACCTCGGCGAGACCGCCAGCCCCACGTCGGCGATCCTCCCGAGGAACCCCATGGAGACGACCTCCGGCCGCTCCTCCTCGATCGCCTTCACGACGGCCGCGGCCACCTTGTCCACGGTCGTCCCGCTGCCCCCGATCGACTTCTTGGCGAGCTGGTTCGCGTACATGCCCACGTCGTCCACGGTGCCGGGGCTGACGATCGAGACGCCGACGCCGGTTCCCCTGAGCTCCGCGTACAGGCCGAACGAGAACCCCTTGACCGCGTGCTTGGTGGCCGCGTAGATCGTCTCGTAGGGGACGATCGTCATCCCCGCGATCGACGCGAGGTTCACCACGTGGCCGCGCTTGCGTTCGAGCATGCCGGGCAGGACGCGGTGGGTGAGGAGCATCAGCGCGACCAGGTTCAGGTCGATCTGCGTGCGGACGTCGGCCTCGGTCTGATCCGTGAGGGCCAGGATCGTCTGCATGCCCGCGCCGTTGACGAGGACGTCGATCGGGCCGAGGTCCTTCTCGACCCGCTTCACGAGCCGCTCGCGATCGGCCGCCTTCGTCACGTCGCAGGCGACGGCGATCGCCGTGGCGCCCCGAGCCGCCAGCGAGTCGCGGACGGCGTCGAGCTCGTCCTGCGAGCGGGCGGCCAGGGCGAGCTTCGCGCCCCGTTTGGCGAGCGCGCCGGCGATCAGGGGACCCAGTCCCTTCGAGCCGCCGGTGAGGAGCACGTTGGTGCCCGAGAGCCGCATGGAGCGGACATTCTGGACCGAAGGCACGCACCCGCGCGAGCCGGATTCCCTCGTAGGGTGGGGCGAACGACCCGATGGAGGTGGATGCGGATGGCGAAGCTCGCGTTCCTGGGGCTCGGGCAGATGGGGGAGCCCATGGCCCGGCGGCTGCTCGGCGCGGGACACGAGGTGACGGTCTGGAACCGGACCAGCGAACGCGCGGACGCCCTCGCCACGGACGGCGCCGGGGTGGCGGACTCCCCGGCGCAGGCCGCGGCCGGCGCGGACGCCGCATTCACCATGTTGACCGACCCGGCGGCGCTCGAGGACGTCGTGTTCGGGCAGGACGGGCTCGCGTCGGGGCTCGCGCCCGGGTCCGTCCTGGTCGAGATGTCGACGGTTGGGCCCGACGCCGTGCGCGACGTGGCCTCGCGGCTCCCGGAGGGCGTTTCGATGCTGGATGCGCCGGTGCTGGGAAGCGTGCCCGCGGTGATCGAAGGGTCGCTCAAGGTCCTCGTCGGCGGCGACCGGGCGACGTACGAGCGGCTGCGAGAGATGCTGGAGGTGTTCGGGCCGACGACCTACGTGGGCGAGCTGGGTGCCGGGGCCTCGATGAAGCTGGTGGCGAACTCGACGCTCGGCGCGGCGGTCGTCGGGCTGGGCGAGGCGCTGGCGCTCGCCGACAAGCTGGGGGTCCCGCAGGACGTGGCGCTGGACACCCTCTCGGGTGGCGCGCTGGGCAACGCCGTGCAGCGGACGCGGTCGGCGATCGAGGCGGGCGACTACTCGCCGCGGTTCAAGCTCTCCCTGGCCGAGAAGGACCTTCGCCTGGTCGAGGACGCCGCCCGCGAGTCGGGACTCGCGCTGCCCCTGGCGAGCGCCGCTCGGGCCTGGTTCGAGGACGCCGCCGGGGCCGGACGTGCCGAGGAGGACTACCCGGCCGTCATCGCCCACATCCGCGGCGAACGATAGGTCTGTCTCTCGGGACGTGACGGGGGTGCGGCGGAAGCCGGATGGTAATCTGGCCGTCGTTCCCCCCGAACCGCCAGAGGTGATTCCGTGACCGAACGACCCGAGATTCTGATGACCCCCGGGCCGACCCCGGTGCCGCCGGAGGTCCTGCTGGCCCAGGGCTCGCCGCTCGTCTACCACCGAGGCCCGGGCTTCGGCGCGCTGCTCCGCGAGGTCATGGACGGCCTGAAGGAGATCTACCGGACCAAGGGCGACGTCCTGGTGTTCGCGTCAAGCGGCACCGGCGGGCTCGAGTCCGCGGTCCAGAACCTCCTGTCGCCGGGCGACCGGGTCGTCGTGCCGGTGGCCGGGTACTTCGGTGAGCGGTTCGCCAAGATCGCCGAGGCCTACGGGGCGGACGTTCGCAAGATCGAGTACGAGTGGGGGAGCGCGACGCGCGTCGAGGACGTCGAGGCCGCGCTGGCCGAGGCGCCGACCAAGGCCGTCCTGATGCAGCACTCCGAGACCTCGACCGGCGTGATCCACGACGTCGAGGCGGTCGGCACGCTCACCAACGGCACGGACACGCTGCTCGTCGTCGACGTGATCTCCTCGCTCGGCGCGGTGCCCTACGAGGGCGACGCGTGGGGCGTCGATGTGGGCGTCGGCGGCGCGCAGAAGGCCCTGATGGGGACTCCCGGCCTGGCGTTCGTCTCCGTGAACGAGAAGGCCTGGGAGGCGACGAAGACCGCGAAGAACCCGCGGTTCTATTTCGACTGGGCCACGTACAAGGCCAGCGCCTCGCTCGACGACCCGGAGAGCCCGTACACCCCCGCCATCTCGCTGGTGGCCGGCCTGGCCGCGGCCGTTCGCCTGTACCTCGACGAGGGGTACGAGGCCGTCCTGGAGCGCCACCGCATCCTGTCCGAGGCCACCAAGGAGGGCGTCAGAGCCCTCGGCCTCGACCTGGACGGCGAGGGGCCGGAGCGGGCCTGGGCGGTGACCGCGGTGCGGGCGCCGGAGGGCATCGACGGCAACGAGCTCGTCCAGCGGATCCGCTCGCGACACCGGATCATCCTGGCTCCGGGCCAGGGTCCGCTGAAGGGGAAGGTCTTTCGGATCGGCCACTTGGGCTACTACGACCGGTTCGACATCATCCGGTGCCTCGCCGCGCTGGAGATCACGCTCGAGGAGATGGGCTACCCGGTGAAGCGCGGTTCCGCGGTAGCCGCGGCGGAGTCGGTCTTCGCCGCCAACCCGTAGGGGCACCGTGGCGGGCCCGATGCGTGTCCTCGTCACCGAGCCGCTCTCGGAGCGCGGCCTGGAGCTGCTCCGTCAGGACTTCGAGGTCGACGTCCGCACCGAGCTGGCCTTTGACGGCCTGCCCGCCGAGGTCGGCGCCTACGACGCGCTGATCGTCCGCTCGCAGACCCAGGTCACCGCCGAGGTCGTCGAGCGCGCGGAGAACCTGAAGGTCATCGCCCGCGCCGGCATCGGGCTCGACAACGTGGACGTCGAGGCCGCGACCCGCCGCGGGATCATGGTGGTGAACGCGCCGCAGTCGAACATCGTGTCCGCGGCCGAGCACACCATCGCCCTGATGCTCGCGCAGGCCCGGAACATCCCCCAGGCGAATGCCGCCCTGAAGGCCGGGACCTGGGCCCGCGACCGGTTCCAGGGGATGGAGCTCGCGGGCAAGACCCTGGGGATCGTCGGGCTCGGACGCGTGGGGGCGATGGTCGCGCAACGTGCGCTGGCGTTCGGGATGCGCCTCATCGCGTTCGATCCCTACATCTCCAAGGACCGGGCGCGGCAGATGGGCGTGGAGCTCATGCCGAACCTGGAGGCGATGCTGGTGCAGTCCGACGTCGTGACGATCCACCTGCCGAAGAACCCGGAGACGACGGCCCTGATCGGCGAGCCGCAGCTCGCGCTCATGAAGGAGGGCGCGCGGATCATCAACACCGCGCGCGGAGGGATCGTCGACGAGGATGCCCTGGCGAAGTCGATCAAGGACGGTCACCTCGGCGGCGCGGCCCTCGACGTGTTCGTCACCGAGCCGACCACCGAACATGCGCTGTTCGACTTCGACAGCGTGGTCGTGACCCCGCACCTGGGCGCCTCGACCGCCGAGGCGCAGGACAAGGCGGGGACGGCGATCGCGGAGATGGTGGCCCTGGCGCTGAAGGGCGAGTTCGTCCCGTACGCGGTCAACGTCTCGGCGGCGGCGGAGGTTCCCGAGCAGGTCCGCCCGTTCATGGGCCTGGCCGAGCGCCTCGGCGCGATCCTCACCGGGCTGGCAGAGGGGCCGATGCGTTCGTTCGAGGCGGAGTACCTGGGGCGGATCGCCGAGCACGACACCCGGGTCTTGACCCTGGCCGCGCTGAAGGGATCGCTGGCCGGCGTGGTCCACGAGCCGGTGAGCTTCGTCAACGCCCCGGTCATCGCGCGCGAACGGGGGCTCGCGGTGAGCGAGAAGAAGTCGGCCGTGAGTCGCGACTACGTGAACCTGGTGACGCTGCGCGCCGACACCGAGGCCGGCGAGGTCACGGTGGCGGGGACCCTGGTCGGCAAGCGCGACGCGGAGCGGCTCACGATGGTGCACGGCTTCGACGTCGACATGGCGCCGGCCACGTACATGGCGTTCTTCCTCTACGAGGACCGGCCCGGCGTGATCGGGACGGTCGGTTCCTTGCTCGGCGACGCCGGCGTGAACATCGCCAGCATGGAGGTCTCCCGCAAGGAGCAGGGCGGACGGGCGCTGATGGGCCTCACCGTCGACAGCCCGATCCCCGACGACATCCTGGGTCGCATCGTGGACCAGGTCGGCATGGACGGCGCCCGTCCGATCGTCCTGCCCGGCTAGGGGAGCCGGGCTCAGCGCACCGCCTTCTTCACGAGCGCGGCGATGGCCGTCTCGTCGGCTGCGGTCAGCTTCGTCAGCGCGAAGCTGGTCGGCCACATTGAGCCCTGGTCGAGCTTCGCCGCGTCGTTGAAGCCGAACGTCGCATACCGCGCGTTGAACTTCGTCGCGCTCTGGAAGAAACAGACGACCTGGCCGTCCCTGGCGTAGGCGGGCATCCCGTACCAGGTCTTCGGCATGAGGTCCGGCGCGGTGGCCGTGACGATCTCGTGGATCCGCGTGCCCATGGATCGATCCGGCTGCGGCATCTCGGCGATCTTCTCGAGCAGGTCCTTCTCCCCGGCCGCCCGGTCCGCGCCGCGGCGCTCTTCCGCCTTCATCTCTCGGGCGCGCTCCTTCATCGCGGCGCGTTCCTCGGCCGTGAACCCCTTGGCGGACGTCTCGCGGCCCGCCAGCTTCGTCGCCGTGGGCTTCTTCGTGGCCGCCTTCTTTGCGCTCATCGTTCCCTCCTTCGGTGTCGTCACGGTCATGCTAGGCGGCGGCTCGGCGCCGGCGCTTCTCGATTCCTGATCGGTCTGGTCCGCCGTTCCTGCGCCGGGCCAGCAGCAGGACGCACGCGGCGGCGCCGAGCGCCACGGTGGCGAGTCCCGAGCCGGCCAGCGTCCCTCGCGGGCCAAGCGCGGTGGTGAGCGGTCCGCCGAGCGCGGTGCCGAGCGGCGAGGCGGTGAGCAGCACCGCGCTGCGGGCCGCGAGCATCGAGGCCAGGTGCCGCGGAGGCGACGTCGTCTGCATGAGCGTCACCGAGAGCGCCACGAACGGTCCGTAGATCGCCCCGCCGAGGGTGAAGCACGCCACGGTCACGGCCGTCGGCGCGTCGAACCCGAACGGCAGCAGGGCGAGCCCCCAGGCGACGACGATGCCGACCGTCACCGGCCAGAGCGGCAGCCGCCGCAGCGCGCCGACCGCGAGCCCGCCGAGCACCGCGCCGACTCCGAACAGCGTCCAGTAGAGGCCGAGCAGCGTGCCCGGCGCGCGCAGGTCGTCCGTCACGTGAAGGGGCAGGGCGACCTCGACCGGGCCGTAGAGGAAGTTGAAGAACCAGGTGAGCGCCAGCAGCCCGAGCAGCTCGGGATGGGTCCGCATCAACGCGAGCCCGCCGCGTGCGGCGGCCTGGTCGACCGGGTCGACGTGCCCCGATTCCGGCAGCCGGGTGCGCGCGACGAGCACGGCGAGGAACACGTAGGTGAGCGCGTCCACGCCGAGCACCAGCGCGGAGCTGACGAACGTAACCAGGACGCCGGCGATCGCGGGCCCGGCGATCATGGCGGCGTAGCCGAGCGAGCTGACGATGGTGTTCGCGGCGAGCCGCTGCTCGTCGGGCAGGAGCTCGGCCAGCAGGGTGTACTTGCCCGCGGTGCCCCACGCGTGCAGGAGCGACGAGATCCCCAGCAGCACGACGTACAGCGGCAGCGTCAGGAATCCCGCGAGCCAGGCGAGGGGCACGGCGCCGAGAACCAGGCCGCGCAGGACGTTGTCGGCGAGCAGGAGCCGCCGAGCCGGCACCCGGCGCAGACGCCGGCCGAACACCAGCGCGCCGGCGACGCCCGGCAGCGTGTACGCGGCCACCGCGCCGCCGACCCACAGCCCCACGGTGGCCGGCGGCGCGAGCTCGATGGCGAGCCACGCCACGGCGACGAAGCTCATCCCGTCGCCGAGATACGAGACCCCGAAGCCGAGGATCAGCCGCCGGAACACCCGGTTGGACAGGACCGGCCGGTAGGCGGAGGGAACGAGGCGCCGGAGCAGCTAGCGCAGCTCCTGGATCCGGATCAGGTTGCCCGCGGGATCTCGGAACGCGCAATCGCGAACGCCGTACGGCTGGTCGGCCGGCTCCTGGACGACCTCGGCGTCGCCGGCCTGCAGCCGCTCGAAGGTGCCGTCGAGGTCGGTGGTGGCCAGGTTGATGCTGGCGTAGGTGCCCTTGGCCATCATCTCCGCGATGGTGCGGCGCTCGTCCTCCGTGACGCCCGGTGCGGCGGCCGGCGGGTACAGGACGATGGACGTGCCGGGCTGGCCGGGGGGACCGACGGTGATCCAGTGCACACCGCCGTACTCGACGTCGTTGCGCACCTCGAAGCCGAGGGTGTCCCGGTAGAAGGCGAGGGAAGCGTCCGCGTCGTCGTGCGGGAGCATGGTCGAGAAGATGGTGATGTCCATGCCGTCAACCCTAGCGGGGGCTCGTGGCCGGCGCTTCTCGATTCCTGATCGGTCGGGTCACCTGCTTCACGACGCACGGGGGCATTCCCGCCATCGCGCCCACGGTGTCTCGCCGGTAGGCGCTGGGAGGCATTCCGACCAGCTCGGTGAACCGGGTGCTGAACGTCCCCAGCGACGAGCAGCCGACCTCGAAACAGATCTGGGTGACGCTGCGGTCGCCGCCCCGCAGCAGCGCCATCGCGCGCTCGATGCGTCGCGTCATCAGGTAGCTGTACGGCGACTCGCCGAAGGCCAGCCGGAACTGGCGGCTGAGGTGCCCGGCCGACATGTGCGCGCCGCGGGCGAGCGCCTCGACGTCCAGCGGCTGTGCGTACTCGCGGTCGATCCGGTCGCGGACGCGGCGCAGGAGTGCGAGGTCGCGCAGGTGCTGCTCCGCGACAGGTCTGCTGGTCACCTGCGGGATCGTGCCACGTCCCGCCGGAGGTGCCTAGGCAACCAGTCGACGAAGCTCGCTGCCCTCATCGGGACGGCTGACGTCCTGCAGGCCGACGAGTCCGAGGGCACTGAGGGCCTGGAGCCAGGCTCGCGTGGCCCCGTCGGCGACGATCACGTCAGCGAGCGGAACGGCCCGGCCGGAGGCGTGCAACTCCTCGGCGGCACGGCGGGCCTGTCGTAGCCATCGCTGAGTTTCCATGGATGAGTCCTGCCCGCTGGGGGGCGCGCGGAAACGCCGGTGCCGAAAGGATCAACAGGGCGGTCGCTGCGAGCCCGCCGCCGTTGCCTGCATCGCCATTGGCTCCTGCTCGGGTTCGGCGGGCCCGCGCTTGCGCCGGTGCCCGCTGAGCGCGCCCACGTAGGTCCCCGCGAGCACCAGGAAGGCGCTGATCCCGAACCGGATCGTGACGCGCTCGTCCAACAGCGCCGCGGAGAGCGTCACCGCGACGATCGGCATGAGCACGAACAAGTAGGACATCCCACTGGCCGTCCACCGGTTCAGCGCGAAGACGTACAGGATGAACAGACCCACTGTCCCGAGCGTCGCGAGATAGATCATCGACGTCCATGTGGCGGTCTTCGAGGGGAGGGCGAAGGACTCGCCGGCGATCACGGAGAGCGCCACGAGCAGCACCGCGCCGATCCCGATGGCGACCGCATTCGTCGTCACCGGGTGCGTCCCGGGGAACCGCTTGAGAACGATCCCGGCTTCCGCGCCGCACGCCGTTCCCGCGAGCAGCGCGAACACCGACGGAAGGTGGATCGAGCCGTCCCCCGCGCCGCCGGCCAGGATGGCGATCCCCGCGACGGCGATCACGGCGCCGATCAGTCCACGCCAACGGAAGGGTTCCAGCCGTTGCACCACGGCGAAGAAGAACGTCAGCAGGGGGACCGTCGCCCCGAGGATCGCGGCGATCCCCGCCGGGAGCCGCTGGATCGCGTAGTAGGTGAGGGCGTAGAACGCGGTGAAGGACAGGACGCCGTACAGCGCGGCCCCGATCAGCGCACGGCCGCGAGGCAGGGGGAGCCGGCGCACGGCGACGATGACGAACAGGAGCAGCGCCGCGACCAGAAACCGGCTGCCGGCGCCCCAGAACGGGTCGAGGTCCTTGACGGTGAACTTGGCCGCCACGAAGTTCGTGCCGCCCATCAATGCGACCGTCCCGAAGGCGATGAGGGTCAGGCGATCCGGGAGCGGAGCCTCGTCGGCCATGGTCGGCACGATACCGTTTCGCCAACCGGGAGGGGACAGGCCGTCCTGTATCCTTCTGCCACCACGCGCCAGGAGGTGACGGCATGCCGGTCGAGCCGGTCGACAAGGTCTGGATGGACGGGAAGCTCGTCGACTGGGACCAGGCGCGGGTACACGTTCTGACCCACAGCCTCCACTACGGCTCCGGGGCCTTCGAGGGCATCCGCTGCTACGAGACCAAGAAGGGGCCGGCCGTCTTCCGCGGGCGCGACCACGTCGGGCGCCTGTTCCGCTCGGCGCAGATTCTGATGATCGACGTCCCGTTCACGCCCGACGAGGTGTGGGAGGGGATCCGTGAGGTCATCAAGGCGAACGGGCTGAGCTCCTGCTACATCCGCCCCCTGCTGTACCTCGGCTACGGCGAGATGGGGCTGAACCCGTTGACGGCTCCGGTCAACTTGGCGATCGCGGTCTGGAAGTGGGGCGCGTACCTGGGTGAGGAGGCGCTGGCGAGCGGTTGCCGCGTGAAGATCTCGTCGTGGAAGCGGCACGACCCGAACATCATCCCGGCTTCGGCGAAGGGCATCGGCCAGTACATCAACTCGAGCCTGGCCAAGGTCGAGGCGGTCAAGGCCGGCTACGACGAGGCGATCATGCTCAGCCACCACGGGTTCGTGGCCGAGGGCAGCGGCGAGAACGTGTTCGTCGTGAAGGACGGAGTCATCCTCACGCCGCCGCTGGAGTCCGGCATCCTCGAGGGCTTCACCCGCGACAGCGCGATCCAGATCGCGCGCGACCGCGGGTACGAGGTGATCGAGCGGAACCTGCTCCGCTCGGATCTGTACACCTGCGACGAGGCGTTCTTCACCGGGACCGCGGCGGAGATCACCCCCATCCGCGAGGTGGACGACCGCGCGGTGGGCGCCGCCGGGCGGGGGCCGATCACGAAGGACATCCAGGAGACGTTCTTCGGCGCGGTGCGCGGGGAGATCCACGAGTACGAGCGCTGGCTCGACCTGGTCGGCTAGCGCGCCCCGGCGTTCACCTAGTAGTGCCGGACGCAGTCCGTCTCGCTCGTCTGGTCGCAGATCGCCGGCTCGACCTCCATGTGGATGACGGCGGCGTTGCGCCAGGCGTGCCACTCCTCGCACGCCGCCCCGCCCTCGGGTGAGGTGGCCGGGTCCAGGCCGAGCATCTCCCACACGGTGCAGGCGTAGGCCGGCGCGAGCATCGACCCGGCCGAGTTCGTCTCCTGGTAGTGGGAGCGGAAGTGGGCCTCGGGGAACGCGAGGTCGGGCGGGAGCTCCGAACAGGGATCGATCGCCTCGTCCAGGCCGATGACCCCATGGAGCGCGCCCAGTCCCACGCCGTGCGCCGGCGGCGCCGCAAACCAGGAGAAGTCGTAGCCCGGGACGATGTAGCCGAGCAGGTCCGGCGTGTAGCCGAGCAAGAAGACGCGCGGCGTCTTGAACTTCCGCGCCGCGGCCAGGCGTACCCCGGGCTCGAACGGGCGGCCCGTATGCGCGCCCGGCTCGCCCTCGTACGAGAACGGCCGGCGGGCACAGGCGAGCGCCGCCGGGTTCGGTCGTGCGTAGTCGAAGTGGTTCTTGCGTCCGGTGGCCAGCCCGCGGTGGTGGTCGCGCAGGCCCCAGAACAGCTCGGGGGCGAGCTCGCCCGGCGCGGTGACGAACGAGGCGCGTCCCAGCCGCCACGCGAAGAGCTCCGTCCGGGCGTCGACGCCGCCCAGGCCGCCGCGGAAGATGCCGGCGGCGGCCAGAGCCTCCTGCGCCACGTTCATCCCCGCGATGTAGGCCGGCTTGTCGATGACGCCGGCGAGCGAGAGCGCCGTCAGGCCCTGGTTGTTCACCGGGACGAAGAGCACCCGGTGGGTGAAGTCCGCGATCGAGGTCGCCGAGCGGTCGACGGGAACGCCTCGGAGGGCGGCGACGGCCGCGTTGCCGAACACCCGGCCGATCGCGTAGGTGCGCCGCCGCGGGCCGAGTGGGTCCGCCTCCATCCGCTGGAACACGAGGGGCTCTCCGCCCTCGTCGACGGGAAAGCGCTGGCCGTCGAACCGATCCCGCTGCCAGCGCCGCAGGCACGAGTCGCCGATGATCTCCACCACGCCCTGGGCGCCGTTCATGAACAGGGCGATCCCTCCGAACGCCGCCTCCACGGTCAGCCGGGTGCTGTTCGCGTAGTCGGAGGAGACGTAGTAGTTGTCGTCCTCGAGGGACTCCACGTGGGTCCCCCAGTTGACGATGGTGGCGATGGTCCGTCCCCGTGTGTCCCGGAACTGGGCGGTCCGCATCTCGTCGTCGAAGATCCACGGCGTCCGGCAGCTGTTGCGGGTCTGCATGCCGGCGAGGTCCTCCAGGTTGCCGGCGAGCGTCCGGAACTTCTTGCCCGGCAGGATCGAGCCGTGGCGGAACGTGGCCGGCCGCGCCACGCGGGCCGCGTCGACCAGGGCCAGTGCGATCTTGACCTCGACGTACCGCTCGTACTTCGGGTACGTCCCATCGATGGGGGTGTCCGGACCCCACAGCCCGACCATGTCCGGCGCCTCGTGGTTGTGCGTGTGCGAGACGATCAGGTGGTCGAGCTCCAGGCCGGGGTCCATGGCGCGGGCCAGACCCAGGATGCGCTCGTTCCAGTCGCTGAAGTAGCCGATGAAGTCGATCGTCACGTGGGCGTAGGCGAAGCCCGAGGCCCGGTCGCGGACGTACAGCGCCCGCGCCCACAGCGGATCGAACGCCCCGATCGCCGCCCTCCCCGAGCCGAACCCGGCGAGATAGACCCCGTCCCATTTCCCGGCGGAGTCCGGGTCGATCCGCGTGTTGACCGGGTCGTCGACGTGCGGCTCGCCCAGGTCGTACCGGCCGTTCCCGTTCTGGTCCGTGAACGCCTCGCCCCACACGCCGGTTGGAAGGATCTGACCGGAGCTCGAGAACCCCAGCTCCGGCTCGACGGTGTCCCACAGGCCGCCGGGCTCGCCGTCGGGGTTCGAAGCGCCGCGGCCGGACAGGGGGCTCACCGCGTCGGTGACGCCGGGGATCACCGAGAACGGCGTGATGTTGTGCTTCGCGGCTCCGGCCACCAGGCCTCGGGTCTGGGCCCGGACGACCGGCGGGCTGGCCAGGCCGGCGTCCGGAAGCAGCGCCGCCACCAGGGTTGCCAGCGCGGCCAGCGTCAGGGCGCGACGACGTGTCACATGCTGGGACTTCGGCCGCGGGGCCCTCATTCCCTGCCGAGCACGCGCTCCAGGACCTCGCCCGCCACCCGTTCGGGCGCCTCCAGGGTGGGCCAGTGCCCGACGTCGGGCCAGGTGAGGACCTCGGTGGCCGGGCGGAGCTCCCCGAGGCGCCGGGTCATGGCCACCACGGCGATGGGGTCCTGTTCGCCCCACAGGAGCGTCATCGGCCCGGGGTACTCGACGAGCCCGGCGGTCCACCGCTCCTGGTTCGCCCGACGCTCCTCGATGTAGCGGATGAGCCGGGGGAGGAGGCGGGCGCCGTCGGAGCGGCGGACCATCTCGACGATCCCGTCCAGGTCCTCCTCCGACGCCGGGAAGTCGGCGCCGAAGGTAGCGGCGAGTCCGGGCCGGAACATCTCCATCGGGGGCTCCTCGGGAAGGATCTCGTCGGGCATCGAGAGCAGGGCGAGCTGGCCGGGTGACAGTTGGGCGAGGTCGATGAAGATCGAGCCGTTGAGCAGGATGGCGCGTTCGGGCTCGAACCGCAGCCCGCCCTCCACCGATCGCATGAGCAGCTCCGCGCACACGGTGTCGCCCATGTCGTGGGCCACGAGCGTGCACCGCTCGATGCCGAGCGTCGCGATCAGGCCTTCGGCCACGTCGGCCTGCTCGAACAGGGAGTACCGCGCGTCCGGCGGTTTGCCGGAGAGTCCGTAGCCGGGGAAGTCGAAGGCCACCACCCGGGCGTGCTCGGCGAGTGCCGGCACGACCGAGCGCCAGTCGAACGACGACGAGGGGAACCCGTGGAGGAACACGATCGCCGGCCCGCCGGACTCCCGTCCGGCCTCGACGACGAAGAGGCGTTGCCCGCCGGCCTCGGCGAGGCGACCCCTCCGCTCCCAGTCGGTGATGGCCTCGTCGGCAGCGCTCACGGGCGAATCGTAGCCGCCCGGTATCCTCGAACGATGCGGCTGGTGCGGTTCCGGCACGGGGACACGATCGCGAACGGGTTCGCGGAGGACGAGCACGTCCATCCGCTCCGGGGAACCTTCTTCGAGGACCCCTTGCCGACCGGCGAGCAGATCCCGCTCGACGAGGTGCGCCTGCTCGCGCCGGTGCTGCCCTCCAAGGTGCTCGCGGTCGGCAAGAACTACGCCGAGCACGCCGAGGAGTTCGGCGGCGACGTACCCGAGGAGCCGTTGCTGTTCATGAAGCCCTCAACGGCCGTGATCGGTCACCGCGACCCCATCCCGCTTCCGCCGCTGTCCGAGCGCGTGGACCACGAGGGGGAGCTCGCCGTGGTCATCGGGCGGTTCGCGCGCCACGTGACGATCGAGGAGGCGCGCAAGTACGTGCTCGGCTACACGTGCGCGAACGACGTGACCGCCCGCGACCTGCAGGCGCGCGACGGCCAGTGGACTCGGGCCAAGGGATTCGACGGGTTCTGCCCGCTGGGGCCGTGGATCGAGACCGAGACCGACCCGATGGACCTGGCGATCGAGTGCCGCGTCAACGGCGACGTTCGGCAGAACGCGCGGACGTCCCAGCTCGCGTTCGGACCCGCCGAGCTCATCGCCTACATCACGGCGGTGATGACGCTGCTCCCGGGCGACGTGATCCTGACCGGCACGCCGGCCGGCGTGGGACCGCTGGCGCCGGGCGACGTCGTCGAGGTCGAGATCGAGACGATCGGGACCCTCGAGAACACCGCGGTGGCGGCCGATGGCTGACGTGCGGTGCCGGATCGCTCCGGCGCCGACGGGCTCGCTGCACGTCGGGAACGCCCGCACGGCGCTATTCAACTATCTGTTCGCCCGCCACAACGGCGGGTCGTTCGTCCTTCGCATCGAGGACACCGATCGGGCCCGCAGCACCGACGAGGCGATCCAGGTGGTCTTCGACTCGCTGCACTGGCTGGGGATCCAGTGGGACGAGGGCCCTGACGTGGGCGGTCCGTACGGGCCGTATCGCCAGTCCGAGAAGCTCGCGCGCTACACGGAGGTCACCGAGCGCTTCCTGGCCGAGGGCCACGCCTACCGCTGCTACGACACGCCCGAGGAGCTCGACGAGCGACGCAAGGCCGCTCTGGCGGCGGGCGGCTCGCCCGGCTACGACGGGCGGTGCCGCTCGCTCACGGACGCGGAGCGCGCCGCGTTCGAGGCCGAGGGGCGGACGCCGGCGATCCGCTTCGCGATGCCGGGGGAGGAGCAGGTCGTGCACGATCTGATCCGGGGCGAGGCCCGCTTCCCCGCGAAGGACCTCAGGGACTTCGTCATCGTTCGCAGCGACGGCTCGCCCACGTACATGCTCGCCGCCGCGGTCGACGACGCGGACATGGCGATGACCCACGTGATCCGCGGCGAGGACCTCCTCCCGTCCACTCCCCGCCAGCTGGCGATCTTCAAGGTCCTGGGCGTCGAGCCGCCCGCGTACGCGCACCTTCCCCTGATCGTGGGGGCCGACCGCCAGCCGCTGTCGAAGCGTCACGGCTCGGTGGCGGTGGAGACGTTCCGCCAGGAGGGGTTTCTCCCCGATGCCATGGTGAACTACCTGGCCCTCCTCGGCTGGTCCTACGACGAGGACACCACGTTCTTCACCCGCGACGAGCTCGTCGAGCGCTTCGACCTGCCCCGGGTCTCCCACAACCCCGCCGCGTTCGACCGGGAGAAGCTCCTGTGGCTGAACGGGCACTACATCCGCGAGACGCCCGACGACGCCCTGTCGGCGATGTTCGTCGAGTGGCTGCGCACGGCCGGGGTGGATGCCGACCAGGCGACCGTCCGGGCGGCGGTGCCGTTGGTGAAGGAGCGGATCAAGACCCTGGCCGAGGTTCCGGAGATGCTGGCCTTCCTGTTCACCGACGTGGAGCCGGACGAGAAGGCGCGCGGGTTCCTGGGTCAGGAGCGGGTCGAGCACTTGCGCGAGGTCGCCTCGCGACTGGAGGCCGTCGAGGAGTGGAACCACGACGAGCTCAAACGGATCCTGGATGAGCTGCGGGAGGAGCGTGGCCTCAACGCGAAGCAGGGTCTGCACCCCATCCGGGCCGCGATCACCGGCCGGCTCGTGTCGCCCCCGCTGTACGAGTCGATGGAGCTCCTGGGCCGTGAACGGTCCCTCGAACGGCTCCGTCGCGCGGCCGGCGTGAGCCCGTAGGACGCGTGGTAGGTTCCTGAGCCCGATGGCCAAGAAGACCAAGAAGCGGGGACAGACGCCGGCACGCACGGTTCGGCTCGAGGCACGTGGACGCGCCGGACAGATCAGGCCGACCAACGAGCGCGCGAAGAAGAAGCGGCGCGCGAACCGCATCACCGCCGGCATCATCACCGTGCTGCTGGCCGGGGCCGGAACGGCGATCACGCTGCAGATCGTCGGCTCGAGCCGGCCGGAGGGTCCTCCCAGCGGCGTGCGGACGTTCGAGGTCACCGGCCGCGACCACGTGGAGGGGCTCGTCGATTACCCCCAGACCCCTCCGGTCGGCGGCAACCACAACTCGGTGTGGCAGAACTGCGGGTTCTACGGGGGCTCGATTGCCTCGGAGAACGCCGTGCACTCCTTGGAGCACGGCGCGGTGTGGATCACGTTCGCGCCCGACCTTCCGTCCGGCCAGGTCTCCGAGCTGCGGGACCTGGCCGGGAACCGGACCTACGTGCTGGTCAGCCAGTTCGACGACCTTCCCTCGCCGGTGGTCGCCTCCGCGTGGGGCGTTCAGCTCCGCCTCGAGTCGGTGGACGACCCGAGGCTGGAGCAGTTCGTCGACTACTACCGCCAGGGACCCCAGACTCCCGAGCCGGGCGCGACCTGCTCCGGCGGGACCGGAACGCCCAGCTGACGTCATGGACCCGCCCGGTCGGTGGGCTGCGCGACCGGGCACCGTTGCGTCCGGCCGTTGGCGCCACCTCCCGGCCATCCTGGTGGCGGCCGCGTTCGTGTTCCCCCTGTGGTTCATGCTGTCCGGCTCGGTGCGCCCGGCGGGCCTGCCGCCGCCACGCGTCCCCGAGCTCCTCCCGTGGCCGCTCGCGTTCGGCAACTACGGGCGCGCCGTCGAGCTGGTCGACCTTCCACGGTACGCGCTGAACTCGCTGATCGTGGTCGGCCTGGCCGTGCCCCTGACCGCGCTGTTCGCGTCCTGGGCCGGCTTCGCGCTGTCGCAGCTCCCGCGCAGGACCGCGGGAGTGATGGTCGGGCTCTCCCTGGTCGCGCTGATGGTCCCGGTCACCGCCCTGCTCGTCAGCCGGTTCGCGTTGTTCCGCATCCTCAACCTGACCGACACGTTCGTCCCGCTGGTGGCGCCGTCGCTCATGGGGACCTCGCCGTTCTACGTGCTGCTGTTCTACTGGTCGTTCAGGCGGGTCCCGAACGAGCTGTTCGAGGCGTCACGGCTCGCCGGCCTCGGCCCGTTCCGCACGTGGTGGCAGGTGGCGATGCCCCTGGTGCGTCCGGTGACCGTCGCGGTGGCCGTCCTGGCCTTCGTCTTCACGTGGAGCAACTTCATCGACCCGCTCATCTACCTGTTCGACGCGCGGAAGTTCACGCTCCCCCTCGGCCTTCGCTCGCTCGCCCAGCTGGACGCCCAGAACTTCCCCCTCGTGCTGGCGGGCTCGGTCATGGCGACGGCGCCCGTGGTGGCCGCGTTCGTGTTCGTCCAGCGGTACTTCCTGCAGCGGCACCGGGACGCGGGATGGCTGGGCCGATGAGCGGGCTGATCCTGGACCGGGTCTCCAAGTCGTTCGGGGACGTGGTCGCCCTGCGCGGGCTGGAGCTCGCGGCGGAGGAGGGGGAGCTGCTCGTCGTCGTGGGGCCCTCCGGGTGCGGGAAGACGACGGCCCTCCGCGTGGCCGCCGGGCTGGAGCGGCCGGACGCCGGCCGCGTGGTGATGGGCGAGCGGGACGTGACGAACCTGGCGCCGGCGAAGCGAAACGCCGCGATGGTGTTCCAGAGCTACGCGCTGTTCCCGCACCTGACCGCGGGCGAGAACATCGGCTTCGGACTTCGGGCGCGGCGGATGCGGCGGGAGGAGGTCCAGCTGCGCGTGCGCGAGGCGGCGGCCCTCGTTCGGTGCGAGGAGGTCCTGGACCGCCACCCCTACGAGCTGTCCGGGGGGGAGCGGCAGCGGGTGGCGCTGGCCCGGGCGCTGGCCCGCCACCCGGACGTGTTCCTGCTCGACGAGCCGCTGTCGAACCTCGACGCGCAGCTCCGCGTGGAGACGCGCGCGGAGATCGAGGCCCTCCATCGCCGGCTGGAGGCGACGATGCTCTACGTCACCCACGACCAGGTCGAGGCGCTGACGATGGGGGACCGGGTCGCGGTCATGCGCGACGGCGCCGTGGAGCAGGTCGGCACCCCCGAGGACGTCTACGCGCAGCCGGTGAACAGGTTCGTCGCGAGCTTCATCGGCAGTCCGCGGATCAACGTCCTGCCGCTCACCCACCGGGCCGGCCGGTTCCACGCCGGGCCGTTCACCTTCGCGATGCGCGGGGCCGACGAGCGGCACGCGAAGCGCCCCCTGGAGCTGGGCATCCGACCCGAGCACTTCCAGATCTCGACCACCGACGGTCCGGCCGTGGCGACGGTGGCGCTCGTGGAGGTTGCCGGCCCCGAGACGTTCATCCATGTCGACGCCGGCGAGCATCGGCTGATCGTCCGGGCGTCCGGCCTCATGCGGCCGAAGCTCGGAAGCGAGCTGCGTCTGAGCGTCCGCCGGGCCAACACGCTGCTGTTCGACGCCGAGTCGGGCGAGACGCTGACGTGAGCGGACGCCGAGGGCTCGTGGTGATGCTCGCGCCGTACCTGCTCGGCCTGGCCGCGCTCGTCGTCGTTCCCGCGGTGATCACGTTCGGCCTGGCGTTCACGGAGTACGACCTGATCCGGCCGCCGGACTTCGCCGGGATCTCGAACTTCACGTCGCTGTTCCGCGACGACGTGTTCCTGATCTCGCTGCGGAACTCGCTGACGTTCGCTGCCGTGGCCGTGCCCCTGCGGCTGCTCGGGGCGCTCGGGCTCGCGCTGCTGTTGCACCGGCGGTTCCGGGGTGTGGGGGCGTACCGGACGGCGGTGTACCTGCCGACGGTGGTCCCCGACATGGCCTACGCGCTGCTGTGGCTGTGGATCTTCAACCCGCTGTTCGGGCCGCTCAACCTGTTCCTCGGGTTGTTCGGGGACTTCTCGCCGAGGTGGCTCACCGACCCCACCTCCGCCCAGGCGGCCGTGATCATCATGAGCCTGTTCCAGATCGGGGAGGGGTTCCTGGTGGCCATGGTCACCCGCCAGGAGATCCCCGGAGAGCTGTACGAGCTCGCCACCACGGAGGGAGCCCGGCCCTGGCACGTGTTTCGGCGGGTGACGCTGCCGATGATGGCGCCGACGCTCCTGCTGCTGCTGTTCCGGGACACCATCTTCTCGTTCCAGGCGAACTTCGTGCCGGCCCTGATCGTCACCGGCGGCGGCCCGCCGCCCTACGCGACTACCTACCTCCCGCTCTTCGTGTACCGCAACGCCTTCGAGTACCTCCGCTACGGCTACGCGGCCGCCGCGACGCTGGCGATGTTCGTCGTGACGGGCGTCGTGGTCTACCTGCAGTGGCGCGTCGTCCGCCGCTGGCGTCGCAGCTTCGTGGTCTGAGCGCGATGGGGGAGCCCGGCGAGCCCGAGCTCATCGGAGGCGAGGAGCGGGTGGGCATCACGATCGTGCCCTACGACCCCCGATGGCCGATCCGCTTCACGAGCGAGGCACGGCGGATCCGGGAGGCCCTCGGCGGCCGCGTCGCTCGCGTCGAACACATCGGGTCGACCTCCGTTCCGGGTCTGGCCGCGAAGCCGATCGTGGATATCCAGCTGGCCGTCGAGAACGCCGACGATGCGTCTGCATACCTGCCGGAACTCGAGTCGGCGGGGTACGTGCTGCGGGTCCGCGAGCCCGGTCATCGAATGCTCCGGACGCCGGCGCGCGACGTGCACCTGCATGTGTGCTCCATCGGCAGCGACTGGGAACGACGACACCTCGTGTTCCGAGACTGGCTGCGTCACGACGAGGCCGATCGGACGCGCTACGAACGGGAGAAGGTGCGCCTCGCGGGGCAGGACTGGCCGACGATGAACGACTACGCCGATGCGAAGAGCGCGCTGATCGAGGAGATCATGTCCCGAGCGGAACGGTGGGCCTCCAGGTAGTCGGGCCGGTGTCAGCCGGGTCCCGGGAGCAGGTCGGCGACGGTCAGCTGTTCGGTGAGCAGCCGTCGGAAGTTGCCGGGGGCCGCGTCGATGAAGGACCGACAGAGACGCCTGCCGTCCGTATAGGCCGTGGTGTATGCACGCGAACCGGCGTCCGTCAGGAACCCCACGGTCTTCGCGGCGCGCTCGGCGGACTCCAGGGACCATTCCTGGAGGTACGCCTCGGCTTCCGCCGTGCTGATGCCGTCCTCGTGCAGCATGCGGGCGGCGTTCGTCGCGGCCTCGAACAGGCGCGCTTCCTCGGCGTCGACGACCTCCGCGACCTCGGGATCGATGCGGACCCCCAGGTCGCCGGCCTCCTCGAGCAGGGCGCGGAGCCCGCCGTCGGCCGTGGCCATCTCCAGCGCGTTGGTCGCGATCCCTTCGGCGATCATCGCCTCGGGGGCCGAGACGATGGCCACCGAGGTCTCCAGACGTGATCCGTCCCGGTACAGCTGGGCCTCCTTGCACGCTCGCTCGGTGTGATGGCCCGGGTAGGCCTCGTGGGCGACGGTGGCGATGAGCGAGAGCAGGGAGATCGGCAGGTCCTCGTTGACCTGCACCAAGCTGCGCAGGTCCCCGCGATAGTCGTTGAACGCCCGCCACGGACGGTCGGTGACGGCCTCGAAGTCGACCCGCTCGCCCGGTGGGAGCGCGACGATGTCGGTCGTTCGGCGCCGGAGCGCGCCCCGGAGCGCCTCGATCGATTGCGGCATCGTCTCCCGAGGCAGGTTCCCGGCGTCGAGCCAGGCGTTGTAGCGCGAACGCAGGTCGCCGTTCCCGGGGAGAACCTCGTCGAGCGCTCGGTGGCTCGCCCGGAAGGCCTCCTCGTCCACGTGCCGCGGCCGGATCCCGAAGCACCGCTCGACCTCGTCGGACCAGGCGATCTCGTCGCCGGCCAGGCGAGACGCGACGCACTCGACCCCGCGAAGCTGGCCGGTCAGCCACCGAACCCGGTCGGGCTCGACGTCGGAGGTCGGGAGGCCCTCCAGGAGCGCGACGGCCTCCTCGCGCAGGATCTCGGGATCCACGGGCCCCTCCGCCTGGATCCGTCTCCGAAGCTCGGGCGGCCCGACGTAGGCATCGACGAACCCGTCGACGTGCGCATCCATCCGCAGGCAGAGTGCGACATACCGCTCGATCACGGGCCCGCTCACGGGCGAAGTGTAGGGACCCGCGGTGTAGGGGGCCGGACGTGTCTCCGCAGCTACCGGGTCCTGGTGAATCGCCGGAACCCGATCGTTGCCGCGGCTGCGAGGACGGCGGCCACCAGGGGGCGAGAGATCGGCGGCCCGATCAAGCTTCGATCATGGGCCCGGGCGTCGAACCGCCCGCGCGCTTCGACGTCGGCATGCACCGGCTCCCAGAGATTCGCCGGCGCCGACGGATCGGCGGGCTCATCCGCCTGCTGGGAGCGGTACCCCGTCCGGCCGAGATATCGATCCAGCAACCCCGGGGCGACTCGGTTCGCGAGGATGGTGGCGGCCGTCGGGGCCCCGACCCACACCTCCTTTCGGGGATGCTCGGCGGCCCAGACGATCGCCCGGGCCGCGACCTCCGGTTGGTAGATCGGCGGGACCGGCCGAGACCGCTTCGGCAACCGCGAGAGGACCCAGTCGAACTGGGGCGTGTTCACGGCGGGAAGGTGCACCTGAACGATCCGGATCCCGCTGTGATCGTGGATCAGCTCGGTGCGTACCGAGTCGGTGAACCCTCGAACCGCGTGCTTCGCGCCGCAGTAGGCGGACTGCAGCGGGATGGCCCGGTACGCCAGCGCCGAACCGACCTGGACGATGACGCCCCGGTCTCGCGGGCGCATGCGGCGCAGGGCCGACATCGTCCCGTGGACGACGCCCAGGTAGGTGACGTGGGTCACCCGCTCGAACTCCTCGGGCTCGACCTCCACGAACGGCGCGAACACCGACGTCATCGCGTTGTTGATCCAGACGTCGATCGGCCCCAGCTCGGCCTCCACCCGGTCCGCCGCCGCCTCGACCTGGTCGAACTCGGCGACGTCGGTCGGAACCGCGAGCGAACGAACGCCGGAAGCCTCGAGCTCCTTCGCGGTCGCATGAAGACGTTCGCTGTCCCGCGCCAGGATCGCCACGTCGGCGCCTCGTTCGGCGCAGCGGCGGGCGACGCCTCGTCCGACGCCGGCGGATCCCCCGGCCACGAGCACGACGCGTCGTTCCATCCCCGCGTTTCTACCCAGGTTCGCGGGTAGTACCTCTCACGTGGAGCAAGCAATACAGCCACCGATCGGCGACTACGCGCTCATCGGGGACACCCGCGCGGCCGCCCTGTCGTCCACGAGCGGATCCATCGACTGGCTGTGCCTGCCACGGATGGACTCCGACGCGGTCTTCGGCCGCCTGGTGGGGGGTCCCGACACCGGGCACTTCTCGATCACGCCAACGGGTGTGCGGGAAGTTCGCCGTCGGTACCGCGAGGACTCGGCGATCCTCGAGACGACCTGGACGACGGAGTCCGGCGAGGTCGTCCTGACCGAGGGCATGGTGCTCGACGTCAGCTCGTCGCTGATGCCTCAGATGGCGTTGGTTCGCCGGCTCGAGTTTCGGGGCGGACCCGCTCGCGTCCGGATCGAGTTCTCGCCGCGCTTCGGTCTCCCCGGCCCACGGCCCCGGGTTCGTCTCGCCGGGAGCTCCGTCGTGTGCACGCGAGGCGGGGTCGCGCTGTCGATGCAGACGTCGACGGGGAAGACGGTGGAACCGGAGGTCACGCACGAGTGGACGCTCGGTCCCGAACCGGCCGTGTTCGTTCTCGGCATGACCGATCGCCAGCCGCTCGTCTTCGTGGATCCATCCAGGGCG
Source organism: uncultured Actinomycetes bacterium (assembly GCA_963742735.1). Taxonomy (GTDB): domain Bacteria; phylum Actinomycetota; class UBA4738; order UBA4738; family JBBDTT01; genus JBBDTT01. The sequence goes on from CAVUMN010000003.1 coordinate 530,675, forward strand.
TGGCGCGAGCTCGAAGCGTGCGACGGGTGGTGGCGCGAGTGGTGCCGTGACATCGACTACGACGGCCCGTTTCGCGAGTTGGTGATGCGCAGCCTCGTCACGATGAGACTCCTGACCTACTCACCCTCCGGCGCGCCGGTGGCCGCGCCCACCACCTCCCTGCCCGAGGTGATCGGGGGCGATCGCAACTGGGACTATCGCCTGTCGTGGCCGAGGGATGCCGGGATCGGGATCTCCGCGTTCCTCCAAGCCGGTCTGCGGGAGGAGGCGGACGCCTACCTGCACTGGCTCGCGCATGCGTCCCGTCTGAGCCGTCCGCGGCTGGAGGTGCTCTATTCGCTCCTCGGCCGGCCGGGACCGGACGAACGCGAGGTCCCCGACGTCACCGGCTATCGGGGAAGCCTGCCGGTACGGATCGGGAACGCCGCCTCCTCACAGCAGCAGCTCGACGTGTATGGATGGGTGCTCGACGCGGTCCGCGCCATGTCGGAGCATCCGCAGGGTCTCGATCCCGCGATCTGGAGATCGATGGCGCCCTTCGCCGATTACGTCACCAGGCACTGGGGGGACGAGGACTCGGGGATCTGGGAACGACGAGACCGGCCCGCCCACTTCGTCCACTCGAAGGCGTGGGCCTGGCTCGCCCTCGATCGCGCGCTCGCGATCGCGTCGCGACATCCGGTTCGGGCATCGCGTGCCCGCCGATGGGCGCGCGCCCTCGACGCGATCGCCGCCGACGTCCGTGCTCGCGGGTTCGACACGGAGCGGAACACGTACGTGCGCGAGTACGGCCGCCCCGAGGTGGACGCCGCCCTGCTGCTCCTGGCGGGAAGCGGCTTCGAGCCCGATGCGGCGCGCCTGGCGGGGACGGTCGCGGCGGTCCGTCGCGAGCTGGGGGCGGGTGGATCCCTGCTGTTCCGACACCTTCCGGACTCGGGAGACCCGGTCCCGCGCGAGGGAGCGTTCGTCGCGTGCTCTTTCTGGCTGGCGCAGGCCCTGGCGCATCTCGGCCGGCTCGACGAGGCGGCCGAGGTCATGGAGGACGTCGGTGGCAGGGCGAACGAGGTCGGCCTCTTCGCCGAACAGCTCGAACCGTCGACGGGCGAGCACCTCGGCAACTTCCCACAGGTGCTGAGTCATTCCGCGCTCGTGCAGGCCGCCGTCACGCTCGGAGCGGAACGAGGGGAGGCTCCTACCGCGGCTGGAGGAACCCGCCGAGGATCGCCCCGTAGAGGACGTGGGCGATGAAGGCGACCGCCGGAGTCTGCAACCCGTAGTTCAGCCCCAGCAGGCCGGGTGGCTCCAGCACGGCTCCGAGCCCGGGACCGGCCCGCTCGGTGGCCATCCGGGGATGGACCCCCCCCACGAGCGGGACGATCACGGTGAGCGCCACCAGGCCGTGTACGGCGCCGAAGGCCGCGCCCAGCATCCAGGTCGCGCTGCCGATCAGCGAGAACGCCGCCGCGTAGACGAGGGCGAAGGTCTGGCCGGCGCCCAGATGGAGGAAGAAGCCGACCACTCGTGCGCGATCGATCGGCGCGACGAAGGCCGAGCCGAGCATGAGGGGGATATCGAGCCGGGACCAGCCGGCCAGCTGGGCGCCGACCATCACCGCGGTCAGGACGACCGTGGCGATGAACCCGAAGGTGGCCCAGCCCGCCCAGTCCATGGCCCCGCGTAGATACCCAGCAGCCCCGGGCTGTACGCTCGGGGAGCGGGGCCATCGCTCGACGAAAGGGAGGTTCGATGCCCCTGTACATGGATCGCCACGAGCTGCCGGGCGCGACGGCCGAGGAGGTCGCGGCGGCGCACATCCGCGACCTCGAGGTCCAGCCGAAGTACGGGGTCCGGTACATCTCCTACTGGTACGACGACGGGGCGGGATCCGTGTTCTGCCTGGCGGAGGGGCCCAGCATGGAGGCCATCAGCGCGGTCCACGCCGAGGCCCACGGGCTCGTCGCGAACAAGATCATCGAGGTGGACCACCGCGCGGTCGCCCAGTTCCTCGGGAGGATCCACGAGCCCGCCCCGGGAGAGCCGTACGCCGAGACCGCCTTCCGCACGATCCTGTTCACCGACATCGAGGGTTCCACCAGCCTCACGCAGCGACTGGGTGACGCGGGCGCCATGCGGGTCCTGCACGCCCACGACACGGCCGTGCGCGAGTCGCTGCGGGCGCGCGACGGGCACGAGGTCAAGCACACCGGCGACGGCATCATGGCCGCCTTTCACTCGGTCGCTCGTGGCATCGAGTGCGCTATCGACGTCCAGCGCCGGCTCGCCGAGCACAACGACACCGACGAGATTCCCATCGGGGTTCGGATCGGCGTGTCGGCCGGCGAGCCGGTGACCGAGTACGACGACCTGTTCGGCGCCGTCGTGCAGCTCGCGGCCCGTCTCTGCGCCAGCGCCGGGACCGGGGGCATCTACGTATCGAACGCCGTGCGCGAGCTGGCCCTCGGCAAGGGGTTCACGTTCGAGGACCGCGGCCGGGTCGAGCTCAAGGGCTTCGACGAGCCCGTCCAGCTCCACGAGGTGCTCTGGCAGACGGCCTAACGCTCGTCAGGCTTCGGCGGCGGGCCAGTTCGCCACGGTGGGGTGGTCCTTGTCGACCGGACCGATCTGCGCTGCCCCCCCGGGTGAGCCGATGCCACTGATCTCTTCGTTGAAGAACTCGGCGTTGATCGGCGTGAACTCTTTCCAGTCCTTGGGGACGTCGTCCTCGGCGAAGATCGCGGTCACCGGGCACACGGGCTCGCACGCGGCGCAGTCGATGCACTCGTCGGGGTGGATGTAGAGCATCCGCCCGCCCTCGTAGATGCAGTCGACGGGACACTCGTCGACGCACGCCAGGTCCTTCACGTCGATACAGGGTTCGCAGATCGTGTAGGTCATCGCCATCCCTCCGAGCAGGGTCCGCACATGATCACTACCCCGGGATCGGCGAAACGAACACCGACACGAGGTAACTGCCCGTGGCGGACCGTTACGACGTGGCGAGGGTGTCGAGGATCTGCTCGAGCGCGTCGATGACCGCTTGCGGCCGAACCACCTGGATCTCGTGTCCGGCGCCGGGGACCGTTTTGCGCAAGCCCGCAGCCGACTTGTCGGCGAGCTCCTGCTGCGCGGCGGCCCAGAGCTCGTCGATCGTCGTCGCGAGGTCGGGTGGCAATCCCAACCGGCGTTCCCCAGAGGTCCCGGCGGTCAGCACCACCAGCGGCCGGTTCCCGAAGAGCGGTCCGGGCGTGTCGAGCGCGGCGGCCGCCAGCTCGAGGCTGGTGCGGATATGGAGGTGTTCGGGGTTCTGGGATGGGTCGATCTCGAAGGTCTCGAAGCTCTCGCGGAGGTCCGTGAGGCTGGCAGGTTCGTCCTCGGCCGGCGGCGGTAGTGCGTCGCGCAGCCTCTCGGAGAAGTGGGGACTCTCCGGGTCGACGAAGAGCAGGCCGACGACGTCGCCCGGGTACGCCTGCGTGAACAGGATCGCGACCGACGCGCCATACGAGTGTGCTGCGATCACGAAGGGCCCGCTGATGCCGGCCGCATCGAGCAGCGCGCGAAGGTCGGCGACCTGGTCCGAGGCGGTGCGCGAAGCCTCCGCGGGCGGCTCGCTCTGCCCCAGACCGGCGCGGTCGTAGGCGCACAGCCGATGGGTCGACTGCATCTCGGGCAAGATCTCGGCCCACGTGAGGTAGTCCCCCCCGCCCCCCGGCCTCGAGCAGGATCGTCGGTTCGCCCGTGTCGGTCGGGCCGACGCACACCAGATGCATGGTCCGACCGCCGACGTCGACGTCGGCTTCGATCTCGGTCGAAGTGCTCGCACTGGGCGAGGGCGCGGTCGAGGGGGGCGGCAACGACCACGGACAACAAGACCAAGCCGAATGGACGGGGACGCATGCGGGCGAAGTGTAACCGGGGTCCAACCGAGTAGCCCTAACCCGAGCCTATTCGAACCGTGACGTTCAGGACCGAATCGCGCGGCTATCCCGGCTCGCGTCACCCGGTGGTGCTGGGAATGTGAAGATTACCGACAGGAGTGGGACATCCCGCGGGCTCCAACGCTAGCGTTCGGGCTAGTGGCATCTTCTTCGCGGCGAGACCGGACAACCTTCTACATTTGGGCTGCGGGTTCGGTTGCCTGGGAAGCCTTGGCCGTGTGGCTCCTGGCGCCTTCTACGACGACGAGGCACCGGACTGCGATCATTACGTCTCGAACGAACACACGACGTCAACATTCCGGACTTTTGATGACCGGAATTCCAATGCTTAAGCCGGGGGCGTTTCTGATGCGAAGGATCATCCTCGCGACGGCCGCGCTCACGATGTTGGCCTCTTCATGCGGTGGCCTCGGTACCGAGGTGGAAACCAATGCCGAGTCAAGCCCATCGCCAGAGGCAAGCCCCCTCCAGCCAACGCCGCTTACGTCGACGGTTTATCTCGATCCGCTGAACCGCCTGACTTTCTCCCCTCCCGAGGAGGATGCCGTGGCGAAGCTCAGCCCAAGTGAAGCGGTAGCAGAATTCAAGGCACAGAACTCGGAGTTCGCGGGCGTCCCCGACGACGGGAAGGCGTATTTGGGCCGTTACACGGCCTGGACTGGCGGAAAGGAATTTCGGTATGACCACCATCTCGCATGGGGAATAACGTGGCGGAACTGCGCTAGGGGCGGGGCGCTGTTCCCTGATTCCAAGTCGACGTCTCCCGCGACTGCCACGCCTTCTCCGTCCAGCTCTCCGCCATGCACCTTCTGGCTGTTCCTCGATGCGAACACTGGCGAGATGCTCGAAGCGACCTGGCAGACAAATACCGACTAGTCGTTGGCTAGGCATCGAGTCGATAGGCCGGAACATGCGCCGACATGTGCGACGCTTAGCGGTGGTCCCTTAGCCAAAGGTTGAACGCTCGATCGAACACGATCGAAACCCGCGAAGTTGGCTTCGGCAAGCCAAGCAAGCCAACCCAGTAGTCCCAACGGGGTTCGAACCCGTGTCTCCACCTTGAGAGGGTGGTGTCCTAGGCCTCTAGACGATGGGACCGAAGGGTGCGCCGAGGGCGCGAGCAGAGAGTGTAGCGGCTGCCCTCGCGCTCCGACCAAGCGCCCGAATGGCCTGCCGCCGGACGGGTATGCATCGATGGGCGATGCTCGAGTATCAGGTGGAACGCAAGGACGGGGGCGACGTGGAGGTCGCCCTTCGCGGCGCGCTCGCCGACGAGGACTGGACGGATCGACTGGAGGCCTACCTCCAGGAGCACTACATCAACGACGGCGTGACCCGGATCATCCTGAACCTGGCCGGCGTCGAGTGGGTGGATCTGGAGGGCGTGGCCACCCTCGTCCGGCTCGCCCATCACGCCCGTGACCGAGGCAAGCGCCTGCTGGTCACCGAGGCGAGTGACCTGGTCCGGGGGAAGCTCGAGCGCACCGGCGTGCTGGAGTACCTGAGCTGAGATCGTTGTCGCGGCCGGATCTCGCGCGTAGGGTTCGCCTCCCCTGAACCGATCAGAACGAAACGGAGCGCCCCTCGTGGCCCATCGCCGGATCCTCGCCCTCCTGCTCGGCGTGGCGCTGCTCACCTCCTCGTGCGGGCTGGTCCGCATCCGTGGGAGTGCGCCGTCGGCGTCGGCCGAGGCGTCCGGGCCAATCCCCGACCGGCCCGAGTGCGCGCCGAAGCCCGTGCGGCTCGTCTTCAAGTTCGACCCGGGCACCATCCAGGCCGACCGGGATCTCATCCGCGACGCCATCACCAAGGCTCGCGGCTACTTCCCGCTCGAGTACCCGCGCGACGCTCGCTGGTCCTACCTGGATCAGCACTACGTGTGCTACCCGAAGCAGTACTGGGAGCCGGTGGTCACGACGTTCACCCCGGCCGACGACCGCCGGACCGCCGAGTACCGCCCTCGCCGCGGCATCCGGATCTATCTGGGAAGCGACGGCTGGCGGAACTCGCCGCCGGTCTACCGGACCGTGATCGCTTTCCACGAGGCGTATCACTGGTTCCAGGACCTCGCGTCGAAGAACCCCCATTCCATCTCGGCCGGCCACGAACAACCCCTGTGGATGGTCGAGGGGTCGGCCGAGTGGGCGGGCTGGGACGCCGCCGTGCACTTCGGCTCCTTCCCGAGCATGGACGAGGCCCGCAGGCTGGAGCACGGGGCGCTCAACACCGACCGCGACGATCTACCGACGTACGAGTTCCCGGACGGGGACATCTTCGGCGCCTACCCGCTGTTCTTCACGGCGGTGGACGAGCTGATGGCCGACCACGGCGGGCGCACGGCCATGCGCACCTTCTGGGAGTTCGACACCAGTGAGAGCTGGCGAGTGTTCTTCCAGGAAGCCTTCGGCCTCAGCGTGAAGAAGTTCTACGCGGCGTTCGCTGCGGGTTAGCCGTGCGGATCCTGATCAGCTATCGGCGCGAGGACTCCGCCGGCCATGCCGGCCGGCTCTACGACGACCTGACGGAGCACTTCGGCCCGGGGCACGTCTTCATCGACATCGACACCATCCAGCCCGGCGCGGACTTCACCAAAGCCGTCGCCCAGGAGATGCAGAGGTCCGAGGTCGTCCTGGTGGTCGTCGGACCGCGGTGGCTCTCGGTCACGGACGAGAGCGGCCGGCGCCGGCTCGACGACCCCGGCGACTACGTCCGGCTGGAGGTGGAAGGCGCCCTTGCTCGGGAGGACGTTCGGCTGATCCCGCTGCTCGTCCAGGGCGCTCCGATGCCCGCGGTCCGCGATCTCCCGGAGCCCCTGCATCCCTTCGCGTACCGGAACGCGCTCTCCATCTCCGAGGACCGATGGAGGTACGACGTGGGCCGGCTCGTCCAGGCGCTCGATCCCAAGACGGCCGTACCGGAGGATCGCTCGGCGCGGACGTCCCGGGGCCGGGGTCGCGCGCTGACGGCCGCCATCGTCGCCGGCGTGGTCCTGATCGGCGGGGCGGTCTACGCGCTCACGCGCGGCGACTCGCCCGGGACCCCACCGTCGTCGCAGAGTCCGGGGACCACGGCGCCCGGTACGGTCCGCCCGCCGACCGGCTTCTCGCCCTGATCCCCGAGCACATCCGGGGGTCCTGCCAGGAGGTGACCGAGCCGAACAATCGGCCGAGCGGCGCGCTGGCCACCTTCGACTGCGGGAGCGGCGGAGCGTACGCGTCCTACAGCCTGTTCCCGACGTCCGCCGCCGTGGACGATCTCTATCTGGAGCGGGTGGTGAATTCGGGGGTCGCGAAGAACTCGGGGGCCTGCCTCGGCGACGACTGGCCTGGGGAGGAGGGCATCGAGGGCCACGATTCGGAGCAGGCCCGGCTGCTGTGTACGCAGGAAGCGGGGGAGGATCCGAACCTCACCTGGAAGCGCTCGGACCTGATGGTCTACGCCACCGCGGGGAGCGGCGGCACGCGGGAGGACCTGCTCGAGTTCTGGGAGCGCGCCGGACCGGTCGGGCCCGGCGAGTGAGCGTCTGGCTGGGACGCCAGGATTCGAACCTGGACGAACCAGGACCAAGGATGCCGCTGCTATTCTGGAGAGGTTCCTTGGGACGTGGGGTAATTGGTAGCCCGACGGATTCTGGCTCCGTTAGTTCAGGTTCGAGTCCTGACGTCCCAGCCATCTCTTCGCCCAGGTCCTGATGCGGTGACAGTTCGCGCACACGACGTCGCATTGTGCGACTTCGGCCCTGATCTCCCGTAATGGCCGGCTCCCCTGAGCTTTGCTGATGTTGAATCTTTTTGTCTCCGGGTTCACATGATCGAAGTCCATGACGTAGGCGGGGTAGCGTCGTCCGCAGTCCGCGCACGGACGATCCTTCGCGCCCTCGAGGAATCGCCGGGCCGTCGCGCGAGACTGCCGATTTCGGGACAGGGCAGCTGATCGATACCGTTCCGCGTTCCGCGCATAGTGTTGTTTCGCGTAGGCGCTCTGACACTCCACGCAATACGACTGCATTCCATCGGCGCGGCGACGGTTTCGGTTGAAGGACACGGGCGGCTTGGTCAGGCCGCATCCGGGACAACGCTTCATCCGCGAATCGTAGCGAGCGGGTGTGACACGATCGGGCTGCGCAGGCTGTGACGCCCGATCGCACCATCTACTAAGGTTCGCGGCTGTTGCCCGGCAGGCCGATCCTCTGGGGAAGGAGAAAAACCGTGAACAAGGACGAGCTCGTGGCCGAGGTGGCCAAGCAGGCCGACGTCGCCAAGTCCGTTGCCGCGGCGGTGCTCGAGGCGCTCACCGACACGGTGAAGACCTCGGTCGCCAAGGGTCAGAAGGTGGCGCTGGTCGGTTTCGGAACGTTCGAGAAGCGCGTGCGCAACGCACGCACCGCGCGCAACCCGCGCACCGGGGAGACCATCAAGGTCGCGAAGACCAACGTGCCCGCGTTCAAGCCCGGCGCCGCGTTCAAGGAGAGCGTGGCCGGCTCGAAGAAGGCGGGAGCGAAGAAGCCCGCTGCCAAGAAGACCGCCGCCCGCAAGCGATAGATCGCTCGACCGAGGGCCCCGCCGCCGGCGACCGGCGCGCGGGGCCTTCGTGCGTAGTCAGGCCAGGCCGTAGACGGCCGTCGCGGTGCCGCCGAGGATCGCGTCGACCTCCTCGGGGGTGAACGAGCCCTCGGGGGCGTCGGCGAAGACCTTCACGAAGTCGTCGTCGGCGAGCGCCGCCCGGTAGTGGGGGGCGTCGGTGCCCCACATCACCCGGTGCGGGCCCACCACCTCGAGCACCTCGCGGACGTTGTCCCGGAACCGCTCGGGCGTGCGCTGGGCCCGAATCTGCCAGCCCGAGAGCTCGCAGACGACGTTCGGCTTCAGCGCGGCGACCGCGAGCACGTCCCGCCACTGGAGGTTGCCGGTGTGCCCGGCGATGATCGTGAGGTCGGGGAAGTCGGCCGCGACCGTGTCGAGCAGTCGGGGATCCGAGAAGTGCGAGTGCGCCGGGGTCGGGCTCGGGCCGGTGTGGAACAGCACCGGAACCCCCACCGCCCCGGCCGCCTCCAGGAACGGGTACACCACGGGGTCGTCCAGCCGGAACCCGCTCGAGGGATGGAGCTTGACCATCACCGCCCCCTCGTTCGTGAGCGCCTCCACACAGGCGTCGAGGGCGCCCGGGTGGCGAGGATCGGCCCCGAACCCCCATCGGATGCGGTCGGGGTTCGCCGCCGCGAAGTCTCGATACCAGGCGTTCTGCTCACGCCACCCGACCGTCGGGGGCCCGAGGCGCTCCCACCCGCTCCAGTCGAACGGGAACGCCACGGCGACGTCGACGCCGGAGACGTCCATCGCGCCGAGCTGCATGGAGCCGTCGGTATCGAAGAACGAGGGGATCACCGTGTCCAGCAGCATCGACGCGTCGATCCCGGGAAGGGTGGCCGCGCCGACCCGCGCGACGCCCTCCCAGTATCCCGGGCCGAGCCATCCCTCCTGGACGACGTGGCAGTGGGCGTCGACGCGCACTCAGAAGGTGACGATCGTCAGGCCGCGGGCGACCTTGGCGCCACCCTCTTCGGCGAGGTCGAATCGAACCCGCTGGCCGATCCGAAGGCCCCGCAGTCCCGAGCGTTCGACCGAGATGGGGTCGATGCGCACCTCGGTGCGGTCGTCGAGGAGCAACGAGCCCTCGCGCGTCGCGTCGTCGAAGTGCTTGATCGTTCCCTGGGCCATGTCCTCGTCCTCCGGCCGTCCCCGGTCAGCGGGCGGCCACCCGTAGTCTCGCCGCCAGGTCGAGCTCCCGGCAAGCCGAGGCGGTCCGGCCGTGGACGCCAGAGTCCATCAGGGCGAGCACGTCCTGTGGCCGGTCGAGGTCGAACGCCAGCGCGGGCTCCCGGACGACGGCCACGGGCAGCCCGGCCTCCTCGGCCTCGCGAACGTGGCGATCGAACGACCGGGTCCCGAATCGCGCGCGGATCGCGTCCGGCGGACGCCGGAGGAGGACGTTGGTGCCCCCGTCGGAGTGCGAGGGCGCCGCGACGACCGGGCCCAGGGTCCGCAGCGCGCTCGCCAGCGCCTCCGGCGTGAGCAGCGGGAGGTCGGCGAGCACCACGGCGAGCGCGCCGACGCCCTCGCCCAGGGCGCGCTCCTCCGCCTGGGCCACGGCGCCGGTGAGGGTCGGCTCGGGGGCCTCCTCGAGCATGGGCTCCGCGCCCCGCCGGGCGGCCACCTCCAGCGCCGCCTCGTCGGCGGAGATCACCCAGGTCGACCACCCCGGCGCCCGCAGCGCCGCGTCGAGTACGTCCTCGAGCATCGCCAGGCTGAGGACCCCGCGCTCGATCGGGGACAGGTCGTTCGCCAGGCGGGTCTTGGCGGCGTCGAACGGCTTCACCGGCACGGCGATCACGCGCACGTGGCCAGTATCCCGCGGGTCGCCCGGTCGCGGCGTCCGCCGCCGGTGTGGGAGGCTATGGCCTCCCGAGATTCCAAGGAGAAGACGCTGGCCGAGCCGTGGTACCGGGCGGCCATCACGGTGCTCCGGCCCTCGATGGCGTTCTGGTTCAACTGGCACGCCGAGGGGGTCGAGCACGTCCCGCCGACGGGGCCGCTCCTCATCGCGTGCAACCACATCTCGGAGCTGGACCCCCTGTGCCAGGGCCTGTTCCTGGTCCGGGCAGGGCGCCGCCCGCGGTTCCTGGCGAAGTCCGACCTCCTGAAGAAGTGGCTCCTGCGCAAGGTCCTCCTGGGGGCCAAGCAGATTCCCGTGTACCGGGGCACCGGGGATCGAGGACCCGTCGACGCGGCGGTGAAGGCGCTGCGCGAGGGGGAGTGCGTGGTCATCTACCCGGAAGCGACACTGACCAAGAACCCCGACTACAGCCCGATGCAGGGGAAGCACGGGATCGCCCGGATCGCGTTCGAGGCGGGCCTCCCCGTCCTGCCGCTGGCGGTGTGGGGCTCGCACAAGTTCATGCCTCGCCGCGGCGAGAAGAAGGACCGGACGTTCGGCCGCCCGATCATGGTCAAGGCGTCGTCACCGATCGACCTGTCCGAGTTCGCGGCCCGCGGACACGACGACCCTGAGGCCCTCCGCCAGGCGACGGACCGCGTCATGGACGAGCTGTCGCGGCTGGTCGCCGACCTCCGGGCCCGGTATCCGAAACGGTGGGCGTGAGCGAGCGAGTCGCCGTCGTCGGAGCGGGATCCTGGGGCACCGCCTTCGCGATGATCCCTGCCGAGAAGGGGATCGAGACCGTGATCTGGGCGCGGCGTGAGGCCGTGGCCAAGGAGATCACCGAGCAGCACACGAACGCCGGCTACCTGGCCGGGTTCGACCTTCCTCCGTCCCTGCGCGGGACCCACGACCTGGAGGAGGCCATCACGGGCGCGACGGTCGTGGTCATGGCCATCCCGTCCCACGCCTTCCGCGAGAACTTCCGCGACGTCGCCGGGTTCCTGGGTCCGGGCGTCCCCGTCGTCTCCCTGACCAAGGGGATCGAGCAGGACACGCTCAAGCGCATGACCGAGGTGATGGCCGAGGAGGCCGCCGTGGATCCGCGCCACCTGGCCGTCGTCTCGGGCCCGAACCTCGCGAAGGAGGTGGCGTCGCGGATGCCCTCGGCCACGGTGGTGGGATGCGCGGACGCCGACGTGGCCGCCCGCCTCCAGACCGTGTTCATGGCGCCCTTCTTCCGCGTCTACACGAACCCCGACGTGGTCGGCTGCGAGCTGTGCGGCGCCATGAAGAACGTGATCGCCATCGCCGCGGGGATCGCCGACGGGATGAACTTCGGCGACAACACGCGGGCGTCGCTCATCACCCGCGGGCTGGCGGAGCTGGCTCGGCTCGGATCGACGCTGGGGGGGAACCCGCTGACGTTCGCCGGCCTGGCGGGGATGGGGGACCTGGTCGCGACCTGCATCAGCAAGCTGTCCCGCAACCGCCACGTCGGTGAGGAGCTGGGGAAGGGTCGCTCGCTGGACGACATCACCAACGAGATGAACATGGTGGCCGAGGGGGTCAAGACGAGCCGCGCGGTGGTGGCCCTCGCCGAGCGTCAGGGGGTCGAGGTCCCGATCTCCGAGCACGTGGTCAAGGTGCTCTACGAGGGCGTGAGCCCCAGCGACATGGTGCTGTCCCTCATGCTCCGGTCGGCGAAGGCCGAGCTGCACGGCATCGAGTCGCCCCCGGGCGCGGGGTAGGGTTAGCCGGGTGGCCCGAGCCTCGACGAGGAGGCCGCAGACCGTGGAAGCCGAACGCATCTCCGCGGACGAACCGGCTCCGCGAGAGCCGGCCTTCGTCGACGTGCTGGCCGGACGGCGGGTGATCGAGCCCTACCTCGGGCGAACGCCCTTCTACGAGTCGCTGTCGCTCGGCAAGATGCTCGGCCTCAACCTGTACATCAAGTACGAGAACCATCAGCCGGTCGGCGCCTTCAAGGTCCGAGGGACGCTGAACAAGGTGCTCTCGCTCAGCCCGGAGGAGCGCCGCCGCGGCGTGGTCACGGCCTCGATGGGCAACCACGGCCAGGGCGTGTGCTACGCGGCGCGCCTCATGGACGCGAAGGCCGTCGTCGTCATGCCGGAGAAGGCCAACCCCGACAAGGTCGAGGCCATGCGCAACCTGGGCGGGGAGGTCCTGTTCGTCGGCGAGGACCTGGAGGCCGCGAACGACGAGGCGCGGCGCCTGGAGCGCGAGAAGGGCTACGTGTACTTCCACGCCGCGAACGACCCCTGGATCATCGCCGGCCACGGGACCATCGGCCTGGAGATGCTCGAGGACGTGCCCGACCTGGACACGATCGTCGTCCCGATCGGCGCGGGAGGCCTGATCAGCGGGGTCGCTCTGGCGGCGAAGACGCTCAACCCGGGGATCGAGGTCATCGGGGTCCAGGCCAAGGAGGTCGCGCCCTACTACGACAGCCGCCAGGCCGGGCATCTGGTCGACGCGCTCAGCGCCAAGACCTTCGCCGAGGGACTCGCGGCGCGATTCCCGACCGTGCTTCCGTTCCAGATGATCGACCGCTACGTCGACGAGATCATCGTGGCCAGCGAGGAGGAGATGCGCCGGGGCATCGTGCTGCTCCTGGAGAAGACCCACAACCTGGCCGAGGGCGCCGGCGCCGCGGGCGTGGCGGGCGTCGTGCGCCTGCACGAGCGCCTGGCCGGCCGCAAGGTCGGGACGATCCTCACCGGCGGCAACCTGAACCGGCACGTGCTGGAGCGAGCCCTTACGGACCCGCATACCTGGTAGCCGAGGGCGCCGGCCCGGCCGCTAGGCCCAGAACTCGTCGGTCGTGTATTGGTCCTGTTCGTGGACCCAGACCTCGGTCACGCGCCCGTCTGTGAAGTGGATGACGTGCACGATGTTGCCCTCCCACGACGCGTCGCCCCGCTTCGCGGTCGCGTGGATGAGCCCGGTGCCGTGCTCGTCGTTCGCCAGCACGTCGTGGACCGAGAGGACGAAGCTGCCCTCGGACAACTCCACGACCTTGCCGAAGAACGCCATCACCGCGTCGCGGCCGTCGAAGTCGCCCGAGATCGCGCTGCGGCCGGGGGAGTGCCACACGATGCTCTCGTCGAACGCCGCCATCACCGGTTCCATGTCGCCGGTCGCGAACCCCTCGTAGGCCTTGAGAAGGAGCTCCTCGTTTGGATGTGCCATCTCCTGCCCTCCCTAGGGTCGTTGCTTCGACTCTAGCCCCGAGGCGCGGACCGGGAAAGCGGACGAGGTTCCGGTAGGCTGGCGCGGCCATGGACGACCTGGGGTTCACCACTCGGGCCATGCGCGGCGAAACCGATCCGGGGGACGCCCGGCCCGTCTCGACACCGATCTACCAATCCGCGACGTTCTCGTTCGAGGATCCGGAAGTCCTCGCCGACCTCATCGCTCGGGGGAAGGACACGGGGTTCGTCTACTCGCGCTGGCACAACCCCACGCGGGACGCCCTGGAGCGGGTGGTGGCCGACCTCGAGGGCGCGGAGCGGGGGCTCTCGTTCGCCTCGGGGATGGCGGCCATCACCACCGTCCTCTCCACGCTGGTGCAGGCCGGCGACCAGGTCGTGGCCAGCCCCGACCTGTACGGGGGGGCCCACGCCCTGCTGACGAAGATCCTGCCGCGGTGGGGCGTCGAGGTGCGCCTGGCGGCCTCCTATCGCGCGGAGGACATCCTGGAGGCCGCGGGTCCGGGCACCCGCCTGGTGTACGCCGAGACGATCGGCAACCCGCGCATCTCGGTGCCCGACCTCGAGGCGCTCGGACGAGGATGCGCGGAGCGCGGCGTGGCCCTGGTGGTCGACAACACCTTCGCCAGCCCGTTCCTGTGCAACCCCATCAAGTTCGGGGCCGGCGTGGTGATCCACTCGGCGACGAAGTACCTGGGCGGGCACGGGGACCTCACCGCCGGCGTGGCCGTGGGCGATGCCGAGACGATGCGAATGGTCCGGGAGACGCTGGTCGAGCTCGGAGGCGTCGCGTCGCCGCTCGACGCGTGGCTGACCCTGCGGGGGATCCAGACCCTCGAGCTGCGCATGCGGAGGCACTGTTCGAACGCGACGGAGCTGGCGGGGATGCTCGAGGGCCACTCGAAGGTCACCCGGGTCTGGTATCCGGCCCTGACGTCGCACGAGGATCACGAGGTTGCCCGCCGGATCCTCACCGGCCCCTCGGGCATGCTCTCCTTCGAGGTCGACGGAGGCCTGGAGGCGGGCCGCCGGTTTCAGCGGGCGCTCGAGGTCGCCGTGGTCGCGCCGAGCCTGGGTGCCACCCGCACCCTGGTCAGTCACGCGGCGAGCGTCACCCACACGCAGCTCACCCGCGCCGAGCGGGAGGCGGCCGGGATCACCGACGGATTCGTCCGCGTCTCGGTCGGGATCGAGGACCCCAAGGACCTCCTCGAGGACTTCGAGCGGGCCCTGGAGAAGGCGTGAGGCGCCGGGTCGCCGTCATCTTCGGGGGACGCTCGGCGGAGCACGAGGTCTCGGTCGTCTCCGCGCGATCGGTGATCGACGCGCTCGACCCAGACCGATACGAGGTGGTCCCGATCGGGATCGACAAAGACGGCCGTTGGCATCTCCTGGAGGGACCGCCCCGGCTCGAGGAGGGGTCGAAGCAGCTCCCGGCGGTTGCGGGCGACGCCGGCGTCGAGGTGGCGCTGTCCCGCGAGCCCGGAGAGCGTGCGCTGGTCTCCGACGCCGGCGAGCGCTCGGCGTTCGACGTGGCGTTCCCGGTTCTGCACGGGCCGTTCGGCGAGGACGGAACCATCCAGGGGCTCCTCGAGCTCGCGGGGATCCCCTACGTCGGCGCGGGGGTCCTGGCCTCGGCGGTGGGGATGGACAAGGCCGTGCAGAAGACGCTGTTCCGGGCGGCGGGGCTGCCCGTCGTCCCGCACCTGGTGGTGACGGAGAAGGACTGGGACGAGGACCCCGACCAGGTCGAGGCGGGGGCCGAGAGCCTCGGGTACCCCGTGTTCGTCAAGCCGGTGTCCCTCGGCTCCTCGGTGGGCATCGCGAAGGTCAAGCAGCCCGACCAGCTCGCGGAGGCCGTCGCCGGGGCGTTCGCCCACGGGCGCAAGATCCTGGTCGAGAAGGGCATGGAGGGGTTCCGCGAGATCGAGTGTGCCCTGCTCGGCAACGACGACCCCGTGGCGAGCGTGCCCGGAGAGGTCATCGCCGCAGGGGAGTTCTACGACTACCGCGCGAAGTACCTCGACGGCAACACGGTGATCGACGTTCCCGCCACCCTGCGCCCCGAGACGGTGGAGACCGTCCAGCGGATGGCGGTGGCCGCGTTCACGGCGATCGACTGCGAGGGGATGGCGCGGGTCGACTTCTTCGTCCGGGAGCCTGACGACGTGTACGTGAACGAGATCAACACGATCCCCGGCTTCACCAGCATCTCGATGTACCCGATGATGTGGGAGGCATCCGGCCTGACCTACGCGGAGCTGGTCGACCGGCTCGTGGAGCTCGCGCTGGAGCGTCACGACCGGGAGGCCGCCCGCGCGACGCGAGGCGCCGACGCCGCGGAGAGGCCCGCATTCACATGAAGATCCTGATCAGCTACCGGCGCGAGGACACGTCCGGCTATGCCGGCCGGCTCTACGACGACCTGAGCGAGGTCTACGGCAAGGGCCAGGTGTTCATCGACATCGACGCCATCGAGCCCGGCGTCGACTTCACCGAGGTCATCGCCCGGGAGGTCGGCTCCTCGGACGTGGTGCTCGTCCTCATCGGCCCTCGATGGCTCACCCTCGCGGACGGTGAGGGGAACCGGCGCCTGGACAATCCCGAGGACTACCACCGCCTGGAGATCGAGGCGGCGCTCCAGCGGGACATCCGGGTGATCCCCCTGTTGTTCCAGGGCGCGGCGATGCCTAACCGCGACCAGCTCCCGGAGCCGATCCGGAAGCTCGCGGTGCGCAACGCCCTCGAGATCACCGATCAGCGCTGGGCGTTCGACCTCGGCCGCCTCACCGAGGCCCTGACGCGGGTCCTGGAGGGCTCGGGCGACGCCGCCACGGCCCGCCCTCGGCACGGGCGGCCTTCACCCCAAGCCGCCCGCCGGCCTTCGGAACGAGCCGCTTCTCCCGCTCGCAGTACCCAGACGATCCCCACGGCCCGGAGCCGTCGTTTGGTGATCGGGTCCGTGGCCCTGGTCGTGCTCCTCGTCGCCGGCGTGCTCGGGTGGCAGCTCTTCCGCTCGGAAAAGGCGCCGGGTTCGCCCGGCGGCGGGGCCTCCCCCTCCGCATCGGGGGCCGCCGTCCCGGTCGGGGACTCGGTGCTCGTTCAGCTGGCGTGGCACGGCCCGCCCGACGACCTCGACATGTGGATCGCCACGCCCGGAGGCGTCTCCGGCGGCGTGTACGAGGCGGGAGACGCCGAGCACAGCGGCGACAGCAAGGGCCCCGACGCCCAGGAGACCGTGGTGATCGATCTCTCCGCCCCGTCCCCGATGTGGGCGGGCGAGTACGAGATCCACGTCGACAACTTCACCTGCGAGAAGGAGATCTCCGATTCCGACGCGGTCATCACCATCCGGTCGGGCGATCGGGAGGTCGCGGAGATCGGGGTCCCGACCGCCGACGGCAAGCGGTGGACCGTCGGCACCCTGACCCTGAGCGCGGATCGGGATGCTTCGTTCGTCGCGGACGGGTCGGTCGAGGAGATCTGCGCGTCCGGCTGACGTCAGTGTGCCGCGGCAAGCAGCCGGTCGAACACCTCGTCGGGCGCCCCCACCCCGTTCACGCGCACCAGCCGGTCGCCGTAGTGGTCTCGGAGCGGGCCGATCTCGCCGCGGTACACCTCGAAGCGGTTGGCGATCGTCTCGGGGGTGTCGTCGGTCCGGTTGTGCTTCATCGCCCGGGCCAGGAGACGAGGGAGGAGCACCTCCTCGGGCACCACGAGCTCCAGGACCCGGTCGGGGGTCTCGGGCGCGAGCGCCCGGTCGAGGGCCGCCGCCTGGTTGGCGCTGCGCGGGTAGCCGTCGAGCACGAACCCCGGGGGAAGCGTGTCGAGGAGGACCCGCGCGAGGATCGCGTCCGGCACCAGGGCGCCGCCGGCCATGATCTCACCGACCCGGTGTGGGTCGCCGGCCGCGATCGAGGCGCGGAGCAGGTCTCCCGAGGAGACGTGGTCGACGCCCAGCGCGTGCGCCAGCCGTTCGCCCTGCGTGCCCTTCCCGCTTCCCGGGGGGCCGAGCAGGACGATGCGCGGCGCGGTGCGGGTCAGAGGTGGACGACCGGGCAGGTCAGCGTTCGGGTGATCCCGTCCACCGCCTGGATCTTGGCCACCACCAGCTTCCCGAGCTCATCCACGTTGCGGGCCTCGGCCCGGACGATCACGTCGTACGGCCCCGTCACGTCCTCGGCGGCCGCCACGCCCTTGATCTGGGCCACTTCCTTCGCTACCTGCGCCGCCTTCCCCACCTCGGTCTGGATGAGGATGTAGGCGTTGACCATTCGTCACCTCCGTGACCGGCGAGGGCACATCGTAGTCAGGGGTTCACGAAGCCGACAACCGGTGCATACATCCCGGCGCCCGGGCTCAGATGTGGATGACCGGGCAGGTCAGGGTCCGGGTGATTCCCTCGACCGACTGGATCTGGGCGACCACGAGCTTTCCGAGCTCGTCGACGTTTCGGGCTTCCGCCCGGACGATCACGTCGTAGGGACCGGTGACGTCGTCAGCCGCCGTCACGCCCTTGATCTCGGCCACGTCCTTGGCTACCTGCGCCGCTTTCCCCACCTCTGTCTGGATGAGGATGTAGGCGTTCACCATGCATCACCTCCGAGCCGAGCGAGCGCCCATCGTAGGCGTGCACGCGCGAGCGCGACAAACCGGAGGGCATCCCGGTGGGCATAATCGAGGGGTGAGACCGAAGCGCCGCAAGCGGCCGTCCGACGATCCACTCGAGGCCTATCGACGCGTGCGCAAGGCCGTCCCGCCCCCCGAACGCGTGATCCCCGACCGCCGGGACAAGCTCGCCGAGCGTGCCGAACGCCGCGAACGCAAGGCCGAGGAGAACGGGTGAGGTTCGCCGACCGGACCGAGGCGGGCCGGATCCTGGCGGAGCGCCTGGAGCACCTGCGGGGCCAGGACGTGGTCGTGCTGGGCATCCCCCGGGGAGGCGTGCCGGTGGCCGCGGAGATCGCGCGAGCCCTGAACGCCCCCCTGGACGTGGTGGTGCCCCGCAAGGTCGGCGCCCCGCGGAACCCTGAGCTCGCCATCGGCGCGGTGGCACCGGGGGTGCGGGTCTTCGACGAGCGGCTCGTCCGCATGCTGCGCGTCCCCGAGTCGTACCTGGAGTCCGAGTCCGCGGCGCAGGAGCGGGAGGTGCTGCGCCGGACCGAGGCCTACCGGCGCGGCCGGCCTCCGCTCGAGCTGCGGGACAAGGTCGGGGTCATCGTCGACGACGGGGTGGCCACCGGGAGCACGGTGGTGGCCGCGGCACGGTGGGTCCGCAGCCAGGCGCCGGCCAGAACGGTCATCGCCATCCCGGTGGGTCCTCCCGAGGCGCGGCTGCGTCTGGCGCCGGAGGCGGACGAGGCCGTGTTCGTGGCCACCCCCGAGCCGTTCTACGCGGTGGGGCAGTGGTACGAGCGCTTCGACCAGCTCACGGACGACGAGGTGATCGGGATCCTCGAGGGCGCGCGGACGTGACCCCCAGCTTCTCGCCGCCCCCGCCTCTGGGAGGGCTCTCGGGTGGAGAGATCGCCGAGGTCGTGCTGGGATGTCTTCTGGTCGTGTTCGGGCTCGTCGCCGGGATCCGGACGATGGCGAGGGTGGAGCCCGGCGACTCCGGCAAGCTCCGCACGCTGATCTCGCTCCACGCCCTGGCCCGGGCGGGCTTCTGGATCGGGCTGGGAGCGATCTTCTTCGCCTACGCGTTCCGCGGGTGGTGGGCGGGGTCGCCGGAGGGACTGTTCCCCATCCCGTTGGTGATGGCCGGCCTGCGCCTGATCACCGCCCAGGCCCTCGGCCGAAACCTCCCGCCCGAGGACGATCCGGCGGCTAGCCGGCGGCCTTGATGATCTCCTCTTCGAGGCCCTCGTAGCCGCGGAGGTACTCCTGGCGCTCGGCCTTGAACCGGTCGACCATCTGCGCGTACTCGTCGGCGCGGTCCTGGCGCTCGTAGAGCTTCAGCGGCTGCAGGAGCTCGGGGTCGTCGATACCGGGGACGGCGGTGGCGATCTCGTAGCCGAAGTCGGGATCGTCGGTCCAGGTGATCGAGCCCTCGGCGATCGCCTTCACGACCGCCGACGAGTGCGGGATCTTCACCTTCTTCGACCGCTCGTCGTCGGCCTTGCCCCCCACGCGTCCGGTGTTCATCAGGAACACCTCCATCGGATGGGAGTCCAGGAGCTCCAGGAACCGGTTGCCCTGCTGCTCGTGGCGCAGGGGGAAGAACGGGTTCGTTCCCGGGACGCGGAGGAACTTGCCCGCCTCGGAGGCTCCGCCCGCGGAGGTCCCGGTGGTCTCGCCGAGCATGAAGTACGCCGCCGCCTGGGTTCGCGAGAGGCGCGCCACGGCGGGCAGGATGTTCTCGTTCCAGTTGAGGATGAGCAGGTAGTCGACCCGTTCCAGCTCCTGGGCGTCCATCGAGCGGGCGAGGTCCTCCATGCGGAACACGGCCCGTCCGTTCTGCGTGTAGGACTCCTCGAAGAAGTTCACCTTCCCGTGCTCGTCCTGGTACACGTTCTCCAGGTAGGCGTTCGGCTTGACGATCGCGTTGTAGATGTTCGGCTCGAAGTCGGGGTCCAGGGAGAACGTCTTCGCGAAGCAGCCGTTCTCGGTGGCGTAGACCTTGCCGCCCGGCATGAGCGCGATGAAGTCGTCCTGCACCGGCAGCGAGTCGTTCTGGGTGGTGAACGTGGTGGTCGTCTTGCCGGTGCCCGACAGGCCGATGATCAGGAAGACTCTCTGGTCGCCCTCGACCGGGATCATCTTGCACCCGGCGTGCAGGGCCAGCCCGCCCCGGTCGTGGACGATCTTGTTCCACATCCGCAGGCCACCCTTCTTCGACTCCCCGAAGTAGTCGGCGTGCAGGACGCGCGTGACGCCGTGGTCGAGGTCGACGGCGATCAGGCGGTCGTCCGGGTAGCCCTCGGCCTTCAGGTTGGGCGTGTAGATGACCTGAACCTCCGGCTCCGCCCCGTCGGTGCGCGGGTAGTAGAGCTTCTGCTGCATCCCCGCGATGTTCGCGTTGGCCTTCTCGATCGTCAGGCGAGCCCGCGTCTGGAAGTCGGGGGCGTTCCCGATGTAGCCGTCGACGACGACCATCTCCTGCTCGGCGATGTAGTCGTCCTGGAGCTTGGAGATCCGCGCGAACTCCTCGCGGGTGATGGTCTTGCCGCTGGTGACGCCGGGGTCGTCGCTCACGATGAAGGTGCTGCCCGCGCTTCGCGAGGTCACCCGCGTCTGGACGTTCACGTTGTCGAACTCGCTGATCCGGCACTGGGGCATCTGCTCGGTGAACGCCCGGAGCTCCTCGGGCGTGGGGTTGTCGTGGGTCACTTTGGGCTGGACGGTCATCAACGCTCCTGCGATCGAGGGGTGGGTTGGGGACGCGAAAAGTGGGGCCAATCCTACCGGACGTACAGCTCGCCGCTGCGCTCCTCGACCGTGCCCCGGCGCAGGGGCAGGACGTGGGTGAGGCCCTTGAAGAACGCGCCCAGCCCCGGGACCTTCGCGTACCACCCGCGGGGGCCGGTCACCATCCGCCCGCTCTTGACGTCGTAGCGGGAGCCGTGGCGGGGGCAGACCAGGCAACCCTCCCGGTCGATCGCCCCGCCGGCCAGGTCGGCGAGCTGGTGGCGGCATCGCCGGCTCACCGCGAACCGGTCGCCCTTCGCGTTGCCCACCGCCCAGGGGCCCGCCCCCGTGACCTTCCGAGGAGGAAGCTCCGAGGCCGGCCCGACGTGGATCTCGCCCATGCGCGAGGCCCCTAGCGGGAGCCCTCGACCTCGAAGAACAGCCTGACCTGGGTGCGATACTCGACGATCGCGTTGTCCTTCACGCCCGTCGAGGTCCCCAGGATCTCCATCTTGTTGATGTGGCGGATCGTCTTCGAGGCTTCCTTCAGGGCCTCCCGGGCGGCCTCGCCCCAGGACTCCTCGGAGACGCCCTCCAGCTCCAGCGTGTTGATGACCGGCATCGCCCTGCAGACCTCCTCGCGACGTGAGTATGGTTGATCATCGTGAACCGGAGGCTCCCAGGGCAAGCCCGCCTCTCCGAGGACGACCTGATCGCGGCCCTGCGCCGCCTGCTGTCGGCCGACGCTCCCGGCGTGCAGGTGGGGGTCGGAGACGACGCCGCGATCGTCGAGCTGGGCCGTCATCCCGCCGTCGTGACCACCGATCTCCTCGTCGAGGGCGTCCACTTTCGCCGGAGCGCCACCTCCTCGCACGACCTCGGCTACAAGGCCATCGCCGTCAACGTCTCCGACGTCGCCGCCATGGGAGGGAGCCCTCGGTACGCCACGGTCGGGCTGGGGCTGCGCGGCGGCGGCGAGGCGCCCTTCGTCATGGAGCTGTACGGGGGGATGCTGGAGGCCGCCGGCGAGTATGGCCTGTCGATCGTGGGCGGCGACCTCAGCCGCGCCGACCGCGTGGTGATCTCCGTGACCGTCGTGGGGGAGGTGGCCCAGGGCCATGCCGTGACGCGCTCGGGGGCGCGCCCCGGCGATCGGATCGTGGTGACCGGCGCGTTGGGGGCTGCCGCCGGAGGCCTCCGCCTGGCGCAGTCCGACCCCTCCCGGATCACCGAGTCCCTCGGGACCGACTGGGCCCGGGACCTCGCCATCGCCCTGGACCGCCCCGTGGCGCGGGTGGGAGAGGGCCTCACGCTCGCCCAGGCCGGGGCGACGGCGATGATGGACCTGTCCGACGGCCTGTCCACGGACCTGCCTCGCCTGTGCGCGGCGAGCGGGGTCGGAGCACGTGTCCGGCGCGCGGCGCTGCCGGTGGCCCCCGCGCTGCACGACCTCCAGAAGGTCCTGGGAACCGATCCGGTCGACCTGGCGGTCCACGGCGGCGAGGACTACGAGCTCCTGGCCGCGCTGCCCGCCGACGCCGTGGAGCCGGCCCTCCGCAAGCTCGGCGAGCGGTATGGGACCTCGCTCGCCGAGATCGGGGAGATCACGGACGCCGCCGGCTCGGTCGTGCTGATGGATGACGACGGCGGTGAGCGCGCGCTGGAGCCCGGCGGCTGGGACCACTTCGGTGTCTGAGGTTCCCCGGGCGCTGTCCATCGCGGGCTCGGACTCGGGAGGCGGCGCCGGGATCCAGGCCGACCTGAAGACGTTCCAGGCCCTCGGGGTATTCGGCATGACGGCGATCACCGCGGTGACCGTCCAGAACACCAAGGGGGTGACGGGCTACGAGGAGCTGTCGCCTCAGCTCGTCGGCGACCAGATCCGCGCGGTGGTCGGCGACATCGGCGCCGATGCCGCGAAGACGGGCATGCTGGCCTCGGCTCCGATCATCGAGTCCGTCGCGGAGGCCGTGCGCGAGACGGGGATCACGAACCTCGTCGTCGACCCGGTGTTCGTCTCGAAGCACGGGCATCCGCTGCTGGCCGAGGACGCCGTGGGGGCCCTCCGCGAGCGGATCGTCCCCCTGGCCATCCTGGTCACGCCGAACCTGCACGAGGCCGCGGGCCTGGCCGGCTTCCGCGTCGAGTCCCGCCCGGACATGGAGCGCGCGGCCGGGGCGATCCTGGCCCTCGGGCCTCGCGCGGTCCTGGTGAAGGGGGGTCACCTCGAAGGTTCGGCGGCGGATCTGTTCGCCGATGGCGACCGGACGGAATGGCTCGAGTCCGAACGGATCGACACGCCCCACACCCACGGGACCGGGTGTGTGCTGTCGGCCTCGATCACGGCCCACCTCGCGCTGGGCGACGACCTCGTCTCCTCCGTCCGCGCGGGAAAGGCCTTCGTGACCGAGGCCATCCGCCACGGGCTGGCCATCGGGCAGGGGATCGGCCCCGCCAACCCGGCGTGGCGCATATCGCCCGGCCGGGACGAATCGCGCATGGGCGACACTTGACCCTCACGCCGGACGCCGCCTAGTCTGGGGGACCCCCGAGCCTGGAGTCGGCAATGTCGAGGCGTCCGCACCCCAAGTCCTCCAACTGGCCGCGCGTCATGCTCGCCACGGTGCTCGTCGCCGTGGTCTTCGCGCAGGCCGCGCCGAGCGGCGCCGAGACCCCGCAGCCGCCGGTGTACGGCCTGGGGTCCCTCACGATCCAACCCGCCGTCGTCGACTCTGCGTGCCCGAAGACCAGCCTCGGCTACGTGGACGACTGGACGTGCACGCACTTCTCCGTCACCCCCGACACCTGCCCCATGGCGCCCGAGTCCGGGCCCGGGTACTTCGCCGCGTCGCCCGACCCGACCGGCGGAACGAAGGGCATCGTCGTCATGTTCAACGCCGGCGAAGGGGGGAGGTACTGGAGCTACGGGACCACCAACACCGGCATCACCACCGTCGAGCGGATGTACCAGGACGGCGGGCTGAAGGTGTTCCAGGTCCGGTGGCCGGTTCGAGGCTGGGGTCGCTCGGCTCTCGGCGTGAAGGCCGGCCCGGCGCGGCTGGCGTGCCGGATCGCCACGATCACCAAGTACCTTCACGACCAGTACTGGTTGCCGCTGGAGGCCAGCCTGGTCACCCCGGCCGGACAGTGCGGCTTCTGCGCGGTGGGCGCTTCCGGGTCCTCCGGCGGGATCAGCTACATGCTCTCGCACTACGGGATGGACCAGTACCTGGACGCGCTCGTCCCCCACGGGGGTCCCACCCATGTCGCGATCGACCGAGGGTGCGGTCCTCGCCGGCAGGACATCGGATACCGCTACCCGTCTCCCGATGAGTTCGACAAGGCCTACGGCTGGATGAGCTCAGATCCCGCCAGTCCCTGGTACACACCGAAGGGCCCGTGCGCCACGCAGAACGCCACGTCCACCTGGCTCACGACCTGGGTGAACGACAACGTCAACGCCCCGGGCGCCGACAACTACTACCCGGGCACGCGTGTGCACGTCGTGGTGGGCGAGACCGACGGCCTCCAGCGCCAGCGAGCGAACGTCGAGTACGCCAACTGGCTCAACGACGGGTACGCCAACCGGACGGATCCGCTCCCGACCGATCCGCTGCCCCGGCTGAACGTTCGGATCGTCACGGGACAGGCCCACAACCTGAACGCGGCCGGGTACGACGCGGTCTACGCGGCGCTCACGTGGACCGGCGGGGCGCAGGGGTGCAGCAACGGGTTCGACGACGACTGGGACGGCGTGGTCGACCTCGCCGACGGCGGCTGCACGGGGGCGTCCGACCTGCTGGAGCGCCAGGCGGGAGGCGCGACTCCGTGCGACGACGGGCTCGACAACGACGGGGACGGCGCCGCGGACTTCGCGACCTCACTCCCGTCGGATCAGGGCTGCTCGGGTGTCGCCGATTCGTCCGAGCGGACGCCGCAGTACCCGTGCGACGACGGCGCCGACAACGACGGCGATGGGCTCGTCGACTTCCCCGCCGACCCCGGGTGCCCCACCGCCATCGGCGCGGAGGGCTCGGGCGGTGGCGGGCCGCAGACCATCTCGTTCGTCGCGACGTCGGTGAGCGTGACCGAGCGCGACCCGGGTCAGACCCAGCCGAAGTGTGTCGTGAAGATCAAGCTGTCCGGCGTTCCCTCCACCGACACGTTCGTGAACTACGCGACGGCGAATGGCACGGCGATCGCCGGTTCCGACTACACGGCGAAGAGCGGAAAGATCAAGTGGGCGGTCGGGACGTCCACCCTCACCAAGAGCGTGGGCATCCTGCTGACCAACGACGCGTCCAACGAGAACAACGAGACGTTCAAGGTGAACCTGTCCGGAGCCACGCCGGCCGGCACCACGATCTCGACTCCCAGCGCGACGTGCACGATCGTGGACGACGCGGGCGGGTGAGCTGAAGCTTCGGGCCTAGACGGCCCGGGTGATCTTGCCGGCCTTCAGGCACTTCGTGCAGACATTGACCCGCTTCGGGGTTCCGTCGACGAGCGCGCGGACGCGCTGCACGTTCGGGTTCCACCGGCGCTTGGATCGCCGGTGCGAGTGGGAGATGTTCATCCCGAACCCGGGGGTCTTTCCGCAGACGTCGCAGACCGCAGCCATGAGCGCTCGATGGTAGCAGACGGCCGCGTGGCTACCCCGGCGAACCGCCGCGGCGACGAACGGCGACCAGCGAGGCAAGCACGAGCACGAGAACGATCGCGCCGAGGACCAGGGCGAGGCCGAGCGGAGACTCGCCGGCGGGGGCCGGAGGCAGGGCCAGCCCGTCCGTCGGGCTCGGGCCGGGTTTCGGCGCGTCCGACTCCACGGACGTGAGCCGTTTTGCCCGAAGCACGAGGGTGTCGATCCCATCGGAGACCGTCGCCGTCACCCGATAGTCGCCGCTCGGCAGGCCCGCCGGCACGATGAAGGTGCGGGTGAACGTTCCCCGTTTGTGGGGCTTGACGGCCGGCAGCGAGTGCGCGGTGCCGTCCCCGTCGACCAGCGCGACCGACACGTTCACGTTGGCGCTCGACTCGATCCCCACGCCCGAGCGCCGGCCCGCCTCGGCCTGCATCGGAGGCCCGAACAACCGGGCCTCGAGCACCGGCGCCGGGAGCTTCGCCGCGGTCACGCGCAGCGGCCGGGCGGGGACGATCCGCCACGGCCCCGATCCGCGCAGGCGTTTCCCCCGTGCCGACGGTGCGTCGGCCGCCACGGTCACGCTGGTGAGCCCCGTGGCCACGCCCACGCGGATCGTCGGCGGAACATTTGCGTCGCGCGGCGTCAGTCCTCCGTAGTAGTGGGCGAGGATCTCGCCCGCGTTCACCCCGCGCCGGGCCTTCCCGTAGGCGCCCCACTGGACCATCCCGGTCCCGTGGCCCCAGCCCCGGCCGTCCACCACCAGGTCGCGCCCGTCGGTTCTCGCGTCGAACCACTTGGAGGGGATCGTCTGGGGCAGGCCGGGGTGGTCCTCCTGCTCGAGGTCCTCCCCGGGATAGGAGGCGGGGTCCAGGCACACGGAGCGGTCGTTGATCGCGATCCGAAACGAGACCTTCGACATCGTGACCCGTCGCCCGCCGCCGCGGATCACCAGGTTCTCGCCCTCCTGGGAGACCGCCGCCATGTCGCCTCCGGGCCAGTCGCCGGACGCGGCCAGGAACCGGGCCACGTCGGCGAGCGGGAGACGGGCGGTCCATCGGGAGACCGGCGACGCGCCGTCGTCGGACTCGCCGACGCCGCGCAGGTACGGGAGCGGGGTCCCGCCCTCGAACACCTCCTCGTTGTCGTACGTCCGGCCGTTCGAGGTCGAGAAGTAGAACGTCTCGGCCGGGTGCCCGTCGTGGAGCAGGGCCGTGCCGGCGGTTCGGGCGACGGCGTCGCGCCACCGGGAGCCCCACGCCCCGTGGGAGACGCCCAGCCCTCGATAGACCTGGCAGGCGTCGGTGGCGCACAGGTCGTAGCCCAGGACGTCGCCGGTGCTGTCCCCGCGTTCGAGCCGGGACAGGGCGTAGGTCCGTGCCGCCACGACCTGGGCGTCGAGCGCCGCGGCCGGCCAATCCCGGGGGACCTCGGCGATGCCCTCCAGGTAGGTCTCGAACGGGAGCTCGTTGATCACGAAGAGCGTGCCGTCGGAGGCCTTGCCGACCTCGACGCGCCCCGTGAGACGAAGGTGCAGCGGGGCGCGCTCGTCGCGGGCGCATTCCGTCTCCAGCGGGGGATACGTGCCGTGTACCAGGACGGAGTCGGCCTCGACGAACGTTCGGGGAGGCGCGGCGGCGGCCGCGGGCCCCGCGGCGACGGCCGGCCCCACGATCGACAGCGCGAGGAGCGCGACCACTCCGGCGGGCGCCGCGCGGGACGGCCGGCTCAGACGACCTTCCGAAGCTCGGTTCGCAGGAGGTCCAGGTCGACCTCGCCGTGATGGACGAAGACCCGCTCACCCGAGGCGTCGAAGAGGAGCGTGACCGGCTGGCCGACGAACCCCCAGTCGTCGCGGATCGTCCCGTTCAGGTCGAAGACGCTGGGGTAGCGCCACGCGAAATCGCGCATGAAGGCTCGGGCGGACTCGCGGTCGTCGAGGATGTCGATCCCCAGGAACTGCACGCGCTCGCCGAACTCCTCGCTGGCCGCGCTGAGGGACGGCGCCTCCCGCTCGCACGGCGGGCACCACGATCCCCACACGTTGACCAGCACCGGCGTCCCCTCGAGCTGGCCGAGCAGGTCGGCGAACGCCTCGGGGCCGAACTCCGGGAGCTCGAACGCGTCGGTGGGCAGCAGCGCGGCGGTCGTGGCGTTGAGCGCGCCCCCGGTGGGCGTCGTCGTGGTACCGCCGGAGGCCGTGGGCGAGGGGTCCGGCTCGGGCGACGTGCAGGCCGAGACGAACAGCGTCGCCGCCAGGAGGAGAGCCGAGATCGTTCGCCGCATCTGCCCGATGCTAGCGTGCGGTTCCGTGATTGGCGGGTGCTATCGTTCGCGAGCGATGGCGTCGCCGAACCCCCCGGTCCTCGACGCGCGGGCCCTCGTGGACGTCATGGGGCGCTTCGCCGATGCCCTCCGCGCCCATCGAGACGAGCTGAACTCCCTGAACGTCTTCCCGGTGCCCGACGGCGACACCGGCACCAACATGCTCCTCACCCAGGAGGCGGTCACCCGCGCGCTGGCGGCGAACGGCCACACCGGGCTGCCCGAGGTCGGCGACGCGATCGCCCGCGCCTCGCTTATGGGCGCCCGCGGGAACTCGGGCGTGATCCTGTCCCAGGTCCTGCGAGGGCTCGTCTCCGTGCTGTGCGCCGGTGACCCGCCCGGCCCCGCGGCCCTGGCGGAGGCTCTCGAGGAGGCGACGCGCGAGGCCTACCGGGCGGTGGCCCGTCCCCGCGAGGGCACCGTGCTGACCGTCCTCGAGGCCGCGGCCGCGGCCGCGCGAGCGGCGTGCGACGCGGGGGGTGGGCTGCCCGAGGTGGCGGAGGCGGCGCTCCGCGCGGGTGCCGAGGCCCTCGAACGGACGCCCGAGCTCCTGCCCGAGCTCGCCCGCGCCGGCGTGGTCGACGCCGGCGGCCGCGGAGCCCTCCTGCTGTTCGACGCGCTCGCCTCGGTCCTGACCGGTGAGCCGATGTCGGTCGGCGTCGGCCCCCTCGGCCCCGTCGGGCGGGAGGAGACGGCTCGCCAGCCGGCGCCGCTCACGTTCTCGCACGAGGTGATGTACCTCCTGGAGGCGGCCGACGATTCGATCGCCGGCCTTGGGGAGGTCCTGGGAACGCTGGGCGACTCCCTGGTCATCGTCGGAGGGCGCGGGCTCTACAACGTCCACGTCCACACCAACGAGGCCGACGCGGCGGTGGAGGCCGGACGCGGGGCCGGGCGGCCACGTGAGGTGCGGATCACCGACCTTCGCGAGGCGGTGGAGGAGCGGTGCCTCGCGGGCCAGGCCCGGGCGGTCCGGGTCGCCGAGCAGCGCGTCGCGATGGTGGCGGTGGCCGAGGGCGGCGGGCTCTCGGACCTGTTCAGGTCCCTGGGCGCGGTCGTGGTCACCGGCGGCCCGGGGCACAACCCCTCGGTGGAGGAGATCCACGCCGCGATCCTGGTGACGGACGCCGATGCGGTGGTGGTCCTGCCGAATCACCGGAACGTGGTCCCCGCCGCCGAGCGAGCCGCGGAAGCGGCGGGGCCCGGGGCGCAGGTCCTGCCCACGCGGTCGGTTCCCGAGGGCCTGGCCGCAGCGGCCGTCTTCAATGCCCTCGGCGAGCCCGAGTCGGTCCGGGCGGAGATGGCCCGGGCCGCCGGCGGATGCGCGGCCGGCGAGCTGGCCGTGGCCGGGCGGGAGGCCGAGACCTCCGCCGGCCCGGTCCGTCCCGGCCAGTGGGTGGGGCTCGTCGACGGGACCATCGAGGTCCTCGGAGGGGATCCGGCCGCCGTCGCGGCCGAGCTGGTGGGGCGCCTGCTCCGCCCCGGTCACGAGGTCCTCACCCTGGTGACCGGTGAGGGCGCCTCGCCCGAGCAGGCCGAAGCGGTTCGCCTGGCCGTCGCGGCCGCCGCCCCGGACGTGGAGATCGAGGTGCACCGCGGGGACCAGCCCCGGTATCCGTATCTGATCGGCATCGAATGAAGGCCCTCGGCGTGGACGCGCCCGTCAAGGATCTGGGCGGGGTGGCCTCGATGCCCACTCGCGGCGGCCGGGGGCGGGGCGGCCCGCCGGTGCACGAGGTGCTCTCCGAGAGCCTCGGCGTCCACACGGTCGACGACCTGCTCCATCACTATCCGCGTCGCTACGTCGATCGCTCCGCGATGGTCCCGATGCGGGACCTGAGGATCGGTCAGGAGGCCACCGTCATCGGGACGGTTCGCAAGGTCAACCGGGCCATGACCCGCCGGCGCCAGACCATGGTGACGATCACCATCGGAGACGGCACCGGCTTCCTGGACCTGTTCTGGTTCAACCAGGCCTGGCCGGCCCAGCGGTTCAAGGAGGGCCAGGAGGTGATGGCCTCGGGGAAGCTCGGCGCGTACCGGGGCCGCCTGCGCGTGCCGAACCCCACGGTCGACATCATCAGGGGCGACGCCTCCGAGGCCGTCCACACCGGTCGCATCATCCCCATCCACCCCTCGACGGAAGGATTGTCCCCGGGGATGATCCGCCGGCTGGTGTTCGACGCGCTCAAGCGCGTGACGAGGCTGCCGGACCCCATCCCGGACGCGCTCCGTCGGGCGGAGGACCTGGTGGCCCTCCCGGTGGCGATGCGCGGGATCCACTTCCCCGAGGACGAGACGCAGCTCCGCGCCGCGCGCGACCGCCTGAAGTTCGACGAGCTGTTCACCCTGGAGCTGGGGGTCGCGTTCCGGAAGCGCCGCGTGGCCGCCGAGACCCGCGGCGTCGAACACGATCTGGCGGGCGCGCTGGCGAAGCGATACCTGGAAGCGCTCCCGTTCGAGCCCACCGAGGGCCAGCGGCGGGCGATCGCAGAGATCGAGGGGGACCTGGAGAGCTCCGCGCCCATGCATCGGCTCCTCCAGGGCGACGTGGGATCGGGCAAGACCGCCGTCGCCCTGCACGCCGCGATGGTGGCCATCCAGTCCGGACACCAGGCCGCCCTCATGGCTCCCACGGAGGTGCTCGCCGCCCAGCACCTGCTGAAGGTCCGGGAGTTCCTCCGTCCCCTCGGTGCCTACGAGGTTGGGGAGGACGGTCCCGAGGGTCAGCTCGCGCTGGGGGAGGAGCGGCCCGACCGAGAGCTGACCTACGCGCTGCTGACGGCGTCGGTGACGGGGAAGGCTCGCCGGCGGGTCCTGGACGGTATCGCCTCGGGCGAGGTCGACCTGGTCGTCGGCACCCACGCGCTCGTCCAGGAGGGGGTGGCCTTCCGGGACCTCTCGCTGGCGGTGATCGACGAGCAGCATCGGTTCGGGGTCCACCAGCGCATCACGCTGAAGGAGAAGGGGGCATCCCCCGACATCCTGATCATGACGGCGACGCCGATCCCCCGGACGCTCGCGCTGACGTACTACGGCGACCTGGACGTCTCGGTCCTCGACGAGCTCCCCGCGGGCCGGCAGCCGATCGAGACGCGGGTCGTCCGTGGCGAGGCCCAGCGGGAAGCGGCCTATCGCCTGGTCCGGGAGGAGGTCGCGGCGGGCCGCCAGGCGTTCGTGGTCTGCGCGGCGATCGACGAGGGCAACCGGCTGGAGGTCAAGGCGGCCGAGGCCGAGGCGGACCGCCTGGCCACCGAGGTGTTCCCCGACCTGCGCGTCGCGCTCCTGCACGGCCGGATGCGCCCGGTCGAGAAGCAGGACCGCATGGAGGCCTTCCGAGGCGGAAACACCGACGTCCTGATCTCGACGACGGTGATCGAGGTCGGCGTGGACGTTCCGAACGCCACGGTGATGCTGGTCGAGAACGCGGAGCGGTTCGGTCTGGCCCAGCTCCATCAGCTCCGGGGCCGTATCGGCCGCGGCGAGCACGCCAGCCACGCGGTGCTGTTCGACGAGAGCGAGCCCGACAACGAGGTGGCTCGGGCCCGGCTCGAGGCCATGGTCCGGACCCAGGACGGGTTCGAGCTGGCCGACGTGGACCTGGACCTCCGCGGAGAGGGGACGCTGTTCGACGTCAAGCAGTCGGGGATGCCGGATCTGAAGCTGGCTCGTCTGTCACGGGACGCGGAGCTGGTGAAGCGAGCCCGCGCGCGGGCCTTCGCGCTCATCGATGAGGATCCCGAGCTGCAGGCTCACCCCGAGCTCAAGCGAGAGCTGGAGGCGCGTTTCGCGGATGCGATCGAGTGGCTGTTCCACTCGTAGGGCCGCCGGGGTTTGGTTCAGGCGGCGCCGCGGCCGCGCGTCGCCGTCCGGCGCTTGACCTGACGGATCCGGGCGAAGGTCGAAGGGTGGACCGAGATCGCGGCCTCGCGCTCCAGCTCGCAGACCAGGCAGAGTCTCGAAACGCGGGGGGTGAGTTTGCCGCAGGACTCACATCCTGTGAACCAGGCCTTCATCGGGCTCCCTCCCGAAGCGATTATCGCTCCGCTCTCCTCCGGTATCGGCACATTTCGCCCCTTCTTGAGGTGTGTGTCCCGATATCGGTTAGAGCGCCGAACCGCGGCCGGGGATACGCGCTGGCGACCGGAAGTCGCGCGGTCAGGCACGGGGACGATCCGGAGGGGGCGGGGCGGAGCCCCCACTCCAGACCGACCACGGGGCTTGTCCCGTGGCCGGTCTGAGGGGGCGCATCACCGATCGTCGTACCGGTAACGCCTTCGCTCCCGGGCGACTACGCGGCGCGCTGCAGACGCGTTCGCCTGCCCTGCGGAGCGAGAGGTCTTGCAGTCGTCGCACGTCCCCGAAACGCTCGTGGTCCGAGCGCCGCAGATACCGCATCCGGTGAACCACATCCTCATGTGCCACCTACCTCGTGCGACTAGTTGACTAGTTCGTCGGTACGTTGCCCTTCCCTCTTGAGGGTGATCAAGCGGATATTTGGGACGACGTCAGAATTGGTCACGAGATGAAGAGGCATCCGGTGTTCGCGAGGTTCTACCGGCTCCTGGAGCGTGTCGTGGCCGACGTGGAGCGGCCGTACCGGGAGGAGACGGCGGGCGGCGCGCGGGGTCGCGTGCTGGAGGTGGGCGCCGGCACGGGGGCCAACCTCGCGCTCTACGCGGACGGGACGGACGTCGTCGCCCTCGAGCCCGACCCGCACATGCTGCGAGAGCTGCGAACGCGCGCGGCCGGCCGCCCCGTTCGGATCCTGCGAGGCTCGGCGCAGGCCCTGCCGTTCGGCGACGGGTCGTTCGACACCGTGGTCATCTCGCTGGTGCTGTGCTCGGTTGCCGATCCAGACGGCGCCGTGCGGGAGCTCCGGCGGGTGCTGGGCCCCGGGGGCCGCCTGCGGTTCTACGAGCACGTGCGGTCCGAGGATCCCCGGCTGGCCCGGCGGCAGGACCGATGGGAGCGGGCGTGGGGATGGTTCAGCGGCGGGTGCCATCCCAACCGGGACACCCTCGCAACCCTGCGCGCCGGCGGCTTCGAGGTCACGGCTCGCGGATGGAGCATGCCCCGGGCCTGGATCGCCGCCCCCCACATCGTGGGGGAGGCCCTCTCGGGGTGAGGGTCATCGCCGGCACGGCTCGAGGCGTGCGGCTCGCACCGGTCCCGGCCGGGACCCGGCCCGTATCCGACCGCGCCAGAGAGGGCATCTTCTCGAGCCTGGGGGATCTGGTGGTGGCCGCGAGCGTGCTCGACCTGTTCGCGGGCACGGGGGCGATGGGGATCGAGGCCCTCTCGCGGGGGGCGGATGGCGCGGTCTTCGTGGACCACGGGAACGTCGCGGTCCGCACGATCCGCGAGAACCTGGCGAGGGCCCATCTGGGCGAGGCACGGGTCCTGCGGGCGGATGTCCGCGCGGCGCTTCGCCGGGCCGATCTGGCGCCCTCGAGCGTGACGGGCTTCGATCTGGCCTTCGTGGATCCGCCCTACGCGATCGATCCGGGGGTCCTCACGGAGGTCCTGAGGTCGCTCGATGTCCATCTCGCGAAGAACGCGACGATCGTCCTGACCCGTCCCCGGAAGTCTTCCATCGATGTGATTCCGGTAGACTTTCGGGTCGCCAAAACCCTCGGGTACGGCGACACGCTCGCCCACCTGATCAGGAAGGACCGTCGTGCGCGGAAGCGCTCTGTGCCCGGGAACGTTTGATCCGGTCACCAATGGACATCTGGACATCATCGAGCGCGCCAGCCGTGTCTTCGACACGCTGGTCGTCGTGGTCTCCGACAACCCCCGCAAGGACCCGTTGTTCAGCGTGGACGAGCGGCTCGCGATCCTGAAGGAGGCCGTCGCGGAGCACGCGAACGTCGAGATCGACACGTTCCAGGGGCTGCTGGTGGAGTACGCGGCGAGCCGGAACATCGGGGTCATCGTCAAGGGCCTGCGCGCGGTCTCGGACTTCGACTACGAGCTGCAGATGGCCCAGATGAACGAGCGCTTGACGGGCGTGGAGACGTTCTTCATGCACACCAACCCCAAGTGGTCCTACCTCTCCTCCTCGCTGATCAAGGAGGTCGTGCGCTACGGAGGCGACGTCTCCGGCCTCGTCCCCGATTTCGTCCGCGATCGCCTGCTGGAGAAGCTCGGCTGATGGATCTGTCCGCGCGCATCCAGCAGCTCGAGGAGCTCGTCCGCGAGGCGAAGTCGATGCCGCTGTCCTCCTCGGCCCTGGTGAACCGCGAGGAGGTCCTCGAGCTCATCCAGGGCCTGCGTCAGACCCTCCCGGAGGAGATCAAGCAGGCCCGGTGGGTGGTCAAGGACCGCGAGGAGCTCCTGGTCAAGGCCCGGCGCGACGCGGAGTCCCTCGTCGAGCGGGCTCGCCACGAGCAATCCCGGCTGCTGGCCCACGAGGACATCGTGATCCGGGCCGCCGAGGAGGCCGAGCGCCTCCTGGCAGACGCCCGGGAGCAGGCCCGTCAGATCCGCCTGGAGGCGGAGGACTACGTCGACGCCAAGCTCGCCCAGTTCGAGATCGCGCTCGCCAAGACCCAGGAGGACGTCGCCCGCACGCTGGCGCAGGTGGAGAAGGGCCGGGAGAAGCTCCGGGGGATGAGCGTGGCCGAGGAGGGCCTGGGCGAGGGCCAGCAGGAGGGCGCCCGATGATCCGCCACGTCGACGTCCACGACCTGGTCGGCCGCCCGGGGACGTTCCGGGAGGTGCGCCTGGCCGAGCCCATCGAGGGCCTGGCCATGCCCCTCGCGGAGATCCCCGCCGACGCGCCCGTGGACGTCGAGCTGCTCCTCGAGAGCGTGGTCGAGGGGATCCTGGTCTCCGGGCGGGTCGCCGGCCCGCTGAAGCTCCGCTGCGCCCGGTGCCTGACGGAGTTCGGCGGCGATCTGGGAGTCGAGGTGCGCGAGCTGTTCGCCGCCCAGCCCGACGCCGAGGCCGAGGAATACCCGCTCGAGGGCGATCACGTGAACCTCGAGCCGCTGGTTCGCGACGCGGTGGTTCCCGAGCTTCCGTTCTCGCCGCTGTGCAAGCCGGACTGTCTCGGCCTGTGCGAGCGATGCGGCGGCGATCGCAACAAGGCGGAGTGCTCCTGTCCGCCGGTGACGGACCCTCGATGGGCCGGGCTCGAGGCGCTGCTCACGAGCGACGCGTTCGGCGAGCTGGGGACCCTGGTGGGCAACGACCTGGACGACGACGAAGCCGGCCCGAACGGGCCCTGAAGGAGGCAAGGAAGTGCCGGTACCGAAGCGAAAGCAGTCCCGCTCCAACACGCGGGCGCGGAAGGCGAACTGGAAGTCCGCGATCTCCGCGCCCACGTACGCGGAGTGCCCGCAGTGCCATCAGCCGAAGCGACCCCACGCCGTCTGCCAGAACTGTGGCTACTACGACGGCCGCGAGGTCCTCGAGGTCGAGTAGTCCGATCGGGAGCGAGGCGATCGGAACCAACGGCGCGTCGGACACCGGCAGCTCTCTGGCCGGCCGGCTCGGGGTGGAGTTCAACGACCCCGGCCTGCTCGAGCTCGCCCTGACGCACCGTTCCTACGCGTTCGAGACGGGCGGGCTGCCCACCAACGAGCGGCTCGAGTTCCTCGGCGATTCCGTGCTCGGGCTGGTGATCACCGATCTCACCTACCGCCGGTTCTCCGACCTCCACGAGGGCGAGCTCGCCAAGCTGCGAGCGGCGACGGTGAACATGACGGCCCTGGCCGAGGTGGCCCGCGAGCTGGGCCTGGGGAGCCACATCCGGCTCGGGAAGGGCGAGGAGCTCTCCGGCGGCCGGGACAAGGCCAGCATCCTCGCCGACGGCCTCGAGGCCGTCCTGGGCGCGGTGTACCTGGATCGAGGCCTGGAGGTGACCACCGAGCTCATCGTCCGGCTGTTCGAGCCACGGATCGACGCCTACGCGATGGGGGAGGGCGAGCGGGACTTCAAGACCACGCTCCAGGAGCTCGCCGCCGCCGGTGCCGGGGAGAGCCCCCGCTACGAGATCACGGAGCGAGGCCCCGACCACGCGAAGGAGTTCACCGCGGTGGTGTTCCTGGGCGCCAAGCCCTACGGACGGGGCGAGGGGCGCTCGAAGAAGGAGGCCGAGCAGCGCGCGGCCCGCGAGGCCCACGACGCCCTCACCGGAGCCGAGCGCGAGACGCTCGCCAAGGAGGGCTAGGTGGAGCTCCCCGAGGTCGAGGTGATGCGGCGGGACCTCGAGAAGGACGTCGTGGGCCGCCGGATCAAGACCGTCGACGTGAAGACGCACCGCAACGCGATGCGGGCCATCCGCCGGCACACCAAGCGCAAGGACTTCGTCGACCGCCTGACCGGCAAGAAGATCACCAAGATCGACCGCAAGGGCAAGTACATCCTGCTGCACCTGGAGGGTGGCGACGTCCTGGTGGTGCACTTCGGGATGAGCGGCCAGTTCATCCGGGGGACCAAGCGCCAGGCGACCCCTCAGCACACCCACGTGGTCATGGACTTCCAGCAGGGCGGGGATCTCCGGTTCATCGACCCTCGCACGTTCGGGGAGCTGTTCGTCTCGAGCGCGGACGACCTGGGCAAGGTGAAGGAGCTCGCCCACATCGCCATCGATCCCCTGGAGGACACGTTCACGTGGCCGCAGTTCTCCGAGGTCCTCGCGGCGAAGAAGGCGAAGCTCAAGGCCCTGCTCATGGACCAGAAGTTCATCGCCGGGCTCGGCAACATCTACTCCGACGAGGTCCTGTGGGCCGCCGGCCTCCGTTTCGACCGCATGAGCGACACGCTGTCGTCCCAGGAGGTCCGGCGCCTGTACCGCGGCCTCCAGGAGGTCCTTCAGGACTCGATCCGTTACCGCGGAACCACCCTGGGCGACGAGGCGTACGTGGACCTGTTCGGCAAGCCGGGGGAGTTCCAGCACGAGCTCAAGGTGTACGGCCGCCGGGGCCTGCCCTGCCCCCGGTGCCGTACCCCCATCGAGGCCGTCAGCCTGTCCGGCCGCAATACCTACTACTGCCCGCAGTGCCAGAGCTGACCCGCCGCCGGCCATCGGCGGGCCGTTCGACCCGTACGTGACCCCAACGTGAAAGCGGGGCCCTTTCGGGCCCCGCTTTCGGGGTTCAGCCGTTCGGTTCGGGTTAGACCTGCGTGATCGCCAGGTCACCCAGACCAACCGTCGTCGCGTCCTCCCAGACGTAGACGACGTTGCCGTTGTTGTCGAAGAACATCACCCGGTACCCGTCGGGGTTCGGCGGGTTGGTCCCGTTGTCCCTGATGAACATCCGGAACCGGGCGAACACCGGGTCGCTGGCCGCCTTGGTGAAGCAGCGGCCCACGACCCCGTCGAGCTGGACGACCACCTCAGGCCGGTTCAGACGACGCATCGTCTCCACCTGGAAGCGCTCGCAGCGGAACGGGAACCGAACCGCGCCGGGCGGGTTCGGCCGCAGGTCCCAGTAGCCGAGCCGACCGGTGGGCGGCGTGGCGTCGGACACGTTGTCGAACATGTTCGCGCCGATGTGCACGTCACCCTTGTCGTTCTTGGTCACGTGGACCTTGCCGTCACCGTCGTAGTCGGTGTGGGCGTGGCCCTGGACTCGCAGCTCGTCGCCCTCTCCCGGTCCGCCACCATCCTCTTCCCAGATGATGACGACCGAGTCCTCGCAGACGCCCGGGGGCACCGCGACCGAGCACTTCGTGGTCGTGGTGCTGACCGACGCGGTGACGGTCTGGGTTCCCGGTGTGGTGGAGGTGAGGACGGCGTCAGCCTGGCCGTTCTCGTCGGTGGTCGCCTCCTGCGAGACGAAGTCACCCTCGCCGGTCTCGGACCAGGTGATGGGGACCCCGA
Source organism: uncultured Actinomycetes bacterium (assembly GCA_963742735.1). Lineage (GTDB taxonomy): Bacteria > Actinomycetota > UBA4738 > UBA4738 > JBBDTT01 > JBBDTT01. Next base: position 568,424 of record CAVUMN010000003.1, read on the forward strand.
CGACCGGGCGGCCGGCCTCGTCGGTCACGGTCGCGGTCGTGGTGGCCTGAGTCCCAACGTCGGCGTTCTGGGTCTCGGGCTCCAGGTCGATCGCGAACGCGTGCTGCTTGCACGTGATGTCGCTCCGGGCGTGGCCCAGGATGATGTCGATCGCCGCGCCGCTGATCGGGTCCGGCAGGATCTGGATGTGCACCGCGTTCACGGTGCCCTCGGCGTGCCGGTTCTGCTTCTCACCCGGGAGCTCGGGTCCGACCTCTCCACCCTCCTGAGGAAGCTGCTCGTTCAGGACGATGTCGATGAGCGGGCTGAGCGGGATCTGGGTGTTCGGCGGCGCGATACCCGAGAAGACGATCTCGTCGTCGGTCGGGTCGTCCGGCGTGCCGTTGGTCATGGTGATGACCACCTGGCCACCGTCGAGCTCCTGGGTCGCCACGCCGTTGGCGGAGCAGCGGCTGGTGGCACGGGATCCGGCGACCTCGACGCCCAGCGTCCCACCGATCTCAACGCCCGCCACGCGCGAGGTGGACTCACTGTGGGTGGACGTGAACTCGGTCCGCGCATCCGCCAGGCCGACGAAGACCGCCGGGCTCGCGGGAACGTCCAGAACCGTTTCGCGACGGACGTCCGGGTCGCTCGGGGTGCCCTCCTCGGGGCAGGGCTCCTCGACGTACGGAACCTCGGCGATGGGGCCGATGATCGGGCTGGCCAGCGCGCCGAACGCGCCGCCGGAGCACTCAAGGGCCGGCTGGTCCTTGTTCTGCTTCGGCACCCAGACCATCGAGACCGCGTCGCAACGAACGCCGGGTCCAGGTGGATCCGCGCACGTCGCGGGCGGGTCGAGGTACGCCGTCACGGTCGAGGGGACCGGGGGCGGACCCGTGGGGCTCGCGACGTTGGAGGTGAGGACCGCCACGGCCTGGCCGTTGGCGTCCGTCGCGTTGTCGGCCTCGACGATCTGGCCGGCACCGCTCTCGGTCCAGAAAACCGCGGCGTTGGCGATCGGCGCCCCGCCGGCGGTGCGAACCGTCGCGACGACCTCCGCTCCGGTGGTCACCACGTGTGTCTGTGTTTCGGGTACCGCGTCGATCGTCGAACCCGCAGGCGCAGGCGTGGGGGGTGGCGGTGCCTGAGCCACCGCAACGCTCGCGCCGACGAGCACGCCGATCAGGACCACGATTAGGCCCATCGCCGTGCGAGTCCCTCTCATGCCTGCCTCCTTCATATGGGCGCTTTAAGCCGCCGTAGTATGCACATCTTCCGTGTCGTTTACACGTATCCGCCCCGGGCAAAGGCGATCCGTGCGGTACCACTACACCAGATGAGTTCGGTCCATTTCAAACTGCTCCTGTGTTCCGAGCGGCACTTCCAGCAGAAAATTCGTGCGAAACGGGCATCCCGGGCCTAATGGGGGGTGCCGGGGTCCGTATTCTGCGCCCGTGAAGCGGGCTCGGATTCTGGTGTCGGGAGAGGTCCAGGGAGTGGGTTTTCGTTGGATCTGCGCACAAGAGGCGAAGGCCCGCGGCGTCTCCGGATTCGTTCGCAACCTGCCCGACGGCCGGGTCGAGGCGGCGTTCGAGGGCCCGGACGAGGCCGTGGACGGAATGGTGCGGTGGGCACGGCAGGGGCCGAGCTGGGCACGGGTCAGCGGCGTCGACGTGGAGGACGAACCCGTCGCGGGCGATCCGGGCTTCGAGATCCGGCGATGAACGCACCCCCGGTCACTAGTTCTTCGGGGCCACTCAAGCTCTCGCCGCCTGAGCCGATACGACTAGTGCGCCGCGAACACGCGGCGGACGGCAGGGCCGCCCGCGCCCCCTCGAGTGAAGGCGGTGCCCCCAATGGGTCGGCGTGTTCCTGGTTCAGCGCCTCCTCGTCTCGTTCTTCTCTTGGCCCTCGCGGTTGGGCTCTCGGCCGGACTCCTGCCCGGCACGGCCAACGCCGCAAGCGGGGCGGACACGCCGCGGGCGGCGGGGCTCCCGGAGGATCACCCCGAGCGCGGCCTGGTCTACCGAGGCCTGCGCCCCGCGCGTGCGGACGGGCCGTGTCGCGGACACGGCTACGAGGTGGCCGACACGCGCGGCGAGACCAGCTGCACCCACGGCCCCGACGTCGCGCCGGCCGGGGTCGACGTTCGCGAGCGGCGCTCGACCGCGGAGATCGCCGCCGACGCGGCGGGCTCGGCGGCCGCCCAGGGAACCGCCCTCACCTGCATCGGCGACGGCGTGTCCGGCCCCCGGGTTCAGGCGGTGTACGCACGCGCGTCCAACGTGACGAGCCGCTACTCGAGCGTGCTCGCCTCGATCCGCAGCTACGCGGCCCAGATGGACGCCGACATCAACGCCTCGGCCGCGCAGACCGGCGGCACCCGCCATATCCGATGGGTCACCGACGCGAGCTGTCAGCCGACGGTCCTGAACGTCACCCTCTCCACCGCGGGTGACGACGACGTCTACAAGACCCGCGACGAGCTCCGGGCCCAGGGCTACAACCGAACCGACCGGAAGTACGTCGTGTGGATGGACGCCAACGTCTACTGCGGGATCGGGTTCGTCGAGAACGACGACTCGGCGGGCTCCACCAACCGCAACAACGGCATCGTCCAGGGGATGGTCGCCCGGGCCGACAACCAGTGCTGGGGCTCGGTCGAGAGCCACGAGCTGATGCACACCCTCGGGGGCGTGCAGCTCTCCGCGCCGCACACCACCGGTCTCTGGCACTGCTGGGACGAGTGGGACAAGATGTGTTACGCGGACGGCGGCTCGCACGGAATGATCTACACGTGCGGCTCCGACATGGGCCGGCTGTTCGACTGCGGACACGACGACTACTTCCACACGAACCCTCCGGCCGGCTCGTACCTGGCCACGCACTGGAACACGGCGCGGAGCAGCTTCCTCGACGCAAGCGAGACGCCTCCGCCGCCTCCGCCCCCGTCAACCCAGACCCTCACGGTCTCACGCTCGGGCGCGGGGACCGGCACCATCACCAGCGTCCCGGCCGGGATCAACTGCGGCACGGACTGCACCCAGAGCTACACGTCCGGCACGGTGGTCACGCTGACGTCTCTTCCAAGCCCGGGCTCGGTCCTCTCCGGTTGGTCGGGGGCCTGCACGGGTCTCCCCGTGTGCGTGGTGACGATGTCCATCGCGAAGAGTGTGACGGCGACGTTCGGGCTCGGCACGCCGCCCCCGCCCCCTCCGCCGCCGCCGCCGACCGGCACCGTGGTCACCATGACCGACCTGGGCTACACACCGACCATCGTGAAACCCGCGCAGGGCACCGCCGTGACGTGGTCCTTCACCGGGCTGGGTACGCACGGGGTGATCGACAACAACGGGATGGCCCTCTACAGCTCGGGAGCGAAGCCCGCGGGGTCGACCTTCGCTTTCACCTTCTCCGCGGCGGGGACCTACAACTACAAGGACCCCTACAACACCCTCCTGACGGGCCAGGTCAAGGTCCCGATGAAGGTGACGCCCGCCAGCGGAACCACCGCGACGCCCGTAACGGTCCGGTGGGCAAGCATGGCGACGTTCGCCCCCTGGGCGTTCGACGTACAGATCCGCCGGCCGGGTGGCCTGTGGGTGACGTTTCGGACGGCAGTGACCTACGCCTACGCGACGTTCACTCCGGATTCGGGAACCGGGACGTATTCGTTCCGCTCGCGTCTGCGCAACACCAGCACAGGCGCGGCTACGGGCTACTCGGCCGCGGGCTCTATCACGGTCTCCTAACCGAGACCCCTCGGGCCTCATTCGGGGCCCCGGGAGCGAAAACCCCCTCTTCGCTCCCGGGGCTCCGGGAGGCCGCTGCTAGGATCGCCCCCCAGAATGTTCCTCCGGTCCCTCGACGTTCGCGGCTTCAAGTCGTTCGCGGACCGCACCTCTCTCGAGTTCCAACCCGGCATCTCCGTCATCGTCGGGCCGAACGGTTCCGGCAAGTCGAACCTGGTCGACGCGATCACCTGGGTGCTCGGGGAGCAGGGACCTCGCGCGCTGCGCGGCGCCTCGATGGCCGACGTGATCTTCGCGGGATCGCCGGGCCGCCAGGGCCTGGGGATGGCGCAGGTCACGCTCGTCGTGGACAACAGCGCGGGGATCATCCCCGTCCCGCTCACCGAGATCGAGATCTCGCGCGCCGTCTATCGCTCGGGCGAGAGCCAGTACTTCGTCGGCGGCAGTCCCGCCCGTCTCCTGGACATCCAGGAGCTGCTCTCCGAGACCGGCATCGGCCGGGCCCTGCACACCGTGGTCGGCCAGAACCAGCTCGAGGACGTCCTCACCGCCCGGCCGGAGGAGCGCCGTCAATACATCGAGGAGGCCGCGGGCATCGCGAAGCACCGCCGGCGCCGGGAACGCGCCGAGCGCAAGCTCGCCTCGATCGAGCAGGACGTCCTCCGACTGCAGGACGTCCTCGCCGAGCTCCGCCGTCAGCTGAAGCCACTTCGCCAGCAAGCCGATATGGCGGCGCGGCACGAGTCGCTCACCACCGAGGCCGGGACGCTGGCCGTGCGCCTGGCCGCGGCCCGGCTCCGATCGCTCAACGAGGATCGAGAAGCTCGTCGGTCCGGGTGGGAGGAGGGCCAGGCCCGCCGTCGCGAGCGGGAGGAGGCCCTGGCCGCCCTCGACACCGCGCTCGCGGGCCTCGCCGAGCGGCGAGCGGCCGCGGACGAAGCGGTCGTCCGGGGGATCGCCGAGGCCGAGGCGGCGACGACCGCACGGTCCGAGGCCGAGTCGGTGCTGCGCGCCGCCGTCCGCGCCGAGGGCGAGGCTCGCGCGCGGCTCGCCGAGGCGGGGAACCGCTCGGGCCGCATCCTGTTGCTCTCGGCCGACCTCGAGCGAACCGAGGGCGCCATGGCAGAGGTCCGCGTAACGCTCGAGGCCCGCGCCGCGGAGCTGGAGGTCGCCGAGGCGGCCTACACCGCGGCCCGGGCCGAGCGCGAGGCCGCGGAGTCCTCCGCCCGGACGGCGCACGAGGAGTCCGCACGCCGCCGGGCCGAGGCGGACGCGCTGCAGCGAAGCCTGGACGGCTACGAGCGCGAGCGGGAGCGCCTGGACGCACAGATCGCCGACGTCGACCGCCGGCTCACCGCCGGGGATGCGGAACGGGAGTCGCTCGACGCCGAGATCGAGCGGCTCGACGAGAAGGAGACGCCGCTCAGCAAGGAGCAGGCCCGCGTCGAGCGCGAGCGGGGAGCGCTCGTCGCCGAGGTGCGCGAGCTCGAGGAACGCGAGGCCAGGCTGGCCGCCCGCCTGGCGGGCGCCCGGGAGCGCATGGATGCCCTGGCGGAGACGCCGGGACGCCGATACCTGCGGACGCGTCCGGGCCGGGCGGCGGGCACCCTGGCCGACTTGTTGAACGTCGAGGCCGGCTTCGAGCTCGCCGTGGAGGCCGCCCTCGGGCCGTTCGCGGACCTCGTCGTGCCGGACGCCGAGGCGTCGGCCCTGGAGGACCTGGACGCGGTCGCCGGCTCGGCGTTCGGGCTCGACCCGGTGGCCGACGCGTTGGTGCGCGACCCGGGCGACCGTCCGCTGCTCGAGGTGATCCGGCCGGATCCCCGGGCCGAGGCGATCGCGCGAGCCCTTCTCGGCTCGGCCTTCCTGGTGGATGACCTCGCCGCCGCCGCCGCGCGCCGGCGGCGGTACCCCGGCGCGACCTTCGTGACCCGGGACGGCCACGCGGTCGGGCCCGTGGTGGCTCGCCGCGTCCAGGGGGCCGGGACGGGCGTTCGCGCCGCCGAGGAGGAGCGGGACGCCGTCGAGCAGGACCTGAAGAACGTCCGCGAGGCCATGGCACGCCGTCGCGAGTCCCTCACGTCGATCGAGCGGGAGGCGTCACAGGTCGAGTCGAAGCTCGGCGAGGCGGACGCGCTGATCACCGCGGCGGCCGACCGCATGGGCCGCATCTCGACCGACCTGGCAACCCTCGGCAGGGAGCGGGACGTTCTCGCCGAGCGGCTCACCGCCCTGGACGAGGCGGCCGCGTCGTGGCGCGACGCCCTGGCGGCCGTGCCTCCGCCGCCGCCCGAGCCCGCCGCGATGCCGCCGGCGCCGGAGGCGCCCATGGCCCTCCGTGTCGAGACCGAGTCCCTCCGCCGCGAGGGCGCCCGCCTGGAGACCTCCGCCGCCCGGGCCCGGGACGAGCTCGCGGTGCTGCGCGCCGAGGACCCCGCGAGCCTGCAGGCCGCGATGGAGCGGGCCATGGGCGAGCGGGCCGCCGCCGAGGCCGGGCTCGCCGCCGCCGCCGAACGGCTGGATGCCGCCGCGCGGGCTCGCGATGCCGCCGCGGGGTCGGAGCGCGCGCTCCGCGAGGAGGAGGCCGAGGCCAACCGCCGGTGGCGGGAGGCCGCCGCCGACCTGGCCCGGCTTCGCGACGAGTACGAGGAGGCCGACCAGACGCGCCGTGACCTGGAGCGGCGCATCCAGGACGCCGAGCGGGTGCTGCGGGAGGGCCACGGCCGCGACCCGGCGGACGCGCTGGCCGAGCTCGCCGAGGAGGACACCGTCGAGAGCCTCGGGCGGCGGGCCGACCTGGTCGCCCGCAGGCTGGCGCTGCTCGGGCGGGTGAACCTGCTGGCCACCGACGAGTTCGGGGCCCTGCAAGAGCGCCACGACTTCATGACCCGCGAGCTCGACGACGTCCGCACCGCCCGCCGGGAGCTCCAGGAGGTCATCGCCGACATCGACCGGCGCATCGTGGAGAGCTTCGACCGCGCGTACCGCGACGTCGCCGAGAGCTTCGAGCAGCTGTTCGGACAGCTCTTCCCGGGCGGCGAGGGCCGGGTCGTCCTGACCGAGTCCGAGGACCTGCTGGCCACCGGGGTGGACATCGAGGCCCGCCCGGGCCGCAAGCGCGTCAAGCGTCTGTCGCTGCTGTCGGGCGGCGAGCGCGCCCTGACCGCCCTGTGCTTCCTCTTCTCGATCTTCCGGGCTCGGCCGAGCCCGTTCTACCTGCTGGACGAGGTCGAGGCCGCCCTCGACGACGTGAACCTCCACCGGTTCCTCGAGCTCATCCGGGGGTTCGCGCACGACTCCCAGGTCATCCTGGTCACCCACCAGAAGCGCACGATGGAGGTGGCCGACATCCTGTACGGCGTGTCCATGGGCAAGGACGGCTCCTCCCACGTGATCGCCCAGCGCATGGAGGCAACCTCGACGGCCGGCGTCCCGGAACCGGAGGGCCCGAGCGAAGCGAGGGCCTCGGCCGAGGAGGAACCCGCCAGGGACGCGGAGCCGATTCACTAGGCTTCGGAGGTCGTGCCGAGTGGGGTGGCCGTGGAGATCCTGATCGTCGTCGGGCTCGTGGTGGTCCTCGCGGCCGCCGTGGTCCTGGTTCGGGTCCGGGGCAGGACCCCGGCGCCGAAGGCGCCCCGTCCACCGAAGGCGCCGAAGCCCCCGGCCGCCCCGGCGCCCGTCCCCGTTCCCGAGGCGGTCCCCGAGGCTCGCGGCCTCGGGGGGCGGGTTCGCGCCCTCCTGGGCCGCGCCCCCGAGCCCGACGCCTGGCCGAAGCTCGAGGACCTGCTCGTGCGGGCCGACGTCGGGCCCGCGGCTGCCTCCCGTCTGGTCGAGCGAGTTCGAGAGCGCTTCGAGGCGGGCGCCGACACCGCGGAGCTGCTTGCCCAGGAGATCGCGGGCATCTTCGCGGGCGATCGCCCGTTCGCGCCGGTCGACGGCCGGCTCTCGGTCGTCCTCGTCGTGGGGGTGAACGGGAGCGGCAAGACCACCACGATCGGCAAGCTGGCCGCGATGCTGTCCGGCGCCGGAAAGAAGGTCTGCCTGGCCGCCAGCGACACGTTCCGCGCGGCGGCGGGCGAACAGCTGGAGGTGTGGGCGAACCGGGCGGGCGCGGACCTGGTGGCCCAGGCGCGCGGAGCGGATCCGGGCGCGGTGGCCTTCGACGCGGTGCAGGCGGCGAGGGCCCGGGGGGCGGACGTGCTCATCGTCGACACGGCCGGGCGCCTGCACACCCGCGAACCGCTCATGGAGGAGCTCAAGAAGGTCCGCCGGGTGCTGGACAAGGCCGGGGGCGACGTCGACGAGACGCTGCTGGTCCTGGACGCGACGACCGGCCAGAACGGGATCGCCCAGGCCCGGGCGTTCACCGAGGCCGTCGAGATCAGCGGCATCGTCCTGACGAAGCTCGACGGCTCGGCGCGGGGCGGGATCGTGGTGGCGGTCCGCGAGGAGCTCGGGATCCCGGTGAAGCTGATCGGGATGGGGGAGCGCGTCGAGGACCTTCGCCCGTTCGAGGCCGGCGAATTCGCCCGTTCGCTGGTGAGCTCGGAGCCGTGACCTCCGTCCTGGTCGTCGACGACGACGCGGGGATCCGCGGGGTGATGCGGGCCATCCTCGAGCACGAGGAGTACGCGATCTACGAGGCGGAGACCGGCGAGGTGGCCCTGGCCTTCTGCGCGGCGGCCCACCCGGACGTCGTGATCCTGGACCTCATGCTTCCGGGCATGCACGGCCTGGACGTCCTTCGCGCCTTGAAAGCGGATCCGAAGACGGCGGAGAGCAAGGTGGTGGTGATCACCGCGATGGGCTCCTCGGCGAAGGACGAGGCGCTCGCCAACGGCGCGGACGGGTTCTTCGAGAAGCCGTTCAGTCCGATCGCGCTGATTCAGGTCGTGGAAGGGGCGCTGGCGGCACCCCCGCCGGTGCGGCCTGGGGAAGGTTGACCACGAACTCGGCCCCGCCCCGGGGCCCCGAGTCCACCGAGATCCGTCCGCCCATCGCCTCGACCAGCCGCTTGGAGATGTAGAGGCCCAGCCCCGCGCCTTCCTCTTCATGGCCGCGCTTCCCCGTCTGGTGGAACCGGTCGAAGATGCGCTCCCGTTCCTCCTCGGAGATGCCCGGCCCCTCGTCGCGGACCGCGAACCGGACCCCGCCCTCCGGGCGATCCACCTCGACCTCCACCACCCCGTCGGCCGGCGAATACTTGAGCGCATTCTGGACCAGGTTGCGCAGGACCTGGGAGAGCCGGTGGGGATCCAGGCGGACCACCCCGTCCGCGCGAATGTCGAGGCGGATGCGCTCGCTCTGCGCGTCGAACGTGGCCACGAGGTCCTGCATCACGGCGGTGATCGCGACGTCCTCCGGCTCCACGCTCATCCGCCCGGCCTCGAGCCTGGACACCACCAGCAGGTCCTCGAGCAGGCGACCCAGCTTGCGGCTCTGCCCGTCGATCACGTCCAGGAAGTGCTGGCGTTCCTCCGGAGAGAGCCGCTCGGAGTGGCGCTTCAGGGTCTCGATGAACCCGCGGATCGCGGTGAGGGGCGTGCGCAGCTCGTGGCTGGTGACTGCGACGAAGTCGGACTTCATCTCGTCGAGCTCGCGGAGCTTGGTGAGGGCCTCGCGCTGACGGCTGAGCGCCGCCGCGTTGTTCATCACGAGCGCAACCTGGTCGGCCAGGCGGGTCATGAAGTCGAGGGTCGCCGTGGTGAGCCGCCCCGGCCGGCGGCTCTCGACGTCGAGGACCCCGATGACCTCCCCGCCGACCCGCAGGGGGACGGCGATCTCGGAGCACACCTCGGGGTCGATCTCGATGTAGTCCGGGTCGGCGCGGACGTCCTCGACCAGGATCCCCCGGTCCTCGGCCCACGCTCGCCCCGTGACGCCTTGGCCGGGCAGCAGGCGCTGACTCCGGGTCTCCGCCGGAAGGCCGAACACGGCGCCGAACCGGAGCCGGCCGTCCTCGATGGTGCCGATGGACAGCGTCTCCAGGTCGAGGTCGGTCCCGATCGCCTCGACCATCGACTGCAGGGACGCCTCGAGGTCCGAGGCCGCGACACCGGCCATCACGGTGTGGTGGAACGCCGCCAGCTCCTTCCGCGCGGCGACCTCCCGGCCGGTCTGCTCACGAGCCTGAGTCGCGAGGGTGGCCAGCGACCGGGCCATGTACCCGGCCACCAGGGCGATGAGCGCCGCGATCCCCACCACGAAGGTGTACCGGTTCAGGACGAAGTCGTAGTTCTGGAGGCTGGCCACCCGGAAGGCCTCGCGGGCCGCCTCCGAGATGGCGATGAAGCCGAGCGACCAGAGCGCGCCGCGCATCTGGTAGCGGAGGGCCCCCTGGAGCGGGACCAGGTACAGGAGGACCCACCCGATGTCGTTGGGGTTGTAGCTCCCCAACCACACGAACCCCGTCAGCACGGCCGAGTCCATGCAGAACGCGAACAGTCCGAGGCGCCGGGCGTCCCGGGAGGCGTCCACCCGTCGCAGCGCGTGCGCGATGACCAGGTTCCCGGCGGCGACCAGGCCGATCAGGACGAACGAGGCGGTGACGACGTCGCTCGGCGGCCGCGGCTGGGCGCGTCCCAGCTGCCAGGCCTGGAACACGGCGAGGCCGATGCCGAACCAGCGGATCCTGACGAGGGTCCGCTCGAGGCGCGTCAGCTGCGAGAGGTCGCGGAGGGCTTCCAGGACGGTGCTCCCGCGGGTCGTCCCCTAGAATGGCCGTCCCGCACGGGCAGGATACGACGACGATCCCGGGCGGAACAGATCGGAAATGTTCGACACACTCTCCGGCCGCCTCGGCGCGGTCTTCAGCAAGCTCCGCTCCCGCGGGAAGCTCCACCCCAAGCAGGTGGACGCCGCGCTGGGCGACATCCGCACGGCCCTGCTCGAGGCGGACGTGGCCGTGGAGGTGGCCGACGACTTCCTGGCCCGCGTTCGGTCGCGCGCGCTCTCGGACGAGGTGATGCGCTCGCTCACCCCCGCGCAGCAGGTCGTGAAGATCGTGAACGACGAGCTCACGGCCACGCTGGGCGGCGAGCACAAGCCGTTCATCGCGTCGGGGAACCCGGCCGTGATCATGCTCGCCGGCCTCCAGGGCTCGGGCAAGACCACCCACGCGGCCAAGCTCGCACTGCACCTGAAGGAGAAGGGGCGGCAACCGCTGCTTGTGGCGGCCGACCTGGCCCGGCCAGCGGCCATCGAGCAGCTGTTCACCCTCGGGGCCGAGATCGGCGTGCCGGTGGTCTCCGAGGGCAAGGACGCTCCGAAGGTGGCCAGGAACGCCCTGAAGCAGGCCCGCCGTGAGGGCTTCGACGTGGTGATCGTCGACACTGCCGGCCGCCTGCACGTGGACGCGGAGATGATGCGCGAGGCCGCTCGCGTCCGCCGCGAGGTGGAGCCGCAGCACGTGCTGATGGTGGCCGACGCGATGACCGGTCAGGACGCGGTCCATCAGGCGCGCGCATTCATGAAGGAGGTCGACCTGACGGGGTTCATCCTGTCCAAGCTCGACGGCGACGCGCGGGGCGGCGCCGCGCTGTCGGCGACCTTCGTGACCGGCCGCCCGATCTACTTCGCCGGCGTCGGCGAGAAGGTCGGCGATCTGGAGCCGTTCCACCCCGACCGCATGTCCGGCCGGATCCTCGGGATGGGCGACGTCCTCACGCTGATCGACAAGGCCGAGCGGACGATGGACCAGGAGACGGCCCAGGCCGCCGCGGAGAAGATGCTCCGGGCCGAGTTCACCCTGGAGGACTTCCTGGTCCAGATGCGCGAGGTGAAGAAGCTCGGGCCGCTGCAGGACCTGCTGGCGATGATGCCGGGCGTGCCGGGGAAGGCGGGGCTGAAGGACCTCCAGGTCGACGACCGTGGCCTCGATCGGACGGAGGCCATCATCTGCTCGATGACTCCCGAGGAGCGACGGCTTCCGTCTATCATCGGCGGCAGCCGCCGGGCCCGGATCGCGCGCGGCAGCGGTACGACCACCACCGAGGTGAACGCGCTTTTGAAGCAGTTCGACCAGGCGAAGAAGATGATGAAGCGCCTGGGCATGGGCGGCGGTGGGAAGTTGAAGATGCCGAGGATCCCCGGGATGCCGCAGATTCCCGGCCTCGGGTAACCCTCAGGCGAAGGAGCAGCACCGACATGGTCAAGATCCGTCTCATGCGGATGGGCGCGAAGAAGCGTCCGTTCTTCCGCGTCGTGGTGGCCGACTCACGAAGCCCCCGCGACGGCCGCTTCATCGAGAACATCGGGAAGTACCACCCACTCGAGGACCCCTCGCTCATCGAGATCGACGGCGAACGGGCCCTGCACTGGCTGAAGACCGGCGCCCAGCCCACCGAGGCCGTCACGAACCTGCTGCGGATCCAGGGGATCTGGGAGCAGTTCACCGGCGAGCCGACGCCCGCCGCCAAGCCGCCGAAGCCGCGGCGTCCTTCGAAGAAGAAGCAGAAGGCCGCCGCCGCCCCGCCCGCGGCGCCCGCCGCGGCCGCCGAGGAAGCCGCTCCGGCCGAGGAACCGGCTCCGGCCGAGGAACCGGCTCCGGCCGAGGAACCGGCTCCGGCCGAGGAACCGGCTCCGGCCGAGGAACCGGCTCCGGCCGAGGAACCGGCCGCTGCCGAGGAAGCTCCCGCCGCCGAGGAGGCGGCCCCGGCCGAGAAGCCGACGGCCGAGGGCGAGGATTCGTGAAGGAGCTGCTCGTCTACATCGCCCAGAACCTGGTCGACGACCCGGACGCGGTGGAGGTCGAGGAGATCCCCGGCGGCCGGACGACGGTGTACCAGCTGTCGGTGGCGCCGGACGATCGAGGCAAGGTCATCGGCCGTGGCGGCCGGACCGCGCGTGCCATCCGAACGCTGATGCGTGCGGCCGGCGTGCAGACCGGTTCGAACGCCATGGTCGAGATCGTGGGGTGATCGCCGTGGGCCGGGTCGCCCGGTCCCACGGGGTCAGAGGTGAGGTGGCCGTCGAGCTGCTCACCGAGGTCCCGGATCGGTTCGCGCCCGGCTCGACGCTCCAGGCCGAGGACGGCTCCTCTCTCACCATCGAGTCCGCGCGTCCGCATCAGAGCCGGATGCTGGTGACCTTCCAGGGCGTCGGCGACCGAACCGCCGCCGACGCCCTTCGCGGCGCCTACCTCTTCGTGCCCGAGACGTCCCTCCCCGATCTCCCCGAGGGCCGCTACTGGCCGCACCAGCTCGAGGGGTGCGACGTGGTCGACGAGGACGGCCGGGCGATCGGCCGCCTGGTAGAGGTCCTCGCGGGGCCGGAGGGCGGCAACGACGTGTGGGCCGTGGACGGCGAGGGCGGCCGGCGGCTGGTCCCCGCGGTCCGCGACGCGGTCGTGTCGGTCGACGTCGGCGCGCGCCGGGTGGTCGTTCGCGCGGAGGCGCTCTCGTGAGCGAACCGGGCCTGCGCGCGGATCTGCTGACGATCTTTCCGGGCTACTTCGAGAGCCCGCTCCGGGAGAGCCTGCTTGGCCGGGCCATCGGCTCCGGCGTCCTGGACGTGCGCGTGCACGACATCCGCGCCCACGCGACCGATCCGCATCGCCAGGTGGACGACGAGCCGTACGGGGGAGGGCCGGGCATGGTCATGCTGGCGGAGCCGATCGTCCGGGCGGTCGAGGCGATCGACGGATCCCCGCGGGTCGTGCTGCTCTCCCCCCAGGGGAGGCTCCTGGACCAGGGGCTGGCCCGCGAGCTGTCGGCGGCGCGCCATCTGGCCCTGATCTGTGGGCGCTACGAGGGTGTCGACGAGCGGGTGGCCGAGGTCCTCGGCGCCGAGGAGCTCTCGGTGGGGGACTACGTCCTTCCCGGCGGCGAGCCGGCCGCGCTCGTCGTGCTCGAGGCCGTCGCCCGCCTGGTCCCGGGCGTCGTCGGGAACCCCGACTCGCTCACCGCCGACTCCTTCGAGCACGGCGTGTTCGACCATCCCCACTACACCCGGCCGCGCGAGTACCGGGGCGCCGAGGTCCCGGAGGTGCTGCTCTCGGGCGACCACGGCAAGGTCGACGAGTGGCGTCGCGAGCGCGCCCTGGAGAAGACGAAACGCAACCGCCCGGACCTGCTCGAGTCCTAGAAAACCGGGTTCACGGTGGCGTGGAGTACCGCCCACAGGCGGATGAACAAGATGGTCCCCGAAAGCGCCGTCAGGATCGCCCCCAGGAGCGTGGCTCCGTATCCGTCGGTCCTCGGGTAGCGGCCGACGTGGATCAGCACCACGGCGTAGATCAGGAACCCGAGCCCGACCGCCAGCCCGGTCAGCAGAAACCAATCGAACGCGAGCATCACGGGGCGCTCCAGGAAGGGCGGATAGGGGGAGCCGACGAGGTCGGCTCCCCGCGCGTCGTCGACGAACTTGGACACCAGGAACGCGCCGACGCCGAACACGCTGCCGACGGTGCCGCCGATCACCCCCCAGCGACGTTCGCGCCGGGCGTTCAGTCCTTGGGTGCGCTCAACGGGGGCGTCGTGGTCGGGACCGATCGGCACGGGGGATGTTGTACTGCTTCGGGGGTGATTTCGCACGTCAGGGGCCCGCGATTGCGGAAATGCGGCTGCTATCATGAGCGCTCCCGACTCGAGGGAACTCTGCGGTGAACCGAATCGATCTCATCGAAACCGCGCGCCTGCGCGACGACATCCCGGACTTTCGCCCGGGCGACAGCGTCAAGGTCCACGTCAAGGTGGCCGAGGCCGGGCGCGAGCGCATCCAGGTGTTCCAGGGTGTCGTCCTGCGCCGCCAGAACGGCGGGCTTCGCGAGACGTTCACGGTGCGCAAGATGTCCTTCGGCGTCGGGGTCGAGCGGACGTTCCCGATCCACACGCCGACGATCTCGAAGATCGAGGTGGTGAGCCGCGGCCGGGTCCGCCGCGCCAAGCTCTACTACCTCCGCGAGCGGCGGGGGAAGGCGGCCCGGATCCGCGAGCGTCGCGAACCAGCGGGGAAGGCCACGGCGGTCGCGGCCGAGCCGGTCGACGCCGGCGACGCTGCGGAGGAGTAGCCGGGTGGCGCGCGGGCCGCGCGCGGGGGACGAGACCCGGACCGACACGGACACGCTGACGGTATCGCCGGGTCCCGACGGGCCCGCCGAGCCGCCGGTCGACTGGACCGGTCGCGACAAGCGCGACAAGGACCGGGGCCCTCTCGGGTTCCTGCGCGAGCTCCCGATCCTGATCGTCGTCGCCTTCGTCCTGGCCCTGCTGATCAAGACGTTCCTGGTCCAGGCGTTCTTCATCCCCTCGGAGTCGATGGTCCCCACGCTGGCGGTGGGCGACCGGGTGCTCGTCAACAAGGTCGTGTACCACCTGCACCCGCCCCGGAGGGGCGACATCATCGTGTTCGCGGAGCCCCACCCCGGCCCCGAGGACGAGCGGTCGGCGTGGCAGTCGTTCACCCACTGGCTCACCGACGGCCTGGGGGTGACCCAGGACCCCACCAAGGACTACATCAAGCGGGTGATCGCGCTTCCGGGGGAGACCATCGAGGTCCGCCAGGGCCAGGTGTACGTCGACGGCCGTCCGCTCAACGAGCCGTACCTCTCGCCGATCGAGGACGTCTCCTCGTTCCCGGCCCACACCGTCCCCGAGGGGATGCTGTTCGTGATGGGCGACAACCGCACCAACTCCCAGGACTCACGATCGCTCCTCGGGGACATCCCACTCGAGAAGGTGGTTGGCAAGGCGTTCGTGGTCATCTGGCCCCCCTCGGACCTGCGGTGGCTCCCCGGCACGTAGACGACCTCGATCGTTACGAGCGTCGTCTCCGGGCGAATGGCTTCTCGCGCGTGGCCGGGATCGACGAGGCCGGTCGGGGCGCGCTCGCCGGGCCGCTGGTCGTGGCGGCGGTGATCCTTCCCGAGGGCTTCGACCTCGACGGCGTCGACGACTCCAAGGTGCTGAGCGCCCCGCAGCGAGAGCGGGCGTACGCCCGGATCGTCCAGGAGGCGATCGCGTGGTCGGTGTCCAAGGCGCTTCCCCGCCGGATCGATCACCGAGGCCTGCATCGCTCGAACCTCGCCCTGTTCCGCCGCGTGATCCGGGACCTCCCGGTGCCCCCGGATTACGTGCTGGCGGACGGGTTCCCGCTGAAGGCGTTTCCCTACCCGCACCTGTCGATCAAGAAGGGCGACGCGGTGACCGCCTCGGTGGCCGCGGCGTCGATCGTGGCGAAGGTGACGCGAGACCACATCATGGAGCGCTATCACAGGCGGTATCCCGCGTACGGGTTCAAGCAGAACAAGGGATACGGCACCGCGTCGCATCGCGACGCCCTCCTCCGCCTGGGGCCGACGCCCATCCACCGGCACTCCTTCATGGGGATCGCGACCGGCTACTACCCCAATCCCAAGGGCCTGGAGCTGCGTCGCCGGAGGCCGGATGCCCCGGGCGGGCGGATAATGGAGCCGTGAGCACCGACGACCTCGAGAAGTTCGAAACCGAGATGGAGCTGCAGCTCTACCGCGAGTATCGCGACGTGCTCCCGATGTTCTCCCACGTGGTCGAGACGGAGCGGCGGTTCTACCTGGCGAACGTCGTCGACGTGGAGCGCCACGAGGGTGGCGGCGGAGTGTGGTTCGAGATCGTCCTGTCCGACGCCTGGGTGTGGGACATGTACCGCTCGGCCCGGTTCGTTTCGAAGGTCCGCGTTCTCACGACCCGGGACGTCAACATCGAGGAGCTGGCCCACAAGTCGGTTCCCGACTCTCCCGAGGAGCTCGACTCCCTCTAGTCGTGTCGGTGGCCCGCGCTAGCGTGCGTGCGTGGCCGCCTCGACGGATCGCGAAGCGCTGGGGCGCGACGGCGAGCGAGCGGCCCTGCGCTGGTACCTGGCCCGCGGCTTCCGGCTCCTCGCCCGCAACTGGCGTTGCTCGATCGGCGAGCTCGACCTGGTCGTGCGCCGGGGCCGCCTGGTCGCGTTCGTCGAGGTCAAGACGCGTGGCGGCGCGGCGTTCGGCGGCGGATACGAGGCGGTCGGCTGGAAGAAGCAGCGCAAGCTCCGCCAGCTGGCCGACGCCTTCGTGGCCGCCCACGGCGCGCCCGGGCTCGACTATCGCTTCGACGTCGCCAGCGTGATGGGCGCGGACGTCCACGTCTTCGAGGACGCCTTCTAGGGACGTGTCAGTGCCTCGCGCTAGCGTTCGCGGGTCGTGTACGGACGGGCGGTCGGCGTGGCGGTCGTGGGGATCGAGGGTCACCTCATCCAGGTCGAGGCCCACGTCGGGCGAGGGCTCCCCTCTCTCGCCCTGACGGGATTACCCGGGGCCTCCGTCCAGGACGCCCGCGACCGGGTACGGCCGGCGGTCGAGAACGCCGGGCTCGAATGGCCCCTGCGCCGGGTGACGGTGAATCTCAGCCCGGCCGAGCTGCGCAAGGACGGGCCGGGGTTCGACCTGCCGATCGCGATGGCCGTCCTGGCGGCGAGCGGGCAGGTCAAAGGAGGCGGGCTGGCCCGCTACGGTTTCTTCGGCGAGCTCTCCCTGACCGGCGCCCTCGTGCGGACGCCCGGCGTGCTGGCCGTCGCGGTCGCGGCTGCGCGAGACGGGCTGGACGGCGTGGTGGTGCCCGAGGCGAACGCGGTCGAGGCGTCGCTCGTGGAGGGGCTCCAGGTCGTGGGCGCGCCCTCGATCGCGCGAGTAGTGGAGTTCCTGAAGGGGCAGTGGAGGCCCGAGCGGCCCGGCGAGCACCCTCCGCCGCCGGTGGTGGACGACGTGGACCTGGCCGAGGTGCGGGGGCAGACCGTGGCCCGCCGCGCGCTGGAGGTCGCCGCGGCCGGAGCCCACAACCTGCTCATGGTCGGGCCCCCCGGGTCGGGCAAGACCATGCTCGCGCGCCGGCTCGCCACGATTCTGCCCGGCATGACCCGCGACGAGGCGCTGGAGGTCACGCGCCTGCAGTCCGTCGCCGGCCTCCTTCCTCCCGGCGGCGGGCTCGTCCACGCCAGGCCGTTCCGAAATCCGCATCACACGATCTCGGCGGCGGGACTGCTCGGCAGCGGCAGCGGGGCCTTTCGCCCCGGCGAGGTCTCCCTCGCCAGTCACGGGGTGCTGTTCCTCGACGAGGTGACCGAGCTCCGCCGCGATGCCCTCGAGGGGCTCCGCCAGCCGCTCGAGGAGGGGCGGGTGGTGATCACGCGGGCCGCGGGGACCGTGGTGTTCCCGGCCCGCTTCGCGCTCGTCGCCGCGGCGAACCCGTGTCCGTGCGGGTTCGCGGGCGACCCCCGGCGCACCTGTGAGTGCCCGCCGCACCGGGTGCTGGCGTACCGACTGAAGCTCTCCGGCCCGCTGCTCGACCGGGTCGACCTGCGGCTGGACGTGCCCAGGCTGTCCAAGGCCGAGCTCCTCGGACGGGAGGCGGGTGAGCCCTCCTCGGCCGTGCGAGCCCGGGTCGAGGAGGCGCGAGCGCGCCAGCGCCGGCGGTTCGAGGGAACCCGCATCCGGTCGAACGCCGAGATGCCGGGGGCGCTTGCCCGCGCCGAGGTCCGGCTGAGCGACGATGCGGCGGCCCTGCTGTCGCGGGCGGTCGATGCGCTGGCCCTGTCCGGACGCGGGTTCGATCGAGCGCTCCGGGTGGCCCGCACGGTCGCCGACCTCGACGGGCGCGACACGGTCGACGCCGGCAACGTCGCCGAGGCGCTCTCGTACCGCGCCGACGAGCGTGTAGTGGCGGAGATCGCCGGTGCCGGCTGAGACCGCGGTCGTCACCCGCTGGCCCGACGGCTTCGCGGACACCGAGGCCGACCGGCGGGCGGCCCTGGTCCTGTCCCATCTCCGAGGTATCTCCCCGCGGCGGATGACCGCGCTGGCCTCCGCCGAAGGGGGCGCCACCGCGATGCTCGCGGCGATCCGCCGCGGGGCCGCCGGCAGCGCAGGCGACCGCACGTTCCTGGCCTCGGCCGATCTCGCGAGCATGGAGGCCGTCGTCGCCGCGTGCGGAGCCCGGTTCGCCGTGGCCGGAGGCGCCGAGTACCCGAGGGGGCTCCTCGACCTCGACGACCCACCGATCGGGGTGTTCCTGCGGGGCCGAACGCTCGAGCACGACCGGCCGGCGGTGGCGATCGTCGGAGCCCGCAACTGCACCCCCTACGGATCGGAGGTCGCCACCGCGCTCGGGGCGGGGCTCGCCGCGGCGGGGGTGGTCGTGGTGAGCGGCGCGGCCCGGGGGATCGACGCGGCGTCTCATGGGGGCGCACTTCGAGCCGAGGGGCGGACGGTCGCCGTGCTCGGCTGCGGCGTCGACATCGCGTACCCGGCCAGCAGCCGCCGGCTTCTGGAGCGCATCGGCGAGGCCGGGACGATCCTCAGCGAGTATCCGCCCGGCACACGTGCCGAGCCGTTCCGCTTCCCGGCCCGGAACCGGATCGTGGCGGCGATGTCCCGGGCCGTCGTGGTCGTCGAGGGTGCGTCCGGGAGCGGCTCGAACATCACGGTCGACCATGCCCACGACAGCGGGCGCGACGTGTTCGCCGTCCCGGGGCCGGTGACCGGGCCGCTGTCCGCGGTGCCCAACGAGCTGATCCGGACGGGGGCATCCCTGGTCCGGGACGCCGCCGACGTGCTGTCCGAGCTCGGCCTGGGCGAGGGATCGGGGCCGGTGGCGCCTCCCGATCTGCCCGAGGACCTGGCCCGCGTGCTGGGAACGCTCGGCGGCCCGCCCGAGGGGCCGGAGAGCATCGCCGACCGCCTCGCCGCCGGCCTGGGCGAGGTGCTGTCCGCGTTGCTGGATCTGGAGATGCGGGGCCTCGTCCGCCGGGTGGGCGGCCGCTTCGAGCGGACGCTGCTCGCCGGCCGTTCCCGGGTGGCAGACTGAGGGGGTGGAGCCGGAGGCCGAGCTGCTCGACCTGCCGAAGGAGTACGGGACGCCGAAGACCGTGCTGTCGTGGTCGGTCGTCCGCGAGAAGCTCGAGGCGGCCCCCGTGTACTGGCTCGCGACCACCCGTCCCGACGGGCGCCCCCACGTCGTGCCCCGCGACGGGATCTGGGTGGACGACGCCCTCTTCTACGGTGGCGCGCAAGAGACGGTTCATCACCGGAACGTGCAGGCGAACCCGAACGTGGTCGTCACGATCGGGGAGGGTCTCGAGGCGGTGATCATCGAGGGGGAGGTCCCTACCGAACCCCGGATCGAGCCCGAGCTGGCGCTGCGCCTGGCCGCGGCGCAGAACGCCAAATACCCCCAGTACGGCAAGGCGTCGCCCGACCAGTTCCGGGGCCCGGGCGCGCTGGTCGTTCGGCCCCGGCGCGTCATCGCGTGGACCGAGTACCCGGCGAACGCCACGCGCTTCCACTTCCGGTAGGTCTCCTCGTGCTACAAGGGAGGCGATGCCACCTTCCCCCGAAGTGCGACAACCGACACCGGCCGAGTCCGATCCGGACCTGGCCGACCGGCCGAGCCCCCGTGACGCCGCGCTGATCGGCGCGTTCCTGGATCACCTGGAGCACGGCCGGCGCCTGTCGCCCAACACGATCGCCGCCTATCGCGTGGACCTGGAAGGTCTGGGGACGTTCCTGGCCCGCTACGGGGCCGGGCTGCTCGAGGCGGATCACCCGACGCTGAGACGGTGGCTCGCCCACCTGAGCACCCGCGGATACGCCCGGACCTCGATCGCGCGCAAGGCCGCGGCCGTCCGGTCGCTCTACAAGCACCTTCGCCGAGGGGGCGGCCTCGCGGTGGACCCGTCGGAGATGCTCTCGGCGCCGAAGGCTCCCTCCCGGCTGCCCGTGATCCTCAAGCCGGCCGAGGCCGCCGCCCTGGTCGAGTCGCCCTCGGGAGAGGATCCCTGGTCCCGGCGCGACCGCGCGCTGCTCGAGCTGATGTACGGCTCTGGCCTGCGCGTCGGGGAGGTCTCCGGGCTCGACATCGCCGACGTCGACCTTCGACGGATGCGGGTTCGCGTCCTCGGGAAGGGATCGAAGGAGCGCGACGTTCCACTTGGTGACCTCTCCGTGGAGGCGATCGAGCGCTGGCTCGACACACGGGGGACGGTCGCGAACGACCAGGAGCCGGCCTTGTTCGTGAATCGTCGTGGACGGCGGGCGACCCCTCGCGACATGCGCGCCGCGGTGGAACAATATCGACGCGTCTCACTCG
The DNA here is from genome assembly GCA_963742735.1 of uncultured Actinomycetes bacterium. Taxonomy (GTDB): domain Bacteria; phylum Actinomycetota; class UBA4738; order UBA4738; family JBBDTT01; genus JBBDTT01. Next base: position 589,251 of record CAVUMN010000003.1, read on the forward strand.
AGGCCCGGCGGGTGAGCCCGCACGCGCTGAGGCACGCCTACGCAACGCACCTGCTGGAGGGAGGCGCCGACATCAGAGCGGTCCAGGAGCTCCTGGGCCACGCGAGCCTGGCCACCACGCAGCGCTACACCCACGTCTCACGCGGCCGGTTGTTCGCCGCGTACCGCCAGGGACACCCCCGCGCCTGATGGCCAGCGAAGCGCCCCCCTTCGACGCCCCCGCCTCCGTCCTCGACCGCCTGTGGCAGGACTTCAAGGCGAGCGCCTCCCCCAAGGCCCGAGAACAGCTGATCCTGCACTACTCGCCGCTGGTGAAGTACGTGGCCAGCCGTCTCGCCAGCGGGCTGCCCGCCAACGTCGAGCAGGGCGACCTGGTCTCCTACGGCATCTTCGGGCTCATCGACGCGCTGGAGAAGTTCGACATGGGCCGGGCCATCAAGTTCGAGACCTACGCCGTTCCCCGGATCCGGGGGGCGATCATCGACGGGATGCGGGCCAACGACTGGGTTCCGCGCTCGGTTCGATCGAAGGCTCGCGAGGTGGACAAGGCGATCACCGGGCTGGAGTCCTCGCTGGGGCGGACCCCCACGGACGAGGAGGTGGCGGGCCGGATGGGCCTGAGCCAGGGGGAGCTCCGCGACACCATGAATCAGATCTCGTTCGTGTCCGTCATGGCCCTCGACGAGCTCCTGCACACCAGCGAGGGCGAGGGGATGTCGCTGCTCGAGACGCTGCCGGATCGCAGCGCGCTCGACGCCAGCGGGCCGATGGAGAGCCAGGAGGGCCGGGCCATGCTCGCCCAGGCGATCAACGCGCTCGCGGAGCGGGAGAAGATCGTGGTCACCCTCTACTACTTCGAGGGCCTGACCCTGAACGAGATCGGCGGTGTGCTCGGGGTCACCGAGTCTCGGGTCTGCCAGATCCACACCAAGGCGGTCGGCTCGCTCCGGGGCTTGCTCGCGGACGATCCCGACGAGGACTGAGCCCTCGACGACCGGCCGTGTCACTGGGTCGTGCCAGACTGCGGTCACCTCCGGGGTGCGAGGGATCCGATGCCCGCACCCGAGATTCGAAGATCGCTCCGGGCGGCGCCGGCGACCCTGCTCGTGGCGACGCTGGCGCTCGCCGTGACGGTGCCGGCCGCGGTTCGGGCGGCGCCGAGCGAGCCCGAGCCGTACGCCTGGCCCGTCGCGGGGCCGGTGCTGCGGGGCTTCGAGCCACCCGACTCGCCCTACGGCGCTGGCCACCGGGGGATCGACATCGGCGCGCCGCTGGGCACGCCGGTCCACGCGAGCGCGTCCGGCACGGTTGCCTTCGCCGGGTGGGTCGCCGGTTCCCGGTTCGTGTCGATCGATCACCCCGACGGGATCCGGACCACGTACTCGTTCCTGTCGGCGATCTCGGTCGCGCGGGGTGAGGCCGTCGGGCGAGGCGGGCTGATCGGCGCGACCGGTCACGGCCACTCGGGAGTCGACCGGCCGCACCTGCACTTCGGAGCTCGTCGCGGCGAGACGTATCTGGATCCCTTGGTCCTGCTCGGAGCGGCCGCGCCCCGAGTCCACCTCGCGCCGATCGCGGGGACGTCCTCCGGTGAACCGGCCGCCGACCCCTGGGGATCGATCACGGGGCTGGGGGAGGCCGCGCCGCGGCCGCACTGGCTCTGGTCCCGCGCCGAGCCGAAGCCGCTGGTGCTGCCGGGCCGGGCATCGTCCGGCTGAGGTTCGCCCGCCCGACGAACGGCCCGCCCCGTAGGATGACGGCTCGTGCGCAGATCGCTCGCCGCCCTCGCGGGGCTCGTCGCCTCGCTCGCCCTCGCCGCTCCCGGCCTCGCCGCGGAGACGGCCACGTGGCCGATGGTCCAGGGCGGGCCCGCGCATCTCGGCGTGGCCGAGGACGCGCCGGCGCCTCCGTACCGTGAGGCGTGGCGAGTGGAGGCCGGCCGATCGGGTCACCGCGGCGCCGCGGGCTCGGTGGTCGTGGGGGATCTGGCGATCGCATTGGGTCGCGATGAGGTCCTGGCGGTGGACGCGGCGACCGGGGAGGTGCAGTGGAGCGTCGCCCGCGCCCCCAACGTGCCGGTGACCCCGGCCGTCTCCGCCGACGGCACGACGCTCGTCTACCCGGAGGGGACGGACGACGCGGCCGCGGTCATCGGTCTGGACCTGGAAACCCACTCGGTCCGCTGGCGGTTCCGTCCGGACCAGGAAGTCCGGTCCCCGCCGGCCGTCCAGGGCCAGCTCGCCTTCATCGCGACCCGGTCGGGGACGGTGTACGCGCTGGAGGCCGCAACCGGCGCCGAGCGCTGGGAGTTCAACGGGGAGGGCACGATCCGGAGCCCGCTGGCGGTGGCGGGCGGTCGGGTGTTCGCGGTCGCGGAGGACACGGATGACGTGAAGACCACCGTCTACGCGCTCGCGGCCGAGGACGGGACGGAGGTCTGGCGCGTGGCGCCGCCCGGCGTCGCGGTGGTCGCGTCGGGGCCGGCGGTGGCGGACGGCCGGCTCTACGTCGGCTTCGGCGACGGGGGCGTGCGGGCCCTCGACGTGGAGGACGGCGACGTGCTGTGGTCCCGGCAGGTGGCGATCCGGCAGGGGTTCTGGCCCGGGTCGATCCCGGCGATCGCGGACGGCGACGTGATCGTCACGTCGCCGGGCGGCTCGGTCAGCCGACTCGACGGGGAGACCGGCGAGCGGGTATGGCGGTTCCGGTTCCCCTCGGGGTTCCTGAAGGCGCTGCCACTGATCGTCGGGGACGCGATCGTCGTCGGGCGTCACGACAGCGTGCTGGCCGCCCTCGATCTCGGCTCGGGCCGGCTCATCTGGGAGCTCGACCTGGACGACGGGCCCATCGGCGGGATCGCTCCGGCGGGCGACCAGCTCATCGCCTCGTTGCCCGAGGGCGGCGGCGGCCTGGTCGCCCTGGAGCATGATCCCGATGGCGAGCTGACCTCGATCGAATCCCCGACCGAGTTGCACCCGACCACCGCCGTCGTGAACTACCTGATCGCGTTCGCGGCGCTCACCGCGGGGTTCGCGCTCGCGTTCCGGCTGGCGCCGGCGCGCGCCCGCCCGGCCTCGACCGATCCCCCCGGAGGCCTTCGATGACGAACCGGAAGAAGAAGCGACGCCGTAAGCCCGCCGCGAGCGGTGGAGGCAACGGAACGCGAGGCCCGGCCGAGCGTCAGGCGGCCGCGGAGCCGTCCCGTTCGGGCCGGGGGTCGGGGGCCGCCAAGGACCCGGCGCCCGACGAGACCCCCGGGGAGGAGGTCCGCCCGCGCGCCCGCGGCCTGTTCGGCGCCTCCACCCGTATGCGGGAGCCCTCGCCGTTCCCCAGCTTCCGTGAGTCGATGGCGAAGGGCGTCGTGGAGACCGCCCGACGCACCCCCGCCCTGGTCGTGGGGTTCCTCGCGCTGTTCGCCGTCTGGTCCACGTTCGTGCTCAGCGGCGCGGGTGACCTGATGACGTCGAAGTCGCTGGCCACGGCGCTCGCGCTGCCCCCGCTCTACCTGCTGTTCAGCGACGGCGTGCTCGCCTTCTACCCCGTCGTCGCGGGATCCGCCGTGGCGGGGCTCGGGGTGGCGATCGGTCTGACGATCTTCCGGGTGCTGCTCCTGGGAGCGATCGCGGCCATCCTGGCGCCGCGCCTCGGGGCGCCGGACCTCGATCGGCGGCGCGCCTTCGTGAAGGCGATCCCGCACCTGACCTTGATCGCGCTCGCGGTGTTCGGCGTGGGGGCCGCCATCCCGTACGTTGCCGGGGGGCTGCTCCCCGGGAACTTCGGGGGCATCCTGTTCCTGGCCGGACCACTGCTCGGCCTGCACTTCCTCACGTTCGCGCCGATCGCGGCGGTCGTCGACGGAGCGAACTTCCGCGACGCCATGCGCCGCAGCGGCCGCGCCGCCCGGTTGCCGGGGGGAAGCCACCTGGCGTTGAGCTTCGGCTACTTCGCCTTCGCGCTGTTCCTGATCTCGATCGTTCCCGGCCGGGTGGTCGATCCGGCGACGCCCTCGGTCCTCACGTGGACCGTGGCCCTCGTGGCCACGTTCCTGCACCTGAGCACGTTCGCCGCGTTCGTGTACCGCTGGCTCGCCGTTCGGGACCTGAAGGCGCTCGATCAGCCGGTCCGGCGGGGCCCGGCGCGCGACGTTCCTGCCCGAGGTCGGACCCGCGGCTGAGCCGCTAGACTCATCGGTCGGCGTCCGTGACGGACGTACAACACACGCTCGGGGACTCGAACCCGCGGTCCCGGCATCACGCCGGGTCGGGTAGGGGCCGATCCGAGCGGAGGATCGAAAACCGAAAGGAGAATCACCATGCCGGTCGCGACCAGGCGACAGCTCCTCGAGGCGGGCGTCCACTTCGGACACCAGACCCGCCGATGGAACCCCAAGATGCGGCGGTTCATCTTCGGGGAGCGGTCGGGCATCTACATCATCGACCTCGAGAAGTCCCTCACGGGCCTCGAGCGCGCCTACGACTTCGTACGTGAGAGCTCTCGAAAGGGGGGCTCCGTGCTGTTCGTCGGCACCAAGAAGCAGGCTCAGGACATCGTGGCCGAGCAGGCGGAGCGCGTCGGCATGCCCTACGTCAACACGCGCTGGCTCGGCGGGATGCTCACGAACTTCCAGACGATCTCCTCCCGGCTCTCGCGACTGCGCGAGCTGCAGGAGATGGAGCGCAGCGGCGCCCTGGAGGTCCTGCCGAAGAAGGAGGTCCTGCGCCTGCGCCGTGAGCAGGAGAAGCTGGAGCGGAACATGGGCGGGATCCAGACGATGACCCGCACGCCGAACGCGATCTTCGTGATCGACACCAAGAAGGAGCACATCGCGGTGACCGAGGCCCGCAAGCTGGGCATCCCCGTCATCGCGATCGTCGACACGAACTGCGACCCCGACGAGATCGATCTCGTGATCCCCGGCAACGACGACGCCATCCGCTCGGTCGGACTGATCACCCGCGTGATCGCCGACGCCATCGAGGAGGGCTCCTATCTGGGCGGCCGCGACCGCGAGGAGATCTCTCCGGAGGAGCCGATCACCGTCACCGGGCCGTTCGAGCCCGACGGCGAGGCGATCCGCCCCGAGAGCCTCCCGCAGGGCCCCTTCGAGCCCGACGAGTCCGCGCCGCCGGCCGAGCCCGCGCCCGCGCCGCCGGCCGAGCCCGCCGCGCCCGCGGCCGAGGCGCCCGCCGGAGAGCCGTTGACCGAGGAGGCCGCGGGTGAGCCGCTCACCCCGAGGCCCGCCGAGACCGCTATGGGAGAATCGACCTGATGGCCGACAACGACTACAACCCGACCGCCGAGGAGGTCCGCGCGCTTCGCGAGAAGACCGGCGCGGGCATGATGGACTGCAAGCGCGCCCTCGCGGAAGCCGGCGGGGACCCCGACCGTGCGCAGGAGATCCTGCGTACCAAGGGCCTGGCCGGCGTCGAGAAGCGCGCCGGCCGCAGCGCCAAGGAAGGCCTCGTCGAGGCGTACATCCACATGCAGGGCCGCCTGGGCGTGCTCGTCGAGGTCAACTGCGAGACGGATTTCGTCGCCAACACCGACGAGTTCCGCCAGCTCGCCCGCGACCTCGCCCTGCACATCGCCGCGTCGAATCCCCGATGGGTGACGCGCGACGAGGTTCCCGAGGATCTGCTGGAGTCCGAGCGCAAGATCTACGCGGAGCAGGCGCGAGCCCAGAACAAGCCGGACAACGTGATCGAGAAGATCGTCCAGGGCAAGCTCCAGTCGTTCTTCAAGGACCACGGGGGCGTGTTCCTCGACCAGCCGTTCGTGAAGGAAGACTCGAAGACCGTGGGCGACGTGATCAACGAGGTTGCCGCGAAGATCGGGGAGAAGGTCGCCGTACGGCGGTTCGCCCGGTTCAAGCTCGGCGAGGACGAGGGCTAGGCTCGGTGGCCGACCGATCCGAGGCTCCCCGGTACCGACGGGTCCTGCTGAAGCTCTCCGGCGAGGCGTTCGCCACCGAGCGGGGTGAGCCGGGGATCGGCGCGAACGCGCTGGCCAACGTAGCCCGCCAGCTCGCCGACGTGCAGACGATCGGGGTCGAGACCGCGGTCGTCGTCGGCGGCGGCAACATCTGGCGAGGCCGTGACCACCCGCACATGGACCGGGCACGCGCCGACTACATCGGCATGCTGGCGACGGTCATGAACGCCCTCGCCCTCCAGGACGCCCTCGAGAACATCGGCGTCATCACCCGGGTGCAGACGGCGATCGCCATGGCCCAGATCGCCGAGCCGTACATCCCACGGAAGGCGATGCGCCACCTGGAAAAGGGCCGGGTGGTCATCTTCGCGGCCGGCATGGGGGCCCCGTTCTTCTCGACCGACACGACCGCCGCGCAGCGAGCCTTGGAGCTGAAGGCAGACGCGATCCTCAAGGGCACGAGCGTCGACGGCGTCTACGATGCCGATCCACGCATCCACCCCGAGGCCGTGAAGTTCAACGACCTCGAGTACCTCGAGGTCCTCAAGCGCGGGCTCCAGGTCATGGACGCCACCGCGATCTCCCTGGCGATGGAGAACCGCCTCCCGATCATCGTTTTCAACCTGTGGGAGGAAGGGAACATCCGGCGCGCGGTGGCCGGCGAGCCGATCGGCACGCTGGTGCACTCGGGAGCCGGCGGGGCCTCGTGAACGGACGAGCGCGATGATCGACGACACGCTCAAGGACGCCGAGCACAAGATGCGCGGCGCGGTGACGGTCGCCCAGGAGGAGTTCGGGGGTGTGCGCACCGGCCGCGCGACGCCCAAGATCCTCGACCGGCTGACCGTCGACTACTACGGCACGCAGACCCCGATGAACCAGCTCGCGTCGTTCTCGGTGCCCGAGCCCCGGCTGCTCGTCATCCAGCCGTTCGACCGTAACGCCATGACGGCCATGGAGAAGGCCATCATGTCCTCGGACCTCGGCCTCACACCCTCCAACGACGGCTCGGTCATCCGCCTGGCGTTTCCCCAGCTGACCGAGGAGCGTCGCAAGGAGCTGATCAAGCTCGTGCATCATCGGGCGGAGGAGGGACGGGTCGCCGTCCGCAACGTGCGACGGCACCACAAGGAGGAGCTCGAAAGGCTTGAGAAGGCCGGCGATATCTCTGAAGATGACCTCAGACGCGCCGAAAAGGAGCTCCAGAAGCTGACGGACCGTTTCGTCGCGGAGATCGACGAGATCCTGAAGCACAAGGAGAAAGAGCTCTCGGAGGTCTGATCTGCCCGCGGGCCGGACGACGGCCCGGAGACTCCGCGAGCCGGAGAGAGGCCAGTGGCGAACCCCACCGACGACCGCGACGGCGAGGACCTGTTCGACGACCTCGACAAGTTCTTCGCGCCGATCGAGGAGACCGACTGGCCCGAGCCCGAGGCCGACGCCGCGGCCCCACGGGTTCCCCGGCGTTCCGCGACCCCCGACGCTCCCGCCGAGGACCTCTTCCCCGAGGGGTGGGACGAGATCGAGGGCCGGCCGGAGTCCGACGAGAGCCTCCTGGAGGCCGCGGCCTCACCGGCTCCCGAGGACACGTCGTCGTTCGAGTTCTCCGTCGACGAGCCGGAGCCGCCACCCCCGTCGGCGTCCTCCCGCGGCCGCTCGCGCCGCCCCGCCCCGCCCGAGCCGGAGCCGGTAGACCTGACCGATGACTGGACCGACACCTCCATCGGTGGCGAGGGCGAGGAGGAGGAGTCGTTCATCTTCGGGGCCGACGCCGAGCCCGAGGCGCCGTCCGTCGCCAGGCCGCCGCTGCCTCCGGAGGAGCTGGAGCCCGGCGAGCTGACGATCGACGATCTCAAGGTCGCGCCCCCCGAGTACGCCGAGCTCCCCGGACCCGGCTCCGACGAACCCGGCGGAGACTCGATCTTCGGCGACGAGGACGAGCCGACCTTCGCGACCGCCGAGGTCCCCATCCCGCCGTCGCGTGGCGCGGAACCACCCGCGGGGGACCGAGGGCTCGCCGCGGCGTTCGAGGAACCCGCGGTCTCCGCCCCGGCGCGGGAGTCGGAGCCGCCGCCGGACGCACCGGCGCTCGCGACTCCCGCCATCGAGGACGAGCTCCTTGCCGGGCTCGACCAGTCCCCGTCCACCCCGCGGACCGTGAAGGTGGGGACGGACGAGCCCGTCATGGGGCACGGACCGGCGTGGGAGGACCCCAGCTCGCACGCGGTCGTGGGGGAGAGCGCTCCCACCCGTGGGGGACGCAACCTCTCCGCGGCGCTGATCTCAGGGGTGGGCCTCGGGGCCCTGGCCCTGATCCTGCTCGCGATCGGGCCGGCGCCGTTCGCGATCCTGGCCGCGGCGGTCCTCCTGGCCGCCCAGGCCGAGCTCTACGCCGTGGCTCACGGCCGTGGCTACCAGCCCGCCACCGCGCTCGGCCTGGTGGTCGGTGGGCTGATCCTGTACGCGTCCTACAACAAGGGCGAGGTCGCCATGGGCGCGATGCTCACGCTCGGCCTGATGCTCACCTTCTTCTGGTACATGGTGGTCCCGGCCAAGGCGCGCAAGGGGACGCTCGTGAACGCGTCGATCACCCTGCTCGGCATGGTGTACGTGCCGTTCTTCGCGGGGGTGATCTTCCAGCTGCTCCCGGTCAAGGGCGGACGCGCGGTGGTCATCTGGATCATCGGGCTGACCGTCATCTACGACGTCTTCGCCTTCATCATCGGCTCGTTCTGGGGACGTCGTCCCCTCGCCGGCTCGATCAGCCCGAACAAGTCCTGGGAGGGCGCGATCGGCGCCAGCCTGGTCACGTTCTTCGTGGGACTGGCGTTCGGCCCACAGATCTCACCGCTCACCTTGGGGAGCTCGATCGGTCTCGCCATGGTGGTGCTGGTGATGGCCCCGCTCGGCGACCTCGCCGAGTCCGCACTGAAGCGCGACCTGGGGGTCAAGGACATGAGCACCATCATGCCCGGGCACGGTGGCCTCATGGACCGGATCGATTCGTTGCTGTTCGTCCTGCCGGCCGCGTTCTATTTCCTGCGGATGGTCCTCTAGGACCGGATTGCGCCCCGGCCGGCAAGACCGCATCGGGCGTTTGTGGCGCCATTCCATACTTTCAACCGCGAAGGGGGTACCCTCCTAGCGATGCGGGATGTCGTCATTCTCGGCTCCACGGGATCCATCGGGACCCAGGCCCTCGACGTCGTTCGCCGCAACCCCGAGCGGTTCAGGGTGGTCGGCCTGGCGGCCGGATCCAACCACGAGCTGCTCGTCGGGCAGATCCGTGAGTTCCTGCCGCCCGTAGTCGCGCTCGGGGATGCGTCCGCCGTCGACGACCTCCGCGAGCACCTGAAGGGCATCCGCGAGACCGAGATCATCGCGGGCCCGGATGCGGCGGAGCGGCTGGCGCGCGACACCGACGCCGACCTGGTCCTGAACGCGATGGTGGGCGCGATCGGGCTCGCTCCGACCCTCGCCGCGCTTCAGACCGGCAAGTCCGTGGCCCTGGCCAACAAGGAGTCACTGATCGTCGGCGGCGAGCTGGTGATGGACCTGGTGAAGGGCGAGCCCGAGCGGCTGATCCCGGTCGACTCCGAGCACGCCGCACTCGCCCAGTGCCTGCGGGGCGAGCGGCGCGAGGACCTGCAGCGCGTGGTGATCACCGCGAGCGGCGGCCCCTTCCGCGGCTGGACGCGCGAGGACCTCGCCCGTGCCTCGGTCAAGGAAGCGCTGGCGCACCCCACGTGGAACATGGGTCCGAAGATCACGGTGGATTCGGCGACCCTCATGAACAAGGGCCTCGAGGTCATCGAGGCCCACTACCTGTTCGGCCTCGACTACGCGGAGATCGACGTGGTCGTGCACCCCGAGTCGATCGTCCACGGCCTGGCCGAGTTCCGCGACGGCAGCGTGATCGCACAGCTGGCCGACCCGGACATGCGCCTGCCCATCCAGCTCGCCCTCACCTATCCGGACCGGATGCGGTCGGGGATCACGCCGCTCGACCTGGTCTCGATCGGCCGGCTGACCTTCGAGCAGGTGGACCGGGAGGCGTTCCCGGCGCTCGACCTGGCCTACCGGGCCGGCCGGGCCGGCTTCACCTTTCCCGCCGCCCTCAACGCCGCCAACGAGGTCGCCGTCCACGCCTTCCTCGACGGACGCCTGCGCCTGATCGACATCGCCGACGTGGTGGAGCGCATCCTCGACGAGCACGAGGCGCCGCCCGTCGTGTCGGCGGTGTCCCTCGAGCGCGCCGACGCGTGGGCACGCGGGCGGGCCGCGCAGATCGTCGAGGAGCGGGCCTCCTAGTCCGCCGCGCCCACTAGGCTACGTCGCATGCCGGTCGCCATCGGAACCATCCTGTTCATCGATCTCCTGCTGCTGTTCGTGAAGACCGGCAACCCGGCGGTGGCCGGTGTCATGAGCTTCATCGCGGTGATCCTGGCCGTGATCGTCCTCCACGAGTTCGGCCACTTCATCACGGCGAAGGCGTTCGGGATCAAGGTCACGGAGTTCTTCGTCGGCTTCGGCCCCCGGGTGTGGTCGGTGCGCCGGGGCGAGACCGAGTACGGGATCAAGGCCATCCCCGCGGGAGGCTACGTCCGCATCGCGGGGATGAACCCGTTCACCGAGGAGCCGGTCGAGGACCAACCGAGGACGTTCGGCGCGAAGCCCCCCTGGCAGCGCTTCATCGTCCTGGTCTCCGGCGCGGCGACCCACTTCATCCTCGCGTTCGTGATGCTGGTGGTGTTCTTCGGCTTCATCGGACTGCCCCGGTACTCGCCGGCGGTCGCCGGCGTCGAGCAGCGACTCAACGGGTACCCGTCGCCGGCCGCCAGAGCGGGGCTCCTCCCGGGAGACGAGATCGTCGCCCTCGACGGGCGCCGGGACGTCTCGGCCGAGGAGTTCATCGCCTACACCCGGGCGCACGTCGGCCGGCCCATCCAGCTCGTGGTCCGGCGCAACGACCGCGAGGTGCCCATCACGGTCACGCCCGTCCTCTCCGAGATCGGGGGAGAGTCGTTCGGCCGGCTGGGCATCATCGTCGGCGGGGCGAGCTTCCTCGGCCGGGAACCGATCGGCCTCGGGAAGGGCATCACCGAGGGCGCGTCGGAGGTGGGCCGGCTCACCGGGCAGACGGTGGTCCGCCTCGGGGATGTCTTCGGCCCTCGCGGGATCAAGCGGCTCTTCCAGCTGCTCACCGGCCAGGAGGAACGCACCCTGGACGACCCCGTCGGCCTGGTGGGCGCGGGTCGTCTCGCGGCGCAGGCCGTGGAGTCCGGCCGCCTCGACGCCTTCTTCGGCCTGTTCATCGGCTTCAACATCTTCGTGGGGTTCCTCAACCTGCTGCCGTTGCCACCGCTCGACGGAGGGCACGTGCTGCTGCTCGGGATCGAGAAGCTCCGCGGCGGCCGCGCCGTCGACCTGCGCCGGGTGATCCCCGTCATGGCGGTCGTGGCCGGGTTCCTGATCATCTACACGGTGCTGCTGCTCTACGTGGACATCCGCAACCCGATCCCGAACCCGTTCTCCCCATAGAACCTTCACACGCGGGCGAGGCCCCCTTCGGGGCCCGCCTCTAGACTGGGTTGGAGATGACGATCGAGCGCCGCAAGTCCCGTTCGGTGTTCGTCGGCGACGTCGAGGTCGGCGGCGACGCGCCCATTCGCGTCCAGTCGATGACCACCACGAAGACCGCCGACATCAACGCGACCTTGCAGCAGATCGCCTCGCTCGTCGCCACCGGGTGCGAGATCGTCCGCGTCGCGGTCCCGCACTGGGAGGACGCGAAGGCGCTGGAGGCCATCGCCGCGAAGTCGACGATCCCGGTGATCGCCGACATCCACTTCCAGTGGAAGTACGCGATGGCCGCCCTCGAGGCGGGCATCCAGGGCCTGCGGATCAACCCCGGGAACATCAAGTACCAGGACAAGGTGCGGCTGATCGCCCGCGAGGCGAAGGCCCGCGAGGTGCCGATCCGGATCGGGGTGAACGCCGGCTCGCTCGAGAAGGAGCTGCTCGACAAGTACGGCGTCCCCACGCCGGAGGCCCTGGTCGAGTCCGCGCTGAACGAGGCCCGGATCCTCGAGGATGAGGACTTCACCGACATCAAGATCTCGGTGAAGCACTCGAACGCGCGCGTGATGATCGAGGCCTACCGGATGCTCGCCGAGGCGTGCGACTACCCGCTGCATCTCGGCGTGACCGAGGCCGGTCCGATGCCGATCGGCGGCGTGAAGTCCGCCGTGGGGATCGGGACGCTGCTGGCGGAGGGGATCGGCGACACCATCCGCGTCTCCCTGACCGACGATCCGGTCGAGGAGGTCAAGGTCGGCAACGCCATCCTTCAGTCGCTCGGGCTGAAGGTGCGCGGGCTGGATCTGGTGGCCTGCCCGTCGTGCGGGCGAGCCGAGGTGGACGTCCTTGGCCTGACGAAGCAGGTCAACGAGGCGCTGGAGGCGGCCAAGCTCGAGGCGCCGATCCGCGTGGCGGTGATGGGCTGTGTGGTCAACGGGCCCGGGGAGGCCCGCGAAGCAGACCTGGGCATCGCCGCCGGCAAGGGGTTCGGCCACCTGATCGTCCGGGGCGAGGTCAAGGGCAAGGTCCCCGAGGACAAGTTCGTCGAGGTCCTGGTGGCGGAGGCGAAGAAGATGGCCGCCGAGCTCGCCGCCGCCCCGGCGGACTGACCTCGGCTCAATAGGCCCGCGCCCAGGCGGCCTCCTCGGCCGCCGGCTCACCGTCCACGATGCACGCGCCGCCGACCTCGATCGGATCGACGGGCAGGTAGCGGATCGTGGCCTTCGTCTCGGCCTTGACCCGGGCCTCGCATTCCGGCTTCCCGCACCATCCGCCCACCGCGAACCCCCCCGAGGCCTCGAGGAACGCCCGCATCTCCGCGTAGTCCTTCGGCCGCAGCGTGTGCTCGTCGGTGAACGCCACCGCCTGCCCGTACAGGTTGTCCTGGATGGTGTCCATCAGCCCTCGAACGTGCTCCGCCACCGATGCCAGCGGCAGCGGTGCCTTCGCCAGCGTGTCCCGGCGGGCCACGGTGGCCTGCCCGGCGTCGAGGTCCCGGGGGCCGAGCTCCACCCGGACCGGCACCCCCTTCTGCTCCCACTCGTTGAACTTGTAGCCGGGCCGGTACTCCTCGCGGTCGTCGACCTTCACGCGAAGGCCGGCGAGGTCGGCCACGAGCTTCTCGGCCGCCTCGACGGTCCGGGCCCGCTCGTCGTCGCTCTTGTAGATCGGCACGATCACGGCCTGGTACGGCGCGAGCGCCGGGGGCAGGCGGAGGCCCTGGTCGTCGCCGTGGGCCATGATCAGCGCCCCGACGAGCCGGGTGGTGGCCCCCCACGACGTGGCGTACGCGTACTCGAGGTCGCCGTCGCGGCCCTGGAACTGCACGCCGTACGCCTTCGCGAAGTTCTGCCCGAGGTAGTGCGACGTCCCGGCCTGGAGCGCCTTGCCGTCGCGCATCAGCGCCTCGCACGTGAAGGTCTCGACGGCCCCGGGGAACCGCTCGGCCTCGGTCTTGCGACCGGGCCGGATGGACAGCCCGATCACCCGCTCCATGACGTCGCGGTACACCTCGCTGAGGATCATCCGCGACTCGGCCATGGCTTCCTCGGCCGTCTCGTGCGCGGTGTGGCCCTCCTGCCAGTAGAACTCGGTCGTGCGCAGGAACAGTCGCGGCCGGAGCTCCCAGCGAACCACGTTGCACCACTGGTTGTAGAGCAGCGGCAGGTCCCGGTAGGACTGGACCCACCTGGAGTACGTGTCCCAGATGATGGTCTCCGAGGTCGGCCGGACGACCAGCGGCTCCTCGAGCTTCTCGCCGCCCGCGTGGGTCACCACCGCGATCTCGGGCGCGAAGCCCTCGATGTGCTCCGCCTCCCGCTCGATCAGCCGGTAGGGGATGAACAGCGGGAACTGAAGGTTCTGATGCCCGGTGGCCTTGATGCGCTCGTCGAACGCGGCCTGGATCCGCTCCCAGATGGCCCACCCGTAGGGCTTGACGACCATCGTCCCGCGGGCCAGGGAGTTCTCGGCCAGGTCGGCCTGCTTCACGACCTCCTGATACCAGGCCGGAAAGTCCTCGGACTGCTTGGGAAGCGCCATGGCCGGCTAGGTTAGCAACCGGACCGACCGCCCACTGTCGCGCCGTCGCGTCAGGGCGGCGAACGATCCTCGAGCCGGACCCCGTACGGCGTGCTGAACACGGGGCGTCCGCGGACGAGACGAAGCCGGAACCCGTCCTCGTGCACCGCCCGGTGATGGCGCCAGCAGACGAGCAGCAGGTTCTCGAGCGAGGTGCCGCCGCCGTCGGCCCAGTGGACGACGTGGTGGATCTCGCTCCAGGCGGGAGGGCGGTCGCACCCCGGAAACCGGCAATGACGATCTCGAGCCTCGACCGCCCGGCGCAGCGCGGCCGGGATGACCCGGGTCTTGCGCCCCACGTCGAGGGGTTCCGAGTCGGCCGACATGATCATCCGGACCAGGGACGCGTCGCACGACACCCGCCGGGCGGTCTCCGCGAGGATCGGGCCCGCGTCGGGGAGGTCGGCGGTTCCCACGCCTCGGGCGAGCGTCTTCGCGTCCACGATCACCGAGACCACCGGCCGTTCCCCGCCCACGCTGGGACGGTCCCGCCGGGACAGGAACCCCCGGCATAGCTGGCCGAGGGCGTCGGCCCGTCGCTGGGCATGGGTGCGTCGGTCGCCCCGGACGGCGTCCGCGTCCACCAGCGCGCGGATGGTCGTGATCATGATCTGGCCGTCCTCGGTGTCGAGCATCCCCTCGACGCGGACCATCCCTTCGAGGGTTCTCCCGTAGTCGAGGCGACGCGCCTCGTGGCGCCGCATCGCGGACTCTTGGGGGTCCTCGACGCGATGCCTCCACAGCTCGACCCGGTTGCGAAACGCCTTCTGAGACAGGCCCGTGGCCGCCTCCACGAGGGCTTCCTCCACCCCGGAGAACGCCTCCGGGGAGATCTTTCGCGCGTCCACCAGGGTGCGCAGCGCCGAGGAGGGCAGGGCGCCCGAGGCCATCGCCTCCCGCGCGGCGGGCATCTCCTGCAGCGCCCGGGCCGCCTCGATGTCGCGCCGAGCTTCCCAGAAGGGGAGCCGGTGCCGATCCGCCAGCCACGCCTCACACGTGGTGGCCCCGACCGAAGCCCACGCCTTGCTCGCATCCACCTCCGCCAGGAGCCGGAGGCGGCGGGCGGACAGGGCCACCCACTCCCGGTGAACCTCGTCGAACTCGTCCACCGCGGACGGCCGAAGCTCGGAAACGCCTGACTCGAACATGTGTTCGAAGGCTAGCAGCACCCACTGACACGCCACGGCCTTGCGCGGGCACGCCCGACCCTGAAACGCTACCGGCGATGGCCAAGCTCGCCGGCTGGCGGAAGATCGCCTCCGCCATGTGGGGCCCGCCCGACGACCCGCAGGTCTACGGCATGCTCGAGTTCGACGCGACGCCGATGCGCGCGTACATGGAGCGCGCCCGGAAAGCGGGGGTCAAGGTCACCCCAACGCACTTCGTGGGACGCGCCCTGGCGGTCGCGCTGCACGAGGTCCCCGACTTCAACGTCCGGGTCGTCGGCAGCAAGGTCATCCCCCGCGACACGGTCGACGTCTTCTTCATCGCCGCCGTCGAGGGCGGCCGCGAGCTCTCGGGCGTCAAGGTCGAGCGGACCGACGACAAATCGGTGCTGGAGGTGGCCAGGGAGCTCTCGGATCGCGCCGGGCGCATGAAGCAGGGCGACGACCCGGACTTCGCCAAGACGAAGAAGAACATCGCCGGGATGCCGCGGCGCCTGCTCCGGCCGAGCATGAAGCTGTCCGCCTACATCGCCGGCGACAAGAACCGCGGGATCAAGGCCCTGGGGGTCAAGGCCAGCCCGTTCGGCAGCGCGATGGTCACCAGTATCGGCATGTTCGGCATCCCGCAGGGCTTCGCGCCGCTGGCCCGGTTCTACCGAGTGCCCCTGCTCGTCCTGGTGGGAGAGATCACCGACAGGCCCGTGGTCGTCGACGGCCGGGTCGAGGTGCGCCCGATGCTGCCGCTGACGGCCACGATCGACCACCGCTACGCCGACGGCTGGCACATCTCGCAGCTGCTGCGGCCGTTCAAGGCGTACCTGGCCGACCCCGCTCAGTTCGAGCCCGCACCGCGAGCCGAGGCCGGCACCGCAAGGCGACGCGCGATCCGGAAGCCCGCGGCGAAACGGGGCGCGAAGCGCGCGCCGGTCCCGACCCGGTAAGCTCCCCGCCCGATGGCCTCCAAGGTCCCCAACGACCTCATCGAGTTCACCAAGATCCGCGACGCGGTCGAGTCCGTGCTCCAGCGGATCGGCCGGGACACGTTCGATCTGGTACTCGTCGACCCCGATGGGAACTGGACGCGGGGCGTGTTCGCGTCGGAGGAGGCCGCGCGGGCCGCGGCCGAGTTCCTGGAGGTCCCGGTGCACGACGGCTGGGACGAGCGCATGTCCCAGCGCATGAACCGCCGGGACCATTGGGGCGAACCGGGCGGCCAGAAGCGCGCCATCTAGCCCGGCCGGCCCCTCCCAGCGCGCTCGTGAAGTCGTGAAACGGCGTGTATACTTGCCATAGCTGAACAGGTGTTTCACCTGAACGTGGGCGCGCGCCCGCGTTCTTTTTACGAGAGCAGAAGTTCTACAGGGGCCGGAAGTGGAGCTGGAGGGGGTCATCCGCTCGGTCGTCGAGGAGGACGGCCTGGAGCTGGTGGAGGCCGGATTCGTCCGCGAGGGCGGCCGGCGGATCCTCCGGGTGACCGTTGACAAGGAGGGGGGCGTGGACCTGGACGCGATCGCGGCCGCCTCCGAGCGCATCTCCCGCCGCCTCGACGCGGCCGGGGCCGTTCCGGGGCCTCGCTACACGCTCGAGGTGAGCTCGCCGGGGGTGGAGCGCGCGCTCCGCGAGCCGCGCCACTTCGCGCGTCATGTCGGCTCGAAGGTGACGGCGAAGACCGTCAAACCGGTAGAAGGCGCCCGCAGTCACGTCGGGACTCTGGCCTCGGCTGACGAATATGGCTTCACGCTCGCCACCGAGCACGGCGAGCTGCGCCTGAGGTACGCGGACGTGGCGTCCGCGCGAACGGTTTTCGAATGGGGTGCACACGGATGAACATCGACATGATCAACGCGCTGCGGGAGCTGGAGCGAGAGAAGGCGATCTCGTTCGAGACGATCCTCAAGGGCCTCGAGGAGGCCCTCGGCGCGGCGTACAAGTCCTGGCGCCGCGGGTTCGGCGACGAGCCCGACGGCGCGCGCTGCGAGCTGCACCCCGACACGGGCGAGGTCCGGATGTTCGCCCAAGCCATGGACGAGGAGGGGGAGAACGTCGTCGAGGAGCACGAGGTCGAGCTGCCCGACGAGTTCCTGGGCCGCATCGCCGCGCAAACCGCGAAGCAGGTCATCTACCAGAAGCTCCGGGAGGCTGAGCACGAGCTCACGTACGAGGAGTTCTCCGGCCGCGAGGGCGACATCGTCACCGGGATCATCCAGCAGGACTCCCATCGGTACACGCTGCTGGATCTGGGCAAGGTCGAGGCGCTGCTGCCCCAGGCCGAGCAGGTGCCGAGCGAGCCCTATCGGCACGGCGAGCGGCTGAAGGCGTACATCGTCGAGGTTCGCCGGACCACGAAGGGGCCGCAGATCGTCGTGTCCCGGACCCACCCCGGGCTGCTCAAGAAGCTGTTCGAGTTCGAGGTCCCGGAGATCGCCGAGGGCATCGTCGAGATCAAGGCCGTGGCTCGCGAGCCCGGTCACCGTTCGAAGCTCGCCGTCATCTCCCACGAGCCCGGCGTGGACCCGGTGGGGGCCTGCGTCGGAGCGAAGGGCGCTCGCGTGCGCATGGTCGTGAACGAGCTTCGCGGCGAGAAGATCGACGTCGTCCCGTGGGCCGAGGATCCCCGCACCTTCGTTGCGTCCGCGCTGCAGCCCGCGAAGGTCAAGGAGGTCCGCATCGACCCCGAGACCCAGACGGCGCTGGCGATCGTGCCCGACTACCAGCTGTCGCTCGCCATCGGCAAGGAGGGGCAGAACGCCCGCCTGGCCGCCCGGCTGACGGGCTGGAGGATCGACATCAAGAGCGAGACTCAGGTTCACGAGGAGGGCGCCAGGAAGGCGGCCGAGCCGCCGCCGCCGCCGGCCGAGCCCGAGGAGGCGCCGGCCGAGCCCGAGGAGGCGCCGGCCCCGGCCGAGGACGCGCCCGCCCCGGCCGAGCCAGAGGAGGCGCCCGCCCCGGCCGAGTCGGCGGCTCCTGAGCCGGACGTGCCGGACGAGGCGGCCCCGCCCGCGGCCGACGAGGAGGCACCGGCCGACGCGTGAGTTCCGAGGCGGAGCGGCGCCATACGCCGCTGCGGACGTGCGTCGCGTGCCGGCGAACCCGCCCGAAGGGCGAGCTGGTTCGGATCGCTCGCACCTCGGAGGGACCTCGTCTGGACCGGGCCGGGACCGCACCCGGGCGCGGCGCGTACGTCTGCCCCGAGCGAGACTGTGTCGGGGACGCCCTCCGGGCGGGAGGCGTACGCAGGGCCCTCGGGGCGCCGCTGGGCGACGACGAGGCCGCTAGGCTAAAGACCATGGTTGTGGAGGGACGAACGTGAGGATCCACGAGCTCGCCAAAGAGCTGGCGGTCAAGAGCAAGGACCTGACCGAGGCGCTCGCCGAGATGGGATACCAGGGGCTCACCGCGAGCTCCTCGGTCCCCGACGAGGCCGTCCCTCGCCTGCGCGCCTCCGGCGGAAAGGCCTCGGGCAAGCCGGTCGAGGCGACCGTGGAACCCGTGTCCACCCGCCCCCGCAAGGCGCCGGAGCCCGAGACGGCCGCCGAGCCCGAACCCGCTCCCCAAGCGGCGGAGGCGGAGCCGGATCCGGCGGTCGAGGTGGGAGAGCCCGAGACGAACGGCGGGCCCACCGGCGAGACGGCGACCCTGCGTATCCACCGGGGCTCGACGCCCCAGGAGATCGCCGACCGGGCGGGGCTCTCCGCGGCCGAGGTCGTGAAGGCCCTGTTCCAGCTCGGCGAGATGGCCTCGGCAACCCAGTCGCTCTCGGACGAGACGATCACCGTCCTGCTGCCACAGCTCGGCTTCGAGGCCGAGATCATCACGCCGCAGGAGGAGGAGGCCGAGGAGGACGAGCCCGAGGAGGTCGACGCCAGCCGCCTGGTGACCAAGGCGCCGGTCGTGACCGTCATGGGCCACGTCGACCACGGCAAGTCCTCGATCCTCGACGCCATCCGTGAGACGGACGTCGTCTCCGGAGAGGCCGGCGGGATCACGCAGCACATCGGCGCGTACCAGATCCATCACGATGGCCGGGAGGTCACGTTCATCGACACCCCGGGCCACGAGGCGTTCACCGCGATGCGGGCCCGGGGCGCGCAGGTCACGGACATCGCCGTCCTCGTCGTCGCCGCCGACGACGGCGTGAAGCCCCAGACGCTGGAGGCCATCGACCACGCCCGGGCGGCCAGCGTGCCGATCCTGGTCGCCGTGAACAAGGTCGACAAGCCCGAGGCGGACCCGACCCGCGTGCGCCAGCAGCTGTCCGAGCACGGCCTCCAGCCCGAGGAATGGGGCGGCGAGACCGTGTTCGTGGACGTCTCCGCGAAGGAGAAGACGAACCTCGATCAGCTCGTCGAGATGGTGCTGCTCGTGGCCGACCTGCAGGAGCTCAAGGCGGTCGCAGACGGCACCGCGCGCGGGGTGGCCATCGAGGCGCACCTGGACAAGGGCCGGGGTCCGGTGGCCACGGTTCTCGTCCAGCGGGGATCCATGAAGGTGGGCGACCCCGTCGTCTCCGGTGTCGTGCACGGCCGCGTGCGGGCGATGTTCGACGAGCACGGCATCGCGGTCGAACTGGCGGGTCCCGCCAAGCCGGTGCAGGTGCTCGGGTTCAGCGCCGTCCCCGAGGCCGGCGACGACGTGCGTGTCGTCTCCGACGAGCGGGAGGCGAAGCACATCGCGCAGGAGCGCGAGGCCAAGCACCGGGCCGCCGACCTGATCTCGTCGCAGCAGCCCCGGAGCCTCACCGAGCTCCTGATGCGAGCCCAGCAGGAGGAGATTCCGGAGCTGCCCGTCATCATCAAGGCCGACGTCCAGGGCTCGATCGAGGCCCTGGCGGACGCCCTCGAGAAGCTTCCCCGCGACGAGGTTCGGGTGCGGGTCCTGCATCGCGGCGCGGGAGGCATCGGCGAGAACGACGTGACCCTGGCGCAGGCCTCGGGGGCGATCGTGATCGGGTTCAACGTCCGGCCCACGCCCGCCGCCGCGGAGCTCGCCGAGAAGGAGGGCGTCGACGTTCGCCTCTACGACGTGATCTACCAGGCGGTCGACGACATCCGTTCGGCGCTCTCGGGGATGCTGACCCCGGGGGAGGAGACCGTGGAGCTCGGCCGCGCCGAGGTCCGCACGCTGTTCAAGGTTCCACGCCAGGGGACCATCGCCGGCTCCTACGTGGTGAACGGCACCATCGTGCGCGGCGCCAGGGCCCGTCTGGTCCGCGACGGAACGATCGTCCACGACGGCCGTATCGCCTCGCTCCGCCGGTTCAAGGACGACGTGCGCGACGTCGCCGAGGGCTTCGAGTGCGGCATCGGGCTCGAGTCCTTCCAGGACGTCAAGGAGGGCGACCTCATCGAGGCCTACGAGGTCCGCGAGGTCGAGCGAACCCTCTAGGCTGGGGACCGTGCTGGTCTCGGTCGCGCGCTTCGATCTGCGGATCCCCGGGGTGGGTTCCCTCAAGGAGAAGCGTCACGTGGTGAAGACGCTGACCGCGAGCCTGCGCAACAAGTTCAACGTGTCGGTGGCCGAGGTGGACCACCACGACCTGTGGCAGCGAAGCGGGATCGCGGTGTCTGCCGTCGCCGCGGAGGGGTACCACCTCAGGAAGGTCATGCACGAGGTGGAGAAGCACGTGGAGCGGTTCGGCCCGGTCGACGTCATCGGCCGCACGGTCGACCTGATGGATCCGGAGGACGAGTGAAGCACGACGACGGTGGCGCTCCGAGGATCCGGCCCGACCGGGTCGCGGAGTCGTTCAAGGAGGTCCTGGCGCAGGAGATCCAGCGCCTCAAGGATCCCCGCGTCGGGTTCGTCACCGTGACGGCGGTTGAGGTCACCCCCGACCTTCGCCACGCCCGTGTCTTCTTCACGGTGCTGGGGACCGAGACGGAGGACCGTGCCACCACGGCGGCCCTGCGATCGGCCGGCAAGCATCTGCGGGCGGCGCTCGGCCGGAAGGTCCGGCTGAAGTTTCTGCCCGATCTGGAGTTCGTCCACGACCTGTCCGTCATCCGGGGCGGGCGCGTCGAGGAGCTGTTGAGGAAGGTGATCCCCGCAGATGAATGACCAGCTCGAGGCCGCCTACACCGAGGCCGCCCGGATCCTCGAGAAGGCTCCGAAGGTGGCGCTTGCCTGCCACGTCAACCCGGACCCCGATGCGATCGGCTCGATGCTCGGGCTGGCCCAGCACCTGCGCGAGCGCGGCGCCGAGGTGGTGGCCTCGTGGGGCAACGACCCCTTCACGAAGCCTCGGTTCATGCACGCCCTCCCCGCGGCCAACCTGGTCGTGCCGCCCAAGGACTTCCCGGCCGACCCGGAGCTGTTCGTGACGCTCGACGCCGCCTCGGCGGACCGGCTGGCGACCCTGGAGCCGATCCTGCAGACGGCCAAGACGGTGATCGTGGTCGACCACCACGTCACCAACCCGGGATTCGGCAAGGTCAACCTGATCGACGGCAAGGCCTCGTCGACGGCGGAGATGGTCTTGCGGCTCATCCGCGCCATGGACGGAACGGTCTCCGCCGAGTCCGCCGCCTGCCTGTACGCCGGGATCGTCACCGACACGGGCCGCTTCCAGTACGAGGCCACGACGCCGGAGACCCTCCGGCTGGCGGCCGATCTGCGCACGGCGGGGTTCGACCACGCGGCGCTGGCCCGCGCCCTGTTCGAGGACAACTCGCTGGGGTTCCTCAAGGCGCTCGGGACGGCGCTGGACCGTGTCGCCCTCGACGAGGAGGCCGGCCTCGTGTGGACGTACCTGTCCCAGGAGGACCTCGCGCGCACCGGCATCCCGATGGGCGAGACCGACGACCTGATCGACGTCATCCGAACGGTCCGGGAGGCCGACGCCGCCGCCGTGATCAAGCAGCAGCGCGACGGGACCTGGAAGGTCAGCCTGCGCTCGAAGGGCGGCCACGACGTGGGCGCCGTCGCGGCCGCGTTCGGCGGGGGCGGCCATCGGCTGGCCGCCGGCTACACCTCGGCGGAGACGCTCGAGGGCACGGCGGACAAGCTTCTCGCCGCGCTCCGCGCGAGCTGAACCCCCCCGTGAGTGACGGGATCCTGCTGGTCGACAAGCCTCGCGGGATCACCTCGCACGACGCGGTGGCGCGGGTACGCCGGGCCGTCGGCATCAGGAAGGTCGGCCACTCGGGCACCCTCGACCCTATGGCCGAGGGGCTCCTGATCATGGGGGTGGGGCGCGGCACTCGGCTGCTGCGGTTCCTGTCCGAGTTCGACAAGGAGTACCAGGGGATCGCGCGCCTGGGCGTCGAGACGGACACGCTGGATGCCGAAGGAGCGGTCACCGCGACGGCGGAGGTCGACGTCACCGAGGACGACGTGCGGGCCGCGTTCGCGTCGCTGACCGGACCGATCGAGCAGGTGCCTCCGGCGTACTCCGCGGTGAAGATCGGCGGGCGGGCGATGTACAAGGAGGCTCGCGCGGGGCGCGAGGTCGTGGCCG
Source organism: uncultured Actinomycetes bacterium (assembly GCA_963742735.1). GTDB lineage: Bacteria > Actinomycetota > UBA4738 > UBA4738 > JBBDTT01 > JBBDTT01. The sequence continues at coordinate 611,963 of CAVUMN010000003.1, forward strand.
AGCCGCGCTCGGTCCGGGTCGACGCCTTCGACCTGGTGTCGCTGAGCGGCGCCGACGCGGAGTTCCGGGTCGTGTGCTCGAGCGGGACCTACGTCCGGGTGCTCGCCGCGGACGCGGGACGCGCCCTGGGTTGCGGCGCTCACCTGACGCGGCTGGTCCGCACCCGGATCGGCGCCTTCGTCCGTGGCGACGCGCGGCCTCCCGAGGATCCCGGCGATCCGTTGCCGCTCGACGCGGCGGTGGCGCACCTCCCGAGCTTCACGTTGGGGGCGGAGGAGGTGATGTCGTGCCGGAACGGATGCATCCTCGGGCCCGCGGGATTCGAGGGGCCGTATTCCGTGCGGGAGCCCGACGGGACCCTCGTCGGCATCTACCGGGACGACGGCGCGAAGGGCGTTCCGGAGGTCATCGTTCGCCCCGCCTAGCCAATGCAAAGGGGCGGGCCGAAGCCCGCCCCTTCGAGCGTCGGGCCGTGCTCAGTACTTGAGGGTGACGTCGTCGATCGCGAGCCCCTGGTTCGCCGGGAACGAGATCAGCTGATCGCTGGTCAGCCGGAACCGGACGAACAGCGGGCCCTTGGGCGACCAGAACTTCACCGAGTTGGTGCTGAAGTTCGGGAAGCCCTCGTTCTGACCGGTGACCGTGCCGGCGTTGTACCACTTGAGGCCGTTCGGCGAGTAGTCGATGGTCAGATAGTCGAACCCGTCCTCGAGGTCGCGAAGCTCCGCCCACGAGATCTCCGCCGTCCCACCGGGATGGTTGAACTGCGGCGAGAGGAGGATCGTGGACGTCTCGTCGCTGTACGGAAGGACCGCCATCGCGAACGAGGAGGCGTTCCCCGGCGGCTGCCGGCGCCATCCGTTCTGGCCGACCGTCTCGATGGTCCAGCCCTCCTGGTCGATCTCGAAGCCGAACGGACCGGCGAGCATCTTGTCCTTGAGCTTGCCCGGCTTCGGGAACGGGTTGGGAGACGAACCGTAGGCCCGCGGCGGGCCGAAGCGGTACAGGTACACGCCGCGACCGTGCGTGGCCGCCACCAGCAGGTTCTTGTCCCGCGCGCCCAGCTCGACCGTGTGGATCGGGACCTCCGGGAGGCCCTTGCCGAGGATCGACCAGCTCGACGCGGACGCCTTCTTGATGAAGACGCCCACGTCCGAGGCGACGATCACCTCGTCGTCGCGGACCACGACCCACGCGGCCCGGGCGTCGGGCAGGTTCCCCGAGATGTCCCTGAACGTCTGGCCCGCGTTGGTGGAGACGTACACGTTGCCCTTGCCGACGTTGGGCGAGGTCCCGAGGGTGCCCGGGGGGGTCCACCGCCGGCTGTAGCCGCCGAGGGTCACGTAGACCGTCCGCGGTCGCCTCGGGTCCATGGTGATGTCGGTGATGTAGCGGTTCGGAAGGCCCTTGGCGGCCGCGAAGTGCCAGCCGAAGTTGAACCCGGTCTTCGGGGCCTTCTTGCCACCGACGTTCGTGGCGATCCCGTTCTTGAACGGGGCCGTCGCGTTCAGCCGGTCGCACGCCGAGCAGAAGCCGACGTAGATGTTCGGCCCGTAGTTGTCGAGGCCGGTCATCGAGTTGGCGGGGTCGTCTCCCGTGTCGGCGGTCCCCGCCGCGTTGGCGTCACCGGGGTGCTGCTGGGTGCCGAGGTTGAAGACTTCCTTCCAGTCCGGCGACCCGGTGCCGGGGCCCGACAGCGACTCCACGACCTGGCGGCCGGCGGTGACGATGTGGTCCGGGTCGAGCGGGTCCATGGTGAACGGGTTGGAGAAGTGCGAGTTGGTCACGGGCGGAGACATCCCCGACCAGCTCACGCCACCGTCGGTCGTGGCGGTCATGCTCGCGTAGGGGGTCTCCCCGTAAGCGATCTTCGAGTTGTCCGGGTGGACCGCGACGTGGAAACCGTCGCCGCCCTGCGCCATCACCTGGCGCTGGTTCTTCGGCTCGATCTTCGCCGTGCCGTTGTCCTGCAGGCCCATCCACACGGTCCCGTCCTTCGAGATGACCGCGTGGTACGGCAGCAGGGTGTTGAACCCGAGGTTCGAGCCGTTGCCCCAGCGGGCCTGGGAGAACTCCTGGCCCGGCGCGGCCGGCTGCGTGTAGACGCCGCCGTCGTTGCCGACCACCAGGGTGACCCCGCCGTCGCTCTCGGGGATGAAGACCGCCATGTGCTGGTCGGGGTGCGTCGTGGTCGTGAACTCGAGCGGGTCGTCACGGTCGGTCGGGCAGACCGGGACGCCGGCGGTGTCCGCGATCAGCGTGAGGAACAGGCAGGAGTCGCCGGAGAAGTACCGGCCGACCGTCTTGAAGGCGGACTTGCCGCTCTGGGGAACGGGCAGCTCGTTCTGCCACACCTCCTCCAGGCCGAACAGCAGACGGGTCGGCGCCCCGAGCACGGGGTCGGCCGCCGTCGGGTCGGGCTGGATCCACAGGTCGTACCAGGCCTGGAAGCCCGGCCCGAGGCTCGCCAGCGCGAACGTGGAGACCGTCAGGGCCGAGCTCGTGTGCGGCGACTGGAGCTCGAGTCCGCTCGCCATCAGCCGCCACGTCTGGCCGAAGTCGGAGCTGACGTAGATGCCGTTGAGGTTGGTGGGGTACTGCGGCGTGGATCCCACCGGGCTGCCCTCGGGAAGGTCGAACGAGGGGATCGGGTTCTCGTTCAGGGTGTTGGCGTCCTGGACCAGGGCGTACAGGTAGTTGTGGTCCTGGTCGGGACCGTAGGCCGCCCCCATCTCCACGCGCCCGATGGCGTCCTGCTGTGCGAACCCGGTGGCCGCCGACTTCACGAAGGATCCGGGGTTGCCCGTCGGGGAGCTGTAGATGCCGTTGTTCGGGGACTGGATCGACCCGTCGGGGTTGGCGAGGCTTCCACCGCGCCAGCCGACCGCGGCGACGACCACGCCGCCGTCCACCTCGTTGATCCCGCCGGGGTGCTGGATCACGAGGTCCGTGACCATGTTCGCGAACACGCAGTTCTTCGCGCGGTTGCCCTTGCCGGCGCAGGGCCCGACCGGCAGCTTGGTGTCAACGAAGGACTTCCCGCCGTTGGTCGAGCGGAACAGGCCGGCGCCGGTGGCGGCGTAGACCTCCTTCGGGTTGGTCGGGTCGACGGAGATCTTGAAGCCCATGGCCTCGTCCGGCACGCCGGTCGCGTGCTTCCAGCTCCTGCCGTCGTTCAGGCTGTAGTAGACGCCGAACCCCTCGTAGGAGAGGTGGCCGAAAGAGTTGTCACCGGTCAAGGCGATCAGTGTGCCGCCGTTGGCCGGCGTCCACGCCACCGAGCCCACCACCTGGGTGGGGAGGCTGTCCCCCACGGACTTCCAGTGGGCGCCCTTGTCCGTGGACTTCCACACGCCTCCGGTGGCCACCGCGGCGTAGACCGCCTTCTTCTCGGGGACGTACTTGAGGTCGGCGATCCGGCCCGCCACGTCGCCGTTGCCGAGCGCGGACACGCCGTAGGCGGGGTCGTCGGTGTTCAGGGGGCCACGCCCGTACGGGATCCAGCGCTTGGCCCAGTTCGCCACGGGAATGCCCTGGCGCTCGAGGGCCGCGCGCTGGGCGATGGCGTTCTTGAACGCCCCCGCCTTCAGGGCCACGCCGGGCGCCAGCAGCTGGGAGGCGTTGTCCAGGTAGGCCTGGTAGACCTCACCAAAGGCCTCCGGGTGCTTCTCGTTCACGCAGAGCTTCGAGCCGAGCTCGTCGGTGAGCGCCGAGAGCGCGGCGCCGGTCGAGCCCAGGCGGCCCCGGCTTTCGGCCGACTTCAGGTCGGCCCACGGCACGAACCCCCTGGGACAGGTCGCGGCCGAGGCGGTCGTCGGAGCCGACGGCACGCCGGAGGGCGCGAGCAGCGCGGCCACGATCAAGCACGCGACAGCGGCGGCCGGCCAGACGCGATGGGCGCGAAAGCGGGAGGGACGAACGTCCATGTTCAAGGCCTCCTCGAAGGGGGTTTTGGGAGTGCGTGTCGTTCGTATGCGTACTTCGACCCGCTGCGGGGCCGTTCCTGGTGCGCATTTCACCAGATTCCGGACGCAGTTGACCATATCGGACGGCCCCGGCCTCCTGAAGGTATCCGGGCCCCGGACCGATAATCAAAGACGATCGTGTCGGAATCGCGGCCCGCGGGCCTCCCCGTTCGCATCGCGCTGCTCGGCGCCGCCGCCGGCGCGGTGGTCACCGCCGTGCACCTGATCGGTCGGGCCGCCGGATGGCAGGCCCTCTCGGTGATCGCGTTCGCCGAGCAAGCGGCTATCCTGCTGGCCCTCTCGATGTGCGTGCGGGCTGCCCGCGTCGGTCCCGAGGACCTGCGGTCGTCCTGGCGGCTGGTCTCGATCGGGCTGGCCTTGACGGTGACCGCGTCGACGGCCTCGGCCGTGTACGGCGCGATCCACGGCGCCCGCCCCCAGAGCCCGGCCCTGACCGACATCCTGTACTTCGCCGCCTACCCGTTCTACCTGGCCGCGGTGGTCCGGCTGCCTCGACGGCCCCAGGCGCTCTCCCTGCGAGACATGCTCGACGGCGCCGCGGCCGCGCTCGTCATCGGGCTGGCGGTGGTGGCGCACGTCGTCGACGCGATCGCCTCGTCGCAGCGCACGTCCGGGTGGACGGTCGCCGTCAACCTCGCGCTGGCGGTGGCCGACATCGCGCTCCTGTGGGCGGTGGTGGTGGTCCTGCTCACGTCGCGCCGGTTGCGGCTGCACTGGGTGGGGATCCTGGCCGCCGGGCTGGCCGTGCTGGTCACCGGCGACCTGGCGTACCTGTCCCTGTCGGCTCGGGGCCCCGTGGAGACGGCCAGCCCCGTGTTCCTGGTCTTCCTGTGGGGGTTCCTGGTCGTCTCGCTGGCGGCCCACCTGGCCGCCCGCCCCGGCTCGCAGGCCCCGGCGCCGGCGGAGGACGCTCGCTCGTGGGAACAGCTGAGCTTCCAGATCGTGCCGCTGTTCATCCTTCTCGGGGTGACCACGCTCGTGGCGGTGGAGGCCCTCAGCGAGCGTCCACGGCCCTACGTGGTCCTCGGAGGCCTCGGCATCGCGTTGCTCCAGGCGTTCCGGCAGTTCCTCACGCTGCGGGAGAACCGCCAGCTGCTGGCCGGCGAGCGCGAAGCCGTGTACCGGCTCCGCGAGCTCGATCGGATGCGCGCCGACTTCATGGCCGTGGTGTCCCACGACTTCGCGAACCCCCTCACGGTCATCGGGGGGATGGCGTCGATGATCCGGACCCGGGGGGACCGTATCCCCGAGGACCAGCGCAACGAGATGCTCGACGCCATCGAACGGGAGGCCGCGCGGCTCTCGGCCCTGGCCCGGGACGTCCTGACCGCGGTGCGGGCGGAGGGCGGCGACCTCGCCTACACCTTCGAGCTCGTCGACGTGGGCGCCGTGGCCGACCGGTGCACGCGTCTGGTCGGGCAGCTCTCCGCGCGGCACGAGGTCGTCTTCGAGCGGGCGGGGGACACCGTGGTCGAGGCCGACGAGGCCCGCCTGCAGGAGGTCCTGCTCAACCTGCTCGACAACGCCATCAAGTACTCGCCGTCGGGCGGCCGGGTCACGGTGCGGGTCCGGGGCGAGGACGAGTTCGTGCGCGTGGAGGTCATCGATCAGGGGGTCGGGCTCGTCCCGGAGGACGCGGAGCGGGTCTTCGAACGCATGGTCAGGATCCGCAACGACTCCACCCGGGACATCAAGGGCACGGGCCTGGGGCTCTACATCGTCCGGCGGATCGTCGAGGCCCACAGCGGGCGGATCCGGGCGGAGGGGCGGCCGAGCCGGGGCACGGCGTTCACCCTCGAGCTGCCCCGCGAGCGGCGTCGGCCGGCTGCGACGGGTCCGGCCGAGACGAAGGCCACGGACGATACGCCCGACGAGCGCGGGAGCCGCTGAGCGTCGAGTACCCTCGGCGTCCTCATGGAGGTCTGGCAGGGCCGGGATGCGCTCCCGCAGGACGGCGTCCCCTCGGTGGTGACGATCGGGTTCTTCGACGGCGTCCATCGAGGCCATCAGGCCGTGTTCCGCCGGGCCGGCGAGCACGCGGAACGCACCGGCGCGCGCTCGATCGCGGTGACGTTCGACCGGCACCCGCGGCAGGTGTTCGCGCCGGACACGGCCCCGCCGCTGCTGACCACGCTCCGCCACAAGGCGGAGCTGATCGCCGCGCTGGGGATCGACGCGCTGGCGGTGCTCGAGTTCAACGTGCCGTTCTCGAAGTGGAGCCCCGAGGACTTCGTGGAGCACATCCTGATCAAGGGGCTGTCGGCGGTGCAGGTGGTCGTGGGCGCGAACTTCACCTTCGGCCACAAGGCCGTGGGCACGTTCGAGACCCTCACCGACCTCGGGACGGAGCGGGGGTTCGGCGTCGAGGCCGTGGGGCTGCTGGAGATCGGGGGCCGGACGGTGTCGTCGTCCTCCATCCGCCAGGCCCTGCTGGAGGGTGACACGGCCTGGCCGCGCGAGGCCCTCGGGCGCTTCTACTCCGTGGAGGGCTACGTGGTAGCCGGCGCCGGGCGCGGGAGCGGGCTCGGCTGGCCGACCGCGAACCTGCGCACGCCGGAGAGCCTGTTGACGCCGGCCGACGGCGTGTACGCCGGCGTCGGCCGCAACCGGCTGGGGGAGTGGGTGGCGGCGATCAACATCGGGATCAACCCGACGTTCGGGGCCGACCCTCGCCACCTGGAGGCCTTCCTGCTCGACTACGAGGGCGAGGGGCTGAAGGGCGAGTTGCTGACGATCGAGTTCTGGGAGCGTCTCCGTGACGAGGAGCGCTTCGACTCCGCGGCGGCGCTGGCCGAGCAGATCGGGCGCGACGTCGCGCGGACCCGCGAGATCGTTCGACTCCGGACATGAGCACGGGACGACACCGCCCGGGCATCCCCGGCGTCGGGAACCCGCTGCCGGTCCTGTGGCTGGTCATCGCGCTGGCGGTGGTCGTGGCCGGCATCGTTCTGCTGAGCCCGGTCCGGCTGAGCCTGTTCGGCCGCGCCGGCCCGACCGGGGATGCCACCGGCCCGGTGATCGGTCCGAGCCCGTCTCCCACGACGCCCTCGCCGCCGTCGAAGGGGCAGCTCCTGGTGCACGCGACGGGCGACGTCAACCTTGACCCCTCCTACATCCCGAACTTCCAGACCCACGGATACGGCTACGCGTGGTCGGGCCTGAGCGGGCTGTTCCAACGGGACGACCTGACGATCGTGAACCTGGAGTGCCCGATGTCGAACCTGGGGAGCCCCGTCCCGAAGGAGTTCAACTTCCGGGGAGACCCGGCGGCGCTCCCGGCCATGCGGGACGCCGGCGTGGAGGTGGCCAACCAGGGCAACAACCACGCGCAGGACTACGGGCCCGACGCGATGCTGGACTCGCGGCGGAACCTCCGGGCGCACCGGATCGCGCCGGTCGGGACCGGCCGCAACGCGAAGGAGGCGGCCGCGCCGGCCATCCTGAAGATCGACGGATGGACGGTCGCGGTGGTGGGGTTCGGCGGGGTCGTCCCCGAACCGGGCTGGCTGGCCGGTCCCGACCATCCCGGGATGGCCGACGGCGACGACATCCCGAGCATGGTCGCGGCGGTGCGGGCCGCGAGCGCCCGGGCCGATCTGGTGTTCGTGGCCATCCACTGGGGTGTCGAGCTCGACACCTCGCCGCGGGCGGAGGACGTCGAGCGGGCCCGGGCGATGATCGACGCCGGGGCCGACGCGATCTTCGGCCATCACTCGCACCGGCTGAACCCCATGGACACCTACAAGGGACGGCCGATCTTCTGGAGCCTTGGCAACTTCGTGTGGCCGGACCACTCCTACGAGGGTGCGGTGACGGCGGTGGCCGAGGTCCGGGTGAGCCCCGCCGGAAAGGTGCAGGGACGTCTCCTGCCGGCGTTCATCGAGGACGCCGGCCACCCCGTGCTCCGCTAGGGCCGCACGCGAGCGGTGCAGGAGAAACGGACGCATCCGTCGTAACTCCAACCCGACGCCCCGCGTGGGGCCGGGGCGTCCAGAGCTCAGATCGCCCACTCAGCCCCGACGGAGCCGCACCGAATGCTCGAGCACCCGATGACGCGTGCCCGCCGGGCCCTCGCGACGAGCCTCGCCCTGATCGTGGCGGCCGCCACCGTGATCCTGCAGCTCCGGCCGGCCGTGCCACCCGCGGCGGCCGGGACGAGCACCGCCTCCGCGTGCATCCCGGGCGTCGAGCGCGTCGGTGAGAACGAGGGAATCGGCGGCGTCGCCGGCCGGGCTCTCGACGCGGTCCCGGACTTCTGCACGAAGATCAGCCGGGTGGAGCGCCCCGACGAGCTGCTCCGCATCGGCGAGGCCCTCGACGCCCGGTTCGGGACCTCCACGCCGTGGGCGCTCCTGAAGGCCAACGCCACGAAGGCCGCCATCGCCCGCACCGTGCGGCCGGTGCCCGGCGGCGGCGCGAGTTGGGAGCCCGTCGGTACGACCCCGCTGTTCGCCAACGATCCCAACTACAGCGTGTACGGGGAGGGGTTCGGCGAGGTCGCCGGCCGCATCTCCGACTTCAGCTACGACGAGGCCACGGGCCGCCTGTGGGCCGCGGTGGCCAGCGGCGGCGTGTACGAGTCGCGCGACCTGGGCGCGACGTGGCGCTCGATCGGCGACGGCCTGCCGACGCAGCAGGTGGGCTCGGTGGCCTACACCCCGGCGGGAGGCGGCACGCTCATCGCGCTGAGCGGCGACAACGCGTTCGGCGGCTACACCTACGCCGGCACCGGGGGGTACTACACGACGAACGGGGGCCGGACGTGGAAGCGCGCCAAGGGCCTCCCGGCGGGGGCCATGGCCTTCAAGCTCGCGGTCGATCCCACGAACCCCAGGGAGATCTACGCGGCGACCGGCTTCGGCCTCTTCCGCTCCACGAACGCGGGCCGCTCGTTCGTCAACACGCGCCTGCCCACCGGGGCGTGCGCCGGCAACTCCCTGAAGGAGGGGTGCTTCCTGGCCAACATCGTCACCGACGTCGTGGTCCAGGTCCCCGACGAGCTGGGAAGCCCCGGCGGGATCGTCCTGGCGGTGGTCGGGTGGCGCGCCGGCGCATACGAGAACGCCGACGGCACGGTCCAGTCCCCGGAGAACGGCCTGTACCGGTCCGAGACGGGCGCCCCGGGGACGTTCGTCAACCTGAACGAGGATGGCATCGGCTTCGCGCCGCAGGGCAACATCGGCCGCGTCGAGCTGGGCGCGGCGACCGGCGTCGACCAGAACCACGGTTACGTGTACGCGCTGGTGCAGGACTCGGTGCTGTTCGTGACCGGCCGCCTGGAGGGCCTGGACGTCGAGCCGATGTCCGACCCGGTCGGGCTGGTGGACCTGACGGCCACCGCCACCTATCTGAAGGGCGTGTACGTCTCGGCCGACTTCGGAGAGTCGTGGACGCTCATGGCCGACCGCAAGCAGTTCCAGAGCCCGCACACCGGCTCGAGCCTCGCCCAGTTGCAGGCCCTCGGCGTCGGCCCGGGCATCCAGTCCTGGTACAACATGTGGATCCGCCCCGATCCCACGCGGCAGATCAACGGGATCCCGACGCGGATCGTGCTGGGGCTCGAGGAGATCTGGCAGAACACCCTGACGCTGGCCCCGGCGGCCGGCCCCACCGACTTCCGGGTGATCGGGCCGTACACCGCGAACACGGGGGCCTGCATCGTCATCCTCCTGATGCCCGCGTGCGGCGCGGCGCAGTCGCAGAAGCCGGACGAGGCCGCCTACACCACCCATCCCGACCAGCACGCCGGGATCTGGATCCCCGACCCCGACGGGGGCGTGACCCTGATCGCCGGCCACGACGGCGGCGTGAACACCCAGCACGTCCCGGCGTTCGGCGAGCTCACCACGGGCGGCTTCGGCGTGGGGTCCCAGGATGGCTTCCACACGCTGCTGCCCTACGGGGTCGACGTCGCCAACGACGGGATCATCTATGCGGGGCTGCAGGACAACGGCCAGATCCGGATCGAGAAGGACGGCCGCCAGACCATGGTGTTCGGCGGCGACGGCATCTTCACCGTGGTCAACCCGAAGAACTCGAACGAGGTCTGGGAGGAGACCCCGGGCGCCGGCGTCCGGGTGTCGACCGACGGCGGCCTCACCTGGAAGGACGCCCTCCCGAGCACCGACAACGCCAGCTTCTACGCCCCGCTGGTCATGGACCCGCTCGACCCGAACCACCTGATCACCGGGGGGCGCCAGGTCATGGAGAACACCCACGGCCCCGCGATCGGCTACACCATCGACGAGCTCCTGATCGCGCCGCCCGAACACGACTGGGAGGAGGTGTTCGAGCTCGGGTCGCGGCTCCACCCGGGCGAGGCGCCCCCGGACCCGCTAGAGCCGGGGGACACGCAGAACATGATGTCCTCGGCCACCGTGCGCGGGAAGAATGTCTACGTCGGGTACTGCGGCGGGTGCGACCCCGTCCGCGACCACGACACCTTCGCCTCGGGCGTCGCCACGAACGTGACCGGCGCCTGGCGCATCGCCCCGGCCCGGGGGCTTCCCGACCGGCTGATCACCTCGCTGACGATCGACCCGAAAAACCCGTTCCGCGTGGTGGCCACCCTGGGGAGCTCCTCGTACCGGCCGTACGCGCCCCCCGGCGCGCTGGGGCCGGACGGCGTCGACAAGAACGGCGGGCCCATCTGGATGTCCGAGAACGGGGGCAACTCGTTCTTCGACGTCAGCGGCAACCTGCCGAGGATCGGCGGCACGTGGAGCGTGCTGCGCCGCAACCAGCTCATCGTGGGGACCACCGTCGGCGTGTTCGCGGCCACGAGCCCGCTGTCCGGGGCACGGCCCGGCCGGGGGCTCACCTTCGCCGTGCTCGGCAAGGGCCTGCCCGCGGCGCCGGTCTTCTCGATGTCGCTCAAGAAGAACGATCCCAACACGCTGGTGGTCGCCTCGCTGGGCCGCGGCGTGTACCGCTACCGGTTCCGCTAGGGGCCGGTACGGCGAGGGCGCGCCTGTTCCCGCGAGGCCCGCGACGCGGGAGCAGGCGCCGCTCCGCCCTCTAGGCGAAAGGCCGTCTGGTAGCATTGGGGCACTTCGTTATGGCACTTCTTCAGGAGCGTAAGCAGACCGTCATCTCCGAGCACCGCCGGTCCGACACCGACACGGGGTCGCCGGAGGTTCAGGTCGCGCTGCTCACCGAGCGCATCAATCAGCTCACCGAGCACCTCAAGGCGCACAAGGAGGATCACCACTCCCGCCGCGGGCTGCTGCAGATGGTGGGCCGGCGCCGGCGCCTGCTGGAGTATCTCAAGCGCGAGGACATCGAACGCTACCGGGCGCTGATCGGGCGCCTGGGTCTCAGGCGATAGGAGCGGGGGCGGCGGAGGCCCCTTCGTAGGAGGCAGCAAGGACAGGAACCGCTACCCGTACCCACTGGGGGAGCGAAGCAGCGGGTCGGTTATCAGTTGCGGACCGCGGGCCACGAGGCCCGAGGCCCACCACTGAGAATCGACTCACCGTATCTCTCCGCTCCTCCGCCCCGGACGTCCCGTCCGAAACGATCCTTTAGGAGGAGACATGACCAAGGAAACCCGGAACATCGCCGGGACCGACCTCACGTTCGAAGCCGGCACGATGGCGCAGCTCGCCCTCGGCGCCGTGACCTGCACCATCGGCGAGACCGAGATCCTCGCCACCTGCACCTCGTCGAAGCCCCGTGAGGGCATCGACTTCTTCCCGCTCACCGTCGACGTCGAGGAGCGGATGTACGCCGTGGGCAAGATCCCCGGCAGCTTCTTCCGCCGCGAGGGCCGGCCCTCCGAGACCGGGACGCTCACCGCCCGGCTGATCGACCGGCCGCTCCGCCCGACCTTCAAGGAGGGCTTCCGCGACGAGGTCCACGTGGTCGTGCTCACCCTGCAGGTCGACCACGTCCAGCCGTACGACATCGCCGCGCTGAACGGCGCCGGGCTGGCCGTCACGCTTGCCGGCCTGCCGTTCGACGGCCCGGTGGCCGGCGTTCGCATCGCGATGATCGGCGACGCCTGGAGGGTCTTCCCCAGCTATCAGGAGCTCGAGCAGGCAACCTTCGACATGGTCGTGGCCGGACGCAAGAACGACCAGGGCGGCGTCGACATCCTCATGATCGAGGGCGAGGCGCCCGAGGTCGCGTGGGAGCTCATGCAGGAGGGCGCGGCCGCCCCGACCGAGGAGTCCGTGACCGCCGGCCTCGAGGTCGCCAAGCAGGCGATCTCCGAGATCATCGACTTCCAGGTCGAGTTCGCCAACCAGCACGGGATCACGGAGCGTCCGGCCTTCGAGCCCAAGCCGCTGTATTCCGAGGAGGTCTACGCCGAGGTCGTCGCCTTCGCGAACGACCGGATGGGCGAGGCGCTCGTCCCCGAGAAGGTCGCCCGCGAGGGCAACATCAACAAGCTGAAGGAGGAGCTCGCCGATCACCTCCTTCAGCAGTGGGGCGAGGACAAGCACTCCGACCTGGCGGGCGAGGTCAAGGGCGCGTTCAAGGCCCTCGAGAAGAAGATCATGCGCCGGCGGGTCATCGACGAGGGCGTTCGCCTGGACGGGCGCAAGAGCGACGAGATCCGGCCGCTGTCGGCCGAGGTCGGTGTCCTCTCGCGGGCGCACGGTTCGGCCCTGTTCTCCCGCGGCCAGACCCAGGTCCTGAACGTCACCACGCTGGGAATGCTCCGGATGAACGCGATGATCGACACCCTCGACCCGGAGGACTCCAAGCGGTACATGCACCACTACAACTTCCCGCCGTTCTCCACGGGCGAGACGGGCTTCATGCGGGGACCGAAGCGCCGGGAGATCGGCCACGGGGCGCTCGCCGAGCGAGCCCTCCTGCCCGTGATCCCAACCGAGGACGAGTTCCCGTATGCGCTGAGGCTCGTCTCCGACGTCTTGAGCTCCAACGGCTCGACGTCCATGGCGAGCGTCTGTGGGTCGACGCTGTCGCTGATGCACGCCGGCGTGCCGATCAAGGCGCCGGTGGCGGGGATCGCGATGGGCCTGATCGCCGACGCGGGCGAGTACGTCACCCTGACCGACATCCTCGGCGCGGAGGACGCCCTGGGCGACATGGACTTCAAGGTCGCCGGGACGAAGGACTGGATCACCGCGATCCAGCTCGACATGAAGATCACCGGCATGCCCTCGGAGGTCCTCGCCGGGGCCCTCAAGCAGGCGAAGGAGGCCCGGCTGCAGATCCTCGACGTCATGGCCGGGGCCATCGCCGAGGTCGGCGAGATGTCCGACCGGGCGCCGCGCGTGATGATGATCCAGATCCCCGTCGACAAGATCGGCGAGGTCATCGGGCCCAAGGGCAAGCGGATCAACGAGATCATCGCGATGACCGGCGCGGACATCGACATCAACGACGACGGCCGCGTGTTCATCGGGTCCCTCGGGGGCGACGGCGCCGAGCGCGCCATCGAGATGATCAATCAGCTCGCAAACCCGATCATGCCCGAGGTCGGCCAGCGCTATCAGGGCAAGGTCGTGAAGACGACCACCTTCGGGGCGTTCGTGAACCTGACCCCCGGGAAGGACGGCCTGGTCCACATCTCCCGCCTGGGCGGTGGACAGCGGGTCACCTCGGTCGAGGACGTCGTCCGCGAGGGCGACGACATGGAGGTCGAGGTCCTCGACGTCGACCGGACGGGGCGGATCAGCCTGCGGCCGATTTCGATCAAGGGCGAGGCGCTGCCGGAGCCGACCGAGGAGCAGCTCGAGGCCATGAAGGCGGCGGTCAGCGACCGTCCGTCGGGCCCGCGCGACCGGGACCGCGGCGGACGCGGTGGCGATCGCGGCGGACGCGGCGGCGACCGCGAGGGCGGCGGTTTCCGCGAGCGCCGGCCTCCGCGCGAGCGCCGCGCCGACTGACGCTCGCTTGGGCGCTCCAGAGACGATCCGCAAGACGGCCTACGACTCGGGCCTTCGCGTCGTCACCGAGACGATGCCGGAGGCCCGGTCGGTGGCCCTCGGGTTCTGGGTCGCGGCCGGGTCGCGCGACGAGGCGCCCCGCATCGCGGGGTCCTCGCACTTCCTGGAGCACCTGCTGTTCAAGGGAACCCGGACCCGAACGGCGCGGGACATCGCCGAGGCCTTCGACGCGATCGGCGGCGACCTCAACGCGTTCAGCGCCAAGGAGTACACGTGCTACTACGCGCGCGTGCTGGAGCCGGACGTCCCGATGGCGGTCGAGTTCCTCTCGGACATGCTCACCGACTCGGTGATCACCCGTGCGGACCTCGACGCCGAGCGCCAGGTGATCCTCGAGGAGATCAACATGCACGAGGACACCCCCGACGACCTGATCCACGACGTGTTCACCGAGGCGCTGTGGCCGGGGCACCCGCTCGGGCGTCCGGTCCTGGGGACGTCCGAGACGATCCGCGGCGCGACCCCGGAGCAGGTTCGCCGCTTCTACCGCAAGCACTATGTGCCCGGCAACGTGGTCGTGGCGGCCGCCGGGAACCTGGACCACGACCGGGTCCTCCAGCTCATCGAGGCGGGGATGGACACCGGCTCGCGCGTGGCCGAGTCCAAGGCCCCCGCGCTTCGCGAGAAGGGCCGCTCGCCGCGGCCGGTGGCCTCGGTCACCGTCCGCAGGCGAAAGACCGAGCAGGCCCACATCATGATCGGCACGAACGGCCTGGCCCGAGACGATCCACGTCGCTTCGCGTTCGGCGTCACGAACACCGCCCTCGGCGGCGGCATGTCCTCCCGGCTGTTCCAGGAGATCCGGGAGAAGCGCGGCCTGGTGTACTCGGTGTACTCCTACCACTCGATGTACACGGAGGGCGGGGTGTTCTCGGTCTACGCGGGGACGAGCCCGGGACGGGCCCAGGAGGTCCTCGGCCTGATCCGCCGCGAGGTCGAGGACGTCGCCGAGCACGGCGTCTCGAGCGAGGAGCTCGAGCGCGCGAAGGGCCACATGAAGGGCTCGATGGTGCTGTCGCAGGAGGACACGAACGGCCGCATGTCCCGGCTCGGCAAGTCCGAGATCGGGCACGGCGAGATCCTGTCCCTGGACGAGCTGGTCGAGCGGATCGACGCCGTGACGGCGGAGGACGTGGCGACCGTGTCGCACGACGTGCTGTCGGCGCCGACGGCGCTGGCGGTGATCGGGCCGTTCGCGGCCCGGGACTTCGGGGACGCCGCGGCGTGATCCGCGTCGGCGTCCTCGGGGCGACGGGCCGGATGGGCCGTCAGGTCTGCCAGGCGCTCGCCGAGGACCCCGAGCTGGCCCTCGCCGCCGCGATCAGCCCGTCGCGGGTGGGGGAGTCGATCGGGACGATCATCGGCCATCCCGAGGTCGACATCCGGGTCTCCGACCTGCTCGACACGGCCCTGCAGGCCGACACGGACGTCCTCGTGGACTTCACCAGACCTGACGCGGTCATGGAGAACGTCCGGTGGGCGATCGAGCACGCCATCCACCTGGTGGTGGGGACCAGCGGCATCGGGCCCGAGGAGCTCGAGGAGATCCGCCAGCTGCTCGAGGAGGACGGCGCGCACGTGGTGGTCGTTCCGAACTTCGCCATCGGCGCGGTCCTCGCCCAGCGGTTCTCCGAGCAGGCGGCGCGGTTCTTCCCGGCGGCCGAGGTCATCGAGCTGCACCACGAGGGCAAGGCCGACGCGCCGTCGGGCACGGCGCTCACGACCGCCCGGCGGATCGCGGCGGCCCGTGGGTCGGCGTGGACCGGGCCCGGCACGGAATCCGTTCCCGGCGTCCGGGGCGGCGACGTCGACGGGGTGCGGGTGCACTCGGTCCGGCTGCCCGGCCTGGTCGCGCACCAGGAGGTGGTCTTCGGCGGGACGGGAGAGACCCTCACCATCCGCCACGACTCCCACGACCGCTCCTCGTTCATGCCCGGCCTGCGCCTCGCGGTCAAGGCCGTGATCTCTCGTCCGGGCCTGACCGTCGGCCTCGAACCCCTGCTCGAGCTGGAGTGACCTCCCGGGGCACGCCGCGGCTCGTGGCGGTGTTCGCGCACCCCGACGACGACACGTTCAACCTGGCGGGCTCGCTGATCCGCCGCGGCGCGGAGGCGCTCGACTACACGGTGGTGGTGGCGACGAGCGGCGAGGCCGGGATGATCTTCGAAGCGTCGCTGGCCAGCCGGGAGGACCTCGGCGAGGTCCGCGAGGCGGAGCAGCTCGGCGCGCTCGCGGTGGCCGGGTTCGCCGGCGCCGACGTGCGCTTCCTCCGCCACCCCGACGGGGCCCTGGCCGCGGTGGACCGGCCCGGGCTGGTGGAGCAGATCGCCGCCGTCCTTCGTGAGGTCCGGCCGGAGGTCGTGGTGACGTTCGGCCCCGAGGGGATGACCGGTCACGAGGACCACATCGCCATCGGCGAGGCGACGACCGAGGCCTTTCACCGGGTCCGGCAGGAGACGCCCGGCGCGCCGCGTCGCCTGTGCTACACGGCGCTGCCCGCGAGCGTGATCGAGGGATACCGGGAGTACCGGCGATCGATCGGGGAGGATCCCCGCCCACCGGACGCGCCGTTCGCGCCCCGGGGTGTCCCCGACGAGACGCTGGGGATCACCGCGGACTGCACCGCCGTGGTGGAGCGGAAGATCGCCGCGCTCCGCGAGCACCGGACGCAGGCCGAGGAGCTGCAGTCGATGCCCGAGGAGATCCTTCCGGCCGCCTTCGGCATCGAGTCGTTCGTCATCGCCTGGCCCGAGCGCGAGCCGGGACCCGACCGGCTCGGGGATCTGTTCGAGGGACTGTGACCCGGTTCGACGCGGTCGCCTTCGACCTGTTCGGGACGCTCATCGACGAGTGGACGGTGGAGCAGTGGCGGGAGTGCCTGGACGGAATGGCCGGCGCGCTCGGCATGCCCGAGGAGGACTTCGGCGACGCGTGGCGGGCGACCGCGGAGCCGCGGCTGACCGGCGGGTACGGCTCGATCCGCGAGAACCTCCAGGTCATCCACCCGGACACGGCCGCGGCCGCCCTGGACGAGGCCGTGGCCCGGCGGCAGGCGGTGATGGCCGCGATGGTCCGGCCCCGTCCGGACGTGGAGGCCACTCTCTGGCAGCTGCGGGAGCGGGGCCTGCGGACCGCGCTCGTGTCGATGTGCTCGCCCGAGGTCCCCGGGCTGTGGAGGGCGCTGCCGGCGGCCGGGCTCATCGACGTGGAGGTGTTCTCGTCGGAGGACGGCCTGCGCAAGCCCGACCCCGCGATCTACGCGCTGGCCGCCCAACGGCTCGGCGTTCCCGCGGAGCGCGTCCTCTACGTGGGCGACGGCTCCTTCGGTGAGCTGACCGGCGCCGTCGCGGCGGGCATGACCGCGGTCCGCATCCGCGCGGCCCACGAGGCCGAGCTCGTGATCCAGCGCGCGGAGGAGGACGTCGACTGGTCCGGGCCGTCCGTGGCCACCATCGAGGAGGTCCTCACCCACCTGTGACGGCGGTTGGGGGTTCGTCGGGAAAGTGTGTCCCAGGTCAGTGACGTGGAATGGCCGGTTCGGCGATGATGCCCCTTGTACGTCACCGCCCGTTCGCCCAGGAGACCAGGCCCGTGCCGCCGCCCCGTTCCGACGATCCCCAGAGGAACCTCTCGTTCCTCGACACGTGCAGCCCCGAGGCGGTACGCCTGCTCGCCATGCTCGGTGAGGAGGTCCGGCCGCAGGCGGGGGAGGACCTCACCGGCTACGTGGGCGGCGACCAGGAGATGGTGTTCGTGGTGCTGGCGGGCAGCGCGCGCGTCGAGCGGCGCGGACGCGCGGCGAAGCGCGTCGGCCGGGGGGACCTGCTCTGGGTCGGGGCGAAGGCCGGCGTGACGATCGCGGAGGAGCCCATGCGCCTGTTGCAGCTGGAGCTGTCCGCGTTCGAGCGGATCCTGGACCACGCACGGGAGCCGGCGAAGGGGATCCTCTAGCCGGACTCCCAGTCGACGGTCAGGCGGGTGTGATCCTCCGGGTCGACCAGGACGGGCACGGTGAGGTTGGCGCCCACCGTGATCAGCTGGTCGTTCGGGACCAGCGAGAGGTTCCGGACCGTGTAGGGGTCCTTGCCCTCCATACGAACGGTCAGCGTGAGCTCGACCAGGGTGTGCTCTCCGAGCTCGGTGCCGAGGTTCCGTGCCGTCTTGATCAGGGCCATCCCCTCGAGACCCCGGTTCCACAGGTCGTCCTCGTTCGTCTTGATGTGATCCGCCTCGATGTGGGCGGTGAAGATCCGGGTCTTCGTCTCGATGGGGGTGGGGGCGGCCTCCAGCTTCACGCCGAGCTCGCCGAGGGCCTCGCGAACCTCCTCCGGCGGCGCTCCGGCGCCGGACCACGCGACGCGCGCGTCGACGCCGGGGGAGATCCTCGCCGGCTTGGGGGCGAGGTCGAAGGACCGGACCTGATAGGCCGACCCGTGACTGAACGCGGTGAGGATCCCGATCACGACCACGGCCACGCCGGCGATCCCGAGGGCGATTCCGCCCTCGATGTTGAAGCCGGTCCAGGCCGCGCCCAGCCCCATCAGGATCAGGGAGCCCGCCAGGGGCAGCCGGTCGCGGTTCGCCGTCATCGGGCCGCCAGGAAGGACGCCACGCGCGGGACGAGGTTCGGGATGTCCAGGAACATCGACGCGGCATCAGGGTAGGCGATCAGCTCGGCGTTCGGGAGGAGATCCGCCATGATCTCCGCCACCTTCAGGGCGTGGACCTTGTCCCCGTCGCGCGCGATCAGCAGCGCCGGCGCGTCCATCGTGCGAAGGATCGCCCGGTCCTGCACCGGCCAGTCCAGGGTGACCTCCCGGATCGCCCGCGGGACTCCGACCGGGTTGACCTTCTGGAAGTTCGCGCGGTCGTAGGCCTCGAGCCACGGCGCGGTGAGATAGGCGGCCCTGCGCTCGTCGGCGGCCAGGATGGCCTCGATCGCCTGGTCGAGGGGCAGCGACTCCAGGGCGTCGGCCATCGGCAGGTAGCGCTCGCGGTGCCGGAAAGGCCCGTCCAGGCCGGCCGGCAACAGGAAGACGACCCGGTCGAAGCGGTCCGGCTCGTCGGCCATCAGGTGCAGCATCGTCCCGGCTCCGAGCGACGTGCCGACGGCCCGGGTCGCCCCGTGCGCGTCGGCTACCGCGCGCAGGTCGCGGGCGAAATCGGCGAACCGATAGCTGCCCTCGGGCGGCGAGTCGCTGCGTCCGTGGCCGCGGAAGTCGAACCGGACCTTGGTCCCCGAGAGGCTGGGGGTGAACAGCGCCAGCTCGTCGGCGTTGTTCGTCAACCCGTGGGCGAAGACCGTGACCGGCTCGCCCTCGCCCTCGACCTCGACGTTGAGGGTGACGTCCTGCGTCCACAGCTCAGCCATCGAGGCGGAGCTCGCTCTCGACGCGGTGGTCGCCGTCCTCCTCGACGACGACGACGCCCTCGCACTCCTTCAGCGGCTTGATCTTCGTGCCGGTGAGGCCCTCGACGGCGCGCTCGATCAGCGGGGTGTGCCCCACGGCCAGACCGCGGCCCCCGTCGGGCAGCAGGCGGAACATCTCCCGGACGACCTCGAGCAGCTCGCCGGGGGTCTCGGGGTTCTGGAAGGGCTCGAAGATCGCGTGGTTCTGGGGGAGCTTCTGGCCCAGGGCTCGCAGGAACCAGGCGGCGGTCTCGGCGGCCCGTTTCGCCGAGGAGACGAACAGGGCGTCGTACCGGCCGCCCAGGGTCCGTCCGACGTCCTCCGCCTGGGTCTTGCCCTCCTTGGTCAGCTGGTCGGCCGTGGCGTGACGGATCGCGTGCCGGCGGAGCTCCAGGACCTTCACTTCACCGTGTGGGTCTCGACGTAGAGGAGGCCGAACGCGCTCGTGAAGTTCGGCAGGTCGTCGTTCCCGCGGGCGCCGGCCTCGGAGCGCATGTCGGCGACGAAGCCGTCGCGGTCGTCCCAGGTCATCTCCGCGGTGCCGTCGAACCGTGGCTCGGTTCCGCCGGGCGCGCCGGTCACGATGCGTACGTGATAGCTGCGGAGGTTCTCGTAGCCGTCCCGCGCGATCGGCGCGTGCGTGTTCAGCCAGTAGTCACGGAACTCGTCGAGCGACATGCCGTCCTTCTTCTTCAGCCAGATCTGGGTCACGAACACGTTGCGCCCCCTCCGAGCCCGTCGTCCGGGCGATGCTACGCCGGGACGGCGCGCTTGAGCGTCTCCGGCGTGCGCACCGCGACGATCAGGGCCAGCGCGATCGGGATCGCTCCGAGCGCGAACGCGGCCCGGTAGCCGAGCTGGTTCGAGGCGACGCCCATCGCGAAGGGCGCAAGGACCATGCCGACGTCGCCGCAGAAGCGATACACGCCCACGGCGGTGCCCCGGCCCTCCTCGGGGGACACGTCGGACAGCATGGCCCCCGGCGGCACGCCCGCGAAGCCCGAGGCGATCCCGAAGACGAACAGGACGGCGCCGAACACGACGACCGTGGTCGAGAACCCCGTGACGATCGTCATGATCGAGAGCGCGGCGAACGACGGGATCGTCACCGCCCTGCGACCGTGCCGGTCGGCGAGGCTCCCGGCGGGGAACAGGACCATGAACTCGCCGACCAGGGTGACCGCGAACACGACGCCGATGGCCTGTTCGCTCATCCCCAGGTGCTCGGAGCCGAACAGGGGGATGAGGGTGTCGAGCGGTCCGGAGACCATCCACAGGTAGGCGAAGTTCAGCACGCACGCCGTCGCGAAGCCGGGGATCCGCAGCAGGCGCCCGATGCGCGTCTTGGTCCGGCGCAGGACCGGCATGTCCCGCTCGGCCATGGCCTCCTCGCGGGTCAGGGCTGGCTCCTCGTCGGTGTTCACCCCCCGGCCGGGGTCCTTCACGTAGCGCAGGAACAGCAGGCCCGAGACGACGAGCAGGCCCGAGTACGCGTAGAGCGGCGCGCGGAGTCCGAACCAGTCGGCGATGAAGCCTCCCAGCGGCCCGCCGGCGATGACCGCGACGTTGAACGTCCCGAAGAAGACCGACAGCGACCGGGCCATCCGCTCCTTCGGAACGATCTTCAACACGTAGGAGAACAGCGCCGCGAACAGCACGGCCGACCCCGCCCCGCCGAGGCTCCGCAGGACCACCGCCAGCACGAAGGTGGGGGCGACGGCCGTCAGGGTGGAAGACACCGCCACGACCAGCAGGCCGGCCGACGCGGAGGCTCGCTCGCCCCACCGGTCCACGATCGGCCCGGCGACCAGGTCGAACAGCAGGCGGGTCAGGGCGAAGGAGGAGATGAAGATCCCCGCGCCGGCGTCGGTGACCCCGAACGACTTCGCGAACAGCGGCAGGACCGGGACGATGATCCCGAACCCGAGCATGGTCACGAAGACCACGCCCATGATGGTCCGCAGGGCGGGCAGCGCGAGGATCTCGCGGATCCCGACCTTCTCGGGGGGCGCGCCCGTCACGGGCGCGTTCGGCTGGGTGGCTCGGCCTGGCCCGCCTGCCATCGGGCGAACACGAACAGCAGGTCGGACAGACGGTTCAGATAGCGAAGGGCCTCGGGGTTCACCTCGGTCCCGGCGTCGCGGAGCTCGACGGCGCGCCGCTCGGCGCGGCGCACGGTGGTCCGGGCCACGTCCAGTGCGGCCGAGGATCGGTTGGTGCCGGGGACCACGAACTCCTCGGGGAGGGGGTGCTCGGCCACGGTGTCGTCGATCAGGGCCTCGAGCCGTTCGACCATGTCGGCGGTGGCCAGCGAGACCCCCGGCTTGAGCTTCGCCCGCTCGGCCGGGTTGGTGGCCAGGTCGGCCCCGATCACGAACAGGTCGCGCTGGATCTGCAGGAGGGTGGCGTCGAACGCCGCGTTGTCGGTCTCGGCGCGGGCCAGGCCCAGCTCCGCCACGGCCTCGTCCACCGTGCCGTAGGTCTCGGCGACGCGGCCGCCCTTGCTGACGCGGCTGCCGTACAGCAGCCCGGTGGTCCCGTCGTCCCCGGTCTTCGTGTAGATCCGCATGGCCGCCTTAGGATACGGCCAAGCCGGCGACGGCCGGCCAGAGCACAGCTGCCCCAGGTTCAACATGTGCCCCATGTGACTGGTGAGCGCGGCTGAGTGTTACAGTGACGCCGAGTCCGCCCGGCCGAGCGTGGCCGCGGCGGGTCCCGGCGTCGCGCCGGAAGGAGGAGGCAATGCCGGGAAGGTTCGGTTCGGTGATCACCGCGATGGCGACGCCCTTCGCGGAGGACGGCTCGCTCGACGTCGGCCGGGCCGGCGAGCTCGCCGCCTGGCTGGTCGAGCACGGCTCGGACGGCCTGGTGATCCACGGATCCACGGGTGAGGCCTCCACCATGGACGACGACGAGAAGTTCGAGCTGGTCCGGGCGGTCAAGGGGGCGGTGGGGGCCGGCACGCCCGTCATCGCCGGCACCGGCACGCCCGACACCCGGCACACCATCCACCTGGGGGAGCGGGCGAAGGAGGCGGGCGCCGACGCGCTGCTCGTCGTCACGCCGTACTACTCGAAGCCCTCCCAGCCTGGCCTGCTCGCGCACTTCCGCGCCGTGGCCGGGGGCACGGACCTCCCCGTGCTGCTCTACAACATCCCCAGCCGGACGGTCATCCGCATCGAGCACGACACGCTGCTGGAGCTCGCAACCGTCGAGAACATCGTCGGGGTCAAGGACGCCACCGGGGACGTGGACGGCGCCGCCCGGCTGGTGGCCGAGGCCCCCTCGGGCTTCGAGGTCTACGCGGGCGACGACTGGGGCGCGTTCGCGTGGGCGTGCGTCGGCGGGGTCGGGGTCATCTCGGTCGCGTCTCACGTCGCGGGGGAACGCCTCTCCCGGATGTTCGAGCTGATCTCCGCCGGTGACGTGCCCGCCGCCCTCAAGCTCCACCAGGAGCTGCTGCCCCTGTTCCCCGCGCTGTTCGTGACCAGCAACCCCACGCCGGTCAAGGCCGCCCTGGAGATGATCGGCCAGCCGGCCGGCGATCCACGGCTTCCGCTGATCCCGGCGACCGAGGAGGAGCGGGCGGTCGTCCGCCGAGCCATGGAGGCGGCCGGCGTCCTCTGAGGGGGGAGCACCCCAGGTCGCCGGCGCCGGAGGCGGGCCCGAGGCCCGCCTGGTGTTCCTGGGCGGCCTCGGCGAGATCGGGCGGAACATGGCCGCCCTCGAGCTGGGCGGCAAGATCCTGCTCATCGACGCCGGCCTGTCGTTCCCCGAGGAGGACATGCCCGGGGTGGACCTGGTCCTGCCGGACTTCGATTACCTGCGGGAGCGGGCGGACGCGGTGGGAACCGTCGTGCTCACCCACGGCCACGAGGACCACATCGGCGCGCTGCCGTACCTGCTCCGTGAGTTCGAGCTCGACGTGTACGGAACCAAGCTGACCCTCGGCTTGCTCAAGCGGAAGTTCGAGGAGCACGGTGTCTCCGAGCGGGCGACGCTGCACGAGGTCGAGCCGGGCGACGGCGAGGTCACGACGGGGCCGTTCACCTTCCGGTTCCGGCGCGTCTCGCACTCGATCCCCGACGGGGTCGCGGTGGCCATCGACACGCCGGCCGGCACGATCCTGCACTCGGGCGACTTCAAGCTCGACCAGACCCCGCTCGACGGCCGGACCACCGACCTGCACGGCCTGGCCGAGGAGGCCCGCCGCGGCGTGCACCTGTTCCTGTCGGACTCGACGAACGCGGAGGACCCGGGGAGCGTCCCCAGCGAGCGGACGGTCGGGCCCGTCCTGCGGGAGATCTTCCGGGACGTGAGCGGCCGCATCGTGACGGCCTGCTTCGCGAGCCACGTGCACAGGGTCCAGCAGATCTGCGACGCCGCGCGGGCGGTGGGTCGCAAGGTCGCTTTCCTCGGCCGCTCGATGAACCAGAACATGGCCGCGGCGAGCGAGCTGGGCTACCTCCACCTGCCGCCCGAGGACCTGGTCCCCATCGAGTCGGTGTCGTCGATGGCCCCGAGCTCCGTGGTGGTCGTGTCCACCGGGTCGCAGGGCGAGCCCATGTCGGCGCTGTCGCTCATGGCCGCCCGCGAGAACAAGTGGGTGAAGCTCGGGCCCGGCGACGCGGTGGTCCTGGCCTCGTCGAAGATCCCCGGCAACGAGACCGCGATCAACCGCACGATCGACGGCCTGTACCGGACCGGCGCCGACGTGTTCCACGTCCCGTTCTACTCGGTCCACGTCTCCGGCCACGGCGCGTCCGAGGACCTCAAGTCGATGCTCAACCTGGTCCGGCCCCGCTGGTTCATCCCGGTCCACGGCGAGATCCGCCACCTGCTGCATCACGCCCGCCTGGCCGAGGCGGTCGGGATCCCGCGGGAGCACGTGCTGATCTGCGAGGACGGCGACGTGGTCGACATCGGGCCCGACTCGGTGGCGATCACCGGCGAGGTCCAGGCCGGGGTCACCTACGTGGACGGCCTGGGGATCGGCGACGTCGGCGAGGCGGTCCTGCGCGACCGGCGCAAGCTGGCCGGCGACGGCTTCGCGATCGTGGTCCTGTCGGTCGACCGGCACACCGGCGCGATCCTCTCCGGCCCCGAGATCGTCACCCGAGGGTTCGTCTACGACGAGGAGGCCGGCGAGATCCTCGAGGAGGGCCGCCACCGCGTGGAGCTCTCCCTGAAGGAGACCGCCGCCGACAACGTCACCGACCCGACGGTGCTGAAGGATCGGGTCCGCCGGACCCTCGGCAAGTACTTCTTCGAGGTCACGAAGCGAAAGCCCGTGATCGTCCCCGTGATCATGGAGGTCTGACCGAGGAGGTCGAGCACTGATGGCCACGAAGACGAAGTCCCGATCCAGATCCCGGTCGAAGCCCAAGGGCCGCCGGCGGCCGTCACGCCAGACCGGCGCCCGAACCCGGGCCGCCGGGCGGCGGATGGCGAACCACCTGGCCCCCCAGATCGCCGACATGATCGGGATCGGCCTGGTCGTCCTGGCGCTGTTGTCGATGCTGTCGATCTGGCTCGACGCGGCCGGACCGGTCGGCCGGTTCCTGACCATCCTGGTGACCGGCCTGTGGGGCGTGGCCGGCTACGCGTTCCCGGTCGTCGCCATGTACTGGGGTGTGCTCCTGATCCGCGGCACGGCCGTGGAGGAGCGGGGACGGCGCTTCGTCGGGCTGTGGATCACCGGCGCGGGCGCGCTCGGTCTGGTCTCGCTGTTCTCGGGCAACCCCAGCCCGGCGTCGGGCCACGCGGGGTTCGGTGACTCCGGCGGCCTGCTCGGCGCGCTGACCGCGTGGCCGCTGTCCCGGTTGGTGTCGGCCTACGGCGCCGCCGTCGTGACGGCCGGGCTGCTCGTCCTCGGCGTGCTCGTGTTCACCGGCACGCCCCTCGCGGCCGTCGGGCAACGGATCAAGGGGTTCCTCTTCGTCGAGCGGGAGGACGAGGAGCCGGCGCCGACGCCGAAGCGCGATCGCCGCGTGAAGATCGCCGAGCACGACGAGCCCGCGACGATGACCCCGGCCATGCCGGAGCCTCCGCCGGTGACCGCCGGCGAGCCGAGGCAGATGAAGCTGGTCCTGCCGAAGGGCGACGGCTACAAGCTGCCGCCCGCCGAGCTGCTGCGGCGCGCGCCGGCCACCACGGCGTCCGGCCGCGACGAGGAGGACACGATGAAGGTGCTCGAGGGCACCTTCGAGAACTTCGGCGTTCCCGCGCGCGTGGTCGCGGCCCACCGTGGGCCCACCGTCACCCTGTACGAGGTCGAGGTCACCGCCGGGACGAAGGTCAACAAGGTCCTGTCGCTCTCGGACGACATCGCCTACGCACTCGCCACGCCCGACGTTCGGATCATCGCCCCGATCCCCGGCAAGTCCGCCATCGGCGTCGAGGTCCCGAACAAGGTCCGCGACTTCGTGATGCTCGGCGACGTCCTGACGTCGAAGACCGCGGCCGAGAACAAGCACCCGCTCGCGGCGTCGCTGGGCAAGGACGTCCACGGCCGCGCGGTCATGGTGAACCTCTCGGAGATGCCCCACGTGCTGGTGGCCGGCTCCACGGGGGCCGGCAAGTCCAGCCTGATCAACGCGTTCGTCACGAGCATCCTGATGCGGGCCACGCCCGACGAGGTGAAGCTGGTGCTGGTCGACCCGAAGCGCGTGGAGCTGTCGCACTTTGCCGACCTGCCGCACCTGATCTCGCCGGTGATCGTGCATCCGAAGCGGGCGGCGGAGGCCCTCGGTTGGGTGGTCCGGGAGATGGAGCTGCGTTACGAGTCGCTGGCGACCGTCGGGATGCGCGACATCGCCTCGTACAACGCCGCGCTCGCCGGAGGGACGCTTCGGATCCCGCCGGGGATGGACTCGGACTTCCGCCACCTGCCGTATATCGTCGTGGTGATCGACGAGCTGTCGGACCTGATGATGGTCGCGCCGCGCGACGTCGAGGACGCGATCTGCCGTATCGCGCAGATGGCCCGGGCGGTGGGCATCCACCTGGTGGTGGCCACGCAGCGGCCCTCGGTCGACGTCGTCACCGGCCTGATCAAGGCGAACATCCCAAGCCGGATCGCGTTCATGACGGCGTCGCAGGCCGACAGCCGGGTGATCCTGGACGTGGGCGGCGCGGAGAAGCTCGTCGGCCGCGGCGACATGCTCTTCCTGCCGGCGAACGCCTCGAAGGCCCACCGCATCCAGGGGGCGTGGGTGACCGAGGCCGAGATCGAGGCCGTCGCCGAGTGGTGCCGCAAGCAGCGGGCGCCGGTCTACGTCCAGGGTGCCGAGGGCCTCGGCAAGCCGCCCGTCGAGGGCGAGGACGTCTCCGGCGTCGGCGACGACGACGACCTGGTCGAGCAGGCCGCCGATCTGGTGATCCGCTCGCAGCTCGGGTCGACCTCGATGCTCCAGCGCAAGCTGAAGGTCGGGTTCGCCCGCGCGGGGCGGATCATGGACCTGCTCGAGGAGCGCTCGATCGTCGGTCCGAGCACGGGGTCGAAGGCTCGCGACGTGCTGTTGACCTACGAGGAGTGGATGGAGTCCCGGGGCGCCGCCGCGGGTTGAGGCCTACGAGCCCGCCTCGCCCAGGCGGGCTCGGGCGGCGGCGATCACGGCGAGGGCCTCGTCGCGACCGCCGAAGCCCTCGGCCGTGACGACCTTGCCCTCGAGGTCCCCGTAGAACCGGAAGAAGTGGTCGACCTCGTTCAGCATCTCCGGCCGCATGTCGGCCAGGTCTGCCACGTGTGACCAGTTGGGGTCGCGCAGCGGGACGCACAGGATCTTCTCGTCGGCGCCCTTCTCGTCGGCCATCCGGTACAGCCCGATGGGCCGCGCGTGGATCCGGCATCCCGGAAACGTGGGCTCGGCCACGAACACCAGGGCGTCCAGGGTGTCGCCGTCGCCGCCGAGCGTCCCGTCGATGAAGCCGTAGTCGGCCGGATAGACCATCGACGTGAACAGCATCCGGTCCAGCACGATGGCGCCGACGGACGGGTCGTACTCGTACTTGTTGCGGGAGCCGCGCGGGATCTCGACGATCACGAGGACCGTGTCGGTCTCGCCCACGGGGCTACTCGTCGTCCAGGTGTCCCCAGCCGCCGATGAAGTTGGCGGTGGGGGTGGCTCCCATGAGCTGCTCGGTCCGCCGGCACACGATCTCGAGGATCCGCAGGGCGATCGTCGGCTCGGCCTCCAGGAGGGCCCAGAACCCCTCCCGCTCGATCGTCAGGCAGCGGGTCGCCGCCGAGCACCGGACGGTGGCCGTGTAGCGGCCTCCGCCGAGCAGCGCGATCTCGCCGACGAAGTCGCCCGCGTGGACCGTGGCGATCGCCACGCCGCCCCGGAGCACGACCCCGTTGCCCTCCAGCAGCAGGTGGAACCGGTGGCCGACCACGCCCTCCTGGGTCAGCTCCGCGCCCTCGGGGTGCTGGGTTTCCTCGGCCGCCTCCACGAGCTTGGCGCGCCCTTCCGGCGAGACCGTGGAGAAGACCGTGACTTTCTTGAGGACGTCGGGATCGATGGCGGCCACGGGGCCGAACCCTACACGAAGGCGTCCGGGGGGAGTCCCTACGGTGGGTGCATACAATCCGGCATCGTGAATGCGACCGGAACGGGCATCGGCCGGGCGCTCAAGGTGGCCCGGGAGGGCCGGGGCAAGACGGTCGAGGAGGCCAGCCGGGAGACGCGCATCCGCGTGGAATACCTCCAGGCCCTCGAGGGGGAGGCCTTCGATCGCCTCCACGGCGACGTCTACGTGCGGGGGTTCCTCCGCTCGTACGCGAGCTACCTGGGGCTCGACGCCGACAAGGTGCTCCAGGCGTACGGCCGCGTGTACGGCAACCAGCCGGTGCTTCCCGCCGCGGCGCCGTCCTCGCCGCAGGTGGCGACGAGCCCCGACGGGCATCCGCTGATCCACCGCCCCGCCAACTGGCGGCTGGCGGTCGCCGCCGCCGCCGCGGCGGTCCTGGTCGTGGCGGTGATCGCCCTCGTGTCCCGGTCGAACCCCGGCGAGACCGCGGACCCGTCCGGGCCGGCCGTGGAGACCTCCACGCCGCCGGTGGTGGCGAACCTGGTGGCGCTCGAGGAGGTGGGCGCGCGGATCCTGGTCGACGGGCTCGTCATCTTCGACGGAACGCTCGCCCGGGGCGAGGCGCGCAGCCTGCTGGGCCACGACCGGATCCTGTTCGAGTTCGCGAGCGGGGGGAGCGTCCGGCTCACGGTGAACGGCACCAAGCTGGGCGCGCCCGGTGTGCTCGGGGAGCCCTATCAGATCTCCTACGGGCCCAACGACTTCAGGGGGTCGCCGTCGAGCGGCGGGTGAGCCCGTTCGGGCTGGGGTGGCCGAACCTCATCTCGCTGCTTCGGATCCTCCTGGTCCCGGGCCTGGTGCTCCTGGTGGTCGACGGCAGCCGGGGGGCGTCGTTCGCCGCCGCGGCGCTGTTCGTGTTCGGCGCCGTGACCGACGGCCTGGACGGGTACCTCGCCCGGCGCTACGACTCGGTCACCCGCACGGGCCAGTGGCTCGATCCGCTCTCGGACAAGGTGTTCGTCTCCGCGCCGGTGATCACCCTGACCGCACTCGACCGGTTCCCGCTGTGGGCGGCCGCGATCATCGTGGTGCGCGAGATCGCCGTCTCGCTGCTTCGGGTGTACCTGGGAGGCCGGGGCCGGGCCATGCCGGCGTCGGCCCTCGGGAAGGCCAAGACGGCCGCGCAGCTCCTGGCGATCCTGCTGTACCTGCTCCCCGACGCCGTGGACGTGATCGACCCGTGGGGGACGGTGGTGGTGATGATCGCGGTCCTCCTGACGGTGTGGTCGGGCCTGGACTACGCCGTGAAGTCGCTCCGCACGGTGGACACGCCGGCCACGTGACCACCGCCGAGCTGGTGGCCGTCGGCACCGAGATCCTCCTCGGGCAGATCGAGAACTCCAACGCGCGGTGGATGTCGGATCGGCTCGCGCTGATCGGCGTCGACGTGCTGCACCACCAGGTGGTGGGGGACAACGAGGACCGCATCGCCGACGCGCTCCGCCTGGCCCTGTCGCGGGCCGACGTGGTCATCGCCACCGGCGGGCTGGGACCCACCCAGGACGACGTGACCCGGGAGGGCCTCGCCGCGGCGCTCGGGGTGGAGCTCGAGCCGGTGCCGGCCGTCGAGGCGTGGCTCCGTGAGCGGTTCGCGGCGCTCGGACGGGAGATGCCCGAGTCGAACCTGCGCCAGGCGCTGGTCCCAGCCGGCGCTCGGTACATCACGCCCGAGCGGGGGACCGCGCCCGGCCTGATCGTCCAGCACGAGGGCCGCCGGCTCTACCTGGTGCCCGGCGTGCCGGCCGAGATGAAGGAGATGCTCGAGGGGACGATCCTCCCCGAGCTCGCCGAGCTGGCCGGCGGCATGACGATCGTCTCCCGCGTCCTGAAGGTGACCGGGATGGCGGAGTCCCGCCTGGCAGAGGTCCTCGACGACCTGTTCCGGAGCTCGACCAACCCGACCGTCGCCTTCCTGGCCACCTCCGGAGAGGTGAAGGTCCGCCTGACCGCCAAGGCGGCCTCCCGCGCCGAGGCCGAGGCGCGCATCGAGCCACTGGCCGAGGAGGTGGCCCGCCGGCTGGGGGATCGGGTGTTCTCCACCGACGACGAGCAGCTCGAGCACGTCGTCGGCCGGCTGCTGAAGGCGGAGCAGCGGACCCTCGCCTGCGCCGAGTCGCTCACCGGCGGCGAGCTCGCCGCGCGGCTCACGGCGGCCCCCGGCTCCTCGGCGTTCTTCGTGGGGTCGGCGGTGTGTTACACGGAGGCCGCAAAGCGGGACGTGCTCGGGGTTCGTCAGGAGACCATCGACGGTCCGGGCGTGGTCAGCGAGGCGTGCGCGATGGAGATGGCCCGGGGCGCACGCGGGCTGTTCGGCGCGGACATCGCGGTGTCGCTCACCGGGGTGGCCGGGCCCGACCCGCACGACGGCGAACCGGTCGGCCGCGTGTGGGTGGCGATCTCCACCGAGGGCGGCGAGCAAGCCGCGACCTTCAACGCGCCCGGCGATCGCGATCAGATCCGGAGGTGGGCGGAACAGGCCGCGCTCGACATGGTCCGCCGGGAGCTGTTGGGGCTCCGCCAGCTCCGGGGCCGGCCCGGGGATCCGTTCGACGCCTCCCAGGCGTGACGTCCGAGGCGCCGCCCGGCGACCGGCCGCTCCGCCTGTTCGTGGCGGTGGACCTGCCTCCCGCGTCCCTCCAGGCGGTCGAGGCGGCGTCCGTGGCGTGGCGGGACCGGCTGGGCGACGGGGTCGGCCGGTGGGTGGTCACCGAGAACCAGCACGTGACCGTGGGGTTCCTGGGGCGAACCTGGCCGCGCCAGCTGGACTGGGTCCGCGAGCGGCTGACGGAGGCCGCCGCGCCCGTGCGGCCGTTCGAGACCGGCCTGTCGGCGTTCGGCGTGTTCCCCGGGCGGGGGTCGGCGCGGGTCCTGTGGCTGGGCCTCGACGAGCGGGGCGGGGGATGGGACGCCCTGGCCGGCTCGGTTCGGACGGCGCTCGCCGAGGAGTTCCCTCCCGAGGCGCGCCCCTACACCCCCCACCTGACGCTGGCGCGCTTCGAGCCGCGCGTCTCGCTGGCCGGCCACGCCGAGGCCCTGACGGAGCCGGTCGTCGCGCCGCGATTCCGCGTGAAGGCGATCACCCTGTACCGGAGCCACCTCATGCGTCCGCGGCCGAGGTACGAGCCCCTGGCCCGATTCGGGCTGAACGGCTGAGCCGGGTCAGGGGCGCGGGCGCCCCCCCGGCTCCTCCTCGTCCTCGTCGTTGGGAGGCGCGACCGGGGCGTCGTGCTCGAACGACTCCGGGTTCGTGAGCTGTTCGACGACCTCCTGGCCCACCTCGCCCGGTCGGGGCGCGCCCCCGCCTCCGCTCTCGCGGCTGCCGGCCGGAGGTTCCTCCGGCCACTCGAACGTGTCCGCGTCGGCCTCTCCCGGCCTGCGGGGGTACCACGCGTCGAGGTCCTCGGGGTCGTCAGCGCCGGGTCCGCGGCGCGAGGCGGCGGTCCCGGCGATCCCTGCGGCCCCGGCCGCGTCCGTCGCCACGTCCCGGGACGCCTCGTCGAAGGCGGGAGGGGTCGCCGCCGGCTCGTCCGGGCCGAACGCCCGGTCCAGGGCGGCCGCCGTGCTGAGGGGCGCCGCCCCGGCGCCCGGCGATGCGCCGACGAGGGAGGCCGCCGCCGCCGATCCGGCGTCCGGGTAGGAGGGCTCGCGCGGCAGCGTCCGGGCGCTGCGCACGCGTTTCGCGGCGGTCCCCGCGTCGGCCGAGTCGTGCAGCGCCGTGCCGGCGACGCCCAGGGTCCCCGCGATGGCCATCGCCATGCCGAGCGCGCCGAGGACCGTCTCCAGTGGGTCCGTCCCGATGTCCACCAGGACGGCTCCGGTGCAGGCCTGGCCGCCCTGGAGCGTGGCCTCCCCGGTGATCCGGTACAGCCCCGCGCCCACCCAGTCGTAGTCGCCGACGAGGGCCGAGGCGGACACGCTGGTCCCCTGGACGCGTTGATCGATCGGGATCCACGCCGGCCCGTAGTACAGACGGAACTCGCCGTCCGCCGGCGCGGTCGGGCCGGTCAGGCTGAACGTCACGTGGTCCTCCGGCAGCAGCAGGATCGCCTGGTCCTCGTCCAGGCTGTCGTGGCCGGTCAGATCCTGCCCGGCGAAGGCGCCGGTGCATGGGCCCGAGGTCTCGGCGAGGGCGGTGGCCGGGAACAGCACGAGCAGGGCCGGGACGAGCGCCAAGAGCGCGCTGAGTGCGCTGAACGCCGCGGCGGCCGGCGCGGGGAGGTCATGCAGCCGCCGGTTCACGCGCCGGACCGTGAACGCCCACGTGATCGACGGCAGGACGAGCCCGCCCAGCAGGCCTCCGATGACGCCCTTGAGCAGCAGCGACGAGGTCATCGCCGAGACGGAGTACTGCTGCAGGATGATGGCGGTCCCGACGCCGCCCGCCACGCCGCACAGGATCGCCCACGGCCGGAGCTGCGGCCGCCACCCCAGGCGCGTGTTGCCCTTGCGGAACGGGTCCCGGCGGAGCGCTCGTCCGGGGCGGAGCGCGACGAGCCAGGGGAGGACGAACCCGAACACGATCCCCGCGGCGAGGCCGCGAGGGCCGTACTGCATGGTCAGCGCGACGGTTCCGGCGAGGGCCACGAGCCGTCCGAGGAGCGCCAGGAACCGGAGCCCGAAGGAGCGTTTCGCGGCGGGGACGGGGTGGCGAACGGAGGCCATGGCCGGAGCTCCAGCGATCGGGTGGGGCGGATGCTCCGGCGGGGCGGTCGACGATGTCAAGCGGAAATCCTTGCCTTCGAACAGGTGTTCGAGTACGGTTCGGGTTGCAGTCGTCGAACGACAGGGGTGTAATTCATGTCAGACCCTCTTGCTAACCTTCGCCGTCCAGCCCTTCCACCGTCACGGGAGGTTCGAATGGAACGGGAAAAGATGCTCGACCTGGCCCTCTCCCAGATCGAGAAGCAGTACGGAAAGGGCGCCGTCATGCGCCTGGGAGAGCATCCGGCCGGTCAGGGCGTCGCCGTGATCGGGACGGGGTCGCTGGCCCTGGACATCGCGCTGGGCATCGGGGGCATCCCCCGCGGCCGGATCATCGAGGTCTACGGCCCGGAGGGTTCGGGCAAGACCACCGTCTGCCTGCACATGATCGCCGAGGCCCAGCGGAACGGGGGCATCGCCGCCTTCGTCGACGCCGAGCACGCCCTGGACCCGACCTACGCGCGCAACCTCGGCGTGAACATCGACGAGCTGCTGATCTCGCAGCCCGACTCGGGCGAGCAGGCCCTGGAGATCGCGGACATGCTGGTTCGCTCCGGGGCGCTCGACATCGTGGTCGTGGACTCGGTCGCGGCCCTCGTCCCCCGCGCCGAGATCGAGGGGGAGATGGGCGACACCCACGTCGGGCTCCAGGCGCGGCTGATGTCCCAGGCCATGCGCAAGCTCGCCGGGACGCTGTCGCGCTTCGACACGACCTGCGTGTTCATCAACCAACTGCGGGAGAAGATCGGCGTGATGTTCGGCTCGCCGGAGACCACCCCCGGCGGCCGCGCGCTCAAGTTCTACTCGTCGGTCCGTCTGGACGTCCGCAAGATCGAGAGCCTGAAGGACGGGACCGAGGTGGTCGGCAACCGCGTCCGCGCCAAGGTCGTGAAGAACAAGCTCGCGCCGCCCTTCCGGATGGCCGAGTTCGACATCATCTACGGCCGCGGAATCTCGAAAGAAGGTAGCCTGCTTGACGTTGGCGTGGACCTTGAGATCATCAAGAAGTCGGGTGCGTGGTTCACGTACGAGAACGAACAGCTCGGCCAGGGGAAGGAGAACGCCCGCCAGTTCCTGTCCGAGCACGCGGATGTCGCCCAGGAGATCGAGCGACGTGTCCGTGAAGGCGTGGGCCTGAGCGCCTTCGACGACGCCGATGAGGCGCCGATCGAGGTGCCGGAGCTCGCGGAGGAGCCCACCGGGGCGCCGGCCGGCGGCTAAGGGGAAGGGCTGACGGCCGGCCCCCGGCGGGGTTCCGCACGGGATTCCGCACCCCCCGAGCGGACACCCGAGGAGGCGCGGGCGTACGCGAAGGAGCGTGCGCTCCGGCTCCTGGCGGTTCGGCCCCGGAGCCGCGCGGAGCTCGAGCAGCGGCTCGCTCGTGTGGGCGTGGGCGACGATGACGTCCGTTCGGCCCTCGAGGACCTCGAACGGGTAGGCCTCGTCGACGACGCCGCCTTCGCCCGCGAGCTCGTCGAGTCCCGGGCCGGCCACCGCCTGGAGGGAGACCGGGCGATCCGGTCGGCCCTGCGGTCGAAGGGCGTCGATCCCGCCGTCGGGGAGGCCGCGCTGGCCGAGATCGGGGGCGGGGACGAGGAGGCACGCGCGTTCGAGCTCGCCGAGCTGCGGGCCCGAAGGCTGAGCGGACTTCCTCCCGAGCGCGCGTACCCGCGCCTTCTGTCGTTCCTGCAGCGGCGCGGCTACGGCTACGGGCTGGCTTCGGGGGCCGCGCGCAGGGCGCTGGCGATCGACGGGACTCGAGACGACGACTGAGCCGTGCGGCTCAGACGATGAGTGTCACGGTGTCGCGCCGGATCCGGATGAACAGCTGCGCGGCGTTGTTGGCCTCGTTCGTCTCCAGCAGATGGTCGCTGGGGTCCGCCGTGGAGATCAGCCAGTAGGCGCCGTTTGGCAGCCCGGTGATGTCG
The DNA here is from genome assembly GCA_963742735.1 of uncultured Actinomycetes bacterium. Classification (GTDB taxonomy): domain Bacteria; phylum Actinomycetota; class UBA4738; order UBA4738; family JBBDTT01; genus JBBDTT01. The sequence goes on from CAVUMN010000003.1 coordinate 646,503, forward strand.
ATGGACTGGCCCGCCAGGTTGTACAGGTAGGTGTCGGACCATCCCACCGCCAGTCCCTGGCCCCCCGTCCGCGTGCACAGCGAGTACCTCCGGGGCATGGCGTGCGGGATCGTGTTGCTGACCTGCGTCGTGTCGACGATGCAGAAGCTCGTCTTGCCTCCGCTGCGCAGGAGGGCGCCGGGCTTGCGGCGGTCGTTCGCGCGGAGCTCGTATTTCGCGAAGTCCCCGAAGTGCCAGTGGTTGTGCGCGGAGTGGAACGCGAACGTGCCGGCCAACCGCTCGCTCACGACCGACCAGACCATGTTGTCGTCGTGGGTCATGAGCCGCTGGTACGCGGTGGTCGTCGTGCCGACGTTCTCCGCCCGCAGATCGAGCGGGCCGTCGCCGGCGTTCCAGACCTCGTTGCTCAGACGAAGGAGCTTGACGCCGTTCTGGTTGGTGATGCGCAAGTCTCGGGGCGGCTTCGTCTGCAGGTCCGGGAGGTGCACCGTCCCCGGAGAGCTCGCCACCGCTCCGGTTCCGGGAAGGATCCCGACGGCGATGCTCGCCACCGCCACCATGACCGCCGCCATCGCGCTCGTCCGTCGCACCGGAACACGGTACCGCGAAGGCCGCCCCGAATACCAGGAGAGCAAGCGGCCCGAACCGTTCCCAAGCGACCATTGCGGGGCTAGAATTTGCCCACCAGAGGTTCCAACGAACAACACAACCGAACCGTCCGAGAAAACGACCGACATGGCGAGCGAGATTCCAACCCGACACCCCAGGAGGCGCCCGGGGCCCTGAGGAGGGCCCGCCGACCCACGTTCGCACTCGCGCATCGCCGACTCGGTCTCACCGGCATCCTCGCCGGGCCTCTGGCCCGGCGTTCGTCGTCTTCGGGCGGGGATGAGGAGGCACGATGACGGCCGTCTGGATCGTGGTCGCGCTCGTGGGGGGCGTGGGCGCGGGGTGGCTGGTCCGCAAGGCGATGGCCTCGGGCTCCCTGGAGTCCGCCGAGGCTCGTGCCGCGCGGACCCTGGCCGAGGCCGAGCGCGAGGCGGAGTCCCGCGTTCGCGACGCCCTTCAAGAGGTCAAGGACGAGATCGCCGGCATGCGCCGTGAGGCAGACGAGGACGTCCGGGGCCGTCGCGAGGAGATCCGAAAGCGAGAGGAGACGCTGTCCCGCCGCGAGGAGGCCCTCGAGGCGCGCCTCGGTGAGATCGACCAACGGGACCGGGGCCTCCAGGCCGTCCGTCAGGAGGTGGAGACCATCCGCACCGGCCTGGAGCAGGACGCCCAGAAGCACCGCGCCGAGCTCGAGCGGGTCTCCCGTTTGACCGCCCAGGAGGCCAAGGAGGCGTTGATGGGCACGGTGGTCGAGCACGCCAAGCGCGACGCGATGGGGACCGTCCGCGAGATCGAGCAGCAGGCGCGGGAGGAGGGCGAGCGGCGGGCCCGCAAGATCGTCACCCTCGCCATCCAGCGGGTCGCCACGTGAGCAGACGGCCGAGTCGACCGTCTCGGTCTTCCCGCTGCCCTCGCGACGACATGAAGGGCCGGATCATCGGGCGGGAGGGCCGCAACATCCGCGCGTTCGAGGCCGTCACGGGGATCAACCTCATCATCGACGACACCCCCGAGGCCGTGGTGCTCTCGAGCTTCGACCCGGTGCGGCGCGAGGTGGCCCGCCTGACCCTCGAGAAGCTCGTCGCGGACGGCCGGATCCAACCCGCTCGCATCGAGGAGATGCACGAGCGGTCGAAGGTGGAGATCGAGGAGGAGATCCGCCGCGCCGGCGAGCGGGCCCTGATCGACACCGGCATCGCCAGCGTGCACCCGGAGATGGTCCGCGTGCTCGGGCCGCCTCCAGTTCCGGACCTCCTACGGCCAGAACGTGCTGCGGCATCTGGTCGAGTCCGCGAACATCGCGGAGGTCATGGCCGCGGAGCTCGGGATGCCCAATCCGAAGCTGGTCGCCCGCTGCGCGTTGATGCACGACATCGGCAAGGCCCTGACCCACGAGGTCGAGGGGTCGCACGCCCTGATCGGGGCCGAGCTCGCCCGCCGTCTGAAGGAGCCGCCCGAGGTCGTGCACGCGATCGAGTCCCACCACGGCGAGGTGGAGCAGCGAACGGTGGAGGCCGTGCTCGCCCAGGTCGCCGACTCGATCTCCGGGCGGACGGCCCGGGGCCCGCCGGGAGAGCCTGGAGACCTACGTGAAGCGCCTGGAGCGGCTCGAGGAGATCTGCGAGTCCTACCCGGGCGTGGAGAAGACGTTCGCGATGCAGGCCGGACGCGAGGTGCGGGTCATGGTCAAGCCCGAGGACGTCGACGACCTGGCGGCGCAGGTCCTGGCGCGCGACATCGCCAAGCGGGTCGAGGAGGAGCTCCAGTACCCGGGGCAGATCAAGATCACGGTCGTCAGGGAGCTGCGCTCCGACGGAGTTCGCGAAATGATCACGCGGCCGAGCCTGCGCGGGTCGTTCCGCCTCCGCCAAGCCGCCACCGTCGCCGGGGCCCTCGTGGTGATGGTCGGCGCGGGGCTCGCGTGGTCGAAGGGGACCCGTGACATCAGCCCGTTCCACCTCAGCCTGAAGTGGCTGATCGGAGGCTCCGCGGGAACGGACGCCGAGCCGTTGAAGTCGATCGGCATGGTCGTCCTGGTGCTGGTCGGGATCATCGTGTTCGGGCTGGTCACCGCGGGACGGGGCGTCACGATCGCGGGTGGGCTGGGCGCCATGGCGGTGCCCCTGGCGTTCGCGGTGTCGGTGACGCGGACCTCGCGGCCGCTGTTCGACGTGCTCGGCCTGGGCGTCTACCTCACCGTCGCGGGAGGCGCGATCGCGATCATCGGCACGCTGCTCGGCGCCGGCCGCCGGCGGCGCTGAGCGCCCACACCTCGCTGCTACAGTCGAGCCCGTGGGCCGATACCTGATCCGCACCTTCGGGTGCCAGATGAACGAGCACGACTCCGAGCGGATCGCCGGGCTCCTCGAGGCGGACGGGATGGTTCCCACCGACGAGGCGGCCGAGGCCGAGGTCGTCGTCCTCAACACCTGCGCCGTCCGCGAGAACGCCGACAACCGCCTCTACGGGAATCTCGGACGCCTTCGGCCGCTCAAGCTCGAGAACCCCCGCATGCGCATCGTGGTGGCCGGATGCCTGGCCCAGAAGGACCAGGGCGAGATCCAGCGCCGGGCTCCGTGGGTCGACGTCGTCATCGGAACCCACGCCCTGCCCCGGCTGCTGGAGCTGATACGACGAGGCGGAGCGCGACGGGCCCCAGATGGACGTCCGCGAATACACCGAGGTGTTTCCCTCCGCGCTTCCGGCGCGGCGAGCGTCCCGCCACCACGCGTGGGTATCCATCGCCACCGGTTGCGACAACCACTGCACGTTCTGCATCGTCCCCCTGGTTCGCGGTCCTCAGCGATCGCGGGCGATCGGCGACGTCCTCGCCGAGGTCCAGGGCCTCGCCCGTGACGGGGTCCTCGAGGTCACGCTCCTGGGCCAGAACGTCAACACCTACGGACGCGACCTGACGATCCCCGGCTCGGGCTCCCGGCCGCAGTTCGGCCGCCTGCTGCGCGAGGTCGATGCGATCGAGGGCATCCGCCGGATCCGATTCACCAGCCCGCATCCACACGACTTCACCCCCGACGTGATCGAGGCGATGGCCGAGAGCGCCTCGGTGTGCGAGCACATCCACTTCCCGTTGCAGTCCGGCTCCGACCGTGTGTTGCGCGAGATGCAGCGGTCGTACCGGGCCGGCCGGTATCTGGGCTGGCTCGAGCGGATCCGAGCGGCCATCCCCGACGTCGCCGTCACCACCGACATCATCGTGGGATTCCCGGGCGAGACCGAGGCCGACTTCGGGGACACCCTTCGCGTCGTCGAGGAGGCGCGGTTCGACGCCGCCTTCACCTTCCAGTACTCGCCGCGCCCGGGGACCGCGGCGTTCGGCCGGGAGGACCTGGTGCGGCCCGACGCGGTGCGCGATCGGTTCGATCGCCTGGTGGAGCTCCAGGAGCGGATCTCGCTCGAGCGCAACCGTGCGCTACGAGGGCCGGGTCGTGGAGGTCCTTGCGGAGGGTCGCGGGCGCAAGGGCGGGCCCAGGCCCGGACCCGGACGAACCTCGTCGTCAACGTCGCGGAGCCCCTCGAGCCGGGCACGTTCTCCGAGGTCCGGGTCACCGCGGCCCATCCACACCATCTCGATCGGCGACCCTGCTGGAGCCCGTCCCGCGTCCCGGCGTCCCGAGGTACGCGCTCGTCGGCCCGACCGCCTCCGGCAAGACCGACGCGGCCCTCGCCCTCGCCGCCCGGCCTCGGCGCCGAGATCGCTGAGCATCGACTCCATGCTCGTCTACCGGGGGATGGACGTCGGGACCGCGAAGCCGACGCCGGCGGAGCGGGCCCGGGTCCCGCACCATCTGATCGACCTCGCCGAACCCGGCGAGACGTTCTCAGTCTCCGTGTTCCAGCGGGACGCCGGTGCCGTGCTCGCCCGGCTGGACGCCCGCGGGGTCCCGCCCCTCCTGGTGGGGGGCTCCGGCCTCTACTTCCGCGCGGTCGTCGACGGGCTCTGCGTTCCCGGGGACCGATCCCCGGACCCGCCGGGAGCTGGAGATCGAGGGCGCGCTGGTCGGGTGCCCCGGCGCTGCACGAGCGCCTTCGCTCGTTCGATCCCGCCGCCGCCGAGCAGATCGAGCCGGGCAACCTCCGCCGCACCGTCCGGGCCCTCGAGGTCGCGGCGCTCACCGGCCGCCCGTTCTCGTCGTTCGCGGCGGCGTGGGACGAGTATCCGGGCTCCGAGCTGCGCGCGGCTGGGGTGCACATGGCCGCGCCGGTCCTGTACCGGCGGATCGAGGACCGGGTGGACGCGATGCTGGCGGCCGGTTGGCTGGACGAGGTCCGCGGCCTGGTGGAACGGGGGTTCGGCGCGTCCCTGACGTCCCGCCAGGCCATCGGCTACGCTGAATTGGTCGCTCACCTCGAGGGCCGGACCTCGCTCGACGAGGCCCGGGCCTCCACGATGAAGCGGACCAAGGCGCTCGCCCGCCGGCAGATCGGCGTGGTTCCGGCGGGACCCCCGCATTCGCTGGTACGAAGCGGGGGAGGGGGGCGCGATGGACGTGATCGAGGACGTGAAGGAGCACTACGGGTCATGAGGATCGCGAAGTACCACGGCACCGGGAACGACTTCGTCGTTCGTCGAGGACCTCGACGACCGCGCGCCCGGCGAGCCCGGCGCTGATCCGGGCCCTGTGCGACCGGCACCGCGGCATCGGCGCCGACGGGCTGATCCGCGTCGTTCGGGGCACCGAGGGCGACTTCTTCATGGACTACTGGAACCGCGACGGCGAGGTCGCCGCAGATGTGTGGCAACGGCATCCGCTGCCTGGGCAAGTTCGTCTTCGACCGCGGCCTCACCGACCGTGACGGAGCTCGACGTCGAGACCCGCGCGGGGGTCAAGCATCTGGTCATGGAGACCGACGGCGGCCGCGTGTCGCGGGTAACGGTCGACATGGGCCCGCCCGCGTTCGAGCTCGGCGAGCTGCCGATGCGGGGCGACCCGGCGTCGACCGTTCCTGGACGGAGCCGTTCGAGGCCGACGGCACGGACGTGGCGAGCCTCGGCGGTGTCGATGGGCAACCCGCACCTCGTGGTGCTTCCTCGACCCCGAGCGAGGACCTGGCCGCGCTCGACGTCCCCCACCTCGGCCCGCAGATCGAGCACGACCCCCGGTTCCCGGAGCGCACCAACGTCGAGTTCGTCCACGCCGTCGACGGCCGGGTGGCCATGCGGGTGTGGGAGCGGGGCTCGGGCGAGACCATGGCGTGCGGCACCGGCGCGTGCGCGGTGCTGGTCGCCGCCAACCTCGCCGGCCTGGCGAAGCGGCAGTCGGAGATCGACGTGCCCGGTGGCGACGCTGTTCATCGACTGGCGGGACGACGACCACGTGTTCCTGTACCGGCCCGGCCGACGTTCGTGTTCGAGGCGGACCTGGACGCCGCAGTGGGTGCGCGGAGGCGGGGGCGGCGTTCGCGTGAGGGTCGCCCGCCGGATCGAGACGCTCCCGCCGTACCTGTTCGCCGAGCTGGACCGACGACTCGCGGCCAAGCGCGCCGAGGGCGTCGACGTGATCTCGCTCGGCGTGGGCGACCCCGACTCGCCGACTCCTCGCCACATCGTCAAGGCGATGCAGCGAGGCGGCGGAAGACCCCGCGCACGCACCAGTACCCGAGCTACTACGGCATGCCCGCGTTCCGAGCGGCCATCGCCGAGCTGGTACGCGACGGCGGTTCGGCGTCGACCCTCGACCCCGAGACCCAGGTCATGCCGCTGATCGGGTCGAAGGAGGGACTGGCGCACATCGCCGTCGCGTTCATCGATCCCGGCGACGAGGCGCTGGTCCCCGACCCGGGCTACCCGGTGTTCGGGATCGGCACGATGCTCGCGGGCGGCACGCCGGTGTCCATGCCCCTCGACGCGCCGAGCGGGTTCCTTCCGGACCTGGACGCAGGCGCCCGGTCGGTCCCAACACCAAGGTGCTGTGGCTGAACTACCCGAGCAACCCGACCGCCGCGGTGGCCGACGCTGCCGTTCTTCGAGCGAGCGGTGGCGTTCGCGCCGTAGCACGACCTGCTGCTGGCCCACGACGCCGCGTACTCGGAGATGACGTTCGACGGGTACGTCGCCCCGCAGCGTGCTGCAGGTCCCGGGCGCCAAGGACGTCGCGATCGAGTTCGGCTCCGTGTCCAAGACCCACAACATGACCGGCTGGCGGGTCGGCTGGGTGGTCGGCAACGCCGAGGCGATCCGCGCGCTCGTCGACGTGAAGACCAACCTGGACTCGCGGGATCTGGAACGCGGTGCAGCGGGCGGCCATCGCGGCCCTCGACCGGACCGACAGGATCACGTCGAGGAGCTGCGCGCCCGTACTCGCAGCGGCGCGACGTGGTCGTCGAGACGCTTCACGCTCGCTCGGCTGGGACGTGAAGCCGCCGCGCGGGTTCGATCTACGTCTGGGTGCCCACGCCCGAGGGCGAGGGCTCGGCCGAGTTCGCCGACCGGCTGCTCGACTCGACCGGGGTCTTGGTCGCGCCCGGCAGCGGCTACGGCGCCGCGCGGGCGAGGGCTACTTCCGGGTCTCGCTCACGGTGCCGGACGATCGCCTGGCCGAGGCGATGGACCGCATCCGGGGGGCGCTCTCCCGCTGACCGAGCGAACGGGACGCCGCCGCGGCGTCGCTCCTCGCGCGAGTCGCCGCTCTCCGCGACGTGGCGCCCGGCCGTCCCCGAGCGGGCGGTCCTGGTCGGCGATCGGCAACGCCGGTCACCTGGAGGAGCTCGCGGCCCTCGCCGACAGCGCCGGCGCCGAGCCCGTCGCCGAGGTGGTCCAGGCGCGCGCCAGATCCCGACCCCGCCACGTTCGTCGGCAAGGGCACCCTGGAGCGGGTCCACCAGGAGGTCCACGCCTCGCGACGCCGGGCTGGTGATCCTGGACGAGGAGCTCTCGCCCGGGCAGCTGCGCAACGTGGAGGAGCGGCTGGGCGTGAAGGTGGTCGACCGGACCGCCCTGATCCTCGACATCTTCGCCCTGCACGCGCGGCAGCCGCGAGGGCAAGGCCCAGGTCGAGCTCGCCCAGCTGAACTACCTGCTGCCCCGCCTCCGCGGCTGGGGCGAGGCCATGTCCCGGCTGGGCGGCGGCATCGGCACGCGGCGGTCCCGGCGAGACGAAGCTCGAGGTGGACCGCCAGCACATCCGCCGCCGCATCACGAAGCTTCGCCGCGACATCAAGGACCTCGCCGGACGCGCGGCCGTGAAGCGCTCGGCCGCGGGAGCGGTCCGGGCGTTCCGCAGATCGCGATCGCCGGCTACACGAACGCCGGCAAGTCGACGCTGCTGAACGCGCTGACCGGCCCGGACGTCGTGGTGGCCAACCAGCTGTTCGCCACGCTCGATCCGACCACCCGCCGGCTCGCGCTGCCCGGCGGACGCAAGGCGGCGATGTCCGACACGGTCGGGTTCGTCCGCAAGCTGCCCCACGACCTGGTCGAGGCGTTCCGCTCGACCCTCGAGGAGGTCGCGCGCGCGGACCTGATCCTGCATGTCGCCGACGCCTCGGCGCCTGAGCGTCGACGAGCAGATCGCAGGCGGTGCGCGACGTCCTGGCCGAGATCGGCGCCGGCCGAGCATCCCGGAGGTCCTCGCCCTCAACAAGATCGACCGCCTGTCGGCGGTCGATCGTGCGCCGAGTGCGCCGGCGGCACCCGGGCTCCGTACTGGTCTCGGGCCGTACGCGGGAGGGCCTGGACGACCTGCTGGAGGCGGCCGCGAACGCGCTGCCGTCGCCGCCGGTGGAGGTTCGGCTGCTGGTGCCCCACGACCGTGGCGACCTCCTCGCCCGGCTGTACCGGGAGGCCGAGGTCCTGGCGGCGGAGGCGGGCCCGGAGGGGACGACCGTCCATGCTCGGGTGGGGGAGCAGCACCTGCCCGCCGTCGGTGAGTACCTGCTGAAGCCGGTCTCCACCCGGCGGGACGCGTTCGGGCTCGCGGTAGCTGCCTACCGGAGGGTGCGGAGCACCGCGACCACCCGGCCGAGGATCCGGCCGTCGGTCATCTCGAACGGGTCCAGGTCCGGGTTCTCCGGGACGAGCATCACGCGACCGTCCTCGCGGCGCAGCCGCTTCACGGTCGCCTCGTCCTCGGCGAGCCCGGGCAGGAGTGCCGCGACGATCTCGCCGTCGGCGGCCTCGTCCCGTTGCTCGATGACGACCAGGTCCCCGTCGAGGATGCCGGCGCCGATCATCGAGTCGCCGGCGACCCGAAGTGCGAACAGTTCGCCGTCGGGGACGAGGCCCTTCGGCAGCGCCAGGTGGTCCTCCACGTGCTCCACGGCCAGGAGCGGCGTGCCGGCCGCGATGCGCCCGAGGAGGGGGACCGACACCGCGTCGGGGCGGGCTTCCACGGAGGAGCCGTGGACCTCGATGGCCCGCGGCTTGGTCGGGTCCCGTCGCAGGTAGCCCTTGCGCTCGAGCGCCGAGAGCTGGCTGTGCACGCTCGAGGAGCTGGTGAGGCCCACGGCCTCGCCGATCTCTCGAACGGTTGGTGGGTACCCGCGCTGGTCGCGGGTCTTTTGGATGTAGTCGAGGATGCGCTGCTGCCGGGTCGTGAGCGTCTCCATAAGGGCACCTCCTTGGGCGGACGCTAGCACCGGCCTCCTGCGGAAGCAAACACCTGTTCGAATTCGTGCTTGACACCCGAACACACGTTCGTCATACTCGCCCCATGACTCGAACGCGCGTTCGATGGGGACGGCTGAGTGGGCTGGCGGTCACGGCCGCCCTGGCGGTCGCGCTGGCCGGCGGCGTGGCCCGTGCCGGCGACGCGGACGGTCCGTTCCCCGGCGCGAAGGCCGCCGCGGTTCGCACCTACACGGTCGACCCCGGCGACACCGTGTGGGGGATCGCTCGCGGCCTGGTCGGCTCCGAGGCCGACCCGCGGCCCATGGTCGAGCGGATCCTCCGGGAGAACGGGCTGCAGGCCGGGGACCTTCAGGCAGGACAGACCCTCGTCCTGCCGGCCTCCTAGCCTCAGCCCAGTGGCGCCACCGACTGGACCCCCGGCATCCGCGCCAGCGCACCGATGAGCGCGTCCATCTCCGCCTCGGTCTCCACGCGCACCTCCAGGAGCACCCGCTGCGTGCCGTCGGCGTCGATCTCGATCTCCGCCCTCAGCAGCCCGAGGGAGGCCTGCCGCGCCGCCGCGACCAGCGCGCCGGCGTCGGCGCCGGGGGCCGCCCGGATGACGATGTCCCCCCGGTCGCTGCCCAGGCGGTGGACCCATCGCCGGGCCGGGCGCAGGGCGTACAGCGCCACCAGCGCGATCGCCGTGGCGGCCAGGGCGAGGTCGTACGCGCCCAGCCCGACCCCGGTCCCGATCGCCGCGACGACCCACAGCCCGGCCGCGGTGGTGAGCCCCCGGATGGTGAGCCCGTCCTTGATGATGGCGCCTGCGCCCAGGAAGCCGATCCCCACCACGATCTGGGACACGACCCGGCTCGGGTCGAACCGGGTCGGGGTGTCCAGCGCCCCCGCGGCACGGTCGATCCCGAACGTCGAGATCAGCGTGAACAGGCAGGCACCGATGGCGACCAGGATGTTGGTGCGCAGGCCGGCGGGCTGCTCGTTGCGCTCGCGCTCGAACCCGATCGTGGCCCCCAGGAGCGCGGCCAGGAGCAGCCGAAGCAGGTTCTCCACCGTCTCGGACACGTCCGGGGCAGCATACGGGGGGACGGGGGCCGGCGTTGACCCCTCGCCCGGGCTTCGCTACCGTGGCCTCACCACAACATGTTGTGGTCGGAGGGGATCACGTGCGCTGTCCGTGGTGCGGGAACCAGGATGACCGGGTCGTCGACTCCCGGACGGCCGAGGACGGGGTCGCCATCCGCCGCCGGCGCCAGTGCGCCAACTGCGGCCGGCGGTTCACGACCTACGAGCGGGCCGAGGACGTCGCGCTGACCGTGATCAAGCGCGACGGCACGAAGATCCCGTACGACCGGGCGAAGGTCATCTCGGGCATCGCCAAGGCCATGACGAACCGGCCGTTCTCCGATGAGGACGTGGCCCGCATCGCCGACCGGGTGGAGGAGAAGCTCCGCCGCAAGGGCCCCTCGGTCACCACCCAGGACATCGGGCTGGAGGTCCTCGCCCGCCTGCGCCCGATCGACGAGGTCGCGTACGTGCGCTTCGCCAGCGTCTACAAGGACTTCAAGGAGATCTCGGATTTCGAGCGCGAGCTCGGGATGCTCCTCCAGAAGCGTCAGCCCGCCAAGAAGTCGCGGTAGTCCACCGGATTTCCACCGCGCGTCCACCGCTCGTACACAGGTTATTCCACAACATGTTGTGGTATTGTATCGGCTCAACCCCAACATGTATGCGAAAAGGGCTTGACGCCCGCGGGGGGATGCGTAGAATCACCGCGCTGTAATTCTTCCTCCTCGATCGGAAAGGGGAGCCCGACCGTGGCCACGAAGGAACGAGACGTCAAGGCCCGCACCACCGGCCTCAGCTTCAAGCGCTACTTCACGAACGAGGGCGTGCACCCGTTCGACGAGGTGGAGTGGGACACGCGCGACGCGGTGATCCCGAACTTCAAGGAGGGCGGGAACGCGTTCGAGCAGCGCGACGTCGAGTTTCCGAAGTCCTGGAGCCAGAACGCGACCAACATCGTGGCCCAGAAGTACTTCCGCGGGCAGCTCGGGACCCCGCAGCGCGAGACCTCCGTCCGACAGCTCGTCGGCCGCGTCGTCGACACCATCACCGGCTGGGGCGTCAAGGACGGCTACTTCGCCTCGGACGAGGACGCGCGCGTCTTCTCCGAGGAGCTCAGCCACCTGATGGTCACCCAGAAGGCGGCGTTCAACTCTCCGGTGTGGTTCAACGTCGGCGCGGAGGAGCACCCCCAGTGCTCGGCGTGTTTCATCCTCGCCATCGACGACACCATGTCGTCCATCCTCAACTGGTACGTCGAGGAGGGGACGATCTTCAAGGGCGGGTCCGGCTCGGGCATCAACCTGTCGCCGATCCGCTCCTCCAAGGAGCGTCTGGGCGGCGGCGGCACCGCCTCGGGCCCGGTCAGCTTCATGCGCGGCGCCGACGCCTCCGCCGGCACCATCAAGTCCGGCGGCAAGACCCGCCGGGCCGCGAAGATGGTCGTGCTGAACGTCGACCACCCCGACGTCCGCGACTTCGTCTGGTGCAAGGCGGTCGAGGAGCGCAAGGCCCGCGTCCTGCGGGACTCCGGCTTCGACATGGACCTCGACGGCAAGGACTCGCACTCCATGCAGTACCAGAACGCGAACAACTCGGTCCGGGTGACCGACGAGTTCATGCAGGCGTTCCTGGAGGACCGCGACTGGAAGCTGAAGGCCGTCATCGGCGGCGAGTCGGTCGAGTCCGTCCGTGCCCGCGACCTGATGCGCGAGATCGCGCAGGCCGCGTGGGAGTGCGCCGACCCCGGCATGCAGTACGACACGATCATCAACGACTGGCACACGTGCCCGGCCACGGGGCGCATCAACGCCTCGAACCCGTGCAGCGAGTACATGCACCTGGACAACTCGGCGTGCAACCTGGCCAGCCTGAACCTGCTGAAGTTCGCCGACGCCGAGGGCAACTTCGACATCCCCGCGTTCAAGCACGCGGTGGAGGTCCTGTTCACGGCACAGGAGATCATCGTTGGGAACTCCAGCTACCCGACCGAGAAGATCGGCCAGAACGCCAAGGCGTTCCGCCAGCTCGGCATCGGCTACGCGAACCTCGGGGCCCTGCTGATGGCCCGGGGGCTCCCGTACGACTCCGACGGCGGCCGGGCCTGGGCGGGGGCGATCACCGCGATCATGACCGGCCATGCCTACCGGACCAGCGCCAGGATCGCCGAGCACACCGGCCCGTACGCCGGCTACGCGCCCAACCGCGACGCGATGCTGCGGGTGATGCGCAAGCACCGGTCGGCGGCGGACGAGATCGACGCCGAGCTCGTGCCCGAGGGGCTCCTCCAGGCGGCGAAGACCGCCTGGGACGAGGCCATCACCCTGGGCGAGGAGCACGGTTACCGCAACGCCCAGGCGAGCGTGCTGGCCCCGACCGGGACCATCGGCCTGATGATGGACTGCGACACGACCGGCATCGAGCCCGACCTCGCCCTGGTCAAGAACAAGAAGCTGGTCGGCGGCGGGACCATGCGGATCGTCAACCAGACGGTCCCGCGGGCCCTCCTGCGGCTGGGCTACACCCAGGAGCAGGCGGACGCGATCGTCGCCTACATCAGCGAGCACAACTCCGTGCTCGACGCCCCGGCCCTGAAGCCCGAGCACCTGCCCGTTTTCGACACGTCCATGGGCGAGCAGGCCATCCACTACATGGGCCACGTCAAGATGATGGCGGCGGTCCAGCCGTTCATCTCCGGCGCGATCTCCAAGACCGTGAACATGCCCGAGGACGTCACGGTCGAGGAGGTCGAGGAGATGTTCGTGGAGGGCTGGCGCCTCGGCCTGAAGGCGGTGGCGATCTACCGCAACAACTGCAAGGTGGCCCAGCCGCTGTCGGCCGACTCCAAGAAGAAGGACGCGGCGGCGGCCGCGGCCCTGGCCGAGGGGGCTCGCCCCGAGCGCCGGCGCCTTCCCGCCAGCCGTCCCGCCCGGACCATCTCGTTCTCGGTGGGCGACGCCGACGGCTACATCACGGCCGGCGAGTACCCCGACGACGGGATCGGGGAGATCTTCCTGAAGGTCGCCAAGCAGGGCTCCACCCTGGCCGGTGTCATGGACGCCTTCGCGATCTCGGTCTCCCTGGGCCTGCAGTACGGGGTGCCGCTCGAGGCCTACGTCGAGAAGTTCGTCAACATGCGCTTCGAGCCGAGCGGGATCACCAGCGACCCCGACGTGCGGTTCGCGTCGAGCCTGGTCGACTACATCTTCCGGCGCCTCGCCCTGGAGTACCTGCCGGAGGACAAGCGGACGGCGCTGGGGATCCGCTCGATCGAGGAGCGCAAGGCCTCCAACGGCAACGGGGACGACGACGCGCCGGTCCAGGCGTCCTACGCCCCCTCCGCGCCGGTGGAGCTCCCCGTGACCGAGGTCAGCAAGCCGACCTCCAAGGCCCTCGACGCGCCGCTGTGCTACCAGTGCGGCTCGAAGATGCAGCCCGCGGGGTCGTGCTACGTGTGCGGCTCCTGCGGCGCGACCAGCGGCTGCAGCTAGCGGCCGCCGACAGGCTCGAGGGGCGGGCCCCCCGCCCGCCCCTCGTATCCATTACGGTGCGACCCGTGAACCTGAGGCGCGCCGTCGTGGCGCTCCTGCTCCTGCTGGCCGCGTGCGGGCCGGGCGCGCTCGTGCTCCCCGAGGACCGCAGCGGCTCCACCGTCACCCTCGAGCCCGGGCAGGAGCTCGTCATCGAGGTCTTCGAGAACGCCTCGATCGGGTGGCAGTGGGACGTCACGACCGACCCCGACGACGCCGTCCTGCGGTTCGTCGACGAGGCCTACGAGGCCGACTCCCCGGACACCGCAGGCAGCGGAGGCACCGACCGGTTCCGGTTCGAGGCCGTCGGCCCCGGGAGCACCGAGCTGGTCCTGTCCCGCGACTACCGGAACGAGCGTATCGACAAGACCTTCGAGCTGACCGTGCAGGTGGAGGAGCCCGCGTGAGGCTTCCCGTTCGGCGGCTGGATCCCGACGCGAGCCTCCCGGCCTCGGCGCATCCGGGCGACGCGGGGCTCGATCTCGCCGCGAACGCCGATGTCGCGGTCGGCCCGGGGGAGCGGGCAACGGTTCCCACCGGGATCGCGGTGGCGATCCCCGAGGGCCACGCAGGGTGGGTGCTGCCGCGCTCCGGCCTCGCGTCGAAGCACGGGATCACCCTGGCCAACGCGCCGGGCCTGATCGACGCCGGCTATCGAGGCGAGGTGATGGTCGCCGTGGTGAACCTGGATCGCGAGGCGGCCTACACGATCCGCCGCGGCGAGCGCATCGCCCAGCTGGTGATCGCGCCGTTCACCTCGGTGAGCGTCGAGGAACAGGACGCCCTCCCGGCCAGCGAGCGCGGCGAGGGCGGCTTCGGCTCGACCGGCCGGTAGCCCTCGGCGCGCGCGGGTGGGTCTGGCCGCGAAACGGTCGGGTACAATCGGGTTCACGCGGACGTGGCTCAGCTGGTAGAGCACCACCTTGCCAAGGTGGGGGTCGCGGGTTCGAATCCCGTCGTCCGCTCCAAATGAAACCGCTGGTCAGGGGTCCCTTTCGGGGGCCCCTGACGCATCTTCGGGAGGCGGCCTGACCCGTCTCAGGCCGTAGCCAGGCCGCAGCAGCTTCGGGTTCCGTCACGGGTCAGCGACCGCAACGGTCCACTCGCTCCCATGGCCAGTCGTCGGCGAGCCAGCGTGCGACGGCGTTGGCGAGTGGTACGTCGAGGCCCGATCTGTCCGCCCGTACCCAGGACTGCACCGTGACATCCCACTCCTGGGAAACCGAGGGGTACAGGTAGACGCAACCGATGATGTCGCCGTCGCCCGGGTCGAGGACGGTGAAGGTGAAGCCGTTGCCCCGCGTGAAGTCCTCTGCGTGGCGGCGAAGGTCGGCGAGGTTCTCCTCGAGCGTCATTCCGCTGCGTGGTGGCCAGTTGCCGTCGGGATAGCCGGGAGTGGAGCGTATGTGCTCGATGCTCGACGTCCAGGCGGCATGATCGGCCTGATTGTGCTGCGGCCCCAGCGGTTCGAGATGGAACTGGTCGTTGACGAGTGAGGTCGGCGGATCGAAGCCAGCCGGCACGAACCTGTCCGCGTTCAGACGAGCTACTCGGCTACGGGCCCGTACTGCTCCCACGCCTCCATGGCGGACTTGACCTGCGGGTCGCTCAACCGGTCGGCGAAGTAGGCGCGGGTCACCCGATCCACGATCTCGGTCAGATCGCGGTCCTCCAGGAACCGCAGGGTGCGCTCGAGCGACGTGGGGATCTCGTCGCGGGTGAACGACACCACGAACTCGAGGGGACCGTCGGCGGAGGCGGTCGGCTCCGGGGCTCGTGCCGTCGTATCGGGGGCCGGCACCTCTCGGGCCGGCACCTCGGCACTCGCCGTGTTGCCGTTGGCTTCGGGGGCCGGTTTCGGCTGCGACGGGGGCATCTTGATGATCCGCCGCTGCGGCCCCGCTCGGCGCACCGGAGGCTCCTGGTTCTGTTGGGCGGGCTGCGGGGGCTGAGATCGGGGGTCGAGCTGGGCCTGGGGAGCCGCCTCGTCCATGATCCCCCTCAGCTCCTCCTGCATCTCCCTGCGAGGGATGCCCTGGATGGGCTGACGGGAGGAGTGCCCGTTCCCCCCGCCGACTCCGAACGATTTGGGTGTGGCCATGACCGCCTCCGTTCGTGACTCATTGGTGCTGGGGGGCGGCCATGCGGGCACTACGAACTACGGCCCAGCACCCTAATCTTCGACCAATACGGTAGCCCTCTGTAGCCAGTCGTCAAGTCCCCACTTCGGGGGATTCGGACTAGGCCTCGGGTTCTCAGCGCCGGCAGCGTGGTTTTCGGTGGTGGTAGCAGAACGGCTCGTCGTCGTCATCGCCGCCGCCGGGGTCACCGCCGCCGGCCGGAGGCTTCGGCTCGGCCGGCTTCTCCTCCTCGGGAACCTCGATGTCCGCGGCCTTCGGGGTCACGGTGAACTCCGAGAGGTCGGGGTAGGTGAACGAGAGCACGGGCTGGTCCGCCAGGACGACCGACATGAAGTCGTGCCAGATGCCCGCGGGGATCGAGCCGCCGGTGACCCCGGAGAGGCCGTGCACGTACCTCAGCGGGATCTCGCCCTTGTGGTAGCCGACCCATACGCAGGTGACGAGCTGCGGGACGAAGCCGCAGAACCACGCGTCCACGTACTCCTGCGCGGTGCCGGTCTTGCCGGCCACGGGGCGCCCGATGTAGGCCGCTCCGCCCGTGCCGCCGGTGACGACGCCCTCCATCGCCAGCGTGGCGGCGTCGGCCACGTTCTGGGACAGGACCCGCGTCCCCTCGGGCTTCATCTTCTCCAGGACGTCGCCGTTGGGATCCATGACCTGCTCGACCGCCGAGGGGTCGTGGTGGACGCCGCGGGAGGCGATCGTCGCGAAGGCCTCGGTCATCTCCATCGGGGTGACGGAGTTCACCCCGAGGGTGATCGAGCAGACCGGCGACAGCTTGGTGTCGATGCCCATGCGCTTGGCCACCTCCGCGACGTTCGCCGGCCCCACCGTGACGGCCAGCTGGGCGAAGATCGTGTTCACCGAGCTCGCGAGGGCGCTGGACAGGGGCATGGTCCCCTGCCCGGAGTCGCCGTAGTTGCCGGGCTCCCACGGCTCGCCGTTCGTTTCGCACCGCTCGTCGTCGATCTTGATCTTCGCGGGCCCACGCCACACCGAGCTGGGGGAGATCCCCTTCTCCAGCGCGGCGACGTAGGTGAAGACCTTGAAGGCGCTGCCGGTCTGCCGGCGGGCCTGGGTGGCCAGGTTGAACTTGCGCTTCTTGAAGTTGACCCCCCCGCCATCGCGCGGATGGCGCCGTTCCTCGGGTCGATGGCGACGAGCGCCGCGTCGGGGTCCCCGGGCAGGCCGAGCCGGTTCTTGATCGCCGCCTCCGCCGCCCGCTGCCAGGCGAGGTCGATCGTGGTCTTCACCCGCAACCCGCCGCCGAAGGTCCGCTGCACGCCGTACTGGTTCTGGAGGTAGCGGCGGACGTGGTCCGAGAAGTACGGGGCCATCGACGCCGTGGGGACGCGCGCCTTGACGGCGAGGGGTTCGGTCTTGAGCGCGGCGGCCCTGGCCGGGCTCAGGTACCCCTCGGCGATCATTCGGTCCAGCACGTAGTTCCGCCGAGCGAGGGCGGCCTCGGGGTTCTCGACGGGGTCGAAGCGCCCGGGGGCCGCGATCGATCCCGCGAGCGAGGCCGACTGGAGGACGGAGAGCTTCCGGGCGGGGATCCCGAAGAAGGTCTTGGCGGCGGCCTGCACGCCGTAGGCCCCCTGGCCGAAATAGACGTCGTTCAGATACCGGGTGAGGATCTCGTCCTTGGTCAGCTCGCGGGTGAGCTTCTCGGCCAGCAGCGCCTCCTGGAGCTTGCGGCCGACGGTGCGGCTCCCGTCCGTGTAGATGTTCTTCACGTACTGCTGGGTGATCGTCGAGCCACCCTCCTCGATGCGCCCGCTGGCCAGGTTCGTGTAGGCGGCCCGCAGGATGCTCCCCAGGTTCACGCCGCCCTCCCGGTAGAAGTCCTCGCCCTCAACGGCGATGACCGCCTGCCGCAGGTGCATGGGCATTTGACCGAGGGGGACCGGGGTGCGGTCGACCTCACCGTGGAACTTGGTGACGAACCGGTTCTCGCGGTCGTAGACGTAGCTGCTGGCCGCAGGGATCTTCGCGATGGGGTAGTCGGCGGCCGAGGAGACCGTCTCCCATACCTGCCCGATCGCGGGGGGCAGGACCAGGACCGAGGCCAGGATCATCACCGCGAGGGGGACGCCGAGCACGAACGCGGCGAGCGTCCACCGGATCAGCGCCAGCGACCGCGGCGCGCGGGGGGGTTCGATGCCGGAGACCGCCCGCGCCCTGAAGAAGGATTCGACCGCGGACGAGGACGGACCCGTCTCCAGGGTCGTCCAGCGATCGTCCATGTCAGCCATATCCGTGCTCCACCCAGGGCCAGCTACACAAAGCGGAACACTTGTTCCCGGACGCTGCCGGGCGCATGCATCCTCTACGCGCTTTGTACTACGGATCGGATGCATTCGAAGGCTTTGGTGTCATGTGACCGGCCGGAGCAGCGCGGTGACACCCCCGGCATCCGCCCGTACACTCATTCGAGCAACTCCAGTGGCGGGGTGGCCGAGTGGTTAGGCAGGGGTCTGCAAAACCCCGCACAGCGGTTCAATTCCGCTCCCCGCCTCTCGCGGGCGCTTAGCTCAGGGGGAGAGCGCTTCCTTGACACGGAAGAGGTCGGAGGTTCAAATCCTCCAGCGCCCACCAGCACAAGGCCCTGCTCACGGGGCCTTTTTCGTGCCCGGGAGCCCGACGGTGGCTCCGTGAACGGTCGAGCCGGCACGCGATGAGCCCGCGGACCAAGTCCTCGGACCGCTTCGCCTATCTCCGTGAAGCCGCGCTCGCCGCCCTCCGGAGGGAGCCTCCCATCCCCAGCCCTCGCCTGGGCTTGCCGGTCAGCCACGGCAATTTCGCCCGCTTGGGACGGCGGCTCCTCCAGGTCCTCACCGGTGTTGGTGGGTTGCGCCCCGATGAGCGTGTCCTCGATGTCGGATGTGGACCGGGCCGCGTCGCTCGAGTGTTGACTCAGTACCTGTCCGAAGGCGGCTCCTACGAAGGTTTCGACGTCGTGCCGGCGGCCATCGATTGGTGCCAGCGCACGATCGCCGCCCGGCACCCGAACTTCCGCTTCACCCACGTGGACATTCGCAACCAGAGCTACAACCCACAGGGGGCCATCGAGCCTGCGGAATTCGTCTTTCCCTACCCCGACGAGGACGTGGACTTCGCCTTCCTGATCTCGGTATTCACCCACATGCTCCCCGAGGACATGGAACGGTATCTCCGCGAGATCCAGCGGGTCCTCCGCCCCGGAGGCCGGTGTCTCATGACCTTCTTCCTCCTCAACCCGGCTTCGGAGGCCGCCATCGACGAGGGCCGGGCGCGGAGGGCCTTCTCTCACCAGGGGCCCGGGTATCGCTCGGGTGACCCACGGCTCCACGAGCGGGCGGTGGCCTACACGGAGGACGACGTACGAGAGGCGCTCCTCGAGGCAGGTTTGACGCTTCGGGAACCGATCCAGCACGGCAGCTGGGCCCAAGGTGGGGGACCCATGGGCCAGGACGTCCTGGTTGCCGCCCGAAGCGTTTAGGCGCCGCGCCCCAGGTTTGCCGCCCACCCCGTCCTCTGCGTACTCGCCCGGTCCAGACGTCAGGTGGGAGGATGCCCGCATGGCCGATCGGCTTCGTGAACCGCCGGGGGAGGGGTGGCGGGCGCTCGACGCGGGCGACTGGAGCGAGGCCCTCGCGGCGTTCGAGCGCGACCTGACGGCGAGCGAGACGGCGGCGAGCCTGGACGGGCTGGCTCGATCCCGGTGGTGGCTGGCGGACGTCCCCGGCGCCATCGACGCCTGGGAGCGAGCCTTCGCCGCGTACCGGCGGGAGGGCGACGACGGAGCGGCCGCGCAGGTCGCGCTGTTCCTCTCGAAGGAACACGGGTCGACGCTGGGCAATCCGGCGGTGGCGAGCGGGTGGCTGGGCCGGGCTCGCACGCTCCTGTCGGAGCTGGCGCCCTCGCCGGTCCACGGGTGGTTGTTCCTGGCCGAGTCCGAAGCCGAGCCGGACCCCTCGGGCTCGCTGGAGCTGGCCTCCCGGGCTCTGGAGATCGGCCGGGAGCTTCGCGACGCGGACCTCGAGCTGACCGCCATGGGACGGGTCGGCCTGGCCGAGGTGTGGCTGGGCCGCGTCGAGCAGGGCCTGGCCAGGTTCGACGAGGCGATGGCCGCCGCGACCGCCCGCGAATCCCGCGACCTTCGAACGCTCGGCGACCTCTACTGCTCGATGATGCTGACCAGCGAGGCGACGCTCGACGGACAGCGGTTCGCGCAGTGGAACCGCGCCTTGTTCGGCTACATGAAGCGCTACAACCACCCGGACGTCCTCACGTTCTGCGGAACGTGCTGCGCCGAGGTCATCGGCGCGGGCGGCGATTGGGACCAGGGCGAGAAGTGGCTGACCGACACGCTGGGGAGCCTCCGGTCGAGTGGCCAGCAGGCTCGGTGCGTGCACCCGTCCACCCGGCTCGCGTCCCTTCGCATCCTCCAGGGACGGCTGGAGGAGGCCGAGGAGCTCCTTCGCGGATACGAGGACCTGCCCGAGGCGACCCAGCCCCAGGTCGCGCTGTACCTGGCCCGAGGACAGACGGCGCTCGCTGCGGCCCGGCTTCACCGTCGCCTGAATCAGATGGGACGAGACACCCTGCTCGCCGCGCCGCTTCTGTCCCAGCTGGTCGAGATCCAGCTGGCGCAGGCCGACCTCGCCGGAGCGCGAACGACAGCCGACACGCTCACCGGGATCGCCCGGCGATCGGGCCTCCGCCGGCTCGAGGCCGAGGCGGAGCTGGCCGAGGGCTCGGTCCTGGCCGCGACGTCCGAGCTCGAGGAGGGGGCCGTCCTGCTCGGCCGGGCCGTCGAGGGATTCACGGCCACCCAGATCCCACACGGTGCCGCGAGGGCGCACCTGGCTCTGGCGCGAGGGCTCGCGGTTGAGGACCCGGAGCGGGCGGTGGAGGAGGCACGTCAGGCCTTCGAGGGGTTCGAACGGCTGGGCGCGACCCGCGACGCCGACATCGCCGCCGGCTTCCTCCGGGACCTCGGGGCTCGTGGCCGGACCGGGCCGAAGCTCCTGGGAACGCTCTCGAAGCGCGAGACGGAGGTATTGCGGCTTCTCGGCTACGGCCTGACCAACGCCGAGATCGCGGCTCGCCTCTACATCAGCACGAAGACCGTGGCCACCCACGTGGGCAACATCTTCTCGAAGCTGCAGGTGCGGAACCGCTCCGAGGCGGCCACCTTCGCCCAGCGGTCCCTCGAGGACGTCACTCCGTGACTCCGCTCGAGAATCGGTAATCCTTCCGATCCTCCCACCGGCGTCCGCTGCGACGCTTGGCCTCGCACCGAGAGGAGGCGAGGCACATGGCGAAGGAGCACCCGAAGCGCACGATGTGGCCGGACCCGGCCCTGCGATTCGAGGGGTCGACGCGAGCCCCGGCCGATGCCGTCTACGACCTGCTGGCCGACCTCCAGAGCCACCTGGACTGGGCGGGAGAGCGTCAGCTCGAGACCACCCGGCTGCTCACGCTCGAGGCCCCCCCCGGACCGGCCGGCGTGGGAACGGAGTTCTTCAGTACGGGATCGGACGGCAAGGCCGCGCGGTGGGCGGACCGCTCGGTCGTGACGGAGGCCACCCGGCCCGAGGTGTTCGAGTTCGTCACCGAGGGCCGGCGGCAGGGAAGGCCCGGGACCGAGCCGTGGCGGTTCACCGCGGTGAACCGGTACGACATCGCCCGCGAAGGCGAGGGCAGCCGGGTCACGTTCACGCAACAGGTGACCCGATGGGAGGGGGCACCAAAGGTCCTGCGTCTGCCGGGCCTGATGCGGTTGCTGTTCCGCTACAGCAGCAAGTTCATGCGGCGCGGGTTCGACGGCCTGCTCGCGATGGCCCAGGAACGAGTCGGCGTCGCGTAGGCGCGCCGGGACGAAAGGAGCACGACATGGCCAAGGTGTCGAAGGACGCGGCGTCGGAGTCCGCGGTTCTGGAGGGATACGAGGGACACTTCGAGGACCTGGGGGGTTACACGGTCGGGTTCGAGACCTACACGGCCGACGCCGACCTGGCGCCGCTGTTCGTGGGGCTCCCGGACGACCGCTGCCAGTGCCCGCACTGGGGCGTCGTGCTCAAGGGAAAGCTCGCCTTCACCTACGGCGACGGCAGCCAGGACGTGATCGAGGCCGGCGACGCGTACTACGCGAGGCCCGGCCACACCCCGACGCTGTACGCGGGGACCGAGGTCGTCGAGTTCAGTCCGACCGACGAGCTGGCCAAGACCATGGAGACGGTGACCGCGAACGCCGAGCGAGCCGCCCAGGGATAGGGACGCGGCAACTCTGGGCCTACGCGGCCAGCGGCTGCCAGTCCGGACGCCAGTCCGGCCCGTTCTGGACGGTGACCTGGGTGAGCGCCGTGCCGTCGGGGTTCATCGTCCAGATCTCCTCGTTGCCCGTCCGCGCCGAGCAGAACGCGATCCGGGTACCGTCCGGGGCCCACGCGGGCTCCTCGTCGACCCCCGTCGCGCTGGCGGTGAGCTGCACGGTGCCGGTGCCGTCCGCATTCATCACGTAGACCTCGGTGGTGCCGGTGCGCTTGCTGTCCCAGGCGATCCTGGTGCCGTCGGGAGACCAGGCGGGGTGACGATCCTGCCCGGGGGCGAACGTGAGCCGCGTCTGCGCGGTGCCGTTGGCGTTCATGACGTAGATCTCCTGGTCGCCCCCGCTCCGCTTGCTCATGAAGGCGATCTTCGTGCCACCGGGAGACCAGTTGGGCTGCTCGTCCGCCTTGCTGGAGGTGGTGAGGCGTTTCAGGTTCGAGCCGTCCGCGCTCATCACGTAGATGTCGTTGGCCCCCGTTCGCGAGGAGAAGAAGGCGATCCTCCCGCCGCCCGGGGACCAGACCGGCCGACCGTCCTGGCCGGGATGGTTCGTGAGGTTCGTCTGACCGGTGCCGTCCGCGTTCATCACGTAGACCTCGGGGTTTCCGTCGCGCCGGCTCACGAAGGCGATCTTGGTGCCGTCCGGCGACCACACGGGAGTGAAGTCGGGAGCGGTGTTGACCGTCAGGTTCTTCTGGCCGGTGCCGTTGGCGCCGATCACCACGATCTCGCCCTTGTTCTCGACCCCCTTGGAGAACGCGATGAGGCCGTTGACGCCGGGATAGCTGGCGCGGGCTTCGGGGAAAGGTGTCCACGGCGCTATGGCGAAGACGACCAGCGCCAGGAGAAGCGTGCACGACGCGGCGAACGACCGGGGGGCGCGGTGTGGGCTCACGACGGGGAATCCTAGCCCGAGAAGGGTCAAAACGTACACGGCGGTCGGCTACGCTCCCGGAGCGACCGCGAGATCGGGGCGTTGGGTTTCGCATCGGATTGGTCGTGAGAAACTGAGGGCATCGTGAGCACAGTGCGCAGACATAGGAAACCGACCGGTTTCACGCTCGCGTCGGCCCCCGGGAAACACCGGAGGCGCTCACGGGCGGGAGGCGGACGGCACCGCCGGCGGCGATCGGGCTTCCAGGGCCCGCTCGTCATGTCGGCGGTCTCCCTCGCGCTGCTGAGCACGCCGGCTCCCGCCACGCCGGAGTTTCCGGCCCCGGCCCGCGCGCTGCCGCCGGCCAGTGCTCAGCCGGCCAGTCCCGTCGTGGCGACGTTCGACGAGCTCGTCCTGTACGGCCGCCCGGAGCGCCTGGTCGTTCCGGCGCTCGGGATCGACGACGACCTGATCGACCTGGGGCTGAACCCCGACCGCACGCTCGAAGTGCCCATCGACGCGGGGCAGGCCGGCTGGTACAAGCACAGCGTGGTGCCCGGGCGCACCGGGCCCGCGATCATCGCCGGCCACGTGAGCTCGGCCTCCGGTCCGGGCATCTTCTACTCCCTGCATCTGCTGCAGAAGGGGGACGAGATCCTCGTACAAGGGAGGGGGGGCAGCGTCGCCCGGTTCGCGATCACCAAGGTCGAGCGCTACCCGAAGGACGACTTCCCCACGCAGATGGTGTACGGGAACCTCAAGTTTCCCGGCATCCGGTTGATCACCTGCGGAGGAGCGTTCAATTCGGACACAGGGCACTTTTTAGACAATGTGATCGTCTTTGGACGATTGGTCTTCCAGCGGCTCGCGGAAGGGCCGAATTGACACGGAGGCCAACAGGACTTTCCTCGGCCGGGACGAGTAGGTATGATCCCGCGATGAGCGTGGTCCTCTTGACCGAGGGAGGTAACTGCCTGAACGAGCCCGAACGGATACGGATCCGTAGCTTGGAGATCCGGGTCCCCGGACTCGCAGGCGGATCAAGGGGAAGAAGCGTTGAGCACGACTAGAGAGGAGATCGGATGAGTCAGCCCAAGGGGCGCGGACGGGCGAGCATCGTCGCCGTGTTCACGATCCTCGCGATCGGGACCCTGTTTGCGATGCCCGCGTACGCGTCGATCGAAGGGTCGGTCGCGGACAACGAGTGCACCGTGACGATCACGTTTGACGACGAGGGCGCTGCCGGCGACCAGGCCGGCGTCCGCGCTGAGGCGATCCCGCCGACGGACGAGGGCGTCATCTTCGAGGACACGTTCTTCCTCGACGACGATGGCGACGCCGAGATCACGTTCGACCTGCAGTTCACCGGTCCGCCGGCGAACAACGGGTGGCACGTGAAGGTCGACGCGATCACCGAGCAGGGCGGCGAGGTCCAGGTTCTGAACCCGTTCTTCGCCGAGGATTGCCCCGACCCGGTCGTGGAGCCCCCGCCGACGACGCCGCCGGTGGTCGTTCCGACGGGTGGAGTGGACACCGGCGCGGCCAGTGGCCCCGGGACCGCCATGGTCCTTCCGGTCATCGGCCTCGTGCTGGTGGTCGGCTCGGCGCTGTGGATGCGGCGCAGGTCCATCGGCTGATCTGAAGCACCCGAACCACCAAGAGGCGGGCCCCCGATTCGGGGGGCCCGCCTCCTTTTTCTTGCGTGGGCTTCGCGGCCGCGCGCAGCAGGCCCCTGCTGCCCCGCGTGTAGAACCCGCCTACAGGGGTACAGGTCGTGTGAAACGACGCAAGCAAGGAGGCTCGCGATGAGGCACCGCACTGCTCGGACCCACACCCTCCGAGGCCTCATGGGCATGCTCCTCGGGACCGTGCTCGTGATCGCCTTCGTCTCTCCGGCGGCCGCCGCGCCGGGCAAGTTGAAGGTCCAGGGCCCCACGACCCTCGACCTCCTGCCGGCGAACGCCCCACACCAGGGTTGCAACTTCATCGTCTCGCTCGCGAAATTCAAGGACAGCGGCTTCGCGTCGGTGACCATCACGGCGCACCCCCCGACCGCGGGCGGCGTGGTCGGTCAGACGGGGGCAACGCTGGGCAGTGACGGCGCCGCCACGATCCCCGTGTCCCTGAACTTCGGCGGCATCGCGCCGCACCCCAATCAGGGCTTCCACGTGAAGATCGACGCGACGGCTGGCGGAAAGACCAAGCACAAGGTTGTCTGGGTGCAGGAGTGCGCCGCGCCGGCGCCCCCGCCGCCTGGTCCGCCTGGTACGAACCCGCCCGGGCCCACCGTGATCCCGCCTTCGGGTGGGGTCCAGGCCGGACCGACGAGTGGCACCGCCCCGAGCTCGCTGCCTCCGCTGATCGGGCTGGTTCTGCTGGCCGGAACCTCGCTCTGGATGCGCCTGCGAACCGTTCGCTGAACGGCTCAAGCGGGAAGGACACGAGGCGGGCCCCGACCGGGCCCGCCTCGGTCGTGTCGGCCTACTGGAAGATGAACGAGTCCAGGATCTTGATGATGCCCGGGCCGAGCATGACCACGAACAGCGACGGCAGGATGCAGAAGATCAGCGGGAACAGCAGCTTCACGCCCATCTGCATGGCCTTGTGCTCCGCGCGCTGACGGCGCTTCACCCGGAGCTCGTGGGACTGGGCGCGCAGGGCCTTCGACACGCTGACCCCGAGGATGTCCGCCTGGATCAGGCCCAGGACGAACGAGCGGAGCTCGTCCACGTCCGTCCGGTCGGCCAGCTGCCTGAAGGCGTCGGCCCGGGAGATCCCGAGCTGCATCTCGTGGAGCATGCGGCCGATCTCCTCCGCGAGGGGACCGGGGATGTTCTTGGTGACCTGCTGGAGGGCCGCGTCGAAGCCGAGCCCGGCCTCCACGCTGATGATCAGCAGGTCGGTCGTGTCCGGCAGGGTCTTGCGGATCGCCTCCTGGCGATTGACCACCCGCTGGCCGAGGATCGCTCCGGGGACGAGGAAGCCGATCATCCCCATCAACACCGTCAAAGCCAGCACGAAGATGAAGGAGAGCCCGACGGCCCACGGGACGAGCGCGCCGAACGCGGCGCCCGCCATGAGCCCGATCCCCTTGTAGGCCAGGACGCTCTCCGCGCTCCATCCGGCGGGGCTCCCGGCCAGGACCAGCTTGTGGGTCAGCCGGTCCCGGGCGTCGACCGGCGTCAGCCGGCGGGCGAGCCGCGCGAGGACGCCGGTGGCCGGCACGGTGACCCGCTCGGCGAACGTCCGGGCGAGGGCGTCCTCCCGCATGTCCATGGTGGCGGAGGACCCGGCGCTCAGCTGTGACTCCAGCACCTGCGCCGGGCGGCGGCGGCCGGTGAGGGAGAGCTGGACGACGGCGCCCAACAGCAGAACCGAGAGGCAGGCCCCGACGATCGCGACGGTGAGATAGACGTTAGACATCGATGTCCACGATCTTCCGCATCCAGAAGACCCCCACGGCCATCAGGAGCGCGGCGCCGACCAGCATCGCCTGCCCGAGGAGCCGTCCGAACAGCAGGCCGAAGTACTGCGGGTTCACCTGCGACAGGTACAGCCCGATCACGAACGGCAGCGCGATGAGGATGATCATCGAGAGCCGTCCGTCCGCGGTCAGCGAACGGATCTGGCGGCGGATGGTCTCCCGTTCCCTCACGGTGTCGGCGACCGTTTCCAGGAGCTCCGAGAGGTTTCCGCCGACCTCGCGCTGGATGTTGACGGCCATCACCGCCCAGTTCAGGTTCTCGCTCTTCATGCGACCGGCCCACGACGTAAGAGCGTCCTCGATCGGCATCCCCAGGCTGATCTCGGACACCACCCGCCCGAGCTCGGAGCCGCCAGGGTCCGGGATCTCCCTGGCGACCAGGTCCAGCGCCTGCAGGAAGCTGTGGCCGGCCCGCAGGGAGCTGGCCAGCACCATGAGCATGTCCGGGAGCTGCTCCTGGAACGCCTCCATGCGCTTTCTCGCCGCGCGCAGGATCAGGAACGTCGGGATGAACCCCACCGCGATCGCGAGGAGCAGGGCCAGGAAGACGTTGCGCAGGGCCACCCCGGCCACGAGGCCCGTGAGCAGGACCGCCAGCGTGGTCCCCGCGAGGAACTCCCCGGGCCGCACGGCCCATCCGGCTCGTTCGAGGGTCAGGCTGAGGGAGGAGCGGAACCCACCGGTGCCGGCCATGCGCTCGCCGATGCTCGACAGGGGCCCGGGGATCCAGGTCCCGGCGTCCCCGGCGTCCTCGGGACGCGGCGCCGCCGCGGTCTGCGGGTTGGACATCCGCTGGGTCAGGATCCGGTCTCGCCGGGCGCTCAGGATTCCGCCGGCGACGGAGATGCACAGGGCAATGACGGCCAGGAACGACAGGCCCACCGCGATGGGGAACAGGAGTCCGGCGGGAAGCCCGGATCTGGCCGCCTCGGGGCTGGGGATGGCGCTGGGAAGCGCCGGGGTCAACACGACCGTCCGATCCGAGAGCTCGCCCAGCGCGACGGTGATCGTGAGGGGCGTGGCTCCCGCCACTGCGGATCGGTAGTCCAAGCGGTACTGGTTGGAGACCTCGGCGGCCAGGCCCTGGTACACATTCAGCAGGTCCTCGGACACGCTCGAGGAGAACCGGCCGCCGGTCTGGTTGGCGAGCGACGTCAGCGTCTTCGTCCCCGCCGGAGCGGTCTCCAGGCCGACCGAGAAGACGGCGGCGTCGACGGACTTCGCGGCGGCGACGGCGGAGGCGAGGGTGCCCTGGCTGGACGTGTCGACGCCGTCGCTGAGCACGATGAGGGTCCGCTGCGCCTCGCGCTGGAACAGGCCGGCGGCCGTCTCCACCGCGTCGAAGAGCGCCGTACCGGAGGCGGTCTGGAGCGTGTCGAGCGCCGCCAGTGCGCCCGCGCGGTCCGTCAAGAGCGGGGCTCGGATGACCGGAGCCGCGTTGAACGTGACCAGCCCGATGCGGATACGCGGCGGCACCGATTCCAGGAACGAGCGCGCGGCGGCGACGGCTGCCTCCAGACGCGATCCGACCATGCTCTCGGAGTTGTCCAGGACCAGCACCACGTCGGAGGTCGTTTCGCTCACGGCCACGGGCGAGGCCTCGAGGCCCTCGACGGCGGTCCCGTTCTCCGTCACGGCGAAGTCGTCCGCGGTCAGGGTCTCCGTGCTGCTCACCCCGACGGTGAGGGCGACCGCCGGGAAGTCCTCCAGGTCCACGCCGCGGATGCTGACCCCCGCCCGCGTCTGCGCCCCGGCCGCCGCGGCGCTCAGCAGCAGTACCAGTCCCGCGACCGCCCCCGCCGCCGTCAGGCGCACCCGCCGGCTCAGCCCTGCCACCCCCCGCCGAACAGCGAGGCGCGCAGCGTGACGCCGCGGTCCTCGAGCTCGCTCTGGAAGTGCGGTCGCAGGCCGGTCGGCCTCAGCTCACCGAGCGTTTTCCCCTGCTCGTCGGTCCCGGCCTTGTAGTCGAACTGGAACAGATCCTGGAGGGTGATGATGTCGCCCTCCATCCCGACGACCTCGGTGATGTGGGTGATGCGCCGGGAGCCGTCGCGGAACCGTGCCTGGTGGATCAGCAGGTTGAGGGCCGACGCGATCTGCTCACGGATCGCCCGAACCCCCAGCTCGACGCCTCCCATCAGGGCCATGGTCTCCACCCGGGCGAGCGCGTCCCGGGGGGCGTTGGCGTGGACGGTACCGATCGATCCGTCGTGGCCCGTGTTCATGGCCTGGAGCATGTCGAGGGCCTCCGCCCCGCGGACCTCACCGACGACGATTCGGTCCGGTCGCATGCGCAGGGCGTTGCGGACCAGGTCCCGGACCGAGACCTCGCCCGAGCCCTCGATGTTGGGTGGCCGGTACTCCAGCCGCACTACGTGATGCTGCTGCAGGCGGAGCTCGGCCGCGTCCTCGATGGTGATGATCCGCTCGTCCTCGGGGATGAACGAGGACAGGACGTTCAGGCTGGTGGTCTTGCCGGCGCCGGTTCCCCCGGAGACCAGGATGTTCATGCGGCCCCGCACGCAGGCCTCGAGGAACTCGCGCGACGTTGGGGGTCATGGTGCCGAACGCGATCAGGTCCTTCGTCTCGTAGGGGTCGGCGGCGAACTTGCGGATGGTCAGGGCGTGTCCGTCGATGGCGAGGGGCGGGATGATGGCGTTGACGCGCGAGCCGTCCGGCAGGCGGGCGTCGACGTACGGGGACGCCTCGTCGATGCGCCGGCCGACCTTGGACACGATCTTGTCGATCGTCCGGCGGAGCTGCTCGGAGTTGTGGAACTTGATCCCCGTCCAGTAGAGCTTGCCGGCGCGCTCGACGTAGATCGAGTCGGGGCCGTTGACCATGATCTCGGTGACCTCCGGATCCCGGATGAACGCCTCCAGAGGACCGAGACCGAGGACGGCGTCACCGACGTCCCGGATGATCTGCGCCTTCTCCACCGGGGAGAGCGGAGTCTCCTCGGCCTCCAGGTACTCGCGGAGGTGTCGCTGGACGAGCTCCCGGAGCTCGGCCTCGGTCAGCGCGGACTCGTAGAGCTTCGGGCCGAGCCCCTCGATGAGCTTGCTCTGCATGCGGGAGCGGACCTGGGCGGTCTTGTCGCGCTCCGGACGACCCGAGCCGGCGAGACGGTCTGCCAGTGACATACCGAGCCTCCTACTTCCTGCTGGACCGACGGTGGCGGCCGACTGGGGGGGCGGCCTGAGCCGGCAGGAACGACCGGGCGATCGTCCTGAGGCTCTCGGCGACGTCGGATTTCGGCTCGGCGACGGCGACCGGGCGCCCGTTGTTCAGCGACTGCGGGACCAGCAGGCTCGAGGGGATCGTGGCGTCGACCTTCAGGTTCATCACCCGCTCGACGTCCTCGACGCTCAACCCGACCTTCGCGTCAACACGGTTCAGGATGATCCGGATCCGTTCGGGCTCCACGCCCAACGAGCGCAGCGTGTCCCGGGCCAGCGCCAGGTGGCGGACGGAGACGACGTCGAGCGACGCGATGAGGCAGATCGTGTCGGAGACGTCGAACGCCGCGAGCGCCGCGTCGGAGTACTCGGCGCTGGCGTCGACGACGGTGTAGGCGAAGATCTCCCGGAACGCCCGGAGCGTCCGGCCCACGGCGTGCCCGTCGGGGGACTGTGCGGCCGGGTCCGGGGCCGAGCCGAAGCCCCACAGGTGCTCGAGGAGGACCCGGCCCCGCGAGCGGATGGCGTCGGGGTCCTGCGCGTCGACCACCGAGATGAGGTCGTTCAGCGAGCCGGTGGCCTGGGTGCCGAACGTGGCGAAGACGTCGCCCATGTCGAAGTCGAGATCGACCACCGCCGTGTCCTCGCCCGACAGCTGGCCCAGGGTCACGGCGAGGTTGCACGTGAGGGTCGTCTTGCCGGTCCCGCCCTTGGACGAGAACACCGAGATGACCTTCCCCCGCCGGTCGGTCTTCTCCGGCTCGCGCCGGCGCATCGCCTGGAGGTTGCCCGACCAGGCCACCGCCCGCCGGAGGGCCTCCTGGAGCTCCTCGCTGCCGCGCGACATGTTCACCACGTCCCGGATGCCGGCGCGCATGGCCAGGGGGAGGATCCCGTTGGGGTCCTCGTCCCGCACCAGGATCACCGCCGTGGACGGGAGGCGCTGGGCCACGAACTCGGCGAGCCCGACGGCGTCGGGCATCTTCACCAGGGGAGAGAGCACCAGCACGTTGGGAACGGAGTCGCTCTCGCCCAGGAGGCCCTCGGCCGAGGGAACGCTGGGCATCCACTCCACGTCCTCGAGCGGGCCTTCCAGGGCGCGGGCGACCTGCTGCCGGAACGTGGGGGGCGGTCCGACCGCCACGACGCGCATCTCGCTCACGGCAGGAGCTGCCCGAACGCCGTCGGCTTCGGCACGCTGCCCTCGGCGCCCGGGGGGAGCAGCGCGAGCCAGATGGTTCCCTGATCCTGGGCCAGGAGCACCTTCTGCACCTGCTGGGGCGTCAGGGCCAGGGTGACGATGATCGGCACCTGCGAGCTGCTCACCGTGGTGGTCTCGGTGCTGGTGACCGTGCTCGCCGAGCGGAGCACCAGCGCGTTGGAGACGACGGTCAGGGAGACGCCGGTGACCTCCGCGCCCGCGTTGGTGCCGGGCTGCTTGAAGGTCGCGTAGATCGTGACGTGGTCGCCCTGGCTGAGCACGCCGCCCACTCCCTGGAACGGCTGGAGCTGGAACGAGACCGCCTCGGCGTCCTCGGGGATCCCCAGCGTGCCTCCCGCGGCCTCGTCCGGTCCCTTCAGCCGGGAGGTCGAGATCTGCTCCCCGGCCAGGATCGGGAAGGCCGTGACCTGTCCCTGGAGCTGAGCGATGTCGGTGATCACCCCGGGGACCAGGGCCTCCTGCGGAACCTCGAGCGTGGTGAACTCGGCGTCGGCGATGAGCGGGTCGAGATCGGTGCTGGCGGGGATATCCCGCTTGGAGACGATGACCGTCGTCCGCTCGCCACCCCCCGCGTCGTCCTTCACCGCCCGCAGATACAGCGCGATCGACACCGCCGCCCCGATCGCGAGGATCACCGCGATCGACATCACGACGCCTCTACCCTTGACCGCTGCCATCAGTTGGGTCTCCCTTCGCCTTTATGCGGAGAGCCTGATGGCTCGCACGCCGAAGTCCTCGCAGCCGTCGGACGGAAGACACGGGGAGCCGGCTACGACGGTGATCCCCAGGTACTCGACGACCATGCACCGCGCGTTGGAGTCGGGCTGCAGGGCCCCGCACCGACCGGGAGCGCCCGGCGTCGAGTAGTCCCACTCGATACGAACGTTCAGGCTCGTGCTGCGCAGCCAGGTGATCGTGTTCGTGGTGGTGTTGAAGGAATAGTCCGTGTTCAGGACGCAGGGTGAACAACCGCCCGACGGCGGACCTCCCTGGCGCCGCAGCGTCAGGTTGGTCAAGTTCGCCACGGAACATCCCGAGGACAGGAGGCTGTAGGTGTTGCCCGGCGGCGTCGGACTGAAGTTAACGGTCAGGTTTCCATGCGCGGGGCAGTGCCCGGAGACCCCAGGGGTGCCGATCGCGGCCGGGTCGTTGCCGCGCAGGACGTCCTTCAGGCGCAGGTTCGCGAAGGCGACGATGGCGTACTTGTCCACGTCGCACGTCCCGGCGGCCTGCTGGGCGGCCGTGCAGATCGATCCCGTGCTGGTGACCTGCCGGTTCTCGTCGTTGACCGGGAACAGTTTGACCTTGCCGATCTGGCCCTCCAGGTCGTTCTGCCAGTTGCCGGCCCGTGCTCCCGGCATGAGGCACACGTAGGTCGGGGGAGGGACCACGCTCAGGACATCGGGATACCCGTCGACGATCCAGTCGCCGAGGTCGTGCGAGCCGCCGCTGGAGTTGCAGTTGGCGCTCGGGGAGACGCCCCAGTGGTTCAGGTTCATGAAACCCCAGCTGGCCTGGCCGTTGAAGTGGGCCTCGTTGTTGTACCAGAAGGCGCACTCGGTTCCGGGGGGGAGGTTCGGCCAGCCGCATCCCCGCAGCTGGAACCCGCTGATCTCGATGGGCGCCGGGTGCCCGCCGCCGAGCACACCCCAAAGCGCTGTGGCCAGGCCGTCGACGGGCTTGGGGGAGTCGACCCCGATGATCGGGGAGAAGAAGAGGTCCTGTAGCGACCGGTACTCGACGGCGACCTCCCCGAAGATGCTGTTGCACGCGGGCAGGAAGGAGATGGACTGACGCACCGCGTCCGAGATGTTGGACGTGGCGAGCGAGTCGGCGTGGGAGATCGCGTCGGCGTCGCCCTTGCCGTTGGCGCAGGACTGGGCGGCGGCGAGGGAGGCCGCGTCGGCGGCGTTGACCATTCCCCGGCGCTTCAGCACCAGCGCCCCGCCGTCGACGGACAGCGAAACCATGCCCAGGAGGGCGACGAGGGAGACGGCGATGAACACGGCGGTCGCGCCGCGCTCGTCACGGTGGATCTGGCGCCATCTCATTCGCATCGGAACACCGCCTCCACGTTGACGTCCTGGCTGAGATCGGGAACGAAGGGGATCTGGATGTTGACGTGTTGCAGCCAACTGATGGTTACGGGCTCTCCCACGGTGGTCTCGTCGCACGTGTGGTCCAGTGTCGGGGTGCCGGGTCCGATGGGGTATCCAACCACGGCCTGATTGATCCGCGACAACACCTCTTCGGGGGTTCCCCGGACGGCCGCCACGCGGGCTCCCTCCCGCGCGGCGCCCACGTAGATCTCGAGGGAGCTGTAGGCCCGCCCGAACTCGGTGATCCCGAACAGGATCATCACCAGGACGGTCAGGATGAGGGCGAACTCCACGGCCGCCGCGCCCTCCTCCCGGCGGAATCGCCTCGCGATCCTGGGCATCTTCATCTACGTCGGACAACTCCTCGTGGGGTAGCGCGCACGGCATTCGCCGGCCCCTCCCGCCTGCTCGTGGGGAGCGCGAGGGGCCGGCGACCTGCACGATGCTACCGGGTACTGCTAGCCACCACCACCAGCACCGGTGAGCGTGCCGGCGGCGTCGTTCAGCTTGTTGTTGATCGCGATGCCCAGCGCCGTGGCGCCAATGATGATCACCAGCGCAATGAAGACGACCAGGATCGCGTACTCGGCCGAGACCGCGCCGCGCTCGCTCTTGATCCGTGCGTGGATCCCATCCCGGGTGCGGTACCAGACGTGCTCGCCTACCGTGAAGAGATTCGTAAGCATTCAGTTCACCTCCCTCACCACTATGCCTGCCGTGCTTGGTGCCCTAGCAGGTCCCAGCGTATAGCGTCTCGCCCTCACGTTGCACGGGACTGAGCTGTGGACCTCTGCTATGCGGCGGGTCGGTATCCGCGCGCAGCATACAAGGTCGGACAAGGGGTACGGAACCCCTAATTCCGAGTGGCCCGCGCTCGGCGAGGGCCGGGGCGCACGGAGATTCCCGCAGAAATCTCGCCCGCATCGCTACGGTTGGGGGATATCGGCGCCGATACCAGCATCGTCCGGACCTCGCGGTCCGGGCGCCGAACGGCGGGGCGACGCGGGCACGCCCCGCCGTTCATACTCTTGCGCCGTCGGCGGCGTGGGGAGGAGACCCTCCCGTTTGCTACGCTCGACGCGCGGGCGCGTAGCTCAGCGGGAGAGCGCTTCGTTCACACCGAAGAGGTCGTAGGTTCAAATCCTGCCGCGCCCACCACTCGTGATTCCCCTGTGCACCGCGTGTGTGCTCCGCGGCGAGCCTGGGTAGATACGAAGGTGCGCCCCATCGAAAGGGGGCAACACGCATGGGTGGTGTCAAGGACAAGGCTGAAGGTGTCTGGGACGAGTCCAAGGGCAAGGTCAAGGAAGCCGTCGGAGACGCGACGGACGACGAGAACATGCAGGGTGAGGGTGTGGCCGACCAGGTGAAGGGGAAGGCCAAGCAAGCCTGGGGCAACGTGAAGGAGGCCGCCGAGGACATCAAGGAGGGCGCGCAGAAGGCGCTCGACTGACCGGGACCCTTCCGAGAGAGAACGACGAGCCGGCCTTCGGGCCGGCTCGTTCCGTGATCGGCCGGGGCCCGTGAGAGCATCCGCCCCATGACGAGGCGAATCGCCACGCTCGCGACCTCGGCCCTGTTGCTGCTCGGCGCCTGCGACGACGGTCCGATCGACGTCCCGACGCCGGGCAGCACGCCGCCGACGACCCCGGCGAACCCGAGCGCGAGCCCGCCGTCGCCCTTGGCCCCGGACGCCTCGACGGTCGAGATCGCGACGCTGCTTCGGGCGGGGGCCACCGCCGAGGCCGCGCTGTACGGGGACCTGAACGGGGTGGCCCCCAGCGAGATCGTCGTGCTCTCCTCGATCCCGGCCGGCGACCCGAACCTGCCACCGGTGCCGTACCTCGATGCGTTCTCGTGGGACCCCGCCCGGGCGGACTGGGTGAGGGTGTTCGAGGCGACCTCGTACCAGGACCCCGCCACCGGCCGGGGCCCCCTGCTCGCGGCGACCGACGCCACCGGCCAGGAGGTTCCGTTCCTGCAGGTCATCGACTTCGCCGAGGACGGCGCCCCCGAGCTGGTGGTGGGCGTCCAGAGCTTCGGGGCGTCGTCGGGTCCGCTCGACGTGTGGATCCTCTCGTGGTTGTCCGAGGCGTTCACGACCGAGTTCCGCCGCTCGACCGAGCGCGGCGGCCAGATGGCGTTCGGGGAGTCCACCGTGACGCTGGAGACCGGCGTGTATCGTCCGGGCGATCCGGGCTGCTGCCCGAGCGCGATCGAGACGCTCGTCATCGGGTGGGACGCCGGGGTGGAACGTATCGTCGTGCTGGAACGCACCGAGCGGGAGGTCGAGCAAGGCTGATGCCGAAGGTCACGTTGCCCGACGGGGACGTGCGCGACGTCGAGGCCGGGACCCAGGTCAGCGACCTGGTCGGCGACGACGCGATCGCCGCCCGGCTGGACGGCGCGCTCGTCGACCTGGCCCACGAGATCCACGCGGACGCGCAGATCGAGCCGGTGCTCGTTTCGGAGCCCGACGGGCTGACCGTGCTCCGCCATTCCACGGCGCACGTGATGGCCCAGGCCGTGTGCGACCTGATCCCCGGGGCCAAGTACGCGATCGGCCCCCCCATCGAGGACGGCTTCTACTACGACTTCGCCCTGCCCAGGCCGCTGACCCCGGACGACCTGCCGCGGATCGAGAAGCGGATGCGCGAGATCAGGAACGAGGGCCAGCCGTTCGTGCGCGAGGAGCTCTCCCGCCAGGAGGCCCTGCAGCGCTTCGCGGACCAGGACTTCAAGCGGGAGATCATCGAGACGCTCGAGGCCTCCGAGGGCGCCCTCGGCGAGACCGTGAGCGTCTACCGCAACGACGGGTGGGGCGACCTCTGCCTGGGGCCGCACGTCCCGTCCACGAAGCGGCTCGGGGTGTTCAAGCTGACCTCCCTCGCCGGCGCGTACTGGCGGGGCGACGAACACCGGCCCATGCTCCAGCGCGTCTACGGCACGGCGTGGCCCACCCAGGAGGACCTGGACGCGTACCTCCACCGGCTGGAGGAGGCCGAGCGCCGGGACCACCGTCGACTGGGGCGGGACCTCGACCTCGTCTCGTTCCCCGAGGAGGTCGGGGCCGGGCTGGCCCTGTGGCACCCGCGCGGCGGCATCTTCCGCAAGGAGCTCGAGGACTTCGTTCGCGAGGTCCACCTCCGGCGCGGGTACGAGATCGTGGCCACGCCGCACGTCGCCCGGTCGAACGTGTGGGAGACCAGCGGCCACCTGGCCAAGTACCGCGGCAACATGTACCCGGCGATGCGCGAGGAGGAGGGCGGCGAGTACTTCGTCAAGCCCATGAACTGTCCGCTGCACGTCCTGATCTACAAGTCGCAGACGCGTTCGTACCGGGACCTGCCGCTGCGTCTGTCCGAGCTCGGCACCGTCTATCGGTACGAGCGACCGGGGACCCTGCACGGTCTCATGCGCATCCGCGGTCTGACCATCGACGACGCCCACATCTTCTGCCGGCCCGACCAGCTGGTGGACGAGATCCTCGGCGTGTTCGACCTGACCCTCGAGGTGCAGCGCACGTTCGGGTTCACCGACCCCAAGATCGAGCTCTCGACCAAGCCCGGCGAGGCCATCGGGGACGAGGCCATGTGGCAGCGCGCCACCGAGGTCCTGCATCAGGCCCTCGAGGCGAGCGGGATGGCGTTCACGGTGGCCGAGGGGGAGGGGGCGTTCTACGGCCCCAAGGTGGACTTCCACTTCCGCGACGCGATCGGCCGGTACTGGCAGCTGACCACCGTGCAGTGCGACTTCGCGCTGCCGGAGCGCTTCGACATCGAGTACATGACCGACGAGAACACCCGCGAGCGGCCGGTGATGATCCACCGGGCGATCCTCGGTTCGCTGGAGCGCTTCGCGGGGGTGCTGATCGAGCACTACGCCGGCTCGTTCCCGCTGTGGCTCGCCCCGGAGCAGGTCCGGGTGGTCCCCATCGCCGACCGCCACGCCGAGCACGCCCACGCCCTCGCCCAGCGGCTGCGGGAGGCCGGGGTTCGCCCCGGGGTCGACGACAGCCACGAGACCGTCTCGAAGAAGATCCGCAACGCCCAGCTCTTCAAGGTCCCGTACACGCTCGTGGTGGGGGACAAGGAGCTCGAGGCCGGGACGGTGGCCGTACGGGACCGGGCCGGCACCGAGACCCGCGGTGTGCCGTTCGAGGAGTTCGTCGGCCGCGTCGTGGACGAGGTCCGCACCCGGGGCCTGCCCGCGGTGTGATGGAACGGCTCTGGACCCCCTGGAGGATGAGCTACATCAAGGGAGCCGACAGTGCGGAGAGCTGTTTCCTGTGCGACGCCCCCGACCTGGACGAGGACGACCGCACGTACATCCTGGCCCGGGGCAAGGACGCGTTCGTGATCCTGAACATCTACCCGTA
The DNA here is from genome assembly GCA_963742735.1 of uncultured Actinomycetes bacterium. Taxonomy (GTDB): domain Bacteria; phylum Actinomycetota; class UBA4738; order UBA4738; family JBBDTT01; genus JBBDTT01. The sequence continues at coordinate 683,987 of CAVUMN010000003.1, forward strand.
CAACACCGGGCACATCATGGTCGCGCCGTACCGCCACGTGGCCGACCTGGAGTCGCTGGGCGGTGAGGAGGGGCTTGAGGGCTTCGCGCTGCTGCGCAAGTCCGTCGAGGCGCTGAAGGAAGCGTTCGAGCCCCAGGGGTTCAACATCGGGATGAACCTGGGCCGCGTGGCCGGCGCGGGGGTTCCCGACCATCTCCACTTCCACGTGGTCCCGCGGTGGGGCGGCGACACGAACTTCATGCCCGTGCTGGGCGCGACGAAGGTGCTCCCCGAGCTGCTGGACGAGACCTACGCGAAGCTGAAGCCGCTGTTCTCGGACGCGGGCTAGGCCCGCGCCTCCTCCTTCGCCTGGCGAGCCTCCTCGATGATCTTGTCGGCGAGGTGCGCCGGGACCTCCTCGTAGTGACTGAACCGCATCGAGAACGCGCCGCGGCCGTGGGTCATCGAGCGGAGGTCGATCGCGTAGCGGGCCATCTCGGCCTGGGGGACGTGCGCCCGGATCGCCTGCCGGCCGGCACCGGTGGGCTGCATGCCCTCGATGCGTCCCCGCCGCGCGTTGAGGTTGCCCATGATGTCGCCGGCGAAGTCGTCCGGGACGACGATCTCGACCTCGACGATCGGCTCGAGCAGGACGACCCCCGCCGCCTGGGCCGCGTCTCGCAGCGCGAGCGCCCCGGCGATCTGGAACGCGATATCCGAGGAGTCCACGGGGTGGAACTTCCCGTCGAACAGCGTGCAGCGGATGTCGACCATCGGGTTCCCACTGGCGGCGCCCTCGGCCATCGCCTTGACGACGCCCTTCTCGACCGAGGTGATCCACTGGTGGGGGATCGCGCCCCCGACGATCTTGTCCACGAACTCGAAGCCCTCGCCGTGGGCGAGCGGCTCGATCTCGATCTGGCACACGCCGTACTGACCGTGGCCGCCGGACTGCTTCACGTGGCGCCCGAGGCCCTTGCCGGGCCCGCGGACCGTCTCCTTGTAGGGGATCCGCGCCGGCGACGTGACGACCTCGACGCCGAACTTGCGCTTCATGCGCTCCAGGAGGACGTCCACGTGAGCCTCGCCCATGCCGTACAGGACCGTCTGGTGCGTCTCGTCGGATCGCTCGACGTGGACGGTCGGGTCCTCCTCGACCGAGCGATGCAGGGCGGTGGAGAGCTTGTCCTCGTCGCCCTTCGTCTTCGGCTCGACGGCGACGGCGTACAGCGGCTCGGGCAGGTCGATCGGCGGGAACCGCACGTCGTCGCCCTTGGCGGTGAGCGTGTCTCCCGAGGTGGTCTTCGCGAGCTTGGCGATGGCCCCGATGTCGCCCGCCGGGACCGCCGAGACCGTCTCGTGCTCCTTGCCGCGCAGGGTGAACAGCTGGCCGATGCGTTCCTCGACGTTCTGGGTCGCGTTGTGGACGCTCGAGTCCGGCTTCAGTGAGCCGGAGGCGACCTTGACCAGGCTGATCTTGCCGACGAACGGGTCCGAGATCGTCTTGAACACCACACCGGTCAACGGGCCGGACGGGTCGACCGCGCGCTGGGTCTCCTCGCCGGCCTTGTCGAGCACGGCCGCCGCCGGCCGGTCCACCGGAGAGGGGAAGACGTCGACGATGAACCGCGCCAGCCGGTCGACGCCCACCGGCGTCGTCGCGGACCCGCACAGCACCGGCGCCAGCCGGGCCTGGGTGAAGCCGGCCTTCATCCCGCGGACCACCTCCTCCTCGGAGAGCTCCCCGGTCTCCAGGTACTTCTCGAGGAGCGAGTCGTCGGCCTCGGCCACGGCGTCGACGAGCTTCTCGCGGAACGGCTCGACCTTGCCGGCGATGTCGTCGGGCCAGGCTCCCTCGGCGCCCCTGGGATCCCCCGAGTACCGGTAGGCCTTCTGGGAGAGGAGGTCGACCACGCCCTCCAGCTCGTGCTCCTCGCCGATCGGGAACTGGATGGGCGCGACCTGGGTCCCGAACGCTGCCGTCAGGCCGTCGAGGGTTCGCTGGTAGGAGGCCCGCTCGCGGTCGAGCTTGTTGACGAAGAACGCGCGGGGCAACCCCGCCTCGACGGCCATCTCCCAGATGACCTCGTGCTGGACCTCCACGCCGTCCACCGCCGAGACGACGAACAGGCAGGCGTCGGCGGCCCGGAGCGCCGCCCGGACGTCCCCGATGAAGTCGGCGTACCCGGGCGCGTCGAGCAGGTTGATCTTCACGCCGTCCCACTCGACGGGGGCCAGCGCGAGCGACACGCTGATCTGCTTCTTGATCTCCTCGGGTTCGTGGTCGCTGACGGTGGTGCCGTCTTCCACCTTGCCCACGCGGGTGATGTGTCCGGCGGCGAACAGCAACGCCTCGGTGAGGGTGGTCTTGCCGGCGCCCCCGTGCCCAACGAGCGCGACGTTGCGGATATCCTTGGGCTCGTAGGCCTTCACGATCGCGAATCCTTTCGATCGGGGTCCCGCATTCTATCGAAGGCCCTTCGCGCGGCCCCCCGGAGACCAACCTGTGCCACGAGCCGCATCCACATCCGCCCGCGAGGCCCACGACGCGCTGGCCCTGGCCGCCCTCGGCGTGGTCGCGTCGGCCGCGGCGGCGTGGGCCCTCCTGAGCGCGGAGACGCGCCTCGCGGGCGTGGCCGTGTTGGTGGGCTGCCTGGCGTGCGCGGCCGCCTCGTCGCTCGCCGAACGGGCCGGCTCGCCCCGCGCCGGGTTCGCGGCGGAGGCGGCGGAGCGGCTCCTCGACGCGGGCTCCCTCGGTGCGCTGGTGTGGGCGTCCTTCGGCGACGGCGGTCGCGTCTCGGCCCTGGCCCTGGTGGCGCTGGGAGCCGGGGCCCTCACGGCCTACATCCGCGCGCGGGGGCGGGGGCTCGGCTTCGACGTCCCTCGGTGGCCCGCCTACCGGGTGGTGCGGGGGATCGCGCTCGCCGCGGGCTTGGTGGCCCTGCAGATGGAGACCGCGCTCTGGGCGGTCGTCGCGATGGACGCCGGGGTCGGCGTCGCGCGGTGGCGCTCCGTGTCGTCCGCGGGGGAGGCCGCGTGACCGAGCCGGTCTCGTTCGGGGCGCGCCTGGCCGTCCACGGATACCGGGCCGGCTCGTGGCTGTCCCAGCGCGTGTCCTACGACCTGGGCCGCACCGTCTCCCGCCGGACCGGCGACGTCCTGTACCGCGCCCTCCCACAGGTCCGGGCGCGCCTGGAGCGGACGTTCGAACGTGTCCTCGGCCTGCCCGCCGGATCGCCGCTGCTCGACGCGGCGGTTCGCGAGGCCTTTCGAACGTACTGCCTGTACTGGTTCGAGACCTTCCACATGCAGTCGATGGCGGTCGACGACCTGGCCGCGCGGACCCGTCTGCTCGGCGAGGAACACATGGCCGCGGCCGTCGCCGCCGGGAACGGGGCGATCATCACGCTGCCCCACCTGGGGAACTGGGACGCGGCCGGGCGGATGGTGGTGGACCGGGGCTACCGGATCAGCGCGGTCGCGGAGGAGCTGAAGCCCCCCGAGGCGTTTCGCCTGTTCCTCGAACATCGGCGGCGCCTGGGTATGGGGATCGTCGCGCTGTCCGCGGGTCGCAAGGTGGGCGAGGAGCTCGTTGGGCTGCTCGCGGACAACCAGCTGGTGTGCCTGGTCGCCGACCGCGACCTGACCGGACGCGGGGTGGACGTGGAGATCTTCGGGGAGCGGACGCAGCTCCCGGCGGGCCCGGCGCTGCTCTCGCTCGGCACCGGCGCGCCGCTCATCGTCGCCGCCGCCTACCAGATCGACGGCGGCGGGTGGGAGATCGTGATGAGCCCTCCCCAGGAGATCGAGCGCACGGCCGACCTGCGGGCCGACGTCGCCACCCTCACCCGGAAGGTCGCCGCGGCCTTCGAGCGGCAGATCTCCTCCGCGCCGACGACCTGGCACATGTTCCAGCCCTACTGGCCAGCCGACCTCCCGCCCAAGACCACATGAGGGTTGCCTTGGCTTGCCCGTACGCGTGGGACGCGCCGGGCGGGGTCCAGACCCACGTGCGGCAGCTGGCGACGCGGCTCGAGCGAGACGGCCACGAGGTCCTGGTCCTGGCGCCGGCCACGGCCGAGCCGGCGGAGCGGTGGGCGGTCGGGGTCGGACGGCCCGTCCGGGTCCCGTTCAACGGATCGGTGGCGCCGATCGCGCCGACCCCGGCGTCCGCCACGCGGGTCCGCCGCGCCCTGCGCGCGTTCCGCCCCGACGTGATCCACGCCCACGAGCCGTTCGTGCCGGGGACGGCCCTGTTCGCGGCGCGCAGCGGCCTGGCCCCGACGGTGGCGACCTTCCATGCCTACGCGGACCGCGGGTTGGCCCTGCGGCTGGCGGCGCCGGCGCTCCGGCCGCTGTGGCGCCGGCTCGCCCTGCGGCTGGCGGTCTCCGAGGCCGCTCGAGAGTTCGTGGGCCGGGCGTTCGAGGGGGAGGTCCGGATCGTCCCCAACGGCGCGGACGTCGCGCTGTTTCGCGACGCCGTCCCCACCGACGCCCTGCCGGCGGGGGAGAGGATCCTGTTCGTGAACCGGCTCGACCCGCGCAAGGGATTCCGGACCGCCGTGGACGCCTTCGCGCGGATCGCCGCCCGGCGTCCCGAGGCCCGGCTCATCGTGGCGGGGGACGGGGCCGAGCGCGACGCCGTGGCGCGTCTGGCGCCGCCCGTCCGGGAGCGCGTCACCATGCTGGGCAACGTCCCGCACGATCGCCTCCCGCCCTACCACGCGGCCTCCGACCTGTTCGTCGGCCCGGCCCTGGGGCGCGAGTCGTTCGGGATCGTCCTGGTCGAGGCGATGGCGGCGGGGCTGCCCGTCGTCGCCAGCGACATCCCGGGCTACCGGGAGGTGGTCCGCGACGGCGTGGAGGGGGTGCTGGTGCCGCCGGGAGATGCCGTGGCGCTGGCGGACGCGGTGTCCCGTCTCCTGGAGGACCGGGCCGAGGCGGCGCGGCTCGGGGCGGCGGGGCGGGACCGCGCGGTTCGTTTCGACTGGGACGTGGTGGCCGGGGAGATCGCGGGGTGCTATGGGGAGGCCGTGGCCCGGGGGGGTTCGGGGGTGTGGCCCGGGTAATCGGTGCCCGGTTGCTACGATAGGCGGCCATGGGTCTGTGGATCGCGCTCGGGATCGCCGGCGTCCTGTTGCTGTTCCTCATCTTCACGTTCAACCGGCTGGTCCGGAACCGCAACCGGGTGAACAACGCCTGGTCGAACATCGACGTCCAGCTGCGACGCCGGTACGACCTGATCCCCAACCTGGTGGAGACGGTCAAGGGCTACGCGGCGCACGAGCGTCAGGTGTTCGAGGAGGTCACGAAGGCGCGAGCCGCCGCCCAGGCCGCCGGGTCCGTGCAGGACCAGGCCGCCGCCGAGAACCAGGTGACCCGCGGGCTGGGCCGACTGTTCGCGGTCGCCGAGGCCTACCCGCAGCTGCGCGCCAACGAGAACTTCCTGGCGCTGCAGGAGGAGCTCACCGCGACCGAGTCCAAGATCGCATTCGCGCGCCAGTTCTACAACGACCAGGTCCAGAACCTGAACACGCTGATCGAGTCGTTTCCCTCCAACATCGTGGCGGGCCTGTTCCGCTTCACGAAGCGCGAGTTCTTCGAGATCGAGGACGTCGCACGCGGCCCGGTCTCGGTCGCGGGCAGCTAACCGCCCTTGTACGAGCGCATCACCGCCAACCGGTGGCGCACGTTCGCCCTGTTCCTGGGCTCCGTGGCGCTCCTCGTGGGGCTCGGGTACGTGTTCGGCGCGCTGTTTCGCGCGGGCGTCGTCGGCGTCGTCTTCGCGCTCGTCCTGGCGGGCATCCTGTCGATCACGTCGTACCGGTACGGCGACCGGCTGGTCCTGGCGGCCGCGAGGGCCAAGCGCGTCTCGAAGCAGGAGGAGCCCCGCCTCTACAACCTGGTCGAGGGGCTGTGCATCGCCGCGGGCATGAACACGGTGCCCGCCCTGTACATCGTCCCCGAGGCCGCCCCGAACGCGTTCGCGACCGGCCGTGACCCGAAGCACTCCTCGATCGCGGTGACCAGGGGCCTGCTTGACCAGCTGAACCGGGTGGAGCTCGAGGGGGTCCTCGCGCACGAGCTCTCCCACGTCACCAACCGCGACATCCTGGTGGGGACCGTCGCGGCGACCCTGGCCGGGGCGGTGGTGCTGATGTCGGAGCTCATGCTCCGGTGGTTCTGGTGGGGCGGCGCCCGCGGCCGCCGGGGAGGCGACCGCGAGGGCGGCGGCGGGTTTGCGCTGATCGCGGTGCTGGGGATCGTCCTGGCGCTGCTGGCCCCCCTGTTCGCGCAGCTGATCCGGCTCTCCATCTCCCGCCGCCGCGAGTATCTGGCCGACGCCTCGGGCGCCATGATGACGCGGTACCCGCCGGGGCTGGCCAGCGCGCTGAAGAAGATCGCCGCGGACCCCACACCGATGCGGGTGACGAACAACGCCACGGCCCACCTGTGGCTCTCGCCGCCCTCACGGACCCCCGGGAGCGGGACCCCCCTGTGGGAGCGGCTGTTCTCGACCCACCCGCCGATCGCCGAGCGCATCAAGATCCTGGAGGAGATGTGAAACAACCCGGGGGTTGGTTGTGAAGCCCGGGGTCGCGTCGTAGCATCGGCCGGACCCAGAGCCCCCCAAAGACTCCCCCCGACCTCAGGAGGTCCCACCCCCTTGGCCCTTTCACGTCCCGGAAAGCTCCTGGTTGGCCTCGTCGTGGCGGCGGTCCTCGTCGGAGGGGGCCTGTTCGCCTACACGCGGATCACCGGCAAGTCCTTCGGCCCGATCAAGGGCCCCGACGACCCGGGTACGACCGACGTCGCCGCCAACCTGACCGAGTGCCCCCTCAGCGGCCTCACGGGGGAGGTCCCGAACCGCCCGGCGCTCGCCGTCAAGATCGAGAACCTCCCGGCGTCCCGTCCGCAGGCGGGCCTCGAGTCCGCCGACCTCGTCTACGAGCAGCCGGTCGAGGGCGGGATCACCCGGTTCATCGTGGTGTTCCAGTGCCAGGAGCCGGCCGGACGACTGGGGCCGGTGCGCAGCGTCCGGCTGGTGGATCCGGACATCGTCTCGCAGTTCTCCGCCCCGAGCTCCATCCCGCTGTTCGCGCACTCCGGCGGGATCCCGGAGATCGTGCAGGGGATCGAGGCCGCGGGGCTGCTCGACGTCGGGTTCGACCGCCACCCCGAGGCCTTCGAACGCGATCCGAATCGCAACCAGCCGCACAACCTGTACACCACGATGGCCGAGCTCTACGCGGCGGCCGACGACCCGACCGGAGTGCCCCCGGGGATGTTCGAGTACGACCCGCGGGTGCCCTCGGGCTCGAAGGACGTGTCCGTGGTCCGCGTGAAGGGCAGCAGCCACTTCAGCGAGGCCATGTCCTGGCGGTGGGACGCCGGAAAGAAGGCCTGGCTCCGGTTCCACGGCGACTCCCCGCACACCATGGAGAGCGGCGTCCAGATCGCGGCCAAGAACGTCATCTTCCAGACGGTACAGACCCACTGCAGCGGGTTCTTCGACGTCAACGGCACGTGCGTCGAGGAGATCGGCAGCATCGGCACCGGCGACGCGATCGTGTTCCGCAACGGCAAGCGGATCGACGCCAGCTGGACCCGCAACTTCGCCGAGGACGTGACCCAGTACCTGGACGGCCGCGGCCGCCCGATCGAGCTCACCCGCGGGATCACCTGGATCATCCTGGTACCGACCGACGTCTCCGTCACGGCCGAGTAGGTCGGGCCGCGCCCGGCGTATCCTGTCGGGTATGGAGAACGAGACCGGGACGTTCCGCGTCAAGTCCGGCCTGGCCGAGATGCTCAAGGGCGGCGTCATCATGGACGTCACCACGGCCGAGCAGGCCAAGATCGCCGAGGACGCCGGCGCGGTCGCCGTGATGGCGCTGGAGCGGGTCCCCGCCGACATCCGCGCCGAGGGCGGCGTGGCCCGCATGGCGGATCCGACCAAGGTCTCCGAGATCATGGAGGTCGTCTCGATCCCGGTGATGGCCAAGTGCCGGATCGGCCACTTCGTCGAGGCCCAGATCCTGCAGGCCCTCGGGGTCGACTACGTCGACGAGAGCGAGGTCCTCACGCCCGCCGACGAGCAGTTCCACGTCAACAAGTGGGACTTCACCGTCCCGTTCGTGTGCGGCGCGCGCGACCTGGGCGAGGCCCTGCGCCGGATCGCCGAGGGCGCGGCCATGATCCGCACCAAGGGCGAGGCCGGCACCGGCAACGTGGTCGAGGCCGTCCGCCACCACCGATCGATCGCGACGGGGATCGCCAGGCTCCAGGGAGCCCGCGACGAGGAGCTCGTGTCGATGGCCCGCGACCTGGGCGCGCCGCTGGAGCTGGTCCGCCAGGTCGCGCAGGCCGGCAAGCTGCCGGTCGTGAACTTCGCCGCCGGCGGGCTGGCCACGCCGGCCGACGCGGCGCTGATGATGCAGCTGGGCGTGGACGGCGTCTTCGTCGGCTCGGGCATCTTCAAGTCCGAGGACCCGGCGCCGCGGGCCCGGGCGATCGTCGAGGCCACGACCTACTTCAACGACCCGGACCAGCTCGCGAAGATCTCCCGCGGGCTCGGCGAGCCGATGCCCGGCCTGGAGATCTCCACCCTCGGTGAGGACGGGCTGCTCCAGACGCGAGGCTGGTAGTGAAGGCCGGCGTCCTGGCGCTTGCAGGGCGACTTCCGCGAGCACGCCGGGGTCCTTCGCGACGCTCGGCGCGACGCCCCTCGAGGTCCGCACGGCCGCCGATCTGGCCGAGGTGAGCTGCCTGGCGATCCCCGGGGGCGAGTCGACCACGATCGCGAAGCTCGCCCGCGCCTACGAGCTGGTCGAGCCGATCCGGGAGCGGATCCTGGCCGGCATGCCCGTCCTGGGGACGTGCGCGGGGCTCATCGTCCTGGCGCAGCGGGTGATCGGCGGTGCGAGCCGCTGCTCTCGGTGCTGGACGTCGAGGTCCGTCGCAACGCCTACGGGCGGCAGGTGGACTCCTTCGAGGCCGACGTGCGCCTCTCCGACGGCGAGGTCGTCCGGGGCGCGTTCATCCGAGCGCCCGTGATCGAGTCGGTGGGCCGGCGCGTCGAGGTCCTGGCCGAGCACGGCGGTTCCCCGGTGGTCGTCGAGCAGGCAGGGCTGCTCGGGACGACGTTCCACCCGGAGCTCGCCGGCGACGGCCGGCTGCACGCCCGGATGCTGGAGCGCGCCTAGATGTCCGGCCACTCCAAGTGGGCAACGATCAAGCGGAAGAAGGGGGCGGCCGACGCCGCGCGCGGCAAGATGTTCTCCAAGCTCCTGCGGGCGATCGAGGTCGCCGCGCGCGAGGGGGGCGGCAGCATCGAGGGCAACATGACCCTGGCCTCCGCCGTCGAGAAGGCCCGGGACTTCTCGGTCCCCATGGACAACATCGAGCGCGCGATCAAGCGCGCCACCGGCGACCTGGAGGGGGTCCGCTACGAGAGCGCGATGTACGAGGGTTACGGCCCCGGAGGCGTGGCGATGCTGATCGAGGTCCTCACGGACAACCGCAACCGGTCGGGCGCCGACATCCGCCATGCGTTCGGCAAGTTCGGGGGCAACCTGGGCGACCCCGGCAGCGTCGCCTGGATGTTCAACCGTCAGGGGATCCTGGCCATCGAGAAGGCGGGCGCGCCCGACGAGGACCGGCTCCTGGAGGTCGTGACCGAGGCCGGCGCCGACGACCTGACCGACCGCGAGGACCTGTGGGAGGTGGTGGCGTCGCCGCAGGCGTTCCGCGGCGTGAAGGAGGCCCTTGAGACGGCCGGCGTGGCTCTGGCGTCGGCCGAGATCACCATGCACCCCACCAACACGGTGCCGGTCGGGGCCGAGCAGGCGCGCTCAGTCCTGCGGCTGCTGGAGGCCCTGGAGGACCTCGACGACGTCCAGAACGTCTACTCGAACTTCGACATCCCGGACGACGTCATGGCGGAGGCCACGGCGGGCTGAATCGTTCGGCGACATGATTGATTCGGGTCCCGGCGGGCCCTAGGCTCCTGAACATATGTTCGATGGACTCGTGCTCGGCGTGGACCCTGGGATCGCCGCCACGGGCGTCGCCGCGGTCCGCCGCGACGGCTCCCGGCCCCGCGTCGAGTGGGCGGTGACCGTGCGGACGCCGGCGGGTCAGGACGAGGCCGCCCGGCTCCGGCACATCCACGAGGCCATCGCCGACGCCATCCGTACGTGGAGCCCGGCCTCGGTGGCGATCGAGCGGCTGGCCTGGGGCCGCAACGTCGTGAGCGCGATGTCCGTGGCCCGGGCGTCCGGGGTCGTCCTCCTTGCCGCCGCCCAGGCCGGCCTGTCGGTGACCGAGTACCCGCCCACCGAGGTCAAGCTCGGGATCACGGGGTCGGGGAGCGCCGGCAAGGAGCAGGTTCGCCGGGCCCTGGACCGACTGCTGGGCGTGACCGGGACCCCGCTCGAGCCCGACGCCGCCGACGCCGTGGCCGTCGCCGTGTGCCACCTGCATCAGTCGCCGCTGCGAGCCCTGGTGGCGCGGTCGTGATCGCGTTCGTCTCGGGGAAGATCGCCACGAAGGCCGCCGACCGGGTGGTGGTCGACGTCGGCGGGGTGGGCTACGAGGCCCTGACCTCGACGACGACGCTCAAGGCCCTTCCGCCGGTCGGGCGGACCGCGCACCTGTTCACGCACCTCCACGTCCGCGACGACGCCATGACGCTCTACGGGTTCGCCGACACCGACGAGCGCACGGTGTTCACGCACCTGCTGGGGGTGACCGGGGTGGGGCCCAAGGTGGCGCTGGCCATCCTGTCGGTCCTGTCCCCGCCCGCGTTCCGCCGTGCCGTGGTGGCCGGCGACGCCGACGCGATCATGGTCGTGCCCGGCGTGGGGAAGAAGGTGGCGGCGCGGGTGATCCTGGACCTGAAGGACTCGCTCGGCGCCGGTGGCGACGAGGCCGTGGGCTCGGGGCCGCTCGCGGAGGTGCGCGACGCCCTGCTCGCCCTGGGCCTGTCGGCGCAGGAAGCCCGCGACGCGCTGGCGGCCCTCCCGCCGAACGGCGACCGCCCGGTCGAGGACCTGCTGCGCGACGCGCTTCGCGGGGTGGCCCGCCCGTGACCGAGGAGCGCCTGGTCGATCCCGCCTACGCCGAGGAGGACCTCTCCGTCGACGTCGCCCTTCGCCCCCGCCGGCTCGACGAGTTCGTCGGCCAGGACCGGATGAAGGAACAGCTTCAGCTCCTGCTCGACGGAGCCGCGGCGCGAGGCGAGCCCGTGGACCACGTGCTGTTCTCCGGCCCTCCCGGGCTGGGGAAGACGACCCTGGCCGGCATCGTGGCCAACGAGATGGGAGTGCGCCTGCACCCCACCTCCGGGCCGGCCCTGGAGCGGGCCGGCGACCTCGCGGCGATCCTGACGAACCTCGATGTGGGCGACGTGCTGTTCGTCGACGAGATCCACCGGATGCCCCGGCCCGTCGAGGAGGTCCTGTATCCCGCGCTCGAGGACTTCAAGCTCGACATCGTGGTGGGCAAGGGCCCGTCGGCGCGGAGCATCCGCCTGGACCTGCCGCGGTTCACCATGGTCGCCGCCACGACCCGCACCGGGCTCGTGACGCTCCCGCTGCGCGAGCGGTTCGGCTTCTCGCCGCGGCTCGACTACTACTCCGACGAGGACCTGGCCCGCATCGTGGGGCGCTCGGCGGGCATCCTGGAGGTGCCGATCGACGCGGCCGGGGCGGCCGAGATCGCCTCCCGTTCCCGGGGAACGCCTCGAATCGCCAACCGCCTGCTTCGCCGGGTGCGCGACTTCGCCCAGGTCCGGGGCGACGGCCGCGTCGACCGCGCTGTGGCCGAGCAGGCGCTCGCGCTGTTCGAGGTCGACGGCATCGGCCTGGACAAGCTGGACGTGTCGATCCTCACGACGCTCGTCCGCAAGTTCGGGGGCGGACCGGTCGGTCTGTCCACCCTGGCCGCGGCGATCGGCGAGGAGACCGAGACGCTCGAGGACGTCTACGAGCCCTACCTGCTCCAGCTGGGGTTCCTGCAGCGCACGCCGAGGGGCCGGGTGGCCACCCAGGCCGCGTTCCAGCACCTGGGCGAGCCCGCGCCGGCGGGCGACGGCCTGTTCTGAGCCCCGGGCGCTAGAATCGAGCTCCGACGGCGGCCTGAGCCGCCGCTTCCATGAAGGGACGTGTTCCATTTGATCGCGCAGGCCTCGGGGGAAACGCCCAGCTCCTCATCTCGCTGTTGCTGATGGTCGCCATCTTCTATTTCCTGCTGATCCGGCCCCAGCAGCGCCGGATGCGCCAGCAGCGTTCGCTCATCGAGGACCTCGACGTCGGTGACGAGGTCATCACGATCGGCGGGATCGTGGGGACCATCGCCTCGGTGGAGGAGGACTGGTTCGAGGTCGAGATCTCGCCGGGCACGCGCATCCGCCTGCTCAAGAGCGCGGTGGCGCGGAAGGTGCCCGAGGAGGTTCCCGAGACCGAGGACGAGGAGGCGGACGAGTCGAAGTGACCGCGCAGGCCCAGGAGGCTGCGGGCGCCGCACCGATCACCCTCGAGGACATCGAGAACGACCCCGTTCTCTCGAACTTCATCGCCTCCGCGGACCAGGTGATGGACGGACTCGGCTTCACCGAGCACGGGTTCCGCCATGCGCGTCTCACGGCGAAGACCGCGTACAACCTGATCTCCCGCCTGGAGCGCGATCCGCGCGAGGCCGAGCTCGCCGCCATCGGCGGCTACCTGCACGACGTCGGGAACATGGTGGCCCGCGAGGCGCACGGCCAGGTCGGGGCGCTGCTCGTGCACGGCGTCCTGCGCGATCGCATGGAGCACCAGGAGCTGGCGCAGGTCATGGCGGCCATCGGGAACCACGAGGAGGAGGGCGGCCACGCCGCCGGCCCGGTCCCCGCGGCGGTCATCCTGGCCGACAAGGCCGACGTCCACCGCAGCCGCGTCCGCAAGGCCGAACAGATCGAGTTCGACATCCACGATCGCGTCAACTACGCGGCCGAACGCTCGTTCCTCCGCGTAGACTCGGAGGCTCGCACGGTCACCCTCGAGCTGACCATCGACACGGAGATCAGCCAGGTCATGGAGTACTTCGAGATCTTCCTGGGACGCATGGTGATGTGTCGCCGCGCGGCCGAGCAGTTGGACTGCAAGTTCAAGCTGACGATCAACGGCGCAACTCTTCTGTGAGGCGCGTCCGCTCGCTCGTCCTGTCGATCGTCTTCGTCCTGCTGCTGGTGGGCGGGGTGGTAGCCGGTTTCCTGTTCGGCAACCTGCGTCCGGTGCTGGGCCTCGACCTCGTCGGCGGACTCCGCGTGGTCCTGGAGGCGCCGGAGGGCACCTCGCTCGAGCTCATGGAGCGGACGCTTGAGACGATCCGCAACCGGGTGGACGCGTTCGGCGTGGCCGAGCCGGACATCGCCATCATCGGTGAGCGCAACATCGAGGTCCAGATCCCCGAGCTGGCCAAGCAGGTCGGCGGCGCCGAGGACCAGCAGCGCCTGCGGGAGCTGATCGGCTCCACCGCCCGCCTGGAGTTCCGCGAGGTGCTCGAGGGCGTCCCGAAGGGGGCCGAGGGGTACGACGCGCTCGAGGTGACGTGCCCCACGGGAGAGGTCAGCGGCGACGAGACCTGCACCAACGAGGCCCTCGAGGGGGAGGAGGTCGTGTACCTCGGCGAGCCCGAGGACACGAAGTACCGGCTCGGTCCCGCCCGGATGACCGGCGACGCCGTGAAGAGCGCGAACGCGGTGTTCCAGACCGCCTCGGCCGGCACCACGGAAGGGGGTTGGCTGGTCGCCTTCGAGCTGACCTCCGAGGGACGCGACACGTTCGGGACGCTGACCGGCGAGCTCGTGGGCAAGCAGCTCGCCGTCGTCCTCGACCGCCGCGTGGAGTCGGCCCCCAACGTCAACGAGGCGATCACCCAGGGCACCGGCGAGATCTCCGGCAACTTCTCCGAGGCCGAGGCCAAGGACCTGGCCCTGACCCTGCAGACCGGCGCGCTCCCCGTCGAGCTCGAAACGGGCGTGGAGGAAACGGTCAGCCCGACCCTGGGCGAGGAGTCCCTGCGCCTCGGCCTGATCGCGGGGATCGCCGGCCTCATCGCCCTGGCGCTGTACCTGGCCTTCTACTACCGCTTGCTCGGGATCGTCACCTGGGTGGGCATGTCGATCTGGGCCGTGCTCGGCCTGGGGATCGTGTCGCTGCTGGGGCGATCGGTCGGCTACAGCCTCACGCTCGCCGGGATCGCGGGTTTCGTCGTCTCGATCGGCATCGCCGGCGACTCCTACATCGTGTTCTACGAGCGGCTGAAGGACGAGGTCCGTCACGGCAAGACGCCGAGGGCGGCGGTGGTTCCCGCCTTCAAACGGGCGTGGAAGACGATCCTGGCCGCCAACCTGGTCACGATCCTCGCCGCCGCCGTGCTGTACGTGCTCGCGATCGGATCGGTCCGGGGGTTCGCCCTGACGCTCGGCATCTCCACCGCGCTCGACATGTTCGTCGTGTGGACCTTCAAACGGCCGACGGTGATCCTGCTCGCTCGCAGCGACCGACTGTCGAACCTGCGGGGGTTCGGGCTCCGCTCCGGTATCGCCGCGGAGCGGGCGCCGGCGGTCGCGGGAGCGGCGAAATGAGCCGCCTGAGGGAGCTCTTCGGGACCTTCCGCGGCAGCCGGGAGCTCCACCTCAACATCATCGGCCGCAAGCGGTGGTGGTTCGCGCTGTCCGGCACGCTCATGCTGGTGTCGGCGGTGGGCCTGTTCAAGCCGGGACTCACCCTCTCGATCGACTTCGAGGGCGGGGCCCGGATGTCCTACGAGACCGACGGTTCCGTCACGCCCGACGACGTCGAGCGGGTCCTCCTGCGCGAAGGCCTCGCCGGAGAGGCGACGGTGCAGATCGTCGAGGGACGGCAGGTGGAGGTTCGTCTTCCCGAGCTGAGCGACGCGGACCGGGACGAGCTGGCCGCCGCGCTGGCGGAGGATGCCGACATCGCCGCCGATCAGGTGAACGTGGAGAAGGTCAGCCCCACGTGGGGCGCCCAGATCTCGCGGAAGGCCCTCCAGGGTCTGTTGATCTTCCTGGTCCTCGTCTCGATCTACATCTCGTTCCGGTTCGAGTGGAAGATGGCGGCGGGGGCCCTGGCCACCCTGGTCCACGACCTGTTGATCAGCGCGGGCGTCTACGCCTTGGTGGGGCGGGAGGTCACGCCGGAGACCGTGATCGCGATCCTGACGATCATGGGTTTCTCGCTGTACGACACCGTCGTGATCTTCGACAAGATCAAGGAGAACACCGAGAACCTCGCCCTGGTGGCCCGGATGGGCTACTCGGAGGCGGTGAACCTCTCGGTGAACCAGGTGTTCTGGCGGTCGGTGAACACCTCGATCACCACCCTGTTTCCGATCCTCGCGCTGCTGCTGTTCGGCGGGGACACGTTGAAGGACTTCGCGTTCGCGCTGTTCGTCGGCATCTTCCTGGGGGCGTATTCCTCTCCCTTCCTGGCGGCGCCGTTGCTGGCGGTGCTCAAGGAGCGCGAGTCCCGGTACCGGACGATCCGGGAGCGACTCACTCGGCCCGGACGGCCCCTGCGGCCGGTCGCCCCGGGCGACGGCAAGGCGGCCGAGCTGCAGCCGGCCGCGGTGTCGGCGACGCGACCGGCCCCCGCCTCCACCGCCAGGCCCTCCTCGGCCGCCGCCAGGCGCTCCGGGGCGCGGAAGAAGAAGAAGCCGAGGCGCCGGTGACCACCGAGGCGAACCTCGAGCGGGTCAAGTCTCTGATCCGCGACGTCCCCGACTTCCCCGAGAAGGGGATCGTCTTCAAGGACATCACGCCCCTGCTGGGCGACGAGGCCGGCTTCTCGACCGCCATCGATCTCATGGTCGTCCACTTCGGGCGGGGGAGCGTCGACAAGGTCGTCGGGATCGAGGCGCGCGGGTTCATCCTGGCCTCGCCGGTCGCGTATCACTTCGGGGCGGGCTTCGTGCCCGTCCGCAAGCAGGGCAAGCTCCCGTGGCAGACCCACGCCGAGGAGTACGCGCTGGAGTACGGCACCGCCACGATCGAGATCCACCAGGATTCCATCGCGTCGGGGGAGCGCGTGCTGATCGTGGACGACGTGCTCGCCACCGGGGGGACGGCCGCGGCGGCGGCCGCCCTGGTCGAGAAGCTCGGCGGGAAGGTGGTCGGCATCGCGTGTCTCATCGAGCTCACGTTCCTCCACGGCCGCGAGAAGCTGCCGGGCTACGACGTCTTCTCCCTGATCACGTACTGACGTGGGCATCGTCAAGGCGATCTTCCTGGGCGCCGAGCGGGAGGCCCCGCTGGAGTCCCGGGCCGAGGTCCGGGCGGTTCCCGGCCGAGGGCTGGAGGGCGACCGCTACTTCGCGAAGACGGGCACCTACTCGAAGACCGACGGCCCGGACCGCGAGGTCACGTTCATCGAGTCCGAGGCCATCGCCGCTGCCGAGCGCGACGAGGACCTGACGATCCGGCCCGAGCTCACCCGCCGCAACATCCTCACCGAGGGGGTCGCGCTCAACCACCTGGTCGGCCGGGAGTTCCGGGTGGGGGACCTCCGGTTCCTGGGGATCCGGCTCTGCGAGCCGTGCCGGCACATGGAGGAGCTCTCCGGGGTGCCCGGCGCGCGCAAGGCGCTCGTCCACCGGGGCGGCCTGCGGGCGCAGGTCCTGGACGAGGGCGTGCTCCGCGTCGGCGACGAGGTTCGAACCGAGCCCTGAGCGCGGGATTCGCCATCCGCGCACCTACAATGGTTCGCAGGTGGCCTCGGTCGACGAACGCAAGGACGTCAAGGCCCCGGAGCGTCGGGGCGGCATCCTGTCGCGCCTTCCGTTCGTGTCCGGCCCCACCGGCGGCGCCGGCGAGGGCATCGACGGGCTCCTGCGCAAGGTTCGGGCGTACGCCCCCAAGGCCGACACCAAGCTCATCCAGAAGGCGTACGAGTTCGCCGAGGAGGGCCACCGCGGCCAGACCCGCAAGAGCGGCGAGCCGTTCATCGAGCATCCCCTCGAGGTGGCCCACGTCCTGGCGGACCTGGGCATGGACGAGACGACGTTGGTGGCCTCGCTCCTGCACGACGTGGTCGAGGACACCTCCCACGGGCTGGACGAGATCATCCAGGAGTTCGGCACCGAGATCGCGGCGATCGTCGACGGGCTGACCAAGCTCGACAAGATCACCTACCGCTCGCGCGAGGCGGAGCAGGCCGAGAACGTCCGCAAGATGATCGTGGCGATGGCCGAGGACATCCGCGTCCTGATCATCAAGCTCGCCGACCGGCTCCACAACATGCGCACGCTGCACGCGCTGCGCCCGGAGAAGCAGCAGGAGAAGGCCATCGAGACCCTCGAGATCTACGGGCCGCTGGCGCACCGGCTGGGGATCCACCAGCTGAAGTGGGAGCTCGAGGACCTGGCCTTCGCCACCCTGCACCCCAAGCGCTTCGACGAGATCCAGAACCTGGTGGGCAAGCGCGACCACGAACGGGCGCAGTACCTCGGCACGGTGACCGAGGCCGTCCACGCCAAGCTCCGCGAGTCGAAGATCAAGGCGGACGTCGCCGGACGCCCGAAGCACCTGTGGAGCGTCTACGAGAAGATGGTGCTGCGGGGCAAGGAGTTCAGCGAGATCTACGACCTGGTCGGCATCCGGGTCCTCGTCGACTCCGTCCGGGACTGCTACGCGGCCCTCGGCGCCATCCACGCGATCTGGAAGCCCATCCCCGGGCGATTCAAGGACTACATCGCGATGCCCAAGTTCAACATGTACCAGTCCCTGCACACGACCGTGATCGGCCCGGAGGGCCGGCCCCTCGAGATCCAGATCCGAACCCAGGCCATGCACCGCACGGCCGAGTACGGCATCGCCGCCCACTGGCGGTACAAGGACGGCAAGGAGGTCAAGCGCGAGGAGTCCGACCTCGCCTGGCTGACACAGATGCTCGAGTGGCAGCGGGAGACGCAGGACCCGCACGAGTTCATGCAGTCGCTGAAGATCGACCTCTACAAGGGCCAGGTGTTCGTGTACACGCCGAAGGGCGACGTCATCAACCTTCCGGCAGGATCCACGCCCATCGACTTCGCGTACTCGATCCACACCGAGGTCGGCCATCGGTGCATCGGGGGCCGCGTCTCGGGCCGGCTGGTACCCCTCGACTACAAGCTCCAGACCGGGGACACGGTCGAGATCTTCACCTCCAAGGCCCAGGACGCGGGACCCAGCCGCGACTGGCTGAACGTGGTGGCCACGCCCCGGGCCCGCAGCAAGATCAAGCAGTGGTTCTCGCGGGAGCGGCGGGAGGACGCGCTGGAGACCGGCCGCGAGCTCCTGCAGCGGACCATGCGCCGCCAGGGCCTGACCATCAAGCGGCACGCGACCGACGACGCGATCGCCCAGGTAGCGGCGGATCTGAAGTACCCGACGCTCGACGCGCTGTTCGTGGCCATCGGGGCAGGGCACGTGTCCCCGCAGTCGGTCGTCACCCGGCTCGCGCGCCAGTTCACCGACGAGCCCGAGGCGGACGAGGCCGAGGTCAAGCTGGCCCGTCCGGTCGACATCCGCCGCGAGCCCACGCAGGGGATCGTGGTCCCGGGGGCGACCGATGTGTGGGTTCGTCTGGCCCGCTGCTGTGAGCCGGTTCCCGGCGACGAGATCGTCGGCTTCATCACCCAGGGCCAGGGGGTGTCCGTCCATCGCAGCGGCTGCCCGAACGCGGTCGCGCTCCAGGCCCGCGCCCCCGACCGGATGATCGACGTGTCATGGCGGCCCGGGAAGCCGACCTCGTTCGTGGTCTCGATCCAGGTCGAGGCGCTCGACCGGACGCGGCTCCTTCGGGACATCGCGCAGGTCCTGTCGGATCATCACGTGAGCATCCTGGCGGCGAACACCACCGTCGGACGCGACCGCGTCGCGACCCTCCGGTTCACCTTCGAGCTCGCGGACATCGCGCACCTGTCGAGCATCCTGTCCGCGGTCAAGCGCGTGGACAGCGTGTTCGACGCGGCGCGCGTGACCCCCGGTTGAGCCTCAGATCCGGATGTCGAACAGCTGCACCGCGCCAACGTAGATGAGGTACGCGGCCACGATGTAGTTGAGGAGCTTGGGGTAGATCAGGATGAGGATCCCGGCCGCGAGGGCGACGACGCCGTCCAGCGTGAACCGGACGTCCACGTCTCCGCCCCTCTGGGCCAGGAACCCGAGTACCGCGAGAACCGCCACCATGGAGTCTCCTTTCGACGTCCCCCTTGTTCCCGGCAAGGCGAGCAGGTAACCGCGTGCGCGTCCTGCTGCAGCGCGTGAGCCGCGCCGCCGTGCGCGTCGACGGGCGCACGGCCGGGGAGATCGGCCCGGGCCTGGTCGCCCTGGTCGGATGCGGCCGCGACGACCCCGAGGACGATCCCGAGCGGCTCGCGACGAAGGTGTGGAACCTCCGGGTGTTCGAGGACGCCGACGGGAAGATGAACCTGGCCGGCGCCGACGTGGGGGCGGAGGTGCTCGTCATCTCGCAGTTCACCCTGTACGGCGGCACGACCAAGGGCCGGCGTCCGTCGTGGATCGAGGCGGCCCAGCCCGAGGAGGCCGAGCCGCGCGTCGAGCGGTTCGCGGCCGAGCTCGAGCGGCTGGGCGCGCGGGTGGCCCGCGGCGTGTTCCGGGCCCACATGGAGGTCGAGCTGATCAACGACGGACCGGTCACGCTGATGCTCGACTAGCATTCGCCCTCGATGTTCCTGGACCGCCTGGACGACAACCCCTTCGGGACCAACTGCTGGTTCGTGGCCGCGGACGGCTCGGACGAGGCCGTCGTCGTCGACCCGGGTTTCTACGCCGACCGCGTGACGGCGATGCTCGAGGCCGCCGGCAAGCGCCTGGTCGCCGTCCTGGCCACGCACGGGCACGGCGACCACATCGGCCAGGCCGCCGCCGTGGCCGGGCTGGACGTCCCCGTCTTCATCCACGGGGACGACGCGCTGGCCTTCGAGGACGCCGTCGCCTGGGGCTCCGGGTTCCCCATGCAGCCCGAGAAGCCGGCCGACCTCCGCACGGTCGCCGACGGGGACGTCCTGGACTACGCGGGGTTCGGCCTGGAGGTCGTCCACACCCCTGGCCACACGCCCGGGAGCGTCTGCTTCGCGACCGACGGCTTCGTCTTCTCCGGGGACCTGGTGTTCGCGGGGACGATCGGGCGCTCGGACTTCCCCCACTCGAACCCCGAGCACATGGAGCAGAGCCTGCTGCGGTTCCTCAAGCTCCCCGACGAGCTCGACGTCTATCCGGGGCACATGGAGCCGACCACGGTCGGGCGGGAGCGCCGCACCAACCCGTTCCTCGTCGCGCTCACGTGAGCGGAAACTTCGCGCCGCCCCGAGGCACCGACGACCTGCTGCCTCCCCGGTCCGAGGCCATGCGGCTGCTGGTCCGCGAGGCGTGGGGGCTGGCCACTCGGTGGGGGTTCAGGACGGCGCTCACGCCGTCGCTCGACCACACCGAGATCTTCGCGCGGACCTCGGGGGAGACCTCGGACGTGGTCACCAAGGAGATGTACACGTTCGAGGACAAGGGCGGCCGTTCGCTGACCCTGAAGCCCGAGGGGACCGCGTCGGTGGTCCGGGCCTACCTGAACGACCGACAGAGCCTGCCCCACCCCTTCAAGGCCGCCTACGTCGAGCGGACCTGGCGGTACGGACGCCCCCAGGCCGGCCGGCTCCGGGAGTTCCGCCAGTTCGGCGTGGAGATCATCGGGGAGGGCGCTCCCGAGGCCGACGTCGAGGTCATCGCCCTCGCCGACGCCTACCTCCGCGCGCGAGGGCTCCAGAAGCTCACGCTGGTGGTGAACTCGATCGGCGACGAGGTCTGCCGGCCTCCGTATCGCGAGACGCTGCTGGCCTATCTCGACGCGCACCGCGAGGAGATCTGCGACGAGCATCGCGCCGTCTACGCGAGCAATCCGATGCGCGTCCTGGACTGCAAGACCGCCGAGTGCCGGGCGGTCGCGGCGAACGCGCCGGTGATCACGGCCGCGCTGTGCGACCCGTGCGCGGAGCACTTCGACACGGTCCGCGGCGGGCTCGAGGAGGCCGGGATCGCCCACGAGATCGAGCCGCGCCTGGTCCGGGGCCTCGACTACTACACGCGCACCGCGTTCGAGTTCGTGAGCGGGTCGCTGAGCGAGGCCCAGGCCACGGTCTGCGGAGGCGGTCGCTACGACGGGCTGGCCGAGGTCCTGGGCGGGGAGCCCACCCCCGGCGTGGGCTTCGGCATGGGACTCGACCGGGTGCTGATCGCGCTGGAGGCGGAGGGCCGCGCGCCCGAGCCGCCTCCGGGTGTGCAGTGCTTCGTGATCGGGATCGGCCAGGGCCGGGGGACCGCCCGAGCCCTGGTGCGCGAGCTCCGCGCCACGGGGCTCGGCGCCGACATGTCCTACGGGGACCGCCCGCTCAAGGCGCAGCTCCGCGCGGCGGATCGGAGCGAGGCGCCGTTCGCCGCGATCGTGGGCGAGCGCGAGGCCGAGGCCGGCGTCGTCACCCTGCGCCGGCTGGCCGACGGCGAGCAGACGGAGGTCCCCCGGGAGGAGGTGGCCGCGTGGATTACCTCCCAGGGCTGAGGACACACACCTGCGGCGGCCTGCGGGCCCCCGACGCCGGCGGCGAGGCCGTGATCGCCGGGTGGGTGGCCCACCGCCGGGACCACGGCGGCGTGATCTTCCTGGACCTGCGCGATCGCGAGGGGCTGGTCCAGGTCGTGTTCCATCCCGAGGACGCCCCCGAGGCCCACGCCGCCGCGGAGGAGGCCCGGTCGGAGTGGGTCCTGCGGGTGACCGGCGAGGTCCGCGCGCGCGACGAGCAGAACGTGAACCCGAACCTGCCCACGGGCGAGGTGGAGGTCGTGGCGAGGACGGTGGAGGTGCTGTCGCGCTCCGAGCCGCCGCCGTTCCCCATCGAGGACCGCATCGACGCCGAGGAGCCGCTCCGGCTCACCTATCGCTACCTGGACCTGCGGCGCCCGGAGATGCAGCGGGTCCTGCAGCTGCGCCATCGGGCGACGTCCGTCATCCGCCGGTTCTTCGACGAGCGGGGGTTCGTCGACGTGGAGACGCCCATGCTGACTCGGGCCACGCCGGAGGGCGCGCGGGACTTCCTGGTGCCCAGCCGCCTGCAGCCGGGACGGTTCTACGCGCTGCCGCAGTCGCCGCAGCTCTTCAAGCAGCTGCTGATGGCGGCCGGGCTCGACCGCTACTACCAGATCGTGCGGTGCTTCCGCGACGAGGACCTGCGCGCCGACCGGCAGCTCGACTTCACCCAGCTGGACGTGGAGCTCTCCTTCGTTGACGAGGAGGACGTGCTCGGCCTGGTCGAGGAGATGATGACGGAGCTCCTGCGCGAGACGGTCGGGGCCGAGGTGACGGCGCCGTTCCCGCGCCTGTCGTACGCCGAGGCGATCGCGCGCTACGGGACCGACAAGCCCGACACCCGCTTCGGGATGGAGCTGGTCGACCTGGCCCCCGCCTTCTCGGGCACCGGGTTCCGGGCGTTCGCATCGGTGCTGGACTCGGGCGGCGCGGTGCGGGGGATCGCCGCGCCGGGCGCGGCGTCGTGGTCGCGCAAGGACCTCGACGCCCTGGTCGCCGAGGCCAAGGGCCGGGGCGCGGCCGGGTTGGTCTGGATGGCGTTCACCGCCGACGGCGTCCGCTCGCCGGTCGAGAAGCACATCGCCGCCGAGGAGGTCGACCGTATCCGCGAGACCACGGGCGCGAGCGAGGGCGACCTGGTCCTGATCGTGGCCGACGAGCCCGGGCGGGTGGCCACGGCCCTGGACGGCCTGCGCCGGCTGATGGCCGAGCGCCTGGAGCTGATCCCCGACGGCGCATGGAACCTGGTCTGGATCACCGAGCCCCCGCTGTTCGAGCCGAACGAGGAGGGGGCGTGGACGCCGGTGCACCACCCGTTCACCGCGCCGGCGACGGACGACCTGAACCCCGAGACGGCGCGGGCGCGGGCCTACGACCTGGTCCTGAACGGCTACGAGCTGGGGGGCGGCTCGATCCGGATCCACGACCCGAACCTGCAGCGGAAGGTGTTCGACGCGCTGGGGCTCTCGCCCGAGGAGGCCGAGGACAAGTTCGGCTTCCTGCTCCGGGCGTTCCGCTACGGCGTCCCGCCCCACGGCGGTGTGGCCCTGGGGCTGGACCGGGTGGCGATGCTCCTGGCCGGCAAGGACAACATCCGCGAGGTCATCGCGTTCCCCAAGACGCAGTCGGGACAGGAGCTCCTGACCGGCGCGCCCTCCGACGTCGATCCGGCGCAGCTCCGGGAGCTGGGCCTGCAGATGATCCCCCCGCGAACCACCCGATCGGGGGATTGATCCCACCCGGGCGCAGGCATACGATCGAGGCGGCGGCGAGCCGCCCGGACCGTGATTTGTGAACCAGCATTCGCTTACCGGGAGTCCCGCTCCGACCGTGGTGCAGCACCCCGAACCTGGGGTTCTCTGAAGCGGCCGGGAGGGCACCCACCTGCGTGAGACGCAGGTTACGCACACGGCCCAGGAGTCTCGCCGCCTCCCTCTGTGCCGGCGCGGCTAGTCTTTTCCCGTGGACACTCGGACTCCGTTGGCGGCGCGCATGCGGCCTCGGTCCTTTGAGGAGCTCGCCGGGCAGACGCACCTGTTCGGGCCCGGCAAGGCCCTGACCACGCTCATCGAGGCGGGGCGGCTTCCGTCCGTGATCCTGTGGGGACCGCCGGGGAGCGGAAAGACGACCCTCGCGCACCTGCTCGCGAAGGCCGTCGGCGCAGAACTCGTGCAGCTCTCGGCGGTGTCCTCGGGGGTCGCGGACGCGCGGAAGGTCATCGCCTCGGCGAAGCCGGACGCGTTGATGCCGACCGTGCTGTTCGTGGACGAGGTCCACCGGTGGAGCAAGTCGCAGCAGGACGTGCTGCTCCCGGCGGTCGAGTCCGGCGCGGTGACGCTCGTGGGGGCCACGACCGAGAACCCGTACTTCTCCCTGGTCTCACCCCTCCTGTCCCGTTCGATCCTGCTCCGCCTCGAGGCCCTGTCGCCCGACGACCTGCGCTCGCTGATCGAGCGGGCCGTGGCCGACGCCGAACGAGGACTCGGCGAGCTGAACCTGAAGATCGCCGCCGACGCCCTCGACTACCTGGTCGAGGTGGCCGGCGGCGACGCCCGCGTGGCGCTCACCGCGCTCGAGGCGGCCGCCCTGGCGACGAGCGCCGCCGGCGACCCGGAGATCACCCGCGAGGTCGCCGCCGAGGCCGCGCAGAAGAAGGCCATCGCCTACGACCGCCAGGGCGACATGCACTACGACGTCGTGTCCGCGTTCATCAAGAGCCTGAAGGCGTCGGACCCCGACGCGGCCCTGTTCTGGCTGGCCCGGATGATCGAGGCCGGGGAGGACGCCCGGTTCATCGCGCGGCGGATGGTCATCCTGGCCAGCGAGAACATCGGGCTGGCCGACCCGCAGGCGCTGGTGATCGCCACCGCCGCCGCGCACGCGGTGGAGTACGTCGGCCTCCCCGAGGCCGGGCTGAACCTGGCCGAAGCCGTGATCTACCTGGCGCGCGCGCCCAAGAGCGACCGGGTGATCGTCGCCCTGGGACGGGCGTTCGAGGACGCCCGCTCGAACGATCCGGTCCCCACCCACCTGCGCGACACCCACTACGCGGGGGCGAAGAAGCTCGGCCACGGGCGCGGGTACGTCTATCCGAACGACGATCCGGAAAAGGCCGCCCAGCAGGACTACCGGCCGCAGCGGTTCGAGGGCCGCATCTACTACGAGCCGAGCGGCGTGGGCGAGGACGTCCCGGTGAAGCGCCACTACGGCGGCCCGGCCGAACCTCCCGATGGGGAGGACGAGCCCGGCTAGAATGCCCCTCCCCGCTAACCGAAGGAGGGAGCCGTGGACGGAGGCGACTGGGCGCTCATCGTGCTGGCCGCGTTCTGGGGCCTGCTCGTGCTGTTCATGTCCCTCGTCCTGGTCAACATCTTCCGGGTCCTGGAGAGCACGAAGATGCTGATCGACGGCATCCGCACCGAGACCGTGCCGCTGCTCGGCGAGGTGAAGGTCACGGTCCAGGGCGTCAACCGCGAGCTCGACCGCGTCGACGGGCTGCTGGCGTCGGCCGGCAACATCACGAAGTCCGTGGAGCGCCTCTCGTCGGTCGTCGAGAACACCGTGTCCAGCCCGCTGATCAAGGTCGCCGCGTTCAGCGCCGGTGCCGCGCGGGCCATGAAGCGCTTCCGGGGCAGCTGATGCGGCGCGTCTTCACGCTCGCCCTCGGGCTGGGGGCCGGGGCCACCGCGGCCATCCTGGTCTCGCGATGGATGCGCAAGCAGCGTAAGGCCGTCGCCCAGGCCGTGAGCCCGGCCAACCTCGGGCGCCAGATCGCGGAGGGGGGCAAGGACCTCGGCTCGCTCCTGAAGGCCGCCGCCGCGGACTTCCGGGCCGGTATGGCCGAGCGCGAGGCCGAGATCCGCGCCGCCATCCCCGAGTAGCCCGGCCCCTCCGTAGACTCCGATCCGAGATGGACTCCCGAGCGATCCGCGAGCGCTTCCTGTCGTTCTTCGAGGAACGCGGGCACACCCGCGTGCCCTCGTCGAGCCTGATCCCGAACGACCCCAGCCTGCTGCTCACCACCGCCGGCATGGTCCAGTTCAAGCCGTACTTCCTGGGCGAGCAGCAGCCGCCGTACCCGCGCGCGGCGAGCGTCCAGAAGGCCTTCCGGACCACCGACATCGAGAACGTCGGGCGGACGGCACGGCATCTGACGTTCTTCGAGATGCTGGGGAACTTCAGCTTCGGCGACTACTTCAAGGAGGGCGCCGTCGCCCTGGCCTGGGAGCTGATCACCGGGGCGTACGGGCTGGCTCCCGAGCGGCTGTGGGCCACGATCTACGAGGACGACGACGAGGCGGCCGAGCTGTGGCGGGCCTACCTGCCCGCCGAGCGGATCGTGCGCCGTGGCAAGGACGACAACTTCTGGTCGATGGGCGTGGCCGGCCCGTGCGGCCCCTCCTCCGAGATCTTCGTCGACCGCGGCCCGGCGTACGGCCCCGACGGCGGCCCGGCCGTCGACGAGGAGCGCTTCCTGGAGATCTGGAACCTGGTGTTCATGCAGTACGTGCGCGACGACGACTACAACCTGCTCGGCGAGCTCGACACGAAGGGGATCGACACGGGCTCGGGCCTGGAACGTGTGGCGATCGTCCTGCAGGACGTGGCGAACGCGTACGAGACCGACGCACTGGCGCCGCTGCTGTCCCTGGCCGAGGAGCTCACCGGCCGGCTCCACGGCCGGGACGAGGCCACCGATGTCTCCCTGAAGGTGCTGGCCGAGCACGGCCGGGCCACCGCGTTCCTGATCGCCGACGGCGTGCAGCCCTCGAACGAGGGCCGGGGCTACGTCCTGCGCCGGATGCTCCGCCGGGTCGCCACCCACGCGCGCCGGCTGGGCACCGAGACGCCGGTGATGCCGGCCCTGGCCGAGCGGACCATCGAGCTGCTGGGCGAGGCCTACCCCGAGCTGGAACAGAACCGCGCCTACGTCCTGCAGGTCGCGTCGGCCGAGGAGGAGCACTTCGCGCGGACCCTTCGCCAGGGCCTGGCCGTCTTCGAGGAGGAGCGCGAGCGGGCCGAGGGCGACCGCCTGTCCGGCGACGCCGCCTTCCGCCTGCACGACACCTACGGCTTCCCGCTGGACCTGACCATCGAGCTGGCGGGCGAGGCCGGCCTGGAGGTCGACCGGGATCGGTTCACCGAGCTCATGGGGGAGCAGCGCGATCGCGGCAAGCGCTCGGCGGAGATGAAGCGGGCCGATGTGGACCAGGTCCTGGGCGAGGTCTCGGCGAAGGTCGGCCGGACCGAGCCCGTGTACTACGAGACCACGCAGACCGAGGGCGAGGTCCAGGTGCTGGTGAGGGGGGCCGAGGTCGCGGAGGCGGCGGGGGAGGGCGACGACGTGGTGGTCGTCCTCAGCCGGACGTCCTTCTATCCGGAGGGTGGCGGCCAGGTCGGCGACACCGGCAACCTCAGCACCGAGACCGGCGAGGTCGAGGTGCACGACACCGTGCCGGGGCCCGGCGGCCTGATCGTCCACCGGGGGCGGGTGGCGGCGGGCGAGGTTCGCCGCGGCCAGACCGCGGTGGCGAGCGTCGACCCCCTGTGGCGCGACGGCGCGGCCCGGGCCCACACCGCCACCCACGTCCTGCACTGGACGATCCGCAACCTGCTCGGCGAGCACGCCCGCCAGGCCGGCTCCCTGGTCCGCCCCGGCCAGGTCCGCTTCGACTTCACCCACTTCGCCGGGCTCAGCGGCGAGGAGCTCGAGCGCGTGGAGGCAATCGCCAACGAACGGCTGGCGGAGAACGCCGCCGTGCGCCCGTACGAGACCACGCAGGAGTACGCGAGGAGCCAGGGCGCGATCGCCCTGTTCGAGGAGAAGTACGGCGACATCGTCCGTGTCGTCGAGATCGGCGACTACTCGGTGGAGCTCTGCGGGGGCACCCACGTCCCCCGGACCGGGAACGTCGCGCTGGTACGTGTCCTGCACGAGGCGAGCGTCGGCGCGGGCCTGCGCCGCCTGGAGGCCATCGTCGGCCCCGAGGCCCTGCTGCACGTGAACGCCGAACGCCGCCTGCTGGAGGAGATCGGGGACCTGGTGGGCGCCCGGGAGCGCGACCAGGTCCTGGAGCGCGTGCGGCAGTCCGTGGCCCGGGCCAAAGAGCTCGAGCGCGAGCTCGACCGGTTCCGCGCGTCCGAGCGGGACCGCGCGAAGGGCGACCTGCTGGAGGACGCGATCGACGTCGCCGGCGTCTCCTTACTGGTGCGCGAGCTGCCGGGGACCGGCGGCGACGAGCTCCGCGAGCTGGCCCTCTCGCTGCGGCAGGCCCTGGAGGCGCGCGGCCCCGGGGCGGTGGTGCTGGCCTCGGCCGACGGGAGCAAGGTCGCCCTGGTCGGCTCGCTCACCTCGCAGCTCGTGGAGCGGGGCATCACCGCCGCGCGCCTGCTCGAGGATGCCGCGGCCGCGGTCGGCGGCCGGGCCGGGGGCAAGGACCACCTCGCGTTCGGCGGCGGCGGCAGGCCCGAGGCCCTGGCCGGGGCCCTCGCCGGCATCGCCGACAAGCTCGCGGCGCTCCTGACCTCCTCGTGACCGGGCGGGTCCTGGGCCTGGACCTGGGGCAGGCGCGGATCGGCGTCGCCATCTCCGACGAGCTCGGCCGCCTGGCGGTTCCGTTCGGGACGGTTCACACCGGGGCCCCGCAGGACGTGAAGGCGATCGCCGCGATCGTCGAGGAGCAGGACATCGCCACGATCGTGGTCGGCCTGCCGCTGACGCTCAGGGGCGCGCGGGGCGAGGCCGCGGCGCACGCCGAGCGGTTCGCCGAGGCACTGCGGGGGTTCCTGCCGGTCCCCGTGGAGCTGCAGGACGAGCGGCTGTCCACCGTCGAGGCCGACCGGGCGCTGCGGGGCACGGGGGCGGACGGCCGGGCTCGCCGGCGCCGGGTCGACGCCAGCGCCGCGACCGTGATCCTGCAGTCCTGGCTCGACGCCCACCGCCGCTAGCTCGCCCCCCGCGGCGAAACCGCACGCCCCTGGGTATCCTTGAACTCCCGTGCTGGAACCCTCCAGGCCACCCGAACGCTCCCGGCGCCGCGCGCTCGTCGTCCTCGGCGTGCTCGCGCTGGTCATGGTGGTCGTCGTCGTCGGGCTCGGCGGGTTCTACGTGTACGCCAGCGGGGCGTCCGGCCCGAAGGCTCCCCTGCAGTTCACGGTTCCGTCCGGGGCCACGACCTCCGACGTGGCGGAGATGCTCGAGCAGGAGGGAGTGATCCGTTCCGCCTTCGTGTTCCGGCTGCTGGCGCGGTTCCGGGACGTCGCCACTCAGGCCGGCTTGTACGAGCTGACCACGAACATGAGCCTGGCCGCGGTGTTCGACGAGCTGAACGAGGGCCCGGTCCCGCCGCCCACCGTGACCTTCGGGATCCCCGAAGGGCTGAGGGTGGACCAGATCGCGAAGCGAGCGGCCGAGGCGCTCGGGTTCACCGCGAAGGGGTTCATGAAGGCCGCGGGCAGCGGGGAGTTCTCCCTGCCGCCGTACCTTCCCGCGGGCACGACGAGCCTCGAGGGTTTCCTATTCCCCAAGGTCTACGAGTTCTTCCCGGACCCGACGCCCAAGGCCGTCATCGAGAAGATGCTCGACCAGTTCTCGACCGAGGTGGAGGACCTCCCCTGGTCGAACGCCGACGCTCTCGGCGTGACCCCGTACGAGGTCGTCGTCGCGGCCTCCCTGATCGAGCGGGAGGCGCGGGCCGACGAGGACCGGGGCAAGATCGCTCGCGTGATCTACAACCGGCTCGAGATCGGCCAGGCCCTCGAGATCGACGCGTGCATCCAGTACGCGCTGGGGGAGAACCGGCCGATCACCAACGACGACAAGCTGATCGACAGCCCGTACAACACCTACCAGCACACCGGCCTGACCCCGACGCCGATCGCCGCTCCGGGCATCGAGTCGATCCGCGCCGCGCTCGAGCCGACGCCCGGGGAGTGGCTCTACTACCTGGTGGTCGACGAGGACTCGGGCCGCCACGAGTTCTTCGTGACCTACGACGAGTTCCTCGCGGCCCTCAACAGTCGCTGATGCCCACCGCGAACACCCGGGTCGCCGGCGTCGTCGGATGGCCCATCGAGCACAGCCTGTCGCCCACCATCCACAACGCCGCCTATCGCAGCCTGGGGCTGGACTGGACCTACGTCGCGTTCCCGGTGGCGCCGGAGGACTTCCCGGCGGCGATCGAGGGGTTCCGCGCGGCCGGGCTGGCCGGGGTGAACGTCACGCTGCCGCACAAGGACGCCGCCGCCGCCGCCGCGACGGTGCTCTCCGAGGACGCCGAGCGCCTCGGGGCGGCGAACGTGCTCACGTTCGCCGACGGGATCGCCGGGGACAACACCGACTGCCTCGGCTTCGCCCGCTTCCTGGCCGACGACCCCGGCTTCGATCCGTCGGGACGCTCGGCCCTGCTGTTCGGGGCAGGGGGCGCGGGACGCGCGTGCGCGCTTGCACTGGCCCGGGCCGGGCTCGGCCACCTCGCCGTCGCGGTCCGCGAGCCCGCGCGCGCCGCCGCCCTCCGGGTCGCGCTGGCGGGCCTGGGAACCCGGATCGAGCTGGTGGAGTTCGGGGTCGATCTGGCCCCCTTCGACCTGGTCGTCAACGCGACCCCGGTGGGCCAGGGGGGCGAGTCGCTGCCGCTGCCCGGGCTCCATCCGGGCCAGGTCGTCGTGGACCTGATCTACCGTCCGGCGCTGACCCCGCTCGTCCAGGAAGCCCGTGCCGCGGGAGCCCAGGCGTTCGGCGGGCTCGGTCTGTTGCTGCACCAGGCTGCGCTCACGATCGAGCGATGGACCGGCCAGGTGGCCCCCCTGGCGGTCATGTCCGCGGCCGCTCTGGCCGAGCTCGCGGAGGACCCCACGCAGGGTTTCGAGCCCGATCCACCGCGTTCCACGCTCACGATCGCCCCTGAGGGCCCTTTGGCGTAGGTCGTCCGCACTACTCGATACGGCGTTGTCTAGGGCTTAAGATCGGATTCCGTACGGCCGAAAGAGCGGTGGAATGAGCACCCCGAACTTCTCCGAGATCGCCGCTCGGGTGGCGGCGGGCTCGGACGATGTCCGAGCCTGTCTCATCGTGAGCGCAGATGGGCTCACGCTCGGCGTGTTTCCCGAGGAGCGCGAGGACGCCGCGCGCTCCGCGTGGGGACGCATGGTCGCCTCCGGCGATCCCGAGCCCGAGCGGGGCTTCCTCGTCGTGGGCGAGGAGATCTGGGCGTTCACCCGCCGCGGCGGCTACGGCGCGCTCTGCGTCGCCGGCCGCGCGGTCCGGCCCGGATTGCTCCTCGACGACCTCGACGGCGCCCTCAAGGACCTGCACCAGGAGCGCGTGGAGCGCGCCCCGGCGCCGGCCGCCCCGGCCAGGACCCCGGCGGAGGAGCCTCGAGAGGCTCGCAAGCCGGCCGAGCCGGCGCGCCGCGGACGCACCGCGATGCATCCGGAGCCCCGGCGGGAGCGCCGGGACACGCCCCGAACGCCCGGCCCTCCGGTTCGCCGGCTGGACCTCGAGGACGTGGACGAGCCCGACGAGGCGCCGGTGGCGCCGGAGCCGGAGCCGGAGGCGGTGCGCGAGCCGGTCGCTCGCGTCCCCGAGCGGTCCGCGCCGGTCGACGTGCCGGTGGACACCGTCGAGCTCACCCGCGAATTCGGCGGCCTGCTGGATGGACCGGGCGGTCGGTAGGTGGCCGTCCTTCGCCGCGGCCAGCCCGTCGAGCGAACCCGAGCCGGAGCGACGCCGCCACCCGAGGCCGAAGACGAGAACGGATCCCTCGAGCAGGAGCTGCAGGACGTGCCCGAAGCCCCAGAGGATCTCGACGCGGCCGAGGACCTGAGCGAGCTGGCCGATCCGCTGCTGGACGACCCCGGCCTCCAGGACCGTCCGCTCACGGACGCCCTGGCCGCCTCGTACGAGGCCTCGGCGCTGGCGCCCGGCCTGCTCGAGGTCACGACCCCCGGGGAGGAGTCCATCCCGACCGCCGCCACGTGGGAGGACCAGGAGACCCTCATCGTCGACGACGGCACCTCGGCGTGGGACGCGCAGCTTCCCTCCGCCGACCGCCCCGCCCTGAGCCTCGCCCCGTCCCCCGAGGCGATCGCCGAGCCGGGAGATGGGCCGCAGGTTCCCGCTCTGGGCGCGCTCCTGGTGGCCGGCGGCATGATCACGCGCGAGCAGCTCGCCGCGGCGCTGCGCGAGCAGGAGCGCACCGGCAAGAAGCTCGGGCGCATCCTCATCGACCTCGGTCTCATGCGCGAGGCCGACATCGTCCGGATGCTCGCCCGCCAGGTCGGCCTGGAGTTCGTCGACCTCTCCGACTACCCGGTCGACCCGTCGGCCGCGGCCCTCATCCCCGAGGCCACCGCGCGGCGGTACCTCGCCATCGGCATCGGCCACGAGGACGGCAAGCTCGTGCTGGCGATGTCCGACCCTTCGAACGTGTTCGCCCTCGACGACATCCGCACGATCACCGGCGTCGAGCTGAAGCCCGTGGTCGCCGCGGCGTCGGACGTCGAGGCGGCGATCCGGCGGTTCAGCCGTATGGACCAGGCGGTCGAGGACTTCGCGTCCGAGGCGGCGGAGGCGGCCGCGCAGGACGAGATCGAAGCCCTGGACCAGCAAAAGGCCGCGGTCGAGGAAGGCCCGATCGTCAAGCTGGTCAACCTCCTGATCACCCAGGCCGTGAACGACCGCGCGTCGGACATCCACGTGGAGCCGACCGAGCGTGACGTGCGCATCCGGTACCGCATCGACGGTGTGCTCCACGAGGTCATGCACTCGCCCCGGAACATCCAGGCAGGCCTGTCCTCCCGCCTGAAGATCATGGCCGACATCAACATCGCCGAGCGCCGGGTTCCTCAGGACGGCCGGATGAGCGTCACGGTCTCGGGAAAGAAGATCGACCTCCGCGTGGCCACCCTGCCCACCGTCTTCGGCGAGAAGGTGGTCCTGCGGATCCTGGACACGAGCCAGGCCCTGCTCCGGCTCGAGGACCTCGGGTTCCTCTCGGAGTCCTACGAGCGCTACGAGGACTCGTTCCGCAAGCCGTACGGGGCGATCCTGGTCACCGGCCCGACCGGCTCGGGCAAGTCCACCACGCTCTACGCGACGCTGAACGTCATCAACGACGTCGAGCGCAACATCATCACGGTCGAGGACCCGGTCGAGTACCGGATGCCCGGCATCAACCAGGTCCAGATCCACACCAAGGCCGGGCTCACGTTCGCCTCGGCCCTGCGGTCGATCCTGCGCTCGGACCCGGACACGATCCTCATCGGTGAGATCCGGGACCGCGAGACGGCCATGATCGCGGTGGAGTCCGCCCTCACCGGCCACCTGGTGCTGTCCTCGCTGCACACCAACGACGCACCCTCCGCCGTCACCCGCCTGGTCGAGATGGGCGTCGAGCCGTACCTGGTCTCGAGCGCCCTGGACTGCGTGGTCGCCCAGCGGCTCGCCCGCCAACTGTGCGAGAAGTGCAAGGAGGGGTACAAGCCGGACGAGCTCGAGCTCCAGGAGGCCGGCTTCCACCAGGACGACTGGGGCGACATCGCGGAGCTCTACCGGGCCGTCGGGTGCGGC
Source organism: uncultured Actinomycetes bacterium (assembly GCA_963742735.1). GTDB lineage: Bacteria > Actinomycetota > UBA4738 > UBA4738 > JBBDTT01 > JBBDTT01. The sequence goes on from CAVUMN010000003.1 coordinate 717,176, forward strand.
GTCTGCGGCAAGACCGGGTTCCGGGGCCGGCTGGGTCTGTACGAGGTGATGACGGTGACGGAGGATATCGAGCGACACACGGTGGCGCGGTCGTCTTCCGAGGAGATCAGGAGAACCGCAGTGGAGCAAGGTATGTTGACCCTGCGTGACGATGGCCTCGAGAAGGTCCGGGCCGGGCTGACCACGATCGAAGAGGTGTTCAGGGTGGTCGCATGAGCATGCGGTCGCTGGGGCAGCAGACGCCCCAGATCGAGATCGGGGAGCTTCTCGACCTGTGTCTCGAGCGCGACGCGAGCGACCTCCACCTCACGGTGGGGACGTCGCCGATCCTGCGCGTGAACGGCTCGCTGACCCGGATCGAGCAGTTCCCAGAGCTCCAGCCCGACGAGCTGCGCCGGATGATCTACGCGATCCTCACCCAGAAGCAGCGGGAGCGCCTCGAGGAGGAGCTGGAGCTCGACCTGTCCTACAACCACCCCGGGAAAGCCCGGTTCCGGGTGAACGTCTACATCCAGCGCGACGCGCTCGGCGCCGCGTTCCGGTTCATCCCCTTCAAGATCCGCACCGTCGAGGAGCTCGGGCTCCCGCCGATCGTGGCCCAGCTGGCCCGGCTGCCCCGCGGGATGATCATCGTCACCGGCCCGACCGGCTCGGGGAAATCGACGTCGCTCGCCGCGATGGTGGACATCATCAACACCGAGCGGGACTGCCACATCATGACCGTCGAGGACCCGATCGAGTTCCTGCACTACCACAAGCGCGCCATGGTCAATCAGCGCGAGGTGGGCACGGACACCCACGGGTTCACCAACGCCCTGCGCCACGTCCTGCGCCAGGACCCCGACGTCATTCTGGTCGGTGAGATGCGCGACCTCGAGACGATCCAGACCGGACTGACCGCCGCGGAGACCGGCCACCTGGTGCTGTGCACCCTGCACACGCAGGACGCCCCGCAGACGATCGACCGCATCATCGACGTCTTCCCGACCGCCCAGCAGCAGCAGGTTCGGGTCCAGCTCGCCTCGACCATCCAGGGCGTCGTCACCCAGACCCTGGTCCCGACCTCCGACCGCGCCGGCCGCGCCGTGGCCACCGAGGTCATGGTCGCCACGCCCGCGGTCCGCAACCTGATCCGCGAGGCGAAGATCCATCAGATCTACTCCTCCATGCAGGCCGGCGCGAAGTTCGGGATGCACACCATGGACTCCTCGCTCGCCGAGCTGGTCCGCCGGGGCGTCGTCACCATGCAGGAGGCGGAGGAGCGGGCCCACGACGTGGAGGAGCTCTACCGGCTCCTCGGCCGGAGCACGGGGGGCGTGGGCAGTGCCTGAGACCTTCGCCTACAAGGTCCGCGACCGTCGCGGGGAGCTGATCAGCGGCGAGCTCGTGGCGGACAACCAGGCCCTGGTCCTCAACCGGCTCCGGGAGATGGGCTACATCCCGGTCTCGGTCGAGCAGAAGAAGACCGGCATGTCTCGCGAGCTCACGATCGGCCGCGGGTTCAAGCTCAAGGACCTGGCGGTCTTCTCGCGGCAGTTCGCCACGATGATCAACTCCGGCCTCTCGCTGCTGCGCGCGCTGGCGATCCTGGAGCAGCAGACGAAGGCGAAGCCCCTGGCCCGGACGATCGGCGCCGTCCGACTGGACGTGGAGCAGGGCGCGTCGCTGTCCCAGGCCCTCCAGAAGCACCCCAAGGCGTTCAACCGGCTGTTCGTGGCCATGGTGAAGGCCGGCGAGGCCGGCGGTGTCCTCGACTCCGTGCTGATGCGCCTCGCCGACCAGATCGAGCGCGAGGTCCAGCTGCGCCAGAAGATCAAGTCGGCGATGACCTACCCCATCGTCGTCCTGGCGTTCGTCCTGCTGATCCTGGCGGCGATGCTGCTGTTCATCGTCCCGCAGTTCGAGACGATCTACTCGGACCTCGGCGGGACCCTGCCCTTGCCCACGCGCATGTTGCTCGGGGTGAGCAAGGCATTCCGGACGTACTGGTACATCGTCCTGGCCATCATCATCGGCAGCTCCATCGCGTTCAGCCGGTGGAAGAAGACCGAGAAGGGCCGCCACGCCTGGGACACCATCAAGCTGAAGGTCCCCGTGTTCGGGCCACTGTTCCACAAGACCGCCCTGTCGCGGTTCTCCCGGACGCTGTCCGCGCTGCTCCGCTCGGGCGTGCCGATCCTGCAGTCGCTGGACATCGTCTCGGAGACCGTCAACAACGCGATGATCGCGGACGCCATCAACGACGTGAAGTCGAGCGTCCAGCAGGGCGAGAGCATCGCCCGGCCGCTGCTCAACCACAAGGTCTTCCCGCCGATGCTCGTGCAGATGCTGGCGGTGGGGGAGGAGACCGGCGCCGTGGACTCGATGCTCGACAAGGTCGCGGACTTCTACGACGACGAGGTCACGGCCACCGTGGACGCCCTGACCTCCCTGATCGAGCCGATCATGATCGCGATCATCGGCGGCATGGTCGGCGCGGCCGTCGTCGCGCTCTACATGCCGATGTTCAACATCATCAACCTGATCCAGTAGCCCTCCCGCTTCAGTCCGAACCCCCTCGAGCCGATGGTGTACCCATGCCTTCGGACGGCCGGCGCAGTCGCCGGAACGATGAATCCGGCTTCACGCTCATCGAGCTGATGGTGGTGGTCCTGATCATCGGGATCCTCATCGCCGTAGCGCTCCCGGTCATGCTCGGGGCGCGCACGCGAACCCAGGACCGCCGGGCGCACTCCGACCTCCGCAACGGGGTGGCCACGGCCAAGGTCTGGTACTCGGACTCGGAGACGTTCTCCGGCTTCACCGGCGGGCTGGCCGGCACGGCGGAGTCCCTCGAGCCGAACCTGGACTGGGGCGGCCCCGCGGATCCCGGCGCCACCCGGCAGGTGTCCATCGTCGTGGCCTCGGGCGACGACCTGCTGATCGTCCGCCGGAGCGACTCGGGCCGCTACTTCTGCCTGTCCGACCAGTTCGCCGCGCCCGGGTTCAGCCGGGGCGGCGGCGCGACCTTCGCCGCAGTCGACACCCACGCGGAGTGCGTGGGCGGATGGTAGGTCTGTACGGAATCTGTCGTAGGTCCAATGGATGGTGGCATCCGGACGAAACCAAGCATAGAGTTTCCCGCGATCGGGTCGATAGGGCCCGGTAGCAGGCCTCTGGGGCGCCCCTCCCGGGGTACTTCGGATCGCCTGACTCCACGACGGAGGGAGGTGAAACGAATGCTCATGAAGATCAACCGCAAGCTCCGGGAAGAGGATGGGTTTACTCTCATCGAACTCATGGTGGTGGTCCTGATCATCGGGATCCTGATCGCCATCGCCCTTCCGACGTTCCTGGGGGCTAGGCGGCGTGCTCAGGACCGGGCGGCTCAGTCCGATCTCCGCAACGCGTTGGCGGCGGCGAAGGTGTACTTCACCGACGACGACACGTACACGGGATTCGACGCAGTCGACGGCGAGGCCATCGAGCCCTCGCTCGACTGGACGACCGGTGTCGGTGACGACGCAGTCCTGATCACGTCGGCAGCCGCGGGTGAGGTCTCGCTTCAGGCCGACAGCGCGTCCGGTGATGTGTTCTGCATCGCGGACTCGTCCACCGCCGGACAGGGAACCGTCCGCGGTCGTGGCGCTGCAGCGACCTTCCTCGCGTGTAGCAACCTGGCCGACTGGTAGACCGACCGACGAAGCAACGTGAAAGGGGCGGCCTCTGGGCCGCCCCTTTCGCGTATCGAAAGGACGTGCCCGTGTGGCGTGATCTGGGCCCCAGGATCCGGCGCGAGGACGGCTTCACGCTCCTGGAGCTGATGATGGTCGTGCTCATCATCGGCATCCTGCTCTCGATCGCCCTGCCGACGTACCTGGGGGCGAAGAACCGCGCCCAGGATCGCTCCGCGCAGTCGGACCTGCGCTCGGCGATCGCCGCCGCCAAGGTGTACTTCACCGACTCCGACACCTTCGCCGGCTTCGATTCCGTCGCGGCCGAGGGGGTGGAACCCTCCTTGATCTGGTCCGATGGCGCGGGCGCCCCGGTGGGGCAGTCCCAGGTCCGGATCGCGATGGCCGCCCCCGGCGAGGTGGTCATGAACGCCGACAGCAACAGCGCGGCGCTGTTCTGCATCGCCGAGCAGGCAGGACTGGGCGTGGTCAAGGGGTTGGGGGCGGCGGCGACCTTCCTGGATTGCGCCGGCTTCGCGGACTGGTGACGCCCGCGGGCGTACCCTGATCGGGACATGTCCCCGCGAATCCCCCAAATGGCCGACGGCCGGACGTCCCCTTTCGAGGAAACCCGGTCCGGGTGGAGAATTGATCCAACGTGAGCACGATCGCGCCCTTGCTCGCCTGGCTTCGCCGCCGGCTCCGAACCGAGGAGCGAGGCTTCACTCTCGTTGAGCTCATGGTGGCCCAGGGGATCATCCTGGTCTCGCTGCTGTCCCTGGCCTACACCGCGACGATCGGGTTCACCGACATCGCGCTCGCCCGGCAGCGGCAGGGCGCCAACGGGCTCGCCAACCGGCTCATCGAACAGGTGCGGGCCCTGCCCTTCCAGCACATCCAGACGGGCCTGTCGACGACCGACTCCACGGTCGTCGCCGGTGGCGACAGCGGCAAGATCCTGGGGAGCGGGTGCGGCACCGGGAACCTGTGCTACCGGCCGACGACGACGGCTCCGCTGGAGCGCATCGCCCGCGGCAACAATCCGGCCTCCGTACCCCTCAACCCCCACCGGGCGACCACGACCGTGGGCGTGACCCCGTACACGCGCTACGTCTACATCACCGTCGTCAACAACGACCTCACCCTGAACGCGTACCGGATCACGGTGGTGGTCGAGTGGACGCCGCCCCACCGGGGCGCCGTCCGGGCCAGCGTCCAGGCCCAGACGATCGCGTACTCCCCACAGGGGTGCACGTCGACGGCCACCCATCCCTTCGCCGCTCCCTGCCAGCCGTTCATCTACTCGGGGGCGCAGCTGCCGGCGGCGAGCATCCAGGTCATCCCGGAGCCCAACCAGTCGTTCACCGGCGGGATCCGAGGGCTCGACCTCGAGAAGGCCTCCATCTACTCCGTGGGCCAGTCGGCGAACGCCCAGGCCGAGCAGGTCACCGCGGTCGCCGGCCGGGCCCTCACGTCGGGGATCGACCTCAAGCGCATCGGCGTCTCGGCCACGCCGTCCGGGCAGCAGGTCGTGCTCTCGACGGCGGACAACGACCCCAGCCAGCCCGGAGGGGAGCACGACGACCTGAGCTCCGTGCTGGGCAGCGGCGGGACGACCCTGTCGCTCGTCGACGACGACCTCTTCGCGGTGAGCCACACGGCCGGCGACACGATCAGCGCGATGGGCACCATGAACGCCGGGACGTCGCATCCCTGCGGCGGGCAGACGGACGACCTGGCCTGCGCGCGCACGACCGGGACGGGCAACAGCCTGAACCGGGTGCGGCTCCAGGTGGACCAGGGAGGCGTTGACCTGGAGGACGCGGTCATCGCCCAGATGAGCGGCTCGGCGATCGCCAGCAGCGCCCTGGTGCACCGCGATCTCCCCACGGGACTCGACGGAAGCATGGGCGTTCAGCTCACCCGGTCCCTTCCCAACGTCCTGCTGGGCGGCCTGCCCACGGACTTCGCCGGCCCGACCGGATGGAACACCGCGCTCGGGCTGGTGAGCGTGTCCGGCTACTCGGCCACCCTGGAGGCCCAGGCGGGGGAGAGCACCTCGGCGCTGCCCCTCTCGGGCGCGGTGACCGCCGGCACGGTCCAGTTCTGGAACGGGACCGGCTACACGACGATCCCCACCTCGACCCTCACCTCGACGGTGCAGACGTCGTTCCCGGTGGCGTTCGACGTCACCCGGATCATCGACGGCAAGGACGTCCGCGTCGTGATGGACGGCAACTTCCTGGCCGGCGGGCTCACGATCTCCTCGACCGGCACGTCCACGAACCGGACTCAGGCGGAGGTCCGGGCCCTGCCCGCCCTGGCCGGCTCGATGATCTACCGGATCTTCATCGGCCCGAACACCGACTCGGAGCAGCTCCAGGCCGCGCTCACCTTCAACGTGGACCTCGGCACCCAGATCGCGTCGGCCTCGTACTCGACGGCCCCGGGAGGCTGATGGAGATGCTCATCTGGCTTCGCGACCGGCTTCGGCCCCAGGAGGGGATGACCCTGGTGGAGATGATGGTCACCACGGCCCTGCTGGGCGTCGTCAGCGCGATGTTCATGGCGATCATGGCCTCGGTGCAGTCCGGCGTGGAGAAACAGATCGATCGCAGCAACGACAACGACCAGGTCCGCCTGGCCGTCCAGCAGCTCGACCGTGAGATCCGATCGGGGAACGTGCTCTACAACCCGAACAACACGGCCTACCTCCCCTCGGGGACGCCGGCCGGGATGGGCATGCTCGTCTACACCCAGAACAACGCGAACATCCGCAACCCCGGGAACCGCTGCGTCCAGTGGCGGATCATCAACGGGGAGCTCCAGCGACGGGACTGGGCGACGGGGGACCCCACCGGGACCGTCTCGACGTGGCGGGTCATCGCCGACAACGTGGTGAACGCGACGCTCTCGCCGCAGGTCCCGGCGTTCGTGCTGGACACCGACCCGAACAAGGGGAGCCGGATCGTCAACGTCACCATCGTGACCCAGACCAACGTGAATTCGGGCAACCCCATCCGCATCTCGGCCTCGCTCACGGGGCGCAACACCTCGTACGGCTACCCGTTGAGCGTCTGCGCGGCGGTGCCGGCCGCATGAGAGGAGGAGCGATGTTCCTCAGGCTCCACCGGGACGAGCGGGGCGTGGCCCTGATCACCGCGATGCTCGTGGGGATGGTCGTGCTCTCGCTGGGGCTGGTGACGATCCAGCTCTCGGCGCACAACGCCGACTCGAGCTCCCTGGACCGCAAGCGCCTCCAGGCCATCCACGCGGCCGAGGCGGGCCTGGACCTGTACCTGGCCCAGCTGCCGCGCACCGCGATCGGCGCTATCCAGTGCACGCCCGCCGTCCAGACGCTGCCCCTGGAGGGCGGCGCGCAGTACCAGATCACGGCGCAGTTCTATCCCACGTTCCCGGGGGTGACGGGTCAGCAGCTGACCTGCCCCCTGACCTCGACGACCGTGCCGGCGGGCGCGGTCATCACGTCGCGGGGCACCGCCGTTGCCGTGGGCAACGTACGGGCCGTCTCGCGGACGTTCCAGACCGAGGTCGCCCTGAACCCCATCCTCGGCGGCTTCGCCCCCGCGATCTTCTCCGACGTCCAGTTCAGCGTGAACAACAACCTGAACGTGTACGGCAACACCGGGAACGACGCCGACATGTACACGAACGGCAACTTCGTCTGCTCGAACTCCTCGCTGGACTACGGGAGCGTGAACGCCCAGGGCTTCGCCTCGCTCTCCAACTCCTGCACCGTCGCCCAGGACCTGCGGGTGGGCGGGAACATCACCATGACGCAGAGCTCGCGCGTGGGCCACGACGCCATCTCCTCGGCCGGCACGATCACGCTGGCGAACTCGGCTCAGATCGGCAACAACGCCCGCGCCGCGGGGGCCTGCTCGGGATGCGTCCAGGGCTCGAGCGTGCTGGGGACGATCACCACCAACAGCAGCTCGGCGCCGCCCCCCCAGATCGCCATGCCCACCGTCAACTGGGCGGGCGGGACGGCCTGGTCGACGGCCGGCTACACCATCGCGAGCTTCAGCGACTGCACGGCGGCCAGGAACCACATCCAGAACGTGGTCAGCGGGAGCAGCACCCCGACCGTCGTCCGGATCACTTCCTCCTGCGCACTGGCGTTCAGCAGCTCGGCCGACGTCTTCCTGGGCGCGAACCTGGCGATCATCACCAACGGGTCGATCAGCACGTCCAACCACTCCATCTTCAAGTCGACCACGAGCACCCCCCGGGAGATGTTCTTCATCGTCCCGCGGGACATCTTCACGCCGGCCACCCCGCCTGATTCCCGGGCCACCAACTGCAGCGGGACGACCAACAACATCAATATGGTCAACAACACCGACATCGTGAACGTGCGGCTGTTCCTGTACAGCCCCTGCACGATCAACCTGAACAACAACAACCTCGGGCTGGGCGGCCAGATCTTCGGCCAGAACGTGAACATCAACAATCACTTCTCGTTCACGTACCGGCCGATGCTGATCCCGGGGGCGGGGAGCATCGTCGGGTTCAACTCGGACATCGCGTACCTTCGCGAGATCACGAACGCGTAGCCGAACGACGAGCTTCAGCGGGCGCCCTCCCGGGCCGATATCTGGTGCATGGCGACCATCCGCCGCATCCTTCGCGGCGCCCGCGCACGACTGGCTCACCCTCGGGATGAGACCGGCTTCACGCTGGTCGAGCTCATGGTGGCGCAGGGGATCATCCTGGTCTCGCTGCTCTCTCTGGCGTACACGGCCACGGTCGGCTTCTCGGACATCGCCCTGGCCCGCCAGCGCCAGGGGGCGAACGGGATCGCCAACCAGATCCTCGAACAGGTCCGCGCGCTGCCCTTCGACACCCTGAAGCGCGGCCTGGCGAACTCCGACCTTCCCGCCGGCGATCCGGCGATCATCACCTCCGGGTGCCCCGGAAACGCCCCGTACTGCTACCGGTCCTCCGCCTCGGCGGCGCTCGAGGCGATCCCCCGCGGCAACAACGCCGCGGTGGCGCCGCTGGTGCCGCACCGGGCCAACGTGACGGTCGGGCAGGTCACGTACAGCCGGGCGGTCTACGTCACCTACTATCAGAACGACGCCTCCCTCAACGCGTTCCGGGTCACGGTGGTCGTGTCCTGGACGAACCCGGCCCGCCGGGGCGTCGACTCCACCGTCGTCGCCCAGAGCGTCATGTACTCGCCGCCGGGGTGCGTCTCCACGGCCACCCACCCGTTCGCGGCCCCGTGCCAGCCGTTCTTCTACGGGGCGGCGCAGAACCCGGCCGGCCAGATCTCGATCGCGGGGACGCTGGCCGGGATCGATCTCACGAAGGCGACGCTGTGGACCCCGGCGCAGTCCTCGACCATGCAGGTCGAGCAGATCTCGGCCGTGCAGGGGTCGTCCACCACCGCCGGCATGAGCCTGTCCCTGGCGGGGAACGAGACGACCACGGGACGGGTCACGGCGAACTCCTCGGCGGAGAACGACCCCGCGCAGCCGGGCCAGGACTACGAGACCGCGTCCACCTCCGGATCGAGCCAGATCCTCTCGGCGGGAAGCGGCAACACCATCGCGCTCTCGGTGGCCGCCGGGTCGAGCGGAAGCACGATCAGCACCACCTCGGCCAACACCTCGCACCCGTGCGCCTCACAGACCGACGACCAGGCCTGCGGGCGATCGACCGCCACGCAGGGGGCGGCGCTCAGCCTGACGGCCGGGCTCAACACCGGCTTCCTGGGCCTGGGGACCGCCAACGTGGTCTCGGTCGCCACGTACACGACGACCGGCACCACCAACCGTGAGCTGGACGCCTCGGGAGACGGCAAGATCGCGGTCACGGCCAGCCGGAGCATCGGCGACGTCCGCATCGGCGGCCTCCCGACGGGCCTCGGGGCGCTCCTGCTCCCGTTCGGCTGGCAGGGCCATCTGGTTCGGGTCACGGGGTACAGCGACTCGCTCACGGCGCAGACCGGCATCAACACCGCCGCGCCGAGCGTGACCGCCGGCGGCACCATCAGTGTCTGGAACGGGTTCGGCTACACGAACGTGAACATCGTTCCCGGGGCGTCGGTGAACGTCCCCGTTACGTCGATCACCGTGCAGGACCCGCTCTCCCCCGGAGGTCTGCTTCGGATCACGCTGGGGGCCACGGTGCGGACGGGCGGCACGACGGCGACGGCCACCTCGAAGGTTTGCTCGCCCTCCTGCCTGAACACGCGCACGGCGGCCACCGCGTCGGCCGCCTCGCCGGTCATCGTGGACCTCACGCTCGACGTCACCTTCGCGGGGAACTCGATCGCGGACCTCGACGTGCACGTCGACCTGGGAACCCTCCAGGTCACCGGCGCGTACACGGAGGCCCCCGGTGGATGAGCTGCGCCGGCGCCTGCGCTCGGAGTCGGGGATGACGCTCCTGGAGCTGATGGTCACCACCAGCCTGCTCGGGATCGTCAGCGTGATGTTCCTGTCGATCATGACCTCGGTGCAGTCCGGGGTGCACAAGGAGACGGACCGGAGCAACGACAACGACCAGGCTCGCCTGGCGGTCCAGCAGCTCGACCGGGAGATCCGTTCGGGGAACGTGCTCTACGACCCGGCCTCGGAGCCGGCCCCGTTCACCCCCTATTACAGCCTCCGCGTGTACACGCAGGCCAACGCCAACATCCGGACTCCCGGCAACCGCTGCGTGCAGTGGCGGATCCTCGATGGGGAGCTCCTCCGGCGGGACTGGGACGGGGTGAACCCCGCGGCGACGGTCTCGCCGTGGCGGGTGGTCGCCGACAGCCTGGTCAACCAGGACCTCGGCGTCCCGGCGTTCGTCCTCGACGCCGACCCTCAGAAGGGCGGGCGCATCGTGAACGTGACGATCGTGACCCAGACGGACGCCGATTCCGGCAACCCCGTGCGGCTCTCCGTCTCGCTCACCGGGCGGAACACCTCCTACGGCTACCCCGTGAACGTCTGCGGGACGATCCCGGCGGCGTAGATGGGACGGCTCGCGCTGCGACGGCTGCATCGGGACGAGCGGGGCGTGGCCCTGGTCACCGCGATGCTGGTCGGCATGGTCGTCCTCTCGCTCAGCCTGATCACCGTCCAGCTGTCCGCGCACAACGTCGACGCGAGCTCGAGCGACCGCAAGCGCGTCCAGGCCATCCACGCGGCGGAGGCGGGCCTGGACTCCTACCTGGCCCTGCTCGCGAGGACCCCGATCGGCAGCATCCAGTGCACGCCGCCCCCGAGCTTGCTCCCGATCGACCCCGGGGCGCAGTTTCAGATCACCGCCACGTACTACCCGACCTACCCCGGGGTCGTGGGCCAGGAGCTGTCCTGCCCGCTGAGCCCCAGCGCTCCGCCGAAGGGGGCGGTCATCACCTCACGCGGCACCGCGATGCCGGGAAGCGGGTCGAGGCCGGTGTCCCGAACCATGCAGACCGAGGTCCGGCTGAGCCCGATCTTCGGCGGCTACAACTTCGCGATCTTCTCCAACAGCGGGATGAGCGTCCAGAACAACCTGACCGTGAACGGCTACGCCGGCAACGACGGCGACATCTACACGAACGGGAACTTCGCGTGCACCAACGGGACGACCGACTACGGGACGGTGACCACGCAGGGGAGCGCGTCGGTCTCGAACACCTGCAACATCCTCCAGGACCTGCGCGCCAACGGGAACATCACGATGTCGAACTCGGGGCACGTCGGGCACGACGCCACCTCGTCCACGGGGTCGATCACCATGCTGAACTCGTCGCGGATCGACAACAACGCGCGCGCCGGCACGACGTGCGTGGGGTGCGTGCAGGGGAACAACGTCCTTGGCAACCTCACCACCTCGTCGCCGTCGCCCGCGCCGATCCTGTACCCGCTGCCGCAGATCGACTACGTCGCGGCCTCGTGGCAGGCGGAGGGCTACACCGCCCACAACGACTCAAGCTGCGCCACGGCGAAGACGTTCGTCCAGTCGCTGGCCGCCTCGTCCACTCCCTACGTGGAACGGATCGGCACCACGTGCGCCCTGGCGTTCAGCAACAACAGCACGATCACCCTGGGCTCGGACCTGGCCATCATCACCAACGGGTCGATCTCCACGGGGAACTTCACGGTCTTCAGGTCCTCGAACGCGGCGGAGCCGAGGGACCTGCACCTCATCGTTCCCGTGAGCGCCGTCTCGAGCTGCACGGGAACGCAGAACATCACCTTCGCGAACAACACCGACTTCCAGAACGTGCGGGTGTTCGTGTACACGCCGTGCACCGCCTCGATGAACAACAACAACATCGGGCTGGGAGGCCAGATCATCGGGGGCACCGTCAACCTGCTCAACCACTTCGCGTTCACCTACTACCCGATGCTCGTGCCCGGGGCCGGATCGATCACCGGCTACACGCCGGACATCGCGTACCTCCGCGAGATCACCAACACCTAGGGTCCGGGTACGCTTCGCATCGTGGCCGTGGCGATCGCCATCCTGTTCGGACTGACGTTCGGCAGCTTCCTGACCGTCGTCGTGCACCGCACCCCCCGCCGTGAGCCGATCGGGCGGGGGAGGAGCCGGTGCCCCTCGTGCGGGACGACGCTCACCTGGCGGGACAACATCCCGGTCGTCTCCTTCCTGGTCCTGCGGGGGCGGTGCCGGCACTGCGGGGCCCGGATCTCGCCGCGGTACCCGCTGATCGAGCTCGGGACCGCCGCGCTGTTCGCCGGCGCGGTGATCCGGTACTCGGACGACGCGGTCGCGGCCGTGATCGCCCCGTTCCTGGGCGTGCTCCTGGCCCTGGCCCTGGTGGATCTGGAGCACCGGATCATCCCCAACGCCGTCGTCTATCCGGCCCTGCCGGTCTTCGCGGTGGCGATCGTGGCCCTCGACCTGGCCGGCCGGGCGGCGAGCGTCGTCGACGCCGGCATCGGGTTCCTCGCCTACGGGGGAGGGCTGCTCGTGATCGCCCTCATCCGTCCCGGGGGGATGGGGATGGGCGACGTGAAGCTCGCCGGGCTGATCGGGCTGGTCCTCGGGAGCCAGGGACTCGGCGTCGTCGGCGTCGCCGCGGCGCTCGGGATCCTCTTGGGCGGGCTCGGGGGAGTGGTGGCGCTCGCCGTCGGCCGGTCCCGGAAGTCCGCCCTGCCGTTCGGGCCGTTCCTGGCCGCGGGGGCCATCGCGGCCGCCCTGTGGGGCCGGGAGATCGCCGACGCCTACCTGTCGCTGCTGACCTAGTCCGGAGGGTCCCGCGCGGTCGAGCGCACCTCCGTCAACGGCCGGGAATTACAGTTCTGTCATTGAACAGGCGGGCAAAAAAGTGTCTCCCGTGATGTTTGACTACGACCGTGCGCATCGTTAGCCTCGGGCCCAGCGGTGGTGCTGTGAGTCTTGTTGAAGCTGTGATAGCTGTTAAACTTGTTGAAGTTGTGAAAGCCGCAGGTCAGAGGGCCGAAAAGGGGTAGCGATGGCACCGAAGGGCCGGAGCTTCGTGGGCGACCGCCTCCTCACCGTGGGTGAGGTGGCCGGCAGCATGCGCGTCTCGAACATGACGGTCTACCGCCTGATCAAGAGCGGCCAGCTCGCCGCCATCCGCGTGGGGAAGAACTACCGGATCCGTGAGTCCGACGTCGATCGGTACCTCTCGGAGCGGTCCGTGCGCGTCGAGGAGCTTCCCTGATGCCCAAGTCCCGCATCGGCGTCGACGTCGGCTCCACCGCGGTTCGGGCCGCCGAGCTCTCGATCGGGTCCGAGCCGCCCACACTCGTGCGGGCCGCGCAGGTCCGCCTGACGCCCGGCACCGTGGAGAACGGCGAGGTGCGCCAGCCCGAGGTCCTGGCGGAGGCCCTGAAGGAGCTGTGGCAGCGGGGCGGATTCAAGGGCAAGCAGATCGTGATGGGCGTGGGAAACCAGCGGGTGATCGTCCGCGAGGTCACGCTCCCGGCGCTGCCCGACAAGGAGCTCCGGGAGTCGCTGCCGTTCCAGGTGCAGGAGTTCATCCCCCTGCCGGTCGACGAGGCGATCCTGGACTACGACGTCATCGAGGAGTTCACCGAGGACAACCGCAAGCTCGTCCGCCTGCTGCTGGTTGCGGCGCAGCGGGACATGGTGAGCACGCTGGTGGGTGCCGCCTCGGCCGCGAACCTCGACACGGTGGGGGTCGACCTGGTGCCGTTCGCGATCGTCCGCGCCATCGGATCGACGGCCACCATCGGGCTCGACCCCGACGTGGGCGGCGAGGCCGTGATCGACATCGGCGCGGACGTCACGAACATCTGCGTGCACGAGAACGGCACGCCGCGGTTCGTGCGCATCCTGCCCTCCGGCGGCCGCGACGTGACCCAGGCCATCGGCCGGGCCCTGGGGATGGAGGATCAGGCCGCCGAGGACGCCAAGCGCGGCCGGGCCGACGGTGAGGGCCCGGCGGCGGACGAGGTCGACCGCGTGGCCTTCAGCCGCGCCGGCACCTTCGTCGACGAGGTGCGGTCCTCGCTGGACTTCTACCTGGCGCAGACGCCGGGAGCCCGGATCACGCGCGTCGTGGTCAGCGGCGGCGGCTCGAAGCTCGCCGGGCTGATCGATCTGCTTCGAGAGCGCCTGTCCACCAACGTCGACCGTGGCCGCCCCTTCGACCGGGTCAGTGCCCGGCTCAACCTGCCCGAAGACGAGCTTGCGGAGGCCGAGCCGGTGCTCGCCGTCGCCGTGGGGCTCGCGCTCCCCCCGGAGGACTGATGACGAAGATCAACCTTCTCCCCCCGGAGCTCATCGAGCGCCAGAAGGCCCGGCGCCAGACCACGATCGTGGCCATCGTTGGGTTCCTGGTCATCGTCCTGCTCGGCTTCTTCTACGTCATGCAGCAGATCAAGCTGTCGGGCCTCGACGAGGACCTGGCGGCTCAGCAGGCTGAGAACGACGATCTGACCGCCCAGGTGAACGACCTCAAGCGCTTCGACGAGCTGCTCGCCGAGATCGCGGACCGCGAGGACCTGCTGGTGACCCTGCTCGAGAACGAGGTCCGGTGGTCGGGTGTGCTTCGCGACCTGTCCCTGGTGATCCCCGGGACGGCCTGGCTCGAGAGCCTCGAGGCGGCGGTGGACGATCCACTGAACCTGGTCGCCGAGGACAGCCTGGTCACGAGCGACCAGGACCTCGTCGGAGCGATCTCGTTCGTCGGGAAGGCCGACCGCCATCCGACGGTCGCGGAGTGGCTGACGGCCCTCGAGAAGATCCGAGGGTTCTTGAACCCGTGGATCTCCGAGTCCGTAATTGAGCCCATCGGCGACGTCCCGGTCGTCAAGTTCACGTCGACGGTTGACCTCACCAGCGATATCACGGTCGAGGGGAGGGCACAGCAGTGAGTCGCCGCGCGCCGCTCTTCGCCGCCATCGGCATGGTCCTGCTGGTGATCGTGGTCGTCTTCGTGGCCATCCTTCCCAAGATGAAGCAGGTCACCCAGCGCCAGGACGAGCTCGAGGCCGCCCAGCAGCAGGAGCAGTTCCTGCTGGCCGAGCTGCAGCGACTCCAGGACGTCCGGGGCCAGCTGCCGGAGGTTCGCCGCCGCCTGGCGAAGTTCAACCAGAAGGTCCCCGGCACGGCCGACCTCCCGGGGCTGATCCGGCTGCTCCAGAACGCGGCCGACGCGTCGAACCTCTCGTTCTTCTCGATCAAGCCGGGCGACCCGACCCCGGTGGGCGCCGCCGCGCCCGTGCTGCCGACCGTCGCTCCGTCGCCCGATGCGACCCCGACCGTCCCGCCGGTGGTCACGGCGCCGACGGGCGAGGCCTCGGTGATCTCCTCGGAGGTCGTGATCGTGGGCTTCTTCTTCGACATCGACCAGTTCCTGTTCCGGCTGGAGAACCTGCCCCGCGCGGCCAAGGTGATCACCGTCTCGATCACCCCCGGACCCAACCAGAACGAGCTCCCCGGGGAGCTCCAGACGACCCTTCTGCTCCAGGTCTACACGACGGACGCGAACGCCGGGCCGGGGTCCTCGGTCGAGCTCCCGCCGGACGAGCCCGTGGCGAGCCCCAGTCCCGGCGCCACGACCTCGCCGGTCACCAGCCCGTCCCCGACCACCACCGGAGGCTGATCGATGAGCGGCCGAGAGCGACGGCTACTGATGGTGCTGGGCGGTGTCGCGGTGCTCGCGGCGGTCTGGTTCCTGTTCTTGCGGGGCGGCGGCGAGGAGCCGATCGACCAGCCCACCGCGCTGCCCCCGATCGTCGCGCCCGAGCCCGTTCCGACGGTCAGCGGCCCGCCCAAGCTGCCGCCGCTGGCGATCTTCGGCGGACGCGACCCGTTCTTCCCGCTGGTCCTGCCGCCCACCGCCGGAGGGGGGACGGTCGCGCCGACCACGTCCGCCCCCACGTCACCGGGACCGTCGGTCTCCCCGGCTCCGCCGCCGTCGGGCGGCAACGGGATCGGCGGCCACGACGTTCGGGTGCTCGACATCTTCGTGCGCAACGGGGAGGAGCTCGTCCAGGTCGAGGTGGACGGCGACGTGTTCACGGTGGGCGAGGGAGACACGTTCGCCGGGAACTTCAAGGTCGTCTCGATCGACGGGCAGTGCGCCACGTTCCTGTTCGGCGACGAGCAGTTCACGAGGTGCGAACCCGGCGTCAACAAGTAAGCAAACACCACCCATAGACGTCCGGCGGCCACACCGGGGGGAGCGGCCGCCGGCCCAGAGACGCGGTTCGAGCGATCGAGCCGCGTCTCTGCATTTGAAGCCTCAGCTGGGTTCCACCCTCGGCCTACCAGTCCTGCCTACACTGTTCGAACGATGCTTCGTCTCCTGACCGCCGGTGAGTCGCACGGCCGCGGCCTCGTGGCCGTGCTCGAGGGCCTGCCCGCCGGCGTGCCGTTCACGCTCAAGGAGGTCAACGCCGAGCTCGCCCGCCGCCGTCACGGCTACGGCCGCGGCGGCCGGATGAAGCTCGAGCAGGACACCACCACCCTGCTCGGCGGGGTTCGGTTCGGCCGTACCCTGGGAAGCCCCATCGCCATCGTCATCGACAACACCGAGTGGCCGAAGTATCGCGACCGGATGGACCCCGAGGCCGAGCCTCCCGAGCTCGCCGAGGAGCCCCTGACCCGGCCCCGGCCCGGCCACGCCGACCTGGTGGGCATGCAGAAGTACGGCTTCGACGACGCCCGCAACGTGCTGGAGCGGGCCAGCGCCCGCGAGACCGCCTCGCGTGTGGCGGCCGGCGCGGCGTGCAAGGCCTTCCTGGGCGAGCTCGGGATCGAGATCCTGTCCCACGTCGTGGCGATCGGGACCGTCCGCAGCCGCTCGTCGAGGGTCCCGGTCCCGGCCGACCTCGACGCGATCGACGCGTCGGCGGTTCGGTGCGCCGACCCGCGGGCCGAGCCGAAGATGATCGCGGCGATCGACGCCGCGCGGAAGGCCCGCGACACCCTGGGCGGCGTGTTCGAGGTCGTCGTCCACGGCGCGCCCCCCGGCCTGGGCTCGCACGTGCACTACGACCGCAAGCTCGACGCCCGCCTGGCGCTGGCCCTGATGAGCATCCAGGCCATCAAGGGCGTGGAGGTCGGCGACGGGTTCGCCACGGCGGCCCGGCCGGGCTCCCGCGCCCACGACGAGATCGTCTCCCGGGCCGGAGCGCTCACCCGGCGGACGGGGCGCTCCGGCGGCACCGAGGGCGGCATGAGCACCGGCGAGCCCATCCGCGTCCGCGCGGCCATGAAGCCCCTGTCCACGCTGTCGCGGCCCCTTGGCACGGTCGACCTCGCCACCGGCAAGGCGGCCGTCGCCATCAAGCAGCGCACCGACACGTGCGCGGTCCCCGCCGCCGGGGTGGTGGGCGAGGCCGCGGTCGCGCTGGTCGTCGCCGACGCCGTCCTGGAGAAGTTCGGGGGCGACTCCGTGGCCGAGACGCGCCGCAACCTGGAGGCCTATCGGGACTCTCTCGGACCCGACCGGGCGTGAAGAACGTGTACCTCGTCGGGATGCCGGGCTCGGGCAAGTCGACCGTCGGCCGCCTGCTGTCCGAACGGCTGCGGGTTGCGTTCCTGGACCTGGACGCCCGCATCGAGGCCGACGCCGGCCGGACCATCGACGCCATCTACGCTTCGGACGGCGAGGAAGCGTTCCGCGAGCTGGAGCAGGGCGCGCTGGCCGACGTGATCGCGACCTCGGACACGGTCGTGTCCTGCGGCGGCGGGGTCGTCCTGCGCCCGGAGAACCGCGAGCGGCTGAAGGCCGCCGGGCGGGTCGTGTGGCTCGACGTCCCGAGCGCGGTCCTGGACGCCCGGGTCAAGCACGAGCCCCGGGGCCGCCCCATCGTGACGATGACGGAGTCGCTCGGCCCGGTCGCCGAGGAGCGCCGGCCCCTGTATCGGGAGGTGTCCACGATGATCGTGGACGCCGATCGGGCGCCCGCGGACGTGGCCTCGGACGTGGCGAGGCTGCTCTCGTGAGGACGATCGAGGTCGCGGTTCCCGGGGCCCCGTACGAGGTCCGGGTGGGACGCGGCCTGCTCGGCGATCCCGCGCAGCTCCCGGAGCTGCCCGGCGCCGAGAAGGCGTTCGTGGTCTCCGACGCCAATGTCGCCGGGCTGTACGGGGAGTCGCTGTCGGCCGCGCTGGCCGGGCTGGGCCTGCCCGCCGTTCCCCTGACCGTCGCCCCCGGTGAGGCCACCAAGAGCCTGGAGACCGCGCAGGTCCTGTACCAGCAGCTGGCGATGCAGGAGGCCCATCGCGACGACCCCATCGTCGCCCTCGGCGGCGGCGTGGTCGGCGACCTGGCGGGGTTCGTCGCCGCGACCTACATGCGCGGCGTCCCGTTCCTGCAGGTCCCCACGACCCTGCTCGCCCAGGTCGACGCGTCGATCGGCGGCAAGGTCGGGGTCAACCTGACCCGAGGCAAGAACCTGGTCGGCGCGTTCCATCAGCCCCGCCGCGTCATCGCCGACGTCGATGCGCTCGCGACGCTCGACGACCGCGAGTTCCGCTCGGGGCTGGCCGAGGTGGCGAAGTACGGGTTCGCGGTCGACCCCGGCATCCTGGACGTGCTGGAGAGCGCGCTGGGCGAGGTCGTGCAGCGCGATCCCGACCGGCTCGAGGACCTGGTCGCGCGGTGCGCGGCGGCCAAGGGAGCGATCGTGGGGGAGGACGAGCGCGAGCGCGGCCGGCGGGCGTTCCTGAACTACGGGCACACCCTCGGCCACGCACTGGAGCGGCTCGACGACTACCGCGGCCGATCGCACGGGGAGGCCGTGGCGGTGGGGATGGCGTTCGCCGCCCGCCTGGCGGCCGACCTGGGGATGTGCGACCCCGCGCTGGTCGGGCGCCACCTTCGGGTGCTCGCCTCGCTCGGGTTGCCGCACGGCGCCGAGGGCGTGGACGTCGAACAGGTCCTGGAGGTCATGCGTCTGGACAAGAAGTACCGCCACGGCCTGCGGTTCGCCCTGCTCGAGGACGTCGGCCGCCCGCGCCTGGTGGAGGACGTCGCCGAGGACGCCGTGCGCGCCGCGATCGAGGGGCTTCGGTCGTGAAGGCCCTCGTCCTGCTGGGGCCGAACCTGGGGGCGCTGGGGCGCCGCGATCCGGAGACGTACGGGGCCGCATCGCTGGAGGACGTCCGGGCCGAGCTGGAGGCGTGGGGGAGCGAGCACGGCCACGAGGTCGAGGTGGCCCAGTCGGATCACGAGGGCGAACTGGTCGGGCGGCTGCTGGCGGCCAAGGAGGACGGCTTCGGCGGGGTCGCCCTGAACCCGGGCGGGCTGACCCACTACTCGATCTCGCTGCGCGACGCGGTCGAGGCCGCGGGCGTCCCCGTGGTCGAGGTGCACCAGTCGAACATCTACGCGCGCGAGGAGTTCCGCCGCCATTCCGTGATCACGGAGGTGTGCGCCGGGGCCATCGTGGGCCTGGGGACCCGCGGGTATGCTCTGGCGTTGGAGGCCCTCCGATGGATCACCGAGTAAGACGCGAACGACTGGCCGAGCGCCTGCCCGATCTGGGCGTCGACGCGCTGCTGATCAGCCGCCTGGTCAACGTTCGGTACCTGACCGGGTTCACCGGCTCGAACGGCCAGCTGCTGCTGACGGGCCGGGGCGGCAGGTTCTTCACCGACTTCCGCTACGAGGAGCAGTCCGCGCACGAGGTCCCCGACCTGGAGCGGACGATCTACCGGACGACGTTCCACGACGCCTTCACGCCCGCCTGCTCGGACCTGTGGGTGAAGCGGCTGGGCTTCGAGGCCCCCGGCGTCACCTATCAGTTCTTCCGCGACCTCGGCGAGAAGACTCCCGGGGTCGAGCTCGTCCCGATCGGGCCCGAGGTCGAGAAGCTCCGCTGGGTCAAGGACCCCGAGGAGCTCGGGAAGATCCGCCGGGCCCAGGCCATCACCGACGAGGGCTTCGAGAAGGTCATCGGCAAGCTCGCCGAGGGGCATGACCGAGCGCGACGTCGCCCTGGAGCTCGAGTTCGCCATGCGAGCGGCCGGCGGCGACGGCCTGGCCTTCGACACCATCGCCGCGTTCGGCGAGAACGCGGCCGAGCCCCATCACGCGCCGACCGGCCGGGCCCTGGCCCGCGGCGACGTCGTCAAGCTCGACTTCGGCGCGCTGGCCGATGGCTACCACTCGGACATGACCCGGACGGTGGCGTTCGGCGACCCCGGCCCGAGGATCCGCGAGATCTACGCGATCGTGCAGGAGGCCCAGCAGGCCGGGATCGACGCGGTCCGCGCGGGCGTGGTCGGCCGCGACGCCGACGCCGTCGCGCGGAAGGTCATCGCCGATGCCGGGTACGGCGAGCAGTACGGGCACTCGCTCGGCCACGGGGTGGGCCTGGAGATCCACGAGGGCCCGACGCTGCGGGCCGCCTCCGAGGAGGTCCTCCCGGCCGGCGCGGTGGTCACCGTGGAGCCGGGCATCTACCTTCCCGGGGTCGGCGGCGTGCGCATCGAGGACATGGTCGAGGTGACCGAGGACGGATGCGTGCCGATGCCCTCGACCCCCAAGGACCTGCGCGTCCTGTAGATCGACGAAAGGAACCCCTGTTGAGCGTCTCCACCAACGACCTGAAGCGGGGCATGACCCTCGACCTGGACGGCACGCTGTTCCAGGTCCTGGAGTACCAGCACCACAAGCCCGGCAAGGGCAACGCCGTCGTGCGGACGAAGCTCCGCAACGTGAAGACCGGGGCGGTCCTGGACAAGACCTTCAACTCCGACGAGAAGGTCGGCATGGCCCGAGTGGACCGCAACGAGATGCAGTACCTGTATCGCGAGGGCGGCGACCTGGTGTTCATGGACTCGACGAGCTACGAGCAGCTCCACGTCCCGGCGGAGGCCGTCGGCGACGCCGTGAAGTACCTGGTCGAGGGGATGTCGCCGGTCGTCGCCACGCATGAGGGCCAGGTCCTGGGCGTGGAGCTCCCGGCGTCGGTGGTGCTGAAGGTCACCAAGAGCGACCCCGGCGTGAAGGGCAACACCTCCAGCGGCGCGACCAAGCCGGCGACGCTGGAGACGGGGATCACCGTCCAGGTCCCGCTGTTCGTCGAGCAGGGCGACTCGCTGAAGATCGACACCCGCACCGGCGAGTACCTCACCCGCGAGAAGGGCTAGCCGCCGCGTGCCCCGGCGTAGGACCGCGCGCCGCCGGGCCATCGACGTCCTGTACCAGGCCGACCTGACCGAGCGCGCCCCGAGCGAGGTGCTGGCCGAGCGCGACGCGCTGGAGCGGATCGCCCCCGTGTACGCCCGGGAGTGCGTGCTCGGCGTCCAGGACCGGCTCGGCGAGATCGACCGGGTGCTGGGGGAGGCGGCGGAGGGGTGGACGGTGGCCCGGATGCCGGCGGTGGACCGGGCGATCCTGCGCCTGGCCGCCTACGAGATCCTGTATCGCGATGACGTGCCGGACGCCGTGATCATCAACGAGGCGGTGGAGTCGGCGAAGGAGCTTTCGACGGAGGCGTCGCGGGGGTTCGTGAACGGCCTGCTGGGCAAGATCGCGCGAGACCGCGCGGCCGCGGGCTGAGCCGCCTAGTCGGGCGGAGGGGACTTCTTGGCGTCGGCGGGCTCGTCCTCGTCGACCTGTCCCTCGCGGAGGCCCTCCTTGAACTCCTTGGAGGAGCGGCCGAGCGAGCGCGCGAGCTCGGGGAGCTTCCGCGCCCCGAACAGGAGCACGATCGCAACCACGATCAGGATGATCTCGGGCGGTCCGATGTTCGCCAGCACGCGATCAGTCTACGCCCGCGGTGTATGCTTCGGGACGACCCTTTAAGACCGGTCCCGTGAGGCCGGGAAGGGAAGGAGACAAGGTGCTGGAAGAGGTGTGCGCTCGGGCCTACGGCTCGGGCGTTTCTTGTTGAACGCGACCTTCCGCGAGGTGTCTCGTCTGATGGACGAGGGCGAGGTTCGCCGCGCGGTGACGCGCATCGCCCACGAGATCCTGGAGCGGAACAAGGGCGGCTCCGAGGTCGTCCTGGTGGGCATCGCGGCGCGCGGTGACGACCTGGCCCGGCGCCTGGCGACCGAGATCTCCCGCATCGAGGGCACCGAGGTGCCGGTGGGCGCGCTGGACATCACGTTCTACCGCGACGACATCGGCCTGCGGACCGAGGCCCCCGAGGTCCACGAGACCCACATCGCCTTCGACGTGACCGGCCGCACGGTCGTCCTGGTCGACGACGTCCTGTTCACCGGCCGCACGATCCGCGCTGCGCTCGACGCGCTGGTCGACTTCGGCCGGCCCCGCGCCATCCAGCTCGCCGTCCTGGTCGACCGGGGCCACCGCGAGCTGCCCATCCGCGCCGACTACGTCGGCAAGAACGTCCCCACCCGGGCCACCGAGCAAGTCCGGGTCCACCTGTCCGAGACGGACGGCGAGGACGCCGTCCTGGTGGGGGAGGTCCAATGAAGAAGCACCTGCTGTCGGTCGGCGAGCTCACGGTGGATGACGTCACCCGCATCCTGGACACCGCCGACTCGTTCCGCGAGGTCGGCACGCGGGTGATCAAGAAGGTCCCCGCCCTGCGCGGCCGCACGGTGGTGAACCTGTTCTTTGAGAACTCCACGCGCACCCGGATCTCGTTCGAGCTGGCCGCGAAGCGCCTGTCGGCCGACGTCATCAACTTCTCGACGAGCGGCTCCAGCGTGTCCAAGGGGGAGTCGCTGAAGGACACGGCGCTGACGCTGGAGGCGATGGGGGCCGACGCGATCGTCATCCGCCACGCCTCGAGCGGCGCCCCGTACACGCTGTCGCGGTGGGTCAAGGCCCACGTGATCAACGCCGGCGACGGCACCCACGAGCACCCCACGCAGGCGCTGCTCGACCTGTACACGATCCGCGAGCACTTCCCCTCGTTCGAGGGGCTCCGCGTGGCGATCGTCGGCGACATCCTGCACTCGCGCGTGGCCCGCTCCGGCACCCAGGCCCTGGCGAAGATGGGGGCGCAGGTCACCCTGGTCGCGCCGCCGACGCTGATCCCGCCGGAGGCCCAGGCGTGGGGCGCCGAGGTCTCCTACGAGCTCGACCCGGTCCTGCCGAAGCTCGACGTCTGCTACATGCTCCGGGTCCAGCGCGAGCGCCAGCGGACCCAGTTCTTCCCCAGCGTCCGGGAGTACTCGCACCGGTGGGGGCTGACCCGCCGGCGCGTGGAGACGCTCCCCGAGCACGCGCTGATCATGCATCCCGGGCCGATGAACCGGGGCGTGGAGATCGACTCGGACGTCGCCGACCTTCCCCGGGCCGTGATCACCGACCAGGTCACGAACGGGATCGCCGTGCGGATGGCGCTGCTGTACCTGATCCTCGGCGGGTCCGGCGCGGACGCGGGCGAGGGGGGCGAGGCCGAGTGAAGACGCTCTTCAAGGGAGCGCGCGTGGTGGACCCGGCCTCCGGGCGCGACGAGACCGCCGACGTGCTGGTCGTCGACGAGGCCATCGAGGCGGTGGGCAACGGCGGCGCGAAGGGCGCCGGCGTGGTCGACGCCGCGGGCCTGGTGCTGGCCCCGGGGTTCGTGGACCTCCACGCCCATCTGCGCGAGCCGGGCCGCGAGGACGCCGAGACCATCGAGACCGGCTCCCGCGCGGCGGCGATGGGCGGCTACACGGCGGTGTGCGCGATGCCCAACACCGAGCCGGTGGCCGACAACGCGGCGGTGATCATGGAGGTCCGCAACCTGGCCGACAAGGCCGGGCTGGTGGACGTCCACCCCGCCGGGGCCATCACCAAGCGGATCGAGGGCGAGGAGCTCGCGGAGATCGGCGAGATGGCCGAGCTCGGGGTCCGCCTGTTCACCGACGACCACAACTGCGTGCAGTCCGCCCAGGTCATGCGGATGGCCCTGGAGTACGCGAAGGCGTTCGACGTGGTGCTCTCCCAGCACGCCCAGGAGGGGACCCTCTCCGAGGGCTGGCAGATGCACGAGGGCTACTACTCGAGCCTGCTCGGCCTGAAGGGCACCCCGGGCGAGGCGGAGTCGATCATCGTCGCCCGCGACCTGCAGCTGGCCGCGCTGACCGCCGGCCGCATCCACTTCACGCATCTCTCCGCCGCTCGCTCCGCCGAGCTCATCGCGCGCGAACGCGACGGTGACATCCGGGTCAGTGCGGATGTGACTCCCCACCACCTCACCTTCACCGACGAGGACCTTCAGTCCTACGACACGAATCTGCGGTTCAACCCTCCGCCTCGGTCCTTGGACGACCGGTCGGGTCTCCGGGCTGGCGTTCAGCGGGGTGTCATCGATGCGATCGCCACCGACCACGCGCCGCATGCCGTCGAGGACAAGGAGGTTGAATTCGATCAGGCCCGTCCGGGCACCATCGGGCTCGAGACGGCCCTGGCCGCGTCCCTCACGGCGCTCGAGATCGACCTTCCCGGCCTCGTCGGCGCGATGTCCACGAACCCGGCCCGGATCCTGGGGCTGGCCGACCAGGGGGGGCCGATCGAGCCGGGGCGGCCGGCGAACCTCGTCCTGTTCGACCCGGCCGCGGAGTGGACGGTCGGAGAACGCCCGTTCGCGTCGAGGTCGCGGAACTCCGCCTTCCTGGGGCGCACGCTCACCGGCCGGGTGGTCCACACGATGCTCCGGGGCCGGTTCACCGTGCGCGACGGCGAGGGGGCCTGGTGACGTCGCGGGACGCGCTCCTGGTCCTGGAGGACGGCACGTCCTTCCGCGGACGCGGCTTCGGGGCGACCGGGGAGACGTTCGGCGAGGCCGTGTTCAACACCGGCATGTCCGGCTACCAGGAGGTCCTGACCGATCCCTCCTACGCGAATCAGATCGTCACCATGACCAGCCCGCAGATCGGCAACTACGGCGTGAACGACGCCGACGCCGAGTCCGACCGGATCCAGGTGGCCGGCTTCGTGGTCCGGGAGGTGTCACGCCGCGTCAGCAACTGGCGGTCCGAGCGCTCCCTGCAGGAGGAGCTCGAATCGGCCGGGGTGATCGGCATCGAGGGCATCGACACGCGCCGGCTGGTCCTGCACATCCGCACCCTGGGGGCGATGCGCGCGGGCATCTCCACCGAGGACCTCGACCCGGCGAGCCTGGTCGCGCGGGTGAAGGAGCAGCCGGGCATGGAGGGCGCCGACCTGGCCAAGGAGGTCTCGACGCGCGAGCCGTACGCGGCCGCCGACATCGCCGGGGAGCTCCCCGCGTTCCAGGGTCAGCGGTACCGTGTGGCCGCCTACGACTTCGGGATCAAGCGAAACATCCTCCGCCTGCTGGAGGCCAACGGCTGTGAGACCACCGTCTACCCGGCGGAGACCCCTGCCGAGACGATCCTGGAGGGCGGCTACGACGGCGTCTTCCTGTCGAACGGGCCGGGCGACCCCGCGGCCACCCGCTACGGGATCGAGGCCATCAAGGGGCTGCTCGGCAAGACGCCGGTGTTCGGGATCTGCCTGGGCCACCAGCTGCTCGGGCTGGCGCTCGGCGGGCGGTCGTACAAGCTCATGTTCGGGCACCGGGGCTCGAACCAGCCGGTACTCAACCGCGACACCCGCAAGGTCGAGGTCACCAGCCATAACCACGGGTTCGCCATCGAGGGCGCCTCGCTCGAGGGCGGCTCCGACTTCGGCGAGGTGAGCCTGACCCACTGGAACCTGAACGACGACACGCTCGAGGGCCTCCGCTGCCACGACGTGCCCGCCTTCTCGGTCCAGTACCACCCCGAGGCCGCGCCCGGCCCCCACGACAGCCGGTACCTGTTCGACCGCTTTCGCGAATTGATGGGGGCTCAGTAACCGATGCCGAAGCGGACCGACCTGCGGACGATCCTGGTGATCGGGTCCGGGCCGATCGTGATCGGGCAGGCGTGCGAGTTCGACTATTCGGGGACCCAGGCGTGCAAGGCGCTGCTGGCCGAGGGCTACCGGGTGGTCCTGGTGAACTCGAACCCGGCCACGATCATGACCGACCCGGAGTTCGCCACCCGGACCTACATCGAGCCGCTCACGGTCGAGTCCGTGACCCAGGTCATCGAGGCCGAGAAACCCGACGCGCTCCTGCCGACGCTCGGCGGCCAGACCGCCCTGAACCTCGCCGTCGCCCTGGCCACCGACGGCGTGCTCGAGAAGCACAACGTGCAGCTCATCGGCGCCGGCCTGGAGGCGATCAACCGCGCGGAGGACCGCCGGCAGTTCGCGGAGACCATGACCGCGGTCGGGCTGCCCCTGCCCCGCAGCGGCTTCGCCTACTCGGTGGAGGAGGCCCTGGGTGTGGCCGAGGACCTCGGATACCCGGTGATGATCCGGCCGAGCTTCATCCTGGGGGGCGGCGGCACGGGCATCGCCGGCGACGCGGACGAGCTGCGTACCGCGGCCGGCGAGGGGATCGCCGCCAGCCCGATCGGCGAGGTCCTCGTGGAGGAGTCCGTGGAGGGCTGGAAGGAGTTCGAGCTCGAGGTCATGCGCGACCTGGACGACAACGCGGTCGTCATCTGCTCGATCGAGAACGTGGACCCGATGGGCGTCCACACCGGCGACTCGATCACGGTGGCCCCGGCCCAGACCCTCACCGACCGCGAGTACCAGCGGATGCGCGACTACGGCCTGGCCTGCATCCGGGCCATCGGCGTGGACACCGGCGGCTCGAACATCCAGTTCGCGGTCCACCCCGAGGACGGCCGGATGGTCCTGATCGAGATGAACCCCCGGGTCAGCCGGTCCTCCGCCCTGGCCAGCAAGGCCACCGGGTTCCCCATCGCCAAGATCGCGGCCCTGCTGGCCGTCGGCTACCGGCTCGACGAGATCACCAACGACATCACGGGGGAGACGCCGGCGGCGTTCGAGCCGACCCTGGACTACGTGGTGGTCAAGGTTCCCCGCTGGGCGTTCGAGAAGTTCCCGGAGGCCGACCGCACCCTCACCACGCGGATGAAGTCCGTGGGTGAGGTCATGGCCATCGGGCGGACCTTCAGGGAGGCCCTCGGCAAGGCCTTCCGCTCCCTGGAGAAGTCCGGCTCCGACCTGCTGTCCGACGAGCTCGGCCCGCTGACCGCGCCCGCGCCGGAGGAGGTCGCCACCCCCACCGAGAACCGCATCGCGTTCGTCGAGGCCGCCCTTCGCGCGGGGCAGTCCGTCGACGAGGTCGCCGGCGTCTCCCGCATCGACCCCTGGTTCGTGGACCAGATCGCCCAGATGGGGGAAGCGGCCGACCGGCTCGCCGGGCGGCGACTGTCGAGCCTGGCGGCCGACGACCTTCGCGCGGCGAAGCGCGACGGCCTGTCCGACCCCCGGATCGCCCGGCTCCTCGGCACGACCGAGGGCGAGGTCCGCGCCGCTCGCCGGGCCGCCGGTGTCCGGCCGGTGTTCAAGACCGTCGACACCTGCGCCGGCGAGTTCGAGGCCCGCACCCCGTACTACTACTCGACCTACGAGGACGAGACCGAGGTCCGACCTGCCGAGAAGCCCCGGATCGTGATCCTGGGGGCCGGGCCGAACCGGATCGGCCAGGGCATCGAATTCGACTACGCGTGCGTGCACGCGGCGTTCGCGCTCCGCGAGGCCGGCTACGAGACCGTGATGGTGAACTGCAACCCCGAGACGGTCTCCACCGACTACGACACCTCCGACCGCCTGTACTTCGAGCCCCTCACGGTCGAGGACGTGCTGGCGGTCTGCGAGGCCGAGGACCCGGTCGGGGTCATCGTCCAGCTCGGCGGCCAGACCCCCTTGAAGCTCGCCCACGCGCTGGAGAACGAGGGCTACACGATCCTGGGGACCAGCCCGGAGTCGATCGACCTGGCCGAGGACCGGGGCAAGTTCGGCGCCATGCTGAACCGGCTGGAGCTCCCCGCGCCGGCCCACGGTGAGGCCCGCTCGATCGAGGAGGCCCGCGAGGTGGCCGGGCGCGTGGGCTACCCGGTGATGGTCCGGCCGTCGTACGTGCTGGGCGGCCGCGCGATGGAGATCGTCTACGCCGACGAGGAGCTCGCCCGCTACATCCTGAGCGCCACCGCGGCCATGGCGGAGCACCCGATCCTGATCGACCGGTTCCTGGAGGGGGCGATCGAGGTCGACGTCGACGCGGTCGCCGACGGCGAGCGCATCTACATCGGCGCGGTGATGGAGCACATCGAGGAGGCCGGCGTGCACTCCGGCGACTCGAGCTGCCTGATCCCTCCCATCGCGCTGTCCGACGACATGCTCGACGAGATCGAGGACGCCACGCGCCGGGTGGCCGACGCCTTGCAGGTCCGCGG
Source organism: uncultured Actinomycetes bacterium (assembly GCA_963742735.1). Lineage (GTDB taxonomy): Bacteria > Actinomycetota > UBA4738 > UBA4738 > JBBDTT01 > JBBDTT01. The sequence continues at coordinate 745,492 of CAVUMN010000003.1, forward strand.
CCTGATCAACATCCAGTTCGCCGTGAAGGGCGAGCGGGCGTGGATCCTGGAGGCGAATCCGCGGGCGTCCCGGACGATCCCGTTCGTGTCGAAGGCCACCGGGGTGCCCCTGGCCAAGGTCGCCGCCCGAGTGATGGCGGGAGAGACCCTGGAGGCGATGGTGGCCGAGGGCCTGCTCCCCGACGAGCCGCAGCGGTACCGCCACCTGCCCCACGTCTCGGTGAAGGCGGCCGTGCTCCCGTTCGGGCGGTTCCCGGGCGTCGACACCGTGCTCGGGCCGGAGATGAAGTCCACGGGCGAGGTCATGGGCATCGACCACGATCTGGGCTCGGCGCTGGCCAAGGCCCAGACCGCGACCGGGGCGGCCTTGCCGAAGACCGGGACGGTGTTCGTGAGCGTGAGCGACCGGGACAAGCGCAGCATCCTGTTCCCGGCCAAGCGGCTGGCCGACCTGGGCTTCGAGATCCTGGCGACGCGGGGGACGGCCTCGCTGCTCTCCCGGGCCGGGGTGACGGTGCAGGTGGTGCCGAAGATGGCCGAGGGCCACCCCAACGCCGCCGACCTGATCGCCTCGGGGCGGGTGGACCTGGTCATCAACACCCCGTTCGGGCGGGGGGCGCGGGGCGACGGGTACTTCATCCGCACGGCGGCCGCGCGGGCGGGGGTGCCCTGCGTGACGACCGTCCCGGGCATCCAGGCGGCCGTGCAGGGGATCGAGGCCCTGCGGCGGGAGACGGCCACGGCCCGCGCGTTGCAGGATTACCTCATGGAACCGCCCCGGGCCGAGCACGAGGTGTCCCCGTGATCCGGGCGCAGTGCGAGGTGCTGAGCACGCGGCGGGTCGGCTCGTACCACTCGATCACCATCGTGGCCCCCGAGATCGCCGACGAGGCCCGCCCCGGCCAGTTCGTGGAGATCGGCGTCCCCGCGGGGCGCTCCGTGCTGCTGCGCCGGCCCTTCTCGATCCACCAGGCCTCCCGGCGGGGCGGCTGGGCGGGGACGCTCGAGGTCGTCTACGACGTGCACGGGCCGGGCACCGAATGGCTGACGACCGTCCACCAGCACGACGTGCTGGACGTGGTGGGGCCCCTCGGGCGGGCGTTCACGATCCCCGGCCCCGAGCTGAACAACTGCCTGCTGGTGGGCGGCGGCTACGGGGCGGCCCCCCTGTACTTCCTGGCCGAGGAGCTCCGGGCCAAGGGCAAGCGCGTGGACATGGTCATCGGCGCCCGGGACCAGGAGCGGGTGTTCAAGGCCGTGGAGGGCAAGCGACTGGCCGTGGCCATCCGGATCACCACCGAGGACGGCTCGGCCGGCGCCCGGGGGAAGGTCACCGACGTGCTCCCCACGATGATCGGGCAGTACAGCGCCCAGGTCGTCTACGCGTGCGGGCCGAACGCCATGCTCCGGGCCATCGCCGAGTACTGCCGGGATCAGGGCATCCCCTGCCAGGTCGCGGTCGAGGAGCTCATGGCCTGTGGACTGGGGGTGTGCTGGACGTGCGTGGTCCCGGTCTGGCGGCGCGAGGGCAAGTACTGGGACAACCTCCGGTCGTGCCGCGAGGGGCCGGTGTTCAACGGCGCCCGCGTGCACTGGGACAAGTGGATGGGCGCTCGCGCCGACGTCCCCGCCGAGCCGGCCGGCAACGGCCAGGAGCCGGAGGGCGCCCCCCGGAGGGCTACCCGACGATCCCGCCCGTGCCCATCGCCTCGGACCGGGAGCGATAGATGCCCAAGGTCCGGGGTTCGCTCGCGGTCGACCTGAACGGCCTGCACCTGCCCACCCCGATCCTGGGGGCCTCGGGGACGTTCGGCTCGGGCGCCGAGATGGGCGAGATCATCGACCTCCGCCGCGTCGGCGGCATCATCACCAAGAGCGTGACCCTCAAGCCCCGCAAGGGCCTGCCCACCCCGCGGATGGTGGAGACCCCCTCCGGCATGCTCAACGCGATCGGCCTGCAGAACCCCGGGGTGGAGGGATTCATCGCCAAAGACCTGCCGATCATCGCCGAACTGCAGACCCCGGTGATCCTGTCGATCGCCGGGGAGACCGTAGAGGAGTTCGTCTCGGTCGCCGTGCGGGCCAACGAGTTCCCGAACATCGTAGCCATCGAGGCCAACATCTCTTGTCCGAACGTGGCCCGGCGGAACCAGGTGTTCGCCTGCCATCCGGACGCCGCCTCCGAGGTGGTGGGGGCCGTGTCCCGGACCTCGCGGCTGCCCGTGTTCGCCAAGCTCACCCCGGACGTGACCGACATCGTCGAGATCGCCGACGCGTGCGTGCGGGCGGGGGCGCACGGGATCTCGCTCATCAACACGCTGCTGGGGATGGCCATCGACGTCGAGACCGGCCGGCCGAGGCTCGCCGCGCTCACCGGGGGGCTGTCGGGGCCGGCCATCCGCCCCGTGGCCGTGCGGGCCGTCTACCAGGTCGCCCGGGCGTTCCCGGACGTGCCGATCATCGGCATGGGGGGCATCGCCACCGCCGAGGACGCCGCGGAGTTCATCCTGGCCGGGGCGTGGGCGGTGGCCGTCGGCACCGCCAACTTCTACAACCCCCACGCCACGATCGAGATCGCCCAGGGCCTCAAGGAGATCCTGGCCCGAAAGGGCCTCCAATCGCCCGCCGAGCTCAGGGGGAGGGTGGTTGGAGCCCAGCCGGTTCCGGAACCCGCTCATCGCGGCGGTTGACACGGCCGACCCCGAGCGGGCCGAGGCCCTGGCCAGGGCCCTGGCGGGGGCGGTGGCCATGCTCAAGGTGGGGTTGGAGCTGTTCGTGGCGGAGGGGCCCTCGGCGGTGGAGCGCGTCCGGGCCCACGCCCCCGTGTTCCTGGACCTGAAGCTCCACGACATCCCGAACACGGTCCGCGGCGCCGCCCGGTCGGCCGGCGCGCTGGGGATCGAGCTTCTCACCGTGCACGCCCTGGGGGGTCCGGCGATGGTGAGCGCGGCCGTGGAGGGCGCCGCCGAGGGGGCGGGCCGCGCCGGCGTCGAAGCCCCGCGGATCGTGGCGGTCACGGTGCTGTCCTCGCTGGCGGGGGAGGGCCTCGCCTCGCCGGCGTCGCTCGCGTTCGAGGCGGTGGAGGCGGGCGCGGCCGGCGTGGTGGTCTCGGGCGAGGACGTGAAGGAGGTCCGGGAGGCGTTGGGCGAGGAGGCCCTGCTGGTGGTCCCCGGCATCCGCCCGGCGGGCACGAACGGGCACGACCAGGTGCGGGTGCTGACCCCGGCCGAGGCTCTCGAGGCCGGGGCCGACTACCTTGTCGTGGGACGCCCGATCACCGAGCACGCGGATCCTCGCGCCGCCGCCGAGTCCATCGTCCGCTCGCTGTGAACACGGCCGAGGCGCGGGCGCTCCTGGAGTCCTGCGGGGCCGTGCTGTCCGGACACTTCCAGCTCACGAGCGGACGGCACTCCGACACCTACATCGAGAAGGGCCGGGTGTTCGAGGACCCCGCCCTGACGTTCCGTCTTGCGGGCGAGCTGGCTCGGGCCCACCCGGAGGCGGCGGCCGTCGTGAGCCCGGCGGTGGGAGCGATCCCGCTCGGGTTCGCGGTGGCCCACGCGGCGGGCGCGCGGTTCCTCTTCGCCGAGCGCGAGGAGGGACGGATGGGGCTGCGCCGTGGGTTCGAGCTCCGGGCCGGGGAGCCCACCCTGATCGTCGAGGACGTGATCACCACGGGCGGCTCCGCCGCCGAGGTGGCCGAGCTGGTGCGGGCCGCCGGCGCGCGCCTGCTGGGGGTCGGGGCGCTGGTGGACCGCAGCGCCGAGCCGCCGCCCTTCGAGCTCACCGCGGTCCTGCGGATCGAGGCCCGGTCCTGGGACCGGGGGGAGTGCCCGCTGTGCGCCGAGGGCCGGCCGCTCACCGAGCGGGGGTCGCGGCATCTCTAATTGGGGCGACTCGGCCGCCCTGTAACCCTGGAGTCGAGGTTCAGGCTCGACCCAAAACCGCAGGTCGCTGACCGAAAGTCCGCGTTGCTCCCGCGAACGGGCGGGGAGTAGAATCCGCCGGCAGTCCTGGGGAAGACCAACAAGGAGGACTTGATGCCCCTGCCCATCCTCACGGATGACCAGCGCAAGCAGGCCCTTGCGAAGGCCGCCGAAGCGCGCAAGGTGCGGGCGGAGCTGAAGGGCCGGCTGAAGGCCGAGAAGGCCTCCCTCCGCGACGTGCTGGCGAAGCAGGGCGACGAGGTCATCGGCAAGATGAAGGTCTCCGCGGTGCTCGAGGCCCTCCCGGGGGTGGGAAAGGTCCGGGCCCGCAAGATCATGGAGCGCCTGGACATCTCCATCAGCCGGCGGGTGCGCGGCCTCGGGGCCAAGCAGAAGGAAGCCCTGCTCGCCGAGTTCGGCAAACGCTGAGCCCTCCCCCCGCCCCGGTCCCGGTTCTGGTCATCACCGGCCCCTCCGGCGTCGGCAAACGAACCGTCGGCCAGGCGCTGCTCGCCCGGTTCCCCGATCTGGTGTGGTCGGTCTCGGCCACCACCCGCTCGCCACGCGCCGGGGAGGTCGACGGTCGCGACTACCACTTCATCTCGCCCCCGGACTTCGACCGCCTGATCCAGGCGGACGCCTTCCTGGAGTGGGCCGACGTGTACGACCATCGCTACGGGACGCTGGGCCGGCCGATCGACATCGCCCGGGCCGAGGGCCGGCCGGTCCTGCTCGAGCTCGACGTCCAGGGGGCTCTGGCCGTCAAGGCCCGGATCCCCGACGCCGTCCTGGTCTTTCTGGTGCCCCGCGACGAGGCCCAGCTGGAGGAGCGGCTCCGGGCTCGGGGGACCGAGGACGAGCCCGCCCTGCAGCGGCGGCTGGCGGCCGCGCGGGAGGAGATGGCCCAGGCCGGCCGGCTCGACCACGTGGTGGAGAACGACGTGCTGGACCGGGCAGTGGACGATGTCGCCGCTATACTTGAGGCCGTCTCAGCCCCCGAGGAGTGATCCCTATTCTGATCGAGCCCAAGATCGACGACCTGATGGACAAGGTCGATTCCAAGTTCAGTCTCGTGATCCTCGCCGCCAAGCGCGCGCGGGAGATCAACGCGTACTACAGCCAGCTGGGGGAGGGCCGCGGCGAGTTCGTTCCGCCCCTCGTCGAGGTCGGCGGCCTGAAGGACAAGCCGCTCGCCGTGGCGCTGCAGGAGATCGCCGAGGCCAAGACCGCCTACGAGCGTCCCGAGGCCCCGGGCATCAAGTAGCCAACCCCCCCAGGGAGGCGTGCGCGTGACCGAGGACGGTTCGCTCGCCGGCAAGCGGGTCCTGGTCGGCGTGACCGGTGGCATCGCCGCCTACAAGGCCGCCTACCTGGTCCGCCTGCTCGTGCAGGCCGGGGCGCAGGTGCAGGTCGTCATGACCCCCTCCGCTACCCGATTTGTCGGTCCCGCGACGTTCGAGGCGCTCACCGGCCGCCCGGTCCCTCTGGACGTGTTCGAGCACCCCGAGCGGGTGATGCACGTCCGCCTGGCCCACGAGGCCGACCTGGCCATCGTGGCGCCGGCCACCGCGAACACGCTTGCCAAGCTCGCGCTGGGGCTGGCCGGCGACCTGCTGTCCTCGACCCTGCTCGAGGCCCGCTGTCCGCTGGTGGTGGCCCCGGCCATGCATACCGGCATGCTGGAGAACCCCGCGACCTCGGAGCACCTCCGCACGCTGGCCGGACGGGGGGCCACGATCGTCGGGCCGGCCTCGGGCGCGCTGGCCGCCGGCGACGAGGGCCCGGGGCGGATGTCGGAGCCCGAAGAGATCCTGGCCGCGGCCGAGCGCGCGCTGGGCGCCGTCCACGACCTGGCCGGGCGCCGGATCCTGGTGACCGCGGGTCCCACCCACGAGCCGATCGATCCCGTCCGGTACCTGGGCAACCGCTCCACGGGGCTGATGGGCTTCGCCATCGCCGAGGCCGCGCTGCGGCGCGGGGCCGACGTCGTGCTCGTGGCCGGCCCCACGGCGCTGAGGCCCCCGAGCCGGGCCCGGACGACGCGCGTGGAGACCGCCGAGGAGATGCGCGGGGCGGTGCTCGAGGCCGCCGAGGGCGCCGACGCCGTGATCATGGCCGCCGCCGTGGCGGACTTCCGCCCCGACGGGGCGGCGGAGCACAAGCTGAAGAAGGAGACCGGCCCGCCGAGGATCACGCTCGTGCAGACCACCGACATCCTTCGCGAGCTCGGAGAGGGAACGGGCGCGCAGGTGCTGGTGGGTTTCGCCGCGGAGACCCGGGGCGTCGAGGAGGCGGCCCGCAAGAAGCTCGTCGAGAAGAACGCCGACCTGATCGTCGGCAACCAGGTGGGGGAGCCCGGGACCGGCTTCGGGGCCCGCACCAACCGGGCCGTGATCGTGGCCCGCGAGGGCGAGGACCTCCCGCTGCGCGAGTACACGAAGGACGAGCTCGCCAACGTGATCCTGGACCGCGTGCGCGAGCTGCTGGAGGCCCGGCCAACCCCGGGACCTGGATAGGTGACGAGGTTTTCCCAGTCACCTAGACTTCGCCGGTCATGACGCGACCCCACCTGTTCACCTCCGAGTCGGTCACCGAGGGCCATCCCGACAAGCTCGCGGACCAGATCTCCGACGGCGTCCTGGATGCGATCTACGCCGCGGATCCCAAGCCTGAGGAGGTCCGCGTCGCGTGCGAGACTCTGGTGACGACGGGGCTGGTGGTCGTCTCCGGCGAAATCCGCACCGAGGCCTACGTGGACGTCCAGAAGGTCGTTCGCGACACCATCACCAACATCGGCTACACCGACGCCAAGTTCGGGATCGACGGCCAGACCTGCGGCGTGGTCACCTCGATCCACGAGCAGTCCCAGGACATCGCCCAGGGCGTGGACCACGCGTTGGAGGAGCGCGACGAGGGCTCGCACGACCTGCTCGACCGGATCGGGGCCGGCGACCAGGGCATGATGTTCGGCTTCGCGTGCGACGAGACCGAGGAGCTCATGCCGGTCCCGATCTCCATGGCCCACCGGCTGGCCCATCGCCTGTCCGACGTGCGCAAGGCCGGGGTGATCCCGTACCTGCGCCCCGACGGCAAGTCCCAGGTCACCATCGCCTACGAGGGCGGCCGCCCGGTCCGCGTCGACACGGTCCTGATCTCCACGCAGCACAAGGAGGAGGTCGACCTCGAGACCCTGTTGGCCCCGGACGTCCGCGAGCACGTGATCGAGCCCGTGCTCAAGGAGTACGCCCTGGATTTCGAGGACTACCGCTCGCTCGTGAACCCCACCGGCCGGTTCGAGCTGGGCGGCCCCGCGGCCGACACCGGCCTGACCGGGAGAAAGATCATCGTGGACACCTACGGCGGCTACGCCCCGCACGGCGGCGGCGCCTTCAGCGGCAAGGACCCCACCAAGGTCGACCGCTCGGCCGCGTACATGGCCCGCTACGTGGCCAAGAACGTGGTGGCCGCCGGGCTGGCCACGAAGTTCCAGCTGCAGCTCGCGTACGCGATCGGCACGGCCCACCCGGTCTCGATCAACTTCGACGCCTTCGGGACCAGCGAGGTCGACCCCGACCGGCTCGAGTCCGTGCTCCGCGAGCTGTTCGACTTCCGGCCGGCGGCGATCATCCGCGACCTGGACCTCCGCCGCCCCATCTACCAGGAGACCGCCTCGTACGGACACTTCGGCCGCAAGGGGTTCTCCTGGGAGGACACCGGCCGGGCCGACGAGCTCCGCCGCGCCTTCGACTGAGCCCGTGAGCCGGCCGATCTCCGGCCGGCACGTCGACGTCGTCGTCCGCGTTCCCCGCCTGGCGGTCGACCGCCCCTTCACGTACCGGCTTCCCGAGGGGATGGACGCCGGGACCGGCTCGCTGGTCGAGGTCCCGTTCCACGGCCGGACCGTCCAGGCCTGGGTGATCGGCGACGCGGCCGAGATCCCCGCCCGCGTCTCCCAGGTCCGCCGGGCGGTCTCCGCGGTCCGGTTCTTCGACGAGCGGCTCGTGGCCCTGGCCCGGGCGCTCGGGCACCGCTTCGTGACCCCGCTCTCGGTCGTGATCGACCGGGCGATCCCGCCGCGGACCGTCTCGGAGGAGAACGTCCCGGCCGGCCCCCCGGCGGCCGTGCCCACCACCTTCCAGGCCGGGCGGCTGGACATGTACCGGCCCGGCCTGGCCGAGACGCTCGGCCGGGGCGGCGGGGGGTACCTCATCCGCCCGCTGCCCCGCGACGAGTCGGACCTGGTCGTCGAGGCGGTGGGGCGCTGCCTGATGGGGGGCCGGGACGCGATCGTCGTGGTGCCCCAGGCCGAGCCCGTGCCCCACGCGGCCCGGGCGCTGGCGGAGGCGTTCGGCGACTCGGTCGCCCTGTTCCTGGGCGGCGAGCCCCGGGAGCGCTACCGCACGTGGCTGGACATCCTCGGGGGCCGGTACCGCGTGGTGGTGGGGACCCGGCCCGCGGTCTTCGCGCCGGTGCACGCGCTGGGGCTGGTGTGGGTTCACCGCGAGGCCCACGTGGGGCACCGCGAGGAGCGCTCCCCGTCCTGGCACGTGCGCGACGTGGGCCTGCTCCGCGCGTCCATGGAGAACGCGGTCGGCGTGGCGGCCGGACTGTTCCCCTCGGCCGAGGCACTGGTGCCGGGCCGGCTGTTCGTCGGCCGCGCGGCCCGGTCCGAGGAGCAGCGAGCGTGGCCGATCGTCGAGGCCGTGAAGCCCGGGCCCGAGGGGCGGGCTCCCCGCGTGCTCCAGGCGGTCCGCGACGCGAGCGCCGGGTTCCTGATGGCCAGCCGCCCCGGGTACGGCGTGGCCCGCGTCTGCCGCAACTGCAAAGAGCCGGCCGCGTGCGCCCGCTGCGAGGGGCCCCTCGAGCAGCACAAGGGCGTGGTCCGGTGCGCCGTCTGCGGGGCGGAGGGCGTGTGCGCGAACTGCGGGGCGCGCGACTTCGGCGTCCAGCGGCGTGGAGCGGAGCGCGTGGCCGAGTGGGCCGCCCGGGTCGCCTCCGTGACCGTGCGCGAGGCGGACGGGCCTCCCGAGGGGCGGGGGATCACGGTGGGGACCACGGCGAGCGTGCCGGACGCCGGGCCGCGAGGTCTGGACTTCGTGGGGATCCTCGATGCCGACCGGATGCTCCGCCGCCCGGGCCTGTCGGGCCCGGAGCGGGTGGTGGCCACGTGGTTCGAGGCGGCGGCGTGGGCCCGGCCGCGTCCCGGGGGCCGGGTGATCCTCGAGACCGGCGAGCCCGGCGACCCGGCCGTCCAGGCGCTGGTCCGCAACGAGCCGTGGCTCTTCCTGAAGGCGGACGCCGAGCGGCGCGCGGCGGCGGGATTTCCTCCCGGGTACCCGGTGTTCCGGGTGGTGGGGACGGCGGCGGTCGCCGCGGGGATCGCGGAGCTGGCGCCGGCCAACCTTCTCGTCTCGGAGGCCGGAGACGAGCGGGTATGCTTGGTCACCGTCTCGCCGGACGCGCTCGACGCGTTCGTCGCACGGATCCGCGGGTGGGCTCGCACCGGCGAGGTGCGCCGGGTGGAGGCCGAGCCCCACCTGTAGAACCACGAACGACGACCCGCCGGGGAGGGAGTGACGGATGGCGAGGCGCCCACGCGAGCCGAACCCGCACATCCTGCCGATCCGCATCTTCGGCGACCCCGTGCTGAAGGAGCGCTCCCGTGAGGTCGAGGTGTTCGACGATGCGCTTCGTCAGCTGGCCGCCAACATGCTGGTGACGATGTACGACGCGCCGGGGGTCGGGCTGGCCGCACCCCAGATCGGCCGGGCCATCCGGCTCGTCGTGTGGGACGACGGCGAGCACGGTCCCCAGGCCATGGCCAACCCCGTCCTGTCGAACAAGGAGGGCGAGCAGGAGGACGACGAGGGCTGCCTGTCGGTTCCCGGCCTGTACTTTCCCGTCCACCGCCTGAGCCGGGTGCGAGCCGACGGCTTCGACCTGGACGGGCAGCCGATGACCGTGGAGGGTGAGGGGCTCCTGGCCCGCATCCTGCAGCACGAGTTCGACCACCTGGAGGGCACGCTGATCCTGGAGCGGATCAGCCGCGAGGACCGGGCCCGCGCGATGGCCGAGATCCGCGACGCCGAGATGGGGCTTGCCTCCCGCTTCTCCAGAAGCCGCTAGCCGGTGCGGGTCGCGTTCCTCGGGAGCGACCGGTGGTCGGTCCCGTCGCTGGAGGCCCTCGCCGAGTCCCCGCACCAGGTGGAGCTGGTCCTCACCCGCGAGCCCAAGCCGGCCGGCCGGGGATCCAGGCTCACCCCGACCCCCGTGGCCGATTCGGCCCGCGCGCTCGGTCTGCCGCTGGGCGAGGTGCCGAGCGTGGTGCGCGACGAGGGCCTCGAGCGCCTGCGGGGTGCGGCTCCGGAGGCGCTGGTGGTCGTGGCCTACGGCGAGATCCTCCCCGCAGAGGTCCTGGAGCTCCCCACGCGAATGCCCGTGAACCTGCACTTCTCGCTACTTCCGGAGCTGCGGGGGGCCGCCCCCGTCCAGCACGCGATCCTGCGGGGGCTGGTGGCCACCGGCGTGACCACCATCCGCATGGACGAGGGCATGGACACCGGGCCGATCCTGCTCCAGGCCGAGGAGGCGATCCTGGACGACGACGACGCGGGCTCGCTCGGCGGGCGGCTGGCCGCGCGGGGGGCGACGCTGCTCGTGGAGACCGTGTCGCGCCTGGAGTCCGGGGACCTGGCGGAGCGGCCGCAGGATTCGTCCGGCGCGACGATGGCGCCGAAGCTCGGCAAGGCGGACCGCGACCTCGACTGGTCCGAGCCGGCCGGGGCGGTGGTCCGGCGGGTCCGGGCCCTGGCCCCCGAGCCGGGCGCGACCGCCCGCTACCGGGACAAGGTCCTGAAGGTGTTCCGGGCCCATCCCGTGGAGGGAAGCGGGCCGCCGGGCGAGGTGGCGCTCGTCTCCAACGACGGGCTGGCCGTCGCCGCCGGCGAGGGGCTGGTCGCGCTGGACGAGGTCGCCCCGGAGGGGCGGCCCAGGATGAGCGGAGGTGAGTTCGTTCGTGGCTACCGGCCCGAGCCAGGGCAAGCCCTCCAGTAGTTCCTCGAGGAGCCGGGGCCGGCGCGCGACGAGCGACGTCCGGCGCCTGGCCCTGCGCGTCCTCCGCCGGGTCATCGAGCACGGCGCCTACTCGAACCTGGCGCTGTCGGCCGAGCTCTCCCACGCCAAGCTCTCCAAGCAGGACCGCGACCTGGCCTCGGAGCTGGTCCGGGGGACGCTGCGGCGCAAGGTCACGCTCGACTGGTACCTCGAGCAGGTCCTGGACCGGCCCATCGCCCGGGTCGAGCCCGGGGCGCTGGCGGTGCTCGAGCTCGGCGCGTACCAGCTGCTGTTCACGCGCATCCCGCCCCACGCCGCCGTCGGCGAGACGGTCTCGCTCGCGGAGGAGCGGGCTCGGGGGTTCACGAACGCGGTCCTGCGCCGGCTCGCCCGGCGGACGCCCGAGCTCCCGTCGAAGCCGGACGACGAGTCGACCGCCGTCCGCACCGGCCTGGTCACGTGGGCCGTGCGGGAGCTTCGACGGCTGCTGCCCTCCGACCAGGTGGAGGCCGCCGCCGCGGCCCTGGCGTCGCAGGCCCCGCTCTCCCTTCGCGCGAACGCGTGCCGCGCCACCGTCGAGGAGGTCGCCGAGGCCCTGCGGGAACGGGGCGACGAGCCGCGCCCCGGCGGCCTGCACCCCGACGTCCTGCTGCTGGACGGCGGCGACCCGGTTCGGCTGCCCGGATTCAAGGAGGGGCGCTTCGCCATCCAGGACCAGGCGTCCGCGCTGGTCGTCTGGGCGCTCGATCCCCAGCCGGGGGAGCGGATCCTGGACGCGTGCGCCGGCCCGGGAGGCAAGGCCGCCGACATCGCCTGCCGTGCGCCGGGGGGGCCGACGGTCGCGGGCGACCTGACCGAGCGCCGGGCCCGCCTGGTCACCGAGACCGTCGAACGCCTGGGGGCGCCGGTGCACGTCCTGGTCCAGGACGCCCGGCATCCCGCGCTGAGGGAGGGGGCGTTCGACCGGGTGCTCGTCGACGCGCCGTGCTCCGGCCTCGGCTCCGCTCGCCGCCGCCCCGAGCTGCTGTGGCGGCCGATGCGCAACGACCTGTCGCGGATGGCCCGTCTCCAGGTAGCCATCCTTTCGGGCGCCGCGGCCCTGGTCCGGCCGGGGGGCGTGCTGGTCTACTCGGTGTGCACGTTTCCCCGCGCCGAGACCGACGCCGCGTGCGACGCGTTCCTTCGCACCAACGAGGGGTTCACGCCGGACCCGTTCGAAGGCCCGGACGGCCGGGCGGCGCGGATGCGGCTGTGGCCTCACCGCCACGGGACCGACGCGATGTTCGTCGCGCGGTTCGTGCGCGGCGGCGGCTAGACTTCGGCACCGTGCCCGCCAAGCTCGCCGCCTCCATCCTGTCCGCGGATTTCGCGCACCTCGCCGACCAGGTCGCGCTGGTCGAGCCCTACGCGGAGGCCCTGCACATCGACGCGATGGACGGCCAGTTCGTGCCGACCATCGGGATCGGGCCGCAGGTCGTCGCCTCGCTGCGGCCCGTGTTCAACCTGTTCTTCCACTGCCACCTCATGGTCCGGGAGCCGGAGAAGCAGTTCGCAGATTTCGCGAAGGCCGGGGCGAACCTGATCACCCCGCACCTCGAGGCGGTCGAGGATCCGGCGCGGGCCATCGCCGCCCTCCAGGCGCTGGACGTCCAGCCCGGCCTGGCCATCAACCCCGAGACGCCGGCGGAGGCCTTGTTCCCGTACCTGGACGAGCTGGCCGACGTGATCGTGATGACCGTGAACCCGGGGTGGGCCGGCCAGGCGTTCCTGCCGGAGGGCCTGCCGAAGGTCGCCGCCCTCCGCGCGGAGATCGACCGCCGCGGGCTGGCCACCGACATCGAGGTCGACGGCGGCATCAACGAGGAGACCGGCCGGCAGTGCCTGGAGGCCGGGGCAACGGTCCTGGCCGCGGCGTCGTCGATCTTCAAGGATCCCGACCCGTCCGAGGCCGCCCGCCGCCTGGCCGCCGTGGCCCACGGGGAGGACTGAGGGCCGCCCCCCGCGAATTGAACCGTCCTATGCGCGCTCGCATCCTGGCCACGGCCGCCCTCGCGGCGATCGTCGTGGCCTCGCTCCCCACCGGCCCGGCGCAGGCGACGCCCGTCATGTGTGCCGAGGGGGACGTCACCACCGACGGCCGGGTCTTCCCCGAGCCCCGGGTGAGCGCCACCTTCCTGCGCTTCGACGAGTTCGAGTGCGCGATCGAGCTCGTCGAGTCGCGGTACCCGGACCTGGTCGAGGTCACGGTGGCGGGGGAGTCCGAGGGCGGTCACCCGGTCTACGACGTGCTGCTCACGGATGAGACCGTGAAGGCGAGGAAGCGGAAGCTGCTGGTGGTCTCCTCGATCCACGGCGGCGAGGTTGGCGGCCGCGAGGGCGCCGTGCGGTGCATCGAGGACCTCCTCGACGAGCGCTTCCTGGCGGGCGAGGAGTGGGTGCAGAAGGTCCTCGACCGCTTCGTCATCCACTTCCTGTTCCCGAACCCGGACGGATGGGTGAACGGCGACATCACCGGCAGCCCGGGCGCCGGCGTGATGTCCACCCGCGGCAACGTGGACGGCTTCGACCTGAACCGGCAGTTCCCGGTGAAGGGCTACATCTACAACGAGAACGAGAGCTACTCGCAGCCCGAGGCGCACGACGTGGTCCGCTCGCTGTTCGGGACGGCGCAGAAGCGGCGGGACTGGTACCTGGGCACCGACAACCACGGACAGGGACCCGACACCTATGCCGCCGCCGGCCTGCAGATCGTCGGCCAGTTCGACTACCAGAAGTCCGAGACGCTGGCGCGGTTCGCCGACGGGATCACCGAGGCGATGGCCGAGTACGACGTCCTTTCGGCCCTCGCCACGCTGAACGAGGCGACCGGCGGGGACCTCGGGCCGTACCACTGGGGGACCCTCTACGACATGCTCGGGTACTCGGCGTCGGGCTCGTTGATCGACTACTACAACACCGAGTCGGCCACCGACGGATGGGGGTTCGCCACCGAGCTCACCGCGGGCACCGAGGTGAACTGGGTCACCCACCCGGGGCTGCTCAACCAGGTCTGGGTGGACTCCATCCGCGCCATCAACTACACAATGTTTCGCCAGGCCGTGGACCCGAAGCGATTCACGTATCGGGTCAAGGGCCGCGCCGCCTACGTGTTCGACCCCCAGGTGGTGACGAATACCGACGCCAACGGCGCGGGGTTCTTCGACCCCGAGGCCGTGCCGGCCGTCAAGCAGCAGCCCTACCGGGTCACGCGGATGCGGTTCTTCTCCGACCTCAACCGGTACGCCTCCCGCCCGCTGACGAAGGTCCGGGTGGGGGACCTCGTCTCGGGCCGGGTGAACCTCAACCGGTTCGACAGCCTCGTCCTGGCCAACGACGCGATCCCCGAGCGGACGAACCCGGCCCGGTGGTACGGGTTCCTCAAGCGGTGGGTGTCCCGCGGCGGGAACCTGATCGTCACCGACGCCGCGGCCGGGGTGCTGGCGAAGCTCGGGATCGTGGCCCCGGACGCGATAACGGTCGAGACCGGCTACGTCGGCTCGGTCGAGGAGTTCGTGGACCGCGCGCACCCGCTGAACGCGGGCCTGCGCGGCGTGGCCAGCCAGACCTACGACACCGTGCCCATCGGCTACGCGTTCCCGCCCGCCGGGAACAACGCCCCGAACTGGAAGGTGGACCAGGCCGCCTGGGAGGCGGCCGGCGGGTACACGGCCGGGCTGAACGGCGAGGGCAAGACCATCTACGGCGAGGTGCCTCTGGGGACGGGGACGGTCCGATTCCTGGGTGCGCTCCTGCCGGACCCGACCGAGGCCTTCTATCACCCGTACGGGCTGCAGAGCTACGCGGTCACCTACACCGGCTACACGCTTCTGCAGAACATGCTCAACGCGTGAGACTCAGCTGATCGGTGATCCCGGCCGCTCGCCGGCTGCCGACGCCACCCGCGCGGCCGCCTGACGGGCCGCGGACAGGTCCTCCTCGGCGGGGGGTGACGTCGAGAAGAGCTCGCGCTCGAACGTCCCCACGACCAGCGCCACCGCGTCGCCCTCCCGGCGGGCGACCGGATCCTCGGCCAGCAGCCGCCCGAGGTGTTCACGAGGTGTGCGGCTCGCCGGGCGAGGGATGCCGCGCGCCTCGAAGGTCCGGCACATCGCGACGAACGCCTCGGCCGCCGGCGAGAGCGGCGGACCTCGGTGCCGCCGCCGGCGGAGCAGCAGCGCGAGGGGCACGGCCAGCAACAGCGCGCCGGCCACGACCGGCCAGGCCCGGGCCGCGGCCACCCCGGCCCGCCCGATGGCCCGCCCCGCGTCCTTCACGGCCTCGCGGACGGGGCCGGGCACGAGGCCTCCCAGGAACTCGGCGACGTCGCGCAGGACCTGGGCGGCGATCCAGCGGGGCCCGGAGCTCTGCCCGACGTTGGGCACGCCGAAGGTGGGGTCGAACTGGACCCACCCCGTGAACGGGAAGTACACCTCCACCCAGGCGTGGGCGTCCGCCTCGGCCACCTCGAAGTAGCCGGTGAACACGTTGCGGGTACCCGGGCCGAAGCCGACCGCGAGCCGGGTGGGGATCCCCACCGCCCGCAGGAGCATGGCCATCGACGTGGCGATGTGCTCGCAGAACCCCTCCCGGCGCTCGAACAGGAACTCCTCGAGTGGGTCGCGGCCCTCGATCTCTGGGGGGATGTCCAGGTTGTAGCGGGTGTTCGCCCGGAGCCACGACTGGACGGCCAGGGCCCGGTCGTAGTCGGTGGGGGCGCCGGACGTGATCCGCCGGGCCAGCGCGCGGACCCGCGGCGAGAAGTCGCCTGGGACCTGCGTGTAGCGCTCCAGGTCGAACCCCTCGGAGTAGTTCACCGACTGCCGCAGCAGGAACGGGTCCCGCGAGGGGATCGTGGAGACCACGCTGTAGACCATCCCCTCCTCGAGCAGGAGGGGCGAGATGACCGAGCCGTACGCGTCGACCTCCACGCCGGCCGCCGGGAAGTACAGCTGCCGGGGCTGATACGCGCCGAACACGATGTTCGGCTGCTCGACCTGCACGTAGAAGGTCTGCACCAGCTCCTCGCCCACGCCGACCACATCGTGGTCGGGGACGGGGATCGTGAGGGGGGCGGGGCCGCCGACCGCGTCCAGGCTGGTCAGCGACGCGGACCACCGCACGCCGTCGAAGGCGTCGTAGGCCTGCCCCCGCCACAACGACGGCTCGGGGGAGCGGACCTTCAGGACGACCCGGTCCGACAGCATGCCGCGCGATCGGAGGTCGACGCCGGCGCCGAACCCCGGGTACCCCAGCCCGCTGAACGGCGCGGGGTTGTCGCCGCGCGACGCCGGCAACGCGGGGTTCACCACGCCACCCCCGCCGGACTGGACGCGCTGGGCGACCGAGAACGGCAGCGCGGTCACGTTCATGCCCTTCAGGCGCGGGAGGGAGATGAACAGCAGGCCGGTGACCAGGACCCCGACCACGGCGATCCGGATCCCCGTCCGGGCCGCGCCGAGCAGGTTCCGCCGGGGCCGGGGTGGCCCGCTCGGGCCGAGCGCGATCGCCGTCGCCGACGCCTCGGCCGACCGGTGCTGCGACACGTACAGCCACAGGCCGGCCAGGATCGAGTACGGCAGCAGGAAGAGCAGGAACGTCGTGTCCAGCGAGAGCGATCCCGCCTCGGCCATGAGGATCACGCTCGAGGCGATCGAGAACGCCAGGTCCCGCCGCCGGGGGAGGTCGAAGGAGTGCAGGATCTGCACCCACAGGAACAGCGACGCCAGCGAGGCCCGGGCCTCGTCCACGGAGACGGCCAGGTTCACCTGGAGCAGGAACCCGCCCAGGGACGCCAGCAGCCCGACGGCCAGGACGATCTTCAGGACCACGTTCTTCTCGTGCCGGCGCACGTGAGAGAAGGCGTAGCCGACCGGGACGAGCACCAGCGACCCGATCGCGGTGGCGGCGTCCACCGCGCCCTGGACGATCACCGCGACCACCGAGACGAGCACGACGGCCAGGACCAGCGCGCGCAGGCGCACCGAGTCCTCCGGGCCCTCCTTCGGCCTGCGCAGCAGCCGGATCTCGGGCGGGCGGCCGCTCATCGGGTCACCTCCGGGACCGCGGACAGCGACTCGGCCAGGTCGTGGCCGGCGGCCAGCCGCGACACCGTCGCCCCCCGCGAGACGAGCATCAGCGACGCGCGTCCGGCGCCCTCGCCGTCGAGCGCCGGCTCGCGACCCGGGGTGAACGTGGCCGCGTCGACCAGGCTCACCTGGATCGCGACGCCCCGCGCCGCGAGCGCCGCCACCAGGGCCGGGGCCCGCTCCAGGTTCGCGGCCCACGTGGGCGCGACGATCAGGACGGCGTCGGGGTTTCCGAGCGACGCCATCGCCTCGACGAGGCCGTCGAGGGGCACGCCTCCCTGCGCGCGGGCCGCCGCCAGCCCGGTGAGCAGCTCGCCACGCGACGCGGACGCCACCGTCTCGACCCGGCCGTCGCGGCCGGCGGCGAGGCCGACCGAGGCTCCCCGGGCCAGCGCGTGGACTCCTACCGAGGCGGCGACGGCGCAGGCGAGGTCGAGCGCGGTCTCCGGGTCCTCGGGGGCCGAGTCGGCCCACGTGTCCAGCATGATCGCCAGCCGGCGGGGTTCCTCGCGCTCGAACTCGCGGACGATCAGGGTCCCGTGGCGGGCGGTCGACGGCCAGTGGACGTGGCGAAGGCTGTCGCCGCGCCGGTACTCGCGGATCCCCATGAAGTCGCCGCCGGCCCCGTGGCGGGGGGCGGTCTGCGGCGAGGGCTCGGTGCGGGCCGGCCGGTCGAGCAGGGGTACCCGGCCGAGGGGTACGACCCGCGGGTAGATCACCGTCCGCCCCCCCGCCGGGACCCGCCGGCGCGCGGTGGCCACGCCGAACGGGGCGGACGAGGACACGACGACCGGGTCGCCCTCCACCATCCCGCGCCTCGCCGGCGCGCGGGGGGTGGACGCGCGGGCGTGCGCGCGCGGACCGAGCGAGGGCACGAACGCCGACGCCGGCGCGATGAACGGGTCGGTCACGAGCACGGAGAGCTTGGGGCGCCGCGTCGTGTTGCGGATCACCAGGTCGACCGAGACGGCTTCTCCGGCGGTCGCCTCGGCCGGAGCCCGGCGCTCGACCTCGATGCCCCGAACCTGGCGCGCGGGCAGGATCCACCCGGTCACCGCCGCGCCCAGCAGGAGGGCGGCGAGGGTCAGGACCCATCCGGACTGGACGTTCGTCCCGACCAGGAACAGGATCGCCGCCCCGCCGATCAGCCCGACGGCCCGGCGGCGTGGACGGGGCACGACCGGCCTAGACGGGCTCGTCCACGCCGAGCGGGACGGGGACCTGCTCCAGGACCTCGTCGATCACGCCCCGGGCCCGCAGCGCCGTCGAGCCGCCCTGCGTCCGCAGCATCAGGCGGTGGGAGAGGATGGCCGGGACCAGGGCCTTGAGGTCGTCGGGGAGCGCGTAGTCGCGGCCGCGCACCATTGCGAGGGCCTGCGCGCAGTGGGTCAGGGCCAGGCTCGCCCGGGGCGACGCGCCCAGGGCCACATCCCGGTGCGACCGGGTGGCCTCGACCAGCGCCACCGCGTACTCGACGATCGCCGGCGCGACGTGCACCTCGCGCACCAGGTGCTGCATCCGCACGAGCTCGTCCGCCGCCAGGACCGGCGCGAGGTCCTCGATCGGGTGCCGGCGGAGCTGCCGCGAGACGACCTCACGGGCCTCGTCGCCCTCGGGGTAGTCGACGTGAAGGGCCATGGTGAACCGGTCGAGCTGCCCCTCGGGGAGCGGATAGATCCCGTGGTGCTCGGCAGGGTTCTCCGTCGCCACCAGGAAGAACGGCGTGGGCAGGGGATGGGTGAGGCCCTCCACCGTCACCTGCCGCTCCTCCATGGGCTCCAGGAGCGCGGACTGCGTGCGCGGTGTTGCCCGGTTGATCTCGTCGACCAGGACCACGTTGGCGAACAGGGGGCCGGGGATGAACCGGAACTCGTGGCGGTCCTGGTCGTACACCGACACGCCGGTGACGTCCGAGGGCAGCAGGTCCGGGGTGGCCTGCACCCGGTTGAACGTGCCGTCGATCGAGCGGGCGATCGAGCGGGCGAGCATCGTCTTGCCGACCCCGGGGACCCCCTCGACCAGGAGGTTGCCGTCGGCCAGCAGGCACACCACCGCGGCCTCGACGATCGATCGCTTTCCGGAGATGACGCGCTCGACGTTCGCGATCAGGCGGCGGACGTTCTCGGCGCGGTCGGGGCCCGTGGACACAGCACGCATTGTCCCAGGTGGGAGCGGGTTCGCGGAAGGGAGAACCCTTCCAGACGCGCCGGTATACTCGGGTGAGAAGACAAGCTCGTCTTCGGGGCGGGGTGTGATTCCCCACCGGCGGTGAGAGTCCGCGACCCTCTGGCATCCGGTCAGGGGTGGACCCGGCGAAACTCCGGGACCGACCGTACAGTCGGGATGAGAGAGGACGGGCAGCGACGACCGCGGCGCCTTCGGCGCGCCGCCCTCGCCCGCTTCCCTTCCCCCCGCTCCGGAAAGGCACGACGTGACTGAACATCCGGGAGCGGAATCGCCCGCGGGCGACGAGGACCTCATGCGCCGGGCGATCCACCTGGCCGAGCGGGGGCGGGGCCTGGTGTCCCCGAACCCCCTCGTCGGCGCGGTCCTGGTCCGAGACGGTGAGGTCGTGGGCGAGGGGTGGCACGAGGGACCCGGCACGCCCCACGCCGAGATCGGCGCACTCCAGGCCGCCGGCGAGCGCGCCCGCGGCGCGACCCTGTACGTCACCCTCGAGCCCTGCAGCCATCAGGGCCGGACGCCCCCGTGCGCGCCGGCGGTCGTCGAGGCCGGCGTGACCCGGGCCGTCGTGGCGATGCAGGACCCCAACCCACTCGTCGACGGCGAGGGCCTGAGCCTGCTTCGCGACGGTGGCCTCCAGGTCGAGGTCGGCGTTGCCGCCGCCGCGGCCGAGGAGCAGAACCTGGCCTTCGTCCACCACGTGCGCACCGGCCTGCCCCACGTGACCCTCAAGATGGCGGCCTCGCTCGACGGCAAGGCCGCCGCGCGCGACGGGTCCTCCAAGTGGATCAGCGGCGAGGAGTCCCGCCGGCGCGTCCACCGCATGCGGGCCGCGGCCGACGCGATCATGGTCGGCGCGGCGACCGCGGCGAAGGACGACCCGGCGCTCACGTGCCGGGACCCCGGCTACCACGGCAAGCCGAAGCTTCGGGTCCTGGTCGACGGCCGAGGGATCGTCCCCGCCACGCACACCCTGTTCGACGGCGAGGCCCCGACGCTGGTCGCCACCACGCCTGCGGCGGACGAGGCGCTCGTCGAGGCGTGGAAGCGCGCGGCCGACGTCGTGGTCTACGAGACCCCGGAGGGGGTCGTCCCCCTCGAGGCGCTGATGAAGGACCTGGCCGCCCGCGGGGTCCAGTCGGTGCTCCTGGAGGGCGGGCCGACGCTGGCCGAGGACGCGATCCGGGCCGGCGTGGTCGACCGCGTGACGTTCTTCTACGCGCCGATCCTGGTGGGCGGCGCCGGGGCGCCCGGGATCCTGATGGGGGCGGGGGTCGCGACGATCGGCCAGGCGATCCGGCTGGAGGACGTTCGCTACGAGCGCTCCGGCGACGACCTGGTGGTGGTGGGGGATGTTCACCGGCATCGTTGAGCACCTCGGGCGCGTGACGTCGATCGAGGGGCCCCGGCTCACGGTCTCGGCGGGCCCGGTGGCGGCCGACGCGAACCCGGGCGACTCGATCTCCGTGAACGGTGTCTGCCTGACGGTGGTCGCGCGCGACGGCGAGGACCTGGCGTTCGACCTGGCCGAGGAGACGCGTTCCGTGACGACCCTTGGGAGGCTGGCGCCGGGCGATCCGGTCAACCTGGAGCGGCCGGTCACCCTGGCCACCCGGCTCGGGGGCCACGTGGTGCAGGGCCACGTCGACGGGGTGGGCACGGTGCGCGAGGTGGCCCCGGCCGGGGGCGGACGCGAGGTCGCGATCGGGCTCCCGAACGGGCTCGGGCGGTACCTGGTGGCGAAGGGGTCGGTCACCGTGGACGGCGTGAGCCTGACCGTGGCCGCGCTCGACGACGACTGCTTCCGGGTGGCGCTGATCCCGCACACCCTGGCCGTGACGACCCTCGGCTCCCTCCGTGAGGGCGACGCGGTGAACCTGGAGGTCGACGTGCTGGCGAAATACGTCGAGCGGCTGATGCAGCCATGAGCGAGGAGGAGCCCGTGTTCGCGAGCATCGTGGAGGCCGTCGACGACATCCGCGCCGGGAAGGTCGTGATCGTCGTCGACGACGCCGACCGCGAGAACGAGGGCGACTTCATCATGGCCGCCGAGCTCGCCACCCCGGAGGCCGTCAACTTCATGGCCACCCACGGGCGCGGGCTGATCTGCCTGCCCACCACCGGCGAGCGGCTCGACGAGCTGCGGATCCCGCTGATGGTCAGCCAGAAGGACGGCACACACGAGACCGCGTTCGCGGTCTCGATCGACGCGAAGGACATCACCACGACCGGCACGAGCGCGCACGACCGCGCGGCCACGGTGCTGAAGGTCTGCGACCCCGGCGCGCAGCCGGACGACTTCCTGATGCCCGGCCACTGCTTCCCTCTGCGGGCCCAGGAGGGCGGCGTCCTCAAGCGGGCCGGCCACACCGAGGCGGCGGTCGACCTCGCCAAGCTCGCCGGCCTGTTCCCGGCCGGAGTCATCTGCGAGATCATGCATCCCGACGGGACCATGGCCCGGCTCGACGAGCTCGGCCGGGTGGCCAAGGAGCACGACCTCAAGCTCATCTCGATCGCCGACCTGATCGAGTACCGGCGGCGCCAGGAGGTGCTGGTCGAGCCCGTCGCCGAGGCGAAGATCCCGACCGACTACGGCGAGTTCCGTGCGGTGGCGTACCGCAGCGTCGTGGACGACCGCGTTCACGTGGCGATGGTCCTCGGTGAGATCGACTCGGCGAGAGACGTCATGGTCCGCGTGCACTCCGAGTGCCTGACCGGCGACGTGTTCGGCTCGCTGCGCTGCGACTGCGGCACCCAGCTGGCCGACGCCCTGAACCGGATCGGCCAGGAGGGCGCCGGCGTTCTCCTGTACATCCGTGGCCACGAGGGGCGGGCGATCGGGCTCGCGCACAAGCTCCGCGCCTACCAGCTGCAGGAGGACGGGCAGGACACCGTGGAGGCGAACGAGGCCCTCGGGTTCCCGGCCGACCCCCGCGACTACGGCATCGGCGCGCAGATCCTGCACGACCTCGGCGTGCGCTCGATGCGCCTGCTCACGAACAACCCCTCGAAGCGGGCCGGCCTCGAGGGCTACGGCCTGTCGATCGCCGAGCGCATACCGCTGCAGACCAAGCCCACGGAGCAGAACCTCGAGTACCTGCGGACCAAGCGGGAGAAGCTCGGCCACCTGCTCGACAACCTCGACGGCGTGGAGGCGACGTGACCGTTCACCGGGGGACGACCGACAGCTCGCGCGGACGGCGATTCGCGGTCGTCGCCTCCCGGTTCAACGAGCTCGTCGTCGAGCGACTGGTCGAGGGCGCGCTCGCGGCGTTCGCGCGCCACGGCGTCCCCACCGAGGACGTGGAGGTCGCCTGGGCGCCCGGCGCGTTCGAGCTGCCGATCGTGGCCCGCCGCTTCGCGCGCGGCGGCGAGGTCGACGCGGTGGTCTGCCTGGGCGCGGTGATCCGGGGGGAGACGCCCCACTTCGACTTCGTGGCCGAGGGAGCCGAGCGGGGGATCATGCAGGCGATGCTCGAGACCGACGTGCCGATCCTGTTCGGCGTGCTGACCACCGAGACGATGGAGCAGGCCCTGGACCGCGCCGGAGGGGGCCACGGGAACAAGGGCTGGGACTCCGCGCTCGCCGCCATGGAGATGGCCTCGCTGCTGGACGACCTGCCCGGGAAGGGGGCGCCGTGATCGTCGACAAGCCGTGGGGCAAGGTCACCACGTACGCGCTGAACCAGCCGTCCTCGATCCGCCTCATCACAATCGAGCCGGGTCAGGAGACGAGCGAGCACTACCACCAGCTCCGCGACGAGAACTGGGTCGTGCTCGATCCGGGCCTGCGCATCCAGATCGGCAACCGCCAGATCGACGCCAAGCCGGGGGAGGAGTACGTGGTCGCCGCCGAGGAGCCGCACCGGATCACGAACACCGGCGAGACCCGGGGGCGGGTCCTGGAGGTCGCCCACGGCTACACGAGCGAGGACGACACGTTCCGCCTGCAGGACGACTACGGCCGCTCGCTCGACCCCGACTGGTAGCCACCCTCGCGGCCGGGGTAGGCAGCCCCCGGGGGACGCTCCTATACTCTCTGGCCTGAACGATGTACTCGACGTCGTGGTGGTACGGCCGCACGCCGATGGCGCGCGGCCCTTTTGTGGGAGGTGATGCGGGGTCCAGATTGAGCCCCGGATAAACGAGCGGATCCGGTCCGCGGAGGTACGGCTGGTGGGAGCCGACGGCTCCCAGATCGGCATCGTCCCGACCGCGGATGCCATGAAGATGGCCCAGGACCAGGATCTCGACCTCGTCGAGGTGGCCCCGCAGGCCGTCCCTCCGGTGTGCCGGATCATGGACTACGGCAAGTTCAAGTACGAGCGCGACGTCCGCCAGAAGGAAGCCCGCAAGAAGCAGACCCGGGTGGACGTCAAGGAGATCAAGTTCCGGCCCAAGATCGACCGGCACGACTACGAGACCAAGAAGGGTCACGTCATCCGGTTCCTGAACGCCGGAGCCCGCGTGAAGGTCACGATCATGTTCCGGGGCCGCGAGATGGCCCACACCGAGCTCGGTCGCAAGATCCTCGACCGGCTGGTGGACGACCTGAAGGACCTGGCGAACGTGGATACGTTCCCCAAGCTCGACGGACGGAACATGGTGATGGTGCTGGCGCCGACGAAGAAGGCGCCGCCCAAGGTCTCGGCGGAGGCCCCTCCGAACGGGGAGGTGTCCGCCCCGGAGCCCGCGGCGGACGCCCCGGTGGCAGCGCCGGAAGAGCCGGCGCCCGCGCCGGAACCCGAAAGGACGACGACGTGAAGCAGAAGACGCACCGGGGCGCGGCCAAGCGGTACCGGATCACCGGTTCCGGCAAGGTCATGCGCCGCAAGGCCACCGGCAACCACATGCTGGGAAAGAAGTCGGGGAGCCAGAAGCGCCGCATCACCGGGACCGCCGTGGTCGGTCCCGAGGCGAAGGTCATCAAGAAGCTCCTGGGGCGCTGAGCGATGGCCAGGATCAAGCGAAGCGTTCACGGCCGCAAGAAGCACCGCGAGGTGCTCGAGCAGGCCAAGGGGTACCGCGGCGCGCGCTCCCGCAGCTACAAGAAGGCCAAGGAGCAGCTCCTGCACTCCGGCGTCTACGCGTACCGCGACCGCCGTGACAAGAAGGGGCAGTTCCGCCGCCTGTGGATCACCCGGATCGGCGCGGCCGCCCGCCAGAACGGCATGACCTACTCCACGTTCATCTCCGGCCTCACCGCCGCCGGCGTCGAGCTGGACCGCAAGATCCTCGCCGACCTCGCGGTGAACGACCCGAAGGCCTTCGGCGACCTGGTCGAGGCCGCCCGAGGGGCACGGGCGTAGCCGCCTCCCGCATCTCGAGCACCAAGAACCCCCACGTCCACGACGCCGCACGCCTGAAGAAGCGCGCGCTGCGCGAGAAGGACCGCCGGTTCCTGGTCGAGGGGCGGCAGGGGGTGGCCGAGGCGCTCGAGGCTCGCCGGGTCGAGACCCTCTTCCACGCCGAGGGCACGCACGACGACCTGGCCGAGGTGGCGTCCTCGCTCGGTGCCCGCGTGGTCGCCGCCACCGAGGACGTCCTCAAGCACCTGACCTCCACCGTCACCCCGCAGGGGATCGTGGCGGTCGCCTCCTACCTGGACGTCCCCCTCGACGCGGTCCGGGACCCGAGGCTCGTCGCGGTGCTGTGCGCGGTCCGCGACCCGGGCAACGCCGGGACGATCCTTCGCTCGGCCGACGCGGCGGGGGCGGACGCGGTGGTGTTCGCCGGGGAGTCCGTCGACGTCTACAACCCGAAGACCGTCCGCGCCTCCGCGGGCTCGGTGTTCCATCTTCCGGTGGTGCGCTCGGTCGCGGAGCCGGAGGCAGTGGAGTCCCTGCGCGGCTCGGGGCTGCAGGTCCTGGCGGCGGACGCGAGCGGCGAGACGAGCCTGGACCAGGTGGACCTGTCCCGCCCGACCGCGCTGCTCTTCGGCAACGAGGCGTGGGGCCTGCCGCCCGAGACCGCCGCGCTCGCCGACGCGACCGTGCGGATCCCCATGCGGGGCCGGGCCGAGTCGCTGAACCTGGCCGCCGCGGCGACGCTCATGCTGTTCGAGGTGTCGCGGCCCGCGCCCGCAGTCGGCGGGGACGACCTCGCCCGGTGGATCTCGGGGTCGGCCCACGACCTGCGCTCGCCGCTCACCGGGCTGACCGGGTTCACGCTGATGCTCTCCCGCCGGTGGGACCGGCTCTCGGAGGACCAGCGGCGCGAGCTCGTGGAATCGATCGGCGTGGACGCCGAGCGGGTCGGACACAACATCAAGCGGGTGATCGACGCGGCCCGCGCGGGGCTGGGAACCCTGAAGCCGGGGGAGGAGCGGATCGACGTCCGCGACCTGGCGACGAAGGCGCGGGACGCCCTCGCCGCCCGCGAGCAGACGATCTCGCTCGACCTGCCCGACGCCGAGGTCCGCGTGCTCGGCGACCCGGACCGGCTGGGGATCGCCGTGATCGCCCTGGCGGAGGCGGCGGCGTGGTGGGGCGACTCCGACGACCTCGCGACGATCCGCGTGGAAGCCGGCGAGGGCGAGGGGCGCGTCGTCGTCACCCGTCCCGGGAAGCCCGAGCCGTGGCCGTTCACCCCCGAGGGCACCGGCCGGGGCACTGGCCTGGCCCTGCTCGCCGCGGAGGGCGTCCTGCGGGTCCACGGGGGCCGGCTCGAGCACGAGATCGGCGAGGCCGGGCTCAGGTTCACCGCCACGATCCCCGCGGGCCCTGTGGCAGACTCGCCCGCATGACCACGGACCCCCAGGACGCCGTTCGCTCGCTCGAGGCCGAGGTGGCGCGGGCCCGCGGGGCCGCCGCCGCCGCGTCGACCCTCGAGGACCTCGAGCAGGCCCAGGTGGCGCTGCTCGGCCGCAAGGCGCCGCTGTCGGCGATCAAGCGTTCGCTCGGCGAGCTCGACGAGGCCGGGCGCCGCCTGGTCGGACAGGCCACGAACGAGGCTCGCGCCGCGATCGAGTCGGCGCTGGCGGAGCGGCGCGCCGAGCTCGAGGGGGGCGCTGCCCGGGAGCGGCTGGATGCCGAGCGCATCGACGTCACCCTCCCCGGCCGGGCGAACCGTCCCGGCTCGCTCCATCCCCTGGCGGTCATCGAGTACCGCATCGTCGAGATCTTCGAGCGGATGGGCTACCGGGTCGTCGAGGGCCCGGAGATCGAGACCGACTGGTACAACTTCCAGGCCCTCAACATCCCGCCCGACCACCCGGCCCGGACGGTCAAGGACACGCTGTACGTGGACGTGCCCGGCCGCGACGACCTCCTCCTGCGCACCGAGACCAGCGCGATGCAGATCCACACCATGGAGTCGCAGCCGCCGCCCGTGTACATCGTCTCGCCGGGGCGGACGTTCCGCCGCGACACCCAGGACGCGACCCACTCCCCGGTGTTCCATCAGATCGAGGGGCTGGCGGTCGACGAGGGACTTTCGTTCTCCGACATGAAGGGCACCCTCGAGGCGTTCGCGCAGGGCATGTTCGGCCCGGACCAGCGGGTGCGCCTGACGGCGTCATACTTCCCGTTCGTCGAGCCCGGCGCCCAGGTCGAGGTGTCCTGCTTCATCTGCGGCGGCGTCGGCTGCCGGACGTGCGGCAACGGCTGGATCGAGATCATGGGGTGCGGGATGGTCCACCCCAACGTCCTGGAGAACGTCGGCTACGACTCCGAGCGATATACGGGGTTCGCGTTCGGGATGGGGATCGAGCGGGTGGCGATGCTCGTGTACGGCCTGCCCGACATCCGGCTGCTGTTCGAGAGCGACGTGCGGTTCCTGTCCCAGTTCCAGGCGGTCGGATGAGGGTCCCGTACGCCTGGCTCCGCGAGCTCTGCCCGGTCGAGCAGACCGTCGAAGAGCTCGCCGAGCTGCTCACGGCCAAGGGCATCCACGTCGAGGGCATCCTCCGGCCCTGGGGCGGGCTGTCCGGCGTGGTC
The DNA here is from genome assembly GCA_963742735.1 of uncultured Actinomycetes bacterium. Classification (GTDB taxonomy): domain Bacteria; phylum Actinomycetota; class UBA4738; order UBA4738; family JBBDTT01; genus JBBDTT01. Next base: position 772,717 of record CAVUMN010000003.1, read on the forward strand.
GCCGCCCGGGTGATCGAGGTCCTGGACCACCCGAACTCCGACAAGCTCTGTCTGGCCCGGGTCGACGCCGGATCGCTGGGCGAGCATCCCGTGGTGGTCGGCGTCCGGAACATGGCCGCCGGCGACGTCGTGCCGTACGCGCCGCCCGGCGCGCGGGTGCCGGTCCTTGACGAACCTCTGTCGGCGAAGGAGCTCCGCGGCGAGACGTCCGAGGGGATGTTGTGCTCGCCTCGCGAGCTGGCGATCTCCGCCGACCACACCGGCATCCTGGTCCTGCCCGCCGGCGTGGACCCCGGGGCCGACGTGGCCGCCGCGTTCGGGCTCGACGACGCGGTCATCGACATCGAAGTCGAGCCCAACCGGCCCGACCTGCTGTCGGTGCTCGGCGTGGCCCGCGAGGCGTCGATGGCCACCGGCGTCCCGTTGATCGAGCCGGACCTGTCCGTCCCCGAGGGCGAGGAGCAGGCCGACGCCGTGGCGACCGTGAAGATCGAGGACCTCGAGCGCTGCCCGCGCTACCTGGCTCGGGTCATCCGCGGGGTGACGTCGAGGCCGGCGCCGATCGTCGCCCAGGCCCGGCTGACGGCCGCCGGCATGCGCCCGATCTCCGCGGTGGTCGACGCGACGAACTACGTGCTCCTGGAGCTCGGGCACCCGCTGCACCCGTTCGACCTGCAGCTGCTGGCGGGGCCGGGAATCGTGGTCCGCCGCGCGGAGGACGGGGAGCGCTTGGTCACCCTCGACGGCGTCGACCGGAAGCTGACCGACGAGGATCTGGTCATCGCCGACCTGGAGAAGCCCGTGGCCGTCGCCGGCGTGATGGGCTCCGCCGTGGCCGAGGTCTCTGAGCAGACCTCCGACGTGCTGCTGGAGAGCGCGTACTTCTCGCCCCTCGGCGTCCTGCGCACCGCGCGGCGGCTGGGCCTGCGGACCGAGGCGAACATGCGCTTCGAGCGCGGGGCCGACCCCGAGGCGGTGCCCCGGGCGGCCGACCGGGCGGCCCAGCTCATCGCGGAGTGGTCCGGCGGGACCGTCGTGGCCGGCGTGATCGACGGCGGCGAGCCGCCCGCTCGTCGTCACGTGGCCGTGCGCCCGGAGCGGGCGTCGCTCCTGCTGGGCTTCGAGGTGAGCGCCCCCGACATCCGGGAGGCGTTCGGCCGCCTGGGGATCCGCGCAGCCCAGACGGACGGCGTGGTGGACGTCGAGGTCCCCGGCTACCGCGTGGACCTGGATCGCGAGGTCGACCTCATCGAGGAGGTCGTGCGGGTCCGCGGCTACGAGGAGGTCGGCGCGTCCCTGCCCGGCGTGCGCCAGCGGGGCGGGGAGATGGAGTCCTACGCCTTCCGCCGACGGGTTCGCCACGCGCTGGCCCGGGCCGGCGTGCGCGAGGCGATGTCGCTGTCGTTCGCGAACCGCGACGACCTGGCGCTGATGGGCGTCGACCCGGACGCGCAGCTGAAGGTCGGCAACCCCCTCGCCGCCGACGAGGGATGGATGCGCCCCTCACTGATCCCCGGCCTGGTCAGGGCGCTGGCCCGCAACCGCGCGCGCCAGGTGCCGGGCGCGGCCCTGTTCGAGACCGGCCACGTGTTCACGTCCGACGAGGCCCCGTACCGGGAGTGGGAGCAGGTCGCGTTCGCGTTCAACGGCTCGGCCGGGACGTGGTGGGGCGGCCACGCCCGCGAGTTCGACTTCTACGACGCCAAGGGCGCGCTCGAGCTGCTGATGGCCGGCCTGGGGATCAAGGACTGGTCGCTGGGGGAGCCGGCGGGCGCGCCGTTCCACCCCGCACGATCGGCGCGCGTGCTCATCGCCGGCGAGCCGGTGGGGGAGATCGGCGAGCTCGACCCGGGCGCCCTGGAGCCCTACGACGTGCCCGGCCGAGCTTCGGCCGCCTGGCTGCCGATGGACGTCCTCGCGGAGCACGCGACCGACCTCCTGACCTACGCGGAGATCCCGAGGTTCCCGCCGGTCCGCCGGGACCTGGCCTTCGTCGTGGACGCCTCCGCCGGGGCCGAGGCGGTCCGCGCCGCCCTGGTCGAAGCCGGAGGTGACCTGGTCGGCGACGTGGTCCTGTTCGACGTGTTCACCGGCCGCCCCATCCCCGAGGGCAAGAAATCCTTCGCGTTCGCCGTGGACTTCCGCGCCCCCGACCGAACCCTGACCGACGACGAAGCCGACGCCGTGGTGACGCGCATCGTCGACCGCCTGGCCAAGGACTTCGGCGCCCAGCTTCGCACCGGTTAGAGGTTCAGGCCGGTTCGAAGTTGTTCAGGATCGAAAGCGCTTCGTCGATGGTTTCCTCATCGGCGGAGGGATGAATGAGGATGCCAGCTTCGAAGCCACGCCCAACGTCCTGGAAGAGCCACCAGTACCAGTCCTGTGTCCCGTCGCACCCCTCGTATGCGGGGTCCGCTGGCACTTTCCCTTCGAGTGTGAACGGTTCCGGCCGCGGATCCAGCTCCTCAGGCGTTTCCTGAACAGGCTCCGATATCCACACGAGTGCGCCGCCTCGGGGCAGAGCGAGCACCGCATCGTGATACGGCCCGAGGTTGCAGTCTTGCGCAATGCCGCCCGTGGGAGGGAAGTCCCAGGTACCCGCGACGAGCAGCATAGGTGAGTCGTGTTTGGGATCCGGCACCGGTCCCTCAACGGCGCGCCAGCCTGCCGGGATCAGGACGGTGTATCGCGCTTCAGTGTTCTCGAGGAGTTGAGGGTCGTCGTCCCCTCCGAGCGCCTCTTCGAAGAGCGGCGGAGGGTACTCGACTCTCAAGCCTGCCCGTATCAGCTCAGCAAGGTCACTTACCACCGGGAGCGCGCCGCCCGGTTCAGCATCCACATAGACGTAAAGACTGTCGACTTGCCAGAACGCGCGTGTGGAAGTTGCGAGGAGATCGACGCCGTCGACCTCAGCGATCCTTCGGCCTCCCGGAAGGGGATACGGCCCGTGGGGAGGCGCCTCCACCGCCCGGAGGGTGAATTGGGAGGCGCTTCCGCCGGCCCGGACGATGAACGCCTCGAGCGTGTCCCCCTCGATCACGTCTCCAGCTTCCTGTACGACCAGCTCAACCCACTGAGACGGAGGGCACGAATAATGCGACCAGCGCCCGCTGAGATGGCAGGGCGGCTGAAACCCCGCCCGTACCCGGAGCGAGTCGAGGACGGCGTACGCCTGATCGATCGTTGCCTGTGGAGAATTGGGAGTCCACGCCACGGCTGCCTCGAAGTACCGACCACCGTCACGGAACCGAAATGTGATGCCGTCAAGTGGCGTTCCCGAGCCGCAGAAGACTTCCGCGAAGGTCCCTAATGGATGGATGCCAGCGAACGACGCCTGGATGCGAGGGGGGAAGCGGCTTGGCCTCATGTGCGATCCCTTGGGGTATTCGACGATCCACACCGCGGCGCCGTCCTCTGGCAGATCCCTGTGACATTGACTGGACGACCGAATCGGCCAAGAGCCCGCAAGGACGATTTGGTGTGGGGCGTTCCCAATTCCACGTGGGCCCGGACGGACCGACCAATCGCGGGGGATCGTCACGCTGAAGTCCCCGTTCTTGCCAAGGACTGTTGTGCTCGGTTGCCGCCGGTCGGCCGGGCTTCCCTCATTGCCGGACAGCATCACCAGCGGGAGGGCGATTCCTGTGATCACGATCAGCGTCGAGATCGTGGCCGCGAAGAGCCGACGCCGCCGCAACCGCCGAGCTCGGCGCTGTACCGCGGCCAGGTCAGGGGAGGGCACGGTCGCCCTGCGTATCCGTTCCCGCAACTCATCCATCGACGAGCTCACCCCGCCTCAATGCGGCTCGCGCCTTCGCGAGATGGGATTTCACGGTGCCCTCCTCGCATCCCATCGTGTCCGCGACGTCGGCGATCGGAAGGTCGACCACGTAGTGGAGCAAGACCGCTTCCTGCTGTCTCGGGGGCAGGCTCCGTATGGCTCGCCACACGTCCAGGGCCCGGTCGAGATCGTGCTCCTGGGGAGCCGACGGCTCGACTCCAGGTCGCCTTCTCAGCGCTCGGCGCACTACGTTCAAAGCCGTCGTCGTCACCCATCCAGCCACCCATGGCCGATCCTTCAGTCGCCGCCAGCGTTCGAGCGCCCGCGCGAATGCCTCCTGCGTTGCCTCCTCCGCCAGCCCGGGATCGCCGCACAGAGCCAGCGAGGCCCGGTACACCGACCCGAACTCCGATTCGTAGAGCTCCTGAAAGCGCTCGTCGATCCGCACGTGGCCCCATTCAAGTCCCGAACCCATCCGGAGGTGTACTCGCTCGCTAGACTGCTCGCATGAGCAGGGACTTCCTTTCCATCGACGACCTCTCGAACGAGGAGCTGCTGGCGCTGCTCGAGCTGGCGGCGAACGTCAAGGCCAATCGAGGGGAGTACGCGAACCGGCTGGCCGGGAAGAGCGCGGCGTTGATCTTCGAGAAGCCGTCCACGCGGACCCGGGTGTCGTTCGAGGTGGCCTGCGCGGACCTGGGGATTCACCCGCTGTCCCTCACGAGCTCCGACCTCCAGCTCGGCCGCGGGGAGACCATCGAGGACACCGGCCGCGTCCTGTCGCGCTACGTCGACGTGATCGTCCTGCGGACGTTCGGCCAGGACCGGCTAACCCGCCTGGCCGAGGCGGCCGACGTGCCGGTGATCAACGCCCTCTCCGACTACTCGCACCCGTGCCAGGCGCTGGCCGACCTCCAGACGATCCGCGAGCGCACGGGTCGCCTCGCCGGCCTCACCCTCGCCTACCTGGGGGACGGGAACAACGTCACCCACTCCCTGCTGTTCGCCGGCGCCAAGGCCGGCATGAACGTGCGCGTGGCCACGCCCGAGGGCTTCGAGCCCGACGAGGCGGTCGTGAAGCGGGCTCGGGAGATCGCCGAGGACACCGGCGGGTCGGTCCACATCGGCAACGACCCCGCCGCCGCGTGCCAGGGCGCGCACGTCCTGTACACCGACGTGTGGGCGAGCATGGGCCAGGAGTCCGAGTCGGCGGTTCGGGGCTCGATCTTCCCGCCGTTCCGGATCGACGCGGCGGCGGTCGCCCGGGCCGCCCCCGACTGCATCGTCCTGCACTGCCTGCCGGCCCACCGGGGCGACGAGATCACCGACGACGTCATCGACGGCCCGCGCTCCGCGGTGTGGGACCAGGCGGAGAACCGCCTGCACGCCCAGAAGGCCCTGCTGCTCTGGCTTCTCGGCGGTGCCTGAGCCCTAGCCCGCCGGCTCGAACTGCAGCGCTTGCACGATCACCCCGACCTCGTCGCGCGTCGCCTGATCCGCGTCCTCGCCGAGGAACACCTCGAGCCGGATCGCGTTGCCCCCGCCCACGCACCAGGTCGCGACGCGCCACTCGAACGAGTCGTAGGCGCCCCGCGCCTTGAACTCGCCGAGCGTCGCGGCCGGCGGCGTCCCCAGCTCCATGGACCCGAGCGACTCCGGCGGCGTCGTCGGCAGGGTCGACCCGCAGGCCACCTCGGCGATCTGGAAGAACGCCGCGGTCACGTAGGCGCCGTCGGGCGGCAGCGGCCGCGGGTCGAGCTCGGCCGCGCAGGTCTCCCCGCTGCCGATCATCCGCTTGAAGCTCACCAGCGCCACGTCGTGGGTCGAGGCGTGGGCGTCGTCCGAGGTCTCGCAGTTGACCGAGGCGCTCCCCACGAACCAGGCGTCGGGGGCGGCGAGGGTGAGCGTGCCGGCGGAGGACTCGGCCGAGGCCTGCCGTCCCAGCCCGATCACGTCAGGGCCGGGCCCGGCGCTACGGCTCAGGCGGGCGATCAGGACGCCCCCGGCCGTTCCGGCGACCGCGGCGATCAGCAGGATGGGGAAGACCCGGTTTCGCACGGCGGAGAGTGTACGAGGGCGCCGCTAGACTCCCGCCCGTGCCCAGGCCGAACGACGAGGTCGCGGACGTCCTCCAGGAGCTCGCCGACCTGCTGGCGATCATCGGCGGCGATCCGCACAAGCCACGGGCCTACGAGAAGGCGGCCCGCTCGATCGGCGGCTACCACGCCGACGTCTCGACGCTGGACCTGAAGGGCATCCTGGCCATCCCCCAGGTCGGCAAGTCGATCGCCGTGAAGGTCCAGGAGTACCTGTCCACCGGCGCGATCCAGGCCGTCGAGGAGGCCCGGCTGCAGATCCCGGCGGGGGTCCGGGACCTCATCGCCATCCCCACGCTCGGGCCGAAGAAGGCGATGGTCCTGTACTCCGAGTTCGGCATCGGCTCGGTGGACGCCCTGGCCGAGGCCCTGGACGCCGGCCGCCTGGAGGGCATGAAGGGCTTCGGCGCCAAAACCGAGGAGAACATCCGCCGCGGCATCGACCAGCTGCGCTCCGCGTCGGGCCGCGCCCAGCTGAACGTCGCGATGGGCCTGGCCGAGGACCTGCTGGCCGAGCTCCGCGAGCTGAAGGGCGTGAAGGAGGCGGACTACGCCGGGTCGCTGCGCCGCATGCGAGAGACGATCGGCGACATCGACCTGCTCGTGGCCAGCACCAAGCCCGGCCCGATCATGGACGCGTTCACCTCGCACCCCCTCGTCGAGCACGTGAAAGCGCACGGCGACACGAAGTCGAGCATCCGGACCGTCCGCGGCCTGGACGTCGACCTCCGCGTGGTCCCCCCCGAGTGCTGGGGCGCGGCCATGCAGTACTTCACCGGCTCGAAGGCCCACAACATCCGCATCCGTGAGATGGCGGTGCGCAAGAAGCTGAAGCTCTCCGAGTACGGCCTGCACCGGGTCGACGACGACTCGCTCGTCGCGGCGGAGACCGAGGAGGAGGTCTACGAGCACCTCGGCATGCCCTGGATCGCGCCGACCCTTCGCGAGGACCGCGGCGAGGTCGAGGCCGCCCTGAAGGGCGAGCTCCCCGGCCTGGTCGAGCTGAGGGACCTGAAGGGCGACCTCCACACCCACACGATCCTGACCGACGGCCTGGCCACGCTCGAGGAGATGATCGCCGCCGCCCGCGAGCGCAAGTACGCCTACTACGCCGTTACCGACCACGCGGAGCTGCTGTACATGCAGCGCATGACCCGCGAGAAGATCCTCGCCCAGCGCGAACGGGTCCGGGCCCTGGAGTCCGAGGGGACGATGAAGCTGCTCCACGGCACCGAGCTCAACATCCAGCCCGACGGCTCGGTGGACTGGGACGAGGAGTTCCTGGACGGCTTCGACGTGTGCGTGGCCAGCGTCCACAGCCACTTCACGCAGTCGAAGGAGGAGATGACCCGCCGGTTCATCCGGGCCATGGAGCACCCGAACGTGAACATCATCGGCCACCCCACGACCCGCCAGATCGACCGGCGTCCTCCGGTCGACGTGGACCTCGACGCGGTGTTCGCGGCCGCCGCCCGGACCGGCACGGCCATGGAGGTCAACTCCTACCCGGACCGGCTCGACCTGAAGGACGACCACATCCGGCTGGCCCTCGGGCACGGAGTCAAGTTTGCCGTCGACACCGACTCCCACGCCGTGCCCCACCTGAACGGGATGCGCTACGGGATCGGGCAGGCCCAGCGAGGGTGGCTCACCCCCGCCGACGTGATCAACACGTGGTCGTTGGCGAAGCTCCGCCGGTTCCTCGCCAAGGGCCGGTGACTCCGGCCTCGCTCCGGCCGCTCCCGCGGCGCTTCTACGCCCGCCCCTCCCTGGAGGTGGCCCGAGACCTGCTCGGCTGCCTGCTGGTTCGCCACGAGCCCGGGGAGATCGTCGCGGCACGCCTGGTGGAGGTCGAGGCCTACGAGGAGGGCGACCCCGCCAGCCATTCGTTCCGCGGGCCGACCGCCCGCACCGAGGTGATGTTCGGCGCGCCCGGTCACCTGTACGTGTACTTCACCTACGGCATGCACTTCTGCTGCAACGTCGTCACCGGCCGGCCGGGCGAGGGGAGCGCGGTCCTGCTCCGGGCCGCCGAGCCCGTGGACGGTCTCCCCGCGATGGCCCGCCGCCGCCGGACGGACGACCCCCGCCTGCTCTGTGCCGGCCCGGGCCGCCTGACCCAGGCGTTCGGGATCGGCCGGGAGGACAACGGGCTCGACCTGGTCCGCGGTCCCGGCCTCGTGATCGCCCGGGGCGAGCCGGTCCCGGAGGCGCAGGTGCATCGCGGGCCGCGGATCGGGATCCGGGTGGCCACCGACCGGCCGTGGCGGCTGTCGGTGGCCGGCAGCCCGTACCTCAGCCGTCGGGTGCGTTCGCCGGGTTGACCCAGATCGTGACGGTGGTCCCCTCCTCGGCCTCCTCGCCGCCGGAGGGGCTCTGGCTCCACACCCGGTTCGGTACGGCCGAGCAGTCGGGGTCCGTGGGCTCACACCGCCACTGATTCACGAGGTCGACCACGTAGCCCATCGCCTCGAGCGTCTCGATCGCGTCGGCCCGGGGCATGCCGACCACGTCCGGTACCTTCCCGTCGAACGAGCCGGGGGAGGGCGGTGGGCGAGAGTCGGTGGCGACCACCAGGCCGATGGCCGTGCCCATGTAGGCGTCCTGGCCGGGGCCGGGGTCCTGGCTGAGCACCGAGCCCGGCGCCTGGCCCGGCGCGTACTCCTCCGTGACGGCGGCGGCGAAGCCGTTGGCCTGCAGGGTCGCTTGGGCCTCCTCCAGGGGCAGTCCCACCACCGAGGGGACGGGGAGCAGCTGCGGCTCGCTGGGCTCGGCGCACCGCTCGCGGGGCTGGGTGCCGGCCGGGTAGCGGACCTCGCGGATCAGCTGGGGCGGCGTGAACTTGTTGGGCAGGCACCCGCGGGTGAAGTCGATCTTGATCGTCACGTAGCCGAACTCCGGCCGGGGGAAGTCGCGCGCGGGGAGCCCCTGCACCGCCCGGACCATGAACGCGTGCCAGATCTGAGCCGGCCAGGACCCGCCGGTGACGTGGGGCAGGCGCGTCCGAGGGGCGACCATCTCGATGCCCCCGCGGGGGAACCCCACCCAGACGGCCGCGGCCAGCTGGGGTACGTAGCCGGCGAACCAGGCGTCGCGCCACTGCTGCCCGGTCCCGGTCTTGCCCGCGGCCGGGCGGTCCAGGGCCGCGGCGGTACCGGTGCCGGACAGGACCACCTTCTTGAGGATCTCGGTGGTCACCCAGGCGACCGCGGGGTTGACGACCTGGTCGAGGCGCGGCTTGTTCTGGACCAGCACCTTCCCGCTCGCGTCCTGGATCTTGGTGATCGCGATCGGGCGGGTGTGGGCGCCGTTCGTCGCGAGCGTCCCGTACGCCGACGCCATCTCCAGCGGGTTGACCGGGCTCGTCCCGAGGATCGTCGAGGGGTAGTTCACGAGCTTGCTGCGGATCCCCATCTTGTGGGCCGTCTCGTTCAGGAGCCGGGCGCCCAGGAACGGGTCGCCCCCGCCGATGTCCCTGACCACCTGCGCGTAGACGACGTTCACGCTGTTGATCGTGGCCTGCTCCAGCGTGATCGACCCGAACGCCGAGCCGTCGTAGTTCTGCACGGGCCACGACCCTCCGCCGGGCAGCGGCAGGACGATGCCCGAGCCGGCGGTGTAGATCCGGTCCGGAGGGATCCCCCGCTCAAGCGCGGTGACGAGCCCGAACGGCTTGAACGACGAGCCGGCGGAGCGCCCGACGGCCCCGTCGGCCGTGGCCAGGTTCACCTTCGCCACCGGGTCCTTGCGCGAGAAGAAGTCCCGGCCCCCGACCATCGCCTTGATGTGCCCCGTCCGCGGGTCGACGACCGTCATCGCCCCGTACGGGTCGGTCCGGTAGATCAGGACGTCGCTGACGGCCTTCTCCGCGAAGCCCTGCAGGCGGGGGTCGAGCGTGGTGTAGATCCGCAGGCCCCCGGTGTACAGGGCCTTCTCACGCTCTTCCTTGGTGGCGCCGAGCCGGCGGTCCGCGATCACCTGGCGGCGCACGTAGTCGACGAAGTGCGCGGCGGGGTAGCGGCGCGTCTCGGGGGGAACCTTCAGGCCGAGCTGCCTTCCGCCGGTGAGCTCCTCCTGGGCCCGGGTGATGTAGCCCTGCTCGCGCATCAGGCGCAGGACCAGGTTCCGCCGCTCGATCGCGACCTCGGGATGGTCGATCGGGTCGTAGTCGGTAGGCGCGGCGATCACCCCGGCGAGCGTCGCGGCCTGGGCCAGGGTGAGCTCGCTCGCGTCGCGGGAGAAGTAGTGGTGGGCGGCGGCCTCGACCCCATACGCGCCGTCGCCGAAGTACACCGTGTTCAGGTACTTGCCCAGGATCTCGAGCTTCGGGTACTTTTGCTCGAGTTCCCAGGCCAGCCGTGCCTCCCGCAGTTTGCGGTTGAGCGTCCGCTCGCCGCCGGTCAGCACGTTCTTCACGTACTGCTGGGTGATCGTCGAGCCACCCTCGACGATCGCGCCCTCGGTGGCGTTCACGTAGAGGGCCCGCATGACCGCCTTGAGGTCCACGCCGCGGTGCTCGTAGAACCGGGAGTCCTCGATGGCGACGACGGCGTTTCGCATGTGCTCGGGGATGTCGAGGATCGGCACGAGCGTGCGGTCCTGCTCGGCGTGCAGCGTCGTGAGGATCGTCCCGTCGGCCGCGTAGACGATCGAGGTCTGGGCGAGCGGGATCTCCGCCGGCTCGTCGTCGGTGAGGTCGGGCAGCCGGCACGCCGCGGCCGCGAGGGCCACGAGAACGAGCAGGAGCGCCAGGGGAGTGCGCAGGAGGGCTCGACGTGACATACGAGGAACAAAGTCTAGCCACGCCACCTGCGAAAACTGGGAGGTCGGCTCACGTACCATCGGCGCCTGTGAGCGGCCTGGAGATCCTGATCGACGACGCGGCGGAGGTCGTCCCCGCCGAGGAGCTCGAGCGCAAGCTCGCCCTGGGCCGGCCGCTGCGGGTGAAGCTGGGGCTCGACCCCACGGCCGAGCACGTGACGCTCGGGTGGGCCGTGGTCCTGCGCAAGCTCCGCGCGTTCCAGGACGCCGGGCACGTCGCGGTCCTGATCGTGGGCGACTTCACCGCCCGGGTCGGCGACCCGAGCGGCAAGTCCGAGACGCGGCCGCGCCTGGAGAAGGACGTGGTCAAGGCCTACGCGGACCGGCTCCTCGACCAGTTCAAGCTGATCGTGAGCGAGGAGCGCCTGGAGATCCGCTACAACTCCGAGTGGCTCGAGCCCTTGACCATGGAGGAGGTCCTGGGCCTCACCAGCAAGTACACCGTGGCCCGGATGCTCGAGCGAGACGACTTCGCGAAGCGCTACGAAGCGGGCAAGCCGATCTCGGTGATGGAGTTCCTGTACCCGCTCATGCAGGCGTACGACTCGGTGGCCGTGGAGGCGGACGTGGAGCTCGGCGGGACGGACCAGCTGTTCAACCTGCTGGTCGGCCGGGAGATTCAGCGCGACTACGGGCAGGAGCCCCAGGTCGCGTTCACCATGCCGCTGCTGGAGGGGATCGACGGCGTCCAGAAGATGAGCCAGTCGCTCGGGAACTATGTCGGGATCACCGAGGAGCCCGAGGAGATGTTCGGCAAGCTCATGCGGATTCCCGACGAGCTGACCGCCAAGTATCTGCGCCTGTGCACCGACGCGGCCCCCGCCGACGAGGCCCTGCCCCCCGTGAAGGCCAAACGGAACATGGCCCGGACGATCGTGGCGACCTACCACGGCGAGGCGGCCGCCGACGCCGCCGAGGCCAGGTTCGACACCGTCCACGTTGAGCACGAGCTCCCCGAGGACGTGCCAGAGATCCCCCTGCCCCCCGACGCCGTGAAGGACGGCGCGGTGTGGCTTCCCCGGCTCCTCGTCTCCGCGGGACTGGCCGAGTCCAACGGCGACGCCCGCCGCTTGATCGAGAGCGGGGGCGTGAGGGTCAACCAGCAGGCGGTGACCGACCCGGCGACGGAGTTCAGCCCCGAGGACCTCGCCGGCGCCGTGGTGCAGGTCGGCCGCCGGCGGTTCGTGCGGATCGCCGCGTCCGGCTAGGCCTCAGACCGACGCCGTCGGCCCGGGCGACTCGGGGGTCTCGCTGGGGGAGGGGTCCGGGCTCGGCGCTGGGGTGATCCGATAGTCCACGAACGTCACCACCGCGGTGGGGCCGCTCGGGTTGTCGGCGATCAGGACGACGATCGGCCGCGGGCGCCCCTGCAGCGGGATCGTGAACAGCACGTCGTCCTCCTCGGCGGGGTGGCGCCCCCACTCGATCTCGGTGGCGAAGGCGTCCAGGCACGCGGCGTAGAACCCCGCGACCAGGGCCACCCGCGAGGACGCCTCGAACTCGAAGCCGCGGCCGGCGATCCGCCGGGCCGGGGTGCCGATCGGCTGGTAGGGGCCGGCGTACTCCTCCGGCCCCTGGAGCAGGGCGGTGGGGGGGACCGGGATCAGCCCGGGCATGCCCTGCGTGCGTGCCGAGCGCGGGAAGCACTCGCCGAGCTCGGGAGGATCCGACGCGAAGCTCGGGATGGGGGCCGGGGGCGAGCCGAGCGGCGACTGGGGCGGCTCGGGGACCGGCTCGCCCGTGCAGCCCGTGAGCGTCACGAGCACGGCCAGGAGCGTCGGCAGGGCGGCCCGTCTCATCGGGGGTGAGGCTATCCCGGCGCGGGCCGGAATGCCCGGGGCCGTGTCCAGGTTGTACCGATTGACCGCATCTGTGCCCCCTCGGGGCGGCGTTGACGCTCGAACGAGCACGGGTGTACCATCACCGATTGGTGTCGACCCCCGCGGGTCGGGGAGAAGGGCGTCTTCGCACTTGAAGCACTCTTCGATTGACAAGCGAATGGAGGCAGGAACGACGGCCTGACATGCTCAGGTTCCGTTCCTGCCGCCGGCTCGTCCGGCGGCTTTCGTTTGTCGGGGAACCCCCGCGGGCTCGCACCTTGAGAACCGAACAGTGTGCCAAAAGCCAGTGCAGCAACTCCCGTCCTTTGATGGGAGGGTGCGCGCGAGCGTGCCCGAACGAAGAAGGCGGAATGTACTAACCAGCCGGACAACCGGCCGGATCGGAAGGACCGAGATATGCGTTAGCCCATCTCGGTCGCTCCGGTATGAATCTCGACGGCAGAGCTCGGCTTCGGCCGGGCGACGCCGAGAGACTCTTATGGAGAGTTTGATCCTGGCTCAGGACGAACGCTGGCGGCGTGCTTAACACATGCAAGTCGAGGGAGAACCAGGAGTGGGGTAACCCACCCCTGGGGAGACCGGCGAACGGGTGAGTAACACGTGGGCAACCTGCCCCAGACTCTGGGATAACTCCGGGAAACCGGGGCTAATACCGGATACTTTCGGTCCCCCGCATGAGGGACCGAAGAAAGCTCCGGCGGTCTGGGATGGGCCCGCGGCCTATCAGCTTGTTGGTGGGGTAACGGCCTACCAAGGCTACGACGGGTAGTTGGCGTGAGAGCGTGGCCAACCACACTGGGACTGAGACACGGCCCAGACTCCTACGGGAGGCAGCAGTGGGGAATCTTGCGCAATGGGCGAAAGCCTGACGCAGCGACGCCGCGTGCGGGATGAAGGCCTTCGGGTTGTAAACCGCTTTCGGGGGGGACGAAGCGAAAGTGACGGTACCCCCAGAAGAAGCCCCGGCTAACTACGTGCCAGCAGCCGCGGTAAGACGTAGGGGGCGAGCGTTGTCCGGATTTATTGGGCGTAAAGAGCGCGTAGGCGGCCGGCCAAGTCGGATGTGAAAATCCGGGGCTCAACCCCGGACCTGCATCCGATACTGGTCGGCTCGAGGCAGGTAGGGGAGATCGGAATTCCTGGTGTAGCGGTGAAATGCGCAGATATCAGGAGGAACACCGGTGGCGAAGGCGGATCTCTGGGCCTGTCCTGACGCTGAGGCGCGAAAGCTAGGGGAGCGAACAGGATTAGATACCCTGGTAGTCCTAGCCGTAAACGATGGGTGCTAGGTGTGGGGGGTATTGACCCCCTCCGTGCCGCAGCTAACGCATTAAGCACCCCGCCTGGGGAGTACGGCCGCAAGGCTAAAACTCAAAGGAATTGACGGGGGCCCGCACAAGCGGCGGAGCATGTGGCTTAATTCGACGCAACGCGAAGAACCTTACCAGGGCTTGACATGCGGGGTGAAACCGTAGAAATACGGTGCTCTTCGGAGCCCGCACAGGTGGTGCATGGCTGTCGTCAGCTCGTGCCGTGAGGTGTTGCCTTAAGTGGCGCAACGAGCGCAACCCCTGTCTCATGTTGCCAGCGAGTAATGTCGGGGACTCATGAGAGACTGCCGGTGCCAAACCGGAGGAAGGTGGGGATGACGTCAAGTCATCATGCCCCTTATGTCCTGGGCTGCACACATGCTACAATGCATAGTACAAAGGGTAGCAATGTCGTAAGGCGGAGCGAATCCCAAAAAGCTATGCTCAGTTCGGATCGAGGTCTGCAACTCGACCTCGTGAAGTCGGAGTCGCTAGTAATCGCAGATCAGCAACGCTGCGGTGAATACGTTCCCGGGCCTTGTACACACCGCCCGTCACACCACGAAAGTGGGTAACACCCGAAGCCGGTGGCCCAACCCTTCTGGGAGGGAGCCGTCGAAGGTGGGATCCGCGATTGGGGTGAAGTCGTAACAAGGTAGCCGTACCGGAAGGTGCGGCTGGATCACCTCCTTTCTAAGGAGCCATTGGCAAAACCTGGACCCGCTCGAGGAGAGTTCGGTACTCCTCCCGCGGACCGTCCGGGGGTTCCAGGTCAATCACTGGTTATTCCGGTCGCGTTCAGCGTGCCGAGAGCACTTAGTACGCCCAGCAATGGGAGTGGAACGGAGCTCGAGGTTCGCCGGCCGTGTCCGGGGCACACTGTTTGGTCCTGAGGGTGCGAGCCCTCGGGCGGGAGAAGCTGTCCCGTCCGTGACCTTGAGAACCGCATAGCGAGCGCGAGCATCTACAGTCAAGTTAGTAAGGGCTTACGGTGGATGCCTTGGCGCCAGGAGCCGATGAAGGACGCGTGAGGCTGCGAAAAGCCCCGGGGAGCCGCCAACAAGGCTGGGATCCGGGGGTGTCCGAATGGGGAAACCCGGCCGGGGTCATGCCCGGTCACCCAGGTCTGAATACATAGGGCCTGTGGAGGGAACCGCGTGAACTGAAACATCTCAGTAACGCGAGGAAGAGAAAGCAACCGCGATTCCCCAAGTAGCGGCGAGCGAACGGGGATGAGCCTAAACCGGTGCGGCGTGATACCCCTGCGGGGTTGCCGTGCCGGGGTCGTGGGACCCACATGCGAGTGCGCAGGAGCTCGCGGGGAGTTACAAAGTTAGCGGATAGTCGAAAGCCATGGAAAGGGCTGCCACAGCGGGTAAGAGCCCCGTAGGTGAAATCTGACTGACCTCCCTCGTGGTGTTCCCGAGTAACACGGGACCCGAGAAATCCCGTGTGAATCTGGGGGGACCACCCCCTAAGGCTAAACACTCCCTGGCGACCGATAGTGAACCAGTACCGTGAGGGAAAGGTGAAAAGTACCCCGGGAGGGGAGTGAAACAGTACCTGAAACCGTGAGCCTACAAGCTGTCGGAGCTCGTCGTTGGGTAACCAGCGGCGGGTGACGGCGTGCCTTTTGAAGAATGAGCCGGCGAGTTAGCCGTATGTGGCGAGGTTAAGTCTCTGGACGAAGCCGTAGCGAAAGCGAGTCTGAAATGGGCGTCCAGTCGCATGCGCTAGACCCGAAGCCGAGTGATCTATCCATGGGCAGGTTGAAGCGGAGGTAAGACTCCGTGGAGGACCGAACCCACCAGGGTTGAAAACCTGGGGGATGACCTGTGGATAGGGGTGAAAGGCCAATCAAACTCGGTGATAGCTGGTTCTCCCCGAAATGCCTTTAGGGGCAGCCTCGGGCGTTCAGTATCGGAGGTAGAGCACTGAACGGGTTAGGGGGCCTACAAGCTTACCGACCCCGATCAAACTCCGAATGCCGATACTCCAGAGCCCGGGAGTGAGGGTGCGGGGGATAAGCTCCGTACCCGAGAGGGAAACAACCCAGACCGCCAGCTAAGGTCCCCAAGTTCGTGCTAAGTGGGAAAGGATGTGGGATTGCCCAGACAACCAGGAGGTTGGCTTAGAAGCAGCCACCCTTGAAAGAGTGCGTAACAGCTCACTGGTCAAGTGGTCCCGCGCCGACAATGTAACGGGGCTAAAGCACGACACCGAAGCTGCGGCATTCCTCGTATGGCTCGGCCTCGTTGGGCAACCTTCGAGGTCCAGGCCGAGGGATGGGTAGGGGAGCGTTCTCACGCGAGAGAAGCGGCGGGGTGACCCAGCCGTGGATGCGTGAGAAGTGCGAATGCCGGCATGAGTAGCGAGAGAGGGGGGAGGAGCCCCTCCGCCGATTGTCCAAGGGTTCCTGGGGAAGGTTCATCCGCCCAGGGTTAGTCGGGCCCTAAGCCGAGGCCGACAGGCGTAGGCGATGGAAGACAGGTTGATATTCCTGTACCAGCTCATTCGCGCCAAGGCCGAATCCAGGTTGCTAAGGGAACCCCCTTCGGGGGGCTACCGACCCACCTGGTACTAGGCCAGCGAAGGGGGGACGCAGGAGGGTAGGTGGACCCAGGCGATGGTTGTCCTGGGGTAAGCGTGTAGGGGGGTCCCCCAGGCAAATCCGGGGGGCCATCAACTCCGAGGCGTGATACCGAGCCGCATCAGGCGAAGCCACTGATCCCATGCTGCCGAGAAAAGCCTCTAGCGAGCGAGTGAGCTGCCCGTACCCCAAACCGACACAGGTGGACAGGTAGAGAATACCGAGGCGATCGAGATAACCCTGGTTAAGGAACTCGGCAAGTTGCCCCCGTAACTTCGGGAGAAGGGGGGCTTCGGTAGGGTGAGATCCTTCGCGGATCGAGCCCGATGAAGCCGCAGAAACCAGGCCCAAGCGACTGTTTACTAAAAACACAGGTCCGTGCGAAGTCGCAAGACGCTGTATACGGACTGACGCCTGCCCGGTGCTGGAACGTTACGGGGATGGGTTAGCTCTTCGGAGCGAAGCTCTGAACCTAAGCGCCAGTAAACGGCGGCCGTAACTATAACGGTCCTAAGGTAGCGAAATTCCTTGTCGGGTAAGTTCCGACCTGCACGAATGGCGTAACGACTTGGGCACTGTCTCAACCGGGGACTCGGCGAAATTGCAATACGAGTAAAGATGCTCGTTACCCGCGGAAGGACGGAAAGACCCCGGAACCTTTACTGCAGCTTGGTGTTGGGTTCTGGTATGCGCTGCGTAGGATAGGCGGGAGGCTTTGAAGCTCGGACTCTGGTTCGGGTGGAGCCAACCTTGAAATACCGCTCTGCGTGTACTGGGACTCTAACCCGGGTCCATGATCTGGATCGGGGACAGCGCCAGGTGGGCAGTTTAACTGGGGCGGTTGCCTCCTAAAAGGTAACGGAGGCGCCCAAAGGTACCCTCAGTCTGGTCGGCCATCAGACGCCGAGTGCAAGGGCACAAGGGTGCTTGACTGCGAGATCGACGGATCGAGCAGGTGCGAAAGCAGGGCCTAGTGATCCGACGGTGGCATGTGGAAGCGCCGTCGCTCAACGGCTAAAAGGTACTCCGGGGATAACAGGCTGATCGTTCCCAAGAGTCCATATCGACGGAACGGTTTGGCACCTCAACATCTGGGGTGAGGCGGGAGAAATCCCGTTCCAAGTATCGGCTTATAACGGCGAACCCCTAGCTGTCAGAGGCTCTCTCTACAGTGGGCAACGCCGTGGGAAGTCTGTCGGGAGTGCAGCGAGAGATCGTCATCGGGAGCTTGCTCGGCGATGGCGGGATGCGCTGCAAGACCAACGCGCTTCTCGAGATCAATCATTCCTTCCGCCAGCGAAGCTACGTCGACTGGAAGTACAGCCGGCTGGCCGAGCTGGTAGCCACGCCACCCAAGGTGCGACGTGGGAACGGCGGCAGGATCGCGTATCGATTCACGACGCGAAACCTGCCGGCGCTGACTCCCTACTTCGAGCTCTTCTACGGAGAAGGAAGCAAGCGCGTTCCATTCGTGGAACTCGCCCCGCTCACCCTTGCGGTGTGGTTCATGGACGATGGTTCGAGATCGAGAAACGCGGTGTATCTGAACACTCAACAGTTCGACGAGGCGAGTCAGATCCGTCTCCTCGAGCTTCTGCGGGAACAGTGGGGGATCGAAGGATCGCTCAATCGGGACAAGACCTATCACCGGATTCGCATCTCGGTGACGGGGACGGCCCGGCTGGGCGAGATCGTCGGCCCGCATCTGCTTCCCGAGCTCAGATACAAGCTCCCGCAAGTGACCCCGTAACGACTGAGGCCGCGGCCTCGGTGGCGGACCACTGCCTGGTACTCCCAGGCAAATCTACGGCCGCCACAACACGCCGACCCCTCGCCTTTGGTCAGGCAGGGTGAAGACATAGTCTGCGCCACTGGTAACAGTGGATCCCGTGCGATGTCGGCTCGTCGCATCCTGGGGCTGGAGCAGGTCCCAAGGGTCGGGCTGTTCGCCCGTTAAAGCGGTACGCGAGCTGGGTTTAGAACGTCGTGAGACAGTTCGGTCCCTATCCTCCGTGGGCGTAGGAAACTTGAGGGGAGCTGTCCCTAGTACGAGAGGACCGGGACGGACGCACCTCTGGTGTGCCAGTTGTCGCGCCAGCGGCACGGCTGGTTAGCCACGTGCGGAAGAGATAAGCGCTGAAAGCATCTAAGCGCGAAGCTTGCCCCGAGATGAGGTTTCCCATCCCTTTGTGGAGTAAGGCCCCTCGCAGACTACGAGGTTGATAGGCCGGAGGTGTACGCACGGCAACGTGTTCAGCCGACCGGTACTAATAGGCCGAGGACTTGACTTTGCTCGCGCTCGCTATGCGGTTCATCCAAGGTAACCGCTCGCACACCTCGCAAGATCCGAGGTTTCTCGGTGACCATAGCGGAGGGGTCACACCCGGTCCCATCCCGAACCCGGAAGTTAAGCCCTCCTGCGCCGATGGTACTGCCCTGGAGACGGGGTGGGAGAGTAGGTCGTCGCCGGGATTATTCGCACGAGAGCCGCCTTTCGAGGCGGCTCTCGGCGTTTGGGGCCCCTTCTGTACTCTCTGCGCATGGCCGGTCGCAGGTACCAACCCACTCGAGGCGCTCGCGGTCCGTCGCGCCGTCCGCCGGCGGGGCGTGACCCGCGCAAGCGGCTCGTCCAGCAGGTGGAGCGGTCCGCCAAGCCGGGGTTGGGGCGCCAGGCCGGCGAGCTCGTGGAGAAGGCCGTCGACAAGCTCGGGCGGGGCGACCCGAAGGCCGCCCTCGAGCCCGCGGTCCGGGCCCGCGAGCTGGCCCCCCGGGCGCCGGCCGCGCGCGAGGTTCTGGGTATGGCCCTGTACGCCCTCGGCCGTTACCAGGAGGCACTCCGCGAGCTCCAGGCGTACCGGCGGATCACCGGCCGGGCCGACCAGAACCACCTGATCGCCGACTGCTTCCGAGCGCTTGGCGCACCGGAGAAGGCCGTGCCCATCGCCGAGGAGGCCATGCGCGCACAGATCGCCGAGGAGCCGCGGGCCGAGGCCACGGTCGTGGGGGCCTCCGCCCTGGCCGATCTCGGTCGCTACGCCGAGGCCCTCGCCCTGCTGCATCGCTGGCGGCCCGACCCCACGAAGGGCACGCGCTCCTGGGACCTGCGGGTCCGCTACGTGCTGGCCGACGTCCTGGAGAAGCTCGGCCGAACCGACGACGCCCGCGAGGCGTTCGAGGGCATCCTTCGCCACGACACCGACGCGTTCGACGTCCATGACCGCCTCGCGGCGCTGCCGGCGCCTCCGCGCGCGGCCGCCCCCGACCGCCCCGCCCGCGCGAAGGGCAAGGCGGCGGCCGGGAAGGGGGCCGCCGCCGCGAGGAAGCCCGTCGCGCCCAAGAAGCCGGTGGCTCGGAAGAAGCCGGTGGCCAGGACGAAGCCCGTCGCGCGGAAGAAACCCGTCGCGCGCAAGAAGCCGGCGGTCAGGAAGACGATGGCGGCTCGGAAGCCGTCGCCGCGCGGGCGCGGACGTAGCGGCTGAGGCCCATCGCGTTCATCCGGACCGAGGACAGCAGCTCGTAGCGCTCGATCAGCCACGGGTCGCGCTTGCGCGGATTGAACTCGCTCGCGACGCGAACCTCCAGGAGCTCCGTGATCCGGTCGAGGTCCGCCTCGGGCTCCTCCGCCAGGATCTCCTCCACCACCCACGTCCACTTGCGCAGTCGATGCTCGGCCAGCTCGCACAGATGGTCGACCTGGGCGGCCGGGCCGAAGTGGCTGAACAGCAGCGCGCTCGGCTTGCGGTCGCGGATCCGGTGGACGCTCTGTACGGCGAGGTCCAGGTCGAACTCGGGGGGCGGCGTGGCCGGACGCAGGATGCCCACGTCGGACAGGAACACGCCGAGGGCGTCGCCGGTGAACAGGGCCTGTGTGTCGGAATCCACGAGCGCTACCTGGTGCCCCGCGTGGCCCGGCGTGTACATGACATCGAGCGAGCGGTTGCCGAACGAGATCGTGTCGCCCTCGTCGATCGAACGGAGCCGTTCGGCGGGGATGGGGACGATCGGGCCGTACAGGCGATTCAGCTCCTCCTCGCCGCCGTAGACACGCGCCGCGCTCGCCGTGAGCTTCGCCGGGTCCACCAGATGCGGCGCGCCCCGCGCGTGGACCCACACGGTCGCCTTCGGGTAGTGCTCGATCAGCGCGCCGGCACCGCCGGCGTGGTCCAGGTGGATGTGCGTGACCACGACGTGCGCGAGGTCCTCGGGGCCGATCCCCAGCGAGTCGAGCCCCGCGCGAAGGGCGTCGACCGACGTGGTCGGGCCGGTCTCGACGATCGCCGGCTGGTCGGCGTGGATCAGGTACGCCGACGTCACCCGCTCCTGGCCGCACATGACCGTGTCGATCGCGGTGATGCCGGCCGCCGCCTCGAACGTGCTCGCCACGGGCGGCAGTCTACCGGGGGGTCTGTCAGTGCCCCCTGATAGCGTCGAGCCGATCGACCTCCCCCGGGTGTCGAGAGGAGGAGGCATGGTCACGGTCAACGTCGTGGTCCTGGCGGGAACGCTCGCCGCGGACCCGGAGGTCATCGAGCTGCCGTCGGGGGACCTGGTGTCGAAGCTCCGGCTGCAGGTCCCGGAGACGGGCAAGCGGGTGCTGCCGCTCGCGATCTCCGCGTGGACGGCGCCCACCCGGCGCGCGTCGAAGGACCTCACCAAGGGCGACCGGGTGATGGTCCAGGGCCACCTTGAGCGTCGGTTCTACAGGAACGGCGGCGGCGCGAGCTCCATCACCGAGGTGGTCGCCAAGGAGATCCGGCGGCTCCCGGAAAACCCCGACTGAGCAGGGAGAAGTCGGTTCCGCGCGAATAGGAAAGGAGGCAACCGGAAGGGTAGGGTTCGCACATGGCTTTCAGAGAGGGTTCAGACACCCGGATCCGCTACGGGCGCGTGCTGGGGCTGCTGTTCATCGCGGCCGGCTTCTCCGTGATCGGCGTCGCCTGGAACGGCGCCGCGAGCGTGGCGTGCGTCGACTGTCAGTTCCCGTACCTGATCTCCGGCGGCGCGACGGGCCTGGGCCTGATCGTGCTCGGGGGGACCCTCCTGGTGATCTCGTCCCTGCGGGCCGAGCGCATGCACCTGCAGGACACGCTGGAGTCCGGCCGTGGGCTCGTGGCGGGCAACGGGGCGGAGGTCGCGGGGAGCCGTACCGGCGCCACCTCGAACGGGAGCGTGGTCATCGGCCGCTCCACGTACCACCGCCCGGACTGCCGGCTGGTGAAGGGCAAGACCGACCTCGAGCGGGCCTCGGTCGCCGAGGCGGCGGCCAGCGGGCTGAGCGCGTGCCGGGTGTGCAACCCGGCGACGGCGGACGCGGCCTCGGCGAAGAAGTAAGCGGCGGGCCCGGCCGTCAGGCCGGCGTGCCCAGGTACGCCTTGCGGATGTCCTGGGTCTCCATGAGGGCCTTGCGGTCGCCCTCGTAGATGATCTGGCCCTTCTGCATGATGAACGCGCGGTCGACCACCTTGAGGGCGCCCACGTTCTGCTCGACCAGCAGGACCGTCACCCCGTCCTCGTTGATCCGCTTCACGATCTTGAGCACGTCCTGGACGAGCTTGGGGGACAGGCCCAGGGAGGCCTCGTCGATGAGCAGGAGGCGGGGCTTGGCCATCAGGCCCCGGCCGATGGCGAGCATCTGCTGCTCGCCGCCCGACAGCGTGCCGGCCATCTGGCTGCGGCGCTCCCCGAGGACCGGGAAGTAGTCGTAGACCTGGTCGGCCCGCTCGCGCACGAACTTCGCGTTCTTGCGCTGGGGCCAGGCGCCCATCCGCAGGTTGTTCGCCACCGACAGCGCCGGGAACACGTGGCGGCCCTCGGGGACCAGCACGATGCCGAGCTTGACCAGCTCCGTCGTGTCGAGCTTGTGGATGGGCTGGTCGTCGAACCGGATGCGTCCGGCCCACGCCTTGAGCATGCCGGCGATGGACAGCACGGTGGTGGTCTTGCCGGCGCCGTTCAGGCCGAGCATCGCCGCGGTCTCGCCCTCGTTCAGGCTGAAGGACACACCGTGCAGGACCGGCGTGGCGCCGTAGCCGGTGTAGATGTCGTCGACCTCGAGCAAGGCCATCAGTGCGCCTCCGCGTCCTCGACCTCGCCGCCCAGGTAGGCGGTGACCACCTCGGGATGGCGCTGGATCTCCTCCGGGGGCCCGTCGGCGAGCAGCTGCCCGAAGTTCAGCGCGAACACGTAGTCGCACACCTCGACCACCAGCGGCACGTGGTGCTCGATCATCAGGATGGTCAGGTTCAGCGCCGAGCGCAGGAACGTCAGCGTCTCGCCCAGCGTGTGGGCCTCCTCCGGGCTCATGCCCGAGGACGGCTCGTCCAGCAGCAGGATGTCCGGGTCGGTGGCCAGGGCCATTGCCAGGTCGCACAGCTTCTGCGTGCCGTACGGGAGCCCGCCCACGCTCTCGTAGGCCAGGTGGAGCAGACCCAGGAAGTCCAGGATCTCCTCGGCGTTGCGCCGCAGCTGGCGCTCTTCGGAGAAGGATTGCGGCGAGCCGATCATGCCGCTCAGCGGCCCGTAGGCGACGTGAGCGTGCTGCGCGGTGAGGACGTTCTCGAGGACCGTCAGGGTGCGGACCACGCCGAGGTTCTGCCACGTGCGTCCCATCCCCAGGGCGGCGCGCTTGTGGGGTGCCAGGCCGGAGACGTCCTTGCCGCGGTAGGTCACCGTGCCCCGGTCCGGCTTGTAGATCCCGGACAGGCAGTTGAACAGGGTCGTCTTGCCGGCGCCGTTCGGCCCGATCAGCCCGACGATCTCCCACTCGCCGACCTGGATGTCCACGCCGTCGAGGGCCTGCAGGCCGCCGAAGCGGATGCTCATGTCCTTGACGTCGAGGACGGAGGTCATCGCTTCCTCCGACGCGTCGATCCGCCGTTGCCCTTGGTGGCGAGCTCGGGGGCGACCGGCAGCTCGCCGGTGTCCTCGACCGCGGGTTCGGCCTTGCCGTCGCCGGCCGCCTCGGCGATCGCTGCCGGCGTCAGGGGGGCGTGATGGGTGACCGCGCGCCCCATCGCGGCCTGGGCGCGGCGCAGGTAGAGACGCAGCAGGGAGACGACGAGCACGGCCAGGACGACCCCGAGGACGACGCCGATCCCGAGCTTGAACAGCCCCGAGCCGTCGAGCAGGGCGAAGCCCAGGATCACGCCGAGCAGCAGCGGGAACCCCGCCATCTGGCCGGCCTCGTGCGTCGACTCGACGAGCAGGCCGCCCGAGAACCACCGCCGGAACGGCAGCAGCTGCTGGCCGATGCCGCCGGGATACAGCGTGATCGTCAGCAGGAGCAGCAGCGCGCCGAACAGCGGGGACAGCGTCTGGATCAGGACCTCGCCCACCAGCGGCGCGTTGAAGAACCCGCCGCCGGCAAGGTCCTGCACCACGAACGGGAAGATCGCGAAGAACACCGACCCGGAGATGACGCCGGCGCGCGACCCCAGGCCGCCGACCACGGACATGAGCAGCCACACGAGCGCGCCCAGGAAGAAGAACTCGTTGTTGGTGACGATCTGGATCCAGTGCGCGAACAGGGAGCCGGCGACCCCCGCCATGAAGCCGGTGAGCATGAAGGCGAACAGCTTGTACGCGGTCACGTTGATCCCCAGGGTCGCGGCGACCCGCTCGTCGTTGCGGATCGACACGATGGCCCGGCCCATCTTCGACTTCACCAGCCGCCAGTCGACGAAGACGAAGAGGCCGAGGAAGGCGATGCACAGGTAGGCGTAGGCGTGGCTCGACTCGAACGCGGCCGGACGCGGCGCGAGGGCACCCGAGCCGCCTCCCGTGAACGCTCGCCAGTTGAAGATCGTCGTCTCGGCCATCAAGCCGAAGGAGAGCGTGATCAGTGCCAGGTAGAGACCCTTGATCCGCAGGGCGATCAGCCCAAGGACGAGGGCGAGGACCGCGCCGCTGAGACCCGCCAGGGGAAGCGCGATCTCGAACCCGAGGTTCATCTCCGTGACGACGAAGGCCGAGATGAACGCGCCGATGCCGACGAAGGCCTGATGTCCCAGCGAGATCTGCCCGGCGTGTCCGGTGAGGACGTTGATGGAGAGCCCGATGATGCCGAAGATCGCGGCCAGGGCGATGCGGTCGTCCCACACGATGTCGCCGAGGAGCGGGGTCGCCAGGATCGCGCCGACCAGGATGATCGAGCCGATGACCCGGGCGGCGAAGCCCCGGGAGTCCGGCCGGAACCGGACGTGGGTCGTGGCGCCCTCGGTCAGCGTCGCCGCGGCGGTCGCCACCTCAGGCCTCCTTCCCCAGGAGGCCCTGGGGCCGGATCATCAGCACGAGCAGCAGCATCGCGAAGACCGCGAGGTCCGATCCGCCGGGGACGCCCAGCTGCTGGTTGAGCAGGTAGATCCCCAGCGCGTTCTGGGCCACCCCGACCATCAGGCCGCCGATGAACGCACCCGGAAGGCTGGTCATCCCGCCGAGGACGGCGGCGACGAACGCGGGCACCAGCGAAGTGGACGTCATGAACCCGGGCGTGAAGATCGTGATGGGCGCCTGGAGGATGCCGGCGATCCCGCCGAGCAACGCGGCGCCGGCCCAGATGAACCGGCTCATGCCCGGGACGCTGATGCCGACGATCTGGGTGGCCAGCGGGTCCTGCGACGTCGCCAGGATCGCCAGGCCCCGGTCGGTCCGGAAGAAGATCGCCAGCACGACGGCGAGCCCCGCCAGGGCCACGGCCACCAGGACCTGCTGGGGGATCACGCCCGCCCCGAAGATGAACAGCGGGTCGCCCTGGACCAGCGGCTCCAGGTAACGGGGCTCGGGCTTCCCGAACAGGATCGTCAACGAGATGATGAACAGGGCGACGCCCACCGTCGCCACCAGGAGCGCGATCTTCGACGCGTTCAGGAGCGGACGGATGACCAGCCGCTCCACGATCAGGCCCAGCGCCACCGCGGCCACCAGCCCGATCGCCACCGCCACCAGGTAGGGGAGCTTGATGTTCTGATACATCGCCCACGTGGTGTAGGCCGCGACGGTGCCGAACTCGCCCTGGGCGAAGTTGAAGACCCGCGTGCCCTTGTAGACGAGGACCAGGCCGACCGCCAGCAGGCCGTACACCGCACCCTGGAACAGCCCGATGATCGTGAACTTCAGCACGGTGCCGGGCCCTCCCCGCCGGGTGCCACTACGTCAGAAGGAGCTCTTGAAGGCCTCGATGGTCTCGTGGTGCCCGTTGTCGCCGGTGCAGACAACCTGCAGCACGTGGACCTGCTTGGCGCCGAACCGGTTCTCGGGCGTGTACTGGATGTCGGGGTACACCCCCGAGTGCAGACGCGCGGTCTCGGCCGTGGCGATGAACGACTCGCGGCTGATGCTCGGCCCGGTCATGTCGAACAGCTGGTGCAGGCTCTTCGCCACCCCCCACAGCAGGAACATGATGTCGTCGGTGCCCCCGGCATTCCGGAACGCCGGGTCGTACTTGTCGCTGTCGAAGAACGCCGGGGCCGGCGAGAAGAACACCGCGTTGTCGACCGAGCCGCTCGCCCGGCAGCCGGTCGAGGCCACCGTGTCCAGGCCCATGGTCACCCCGACGCCCGCGTACTGCGGGCGGCACTGCGAGGCGGCGGCCATCTCCAGGAAGTACGTCGGCGCCACCAGCGGGTACACCACGTCGAAGTTCTTCACGCTGCCGGTGCACAGGTTGCCGGCCATGCTGCCGCCGCGCTCGTTCTTCTCAGGACGGAACACCCGGACGCCGGGGAACGCCTGGGTGAACGAGCTCACGGCGTCGTCGAAGTTCGGGGTGTTCGTGGCGACCATCGCGATGTTCGAGCCGTCGGTCGTGTAGTGCTTCTTGATGTACTGCGCGAGGAGCGGACCCTGCTGCGCGTACGACATCGACAGGGCGAAGTAGTTCTCCAGTCCGCGGATGCCGATCTCGGTGACGCCGGCGGACAGGTACGGGACGCCCTTGCTGGCGGCGTAGCGCGCGCAGGACTGGATCTGGTCGGTGCCGCCGCCGCCGATGAGCAGGAACACCTTGTCCTGCTCGACCATCTTCTGGCAGACCTGCTTGGCGTGGGACGGGTTGTACTGGTCGTCCTCGAAGACCGTGACGACGTTGCGGCCGAGGATCTTCTTGCCCTTCCAGTACAGGTCCTTGCCGGTGCGGAACGAGGTCGGGCTGATCGGAGCGGCGCCGGTGAGCGGCGCGTGGATCCCGATCTTGATCGTGGTCGAGGTGATGCCGGTGCGGTCCCCCGCGCCGGGCGGCGGCGCGACGGTCGGGCCTCCGTCGTCGTTCCCGTCGGGGCCGGTGGGATCGGTGGGGTTGTCGTTGTCGGGGTCGGTGGGGTCGCTAGGGTCGACGATGCCGTCCGGGTTCTCGCCGGTGAGGTCGGCGGGGATCTCGCCGGCGGCGACGGCGTCCTCGTGGACCCCGGCCTTCTGGCCGCAGGCCGCGGCGAGCAGGACGAAGGCGAACACAGCGGCGAGCTTGCGCAAGTTGGTCATGAGGGCTTCCTCTTCAGTTTCGATTGGGCGTTGGCGAAGTCGGCCTTGATCGCCGCCCACAGGGCGACGAACGGTGCGGCCAGGCGGGACGGGCGGGTGGCGTCGAGCGCGCCGGCGGTCCAGCCCCGGCGCTCGGCGTTGCGGGCCCGGATGGCGGCGATCACGCCGTCGGGGCGGGTGCTGGCGGCGGACTCGAGGATCACCGAGCGAACCCCGGAGAGCGCGACGAGCCCGACCGGCAGCAGCAGCCACACGTAGCCGGGCAGCTTCGGCTCGGCGGTGGAGACGGGGGCCTCACCGCCGTTCGTCCCGGGCTCCTCGACCGGCGGCGTGGGGTCCGGCGTCGCCACCGGGGTGTCGGGGGTGAAGTCCGTGGACGGCGGGAACCCGCCGTCGATCGGTGGGATGGGTGGCTCGGGCGGCGGGGGGAGGTACTCGATGACGACCTTGACCCGGTCCTTCGTGTCCTCGTACTCGTTGATCGGTTCGGGCGTCTCGACGTCGTCGCGCGAGGGGATCTTCAGGTTGATCTGCCAGGTCTCGAGGGGGCCCCCCTCCCCGAGCTTCGGACGGAAGAGCACGCCGTTGCTGGCGAATGGGTCCTCACCCCACGGGGCGGCGATCTGGCTGAGGTCCCACGTCCACGTCGGAAGCTCGGTCGGGAGCTCGGGGGTGGTGAGCTTGCCCTCCACGCAGGAGCCCTCGTCGAAGATGGGCTGGACCTCGAACAGCTCGGCCTCGCCGGCGGCCCAGAAGTCGTCGATCCGGCAGGCCAGGATCATCCGGTCGGTGGCGTTGAACGTCGGGATGTCGCCGGGCCCGTCCTCCTGGACGATCGTCAGCGTGTACTTCTGGATGATCGATCCGGCCTCGACCCCCCGGCTGAACAGGTCGAAGTTGATCGCTGAGGTTTTCTCGATCTCACCGTTGGTCACCGCGACGGGCAGGGTGGCGAAGTCCTGCAGGCTGGGGAGTCGGACCCGCTGGACGACCGCGGGGGCGGGCGGGGGCAGGAAGTCCACCGCGACCTCCTCGTCGATCTGGCGGGTCCAGTACCACGAGGACTGGTCGACGCCGTAGGTGAAGGTCAGCGTGTCGTTCGCGCCGAAGGCGGGCGAGGCGATCGCGAGCATCACCGTGAGCACGAACAGGACCGAGATCGAGCGGGCAAGCACCCTTCGGGTCATGTCACTCCCATTGTCACACACGCGGTACGGGCCGGGCAGGCGTGCCTCACGGGGCGATGACCTGCGGTTTTGGGTTTCGTGACGGCTCGGGGCGATTCCTGCCTGTTCGTGCTCAGAAAGAGCTCTTGAACGCCTCGCGGGTCTCGAAGTGGCCCTCGCCGGAGCACACGGCCTCGAGCACGTTGACCGACTTGGCCCCGAAGCGGTTGTCGGGCGTGTACGTGATGTCCGGGTAGACGCCGGTCTTGACGCTGGCGCTCTCGGACTCCGCGATGAACCGCTCGCGCGAAAGGTCCTCGCCGGTTGCCAGGAACAGCTGGTGGGTGGTCTTCATGAGTCCCCACAGCAGCCACTCGATGTCGTCGCTCCCCCCGGCCTGACGGAACTTCGGGTCGTACTGGTTGCTGTCGTGGAAGGCCGGGGCCGGCGAGAAGAACCGGGCGCCGGCGATCGCGTTGCCGTTGCAGCCGGTCTCGGCGACCGTGTCGAGCCCCATCGTGATCCCGACTCCGGCGTACTGCGGGCGGCACTGCGCGGCCTGGGACATCTCCAGGAAATAGGTCGGCGAGGTGAGCGGGTACACGACGTCGAACGCCTTCACGCTCCCGGTGCACAGGTTGCCGGCCATGCTCGAGCCGCGCTGGTTCTTCTCCGGGCGGAACACCCTGACGCCCGGGAAGGCCTGAGTGAAGCTCGTGACGGCGTCGTCGAAGTTCGGGGTGTTGGTGGCGACGACCGCCACGTTGCCGGCGTCGGTGGTGAAGGTCTTCTTGATGTACTGCGCGAGCTGCGGGCCCTGCTGCGCGTAGGACTCGGAGGCCGCGAAGTAGTTCTCCAGACCGCGGATGCCGACCTCGGTGGTGCCGGCGGACAGGTACGGGACGCCCTTGCTGGCGGCGTAGCGGGCGCAGGACTGGATCTGGTCGGTCCCGCCACCGCCCAGGAGCAGGAACACCTTGTCCTGCTCGACCATCTTCTGGCAGACCTGCTTGGCGTGGGACGGGTTGTACTGGTCGTCCTCGAACACCACCTCGACGGTCTTGCCGAAGACCTTGTTGCCCTTCCAGTACAGGTCCTTGCCGGTGCGGAACGAGGTCGGGCTGATCGGCGCGGCGCCGGTCAGCGGCGCATGGATGCCGATCTTGATGGTCGTGGCCGTGATGCCGGTCGTGTCGCCCTCGCCCGCGGGTGGCGGAGACACGCCGCCGCCTCCGCCGCCGCCGCCCGGGCCGGTCGTGGCGCCCGGCGAGGCGCCTGGAGACGCTCCCGGGTCGACGCCGACGTCGGTGCCCGGGCCGAGGCCGCCGGCCGGGACCTCCCCGCCCTGGACGGCCGCGTCGTGAACGCCCGGAAGCTGGCCGCACGCGGCGGCGAGCAGGGCAAGGGCGGCGACCAAGGCGAGCTTTCGCATTTGCTTAATTAGCGTAGCACTCACCAGCTTACCGGGTCAGTCCAGCGCCCGGATGACCATGCCCGAGCGGGGCTTGGGCCAGAACCACGTGGACTTTTGGGGGAGCCGGTCTCCGCGCTCGATGACGTCACGGATCCGGTCGACGTGGGTGGGGGGGAGCAGGTAGGCGACGTCGGCCCCCTCGGCCACGGCCCGTACGGCGTCCTCGGGGTCGGGCACGAAGGTGACCTCCGCGTCGGGGTAGCGGGCCAGGATCCGGTCGTGGATGGCGGCCACCGTGGGCGGCTCGGCGTCGAGCTCCGCCACCCGCAGCTGCACGCCACCGCCGTTCGCCATGACCACCCCGAACCGGAGGTCCTCGTCCGAGACGAGGTTCAGGGCTTCCTGGAGGGAGCCGACCGGGAACCCGGGGGCGGGGATGCCCTCGCCGCGAACGACCCGGTGGATGGGCAGGACGGGGGGGTCCTCGGACGGGTCGATCACCAGGATCATCATCCGGTCCCACGGGCCCGGCCCGTGCTCGCGGTTCATCTCCTCCCGGTACGCGAGCGCGGTCGTGTAGCGGTGGTGCCCGTCCGCGATGAGCAGCGAATCGGCCGCGTAGGCGTCGACGAGCGCCTGGGGCACGTCGGGCTCGATCCACAGTCGGTGCACGACGCCGCTCGGGTCGACGGCCTCCCGATCGGGGGGCCGGGCCGAGGCGCGCTCGACGAGCTCGGCCTGGGGCGGCGAGGGGGCCCGCAGCACCGCGTAGATCGGGGAGAGGTTCGCGCGGACCTGGCGGATGACGCGGAGCCGGTCCTCGACGGGCCCGGGCATCGTTCGCTCGTGCGGGACGATGCCCTGGCCGAACGGCTCCAGGTCGATCGCCCCGATCACGCCGCGGACCCGGCGCGCCTCGCCGGCGTGCTCGAAGGCCATCTCGTAGACGAACACGGCCGGGCGCTCGGTCTCTACCAGCACCCCCGCCTCGCGCCACTCCCGAAGCAGGCCGGCGGCGCGCGTGTACTTGTTCGCCCGCTCGTCGTCCCCCGGCTCGTCCTTCGGCAGGATCAGCCGGACCACGTTGTGGGGGCTCGCCGCCAGGTAGTCCTCGCGTTCGGCGTCGGAGATGGCGTCGTAGGGAGGCGCGGTGACCGCGGTAGGATCGCCGGCGGAGGGGGCATACACGAGACCCGTGAACGGCGACAGACCGGGCACGCCTCCTTATAGCCGATGAGCCAGCGCACAGACGAACGCGAGTCCGCCTACGACCTGTTCGCTCGGGGGACCGGGCTGCTCGAGTCCGGCCACCCGCACGCCGCGGTGACCCTGCTCAGCCGGGCGAAGTCCCTCGAGCCCGACAAGGGCTCGGTCCGGGAAGCCCTCGCCCGGGCGCTGTTCCAGAGCGGCCGCTTCGCCCGCGCCCGCCAGGAGTTCGCGAAGGCCGTCCAGATCGACCCCGTCAACGACTACGCGCACTTCGGCCTGGGGCTGGCCTGCGCGCGCACCGGCCAGCGGGTCCGCGCCGTGGCGCACCTCAAGCTGGCCGTCACCATGCGCCCGGAGCGCGACGAGTACCGCGACGCCCTGGACCGGCTGACCGGCTAGTGCTCGAGCGCTACCGCGCCCTGCTGCTGGACCTCGACGGCGTCCTGTTCCGCGGTGACGATCCCGTCCCCGGGGCCGCCGAGGCCCTGGCCGGGTTCCGGGCCCGGGGCCTGCGGCCGGTGTTCGCGACCAACAACTCGAGCCGGACGCCGGAGCAGGTCGCCGAGAAGCTCGCCGCGCTGGGGTTCGAGGCCGGCCCGTCGGAGGTCGTCACCTCCGCCCTGGCGCTGGAGGAGCTCATGGGCGACCGGCCGGCGCGGACCGCGTACGTGATCGGTGAGGACGGCGTGCGAGAGGCGCTGCGCGGCCTGGGGGTCGAGCTGCTGGAGGGCGATCCCGAGGCGGCCGACCTGGTCGTGGTCGGATGGGACCGGAGCATCGACTACCCCCGGCTGAAGCGGGCCAGCCTGCTCGTGCAGCGCGGGGCGCGGCTGCTGGCCACCAACGCCGATGCGTCGTACCCCGCGCCCGACGGCAACTGGCCGGGGGCCGGAGCGCTGCTGGCGGTGATCGAGGTCTCGGCCGGCGTGCGGGCCGAGGTGGCCGGGAAGCCCCGCGCGGCGTTCTTCGAGCGCGCGGCGCGGGCGGCGGGCGAGGGGCCGTACCTGGTGGTCGGAGACCGGCTCGAAACCGACATCGCCGGCGCCCAGGCCATGGGGTGGGACTCGGCGCTGGTCCTGACCGGGGTCTCGACGGACGCGGACCTGCTCGGATCGCCGTGGCAGCCGACGTACGTGGTCCCGGCGCTGCCGGACCTGCTCGCGGATCCGCCGCGGGCCGAGCCGGTGGCGGCGGGCTAGAAGACGCCGAAGCGCTCGGCCGCGTGGGGGTCGCCGCGCTCCTTGGGGAAGATCGCCAGGGCGATCAGCGCGCCGGCGGCGAACCCGCCGATGTGCGCCCACACCGCGACGTCGGTCACGCCGGCCCCGGCCCCGCCGAGGCTCTGCAGGACGGGGAGGAACTGCAGGACGAACCAGAACCCCAGCAGGACGATCGCCGGGAGCTCCACCGTGGTGATGAAGTAGAAGATGACCAACGTGACCACACGTCTTCGGGGGAACATCACCAGGTAGGCGCCCAGCACCCCGGCGATCGCGCCCGAGGCCCCCACGGTCGGGATGGCGGAGCCCGGCCCGGACAGGATGTGCGCCCCCGAGGCGAGCAGCCCGCACACGAAGTAGAACAGCAGGTACTTCACGTAGCCGGCCTTGTCCTCGATGTTGTTGCCGAACACCCACAGGAACAGCATGTTGCCGCCGATGTGGACGAGCCCCCCGTGCATGAACATCGAGGTGAACAGCGAGGCCCACACCGACTTGTCCGGGCAGTCCTCGGCGATCGCCTCGAGGGCCAGCCCGGCCTGCTCGCCGAACGTCTCCTCGAGGGCCTCGGCCGCCTCCCGGCCGCCGTCGGCGAGCGGCTTCTGGTGGGTGACCTCCCACGGCACCATGCCGTGGCAGAAGAAGAAGAGGATCTCCTTCTCCTCCTTGTCCGGCCCGGTGGCGAACGTCGGCTGCCACAGCAGGAACAGCAGGATGTTCGCCGCGATCAGGCCGATCGTCAGGTAGGCGCGGCGCTCGGTCGGGTTGCGATCCTTGAGCGGGAGCACCGAGGCGGCCTCAGCCCGACTCGGCGCGGGCGGGAGCCGCGACGCTCCGGCGCGGCTTGAGCCTCCGGGCGGCGAAGGCGACGACCTCGGCGTTGAACGCCTCGTTCGCCTCCAGGAACACGGCGTGGCCGGCGTCGGGGAACACGACGGTCTTCGCCCGGGGGAGGCGCTGGCCGATCAACTTCGTCTCGGCCGGGTTGACCAGGCGGTCGCGTCCGCCCACCACCACCAGAGAGGGGACCTTCACGCCGGAAAGGGCGCCCGACAGGTCGTAGCCGGTCATGGCCCGGAAGGTGTCCACCCGGGTCTGCGGCGAAACCGTCGCGATCACGTCGCGGACGAAGCGCACGTGCGCCGGGGATGCCTCCCGGCCGAACCCCACCCGTACGACGCGGTACGACAACGGCGTGGTGTGCCGCTCGCCGACGCCGTCGGTGAAGACCCGGTCGAGCACCGGGTTGCTGACGACGAACTCCATGATGGAGCCGAGCGCCCGGGCCTCCAGGCTCGCCCCGGGCCACCGCCCGGCGATCGACCGCGCGAAGTGCATCAGCGGGGTCGAGACGAACACCGCGCCCTTCGCGTGCCGGCGCGCGGCCTCGGGGTGGCCGGCCAGGTAGCCGAGGGTGAGCACGCCGCCCAGGCTGTGACCGACCAGGACCATGCCCATGGGGTCGGCGAAGTGCTCGACGACGCGGGCCAGCGCGTCCACGGAGAGCTCGAGCGTCAGGTGACCCCGGGCCACCGGGGTGGAGCTCCCGTGGCCGGGGAGATCCCAGGCCACCACGGTGAACCCGGCCTCGGACAGGGCCGCCTTCTGGTAGTGCCACACGGCCTCGGACAGACACCAGCCGTGGGTGAGGATGATCGTCCCCCGGGACCCGGGGAACCGCTCGGCGTAGATGCGCGAGGCGCGGGGGCCCCGCAGGGTCTCGACCTCCCCGCGAAGCGAGCCCAGCAGCTCGTGGTCCTCGGGGAGGTTCCGCGGCGCGCGGACGGCGCGCCCCGCCGCCGCGATGAGGCCGGCCGCGCCCACCGTCCCCGCCAGGAACCGATGGCCCCGCTTCATCGACTCACCCCGCCAGGCGCCGAAGGCGCATCAGGTCGCTCACGCTCGCGTCGATCCGGACGTGGCCGCCCAGGTACTTGGAGAACAGGCTGCTGTTGCCATCGACCAGGTCGACCAGGTCGTCGGAGTTCAGCCGCAGCCGGATGTCGGCCCCCTCCGCGGCGCCCACGCGCAGCTTGCTCAGACGGCCGCCGGCCATCTCGGTCCAGAACCGTGCGTCGATGTCGGCCACGTGGACCTCGATCACGCGGGCGTCGGGGAGGGCCTCGGCGAGGGAATCCTGAACGCCGCCGCTCGCCTCGTCGAGGCGCTCGATGAGCTCCGTCAGCTTCGCCTGGACCTGAGCCTTCGTTGCCAACCCTTGTCCTTAAGAGACCTGCCGGAGGGAAGGGGCGGTGGGTCCGTGTCTGTGGCGGGCGCGAGTATACCCACGCACCCCAGGCGCCAATGCTCCTGGGTCTATCCTTCGGTTGCCGTTGCCGGCCGCTGAAGGGAGAGAGGCATGCTCGATGTCGTGCGCCAGTACGTTGACGCCGCGCTGGGCGCGCTGCCGAAGGACAGGGCGATGGACCTGGCGTCGGGCCTGCTCGAGCAGGGCCAGGCCGGTCGCGACGGGGTCACCAAGCTCGCCAACGACCTGATGGAGTGGTCCCGGGCGAGCGTCGAGCGCCTGAGCGACATGGTGCGTGCCGAGGTCCGCAAGCAGGTGGGGGCTCTCGGCCTCGCCACCCGTGAGGACGTCGACGAGATCAAGCAACGCCTGTGGAAGCTCGAGGGCGCAGTGGGCGCGACGGCTCCGGTCTCGAAGAAGGCGCCCGCGAAGAAGCAGCCCGCGGCGAAGCGGCGTCCGGCGAAGCGCGCCGCCCCCTCGCCGCCCGACGGGGGTCCGTGAGGCGCCGCCTGGACGTCGAGCTCCTCCGGCGAGGGCTGGCCGCCACCCGCGCCGAGGCGACGACCGCCATCCGCGAGGGCCGGGTGACCGTGGCGGGCTCGCCGGCGGTGAAGGCCGGGACCCTGGTGGCGCCGGAGGAGGCGGTGGCGGTGCTCGGCCCGGCCCGCCGGTTCGCCTCCCGCGCCGGGGAGAAGCTCGAGGCGGCCCTGGACCGCTTCGAGGTCGACGTCGTCGGGCGGCAGTGCCTGGACGCGGGGGCCTCGACCGGCGGGTTCACCGACTGCCTGCTCCAGCGGGGTGCGGCGCACGTGCTCGCGGTCGACGTGGGCTACGGGCAGCTGGCGTGGAAGTTGCGCGAGGACGCGCGGGTCACCGCTCTGGAGCGGACCAACGTCCGCGGGCTCGACCCGGCCGACCTGCCGTACCGCGCGAGCGTGGTCACCGCCGACCTCTCGTTCATCTCCCTGGCCCTGACCATCCCCTCGCTCACCCGCGTGGCCGCGGACGAGGCCGACCTGTTGCTGCTGGTGAAGCCCCAGTTCGAGGCGGGGCGTGAGGCGGTGGGCAAGGGGGGCGTCGTGTCGGACCCGGCCGCGTGGCGCGGGTCGATCGACGGGGTGATCGAGGCGCTGGGGGCGGCCGGCGCCCCGGCCCTGGGCGTGATGGCGTCGCCGCTGCTCGGGCCCGCCGGCAACGCCGAGTTCATGGTCCACGCCTGGCGCGGCTACGAGAGCGACGACCCGGACGTGGACGGGGCGATCGACGAGGCCGTCGCCCTGCGCGGCGGGGTGTCCCGTTGAGCCGGGCCGGCTTCGTGGTGCACCCGGGGCGCCCCAGGGCCCGGGAGGTCGCGGCGGGCCTCATCGAGTGGCTCCGCGGGCGGGGCGACACGTCCGTGTCACTGCCGGATGAGAGCATCGGCGCCGACGAGGTGGCCGAGCCCGCTCGCTTCGCCGACGGGCTCGACGTGGTCGTCTCGGTCGGCGGCGACGGGACCCTGCTCCGGGCCGCCGACCTGGCCCGGCTGGCCGACGTCCCGGTCCTCGGGGTGAACGTCGGGCGGCTCGGGTTCCTGACCGCGGTCGAGCCGGAGGAGGCCGAGGCCCTGCTCGAGCGGGCCCTGGCGGGCTCGGCGCCGGTCGAGGAGCGGATGGCGATCGAGGCCCACCCCGAGGACGCGCCGTGGGAGGGGACGCAGTGGGCGCTGAACGAGGTCATGGTCGAGAAGCACGCCCGTCACCGGCTCATCTCGATGGCGCTGTACGTGGACGATGAGTACGTGACCAGCCTCTCCGCCGACGGCGTGATCGTGGCCACGCCCACGGGCTCGACGGCGTACTCCTTCTCGGCACGGGGCCCGATCGTGACCCCGAAGCTGTCGTGCCTGCTGCTGACCCCCGTCTCGCCCCACATGGTGTTCGACCGGCCGATCGTTCTGGACCCGCGCGAGGAGGTGGTGGTCGAGGTCCGCGGGGAGGAGCCCGGGTACGCGTCTGCCGACGGCCGTCCCGGGCTGGAGCTTCCCGTGGGGGCGCGGCTGCGGATCCGCCGCGCCGAGCGCCCGGCCCGGCTGGTGCGCTCCCCGGACGCGACGAGCTTCTACTCCCTGGTGCGGGAGAAGTTCGACCTGCCCGTCGACGTCCGGGTCGAGCCGCCGGAGGACTAGGCGCGTGCTGCTCGAGCTGCACATCGCCGGCCTGGGCGTGATCGACGACGTGACGATCGAGCTCGCCCCCGGGTTGAACGTGCTGACCGGCGAGACGGGGGCCGGCAAAACCATGGTCACGGTCGCTCTGGGGCTCGCGCTGGGGGAGCGGGCGTCGGCGGCGCTGGTCCGGACTGGAGCGGGCGCGGCGCGCGTGGAGGCCCGGTTCGCGGCGCCGGAGGGCGTGGCCGAGCTCGCCGAGTGGGGCGAGGACGGCGAGCTGATCCTGTCCCGGCAGGTCGCGGCCGAGGGGCGGGGGACCGCGCGGATCGGCGGCCAGATCGTCCCCGTGTCCACCCTCGCCTCGCTGGGCCCGAGGCTGGTCGAGGTCCACGGCCAGCACGACCAGCAGCGGCTGCTGGCGCCGGGCGCACAGCTGGCGTTCCTGGACCGGTTCGCCGGCGCGGACCACCTCCGGGTCCTCGTCCAGTACCGCAAGACGTTCTCCCGCCTTCAGGAGGTCCGCGGACGGCTCGAGGAGTTGGAGCGCGCCGAGCGCGACCGGGCCCGCGACGCCGATCTCCTGGCCTACCAGGTCGGTGAGATCGAGGCCGCCGACCTGGTTCCCGGCGAGGCCGCCTCACTGGCGGAGGAGGCCCGCCGGCTGGAACACGCCGAGTCGATCTCGGTGCTCGCCGCCGAGGCCGAGTCCGCGCTGACGGGGGAGGGCGCGGGGTCCGATGCCCTGGCCGCCGCCGCGGCGGCGCTGGAGCGGGCGTCGAGCCACGACCCGGCGGCCGGGGTGCTCGCGGCGCGACTGCGCTCGCTGGCCGCGGAGGCCGCCGACGCCGCCGGGGAGGTTCGCCGGTACCGGGAGTCCTCCGAGGCCGACCCCGCGCGGCTGGCCGGGATCCAGGATCGGATCGCGGCGATCCGCGGCCTGGAGCGGAAGTACGGCGAGGGCGAGATCGAGGTCCTGCACTACCTGGCCGAGGCGCGGGAGCGCCTCGCTTCGCTGGAGGGGGGCGAGGCCGAACGGGCTCGGCTGGCTGAGGAGGCCGAGCGCCTGGGGGCCGAGGCCGCCTCCCGGGCGGTGACCATCCGCAACGAGCGGGCGGCCGCCGGCTCGACCCTGGCCGGGGCGATCGAGGTGGAGCTGTGGGATCTGGGGATGGAGGGCGCCTCGGTCGGCGTCGAGCTCTCCGAGACCGCGCTCGGCCCCGACGGCGGCGAGCGGGCCGAGCTGCTGCTGGCGGCCGGGCCCGGCCAGCAGCGCCTCCCCCTGCGCTCGGCGGCTTCCGGAGGCGAGCTCTCACGAACCATGCTGGCCTGCCGGAGCGTCCTGGCGGACCTGGACGACGTGCCGACGCTCGTCTTCGACGAGGTCGACGCGGGGATCGGCGGAAGAGCCGGCGTGGCCGTCGGGCGGCGCCTGGCGCGCATCGCCCGTGGGCGGCAGGTCCTGGTCGTGACCCATCTGCCGCAGATCGCCTGCTTTGCGGACCGTCACATCCGGGTCGAAAAGGACGAAGGAACCGCTAGGATCGAGGGCCTCGACGACTCGGCCCGCGTCGACGAGCTCTCTCGCATGCTGGCCGGGCTTCCATCTTCCGAGGCGGCCTCCACGCACGCGGAGGAGCTGTTGGCCCAGGCAGCGAAAGAGAAGGGGACATGACACAGCGCCGCGCTCCCATGGTCGTGATGTGGCTGGCCATCGCCGTCGCCGCCGCGGTGCTCGTCTCCACCGGCCTGCCCACCGGACGGGGCAACGCCGAGGCCGCCGGCTTCGGTGGCGTGCGCCCGGTTGGGCCGCCCCCCATCGTCGACAAGGCCTTCCCGGCGTTCGCCCAGGCCGAGGGGATCACGCTGCACCTGCCCCAGGAGAAGCCGGTGGGCGTGCTCTTCCACGAGGCGGCGCACCGCGAGGCGCTGGCCATGGCGCCGTACGGCGAGTGCAAGCGCAACGCGAACAAGACCCGCTTCCTCCCGCCCGACCCCGCCGCGCCGGGCCGGCCGTACATGGTGATGAGCAGCCGGGGACGCGGGACGCCCGCCACCTCCGCCGTGGACATCCAGGCCCCGGCCGGGAGCACGCTGTTCTCCCCGGTCACCGGCCGGGTCGTCGCGGTGAAGGCGTACTGGCTCTACAACAGCTACCCGGACATCCGGATCGAGATCGAGCCCGACGGCGCCCCCGGGCTGCGCGTGGTGATGATCCACCTGGAGCGCGTGGTGAACGTCGCGGTCGGCCAGCGCGTGGTCGCGTCGGTGACCCCGATCGGACGGCCCCGGGTCCTGCCGTTCTACTCGCAGACCGACACGTACACCGGCATGCACGACCCGCACGTGCACCTCGAGATCAAGCGGGTGTAGTTGCCGAGGCTCCGCCTCCGCCGCGCCCGACCCACCCAGTTCGCGGCGCGCGTGGATCGCCGGACCAAGAACCTGTTCGGACGCCTGCATCCGGGCGAGGTCGCGGTGATCGACCACGAGGACCTGGACCGCGTCGCCGCCGAGGGCCTGGTCGAGCGGGGGGCCGGCGCCGTCGTCAACGCGTCGCGGTCGATCAGCGGCCGGTACCCGAACCTGGGGCCGCTGGTCCTGGTCGAGGCGGGCATCCCGCTCATCGACGGGGTCGGCACGCTGGTCATGGAGAAGGTGGCGGAGGGCGCGCCCCTGCGCATCGAGGAGGACCGGGTCTACTCGGGCGACCGGCTGGTGGGGGTCGGCCACCGGCAGACCACGTCCACGGTTCGCCGGGCCATGGACGAGGCACGGGCCGGGCTGGCGGAGCAGTTCGAGCGGTTCGCCGAGAACACCATGGACTACATGCAGCGCGAGCGGGACCTGCTGTTCGGCGGCGTGGGGCTGCCGGACCTTCGCCTGAGCCTCGACGGGCGGCACGTGCTGGTCGTGGTCCGGGGCTACAACTACCGGCAGGACCTCGGCGCGCTCCGCGCGTACATCCGCGACGTCCGCCCGGTGCTGGTCGGCGTGGACGGCGGGGCCGACGCCCTGCTCGAGGAGGGGTACAAGCCGCACATCATCCTCGGCGACATGGACAGCGTCAGCGAGCGGGCCCTGCGCTGCGGCGCGGAGATCGTCCTGCACGCCTACCCGGGAGGGTTCGCCCCCGGGCAGGAGCGGCTGCTCGGCCTGGGGATCCCGCACGTCGTGGCCGAGGCCACCGGGACCAGCGAGGACGTCGCCTTCCTGCTCGCGCACGAGAAGGGCGCCGAGCTCATCGTGGCGGTGGGCACCCACGGGAACCTTCGCGAGTTCCTGGACAAGGGGCGCGAGGGGATGGCGTCCACCTTCCTGGTCCGCCTGCGGGTGGGGGAGATCCTCGTCGACGCGAAGGGTGTGAGCCGGATGTACCGGGAGCGGATCCGCGGCCGGGACCTGGTGCTGCTGGTCGGCTCGGCCGTGGTGGCCATGGTCGTGGTGGCCATCGCCTCCGAGCCGTTCCGCCTCTTCCTGCGGCAGCTGCTGGTGCAGCTCCGCAACCTCCTGTTCGAGCTCAAACAGCTGTTCTGAGCGCCGGCTCGGTTCGCCCGACGTGACTAGGTTTCGAATGATCCGGGCGGGCCATCAAGCTTTCGCCGCGCCAACCGATACAAGGGGCCATGAGCGCCGCGATCAAGGTCATGCTGGTGGACGACCAACCGGCCGTGCGCTGGCTCCTCCGCAGCACCCTCGAGCCCGACGATCGGTTCGAGATCGTGGGCGAGGCGGGCGACGGCAACGAAGCCGTCTCGGTGGCCGAGGCCAACCACCCGGACTTGGCCGTGCTGGATCTGGCCATGCCGAACGGCGACGGCCTCAAGGCGATCAGCGAGATCCGCCGCACCTCTCCCGAGACGAGGATCGTCGTGCTCTCCGGGCACGCCGAATCGATGGGCGGCCTGGCCCGGGCGCACGGCGCGGCGGGCTGCGTGCAGAAGGGCCGTGAGCCCGAGGTCCTGTTCCGCGAGATCGCCAGGCTGTTCCCCGAGGTGTTCGGGGCCACGCCGGCGGACGCCCCGGACGCCGAGGTCGGCCCAAGCCCCGCACCGAACCTCTCGACCCTGCTGCACGACCTGCAGGGCGAGCTCACCATCGTCTACGGGTTCGCCGCCACCCTTCGCGACGCGAGGGAGCAGATGGACGCCGAGGCGGTCCTGGCCTGCGCCGAGCCGATCGAGCGGAGCGCGCGCGAGCTCTCCCGGCTGATCGGCGGCCTCCCCGAGGCGATCGCGGGATCGCTCGGACGTACGGCGACCGAGGTCAGCCCGTACTGACCATGTGCAGAAATGGGGCCCACCGATCCTCAGCTTTCCGCGCTCGGCCGCCGATAGCTTCAGAGAGCACATGAGCAGCGAAACCGTCGAGGAGATCGCGGCGCCGCCGGTCGCCGGCTCGCCCCGGGCCGGGCAGCGGCTGCGTACGACGCCGCCGCCGGTCGGGCGGGTCCTGGTGGTCGACGACGACCCCGACATCGCGTGGCTGATCGAGCATTCCCTGCGCTTCCAGGGACTGGACGTGCATCTGGCCGTCGACGGCCCGTCGGCCCTGGAGGCGGCCACCCGCCTGCAGCCCGACCTGATCCTGCTCGACGTGATGCTGCCCGGCATGGACGGAAACGCCGTCTGCGAGCGGCTGCGGGAGGACCCCCGCACCGCGAACGCGTTCATCATCATGCTCACCGCGCGGGTCCGGCTCGAGGACCGGATGACGGGGCTGGCCTCGGGCGCCGACGAGTACCTGCCGAAGCCGTTCCACCCCGAGGAACTGCTGGCCCGGGTCGCCGTTGCCCTCCGCCGGCTTCGGGAGATGAAGGCCCTCTCGCCGCTCACCGGACTCCCGGGGAACATCCACATCCAGCAGCGCATCGAACACCTGGTTGCCGATACTCGGCCGTTCGCCCTCCTCTATGCGGACCTGGATCACTTCAAGGCCTACAACGACCGCTACGGGTTCGTCCGGGGCGACCGGGCCCTCCAGGCCCTGGCGGAGACCATCTGCCGGGTGGCCGCCGAGACGTCGGGTCCCGAGACGTTCGTGGGTCACGTCGGTGGGGACGACTTCGTGTTGCTGGTGGACCCGGGGCTGGCCGAGGCCGTCGCCTCGCGGCTGGTGGCGCGGTTCGACGAGGTGGTTCCCTCCCTGTACGACCCGCAGGATCTGCGGGCCGGCTCGATCGAGGTCGCCGACCGGCAGGGGACCCCCCACCGCTACCCGCTGCTGACCGTGTCGATCGGCGTGACGTCGACGGAGCGGCGCACCTTCGGTCACTTCGGCGAGGTCGTGACCGTGGCGAACGAGCTCAAGCAGTTCGCGAAGCGCGAGCCGGGCTCGTCCTACGCGTTCGACCGCCGCTCGGGCTGACCGACCTCTGTCGGCGGTTCGCATAGCATCCTCGGGAATGATCTCGTTCCGCTATCACCTGATCACGATCGTGGCGATCTTCCTGTCGATCTCGCTGGGGATCGTGATGGGGACGACGTTCGTCCAGGACCCGCTGCTCGACCAGCTTCGGGACCGGACCAACCGGCTCGACAAGGACAACCAGGAGCTCCAGGACCTCCTCGAGGTGCAGGGCCGACAGCTCGCGGCGACGGAGGCGTTCGCCCAGGCGGTCTTCCCCCGGCTGGCGACGTCTCGTCTCGAGCAGGTCCCGGTGGTGATCCTCACCCAGGCGCGGACGGCGGACGACGACCTGGAGGCCACCCGGGCCGCCCTCGAGCAGGCCGGCGCGGTCCTGCAGGCGGAGCTGGTCGTGCAGCCCCGCATCCAGGCGAAGTCGGAGGGCGCGCGGGTCGAGCTCGCCGGCGTCCTCGGGATGAGCCCCGACACCGGCGCCCGGGTGCTCACCGAGGCGGCGACCGACCGGCTGGGCCGGCGCCTGGCCACCGGCCCCGACGGCGCCACCCCCCAGACCGACGTCCTGGCCGCCCTGCTGAGCGACGGCTTCGTCACCTCGCCGCGCGAGCCCGACGTCCAGCGGGTGGGCGGCGTCGGCACGGTGGTCGTGGTGGTTGCGGGAGGCCGGGGCGCGCCGGCGATGGAGATCGAGGACGTCCTGCTTCCGATCATGCGGTCCTACGTCCGCGACGGGATCGGCGCGGCCGCGCAGGCCACCGACTCCGAGTACCCCTTCGTGCAGCTGGTTCGGTCCGACGACGTCCTCTCGGACGCGGTGACGACCGTCGACGACGTGGACCTGGTGGCCGGCCAGCTCGCGCTGGTGCTGGCGGTGGAGGACCTCATCGAGGGCGACGGCGTGGGCCACTACGGGACCGAGGGCGCCGCGCTGCCACCGCTGGAGCCGACCCCGCAGGCATGAGCGAGCTCGGGGTCGTCGCGCTGATCGCCGCCCGCAACGAGGCGGACCGGATCGGCGACACCGTCCGGGCCGTCGCGACGATCCCGCAGGTCGAGCGGATCTACGTGGTCGAGAACGGCTCGACCGACCGCACGGTCGACGAGGCGCGCGCCGCCGGCGCGTGGGTGCTGACCGCGCCGGGCGGCATGGGCAAGGGCGACGCACTCGAGGGAGCCATGCACCGCGTCCGCGGCCGGGTGTACCTGCTGCTCGACGGCGACCTGGGCTCCTCGGCGAAGGAGGCCGCCCTGCTCCTCGAGCCGGTGCTGGGGGGCCGCGCCGACCTGACCGTCGGGACCTTTCCCCGCGACGCCCGCCACGGCGGGTTCGGGATCGTGAAGCGCGCCTCGCGGTGGCTGATCTCCGCGCTGACGAACGTCGAGCCGCAGGAGCCGATGAGCGGCCAGCGCGCGCTCACGGCGCGGGTGGCCGACTCCGTGCGTCCCCTGGCCGGTGGCTTCGGCGTCGAGGTGGCGATGACGATCGACGCGTTGCGCCTCGGGTTCCGGTTCCAGGAGGTCCCGGTGAACATGGAGCACCGGTACACCGGCCGCGACCTGTCCGGGTTCGCCCACCGCGGCCGGCAGGGCTGGGACATCCTGCGCGCCTGGGCGCCGCGGGCCCTGCGCATCCGTTGAAGCTCCAGGCCCGGAACCACCGGGGCGTCGAGCTCCCGGTCGTCCTCGGCCTGGTGGTGGTCCTGATCTCGCTGGTGCCGACGGTGATCGCCGGCGGCCGCGAGCAGACGTTCGGCGTGGCCATGGGGCTGGTGCTGGTGGCCCTGGGTGGCCTGCTCGACGACTGGTGGGGGAGCCACGTCCGGGGGATCCGCGGGCACCTGTCGGCCCTGGCCCGCGGCCGGATGACCACGGGCATCCTCAAGATCCTGGCCGGCTTCGTGGCGGCCGGGCTGGCCATCGCGGAGGTCGGCGGGTCGGTCGGGCGCATGATCGTCGGAGTCTTCGTGATCGCCGGGGCGACCAACCTGTGGAACGTCCTCGACGTCGCTCCCGGGCGCGCCCTCAAGGTGTTCGTCCCCGTCCAGGCCCTCCTGCTGTGGGGGCTGTGGGACACGGCCTTCGCCGTCCCGGCGGCCGCGTCCCTGGCCGCGGCGCTCGCCGTGCTGCCGTTCGACCTGCGGGAACGGGCGATGCTCGGCGACGCCGGCTCGAACCCGCTGGGGTTCCTGGTGGGGGTGGGCCTCTACGCCCGGCTGTCGGCCCCGGCCCTGGGGATCGCGCTGGTGGTGATCCTGGGGCTGCAGTTCCTGGCCGAGACGATCACGCTGTCGAGGGTGATCGACTCGGCGCCGCCGCTGCGGTGGTACGACCGGCTCGGGAGGCTCCGCGATACGAAAAGTTCACGCGATTCGAGCCGGGATGGCTGACTGTGCTCGAACGCTCTGCTAGTGTGAAATCCCGAGTTGACTAACGAGCGGAAGTACATCTTCGTCACTGGTGGAGTGACCTCGAGCCTCGGGAAGGGGATCACCGCCGCGTCGCTCGGCCGGCTCATCAAGTCCCGCGGCTTCCGCGTCACCCTCCAGAAGCTCGACCCGTACATCAACGTCGACCCCGGCACGATGAACCCGTTCGAGCACGGCGAGGTGTTCGTGCTCGACGACGGCGCCGAGACCGACCTGGACCTCGGGCACTACGAGCGGTTCACCGACGAGAGCCTGCACCGCGGCTCGAACGTCACTACCGGTTCCATCTACTCCAGCGTCATCGCCAAGGAGCGCCGCGGC
This sequence comes from uncultured Actinomycetes bacterium, assembly GCA_963742735.1. Classification (GTDB taxonomy): domain Bacteria; phylum Actinomycetota; class UBA4738; order UBA4738; family JBBDTT01; genus JBBDTT01. The sequence goes on from CAVUMN010000003.1 coordinate 817,143, forward strand.
GAGTACCTCGGCAAGACCGTCCAGGTCATCCCGCATATCACCAACGAGATCAAGGAGCGCATCAAGGCGCTCGGCAATCAAACCGAATGCGATGTCCAGATCGTCGAGATCGGCGGGACCGTCGGCGACATCGAGTCACTACCCTTCCTGGAAGCCATTCGCCAGTTGCGCAACGAGGTCGGCCGCGACAACTGCGCGTTCGTGCACGTCTCGCTGATCCCGCACCTGCAGACCACCGGCGAGCTGAAGACCAAGCCCACCCAGCACTCGGTCAAGGAGCTGCGGTCGATCGGTATCCAGCCCGACGTCATCGTGTGCCGCTCGGACCGCCCCATCGCCCGCGGGATGAAGGAGAAGATCTCGCTGCTGTGCGACGTGCCCATCGAGGCCGTCATCTCCGCGGTGGACGCGGACTCCATCTACGAGGTCCCGCTGGTGCTCCACGAGGAGGGCCTCGACGAGGTCGTGGTCCGCCTGCTCCGGCTCCCCGAGACCGAGCCGGACCTCACCGACTGGAAGTCCCTGGTCGGCCGCATCGAGGCGGCGACCCAGCCGGTGACCATCGCCATGGTCGGCAAGTACGTGAACCTCCGCGACGCGTACCTCTCGGTCATCGAGGCTCTCGGCCACGGCGGTTTCCACCACGGCGCGAAGGTCGAGATCCGGTGGGTCCCCTCCGACGAGCTGGTGGCCGGCGACGTGAGCGAGGTCCTGGCCGGGGTCGACGGCATCCTGATCCCCGGCGGGTTCGGGCACCGCGGCGTGGAGGGCAAGGTCGACGCGATCCGCTACGCCCGCGACCGGAGCGTGCCGTTCCTGGGGATCTGCCTGGGCCTGCAGTGCGCGGTCATCGAGTTCGCCCGTGACCTCCTCGATATGGCCGAGGCGAACTCCAGCGAGTTCGAGCCCTCGTCGCGCCATCCCGTGATCGACCTGCTCCCGGAGCAGAAGGACGTCACCGACCTGGGCGGGACCATGCGCCTGGGCGCGCAGCCGTGTCACGTCGTGCCCGGCACCAAGGCCCACGCGGCCTACGGACAGGACGTGGTCTACGAGCGGCACCGCCACCGCTACGAGGTCAACCCCGCGTACCACCGCGCCCTGACCGAGGGCGGGATGGTCGCCAGCGGCCTGTCCCCGGACGGCCGGCTGTGGGAGATCATCGAGCTTCCCGGCCACCCGTGGTTCGTGGCCGGCCAGTTCCACCCCGAGCTGAAGTCGCGGCCGACCCGGCCGCACCCGCTGTTCCGCGACTTCGTCGGAGCCGCACTCGAGCATCGCCGGGCCGTCGCCGCGGCGCCCTCCGAGGCCCAGCCCGCCGCGCGCTGAGCGCGTGACCGCCCCCGGGGGCACGCCGTCGTCTTCGGAGCGTGTGTTCACCGGGCGCCTGTTCTCCGTCGACGTCGAGCAGTGGCACGACCCCGACCGCGGTCGCGAGATCGTCCGCCACCTGGGCGCGGTGGCCGTGCTGCCCGTCACCCGCGACAAGGGCGTCATCCTGGTCCGCCAGTACCGCGAGGCCATCCGCGACGAGCTCCTGGAGGTCCCGGCCGGCGTCCTCGACGTCCCCGGCGAGGAGCCCGAGAGCGCCGCGATCCGCGAGCTCGAGGAGGAGACCGGCCTGAAGGCCCGTGCCATCCGCCCGCTGTTCCCCATCCACACCTCCCCGGGGTTCGTGGACGAGGCCATCCACCTGTTCGTCGCCGACGTCGAGGGCGACCCGAGGCCCCAGCAGGAGGAGGGGATCACCGAGATCGTCACGGTGCCCTTCGACGAGGCCGTCCGGATGGTCCGCGCGGGGGAGATCCAGGACGCGAAGACGGCGCTCGCCATCCTGTTGGCGGAGCCGCTGATCCGGGGCGAAGATGGACGGGCCCTCAGCGAGGAGGAGGCACCGTGATCGTCGGTGTGCCACGCGAGGTCAAGGACAACGAGTTCCGCGTCGCGGCGACCCCCGAGGGGGTCCGGGAGCTCACCCACCTGGGACATCAGGTCGTGGTCGAGACCGGGGCCGGCGAGGGGTCCTCGATCCCCGACGAGCAGTTCGTGCGCGCCGGCGCCGAAATCCTTTCCGCCGCGAAGCCGGTCTGGGACGGCGCGGACCTGATCCTGAAGGTCAAGGAGCCCATCGCCTCCGAGTACGACCTGATGCGCGAGGACCAGATCCTGTTCACGTATCTGCACCTGGCGGCGAGCGCCGAGCTCACCAAGGCGTTGCTCGAGCGCAAGGTCGCGGCCGTGGCGTACGAGACCGTCCAGACGCGCGAGGGCGCGCTTCCGCTGCTGGCGCCGATGAGTGAGGTGGCCGGGCGGATGGCTCCGCACGTCGGCGCCGGGCTCCTGGAGCGCGAGCACGGCGGGCGGGGGATCCTGGTGGGTGGCGTCTCCGGCGTGGCCCCGGCGAAGGTCCTGGTGATCGGGGCGGGCATGGCCGGGTCGAACGCGGCGTGGATCGCGGCCGGCATGGAGGCCGAGGTCGTGGTCGTCGACAACAACCTCGACAAGCTCCGCTACATCGACCAGATCCACCAGGGCCGGATCCTGACCCTGATGTCGAACCGGCTGTCGCTCGAGAAGCTCGTGCGGACCTCGGACCTGCTGATCGGCTCCGTCCTCATCCCCGGCGCGAAGGCCCCGAAGCTCGTCTCCGCGGAGATGGTGGCCAGCATGCGGCCCGGCTCGGTGATCATCGACATCGCCATCGACCAGGGCGGCTGCGTGGAGACCTCGCACATGACCACCCACTCGGACCCGACGTACGTGGACCTCGGGGTCGTCCACTACGCGGTGGGGAACATGCCCGGCGCGGTCCCGCATACCTCGACGTACGCGCTCACCAACGTCACGCTGCCCTACGCCATCGCCGTCGCCGAGCGCGGCCTGGAGGACGCCGCCAAGCGCGACGGCGCGCTGGCCCGGGGCGTGAACACCTACGGCGGTCAGCTGACGAACGCGGCGGTGGGCGAGGCCCACGGCATGGCCGCCACCCACCTGGGCAGCCTGGTCGCCGGGGTCACCTAGGCCGCGTCCGATAGCCTTCCGGGCGTGGCCGACCCCCTCACGTCCCAGATCCGGCGCACGCTCGACTGGCTGACCGTCGAGCGCGGGGTGTCCCACAACACCGTCGACGCCTACCGCCGCGACCTGGAGCGCTACGCCGAGCACCTGCGCGAACGGGGGATCCGCGACGCCCGCGGCGTGGACGAGGCGGCGGTTACCGGGTTCATCGAGGGTCTGTCGCGCGACGAGTACGAGCCGGGGAAGCGGTACACGGCCTCCTCGGTAGCCCGCACGCTCGCCGCGGTCCGCACGTTCCATCGCTTCCTGGTCACCGAGGGCGACACGCCGGAGAACCCCGCGCACGGCGTGGCTCGGCCCAAGGTGCCGCGGAACCTTCCGCACCCGCTTGCCCTGGCCGACGTCGAGGCGCTGGTGGGCGCGCCGGGCGCCGACGGTCCCGTCGCCCTGCGGGACACCGCGATCCTGGAGACGCTGTACGGGGCCGGCCTGCGCATCTCCGAGCTGGTCGGGCTGGACGTGGACGACGTCGACATGGAGGAGGGGAGCGTCCGCGTGGTCGGCAAGGGGGACAAGGAGCGGGTGATCCCGCTGGGCCGGTACGCCATCGCCGCCATCCAGGCGTACCTGTCGCGGGCCCGCCCGGGGATGGCCAAGCCCGTCTCGAAGGGCGCGCTGTTCCTGAACCAGCGAGGCGGCCGACTCACCCGGCAGGGCTCGGCCATGCTGCTGAAGCAGGCCGCCAAGCGTGCCGGGCTGAAGATCCGGGTGACGCCCCACAGCCTGCGCCACTCGTTCGCCACGCATCTGCTGGAGGGCGGCGCCGACGTGCGGGTGGTGCAGGAGCTGCTCGGCCACGCCAGCGTCTCGACCACCCAGATCTACACGCTGGTCACCGAGGACCACCTGCGCGAGGTCTACTACACCGCCCATCCCCGGGCCCGCCGGCCCCCGACGGGCAAGGCGGCGGGATGACGCGCGTTCTTCTTCTCGTCTGTGACTCGTTCGGGGTGGGCGGCGCGCCCGACGCGGCCGCGTACGGCGACGAGGGCTCGAACACCCTGGGCAACACCGCGCGACATGTGGGCGGCGTGGCCGCGCCGAACCTGGGACGCCTCGGGCTGGGACACCTGACGTCGATCGAGGGCGTGCCGCCCGAGGCCGCGAACGGGACGGCGCACGGGGCGCTGGTGGAGCGCTCCGCCGGCAAGGACACCACCACCGGCCACTGGGAGGTCGCCGGCATCGTCCTGGACACGGCCTTCCCGCTCTATCCGGACGGCTTCCCGCCCGAGGTCGTGGAGCCGTGGGAGCGGGTCATCGGGAAGACGGCGCTCGGCAACCGGCCCGCGTCGGGGACCGAGATCATCGAGGAGCTCGGCGAGGAGCACCTGAAGACCGGCAACCCGATCCTGTACACGAGCGGCGACTCCGTCTTCCAGGTGGCGACGCACGCCGACGTGGTGCCGCTCGAGCAGCTGTACGAGTGGTGCCGGATCGCGCGGGAGATTCTCGGCGGGCCGCACGAGGTCGGCCGGGTGATCGCCCGCCCGTTCGAGGGGAAGCCCGGGGCGTTCACGCGCCGCCCGGAGCGCCGGGACTTCTCGGTCCCGCCGCCGCGGCCGACGCTGCTCGAGCAGACGGTCGAGGCGGGGATCCCGGTGTACGGGGTCGGCAAGATCCGCGACATCTTCGTCGAGCGGGGTCTGACCGAGGCGACCTACTCGTCCTCGAACGAGGACGGCATCACGAAGACCATCGAGTACCTGCGGCGGCCGGGCCCGTCGCTGGTGGTCTCCAACCTCGTCGACTTCGACTCGAAGTACGGACACCGGAACGATCCCGACGGGTATGGGAAGTGCATCGAGGCCCTCGACCGGCGGGTGCCGGAGCTGCTCGCGGCCCTGGAGGGCGACGGGCTGCTGTTCCTGACCGGCGACCACGGCTGCGACCCGACCACGCCGCCCACCGACCACTCGCGGGAGCGGACGCCCTGCCTGGTCTCGGGCCTGGGGGACCTCCCGCCGGTGGACCTGGGGGAGCGGATGTTCTCGGACCTCGGCGCGACGATCGCCGAGGTCCTCGGCGTGCGGACGCGAGGCCTGGAGGGGACGTCGTTCGCGGAGGAGCTGGGGCTCGAGTGACGGACTACCGGGAGCTCGTCGCCGCCATCCGCGACGCGCGCGAGGTCCCGGAAGAAGAACTCCGCGCGTTCGTCCTGGCCTACGCGAAGGGCGAGGTCTCCGACTACCTGGCCGCGGCCTTCCTGATGGCCGCCTACCTGAACCCGCTGTCGCCGATGGACACGCTGGCGCTCACCCGGGCGATGGTCGACTCGGGCTCGACGCTACCCCTCTCGTCGGTGACCCGGCCGAAGGTCGACAAGCACTCGACCGGAGGCGTGGCCGACGGCGTCACGCTGGCGTTCGCGCCGGTGGCGGCGAGCCTCGGGCTGGCGGTGGCGAAGCTGTCGGGGCGCGGGCTGGGGCACACCGGCGGGACCCTCGACAAGCTCGAGGCGATCCCCGGCCTCCGCACGGATCTGACGGTTCGTCAGATCGAGGAGCAGGTCGAGAAGGTCGGGTGCGTCGTCGCCGGGCAGACCGAGGATCTGGTGCCCGCGGACGGCAAGCTGTACGCCCTCCGCGACGCCACGGCGACCGTGGAGAGCCTGCCCCTGGTCGCGGCCAGCGTGATGAGCAAGAAGCTCGCCATCGGCACCGACCTCGTGCTCATCGACGTGAAGGCGGGGAGCGGCGCGTTCATGAAGACCCCCGAGGACGCCGGCGCCCTGGCCGACGCCTGCGTCTCGCTGGCCGAAGCGTGGGGCCGCGACTGCCGGGCTGCGGTCACCGACATGTCTCAGCCCCTCGGCCAGGCGATGGGCAACGCGCTGGACATCGCCGAGGCCGTGGAGGTCCTGAAAGGGGAGTGGCGCGGCCGCCTGACCGACCTGGTGATCGAGTTCGCCGCGGCGGCGGCCGAGGAACTGCTCGGCGAGATCAACGAAGCTCACGTTCGCGCGGTCCTGGAGGACGGGTCGGCCCTGGAGGCGTTCGGGAGGATGGTCGAGGCCCAGGGCGGCGACCGCCGCGTCGTCGACGACCCGTGGTCGGTGATGGAGCGGGCGCCGGTCGTCAAGGAGATCCCCCCGCCCCTGGCCGGCTGGCTCGCGGCGGTCGACGCCGAGGCGGTCGGCCGGGCCGCCACCGCGCTCGGCGCGGGCAGGAAGAGAAAGGAAGACGCGATCGACCCCTCCGTGGGGATCCTGTTCCTGCCGAAGATCGGGGACCGCCTGGAGGAGGATGGACCGTTCGCGACCGTGCACGCCCGGACCGACGACGACGTCGAGGCGACCGCCCGCCGTCTGGCGGAGGCGATCACGATCTCCGATCAGCAGATCGAGCCTCCGCCCCTCGTCTATGGTTGGCGCTCGACCGGAGATGGCGGCTGATGAACCTCGACGACGTCCTGATCGCGGTGTTCCTGCTGGTGTGGCTGATCCCGAGCCTCACCCTGCACGAGTACGGCCACGCGAAGATGGCCGACCGCCTCGGCGACCGGACGCCGCGGCTCGCCGGGCGCCTTACCCTGAACCCGATCCCGCACATCGATCCGTTCGGGACGGTCATCCTGCCGGGCCTGCTGCTGTTGCTCGTGGCCTTCGGGCGGACGGTCCTGCCGGTGTTCGCGTTCGCGAAGCCGACGCCGTTCAACCCGAGCAACTTCCGGGACGCCAACAAGGGGACGATGTTGACCGCGTTCGCGGGGCCGAGCGTGAACCTGATCCTGGCGCTGATCGCCGCGGTGCTGCTCCGGATCCTCGCGCCCGACACGGTGGCGGCGACCGGCCTGTTCGGGGCGGTGGTGCCGACGTCGCGGGTCGGTCAGTTCCTGGCCGCCGGCCTGGTGGTGAACGTCATCCTGTTCGTCTTCAACCTGATGCCGATCCCGGGGCTCGACGGGTCGAAGGTGCTGGCGGGGTTTCTGCCGCCCCGGGCCCGCGAGGTCTACCGAAACCTCGACCAGTATCTGGTGCTCTTCGTGATGGTCGTGGTGTTCATCCTCCCGGGCCCGTTCTTCGCCATCGTCAGCGGCCTGGGGAACGGGATCTGCAGCATCGTCGTCGGCGGGGACTGCATCTAGGACCCTCGGAGGGCCTCGGTCAGGTGCCGACGTAGGCCGCGAGGTGCTCGCCGGTGAGGGTGGAGCGCGCGGCGACGAGGTCGGCGGGCGTGCCCTCGAAGACGATCCGGCCGCCGTCGTGGCCGGCGCCGGGGCCGAGGTCGATGATCCAGTCGGCGTGCGCCATCACCGCCTGGTGGTGCTCGATGACGATGACCGACTTGCCGGAGTCGACGAGCCGATCGAGCAGGCCGAGCAGGTGCTCGACGTCGGCGAGGTGCAGGCCGGTGGTCGGCTCGTCCAGGACGTACACGCCGCCCGTCTCGGCCATGTGGGTGGCCAGCTTGAGCCGCTGCCGCTCGCCGCCGGACAGCGTCGTGAGCGGCTGGCCCAGGCTGAGGTAGCCGAGCCCGACGTCGGCGAGCCGGGCGAGTACGGCGTGCGCCGCCGGCGTGTGCCCCTTCCCCGCGCCGAAGAACTCCAGGGCGTCCGTCACCGGCATCGCCAGGACCTCGCTGATGTCCTTGCCGGCCAGCTTGTGCTTGAGGACGGCGGCCTGGAACCGCTTCCCCTCGCATTCCTCGCAGGTGGTGGCGACGCCGGCCATCATCGCCAGGTCCATGTAGATGACGCCGTTGCCGTTGCAGGTGGGACAGGCGCCCTCGGAGTTGGCGCTGAACAGCGCCGGCTTGACGCCATTGGTCTTCGCGAAGGCCTTGCGGATCGGGTCGAGCAGTCCGGTGTACGTCGCGGGGTTGCTCCGCCGGGAGCCGCGGATCCCGGTCTGGTCGATGGCCACCACGCCCCCCTCGGCGGGGATCGACCCGTGCAACAGGGAGCTCTTCCCGGAGCCCGCGACGCCGGTGACGACGACGAGCACGCCGAGCGGGATGTCGACGTCGACGTTCTGGAGGTTGTTCGCATTCGCGCCGCGGATCTCCAGCGTGTCGGTGGGCGTCCGAGCACTTCCCTTGAGGGCGGCCCGGTCCTCGAGATGGCGGCCGGTGAGCGTTCCGCTCGTCCGCAGAGCCTCGACCGTGCCCTCGTGCGTGATCGTGCCGCCGGCCGCTCCGGCGCCGGGCCCGAGGTCGACCACGTGGTCGGCGATCGCGATCGTGTCCGGCTCGTGCTCCACGACGAGCACCGTGTTGCCCTTGTCCCGCAGCCGCAGGAGCAGGTCGTTCATCCGTTGTACATCGTGCGGGTGCAGGCCGATGGTCGGCTCGTCGAACACGTAGGTGACGTCGGTGAGCGAGGAGCCCAGGTGGCGGATCATCTTGGTGCGCTGGGCCTCGCCGCCCGAGAGGGTGCCCGCAGGCCGGTCGAGGCTCAGATACCCGAGGCCGATCTCCACGAACGAGTCGAGGGTTTCCGAGAGCGCCTCCAGGAGCGGCGCCATAGACGGCGCGCTCAGACCGCGGACCCACGTGGCCAGGTCGCTGATCTGCATCGCGCAGACATCGGCGATGGTGATGCCCTTGATCTTCACCGAACGGGCGGCCTCGTTGAGCCGGGTGCCGCCGCAGTCCGGGCAGATCGTGAACGTGACCGCGCGCTCCACGAACGCCCGGATGTGCGGCTGCAACGCCTCCTTGTCCTTGGACAGGAACGCCTTCCGTATCTTCGGCACCAACCCCTCGTACGTGAGGTTGAGGCTCTCGACCTTCACCTTGACGGGCTCCTTGTAGAGGAAGTCGTGGAGCTCCTTCTTCGTGTACCTGCGGATCGGCTTGTCCGGGTCGAGGAAGCCCGACTCGCCGAAGATCCGTACGTACCAGCCGTCCGTGTTGTAGCCGGGGACGGTGATCGCGCCCTCGGCGATCGACTTGTCCTCGTCGTAGAGCTGGGTCAGGTCGATGTCGTTTACGCTGCCCATGCCCTCGCACCGCGGGCACATGCCGCCGTGGTAGACGGCGTCGCGGATGACGATCTTCTTGCCCTCGCCCTTGTCGACGGTCATCGAGCCGCTGGCCCTGGCCGCCGGGACGTTGAAGGAGAAGGCCGTCGACGGCCCGATGTGTGGCTTCCCCAGCCGGCTGAACAGGATCCGGAGCAGGGTGTTGGCATCGGTGGCGGTGCCGACGGTGGATCGGACGTTAGCGCCCATCCGTTCCTGGTTGACGATGATCGCCGTCGTCAGCCCGTCGAGCACGTCGACCTCGGGCCGTGCAAGGTTCGGCATGAAACCCTGAACGAACGCGCTGTACGTCTCGTTGATCAGCCGCTGCGATTCCGCGGCGATCGTGTCGAACACCAGCGAGCTCTTGCCCGAGCCGGAGACGCCGGTGAACACCGTCAGCCGCCGCTTCGGGATCTCGAGGCTGACGTCCCTGAGGTTGTTCACCCGCGCGCCCTGCACGCGGATCAGGTCGTGGGTGTCGGCGACGTTCGGCGCCGCTGCCTTCATCACCCGATCGTGCCACGTCGGGCCGGAGGCGTCCTCGCTTCCGAGGAACACCCCCCAAGCCCCGCTATCCTTGGGGTCCATGAGCCGGGCTGAGGGGCTTCGGGCCGAGGCCGGCGCGTTCGAGATCGACCTCCCCGTGTACTCCGGTCCGTTCCGCGCGCTGGCCGAGCTGATCGTGTCCCAGAAGGTGGACGTCTGCGACGTCTCCATCACGAGCGTCGTTCAGGCGTTCGTGCAGCGCCGTCCCGAGGCTGAGGGGTGGAGCCTCGAGGAGGCCACCTGGTTCGTCGCCACCTGCGCCACCCTGCTGGAGCTCAAGATCGGGCGCCTCCTGCCGCGCCACGTCGAGCAGGACGAGGAGGACCTCCTGGGCGGGACCTCGCCCGACGTCCTCTACGCGCGCCGCCTGGAGCTCGCCGCGTTCCGCCAGGCCACCCGCGACCTGGCCCGCCGGTTCGAGGACGGCGCCGGCTACTTCGGCCGCGACGCCGGCCCCGGCGAGGAGTTCGCGCACCTGTACCCCGACGTCATGGCGAAGATCACGGCCGCCCAGCTGGCCGGGGCCGCCGCCGAGATGCTCCGCCCGGCGCCGCTGGTCGACCTGTCCCACGTCGCGCCGATCCGCGCGTCCGTGGCCGACGCGCTGGCCTGGGTGGTGGAGGCCATGCAGCACCGGCGAGCCGCGTCGTTCCGCGACCTGGTGGCCGACTGCCGCGAGCCGATCTACGTCGTGGTCCGGTTCCTGGCGCTGCTCGAGCTGTTCCGCGACGGGCGAGTCGCCCTTCGCCAGGCCGACACGTTCGGCGAGATCGAGGTCGAATGGGAGGACGCATGACCGAGCACGAGCACCACGCCGAGACTCGCCGGGCCCTGGAGGCCATCCTGTTCGTCTGCGACGAGCCCATCTCCGCGAACGTCCTGGCCCAGGCCGTGGAGCTCCGTCTGACCGAGGTCGAGCGGATCCTGCGCGAGCTGGCCGACGAGCTCGAGACCCGGGGGAGCGGCCTGGTCCTGCGCGAGGTCGCAAACGGCTGGCGCCTGGCTACCCACCCCGAGGCCGCGGCCTACGTCGAGCAGTTCGTCCTGGCCAATCGCCAGGCCCGGCTGTCGAAGGCGTCCCTGGAGACGCTCGCCATCGTGGCCTACAAGCAGCCCGTCACCCGGCATCAGGTCTCCTCGATCCGCGGCGTGAACTCCGAGGCCGTCCTGCGCGCGCTCCAGGACCGCGGCCTGATCGAGGAGACCGCCCGCGACGACGGCCCGGGCCACGCGGTGCTGTACGGCACGACGTCGGAGTTCCTGGAGCGGCTTGGACTCGCCTCGACCAGGGACCTGCCCCCCATCGCTCCGCTCCTCGGCGAGGCCGCCGCGGAGACCGGCTGACGCGCGGCCACGCGCCGTGGAGGAGCGCGTCCAGCGCGCGCTGGCCCGGGCCGGGATCGGCTCCCGCCGCGCCAGCGAGAACCTGATCCGCGAGAACCGAGTCAAGATCAACGGCCGCGTCGCCGTCCTGGGCGACAAGGTGGATCCGGAGGTCGACACCGTCCAGGTCGACGGCGTGCGCGTGCCGCTCGCCGCCGACGCCGTGTACCTGGCGTTGAACAAGCCGGTGGGCGTGATCACGACGGCCCACGACACGCACGGCCGTGAGGACCTCCGCGCCTACTTCCCGTCCGGCGCCCGCGTGTTCGCGGTCGGCCGGCTGGATCGCGACAGCGAGGGCCTCCTGCTCTTGACCAACGACGGCGAGCTGGCGAACCGGCTGACCCACCCCCGCTACGGCGTGGAGAAGGAATACCTGGCCGAGGTCGAAGGCGCCCTGAACGAGAAGGTCGTCAGCCGGCTCACCCGCGGCGTGGAGCTCGACGACGGCCTCGCGAAAGCGAAGACGGCGCGCATCGCGGGGCGCTCGAAGGGCCGTGGGGCGGTGGCGCTCATCATGACCGAAGGGCGCAAGCGCGAGGTTCGCCGCTTGCTGGCCGCGGTAGGCTTGCCCGTCACCAGGCTCGTCCGGACGCGGATCGGCCCGGTCCGTCTGCGTGAGCTCCCGCCCGGCGAGGTGCGCCCGCTCACGGTCGAGGAGGTCCGAGGGCTGTTCCGGGCGGCCGGGCTCTAACACGAAGGAGCGCACGTGCGGGTTCGAGCGGCGAGAGGGGCCATCACCGTGGAGCGCGACGAGTCGCGCCTGGTCCTCGACGCCACCGCGCGGCTGCTGAAGGAGGTCCTGGCCTCGAACGCGATCGACGAGGGCGAGGTCGTGAGCATCTTCTTCACCGCGACCCCGGACCTGGTCTCCGCGTTCCCCGCCGAGGCGGCCCGCGAGGCAGGCCTGACCGACACCGCCCTGCTCTGCGCGCGGGAGATCGACGTGCCGGGCGCGGTCCCCCGGGTGGTCCGGATGCTGATCCACTTCAACACCGAGGACGAGACGTCGAAGATCAAGGACGTCTACCTCGAGGGCGCGAAGGCCCTCCGCCCGGACCGTGGCTGAGGGCCCGCCCGGACCCCTCTGCGTGGTGGGCACCGGGCTGATCGGGACCTCGATCGCGCTCGCCGCCCGGGCCGCGGGGGTCGAGGTGCGGGGGTTCGACCCGGACCCGTCGGCGCTGGCCGGCGCGGTGGAGAGGGGCGCGCTCGAGCCCGCCGCTTCGCTGGAGGCCGCGGTGGCCGGGGCCCGCATCGCCGTCGTGGCCGCGCCGATGGACCGGGTGACCGAGACCGCCCTGGCCTGCCTGCGCGCCGATCCGGACATCGTGGTCACCGACGCGGGGAGCGCGAAGGCCGACGTGGTCGCGGCGGTCGACGCCGCGGCGAGCGAAGAGGAGGCGGCCCGGTTCGTCGCCGGCCATCCGATGACGGGGTCGGAGCGGAGCGGGCCCGGGGCGGCGTCGGCGTCGTTGCTGGACGGCACCGCGTGGGTGCTGTGCGGCGGGCCCCGGACGAGCCCCGCCTCGTTGGAGCTCGTGGAGTCGCTGGTCCGCGCGGTGGGCGCACAGCCGCTGACCATGGACGCCGAGCGGCACGACCGGCTGGTGGCCCTGATCAGCCACCTGCCGCAGCTCGCGTCGACCGCGCTGATGCGGGTGGCCGCCGTCCGCGCCGCCGGCGAGCCCGAGCTGATGCTCCTGGCGGCCGGCGGGTTCCGCGATCTGACGCGGCTGGCGGCGAGCAACCCCGAGCTGTGGGCGGACATCCTGCTCGCCAACGCCGACCGCGCCCGCGACGCGATCGACGTCTACGTCGACTCGCTCCATCAGCTGGGGAAGCTGCTCGAGTCCGGGGACCGCGAGGCCCTCATCGACGTCTTCCGCCGCTCGAAGGAGGCCCGGCTGGGGATGGGGGCCAAGCCCTCGGCGAAGGTCGGCGTGGCGATCCTGTCGGTGCCGATCCCGGACCGTCCCGGGGTCCTCGCCGACATCACGTCGATCCTCGGCGCCATGGGGATCAACATCGAGGACCTGGAGATCGTCCACTCCGCAGAGGGGGCGAAGGGGACACTGCATGCCACGGTCGAGGAGGGCTCGGCCGAGGAGGCCGTCCGCGCGCTGGCCGACCGCGGGTACGAGGTCGGGCGACTGGCATGAGGCTCATCGTCCGTCCCGCGGCGGGTCCGCTCCGGGGCGAGGTCCGTGTCCCCGGCGACAAGTCGATCGCCCACCGATGGCTGATCCTGGCCGGCACCGCCCAGGGCTCGAGCGAGGTCCGCGACCTGCCGGCCTCCCTCGATGTCCGTTCGACGGCCTCCTGTCTGGCGGGACTCCTCCCGGAGCTCCGGATGGACCTGCTCGCCTTCGCGCGCTCGCCCGAGGACGACCCCGAGCCGACCGTCGGGCTGGCCCTCGACGGCGCGGGCTTCGGGTCGCTCCAGCCGCCCGAGTCGCCGCTGTTCTGCGGGAACTCCGGCACGACGGCGCGGCTGCTGAGCGGGCTGCTCGCCGGCCAGGCCTTCGAGTCGGTCCTGGACGGCGACCACAGCCTGCGCCGCCGGCCGATGGAGCGGGTGGCGCACCCGCTGCGGCTGATGGGGGCCGACGTGCGGACCGACGACGGCACGCCGCCGGTCACGGTGCTGGGCGGGTTCCTCAACGGGATCGAGTACGAGACGCCGGAGCCGAGCGCGCAGGTGAAGAGCGCGGTCCTGCTCGCCGGCCTCCAGGCCGATGGGACCACGACGGTGATCGAGCCCGCCTCGACCCGCGACCACACCGAACGGGCCTTGCAGGCTCTGGGTGCGCCGTTGACGGTCGAGCCTCGGCGAGTCTCGGTGCGGCGGTTCCAGCATTCCGGGTTCGCCGGCTCGATCCCGGGCGACGCCTCGTCGGCGGCGTTCCTGGCCGCGGCGGCCGCGCTGGTCCCCGGCTCGGAGGTGGTGATCCACGGGATGGGGCTGAACTCGACCCGCGCGTCATGGGTTCGGCACCTCGAGCGCATGGGCGCCTCGATCCAGGGGCGGATGGAGGGCGAGGAGCTCGGCGAGCCCGTGGGCAGCCTGCTCGCCCGCGCCGGCGACGGCCTCACCGGGATCGTCCTCAGTGCCGACGAGACGGCCGAGGCCATCGACGAGGTCCCGGTCCTGGCGGCGGTGGCGGCCCACGCCGCCGGCGAGTCCCGCTTCGAGGGCGCGGACGAGCTTCGCGTGAAGGAGTCGGACCGGCTGAACGGGATGGCCGAGGGCATCCGGGGCCTCGGCGGCGAGGCCGCGGTCGAGGGGGACACGCTCGTGGTGGCGGGCGGCGGCCTGAGCGGCGGCGTGGCGCTGGGGCACGAGGACCATCGCCTGGTGATGGCGTTCGCGGTCGGCGCGCTGGCGGCCCGGGGCGAGTGCGTGATCGACGGGGGCGAGTGGGCGGGGATCTCGTTCCCGGGGTTCGTCCCGGTGCTCCGGGAGCTCGGCGCGGAGGTGACGGAGGATTGAGCCGGCCGGTCGTGATCGCCATCGACGGCCCGGCGGGGTCGGGCAAGAGCACCCTCGGTCGCGGCCTGGCCGTCGCCCTGGCGCTGCCGTACGTGAACACCGGCCTGATGTACCGGGCGCTCACCTCGCGGGCCCTCGACCGGTCGGTCGACACCGACGACGCCCTGGCGCTGGCCTCGCTCGCGGCCGAGCTCACGTTCTCGCTCGGCGACGGCGTGCCGTCCGAGCTACGGATCGACGGCGCCGAGCCCGGGCCCGAGCTGGTCCGCCCCGAGGTCGAGGCGGCGGTGTCGCGCGTCGCGCGGCATCCGGAGGTGCGGGCCATCCTGGCGGACGAGCAGCGGCGCCTGGGGGGCGGCGGCGCGGTCATGGAGGGCCGCGACATCGGGACGGTGATCTTCCCCGACGCCGACGTGAAGCTGTTCCTGCGGGCGCGGGAGGATGTGCGCGCGGCGCGACGGATGGCCGAGCGGGAGAGCGCCGAGCCCGAGCTCGCCGAGTCCCTTCGCCGCCGCGACGAGCTGGACGCCCGCACCAACCCGCTCGAGCCGTCCGAGGACGCGGTGGTCCTGGACACCGAGGGCCGCGGGCCCGAGGCCGTGCTGGCCCAGGCGCTGGCCGTCGTCAGCTCGCACGTGAACCCGTGAGCGCGCCCCCCACCGTCGCGGTGGTCGGCCGGGTCAACGTCGGCAAGTCGACGCTGGTGAACCGACTGTTCGGCAGGCGGGCCGCGATCGCCCACGACCAGCCGGGCGTGACCCGCGACCGCGTCGAGGTCCCGGTGTCGTGGCGGGGCCGCGACTTCATCGTGGTGGACACCGGCGGCTACATCCCGCACGGGGTGGGCATCGACGCGAGCGTGCGCGCCCAGGCCGAGATCGCCGCGGAGCGCGCCGACGTGATCCTGCTCGTCGTCGACGCGGAGACCGGTATCCAGGAGGAGGACGCGCTGCTGGCCCGGCGGCTTCGCCGAGTGACGAGGCCGGTGGTGCTGGTGGCGAACAAGCTCGACGCGCCGAAGCCGAACGCCGCCGACGTGGCGCCGTTGTTCGCGCTGGGTCTGGGGGAGCCGATGCCGATCTCCGCCGTCCACGGCTACGGCTCGGCCGAGCTCCTCGACCGGGTGCTGTCGCTGCTCCCGGAGCCCGTCGAGGAGGACGAGGGCGAGCCCTCAGACGAGGAGGCGGCCCCCGCGGAGATGCGGTTCGCGATCGTCGGCCGGCCGAACGTCGGCAAGTCCTCGCTGTTCAACCGGCTGGTGGGGGAGGAGCGGGCCGTCGTGCACGACATCGCCGGGACGACGCGCGACGCCGTGGACTCCGTGGTCGAGGTCGACGGCCGGCCGGTCCGGTTCGTCGACACCGCGGGCTTCCGCAAGCGGACGCGCCTGCAGGGCGTTGAGTACTACGGGATGGTCCGGTCACTCCAGGCCATCGACCGCAGCGACGTCGCGCTGCTGGTCGTCGACGCGTCGGACGGGGTGACCCAGGAGGACAAGCGGATCCTGAACCGGACCGAGGAGGCGGGCCGGGGGATCGTCGCGGTCGCAAACAAGTGGGACCTGATCCCGAGCGGCGAGCGGGAGCCGATGCTGGCCGACATCCGGGAGGACCTCGCGGTGTTCCCGGGCGTGCCGGTGCTGCGAACCTCGGCCATGAACGGACAGGGCGTGCACAAGGTCCTGCCGGAGCTCATGCGGATCCACGACGTGTGGTCCAAGCGCGTCTCGACCAGCCAGGTCAACGACGTCCTGCAGCGGGCGGCGGGGGAGCGGCCGCCGCCGCGGGCCAGCGGGCGGCCGCTGTACGGGACGCAGATCGCCTCCGGCCCGCCGAAATTCGTGATCTTCAACACGGGCGCGGTGACCCCCGGGTATCGCCGGTACCTGGAGAACCGGATGCGCAAGGAGCTGAACTTCCCGGGGGTGCCGATCCGCATCCAGTTCCGGGAACGCCGCCGGCGGAAGTGATCAGCGCCTAGACTGGGCGAGTCACGGGCCGTGGCGTAGCTTGGTAGCGCGCTTGACTGGGGGTCAAGAGGTCGCGGGTTCAAATCCCGCCGGCCCGACAAGTAGGACTGCAGCTCAGATATTTTCGCCGGACGTCGGCGGGGATGACGGTGCAGGCGGATGCGACAAACTCGTTCCGAAGCGGCTCAGTCAAGATGTTCGATAGCTTTCCTAACCATCTGGGAAGGGGAAGAGGGGTAGTTGATGTCTCTTCCACCTCAGGAGGCAGTCCAAGTAGTAGCCCGTCTCCTGGAAATCCTGGAAAGCCTCGCGCGGAATGCACAAACGGCCATGCCGGAGGTCAACGAGAACCTCACAGATGGTCGTCGGCTCGCCTTAGTCCTATTCAGCGGGACTCAAGACCTCTTCGACTCCATTCGGACGCTTCTCGCGGAAGGGTATGGAGAGCAAGCCAGCATTCTCCAAAGGACACTCTTCGAGGACGCAACGACCCTCCAGTACCTTGCAGAGAACTCTGATCGGCTTGAAGAGCTAGCCCTCAACTTCCTTTACACGTCCATGGGGCAAGAGCGCGGTCTCATCGAGGAGGGAATTAGCTACGGCATGACTGTCCTTGAGCAGAAGCGGCCCGAGATCGAAGCCCGAGCCGAACGGCTGCGCGGGAGGGCAAAAGAATTGGGGGTCAAGCTCAGGAAGTTCCCCAACTTCAAGGCGCGCCTCGAGGCATTGGGCCAACTCGAAACCGCTTTCGGCCATAGCCTAGCCAGCCATACGGTGCACACTTCGGCCCTCGTCTTCACTGATCGACTTGTTCAGTTGGAAGGTGGGGTGCTGGGACTTAGGGAGAAGTCGCCGCCGAGTCGTTTGTTCGAGGCGGGCTGGTATGGCGCCTTCATGTTCGCAGCCGCCCTGGCCTCGGCGGCCCGCCTTCTGGACTGGCCCACGCGAAAGGCGGTCGAGAGCTTCTACCCGTATGTCTACGGGCAACTGGAGGCACTCGCGGAGGACGCACGCCCAATTCTCGGCTTGATCGATGCGGCGGTCCCGCCCGGGGGCGGGTTCCCTGCAGATCGCATGTAGGACCTCATGGACCAACCGGAAGCTCAAACAGCTGGCCTTCGGTTCTCCCTGCAGGTTCGGCGCGACGCGAAGGGGCGCACCCGAATTGAGATAGGGGATACCAAGCTAAGGCGTGCAATCAGTTTGCCGGCGGCGCTGTTGAGGCACGTTCCCCTTCCGACATCCGTCAAATCAGCGGCGCAGCAACTTCAAGAGGGTTTCAGCATTGGGCGAAGGCACAGCTACGCGCACGTCCGCTTTGATGCTCCGGGCAGGCTGGGGAAATGGCTTGTCAATGGTGAAGCCACACTGAGAAAGGGCCTCGATCCGCATCCGCCGGACTGGTGGAGGATCTGGCAGGAAGACGACCTGACCGAGTTCGATCTGGAGGACTACCTCGGCGGCGCGACGCTAAGCGAGCTTCAACCGTGTCTGTCCTGGGGACTCCACCACTTCGTCGAGCGTCCTCCGCAGAGCGCCTACTTTGATGCGCAGGCGATGCGACGCGAGTTCGCAGGCCCGCTTCCGAAGCTGCCAAAGCCATTCGAAACTTGAGTTCGGCCTGGCCCTGGAAAAGACGTCCACGCCTCAACAGATTCGCTTATACGAGTGATCCCACAGCCCCGCTGGACGTTTGCCTTGACACAACGTCTTTTTGTCGATCCCGACCCCGGAGCAGCCTCAGCGATCGAGTACCTACTGGAGCTCCCCGTCGACCAAGTGCGCCTCTTTCGCATGCCGACCCATGTTCCGCTTATTGGTTCGCTCCTGACCAGAGTCCCAGAGGCCGTGCTGAGTCAAGTGCCTCGATTTAATGAGGAGAATTGGATAAGTCTTGCAGTGCCGGTGTTTCCCGGGCTGGGCGGAGAGTTCCTGTCTCTTCGGAACGCGAATCCGCCGTATGCCTTCGGAAAGGACGCCCGCGGTCACGAACGGTGGCTTGTCGCGTGGGTGAGTACGGAGATCGCCCACGCTGTCGCGACGCGCGATGAAGTGTTCCGACTTCGACTATGCCGTCGGATTCCCGACTCCCAGGTGTTTCGCCCCGAAGACGCCGCGCGACTAGCCGGCCTACTCGGGCGCTACCGCGACGACCTACATCTCCAGCGTCAGCGCACAGGGCATCTCCGACTCTCCGCTGAGGATTTTCGTGAGGGCGCCCTCTTCGCCAGCATCCCGGAGCTTTGGCTGGGGTTTGAATTGGTGGGTTCAGCCCCGACAGATCAGCAGCGAGGGGGGAGATTGCATGCTCTGATGTCTAGCGTCGTCTCTCGTCTGACTGGACTAGCAATGGGGGAGGACGAGATCGCCTTCCTCACATTCTTCCCGCATGACCCGCCCCGTGTTGATCTCGTTGCGTATCACTTGGAACACGTCCTCCTGGTTGCGCAAGCCACACTCGAGGGCCTGAAGACCTTCGCAGCCGAGCTGGTTGGTCTTTCAACTCGACTTCCTTGGAAGCGCTTTCGGCGTCAGATTAGGGACCAAAACGCCGAGGCTGCGGATTTCTTGGGCTGTCCGTCAGCACTGGCATTGATGGACGTCTTGGGTGCACTCAGGCATCCCCTCGCTCACGATCAGCATTGGTGGGAGACAAGAGAACTACCCAGAAGTTGACCCTGCGTGGCATGTGCAGCGCGTCAGTGGCGAGTCGGCCATTGCCATCGTCAATGCCTTGGCGCGGTTAGGTGAAGACCCATCGACGTGGGGCGTACACGAGGCGCAGCTCGAAGAGCAACCTGCCTCTTTGGCGCTCGAACTTGAACCGTTTCCCTTCGCGGCCTCCCTACGTGTGAACGTCAATTGGTTCGTGTCGCGGTTCCTTGCGGCCCTCTGTTCGAAGCTAGTAAACCCTGCCACGGTCGAGGCGCGGCGAGCTCGTGAGGCACAGGTTTGGTCCAGATTGAATCCAGATCTGTCGGATCGGTACGAATTGTCGGGTTGGCCTCGGCTCCATCGCGTGCCGTAAGCGCCACCTTCGGGTCGCGGGTGGCGTGGTTCAATCGTCCGCGTGCGAGTGTGTCCGAACTGTGGTGAGGAGAACTCCGACCGCGCGCTGTTCTGCCAGCGCTGCGGGACCGCGCTCGGCGAGCGAGCCGAGCCCGCCCGCGAGAGCCGCAAGGTCGTCACCGTCGTGTTCGCGGACGTCACCGGGCTCGACCGCGCTCGGCGAGCGGCTCGACCCGGAGTCGCTCCGCAACGTCATGGGTCGGTACTTCGACGAGATGCGCGGCCGTGATCGAGCGCCACGGCGGCATGGTCGAGAAGTTCATCGGCGACGCCGTCATGGCCGTGTTCGGCATCCCGCGCCTGCACGAGGACGACGCGCTCCGCGCGGTGCGCGCCGCCGCGGGATGCAGCGCGCGCTCGTGCCGCTGAACGAGCGAGCTCGAGCGCGAGCACGGCGTGAGGCTCGCCATCCGCACCGGCATCAACACCGGCGAGGTCGTCGCCGGCGACCCCGCCGCCGGCCAGCGGCTGGTCACCGGCGACGCCGTCAACGTCGCGGCCCGCCTGGAGCAGGCGCGCCGAGCCCGGCGAGATCCTCCTCGGCGAGCCGACCTACCGGCTGGTGCGCGACGCCGTCGACGGTCGAGCCCGTCGAGCCGCTCGAGCTGAAGGGCAAGGCCGAGCCCGTGCCGGCGTATCGCCTGCTCGGCCGTCCGCGCGGACGCCGCGGGGCACGCCCGCCGCCTGGACTCGCCGATGGTCGGCCGCGAGCGGAGCTGCAGCTCCTGGAGCGGGCCTTGCGAGCGCGCGTCGCGGAGCGGACCGCGCACCTGTTCACGCTGCTCGGGCCCGCCGGCGTCGGGAAGTCGCGCCTGGTCCTCGAGTTCCTGCGAGCGCGGCCGCCGCCGCGACGATCCTGCGCGGCCGATGCCTGTCCTACGGCGAGGGCATCACGTTCTGCCCGCTGGCCGAGGTGGTGCACGAGGCGGCCGGATCGCCGATCGGACGACGATCCGCCGCGAGCGGCGCGCGACCAAGATCGACGGCCGTCCTCGACCGACGCGGGCGGGCGCGACGCCGCGGCTGCGCCGGCCTCATCGGCGTGGGTCGAGCCCGTCGCGCGCGAGGACGACGTCCTGGGCGGTCCGGAAGTTCCTCGAGCACCTGGCGCGCGAGCGCCGCTCGTGGTGGTGTTCGACGACATCCACTGGGCGGAGCCGGCGTTCCTCGACCTGATCGAGCACGTCGCCGACTGGACGCGCGACGCCCCGATCCTGCTGCTGTGCATGGCGCGGCCCGAGCTGCTCGAGCTGCGGCCCGGCTGGGGCGGCGGCAAGCTGAACGCGACGCACGGTGCTGCTCGAGCCGCTCGACCGGCGAGGCGAGCCATCGAGCTCGTCGACAACCTGCTCGGCGCGGACGACTGCCCGCCGACGCGCGCGCGACCGGATCCTGGAGGCGGCCGAGGGCAACCCGCTGTTCGTCGAGGAGATGCTCGCGATGCTGATCGACGACGGCCTGCTCCGCCCGAGGACGGGCGCGTGGGGCGCCACCGAGGACCTCGCGCGACGTCACGGTGCCGCCGACGATCCAGCTGCTGCTCGCGGCCCGGCTGGACCGGCTGGACGCCGAGGAGCGCGCCGTGGTCGAGCGCGGCGCGGTGGAGGGCAAGGTGTTCCACCGCGGCGCGGTCATGAGGCTGGCGCCCCGACGGAGCCGCGGCGCAGGTCCCGACGCGCCTGCTCGCCCTGGCCCGCAAGGAGCTGATCCGGCCCGACCGGCCGGAGTTCGCCGGCGAGGACGCGTTCCGGTTCCGACACCTGCTCATCCGCGACGCCGCCTACCAGGCGATGCCGAAGGAGCCGCGGGCCGAGCTGCACGAGCGGTTCGCCGACTGGCTCGAGGAGCGGCGGGGGAACGCCTCGCGGAGTACGAGGAGATCCTCGGGCTACCACCTCGAGCAGGCGTACCGGTATCGGGAGGAGCTCGGGCCGGTGGACGACCGCGCGACGCGAGCTGGCCGCGCGGGCGTCGAGCGCCCTGGCCGGGTCCGCCCGCCGGGCCATGGACAAGCGCGACTTTCACGCCGGCGCTCGGCTCCTTCGACGAACGATCGACCTTCTGCCAAAGGACTCGCCGGAAGTCGTGAGCTGCGCTACGAGCTGACGGAGGCGCTCCGCGAGTCCGGCGAATATCGCGAGGCCATGGCGATCGGCGATGAGCTTCTCGGCGATAGCCCGGGAGGCCGGTGACCGCAGGATCGAGGCCCTTGCCTCGCTCCATCAGGCGTACTTCGGCACCACGGTCGACGTTTCCGTGACGATGGAGGAGCTCCTGGCACGGAGCCGGGAAGCGAGACGGACCCTCGAGGGGCTCGGCGACACGAACGGGGTCATGACGGCGCGCTGGTACGAGGAGGCGGTGCTGTTCGTGCTGGGCCGGCTGGACGATGCGGAGGCGAGCACCAGGGTCCGGCTCGAGCTCGCCCGTGAGGTCGGCGACCTCCGGGCGATGCGAGAGGCCGTCCTCGGGCTGGCCGGCAGCCTCTACTGGGGCTCGGGCACGGCGACCGAGATCCTGGCCGAGGCGGAGCGACTGGCGCCGCTGGTGGCCGACAGTCCGACGGCGACGTCAAGGCTCATGCTTCGCCTCCCGTTCGCGTACGCGATGCTGGGCCGGTTCGACGAGGCGCGGGTCGCGGGAAAGCGCGCCCGGGACCTCATCGAACAGATCGGCAACCCGATGCACACGGGGACCAGTGCCATTTCACTACGTCGCGCATCGGTACCGGAAATCTCGAGGATGCGGACCGCGAGCACCGGGAGAGCGCCCGGCTCCTGGAGTCGATGGGGGACAAGGGGTACCTGTCATCGGTGCTGTCGACCTCGGCGAGGTCGCCATCGCGGACCGCTTCGAGGACGCCGAGCGGCTCGCCGGACGGAGCCGCGACCTGGCCGTCGAGGACGACAGCCTCGCCCAGATGGGGTGGCCAGCTCATGGCGGCCGTCCTGGCCGCCCGCGGGTCCATGGTGGATGCGGAACGGCTCGCCCGCGAGTCGGTGGAGATCGCCGAGCCCACCGGGTACGTCATCGACCGCGCGGATATGTGGGAGCGTCTGGGGGAGGTGCTCCGCGACGCCAGGAAGACCGACGAGGCGAGGGACGCGTTCGAGCATGCGCTCACCCTGCACGAACGCAAGGAGAACCTGGTCGCCTCGGAGCGCGTCCGGCAGGAGTTGGCGGCCCTCACCTAGGTCTTGTCTCCGCCGGTGGACCGGCGTAGCGTTTTGGCTCCTTCCTCATAGGAGGTGCCCGCATGAACTACCGGCAGGCCGTCGCCAAGGGCCGCGCCCTTCTCAAGCGTTCCGAGACCGACCAGTGGGAGCTCGCCGAGCTGACGTACGACGTGACCACCGGCGAGGATCGCGTTACGCAGGTGACGTGGGCCGACGACATCGGCGTCACCGATACGCACGTGAGGAATCTGGCCAAGGCCTGGGAAAGGTTCGGCGGACCGAATTCCACTTCGGATCGGTCAAATCTGACATTCAACGAGTGCTACCTGCTGGCGAGCATGTCGGAGGAGCGGGCCCACAAATTAGTTGCGAACGCAAATAAACGGCGACGCAGCGTCACGACGATGCACCACGAGCGCCGCGTGCGCGATCCCTTCGAGGACGCCCGCGAGTACCTGGGGGACCGGCGCCGGGCCCGGAAGCTGTTGAAGGACCCGAAGGTCCGCGCCATCGTCGAGCGCGAGCTCGGTGAGACGCGCCACGAGCGGCCCCAGCGGGGGAGGCCCTCGGGCTCGCCCATCGAGTCGGTGGGCGAGCTGAACGCGATCCGGGATCGGCTGAACGAGATGCTCGGCCAGATGCTCGACCGCCGGCTGCCGCAGACGGAGCGCCGGGGCGTGTCCGAGTCCATCGACGACGTCCGGGTCACGCTCGGCTGGATGGACGGCTACGTGACGACGGGGAACCGGTCGTTCCAGGACGCACTGGACGCCCTGCTCGCCGACCTGGCCGGTCCCACCCAGCCCGTGAGGCCGACGAAGCCAGCAACCCCGCGACGCCAGAGCCCGAAGCCCGCGCGCGAGGTCAAGGAACGGACCAGAAAGGGACGCCGCGCCTCGTAGAGGTGCGTCGGTTGCGCCATGATCGTGGGGATGAGACGAGCGATCCTCGCCTTGGTGGCCGCCGGAACCTTCGTCGTCCTTCAGGCGACCCCGTGCCTCGCGTGCTCGTGCAAGGAGGCCACGCCCGCCGAGATCTTCGAGCGGTCGGACGTGGTGTTCACAGGCACGGCGATCGAGGACACCCCGTTCGCCTTCTCGAGCGGCGAGGTCGAGACGCGGTTCACCGTCGAGGAGGTCCACAAGGGCGCGGTCGCCGGTCTCACGGTGTCTGTGTTCGCCGCGAACCAGACCCCGGCGTGCGGCGTCATCTTCCGAGGCGGCACTCGCTACACCGTGTACGCCGGCGACGACCCCGGCGGGCTCGAGACGAACTCGTGCTCGGGCACCCACGTGGGAACCTTCGAGCAGGCGAGCGACGTGCCGATGCATCCGTACGGCGCCCTTCCGGCGGGGTCGTCCGGGGGCGCCGACGATCTCGTGGTGTCGGGCGGTGAGGCGACGCCCTCGAACGACGCCGGCCTCGCGCTGGGCCTCGCGGGGCTCGGCCTCCTGGCGGTGGCGGCGACGGTCGTCGATCGCCGGCGCCGGCGAGCGTGAGCTGATGGCCCTCGTCCTGTTGTTCCTCGCGCTGTTGCCCACCGCGGTCCTGGTGGTGGCCATGGTGATCCGGGCGTGGCAGCCGCGGTCCTCGTTCGACGCGCCCAGGGAGCGGCGGGGCCGGCGGGGGTAGGCTTCGCGTGAGCGCGACCAACGAGCGGGAGAGGGTGGCGGCATGGCGGAATCACAAGGGCAAGGGCCTGACGGATCGGGCGAGCGACCTGGTCGGCAAGGTCATGGAGGTCGCCGGGCCGGCGGCGTCCAAGGGCGCCGAGACCGCGAAGAAGGTGGCGAAGAAGGGCTTCGAGGTCGCGCAGTCCGCGGCCAAGGCCGCCGCGCCGATCGCCAAGTCGGCGGCCGAGCAGGCCGGCAAGGTCGCGTCGAAGGGATTTGACACCGGCGAAGAAGGCCGCCGACTCGGCCCGCAAGCGGCTCAACAAGTAACGGTGCGCGGTCCCGGACTCCGCCCCCGACGTTCCCGAGGTCGTCGAGGCCGCCCGCGGCGGCGTGCACCCGCAGGATCGCGACGATCCCGAACCTGCTCTCGGCGATCCGCATCCTGCTGATCCCCGTCTTCGTCATGCTGATCCTGGGCGAGGACTCCAAGCTCGAGGGCATGCTCCTGCTGGCGTTCGTCCAGTCCACGGACTGGGTCGACGGCTACATCGCCCGGCGCTACGGCCAGGTCAGCGAGCTCGGCAAGCTTCTCGACCCCCTCGCCGACCGCCTGGCCGTCGGCGCGGCCCTGATCACGTTCGTCGTCGTGGACGCCCTCCCGCTGTGGACGGCGCTCACCGTCCTGGTCCGCGACGGCCTGGTCCTGTTCGCGGCGATCTACCTGGTGCTCACGAAGGGCCCGCGCATCGACGTGCGCGGGATCGGCAAGATCGCCACGTTCACGCTCATGTGGGGACTGCCCCTGATCGCCTGGGGGAACCTCGGGCTGCCGCTGCCGCTCCTGGCCCGGACCTGCGGCTGGGCGTTCTTCGCGGTGGGCATCCTGGAGTACTGGATCGCCGCCGCCCTGTACGTGCAGGACCTTCGGGCGGCCTACGCGGCGCGCTCGTCCGAGCACGCGGCGGGAGTAGCTCCACCCGCCCGCGGATATCATCAGCCGGGATGAAGGCCGTCGTCATGGCGGGTGGACAGGGCAGCCGCCTGCGGCCCCTGACCAGCAACCAGCCGAAACCGATGCTCCCCATCGTCGGGCAGCCGATGATGCAGCACATCCTGCGCCTGCTCAGGCGGCACGGGTTCACCGAGGTCGTGGCGACCGTGCAGTTCCTGGCGAGCATCATCCGCAACTTCTTCGGCGACGGCTCGGACCTGGGGATCGACCTCTCCTACGCCACCGAGGAGGAGCCGCTCGGCACCGCCGGCAGCGTGAAGAACGCCGAGGCGTTCCTGGACGACACGTTCCTGGTGATCTCGGGTGACGCCCTCACCGACCTGGACCTCTCGGCGGTGCTCGCCTTCCACCGCGACCGGGAGGCCGCGGTTACCGTCGTCACCAAGCGCGTCGAGGATCCCCTGGAGTTCGGGATCGTCATCGCCGGCGAGGACGGCAAGGTCGAGCGGTTCCTGGAGAAGCCCGGCTGGGGCGAGGTGTTCAGCGACACCATCAACACCGGCATCTACGTGATCGAGCCCGAGGTCCTGGAGTTCATCCCTCAAGGGGAGGAGTTCGACTTCGCGGCCGACCTGTTCCCGCTCCTTCTCGACAAGGGGCTGCCGCTGTACGCCTACCGCACCGAGGACTACTGGACCGACGTCGGCAACCTGGACAGCTATCTGCAGGCCCACCGCGACGTCCTGGACGGCCGCATCGAGGTGGAGATCGAGGGCTTCGAGCTGTCCGAGGGCGTGTGGCTGGGCGAGGGCGCGGAGATCGACCCGGCCGCCCAGATCGTCGGCCCGGCCTACATCGGGGAGAACTCCCGCGTGGAGGGCGGCGCGACGGTCCGCGAATACACCACCCTGGGCAGCAATGTCGTCGTCAAGGGCGGCGCGTTCCTGCACCGGGCGATCGTTCACGACAACGCCTACATCGGTCCGGGTGCCTCGCTACGGGGCTGCGTGCTCGGCAAGAACACCGACGTGAAGTCCAACGCCCGACTCGAGGAGGGCGTGGTCGTCGCCGACGAGTGCTACGTGGGTGACGGCGCAGTCCTCAACCCGCAGGTGAAGGTCTACCCCTTCAAGACGGTGGAGCCCGGCGCGCTCGTCTCGCAGAGCATCATCTGGGAGTCGAGGGGCTCGCGGAGCCTGTTCGGCGAGCGGGGCGTCGCCGGGCTGATGAACATCGACGTCACCCCCGAGTCGGCACTGCGGCTGGCCCTGGCCTTCGCGAGCACCTTGCCCAAGACCTCGGTGGTCACGACGTGCCGCGACGTGACCCGCACGGCCCGGATCGTGAAGCGCGCGATGATCGCCGGCCTGAACGCCGCCGGCGTCAACTGCCACGACCTGGAGCTGGTCCCGACGCCCGTGGCCCGTCACTACGCTCGCTCCACCCGCGCCGTCGCCGGGATCGTGGTGCGCACCGCGCCCGACGACGCCTCCGCCGTGGAGATCCAGTTCTTCGACGACCGGGGCGTGGACATCGACCAGTCCGCGCAGCGAAAGGTGGAGCGGACGTACTACCGCGACGACTTCCGCCGCGCGTATCACCACGAGATCGGCGAGCTGAACTTCCCGGCCCGGGGCCGCGAGTACTACACGCGCGGCCTGACCGACGCCGTGAACATCGAGGCGATCCGCGACCGGGCTCCCAAGCTGGTCGTCGACTACGCGTTCGGCGCCGCCAACCTGACCCTCCCCACGGTCCTCGGGCGGGCCGGGGCCGACGTCCTGGCCGTGAACGCGACCCTGGACGAGGACCGCGTGATCATGGACGAGGCCGAGGTCGAGGCCCATCTCCGCGCGCTCTCGGGGCTGGTCCGGACCACCGGGGCCGACCTGGGCGTCCTGATCGACGGCACCGCCGAGCGGATCCGGCTGGTGGACGACCGGGGGAGACCCCTGGACGGGATCGCCGAGCTGCTGGCGTTCGTGCACCTCATCACCCAGATCCACGACGCGCCCCGGATCGCGGTCCCGGTTACCGCCTCCCGGCGCGTCCAGGAGATGGTCGACGCGGTCGGCGGGACGGTCCACTGGACGAAGGTGGCCCCCGCCGCGCTGATGGCGGCCGCGGACGAGGGCGGGGTGGTGTTCGCGGGTGACGCCGCTGGCGGGCTGATCTTCCCGGACTTCCTGGCGGCGTTCGACGGCGTCCTCAGCGTGGTCCGGCTGCTCGAGTACCTGGCGGTGGCGAACGCCCGGCTGGCCGACGTGGTCGACGCGTTGCCGCCGGTGCACATCGTGGAGCTCGACGTCCCGATGCCCTGGGAGATCAAGGGGACGGTCATGCGCCGGCTCCTGGAGCGCGAGGAGGGCAACGGGCGCGACATCACGGATGGGGTAAAGATCTACCGCGACCGGGACTGGGCGCTGGTGATCCCCGATCCACTCGAGCCGCTGGTGCGCGTGTTCGCGGAGTCGGACACGCTGGACGGCGCGGGAATGCTGGCGGGGGAGTTCGCCGCCCTGGTCGACGAGCTGCGGGACTGATGGCCGGCTTCAACGTCGCCTCGCCCGACGAGATCCGCCGCGGCCGGGTGACCGACGTCTACTTCGAGCGGAGCCGGCGGGTCCTGGAGGCCGAGCAGTCCGACGCGCGCGTCGTCGCCGAGATCCGCACGGGCGCGCTGCCCCGCGGCTGGCCGTGGGGGGTCTTCGCCGGGCTGGACGAGGCCCTCGCGCTGCTGGAGGGCCACGACCTGGAGGTCCACTCGATCCGCGAGGGGAGCGTGTTCTACGCGGAGGAGCCGGTGGTCACCATCGAGGGCCGGTACCTCGAGTTCGGGGTCCTCGAGACCGCGCTGCTCGGCGTGCTGTGTCAGGCGAGCGGCGTGGCCACGGCCGCCGCCCGCACCAAGCTCGCCGCGGCCGGCCGGCCCGTCTACTCCTTCGGGGCCCGGCGGATGCACCCGGCGATCGCGCCGATGATCGAGCGCGCGGCGTACCTCGGCGGGTTCGACGGGGTGGCGGCGGTCAAGAGCGGCGAGGTCCTTGGGCTGGAACCGGTCGGGACCATGGCCCACGCCCTGATCCTGATCCTGGGGGAGGACCGGGCCTGGTCGGGGTTCGACCGAACGATCGAGCCGGCCGTGCCCCGGGTGGCGCTGGTGGACACGTACCAGGACGAGAAGTTCGGCGCGGTCGCCGCGGCCCGCCTGCTGGGCGACAAGCTGACGGCGGTGCGGCTGGACACGCCGGCCTCCCGCCGCGGGGACTTCCTCGCGATCTGCCGCGAGGTCCGCTGGGAGCTCGACTCGGCCGGCTTCTCCCACGTCCAGATCTTCCTGTCGGGGGGCATCGACGAGACGAGCATCCGGGAGCTCAATCGCTACGCCGACGCGTACGGCGTCGGCACGAGCGTGTCGAACGCGCCGGTCGTGGATTTCTCGCTCGACCTGGTGGAGGTCGACGGCAAGCCCCGCGCGAAGCGGGGGAAGCTCTCCGGGCGGAAACACCTGTGGGGCTGCGACAACTGCGGCAACCGGGGGATCGCGCCCGGCGACGCGCGGCTCGGCGACTGTCCTCGCTGCGGCCATCGAGTCCGAGACCTCTCGCAGCACGCGCTGCGAGCCGGCCGCCCGGCCGGGGAGTACCCGAAGGCGGCCGACGTCCGGGCCCACGCCCTTGAGGAGATCGCGGCCGCGCCCGACCCGTTCGCGTCGCTGCCGAGGCCGCCGGGACGCACGAACCACGAGGAGGCCTGATGAACTACCCGGACAACGTCGGCTACACGCGCGAGCACGAGTGGGCCCGGCTCGAGGACGGCTCGCGGGTCCGCGTGGGGATCACCGACTTCGCCCAGGACGCGCTGGGGGATGTCGTCTACGTGGACCTCCCCGAGGTCGGCGCCGACGTGCTCGGCGGGGAGCCCTTCGGCGAGGTCGAGTCCACGAAGTCGGTGTCCGACGTCTACTCGCCGGTGACCGGCGTCGTCGCGGAGCGCAACGACGCGTTGGAGGACTCTCCGGAGCTCGTAAACGAGGACCCGTACGGCGACGGGTGGATGCTGATCATCGATGCGAGCGATCCGACCGAGATCGACGCCCTGCTGTCGGCCGACGCGTATCGCGAGTTCGTGGAGAGCGAGACCCCGGCCGAGGACTGAGCCTCTCGAGCCTTCCGAGCACATTTCCCCAGGTGATTGACCCTTTTCCACACCGGCCCTATTGTTGACGTTCCCTCATGAACCCTCGAGGTTCCCTAGAGGGTGACGTTGACCGGAGGCCGAGGTGTACTGCACCAACTGTGGACATCGCAACCCCGCGGACTCCAAGTTCTGCGCGAAGTGCGGCCATCCATTACAGGAGGACAGCACGGCGACTTTCAGTCCTGTGGAGATCGAGGACGAGACCGGTGAAGAAGTCATCCTTCCCCTTGACGAGCTCGAAGCCGGGCAGGCGCTGCTCGTGGTGAAGCGCGGCCCCGGCGCGGGCTCGCGCTTCCTGATCGACAAGGACGTCGTCGTCTCCGGACGCCATCCCGAGAGCGACGTGTTCCTCGACGACATCACCGTGTCGCGCAAGCACCTCGAGCTGCGGCGCAAGGACGGCGCGTTCTCGGTGCACGACATGGGAAGCCTGAACGGCACCTACGTGAACGGCGAGCTGGTCGAGGAGACCGCCCTCGCCAACGGCGACGAGATCCAGGTCGGCAAGTTCAAGCTCGTGTTCTTCACGGCCCCGGAGTAGACGATGGCGACCAGAAGCTACCTGTCGATCGGCGAGGTCCTCGTGGCCCTCAAGGCCGAGTTCCCCGACATCACGATCAGCAAGATCCGCTTCCTGGAAGGGGAGGGGCTGATCGATCCC
The DNA here is from genome assembly GCA_963742735.1 of uncultured Actinomycetes bacterium. GTDB lineage: Bacteria > Actinomycetota > UBA4738 > UBA4738 > JBBDTT01 > JBBDTT01. Next base: position 847,251 of record CAVUMN010000003.1, read on the forward strand.
GAGCGCACGCCGTCGGGCTATCGCAAGTTCTACGACAAGGACGTCGACCGGCTGCGGCGCATCCTGCGGCTGCAGCGCGACGAGTACCTGCCGCTGAAGGTCATCAAGGACCGCCTGGACGCGCCGGCCCAGACCGAGGCGCCGGCGCGCACGCCGATGGCGAGCGACGACCTCGAGCCGTCGGAGATCGGTGCGAGCGACACCTCGGCGGCACGGCCGGCGGCCAAAGCCGACGCGCCGCTGGAGGACGACATCGTCCAGACCGCGCAGGGCCTGCAGATGTCGCTCGAGGAGCTGTCGTCGGCCACCGGCGTCGAGGCCGAGCGGATCCGTGAGCTCGAGTCGTTCGGCCTGCTGAAGGGTCAGGGCGAGAACGGCGCGCGCTATTACGACGGCGACGACCTGGTGGTGCTCTCGATCGTGAAGGACTTCTTCAAGTACGGCGTCGAGCCGCGCCACCTGACGATGTACCGGCACTTCGCCGAGCGAGAGGCGACCTTCTTCGAGACGATCGTCCTGCCGGTCCTTCGGCAGCGGAACCCCGACGCGCGGAAGGCGGCGACCGAGTCGCTGGGCGATCTCGCGCGGCTGTCCCGCAAGCTGAAGCAGGCGCTGCTCAGCTCGAACCTGCGGCACCACCTCCACTCCGCGCCGTAACGGCGCCCGTGTCCGCCATGTTCGGAAAGCGGCCCGCCCGCGCGCTCGTCCTCGTTCTCGCCGTGGCCGTCCTCGCCGTGCCGGCCGTCGCCGTGCGGGGGGCTCTCGGCCAGGCCACGTTTCCGCCGCCGACCCCGGTCCCGCCGAGTGGGATCCCCTCGCCGTACCCGACGGCCCTCGAGACGCCGGCCCCGGGGTTCGATCCGCCGCGGCTGCGCTCCGAGGCGGCGGTGCTGATGGACCTCGACGGGGGAGGGGTGCTGTTCTCGGCCGATCCCCGGGAGCGCCGGCCCATCGCCAGCCTGACCAAGATCATGACCGCGCTCCTGGTCCTGGAGCGGATCGGGGCCGACGAGCCGGTGGTGGCCGGCCCGAACGCCACGAGCCAGCCCGGCGCCGAGCTCGGCCTGCAGGTCGGGGAGGTCCAGCCGGCGAGCGAGCTGCTGTACGCCCTGATGCTCGCCTCGGCCAACGACGCCGGCGTCGCCCTGGCCGAGCACGTCGGCGGGACGGTCGATCGGTTCGTCTCAGAGATGAACGCCCGCGCCTCGGAGCTGGGGATGGAGGACACGTTCTTCTTCTCGCCGACGGGGCTCGACGACCGCGGGTACTCCACCGCCGTTGACGTCGCCAGGCTGACCGCGACGGCCCTCGAGTTCCCGGAGCTCCGGACGATCGTCGAGACGAAGTTCCACAACGTGGCGGCGCCGTCGGGTCCCCGCCGCCGCCTGCAGAATCGCAACGCGCTGCTGTGGCTGTATCCGGGGACCCTCGGCGTCAAGACCGGGCTCACCACCGCGGCCGGCTACTGCCTGGCGGCGGTGGCCGAGCGGGAGGACGAGCGCTATCTGATCGTCCTGCTGGGGGAGCCCGACTTCACCTGGAACGACGGGGCGGCACTGCTGGACCACGCATTCGCCGCGTACGACCGCCGGGAGGTGCTCGGCGAGGGCGAGGAGCTGCCGCCCGTGCGCGTGGGCGACCTGGAGGTCCCCGCGGTCGCCGCAGGCGCCGTGGAGGCCTACGTACACGAGGAGCACCCGGGAGTGCGGATCGAGGTCGTTCCCCGGCCCGGTCTGCGCTTCCCCGTCCGGGAGGGCGCCCCCCTCGGCGAGGCCGTGGTCCGGGTGGCCGGCAGGGAGGTGGGGCGGGCGCCGGTGGTGGTCGGCGACCTTCCCGACCCGGTCGGCGCGGGGCGGCCGTACTGGCTGCGCATGGTCCTGGTGCTGACCGCCCTGCTCGGCCGTCTGGTCCAGGAGGACTGAGCCCCTAGACTCCAGGTCCGTGGACGAGACGGTGCGGGTCCTGTGGGACGAGCCGACGATCCGCGACCGGGTCCGCGAGCTCGGCCGGGCCATCACCGACGACTACGCCGGCCGCTCGCCGGTCCTGATCTCGGTACTGAAGGGCGGCGCCATCTTCCTGGGCGATCTCCTGCGCGAGGTCCGCCTGCCCGCCCGCATCGACTTCATGTCGATCAGCAAGTACGCGGGCAAGGACGAAGAGGAGGGCGAGGGCTCCGGCGTCGTGCGGATCGTCAAAGACCTCGACGAGGACATCAGCGGGCAGGACGTCATCGTCGTCGAGGACATCATCGACACCGGGCTGACCCTGTCCTACCTGCTGTCCACGCTCGAGGCGAAGGGGCCGGCGTCGCTGGAGGTGTGCACCCTCCTGGACCGCTCCGTCCGGCGCATCGTGCCCCTCAACATCCGGTACCGGGGCTTCGACTGCCCCGATCAGTTCGTGGTGGGCTACGGCCTGGACGTCGACGAGCGGTACCGGAACCTGCCGATGATCGTCGCCCTCAGCCACCCGGACGCGGCGCGCGACGACCCCGATCTGCTGCTGCCGTACCTCACCGGTGAGGCGCCCTCGGCGCCGGTCGACGGGCCGGAGGCCGATGATAGATTGGCGCCGGGATGATCGAGCTGAACCTGATCGGCGTCCGTGTGGAGCTCCCGACCAATCAGCCGATCGTGCTCCTCAAGGAGAAGGAAGGGGAGCGGTTCCTGCCGATCTGGATCGGTGCGATGGAGGCGACGGCCATCGCCTTCGCCCTGCAGGGGATCGTCACCGCCCGGCCGATGACCCACGACCTGCTGAAGAACCTGCTCGAGGAGATCGCGGTGAACGTCGAGGCCATCGAGATCACCGAGCTGAAGGAGGGCACCTTCTACGCGGTGATCAAGCTCGCGGTGAACGGGACCCGCTACGAGGTGTCCTCCCGGCCGTCCGACGCGATCGCCCTGGCCGTGCGCGCCAACGTCCCGATCTTCGCCCATGAGGACGTCCTCACCGAGGCGTCCATCGTCATCCGCGACGACGAGGAGCAGGAGGTCGAGAAGTTCCGCGAGTTCCTGGACAACGTCACCCCCGAGGACTTCGCGTAGGTCCGGGCGAGGTCAGAGCAGCTTCGCGGCGGCGATCACGGCGCCGGTCAACGCGAACTGGAAGCCGATGAACCCGCGGAGCTGATGGCGGAGGGCTTTCTCCAGCTTGGCCTCGAACCTGGACTCCAATCGAGTTTCGAGCTGCTCGAGGTCTCGCTTGAGGTCATGCTTCGTGGCCAAGTCGGCCCAGCCGACGGCAGGCAGCAGTCCCATCAGCGTGTCCGCCTCGTCGCGCCCGAGCATTCCTCGAGCTTCTGGAACAGCTGGTGACGTGCGCGCTCATCGATCGCCATCGTAGACCTCCCGACTCGGGAGGGGGAGATAGAGCCGCGATCGTAGCCCGGGGCTCTGACACCGCCTCCGAGGCCCGCTCAAAGCCCGCATTGGGGCGTTGGCATGGTTGACTCTCGGGGGTGGCCGAAGTAGATTTGCGCCACTCACATCCCGGTAATTACGGAGCTGTCACATGGCCGATGAGCAGGGGTTTCGCGTCCCCGAAGTGACTCGTCTGACGGGGATCACGTACCGACAACTGGACTACTGGACCCGCACCGGATTGGTCTCCGCGAGCGTGCGCGAGGCGGAAGGATCGGGGACCCAGCGGCTGTACTCGTTCACCGATGTCCTGGAGCTGAAGGCCATCAAGCGGATGGAGGACATGGGCCTGTCCCTCCAGAAGATCCGCCGTGCCGTGAAGAACCTCGGCGAGATCCTCAACAAGAGCCCGCACAGCGCGAGCCTCGTCTCCGACGGCACCACGATGTACGCGGTCGAGTCGCAGGGGGAGATCGTGGACCTGCTGAGCAAGGGCCAGGGCGCGTTCTTCATCCCGCTCCCGCAGCTCCGAACGGAGCTCGAGGAGGCGGTCGCGTCCTCGTCGGTGGGAGGCGCTTGACCGGCAAGCTTCGCTCGGTCCCCACCGAGCCGCTGAAAAGCGACTCGACACCGTTTGCCCACGCCAGCGAGCGCCAGTTCGCGAAGCTCCTCGACTTCTACCAGATCGAATGGGACTACGAGCCCAAGTCCTTCGACCTGGCCTGGGACTCCGACGGCCATGTCATCCAGCGCTTCACGCCGGACTTCTACCTTCCGATGTACGACCTGTTCATCGAGATCACCACGCTGAACCAGAAGCTGGTGACCAAGAAGAACCGCAAGGTCCGCCGGCTGCGCGAGCTCTACCCCGACGTGAAGTGCAAAATCTTCTACCAGCGCGACTACCTGTCCCTGGTGACGAAGTACGGCCTCGAGGACCACGCGGGCTAATCCGAGCCGTCCACTAGAATCGCGCTCGGTCTTCCCTCCGGCCCCTCGAAAGGACTCGCGCGTTGCAGTTCGCGCCGCACACCGACGAAGACGTCCGCGAGATGCTCGAGGCGATCGGGCTGAACTCGCTCGAGGACCTGTACGCCCACATCCCTCCCGAGGTCCGCCTGGACCGGACCCTGCACCTGCCCAAGGGGCTGTCCGAGCCCGAGCTGGTGGGGGAGCTCCAGAGGCTGGCCGCGCGCAACCGCCACACCGACGACCTGGTGTGCTTCGCCGGCGCCGGCGCCTACGACCACTACGTGCCGAGCGTGGTGTGGGCCATGGCCGGACAATCCGAGCTGTACACCTCCTACACGCCCTACCAGCCGGAGCTCTCCCAGGGCGTCCTCCAGGCCCTGTTCGAGTACCAGTCGATGATCTGCGACCTGACCGGGCTCGAGGTGTCGAACGCCTCGCTGTACGACGGGGCGACGGCGATCGTCGAGGCGGTGAACCTGTCGCGCGCCGCGACGGGGCGTGACCGCGTCCTGGTCGCCGACACGGTCGACCCTCGCTACATGGAGGTCCTGACGACCTACGGCAGGGGAGCGGGGTACGCGCCGGAGACGTTCGGGTCGACCGGCGGGCGGGCGAACGTACCCGAAGTCGGCGACGACGTCGCGTGCGTGATCGTCCAGCACCCGAACCGGCTAGGGATCCTGGAGCCGGCGCGGGAGCTGTTCGACGCCGCTCGCGCGGGCGGGGCGAGGGCCGTGCAGGTCTTCGACCCGCTGTCGCTGGGCGTCCTGGCGCCGCCGGGGGAGCTCGGGGCCGACGTCGCGGTCGCCGAGGGCCAGGTCCTGGGCAACCACCTGAGCTTCGGCGGTCCGTACCTGGGGATCATCGCCGCGCGGATGCAGGACATCCGGCGGATGCCGGGGCGCATCGCGGGGGAGACCCTCGACGTCGACGGCAACGTCGGCTACGTCCTGACCCTCCAGGCCCGCGAGCAGCACATCCGCCGGGCCAAGGCCACCTCGAACATCTGCACGAACCAGACCCTGATGGCCGTCGCGGCGACCGTGTACCTGGCGTGGCTCGGGCCGGAGGGCCTGCGCGAGCTCGGCGGGCTGTGCACCTCGAACGCGGCCTACGCGGCCGAGACGCTGTCGGCGATCGACGGCGTGGAGCTCGTCCACCCGGACGCGCCGTTCTTCAAGGAGTTCGCCGTGTCGCTGCCCCGCGATCCCGCCGAGGTCATCGAGGCCCTGGTGGACGCGGGGCATCCTGGCCGGCGTCCCGATCCCCGAGGGACTGCTCGTCGCGGTGACCGAGCGGCGCTCGAAGAAGGAGATCGACGCGCTGGCCACGGCGCTGGGGGAGGTGCTCGCCTCGTGACCAGCCGCGTGGGCGCGCCGGTCCGGACGCGCCGGGCCGAACCTGCCCACCAGCCTCAAGGACCTCTCGCGCCCCGGCCGACGGGCGTCGAGTCTGCCGACCCCGGACGTCCCGGCGGTCGAGATCCCCGCGGAGCATCGCCGGGCCGAGCCGCCGCCGCTGCCCGAGGTGGGGGAGCGGGACCTGGTCCGCCACTTCACCCGGCTGGCCCAGATCAACTACGGCGTGGACACGGGCTTCTATCCGCTCGGGTCGTGCTCCATGAAGTACAACCCGAAGGTGGCCGAGGAGGTCGCGGGGCTGGCCGGGTTCCGCCGGCTGCACCCGCTGCAGCCCGAGTCGACGGTCCAGGGGGCGCTGGCCCTGATCCACGGGCTCGAGCAGCTGTTGTGCGAGATCACGGGGATGGCGCGGGCCACGTTCCAGCCCGCCGCGGGCGCGTCGGGCGAGCTCACCGGCCTGCTGATCATGCGGGCTTTCCACACGAAGAACGGCGACGCCCGCCGCAAGATCGTGATCCCGGACTCGGCGCACGGCACCAACCCGGCGAGCGTGACCCTGGCCGGCTACGACACCGTCGAGGTGCCCAGCGACGCCCGCGGCCTGGTCGACCTGTCGGCGCTGGAGAAGATGGTCGACGACGGCGTGGCCGGGCTGATGATCACCAACCCGAACACCCTCGGCCTCTTCGAGGAGGACATCCTGGAGATCGCCCGGATCATCCACGAGGCCGGCGGGCTCCTGTACTACGACGGCGCGAACCTCAACGCGATCCAGGGCGTGGTCCGCCCCGGCGACATGGGCTTCGACATCGTCCACATGAACACGCACAAGACGTTCGCGACGCCGCACGGCGGGGGCGGACCTGGGGCGGGGCCGGTGGCGGTGGCCGAGCGGCTGGTGCCGTTCCTGCCGGCGCCGATCGTCGAGTACGACACCGTGTCCAACCGCCACTACTTCGACCACGACCGTCCCGACGCGATCGGGCGGGTCCACGGGTTCCACGGGAACTTCGGGATCGTGGTCCGTGCCTACGCCTACGTCGTCGCCCACGGCTCGAACGGGCTGCGCGAGGTCGCCGAGCGCGCCGTGCTGAACGCCAACTACCTGGCCAAGAAGGTCACCGGCGCCTTCCCACTCGCGTTCTCGGGGCCGCCCATGCACGAGTTCGTCTCGACCGCGAAGCGCTTGAAGGTGCACGGCATCCGGGCCATGGACATCGCGAAGCGCCTGATCGACCTGGGCTTCCACCCCTCGACCGTGTACTTCCCGCTGATCGTCGAGGAGTGCCTGATGGTCGAGCCGACCGAGACCGAGTCGCGGGAGACCCTCGACGCGTTCGCGGAGGCGCTCCTGCAGGCCGCCCGCGAGGCGGCGGAGAACCCGGACCTGCTCCACGAGGCGCCGCTGACCGCGCCGGTCCGCCGCCTGGACGAGGCCCGCGCCGCCCGCCACCTCAAGGTCCGCTGGTAGCCCGCGACCCGATCCGGGCCGTCGTCTTCGACCTCGACGGGGTTCTGATCGACTCCGAGCCGGTGTGGCGCGAGGTCGAGGCCGAGGTCGCCGAGGCGTTCGGGTTCACCTACTCGGACGAGCTGGCTATGCGCATGCACGGCCGCGGCGTCCAGGGCGTCGCCGACATCGTGGCCGAGCAGCTGAGCGATCCGCAACGCGCACAGGCGGCCGCGGAGTCGATGGTCGAACGGATGGTCGAGCGAGGCTCGAGGGGGCTGGTCCCGGTGATGCCCGGCGCGCGGGAGCTGATCGATGCGACTCCGGGGTTCCGTGAAGCTGGCGGTCGCATCGAATTCTGTTCGGCGGTACGTCGAGGGCTCGATCGCGAGCCTGGGCCCGTTCGACGCGGTGGTGGCCGGCGACGAGGTCGACCACCCGAAGCCGGCTCCGGACGTCTACCTGCGAACTGCGGAGCGGCTGGGGCTGGCGCCGGCGGCGTGCGTGGCCGTCGAGGACTCCCCGGTCGGGATCGAGTCCGCCACGGCGGCGGGGATGCGCATCGTGGCGATCGCCGGCCTCGGCGGCGACCTCGGGATGCCCGCCTTCGACTCGCTGGCGGCCCTCACCGCCGAGGACCTGCTCGGGGCCTAGAGGATCGCGGAGCGCACCGGTACGCTGGCCTCGCGCAGCGCCCGGAGGATCCGGTACACGAACGGGTGGCGCTCGACGTCCAGTCCGAGCGGGTTGGGGATCGTGAGGTACGCGGCGCCGGCGATCTGACGGACCGTCAGATTCTCGGCGCCGAAGTCCCGCAGGACGCCGGCCGCGCGGGCCGACCACGCGGCCGGGACGACGATCCGGATCGGCCGGCCGGGCCCGATCGGGGAGCGCGCCGAGGCCATGGCGGCGGCGACCGCCCGGGCCGCGATGGGGGAGGCCACGTCGGTGCCGTCCGCGAATGCGCCGACGGGGTAGGCGATGGCGTTGGCGAGAAGGAACGAGGCGCCGTCGGTGTAGGCGCGGTAGTTGGGCTCGCTCGAGAACAGCAGGACCCGTCCGGCGCCGAGGGTCTCGTCCACGAGGGCGGCCGAGCCGGCCAGGGCGGCCTGGCCCTCCACGTAGCCCGACGACCAGAACTCCGGGGCGCGGGAGGGATACAGGCCGGCGTTGGTCCCGGTGACCGACGGCTCCAGGACGTCGTCGCCGAGCTGGTACCAGTAGGCCGTGGTGGGCGCCCCGAGGGTCAGCGGGCTGTTCGGCCCGAGCAGCACGCGGAACATGGTCCCCGGGACCTGGAGCTCGGGGGCGTCGCGGACCGCTGCGGTGGTGAACCCGGACTGGATCGCGAACCCCGTCCCGCCCGAGCCTCCCGGGCGGGCCGTGCCGACGTAGACGCCGCCGCCGGCGATCCACGATTCGATGACCGGCGTGGCCAACGTCAGCTCGGCGGTCTCGATCCCGGGGACCAGGAGCACGTCGGCCTCCGAGAGTGCCCCGAGCAGGATCTCGGCCCCGGTGACCGGCGTGTAGGGGACCTTCCACACCCGGTCGAGCAGGTATCGCAGGTGGCCGATGGACTCCCCCACCGCGATGGCGGCGCCGGCGGGGGCGGGCGGCGCGTACACCGCGATCCGGGGCTGGCGGAACCGCAGGCCCTCGGGGAACGTGCGCAGGGCGCGGACGTCGATGCGGCGCTCCCGGGCCAGGCGGCGCAGGGCCGGCGCCGCGTGGGCGCCCAGGACGACGAAGGACCCGCGGGGCAGGCCCGCCGCGGGCGCCTCGAGCCGCCGGACCGTGTGGCCGGTCCGGGCCAGCTCCCAGGCGGCGGCCATCGCCTCGCCGGTGTCGCCCGGGAACCCGAACGCCGCGGTGGTGACCGTGAGGCCGCGCACGGATCCGACCGGCGCCGCGACGACGCGCTCGGCGCGCGGCCGAAGCCGGTCGCCCGTGAACCAGGCGGGCAGGTTCATCAGCAGCGGGTTCGACCAGGCGGTGACGTCGTAGAAGTAGGCGAACGGGGTGTACGGGTCCTCGCCGAGCAGCGCCTGGATCCACCGCTTCTGGGGCTGAGCCATGGGGATCCAGAACGAGCCGGCGGGGACCACGCCTCGCCGGGGGCCCCGCCCGTACGCGCGAAGGTTGGGGACCGACAGCGGCCGGCGCAGGCGATAGACCTCGACGCCGGTGGAGATGAGCCGCTCCACCAGGCGGGCCGCGTCCGGCCGGGACCGCTCGGGGCCGATGAAGTAGTGGCGAACGCGCGTCGGCGGGACGCGCCGGTCCACCACGTTGCCCGGCTCGTTGATGACGTTCGGCTCCAGGAAGCCGGCCCGGCCCTCCAGGTACGCCCGGGCGTGCGCCTGGTGCCAGTCGAGCAGGATCTGACGCTTGTTGAGGCCGGCCGTGAAGATCGAGGTCCATCCCGCGACGAACTGCTCGTCCTCGCGCTGGGCGTCGGTGTCGGCCGTGCCCTTCTCGAAGGTCATCCCGGCGGCGGTGAAGACGGTGGTGGGCACCGTGTCGCCGTAGCCCATGTAGAACAGGTCGTAGATGTCGTAGTTGAAGTAGCTCCACTCGGTGGGCGCCGTCGCGCGGCGGTCCTCGAAGGCCTTGGCCATGGCCGGGCCGTACAGCTCGTTGATCCAGCGGAGGCTCTCCGGGCTGATCTCGTGGTGGATGGGGTCCGCGTTGGGCGGGAAGAAGAAGTCGCTGCTGCCCATCTCGTGGGCGTCGATGAACAGCACGGGAGGGAATCGCATCAGCAGGTCGAGCTTCCCGTCGGTCTCCGGCTGGGTGCGGGCGAACCAGTCCCGGTTCATGTCGAAGCCGTAGGCGTTCTCGCGGCTGGCGGCGTCGCGGCCGTCGGGGTTCTGCGTGGGGATGATGCCGACGATCAGGTCGGTGATGGTGTGCTCGACGTCGCAGTACCGGCCGGCGGCCAGCTCGTACAGGAGGTGGATCGCGGCGTCCGCGCCGGAGGCCTCGTTGCCGTGGACGTTGCCGGTGTACCAGACGATCGCGGGGGTGGTGGAGGCGATGGCCGCGGCTTCCCGGGGCGTGGTCCGGCGGGGGTCCCGCAGGCGCTGCAGCCGGGCCACGATCGAGTCGAGGTCCGCCATGTTCGGCCGCAAGGAGACCAGCGCGTACTTCAGGGGCGTCCCGTTCCACGAGCTGGCGAACGTGCCGGCCCGGACGCGGTCGCTGGTCGCCGCCACCGCGTCGACGTAGTCGTTGAGCTCGGAGGTCAGCGCCCGCCGGAGCGGGAACCCGGGGATCGCCTCGGAGGGGGAGGGGATGGTGTCGTCGTAGGTGGGCGTCGTGATGCAGGTGTGGGCCGTCGCCGGAGGCGGCGCGGCAAGGAGCAGGCACAGGGCGGCCGCGATCAGGGCCTGGAGGGAACGGGCGGGTCGCATGGGTGGTCTAGGGTTTCGCCGTGCTCCGCGCCGACTCCTATGGGCCCGTCACGCGCATCGACCTCACCGCGGGGCCGGCCGAGGGCGTCCGGTGGAGCGCGTGCTACCTGGTGGACGGGATCCTGTTCGACGCGGCGATGCATCACGGCCGAGCCGAGCTCGCGGCGTTCCTGGACGGCCGCGCCGGGACCGTCGCCCTCACCCACTGTCACGAGGACCACGCGGGGGGCGCGTCGGCCCTCGCCGGGGACGGCGTGCAGGTGCTGGCGCCGGCGAGCCACCTGGGCCTGCTCGCGCAGCCGGAGGACCTTCCGCTCATGCGGGAGGCGGTGTGGGGCCGGCCGGAACCGGTCGCCGGAGCGCCGCTGCCGGACGCGCTCGTCGAGGCCGGCCGCCGGTACGAGGTCGTGCCCACGCCGGGCCACTGCCCGCAGCACGTGGCCTTCGTTCACCGCGACGAGGGGTGGGTGTTCGCCGGCGACCTGATCGCCGCGACGGAGCCCCGGCTGGCCCGGGCCGAGGAGGACCTGCCGGCAGCCGTCGCCTCGCTGCGGGCGGTGGCCGCGCTGGGCCCCGAGCGGCTGTTCCCGGCCCACCTGCCGGTCCCGGAGCGTCCCCTGGAGCCGATCGAGCGCCTGCTGGGGTACCTGGAGGACCGCGCGGCCGAGGCCAAGGCCCTGGCCGGCGCGGGCGCCTCGGAGGCGGAGATCGTCGAGCGGATGTTCGGCGGCGAGCACGTCTGGAGCCGCGCCCCGGCCGGCTCCCCCGTGACCGCGAGCGATATGACCGGAGGGGACTTCTCGACCCTGAACCTGGTACGCGGGCTGCTGGACCTCTAGCTCGAACGTACGTGCGACCCGCGCGGCCGGCCGGGGGAGCGGGCTCGGCGCCTCGCGATCGCGTCGAGCCGGGCGGGGGGTTTCGACCAAGCTGCCGCGCAGCGCACGTGCCGCGGCGGACGGGCGACCCGTGTTTTCCATGCCGAGGGGCTCCGGGGGCCGGAATGGCCAGGGGGTGCTCATTCCTGACTACTTACCGTAATGGTGGTTATCGGGAGTTAGGGGGTGCTCACGAGAAGGGCTTGGTGACCATCACGAAGATGATCGCCACCCACAGCCCCAGGTCGAACACCACGATCGCGCGGCGGACCGGGGTGCGGGTCAGCAGCGAGGTCAGCTCGGGGTTCATGGCGTCGTCGGGGCTGGCCTCGGCGGCCTCGAGGATCTTCTTGCTCCGGGGTCCCCAGTAGGCGATTCCCATGGCCATGAGGCCGGCGAACAGGACGTAGGCGAGGATCAGCCACGTCTGGGTGAGGTCCAGGTTTCCGTTGATCGCGGTGATGATCCCGAGGATCAACCCGAGGATCACGATCGGGATGGCGATGCCGTCGAGCTTCTGGGCCGCCTGGTAGACCCGCCGGATGGCCCGGACGTCCCGGGAGCCCTCGACGTGGAAGCAGTAGGCCTCCCCGCCCACGAACAGGCTCGCGGCGGTGAACATCGCCAGGATGTGCGCGAACTTCAGGAGCTCGTACATCGCTCTCCCTTCACTCAGGCGGCCCGGAACCGGTCCCGCCAGGCCCAGCGGGCCACCTTCAGCATCGCCTCGACGATGATGCCCCGGCTGATCTTCGAGACGCCGTGCTCGCGTTCGCGGAACGTGATCGGGACCTCGGCGACGGAGTATCCACGGCGCCAAGCCCGGTACGCCAACTCGACCTGGAAGCCGTAGCCCCCGGAGGTGATCCCGCCGGCCAGCAGGTCCTGCAGGACGGTGCTCCGGTACGCGCGGTAACCGCTGGTGGCGTCGCGCAGGGGGAGTCGAAGGAGCGTCCGGGCGTACAGGTTGCCCCCCTTGGACAGGAGGACCCTCCCCCGGCTCCAGTTCGTCACCGCTCCCCCGGGCACGTACCGGGAGCCGATGACGACGTCGTGCTCGGCAGCCGCCTCGAGCAGGCGAGGCAGCTCCTCCGGCTGGTGGGACAGGTCCGCGTCCATCTCGACGATCACGTCGAAGCCCTCCTCCAGGCCCACCCGGAACCCCTCCTTGTAGGCCCCGGCCAGCCCCCGCTCCCCCTCTCGCGCCAGCAGCCGGACCCGCGGTTCGCCGTCCGCCAGCCCCGCCACGATCACCCCCGTCCCGTCCGGCGAGCCGTCGTCGACCACCAGGACCTGCACCCGGGGGTCGGCGGCCAGCACCCGGGTCACGACGTCCCGGATCGTGTCGCGCTCCTCGTAGGTGGGCAGGACCACGAGCGCCCAGCGCAGGTCGAGCGGCCCGGCGGGCTCGCGCCGGCTTCGGCGGGCCGGGGCGAACGCGAACGCCACGGCCACGCCCAGGCCGCACAGCAGCGGGAACCAGTCCCCGAACCGCGTGTAGATGGTGTGGCCCTCGATCCGGGGGATCTCCCGGCGCAGGACCGCCGGCTCGAACAGCTCGGTGGTCGCGACGACCTCCCCCCGAGGCGAGATGAACGCGCTGATCCCCGACAGCGCCGCATGGGCGATCCACCGGCCGTTCTCCGCGGCGCGGACCTGGCTGAGCGCCACGTGCTGGCGCGACAGCGCGGTGCGGCCGAACGTCGCGTTGTTGGTGCTGACGACGAGGAACGCCGGGGTGAAGGCCTCCTCTCGCTGGTTCACCGCACGGCGAACGAGGTCCGGGAACGAGTTCTCGAAGCAGATCACGCTGGTGAAGCGCAGCCCCGGCCCCGCGTCCGCGGTCCCGAACATGACCGGCCCCTCCCCCGGCGCCATGTCCCGTGGGATGAGGGCCAGCTCCTTGATGAACCCCAGCCGCTCCCGGAACGGCACGTACTCCCCGTACGGGACCGGCTTCTGCTTGCGGTACCGCTCCACCACGCCCCGCCCGGGCAGGTAGAAGTCGTTCTCGTTGGAGAACCGGCCGTCGGGGGCGTCGGTGATCGCCCCGATCAGGGTCGGAACTCCCACCTCCCCCACCGACGCGTCGATGAGCGCGGCGAGGTCCGGATTCGTGCTCGGATCACGGTCGATCGAGTTCTCCGGCCAGACGGCCAAATCGGGCGGAACGGACGCGAGAGTCAGGTGCAGGCGGGCGTGGTTCTGCGCCACCACCTGATCCTCGTAGAACCGGTCGAACAGGTGCCGCTCGGGGGCGTTGCCCTGCACGATCGCCACGTCCACGGGCGGGCTGTCGCCGGGCTCCAGCACCGGGATCAGGGCCGGGGCGACGGCGATGACGCCCGCGATCCCCAGGGCGAGGATCTTGCCCCTCCGCTCCCCCGTTCCGAAGGCCGCGACGATCGCCGCGTTGGCGAAGGCGACCACGAAGGAGATGCCCCACACGCCGGTCACCGACGCCAGCGGCAGGAGCAGCGGGTTGTCGTGCTGGGTGGTCCCCAGGGTCCCCCACGTGTAGCCGCCGGCCGGGAGGAAGGAGCGGATCAGCTCCATGACCGTCCACCACGCCGCGACGGCCAGGGCCGAGCGGACCGGCCGGTCGTCGTGCCACAGGGCCGGGACCAGGAACCCGAAGCCGGCGTAGGCCAGGGTGTAGGTCAGCGAGACCGGGAGCCAGCCGACCAGCCCGACCGTCTGGAAGATCCACCAGGAGACCGCGCCGACGTAGGCCACCCCGAAGACGTAGCCGAGGAGGGCGGCCCGCCGCGGCCGGACGTCCTTGGTCAGCCAGATGATGGGGGCGGCGCCGACGAAGGCCAGCGGTCCGAGCTCGGCGGGCGGCAGGGCGAGGGACAGGAGCGCGCCGCTCACGGCGGCGATCGGGAGGGCGAAGGGGAGGGACGGAGCTCGGCCGCTCAGGCGCAGTCGACGCAGAACATCCGCCGCTTGTCGGCCAGCTGGCTGCGGTGCTTCACCAGGAAGCAGTTCTTGCACGTGAACTCGTTGGCCTGAAGCGGGACCACCTTGACGGCCAGAGGCTCGACCCGCTCGTCCCGCTCGAGGGTGAGCAGCGACTCGTCGTCCTCTTCCTCGGGGACCTTCTCTTCGGGGGCCCGCTTGGCGAGCAGCTCGTCCAGGCTCGACTCGACCGCCTCGCCCTCGACGGGCTCGGGCACGACGACGGCCTCGGCGTCCTCTTCGTCGTCGTCCTCGACCTCGGCGTCCTCGATCAGCTCTTCGTCTTCCACGGTCCCCTCGCTCGGCCCGGTTCGGCGGTTGCGCATTGTACGCCTCGCCACAGCCCTGTAAACCCCTGGGGGAACGCCGCGGCGGAAGAAAGAATTCCCGGCGAAGAGAAAGGACCCAAGAGACCGTTGGGGCCGCAGCGCCGGGGCGCTGCGTTCTCTACTAGGCCTCTTGGGTCCTATCGCTCCGTCGGTGCGGGGGTTCCGGCGGCGGCGCGACTGTACGCCCGCCCGCGGCGGCGTGTCAATGAGCGGATCCGTGCTCAAGCACGGAATCCCTCAACCCTTTATCGCAGGTTGAGGGTTCGTGCTCGCTCCGTGCTCAGCCCAGCGCGACCCGGGCGATCCTTGGGCCTGTCGGTCCCCGGGGGTATGCTGCGGCTCGTGACCCCCCCGGAAACGCCCGCTCTCGCATACTCGGGCGCCGATCTCGCCGACGCCCGGGGCCTCGACGACGCCGCCGGGTTCGTGATCGACCTCCTGGAGCATCCGGCCTCGACCGTGCGGATCATGGAGGGCCAGCTCGGCCTGTCCGAGGACGTGGTCTTCGACGGCCACCCCGATGCGTTCGCGATGCAGGCCGTGGCCGCCGTCTCGCCGGGGACGGTGTGGGCGGTCGACGGCGGGTCGTGCCTCCTCGCCGACGGCCGGTCGTTCCAGGTCGCGGCGTACCGCGCGTCGCGGGTCCGGTTCCGCGCCGGCGTCACCGATCTGGTCGAGTCGCCGCCGCTGCAAGTCCGCGCCCTGTCCCACGAGGAGATGGAGCGCATCGCGCGGGAGGTCCTCACCGAGCTCTGGGGGACGGAGCCCGAGCGGCTCCCCGAGACGCCCCGGCCGGTCGACGCGCTCCGCGAGTGGGCGGAGTGGGCGGAGGTCCGCCGGACGATCCGCGACGCGTCGCCCGGCGACCTGGTCCTGGTCGACGGCTCGCTCCACGGCGGGCCCCTCGTCCCGGCCGGCGTCGTCCGATCGATCCACGACGAGGCGGTCTCCCGCGGCGTGGCCCTGGCCGGGGTGGTCAAGGCGTCGACGTTGTTCTGGGGGCGCAACGCCCCCCTCGTCACCCTGCTGAAGCGCCGGGGCGACCGGGAGCTGGGGCGGGTCTGCTGGTCGGCCCGGATCTCCACCGAGCCCACCTTCGCCCGCCTCTACGTCGGCGACATCTTCGTGGCCCACCTGGCGCCGACGGCCCCGTACGCCTTCCGGGTCGACGTCGCCCGCGGCGAGTCGCCCCCCGGCGAGATCCTGGCGCGGCTGGCCGGCTGCGCGGACGACCCCGCCTTCGTCGGCTACCCCTATCCCCTGGCCCGGGCCCACCAGGCGGCCCGGGTCTCCGGCTATGCGGTGGCCGACCTCCGCCGGACGTTCCGCGACGCCCTGTCCCGCCACGGCATGGGCCACGACGACATCGAGGTCCTGTTCCAGGACTTCCACGAGGTCCTGAACAGGAGCTAGCGATGACCGAGTACAAGGGCCGCATCTTCGGCAAACACGTCCTGGAGGCCCAGTTCCGGGCCTACCACGGCACCGACCTGTTCCTGGGCGAGCTCCTGTCCGCCGAGGACCCCGAGCGGGCCCGCCGGTTCCTGTTCAGGGTCATCCAGGTGACCTACGGGTCCGATTCGTCCGATCCGTCCTGGGCGGAGCGCACCGCCGGCGCCTACATGACCGGGGACCAGGCCGGAACCCCGTACGAGCTGCACGACCCCGAGCAGCGCCTGCACAAGGTGGCCACGTGCGCCCCCCTCGGCTACATCGACCCCGCCGGGGAGTTCCGCAAGCCGAAGTCCCTCACCGCCCAGTTCGCCAGGGTCACCGCGCCCACGGCGGAGGACTTCTCCTTCCTGCGCGAGCGGATGGGAGACCTCCGCGTGGGCCTGCTCCGCAGCGGCGAGGACACCATCGACCTGGAGGTCGGCATCCGGGGCGAGACCCTCACCTCCCACATGGGGGTCTTCGCCACGACCGGCATGGGCAAGTCGAACTTGATGAAGGTCGTGGCCGGGACCATCCTCGAGTCTCAGGGCCGCTACGCGACGCTGCTGTTCGACCCGCACGGCGAGTACCTGGATGGCGGGGGCGGGGGCCGCCGCGGGCTGCGGGACCACCCGTGGGCCGGCGACCGGCTCAAGGTCTACGCGACCCGGTCGGGGTCGGGGGCGGCGCACACCGCGCTGCGCCTGTCGCTCGCCGAGCTCACCCTGGCCGACCTCCAGACCGCGTACGACTGGAGCCGGGCCCAGGACGAGGCCATCTACCGCCTGGAGCGCCTGTACCGAGAGGACTGGCTGCCGACCGTCGCCTCCGAGGGCCAGGACCTCCAGGAGCTGGCCGAGCAGACCGGCTCGACCACGGCCACGCTGCAGGTCATCCAGCGCCGGGCCCGGCGGATCCTCGACCTGCCCTGCATCAGCCGCGACCCGTCCCAGCCGTCGCTCTCGGAGCGGATCGTCGAGGAGCTCTCGAACGGCTACTCCGTCCTGGTGGAGACGAGCGGGCTGTCGAGCATGGAGGAGATCCTGGTCGCCTCGGTGATCACCCGCCGGCTGCTCGACACCTACGCCGACGCGTTCCTGGAGGACCGCGAGGCCTTCGAGCGCCTCCCCCCCACGCTGGTGGCGTTGGAGGAGGCCCAGCGGGTCCTGTCCCGCGTGAAGCGCTCCGACGACAACGTCTTTCCCCGCGTGGCCAGGGAGGGGCGGAAGTTCCGGGTCGGGCTGTGCGCGGTGTCCCAGCAGCCGAAGCTCATCGACGACGAGCTGCTCTCGCAGTTCAACACCTTCTTCATCCTGGGCCTGGCCGACGAGAAGGACCGCAACATCCTGCGGGCGTCCTCGAAGCAGGACATCGGCGACCTCGGCCCCGAGATCCAGACCCTCATGCCCGGCGAGGCGATCGTGACGAACCTCGAGGCGCCGTTCGCGCTGCCCGCCAGGGTGTTCCTGTACGAGGACTACCTGAAGGCCGTGACGGGGCCATTGCCGCTCCCGCCCCCGCCCGAGGGCGCCTCGAGGGGCTTCGCCGAGTAGTGGCGCGCCTCGTCGCGCTCGGTGACGCGCACCTGGGACGGGCCCACCTGGCCCACCTTCGCGACGACGAGGGCCGCCCCGTCCGCGAGGAGGACTTCCTGCGGTCCTTCGACTGGGCGATCGAGGAGACCCTGCGACAGGAGCCCGACGGCTTCCTGTGGCTGGGCGACGTCTTCGACCACGCCCGGCCCTCGTACCGGGTCTTCGCGCGGGTGCTCGCCGGGCTCCAGAAGCTCACCGACGCCGGGCTGCGCGGGGTGGCCATCAGCGGGAACCACGACACACCCCGCCTGCGGGGCACCGGCTCGCCGTACGACGCCCTGGAGCGGGTGTTCCCCTCCACGGCCTTCGCGTGGCGCCTGGAGGGCTTGAGCGCCGACCTGGCCGGCGTGCGCGTCTTGGCCGTCCCCCAGACCAACACGGTGGAGGAGTTCAAGGCCGAGCTCGAGCGGGTCACCCCGGAGGCCGGCGGCGACGCCACGAGCCTGCTCATCGCGCACGTGGCCCTGTCCTCGCTGCCCACCCGGGACTGGCGGGACATGAACGAGCTGGAGGTCACGGCCGCCGACCTGGGCCGCCGGTTCGACCTGGTGGTCCTGGGGCACTACCACCAGCACCTGAAGTCCTCGGCGAAGACCTGGTACGCGGGCTCGACGGACTCGTTCGGGTTCGGCGACCGCCCCAACGACAAGGTGGGGCCGAAGGGGCTTCTCGTCGTGGACACCGACGCCGGGAAGGTCGAGCTGGTCCCGAACCCGCACGAGCGCCCGCTGCTCACCCGGCAGGTCGACGCCGCGTCGCTGGGCCCCTCCGAGCTCCTGGAGGCGGCCGAGCGGGAGGGGGCGGGCGCGCCGGAGGGCGCCATCGTCCGCATCTGGCTGAACGCGGTGGATCCGGCCGCGTACCGCCAGCTCACCCAGGGCGAGTTCCAGGAGGCCGTTCCCGGCGCGCTGTTCGTCCAGGTCGAGCCGGACTGGGGCGCCGGCGCGCTGTCCGTCCAGGGGGGCATCGAGATCGGGAGCCTGGAGTCCGAGTGGGGCACCTACGTGGACGGTCAGGACCTGGCCGGGCTGGAGCGGCCGCGGGTGCGCGACCTGGGGGCCCGGTTCCTGGAGGCGGCCCGGGGGGAGGCCGTCTAGCCGGTGCGCGCGCTGGAGCTCTCGCTTCGCAACTACCGGGTGTTCGAGGAGCTCGAACTCGAGCTTCCCTCGCGGGTGATCGGGGTCTTCGGGGCGAACGGCAGCGGCAAGTCGACGCTGGTCGAGTCGATCGGGGTCGCCCTGTACGGCCTGGACTTCGCCCGGACCCCGAAGCAGCAGATCCGGACCCAGGGCCTGCTGACCGACTGCCGCATCCGGCTGGTCTTCGAGCACGCCGGTACGCAGTACGAGGTGCGCCGCGAGATCCGCGGCAAGAACCACTCGACCGACGCCGAGCTCTTCGCGAAGGACGCCCGGCTGGCGGTGGGCGTGACCGAAGTCGACGCCGAGATCCGCCGGCTGCTGCGGATGGACCGCCAGGTGTTCCGGGCCAGCGTCTTCGCCGAGCAGAAGCAGCTCGACGCGTTCAGCGACCTGACCAAGTCCAAGCGCAAGGAGATGGTCCTGCGCCTGCTGGGCATCAAGCCCGTCGACGACGCCCGGACCGCCGCGCGCGCCGAGGCCCGGGGCAAGGCGCGCGACGCGGAGAACCTGGTCGGCTCGCTCCCCGACCTGCCCGCGCTCGAGACCGAGCTGGCGGCGGCCACGGAGGCCGCGGGGGCCGCGGAGGCGGCCGCGACGGGTGCCCACCAGGCGCTCACGGACGCCGAGGTCCGGGCGCAGACGGCCGACGCCGCCTTCGCCGAGGCCGACCGGATCCGCGCCGAGACCGAGCGCGTCGGGGCGCTCCGGGCGGCCACGGGCGCGGAGCTCGATCGCGCCGCGAAGCGCGCCGCGGAGCTGGACGGCCGCCTGATCGAGGCCCGGGAACGCCTGGCCGGCCTGCGGGACCTCCAGGCCGAACGGGAGGCGCTCGCGGACGCGCGGGAGCGCCTCGGGACGGCCCGGGAGCTCGTGCGGGAGGCCGAAGCCCTGGCGAAGCTCCAGGCGGAGCTCGAGGGTCTCCCCGAGGTCGACGCGAGATCCGCGCTTGCCGAGCTGGAGGCCGCGGACGCCGCGCGCGCCGCCGCGCAGCAGGCCGCGTCGGACGCCGCCGCAACGCAGCGAGTCGCCGAAGGGGCGGCCGAGACCGCCCGCCGCGCGGTCGAGTCCGCCGGCACGCTCGACCCGTCCGAGCCATGCCCCACGTGCGGCAACCCGCTCGGCGACGCGTTCGAGAACCTGGTGAAGCACCGTCAGGACGACCTCACGCGGCTGGAGACGGACGCGGCAGCCAGCGCGAAGGCGGCGACCGCGGCGGCGGCCGGGCAGGCCAAGGCCGAGAAGGTCCTGAAGGTCGCGCAGACGGCCGCCGAGGCCGCGCAGACGGCGCTGTCCCGGCGGGCCCAGCTCGCCGCCGCCGTGGAGGAGGCCGGCGCGCGAGTCCTTGCTCTCGCCGAGACCTTTCCCGAGGGGACCCCGGACGTCGTGGCGCTCGAGGCGGCGGCGGCCCGTGCGGGCGAGCTCGACAAGCTGCTGGCCCGGCTCGAGGCGGACGCGGAGCAGCTGGCGCACCTCGAGGCGGACCAGGCCGCCGCGGCCGAGGAGGCGTCGGCGTGCGGGGCTCGCCTCATGGAGCTCGACCGGGAGGCCGCCGGCCTGGCGTTCGACCCGGAGGACCACGCCCGTGTGGCCAAGGAGCGCGACGAGGCCCGGACCCTGCTCGCTCAGGCCCGGGAGCGCGACCGGGAGGCCGCCGCACTCGCCAAGGACGCGGCGGCGGCGCGAGCCGTCATCGAGGGCCGCCTGCAGCAGGCGCGGGAGACCGCCGCGCGCGTGGGCACGCTGCGGGACGACGCGCGGTACCTCGAGCGCGTGACGGTCCTGCTCGACGGGTTCCGGGACCATCTGGTTGCCCGGATCGGCCCCGAGCTCTCCCGCGAGGCGGAGGCGCTCTTCCGCGAGCTCACCAACCACGAGTACGAGGACCTGAAGATCGCGGAGGACGACCTGGCGATCCAGATCGCCGACGCCGGCACGTACTTCGACATGGCGCGGTTCTCGGGCTCCGAAACCGACCTGGCGAACCTGGCCCTGCGCGTGGCGATCTCGATGCACCTCTCGCGCATGGCCGGGGCGGACGTCGGGATGATGGTCCTGGACGAGGTGCTCGGCTCGCTGGACGCGGAGCGCCGCGACCTGATGGTCCAGGCCCTGGGCAAGCTGGCCGACCGCTTCCACCAGCTGTTCGTGATCACCCACGCCGAACCGGTGAAGGACGCCTTCCCCGCCTCGATCGAGGTCCGCAAGACCGGCCGGCGGCGCAGCGACGCCCGGCTCGTCTGAACCCGCTCAGCCTCCCCAGCGGGTGGTGAGGTAGTCGGCGCGAACCACGTTGCCCTTGGAGCGGTAGATGCGGGCGGCCTCGATGCCGGCCTCCGCCGCCTCCCGGTCCTTGCCGGCGGCGCCGAGGACCTCGGCCAGGTCCGCGTACGCGTCCCCCTGGTTCTGCGGGAAGTCGGTGCGCAGGCTGAACTCCACGGCCTCGCGGGCCAGCGTCTCGGCCTGCTCGTGCTCCCCTCGCGCGGCCATGACCCTCGCCCGGACGCACCGCCACAGGATCTGGGCGTCCAGGTCGTCGTCGTCGGCGAACTCCTCCCCGACGACCGACATCTCCTCGGCCTCCTCCATGCGTCCGAGGGCCACCAGCACCTGGCCGAGCACGCACGCGGTCGAGCACAGGTAGCTGCGCTCCCCCATGCGCTCCAGGACCTGGTACGCCTCGCGGAGCTCGCGTTCCGCGCCCTCCAGGTCGCCGGAGAGCACGTAGACCACGGCCCGGTCCTGCGAGGTGCTCGCCCGCATCAGCGTCATGCCCAGCTGATCGAACAGCTCGGTGCTGCGGGTCATCACGGCGCGGGCCTCCTCGAAGCGGCCCATCATCGCCAGGAAGCCGGCCATCGCGTTGCGGACCCGCGCCTCCACCTTCAGGCTCGGTTCGGCGGTCCGCAGCGTGCGGTCCAGCCAGTGCACGCCCTCCTCGGCGGGGGTCGGCCCGTAGAAGATCGCGGACACCATCTCGGTGACCATCTGGGTCTCGTCGCGGGGGGCCCCGGCCAGGCGGGCGTGCTCCAGGGCGCGGGTCAGCGCCGTCGTGGCGGTCGGCCATCCGTCCCCACAGGTTGTACGCGCGGGCCCGCAGGTGCCACGCTCGGGCCAGGCCCAGCTCGTCTCCCGCGGCCTCGAACACCGGGATCACCTCGTCGGAGACCTGCGACTCCTGGTCCGCCATCCCCTGGGGATCGGTCAGGATGCGGGTCTTCACCAGGGCGATGCGCAGGTGGGCCTCGGCGACCCGGTCGCCGACGGCGCGCGTCTCGGCGAGCGCCGACTCGAGCAGCTCGATCGCGCGCGCGAACCGGCCGGCCTCGCCCAGAGCCTCCGCCAGGTCCGGCACCAGGGCGACCCGGCGCGAGAGGGTGGGCTCGATCGCCACCGCGCGATCGAGCAGGCTGACCGTGGCCGGCACGTCGCCCCGGGCCATGGCCCGGTTCCCCGCCGACGCGAGCGCCGCGGCGGCCATCCCGGCCAGGTCGCGGACCTCCTCCTCGGCGCCGCCGAGCTCGGCCCGGTACCGGTGTGCCTGCTCCAGGTGGTAGCCGACGATCTCGTCCTCCTCGGCCCGCACGCCGACGCGGGTGGCGAGCCACGTCGCGAACCCCTCGTGCAGGCCCGCCCGCGTCTCCTTGAGCATCCCCTGGTACGCCGCGTCGCGGATCAGCAGGTGGGTGAAGCGCCAGGTGCCGGGCTCCGCCGAGGGCTCCTCCTGGGGGCGGACCAGATCCCGCCGCGCCAGGGCCTGCAGCCGCTCGCCCACCCGCGGCCGCTCCTCCGGCGGGGTCAGGGCCCACACGGTGCGCTCGTCGAACTGCTTGCCGACCACGGACGCGCGCTCGATGACGGCCCGCTCGGACGGCGGCAGCCGGTCCAGGCGGGTCGCGAGCAGCGCCTGGACGGTCGGCGGGACCGTGACCGAGCCCAGGTCGCCGGCGGCCACCCACCGGCCGCCCTCCTGGCGGAGCAGGCCGTCGTCGATGAGCGTCCGGAACACCTCGCCCACGAACAGGGGGTTGCCCTCGGCGGCCTCGGCGATCCGCCGGCGGGCCTCCGGGGGAAGCGCGCCGCCCGGGGCGAGCTGCTCGAGCAGCGTGTCGCTCTCGTCGGCGGTGAGCGGGGCCAGGCTCAGCAGGGCCGAGCGGCCGTCGTCCGTGCCCCAGCCCGGGCGGGCCTCGAACAGCTCCGGCCGGCTGGGGGCGAGGATCAGCACGGCCGCGTCCTCGCCCTGCTGCACCAGCCCCTCCACCAGGTCCAGGAAGGTCGACTCCGCGGCGTGGAGGTCGTCGAACACCACGACCACCGGGCGTTTCCCAGGCGAGGGTCTCCAGGAACCGCCGGGCTCCCCAGAACCCCGTCTCGAGCGTCGAGACCTCCGGGTCGAACCCGAGCAGCCCCGCCAGCCGCTGGGCGATCAGCTCGGCGTCCCCCGCGTCGGCGACGGCTCGGCGGATCTTGTCGCGCGCCGCGGCCGGGGCGTCGTCGTCCAGGATGCCGGACGCCATCTGCACCACCTCGAGCAGCGGCCAGAAGGTGATGCCGTCGCCGTACGGCAGGCACCGGCCCCGCAGAACCGTCGCCGTGGCCGCCACGGTCTCCACGAACTCCTGGACCAGGCGCGACTTGCCGACGCCGGGGTCGCCCACGATCGTGACCAGCCGGGTGGACCCCGACTCCCGGACCTCCTCGAAGGACGCCCCCAGCCGTTCGAGCTCGTCGCGGCGCCCCACCATCGGGGTCTCGAGCCGGGCCGGGCGCTCCCGGGGCCCGCCGTCCAGGCTCACCACGCGGAACGCGTCGACGGCCTCGTGGCGGCCCCGAAGCGGGATCGAGGCCACGGGCTCGGTGACCACGGTGGTCGCGACCAGCCGGTGCGTCTCCGGGCCGATGAAGATCTCGCCCACCCCGGCCTCTCGCTGCAGCCGGGAGGCCACGTTCACGGCGTCGCCCAGGACCAGGGCGTGCCCGGGCTCGGCGGCCGCCCGGCGACCACCTCCCCGGTGTTCACGCCCGTTCGGATCGCCAGCTCGACCCCCAGGGTGGCCCGCAACTCGGCGTTCAGGGCGCCGAGCGCGGCGTTGACCTCCGTGGCGGCCCGCACGGCGCGCAGGGCGTCGTCCTCGTGGAGCTGGGGAACCCCGAACACCGCCATGACCGCGTCGCCGATGAACTTCTGGACGGTCCCCCCGTGGCGCTCCAGCGAGGTTCGCGCCGTCTCGAAGTAGCGGCGCATGACCGACCGCAGGGACTCGGGGTCGAGCCGCTCGGCCAGGCCCGTCGAGCCGACCACGTCGAGGAACACCACGGTGACCGTCCGGCGGGTCTCGGGCGCGTCGGCGGCGGGGGCCGTGAGGGGCTGGCCGCACGCCAGGCAGAAGCGGCCGTGCTCGGGGTTGTCCTCGCCGCAACGGGCGCATCGGGGCATGCGCGTACGGTACCCGGCCACTCTCGCGTTGGGCTAGGGGAACAGCTTGAGCGCCCGGGCGGCCTCGTCCGGGTTGGCGCCGGCCCAGGCGTCGAGCCCGGCCGCGACGCCCTCGTACACGCTGGTGAGGTCGGGGCCGCTCCGCAGCCCCATGATGTCGTCCCACAGGCCCGGCCCGTCGGCCGGGTCGAGCGAGGCCGCGAAGTCCGCGAGCTCGGCGCCCGTCCCGGCGTTGCGGATGGTCAGCCGATACGCGGCCAGGGCGTCCTCCCGGACCTGGGCGAGCAGGCCGCTGGAGGGAGCCCGCGGCTCCATCCGGACGAACGCCTCGCGGGCCCGCCGGGTTACGTCCCGGGCCCGGGTGCGAAGCTCCGCCGCCAGCTGCTCCACGTCCTCGGTGCTCCCGGTGTCGGCCTCCGCGGCGAGCAGCCGTGCGGTCTCCGCCATCTCCAGGGTGGTGCCCGAGAGCGCGACGACGTCGTTCGACGCGAACACGTAGGTCAGCAGGTCCTCCTTGGGGCCGCCGGGCACGGAGACGACGGGCCCGGCCTCGGCGGCGGTGAGGTCGCTCGAGTTGTTGGGAGAGCCGGTTGCCTGGGGTCCCGCCTCGGCGGTCGCCGAGGCGGGCTCGGCGGCGTGTTCGGTCGAGGTGGCGTCCTGCGCCGCCTCGGGCCTGGTGCTCCAGCTCGCGACGACCATGCCGAGGGCGAGCACGACCGTCGCCACGAGCAGCGGCCTCGTCTTCACTCTGGAGCTATCGGCCGGGCGGCGCCAACCTTGAGGTGCTCAGGAGGTGCTCAGTTCCCGGTGGCCGAGACGTGCTGGTAGTCGACCGGGGAGGACCACCGCCCGCCCCACCCCCACCCGATCGCGTCGAAAGCCCCCACGGCGCCCCCGTCCTCCACCAGCATGCCCGGCCGGACCTCGGACCGGTCCATGTACGCGCGCGCGGCGGGCGGGTAGGCAGAGCCCCCCGAGCTGACGTAGGGGTTCTGGACCGGGTTGATGTCGATGGCCCACCCGTAGGCATGCTCGGACCAGGTCGTCGTGCTCTCCGCGCGAAGCCGGCAGTTGAACGCCGAGGTGTTGTTCGCCTCCATCGACCGGTTGTCGTCGGCGCCGTACTCGTCAACCAGCACCATCCGCTCGATGGGGAACCGGGCCTCGAACAGGGCCCGGAACGCCTCCAGGACCTTGCGGGCGTGACGCTCGTGCTTGACGAGCCGGCCGCCCGTGTGCCGTTTCCCGTCGAAGCCCCAGAACGTCACCTCGAGCATCCGCAGGTCGTCCAGCCCGACCGGGCAGCCCTCTCGCCACGACACCCCGGTCATCCCGGAGCGGTCGGCCGCGTTCAGGGCCCGGATCCGTCCCTCGAAGACGGGGCCCGTGGGCGAGGGGCTCGGGGAGCTGGTCGCCGGCGGGTCGGTCGGCGCCGGGTCGGAGGTCGCCGGCGGCGAGGAGCTCGGGCTCGAGACGCCCGTCGGCGAGCAACCGGCGAGCACCGCGGCGATCAGGACGACGGTGGCGCGTCGCGTCCGCATGACTCGAGGGACGGGCCTCAGCCCTCCTCGTGCTCCTCGTCAAACAGATGCTCGGCGTCCCGCCGGAGCTGCTCGTTGACCGAGCCGCGCTGCCGGTCGGCCTTGACCACGCAGGTGCCGGTCGCGCGGCAGACGACCAGGGGAGCCTCCAGGACGTCGGCCGCCGACTCGGCGACGTCCGGTCGCGGCGCGACGTACTTCACGGCCTCGAAGTCCATCTTCCGGCTGGTGTTGCCCACCGAGACGATACGGCCGGTGACCTCCAGGAAGTCCCCCGCGCGGACCGGCGCCAGGAACGCGACCTCCTCGTAGCCGGCGAACAGCCCCTCGTCGCCGTCGTGACGTATGCACAGCTCGGTGGCCACGTCGCCGAACAGCGCCAGGACGCGGGCGCCGTCCACCAGGTCGCCGCCGTAGTGGGCGTCGGCCTGGGACATGCGCACGCGGTGGACGGCCTCCGGGAGCTCAGGCATCGGCCCGCTCCGACAGCGCCCACGCCAGGTACGAAGCGACCTCGGTCGGGGTGGTCCCCTTCCCGAACACGCGGTCGTAGCCGAGCTCCCCGGCCATCTCGGGCGTGAGCCGGGGACCGCCGGCAATCATCAGGAACCGTCCGCGCAGGCCGCGAGCGTCCACGGCGGCGGCGAAGTCGCGCAGGTGGTGCACATGGGCCTCCTTCTGGGTGACGGTCTGGCTGACCAGGACGGCGTCGGCCCCCTCGGCCTCCGCCCGCTCGGCCAGGTCCTCGGGACGGACCTGGGACCGCAGGTTGACCACACGGAACGCCGGGTAGGCCTCCAGGCCCTTGTCGCCGGCGATCCCCTTCAGCGACAGGATCGCGTCGAGCCCGACCGTGTGGGCGTCGGTGCCCAGCGAGGCGCCGACCACGACCGCCTCCCGGCCCAGGGCGGCCTTCAGGCGGCGCTTGACCTCGCCCTTGTCGAGCATCGGGAAGGGCCGCTCCTCGACCACCAGCTCGTCGGTGTCGACCTGGAACGGGACCGCGCCGTAGACGATGAAGAAGGTGAAGTCCGGCCCGATGGCGCTCTGGTGGACGACGAGCGGCGTACCGATGCCCATCTGGGCGGCCAGGTCGCGGGCCGCCGCCTCGGCCCGGGCGTCCGACGGCACCGGCAGGGTGAACGACACCTGGACCTTCCCGTCGTCCGTGTCGTCGCCGTAGGGCCGAACGTTCGTCACGGTCCCGGCACCTCCCACAGTTCGATGAACGGGTTGACGTAGTCCTCGGCGATCGGGATGACGCCGTCCAGGCCATGGCCGCCGTCGATCGGGCGGCTGGTGTCGGCGAACTCGCCGGCCTGGATGGCCTCGAACATCCCCATCGACTCGACGCGGCGCAGGTGCTCGACCGCCTCCTCCAGGACCCGCGTGGCCCGCGCCCGGATCTTCCCCTCGTGGGGCGGCCACCACTCGCCGGCCACGTTCTTCGCGGTGCGGATCATGTACCGGGCGTTCTGGATCGCCAGGTCGCGGTCCGAGAGGAACGGCGTGTGGATGCCCTCGGTCATCATCCCGATCAGCAGGATCTCCTGTTCGGTCAGCACGCCGGTCAGGTGGAACATGCCGTCCAGCAGGTAGCCGCGGAACACGTCGCCGGTCATGTGCTTGGTGGGAGGCATGTACTTGAGCGGCGCCTCCGGGAACAGCTCGCGGACGAGCTGCGCGTGGGCCAGCTCCAGGAGCCAGGCGTCGGGGACCTCGGGGTCGATCTCGAAGGCGTGGCCGAGGCCCAGCTGCCACGGCTCCAGCCCGGCGTCCAGGGCGAACCGCTCGTTGAGGAGCTGGCTGGCGACCACGGCCCGGGCGCCGGAGACCGCGTCCTGGGTGGTGAGGTAGTTGTCCTCGCCGGTGTTGATGATGATCCCGGCCCGCGCGTGAAGCATCCGCGAGAACCGCTGGTCGATGAACGTCCGGCGCATGTTGATGTCGCGGAAGATGATCCCGTACATGCAGTCGTTGAGCATCATGTCCAGGCGCTCGAGCCCGGCCATGGCCGCGATCTCGGGCATGCACAGGCCGCTGGCGTAGTTCGTCAGCCGGACGTACCGGCCCACCTCCTCGCTCACCTCGTCCAGGGCGCGGCGCATCAGCCGGAAGTTCTCCTGGGTGGCGTAGGTGCCGGCGAAGCCCTCGGTGGTCGCGCCGTAGGGGACGTAGTCCAGCAGCGACTGGCCCGGTGGAGCGGATGACGGCGATCACGTCGGCGCCGGCCCGGGCGGCGGCCTTGGCCTGGGGGATGTCCTCGTGGATGTTGCCGGTGGCCACGATCAGGTAGATCCACGGCTTCTCGGGGTCGCCCAGCCGGCGGACCAGGTCCTCCCGCTCGCGGCGCCGCGCCAGGATCGTGGCGTCGGCCTCGGCCGCGGCCGTGCGGATCGTCGCGGCCACGCCGTCGTCGCCGGCCGGCATCCGCAGCTCGAGCTCGCCCGCCGGCCGCGGCCGCGCCGATCTGATGGATCGTCAGATCCCGGCGGGCCATCGCCTCGAACACCGGCAGGGCGGCCCCCCGCTCCAGCCCGACCTGCTCGCGGACCGCGTCCACCACCAGGTTCGGGTACGGGCGGCTCTCCACGCCCTCGCCCACGGCGCCGTCCAGCCCGAGCAGGCGCAGCGTGGCCCGCTCGATGGCGACGGTGGTGTGGACCCGGCACATCGCGTCCACCGGCTTCGCGATCCGCCGGGCCAGCTCACGCGCCTCGTCCACCACGCCCTGGTCCAGGTCGAGCTTCTTCACCGCGCGTACACCTCGCGCCCCTGCGACACGGTGAGGACCGGCAGCAGGCCGCGGACGTCGGCGACCTCGTACGGGTCCGACTCGTAGGCGACCAAGTCCGCGTGGGCGCCCGGATGCAGCCGGCCCTTCTTCGACTCCAGGTGGGCCAGCCGGGCGGCGCCCAGGGTCCCCATCCGGATGGCCTGGGCGCGGGTCAGGCGCTCGCGCCGGTTGTGGTGGTTCTCCAGGGCCCACACGGTGAGCATCGGGTCGAGTGAGGTGACCGGGGCGTCCGACCCCGAGCCCACCTCCAGCCCCCGTTCCAGGAGCGTGCGGAACGGGTTCATCGTCGCCGCGCGCCCGGCGCCCAGGCGCGTCGCGTACATCGCGTCGTCGCCGCCCCACTCCGCGTCGAACGTCGGCTGGACGCTGATCGCCAGCCCCAGGGCCGCCGCGCGCTCGATCTGTTCGGGCCGGACCACCTCGAAGTGCTCCACCCGGTGCCGCCGCGCCCGGAAGTGACGGCGCAGCCGGGAATCGAGCGCGTGGTAGACGCGCTCCCACACCCGCAGGGCCTGGTCGACGGCGGCGTCGCCGATCGCGTGCACGCCCACCTGCGCGCCGGCCAGGTGGGCGTTGTGGAACGACTCGGCCAGCTCGTCGTCCTCGTGGTAGAGCACGCCGGTGTCCTCGCGGTCGGCGTAGGAGCTCGACATGGCCGCCGTGCCGGCGCCGATCGAGCCGTCCAGGAACAGGTCGCCCCCCAGCCGCATCACGCCGTGGTCGAGCGCGTAGGGGATGTCGATCTCGCCGAAGTACACCGCGACGTAGGTCGGCAGCCGCGTGAGCTGGCCCATCAGGACCTCGAACTCGCGACGGCCCCGCTTCGCGGGGATGGACATCTCGTGGACGCAGGTCACGCCCATCCGGGCGGCCACGGCCGCGCCGTCCAGCTGGGCCTCCTCGATCTGCTCGTCGGGCAGCGACTCGAACCACCATCGCTGCAGCGCGGCGTTCGCGTCGGCCGCGACCAGGCCGGTGGGCAGGCCGTCGTCATCCCGGCCCGCACCGTCCAGGTCGAGCGCGCCCGAGTCCTTGAGCGCCGCGGTGTTGCCCAGCGAGATGTGCCCGTCGGCGCGCACCAATACCAGCGGCCCCGGCGACGCGGCGTCGAGCTCGGCCAGCGTGGGGAGCCCAGGGCGTGGCCCACTTCGTCTCGTCCCAGCCCTGGCCCAGGACCCGCCCCCCCTGCCGCGCGGCTGAGGCCTCACGCACCGAGCGCAGCAGGGCCTCCGCCGACCTCGCCGGGGAAAGATCCAGCCCCGACGCCTTGATCCCCGTGCCGGTGAGGTGGACGTGGGCGTCGACGAAGCCCGGCAGGATCGTGGTGCCGGGCAGGTCGACCACCCGGTCGGCGGCCGGCGGCTCCCCCGTCCCCACCCGCTCGACGTGGCGCTCGTCGACCAGCACCCACTCCGCCCGGCCGGGCTCCCCGTGGGTGTGCACGCGCGACGCGCGGTACAGGGACTTCACGCTGAAGAACGCTCCTTTGCGCAGGTCAGAGGGGTGATTGCCCGATTGTAAGCCCGGAACTGCGCCGGCATCGTTCAACCTACAATCGTGCACATGTTGCCCACCGAGGACCTTCGGTCGGGCGCGCTGTCTTCGCGCGCGCACGCGCCGCGGACGAGCCGCGCTACCGCGCCGAGGCGCGCGCGATCCTGGACCGCGTGCGCGACGGCGGCGACGCCGCTCTGCGGGCGCTCACGCTCGAGCTGGACGGCGCGGACCTCGCCGAGACCCGCGTACCCACGCCTCGATCTCCAGGTCGCGCAGGCCTCGGTGCCCGAGGTGGTGCGGCTGTCCATCGACGCCGTCGCCGTCCGTCTCCGGGAGCTCTCCGCCCGGCAGCTTCCCCGCGAGTGGGCCACCGACGAGGAGGGCGTCCGCTCCGGCGAGGTCGTCCGGCCGCTTCGCCGGGTCGGGTGCTACGTCCCCGGCGGGCGCGCCGCGTACCCGTCCACCGTGCTCATGACGTGCGTGCCCGCCCGCGCCGCGGGCGTGGAGGAGGTCGTCGTGTGCACCCCGCCCGGCCCGGACGGCAGCGTGCACCCCGCCGTGCTCTACGCGTGCCTGGCCGCCGGCGCGTCCGAGGTCCACCGGGTGGGCGGCGCCCAGGCCGTCGCCGCCCTGGCCTACGGGACCGAGTCCATCGCCCCCGTCGACCGGATCGTCGGCCCCGGCAACGCATGGGTCACCGCGGCGAAGGCGGAGGTCGCCGCCGAGGGGGTCGTCGCGATCGACGGCCTGGCCGGGCCCACCGAGCTGGCGCTGGTCGCCGACGCGTCCGCCGTCCCGGACTCGATCGCCGCCGACCTCATCGCCCAGGCCGAGCACGACCCGCTGGCCGAGGCCACGCTCATCACGTGGGACGCGGCCCTGATCGACGCCGCGCGCGAGGCGCTGGAGCGCCGGGCGCCCGCGCGTCGCCGCAAGGCCGATCCTCGCCGAGTCGCTCCCCAACGCCCGGGCGGTGCTGGTCCGCGACGAGGAGCAGGCCGCCGAGGTGGCCGACGCGATCGCGCCCGAGCACCTGCAGGTCGTCACCGAGGATCCCCAGGCGTTCCTGAAGCGGGTGCGCTCGTTCGGCGCGGCCTTCCTGGGGCCGTACACGCCGGTCTCCCTGGGGGACTACGGCGTCGGGGTCGAACCACGTCCTGCCCACGCTCGGGACGGCGCGGTTCGCGTCGGGCCTGCGGGCGTCGGACTTCGTGACGGTGTCCTCGGTGGTCGAGGCCAGCCGTCGAGGGTCTGGCCGCGGCGGCCCCCGTGGTCACGGAGCTGGCCCGCGCCGAAGGCCTGGAGGGCCACGCGGACGCGGTGGAGGTGCGCGCTCGAATGAAGCCGCCCCTTCGTCCCGACCTGGAGTCGCTCGCGCCGTACCGCGCCCCCCAGCCGGAGGCGCCGGTCCGGCTGAACACGAACGAGTGCCCGTACCCGCTCCCGGAGGCCTTCGCCGCCGACCTGGCCGAGCGCGGTCCGCGGCGATCGCGTTCAACCGCTACCCCGACCGCGACGCCACCGCCCTGCGCAAGGCCCTCGCCGAGCACGCCGGCGCACCCGTTCGAGGGCGTGTGGGCCGCGAACGGCTCGAACGAGGTCCTCGAGCAGCTGCTCCTGGCCTACGGCGGCCCCGGCCGGCGGGCGGCGCTGTTCACCGCCGACCTACGTGATGCACGCCCACCTGGCCCGGGTCTGCCTGACCGACGCCGTCGAGCGTGCCCCTCGACGAGGGCTACCGGCTGAGCGAGACGCCACCTCGAGTTCGTTCGCCGCGAACGGCCCGACGTCGTCTTCGTGTGCTCGCCGAACAACCCGACCGGCAACGCCCAGGACCCGGCGATCGTCGAGGCGCTGTGCCGGGAGGCGCGCGGGCTGGTGATCGTCGACGAGGCGTACGCCGAGTTCGGCGGGCGGTCCGCGCGCGAGCCTGGCCGGCTCGCTGGACAACCTGGCGGTGGTGCGGACGTTCTCGAAGGCGTTCTCGCTGGCCGCCGCGCGCCTCGGGTACGTGCTCACCACCCCGGAGATCGTCGAGGACCTCCAGCGCGTGCCGGCTGCCGTACCACCTGTCCGCGCTCACCCAGGCGGCGGGCGAGGCCGCGCTGCGCCACGTCGCCGAGGCCAACGACCTGCTGGACGCGATCCGGGACGCAGCGCGACCGGATCCTGGCGGAGCTCGACGGCGATGGACGGCGTGACCGTCCACCCCACCGACGCGAACTTCGTGCTGTTCCACCCCGGCGCGTCCGGCCGCCGAGGTGTGGCACGGGCCTCCTCGAGCGCGGCGTGCTGATCCGGGACTTCTCCACCTTGCCCGGGACCGAGGGCTGTCTGCGGGTCACGGCGGGCACCCCGGAGGAGACCACGGCGTTCCTGACCGCGCTGCGCGAGGTGCTGGCGTGAGCCGGTTCGCGCGCGTCGTGCGCGAGACGAAGGAGACGAACGTCGCCGTCGACCTGGAGCTCGACGGGACCGGCACCGCCTCGGCGGACACCGGGCTCCCGTTCCTGGACCACATGCTCGAACAGCTCGGGAAGCACGGGCGGTTCGACCTGACCGTGGTCGCGAAGGGCGACCTGGAGATCGACGCCCACCACACCGTCGAGGACGTCGGCATCGCCGTCGGCCAGGCGCTGGCCGAGGCCCTCGGCGACAAGGCCGGGATCCGCCGGTTCGGCGACGCCACCGTCCCGCTGGACGAGGCGCGGGTCTCGGTCGCACTGGACCTGTCCGGGCGGGCGCACGTGGAGCACGACGTGCCGGTCCCCGCCGAGATGATCGGGACCTACGACCCCGGGCTGACCGAGGACTTCGTCCGCGCGTTCGCCACCACGGCGGAGATGACCCTGCACGCCACGCTGCACGCCGGCCGCTCGCCCCACCACGTCGTCGAGGCCGAGTTCAAGGCGCTGGCGGTCGCGCTGCGCGAGGCCGTGTCGGTGATCGGCGGCGGGACGCCCTCCACCAAGGGGGTGCTGTAGCCGTGCGGACCATCGGGGTCCTCGACTACGGCATGGGCAACCTTCGCTCGGTGACGAAGGCACTGGAGCACGTCGGCGCGTCCTCGCGACTCATGGATCGCCCGGAGGAGGCCGAGGAGCTCGACGGGCTGGTCGTCCCGGGCGTGGGCGCGTTCGGCGCGTGCATGGAAGGCCTCCGCGCGCGGGGGCTCGACGAGGTGATCCGGGCGTTCGTCGCCGCCGACGTGCCGGTCCTCGGCGGTGTGTCTGGGGATGCAGGTCCTGTTCGAGTGGAGCGAGGAGGGCGATGTCGAGGGCCTGGGGATCCTTCCCGGAAAGGTCCGCCGGATCCCGGCCGGGGTGAAGGTCCCGCACATGGGGTGGAACGAGGTAGCCTGGAGCGCGCCCGCACCCGGTGACCGCGGGCGTCCCCGACCGGACGCGCACCTACTTCGTGCACTCCTACTACTGCGAGGCGCCCGCCGAGCTGGTGGTCGGCGAGACCGAGTACGGGCTGCGGTTCGCGTCGGTCGTCGCCCGCGAC
Organism: uncultured Actinomycetes bacterium; assembly: GCA_963742735.1. Classification (GTDB taxonomy): domain Bacteria; phylum Actinomycetota; class UBA4738; order UBA4738; family JBBDTT01; genus JBBDTT01. Next base: position 880,930 of record CAVUMN010000003.1, read on the forward strand.
CTGCTGATCGCCACGCAGTTCCACCCGGAGAAGTCCGGCGAGCCCGGACTGGAGATCTACCGCGCCTTCGCGCAGGGCGCCCGTTGATCCTGCTGCCCGCGATCGACGTCCAGGGCGGGACGGTGCGTGCGCCTGCGTCCGCGGCGACCCCAACAGCCGCCGCGTCTACGGCGACCCGGTCGAGATCGCCGCTCGCCTGGCCGGCGACGGCGCGCCGTGGCTGCACGTGGTCGACCTGGACGCGGCGTTCGGCGACGGATCGAACGAAGCCATCATCCGCCGCGTCGTGGCGGCGGCGGAGGTGCCGGTCCAGGTCGCCGGGGGGATCCGCTCGACCGAGGCGCTGTCGCGCTGGCTGGACGCCGGGGCCGAGCGCGTGGTGATCGGGACGAGCGCGGCGCTCGATCCGGACCTGCTGTGGGAGCTCACCTCGAACAAGGAGTTCGACCGAGTCGTCGTGGCCCTCGACATCGCCGGGGACGGGCAGGTGCGCGTCAAGGGGTGGACCGAGAGCGCCGGCAAGCTCGAGGACGTCGCCGAGGGGTTCGTGCAGTCGGGGGTGGTCCGCTTCGCGGTCACCGCGATCGAGCGCGACGGAACCCTGGAGGGCCCCGACCTGCACCTGCTGACCCGGGTGATGGACCTCACCGGGCGTCCGGTCATCGCCGCCGGCGGCGTCGGGTCCGTGGGCGACATCCGCGACCTGGCGAAGATCGGCGTGGAGGGGGCGATCGTGGGACGGGCCCTGCTCGACGGACGGTTCAGCCTGGCCCAGGCCATCGAGGCGGCGGCGTGAGCCTCGCGGCCCGCGTCATCCCCTGCCTGGACGTCGACGCCGGACGCGTGGTCAAGGGCACGAAGTTCGTCGACCTTCGCGACGCCGGCGATCCCGTGGAGCTGGCCGCCCGGTACGACCGCGAGGGCGCCGACGAGCTGGTGTTCCTGGACATCACCGCGACCGTCGACGGTCGCGAGTCCACCTACGACGTCATCAGCCGCACGGCCGAGCAGGTGTTCATCCCGCTGACGGTCGGGGGCGGGGTCCGGGCCGAGGAGGACGTTCGGCGCCTCCTGCGCGCCGGTGCGGACAAGGTCGCGCTCAACACCGCGGCGGTGCGCGAGCCCGAGTTGCTCGCTCGGTGCGCGGAGCGGTTCGGCACCCAGTGCATCGTGGCCGCCATCGACGCGCGGAGGACCAACGGGTCGTGGGAGGTGGTCGTGGAGGCCGGCCGGACGCCCGCCGGACGCGACGCGGTCGAGTGGGCGGCCGAGGCCGCCGAGCTCGGGGCCGGGGAGATCCTGCTGACCTCGATGGACCGCGACGGGACCGGGGAGGGCTACGACCTGGAGCTCCTGCGGGCGGTGTCGGACGCGGTGTCGGTGCCGCTGGTGGCCTCCGGAGGCGCCGGGACGAAGGAGCACTTCGCCGACGCCCTCCTGGACGGAGGGGCCGACGCCGTCCTGGCGGCGAGCCGCTTCCACTTCGAGGAGATCTCCATCGCCGACGTCAAGGCGCACCTGGCGTCGCGCGGCATCCCCGTCCGCGAGGCCGGCGCCGCGTGAGCGACACCCTCGCCGACGTCACCGACCCGGCCCAGCTCGTCTACGACGACCGAGGGCTGATCACCGCCGTCGTGCAGGACGAGGAGAGCCGGGACGTCCTGATGGTGGCATGGATGAACCAGGAGGCCGTGCGCCGGACCCTGGACTCGGGCCGGACGTGGTTCTTCAGCCGCTCGCGCCAGGAGCTGTGGCGCAAGGGCGACACGAGCGGGAACGTCCAGCACGTCCGGGAGGTGCGCTACGACTGCGACGGCGACACGCTGCTCGTGCTCGTCCACCAGGAAGGGCCCGCGTGTCACACCGGCGAACGGTCCTGCTTCTACCGTACGCTCACGTCCTGATGCTGAAGCTCGTCATCCCCAAGGGGTCGCTGGAGGCCCAGACGCTCTCGTCTGCTGGCGGCGGCGGACCTCACCGTGCGCCGCGGGTCCGAGCGCGACTACCACGGCACGATCGACGACGAGCGCATCGACCGCGTCTCGCTCCTTCGTCCACAGGAGATCCCCCGCTACGTCCAGGACGGGTTCTTCGACCTGGGCATCACCGGCCGGGACTGGGTCGAGGAGACGGCGTCGGACGTCGACGCGCTGGCCAGCCTGGAGTACGCGAAGAGCGGGACGGGCCAGGTCGTGCGCATCGTGCTGGCCGCGCCGGCGTCGGCGCCCTTCGACACGGCGGCCGAGATGCCCGACGGCGCGCGCATCTCCACCGAATACCCCGAGCTCACCCGCCGGTTCTTCGAGAAGCTCGGCAAGAACGTTCGCGTCTACGAGTCCTACGGCGCGACCGAGGCCAAGGTCCCCGACATCGTCGACGCGATCGTCGACGTGACCGAGACCGGCGGCACCATCCGCGCGCACGGGATGAAGATCGTGGAGACGCTGCTGGAGTCCGAGGTCCTGCTGATCGCGAACCGGGAGGCGGCCGCAGACGCGGAGAAGCGGACCGCGATGGACGACCTCACCACGCTGATCCTGGGAGCCCTGGCCGCGCAGGGCCGCGTGCTGATCAAGCTCAACGTGGGCGAGGAGCGGCTGAAGGAGGTCCTGGAGTTCCTCCCCTCGATGAAGGCCCCCACCGTCAGCCCGCTCGCCGAGGAGGGGAACTACGCGATCGAGACCGTGGTCGAGAAGTCGACCGTCAACCGCCTGATCCCGCAGCTGAAGGCGCACGGCGCCAGCGACATCCTCGAGCTGCCGATCAGCAAGATCGTCCCCTAACCCATGCTCCGGTACGCCCTGCCCGCGCTGACGCTGATCCTGTTCATCTGGGCCCTGGTCGACTGCCTGAAGGTGCCGGACGACTCGATGTACCAGAACGCGAACAAGCTCATCTGGGTCATCGTGATCGTCCTGGTCCCGCTGATCGGCTCGATCGCCTACCTGCTGATCGGCAAGCCGCTGCCCCAGCGCTACAACCGCTAGCGAGCTACCCGGCCAGGAAGCTCAGGCGAATGGTCCGGCGGTTGTTCTCCCGGTTCGGGTCCACGACCACGATCCGCTGCCAGGTTCCCAGGACGACACGTCCGTTCTGCACGTCGAGCACCATGGACGGGCTCACGAACACCGGCAGCAGGTGATCGGCCCCGTGCCCGGTCGAGCCGTGGCGATGGGCGTACCGGCCGTCGCGGGGCAGGAGCCGCTCCAGGGCCTCGTCCAGGTCGGCCTCGCTCCCCGACCCCGTCTCCATGAGCGCGACGCCGGCGGTGGCGTGCGCGACGAAGACGTGGAGCAGCCCGTCGCCCCCCGCAGCGCCAGCGAAGGCCTCGACGCGGTCCGTGACGTCCACGACGCGACGGTCGCGCGTGTCGACCTCGAAGGTCTCCGCACGCACCCCTAGACCCTCGGCTCGAGCGAGGTGAGCTCCGCCCGATAGTGCTCCAGGTACCGGGTGCGGCCCAGGACGCTGTCGGTCTCCAGGTCGTCGGCGGCCACCGTGACGATGGGGAGCCCCGTCGCCGCCACGAACCACATCTCGGACTCGCGCGTGCCGTCGGTGACCCCGCTGAACGTGATGCTCACCCGGATGTGCAGCGTTCGCACGCGCGTCCCCCCGACCGACAGGAACTCGACGCCCACCAGCTCGCCCTCCGCGGTCCCCGTGGTGCCGTCGGTCCCGCTGCACACGCCCGACCAGGTCGTCCCGGCCTTCACGAGGCCCGGCGAGTACGTGCTGTCGTCGCCGCAGAAATACTCGCGCCGGTCGCTCTTGCCGAAGAACTGGTGGTACGTGACGATCTCGCGGATCTCCAGCCGATTGCCGTCCGGGCAGACCATCCACTCCTCCCACCGCTCCCCCAGCGCGTCCCACCGGAAACGCACGCCGCATCCCTCGCGGGTGACGGTGATCGTCGTCTGGGCTGGATAGGTGTGTTCGCTGCCCCCCAGCACGCTGACCTCGTCCCCGCCCTCGGTGGCCAGGACGTAGACCCCCGGCGTGGGGAGCCCGGCGAGCGCCTCGGCCTCCGACGCCCCTTCCCGGAACCGGCTGACGGACTCGTCGATGGAGACCGGCGTCGTCTTCGACCGGAGCTGCACGAAGAGCACCCCGCCGCCCACCCCCACGATCAGCGCGGTGACGAGCAGGATCCGCCGGATCAGCCGGGAGCGCTTCCGTCTCCGGCGCGCGTCGGGATCGACCGGCCCGAGCTCCAGCCGGTCGGAGAGCGGCGGCGATGTTGTCCTCGGGTGGGCGGTCGCGCGGCATCGGTGCATTGTGCCGCGCGCCGGCTCAGACCGTGCGCAGGTCCAGGGCCTCGACGACGCCCGAGACCGACAGGCCCGGCTCGGGCCCGCCGCCGATCACGAGCAGGACCGCGCCGGCCACGACCACCCCCAGCCCGTGCCGGGGGGTGGGCAGGTCCGGGAGCGCCGACCACGAGCGCCCCGTCGGGTCGTACGCCTCCACCTCGGCGAACGTTCCCGGCTGCTCCTCGCCCCCGGCGGCGATCACCAGGCCCGCTCCGGCGGCCGCGCCCAGGCCGCCACGGGCGGTCGGCAGGCCCGCCACGACCTCCCACCGGCCGTTGGAGGGCACCAGCCGCTCCGTGGCGCTCAGGTTGCCGTCCATGCCGCCGACCCGGCCGCCCACCGCGTAGACGACCCCGTCGAGCGCGGTGACCGCCAGGTGCTCGCGCGCCACGATCAGGCCGCCGCCCAGCGTCCATCGCCCGGTGTCGACCTCGAGGACCATCGTCCGGTCGGCCAGCCCGTTCGGCCCGATGCCCCCGGCGACGAAGATCAGTCCATCGGTGTACGCGGCCCCTCCGGCCGCCCGCGCCTCGGGCATGGGATCCTCGAGCACGTCCCACTCCCCGTCCCGGAACGCGAAGGCCCCCGCGGTGGGGTTGCGGTCCGAGTCGTAGCCGCCGAACACGTACACCGTCTCTCCGTCCGAGGCGGCCATCGCGTGGTCGACCGCCGCGGGCAGTGGCGGCCCCTCGGACCACTCGTCGGCGTCGACGTCGTAGAGCTCGACGATGTCGACGGTTGCCCCGCCGGCGTCGAACCCCCCGGCGACCACGATCGTTCCGCCGGCGGCCGCGGCCGCGACCTCGGTGCGCGGCACGGCCATCGGCGCCAGCGTCTCCCAGGCCAGCCCCGCCGGGCCGTCCTCGATCCGGGTGCCTCCGTCACAACCGGCGGCCAGGGCCAGGGCGACCAGCACGGCGAACGCGCGTCTCACGCGTCATTCATACCCGCATAGCCGCGCCACAGCGAGGAGGCGTCGCTCAATCCGAGGGAGGTCTTGTGCTCCGCGCGGACCAGGCCGACCGAAGCCCAGGCCTCGTCGAGGACCGCCAGCACATCGGACGGCGCCCGGTGCCCGGGATCGACCAGCAGGTCGTCGACCCAGCGCGCGAACCGGAGGCCGGCGCGGCGCAGGGCCGAGTCGGCGGATCCCAGCACCGCGTTGGCGAACAGGGCCGAGGGCTCGGGGCCCACCGGGAGCCCGGGGATTCCCTGCTCGTTCCACGCCCCGGCGGCCCGGGCCGCCCTCGCGGCCGCCTCGCGGGACACCCCCGCCCGTCGCAGGCTCGACTCGAGCGCCCCGGGCCGGATGGAGCCGTAGCAGTCGCGGACGTCGGTCCGCACGAGCGTCTCCGAGCTCGCGGCCAGGCAGGCGGCCACCTCTCGGGCGACCCGCAGGGCCGGACGCACCGGCCGCAGGGCTCCCCCCGCGATGTCCCACCGGTTGCCCAGCACCTCGGGACCGAGCCATCGCTCGACGGCCGGCGCGGCCGCGTTCGCCAGACCGAGCCAGACGCGGGCGTCGCGCGGCGAGAGCTCGGTCATGAGCCGGTGACCCCCCGCCGGCTTCGGGATCGTGTACGTACGCGGCGCGGTGGCCGTCGCGGACATCGGGCCTCCCCCAGTCGAGCCGGGAGGAGGCCGGCGGTGCGATTTCTACCGGAGGACGCGGGGGCGGCACATCGCCCGGCCGGGTGGAACCTGGGGCCCCCGGTGGGGGGGCCGGCGCTCCCCTAGGCGGGGGCGCCCGCGGCCACGACCTCGGCGGCGTGGATCCGCCACCACTCCCGGCCCGCCTCGGGGAGGGTCCGGATCGGGTCGTAGTACGGGTACCGGCGGGCGAGCGCCTCGGGGTCGTCGTACTCGATCCCGGTGCGGTAGTTCTTGGTCCAGTACGAGATCCCGCGCTCGCGGTCGTACTCGTCGACCTGGTGGACCCAGCGCTTGCCCACGAAGGGGACGTCGCACACGATCCGCGGCGTCGCGAACCCGGGCAGGTACCCCATGATCGCGTGCTGGAGCTCCTGCGCCTCCCACACCGGCGTCCGCCAGTGCTCGGCGTTCGGGATCATGTCGCACATGTAGAAGTAGTAGGGCATGACCTTCGCCCGATCCAGGAGCGTGAAGCACAGGTCCAGGAGCTCCTTCGCCGAGGTGTTCACGCCCCGCATCAGCACTCCCTGATTGCGGACGTCGCGAAAGCCCACGTCGAGGAGCACGCGCACGGCCTTCGCCACGAGCGGCGTGACCTGGTTCGCGTGATTGACGTGGACGTGCAGCGCGAGGTCGACCCCCCGCTCGCGGGACTTGGCCGCCAGACGCTCGAGCCCGGCCATGACCTCCGGCTGCAGGAAGTGCTGGGGCAGCCCCATGAGCGCCTTCGACGCCAGCCGGATGTCGCGGATGTTCTCGATGTCCATGAGCGCGGACACGAACCCCTCCAGCCGCGCGATGGGGAGGTTGGCCACGTCGCCGCCACTGACCACCACATCGCGGACCGACGGAGTCCGGCGCAGGTAGTCGAGCATCGCGTCGTGACGGTCGGGCTGCTTCAGCTCGAACTTGTACTTCGCGATCAGGGGGGTGCTGTTGCCGACCAGGTCCATCCGGGTGCAGTGGCCGCAGTACTGCGGGCACGTGGAGAGCATCTCGGCGAGCACCTTCGTCGGGTAGCGGTGGGTGAGGCCCTCCACCGCCCACATGTCGGCCTCGTGCAGCGAGTCGCGGCTGGACATGGGATGCGACATCCACTCCGCGTCGCGATCGCTCGCCGCGGGGATCATGTAGCGGCGCACGGGGTCCGCGTACAGGTCTCGCTCGTCCATCGTGTTGAGCATCTGCGGCGGCAGGAGCATCGACATCGTGGCCAGCCGTTCCTGGTCGGCGGCGATGTCCGCCGCGAGGTCCTCGGTGAGGAGGGGACCGAGGGCTTCCTTGAGCTCGCCGAGGTTCTTGATCGAGTGGGTGCGCTGCCACTGCGCGCTCTCCCACTGCTCGGCCGTCACGTCCCGGTAGCCGGGGAGCCGCCGCCAGTCGGGCTCGGCGAACTCGCGCTGGAGGGGGTAGACGAAGGGCTGCTCGGCCGCGTGGGCGCGGATCTCCCGGTGGCCGGGCCGGTCGGTGTTTCGGGTGAGCGTCATCGATCCCCCGTCGAAGGACGTTGCCTGTTTAGCAATGGTAGCAGGACGCCATCCGGCGGCAAGAGCATTATTCCGAATATCCTTCGGAATCCGGGGCGTTCAGGGCGATCCGGCCGCGTACCGCTCCTCGAACAGCCGGCGCAGGTCGGGGTGGGTCCGGAGCAGGTCCAGCGCCAGCTCCGCGTGGCCCGGCACGTATCCGGACCCGATCTGCATCTGCACGTCGCGAGCCATCCCCTCCGCCGAGAGCGCCGCCGCGGTGAAGGACGTGGCCATCGAGAAGAACAGGACGGTCCCGCCCTCCTCGGCCAGAAGGATGGACGTGCTTTCCGTACCGGGCACGTTCACGCAGTTGACCACCAGCTCCGCGCGCTCGGGAGCGGTCTCCAGGGCGGCCGCCGGATCGGTCGCGTCGGTAACGAAGGACTCGAACCCCAGTGCCCGCACCTCGTCGGCCTCAGCCTGGGACCGAACCAGCGCGAATGCCCTCGCCCCCGCATCCCGCGCGGCGAACAGGGAGAGCACGCCGGACTTGCCGGCCCCGCCGATCACCAAGACGCGGGCCTTCCCTCGGGCAAGCCTGGCCACCTGTGCCGGCGCGCCGGCGACGTCGAGCACGGCCAGCGACAGCGCGTCGGGGACGTCGGCCGGCAGCTTCGCGTACAGGCCGTCCTCGAACAGGATCGCGTACCCCTCGGCCGGTACCTGCTCGGACTGGCCGTCCCACCCGGCCACCGAGTACAGCACGAGCGGGGTGAGGGTCAGGGAGACGAGCGTGGCGATGCGGTCGCCCCGCCTCGGTTGGACTCGGCCCTCCCCCACCCCGGCGACGGTCCCGATCAGCATCCCGCCAGAGCCCGTCACCGGGTTGTGCATCTTCCCGCGAGCCTTGACGATCGAGACCACCCGCATCCGCAGCTCCTCGGGGTGGCCGCCCGTCTCCTCCAGGAGCTGATGGAAGGACGCCGCGTCCAGGTTCAGCCGCTCGACGTCGATCATCACCTCGCCGTCGCGGAGCGGGAGCGAGGTGTCCAGGACCTCGGCCTGCTGGGGCAGGACGCCCTTCGGCGAGAGGACGCGGTCCAGTCCGTGGGCGGTGGCCTCCATGGGCCAGACAGTATCCTCCGGCCGTGGACCAGAAGGACCTGGCGATCGTCGCCGCGCTGCAGGCGGACTCCCGTTCGACGTACGCGGAGATCGGCAAGGGCGTCGGGCTGTCGGCCTCCTCGGTCCACGACCGGGTTCGCAAGCTCGAGGAGTCCGGGGTGATCCGCGGGTACGGGGCGAGCGTGAGCCCCGAGGGCATCGGGCTGAACGTCACCGCGCTCGTCTCCGTGGTGCCGCTCGACCCGACGCAGCCCGACGACATCCCCGAGCGCGTGGTGGGGTTCACCGAGATCGAGGACTGCTACTCGGTGGCCGGCGCCGAGAATTACGTCCTGAAGGTCCGCACCCGGACCACGGCCGACCTCGAGGCGTTCCTCGGCCGCCTCCGGGAGGAGGTCGGCGTCCAGACCCGCACGACGGTCGTCCTCTCGATCCCGTTCGAGGGCCGCCCCGTCACGCCCTAGCCGCCCACCTCGGGGATCGCCGCCGGCGGGGACGGGCCCGCCCGGGCGGGCGTGTCTGCCCGTGCGCGGAGGATCACCAGGCCGACGACGGCCGCCGCCCCACCCGCCAGGAACGCGCCGAAGTTCGCGTCGACCAGCCGGACGGCGAGTCCCGCCGAGACCGGCCCGATCCCGAACCCCAGGTCCACGAACGCGGTGAACGTCCCCACCACCGCCGCCCGCTGCGACGCCGGTGCCCGCGAGACGGCCATCGTCATCAGGGCCGGGAAGGCCAGCGACTGCCCGAGCGCCAGGATCGCGGTGCCCACGTACAGCCCGATCGCGGTCTCCCACGCGGCCATCAGGCCGAGGCCGATGGCGGTCGAGCCCAGGGAGACCGTGGCCGTTCGTCTCGAGCCCCACGCGTCCGGGATCCGCGCACCGAACAGCCGCACCAGCACGATCAGCGAGGCGTACATCAGGAACACGTAGCGTGAGCCCGAGAGCCCGACGTCGCGCGCGTGCAGGGGCACGAACGTCTCGTAGGCGGCGAAGCCCCACACGCTCGCCCAGATCACGATGCCGGGGGCGAGGGCGGCGGGGTGGATCAGCCGGGAGTGCTCGTCGGTCGCCTCCGGGCGCGTGTCGGGGACGCGCAGGCCGAGGGCGCCGGCGATCACCATCCCGGCGCCCGCCACCAGCCACACCCGGGCGAAGTGGTCGTCCCCGACCAGCAGCTCCCCCAGCAGCGGCCCGACCGCGATCCCGACGTACAGCCCGAGCGAGAAGTACGAGACCGCCTCGCCGCGCCGCTCGTCCGGGGCCAGGTCGGCCGCCGCCGTCGCGGCGCCGGTGAAGAATGCGGCCTCCCCGATCCCGCCGAGGACACGCATGGCGATGAGCACCGGCAGCGACTCGGCGATGGCGTAGCCGGCCACGGAGATCCCCGCCAGGGCCGCACCTCCGGCGATCAGCAGCCGGCGGCCCCGTCGGTCGCCGAACCTGCCCACGAACGGACGGACCAGGATCGCGGCCACGCTGAACATTCCGGCGGCCACCCCTACCGCCACCGCCCCGCCGGCGAGCGGGCCCTTCACGAACAGCGGGAACAGCGGCAGGGTCATCCCCACCGAGACGAAGTACGCCAGCGTCGCGGCGAGGATCGCCAGGAACGCCGGCGTCAGGAGGGTGGGCCGGCGGCTCACGCCGTCCCGGAGGCCAGCCGCCGTCCGATGATGTAGCGCTGGATCTGGTTTGTGCCCTCCACGATCTGGAGGGCCTTCGCCTCGCGCATGTACCGCTCGACCGGGTACTCGGCCATGTAGCCGTACCCGCCGAAGATCTGGACCGCGTCGGTGGTGACCCGCATCGCCGTGTCGCTCGCCAGGAGCTTCGACATCGCCGCACCCAAGGTCGAGTCGGCGCCCGAGTCCCGCACGCGCGCCGCCTCCCGGTACAGCCGCCGGCTGGCCTCGATCGAGACCGCCATGTCCGCCAGCATGAACTGGACCCCCTCGAACTCCGCGATCGGCTTGCCGAACTGCGCCCGGTCGCGCGCGTAGGCCACCGCCGCGTCGAACGCGCCGTGGGCGAGCCCCGTGGAGCAGGCCGCGATCCCCAGCCGTCCGCCGTCGAGCGCGGCAAGGGCGATCTTGAACCCGTCGCCCTCCGACCCGATGAGGTTCTCGGCCGGCACCTCGCACCCCTCGAAGAGCAGCTCGCGCATCGGCGAGGACGTCCAGCCCATCTTCTCCTCGAGCTTGCCGAACTCGAACCCCGGCCAGCCCTTCTCGACGGCGAACGCCGAGACGCCGGCCGCGCCCTCGCCGCCGGTGCGCGCCATGACCAGGTAGTACTCCGCCTCCCCGCCGTGGGTGATGAACCGCTTCGCGCCGGTGAGCCGGTAGACGCCGTCCGAGCGCTCCGCGCGGGCCTTGAGCGCCGCGGCGTCCGAGCCGCTGGACGCCTCCGACAGCGCGTAGGCCCCGAGCCACTCCGCCGAGCACAGACGCGGGAGGTAGGTGGCCTTCAGGTCGTCGGAGCCGAACGCGTGCAGGGCGAACGACGAGAGGTGATGGACGGAGATGGCGATCGAGAGCGCGAGGTAGGTCGTGGCGACCTCCTCCAGGACCAGAAGGTACGAGAGGAACGACTGCCCGCCGCCCCCGTAGGCCTCGTCCCATGGGATGCCGGCGAGCCCCATCTCCCCCAGCTCACGGAACAGCTCGCGCGGGAACGTCTTCTTGGCCTCGTGGTCGGCCGAAGCGGGGCCCGCTCGGTCCTGCGCGAACGCCCGCACGACCCGAACCAGCTCCCGCTGCTCCTCGTCGAGCCCGAAGTCCCGGTCCACGGCCGGGAGCCTAGTGGAGGCCACCACGCGGCGCGCGAAGAATCTGAACCGACATGCCGGCGGCAAGCGCACAGGCGCGGATCTCGGTCGCGGTCGCCACCCTCCTGCTGGCCGCGCTGGCCTCGCTCACGACCAGGCGCCACCTTCGACGACGGTTCCCGGACTCGTTCGGCGCCGTCTATCGTCTTCCGTGGTCCCGTCAGGTGCGCGTCATGAACGCCGTCGGCCTCGGAGGCCGAGTGACGAATCCTGAGGATGCACCCGTCGCGGTTGAGGTGGCGAGAACGCTGCAGGAACACCCGTGGTGGTTCGCGCTGACGAATCTGGCCGTGGGCGTCCCGGCGTTCCTCGGCCTCGTGTGGGCGATCGGTCTCAGGGTTCCGGCGCTCGTCCTCGTCGCGATGGGGCTGGCCGTGCTGGGGGTGGGCGCCCCCTTCGCCGCGTGGCTCATCAGGCGAACCGCGAGCGCCGCGGAGCGGTCCAACCTGGACGGTTGGGATTCCCGGAGTGCCCCGGAGCCAAAGGTCCCGCTGCCGCGACGGCTTCTGGTGATCGCGAGCGCGGTTGCGGGCCTCGCCGGCCTCGGATCGTTCGTCGTCGAAGGTCCGGCGGCCGGGCTCCGGGCCCTGGTGTGGATGTCGCTCTGTTGCGGGTTCCTTCTCTGGGTCTGGCGCCTCCGCTGACTGAATCCCGGTCACGCCGCCTCGGTATGCTGGACTCGTGCGGCTGTTCAACACCCTGACCAAGCAGGTCGACGAGCTGAGGCCGGTCGAGCCGGGGATCGTGACGTCCTACTCGTGCGGACCGACCGTCTACCGGTACGTGCACATCGGGAACCTGCGGACGTTCCTGTTCGGTGACGTCCTCCGCCGCGCGCTCGAGCTCGAGGGCCAGCAGGTCAAGTTCGTCATCAACATCACAGACGTCGGGCACATGACCGACGAGGTCTCCGACGCCGGCCGCGACCGGATGGACCTCTCCGTCCAGGACGAGGGCCTCTCCCCCGACGAGATCGCGGAGAAGTACACCAAGGCGTACCTGGAGGACACCGACGCCATCGGGATCCGGCGCGCCGACGCGTACCCGAAGGCTACCGACCACATCCAGGACATGCTCGAGCTCATCGAGCGCCTCATCGAGCGCGGTCACGCCTACGTGGTCGGCGGCAGCGTCTACTTCGACGTCCATTCGTTCCCCGGCTACGGGAAGCTCTCCGGCAACACGATCGAGAACCTCCGCGCCGGCCATCGCCAGATCGAGCACGACCCGAACAAGCGCCACCCCGAGGACTTCGCGCTGTGGAAGGAGGCCGGGTCCAGCCGCCTCATGAAGTGGGACAGCCCCTGGGGCGTCGGCTTCCCGGGCTGGCACATCGAGTGCTCCGCCATGTCGATGAAGCACCTCGGCGAGCGCTTCGACATCCACATCGGGGGGACCGACCTGCGCTTCCCGCACCACGAGGACGAGATCGCCCAGTCCGAGGGCGCCGTCGGCCACGAGGTGATCAGCGTCTGGCTGCACACGGGCTTCCTCAACCTCTCCGGGCTGAAGATGTCCAAGTCGAAGGGGAACGTCGTACGGATCGGCGATCTGGTCGAGGAGTTCGGCGTCGACCCGCTCAGCTTCCGCTACCTGTGCTTCCAGACGCGCTACCGTAGCGAGATGGACTTCTCGGCCGAGGCCCTCCAGGGCGCGGACCGAACCGTGAAGCGCCTCCGCCAGCGCATGGTCGAATGGGCCGGCGACGCACGTGATGGGCTCTCCCCCGCCGCCAAGGACCTGGACTCGCGGTTCCGCGAGGCGCTGTCGGAAGACCTCGATCTCCCCGCCGCGATGACCGTGCTCGCCGAGACCGTCTCGTCGGCCGACGCGAGCGGCGGCGACAAGTTCCAGCTGCTCTCGGAGTGGGATTCGGTGCTCGGCCTGGACCTGGCCCGGGAGGTCGGCGCCGGCGAGCTCCCCGCCGAGGTCACCGACCTCGCCGCCGAGCGCGACCGGGCCCGCGCCGACAAGGACTTCGCGAAGTCCGACGAGATCCGCGACCGCCTGGCCGGGATGGGCTACGAGGTCATGGACACCGCGGAAGGGACGAAGGTCCGTCGCCGGCTGTAGACCGTCAAGGCGGCGCGCGGTCCTCCGTGACCGCTCGAGAGGGCCGGTTGAACACTGGACGTCCGGATTCCATCCGAACCGTCAACTCGCCCCGATGGACCCGGCCATGGTGAAGACGGCATAGGAGGGCGAGGTTCCCTACGGTGGTGGCGCCGCCGTGGATCCAGTGCTGCACGTGGTGCGCCTCGCACCAACCCACGCCACGGTCGCATGACGGAGCCGAGCAGCCGCCGTCACGAACCTCGAGCGCGTGGCGGATCGGGCTCGACACGATCGGCGTCCGACGGCCCACGTCGAGCACCTCCGAGCGGCCGCGCGTGACGACACGAACGAGCGACGCGTCACACGAGAGCCGTCGAAGCGCCTGCTTCGTGAGGGCGCCGACATCCGCGAACCGGGCGGGCTCGCTCGAGGCCTCCGCCAGCGTCGCCACATCGACCGTGACCACCAGTTCCGCGCCACCACGGCCTCGCCCGGTCGGTCGTCCGAACGCTCGGCAGACCTCAACGAACGCGTCCGCGCGCCTCTGCGCCGGCGTCCGATCGTCCCCCGGTCGGGGAGGCGGACTGGCCGCCCGGATCGCCGTAATCACGCTCTGCCCGGATTCGGGGTCGAGCTCGCCGTCGATGCGGACCATCCCCAATTCGGTCTGGCGTATGAACAACCGCCGCCGCTCGAAGCGCCGGTTCGCTTCTCGCTGAGCCCGGTCGGCATCCACCGCCTGCTCCCACGATTCGAGCGTCCGCCGCAGCCCCGTCGCGCCGAGAACTCGGGCCGCGTCTACCAAGGCGGCCTCCGAGCGAGAGAAGTCTTGAGGAGACGCCTCCCGGGCCGCGACGAGACCGTGCACGGCAAAGGTGGACAGTTGGCCCTGCGCGAGCGCCTCGCGGGCGACCGGCATGTCCTCGAGCGCACGGGCACAACGCGCGTCCGAGGCGGCCCTGCCGAAGGGCTCGTTGAATACGTCGGCAACCCAGGCTCCGGCCGACGTGTGGCCCGACCGCTGATGGAGGGCCCGGCGGTCGCACTCGGCCAGCCGCCGAAGCCGCTCCGCCTCGAGGATCCGCACCCCGCGCTGCAGCTCGCCCAGGTCCTCCTGGAGCTGGTCGTCACCGACCACTCCGAGGTCCTCCGACCGAAGCTCGTCCAGTGCCGACCGCAGCCCGCTCACGGGCGACCCTCCTCGAACATCCCCGCGAAACGTAGCAGCACCTACTGACACAACCGCCGGCCGTCAGCCCCGTCGGCGCGTCCGCATTTTCCTCGCGGCGAGGTCCTGGCGGTACCACGCCACCGTCTCGGGGAGACCCTCGTCCAGCGAGCGAGGCGCGTACCCCAGCCGTTCCGTCGTCCGCGCGTGGGAGTAGGCGAACGACTTGTCCTCGGCGGAGGTGATGCCCTCCTTCAGGAACCGCGGGCCGAACCCGGCCAGCCGGGTGAACGGGCCCGAGACCGGCGCGAGGATCTTCAGCGCTCTCGTGGGAACCGTGAACCGCGGGGGGTTGCGTCCCGCGGCGGCGGCGGCCTTGCCGAGGACCTCCTTCATGCTGGCGACCTCGCCGCCGAGCACGAACTCCTCACCCGGCTTGCCCTTGTCCATGGCCAGGATGTGGCCCCGGGCGACGTCGTCCACATGGACCCACGTGAAGCCTCCCTCATCCATGGCGGAGGCCACCATCAGGCCCCGGATGATGAGCTTGATCGCGCTGGCCACCACGGAGGCGTCCTTCGGTCCGTAGGTGGCGCCCGGCATGACCGTGACCACCGGGAGCCCATCCGCGGCCGCTGCCGCGGCCAGGCGGTGCGCCTCGTGCTTCGACTCCGCGTACCAGGAGCCCAGGTTCTCGGCCCTTCCGAACCGGGGCTCCGGGACCTCGGCCGCGGCGTGTGGTTCAAGGACGCCGCAGGTGGAGCAGTAGACGAGCTTCGGCAGGCCGGTCGCTTTCGCTGCCTCCAGCACGTTGCGCGTCCCATCGACGTTGATGTGGAACATCCGCTCGCGGTCGCCCACGCCGATCTCGTACCAGGCCGCCACGTGGAACCCGCCGTCGGTGCCCTCCATCGAGCGCACCACCGAGGCCTTGTCGGTGATGTCACCCGCGGCGATCTCCGCGCCCGCCGCCACCAGCCGGCGCGTGTCGCTGGTGTGCCGGGCCAGCGCGACCACGTCATGGCCGTCCTCGCGCAGCATCTCCGCCAGGCGGCCTCCGACGAAGCCGGTTCCACCCGAGAGCCAGTAGCGGCTCACGAGATGGCCGCTTCGAGGGTCTCGTCGGCGCCGGCGAATCCGTCGTGCGCCCGGATGGGGGTGGGAGCCGGCAGACTGGCGCCGGCCTCGCGGTACTCCTCGATCTTGGCCTTGATCGCGGCCGCGTCCCCGACGGCGATGTAGGCGTCGCAGAACGCGTCGGAGACCGCCTCGATCCCGCCGGCGTCGAACGCGTCGAGCTCGTTCTGGAAGCCGCCGTTGGCGATCTCCTTGCGGTAGTTCGGCAGCTGCAGGTACGTGACGGCGAACTCCTTGAACTTCGCGCGCGCGGCGTCCGGGTCCTCGGTGAGGGCCACCGGGACGGCCGCCACGACGTCGAACTCGGCCGGGTCGCGGCCCTCCGCCCTGAGGGCCTCGTCCAGGACGGGCCGGATCGAGTCGCGGATCACCGACGGCGAGCACATCCACAGGACGGTGCCGTTGGCGACCTTCGCCGCCAGCTTCAGCATCCGGGGGCCCATGGCGGCGAACCAGATCGGGAGGTCGGGCCGCGGCCCCGATGCGGACATGTACCGAGCGGTGTAGAAGCGGCCCTCCCGCATTGTGGAGCCGGTCTTCAGGATGTCGTTGACGATCGCGGTGTACTCCTCCATCCGCGCCGCCGGATGGTCGTAGGTGAGGCCCCACATCTGCTCGACCGTGATCGAGTGGCTGATGCCCATACCCAGCGTGAACCGGCCCCCCGAGGCCTCGTCGAGCGTGGCCGCCTCCATCGCCAGCTGCACCGGGTGACGGGTCGGGATCGGCACCACCCCGGTGGCCAGTCGGATGCGCTCGGTGCGATTCGCGTACGCGGCCAGGACCTGCAGCGGGTCCCGGAAGATCGTCTGCGTGCAGACGAGCGCCTCGTAGCCGAGCGACTCGGCCAGGCGTGCGCGGTCGTACGCCTCATCCAGGGAACGGCCGGGATCGAGGAAGGACGCCAGGCGGGCCATGGCCCGCTATCGTACCGTCCGGTGGCCGACGACCCTGTCTCGCCAGGTGGGAGCTCCAACCCCAGGCTTCCGTGGGTACTCTTCGCAGCCGCCGTCGCGTTCGCCGTCCTCGCCACCACGGGCTTCATCTACCTGCTGGGCAAGAGCACGACCGGGCCCGTAGAGGTGCTGCGCGCCTTCTACCAGGCGGCTCGCGAGGGTGACTGCGAGGAGGCCTATTCCTATCTGGTGGAGCACTGGCAAGCCCAGCAGAGTGAATCCGAGTGGTGCAGTCAGAGTCTCCCGGAATTCGAGGCGCCAGTCTCTTTCGAGGTCGTCCGAGTCACTCTGAAGGGAGACACCGCCATCGTCCTGCTCCGCCTGCCGGACGGAAGCATGCGCGGAGAGAACCTTGAGCGAGAGGGCTCAACCTGGCGGATCGGGTTCACCCCCGACGGAGAGCCCTAGCCGGCGACGCCGAGGGTCTTGGCGATGTTCGTGCGCAGGATCTCGCTGGTGCCCTCGTACAGGCGCATCGCGCGGACCTCTCGAACCCAGGCCTCGATGCCCAGCTCGGTCATGAACCCGTTGCCGCCGTGGATCTGGATGGCCCGGTCGGCGACGCGGCCGACCATCTCGGTGGCCACCAGCTTGGCCAGCGCCGCTTCCCGCCGGCCGTCGGCGCCGTTGTCGATGTCGTCGGCCAGCTTGTAGACGAGCAGCCGGGCCTGCTCGAGCTCCGCGTAGGAGTCGACCAGGTGTCCCTGCACGAACTGGTTCGCCGAGATCGGCCGCTCGAAGGCGACCCGGTCGTTGGAGTACTCCATGGACCGACCCAGGAGGTAGTCGGCGATCCCCAGGGCGTTGCCGGCGATCTGCATCCGCGCGCCGTTGATGCCCTTGACCGCGGAGTAGAACCCGTAGCCGACATCGCCGAGGACGTTCTCGCCCGGGACCTCGACGTTCTCGAACGTCAGCTCGGCGGGCATCGTCCACGGCGACATGGTGCGCTGCATCCGGGACACGGAGTAGCCGGGCGAGTCCGCGTCGACCAGGAACGCCGTGATGCCGCCCCGCGCGCGCTTCTCGGAGTCGGTGACCGCGAACACCAGCGCGAAGTCCGCGTAGTCGCCGCCGGTGATGAAGTGCTTGCGTCCGTTCAGGATCCAGCTCCCGTTCTTCTTCTCGGCCCGGGTCTGGATGCGCGTGGCGTCGGAGCCGGCCATCGGCTCGGTGAGGGCGAAGCAGGTCGTCTTGTCGGCGCGGACCAGCGGGGCCAGGTACTTCTCCTTCTGCTCGGGCGTGCAGTCCAGGTAGATCGGCGTTGGGCCGGTCACCACGGGCAGGACCGCCTCGTTGCCGGAGATGACTGTCCCGTCGCGATGCAGTTCCCCGTGGAGCATCACCTGACCGAGCAGCGAGAGGCCGCCGCCGCCGACCTCCTCGGGCATGTGCAGCGAGTAGAACCCGAGCTCCGCCGAGCGCTTCCGGAGCTTCATCCGGTCCTCTTTCATGCCCTCGTAGACCGAGGTGTCGAGGATCTCCTCGCGGTGCTCGTCCTCGAGCGGCTTCACCTCGCGCGCGATGAACTGGCGCAGCGTGTCTCGAAGCTCGACGAGCTCCTCGGGAATGTTCACCAGGGCCACGGCGGGACCTCCTCTAGTGTCCGAAGGCGGGGCTATAACCTACCACTGGGTAGCCTCGTCCCGTCAGCTCACGACCTGGAGATCCCGGGGGGCGTGGTTGAGCCGCTGGGCGCCGGTCGCCGTCACCGTGACGATGTCCTCGATGCGCACGCCGAACGCGCCCTCCATGTAGATCCCCGGCTCGATCGAGAAGCACATCCCCTCGCGCAGCGGCTCCTGGTTGCCGGTCACGATCCACGGCGGCTCGTGCTCCTCGAGGCCGATCCCGTGCCCGGTTCGATGGATGAACCGGTCCCCGTAGCCGGACATGTGGATCACCTCGCGGGCGGCGAAGTCGACCTCCTCGGCGGGCACACCCGGCTTGATGGCGTTGAACGCCGCCTCCTGCGCCTCGGCGACGATCTCGTAGACCTGGCCGAACTCCTTCGACGTCTGTCCGACGGAGACGGTCCTGGTCATGTCGGAGCAGTAGCCCCCCACCCGGCCCCCGAAGTCCATGACCACCCCGTCCCCGCCGCGGATCCCCCGCCCCCCGGGCTCGTGATGGGGCGAGGCCCCGTTCGGCCCGGCGGCGACGATCGTGAAGTTGACCCGGTCGTGGCCGGTCTCCACGAGCAGCGAGCCGAGCCGCTCCGCCAGCTCCTCCTCGCGGTGACCTTCGAAGCGGGTCTCGATCACGCGGTGGAACACCTCGTCGGCGCCGCGAGCAGCCCGGCGGAGCGTGTCGATCTCGTCCTGGTCCTTGATGGCCCGGAGGCCGGCGATGACCGGCGAGCCCGGCTCGAACACCGTCTCCCCCACCTGCGACTGGAGGCGCAGCAGCTGCGAGGCCCACATCCGGTCGGACACGCCGACCCGGCCACCCCCCCGGAGCACCGACGCCAGGCGCTCGAAGGGCTCCTCGCCGTCCTTCCACGGGACCAGCTCCGCGACCTGGCCGAGGCCCGCCGCCTCGGCGCGGGGCCGCTCCAGCTCGGGGACCAGCATGGCCGGGGCCCGGTCGGGCCGGAGCACCAGCGCGGTCAGCCGCTCCAGCGGCGGAGGGTCGTAGCCGGTCAGGTAGATCAGGTCGGCCGAGGGGGTCACGACGAGCGCGTCGAGGCCCGCCCGCGCGAGCTCCCGCGCGGCGCGGTCGATCCGGCTCCCCAGGTTCTGCGCCACGCCGCAAAGGATAGGTGCCAGAATCCCGCGCCGTGTTCGAGTTCTCCGCGCGCACCCGTCAGACGGCCCTGGAACGGCTCGCGGACGAGCGTCTTGACGTCCTGGTGGTCGGGGGCGGGGCCACGGGATGCGGGGTGGCGCTCGACGCGTCCACCCGCGGGCTGTCCACCGGCCTGGTCGAGCGCGAGGACTTCGCCTCGGGAACGAGCGGGCGCTCCAGCCGCCTGATCCACGGCGGGCTGCGGTACCTGCAGCACGGCGACCTCCGCGTCGTCTACGAGTCCCTGTTCGAGCGCGAGGTCCTCCGCAAGCTGGCCCCGAACCTGGTCCGGCCGCTGGCCAACTTCGTGCCCGCGGTGAAGCCTCAGCACCGGATCCCGCTGCGGACAGGCCTGCTGATCTACGAGACCATGGCGTGGGGCCGCAACATCCGCCGCCATCGGGTGGTCGACGCGCGGGAGGGCGCACGCCTGGCCCCCGGTCTGGCACGGCCGAGCGGCGGGATCGTCTACTACGACTGCCGTACGGACGACGCACGCCTGACCCTGGAGAACGCCCGGGCGGCCGCCCGGGCGGGGGCGCTCGTCGCCAACCATGCCGCCGTCGAGGCCATCGAACGCTGGACGCCCGGGTTTCGGGTCACCCTGCGCGACACGACCTCGGGGGCGAGCGTCCGGGTCTTCGCGAAGCTCGTGGTGAACGCGGGCGGGGTGTGGGCGGGACGGGTCCAGGCCCTGGCCGACTCGACGCCGGCGCGCCTGCAGCCCAGCAAGGGCGTGCACCTGGTGTTCCGGGCGGAGGACCTCCCCATCAACGCGTGCGTGGCCGCGCGCTCGGGCGCCCACGACGGGCGGTTCGTGTTCCTGGTGCCGTGGGGTCCCCGCGTCTACGCCGGGACCACGGACACGCCCTACGCCGGCGAGCTGGACGATCCCGCCGTCGACGAGGACGACGCCGAGTACCTCCTGCGCGGCATCAACCGGGCGTTCGGGACCTCGCTGACGACCGAGGACACCACGGCCTCGTGGGCCGGGCTGCGCCCCCTGCTCGAGAACGCGAAGTCCGCGGCCACCCGGGACATCTCGCGGCGCCACGTGATCCTGGAGGATCCGCCCGGGCTCCTCACGATCACCGGGGGGAAGCTCACCACCTACCGGAAGATGGCGGAGGACGTGACCGACAGTCTGTGCCGACGCCTCGACGTCCGCGTCCGCTCGCGGACCCGGACGGTCCCGCTCGGCCTCTCCCGGCCGTTCCTGGCCGAGATGGGGCGGGCCGCCTCCGAGGCCGAGCGGTTCGGCCTGTCCCCCGACGCCGGCCGGCGCATGGTGGAGCGGTTCGGCGACGACTGGGACGAGGCCCTGGGGCGGATCCGAAACGACCCCGCGCTCGGGGAGCCGCTGGTCGAGGGGCTGCCGGTCCTGCGGGTCGAGGCGGACCTGGCGCGCGACCGCGAGATGGCGCTCACCGACGACGACGTGCTGATCCGGCGGACCCGGCTGACGACGATGGACGCGAAGGCGGCCGCGGCCGTGAAGCTCTGAGCCGCTAGGCCTGCGGGAGCCAGGCCGGCGCGCGGATCACCAGCTCGACGTTGCGGTCCTTCCGCTCGCCGTAGCCCGTGGCGAAGCCCAGGTGTGGGTCGTTCGCCGCCAGCTCACGATGAATCGAGGCGAGGCGGGCGATGCCCCGCGCGCCGCGGGGATCGGCCGGCGCGTCGTGGTCGACCATCGTGCACCAGATGGACAGGGTCCGGTCGACGGCGTTGTGGCAGACCTCCACCACCCGGGTCTGGATCACCCAGTCGCACTGCGACGCGGTCGTGACGTCCCAGAACCCGTTGGTCCGTCCGGCCGGATCCGGCTGCGCCTCGATGAAGTTGTCGTGCGTGTGGCCGCTGAACCAGGCGACGAGGTTCGGGAACCGGTGCACGAGCGCCTCGATCTCGTCGGCCATCACGCGGGGCAGGTCGTTGTCGGCGGGGTCGAAGGGGTTGGGGGCGATGACGGGGTTGTCCAGAGTACGGAGGGCGTGGTGGCCGAACATCAGCACGATGCGGTCCCGGTGGTCGGTGTGGACCTGCTCGCCGGCCGCGTCGTAGTACGTGGAGTGCGCCGCGATCAGCTGCTGCTCGAGCCAGTCGAACTGTGCCCGGCCCACGCTGCCCGAGTTGAAGCCGCCCGGGTTCACGGTGTCCAGGCAGATCATCCGGATCGGCGGCGTGCCGGGGCGGTCGATCACGTAGTAGCCCTGGCCCGTCTCGCGGTTCGCCTGCGTGAAGCCGTGACCGCGTGGCGCGCCCGAGGTCGTGAAGAACTCCTCGATGTACTGGCGGCGGGTCACGACCTGGCGCCCGGGGTCGGCGGTGACCGGCACGGCCGGCCCGGTGAACAACGCGGCGGGGTTGGACAGCAGGGTTTCGAACCCGTCGCACGGGGTCAGCCCCGGCGGCCCCCCGGTGGCCTTGAGGGATCCCAGGGCGATGGCCTCGAAGGCGGGGTTCTCCGCGACGTTGCCCTGCATGAGCGAGTCGTGGTTCCCCAGCACCTGGTACCAGGGGGTGCCGACACCGGTCGCTCGGAACGGCTTGATCGCCTCCTCGAGCAAACCGGGATAGTCGGGGAACCCGAACCGCTGCTTGTAGGTGTCGGCGGCGGGATCCGGGTGCCAGTAGCTGGGGTCCGGCGTTCCCGTCGGCAGCAGCCAGTTGACCGACTGGACGCCCTCCCACTCGGGCCCGCCGCTGTTCGGGGTGATCCGCTTCCCACCGTCCATGAGGTCGATGAACCACCGCAGCTCGTTGCGCTGGGCGTTGTCCGCGTTGTCCCCCGTGAACATCGTGAACGCCACGCGACCGCCGGCGACGGGCCCCCGGCGAATCCGCTTCAGGGTCCGGTTCATCTGCTCGATCTCGTTGGCGTTCAGGGATTCCTGCGGGCGGAACGAGGCCTCGAACGGCGTGGCGTTGCACAGGTCGCCGTCCACCCGGTCGAGGAACTCCACGCGGGCGGGCGACTGGGCATCGGCGAGCTGGTTGTCGCACGCGTGGATGAAGGTGACCAGCGGCCGCCCGGCGCCGGGGCTCCGGCGCCTGCCGAGCTCCGTCCGCCGCAGGTGCTTCTCGCCGGGGCCGTACGTCAGGCGGAAGTAGGTCCCGGCCGTCCCCTCGCCGAGCCGGGCGCCACGGACGATCGTGCGGGCCATCGTGGTCGCGCGGCGGATCGACTGGAGCTGGGTCGGTCCGGAGCCGAGGGCCGGTCCGTTGGCGAAGGCCGCGTCCGCGCGGAGCCAGGGCGCCGCGGCCGCGCCGGCCACGGCCAGCCCGCCCATCCGCAGGAGATCGCGCCGCGTGAGCTCAGCCATGTGAACGGGATTCGACCACGAGGCGACTCCGCCCTGCGAGGCCCCGGCCGGTTCGTCCCGGTTCGGGAGGTATCAGATCTTCAGCCGGACCGTCTTGGGGAGGACCTCGAACAGCGCGGGCGTCGTGCCGAGCACCTCGCCGTCCGCCTCGATCTGCAGCGGCCGGTCGGCGTCCACCTCGATCCGCGAGGCCAGGAACTCCCGGATGTTCGGGCTGGGAAGGTGTTCGCCCTTGTAGAGCTTGGGCAGCGTCGTGAACGAATCGGACTTCGGGCCGGTGCTGACCTGGACGTCGAGCCGGCCGTCGTCGGGCATCGACCGCGGCGAGATCTTCATTCCGCCCCCGAAGAACTGGCCGTTGGCGATCACCACGTTGTTGCCGCGCCCGTTCCAGTCGCGGCGGTCGGCGCGCAGGCGGATCTCGGTCGCCTTGAACTTCCGGAGGGCCAGCCAGAACCCCCAGAAGTAGCGGGACCGGCCCAGCCATCGCGGGAGGCGTTCGGCGCGCGCCACCGAGTCCCCGCCCAGGCCGGCCTCGGCGATGTTGGGGAACAGCCGGGTCTGGTCCGTCCCGTCCGGGTCCCGGTACGTCACCTTGCCGACGTCGATCGGGAACAGGTCCTCCCCGGTGAGGTGCCGGATCGCCCGCGTCACGTCCTGGGGAAGCCCGAACGTCTTCACGAAGTCGCACCCCGAGCCGGCCGGGACGATGCCGAGCACGGCGTCCTCGGCGATGGGGCGGTCCCCGTCGAACATGCCGTTGACGACCTCGTGGACCGTGCCGTCGCCGCCGACCGCGACGATGAACCGGTCGCCCCGCTCCAGCGACTCGCGGGTGAATCGGACGGCGTCACCCGGGCCCTCGGTCCGGCGGATGCGGAATTCCAGCCGGTTGGCCAGGAGCGTGCGCTCGATCTCGGGCAGCTCCTGGGCGACCCGTCCCCGCCCGGCCCGGGGGTTCATGATCAGCGTGAGCGGCCCGAACGGGCTGGTCACGGCAGCAGCCTCCCCGGGTTGAGGATCCCCTCGGGGTCGAGCGCCGCCTTGATCCGCCGGAGCACCCCCACCGTCTCCGTCCCCAGCTCGGCCTCCATGTACGGCGCCTTGAGCTGCCCGACACCGTGGTGGTGCGTCATGGTCCCGCCGGCCACGTGGCAGGCCTCGACGGCGCCCTTCCAGGCGCGCAGGTAGCGGTCCTCGACCGCGATGTCGCCCGTGTCGCGGACCAGGAACGTGAAGTAGAGCGACGCGCCCGAGCGGTACGGGTGGGAGATATGACAGCCCACGGCTTGGGACTCGGCGGCCAGAGCATCGGTCACCGCCCGGTACAACCCGGCGAGGTCGGCCCAGAAGCCGGCGACCTCCATCGTGTCGACGACCACGCCGTCGCCGAGGATCCGCTCGGGCCCCATGACCTTGCGGAAGGTCTCCACGGCGTCGTTGCGGTGCTCCCACCAGTGCTGCCCGTACCCCGAGCCCAGATCGGTCGCCCCGGCGCCGTACGCGGCGCGCCGGGCCCACGCCCGCCGCTCCCCCACGCCGGGAGCGTCGGCGTCGAAGCCCACGATGAGCACCGGGCCTCCGGGGTGGCCCAGGTGGCCGAACGCGAGGGCCGCGTCGGACTCGTCGTACAGGCGCACGACCGTCGCCCCCGCGTCGCGCTGGACGAGCTGGCGGATCACGTCGGCCCCCATCTCGAACGACGTCGGCCGGTAGGCGTCCCACTCGGTGCCGGCCGGTAGGCGGGCGACGGACAACACGGCCTCGGTGATCACGCCGTACGTCCCCTCCGAGCCGATGAACAGCCGCTGCAGCGCGGGGCCGGCGGCCGAGCGGGGCCGGGCCGGTACGTGGACGACCGTCCCGTCGGCGAGGACGACCGTCAGGCCGAGCAGGAGGTCCTCGATGGCGCCGTGGCCGGCGCTCGCCTGCCCCGCCGAGGACGCCGCGACCCACCCCCCTACGGTGGAGATCGCCAGCGACTGCGGGTAGTGCCCCAGGGTGAGCCCCTGGGCGTTCAGGGACTGCTCGAGCCGGTCGCCTCGGATGCCCGCCTGGACCGAGGCGGTCATCGACGTCGCGTCGACGGCCAGGATCCCCGCCATCCGGGTGAGGTCGAGGACGATGCCCCGCCTTATGGCCTCCGCCCCGCCCACCACGCCCGAGCCCGCGCCTCGGGGAACGACCGGCGTCGACGTCTCGCTCGCCCACCGCAGGGTCGTCGCGACGTCCTCGGTGCTCGACGGGAACACCACGCCGGCGGGCCGAACGGGCGGGTCGCCCCGGACCTCCTTCAGCAGCGACAGCGACCACAGGTCGCGGGAACGGGACATCAGCTCGCCCGGATGGGTCGAGACGGCTCCGGGCGGCAGGCGTTCGGCGAGATCGTCGATCGCGCTCACGGCCGGGCGAGTGTATGCGGCCCGCTACACGCCCGTGTACGCGACGACGCCGCGGTTCACCCCGTCGTGGGCGGCCCGGGCGATCCCGGCCACTCCCGGCGGCGCCACCGACTCGACCTGGCGCAGGAGGTCGAGCAGCTGCTTGCACGTACGCACGAAGTCGCCGGGGGCCATCTCGGTCTGTCCCAGGACGGTCTCGAGGTCCTTGCCCTCGGCCCACAGAAACGCCAGCTGGGCGAACCCCGGGTCGAGCTCGCGGACCAGCTCCACCTGGTGCTTCTCCTCGGTGCGGCGGACGCCGAGCCACAGGTCGCGCATGAGCCGGAACCGCTCGCGCACCCGTTGGGTGGGCCACTCCGGCTGCCGGGGCCCCCGCTCCCGCGACTCGTAGACGAGTCCCGACACGAGCCCCGCCAGCTCCGAGCCCGACAGCTCGTCGAACAACCCCGCGTCGAGGGCCTCCCCCACCAGCAGGTCGCCCTCGCCGTAGATCCGGCACAGGCGCTCGCCCTTGGGCTCGAGCTCGAACCCTGTGACGTAGTTCAGGTCGCGCAGGACCCCCAGGACGCGATCGAGCTGGCGGGCGAGCGTCTCGGTGCGTCCGCGGATGCGCCGCTCGAGGGTCTCGACCTGCCGGCGAAGCTTCGACCATCGCTCGGCCCACCGCTCGTGCTGCGCCCGGTCCGGACACGCGTGACAGGGGTGCTCGCGGGCCTTGCGGTCGAGGGCCTCGGCCCTGGCTAGGGCCTTCGGGTCCGGGCGCGCCGCCCGCGCCTTGGGCCGCTTGACGTCGAGCATGACGAGCTTCGCCGCCAGGTCGCGGCGGTACCTGGCGCTCCGCGCGCTCCCGGACGACGGCAGCTTGATGCGGGTGACGGGCGCGGGCGGGGCCTCGAAGTCCTTCGGCGCCGCGCGGAAGGCGCGGCGGTCCTGGGTGAGCACCGTCGGGCGTCCGTCGCGGCTCGAGAGCACGACCGCGAGGCCCGCTCGCCGCGCCCCCGGGACGAAGAGCACGTCCCCCGGCTTCAGGGACGCCAGGGCCTCCCGAACGGCGTCCGTGCGGTTGCGCTCGGCGCCGCTGCGGGCCTCCTGGCGCAGTCGCGCGGCCTTCTCGCGCATCGTCCAGTACTCGACGAAGTCCCCTCGATCGCACTCCAGGTTCTTCGCGTAGCCCTCCAGCCCCGACCGGCTCCGCTCGAGCTGGCGCTCCGAGGACACGACGCTGCGGTCCACCAGGAACTGCGCGAACGAGGAGTTCAGCAGGTGGTGGGCCTCGTCCGGCGAGTAGTTGCGCACCAGGTTCACGGCCATGTTGTACGAGGGCCGGAACGAGGACGTGAGCTCGTAGGTCCGCTTCGTCGCCAGCGAGGCGACCTGTTCGAAGTTCACCTGCCGCTGGTACAGCACGACGGCGTAGCCGTGCTCGTCGATGCCGCGGCGTCCCGCGCGGCCCGTGAGTTGGGTGTACAGCCCGGCGGTGAGGATCTCGTGCCGCTCGCCGGTGAACTTCCACAGGTCCTCGATGACCACCGTCCGGGCCGGCATGTTGATCCCCAGCGAGAGGGTCTCGGTGGCGAAGACGATCTTCACGAAGCCTCCGGCGAAGAGCTCCTCGACGGTCTCCTTGAAGAGCGGGAGCATGCCCGCGTGGTGCGAGGCGATGCCGGCGGCCAGCGCCTCGCGGAACTCGTAGAAGCCGAGCGCCTCAAGGTCCTCCTCGGGGATCGTCGCCGCCCGCATGTCGGCGAACTCGCGGACGCGGGCCTCCTCCGCCGCGTTGGTGAGCCGGATGCCGGACTCCATCAGCCACTGGACGCTCTTGCTGCACCCCGCGCGGCTGAACACGAAGTAGATCGCGGGGAGCATGGTCCGCTGGGACAGAATCTCGACGACGTCCTCCCGCCGCGGCGCTCGGACCTTGCTGCGCCGCGTGTATCGCCCCCGGGCCAGGTCGCGTTCGCGACGATGCTCCTCCCGCTCCATCGAGATGATGCGCGGGTTCGGCAGGAGCTCGTCATTGCGCTCGACATGGATCGGCAAGAGGTCGTTGCCGACCAGGTAGAGGTGCTCGAGCGGGACGGGCCGCCGCTCCTCGATGACCACCCGCGTGGTCCCCCGCAGCGTCCCGATCCACTCGCCGAACTCCTCGGCGTTCGACACGGTCGCCGACAGGCACACCACCGCGACCGAGAGCGGCAGGTGGATCAGGACCTCCTCCCACACCGCGCCGCGATACGGGTCCTGCAGGTAGTGCACCTCGTCCAGGACCACGTACTGCAGGCCGTTCAGCGTGGGGCTCTGCTCGTAGAGCATGTTCCGCAGGACCTCGGTGGTCATGACGACGATCGAGGCCTCGGAGTTGATCGAGTTGTCGCCGGTCAGCAGCCCGACCTTCGAGGCGCCGTACGTCGCGACGAAGTCACCGAACTTCTGGTTCGAGAGGGCCTTCAGGGGCGTCGTGTAGAAGGCCTTCCGCCTGCCCTCGACCGCGCGCTCGACCGCGTACTCGGCGACGACGGTCTTGCCCGAGCCGGTCGGCGCGGCGACCAGCACCGACTCGCCCAGCGCCAGCCCCTCGATGGCGCGCTGCTGGAACTCGTCCAGCGGGAACGGATAGTTCGCCGCGAAGCGCTCGATGCTCTCCACGGCCAAACCCTACCGGTGGCTTCCTCCTGTTGGACCGTCTCGGGCGTCTGCGGCTGCTGAGGTCGGGCCCCGCTCCGCGCTGAACAGCCGGAGCTACAACCCGCAGCGCTCCAGGAGATCGGAGAGGGCCGCGTTGAAGGCGTCGGGGGCTTCCATGTTGGAGAGGTGGCCGGCGCCGGGGATCTCGATGTAGTCGGCGCCGATGAGGGTGGCCATGTTGCGGACGGCGTCCGGCGTGGTGATCGGGTCCTCACCGCCGACGACGCAGATCGTGGGGACGTCGATCGTCGCGAGGACGTCGGTCGAGTCGGGGCGCTCGGCCATCCCGAGGGCGGCCGCGGCGATGGAGCCGGCGGGCTGACGGGCGATGATCGCCTTCATCTCGTCCCACAGCTCGGCCGGGGCGTTCGGGGAGAGGAGCGGCGGCGGATTGTCGGCGAGCTCCTGCGTTCCCTTCTCCAGGAGCATGGCCGCGAGTGCCCTGCGCCGCTCGGCGCCGGCCTCGTCGTCGGGCTCGGGCTTGGTGTCGGCGAGCAGGAATCCGGCCACCCGGTCCGCGTGCCGGCGCCACAGCGGGAACGAGGCGTACCCGCCCATGGACACCGCGGCCACCACCGCCTGCTCGATCCCGGCCTTGTCCATCTCCTCGACCGCGCGGTCGGCGGCCTCGTCCATCGTCATGACCTCGCCCTCGGGCTCGCTGGAGCCGAAGCCGGGGAAGTTGGGGGCCAGCACGCGCGTGCGGTCCTTGAACGCCTCGAACTGCCGGTCGTACATCGAGGAGTCCAGGGGGAAGGCGTGCAGCAGGATCAGGCCGTCTGCCATGGGGTCACCACCTTGAGAGATCGAGGGATCACGGACAGGGTCGCCGGGAGCGTCCCGGCGGGGTCGCCGTCGGCGTAGACGCGAAACGCCCGGCCGGCGTCGACCTCCACGGTCGCGCCGCGGAACATGTGCACCTTCGGGTGGGAGACGTGCGTCCCCTTGAAGACCTTCGGGAACGCGGCCACGAACGCGAGCTTGCTCATGGCACCCACCGCGCAGACCTCCAGGGCGCCGTCGGTAAGCGAGGCGTCGGGGCAGACGTTCATGCCGCCCCCGTAGGAGCGGGCGTTGCCGACCGCCACCATCATGGCCTCCTCCTCGAGGACCGGCTGCCCGTCCACGCGGATCGTGAATCCTACGGGACGGAACCCGACCAGCGTACGCAACGTCGCCGTCACGTACTTGGGCTTGCCGCGCAGCCGGTGGATCCGGTTGGCGACGTCGTTCGCGTCCGCGTCGAACCCGGTCCCGGCGACGCACACGAAGTACCGCTCGCCGTCGCCGGAGGCGATCCTGCCCACGTCGATCGTCTCGAACCGAGGCTCGGCCAGCAGCCGCACCGAGGGCTCCAGCCCGCGCAGCCCGAGCATGGCCGCGAAGTCGTTCCCGCTGCCTCCGGGCAGCACTGCCATGGCGACGGGGGTCCCGACCAGCCCGTTGGCGACCATGCCCACCAGGCCGTCGCCGCCGAGGGCGGCCACGATGTCGGCGCCGTCGTCCGCCGCGCGCCGGGCCAGCACCTCCGGCTCGCCGGGGCCCCGGCTCACGTGCAGGTCGTGGGGAAGCTTCAGCTCGGCGAGGAGTGCCGCCACCCGTTTGATGTGCTCCACGCCCTTGCCGCCGCCGGACGCGGGGTTCGCGACGACGGCGAGACGCACCGGTGCGGCCGGATCTACGAGCCGGGGAGGGGGTTGAAGTCGGTGGCCTCGAACGTCCCGAGCTCCACCCGGATGTTCGTGATCTTCTGCTGGCCGTAGGCGAACAGTCGCGTCGCCACCTGCACCTGCTCGGCGGCCTGCGCGAGGATGGGCTTGGCGTCCCTGGGCAACAGGTCCGTCGTATCCAGGGCCAGGTTGATCGCCACCTTGAACGCGCGCAGGCCCTCGAGCATCAGCGTCTTGGCGTCGATGACCTCGACGGTGTGCTCGGTGTTGCGGAGCTCGTCGGGGATCTCGATCGCGCCGACCTCCTTGATCGCCGCGTCCAGCAGGGCGGGGACCCCCTTGTTGTCCTTCTCGACCTGGGCGGGCTTGACGGTGCCGTTGCGAAGCCCGTCGAGCTGGGCGGCGAAGGTCGGCAGGAGCGACAGCTGGGAACCCGCGCCGGGCTGGGCCACGCCCTGCACCGCGAGCGTGACCCGCGAGTTGACCTCGTCGATGGCGGTGCCCTGGTTCGCCAGGCGCTCGTCGGCCTTCTGCTTGTTCCAGGTGACCAGCAGGATGACCCCGACGATCAGCAAGAGCAGCCCGACGGTCCCCCACCGCGTGCTCCGGCGGGCCAGGAACGGCCGCTTCGGCACGACCACCGCGGGCCGGGGCGCCCGGGTGCCCGTCCGGGTGCCGCCGCGCGGCTTCTTCTTGCCCTTGATCGCCAAGAACCGACCTCCGTTACCGATTGAATAGGCGCGCTACGAGGATCGAAAGTTCGTAGAAGACTACCAGCGGGATCGCCATCCCGAGCATGGTGTACGGGTCCTGGCTGGGCGTGATCACCGCCGCCGCGACCACGATCCCCATGTACGCGTACCGGCGCCACGAACGCAGCTGCGCCGTGGTGATCACCCGCGCCGCCGCCAGGAAGATCAGCACGATCGGGAACTCGAAGGAGAGCCCGAACGCCAGGATCACCAGGATCAGGAAGGAGACGTACTTGTCGATGGTGATCAGCGGCGTGATGTCGTTCCCCGCGAACCCGAGCAGGAACGACAGTGCCTTCGGCAGCGTGACGTACGCGAGCCAGCCTCCGCCCGCGAACAGGAGCACCGACGCGATCACGAAGGGGAACGTCAGCCGCCGCTCACGCTTCGTGAGGCCCGGGGTGACGAACCGCCACAGCTGGTACAGCACGATCGGCAGCGCGATGGCCAGTCCGGTGAACAGGGCAACCTTGATCCGGATCAGGAACGCGGCCCCGACCTCTCCCGCGTAGAGCTTGCACCCGCCACCGGAAAGGGCGTCCGGCGGGGCGATGTTCGGCAGGTCCCGCAGGGCCTCGCAGTAGGGCTCCTTGAACAGGCCGAAGATCGGCTCGAAGAACACGAAGCCGGCGATCGAGGCGAACAGCACCGCCAGGACGGAGATGACCAGGCGTCGCCGGAGCTCGGTCAGGTGCTCGACGATCGACATCGCGTCCGGGCTCACACGTCGCCGGCGCGGGATCAGGGGCATGGGTCGGAGGCGGCGGGGCTAGGCGTGCCCGGGGCCCTCGCCCGTCGGCTTCGGCTCCGCCTCAGCCGGGGGTGTCTCCGCGGTCGCGGGAGCCGGTTTCTCGCGGACGGCGGGCTCGGCCGGAGTGTTGAGGTCGGTGGCGCGCTCCAGCTCGTCGCGGAGGTCGTTCGAGGCGCGCCGGAACTCCTTCAGCCCCCGGCCGACCGAGCGGCCGATCTCGGGGAGGCGTTTGGGCCCGAAGACGATCAGGGCCAGCACCAGGATGATGATCAGCTCGAACGGACCGACGTTGCCCATTGGGGAACCTCCGCCTCCGATTCTACTGGCGGGGCCTGCGCTGCAGGCGCTCGGCCTCCGCGGTGGCCGTCTCCAGGCGCGTGCGGGCCGCTTCGGCTCCCTCCCGGATGTCGGCCATCACCGGCTCGACTTCCTGCCGGAAGGCTTGGAGCGAGCCGGCCAGCACGCGGACGTGGCGGGCGAGCCCCACGACCATCACGACCAGGATGAGCGAGGAGACGCCGCTGATGATGAAGAAGACCGGAAGCGCGCTGGCGAGCACGCTCCAAGGGTACCCCAGGAGCTCAGGCGCCCTCCGCCAGCCGCTCCAGGAATCCGTCCGCGTGCAGCAGCTGCCGGAACGCGCGGATGTCCGCGGTTCCGAACGGCGGGAGGTCCTCGCATTCCGGGCGGATCGAGGGCTCGGCCGGCAGGCCGTCGCCCAGGTTCACCCCGGCCGAGAGCAGCAGCGCGACGACCTTGCGGTCCGCCCGCTTCAGCACGGTCGCCTCGCAGATCGGGCACAGGAAGCGGTACGAGGACTCCTCGTCCCGGATCGCGAGGTAGATCTCCTCGGGGCCCAGGTCGACCTCGCCGCAGGTCGGGCACGTAGCGCGGATGCGTGTCACGCACTCTCTATCGGCCGCACGCCCGCGAGGGTTGAGCGAAGCTAGCGATAGGCGGCGAGGGTCTCCTCGGCCAGCCGCGTCGCGAGCTCGCGGAGCTCGGGCGGCTCGACGACCTCGGCCTCGCCCCCCAGACGCAGCAGGAGCTTGGCCACCCAGGCCAGGTCCTTGGTGGGGAGCACGACCTCGGTCGAGCCCGTGCCCGTGTCCGTCGCCGACTCGACCTCGTAGTACTCGGTCACCCACCGGGCGCCGGGCGAGAGCCGCAGCACGACCCGGACGTCCTCCTCGGACCGCGAGTACAGGGGCCGGCCCGCGCCCGCCAGGCCTCGCGGCTCGAAGGTCTCCCCCGTCGCCTCGGCGCTGCGGATCCGGTCCGCGCGGAACATCCGCTCGCCGTCGGCGCCGGCGTCCCAGGCCACGACGTACCAGTGCCCGACCGCCGCGAACACGTGCTCGGGCTCGATCGGGCGCTCGCCGACCTCGTCGCGGTTCGCGCTGTAGTACTCGATGCGCAGGCGCTCGTGGCGTTCGGCGGCGCGTCGCACCGTGGCCAGGACGCCGGGGGCGGGCCGGTCGGGGGTCTCCTCGGCCACCTCCACGCGGCCGGCGAGCCCGCCCAGGGCCTCCTCGCCCAATCCCTCCTCGATCTTGCGCAGGGCCGAGGCGAGGGCGTCGGACTCGGGCAGCCCGGGGGTGCCCGCGAGCGAGGTCCCGCGCAGGTACAGCGACAGGGCCTCATCCCGCGACAGCCTGACCGGCCGGGAGAGCGCATCCGCCATCGAGATCCACACCTTGCCGCCCTCGATGTCCACGTCGACCAGGTCGCCCGGGCCGTACGGCGGGAGCCCGGTCACGAACAGCAGGTTGAGGTCCTGGACCAGGTCGGCCTCGGGGACCTCGAACAGCTCGGCCAGCTCCGACAGGCGCGTGCCGGGGTGGCGAACGACGTACGGGATCACCCGGAGCATGCGGCGCAGGCGGACCTCGGTCCTAGAGGGCGGCACGGGCCGCCTCCAGGTGGGCGACGAGGGCGTCGCGCAGCCCCTCCGGCTCCACGAGCCGCGCGTCGGGGCCGAACCCGGCCACCCACCCGACGAACGCGGCGTCCGAGGCGACCGGGACCTCGGCCTCGACCCACCCGGGCTCGCCGGTGTCCAGCCGCCGCGCTCCCGGGACCGAGGACAGGGCCAGCCACGCCACACGCTCGCTGAACGCGACGCGCGCCGTCCCCCGCTCAGTTTCGCCGGGGGTCTGGACGTGCTCGGCCGCGCGGAAGCCCTCCGGCGCGGGGGCCCCCTCGCCGGCGTCGGCGGGGGCGGACGTCACCCGCGACAGGCGGAACGCGCGCACGGCATCCCGGTCGCGGTCGTGGCCGACGACGTACCAGGAGCCGGTCCGGTACACCAGGCCGTAGGGGTCGACGGTGCGCTGGTCCTCCTCCCCCGTCGCGCGGCGGTAGCCGAACCGGATGGCACGTCCCTCGAACAGCGCGCGGGCGATGGCGTCCAGGTGCGGCGCCTCGGTCTCGACCGCTCCCGGCTGCGGGCGCCCGGCCAGCCGGGTCAGCAGCGCGGCCTCCGCCCCCAGGAACAGCTTCTGGACCGCCGCCCCGGCGTCGGATTCCGCGCCGGAGGCGACCACGAACAGCGCGGCGAGTTCCTCGGCGGTGAACGTGAGCTCCGGCACGTAGTAGCGGTCCTTGGAGATCGCGTAGCCCTGCTCGACCTCCCACACGTCGGTGGCCTGGACCTCGAGGGGGACGCCGATGTCGCGGAGCAGGTCCTTGTCGCGCTCGAACATCCGCTTGGCCGAGGCGAGGTCTTCCTGCTGGTACGCCGGGATCAGCTCGCGGATCCGCTCGAAGGTGATCGCCGACGAGGACTCCAGGAGCAGGGTGAGGAGGTTCAGCAGGCGCTCGAGGGGCTGCATCGGCACGGTGGCGATGATAGCTACCATGCCGGGGTGATCCGCATCCGAACCGGCGTGGTGACGGCGATCCTGGCCGAGCGGCCCGGGATCCAGGAGCTCACCGTGCGGGTGGACGGCGTGGACGCCCGGGCCGTGAACTACCCGGGCGCGACCGGCGCCGTCGCGCCGGGCGAGCGCGTCATCCTCAACACCACCGCCGTCGAGCTCGGCCTGGGGACCGGGGGCGACCACTTCGTCATCGCCCGCGAGCCGCAGCCGGACCTCGACGCCGCCGAGCCGGGGCACGTCATGAAGCTCCGGTACACGCCGTGGCAGGTGAAGGTCCAGGCCGCCGAGGAGCAGGCCAGCCCGCACCACGACGCCCTGGCCGCCGCCCGTTCGCTGGACGGCCTCCCGGTGGTGTGGGTGCCGTTGCACTCGATGCTCGGACCGGCGGCGGCGGGCGCTCGGGCGGCCGGGGCGTCCACGATCGTCCACGTCATGACCGACGGGGCGGCGCTGCCCGCCGCCTACTCCCGCCAGCTCCCGGTGCTGCGCCAGGCGGGGCTGGTCGACCGGGTCATCACGTGCGGCCACGCCTTCGGCGGCGACGTCGAGGCGGTCAACCTGTTCAGCGCGCTCCTGGTGGCGGCGGTGATCTCCCGTGCCGACGTGGCGATCGTGTCGGACGGCCCCGGCAAGGTGGGCTCCGACACGGCGTTCGGCGCAACCGAGGTGGCCGGCGGGATGGCCCTCAACGCGGCACACGCCCTGGGCGGTCGCGCCGTGGCCGCGCTGCGCGTGAACTTCGCGGACTCGTCCTACCGGCACTACGGCCTGTCGCCGCACTCCGTGACGGTGCTCCGGACGGTCGCGCTCGCCTCCGTCCACGTCGCCGTCCCGGCGCTCGAGGGCGAACAACGCGAGCGGGTGTGGACCGCCCTGCGCGAGGCGGGCCTGGAGGAGCGGCACCAGCTCGTGGAGGTGTCGGGGCAACCGGCGCTCGACCTGATGGCCGAACGAGACGTCGCCGGGGAGACCATGGGCCGCCCGCTCGCCGAGGACCCTTCGTTCTTCCTGGCCGCCGGCGCCGCCGGCGTCCTGGCCGGGCGAATGGCGGCGGGCGACGCGAAGTGGAAGCCGGCCGGCCCGGGTCGTTGACCCGGGGAAGCGGAGCGAGCCTAGCCTCACCCCCCGCCCCTCCACGCGCCCCCTCCGTGGCCCCGCCCAGGGCCGAAGGGAGGTCGCCATGTCGCCTCACCCCGTCCGTCCGGCGTTCCCGGGCCGTCGTCGTCGCCGTCGCTCTCGGGCTCGTGCTGCTGATCACCGTGGTCCCGGCCGGCGCCCACGTCACCGAGGACTTCAACCCCCTATGGCAGCAGCACATCCTGCCGAAGCTCCAGCCGGCCGGAACGATCAACCAGAGTGGCAACCCGGTGCACTGGACGAAGCTCAAGGGTGTGCCGGCGAGCCTGGCCGACGGGGCCGACTACCCGAGCCTGCTCGGCATGGGGCTCGAGAAGTCGGCCTTCGGCCACGGGCTCAAGCTCGACTTCGAAGAGATCTCCCGGAACACGGGCCCGGCGGTGTTCGCGGGATTCAGGGATGACACGGGCGAGCTCTGCACCGCCACCATGTGCACCGAGGGCTACATGAACGTGCCCCCCGGCACGTACGCGATCTTCACGAAGATCGAGCTCCACGGGAGCATCTTCGAGGACCCGACTCTGGACGCGGACTGTGAGCTCGACGTCGGGAACCGGGAGATCATCGACACGGCGAGCTTCTTCGGCGACGCGAACACGACCATCCCACTCATGGGCTGCGCGCCTTCGAGTCGCAGGGCTACATCGGCGTCAACTGTCGAGCGGCGGGGGTGGGAACGGGAGAGAACCTCAAGATCACCGCGATCAAGCTGGGCGACCTGGCGAACGGGGAGCTGCAGACCTTCGACACCTAGGTCACATGTGGGCGATGAGCTGCTCCACGCGCTCGTCGCTCGAGCGGAAGGGGTCCTTGCACAGAACCGTGCGCTGGGCCTGATCGTTGAGCTTCAGGTGGACCCAGTCCACGGTGTAGTCGCGGCGCTTGGACTTGGCCTGGCGGATGAACTCGCCCCGCAGGCGGGCTCGCGTGGTCTGGGGTGGCTCGCGCATGGCCTTCGTGACGGCCTTGTCGGTGACAACGCGGTCCATCTTCCCGCGCCGCTCCATCAGGTAGTACAGGCCGCGGTTGCGGTTCACGTCGTGGTACGCCAGGTCGACGAGCGTGACCCGCGGGTGCGAGAGCGGCAGGGAGTGCTTCTCGCGATACGCCTCGATCAGCAGGTACTTCGCGACCCAGTCGACCTTGCGGGCCAGCCGCTCGGGCTTGGAGTCCGACAGCGCGTCCAGCGCGCCGGTCCACTCCTCCAGGATCTTGGTCTGGAACTCGTCGGCGCCGCGCCGCTCGTAGAACCGCCGCGCCCGGTCCAGGTACTCGGTCTGGATCTCGATCGCCGAGAGCTCCCGGCCCGTGGCCAGGCGGACCTTCTTGCGGCAGGACATGTCGTGGCTGATCTCGCGGATCGCGCGGATCGGGTTCTCCAGGGTGAGGTCGCGCATGACCGTGTTCTCCTCGACCATCCGCAGGACCAGGTCGGTCACGCCGACCTTGAGCATGGTCGTGAACTCGCTCATGTTCGAGTCGCCCACGATCACGTGCAGGCGGCGGAACCGCTCGGCGTCGGCGTGGGGCTCGTCGCGCGTGTTGATGATCGGCCGCGAGCGCGTGGTGGCCGAGGAGACGCCCTCCCAGATGTGCTCCGCGCGCTGGGACAGGCAGTACT
Source organism: uncultured Actinomycetes bacterium (assembly GCA_963742735.1). Taxonomy (GTDB): domain Bacteria; phylum Actinomycetota; class UBA4738; order UBA4738; family JBBDTT01; genus JBBDTT01. The sequence continues at coordinate 917,648 of CAVUMN010000003.1, forward strand.
GGGCGCCGCGGGGACCGTGGAGGACCTTCCCGGCGCCGGCGTAGATCTGCCGCGTGACGAAGAACGGGATCAGCACGTCGGCCATGCGGGCGAACTCTCCCTGCCGGGCCACCAGGTAGTTCTCGTGGCACCCGTAGGAGTTGCCGGCCGAGTCCGTGTTGTTCTTGAACAGGTAGACGTCGCCGGAGATGCCCTCCTCGTGCAGCCGGAGCTCGGCCGCGGACAGCAGGGCCTCGAGGATCCGCTCTCCCGCCTTGTCGTGGGCGACGAGCTCGGTCACCGCGTCGCACTCCGGCGTCGCGTACTCGGGATGGGAACCGACGTCCAGATACAGCCGGGCGCCGTTCTCCAGGAAGACGTTCGACGAGCGCCCCCAGTGGACGACCCGGCGGAACAGGTAGCGGGCGACCTCGTCGGGCGACAGGCGGCGCTGCCCGCGGAACGTGCACGTGACCCCGTACTCGTTCTCCAGCCCGAAGATTCGCCGTTCCACGGGACCAGTGTAGGTGTCGCGGGTGACGGGACTGCTCAGACCCCGCAGCCCTTCTCGTTCAGCACGAGGGTGACGGTCATCCCGGCGCGGTCCAGGTCCAGGCAGTGGGTCCCGGCGACGCGGCGGTCGCCCTCCATGCGCACGGGTCCGAAGTGATCGCCGAACCAGCCCAGCACCGCCGCGTCGAACTCGCCGGCGTCGGTCGCGGTGTCCCACCGGCTGGCCAGGGCCACATTGAGGCCGTGGTCGTCGGCCCATGCCGTGTACACCGCGCCGTCCCATCCGTCGACCGCCTCCGCGCCGCCGCCCAGTCCGGGCAGCAGCGCGCCGGCCCCGCCCGAGAGCCACGCCCGCAGAAAGAGCTCGCCGAGCTGGCCCGAGACCACGCGAGTCGCCCCCTCCGACAGCGCCGGCGGCGGCTCGAGATCCTCACCGATCTCCCCGGCCAGGTACTTGTCCGGGTGCAGCACCTGCTCAGTGGTCACGGGCGGGTCCGCGTAGGCGTCGTTCACCGCGTCCCAGCCGCCCTCGTCGTACAGGATCTGCACGAAGGCCAGCCCGTCGACGTAGGGGGCGATCTGGATCTCGGTGATGACCGGCGACAACCCCGGTCCGGTGGCCGTGGCCCCGACCGCATCGGGGATGCTCTCCAGGGCCGCGCTGAACTGGTCGCCGAAGGAAAGGTGCTCGGCGCTCCACCGCTGCATCATCAGCGTGGCGTCACCCTCGACCAGTCCCAGCCGGGCGCTGAGCTCGTCCGAGGGCTCGTCCCCGGAGACGACAGCGTCCAGGTCGAAGTGCTGATCGGTGATCCCGTGGGTGAGCTCGTGGACCAGCGTCATCTTGGCGAGCGGCGTGAGATCGGCCCCGGCCCGCGACTCGATGACCAGCCGCCCCGTCGCGGGGTCGTAGAAGCCGATCACCGCCGCCGCGCTCGACTCCTCCAGCTCCTCGCGCAGGTCGGTGCCCTCGGCCAGGATGTCCAACGCCATCAGCAGCGTCTCGTCGGGCAGCCCGGTTGACTCCGTCTTCTGGGCCTCCTCGCGGACGGCCGCCGCCAGCTCCGCGTCCGAGAGGTACTCCGGCTCGATGGGGTCCAGGATCGGCAGCTCTCGCAGGAGCGCCGTCTGCCGGAAGATGTCGTCCAGGCCGGTGCCCTCGGGCGCCGAGCGGTCCCGGCTCTTCGAGCCCACCAGGAACAGGCCGGCGATGACCAGGACGGCCACGGTGAGGGCCAGGACGGTCCGTCCGCGATGCGAAGGCCTGCCCGTCGCCTCGGCGGCGGGCGGGGGGCTCGGCGCCTCCACGCTCAGGCCGACGCGGGAGCCAGCTGGGCGATCTCCTCGTCCGAGAGCCTGCGGAACTTCCGGCGGGCGCGGGTGCGGTCCAGGACGGCGGCCTCCAAATGCTCCGGCTCCACGGTGCGCTCCTCGACCGTGGACAGCGCCTCGACCCCGAGCCGGAGACCGTCCGCCAGGGACAGGTCGGCGGCGTATCGGTCCTTCAGGAACGTGGTGAGCTCCTCGGTCCGGCCGCCCATGGCCACGAAGCCGGTCTCGTCGCCCACCGAGCCGTCGAACAGGATGTGGAACAGCTCGTTCGCCTCGGAGGTCTCCCCCACCTCGGCGACCAGGATCTCCACCTCGTACGGCTTCATCTGCTGCGTGAAGATCGCCGACAGTGCCTGGGAGTAGGCGTTCGCGAGGGTCTTGGCGGTGACGTCCTCGCGGCCGTAGGAGTAGCCGCGCACGTCGGCCAGCTGGATGCCGGCGATGCGCAGGCTGTCGAACTCGCTGTACTTGCCGACGCCGGCGAAGGCCAGCCGGTCGTAGAGCTCGCTGATCTTGTGCAGCGTCGCGCTGGGGTTCTCGGCGATGAACAGGATCCCGTCGGCGTACTCCATCGCCAGGACCGACTTGCCGCGCGAGATGCCCTTGCGGGCGTACTCGGAGCGATCCTTCATGAGCTGCTCGGGCGGGACGTACGGCTGGAACGACATCAGTCCCGGGCTCCCTGCTCCGCGCGGTCGGCCACGATGGCGTCGAAGGCCGCCCGCATGTCCTCCTTGGCGATGTCGGTGACACCCTCGGCGGTCACCGTCACGATCTTCGGGAAGATGTCGCGGATCGGATCCGGCCCTCCTGTCGCGACGTCCTCCTGCGATGCGTCGTACAGCGCCTCGACCGCGACGCGAACCGCGTCGCCGGACGTCATCGAGGGACGCCACCGCTTCTTCATGGTCGACTTCGCGTGCTGTCCGCCCGAGCCCGTGGCGTGGTAGTCGAACTCTTCCCACCGGCCACCGGTGACGTCGTAGCGAAACAGGCGGCCCGTCGCGCGCCGCACGTCGAAGCCCCCGAACAGCGGAACGACCACGAGCCCCTGCAGCGCGTAGCCGAAGTTCTGCCGGATCATCATGGCCAAACGGTTGGCCTTGCCCTCCAGGGAGAGCCGGTCGCCCTCGACCTTCTCGTAGTGCTCGAGCTCGGTCTGGAAGAGGCGCACGATCTCGACGGCCTGGCCGGCCGTCCCGGCGATCGCGATCGCGGAATGCTCGTCGGCGGGAAAAACCTTCTCGATGCGCTCGTCGGCGATCGAGTACCCCTCGGTCGCCCGGCGGTCGCCCGCCATGATGATCCCGTCGGCATACCGCAGCCCGAGGATCGTCGTGGCCTGCGCCGACAGCGGTACGCCGGCGTCACCTCCGCCCTGGGGGGCGGGCGGCAGCTGTCCGGCGCCGCGCAGCACGTCGCTGAACGAGGGGTTCGCGCCGAGCGGGAAGCCGGTCGCGCCCGGAAGATCCAGGGTCACTCCCCGCCCTTCTGGACGTAGGACTTCACGAACTCCTCGGCGTTCTCCTCGAGGACCGAGTCGATCTCGTCGAGGATGTCGTCCATCTCGCCCTTGAGCTTCTCGCCCTTGGCGGTGGTCTCGACCTCTCCGGCGTCGGCGTCGCCGCCGTCGCCCTTCTTCTGCGGGCGCTTCTGCTCCTGCTCCTGGGGCAAGACATGCCTCCTCGCGCTCGGGGACTCGAACAGGAGGATACCGCCGCGGGCGAGTTGGGAGGGGCTCAGCCCTGCAGGGCGTCGACCAGGCTCGCGGCGTCCTCGCTGGCCTCGAGGAGCGCCTCGACGTGCTCGCGGGTGCCCCTCAGGGGCTCGCGCATCGGCACGCGCTGGAGGGTGTCGCGGCCGGTGTCGAAGATGATCGAGTCCCAGCTGGCCGCGACGATCGAGTCCGGGTAGCGGCGGATGCACTCCCCGCGGAAGTACGCGCGGGTGTCCTCGGGCGGCGTGCTCACGGCGGCGTCGACCTCGGCGTCGGCCACGAGACGCTCGATCTGGCCGGTCTTCACCAGGCGGTAGTACAGGCCCTTGTCGCGGCGCACGTCGTGGTACTGCAGGTCGATCAGGCGGAGCTTGGGGTCGTCCCACTTCAGCCCGTCCCGTTCGCGGAACGACTGGATCAGCCGGTGCTTCGCCACCCAGTCGAGCTCGCGATGCAGCGACAGCGGGTCCTCCTCGAGCGCGGACAGGATCGCCTCCCACCGGGACAGGACCTCGCCGTTCTCGGGCGTCGGGTCGGACTCCTTCACGTAGGCCTTCGCGGCGTCCAGGTACTCCCACTGCAGCTCGATCGCCGTCAGCCGCCGGCCGTCCCGAAGGACGACGGCTGCCCGGCACGACGGATCCCACGAGATCTGGTGTAGCGCCGCGACGGGGTTCTCCAGGGCCAGATCGGGGACCGCGTCGTCCTCGATCATCTTCAGGACGATCGCCGTGGTCCCGACCTTCAGGTACGTCGAGACCTCCGAGAGGTTGGCGTCGCCGGGGATGCAGTGCAGCCGCCGGTACTTCTCGGGGTCGGCGTGCGGCTCGTCGCGGGTGTTGATGATCGGGCGCTTCAACGTGGTCTCCAGGCCGACCTCGGCCTCGAAGAAGTCCGTTCGCTGGGAGATCTGGTACGGAACCCCCTCGCCGTCGGAGCGCGATCCCTCCGTCCCCACCTTGCCGGCGCCGGTGAACACCTGGCGGGAGACGAAGAAGGGCGTGAGCCCGGACACGATGCGACCGAACGGGATCGTCCGGTCGACCAGATAGTTCTCGTGGGTGCCGTACGAGTTGCCCTTGCCGTCGGTGTTGTTCTTGTAGATGGCCAGGCGCGCGCCGGGAGGCAGGTACTCCTGGACCTGGCGCAGGGACTCCTCGAGGATCCGTTCTCCGGCCTTGTCCCAGATCACCAGCTCGCGCGGCGAGGCGCACTCGGGCGTGGAGTACTCCGGGTGAGCGTGGTCCACGTAGTACCGCGCGCCGTTGGGAAGGATGACGTTGGCGAGCCCGAGATCCTCCTCCACGGGCTGGCGCTCCTGGACCGGCTCGAACCCGCGGGCATCGCGCAGCGGCGACTCCTGCTCGTAGTCCCACCGGATCCGCCGCAGGTAGCCGGCGTAGGTGTTGATCAGCAGGCTCGAGGACAGCACGGGGTTGAAGTCGCCGGCGCCCGGCGCGGAGATGCCGAACTCCGTCTCGATGCCCATCACCTTGGGAATCGCCACGGGTTGAGCCTACCGCGAGGGCCAGGCGTCAAGAAGCCCCGTCGAGCGGGAGGGCGATGGCGCCCGCACCGCGCGAGGGGATGGGACGTCGAGGCTCACGCACTCCGGCCGACCCATCCGGGCCCGAGGAGCCGGGAGGCACCGCAAGCCAGACCCGACGCCTGCCGAAGGGGCGAAGCAGCGTCCTGAAGAGCCACTTCGGCCTCCGCCAGTGCAGGACGTAGCGAACCACGAGCTACAGGTACTGGCCGGCGCTGACCCGTTCGACCTGGCGGCCCTCGCCGCGGCGGTCGCCGAGCAGCGTGCGGACGTACACGATCCGCTCGCCCTTCTTGCCGGAGATCCGCGCCCAGTCGTCGGGGTTCGTCGTGTTGGGGAGGTCCTCGTTCTCCTTGAACTCGTCGCGGATCGCCTGGATCAGGTCGGCGAGCTTCAGGCCCTTCTCCCCGGACTTCAGGAAGCGCTTGATGGCCTCCTTCTTGGCGCGGGCCACGATGTTCTCGATCATCGCGCCGGAGTTGAAGTCCTTGAAGAACAGGATCTCCTTGTCCCCCGAGGCGTAGGTGACCTCCAGGAACTTGTTCTCCTCGGTGTCGGCGTACATCGTGCGGGTCGTGTCGCGGATCATGCGCTCGACCGTCTTCGGGACGTCGCCGCCGGACACCGCGAGCTCGTCCGGGTGGATGGGCAGCGCGTCGGTCAGGTACTTCGACATGATGTCGCGGGCGGCGTCCTCGTCGGGGCGCTCGATCTTGATCTTCACGTCGAGCCGGCCCGGCCGCAGGATCGCCGGGTCGATCAGGTCCTCGCGGTTCGACGCGCCGATCACGATGACGTTCTTCAGGGTCTCGACGCCGTCGATCTCCGAGAGCATCTGCGGCACGATCGTGTTCTCCACGTCACTGGAGATCCCCGAGCCGCGCATCCGGAAGATCGAGTCCATCTCGTCGAAGAACACGATGACCGGGAAGCCCTCCTCGGATTTCTCCTTCGCGCGCTGGAAGATCAGACGGATCTGGCGCTCGGTCTCACCGACGTACTTGTTCAGGAGCTCGGGCCCCTTGACGTTCAGGAAGTAGGAGTGCGCGTCCGCGCGGCCGGTCTTCTTGGCCACCTGCTCGGCCAGGGAGTGGGCGACCGCCTTCGCGATGAGGGTCTTGCCGCATCCCGGAGGCCCGTACAGCAGCACGCCCTTGGGCGGCTTCAGCTGGTGCTCCAGGAACAGCTCCGCGTACAGGAACGGGAGCTCGATGGCGTCCTTGATGTCCTCGATCTGCCCGGCCAGTCCGCCGATGTCCTCGTAGGCGATGTCCGGGACCTCCTCCAGGACGAGCTCCTCGACCTGCTCCTTGGGCAGGCGCTCGAGCATGTAGCCCGAGCGGCGGTCGAACAGGACCGCGTCGCCGGCGCGCAGGACCGGCTCGAGCTTCAGCTCGGCGGAGATCAGCCCCACCATCTCCTCGTCGCCGCGGCCGACCAGGATCGCGCGCTCTCCCTCGAGCATCTCCTTGATCGTCACGACCTCGCCCTGCACGTCCTGGTCCAGGATCTCCACGATGTTGAGGGCCTCGTTCAGGACCACCTCGGCGCCCTTGCGGAACCGCTCGAGCTCGACGGAGGGGTCGACGTTCACGCGCATCTTGCGGCCCGAGGTGAACACGTCGACGGAGCCGTCGTCGTTGGTCCGGAGGTAGACGCCGAAGGACGCCGGCGGCCGGGTGAGCTTGTCGACCTCCTCCTTCAGCGCCTCGATCTTCTCGCGCTCGGCCGTAAGGACGCCGACGAGCTTCTCGTTCTGGGAGATCGCGCGGGAGAGCTCGCCCTTGGCCTCCAGGAGGCGCTCCTCGAGGATCTTGACCTGGCGGGGCGACTGGTGGAGGCGGCGGCGAAGGAGGGCCGTCTCGTCCTCGAGGAACTTGATCTGGGTGGAGAGCTCGTGGATCTCTTTCTCGTAGCGCTCGAGACGCTCCTGTGGATCCACGTTCTCGTAGGCCATCCGCCGACGCCCTCCTCTCGGCGAGCCAGTATATCCCCGGCGCCCGGAGCCTCCGGGAAGCCGACTCGCCTCTTACCGGATATACGCCGGGGACTCAGTCCCCGGTTGGCTCATCGTCCACATTCGGCACGTTCATCCCCAAACCTGAGCGGGCGATCGTGATGAATCCGGTATGGCCGACCATCCGGTGATCCGGGCGGACACTGCGCGGGGCCACGTGCCAGGTCCGGTGCATCACCTCGAACGTCTCCACGTGTCCGTAGCGGTGCTGGTTGAGCGCGCCGACGAGCTCCTGGACCTGGTTGGTGGTCGGCAGGTACGCGCACAGGATCCCGCCCGGGGGCAGCGTCTCGCCGGCCGTGGCCAGGACTCCCGCCGGCTCGGGAAGGTCGAGCAGCACGCGGTCGAACGTCTCACCCGTCGCCGCCGCCTCGCGGACGTCTCCCCGGCGCAGCTCGACCCATGGCGGGACCTTGCCGAAGAACGTCTCCAGGTTCTCCCGCGCCGTCTGGTGGAAGTCGTCGCGGAGCTCGTAGGACACCACGGCCCCGTCGGGCCCGGTGGCGCGGGCCAGGGCCATGGTCAACGCGCCCGACCCCGTCCCGGCCTCCAGGATCCGGGTGCCGGGAGCGACGTCCGCCCACATCAGCATCGCCCCGAGGTCCTTCGGGTAGATGACCTGCGCCCCGCGGGGCATCTTCAGGACGAAGTCGGCCAGGCGCGGCCGCAGGACGACCAGGCCGGCGCCGGTCGTCGAGTGCACCAGGCTCCCCTCGTCGGAGCCGATCACCAGGTCGTGGGGCACGACGCCGGCGTGGTAGTGGAACGACCCCCCCGCCACCAGCCGGATCAGGTACCGGCGGCCGCGCGAGTCGAGCAGGATCACCCGCTCCCCGGGCTCCAGGGGACCACTCACGTCTGATAGATCTCCGCGGGGAGGACCTCCTCCGACAGGCCGGCGGACACCTCGGCGTCGGTCGGCGCGGCCAGCCGCTCTCCAAGGATCCGGGCCCGGGAACGGCAGAACGCGCAGTAGGTGCCCGGCGTCGGCTGGCCACAGCGCTCGCACGGAGAGAGGTCCACGGGTGCGTCGGGCTGGAACTTCGCTGCGATCTGGTCGAGGAACCCCAGGAAGAACTGGCCCTTCGTTCCCGGTGACGCCGACTCCAGTTGGTTCAGCGCTTCCTTGTACCGAAGCTGGGTGTTGCCCGCCACGAGCGGGCACTCCTCCACCACGTAGTCGAGGTCGCGCAGGAAGGCGTACGCGGCCGTCTCCAGCTCCGACAGCCGGTGCAGCGGTTTGATCTTCTTGACCATGCCCTCGCGCGCCGGCAGGGCCGGCGACTGGCGCCCGATGTACTCGGTCTGCCATCGCAGCGTGTTGCCCAGCAGCGCGGCGGCTTCGTCGTCCAGGTTGTGGCCGGTGGCTACCACGTCGAAGCCGTGGTCCAGCGCCACACGGTTGAAGACGTACCGCTTCGAGAGCCCGCACGTGGCACAGGTCGAGCGGCCGCCACGCCGCCCGGCCGTGGGGATGTCGTAGCCGTAGGTCTCGCGCAGGTCGACGTGGATGAGCTCGGCCCCCCGGGCCTCGGCGAACGCCCGCGCGACCTCGCCGGATCGCTCCGAGTACTCACCGATGCCCAGGCCCAGGTACATCCCGCTCGCGTGGTATCCCAGGTCGAGCAGGACGTCCCACAGCGCCAGGGAGTCCTTGCCGCCGGACACCGCGACCAGGACCCGGTCGTCGTCGCCGAGCATGTCGTAGGACTCGATCGCCCGGCGGACCTGCTGCCGAACGTGGCGGACGAAGTGGTCGCTGCAGAACGCGGAGTGATGGCGGCGGACTTCGATGACCGCCGGATCCCCGCACTGGCGGCACTTCACGAGCGGGATCCCTTTGCCGCGGGGGGTTCGCCCGCTGTCGTGAAGGGACTCCGCAGCACTCGGGCGCGGGCTACCCCCCCGCACCCCCCGGAGATCACGGGCCGGATCTCGACCTCGTCGGCGTCCTCGACCCGGTCCTCCCGCGTGATCAGGGTCCTATCGCGGATCACCAGGACCGTGTCCGGGTTGACGCCCAGCTCCGCGAGCAGCTGTTTCACCCGCTTGGGGCCCGTGACCTCGACCTCACGCTCCGGATTGCGAAGACGGACCTTCATCCGGCCTCAACGTTACCCCTGCGGAGCCTCCCAGCGCCGACCGGCCGGACGCGCGGGCGGCGCCGTCCAGGAACAGGGCCACGAAGCCGAACCACAGGCCGAACACGTCGCCGTTGATCACGCGAACCGCCCCCCACACGAGCAGCCCCAGCGCCGCGAGCCTGCCCCCGGCCACGGCGATGCGCGTGGACCGCGCGTGGTTGCCGGTGAGCCCCCAGATCCCCGAGCGCAGCAGCCGTCCGCCGTCCAGGGGGAGCCCCGGCACCAGGTTGAACAGCGCGAGGACGCCGTTGACCCCCGCCAGCGAGATCCCCACGCCCTCGAGGGGGACCCAGCCGAGGCGCGACCCAAGCGCGGAGATCAGCGCGAACAGGCCGCCGAGCAGCACCGAGACCATCGGCCCGACCAGGGCGATCGCGAACTCGTCGCGGGCCACCCGGACCTCGTGGGAGATCTCCGAGACCCCGCCGAACAGGAACAGCGTGATCCCCCGCACCGGGATCCCCAGCCGCCGCGCCAGGACGGCGTGCCCGAGCTCGTGGGCGACCAGCGAGACGCAGAACAGCAGCGTGGTGGCGATCGCCATCGTCGCGACCAGCAGGGGACCCTCGTACGGATAGGCCTCGCCGAAGTTGGCGTTCGTCGCCACCCCGACCAGCACGATGATGACGAACCAGGACGGGTCCACCCGGACGCGGATGCCGAAGGGGCGTCCGACCCCGATGGGCCTCATGGCACGACCTTACGGGAGCGGGCGCACGCCGAGCGTGGCCGAAACCGTTCGCCGGGAGCCGTCGGAGGCGACGAGCTCCACCTCCACCTCCTCGCCCGGCTCGTGGCGGCCGATGGCCGTGCCCAGGTCTTCGGAGCTCGTCACCGGGTCCCCGCCCAGGGCGACGATGACCTCGCCCTCCTGGATCCCGGCCTCGGCCGCCCCGGTATCGGGGCCAACCCCCACCACGTACGCGCCCTCGTCCACGGCCAGGCCCAGCTGGGCCGACAGGGCCGGCGTCACGGTCTGGGTCGAGACGCCCAGGTAGGGGACCGCGCCGGAGGGGTTCTCGATGGCCTCGTCGATCAGCGGCCGCGCCTGGTCGATGGCGATCGCGAAGCCGATGTTCTCCGCGTCGGACGCGCCGGCGGTGTTGATCCCGACGACCTCGCCCTGCAGGTTCAGGAGCGGGCCGCCGGAGTTCCCCGGGTTGATGGCCGCGTCCGTCTGGATCACGCCGGTGTAGGTCCGTCCCCCGCCCGGGGCGTTCGGGTCCGCGGCCTGCACCGTCCGGTCCAGAGCGCTGACGATGCCCGACGTGACGCTCGGCCCCCCGCCCTCGAAGTCGGCGCCGAGCCCCAGAGCGTAGCCGATCGCCAGGACCCGCTCGCCCAGCCGGAGCTCCGAGGAGTCGCCCAGCGTCACGGGACGAAGATCGGTCGTCTCCACCTTCAGCACCGCCAGGTCCCGGTCGGGGTCGCCCCCGATCACGCGGGCCTCGAGCCGCCGCGGTTCGGGCGGCGCGGTCACCACCGTCAGGCGCGAGGCGGCCTCGACGACGTGGTAGTTGGTCACGACGATCCCGGCCGCGCGCACCACGAACCCGGTGCCCACGGCTTGGTCGGTGCCGTTCAGGGACGCGGCCAGCACGCTGACCACGCTGGGCTCGACCCGCGCCACGACCTGCACGAGCCGGTCGTCGCCGGAGGCCGGCGGCAGGGGCGGCAGCGGCGAGACGCCCTCGGTCGGCGACAGGCGCACGTCGATCCGGGCGGGCCCACACGCCCCCAGCACCAGCGCGACCACGGCCGCGGCGGCCGCCCGCCGGGTCATGGATCCGTTCGTCATGACCCCCATACGTATCATGCGAGACTGAGAATCGAGTGACGATGATCGCCAAGGGAACCCTGTCGCTGAAGGAATGGGCCGTCGTCTGCGAGGCGCTCGCGGACGGCGACCAGGTGATGCTGCTGCGCAAGGGCGGCCTGGGCGAGAAGCGGGGGTTCGAGTTGGCGGGAACCGAGTTCCTGCTGTTTCCCTCCTTCGAGCACCAGCACGGCGCCAAGGTGCGCCCGGAGCACCGGCGGCACTTCGACGCGGCGGCGTGCTCGCGGCCCCCCGAGGGCCGGCTGCACGTCGGCCTGCTGGCCCGGGTGGCCGGGGCGGTGGCCCTCGCCGAGCCCGGCGAACCCGCCGACGCCGCGGGCCTGTACGCCGGCACCGAAGATCTGCACGTCTACACGCCCGAGCTCGTCGCCGAACGGGTCGCCTACCGCCCGCAGGCCCCGCTGGTCGGCGTGGTGCTCGACGTCCGGCCGCTCCGGGCGCGGCTCGACCTGGTCGACGAGCGACGGTACGCGGGATGCCGGTCTTGGGTCGATCTCCCCCGGGTGCGCTTCGAGGCCGGAGTGCCCGTCGTGCCGCCGGCGCGACTCCAGACGGCCCTCGAGCGCCTGCGGGCGATCGCCCCCGCGCCGGTGGCGTCGTGAGCCGCCGGCTGATCGCCCTGCTCCTGGTCCTGGTCATGGGGACGGCGACGGGCCTGTACGTGCTCCGCGAGGGCGAGATCCGCGAGGAGCTCCGCGACGGCGACGCGGCGTACGACCAGCTGTGCTCGAACCTGCAGGCCTCGGCGCTCGAGACCGGGAGCCCCGGCACGATCGCGCACCTGATCGACGCGTTTCGGATCGAGCTCCGGTCGCTGCGCGAGAGCTACCCACGCTGGTACGAGCAGTACGAGAGCGACCCCTCCGCCTACAACTGCGTCTAGCGGCTAGAAGCTGCCGAGCTGCACGACCTGCTGGAAGGTCGGGCGGTTGATCCAGTGGATCGCCGGCACGCCCGTGACCCCCACCGCCGAGTGACGGACCTCGTCGTCAGCGACGGTGCGGATCCAGTCGGCGACGTCGGCCGAGCCGAACTCGGCCTCCAGCGCCGCGGCCGCGTCCGCGAGCGACCGCCACAGAAGGGCCCGGCAGCTCGTGCGGTTCCCGCCTCCGCAGTAGGTCCGGGACCACCGTGAGCGCACCGGTCCTCCCAGAACCTGGCGGAGATCCTTCTGCACCTGTCCGTAGAACGAGCCGTTGAACGCCGAGCCGACGTGAAGCTGTGGCGCGTCGTGGAGCCCGATCCCCAGGTTGTCGATCGCATCGCCGCTGCGGGGATCGAAGATCGCGTGGGCGAGCAACGGCCACCACGCGTCCATGATCGCCGGGGCGACCCCATCGTCGTACGCGCCGTCGTGGTCGCGGTCCCGCCGGTGGGCGGCCGGCCCCTGCCACGCGGCCAGGCGGGTGCGCATCGTCCTCGTGCGCGGGTCCACGCCGGCCGGGGCCGAGGTGCCCATCACCCGCAGGATCGCCGGCAGGACGTCCTCGCCGCGGATGTCGACGGTCCCGGCGTCCTCCATCGCGTCGACCAGGTCGGCGCGGTCGATCTTGCCGCGCCGGATGGCCGCCCGGATCCGGTGGTCCAGGGAGAGTGAGCGGTACACGGGCCCCTTCGAATAGTCGCCGTCGTTCGCCATGAACCCTGGGGCCTGCTTGTTGTTCCAGGACGAGAGGAACCCGGCGGGCGGGTTGAGGTCCCACGGCTGGGCCCGAAGGGGAAGGAATCCGCGCCAGTCCCACCTTCCGGTCCCCCACGCCGGCAGGTACGGGTCGACGCCGCGGGCGCGGATCGGGCACTTGCACGAGTGCTGGTAGCCGATGTCCGTGTCGTCGACGTAGAACCAGTTGAACGTGTAGTCGACGCCGGCGCCCATGGCCCTACGGAACGACCGGAAGCCGCCGCGCATGTAGTCCGGGTTGTTGAGGTTCTGGAAGCCCCGGGCCGAGGCCAGCTCGGCGCGGTAGGTGCTACGCAGGCTGGCGACGGCGATCGGCGTTCCGTCCACCAGGGTCCCCCGGGCGAGGATCGGGCCGTAGTGCTCGGTCCGCTCGACCCGCCACGACAGCAGCACGTCCGGCCCCTCCGGGACGCCGCCCGCCGTGGGCTTCGCGACCTGGGTGTGCTGGTGGACGTCGATGGGATGGCACCGTCCGTCGTGCACGTAGCCCTCGGACTCGGTCGTGGCCTCGCCGCCCCCGGGATCGCAGATCTTGAGCACCCACTGGTCGACGTTGTCGCCGCCGGCCGAGGTGGCCGAGAACGCGTAGTCGCGCCCACGCCCGAGCTGCACGTAGATGTCGGTGCCGGCGAACGCCACGCCGCGGGCGTCGATGCCGGGCCCGTGGACGTCCTTCTCCACGAGCAGCTGGGGAATGAAGTAGCCGGTCTGGGGACCGAACACCGCGATCGGGTGGTTCGCCTTGGTGTGCTTCGCCGCGACCAGCAGCGCGTTGCTCATGCCGGTCGAGAACGACAGCGGGATCTTGCCCCACGGCGCGTCGACCGTCCGCACGCGGGGCGCCGGCGGAATGGGGAGGGCGCCGACGGCGGCGCCGGCCACGCCCACCACGTCGGGTGCGCCGTCGCCGATCGGCTGGAGGGTCGCGCAGTCGATGTCGGGGTGGGCGGCCGGGTTCACCGGGCCGAGGTTCGTGTTGTACGGGGCCCGCCGGTGCGAGCTCGTGGGCGCCTCCAGGTCGTTGGCGAAGTGCAGGTCGTCGAACACGCGCCGGGCCGCCGTCGCGCTCCCCAGCTTCTTCGTCATGGCCTTCAGGCCGCACAGGTTGCCGACCTCGCCGCCGCCGCCCTTGCCGAAGATCCCGCCGACCAGCGACGCGGTGGCCACGACGTCCTCGGGCTTCCACTGGGCCGGCAGCTGTTGGAGGGCGGCGTACTCGCCGGGAAGCTTCAACGGGTTCGCCAGCGCCTCGCCGATGTACTCGTTGACGCCGTCCACGTAGGCGTTGACGTCGCCGATCCCGACCGGGCCCTCGGGCGTCACGTTCGCCGCGGCGCGGAGCTGTTCGGTGAGCTCGGCCTCGGTGTAGGGAGCCACGGCGAGCTGGTCGCGGTCCATGTGCATGTTCGCCGGCGATGCGCCCAGGAACTCGCTGAGCCGGGCCCGGCCCAGATGACGAAGGACGTCCATCAGGAACAGGCGGTCCTCGGCGCCGGTGTAGCCCTGGGCGAACATGGTGGCGTAGCGGGTCTGCCCGTAGATGTGCGGCACGCCGAAGGTCCGGTCGCGGACCACCGTCACGTCGTCGGTGGGCCGGTAGATCCGGCCGACGTCCTCGGGCTTCACGCCGAACGAGGCGTCCTTGTAGAAGTCGAGCAGTTCGGACTCCTCGAGCCCCGGGGTGTTGTAGACGAGGTCCCCGTACATCGCCAGCTGGTCGCCCACGTGCGCCGGCAGGGTCGCCGCGGCCTGCCCGAGGATCGTCTCCGCACCGTTCAGGACCCCGTCCTGGCCGGGCGGCACGATGTTCAGGAATCCGCCGGGGTCGCCGAAGCCGCGGTAGCCACCGGGATTGCCCTGGGCGAGCCCGGGCTCACCCGGGACGGCGAGGGTCGCGGCGACGATCAAGAGGGCCAGGGCGAGGCCGGCGCGGCGTGCAGGCACGGTGGGCACGTGATCCATCTTCGACGCGCGCTAGCATCGGCCCTTCTGACCCCTCAAGGAGGCGAGCGTGAGCGATCACCGGCACGAGGACCCAGAGGCGCAGCAGGCCGACGCCCTGGACCCTGAGGACGCGGTCCCCATGGAGGCCGCCAGGGTTCCCGAGGACGTCCTGGCGACGCCCACCGAGGGCCTGGACCGCCGTGACCAGCCCGCCAAGCGGGTGGTCATCATCGGCGGCGGCATCGCCGGCCTGGTCGCGGCGTTCGAGCTCCGCCGCCAGGGCCACGAGCCGGTCGTCCTCGAGGCGCAGCATCGCGTCGGCGGCCGCGTCTCGACGATGCCGCGACTTCGCGCCGGGGCTGTACGCGGAGGCCGGCGCGATGCGCATCCCGCGCGTCCACGACCTGACGCTCGCGTACTGCGACTGTTCGGCCTCGAGCTGCGCCCGTTCGTGATGGGCAACCCGAAGACGCTCGTCTACATCAACGGCCAGCGCATGACCGATGGCCGAGGCGGACGCAGAACCCGGACCGGCTGCCGTTCGACCTCGCCGAGCACGAGCGGGGCAGGACGTGGACGGACCTGTGGAACGAGGCCACGCGCGAGGTCCGGGAGCGCTACGAGGCCGAGCGGCGAGGACGCCCTCGATGGCGATCATCGCACGAGTACGACCAGTATCGATCCGCGAGTTCCTGGTAGGCGCGGCTTCTCCGAGGGCGCGATCGAGCTCTACGGCGTGATGAGCTTCCGCGAGTCGAACATGAACGCGGCCGTCGTCGAGCAGCTCCGCGAGATCGTCGGCCGGGCCTTCGAGGACATGCAGGAGATCGCCGGCGGCATGGACCTGCTGCCGCGACGCCTTCTACGAGCACGGCTCAAGCACTACGTGCGCTTCGGCGCGAAGGTCACCGCGCATCGAGCAGGACGCGCGCTCGGTGACGGTGCACTACAAGCGGCGAGCGGGCAGCGTCTCCGTGAGCGGGCGACTACGCGATCGTGCGCCATCCCGTTCTCCGTCCTGCGCGACATCGAGGTCCTCGACCCCGGCGTTCAGCCGCGAGAAGCAGAAGGCCATCCGCGAGCTCAACTACAACGCCTCGGCCAAGATCCTGTTCCAGACGCGGCACCGGTTCTGGGAGTGGGAGGACGGCATCGTCGGCGGCACGACGGTCGACCGACCTGCCGATCCGGCGCATCTGCTACCCGTCGCACCCGTGACCCGAACGACGAGCGCGGCACGCTGCTCGCCTCGTACACCTGGGGCCAGGACGCCCTGCGCTGGGGCGCGATGGACGCCGAGGACCGCATCGAGCAGGCGCTCGAGGACGTCGCCAAGATCCACCCGGCGATCACCGAGCGAGTTCGAGGTCGGCGCGGTCCAGCGACTGGTACGACGACCCGTACGCGGGCGGCGCGTTCGCGCTGTTCGAGCCGGAGCAGCAGACCCGGCTCCAGGGCGTCATCGTCGCAGCCCGAGGGCCGGATCCACTTCGCCGGCGAGCACACCTCGCTCTACCACGCCTGGATCCAGGGCGCGCTCGAGTCGGGGATCCGCGCGGCCCGGGAGATCCACGAGGCGCCCGCCGTGCTGCGAGCCGGTCGCCGGAATGAGCGACGACGAGGCCCCCCAGCCCACGGACGTCCGCCCGGAGGACGTCGCCCCCCTCGACACCACCCCCGTGCCGGAGGACGTCCTGGCACGGCCCAGGAGGGCCTGGAGGGCCGCCCGGGCGCCCGCAAGCGAGTCGTGGTCATCGGGGCGGGGATGGCCGGGCTGGTGGCGGCCTTCGAGCTGGGGCGCCAGGGCCACGACGTGGTCCTCCTGGAGGCCCAGAACCGCGTGGGCGGGCGCGTGTACACCCTGCGGGACTTCGCCCCCGGGCTGTACGCGGAGGCGGGAGCGATGCGCATCCCGCGCGCCCACGACCTGACGCTGGAGTACTGCGCGCTCTTCGGCCTGGAGCTCCGCCCGTTCGTGATGGGCAACCCGAAGGGCCTCGTCTTCATCGGCGGCGAGCGGATGACGCTCGGCGGAGGCGCAGGCCTCGCCCGACCGGCTGCCGTTCTCGCTGGATCCGCACGAGCAGGGCCGGACCGCGGACGCCATGTGGGAGGAGGCCATCGCCGACATCCGCTCGCTCCATCGAGCGCGAGGGCGAGGCGGCCTGGGAGGCGATCGTCGCCGAGTACGACCAGATTCGCCTGTTCGAGTTCCTCCGCGCTCGCGGCTTCTCCGACGGCGCCATCGAGTACTACGCGGTGATGAACTTCGTCGAGGCCGACATGCACAACGCGTTCGTCGAGGTCCTGCGCGAGGACCTGGGGAAGGCGTACGTGGACATGCAGGAGATCGTCGGCGGCATCGGACCTGCTTCCCCGCGCGTTCTACGAGCGAGCTGCGGGATCGGATCCGCTTCGGCGCCGAGGTCTACGCGCTGGACCAGGACGAGCACGGCGTGACCGTCCACTTCAAGACCGAGGCCGGCCGGTTCACCGAGACGGGCGACTACGCGATCGTGCACCGTGCCCTTCCCCGTGCTGCGGACGATCGAGGTCCTCACCCCCTTCTCGCACGAGAAGCAGCGCGCCATCCGGCAGCTCAACTACCACGCGTCGACGAAGGTGCTGTTCCAGGTCTCGCGGCGGATCTGGGAGACCGACGACGGCATCCTGGGCGGCGCCTCGGTGACCGACCTGCCCGTGCGACGCCTGAACTACCCGACGCCCGACCCCGCCACCGACCGCGGCATGCTCCTGGCCTCCTACACCTGGGGCCAGGACGCCCTGCAGTGGGGGGCCATGGACGAGGAGACCCGGCTCGAGGAGGCCCTCGACGACGTGAGCCGCATCCATCCGGGCATCCGCGACGTGTACGAGGTGGGCGCGTCCCACGCCTGGTACGGCGACCGCTACGCGCGGGGGGCGTTCGCCCTCTTCGCGCCCGAGCAGCAGTCCGAGCTGCAGGCCGACATCGTCACCCCCGAGGGGCGGATCCACTTCGCCGGCGAGCATTGCTCGCTGTACCACGCGTGGATCCAGGGGGCGCTCGAGTCCGGCATCCGCGCCGCCCGGGAGATCCACGAGGCGCCGTGAACCCCGCTCCGAGGATCCACCCGAGCCGCCTCCGCGCCCTCCGCGAGGGGGTCACGCGCCGCATCGCTTCCCTCGCTCGCTTCGCTCGCTCAGTCCAGATGATGCGTCACATGACCCCCTCACCGGGCGCTCGTACCGCTCGCGGCCGCCCGCCCGTGCGGGTCGGTCGGACGAGAAGCCTCAAGGGCGGGGCGGGGACGGGCGGGTGGTGAAGCCGACCGTCCAGGCGTCGTCCTCCTCGTCGTCGATCGCGAGCCGCCAGACGTAGCGCCCCCCGGCGGGGATGGGGATCGGCCCCGAGTTGATCGCCAGCGAGAGGTCGATCGGGGTCCCCGGAGGGATCCCCGGCGGGCGTCCGACCTCGAACTCCCCCGCGATCTCGACCTCCCGCTCGCCCTGCTCAGTGGTCAGGTTCACCGGCCGCCCGTCGGCGTCGAGCAGTCGCAGCCGCCAGCGGTGCCGCTCGTTCGTGCGGTCCCAGGGCACCTCGACCTTCATCGCGATCGCGAACGGCACCGGGTCCGGTCCGGTGACCGACCATCCCCCGCCCAGGATGTACAGCTTGTTGTCCACGGCCTGAGCCGCGTCGGCCAGCATGAGGGTGACCTTCACGAGGTCAGGCCGGGCTCACGCGCGCGCCCGGAGGCGCCAGCGAGTCCAGCAGCCGGCGCGAGGACTCCGCGATCTCCTCGACCGCGGCGTCGAACACCTCGGCGTTGGCCCGCGACGGCTGCCGGTACCCGCTCACCTTCCGCACGAACTGCAGTGCCGCCGCCCGGACGTCGTCATCGGTCGCCGGCTCGGGAGCCCGCAGGGTCTTGATGCTTCGACACATGACCCAACCCTATCGCCGCGAGGACGCTCAGGCCGACGCGGAGAAGGTCCCGGTCGCGTCGATCGTCTCCTGGCCGTCGCCACGCTCCAGCTGCTCGCACGAGAACGAACCCTCGATCGCGGTCGGGCTCGCCGAGGTGACCTCCACGTCGCACTTCGAGTTGAACGCGTCGGGGAAGTAGTTCTCGTCGAACAGCGAGGTGCCGGGAAGGCCGACCGCGACGAACGGCGACTCGTCGGCCCCGTCCACGAGCTGCACGGTGACCCGAAGGGCGTTCCCGTCGGCGTCGACGAAGAGCAGGTCGTGTTCGTTGTCCTCGGGGTCGAACGTGCTCTCGTCGTCCACCGTGGCGGTGAAGGACTCCGTGCGATCGCCGGTCACGTCGACGGAGGCCTCACCCTGCGTGAACGTCACGGGGCCGGTGACGTCCGGCGCCGGGGTCGAGCTCGTGGTGGCGGCCGTGGTGGCCGTCGTGGGCGTGACGGTCGGCTCATCGCCGCCGCAGGCGCCGGCGGCCAGAGCGACGGCGGCGAGCGCGGCCGCCGTGCGGAGTCGGATCGATGCCATGGGTGGTCCTCCTTCGATCGGTCAGAACCCCTGATAGTAGCGAGTCCGACAAATGTGGCAACGGCTCGCTCCCCGTCTTTCGGTGGCATGGCGCAAACTGAGGGCCATGCGGGGGGGAAGGCCGCTCGAGACGACCGTGCGCCCGGCGCTGCCGGTGTCGCTCTCCCTGACGATCGGCCCGCACCGTCGCGGCCGCGGCGACCCGTCGTGGCACGTCGCGAGCGGGATCTGGTGGCACGCGCGGCGGACCCTGGACGGTCCGGCCACGGTTCGCTACGGCCCGGTGACGGCGAGTGGCATCCCCGTCGCGGCCTGGGGACCGGGCGCCGAGCGAGCCATCGCCGACGCCCCCGCGGTCCTGGGGACCCGCGACTCGCTCGAGGGCTTCGCCCCGGCCAAGGGCCTGGTCGCCGAGCTGCACCGGACGTTTCCCGGCCTGCGCGTGGGGCGCACCGGGGCCGCGTTCGCCTCGCTCCTGCCGACCATCGTCGAGCAGAAGGTGGCGAGCGCCGAGGCCCACCGGTCGTACCGGCGGATGGTCCACGCCCTCGGGGAGCCCGGCCCCGGCCCGCAGCGGCTGACCCTGCAGCCCGCCCCCGAGGTGCTGGCCCGGACACCGGGCTGGGCCTATCACCCGTTCGGCCTCGAGGTCCGCCGCGCCGGCGTCATTCGATTCGCGGCGTCGCGCGTCAACCGCATCGAGGAGGTCGCGGAGATGGCGCCCGAGGACGCCCGCCGGCGGCTGCTCGCGTTCCCGGGCGTGGGGCCGTGGTCGGCGGCCGAGGTCGCCCTGACCGCGCTCGGTGACCCCGACGCCGTCTCCGTGGGCGACTATCACCTGCCCCACCTGGTGTCGTGGGCGCTGGCCGGGGAGGCCAGGGGTACGGACGAACGGATGCTCGAGCTGCTGGCGCCCTACGGCGGGCACCGGGGGCGGGTCCTCAGGCTGCTCGAGGCCGCCGGGCTCGGGGCACCCAGGTTCGGGCCGCGGATGGCCCTGCGCGACATCGCCCGGCTCTAGCGCCGGCAGGTCCAGGACGACCTTGGAAAGAACGAGGGCCCGCCGCCGAAGCGACGGGCCCTCGATCGGTGTCTGCAGGCGCTACATCGCCAGCTTCCAGACGCCGCGGCCGTGGGTCGCCGCGACGAGGTTGTTCGTGCCCTCCTGGACGGTGATGTCCAGGACGCTCGCGGCGGGAAGCCCGGTGCCGAGCTTCTTCCACGAGTTTCCGCTCACCCACTGGAACACGCCCACGTCGGTCGCGACGATGACCTTGCCGTTGTGCAGGACCACGTCGTTCGCGGGTGCGTCAGGCAGGTCGCCCGAGATGTCGGTGAAGCGCTCACCGGCGTCGAACGACTCGAACACGTGCCCGATGCCCGCGTCCGGGATCCACCGGCGGGCGAAGGCCGACAGCGTGATGTACACGTGCTTCGGGTTCGTTGGGTCGGCGACCACCGAGGTGATGTATCGGTTGGGCACGCCCTTGACTCCGACCTGGTGCCACGACCCCCCGACGTTCGTCGCCAGCCCCCGCTGGAACGGGGTGCCGGGCGTGAACTGGTTCGGGTTGCACGGGCCGCACCAGGCCGCGTAGATGTCGTCGCCGTCCACCCACACGTTCGTGGCCTGATGCCCGCTGCCCACGTTGTACAGGTTCACCCAGTCCGTGGAGACGGTCTCCACGCCCTTGGTGGTCTCCCAGATGATCTGTCCGCCGGCGACCACGTGGTCCTCGTCGAGCCGGTCCATCTCGAACGGCGCGATGAACCTGGGGAACGGGTCGGCCGGCGCGTTGACGGTCCACGTCCGGCCCCCGTCGCTGGAGACCTGCGTGGTCAGGAAGACGTACGAGCTCCACATGTCCGAGGAGTCGTGCGGTTCGATCGCCGTGTCGGCCCCGTCACCACCGGTCACCAACGGCCAGCGCCGGCTTCCGTCGAACTTGCCGGTGCCGTTGTCCTGCATGCCGCACAGGGCGGTGCCGTCTGCCGACATGTCCGCGAAGTAGCACTGCGCGGTGTTGATGGTGTCGTTCAGGTTGACCCAGTCGTCGTTGTTGAACGTCGGGCCCTGCTGCTTCCACATGCCGCCGTCGTTGCCGGCCAGCAGCCAGCCGTTCGGCATGAACGACGCGTCGTGCTGGTCGGGGTGCGTGGTCTTCGGATCACTCGCCGTCCCCGGACCCGAGTTGCACCAGGGCGACTCTGGCCACGGTGGGTTGGCGAAGCAGAAGTTCCAGTACCGGCCGATCGCGTCCCAGTTCTGGCCGCCGTCGAGGGACTGCCAGATCTCCTCCAGCCCCATGATCAGGTGGTTCGGGTTGGCCGGATTGATGATCAGGTACTGGTTGTACCAGGCCTGCACGCCCGGGCCGAAGCCCGGCCCGATCTTGTCCGGATCCATGGCCGTGCCCGGGTCGCTCGCCAGCTCCTGCGCGTCGACGACCTTGGTCCACGGCCCGTCGATCCCGCCGGTGGACTTGTGCACGCCGTTCAGCACGGTGCCCTGGAAGCCGGTTCCCACGTTGAAGAACTCGGCGTCCTGGATCAGCGCGTAGAGGACGTTCGGCTGGGACGGGTTCACCGCCAGGGTCGTCCGGCCCAGGCGCTCGTTGGCCGGGTAGCCGGTCGGCTTGAACCGGCGCCACGTGGCCCCGTTGTCCTCCGACTCGTAGATGCCGTTGGTCGGGGCGCCTCCGCGCCAGCCGACCGCGGCCACCACGCGGAACCCGTTGTCCCGCCAGACGACGTCGGAGATGAAGCTCTGGAAGAGCTCCGGGTCGCCCGGGACCAGGACCGCGGTCCAGCTCGATCCGCCGTTGTTCGAGCGGAACAGGCCCTTGTTCGTGGCCACCAGGACCAGATTGCCGTTGTTCTTGGTGATGATCTTGAAGAC
Source organism: uncultured Actinomycetes bacterium (assembly GCA_963742735.1). Lineage (GTDB taxonomy): Bacteria > Actinomycetota > UBA4738 > UBA4738 > JBBDTT01 > JBBDTT01. The sequence continues at coordinate 939,752 of CAVUMN010000003.1, forward strand.
GGTCTTCAGGTCGAACAGCGTGCCGCCGACCTTGGCCCACGAGGTGCCGCCGTTGGTGGTCTTGAACACGCCCATGCCGTAGTACGCGTCCTGGCTCGTGGCCGCCTCACCGGTGCCCGCGTAGAGCACCTGGGGGTTCGTGGGGGCGATCTCGATGTCGCCGATGGCCTGTGTGGGAAGGCCGTCGCTGGTCGGCTTCCAGGTGGTGCCACCGTTGGTGGTCTTCCAGACCCCGCCGTCCGCGGCGCCCATGTACGCGATCAGGTTGTTGGTCGGGTGCGTCACCACGGTGGTCACCCGGCCGGAGTCGATCCCCCACCCGGCCCCGAAGTTGTTCACCACGGGGTCCTGGTAGGTGGGGTCCTCGGAGTTGATCGGCTGCGGTCCCAGGCTGGCCCACGTGCCGGCGGGGATCGTGCCGCGGAGCTTCGCCTGGTTCACGGCCGCGGCGTACGCGCCGGCCGGGACCCGCTTGCTGGGGGCGGAACGCGGCCCGTAGAAGTACTCCTCGTAGCCGTTGAGGTGCTCCATGATGCTCTCGGGGTGTCCGCGCGTGAGCTCGTAGATCCGCTCGCAGGCGGCGGGGTTGTGGGTGGCCTTGCACTCCAGTGAGTCGAGGCTCGCCTTGAGGTCTCGGATGTTCAGCTCCGCCTGCCCCGGGGCCTGGGCCGGAGACAGCAGTGAGACCCCGCTGCCGGTGGTGGCCATGGCCGCCAGGAAAAGGAGTGCCACTCCGAGTGCCGGGATGAAGCCGAAACGACGGTCGCGCATTCCGCAACACCCTCCTTGGTGCTCGCCCGATCGGTCCGCGCGACAGTACGGGTGAGCGCACCCCCGGTCAATAGCCATTTGCCCTCAATTCGGTCAGCGGTCCTCGCCTTGCCTGGTAGCCGGGTCGTCGGGCATAGTTGTCGCCTCCTACCGGGGAAGGGTGGAGCACTGGCGGGTACCGGGGAACGACCCGAATCGGGCGGCGCGCCCACGCGCGCGGATGACCTCACCTGTTTGGAAGGCATCGAGCTCGGCCACTTGTCCTTCCCCCCCGGACGAGATCGGACCCCCGTAGATCGAGAGCCTCCCTGACCCCCTGGAAGGGAGACCTCAGATGGCCACGCTGATCGGCTTTGGGCCTGACCCGGCCCAGAGTCACGCCCCCCGGCCCGCGCCCGCGCGTGGCCGAACCCTTCGTCTCGCCGCGTGTGCCGTCGCGCTGCTCCTGCTGCTCCCGGCCGGCGGCGTTCTTCGCGATCCCCTCACCGCGAGCCCAGCCGTCGCGACCGCCGCGCTGGCCCAGATCCACGAGGGCGCCCTCAGCGGGGTGGCCATCGAACGCCGCGCTCGTCCGGCCCTGTACTCGGTAGTCGAGACGTTTCCCGAGCACCAGTCGGCGTTCGCGTTCATGCAGCAGGGCAACTGGACGTACCTGGCGACGACCTACCAGAACGTCCTGAGGGCCTCCGATGTCGACATCACCCACGATTTCCCGAAGGCGACGCACACGACCTTCGGCGGCGCCCGGGTCGATCCTTCCTTCCCCGTCCACCAGGTGATCCTGGTCCGCCACGGCTCGGTCACGTACCGGGCCCAGGTCATCGCGGCCGAGCTCCTACGCGACGTGGCCGTCGTCCGCATCCACGGCCGCCACCCGGTGATCGCCGCCGAGTGCGTCGGGGTGGACTCGCCGCGCCTCGGCGACCGGACCTTCCTGTTCAGCGCGGGCCCGGGCCCGAGCGCCCTCGAGCCGACCCGCCGATTCGGCCGGATCACGTCGCTGGTTGCGCCCGAGCAGATCCACACCCAGACCAGGTTTCCCCGCCACGGTGAGGGCGGTCTGCTGGTGAACATCCGGGGCAACGCGATCGGCATCGGCGGCCGCCCGGTGACGGCGTTCAACCTCACCGGCGGCCACGTCGAGTTCGTGAACTCCACCGACCTCAACGTGGCCTTCGAGCTCATCGGGCAGCCGAACGAGTGCGAGGAGGAGGGCGAGTTGCCGGCGGCGCTCGACGTCGAGACCCTTCCGACGGCCGACCCGATCGCTCGGTGGAGGGTGGCCGAGCTCGCCCTCCCCGCCGTGATGAGCCTGGAGACCGTGCAGGACAACGGCCTGGTCACCGGCACCGGCTTCGGGGTGCACACGGACGGGATCTCCACCTGGCTGGCCACCAACCACCACGTGTTGGGCGACGGCCGGTTCCTGACCGACCCGGCCCTCACGGTCCGCGACGGCGACATCTCCCATATCGCCGAGATCGTGGTGTCTTCAAAGGGCAACGACGTGGCGCTGGTACGCGTCGACGGGGTCCTGCCGACGCTTTCCATCGGGTGTGAGCGCCCCACCAGCGGGACTCCGGTCGTGGCGATCGGCTCCCCCGGCGACACGCATTCCCTGGACAGCCTGCTGCAGGTGAGAGCGGACTACTTCGAGCGGTTCGACGAGGACATCATCCCGATCTTCTTGCTGCGCATGCTCGCGGGCATCCCGGTGGGGTTCTCCCCGTGGCACAACCAGGGGGTCAGCCAGCAGACCGGCATCCCCGAGGTCCACGGCGACGGCCTGCCACGGTGGCCGCGATACCCGTACCTGGAGGACACGGCCACGTGGGGACGGGTGCTCTCGTCCAGGTTCAAGGACATCAAGCACACGGCCAGGATCTTCCACGGGAACTCCGGAGGCCCGTTGCTGAACCTGAAGGGCGAGGTCGTCGGCCTCAACAACCGGTTCGACCGCGGGGGCGGCCGGCACGCGGTGAACGTCCGGCGCTTGGTGGAGCTCTTCGACGAGGCCGGCATCCCCAACCCGTGCGAGGGCGTGCCGGAGGCACCCACTCCGGGCGGCGGCGGAGGCCCGGCCCCGGAGCCGATCCCCACGCCGTCGGTGTCCCTGCCGCCGGCGCCGCCGACCCTGCAACCGTCGCCGACGACGGCGCCCGAGGGAACGTAGCCGACGGGGTGACCGAGCCGAGCGGCGGGCGGGAGCGGCTGGCGGAGCTTCTGCACGAGGCGGCGGAGACGCACCACGTTGTCTACCGGATCACGGACGGTGAGGATCCGGACTGGGCGTCGTGGTACGCGGACTGGCTCGTGAACCTGAGTGAGCTGCCGGAGATCCTCGGGTCGAAGCCGGTGCGCAGCGAGCTGGTGTGGATGCTCGTCTGGCTCGACAAGGAGTTCACCTCGAAGCAGCCCGGCGGCCGGTGGGAGGACCACTACGCCGCCGCGCTGCTCGGGCACTTCTCCGGCTGAGCTAGCTGGCGCGCTTCTCCTCGAACCGCGAGGCGGCCAGGTCGAGCTGTCCCAGGAACGCGAGGATCTCGTCGCGGGCCTGCTCGGCCTCTTCGCTCAGCCCCTGGAGCTCCGCCAGCCCCCAGTGCTTCATGAGGACCGGGAGCAGCACCTGGTCGCGGTGGATGCGCAGGTCGTAGATCCCGGCGCTGGCGATGCTGATGGCCTTCTCGCGGAAGCCGGGCAGCTCCAGCCCCGGCATCGAGAACCCCAGCACCTGGCGCTTGATGGCCATCACCACCGCCGAGGGATCGATCTCGAGCGCGTTGGAGACCATGTTTCGATAGAAGACGTAGTGCAGGTTCTCGTCGGTGGCGATGCGGGCGGTGAGCTTCTCGATGAGGGGATCGCCGGTGATCTCGCCGGTGTTGCGATGCGCGATCCGGGTCGCGAGCTCCTGGAAGGTGACGTACACGAGGACGTCGGCGGCGCTCTCGTCGTCCCGGTAGTAGCCGCGGCTCACGTGGTCCATGCGCCCGCGCTCCAACATGGTGGGGTCCAGACCCCGGGTCACGGTGAGGTAGTCGCGAAGCACGATCGAGTGGCGCCCCTCCTCGGCGGTCCACCGCCGGCTCCACTCCGCCCACGGACCCTCGGGCCCGAACGTCCGGTACAGGGCCAGGTGGTAGTAGGGCAGGTTGTCCTCCGTGAGCAGGTTGAGCTCCAGGGCGGTCTGGGCGATCTGGTCGAGCGGGCTGTCCGAGGAGACCCAGGGCTCCTCGACGTAGTTCCGCCCGACCTCGTACGGGACGTACTCGTGGGGGAACCACTCGGTGGCGACGTCCAGGTGGCGGGCCATCGCGCGCTCGACGGCGGGCTCGAGCTCGGCCAGCAGGTTCCGATCGGTGACGGTCGTGGTGGCGTTCATCGGGGGGAGTCTCCTTCCGGTCGGGTTGCGCTTTTTGGTTACGCGTCCGTAGCTTACGTGAACGTAGGTTACGGCGGCGTAAGATAAACGTCAACATGCCAGATCAGGAAGCTCCCAAGCGCCTCACCGGCTCCGCCCGGCGAGCCCAGCTCATCGAGGTCGGCAGGAGCGTCTTCGCCGAGCGGGGCTACGACGCCGCGAGCATCGAGGAGATCGCCGCCCGGGCGAAGGTCTCGAAGCCGATCGTGTACGGGCACTTCGGCGGCAAGGAGGGCCTGTACGCCGTCGTGGTCGACCGGGAGACCGAGCGCCTGGTCGGGGCGATCACCGAGGCCATCTCCTCCGGCACCCCGCGCGAGCGCCTGGAGGGCGCGGCCCTGTCGTTCCTCATCTACGTGAAGGAGAACCCCGAGGGGTTCGCGGTCCTGTCCCGCGACGCTCCCCCGGACCCGGGGAGCACCGGCGGCAGCGTGATGTCCGGGCTGCTCAACGAGGTCGCCGAGCGCGTCTCGAACGTCTTCCAGGACGAGTTCAAGAAGGCCGGCTACGACCCGAAGACCGGCGCGATCCACGCCCACGCTCTGGTGGGGATGGTCACCTTCGTCGGTCAGTGGTGGACGAAGAAGCGGAAGCCTTCGGTGGAGATCGTGGCCAGCAACATCGCCGCGCTCGCGTGGATGGGGCTCCGGCACCTGCCGAAGGAACCGACGCTGACGATCTCGTCCGACTAGGGGATCGCCGGCTGGCCCATCGCGGCCAGCAGGTCGTTCACCTCGGTCCGGCCCATCTTGCGGGGCACGATCGCCTTGGCGCCACCGGACTCGACGGTGATCTCCTTGGGCAGGATGAACAGGCTCATGGCCCGGGCGAAGCCGTTGGCGAACACCCAGGCCTCCAGGTGCATCTGGTCGCTGCCCTGGGTGAGCTCGACCTTGCGCTGCGCCACCATCAACCCGGTGCCCTTGTTGTAGAGGCGGTGGCCGGCCTCCTGAGCGACGACCTTGTATCCCTGGCGCGCGGCCCACCCGTCCACGGCCGGCCACGGATCCCCCATCACCGCAAAGTCCCGAACCGCCCGTGCAGCTGCTTTGGCCATGGCGTCTTCCCCCCTCGGTGAACGAGGCAAGCCTGGCGCGCTCGATCACCGCGCGTCAAGGCACCTTGCACCGCCCGGCGAGTTGGGCAAAGACGCGAAAGAATGATTTAGGTGGGACTGGATCGGGCGCGCATCCGCCATATCTGGTTGGTGGCTGCCGTGGCCCCGCTTCTTGGGGCGGCAGGTCTCGTCTTCGGCCGGGCTCGGTTCCCGAATTCGTTCCTCCTGGTCGGTGCCGTGGTGTCGGTTGTGGCGCTGGCCGGGAGCTGGCTCTATCTGCGGCGGCGGTACGGGGCGCTCGCCGCGGCAACCGTCGCGGGGAGCGAGGGGGTTGGCCATGGCCCGCGTTCCCTGCGCGACCGGCTCGTGCTCGCCTTTTCAAGCACGACCCGGCCAACCTCACGCTCGATGATCGCCGCCCTGCGGCGTATTCCGCGGAGGTGGAGCGAGTCATCGCGGAACTTCCGGGTCTGAAGTCGGAGGCGCAGGTCCGCCAGCTGATCTACGGGCTCCTCGTGGCCGGGTTCAATCCCGCGGCCGACCCGTTCGACGATTCGCTCTACGCTCTCGCCGCCGAGGTCTGGCTGGTCTGGTCCGAGTGGTCCAAGACGAACGCGCCCTGACTCGTGAACCGGATTCGACTGCTACCTGCGTGACGCTGGCGGGATGCGGTGTCGGCGACCGCTCTCATGCATAGGCCCGTTCACCTGCGGTTCCGATGGTGTCGGAGGGGGGATTTGAACCCCCACCCGGTTGCCCGGACCAGGCCCTCAACCTGGCGCGTCTACCATGTTCCGCCACTCCGACGTGGCCACCCGGAGGTGGTCGATCGATTCTACGGGCACAATTAGAGGCGTGACTACGACGACGCCCGTCCGGCCGGTGGAGGTCGACAAGCCCGCCGACCAGGACGTGAACAAGCCCGATCGCGTCTGGATCGTCATCGTGTGGAACGACCCGATCAACCTGATGTCCTACGTCACGTTCGTCTTCCAGAAGCTGTTCGGCTACAGCCGCGACGTCGCGGAGAAGCTGATGTGGCAGGTCCATACGGAGGGCAAGGCCGTCGTCTCGAACGGCAACCGCGAGAAGGCGGAGCTGGACACGTTCCGCCTGCACCGCCACGGCCTGTGGGCGACCATGCAGAAGGACTGAGGTGCCCTTCCTGCGCAAGGTCGGCCGCGGCCGCAACGGCCGCTTCCGGCTGAGCCTGGAGCCCCACGAGCGGGAGATCCTGCCGCACCCTCACCGCGGACCTCAGCGACATGCTCGACGGCGACGAACCATCCCTTCGCCGCCTGTTCCCGCCGGCGTACCTGGACGATCCCGAACGCGCCGAGGAGTTCGACCGTCTCATGCGCCAGGACCTCCTGGACTCCCACCGCCATCACCTGGACGTCCTGGAGTCCACGGCCGACGCCAAGGAGCTCACCGAGGAGGAGCTCGAGGCGTGGATGTCGGCCCTCAACGCGATCCGGCTGGCCCTCGGCACCCGCCTGGAGGTCACCGAGGACATGTACGACGACGCGATCTCCGAGGCCGATCCCCGCTACCCCGCGTTCGCCCTCTACTTCTACCTCGGCTGGCTCCAAGAGCAGGTCGTGCAGGCCCTGTCCGCCGGGCTCGACCCCGCCGGGACCGCGGAGGCCCCACCGGGCCTCTAAGCCGAGGAGGCGCTCGGACCCGGCTCGGGGGTGGCGTCCTCGGGGAGCAGCTCGATCGCCGTGACGTCGAAGAGCCCGAGCGGGTCGAGCACGAACCCTCGGACGTAGGGCTGCACCGCCAGGTGCGACCGGAACCACGCCAGGGGCACCACCGGCAGGATCTCCAGGGCCGCCCGTTCGGCCTCCGCGAACGCCTCCAGGCGGGCGGCCCGCGAGGCCGCCGCCCGGCCCCGGCCGAGGGCCCGGTCGATCCGCATCGCGTGGACCCTCGAGTGGTTGTCCGGCGAGCCGGCGGCCAGGAGGGGCTCGAGCATCCCCTGCTGCGTCGCCCCGTCGGCGTCCCACACCAGGCAGAACGCCCGCTGCGCTCCGCGCTGGAGCCGCGCGCCGTAGGCCTCCTCGTCGAGCAGGCGGGAGGTGATCTCGAACCCGACCGTCTCGAGCTGGGCTTCCAGCGTCGCCGCCAGCCGCTCCCCCGCCGCGGAGGAGATCACGTCGAGCTCGAAGGCACGGCTCGTCTGCGGGAGCCCCGAGACGAGTCGGGCGGCCTCGACCGGGTCGTGGGTGCAACGCTCGCCGCACGCGTCGGGGTCGTGCCCCTGGATGCTGGGCGGCACGATCGCCGTTGCCGGCACCGCCAGCTCTCCGTACACGCCCGACGCCAGGACCTCCCGGTCCACGGCCAGGCTGACGGCCCGCCGCAGCCGCCCGTCCTGGAATGGCTTGAGCGTCAGGTTGAACCCGCAGTACAGCAGCCGGGCCAGGGTGATCACGCCCGCCTCCCCGTACGTCGTGCGGGCGGCGGCGAGCGCCGGTGGCGGGACGCTCGCCACGTCGAGGTCCCCCCTCAGGAAGTCCGACCATCCCTCCTCGGCGCGTTCGAAGACGTCGAAGTCCAGCTGGTCCACGCTCGGGGCGGTCCCGTAGTAGCCCTCGTAGCGATCCAGGTGGATCGGCTGGCCCAGGCCCCACGGTTCAGCGACCGCGTAGGGCCCGTTGCCGACGGGCTGGGCGTCGAAGTCCAGCCCCGACGCGTCCGGAGGGACGGGCGACAGCGCGGGGTGGGCCGTGAGCGAGGGAAACCCGGTCCACGGCCGGACCAGGGCGACGCGCAGCGTCCGGTCGTCCACCGCCTCGACCCCGGTCAGCCGGCCCCCCAGCCGCAGCGTGTGGAACTCCCGGTATCCCACCACCGGCTCGAGCAGGAACGCGTACGGGGAGTGCGTGACGGGATCGGCCAGGCGGTCCCACGCGAACGTGAAGTCCTCCGCCGTCACCCGGGAGCCGTCGTGAAACGTCACGTCCGGCCGCAGGGTGAACTCGAACGTTCGCCCGCCGTCGAGCGAACGCCACCCCGACGCCGTCGCCGGCACCGAGGCCTGGGTGACCGGGTCCATGGCGGTGAGGCCGTCGAACGCCTGGGCGATCACCAGCAGCCCGCTGGTGGAGTCGACGTGGGCGGGGTCGATGCTGGCCGGCTCGTCGATCCCGACCCGCAGGGCGGTGGGGATGGAGATCGTGGGCGGCGGCGGCCCGCGGTCGGGCTCCGGGGCCGTCGTGCACGCGGCCAGGGCGAACGCCATGAGCCCGGTGAGGAGGATGCGGCTCGGTGCGGGTCGGCTCAGCGGGTCGGGGACGTCAGTCCCACTGCCACGCAAGCCAGAAGGTGGTCAGCCCGAACACGACCGCCGTGACGACGGTGATCCGGTCCAGGTTGCGCTCGACGGCCGTGCCCCCCGAGAGGTTGCTCTGGCCCCCGAACATGTCCGAGAGCCCGCCGCCCTTCCCCGAGTGCAGCAGCACGAACAGCGATCAGGAAGAGGCTGGCGATGATGTGCACGATGAGCACCGCGACGTCGAGCATGAGGCCTGCAGAATATCAGGCGTTCGCTTCGATGATCGCCCGGTCCTCGAGCGGAAAGTGGCATGCCGCGAGCTGTCCCTCGTGGTGCGGGGTGAGCTCCGGGTCGTCCTCCCTGCACTTCGGGAACTGCGCTCGCGGGCACCGAGGGTGGAACCGGCAGCCGCTGGGCGGGTCGATGGGCTGAGGGCACGTCGCCCTCGAGGATGATCCGCTTCTTCTGTGCCGCCAGGTCGGGGTCCGCGATGGGGACCGCCGACAGCAGCGCGCCCGTGTACGGGTGCTTGGGGTTCACGTACAGCGTCTCGCCGTCGGCGATCTCGACGATGCGCCCGAGGTACATGACGGCCACCCGGTCGCTGACGTGCTTCACGACCGAGAGGTCGTGGGCGATGAACAGGTAGGTCAGGTTGAACTCCTCCTGGAGGTCCTCCAGCAGGTTGAGGATCTGCGCCTGGATCGAGACGTCGAGCGCCGAGACGGGCTCGTCGCACACGATGAGCCGCGGGCGCAGCGCCAGCGAGCGGGCCACGCCGATGCGCTGGCGCTGCCCGCCGGAGAACTCGTGGGGATACCGGTTGTAGTGCTCGGGGTTGAGCCCCACGAGCTCCATCAGTTGTTCGACCTCGCCCTTGACCTTGTCCTTGGCCACGGTCTTGTGGATGCGCATTGGCTCGCCGATGATCGCGCCGACCGGTTTGCGGGGGTTCAGGGACGCGTACGGGTCCTGGAAGATCATCTGCATGTTCCGCCGGACCTCGCGAAGGGCCTTGCCCTTCAGCCCGCTGATGTCCTGTCCCTCGAACTCGATGGTCCCCCCGGTCAGGTTGTACAAGCGCATGATCAAGCGCGCCGTCGTCGACTTTCCGCACCCGGTCTCCCCGACCAGGCCGACCGTCTCGCCCGGATAGATGTCGAGGTCGATGCCGTCGACGGCGTGGACGGCGCCGACCTTCTTCTGAAAGACGATGCCCCGGGTGATCGGGAAGTGCTTCGTGACCCCTCGCAGGCGGATCAGGGGGGTTCGGTCGTCGGAGGTCTCGGGGAGCGGCTGCCTCTCGGTTCCGGGCTCGGGCTCGGCCGTGACCCTGACGTCGGTCGCCGGCTCAGCCGGGGCGCGGTCGGCCTCCGGCTGCGCCGCGGTCTTGGAGGGGGTCCGCGCGGCCGGCCTCGCGGGCGGCTTCGGGGAGGGCTTCGCGCCGGGTCGACTGCTCACGCGCGGGCTGCGACCTCCTCCGCGAAGATGCGCTCCTTCTCCTGGAGCGGGAGGTGGCATGCCGACGCGTGATGGCCGTCCGAGGCCAGCAACGCCGGGACCTCCTTGTCGCACGGCTCGAAGCGATGCGGGCAGCGGGGGTGGAACGAGCATCCCGGGGGGACATGGATCAGTGAGGGCGGCAGGCCCTGGATCGGGTGGAGCCGCTCGCTGCGGTCGCTGTCCATGCGGGGGATCGACTGCAGCAGGCCCCAGGTGTACGGATGGTGCGCCCGGTAGTAGATGTCGCGGGCGGTCCCGGTCTCCGCGATCTTCCCCGCGTACATGACGTTGATCTCGTCGCAGTGCTCGGCGACCACGCCCAGGTCGTGGGTGATGATCACGACGGCCGCGTTGAACTCCTCCTTCAGGCGGTCGATCAGGTCCAGGATCTGGGCCTGCACGGTCACGTCGAGCGCCGTCGTGGGCTCGTCGGCGATCAGCAGGTCCGGGTTGAGGGCGAGGGCCATGGCGATCATCGCCCGCTGCCGCATGCCGCCGGAGAACTCGTGTGGGTACTGGTCCACGCGCTCGTCGGGCTTGGAGATGCCCACCCGCCGCAGCATCTCGATGGCCTGGCCGTGGGCGTCCTTCTTGGAGATGTCCTGGTGGGCCTGAAGGGCCTCAACGATCTGGAAGCCGACCTTGAACAGCGGGTGGAGCGAGGTCATCGGGTCCTGGAAGACCATCGCCATGCCGGCGCCTCGGATCTCCCGCATCTCCTCGGCGGGGAGCTTCAGCACGTCCCGGCCGTTGAAGATGATCTCGCCCTCGATCTTCGCCTGCTTGCGCGTGATCAGCTGCATCACGGTGAGGAAGGTGACGCTCTTGCCGGAGCCGGACTCCCCCACGACGCCCAGCGTCTCGCCGCGCTCGACGTTGAACGAGACACCGTCGACCGACTTCACGACGCCGTCGGCCGTCTCGAAGTGGACCTTCAGGTCCCGTACCTCGAGGAGCGGATCACCCACGAGGGGCGCTCACCATTCCGCGCGTCACGAATACCTCACGCGCGGGTCCAGGTATGCATACGTGATGTCCACCAGGAGATTGAACAACGTAATGAAGAACGCCGTGAACACCGTGACCGCCAGGATCACCGGCAGGTCGTTGTCTCGTACCGCGTTGATCGAATACGTGCCCAGGCCCCGGAGGTTGAACACCGATTCGGTGACGATGGCCCCTCCCAGGAGTCCCCCCATGTCCAGGCCGAACTGGGTGACCACTGGGGTCAGGCTGGACCGCAGCCCGTGCCGGAAGATGACCCGCCGCTCGGTGAGGCCCTTGGCCCGCGCCGTACGGATGTAGTCCTCGGACATGGTCTCGATCATCGATCCCCTGAGCATCCGCGCGTAGAACGCGGCGAACAGCAACGACAGGACCGCCCACGGCATGACCATGTGGTTTGCCCAGGTTAAGGGGTTCTCGCTGAAGGGCACGTACCCCGTTCCGGCGGCGATCCCGAGCTTGTTCCAGAAGATGAACAGGAACAGCAGGGCCAGCCAGAACACGGGCATGGATACCCCGACCAGGGCGAAGCCCATGGCCGCTCGGTCGACCTTGGTGCCCCGTTTCAAGGCCGAGATGATCCCGATAGGGATCCCCAGGACGAGCCAGAAGACGGCTCCCCCGATCGCCAGCTGCACGGTCACCCCCAGCCGGCTGAAGATCTCGTCGCGGATCGCGGAGCGCGTGTAGAACGATTCACCGAATCCCGGCCAGCCGAACTCGTCGCCCAGGACCAGCCGCCTCACGAACAGGAAGTACTGGTCGGGGACGGACTTGTCCAGCCCGAACTGGCGGCGGACCTCGGCGATCAGCTCGTCCGTCGGCTGGCGTCCCGCGAAGGTGATGGCGGGATCGGACGACGGAAGCAAGAAGAAGATGGCGAACGTGACGAGGGTGATGACGAGCAACACCAAGAGCATCCACAAGACCCTGCGGACGATGTACCGGCCCATGGAGCACCTCCCGCGCGCCGGCCTCGTCGTCCGGCGCCATCGATTCTAGTGGGGGGGAGAGCCGCCCCGCGAGGGGCGGCTCTCCCATCCCATCTACCCTGCTCAGCCCGTGTCAGTCCAGGGTCTTCTGACCCGTCTGCTTCGACACGTCGACTGCGACCTTCGAGTACGCGGCCTCACCCGCGAACTGGTCGTAGTCGTACTTGGCAACGCCCGGACCGAGGATGTCGTTGTTCGTGGCCCACAGCATCGGGGCCCACATCACGACTTCCTCCATGAGCTGGCGATCGAGATCGACCCAGCAGTCCGTCCGCTCCTGACCGTCGAGTGCGGAGCACTCATCGATCTTGGCATCGACGTTCGGCACTCCCTCGATCACGCGCCCGGCCTCGTCGGCGATCCCACACTCGGCCGCCTTCTCCGCCGTCAGCCCGACGAGGGCGTAGTTGGAGTTGGCACCCGGGGTGCAGGAGATGTTGCGACCGTCGAAGAGGACCGCGAACGTGGAGGGGTCACCGTAGTCCTTGCCCCATCCAGCGTTGATCGCGATCGGGAACTGCCGCTTGACGTCGGCCAGCTGTGCGTACGCCGTCCCGGTGTCGAGCTCGCGGATGTTGAAGGTCAATCCGAGCTCGCTCAGGGACTCCTCAACCGCCGGGGCCTGGTCGACCTGAGGCGGAGAGTTCCGGGTCAAGAACAGGATGTCCTTGCACTCCGGGGCGTCACAGACGCCGTCGCCGTTGCTGTCGTACTTGCTCGCCTTGATGAACTCCTTGGCGGCCTCGACATCCCCAGCGAAGTCCGTGCTGGGGTACGGGTCGTACTCCGTGTTCGTCGGGGTACCACCCGTCATCTCCGGCGGCAGCACGTGCGTGCCGATCTCACCGGTCGTGGGGCCACCACGGATGCGACGCAGCTGGTCCTTGTTGATGGCCTGGTTGACCGCCTTCCGGATGTTGACATCGTCGAACGGCGGCAGGGTCAGGTTCATCGTGATGTACCAGGTGCGGTCGCCCGGAAAGACCTGGAGACGGTCCTTGAACTCCGGGTTCGTGGCGTACTTCTGGAGCACCTGCGGCGGGGCCGTCGCGACCTCGCCCTCTACCTCGCCCGCTTCGATCTTGTTGAAGATGTCCTCGTTGTTGGTGTTGATCGTGAAGAGGAGACCATCAACGTTGTTCTCGCGGACTTCCTTGCTGTCGGTCGCGGCGTCGTATTCGGGGTTCCGAACGAAGGCGAGCCGCTCCGCCGGGTCGAACCCGGAGATCGGCTTCATCGCCTTGCAGTCCTCCGGCGCGCCGGTGATGTCCAGCTGGTCGGAGCCCTGAATCATGTACGGACCGGACGAGATGACGTACCGGCCGTACTCACCCGCGTTGACCCAGCAGTCGGAGACCTCCGCCGGGAACGGTGCCGTTGCCGGCATCGCCAGACGGAACATGATGTCGCCGACGGGCTTCGTGAGCGTGATCTTCAGCGTCTTGTCGTCGACCGCCTCCACGCCCGAGATGTCGCCCTTCGCGCCGCCTTCGGTGAACTCGGCGAGGCCGGCGATCTCGGTGTAGTAGAACCCGTACTGGGCTGCGGCGGACGGCAAGCCGATGCGCTTGAACGCCGTCACGAAGTCCTGTGCCGTGATCTCCCGGTTCACCGGAGGCCCGAACTTGATCCCGTTCTTGAGGGTGAACTCGTACGTGAGTCCATCCGCCGACGGCTCGGGAACCTCAGTGGCGAGGTCCGGGACGATCTCCGCTCCGGCCGTCCCGCTGGTGTGCTTGTACGTCACCAGGTTCCGGAGGAGCAGGTTGCTGTACAGCGCCCAGGCCCAACCCAGGTACTCACCGGTGGGATCGAACCCGCCGTTGAACCCGAAGTCGGTGTCCACCTGAACGCGGTAGATACCACCCTGGGGACCCACGGATACGGTCGGCTCCTCGCCGGAGTCGCCTCCACAGGCGGCACCGACCAGCGCGACCACCGCGAGCACCGCGATGAGTCTCAACATTTTCTTGCTTCTCAAAACCATTCCCCCTCTCAAAGGGCTCGGGAGTCCTAGCTACAACCTCGTAGTGGTGTCTCGTGTGCTCCGGGCCCCTCCTTTCGGCATTGTCGGTTCAGCCCCGGCCCGTCTTCGGGTCGAGGGCGTCTCGCAGGCCGTCCCCCAGCAGGTTGAACGCGAGCGTCGTCGCGAACAGGAACAGACCGGGGAACACCATGAGCCACCACGTGACCTGGAAGGTCCGGGCGGCGTCGGAAAGCATTCGGCCCCACGAAGGGATGTTCGAGGGGAGGCCGAGGCCCAGGAACGACAGGTAGGCCTCGAACAGGATGTTGGCCGGGATGATCAGCGTGGAGTACACCAGGATCGGGGCCATCAGGTTGGGCAGGATCTCCTTGAACATGATCCGGCGGTTGGTGGCGCCCAGCGATCGGGAGGCCTCCACGAACTCCTTCTCGCGGATGGACAGGGTGCTCCCCCGGACGATGCGGGCGATGTACGGCCAGGAGAAGAACGCGATGACGGCGACGACCACGGGCATCCCCGGTTTGAGGAGGCCTCCGAGGCACCCCTCCTTCGTCGTGGAGCACGCGGCCACGATGCCGATCGCGAACAGCAGGATCGGCATCGAAAGGATGATGTCGATGATGCGCGAGATGATGGTGTCGGTCGCGCCCTTGAAGTACCCGGCGAGCACCCCGAGCGTCACCCCGATGGCCACCGACACCGCCGTGGCGATGAGCGCGACCGTCATCGAGGTGCGGATGCCGTAGATCACCCGCACGAACAGGTCTCGGCCGAGCGAGCCGTCCGCGCCGAACCAGAAGTCCTTGTTCGGCCCCAGGGGCAGGCCGAACTCATTGGTCATCAGCTTGGAGAACTGCTGGTTGGGGCCGTGGCCGACGAGCTTGGAGATGAGCGGCGCCAGGATTCCGGCCAGAATCAGCAGGATGATGAATCCCAACCCCACGAACGCCATGCGGTCCTTGCGGAACCGTCGCCAGAACAGCTGCCAGGGCGAGCGGCCGACGATCCGTAGGGTGGGGTCTCCCGGGATGGCCTGTTCGACCGCGGCGGTGGGGTCGGCTTGGACGGTGCTCATCCGGTCCGGTTCTCCAGGACGGCGTGCGTGTGGGCGCCCCGAAGGGACGCTCCTATCCCCTTATACGGGCGGGGTGTACGGGCGGGATTGGGGCTTCGTTGCCGCACCGAGGGGGAATCCTGCCCGTTTCTTGTCAACCTTGCAACAGCGAGGCGAGCCCGGGGAGGATGTCGATCCCCTGCAGGTGGCCCAGCTTGCCGTCCCTCGAGGCGTGCTCTCCGAACGTGCCGACCCCGTCCTGAGACACCCCCGGCCCGGTTACCAGAAGGGGAACCGGGTCGTCCGTGTGGGCCTTCCGCACGCAGGAGGTGGAATGGTCGGCCGTGACGGCCACGAGCGTGCGGTCGTCGAGCAGGGGCAGGACCGTCCCGAAGAACGCGTCGTCGATGGCCTCGATGATGTCGCGCTTGTCGAACGCACGGCCGTCGTGGGCCGGCACGTCCGGCCCCTTGATGTGGATGTACAGGGCGTCGAACCCCCCCAGGGCTTCCGCGGCGAGCGCGCCCCACGCCGCGTAGCGCTCCCGGTCCTCCCCCAGCAGGGGCGCCTCCACGGGCGACATCCCGAGCAGGAGCGAGATCCCGCGCTCCACGGGCATCTCCACGAAGCACCCCCAGGCGGGCCCGAACCGCTTCTGGATCGGCTCCAGCCGGGGCACGTGGTCACCCGCGTCGCGGGTCAGGACGAGGTTCGCCGGCAGACGGCCGGCGCCGCGCCGCCCCGCGTTGATCTCCGAGCGGTCCAGGAGCTCGGCCGAACGGCGCACGAACTCGTTGGTCAGGTCGGCCGAGCGGCGGGCGGCGTCGGTCTCCTCCAGGGGCTCCGCCCACGCCACGCGGTTCGGGAAGGTCTCCAGCGCCACGCCGAGGGACCCCTGCTTCACGTAGGCCGGGTCGGTGTTGGACACCGCGGCGGACAGGGGGCCTTCCTCGCAGCGGATCACCAGGGCCCCGCGGTGCTCGACGGTGGCCCGGAGCTCGAAGGTGGCCTGGTGGGTCTCCAGCACCAGGCCGCGGTTGACCTCCTCCGCCAGCGCCTGGGCCTCCTCGGAGGTCAGGTCCCGGCCCACGCGGCGGTCGGCGATCTCGCCGCCGTCCTGGGTGGCGAAGTTGGTCCGGTGGGCCACCTCGCCGTCGTGGAACTCCATGTCGCTGCCGATGGCCTCGAGCACGCCTCGGCCGGGGTGCTCGTCGTGGGGGTCGTAGCCCAGGATCGCGAACACCGCGATGTCGGACTCGGGGGCGATCCCCTCGCCGACGGTGGTCACGTAGCCGTTCCGCCCCCGGGAGGCCAGGGAGTCGAGGAACGGGGTCCGGGCGGCCTCCAGCGGAGTGAGCCCGTCGAGGTCCGGATGCGGATCGTCTCCCAGCCCGTCCAGGCACACGTACAGAAGCCGGTTCACCGTCCGTTCCCTCCCGGGCTCAGTCGTACTGGAGGATCAGCGCGAACTCCTCAGGGTCCAGGCTGGCGCCGCCGACGAGGGCGCCGTCGATCTCGGGGTGGGCCATGAACTCCCGGACGTTCCCGGCCTTCACGCTCCCCCCGTACTGCACACGGACCGCCGCCGCCACCTCCGGCGAGAACAGGCTCGACAGCGTCTCGCGGATCCCCTCGATGACCTCGCCGGCGTCGGCCGCCGACGCGTTCTTGCCGGTGCCTATGGCCCAGATCGGCTCGTAGGCGACGACGACCTTCGCGGCCTCGTCCTCCCCCACGCCGCCCAGCCCCGCCTTGATCTGTCCGACGACCTTCTCCTGGGTCCGCCCGGCCTCGCGTTCGGCGAGGGTCTCGCCGACGCACAGGATCGGCGTCATCTCGTGAGCGAACACAGCCTTGACCTTCTTCGCGACCAGGTCGTCCGTCTCCCCGAAGATCTCGCGGCGCTCGGAGTGGCCGACGATGACGTACGAGACCTTGAGGGCCTGGAGCATGCCGGGGCTGACCTCGCCGGTGAACGCCCCCTTCTCCTCGAAGAACACGTTCTGGGCCCCGACCAGGTACTGCAGCCGATCGCCGTCGATCAGGGTCTGCACGCTTCGGATCGCCGTGAACGCCGGGCAGATCACCACCTCCACGGTCTCGGCCCGGCCCTCGTCGAGCAGGTAGGAGAGCTTCTGGACGGCCTGGATGGCCTCCAGGTGGGTGAGGTGCATCTTCCAGTTCGCGGCGATGATCGGCCGGCGGTCGGACATGGTCTAGCGCTCCTTCTCCAGCACCTCGACGCCCGGCAGCTCCCGGCCCTCGATGAACTCGAGGGAGGCGCCCCCGCCCGTCGACAGGTGGTCGATCGAATCCTCCAACCCCGCGCGCCGCAGCGCCAACAGGCTGTCCCCGCCCCCCACGACCGAGAACGCCTTGGCGCCGGCCACCGCGCGGGCCACGCCGAGGGTACCGGCCGCGAACGGCTCGACCTCGAACACGCCCATCGGGCCGTTCCACAGGATGGTCTTGGCGTCGGCGAGGGTGCGCGCGAACTCCTCGACGGTGCGCGGGCCGATGTCGAGACCCTTCAGCCCGTCGGGAACGGCGTCGGCGGGCACGGTCTGCGTGCGGGCGTTCGCGTCGATCTCGGCCGCGGCGACCACGTCCTCGGGCAGCAGGACCGGCACGCCGCGCTCGTCGGCCTTGGCCAGGGCTCGCTCGACGTCGTCGAAGCGGTCGGGCTCGAGCAGCGAATCGCCGACCTGAGCCCCCTTCACGGCGAGCAGCGTGAACGCCATGGCGCCGCCCACCAGGACGGCGTCGACCTTCTCGACCAGGGCCTCGAGCACGCCGAGCTTGTCGGAGATCTTGGCCCCGCCGAGGATGGCGACGTAGGGGTGCTCGGGATCGTCCCGGAGCTTCGAAAGGACCTCGACCTCCTTCTGCATCAGCCGGCCCGCGGCGCTCGGGAGCCGCTCGGCCACGCCGACGACGCTGGCGTGTGCCCGGTGGGCCGCGCCGAACGCGTCGTTCACGTAGGCCTCCGCCAGCGAGGCCAGCGCGTCCGCGAACCCCGGGTCGTTGGCCTCCTCGCCCGGATCGAACCGCAGGTTCTCCAGGAGGATCACCGTGTGGTTGTTGAGGGGCTCCCGGTAGACGTACTCCCTGCGAGGAGTGCGCTTCCGCTCCGCCTCGATCCGGCGGACGATCTCCTCGGGATCGAAGCCCTCGTCCTTGGTCTTCACGGTCATCCCGCCCATCCCCGGCGCGGGATACAGCCTGGTGAGCGTTGGGGGCATCTCGGGCGGGGTCATCACCGGTCTCCCCAGGACGTCTACGAGCGCGATGGCGACGTGCTTCATCCGCAGCTCCTCGACGACCTTCCCCTTTGGCCGGCCGAGGTGCGACGCGAGGATCACGTGTGCGCCGGCGTCGAGGAGCTCGTTGATCGTGGGCACCGACGCCCGGATGCGGAAGTCGTCGGCGACCTCGCCGTCCTCGAGGGGGACGTTGAAGTCGACGCGGACCAGGACGCGTTTGCCGGAGAGGTCTCCGAGGTCCTCGATCGTCCGGAGGGTCAACTCAGAGCTTCGAGGCGATGAGCTGGACCAGGTCGACCAGGCGGTTCGAGTAGCCCCACTCGTTGTCGTACCAGCCGATGACCTTGACCATGTTCCCCATGGCCATCGTCAGCTGCGAGTCGAACACGCACGAGTGGGCGTCCCCGACGATGTCGCTCGAGACGATGGGGTCCTCGGTGTACTTGAGGTAGCCCTTCAGCCGGCCCTCGGCCGCCTCGCGGTACGCCTGGTTGATCTCCTCGACCGTCGTCTCGCGGTCGAGGATGCACACGAGGTCGGTCACCGAGCCGTCCGGGATCGGCACCCGCAGGGCCATGCCGTCCATCCGGCCCTTGAGCTTGGGGATGGCCAGCGAGGTGGCCTTGGCCGCGCCGGTGGAGGCCGGGACGATGTTGACGGCGGCGGCGCGGGCGCGGCGGAGGTCCTTGTGCGGGAGGTCGAGCAGGTTCTGGTCGTTCGTGTACGCGTGACACGTGGTCATCAGCGCGCGGTCGATCCCGAAGGTCTCGTCGAGGACGCTCGCCAGCGGGACCACGCAGTTGGTGGTGCACGAGGCGTTCGAGATCACGTGGTGCTCGGCGGGGTCGTAGGAGTCGGAGTTCACGCCCATGACGATCGTGATGTCCTCATCCTTGGCGGGGGCGCTGATCACGACCTTCTGCGCCCCGGCCTCCATGTGCTTCGAGGCCTGGTCGCGCTCGGTGAACAGGCCGGTCGATTCGATGACGATCTCGGCGCCGAGCTCCTTCCAGGGGAGGTTGGCGGGGTCCCGCTCCGCGGTGACCCGCAGCTCGTCGCCGTCGACCAGGATTCCGGCGTCGGTCGCCGACACCTCGCCCGCGTAGGGCCCCAGCACCGAGTCGTACTTGAGCAGATGAGCCAGCGTCGGTGAGTCGGTGATGTCGTTGACCGCCACGAAATCGATGTCCGCGCCGCGGCCCTTCACGGCCCGGAAGAAGTTCCGCCCGATGCGGCCGAACCCGTTGACCCCGACCTTCACCGCCATCTGGATGACCTCCTCGTCACGCTTGGATTGACGAATCCATCCTAGCCGAGCGGGGTGAAGCGGCCGCCGGCGGGGTTACGCGTGGTGCGAGCGGAGGCGAGCCAGCGCGGCCGCGACGAGCACCAGCACGAGGGTCGCCCCCAGGGGCCCGCCCGGGCCGCTCGGCGCGACCCCGGACACGACCGGCGGGCTCGCCGCGGTCGCCGTCGTCGTCGGCGTCGTCGTCGGGCAGCGGGGCTCCTGGTCGGGGAAGCAGGCGGGCGTGGTCGTCGGCGGGGGCGTGGTCGTCGGCGGCTTCGTGGTGGTCGGTTTCGGTGAGTGCGTCGTGGTCGGTGGCGGCGGCGGAACCGTCGTGGTGGGAGGCACGTAGACGGAGGCGGTGGTGTCCACGCTGGGCTTGGGCGTGGGGCCGTCGCTCTTCGGAGGCGCCGTCTCGGGGACGAACTCCTCGAGGGCGACGTCGTCGACCGGCGCCTGCGGCGCCAGGACGAGCGAGGGCTGGGCTTGCTCGGCCGGCGCGGGGGCCCGGCTGACCAGCCAGGTCATCACCACGAACATCAGCGAGCCGGCGACGACCGCCGCGATCACCTTGTCGGTCCGGCCGCGGAAGACCGGTGCCCGGCGGGGGCCCCTCAGGCCCTCCACGCGCATGGAGGCACGGGCGGCCATGCGCTCCCGCAGGTGCGGACGCTCCACCTTCAGCTTCGCCGGCCGATACATCGCGGAGGAGATGCGGTGCGCGAGCGGGATCTTGGGCTTGGGGCTTCGGGTGGCCCACTTCGGCTGGGCGGCCTTGACCTCGCGCCGGGCCCTGAACCGCGCGATCGGCGACGGCCTCGGGCGCCGCGGAAGCGACGCTGCCAGGCGCACGGAGCGCCGGGCGCGCATACGGGCGAGCGGGTTCGGCCGCTTCATGCGCGGCCCCTTGACCCGTTCGGGCTTCCCCGTGAGCATGCGGAAACGCCGGCGATCCAGCCACATCTTGACCGGATTGGGGCGTCTCGGTCCCTTACGCGCCAAGCTCTACTCCCGTTCGATGTCGCGGTGCTCGAGGCCCACCGCCAGGCCCTTGTCCTGGAGGTAGCGCGCCAGCTCCTCGGCGACGACCACCGATCGATGGCGTCCCCCGGTGCAGCCGATCGCCAGGGAGAGGTACGACTTCCCCTCGGCCACATAGCCCGGAACGAGAAAGTCTAACAGCCCCCGCAACCGTTCCATGAACTCTGCGTAATCTGGCTGGTTCGTCACGTATGACCGGACCTTCTTGCGCGTCCCCGGGAGGGGCCTGAGCTCGTCCACCCAATGGGGATTGGGCAGGAACCGCACGTCGAGGACCATGTCGGCGTCCCGGGGGACGCCGTACTTGTAGCCGAAGGAGATGAGCGAGACGCGCAGCCCCTCCTCGGGGCCACCCCGCGCGAAGGCCTCCCGGACGCGGTCCCGCAGCTCGTGCGGGGTCAGCTCGGTGGTGTCGATGATCAGGTCGGCGTCACCGCGGAGCGACTGCATCATCAGGCGCTCCTTGCGGATGCCCTCCACCACGCGGTCGACCGGGGCCAGGGGGTGGCGGCGCCGGGTGGCCTCGAACCGGTTCAGCAGGGACTCGTCGCTGGCCTCGAGGAAGACGATCCGGTAGGGAACCTTCAGACGGCGGAGCTCGGTCAGGGCCTTCGACAGCTCGGAGAAGAACACGCCGCCCCGGACGTCGATCACGATCGCCACGCGCCCGGGACCCGCCTTGTCCGTGCGAACGAGCTCGGCCATCTTGCCGATGAGCGCGGGAGGCAGGTTGTCCACCACGAAGTAGCCCAGGTCCTCCAGGCTCTTGGCGGCCTCGGACCGGCCGGCCCCGGACAGGCCGGTGATGATCGTGAAGTCCGGGGTGTCCGCGACGGGTTCGCGGCGGGCGCTCGGCACGCGGGCGGCGGCCTGGGGCACGACGATCTCCTCCTCTTCGACCCGAGCCCGAGCGTCGCTCACCGCGCGGCGGGCTCGTGGAGACGACGGTACACCGCACGGGCAAGCTCGGGTCCGAACCCCGGCGTCTTTTCGATCTCCTCCACCGGGGCCTTGCCGACTCGGGCCAGCGACCCGAACCGCTTCAGGAGGGCCTTCTTGCGGGCCGGCCCGACGCCGGGAACCTCGTCCAACGGGCTGGCCAGGCTTCGCTTCTCGCGCAGCTTTCGGTGGTAGGCGATCGCGAACCGATGGGCCTCGTCGCGGAGGTGCTGCAGGACGAACAGCGCCTCCGAGCCGCGGGTGATCCGCAGGGGCTCGGGCTCGCCCGGCAGGTAGACCTCCTCCAGCCGCTTGGCCAGGCCGACCACCGGGATGTCCAGGCCGCGGCCCTGGAGGACCTTCACGGCCACGCCGAGCTGCCCCGCCCGCCGTCGACGACCACCAGCCCGGCGGGTACGCGAACTTCCCGGGCCGCCGCGGAGCTCCATCGCCGTTCGCCGGCTCGGTCTGCAGGCGAGCGAACCGGCGGGACAGGACCTCCTCCATCGAGGCGAAGTCGTCCTGGCCGGGCACGCCCTTGACCTCGAAACGGCGGTAGTCGCCGCGCTTGGGGAGGCCGTCCTCGAACACCACCATGGACCCGACGGTGTTCGTCGCCCCCAGGTTCGAGATGTCGTAGGCCTCGATGCGCAGGGGCGCGGTGGGCAGCCCCAGCACGTCGCCGAGCTCGGCCAGGGCGCGAGAGCGAGCCCCGAAGTCCGAGGCCCGCTTGAGCTTGTGGCGCAGGAACGCGTCCTTCGCGTTGCGCGTGACGGTCTCCAGCAGCCGGCGGCGCTCTCCCCGCTCGGGGACCTTGATCCTGACCCGACTCCCCCGCCGCTCGGACAGCCACGTCTCCAGGACCTCCCGGTCCACGGGCCACTCCGGCACGAACACCGACGGCGGAACGTCCTCGCGCTCCATGTACAGCTCGCGCAGGAAGTCCGCGATCAGCGACGCGGCCTCCAGGTGCTCGACCTTGTCGACGATCCATCCCCGCCGCCCGACGACGCGGCCGCCTCGGACCACGAACACCTGGAAGGCGGCCTCCAGGTCGTCCTCGTCCAGGGCGACCACGTCGAAGTCGATCGGGCGCGCCAGACCATCTCCTGCTGCTCCATGGCCTTGCGTGCCGCGGCCAGCTGGTCGCGGAACCGCGCCGCCGCCTCGTACTCCTGGCGGTCCGCCGAGCGTCGCATCTCCTGGTCCAGGAGCTTGAGGATCGGCTTGTGGTTCCCCGCCAGGAAGTCCTCCATGCCCTCCACGATCTCGC
>CAVUMN010000004.1:0-1576305 GCA_963742735.1 uncultured Actinomycetes bacterium
GGACGGCCACGTGGATGTGTACGACGGCGTGAGCTCGCCGACCGGCGAGGCCGCCGACATGCCCGTGGGCGTGGCGCTCGGACGCGCGCCCGAGTCCTGGGTGGCCGCGGCCGGCGGGCCCAGCACGGAGGCCCGAACGTGGTCGCCCTCGGCGCCCGTGACGAGGAGGAGCGCGCGGACATCGCGCCACTGATCGCAGGTGAGCTCTCCGAGCTGCGCGTGGTCGCACCACCGGAGATGCGCTCGGCCGGCCCCGGTGCCGCCGCCCGCTCGAGCGCCGAATGGCTCGCCGAGCGGGCCGGCAGCTTCTGGCTTCACCTCGACGTGGACGTGCTGGACGAGGCCGCCATGCCCGCCACCGACTACCTCATGCCGGCCGGGCTCGAGTGGGACGAGCTCGCGGAGCTGCTGGCTCCGCTCGGGGCGTCGCCCGCGCTCGCCGGCGTGAGCCTCGCATGCCTCAACCCGGAGAGGGATCCCGGCGGCCGGCTCACCGAGCGCACCAGCGCGCTTGTGGCGGGCGCATTCGATGAGAGCGGTTCCCCCTAGCGGGGGACGGCCCCCGTCGGATAGCGTGCCCGAAGCTGTCGACAGAGGGGGAGTGCAGTGAAGAACGGGTCGTTCCTGCGTCGTGTTATTTTGATGTGCACGGTGCTCGGCGCCCTGCGCTGGCCCGCTGTGGCGTTCGCGCATCTGGAGCGGCCGTCCTACTGGCCCGATCCCGCCCCCGACACGTCGGTCTGCCCGGCCGCGGGCGGCAAGGTGCCGGAGCTGCGCTCGCTCGAGTCGGCGGTCACCGGCAAGGGGGCCGGCAAGGTCCGCGTCGTGTGCCAGGGCCGCGGTGGCTGGAAGTCGCTCGAGCTGCTCGCGAGTCGATCGAGAAGGCGCGCAAGCACGGCTACCGGATCCGGCCGAGCCAGCCGAAGCTCTACCTGAGCCGACGCGAGGCCTCGAGCTGCTGCTGGCAGAACCTCGCGCTCGCGAGAAGTGCAAGTACAACGAGATCCAGCCGGCCGTCTTCGCCTCGGGCAACAACGACCGCGTGGTCGTCATGCCGGGCCGCTACACCGAGCCGACCTCGCGCGCCCAGCCGCTCAACGACCCGCGCTGCGCCAACCTCACCCAGACGGACTCGGGCGGCGCCAAGACGCCGAGCTACCGCTACCAGGTCACCTGCCCGAACGACCAGAACCTCGTCTACGTCCAGGGCCGCGCGGTCTCGCGACGCGCCCCGCCGCAGCCCCCGCTGACCAACCGCCAGGGCATCCCCGACCTCGGGCCCTGCGTGCGCTGCAACCTCCAGCTCGAGGGCACCGGCGTGCTGCCCACCGACGTGATCATCGACGGCGCCTCCGACTACGAGTCGGGCGATGCCGAGGCGCGGCCGCGCACGCTGCACAAGCACGTGATCATGCGCGCCGACCGCGCCGACGGCTTCGTGGCGCACAACTTCACCGCCCGCGGCGCGCTCGAGCACGGCATCTACATCGAGGAGACCGACGGCTACCGGATCGACACGGTGAAGATGTTCTGGGCGGCCGACTACGGCAACCTCACCTTCACCTCCGACCACGGCCTCTACACGGACTGCGACGGATTCGGCGCCGGCGACGCGGTGCTCTATCCGGGCGCCGCGCCCGAGACCGGCGAGCAGGCCGACCTGTCCTTCTATCCCGACGCGCCGCGCATCAACACCACGGTGCGGCGAGTGCGACATGCACGGAAGCGTGCTCGCCTACTCGGGCTCGATGGGCAACGCCGTGCGGATCACCAACAACCACATCTACGGCAACACCGCCGGGATCTCGACCGACACCATCTCCGCGGGCGGCCATCCCGGCTACCCGGCGGACAGCGTCCAGGTGGACCACAACTACATCTACTCGAACAACCTGGACCTGTTCGCCCGAACCCGCCGGTCGACCCGGTGGTGGGCATCCTCCCCTCGGGCGTGGGCATCTTCTGGGCCGGCCACAACAACGGCCGGGTGCACGACAACTGGATCTGGGACAACTGGCGCGACGGCGCCTTGCTGCTCTCGATCCCGGACTTCCTGGTCACGCCCGAGGGCAACATCAACCCGGGCGGCTCGTGCAAGAGCGACCCGCGTGAACCCGCGCTGTCCACCTCGTGCGGCAACCGCTACTACGACAACCACCTCGGCCGCGTGCCGCAGGGGCTTCAAGCCGTTCGCCGCCCTCTACGGCTTCGGCAACAACGTGGGCCCGACCCGCGGCGTCGCGAGGAACGGCGTGGACTTCTGGTGGGACGAGGGCGGCCTCGGCACCGTCGTCGGGCAACTGCTGGTTCAACAACGAGGGCTCCGACGGCACCGACGGCCAGCGTGACCGGCTCCGGGGTCGGCGACGGCAACGACTCGCTGCCGTCCGACTGCACCAGCACCGCGGCGGCGACGGGGTGAAGCTCTCCTACCTGCTGTCCTGCTTCCTGGCGCGCGAGGGCGACCTGCCGCCCGAGCAGTGCGACTGGTACACGCTGCCGCCGCAGCCGGGCTCGCCGGCCGCCGCGGCCAAGCAGAAGGCGTTCGAGGAGGGCGCGCGCGAGTTCCTCAAGACCGCGCGGGCCAAGCAGCTGCAGGACAAGGTCGGCGAGGTCACGGGCATCGCCGAGTCGGAGCCGCCGGAGTAGGCATGACGGCGCGGCCAATCGCGGCGGGCGGCCGCGCTCCTCGCCGCGGTGCTGCTGGCGCCTGCGGCGGCGGACCGGCCAGACAAGAAGGCCAAGCCCGTGGGCGAGATGCTCGTGGGCTCGGTGGCCCCGATGGCCCAATGCACGGACTGGAACGGGGGCACCCGCGACGAGCGGATGGCGACGATCGACGACATCCGCGAGCAGATGAACCTCAAGGACAGCGCCGTCCAGACGCCCGAGCTGTCCGACAAGGCCGCCTACCGGGTGCTCGACGGCATCTGCAGCCGGCCCTACGCCGGCAGGTTCCGGCTCTACAAGCTGTACGCGCGCGCGGACAGCTTCGCGCCTTCGCCGAGGACTAGGCGGGGCGGGCGGTGTGGCTCGTCCAAGAGCCTCACCGCCGGACTCCGCCCCTACCTCCCGCTCTCGACCGCCCCTGCCGCGCCGACATCCCCCTGCCTGCGCACAGCGCTTCCGTTGCCATTGCCGTTCCCGCGCACGCGGATCCGGCGCTGGCGTCCGCCATTCGTGGCCGGCCGCGGGCGGCTGCCCACCGCCGCGATCGTCCTCACGGCCTCCTCGCCGGCCGCCGTGGATGTGTCGATCTCCGGATCGAGCGTCAACAGCGACACGCCGCGGCCGGAGAGCCGGCCGAGCAGGTCGTCGATCTCGGCACGCGACCGCCCGAGGCGCGCCACGTCCGACACCACCAGGCCGGTGGCCCGGTCCGCGGCGAACTGCTCGAGCGCGTAGATGATGCCCGGGCGCTCGAGCGTCTCCTGCTCACCCGGATTCTCGTCGCGGACCACCCCGATCAGGCGGAAGCCGCGACGCTTGCAGAGCCGCTCGATCAACTCGATCTGAGCGAACAGCTCGGCATGGCGCTCCGGATACGTGGTCGGAACGGTCACGTAGCCCAGCACCGCCGCACCCGGACGCAGCGCACCCTGGAGCTCCCACGGCTCGGGGTGTGCCTGAAGCGCCGGCGGCAGCGGCGTCTGCACCTCGGCGTACCGGACCCAGAACGGCAGCTTCCGTGAGGGGTCGAGCACGTAGAAGCGGCTGCCCTTGGCCCGCTTCTCCTTGTCCCGCAGCTCCGGGATCTCCACCGCGTAGGCGGTGCCGCTGAAGCGGCCGATCCCAGGATCCTCGCTCTCTCCCGCGAGCTCGAGGCCCCTGCCGAGCGGGACGATCGCCGGCGCCGGGTGGCGGCGGCGCATGACCGTCACGCCGTACCGCACGAGCAGCGCCGCTCCGAGCCCCAATCCAGCCGCCGCCAGCGCGATCAGGATCCAGGGCCGTCCCTCCTCACCCGCGGGCGAGGCGCGGCCGGTGTGGCGGTCCGGCCGCGGGCGTCTCGTGGGCCGCTTCACGCGAGCGGCCGGTGCCGGGGTATCGGTTCGGCTGCGAACCTCCGCCAGGCGCGCGGCGAGCGCCGACCGCGTCCGCGGTCCAACCACGCCGTCTGCCTTCACGTGCCAG
Organism: uncultured Actinomycetes bacterium; assembly: GCA_963742735.1. Taxonomy (GTDB): domain Bacteria; phylum Actinomycetota; class UBA4738; order UBA4738; family JBBDTT01; genus JBBDTT01. Next base: position 4,135 of record CAVUMN010000004.1, read on the forward strand.
TGCCGCTGCGCGCGGCGCACCGCGCGCTCGGTCCTTGGACCGAACCTGCCGTCGATCGGACCTGGTCGCTCCCCGACCGCCCGCAGGCGGCGCTGGAGCACCTTTACGCGCTGCGAGCCATCCGGCTTGGCAAATCCGGCACCGCTGGCCAGCAGGCCGCGCGTGGGCTGCTCTGCCGCCAGTGCGGCCTGGGGGATGCCCAGCAGCAGCACCATCCCCAGCAGCAACCCGGCGCCGGTGGGCCAGGCTCTCGTTGTTCCAAACATCTTTCACTCCTTGTTCGAGCGGAAAACGAGCCGGACGTCTGGCGTCCGGCGTAGAGCCAGCTAGCGCTGCTAGCCGGGGCGCTCGAGGAGTGCGAGATGGGCCTGCGGCCTGAGACAGGCCGCGGCCTCGATGAGCCGGCTCGAGCGCAGGGCCGCGAGGCCCATCAGCGCGAGGAACGCGGCAAAGACTGCTCCGGCGAAGGAGCCGCTGCCCGAGGAGGCGCTGCCCATCGAGGGTCCGCCGGGACCCTGAGGCGACGGCGGTGGCTCCGGGTCGGGCGCGGGACCGCCACCTCCGTGCGGGGACTCGGCGAGCCACCGTCCGGGCTGGGGGCGCCGCTCACGCCGATGGCCGGGGGCACCTGCAGCGCGGCTCCGGCTCCGGCCGCGGCTCATCCAGAGATCGCGCAGATCGGCGCCGGGGAGCGGCCTGGTCTTGGAGATGTTCTCGACCGTGGGCGGAGCCAGGGGCGACGCCGATGCCGGCAGGTTGAGGACGACGGGAGCAGGCGGTGTCGATCCGATGTCGGTGGGAGCGGGTCACCGCCGGGCCGAGCGGAGGATCGGATCCGGGGCCGTCGATGACCGGGCTGGGACGGCGGGCACCGCCGGGTCCACGACCGGATCGACGGGCGGGTGGACACGAGGGTCGGTGATCGGTCACCGGATCCACGACCGGATCGACGGCCTGGATGACCGGATCGACGGCGGGGTCGATGACCGGTCGACCGGAGTGACCACCGGATCGACGGGACCGGATCGATCACCGGGTCCACGACCGGGTCGACGACGTCCGTGACCGGATCCACCACCGGATCGACGCCGGCGGGACGACGGGATCGAGCACCTCCGGTACCGCGGGGAGCGCCGGCGCCTCGGTGAGGTCGGAGACGACCGGGACGACGTCAGGGATCGCGACGGGCAGCTGCGCGGAGGCCGCGGCGGGGAGGATGCAGGCGCCGACGAGCGCCAGGGCGAGAGACGACCGCCCTGATTCCCCAGGTCCCTACGGCTCTGTGTCCGTCCCCTGCCAATCCTCTAGCTCCAGCTGCGCTTTCCGTGCGGTTGCCGATGACTCCAGAAGCATTACCCGTCTGCACCGATTCTCCTGCGCCAAATTGGGCAAACGCAACTGGCTTATGCCGCAAAGTCCGGCTTTTTACACCTGCGGCCGGTCGGAACGGTGCACTCACGGTCAGAACCCCAGCGCGTGGATCGCGATCGACTGGTCGTCGCTGATGGGCGGGCCGAAGGGGCTGGTGGGCCCGTCGGCGAAGGCATCGATGTTGTAGCGCCGCGAGCCGGCCACGGATTCCCACGAGTAGCGCGCGACGTTGTGCTCGACGCTCGTCTGGATGCCGAGCCAGTACCAGCCGGGCCTGAGATCGACCGTGTACGGCAGATAGAGGCCCACCCATCCCGGCGGACGGCCCGCGCTGACGGTGGACTCGAAGCTGCTGGTGAGCAGCGCGCCGGGCTGGCCCGCCTGGTCGGCGTAGATGAGCCCGCGCAGCTTCTGCGATCCGGTGCCGCCCCCGTTGCCGTCCGCGTGGACGGTCAAGGACCGAACCGTGGCCGGGAACCACAGGAAGAACCGCGAGGCGCGCTTGACGTTGGCGCTCGTGGCGCTGAACGAGCCGCCCGGGTTCCCCCGCCCGAACAGGAAGCCGACGGAGGGCGCCGGCACTGCCGCCGACGCGAGCCGGCCCCAGTTGCCCGCATCGTCCTGGTAGAGGACCGCCACCCGGGTGGTCTTCGAGCCGATGTCGGCCACCGTGTGCGACTCGGTCTGCCCGGATCCGGCGCTCGCGTCGAAGTCGCCCACCACGGTGCCGTCCGTGGGGTGGTTGATCGGGCCCGTGGACTTGACGATCCGGTAACGGCGGGCCTGGCCGCACTGCCAGTCGTCGCCGGGTGCCGTGAACGTGAGCGTGGCCGAACGGCCGTTGCGGGTCACGCCGAGCTGGGTGGGCGTGCCCGGTGGGCGGCTGTCCACGCCGTACGCGCCGGTGGACCACTCGTCGTGACGGGAGGTCCACCACTCGTCGTTGCCGCCGCAGGCGGGCCTGTCGGTATCCCAGAGGAAGGAGTTGCCCTCGCGGGTGAGCGCTGCCACCTCCAGGTTCCCGTCGCCGTCCACGTCGCCCACGGCGGGAACGCCGAACAGCCACCCGCCCGTGAACTTGGGCCAGCCGGCGCCCTCGACGCCGGTGGAGTTGATGTTGCGCAGGTAGTAGAGCCCCGTGCCGACGATCACCTCCTTGCCCGCCGCGGCGGACACGTCGGCCACGGCCGGGCTGGACAGCAGCTGGTAATCCTCGACCGCCTGCGGGAAGGCCGGTAGGGACGCCCCTGTCTGCCCGTTCCACGCCTGCATCACGTGGTTGTAGGGAAGGTTCTGGCCGACCGCCACGCCGAGGTTCACCAGCTGGTTGAGGGTGAGCCCGCCCTTGACCACCTCGGGTCCCGCGAGCGTGGAGTCCAGGTCCGCGACGATCGGGTTCTCGAAGAGATTCAGCACGCGCACCTTGTCCACGTGCTCCCCGCCCGCGGGCGAGGCGTCGTAGGTCGTGACCGGCGAGCCGTCACCGTTGTGGGCCTCCACGTCGCCCGTGGCCACGTTTCCGATCACCTCGAGCAGCGGGTCGGCATCCACGTTGGCCAGCACGTGGTCCACCCCGGGCCCGACCAGCGGAAGCGCGTCCGGCACCGCGCCGTTCGGCTTGATCGGCCAGCCGGGCAGGACCGCCCCGTTCGCCCCGAGGGCGTAGGTGCGCCCGCTGCCTCCCAGCGCGTTCGCGAGGATGTTGGTGACTCCACCGCGGATCGTGCCGGCCAGATCGAGCGGGCCCGTCGGGGTGCCCGGCGCCGTGGGATCGGGGTCGAACTCGGCGGTGGGCACGACTATCTCCGGACGGGCGTCGCCGGCGATGTTGCCCAGCGCGGCCGTGTTGATGATCTCGGCCCCGTCGAGGGCGGGATCCCTGAGCTTGCTCGGGAAGCCCGGCAACGGATTGCCCTGGCCGTTCCAGGCGTACACGTGCTGGTCGAGGGACGGCACGACGATCTCGAGGGCCGGCCCGCCCACCAGGTCTCCGAGGGTGGGGGAGGCGATGAAGCCGCGCTTGATGTGGTTCTCGCGCGTGCGCAGAGCGGGGGTCGACTTCGACGGGTCGATCCGGACCGGGAACCCGGGGACCACGCTGCCGTCGGCGTTCCACGCGTACACGTGCTCGCCCGCCGAGTCCACGATCTCGGGCTCGAGGTCGCCGTCCACGTCGCCGATCGCCGGCGTGCGCAGGACCTCGCGCGGGGGCGTGACCTGGGCGTATGAGGGCGCGCCCGGGTGCACGTTCGCGTAGGTGAGCGTGCGGACCGGCTGGCCGCCGTTGAAGCTCCCGAGCGGTGTGCCGTCGGCCTTGAGCACGTTCAGCTCACCGCTCGAGTCGGCCTCCACAACGTCCAGCTCATTGTCGCCGTCCAGGTCGAACAGCCGCTGCGAGGCCTCGCCGCCCGTGCCGGTGTGCCGCGACCAGCCGGAGTGCTGCGTGGTGTCGCGGTAGGCGAACAGCACCTTGCGGTCCTCGCCGCGGTTGCCCGCCGTGTCGGTCACCACGACCCGGACCGTGAAGGCGGGCTCGTTGGGGTCCTTGTCGCCCGGGCCCTTGGCGGGTGCGGTGGGATCGGTGGTGGCCCCGCCGCCCGTGCGCGCGTCGAGCGCGGAGCGCACGGTGTTCAGGTTGATCGTGCCGAGCGTCCCGTCGATCGGCGCCGAGGCGCTCTGCGTGCTCACGTCCTGGAAATCCGCCTCGGCCGGCTCGATGCCGGGCGCCCACTGGAGCTTCCACGTGTACCCGGCCGCCCGCTTGGCGGACAGCCGCCCGCTGATCTGAACCGATGTCTGGCGGGCCAGGTTGAGCGGAGCGAACCAGTCGGGCCCCGTGATGAGGGCCTGCGGCGGGATCTTGCCCTGGTCGATCCGCTCGAGCGCGAGGCCGAGGTCGGGACGCCCGTAGCCGAAGTGCTGGTCCCAGCCGACCTGTGCGGGATCGGCCACGCCCGTGCCGGTGGTGTTCTGCGCCACCACGTCCTCGGCGGTGAGCGTGAGGAGCTGCTTGATCTCGTTCGGCTCGAGCGGCGCCGCGGGCGTCTTCTGGCGCCCGAAGGAAGCCACCAGTCCCGCCGCTCCCGCCGCCTGCCCGGTGGCCTGCGATCCGGTGACCGCCGGCATGACCACGTGGGCGTGGCCGCCGTACTGGGTCGTGCCCGAGTTTCGGAACCAGGTGCCGATCGGGGCCGAGGTGGGGATCCCGAGGTCGCCGAGGAAGGCGCCTATCTCGGCGCTGCTCTGACCGAGCCCCTCGACATCGGACACGCTGCCCTGCACCTGCATCGCCTCGTCGTAGACGGTCGGGATGTTGTGGTCGGCCGTGTTGAGGTCCGAGGAGACGATCGCGAGGAAGACGCCCTTGCGGTACGCCTCCCTGAACGCCGCCCGGCCGAAGCGCGAATTGAAGAGGCCTCCAACCGCGCCCTCCACGACCTCGATGTTGTTGTCCGCGGCGTAGAGGACGGCCTGGGAGAAGTTGTTGACGTCCATCACGAAGGTGTCCCACGACCGCAGCGGCACGATCTGGCAGCGCGGGCAGACGCCGGTGCCACCGGTCCCCTCGTTGGTCTGTGACCCCGCCTCCGCGGCGCGTCCCGAGCCGTGGTTGGAGGCGCTCGAATAGCTCGACGCGTCGTACGGGTCGTTGTCGTCGTCGAAGAAGTCCCAGCCGGCGATGTCGTCGACATAGCCGTTGGAGTCGTTGTCGCCGTCGCCGTCGAAGGCGGCGAGCAGGTCGCTCGCGTCGAGGATCGTGTCCGCCTCGGCGTGGCCGTCCGTGATCGACACGCGCGGGTCGTTGGCGAAGTCGTCGACGTCGAACGCGCCGTCGTTGTTGCAGTCGTCCTGGGCGCAGGCGGCGCCGCCGGTGGTCTGCGGGGTGGGCAGCTCGCCCTCGTTGAGCGCGATCTTCTTCCGGAGCTGGCCGTTGTTCCAGCGGATGCCGGTGTCGAGGATCGCGATCTCCACGTCCGGGCGGCCGATGGACCGCTTCCAGGCACGGTCGGCCGACACGCCCGACACCTGGCCCAGCGGGTTGCGGCCCGCCGTGGTGTTCTGCGCCTGAAGGCGCGTGACGTGGGCGTCGAACGGGGGCTTGTACAGGGCCGTGAGCTGTGAGGCGCCCGGCGCGAACCCGAAGCGCTCGAGCTCCTCGTCGAACACGTTCGAGCAGGTGGCGCCGCCCTCGTTGTCCGTCTCGCAGGCGTCGAAGTCCGGGTCGTTCGGCGCGTTTAGCCGGACGCTCTCGTCCGGGTTGGATCCCGGGAAGGCGCCGAGCGCGGGCGCGGCAGCGAGCAGGCACACGGTCAGTGCGGCTACAGCGAGGCGGCGGGCTCTTCCTCGGATCTTCAGGCTCCTGGGGCGGCGGGCGGCAAGCGTTTCACATCCGGGCACCCTGCGTGCCCGTACTACGGGGGGCTACGGCTCACTCGTAGTTGTCGGTGCGGCAGGGGTTGCCGCCGCACACGTCGATCACCGCGCTGTTCGGCGAGAGGAACGCCGACTTCTGGTTGCGTGCCGCCACGGTGTTGCGCGGGAACGCGTGCGGATCCAGCCCGCCGCGGTTGGGGATGTTCAGCGCCGGCGGCGGCGGTGTCTGAGGGCCGCCGTCCCAGTAGACGATCGCCGAGCCCTTGAACGGGAAGCTCCCGATGCTCGGGATGCCGAACAGCGGCGTCTTGTCGGTGGAGCGTCCGGCGTCGACCGCCGGCCGGTAGGCGCGGGCGCCGATCGTCCGCGCCTCCACGTCGGACATGGCGTTGGCCACCTGGTGGTCGCCGATTGCTACATGGAGGAGCACCGTGTGCTTCGGGGTGTGCCGCGGCGGCCTATTGGTCACGTGGTAGGCCCAGCCGTTGGTCTCGCCGCGGTCCCAGAGCATCTGGATCAGCGACACGATCAGCAGGCGCGTGCCGCCGTCCGGGTAGGCCGGCCTGAATACGGCGTTGTAGGTGTCGAAGTCGACCGAGCGCGGGAGCAACGTGCCGTAGTTCATCGTCGCCACGCCCAGCACGGCGCGCCGCCAGTCGGGCGCGACCGCGGTGGCCAGGCCGCCCAGGATTGCTCCCTGCGAGTTCGAGTCGAAGTAGAGCTGCGACGTGTCGAGCAGCTTCTGCGCGCCGGCGCCCTGGAACGCGGCGTTGGCCGCGAAGCCCTGTGGATGCGCGAGCAGCCGCCCCAGGTAGAGCGTGTTGAGCACCCCCTGCTGGAGGCGGTCGGCCAGCGACGGGAACTTCGAGATGTCCTGGAGGATCGAGACCGCGTTGGGCACATCGGCGCTCGACATGCCCGCCCAGTCGGTGGCGCAGAACGTGAAGTCGTGCTCCGCGCTCATGTTCTGGATGTTGATCTCCTCGATCTGCTCGTGGGAGCCGAGCAGGCCGTGGCCATAGAGGGCGATCCGCGAGGGGGCGGCGAAAGCGGCGCGCGGGATGTTGCACTGGAACGGCGCCAGCGCGACGTTGCCGGGAATCTGCGTAGGGAGCGCGTCGCGCTTGGAGCTCGAGTAGTGGTAGCGCGAGCCAGGCGGGCAGCCGGCCTTGTCGAGGTAGCAGGGGACCGTGAACGTGCCCGAGATCCTGCGGGCGATGAGCGGGTCCTGGGCGGGTGTGAAGTTCTGGACCGAGCTGATCGAGAACGCCGGCGCCCGGCCCTGGATGACCCCGTCGCCCAGCTTGGTGTCGCCCAGCTGCCTGAATGCGTCGGCGCGGATCTTGAGCAGGCGGGCCGTGAGCGACTTGTCGCTCGCCACCGTGAAGTTCCACGTGAGGTACACGCTCGAGCGCCTGACCTTGGCCTTCTTCAGGGCCTTGCGGAGCTTGCTCGAGGTGGTGCGCCAGAGGCCGCGCGGGGCGCTGTGCTTCAGGTTGCGGAGCACGACCACGTAGCGGCGCCCCGACACCAGGTTCTTCGCCGGGTGGATGATCAGGTTGCGGCTCGCGGCCGGCGCGTCGCCGGCGTCAAGCTCGCCCCAGACGATCTGGCGCCTGCCGGTCTTCTCGTCGAGCAGCAGGAGCGGCTGCCTGCGGCCGCGGTACCTGGCCAGGTCGTTCACGGGCACGATCCCCGAGCGCCTGAACTGCGCCTGTGTCTTCAGGAAGGGCAGGTGCACGGTGATCGGCTGGCCCGGGCTGAAGCCGTCGTTGCGGTTCCACTCGCGCGGGTCGATCCGCGAGCCGCGCGTGTTCGCCGGCATCGCCGAGCGGACGAAGGCCACGCGCCGGCCGGTGGGCGTCTTCGAGTCGCGCTTGGTGAGCGCGTGGTCGTTGGGGAACGGGAGCAGGCAGCCCTTCTTCGGCACGCCGTTGCACTTGGCCGCCTCCGCTCCGCGGGCAGCGCCAGGGCGGTGGAGGCGAGGGCCAGGATCACGAGAAGCGGTAGGCGGCGCATGGCGGCACCGTACCGCGCAGGCTCGGAACGCTCAGTCGCCGGTGAGTGCGCGGAACGTCTGCTCGGCCTCGGCCACGAGCGTCGCCACCACCTCGGCCGCCGGAACCGCGCGAGCGAGCAGCGCGCCCTGACCGGCGAACATGGGGAAGAAGTCCGCGGGATCCGCGCCCGCTTCGCGCAGCGCCGCGGTCAGTGACATCTGCGCCGGATAGGGCAACGGCTCCGTGACCTCCTCGGTGCCGCGGTTGCGCAGTACGCGCGCGGGCCGGCCGGAGTACGCGCGCGTGATCGTGGTGCGCTCGGCGTCGGCGGCGCGCAGCGCCTCGCGGTAGAGAGCCGGGGTGGCGCTTTCCGGGCAGGCGAGGAAAGCCGTGCCCACCTGTGCGCCGCCGGCTCCCAGCGCCAGCGCCGCGGCCAGCCCGCGGCCGTCCGCGATGCCGCCCGCCGCCACGACCGGGACGGACACGGCGTCCACCACCTGCGGCACGAGCGCGAGCGTGCCCACCGGCCCGTCGTCGCCCTCCACCAGATAGCTGCCGCGGTGGCCACCGGCCTCGCCACCCTGAGCCACCACGGCATCGACTCCGCGCTGCTCCAGATCGCGCGCCTCGGCAACCGTGGTGGCGCTCGCGAGGATCGTGATACCCGCCTCGCGACAGGCGGCGAGCGCGTCGCCTCCCGGCAGCCCGAAGTGGAAGCTCACGACCGCGGGGCGGATCTCGAGCAGCGCCTCGAGCCGCTGCTCGTCAAAGGCGAACGGCGGTGTGGAAGGCTCGGGCGGGTCACCGAGTCCGAGCTCCTCGTACAGCGGCGCGATCGCGGCCCTGGCCGCGGCGGCCGCGGCGGCGTCCACGCGGGGTGGCTCGTGGCAGAAGAAGTTGAGCTGGAACGGCCTGTCCGTGGAAGCGCGGACCGCCGTCGCCTGCTCCCGGAGCTCGGCCACATCGAGGACGGCGGACCCCAGGCCTCCCAGCCCGCCCGCCGCGCTGACCGCGGCCGCGAGCTCCGGCGTGGCCATCCTGGCCATGGGCGCCTGGAGGACCGGATGCTCCACTCCGAGGAGTTCGGTGACCCGCGTGCGCACGGGCTCCGAGGCTACCCCCCTTTGCGCCTGCCGGCCACTCCGGATAGGGTCGAGTCCTGACCTCACGCCCCGAAATCGATCCGCGCTCGGACGCCGATCCCAGGCCGGTGGACGAGGTGCTCGTGACCGAGCGCGAGGAGTGGGTCGACGGTCCGCCCTACGAGCTCTTCAAGCGGATGCGCTCGGAGTGCCCGGTCCACTGGACGCCCCGGATCAGCGAGTACCCCGAGGAGGACGGCTACTGGTCGGTGACCACGGCCGACGACGTCCACGCGGTCAGCCGCGACTGGCAGACCTACTCGTCGGCCACCGGCATCACCGCCCTGCGCGACGCGATCATCCCGCTCGAGCTCACGCAGGCGATGTTCATCGGGATGGACCCGCCGAAGCACGACCGCCTGAAGGCGCTCTTCCAGCGCGGCTTCACGCCGAAGCGGATCGCCGAGCACGAACCGACCATCCGGGAGATCACCGTGGGTGTTCTCGACCGGCTGGAGGGCCGCGACGAGTGCGACCTCGTGACCGACGTCGCGCAGCCGGTCGTGTCGCGCGTGATCGGCAGCTTCATGGGCATCCCGCCCGAGGACGACGAGGTGTGGGCGCGGCTGATGAACACCACGCTGGGCGCCGGCGATCCGGACCTCAACCCGGAGGGCGTGGAGTCGGTGATGCAACGCGACGTGCCGGAGATCTTCGAGCGCTGCGGCAAGCTGATCGCGGAGCGCCGCGAGAACCCCACCGACGATCTTACGAGCGTCCTGGTGCACGCCGAGGTGGATGGCGAGCGGCTCGAGGAGCACGAGATCGTCATGGGCTTCTTCCTGCTCGTGGCCGCCGGCAACGACAGCACCAAGGCCACGTACTGCAGCGGCATGCGCGCGCTGCTCGAGAACCCGGAGCAGCGCCGGAAGCTGCTCGACGACCCGGCGCTCGTTGGCGCCGCGGTCGAGGAGTCGCTGCGGATGTTCCCCGCGTTCGCACACTTCGCGCGCACCGCCACACGAGACGCGGAGCTGAACGGCGCGCAGATCGCCGAGGGCGACAAGGTGGTCATGTGGTACGTGTCCTCGAACCGGGACGAGTCGCGCTACGAGGACCCGGACAACTTCGACGTGACCCGCAACCCCGAGCACCAGGCCTTCGGCGCCGGCGGGCGCCACTTCTGTCTCGGCACGGCGCTTGCGCGGCTGGAGCTGCAGATCCTGCTCGAGGAGACCCTGTCCCGGTACCCCGCCATGGAGCTCGCCGGCGATCCGCAGTTCGTCGAGTCTCCATTCGTGAACCAGCTGAAGACGCTGCCCGTCCGGCTGGGTGGCTCCGGCTCAAGCCGCGGCCCCAAAGTGGCGATGGGCTAAGACACCAGAGAATCTTCTCGACACAGGCACCCTCGTCGCGAGGCGGGTCCGCAAAGCCACGGAACTCCGCCCGGAGTGCGCCGGGCTACCGAAGGAGTGCCGCATCCACACGGCCGCCCAGCCAAGCGGTCCGTGGCGCCATAGGAACGTCGCAGGGGCTGCTCGTCACATAGGGAGAGGACGTCATGTCCAGCCCCATCCATCTGAGGCGCATCGGGCCGCTCGCGGCTCTGCTCGCCGTTCTATTCGCCTTCCATGCCGGTCCCGCCGCGGCTCAGGTCGATCTCGGCACAACAGGCTCTTCGTGGTCCTCGGCGGCTCGACCGTCACCAACACCGGCCCGTCGGTGCTCAACGGAGACCTCGGCGTCTCCCCGGGTACGCGCTGGTGGGCTTCGGCCTTCCCGCCGTCGTCAACGGAGCCACTCATGCCAACGACGGCGTCGCGGCTCAGGCGCAACTCGACCTGACCACCGCCTACAACGTCGCCGCCGGGGAGCCGTTGCGCCGGCCGACGACCTGACGGGCATCGACCTCGGAGGCCTGACGCTCGTCGCGGGGGCCTACGGGTTCGACACCTCCGCACAGCTCACCGGGCAGCTCACGCTCGACGCCCAGGGCGACCCGAACGCGCAGTTCGTCTTCGAGATCGGCTCGACGCTGACCACCGCGTCGGCCAGCTCGGTGCTCCTGGTCAACGGAGCCTCACCGTGCAACGTCTACTGGCAGATCGGCAGCTCGGCCACGCTCGGCACCGGCACGGCGTTCCAGGGCAACCTGATGGCGCTCACGAGCATCTCGCTGAACAGCGGAGCCACCGTGCTCGGGCGGGCACTCGCCCGCAACGGCGCGGTCACCCTGAACAACAACACCCTCAACGCCGCCGGGTGCGGCGCCAACACCACGCCCACGCCGACCCCGACGCCCACCCCGACCCCCACGCCCGGTGGCGGCGCCACGCCCGGCACCGGAGCCGGAGCTGGGCCCGGAACCGGAACCGGCGCGGGACCCGGCGCGGGACCCGGCGGCCCCAACAGGGCAGACCGGGTCACGCGCAACGGCAGGGCGACCGTGCGTCGCGGCTCACGCAGCTCCTGCACCGACGGCTTCCGGGCCACGGTGCGCGGGCGCATGATCGAGCGAGTGGTCTTCCGCTTGGACGGCAGGCGCGTCAAGGCAGTGAGGCGCTCCCCCTTCCGGATTCAGCTGAACGCCGGCCCCGGCCGGCACAGGCTCACTGCGCACGTGACCTTCACGGACGCGACTCGGGCAAGGACGGTGGCGCTCAGATACCGCGCGTGTGCCGCCCAGCTGCTCCGGCCCCGCCAGGGCCCGTCGCGATTCACCGGATGAGCCACGGGGCGCGCCCGCTGCTGGGCGTGGCGCTCCTCACAGCGGTCATCGGCTCCACGCTCACCGTCCCGGCACACGCCGCGGGCGGGAGCGTGCGAGCCGGCCGGCCGCTCGTGGTGCTGACGCAGGATCACGCCGTGCGTGCCCGCCCGAGCGCAGGCGCGCGCTGGGTCGAGTCCGTGGCGGCGCGCCGCCCGCTCACCGGCGTGCGGACCGTCCTTCCCGTCCTCGGGCGCACCGTTGGCCGCGGAGGGGCGCGCTGGGTGCACGTCCGGCTCCCCGGTAGGCCGGCCGGACATCACGGCTGGATCCGCGCCCGTCACACGAGACGATCGTCCACCGAGTGGCGCCTGGTAGTCACCGTGTCCACCCGCCGCGTGACGGTCTACCGCCACGGCCGGGTCGCACGTCGCTTCAGCGCCATCGTCGGCAAGTCCTCGACACCCACGCCCACCGGCGGCTTCTTCATCGAGGAGGCGCTCGCGCTCGGCTCGCAGGTGGGCGGTCCGTACGCGCTCGCCACGAGCGCGCGGTCGAGCGTTCTCCAAGAATTCGAAGGCGGCCCCGGCCAGATCGCGATGCACGGGGTCAACGGGCTCTCGGGCGCGCTCGGCTCGGCCGCGTCCCACGGGTGCATCAGGCTCAGCACGGACGCCATCACCTGGCTGGCCGGACGCATCGGCAGCGGCATTCCGCTGACCATCCGGGGCTAGCGCCCCCGAGCCTGACCCGCCGCTTGTGGCAAAGGCCACTTTTCGGCTCCACGCCTGGCCTGGACGCTGCTTGCAAGCGGCCGCTCGCGTCCAGGCGAATACGCGGAATCGCATTTACTTTCGGTTAGGGACCTCGAACGGAATCGGGACGGACCTTTGCCGGGACTCAGGCAGGAAGCCATTCGTAGAAAGCCGCGCGTCGCTGCGCTCATGCTGCTCGCCGCACTCACGGCGTGCGCGCTCGCCCTCGCGGTCGGCTCGGCGCTGGCCGCCGGGGCTCCGGATACCTCCATCACCGCCGGGCCGTCGGGTACCTACCGCTCGGGATCGGCCCAGTTCACGCTCTCCTCGGGAACGGGCGGCGCCACGTTCGAGTGCTCCCTCGACGGCGGCGCCTTCGAGCCCTGCTCTTCGCAGCCCAGCTTCGAGGTGGCCAACGGCTCGCACCGGCTCGAGGCCCGCGCCGTCTCGCCCGGCGCGTCCGGCACGCCCGACCCCACCCCGGCGGCGCGCACGTGGTGGGCCGACGCCAGCTTCCAGAACGGGAACTTCGAGACGCCCGCCGCCGGCTGGACCAGCCAGGGCTACACGGTGCCGGGCTTCGGGTGGAGCGGAGGAACGCTCCAGGTGGTGGCCGGAGGCCTCGCGGGCAGCAAGAAGGCCGGCCTGTTCACAGCCTCGGGCTCGGGCTCGCCCACGATCTCCACCGCTCCCGATCCCTACAACGCGATCGGCGCCGGCGTGACCCTCACCGCTCAGGGGTCGATCCGCGGGCAGACCAGCGGCCGCTCCATCTGCCTCAAGCTCCGCGAGTACCAGCCGGGCACGAGCGGCGACACGCTGGTGAGCTCGGGTCAGACCTGCGTGGTCACGAACGGCTCCTGGCAGTCGTTCCCGGCGCTCACCTACACGACGCAGCAGAGCGGCAGCTACGTGGACGCGCTCGTCTTCCAGGCCACCAGCGGCGCGGCCGGGGAGACCTTCTACGTCGACGGGCTTTCGGTCAGCGAGCCGGGATCGCCGGCGGTGCCGGCGCTGCCGGAGGTGCAGGGCGATCCGGTGCTGCTGGGACTGGCCGACATCGCCTCCTGCTGGTCCGCCGGCGACGAGGCCACCGCACGGCTGCTCGACACCACGCCGGGCGTGATCGGGATCGCCGGCGACACCGAGCAGAACCACGGAGAGCCCGCCGAGTTCCAGGGTTGTTACGAGCCCACCTGGGGCCGGCACAAGTGGCGCACCAAGCCGGCCGTGGGCGACCACGAGTACGGGACACCGGGCGCTGCCGGCTACTTCGGGTACTTCGGCTCCGCCGCTGCAACCAACGGGAAGGGCTGGTACAGCTACGACCTCGGCAGCTGGCACATCGTCGTGCTGAACAGCAACTGCGATCTCGTCGGCGGATGCGGACCGGGCTCCGAGCAGTACGAGTGGCTCGAGAACGATCTGGCGCAGAACGCCGGGAGCTGCGTGGGCGCCTACTGGCACCACCCGCGCTGGAGCGCAGGAGCCACGCACGGCTCGCTCACCAAGAGCGCCCCCTTCTGGGACGTGCTCTACGAGTACAGCGCCGAGTTCGTCTACAGCGGGAACGACCACACCTACCAGCGCTTCGCGCCGCAGACCCCCAGCGGGCAGTTGGACCAGGCCCGCGGCATGCGGCAGTTCGTGGTCGGCACGGGCGGCACCCAGCACTACCCGCTGAACACGCCACTGGCCAACACGCAGGTGCAGACCACCGGAACCTTCGGGGCGCTCAAGCTCACTCTCCACGCGAACAGCTACGACTGGAGCTTCCTCCCCCAGGACGGACGCTCGTTCACCGACACCGGGTCCACGAACTGCTCCCCGCTCACCAACGACACCCGGAGCCCCGAGACGACCATCGACTCAGGGCCCACCGGTCTCGTGGCGTCCACGATGGCGAGCATCTCGTTCTCGTCCAACGAGGCCGGCTCGACGTTCGAGTGCAAGCTCGACTCCGGCGCGTGGCAGGCCTGCACCTCGCCGCGTGCGCTCACCGGCCTGGGCCAGGGATCGCACACCTTCCGTGCACGCGCCACAGACCCCGCCGGCAACGTCGATCCCACCGAGGCCACGCGCACGTGGACCGTGGACACCGCGGCGCCCGACACGAGCATCGGCTCCGGCCCGACCGGCACGGTCGCCTCCACCAGCGCGAGCATCTCGTTCAGCTCCACCGAGTCCGGCTCGACCTTCGAGTGCAAGCTCAACGAGGGCGCCTGGCAGACCTGCACGTCGCCGCGCGCCCTCACGGGACTCGCCCAGGGCTCGCACACTCTCTCGGTACGCGCCACCGACGCCGCCGGCAACGTCGATCCGACGGAGGCGGCGCGCACGTGGACGGTGGACACGCAGGCCCCCGACACCTCGCTCACCGGTGGGCCCTCCGGCCTCGTGGCCTCGACCTCGGCCAGCTTCCCGTTCAGCTCCACCGAGTCCGGCTCGGGCTTCGAGTGCAAGCTCGACGACGGCGCCTGGGAGACCTGCACCTCGCCGCGCGCTCTATCAGGCCTCGGGCAGGGAGCCCACATCTTCCGCGTTCGGGCCACCGACGCCGCCGGCAACACCGACCAGAGCGAGGCCGTGCGCACCTGGAGCGTCGACACGGTCGCGCCCGACACCTCGATCGGATCCGGTCCGACCGGCACGGTCGCGTCCACCTCCGCGACGCTCGGATTCAGCTCGCCCGACCCGGACGCGACATTCCAGTGCAAGCTCGACGACGGCGCCTGGGAGGGCTGCTCCTCACCCCGCGCGCTCACCGCACTCGTGCAGGGCGCCCACACCTTCCGCGTGCGCGCCGTTGACGCGGCCGGGAACACCGACGCCACCGAGGCCACGCGCTCGTGGACCGTGGACTCCGTCCCGCCCGACACGACGATCACCGCCGGGCCGAGCGGGCCCACCGCGTCCACCGCCGCGAGCATCTCGTACAGCTCCACCGAGGGCGGCTCGACCTTCGAGTGCAAGCTCGACGACGGCGCCTGGCAGACCTGCACCTCGCCGCGCGCCCTCACGGGACTCGCGCAGGGCGCCCACACATTCCGCGTGCGCGCCACCGACGCCGCCGGCAACACCGACGCCACCGAGACCACACGGTCCTGGAGCGTCGACACCGTGGCGCCCGACACGACGATCGGCTCCGGGCCGACCGGCACGGTGGCGTCCACGGCGGCCACCCTCGGCTTCAGCTCGCCCGACCCAGACGCGACCTTCCAGTGCAAGCTCGACGACGGCGCGTGGCAGACCTGCACCTCGCCGCGCGCTCTGACCGGGCTCGCGCAGGGAGCCCACACCTACCGCGTGCGCGCCACCGACGCCGCCGGCAACACCGACGCCACCGAGGCCACGCGCGCGTGGACCGTGGACAGCGTGGCCCCGACCACGTCGATCGGGTCCGGACCGTCGCCGCTCACGCGCACGAGCTCCGCCACGCTGGCGTTCACCTCGTCGGAGACGGGGTCGACCTTCGAGTGCAAGCTGGACTCCGCCGGGTGGCAGCCCTGCGATTCGCCGCACACGCTCACGGGACTCTCCGACGGCGCCCACCTGTTCTCGGTGCGCGCGACCGACGCGGCCGGCAACACCGACGCCACCGAGGCCACGCGCTCCTGGACCGTGGACACGGGCGCGCCCGACACGAGCATCGGGTCCGGCCCGTCGGGGCCCACCGCCGCCACGTCGGCGAGCATCGGCTTCGCCTCGAGCGAATCCGGCTCCACGTTCGAATGCAAGCTCGACGAGGGCGCATGGCAGACATGCACCTCGCCGCGCGCCCTCACCGGACTGGCTCAGGGCGCCCACACGTTCCGTGTCCGTGCGACCGATCCCGCCGGGAATGTCGACCCGAGCGAGGCGGTGCGCACCTGGACCGTCGACACGGTCGCGCCCGACACCACCCTCGAGGTCGGCCCGGCCGGCCCGACCGCGTCGAAGGCCGCCTCGTTCTCGTTCGCGTCCGCGGACCCGGAGGCCGGCTTCCAGTGCAAGCTCGACGACGGCGCGTGGCAGACCTGCGCCTCGCCGCGCGCTCTCAGCGATCTCGCGGAGGGCTCGCACAGCTTCCGCGTGCGCGCGGTGGATTCGGCGGGCAACTTCGATGCCAGCGAGGTCGTCCGGACCTGGAGCGTGGACACCCGGGCGCCCGAGACCACGATCGGCAGCGGCCCCACGGGCCGCTCGGCCACCGCCTCGGCCAGCATCACCTTCTCGTCCAGCGAGCCCGGCTCGGCGTTCGAGTGCAAGCTCGACGACGGCGCCTGGCAGACCTGCGCCTCGCCGCGCGCCCTCACCGGACTGGCCGACGGCGATCACACCTTCCGGGTGCGCGCGCTCGACACGGCGGGCAATGCCGACCCGACTGAGGCCGTCCGCACCTGGACCGTGGACACCCAGGCGCCCGAGACCACGGTCTCGGCCGGGCCGTCCGGTCCCACGGGCAGCACCTCGGCCGACCTCGGCTTCGCCTCGAGCGAGGCCGGCTCGAGCTTCGAGTGCAGGCTCGACGACGACGGCTGGCAGGTCTGCACGTCGCCGCGTGCTCTGACCGGCCTCGGTCAGGGCTCCCACACCTTCCGCGTGCGGGCCACCGACGCCGCCGGCAACACCGACCCGAGCGAGGCCGTCCGCACCTGGACCGTCGACACGGTCGCGCCCGCACGACCATCGAGGCGGGGCCCTCCGGCACCGTGCCCACGAACCGCGCGGACTTCGAGCTCGGCTCGGCGGAGCCCGGCTCCACGTACGAGTGCAAGCTCGACGACGGCGCGTGGGAGTCGTGTGGATCGCCGCGGAGCCTCACGGGCTCTCCAACGGAGAGCACACCTTCAGCGCCCGTGCCACCGACGCGGCGGGCAACACCGATGCCTCACCGGCCAGCCGGACCTGGGTGGTCGACGCCGAGCCGCCCGACACCTCGATCACCGCGGGGCCCTCGGGCACCGTGCGCACCACCGGCGCGACCTTCACCTTCGCCGCGAGCGAGCCCGGCGCGAGCTTCGAGTGCCGGCTGGACGAGGGCGCCTGGGCGGCGTGCGGATCGCCCCGCACCCTCACCGGCCTCTCGTACGGCCGCCACAGCTTCCACGTGCGCGCCCTCGATCAGATCGGCAACGCGGACGCCTCACACGCCAGCCGGACCTCGACCGTCGAGCGCACCCCGCAGAAGCCGACCCCGCCGCCGGTCGTCGACCCGCCGCGGCCGCCTGCCGTGCCGTCGCAGAAGCTGATCGCCGCCCAGCTCGGGCGCGACCTCGCCACCACCGCGCGGACGCTGCGCCGCCTCGGCGCCCGCAAGCTGCGCGCACGGCGGGGCTTCACCGCCACCGGCCTCCGGGCGCTCACCGACGGAGCCTTCTCGGCCAAGCTGACCGCGCAGGGCCCGGGCGGCGCGATGGTGCTCGGCAAGGGCACCCGCCCGGCGAGCGGCCCGGGAGCACACACGCTCAGGCTGAAGCTCAGCCGCTCCGGCGTGCGCAGGCTGGCCGCGATGGGTCGCGTGCGGATCAAGCTCGCGCTCGAGTTCCGCGACTCGGCCGGTCGCCGGACGGTCAAGGTCGTTAGCTTGCGCCTCCCGGGCTAGCCGCAGCGCTCACGCCCGCCTCAGCGAGGTTGGAGGCTTCACGGAATGCCACTCGAGCGGATCCTGAGCGAGCGCGAGCTGGGGCGAGCCGTGCTCGAGCGCCAGTCGCTCCTGACCCGCAGTCGCGGCTCGCTGGCCACCACCGTCGAGCGAATGGGCGGGGTGCAGGCCCAGTACGCGCCGTCGATCTACATCGGGCTCTGGTCGCGGGCCGAGGGACTCGAGCGCCGCCAGGTCACGCGCGCGCTCGAGCGGCGGACGCTCGTCCAGGCCACGCTCCTCCGAAACACGATCCACGTGGTGTCGCCGGGGGACTACCGGCAGTTCGCGGAGGCCACGGGGGACGGCCGCCGGAGCTCGTGGCTGCGGGCGCGCGCCCACGGCGGCCCGACTCGCTGGAAGGTCGAGGCAGCGGCCCGGCGGATGCGCGCCGTGCTCGCCGACGGACCGGCCCACCGCAGCGAGTTGATGCCGCTGGTGGACGGTGACACGGTGCTCTTCAACGGTGCCACGACCTGGCTCGACCTGGTGCGCGTGCCGCCCTCCGGCACATGGGAGCACCGGCGTGCGGACATCTACGCGCTCGCCGAGACGTGGCTCGACCGCGAGCAGACGGAGCACCCGCGGCGGCACACCGTCACCCGCTACCTCGGAGCTTTCGGGCCCGCGGCGGTGGCGGACATCGTGAGCTGGTCGGGGATCCCGCCGGCCCAGCTGAAGCCCGTGCTGGAGAGCATGGAGCTGCGGCGCTTCCGGGACGAGCGCGGCGGCCTGCTGCTCGACCTGCCGCGCAGGCCGCTTCCCGATCCCTCGACCAAGGCGCCGGTGCGCTTCCTCCCGACCTGGGACGCCGTCCTGCTCGTGCACGCGCGCCGGACCGGCATCCTGCCCGAGCGCTTCCGCCCGCAGGTGTTCGGCATCAAGACGCCTCAGTCGGTGCCGACCTTCACGGTGGATGGCCAGGTGGCCGGCACCTGGCGCGAGGAGAAGGGCAAGGTGCGCGTCAAGCCATTCGAGCCGCTGCCGAAGGCGGCACGCCGCGAGGTCGACGAGGAGGCGTCGCGGCTGGCAAAGTTCATCGCATGAGCGATTCACCCGAGGAGCTCTGCCGGCTCGCCTACGAGCGCTACAGCGCCGGTGAGATCGAGGCGATGCTGGAGCTGTTCCATCCGGAGGTGGAGGTCTACGTGGCCCCGCCGAACTTCGAGAGCGGCACCTATCGAGGCCACGAGGAGTACCGGCAGCTCCTCGCGCGCTGGGGATCGTCGTGGGACGAGATGCGCACGGAGCCGAGGGGCCTTACCGTCAGCGGGACCTGGGTGCTCTCGATCGTCGAGTACATCGGGCTCGGAAAGGGCTCGTCCATCGAGGTAACCCAGCGCTCGTACGAGCTCTCGCACTGGCCAGCGGGCAGCTGCGTGCGCTACGAGGTCTACTGGGACGAGGCCGACGGCCGGTCCGCCTTCTCCAGGCACGCGGCGGAATCAGCGGTCTAGCGAGTGTCCGGTGCGGCACTCGGGCTCGTGCTGCTCGCGGCGGGTGCCCACGCGCTCTGGAACCTCGTGGCGAAGACGGCGCCGGGCGGCGGCACCGCGTTCGTCTGGCTGGCGTCGATCTTCGGCGCGTGCGTGCTCGCGCCGCCGGCGCTGGTGCTCATCGCCACCTCGCCGCCCAGCCTCGCCGCCGTGTGGTTCATGGTCGGATCCGGCGTGCTGCACGCCGTCTACTTCGCGTGCCTGCAGCGCGGCTATCGCGACGGCGACCTGTCGCTCGTCTATCCCCTCGCCCGCGGCACGGGGCCACTGCTGGCCACGGTGGCGGCGGTCGTGGTGCTCGGCGAACGGCCGGGCGGACTGGCGCTGGTGGGCGGGGGCGTGGTGGTGGCGGCGATTCTGTGGCTGGCCGCCCCGGCCGTGCGCGCCGGCGCGCCGGGCACGAGTTGGGCGCTGGCCACCGGCGTGACGATCGCCGCCTACACGCTCTGGGACAAGCACGCCGTGGACGGCCTGACGCGTCGCCGATCGTCTACTTCTGGGCCACCGAGGTGGGCATAGTGCTCGTGCTCGCCCCGTTCGTGGCGCATGCGGCGGGTGGCCCGCGTGCGGCGTTCCTGTCGAGCTGGCGAGTGGACCGCCGCTCGGCCCTGGCGGTGGCGCTCCTGTCGGGGTTCTCGTACATCCTCGTCCTCAACGCGCTCCAGCTCGCACCGGTGAGCTATGTGGCTCCCGCGCGCGAGTCGAGCGTGCTGGTAGGGGCAGCCCTGGGGGTGGGCGTGCTCGGCGAGGGCGACCGCCGGCGCCGGCTCGGCTGCGCAGCGGCGATCGTGGTGGGGATCGCCGCGCTGGCGCTGGGGTGAGTGTTCACTTTGTCCTCCATAGGAGGCGTAACTGAACAATCACCTTCGACCCTCACCCAGCCGGGACGAGCGCCTACCGCGTAACAGCCCGCCGGTAGCGCGACACCGACAGCGTCGCGAACACGGCGATCAGACCCAGCGACCAGACGCAGGCCATCCACACGTCGGTGCCCGCCGGAGCCCCCAGCCAGAGCGCCCGGATCGCGTCCACGACCGTGGTGATGGGGTTGGCGTTGGCGATCGGCTGGAGCCAGCTGGGCATCGAATCGACCGGCACGAAGGCCGACGAAGCGAAGGTGAGCGGGAAGACCGCGATGAAGCCCAGGGCCTGCGCCGACTCGGCCGACGATGCGGACAGGCCGAGGTAGGCGAACACCCAGGAGAAGGCGTAGCCGAAGAGGAGCAACAGCCCGACGCCGCCCAGGATCTCGATCACCCCGTTGTCGAACGAGAAGCCGACGAGGATGCCCACCACGAGCATGATGACCAGCGAGATGACGTTCGTGGCCACGTCGGCGAGCGTGCGTCCGGCGAGTACGGCCGAGCGGGCGATCGGAAGGGACCGGAAGCGGTCGATCAGCCCCTTCTTGAGGTCCTCGGCCAGGCCGAGGGCGGTCACGAAGCCTCCGAAGGACATCGTCTGCACGATGATCCCGGGCATCAGGAAGTCCACGTAGTCGTAACCCGGCGTGCTAATCGCGCCGCCGAAGACGTAAACGAACAGCAGCACGAACATGATCGGCTGCACCGTGAACGAGAGCAGCAGGTCGGGAGCCCGCGGGATCCGCAGCAGGTTGCGGCGCGCCAGCACCATCGTGTCGGACACGGCCATCGCCAGCGAGCTCACGACCGCACCTCCTCGGGCACGCTCTCCGGCTCCTGCTCGACGGCCTCTTCCTCCTCGGCCTCCGCGGCGTGCCCGGTGAGCGCGATGAACACGTCGTCGAGCGTCGGACGGCGGATGACGAGGTCGGCTATCCCCACGCCCGCGTCGTCCAGCTTCCGCACCGCCTCGGCGATGACGCCGCTGCGCCGCGGCACCCCCATCCGGACGATGCGCCCATCCACCTCGGGCGGCTCCGCGCACATGGGCGACAGGGCAGGCACCGCGGCGGATGCCTGAGAGGGATCCTCCAACGTCACCTCGAGCCGCTCGCCGCCGATGCGGGACTTGAGCTCGTCCGACGTGCCCTCGGCGATCACGACTCCCTGGTCGATCACCGCGACGCGGTCGGCCAGCCTGTCGGCCTCGTCGAGGGTCTGGGTGGTGAGCAGGACGGTGGTGCCCGCCGCCACACGCGCCTCGATCGTCTCGAGGAGGGAGACCCGGCTGCGCGGGTCGAGGCCGGTGGTGGGCTCGTCGAGGAACAGGACGGGCGGCCGGACCACCAGCGAGGCGGCCAGGTCGAGGCGGCGGCGCATTCCGCCCGAGTACGTGCGCACGAGGCGATCCTTCGCCTCGTTCAGCTCGAAGCGCTCGAGCAGCTCGTCCGCGCGCTCGCGGGCGGGCTGGCGGCCCAGGTGGTAGAGCCGCCCCACCATCTCCAGGTTCTCGAAGCCGCTCAGGTTCTCGTCGACCGCCGCGTACTGGCCCGCGAGGCCGATGTGTGCGCGCAGCGCAGCTGCGTCGCGCACGACGTCGAACCCCGCCACGCGCGCGCTGCCGGCATCCGGCTGCAGCAGCGTGGTGAGGATGCGAACGGCGGTCGTCTTGCCGGCGCCGTTGGGGCCGAGCAGGCCGAGCACGGTGCCGGTCTCCGCGCGGAGGTCCACCCCGCGGAGGGCCTCGACGCTGCCGTACGACTTCCGCAGCCCCTGAGCGTCTATGCCGAGCTCGTCAGACACTCGCGACCACGCTAGCGATCGCCGGCGCGCCGCGATGTGCGTGAGCGCTAGTGCAGGCGACGGCGCACCCGTGCGAGCCGGCCCGCGCGCTCGCGGTCACGCTCGTGGAGCTGATCGCGCCGCAGCTCGAGCAGTGCCACCAGCTCGGCGGTCGGCTCGAACGGGTCGGCGATCGGCCGGCCCGAGCCGAGCGGCAGGGCGGCCAGCACGCGCGTGCCCGCCTCCGCCACCAGGGCCGCGCCGCGAAGCCGGGGGGCGCTGTCGAGCGACGCGAGACGCGCAAGCGCACGCTCGTCGTCGACACCCGCGTGGCGCACCGTCACGTTGGCGAGCGCGAGCTTGGGTGTGGCGGCAGTGGTGCGAAACATTTGCGGCCTCCTTCCGGCCAGGACCTAGGGTGTACTACAACGCTCTCTTAGTGTACGATGCACAAAGCGCCTTTCTATGTCCTACAAGATGAACTTGTCCGACCTCAAGCGCGACAGCGGAACATCGCTGACGCAGCAGCTGGTGGATCGCTTCGTGGCGGCCATCGAAGCCGGGGAGCTGCCGCCGGGCGAGAAGCTGCCCCCCACGCGCCGGCTGGCGGAGGAGGTGGGCGTGAACCACCTGACGGCCGCGCGCGTGTACCGGAAGCTCGCCGAGCTCGGCTACGTGTCCGCCAGCGTCGGGCGCGGCACCTTCGTCCGCTCGCTCGCTCCCGCGGGCAGCACAGAGCTGGGCGACGACTGGCAGGTGTACGCGCTCCCGGAGCGGGAGATCGCCTACCCCGAGCAGGTGCTTGCCGACGCGTTCTCGGTGGACGAGCCGGGGATGCTCTCGCTGGCCACGGGCTGGCCCAACCCGAGCACCTACCCGGTGGAGGAGCTGGGCTCCATCGCCGCCGACGTGTTCGCGGACGAGGGCGAGAACGTGCTGTCCTGGCTCCCCGCCGAGGGCCTCTACGGGCTGCGCGAGCAGCTGGCCGAGCGCGGGCGGCGCTTCGGGTTCGCCACCGAGGCCGAGGAGCTCGTGGTCACCTCCGGCGCCCAGCAGGGCCTGCGCCTGGTGGCCGAGGCGACGCTCGAGGAGGGCGACGTGGCGGTGGTGGAGTCGCCGAGCTTCATCGGGATGATCGGCTCGCTGAGAGCCACCGGCGCGAGGGTCATCGGCGTGCCCGTGGACGAGCACGGCCTGGACGTGGATGCGCTCGAGCGCCTGCTCACCCGCCACGAGGTCAAGCTGGTGGCCCTCCAGACCGCCTCCCACAACCCGACCGGGTGCGATCTCGCGCCCGACAGGGCCCGGCGGCTGGCCGAGCTGGCGATGGAGCGCAACTTCTTCGTGCTCGAGGACCAGGTCTACGCCGACACGCGGCTCGAGGGCGAGCGGCCACGATCGGTACGCGAGCTTGCCCCGGCGCACGTGATCCACGTGAGCTCGCTCTCGAAGGTTGTCGGCCCGGGCCTGCGTGTGGGCTGGGTGGCGGCGCGCGGCCCGATCAACGAGCGCATAGCAATGGCGAAGCTGCTGGCCGACTTCCAGACGTCCACGCTCACCCAGCACATGGCGGCGCGCTGGCTCGCCTCAGGCGCCCACGACCGCCACGAGAAGAAGACCGTGCCGTTCTACCGCGCGCGCCGCGACGCGCTGATGGAGGCGCTCGAGCGCCACCTGCCCGGCGAATACCGGGCGGAGTCGCCGAAGGGCGGCCATCACGTATGGGTCACGCTCACGCGGCCGCTCGATGAGCGCGCGCTCTACTCGGAGGCGGCGCGGCACGGAGTCACGTTCACCCCGGGTGGAGCGGTCACTCCGGAGCGCCGCTCGCAGACCGCGTTCCGGCTCTCCTACCCGCTGCTGACGCCGGAGGAGCTCGACGAGGGCGTGCGGCGCCTGGCCCGCGCCATCCGCGAGGTCCGCCGGCGGGCGCGCCACTCGGTGGCGGCCGCGCCGATCTCCTGAGCACCCGCCGATTCAGGCGCCGGTGGTCCGTCGCCACACCTCGCCGAGCCAGCGCAGCTCGTCCTCGGAGAGGTGGTTCAGGAAGCGCCGGCGTACGCCCTCCAGGTGCGTGGCCCGGGCGCGGTCGAACAGCGCGCGGCCGCGCTGGGTGATCGCCGCGTAGGACCCGCGGCGGTCGCTGGGGCAGCTCTCCCGCCGCAGCAGCTGCTGACGCTCGAGGCGGTCCACCAGGCGCGTGAGCCCGCTGCGGCTGAGCAGCACCGAGTCGGCCAGCTCCGACATGCGCAGGCGCCCGTCCGGCGAGTCGGCCAGGTAGAGCAGCACCTCGTACGAGGTGAGCGGCAGACCGTGGGCGCTCACCAGGTCGGTGTCGAGCGCCCGTGTCAGGCGCGAGTGGGCGCGGAAGAGGCCGCGCCAGGCGGCCAGCTCGTCCTCGTCGAGGAGGCGCGCCGGAAGGGTTGCGGTTGCGGTGCGATCGCTTGCCTCCACGGCTGTCGAGTCTAGTCCGGCGGGCGAGCCCGTGCCGGGCGTCAGCGCCCGCCGCCGAAGAGCCGGCGCAGCCGGTCCATCAGCACGCCGAAGAAGAGCGAGAAGCCGCTCACCGGCTTCGCGGGAGTGGGCGTCTGCGGGTCCGGCGAAGGAGCGGCGGGCACCGCTTCGCGACTCGACTCGTCCGACTCGATCGAGCTCTGGAGACAGCTCGAGAAGTCGCGCAGCAGGCGGTTCGAGACATCCTGGATCATCCCGCCGCGCCCGAAGCGGGCGAGGCGCCCGGTGAGCGTGAAGTCCGTCTCCACATCGACCTTCGTGGTGTCTCCCTGCGAGCTCATCACACTCACGATGCTCGCCTTGGCGGTGCCCTGGCCGCGCTTGTCCTGCCCGCTCGCGCGCATGACCACGCGCCGCGCCGCCTCGTCCACCTCCTCCATGTGCAGTTGGCCGCGGTAGGACGCGGTGGTGGGCCCGAGCTTCACGGTGAAGCTGCCGCGGTAGGTGCCGTCGTCATCCGAGTCCGGGTCGATCTCCGCCCCGGGCAGGCACGGGGCCACCCGGCGCACGTCGATCAGCGCCTCCCAGACGCGCTCAAGAGGAGCGGCCACCTCGAACGACTGCTCGAGCTTCACGCCTACGCTCCCGACGCCGGGAGGGACGCGTGACGGAGTGCGTCCAGCTGCTCCGGCGTATCCACGTCCTCGCCACCGCCCAGGTCGTCGCAGGCCACGTCCAGGCTCGCGATGCTGCGGAGCAGGTTGCGTGCCCCGTGATCTCCGGTCACGTCGCGCAGCCGGACGAGGAGGTCGCGCTCCAGGACCACCGGATGACCCGGAGTGCCGCCATAGGTCGCCCGGACCGCCGCCGCAGCGCCGCGGGCGCTCACGACCCGCTTGATCGCCTCCGGCGAGAGTCGCGGCAAATCGCCCAGCGTGACCACCACCGCATCGCAGTCGGACAGCGCGGCGAGGCCGCAGGCGAGCGAGGCCGACTGACCCTCCTGCCAGCGCTCGCACACGACGGGCCTGATCCCGTGCAGGTCGACCGTGCGCACCACCTCCTCGGCCTCGGCCCCGAGCACCACCACCGCCCGGTCCACCGGGGCGAGCGACATGGTCAGCAGGGAATGCTCGAGGAGCGGGCGGCCCTGGAGGTCGGCGAGCTGCTTGGCGCTCCCGAAGCGGGTCGCGCCACCCGCGGCGAGCACGAGACCACCGATCACGCGCGAACCTCGCCCATGGTCGACAGCATGCCCGCCGACCCGCGATCCGAAGCGCGAGCCGGCGTCAATCGATGCTCTCCTGCATGAGCGCTGCCAGCTCCTCCAGCGATGCCAGCGAGTTGCCGGCGAGGAAGTGGTCCACGTACGGGAGAGCCGCCTGCATCCCGCGCGTGAGCGGCTCGTAGTCGGGGTGCGCCTTGAGCGGATTGAGCCAGACGAGCCGATGGGCGCAGCGCCCGAGTCGGCCGAGCTCGCTTCCGAGCTGCGCCGGATCGCCGCGGTCCCAGCCATCTGACAGCAGCACCACGATCGCCCCGCGGCCCACGCGGCTGCCGTGCTCGCGGTTGAGGGTGGCCAGCGAGGCGCCGATGCGGGTGCCGCCCGACCAGTCCCCGACCCGCGCCGCCGCGCGATCGAGCGCCGCGTCCTGGTCGCGCCCGCGCAGCTCGGCCGTGACGCGCGTGAGCGAGGTGCCGAACACGAAGGCCTCGACGCGACGCCGCGCGCTCACGCAGGCCTGCATGTACTGGAGGAGCATCCGGGCGTAGGGCTCCATCGACCCGGACACGTCGCACACGAGCACGAGTGGCCGGGGCCGCTCGCCCGGGCGCCGCCAGTGGCGCTCCACGGGGTCGCCCTCGTACCGCAGCGAGCTGCGCATCGTCCTTCTCAGGTCGGGGCGAGCGCCGGCCGGCCGCTCTCCGCGGCGTGCGGGACGCAGGCGCCGGCTGCTGCGGGTGGGGCCGGACCCGGCGAGCCGGACCATCAGGCGGCGCGCCAGCCGCCTCTCGGCCTCCGTGTACTCGGCGAAGTCCTTCTCGCGCAGCAGCTCCACGTCGGACCAGGCCGCCGGCACCGGCTCGAGCCGCGCATCGGCCGGGGCCGGCGGGCGCTCCTCCGCCGGCACGGCCACACGCGGCAGCACCAGCGAGGCCACGTCGGCCAGCGTCTCGGGCTCGTCCATCGGATCGACGGGCGGCGCGACGTCGGCCATCCACTCCGCGAAGGCGGCGTCGAACGCCTCCACGTCCTCACGGCGGGAGCAGAGCACCGCGCGCAGCGCGAAGTAGGCGCCCCGCCGGTCGTCCGGGCCCACGGCGGCAAGCGCCTTGTGGGCGCGGAGAAGCTCCTCGACGCCCACCCGCGCACCGGCCGCGCGCATCGCAGCGGTGAGCAGCGCCAGCCGGCCCGTCACGCGCAGCCCGAGTCGCTCAGACACCCTCGAGCACCCTTCGCTCGCGCACGGCCTCTATGTCCTCCCGCACCTTCAGGGCGACTCCAAGGGTCCGCTCGAGCTCCGCGCCGTCGAGCGCCAGCAGCGCCTGTGCCCACGCGATCGTCTCCCCCACGCCGGGCAGCTTGTACAGGTCCTCCCCGCGCAGGCGCGCCACCGCGTCGCACACCCGCGCCGCGATCTCGTCCGGCACCCCGGGCAGCCGCGCGCGGACGATCTCCGCCTCCCGGTCGCGATCCGGGTAGTCGATCCAGTGGTAGAGGCAGCGGCGCTTGAGCGCGTCGTGCAGCTCGCGCGTGCGATTGGAGGTGAGGACGACCGTGGGCCGGTGCAGCGCGGTGACGGTGCCGAGCTCGGGGATGGTCACCTGGAAGTCCGAGAGCAGCTCGAGCAGGAACGCCTCGAACTCGTCGTCCGCGCGGTCGATCTCGTCGATCAGCAGCACCACCGGCTCGGGGTGGCGCAGCGCCTCGAGCAGCGGGCGGCGCAGGAGGAAGCGCTCGGAGTAGAGCTGCTCCTCGCCGCCCGCCCTCAGGTGGAGCAGCTGGCGCGGATAGTCCCAGTCGTAGAGGGCGTGGTGAAGGTCGATGCCCTCGTGGCACTGAAGCCGCACGAGTGGCGCGCCGAGGGCGGCGGCCAGCGCCTTGGCCACCTCCGTCTTGCCCACGCCGGCCTCGCCCTCGAGGAGCAGCGGCTGTTCGAGCGCCAGGGCGAGATAGACCGCGGTGGACAGGCCCTCGTCCGCGAGGTAGCGCTCGCCCGCCAGCGCCCTGCCCGTGGCCTCCGGGCTGTCCAGCATCAAACCTCGCCGGTCACGCGGCGCGGCCCGCGGCAGCCTCGAGCGCGCGCCGGGCCAGCACGCGGGCGAGGTGGCGCTTGTAGTCGGGTGTGGCGTTGGCGTCCCCGGGCGGCTCTGTGCCGTCGGCGGCCTGCTCGGCGGCCGCCGCGATCCGCTCGGCGTCGAGCGGGCCTCCGCGCAGCGCGTCCTCGGCCGCGGTGGCGCGCAGCGGCGTGGAGGCCATGTGCGTGAGCCCTATGCGCACGTCCTCGCAGACTCCTCCGGACGCCTTCACGAGCGCCACCACGCCGACCATCGCCCAGTCCTCGGCGCGACGGGTGAACTTCTCGTAGCCCCAGCCGTAGCCGTCCATCGCCGGCACGTTCACGCTCGTGAGCACCTCGCCGGGATCGAGCGTGGTGGTGAGGTAGTCCTGGAACAGGTCGGCCGCCGCAATCTCGCGCTCGCCGCCCGCGCCGCGGGCGGTCACCGACCCGTCCAGCGCGAGCACCACGCCCGGCAGGTCGGACGCCGGATCGCCGTGCGCCAGCGAGCCGCCGATCGTGCCGCGGTTGCGCACCTGCTGATCCGCGATCTGCGCCGCCGCCTTGGCGACGACCCCCAGCTCCTCGCTGTCCTGGAGCGCGGCATGCGTGGTCAGGGCTCCGATCCGCCAGGAGCCGTTGTCGCGCCGCACGCCGCGCAGCTCCTCGATGCCGCCGATGTCCACCAGCAGCGTCGGCGCCGCCAGGCGCAGCTTCATCAAGGGGAGCAGCGAGTGGCCACCGGCCAACAGCTTGGCGTCCTCGTCGCCTCCCGCCAGGGCGCTCAGCGCCGATTCGACGCTGTCCGCACGCACGTACTCGAACTCAGCGGGGATCATCCGGCACCTCCTTCGTCCGGGCTGCTGGGGCCGCTGCCGGCGGACCCCTTGCCGTGCTCGCCCAGCGAGGGCGGGCCGCCTCCGTTCCCACCGCCGTGGATCGCCTCCCACACACGCATCGGCGTGAGCGGCATGTCGATCCAGCTCACGCCGAGCGGCTCGAGCGCGTCGAGCACGGCCGCCGTGACCGCCGGCGTGGCGGCGATGGTGCCCGCCTCCCCGATGCCCTTCACGCCGAGCGAGTTGACGGGCGACGGCGTCTCGGTGCGGTCGGTCTCGAAGCTCGGCACCTCGGCCGCGGTGGGCAGCGCGTAGTCCACGAAGGTGCCCGTCACGAGCTGGCCGTCCTCGTCGTAGACGATCTGCTCGTAGAGGGCCTGGCCGATCGCGTGGACGATGCCGCCGTGCACCTGACCGTCGATCAGCATCGGGTTGATCGCGGGCCCGCAGTCGTCCACCGCCACGTAGCGCACGACCTTGACCTTGCCTGTCTCCACGTCCACGTCCACCACGCAGGCGTGCGCGCCGAACGGGAACACGAAGTTCTCCGGGTCGTAGAACGAGTTCTCCTCGAGCCCCGGCTCGATCTCGGTGGGGAGCTCGTTGGGCGGCACGTGGGCCGCGAAGGAGATCTCGGCCATGGTCATCGACTTGTCGGGGGAGCCGCGCACCTGGAACTTGCCGTCGGCGAGCTCGATGTCGTCGGGCGAAGCCTCGAGCAGCGCCGCACAGATGCGCTTGGCCTTCAGCTGCACCTTCTCCGCGGCCTTGGCCACGGCCTCGCCGCCCACCGAGAGCGAGCGCGAGCCGTAGGTGCCCCAGCCCCAGGGCCCCTGGTCGGTGTCGCCGTGGATCACGTCCACGTTCTCGGGGTCGATGCCAAGCCGGTCGGCTGCGATCTGCGCGAAGCTCGTGTCGAGCCCCTGGCCGTGGGGCGAGGTGCCCGTGAACACCGTGGCTGAGCCTGACGGGTGCACGCGCACCATGGCGGACTCCCAGAAGGCCGCCTGCAGGCCCACCCCCTGCGGCCCGACGGCGCGTGAGGGCGCCAGGCCGCACACCTCCACCCAGGTGGAGAAGCCCACGCCGCGGTGGATGCCCTTCTCGCGCAGCTCGGCCTGCTCGCGCCGGAACGCGTCGAGGTCGAAGTTCTGGAGCAGACGGTCGAGCGACCCGTGGTAGTCGCCGGAGTCGTAGACGATGCCGAGCGGCGTCTCGTAAGGGAACTCCTCCTTGGGGATGAAGTTCTTGCGCCGCAGCTCGAGCGGATCCATTCCCAGCTCACGGGCGAGCTTGTCCATTGTCAGCTCGATCCAATAGGTGGCCTCCGGCCGGCCCGCGCCACGGATCGCGTCGGTGGGCATCTTGTTCGTGAACACGCCCGTGAAGTGCAGGTCGATGGCCGGCAGCTTGTAACAGCCGCCCATCACGGGGAAGCCGAGCTCGGGGATGAACGGGGTGAGCAGCTGCTGGTACGCGCCGAGGTCGGCCACGATGCGGGCCTTCACTCCGGTGAGCGTGCCGTCCCGCTTCGCGCCCAGCGTCACGTGCGCTACCTGGTCACGGCCGTGGTGCGAGGTGCTCATGTGCTCCGAGCGCGACTCCGTCCACTTGACCGCCCGGCCCAGGCGCCTGGCCAGCGCGAGCACGAGAGCCTCCTCCGCGTAGACCTGGAGCTTGGCTCCGAAGCCGCCGCCCACGTCGGGCGCCACCACGCGGATCTTGTCCTCGGGCATGTCGAGCATCCCGGCCAGCAGCAGACGCGCGATGTGGGGGATCTGGGTGGAGGAGTAAAGGGTGAGGCTCTCCCCGCGCGGCTCGCCGATCGATCCGCGCGGCTCGATCGGAGCGCCGGAGGTCCGGTGGTTGGACACGCGCTGCTCCACCACCACGTCCGCCTCCGCCAGCGCCGCCGCGATGTCGCCACCGCCCACGGCCCACTCGTGCGTCTTGTTCGTGCCGAACTCGTCCCACACGAGCGGCGAGCCGTCCTCGAGCGCCTTCTCCGGGTCAACCACGGCGGGCAGCGCGTCGTACTCGACGATCACGTCCTCGGCCGCGTCCACCGCCACGTAGCGGTCGACGGCGACCACCACGGCCACCGGGTCGCCCACGTGCTTCACGGCGCCGCGCTTGACCGGCCAGTGGTCCGGGGTCTTGATCTCCACGCCGGGCGGGTCCCAAGCCATAGGGAGCCCCGACGCGAAGTCGCCGGCGAGGTCCTCGCCCGTGAAGACGGCCACGACGCCGGGGTGGTCCTCGGCAGCCGACTTGTCGATCGAGACGATCGTGGCGTGCGCCTCCGGCGAGCGGACGATCGCGGCGTGGAGCATGCCCGGCAGGGCGATGTCGTCCACGTAGTTGGCCCGCCCGGAGATCATCCGGGGGTCCTCCTTGCGCTTCATTGCCTGGCCGACGTAGGTGGTCATGCGTGCGCTCCGCTCTCGGCCGCCGCGAGCACCGCTTTGACGATGTTGTGGTAGCCCGTACAGCGGCAGAGGTTGCCCTCGAGACCGTGGCGCACGTCCTCCTCGGAGGGATTGGGGTTGCGCGCCAGCAGGTCGGCCGCGGCCATGATCATCCCGGGCGTGCAGAAGCCGCACTGGAGGCCGTGCTGCTCCCAGAACGCCTGCTGCAGCGGGTGCAGGGCGCCGTTGCCCTTGGGGGCCATCCCCTCGATCGTCGTGACCTCCGCCCCATCGGCCTGGACCGCCAGCACGGTGCAGCTCTTGACGGCCTGGCCGTTCAGGTGAACGGTGCAGGCACCGCAGTTGGTCGTGTCGCAGCCCACGTGCGTGCCGGTGAGGCCCAGCTCGTCGCGCAGCCAGTGCACCAGGAGGAGCCGGGGGTCGACCTCGGCCTCCCGCGTCTCTCCGTTGACGCTCGCCTGCACCGGGACGGTCGTACTCATCCTTCCTCCCTCGCTCGACTCCTCCTGGCGCTGATGCTAATCCAACGGGATATCCTCGGTGACCATGCCGGAGAGTCGGACCCGCCAGTTCCGGTACGACGGTCACCGGCTCGTGTACGACGAGTACGGATCGGGCGACCGGACCGTGCTGCTGCTCCCACCGCTGCTGTTCTCGCGGAAGATCCACCGACCGCTCGCGGAGACGCTGGCCGAGCGCGGTCACCGCGTCCTTTGTCTCGACCTGCTCGGGCACGGCGACTCCGACCGGCCGCCCGAGATGGGCAACTACTCGATGCAGATCTTCGCGCGCCAGGGGATCGGGCTGCTCGACCACCTGGACATCTCGCGCGCGGTGGTGGGCGGGCCGTCGCTCGGCGCCAACGCGTCGCTCGAGGTCGCGGCCGCCGCGCCCGACCGCGTACGCGGCCTCCTGATCCAGATGCCCGTGCTCGACAACGCCCTGCTCGGCTGCGCGCTCGCGTTCACCCCTCTGCTCGTGGGCCTCACCTTCGGGGCGCCGGTGGCGCGGCTGGCGGGGTTCGGCGCCGGGCTGGTGCCACGCGGGCTATCTCACCTCGGTGACTCGATGCTCGACTGGGTGGCCCAGGATCCGAAGCCCTCGGCGTCGGTGCTCCAGGGCCTCTTCTTCGGGCGCGTCGCGCCTCCGGCGGACGAGCGCAGGACGATGCGCCAGCCGACGCTCGTGATCGGCCACCGGCGTGACCCGGTGCATCCGTTCAACGACTCGGACATGCTCATCCACGAGCTGCCGAACGCACGGCTGATCGAGGCCAACTCGATCATGGAACTCTGGACGACACCGGAGCGCCTGACCGGCGAGATCGTGCCGTTCATCGAGCAGTGCTTCCGCAGCCGCCGGTCCACGGCACCGCGCCGGCCGCCCGGCACGGCCAAGCGCGGCGGCCAGCCCGCCAGGCGCCGCTCCGCCTAGGCGGATCCGGCCGCCCGATCACTACGCTTCCCCGCCGTGTCCAGCAGACGTGAGCAGAAGGAGGCGCTCCGGCGCGAACGCGAGGAGCGTGAGCGCCAGGCCAAGGCCGCCCAGGCGCGCAAGCGGATGGTGGGCTACGGCGGCGGCTTCGTGCTCGTGCTGGCTGTCCTGGCGGTGGTGGTCTTCGTGCTCGCCGGCGGCGAAAGCGACTCCGGCAACGTGGATCCGAACGTGCTCCCGAGCGGCGGATCGGTCTCGGAGCAGGAGGAGTTCGACCTGACGAAGGCCGCGGCGGCGGCCGGCTGCGAGCTCAAGGACGTGAAGGCGTCCGGTTCCTTCGACCACACCACCGATCCCAGCGAGCGGGTGAAGTACAACTCGAACCCGCCGACGTCCGGACGCCACTTCGCCGTCCCGGTGGACGACGGCGCGTACAGCACCTCGCCGACCGACGAGCAGCTCGTGCACAACCTGGAGCACGGCCGCGTGATCATCTGGTTCAAGCCGAGCCTGCCCAAGGACACCCGCGCGGACCTCAAGGCGCTTTTCGACGAGGACACCTACCAGATGGTCCTCACGCCGCGGGCGAAGATGCCCTACCAGGTCGCGGCGAGTGCCTGGAACGGGACTCCCGAGCCGAGCGGCCTCGGCCGGCTGCTCACCTGCGACACCGCCACCCCGGAGATGTGGGACGCGCTGCGCGCGTTCCGCGACGAGCACCGCTCGAACGGCCCCGAGCCGGTTCCCTAGCGCGCCCCGCGCTGCGAGCGCGCTTGCAGCAGGCCGTTCTGCACGACATCGCCCGGCCCGCAACCGCACGCCTGGCACCGTGTTCGGTGAGGAGTGAAGCGACTGGCCACACTGTGCGTGCCGGGGATCGCGCTACTGCTGTTCGTCGTCGCCCCGGCGCTCAGCGCGGAGCGCTGGCAGCCCGATCCCGTCGACTTCGAGCTGGAGCCCGCGCAGACCCAGGTGTCGGCCGCCCGGAGCGGCCGCGTGCTCTCACCGGCTCTGCGCGCCCCGCGCCGCTTCAACCTGGTCGGGCTGCGCTGGCGTGGCCGCGCCGAGCCGCGCCTGACCGTGAGGGTGCGGCGCGACGGACGGCCCTGGAGCCGCTGGCAGGCGCTCG
Source organism: uncultured Actinomycetes bacterium (assembly GCA_963742735.1). Classification (GTDB taxonomy): domain Bacteria; phylum Actinomycetota; class UBA4738; order UBA4738; family JBBDTT01; genus JBBDTT01. Next base: position 37,754 of record CAVUMN010000004.1, read on the forward strand.
ACGCCCACGCGGACCACAATCCCGACCCGCGAAGCGGCGAGCGCTCCGTGGCGGCCTCCGATCCGCTCTGGGTCGGCGAGGCCGACCAGGTGCAGTACGCGCTCAGCCGCCCCGTGCCCGGCCTGCGCCTGCACTTCGTGAACGTGAACGGCACCGCCACGGCGGCCGAGCGGGTGACCACCGCCCTGCGGCGCGCGGCCAACACGGCGGTGAGCACCGCGGCGGCTGCTCTCGGGAGCGCCGACGCCCACGCCCAGGGCGATCAGCCCGCGGTGGTCTCGCGCAGGGAGTGGGGCGCCCGCAAGTGCCCGCCACGGGAAGCGCCCTCGTACGGCGTGGTGCGCGCCGCCTACGTGCACCACACCGTGTCCCTGAACGACTACTCGCCGGCTGAGGCGCCGGGCATCGTGCTCGCGATCTGCCGCTACCACCGCTACTCGAACGGCTGGAACGACGTCGGCTACCAGGCGCTGGTGGACAAGTACGGCGTGCTCTACGAGGGCCGGGCCGGCGGCCTCGACAGGCCAGTGCTCGGCGCGCACGCCCAGGGCTTCAATGCCCAGAGCACCGGGATAGCGAGCATCGGCGACAACAGCTCGGTGGGGCTGTCCGACACGGCGCTCGACGCGCTTGCCGGCTACATCCGCTGGAAGCTCACGCTTCACGGCCAGCCCCTCAGCGGGCAGACCACGCTCGTGAGCGCCGGCGGCGCCACGAGCCGCTACGGCGGCGGCGCCCGGGTGCGCGTTCCGCGGGTGCTCGGCCACCGCGACACCAACAGCACCGCCTGCCCGGGGTCGGCTCTCTACTACCAGCTCGACGACCTGCGCGCCCGCGTGTCCACCGGCGAGCCGCTGCCGGGACTGGCCACGTTCCTGTCCGCGTCGCTGTCGCGCTCGCGGGTCCGGTACCGGCGGGCGGTCACGGTCACCGGCACGCTGACCTCCAACGAGCTCGCCCCGATCGCCGCGCAGCCGGTGCGCCTGCAGGTGCTGCGCGGCGGGCGCTGGCGCACGCTGGCGGAGCCCGTGACCGACGTGGCCGGCGCCTGGAGCGCGACCGTGACGCCGCAGGGCACGAGGATCCTGCGCGCCACCTACGCCGGCGACGGGCTCTGGCGGCGCAGCTTCAGCCCGGAGCAGGTGGTGCGAGTGGTGCCGCTGGTGCAGCTCGACGCCACCTCCGCGCTCGCGGTGCGCGGGCGCCCGGTGGGCGTGCGCGGACACGTGACCCCGCGAAAGCGACGCGTCTACCAGGTGCTCCAGCAGCGCATCCGCGGCGTCTACAGGCAGGTGGGGGTGCGCTCGGTCCGGGTGCGCTCGGGACGCTTCCGGAGCTCCTTCACGCCGAGCTTCGCGGGCCTCTACCGCGTGTACGTGCTCGCCGCGGCCGACTCCGCCACCGACCGCGGCCGCTCGCCGCTGCATGTGGTGCGGGTGGCGCGGCGGTAGGGATGTGTCAGTCCCAGCCCTGCCGCAGGGTCTCTGAGTAGAGCCCTCGGCCCGTCAGCAGCAGCCGCGCCGTGCGCGCCAGGATCTTCAGGTCCAGCAGCAGCGAGCGGTTGTCCACGTACCAGACGTCGAGCTCGATCCGCTCGGGCCAGGGCAGCGACGCCCGCCCGTGCACCTGCGCCCAGCCCGTGATGCCCGGCTTGACCTCGAGCCGGCGGCGCTGGCGGTCGGTGTAGCGGTCCACCTGCTCCTGGACCGTCGGGCGCGGGCCCACCATGGCCATCTCGCCGCGCAGGACGTTCACCAGGTTCGGCAGCTCGTCGAGCGAGAAGCGGCGCAGCATCCGCCCGGCCCGCGTGATGCGCGGATCGCCCTCGAGCACGTAGATCCCGGCGCCCATCGCCTCGGCTCCGGAAACCATGGTGCGCAGCTTCCAGAGGTCGAACGGCCGGCCGTCGAGGCCCACGCGGCGCTGACGGAACACCACCGGCCCGCGCGACTCGATCCTGATCAGGATCGCCGCCACGGCGAGCACCGGAGCCGCCACGGCGAGCGCGAGCGCCGCCAGGACCGTGTCGAGGGCCCGGCTCAAGGCGCACTACCGTTGCGCCCGCGCATGCGGATCCTGTACCTGCACCAGTTCTTCATCACGCGGGCGGGCGTGGGTGGCACGCGCTCATACGAGTTCGCGCGCCGGTTCGTGGACCGCGGACACGCGGTGCGGATGGTAACCGCGGCCTCCGGCAGCAGCGAGGTGGACGGCATCCAGGTGGTGGGGGCGCGCGGCGGCTACGCCGACTACGTGAGCGCCACGGCCACCTCCTATCCGCGTCGGATGCTGGCCTTCGCGCGCTTTGCCGTGGCCGCCTCGCTGCACGCATTGCGCGGGCCGCGTCCCGACGTGGTCTATGCCACCTCGCCGCCGCTCACGATCGCGCTGCCCGCGCTGCTGGCCGCCGCCCGTCACCGCGCGCCGCTGGTGTTCGAGGTGCGCGACCTCTGGCCGGAGGCCCCGATCCAGATGGGCGCCCTGCGCAATCCGCTCGCCCGGCGCCTCGCACGCGCGCTCGAGCGCTTCGTCTATCGCGCGCAGCGCTCGCGTGATCGCCCTCTCGCCGGGCATCCGCGACGGCATCGCTGCGGCCGGCGTGGACCCGGCCCGGATCGTGCTGGCGCCGAACGCCGCCGACCTGGAGCTTTTCTCCCCGGCGCTCGACCGCGACACCGAACGCGCCCGGCTCGGGCTCGGCAACGGCTTCGTGTGCAGCTACTTCGGCACGCTCGGCGAGGCCAACGACCTCTCGCAGGTGGTGCGCGCCGCGCCCCTGGTGGACGGCGTGACGTTTGTGCTCCTGGGCGGCGGCAAGCAGCGCGCGGAGCTGGAGCGCGAGGCGCGAGCTCTCGGCGCCGGCAACGTGGTCTTCCTGGACCCGACGCCCGACAAGACCACGGTGGCCCGCCTGGCCGCGGCGTCGGACGCTTGCCTCACGATCTTCAAGGACGTGCCCGTGCTGGCCACCAACTCGCCCAACAAGCTGTTCGACACCTTCGCGGCGGGCCGGCCGGCGATCGTTAACCAGGCCGGCTGGATGCGCGAGCTCGTGGAGAGCAACGAGGCCGGCCTGTTCGTGCGCCCGGGCGACCCCGGCGATCTGGCCGCCAAGGTCGCCTGGCTGCGCGACCACCCGCGGGAGGCCGAGCGCTACGGCCGCAACGCGCGCGCGCTGGCGGAGCGGGAGTTCGACCGCGAGGCGCTCGCGGCCCGCGTGCTGGCGGTGCTGGAGGAGGAGGCGGACTGATCGAGCTCTCGTACTGCGTGGTCAACACGAACGGGCGCGAGCACCTGCTGGCCTGCCTTGACGCAATCCGCCGCACGCACCCCGCCGGCGTGGAGCCACGAGCTGATCGTGGTCGACAACGCCTCCGACGACGGCTCGGCGGAGGCGGTGCGCTCGGCGCATCCGGAGGCGCGCGCTGATCGCGCTCGAGCTGCGGGAGGGCAAGGCCGCGAACGACTCGCTGCTGCTGCGCGAGGCGAGCGGCAGCTACTGCCTGCTCCTCAACGAGGACTCCGAGCTCGAGCCCGGCAGCGCACAGGCGCTGGTGGACGCGCTGGAGGCAGACCCGGCCGCCGCCGTGGCGGGCGCGCAGCTGCTCACGCCGGACGGGCGGCCGACCGCGTGTGCCTGGCGGCTGCCCGACGCAGGGTGGGCGCTGGCGGCAGCGCTCTTCGCGCACCGCCCCTACGCGGTGCAGAGCAAGGGACGGGACGTGCGCGCGGTCGGCTGGGTGCAGTCGAGCGCCATGCTCGTGCGCCGCGAGGCCGCGGAGGGCGTGGGGTGGCTCGACCCCGAGTTCTTCGTGTACTCGGACGAGACGGACTTCTGCAGGCGGCTGACCGACGCGGGCTGGCGGATCCTCTTCGTGCCCGGCGCGCGTGCCGTGCACCACGACCAGCTGTCCACGGACCCCGCGGCTATGGAGCGGCGGATCGTGGAGTTCCACCGCGGCCGCGACCGCTACTTCCGCAAGCACGGCATGTCCGTGACCCGCCTGCTCTGGACGATCTGCTGGACCTGGGCCTATCTCGTCCGCGCCGCCGCGGCGCTGGCGCTGCCCGGCCGCGACCCGCACCGCTACCTCCTGCACGCCCGCCAGCAACTGCGGCCGCGGGCCGGCAGCGGGCTGCGCGAGGCGGCCGACGCGTACAACGCCGGCCGCAACGCGGCGACCGCCGCCCGCTAGCCGGGCCCGCTGCATCTACGCTTCCCGCGCCCATGGAGCATGCGGACCTCGCCCAAGCAGCAGCGGTCTGCGGCGCGCTCGGATCGGCGCTCGTGCTGCTCGCGCGCGGGCGGCTCGCGCTGCTCGCCGGTCTGGTGGCGCTCGGGCTCGCCGAGGCGGGCCTGGTGGGAGCGCTGAACGACGGCGGCTTCGACAAGCTCACGAGCCCTGCCGGCGGCGCGGCCGCCCTGGTGGGGCTCGGGCTCTTCGGCGGGGCCGCCGCGCTGCTCGTCCGCCGTCCGGCGTGGGTGCCACTGGCCGTGCTGGTGGCCGCGCCGTTCCGGCCCCCACTCGACTTCAACAGCTCGAACCGCTTCTTCGTCTCCGTGGCCGAGGACGGGCGGCTCGGTCGCCTGCTGCCGCTCTACTTCGTGCTGGTGGCCGCCGGCCTGGCGCTCGGCTGGCGGGCACTGCGCGGGGAGAGCGTGCGCGCGCTGCCTCGGCAGCTGGCCCTGCCGGCTGCGGCGTTCTTCGCATTCGCCTTCCTCTCGCTCCTGTGGGCGGACGACGTGGAGGCCGGCGCCAACATGCTCACCTTCTTCACGCTGCCGTTCGCCGTCCTGCTCGCCGTGGTGGCGCGCGCCGAGTACCCGGACTGGGCGCCGCGCGCGCTCGCGGCCGCGGCCATCGCGCTCGCCTGCCTGTTCGCGGCGGTGGGCGTCTGGCAGGCCATCACCCACGACCTCTTCTTCTACGCGCCCAACCTGGCGGTCTCGAACGCCAACACGGACTTCTTCAGGGTCACCTCGCTGTTCGGCGACCCGAGCCTGTACGGGCGCCACGTGGTGCTCGGCATCGGCGTGGTCCTGACGCTGTTGGCCACCAGTCGCTCCCGCAACGGCATCCTGCTCGCCGCGCTCGCGCTCATGTGGGCGGGGCTGTTCTTCTCGTACTCGCAGTCGAGCATGGCGGCGCTGCTACTCGTCACGCTCGCGATCGCCTTCGCGACGGGCGACCGCGGCGTCAGGCGCACGGTCGGGCTGCTCGCGCTCGGCGCCGCGGTCGTCGCGCTCGGGTTCGGCGCCGTGAAGGTGGTCGGCGGCGAGTCGATCAACCGGGTCACGAGCGACCGCACCGATCGCGTGGAGGACGCGCTCCGGGTGGTGCGCCACGATCCGCTGATCGGCGTGGGCATCGGCGGACAGCCACGGGCCAGCCGCCTGCTCACCGGCAGCGAGCGCCCGAACGCGAACTTCGTGTCGCATACCACTCCGCTCACGGTCACCGCCGAGCTCGGCGTCATAGGGCTCGTGCTCTACGTCTGGCTGTTGGTGGGAGGAGTCGGCTCGATCGCCGAGGTGTACAGATCGCAGCGCGCGCTCGGACTGGCGCTCGGGGCCTCGCTGCTCGCGCTGTTCGTGCACGCGCTCTTCTACAGCGGCTTCCTCGAGGACCCGCTCACCTGGATGGTGCTCGCGGTGGCGGCGGGCTGGCTCATGAGGCCCGGGCCCCCCGAGCCGTCGCCGGCCGAGCGCGCCCGGGCGAGGGCGGGCTCGAAGCCGGGTGGCGGCGTGGCGGCGGCCACCCCATGAGGCACTTCGGCGGCGAGCGGCTCGGGCGCCTCGAAGCCCTCGGCCTGATCACGGTGCTGCTCGCGCTCGTGACCGTGACCCTTCCCGAGCTCGGTTCGGACCCGTGGCGCTTCCGCCCGGGCGCCGTCGACCCGTCCGGTCCGCTGGCTCCGCTCGTGCGCGCCGCCGGCGAGGAATGGGACGTGGGCATCGCCCGCGCCGCGGCCTTCTTGGCCGCGCTCCTGTGCGGGGCGGCGGCGCTGACGCTCCTGCGCGAGCGCACCTGGCCGCGCGCCGCCGGGATCGCGCTCGTGCTGACGGTGGGCGTGCTGCTCGCGGCGCCCTCCACGCTGCTCCAGCTGGGGCTGCGCGACTCCACCGAGCCGTGGTTCTTCACCAACGACTCGACCTACCAGATCGAGCAGAGCGGGGATCTGGTTCTGGACGGCGAGAACCCCTACGGCCACGACTACCGCCGGTCGGGGCTGGAGCGTTTCTACACGCGCGACGGAAGCGTGTCCGAGCAGGTGCGCGAGCGCGAGGTCGCGCTGCGGCACTTCGCGTACTTCCCCGGCGCGCCGCTGAGCGCAGCCGCCTGGCGGGTCCTGCCCGCACCGTTCGACGACTACCGGCTGCTGGTGCTGCTCGCCACCTTGGCCGCGCTGGCCGCCGCGCTCGCGTTCCGCGCGCCGCTCGGCTGGCGCCTGGCGGTGGGAGCCCTGCTGGTGTGCAACCCGGTGGCGGTGCGCTCGGCGTGGTTCGGTCAGAACGACCCCACGAGCCTCCTCTTCCTCGTGCTCGCCTTCGCGCTCGTGACCCGCTCGCGCTTCGGCTGGGCCGCGGCGAGCCTGGCGGCCGCGGTGCTGCTCAAGCAGTTCGCGCTCGTGGCGCTGCCGTTCCTGGTGCTCATGGCCGTGCAGTCGGGCGCCGGGCGCGCTCAGCTCCGGCGCGCGGCTCTGGTCTTCGGCGGCGTGACGCTCGCGGGGGTGCTCCCGTTCTTCATCGCCGACCCGGGCGCCTTCTACGACGACACGGTCCGCTACGGCGCCGGCACCTACCGGATCGTGGGCTACGGGCTGTCGGGGATCCTGGTGCGGATCGGCATCCTCGACGACCGCGACGGGAGCTACCCGTTCGCGCTCTTCGCCCTGCTCACCTGGGTGCCGCTGACCGTCTGGCTGCTGCTGGCTCAGCGCCGCGCGAGTGACCTGTGGGTCGGCGCCGCGGGCTTCGCGATCTCGATCCTGTGGCTGATGTTCATCGGCCGGACCTTCAACAACTACTACCTGCTCTGGCCGCTCACCGGCGCCGCCGTGGCCGTGCTCATCGCGGTCGGCGCTCCCGGAACGCGAACTGCTGCGCCCGACCCGTGACGTACACGCGGTCCTCGTCCGCCACCACCGGGTTGGCGTACTTCCCGCCCGGGAAGCGCCACACCTGACGGCCATTCGACGCGCGCACCGCGTAGGTCCCGTCGGGCCCCTGCTTGACCGACCGCTGGGCCTCCGATCCGCAGCTCGAGCAGGTGGCGTAGTACACGAGCCCGGACATGACCGTGGGGGCGGCGTGCACGGCGCCCGGCGCCTCGATCTGCCAGTCCGTGTCGCCCGTGGCGGCGTCGAGGGCATAGAACTTGCCGTCGTAGGTGCCCACGAACACGCGCCGGTTCCAGACCGCGGCCGCGCCGTAGATGTACGAGCCGAGCGGACGAGCCCAGAGGAGCTTGCCGCTCTTCGCCCCGAACACGTACATCGTGCCGTCGGTGTTGCCGATATACACGCGGCCGTACGCCACCGTGGGAGTGGCGTAGAAGAACTCCCGCGAGCCGAAGCTGGAGTTGGACTGGGCGCTCCAGCGGAGCTTGCCGGTGCGCGCGTTCAGCGCGTAGAGCGTGCCCCCGTCGGACGCGATGTAGATCGTGCGCTTCCAGTACGCCGCCGAGGTGTTGACCTCATCGTCCGCCTGGAAGGCCCAGATCCGCCGGCCGGTGCGCGCGTCCACGGCGTAGACGTTGTGGTCCCACGAGCCGAAGTAGAGGCGCCCGCCCCGCAGGAGCGGCGAGGACTCGATCGGCTCCGACTTGAAGCGCCAGCGCTCGCGGCCGGTCTGGGCGTCCCAGGCCACCACGAACCCGTCCGCGCCCGCCTGCCCCTGCTCGCACACCACCGGGTGCATGTAGGACTGGTAGACGAGGCCGTCGCCGATCGTCGGCGAGGACGCGGCGCAGCGGCGGAGGCTCTTTTTCCAGGACACCTTGCCGGTCTTCGCGTTCAGCGCGAAGAAGAGGCCCTTCTGCTGGGCCAGGTACACGCGCCCGTAGCCGATGGCGGGCGGGAACTCGAGCGAGTCGTGAGCGTCGATCGACCAGAGGCGCCGGTAGGGCGGCCGGTGCTCGTACGGCGAGATGTGCGAGCGCTCGGCGTCGTATCCGTAGGTGGGCCACGGGCGCGGGTTCTCGCGCTTCGGCGGTGGCTTGGGCTCCGGCGCCGCGGTGGTGACGAACTCCTCGTCCGCGGAGCCGCGCTTCTCGGTGGGCTGGTTCTCGTTGTGGACGTACACGGCCGCCGCAGCTCCTACCGCGAGCACGACGAGCGCGACGCCCACCAGGAGGCGGCGGCGTCTCAGCATCGCGCGAAGGATGGCAAAGGCCCCCGGCGGCTCCGGGACGGCGCCGTCAGCCGAGGTCGCCGCGACCGGACAGCAGGGTCCAGATTCTCCGCGTGACGCGCGGTACCTCGACGCTCAGGCGCGCCTCCTCGAGCTCACGCGACCACTGCGGCGTGCCGGTGCGCAGCACCAGCCCCTCGCCCAGGCGGAAGGCCGTGAAGGCGGGCTGATCGGCCTCGCGGCCCGCCGACACCAGGAGCGGGGCGTCGGGCGGCAGGCTCTCCGAGCGCTCGAACAGCGTGAAATCGCCGATCAGGGGGCTGAGGCCGTCGAACAGCCCGAGCTCGTCCTCGAACACGCTGAGCGGCGCCGCGCCGGTGCGCAGCAGGGCCGTGCGCTCCCCGAACACGTTGGCGGGGCGCGGAGGCTCCGCCGGCCCGAACGACGCGCGGCCGAGGGCCACGTCGCGGCGGAACGCGTCGGCGCCGAACGAGGCCACCCGTCCGCCCCCCTCGACGTAGCGGCGCAGGCGCTGCCCCAGCGCCGGCGGCAGCCACAGCGCGCCCCCGGCGAACACCACGCCGGGCGCGTTCCCGAGTGCGGGCCCCTCGTTCCGGGCCAGCGACAGGTCCGTGGTCAGGTCGTAGTCGAGCCCCGCCCGGTCGAGGAAGCGCAGGAGCGGCGCGCTCTCCGACCGGAAGCCTCCCGGCAGGGCGCCGCCCGCGAACTCGCGCTCCAGTCGCAACCGCCGCGCCGCGGGGAGCGAGTCCGCAAAGCCGTCGTGGTCGTCGTCCACGCGGTTACGGCCCTGCCACGAGAGTGCCGGGAGCACCACGAGCGGCCTCGGCCGGGCCGCCGACCCCGGCGTCTGCGGCAGCCCTGCCACGGCGAGCGGCCAGACGGCGCGGCGGCGCCCGGCCCGCACGCGCACCAGGTAGACGCCAGTACGCGTCCGCCGCGGCACCCGCACGCGGAACGACCCCCCGATCCGCTCCCCGCGCACCACGGGGCGCGGCGAGCCCAGCCGCGACAGGACGAACCCGAAGGACCGGTCGAAGGGCCCGACGCGCAGGCGCGCCACCGCGCCGGCGGGGATCACGTCGAGCGGCCCGGCGAGGGTGAAGGGCCTGACCGACACGCCAGTTCCCGCCCGGGCGGTGCGTGCGGTCGGCGTGGGCGCCGGGGCCTCGGTGGGGTTGCCCGCGCGATCGCGCACCTGCACCGTGAACGCGTAGTCGCCCACCGGCGCGACCCTCCCCTCGCGCAGCCGCCCGTCCCAGACGGCACCACGGTCGCCGCCGCCGCGGAAGCGCAGGACGAGCCGGGGCGGGCCGTCCCCCGTGCGGAAGATCCGGAAGACGGGCGCCTCGTTCGACGGGCCGCTGTATCGCAGGCGCACTTCGGGGACCTGCCCCGGCTCCCCGGGAGCGATCACGCTCGGGCGGGCGGAGAGGAGCGCCGCCCGCGGCGGCCGGCGATCGACGTTGATCTGCTTCTGCGAGTCGATCACGCGGCCCTCGTCGCGGCGGAGCACCCGCATCCGGTAGATGCCGTCAGGCACCGGCAGCCCCTCGTCGTCGCGGCCGTTCCAGCGCACGCGGTGCTTGGCGTCGCCCGCCAGCTCGCGGTTGTTCATGAGCCGGCGCACCTCGTGGCCCTCCTGGTCCATCACCGAGAAAGTGACGCGGGCCGGCTCCGAGAGGTCGAAGCCCAGCTGGGTGGTGTCCCTCACGCCATCGCCGTTGGGCGAGAAGTTGAGCGGGAACGCGGCGAACCGAAGTACGAGCGCATCCTCGCTCTTGAGCTGCTGTGTGACGAGGAAGGCGGCGATCGTCGCCACCACGAGCAGCGCGAATACCGCCCGGACGAGGGGCCGTGTCATGGCCGGCGGAAACCTAGTGGAGGACCCGGCGAGCGAGAATGCGCGCGTGCGGGTGCAGCTGATCGATCCCTCGGGCGACGTGGCGCCCTACGACCACGCCCTCGCCGCGGCCCTAGCTGGGCGGGGCGCAGACGTGGAGCTCGTGACCTCGCGCTTCGTGCACGGTCCGGCGGCCACACCGGAGGGGTACACCGCCGACCGCCGCTTCTACCGGCTGGCCACGCGCTTCGGCGCCGAGCGGCCGAGGCTGCGCAGAGCGCTGAAGCTCGCCGAGCACGCGCCCGACATGCTCCTCTACCGGCGCCACGCACGCCGCGCGGACGTGCGCCACTACCAGTGGCTGCCGCTCCCCGCGCTCGACGCATGGCTCCTTCCTCCCGCCCGGCCACGGGTGCTCACGCTGCACAACGTCCTGCGAGCGGAGCGGCTCGACCGCCGGCTGCTCGACCGGATGGACGCGCTCGTGGTGCACACCCGGGCGGGCGCGGAGCTCCTCACCGCCCGCCACGGCATCCCAGCCGAGCGGGTCAGGACGATCCCCCACGGCGCGTTCGAGCACCTCACGAGCCAGCCCGGCGAGGCGCCGCTGCCGGAGGAGCTGCGCGCGGTGGAGGGCCCGGTCGTGCTGTGCTTCGGGGTCGTGCGACCGTACAAGGGCGTGGACGTGCTGCTCGAGGCGTTCCGCGACGTGGAGGCGGAGCTGTGGGTGGTGGGCCGCCCGCTCGGAGAGTCGATGGAGCGGCTCAGGAGGCTCGCGCCGCCGGGGCGCGTGCGCTTCGTGCCGCGCTACGTGAGCGACCGCGAGCTGCCCGCCTACTTCCGCCGCGCCGATCTCCTCGTGCTTCCGCACCGCCGCGTAGACGTGTCCGGCGTGCTGTTCGCGGGCCTGGCGTTCGGGAAGCCGATGGTGCTCTCCGACGTGGGCGGCTTCCGCGACGTGGCACTGGAGCACGGCGCCGGGCGGCTCGTGCCGCCGGAGGACCCGGAGGCGCTGGGCCTGGCCATCCGCGAGCTGCTCGAGGACTCCGGCGCGCGCGAGCATCTGGCCGCGCGCGCTCGGGCTGCGGCCGCGGGGCCGTATTCGTGGGAACGCATCGCCGGGCAGACGCTCGACCTCTACAGGGAGCTGATGGCATGAGGGTCGTGTTCATGGCCAAGAGCAAGCGCTCGGCGGCGCGGGCGCTTGCGTGGCTCGTGGAGAACGGCTGCGAGGTGCCGGCCGTGGTGGCCTCCGAGCCCGACGAGTGGACCACGGAAGAGCAGCGCGTGGACCTGGTGGCCGCCGAGCACGGGATCCCGCTCCTTGGCGAGAGCGACCTGTACGGCGCCGCCGAGCGCGGCGAGCTCGGACAGGTGGACCTCGTGGTGTCGTTCCTCTTCTGGAACCGCATCCGCGAGCCGCTGATCTCGCTCGGGCGACTTGGCTGCATCAACCTCCACCCGGCGCCGCTGCCGGACCTGCGCGGCGTGGGCGGCTACAACGTGGCGCTGCTCGAGGGCCGCGACGAGTGGGGCGTGTCGTGCCACTTCGTGGACGACCGGATCGACACCGGCGACCTCGTGGAGGTGGAGCGCTTCCCGATCGACTCCGCCGCCGAGACGGCTCTGTCGCTCGACGTGCTGAGCCAGGAGCGGCTGCTGGCGCTCTTCCAGCGCGTGGTCGAGATCGCCCTGTCCGGAGACGAGCTGCCGCGCGAGCCGCAGGAGGAGGGCCGCTATGTGTCGCGCGCGGAGCTCGAGGAGCTGCGCGTGGTGCGGCCCGGGGACGATCTCGACCGCAAGCTGAGAGCGTTCTGGTACCCGCCCTGGCCGGGCGCGGTGGTGGACATCGAGGGCCGCCGGCTGACGCTGGTGGACGACGGGCTGCTTGCCGAGCTGGCGCGCGCTTATCGGGCAGCCGGCGTGGTGCCGTAGCCGGGACACGGCCGCCCGCCGGGAGTACCCTGAGAGCATGAGCGGACTGGCCTGCGCCGCCTGCAGTACCGAGAATCCCGCTGACGCTCGCTTCTGCATGGGCTGCGGCGCCGCGCTCGAGCGCGTTTGCCCCTCCTGCTCCACGCCCGCTCCCGGCGCCGCGCGCTTCTGCATGAACTGCGGCGCCGCGCTCGACGGAACGCCCGCGCCGGCGCCCGTGCCGCAGGTCGAGCGCCCGCCGGAGGAGCGGCGCCAGGTCACGATCCTGTTCGCCGACCTCTCGGGCTACACCGCGGTGGCCGAGCGGATGGACCCGGAGGCCGTCAAGGGGCTCGTGGACCGCGCCCTGATGCGGCTCGGCGCCGAGGTGGAGCGCTACGGCGGCAACGTGGACAAGTACATCGGGGACAACGTGATGGCGCTCTTCGGCGCGCCGGTGGCGCACGAGGACGACGAGGAGCGCGCCGTGCGCGCGGCGCTCGGGATGCAGGCCGCGATGACCGAGGTGAACGAGGGGCTGCCGCCGGGAGTGGACTTCCAGCTGCGGGTGGGCATCAACACCGGCGAGGTGATGGCGGGCGCCGTCGGCGAGAGCTACACCGTCACCGGCGACACCGTGAACGTGGCGTCCCGGCTCCAGAGCGCCGCCCGGCCCGGAAGCGTGACCGTTGGCGAGCGGACCATGCGCGCCACCCGCGGCGCGGTGCGCTACGAGGAGCTCAGCCCGCTCGAGCTGAAGGGCAAGTCCGAGCCGGTGCCCGCCTGGGAGGCGCTGAGCCTGACGGCCACGCACAGCGTGGGCCGCGCCGCGGCGGCGCACGAGTCGCCGCTGGTGGGCCGCGACAACGAGCTGGTCACGCTCGAGACGCTCTACGAGCGCGTGGTGCGAGAGGGCTCCCCGCACCTCGTGAGCCTCATCGGCGAGGCCGGCGTGGGCAAGACGCGGCTGCTGCGCGAGTTCGAGCGGGTGCTCGGCGAGCACTCGATCGCTCCCACCGTGCGTACCGGGCGCTGCCTCCCGTACGGCTCAGGCATCGTCTTCTGGGCGCTTGGCGAGGTGCTGCGCGCCGAGTGCGGGATCGTGGACTCCGACTCGGCGGAGGAAGCGTGGCGGAAGCTCTCGACCTACGTCGCCGGCCTGTTCGGCAACGGTCGGAGCTCAACGAGCCGGGCGAGCGCGAGGCCGCGCTGATCGGCCGACTGCTCGGAATCGAGGTGCCGCCGGAGCTGGTGCCGTCCGAGCGCGACCCGGAGCGGCTGCGCGAGGCGTTCTTCTCGGCGCTGCGCATGGGCATGGAGAAGATGGCCAGCCGCCGCCCGCTGGTGCTGGCGTTCGAGGACATCCACTGGGCCGACGACGGCATGCTCGACGCGATCGAGCACCTCGCCCAGTGGGTGCGCGCGCCGCTGATGCTCGTCTGCCTCGCGCGTGACGAGCTGCTCGACCGGCGTCCCGGCTGGGGGGCGGGGCGCCGCTCGGCCACGCAGCTGCTCCTCGATCCGCTGGCCTCCGAGTACACGCACGAGCTGGTGGCCGCCCTGATCCCCGGCGGCGACGACGTGGTGTCGAAGGTCGTGGAGCGCTCGGGCGGCAATCCGCTCTTCGCCGAGGAGATGGCGCGCCGGGTGGCCGAGGGCAACCTCGGCGCCGCCGAGCTTCCGGAGACGGTGCAGGCGGTGCTGGCCGCGCGCCTCGACGCGCTCGATCCCTTCGAGCGGCGTCTCGTGCAGCAGGCCGCCGTGGTGGGACGAACGTTCTGGGAGGCCTCGCTGGCCCCGCTTGCCGAGGCGGAGGGCAGGGAGCTCGGCAGGGCGCTCACGGTGCTCCAGGAGAAGGACATCCTCGCCCCCGGCGCCGAGGGCAGGCTCGCGGGCGAGCGTGAGCTCGCGTTCAAGCACGTGCTGATTCGCGACGTGGCCTACGGGATGCTGCCCAAGGCGGTGCGCTCGCGGAAGCACTTCGAGGTCGGCGCGTTCATCGAGGAGCGCGCGGGCGACCGGACCGACGAGATGGTGGCGCTGCTGGCCGAGCACTACGGCCGCGCGGCGTCGCTCGGCCGCGAGGGCGCCATCGCGGCCACCGAGCTCGCGCCCATGCGCGAGCGGGCCATGCGCTTCCTGGAGGAGGCCGGCGACGCCGCCGCGCTCCTCTACTCGAACCGCGAGGCCGCCGCCCACTACCGCCATGCGCGCGACGTGGGCGCCGACCAGGACCTGGCCGTGCGCGTGCGGGTGTCGGAGAAGCTCGGCGACGTGTCCCTCCGGCTGGGTCGCGTGGACGAGGCGATCGGCGTGTGGCAGGAGTGCCTCGACTGGCACCGCGGGCAGGAGGACCTCGAGCGGGTGGCGGACCTCCACCGCAAGACCGGCGCGGCGCTCTCGCACAAGGGCGAGCGCAGGTCGGCGATCGAGCACTACCAGCGCGGCATCAACCTGCTCAAGGACGGCCCGCCGCGGATCGAGCTGGTGCGCCTCTACGAGGAGGCGGCTTGGCTCTACCTGCACACCGGGGACAACATGCTCGCCATCTACGCCTCGGAGAAGGCGCTGCGGCTGGCCGAGCGGCTCGGCGAGACGCGCGCCGCCAGCCGCGCCCACGGCATCTTCGGGCGCGTGTTCGGCCGCATCGGCGACACCGAGAAGGCGCGCCAGAACCTGGAGCGCGCGGTGGAGCTGGCGCGCGGCTCGGACGACGGCGAGAGCATCCTCGCGCTGTCGGCGCTGGGCCGCCACCTCGAGATCTCCGAGGCGGACATGGACGGCGCCCGCGAGGCCTACCACGAGGCGCTGGCGCTGGCCGAGCGCGTGGGGATGCTCCCCGCCCAGGTGGAGCTCCACGCCTGGCTCGCGCAGCTGTCCGCCTACTGCGCCGAGTGGGACGACGTGACGCGCTCCACCGACGCCAGCGCCGAGCTGGCCGAGCGCGAGGGCCTCGTGGGCAAGCTCTGCCTCCCCTACTCGCTCCGAGGGCTCCTGCTCTGGCGCGAGGGCCGCCTCGAGGAGGCCACCGTGCTCTTCCATCAGGCGCACGAGCTGGCGGAGCAGGTGGGCTGGTCCGAGATCGCGTTCCAGGCGCTCTTCGGGCTGGCGCTGGCCCTGCGGGACTCCGGCGACTACGCCAGCGCCGCCGACGCGCTCGACCGCGCGATCGACGTGTGCGAGCGGGCCGGCCTGCTCGCGCAGTCGATCCAGGCCACCGCCGCGCGCGCCGTGGTCCTGTCCCTCTCCCAGCGCCCCGGGCCGGCCCGCGAGGCCGCCCGCGAGGCCGCCGAGCTGGCCGAGCGGATGCACTACCCGATCGGCCGTGCCGCGGCCCTGGAGGCGCGCGGGCTGTCCGCCGAGGACCCCGAGGAGGGAGTGGCCCTGCTCGCCGACGCCGAGACCACCTGGCGCGGGCTCGGCCGCCCGCTCGAGGCCGCCCGCTGCGGGCTCATGGCCGGCCAGCGGCTCGTGGGCGTCCAGCCCGACCGGGCTCGTGAGCTGCTCGAAGCGGCAGCCGTAGAGACCGAGCGACTCGGCGTGCCGCACCTGGCCAAGCGGGCGCGGGCACTCGTGCCTGGGTAGCCAGTCATTGCGCGTTCGCTTGTGCTCGCGGGTCCTGTCTCCGTCGCGTCTCCTCGTTCGAGGACCAAACGACGGTCCTCGCCCGAGAAGTCGCAACGTCGCCACCCGCTCGACAGCACCGCCGGCTGACCAAACAACTGCCCTCGTTTAGAGCGCTAAGCGACGACGAACGGAACCCCGGGACGGCCGGTCCCTCATCGCTTTTACAAAAGGGGGGCGTTTCGCTTGTCGAGCGGGTGGCGACGGCGGCGATTACCGGATCAGTGAGCTTGCGAGCTGAAACGGTGATCGCTGCCGGAGACAGGACCCGCGAGCAGCAGCGACCGCGCTAGGGCGTCTGGTCGGCACCCGCAACCACGACCACACCAGCGTCGCCTGCGAGCGCCTGTGTCTCTGCATCGATCGCCTCGCGCTGCGGGATCTTCAGCCGCCGGCTCACCACCACGGCCTCGCGCCTGTGGCCGCTCGCGTAGAGGACCACCGACTCCGCGCGCTGCTGCTCCTGGTTGTCCGCGTTCCCGAGCGTGCCGAGGTCGAAGCCCAGCCGCTCGACCTCGTCGCCGATCCCCGCCGCCAGGCCGGGCTCGAGCGTTCCGTTCAGGACGGCCACGGTCACGTCCGCGGGGTTGACCGCCTGGCCGCCGTTGCCCTGACGTCGCCCGCGTCGTGCGGTGTCCTCCGAGCCACTTCCACCGGCGTTGCTGGTCGCGGGCTCGGAGTCGTCTCCTGTCAGCTGCGAGACGGCGAACGCCGCGCCGCCGCCGAGCACGAGCACGCCGGCCACGGCCAGCACGACGATCCTGGACCGGGTGAGCCCGCCCTCGCGGGCGGCGCCGGCCGACGGCGGGATGATCGCGGTGGGCTGCGGTGTGGGCCGCGCGAGAGGATCGGGGCGGGAGAAGCGTGGCGGGGTCGGCGGAGTCGGGCGCGCCTGTCCCGCGGGCGTGGCGGGCCGCGCCGCGGACGGCACGGCCACGGGAGGCGGTGGCTGGCCGGCGGGCTTGTCGGTGGCGGGCGCCTGGGTGTCGCCGGGCGCGGCGGGAGTGCCCTGCTGCACCGCCGGCGCCGGGGGCGCCGTTCCGGCGGCCGCCTGGGGCGCGCCGGACTGCTGAGCCTGGCCGGCGGGCGAGGGCGTCTTGTCCGCGTCGTCGCCGGCCGCGGGCTCGGGCGTGCCTCCGTCAGCGGGGCCCTGCTTGCCCTGGCCGGCGGGCGTGGCTGCTCCCGGCCCGCCGGGGCGCTCCGCCGTGGCTGCGGCGGCCACTGCCGTGGCGGGCCGCGCTCCGGCCGCTGCTGCCACTGCCGGAGCGGGAGCGGCGGGCACCTGGGGCGGTCCCGAAGGCGTCTGTGATGGCGTGCCCGGCTTGACCGGAACCGCCGCCCCGGCCGGCGTGGGCACCGAGGGCGGGGTGCCTGCCGGCTTGGCCTGAGGCTGCGCCACGACCCGCTGGGGGACCGCGGTGGCGGGCTGCGCCGCGCGCTCGGGCGCTCGTCCGGCCCATTCGCGCAGCCGCTTCACATCTCGCGCCTGCGCAGCGCCCCGGCCGGGGCGGGGATCAGGAGCAGGAGCACGAGGAGGAGCGAGGCGCGTCTCACCCGGGTCGAGTTCTGCGCGCGTGCGAGACTCTCCTGTATGGCGCACTTCGCGGTCACCGCGATCGGAGCCGACCGCCCTGGCATCGTGGCGGCGCTCACGGGTGCCCTCCACGGCCTGGGCGGCAACCTGGAGGACGTCTCCTCGACGATCCTGCGCGGCCACTTCGCGACGATGCTCGTGGTCGACGCGCCGGGCGACGCGGACGGGATCCGCTCGGCGCTCGAGGACGCGGCGGGCCCCCTGGGCGTGCAGGTCCACGTGGCCGACGTCGAGGCCGGCGCGCCCGAGCGCCCGCGCGCCACGCACGCGCTCACCGCGTACGGGTCGGACCGCCCGGGGATCGTCTCGGGCCTGACCGCGCTGCTGGCCGAGCGCGGGGTGAACATCACCGACCTCTCCTGCCGGCGCACCGGTGGGGGCGAGCCGATCTACGTGATGGTGGCCGAGCTCGCGCTGCCGGATGGCGTCGACGTCGCCGAGCTGGAGGCCGCCATCCGCGAGACGGCGGCGGGCATCGGGGTCGACGTGAGCTTCGGGCCCGTCGAGGTCGAGACCCTCTAGCGGTGGGCGTCCGCGACGTGCGGCGCTACCCCGACCCGGTGCTCAAGCGACCCGCCGAGCCGGCCGGTGAGCTCACCGACGCCCACCGCGCGCTGGTCCGGGACCTGGTGGACACGATGCGCGCCGGCCCGGCCACCGTCGGCCTGGCCGCGCCGCAGATCGGCGAGAGCGTCCGGGCCTTCGTCCTGGACGTGACCGGCCACCCGCGGGCGGAGGACGCCCACGGCCTGGTGGCCCTGTTCGACCCCGAGATCCTCGAGGCGGGCGACCCCGACGTCCTTCGTGAGGGATGCCTGTCGGTCCCCGACCTCACCGCCAACGTCCGCCGCGCCCGGCGCGTGGTCGTGCGGGGCGTGGACCCGAAGGGCCGGAACCGCGAGTACGAGATGCGCGGGTTCGAGGCTCGCGCGCTGCTGCACGAGGTGGACCACCTCGACGGCATGCTGATCCTCGACCGGGTGACGGCGGGATCGGACCTGTTCCCCCGGAAGGTGTATCGGTAGCGAGCGCCTACAGGCGCTCCAGGATCATCGCCATCCCCTGCCCGCCGCCGACGCACATCGTCTCCAGCCCGATCTGCTTGTCGTGGAACGCGAGCGAGTTCACCAGGGTCGAGGTGATCCGGGCCCCGGTCATGCCGAAGGGATGCCCGACGGCGATCGCCCCCCCGTTGACGTTCAGCTTGTCGGGGTCGATCTTCAGGTCCTCGGCCGAGGGGATCACCTGGGCGGCGAAGGCCTCGTTGATCTCCACCTGGTCGACGTCCTCGATCGTCATCCCGGCGCGGGCCAGGGCCTCGCGCGAGGCCTCCACCGGGCCGAGGCCCATGATCTCGGGCGACAGCGCGGTGATGCCGGTGGACACCACGCGCGCGAGCGGCTTGATGCCCAGCTCGTTGGCTCGGGTGTCGCTCATGACGATGACCGCCGCGGCCCCGTCGTTGAGGGGACAGCAGTTCCCCGCGGTGACGGTGCCGTCCGGCCGGAACACCGGCTCGAGCTGCGAGACCTTCTCCAGGGTCGTCCCCGCGCGGGGCCCGTCGTCTTTGTCGACGACCGTCCCGTCGGGGAGCGTCACCGGGGTGATGTCGCTCGGCCAGAACCCGCTGGCGATGGCGTCCTCGGCGCGGTTCTGGCTGCGGACGCCGAACTCGTCCTGCATCTCGCGGGTGATGCCTCGGAGCTGCGAGACGTTCTCGGCCGTCTGCCCCATGGCGATGTAGACGTCGGGGATCTTCTCGTCCTCGCGGGGGTCGTGCCACGTCTCGGCGCCGGCCTCCTCCCGGGACTTGGTGCGGGCCATGGCCTCCTCGAAGACCGGGTTCATGGTGTCCGGCAGGGTGTCGGACGAGCCCTTGGCGAACCGGCTCACGCACTCGACCCCGGCGGAGATGAACACGTCGCCCTCCCCCGCCTTGATCGCGTGAAAGGCCATGCGGGTGGTCTGCAGGCTCGAGGAGCAGTAGCGAGTGATGGTGGTGCCGGGCAGGTGGTCCATGCCCAGCAGGACCGCGACCACGCGTCCCATGTTGAAGCCCTGCTCGCCGCCGGGGAGACCGCACCCGAGCATGAGGTCCTGGATCTCGGTCGGGTCGAGCTCGGGGACCTTGCCGAGCGCCGCGCGGATCATCTGCACGACCAGGTCGTCGGGCCGGATCGTCGAGAGCGAGCCCTTGAACGCCCGGCCGATCGGCGAACGGGCGGTGGCCACGATGACTGCCTCAGGCATTGGAACCTCCTCGATCGAGAACGGGATGTCGCCGCAGCCGGACCCTATACCGGGATGCGGTTCGCGATCACCGGTCGTCCTCGAGGGGCCCGTAGGGGACCTCGATCGTGCCGGCCAGGTGGAGCAGGCGCCCGGTCTCGGGAAGGCTCGACGCGAGGACGCTCGCGCACAGATGGTCGTCGCCGAGCTCGGTGATCTCCAGCGTGACCTCGTCGCCGGTGCCCTCCAGGCCGAAGGACGACGTGATCGAACGGTCCTGGTCACGGCGAGAGACGTCGAGGTTCACGCCGTCCCGGCCGCTGGTGTACTCCCGCGCCTCGGGGGCTTCGCCGTCGAGGGGCACGAGCATCGCCACCGACACCAGGTCCTCCGGCTGCGCGCCGCCAAGGTCGAAGGCCTGGGAGCCGAACACCACGTGGAGGTCGCCGTCGGCGTCGACGTAGGCGCCGCCGCCCCGGGCCACGAACGTGTCGTCGATGGGACCCCGGTCGGCCTCGAGCGCGATCGTGACGGTGTCGGCGCACCCGGTCCCGCCGGTGGTCTCCCGCGCATCTGGGCCCCCGCCGTCCTCCCCGGTGCACGCGCCCAGCGCCAGGACCAGGGCGGCCAGGCCGTAGGCGAGGCCGAGCCTTCGATGCCGCCTCATCGGGGCGATGCGTTGGCCGGTTCGGCCGAGCGAGCCGCCGACCGGCGCGCGCGGGCGACCGCGCGGCCCAGGCGACGGGCGTCGATGCCGATCTCGCGCAGGTTCCCGCTGATCGGGTTGGTGAACCCGATGAAGTGCAGGTTCGGCGCGCCGGGGTGGGTGCGCTCCGCGTGCACGACGGGCCGGCCGGTTTCGGCGACCAGACCGTGGTCGCCCACCAGCGGCTCGAGCCCTCGGCGGAAGCCGGTAGCGGCGAGGACCGCGTCGGGCCGCACCCGTTCGCCCCCGGCGAGCAGGACGTCCGGCCCGTCGAAGCCCTCGACCGCCCCGACCACGCGGACGCGGCGCTTCTTGAGCAGCCCGATCAGGCCGACGTCGAGGATCGGGACCATGTCCCGCTTGATCCGGGTGTACATCCCGCCCCGCGGCGGCGGCATCCCGTACGGCGTCAGGTCGCCCACCGTCATCCGCTGAACCCCCGCGGCCAGCCGGTCCACCAGCCGCGTCGGCAGGTGCCGGATGAGGATCCCGGTGATCTGTGACGGGAACCCCCGCACGTCGCGGCGCAGGATGTTCGGCGGCGTCCGCACCGAGATCATCACGTCCGCCGCGCCCCCATCGACCAGGTCCACGCAGATCTCGGCGCCGGAGTTCCCGGTCCCCACCACCAGGACGTCCTTGCCCCGGTACGGCTCGGCGTTGCGGTAGTCGTAGGAGTGGATCAGCTCGCCGGTGAACGTCTCCCGTCCGGGCCAGTCCGGAAGCACCGGGTCGCGGTTGAACCCGGTGGCGACCACCACGATCCGGGCGGCGATCGGCTTGCCGTCGGTCTCCACGACCCAGTCGTCGCCGTCGCGAACCAGCCGGCGGGCCTCGACGCCGGTCCGAACGTCGAGTCGGTGGTGTCGCGCGTACCGCTCCAGGTAGCGAACCACGCCGTCGCGCGAGACCCACTTGCCCTCGCGGCGGTCGATGGCCAGCCCCGGCAGGCCCGAGAGCCACCTGACCGTGTGCAGGTGCAGTCGCTCGTAGTGCCGCCGCCAGCTCGAGCCGATGGAGTCGCGCTCCAGGACCAACGGCCGGATGCCGCCGCCGCGCAGCGTGGCCGCCGCGGCGAGCCCGGCCGGCCCTCCGCCGATGACCACCGCCTCGGCATGCTCCATCCCGTTCGCGCTCACGGGCCGGCCAGCGCGAACACCCGCCACTCGCCGGGGACGCCCTTCAGCGCGTGCTCGCCGCGGTCCTCGAACTCCAGGCCGCCCCCGGCGACGAGGTCCTTCACGGTCGAGGACACGAACACCTCGCCGGCCCCGGCCAGACTCGCGATCCGGGCCCCGATGTGGACGGCGATCCCCTGGACGTCGTCGCCCGAGAGCTCGATCTCGCCGGTGTGCACCCCGGCCCGGATCTCCAGGCCGATCGTGCGAACGGACTCGCCGGCGGCGCGGGCGCACTCGACGGCGCGCCGCGGGGAGTCGAACGTCGCCAGGAAGCCGTCGCCGGCGGTGTGGACCTCGCGACCGCCGTACCGGTCGAGCGCGTCGCGGAGGAGCCGGTGATGTCCCTCCAGCAGCTCGCGCCAGTCGCGGTCGCCCAGCTCCGCCGCACGCTCCGTGGACCCGACGATGTCGGTGAACAGCACCGAGGACAGCACCCGGTCGTGCCGGGGGGGCGGGCGGGTCCCGGTCAGGAACGCCTGAACCTCGTCGGCGACCTCGTCGACGTCGGCCGAGATGATGGTCGTCCCGGTCCCCGAGAGCTCGACGAGTTTGCCGTCCGGCACCGCCGCCTCCAGCGCGCGGGCGTTGCGGATCGGCAGGATCGTGTGCGCGGTCTTGTGCAGGACCAGGACCGGCGCCTGGACCGAGGCGAGGCGATCGGTGACGTCCCACCCCATCGTCATCATCATGAAGGCCTGGAAGGGGATGCCGCTCGCCGCGGCGCGGTTGTACCGGCGGAACCAGGCGCGGAACCCCGGATCGTCGAGGCGGTCGGGCGCCACGATGGACAGGTGGGCGTCAAGATCGATGTCCTCGTTGGCCGCGGCCATCCGTTGGAGGACCTCGACGTCGACGCCGAGGTCGTCCGATTCGGAGCGCATGAACCGCATCGGCGTCTCGTAGGCCACGACGGCGCGGATCCGCTCCGGATGCGTCGCCGCGAACGCGAGCGCGAGCATGCCCGCGTCGATGGTCCCCATCAACGCCGCGCGCTCCGAGCCGGCCGCGTCCATCACGATGCCGAAGTCCTCGACCTGGTCGTCGAAGATCGGGAGCCCCTCGAGAGGGTCGGACATGCCCATGCCCCGGCGGTCGAACCGGATGAGGCGGGCGAACGCCGAGAGCCGTTCGAAGAGGCGGCGGAACCGTTGGTCCTCCCACGCGATCTCCAGGTGGGCCACCGCGCCCTGCATGAGGACCAGGTCGACCTCACCCGCGCCGGTGACCTGGTAGGCGATGTGGACGCCGTCCGGGGCGAGCGCGTACTGGGTCTCCGGCGGTTGCACGACGGGGGCAGGCTACCGCTCCCGCCGGATGGCCGGAACGCCGATGGGGCATAGGTGTCCTACGCTTGCTCCAGGAGGCATCCATGGGCCAGAAGGCGTCGGACCTCTTCGTCGAGTGCCTCGAGGCCGAGGGCGTGCGTCAGGTCTTCGGCATCCCCGGCGAGGAGACGCTCGACCTGAGCGAATCAATGTCCCGGTCGTCGATCGAGTTCGTCCCCGTCCGCCACGAGCAGGGCGGCGGCTACATCGCCGACGTCTTCGGCCATCTCACCGGCCGCGCCGGCGTGTGCCTGGGAACGCTCGGCCCGGGAGCCACCAACCTGGTCACGGCGGTGGCCGACGCCTTCCTCGACCGGGCGCCGCTGGTGGTCCTCACCGGCCAGACGGGCCTGGAGCGCATGCACAAGGGCTCGCACCAGTTGCTGGACGTCCTCGCCCTCCTGAAGCCGATCACGAAGTGGAACGCGCGGATCAGCGATCCCGCGACGATCCCGGAGGTCGTGCGCAAGGCCTTCAAGCTGGCCGAGGCTGAGCGGCCCGGTCCCACGCACATCGAGCTCCCCGAGGACGTGATGGGCGCGCCGGCGGAGGGCTCGCCGCTGCCCCGCACCCTCACCCCTCGAACGCAGCCACCCGAGGACGACATCGCCGCCGCGGCCGCCATCCTGGACGGCGCGACGCACCCGGTGGCTCTGGCCGGTAACGGCGCGGTCCGCGGGGGAGCGGCCGAGGCCCTGCGCGCCTTCTCCGAGACCACAGGCATCCCCGTGGCCGAGAGCTTCATGGGCAAGGGGCTCATGCACCCGGACGACCCCCTGGCGCTGGGCGCCGTCGGCCTGCAGGCGGGCGACTACCGGCTCGCGGGGTTCGACCGCGCCGACGTCGTGGTGACCATCGGCTACGACCTGGTCGAGCACGACCCCCGCTTCTGGAACCCGGACGGCCGCAAGACGATCGTGGTGGTGGACACCGTCCCGGCCGAGATCGACGAGCACTTCCTCCCCAAGATCGAGCTGGTGGGCGACGTGGTCCACACGCTCGGCGCGCTCGCGGCGGCGAGCGGCAGCCGGTCGCGGGAGGGCGGGGATCCCGGGCTGCGCGACGTGATCCGGCGACGGATGGAACGCCTGGAGCACGAGCCCGCCTCGCCCATGCGGCCTCCGCGCGTCCTCAACGCGATCCGTGGAGCGCTTGGACCGGCCGACATCCTGGTCTCCGACGTCGGTCTCCACAAGCTCTGGATCGGCCGCCTGTACCCGGCGTACGAGCCGAACACCGTCCTCATCTCCAACGGGCTCGCCGGCATGGGCTTCGCGGTCCCCGGAGCGATCGGGGCCAAGCTCGCGCGACCCGACCGGCGGGTGGTCGCGGTGAGCGGAGACGGAGGCTTCCTCATGAACGTCCAGGAGCTCGAGACGGCGAAGCGGCTCGGCACCCCGTTCGTCAACGTCGTCTGGGAGGACGGCACGTTCGGTTCGATCGCGTGGAAGCAGCGCAAGCGGTTCGGCGCCAGCTTCGGGATCGAGTTCGGCAATCCCGACTTCGTCAAGCTGGCGGAGTCCTTCGGCCTGCCCGCGTGGCGGTGCGAGACCATCGACGACTTCGTGGACCGGCTGGACGAGGCGCTCGGCCTGGACGTCCCCTCGGTCGTCGTGGTGCCCATCGACTACACCCTGGACCTGGCCATCTTCGAGGAGCTCGGCGAGGAGATCGTCGCCACGTGATCACGCACGAGGACGAGCGCCGGGTCGTCGACGGGGTCCCCAAGCAGCTGCTGATCGGCGGGACGTGGCGGGACGCCGACGCCGGTGCGACGCTGGCCGTCGAGGACCCCTCCACCGGCGAGACGCTCTGCCAGGTCGCCGACGCCTCGCCCGCGGACGGCGCCGCGGCCCTGGACGCGGCGGTGGCGGCCCAGCCGGGGTGGGCGGCGACGCCTCCCCGGGAGCGCGGCGAGATCCTGCGCGCCGCGTACGAGGAGATCACCAAGCGAGTGGACGACCTCGCCGTGCTGATGACGCTCGAGATGGGCAAGCCCGTCGGCGAGTCGAAGGCCGAGGTGGCCTACGCGGCGGAGTTCCTTCGATGGTTCTCCGAGGAGGCCGTGCGCATCGACGGCCGCTACGCGACGGCCCCCGACGGGACGAGCCGGCTCCTGGTCATGCTCCAGCCGGTCGGGCCGTGCCTGCTCATCACCCCGTGGAACTTCCCGATGGCCATGGGCACGCGCAAGATCGGCCCGGCCATCGCCGCGGGCTGCACCATGGTGATCAAGCCGGCGGCGCAGACGCCGCTGTCGATGCTCGCGCTGGCCGAGATCCTGAAGGGCTGCGGCCTCCCCCCCGGGGTCCTGAACCTGGTCACCACGTCGTCCTCCGGCGAGGTGATGGAGCCGCTCATCACGGACGGGCGAGCCCGCAAGCTCTCGTTCACCGGCTCGACCGAGGTCGGCCGAAAGCTCATGGCCCAGGCGGCCGACCAGGTCCTGCGCATCTCGCTCGAACTGGGGGGCAACGCGCCGTTCCTGATCTTCGACGACGCAGACCTGGACGCCGCGGTCGAGGGCGCCCTGATCGCGAAGATGCGCAACATCGGCGAAGCGTGCACGGCGGCGAACCGCTTCCACGTGGCCGAGGGCGTCGCCGGCGAGTTCGCCGAGCGGCTGGGAAGCCGCATGGGCGCCATGAAGCTCGGGCGCGGGACCGAGGACGGCGTCCAGGTCGGCCCCCTCATCGACGCCACCGCGCGCGAGAAGGTCTCGGACCTGGTCGCCGACGCGCTCGCGAAGGGCGCCCGGGCCGTGGTGGGCGCCGAGCCCCCCGGCGGGCGCGGCTACTTCTATCCGCCGACGGTCCTCGCCGAGGTGCCGCCGGATGCACGCATGCTGAAGGAGGAGATCTTCGGGCCGGTCGCGCCGGTGACCACGTTCGCGTCCGAGGAGGCCGCCGTGGCGGCGGCCAACGACACGGAGTTCGGCCTGGTCGCCTACGTCTTCACCCGCGACATCAAGCGCGCGTTCCGCGTGGTCGAGGGCCTGAAGTTCGGAATGGTCGGCCTCAACCAGGGGCTGGTGTCGAACCCGGCCGCCCCGTTCGGGGGCGTGAAGCTCTCGGGCATCGGCCGCGAGGGCGGCCGCGAGGGGATCCTGGAGTACCTCGACGTGAAGTACGTCGCGATGAACGTCTGATCCGGTCCGGGGCGTGGGTCAGACGGCGCGCTGCTGCGTTGCCGTCGTGCGGACGAACGTGGCCGTCACGCCGGTCGTCCCCGAGACGGTGAGGGTGCACGACGTGGCCGTGCCGCAGCTCGCCGCGGCGCCGCCCCACTGGGAGAACACCCAGCCGGTCACGTTGATGATGTTGAGGGTGACGCTCGTCGGCGAGGGATAGTTCTCGGTGCAGTCGGCGCCGCACCGGATCAGCAGGTCGGTGGATCGCACGGTGCCGTTCCCGGTCTTGGTGACGGTCAGCACGTTGCCTGACGAGGACTGCACAGTGTAGTCGCGCGTCACCGTCGTGTCGTTCGCGGCGTTGTCCGTCGCGGTGACCGTGAACGTCTGCGGGCCAACGGTTGAGGTATTGATCGCCTGGCCGTTCGGCACCGTCCCGGTGCACGACGCCAACCCCGAGCCACCGGCCTCGTCGGCGCACGAGTAGTTCGCGTTGACGGTCGAGCCCTGCACGTAGGAGGCGTTCTGGGCGGGGTGGACGATCGTGACGGTCGGGTCCGTCGTGTCCGGCACCGGCGGGGCGGTGGCCGAGGTGAACAGCTGCGCGTTCCCCGCGGCCTCCGGGGCGGTGACCTGTCCGTTCAGGACGATGAAGTCGCCGCGCCCGTCGTGGTTGTAGTCGATGCTCTCGCCGAAGTCCCCGATGCCCTTCTTGGCGTTCGTGGGCCCCGGGACGGAGACGACGGTCCACGACGAGCCGTTGCCGTTGTTCTGCAGCAGGACGTCGGGGGCGTTGCCAGCCGAACCGGTGTCGCCGTCGACCACCAGGACGTCGATGTCGCCGTCGCCGTCGAAGTCACCGGTGGGAACCGACCGGCCCTCCTTCGTGTCGTAGCTCTTCACGACAGCCCCGAACTTGGTGGCGCCCTGGAGGCGGATGCTGGCGAAGCCCGCGGTGACGTACGCGATGTCGGGCTTCCCGTCGTTGTTGAAGTCGGCGAACGACGCCGCGGCGAACCGCCCCCGCTTGTCCGCGAGGCCGAGGACCTTGGCGATGTCGGTGAACTTGCGCGTTCCGGGCGAGGCCCCCGGGACGTTGCGATACACCCGCAGCCAGAGCTCGGAGCAGACCACCAGGTCTTCCCAGCCGTCGCTGTCGATGTCCACCCGCTCGGCGCAGAACGCCCGTTCCTCAAGCGTGATGCCGTACTCCGGGGCGTCGCGGAAGCCCGTTCCGCCCTCGTTCTCGAAGAACCGGTTCGGGGACGGGAACTCGTCCTGGCGATCGTCGATATTGCCGACGAACAGGTCGGGATAGGCGTCGTCCCGCTTGATGTCGACGAACGTGACGAAGCGGCCCCGGCCGTAGGCGTCCACGGCGCCGTACGTATCCACCATGTCGGTGAAGTGGCCGTCGGCCCCCTGGATCCACACCTCGTTCTCCTTCACCGCGGTGCCGTAGCCCGCACCGATGCTGCAGTAGATGTCCAGACGAGTGTCGGCGTTGATGAGGCCCCAGTCGCAGTCGTGGCGGTCCCGGTCCGGCCGCTCGGGTCGGCCCGGCAGCACCTGCCACAGCGAAAAGGTGCCGTCCTGGTCGTTCACGTAGATGTCGCCGTGGTAGCCGTGACGGACGATCAGCACGTCGTCCCAGCCGTCGTTGTTGAAGTCCCCGACGTTCGCGCTCCACGTCTTCGACGGCTGCGAGATCCCGGCAGAGATGGCCGCGTCGTTCACCGTGACCACCGCCGTGCCGGACCCGGCCGGCGCGAGGGCCAGCGCGATGATCGCGACCGCGACGGGCGCGGCGAGCCGCCGGAGCATGTGTCGAGTTGTCCCCATGGGGCGTTTTTCTACTTTCAGGTGAGAAATGCCAGTGGAACACTCAGGCGCGGGAGATGTCAATACTCCGGGCTCGGACGCCGATCGGCTCCCGAGACTACTCCGTGGCACCGGCTTGACCACAGAGAATCGGAGGTGGGTGACTCCCGGCGCCTCGATCAGCCGAGTCAGCTCGGGCACGACCTGACCGGTCTCGAACGGCTCGAACAGCCGGACGCCTCGGCCGACGTCATCGCCTCGTCTCGGCGATCCGGGCCTTGATGAGCTTCTTCACCAGGGCGGCGGGAAGCGAGCCGCCGACTGGGAACCGGATGGTCCCCTTGCTCAGCGAGTAGCCCTCGAGCTCGGCCGCGAACGGGGCCAGGGCGGTCCCGCTCATCACGAAGAAGGAGCAGTGCTTCGCGGCGGCGCCGAACCCGACGAGCGGCGTCGTGCCGAGCTTGTAGGTCGGGATCCGGTAGCTGATCGTCTCCACGGCCTCGGGCACCGCGGCCCGGATCGTCCTCCGAAGCTTCTCCAGGCTCCCCCGCTGGTCGGTCGGCAGCCCCGCCAGATACTCGTCGACGTCTCGCGCAGGACCGTTCATCGAGTCGTCGAGCGTACGACTCCATCCACACGAGGCCGACAGCCGGTTTCGCACGGCGCCGACCGGGAAGGTGGCATGTATGACCAAGCTCGCGATGGAGCGGTCGGTCCGCATCCCCGTCGCCGATCGAGTGACGGTCGAGGGCGACCTCGCCGTACCCGAAGGCGCCACGGGGCTGGTGGTGTTCGCCCACGGAAGCGGCAGCAGCCGGCACAGCCCGCGCAACCGCGCGGTCGCCGCGGGCCTTCGCGACCGCGGCCTGGGGACGCTGCTCGTCGACCTGCTCACGCCGGAGGAGGAAGCCGCCGACGACCGGACGGGGCGCCTCCGCTTCGACATCGACCTGCTCGCCGGACGGCTGGAGGCGGCCGCGGCCTGGCTCGCCACACGGGACGAAGCTCGCGGGCTCGGCCTCGGGTACTTCGGGGCCAGCACCGGCGCGGCGGCCGCTCTGGTCGCGGCGAGCCGGCATCCCGAGGGCGTCCGGGCCATCGTCTCTCGTGGCGGGCGACCCGACCTGGCCGGCGACCGGCTCGAGCATGTCCGCGCGCCGACGCTGCTGATCGTCGGCGGGCGCGACGAGATCGTCATCGAGCTGAACCGCGAGGCCCACCGGCGCCTGCGCGTCGAGCGCCGGCTGGAGATCGTGCCCGGTGCGACCCACCTGTTCGAGGAGCCGGGCGCGATCGAGGCGGTCGCCCGGCTGGCCGGCGACTGGTTCGAGCATCACCTCGCGGCTCCGGACCGCGCGAGCGAGGGCGCCCGGCTCTGAGAAAGAGAGGAGAGGACGATGTGCTACACGTGCGGATGCAAGCTCCCTTATGAGGACCACGGCGACCCGGCGAACATCGTCGAGGACCACCTGACGAAGGCCGGCCAGACCGAGACGATCGGCAAGGCCGGGGTCAAGGCGGCGAAGGACAACCTGATGGAGCTGCTGGAGCTTCAGCGGGCAGCCGGCGACATGGAGAACCCCAAGCAGGACTACAACAGCTGACCGAGTCGGCTAGAGCCGTTCCTCGCTGCCCTCCTCGAGGGCCTCGGCGGCGAACAACGACTCGATCCGGCGGTCGGGTATCAGCCACATCAGGGCGACGAACACGTAGAGGCCGACGGCGATCCATCGGTTCAGGAAGGCCATCGCGATGCCCGCGACGTAGAGCGCCGGCGAGAGCTTCCCCTTCAGGTCGCGGCCGAGGGCGGCGCGCAGGGGCGAGCCGGGCTCGTGCTCCGCGAGGATGACCGACTGGAGGATGTAGTACGCGATTGCCGACATCAGCATCACGACCCCGTACGTCGCGGTCGGCTCGGGGGCGAAGTCGCTCTCGCCCATCCATGCCGTCACGAACGGCGTGAGCGAGAGCCAGAACAGCAGGTGCAGGTTCGCCCACAGGACCCCGCCGTGCACGCGCTTCGTCGTCGCGATCAGGTGGTGGTGGTTGCTCCAGTAGATCCCCAGGAACACGAAGCTCAGCAGGTACACCAGGAACTTGGGAACGAGCGGCGTGAGCGCCTCCCAGCTCGCCTCGTGGGGGATGCTCAGCTCGAGCACCATGATCGTCATGATGATGGCGATCACGGCATCGCTGAACGCCTCGAGGCGCGCCCGGGTCACGCCCCCATCATTCCACCCCGGCGTCCTACCGGAGCGTCGCCAGGTACTCCTCGAGGCGGTCCCACGTCTCGGCGGCGCCCTCCTGCATCCCGGACTCGAGGACCGCGTCGCGGACCTCGATCGAGCCGAGGTACGCCGTCGCGGTGAGCGTCGTCACCCCGTCGTGCTCCTCGAACGTGACCGTCTCCGGGCCGGGCTCGCTGCGGAACCCATCCGGCTGCTCGAACCCGAAGGTCCACGAGATCTCGTTCGGCCGGTCGATCTTGGTGTACTCGCCGAAGAAGACGATCCGCTGGCCGTCGCCCTCGTGGACGATCCGCCACGCCCCGCCCTCGCGGAAGTCGATCGAGCACTCGTAGGTCTCGTACTTGCGGGGCCCCCACCAGTTCTTCATGTGCTCGCACGAGGTGTGCGCCTCGAAGACCAGCTCCTTCGGTGCCTTGAAGGACCGCGTCATCACGATCTCGGTGTCCGATGGCGTGGCCACGGTCATCTCGTCAATCCCCATCTGCCCGCTCCTTTCCTCGGCCCTGGAGCTCCTCCAGGTACTCGCCCAGTCGCTCGTACCGCTCGTCCCAGAACCGCCGGTAGCGCTCGGCCCACTCGGCGACGTCCTTGAGCGGCCCGGCCTCGAGCCGCGCGGGCCGCCACTGCCGCTCCCGGCCTCGCGCGATGAGCCCGGCGCGCTCCAGCACCTTCAGGTGCTTCGAGACGGCCGGCTGACTGATCGCGAACGGCTCCGCCAGCTCCGTCACGGAGGCCTCCCCCGCCGCCAGACGGGCCAGGATCGCCCGCCGGGTGGGATCGGCCAGCGCCGCAAACGTCCGGTCCAGCTGCTCGGTCTCCGTCGCCATCAAACCCTCCGGTTATATAACTGGACGGTAATCTACGGCCCGCCCGCGCCGCTGTCAAGCGGGGAAGCGCCGTTTCCATGCCCTCCGGGCACATCGGGCGATGACATACTCGCGACCGGCGAGCCCATCGCCTTCGATGAGGTGTGATGCAGGCCAAGACGGGTTCCGAAACGACGTCCGACGCCACGATCCTCACGTTCCTTCGTGATGAGGGCATCGGCGGAATCGCCGTGCACATCGCCCAGCGGGTGATGTCGGCGGCGGACCCGGGCCGGATCCTGGTGTCGCGGACCGTGAAGGACCTCGTGGTCGGCTCGGGCATCGAGTTCGAGGACCGGGGCGCCCACCAGCTGAAGGGCGTGCCCGGCGAGTGGGCCCTCTACGAGGTGACCGGAACCCCCTGACGATGCGTCTGGTGCTCTGGCACGGGTGGCTGCTCGAGGGGTCGGGGTCCAACGTGTACACGGCGCGGCTCGCGGAGGCCCTGCGGGCCGCCGGTCACCACGTGCTCATGCTGTGCCAGGCGGCGGCGAGCGCCTTGCCGTTCGTGGATGGGGTGGGAACCGTCTCCGCCGACGGGGTCTCTGTCATCGAGCCGACCGGCGCCGCCCCGGCGGCAGGCCGGCTGACCGTGCTCCGGCCGCTGATGGGTTCGCTCCTGCCGGTCTTCGTCCTCGATGAATACGAGGGTTTCGAGGTGAAGCGGTTCGTCGACCTCACCGACGACGAGCTCGCCGGCTACCTGCGGCGAAACGCCGACGCCCTCCGCGTGGCCGTCGAATGGCACGGCTCGGACATCGTGGTCGCCGGTCACGCCGTTCCCGGACCCTCGGTCGCCCTCCTGGCGCTCGGGCCCGGGCGGTACGTTGCGAAGGTGCACGGGAGCGACCTCGAGTACGCCGTGCGGAAGCAGCCGCGGCTGCGCGAGCTCGCCCGCGAGGGCCTGGAGGGGGCCGTCGCCGTGACGGGCCCAACGGAAGACGCCCTGCGCCGTACCGTCGAGCTCTTCCCGGCGGTGCGCGACCGGGTGGTCGTGATCTCGCCGGGCGTGGATCCCGAGAGGTTCCGGCCGGTCCCCCGCGCCGAGGGCCTCCTCACCGCCGTCGAACGGCTGGATGCCGACCCGCGGACCGTCCACGGGCGCCCCTCGGCGCTGGACCGGGACGTGGCGCGGGCCGTGGAGACACGCGACGCGGCGGAGCTCGATCGGATCGCGGAAGGGTACGACCACGACGCTCCGGACCCGGACGCCGCCGACCGGCTGCGGGCGCTCGCCCCCCGGGCCGAGCCCCTCGTCGGGTACCTCGGCAAGCTCATCCCGCAGAAGGGGGTCGAGCTCTTCCTTCAGTCCCTGGCCGGCCTGGGCGGACCCGGGGCGCACGGGCTCGTCATCGGCTTCGGCTCGTTCCGCGAATGGCTCGTCGCGTTGACGGACGCGCTGGACCGGGGCGACGCCGAGGCGGTTGACTGGCTTCGGGAGGTGTCGCCGATGCAGCTCGAGCTCTCCCCCGAGGCGGTGCGCGCCGCGGCGGGGTTCGCGTCTCGCGTCACGTTCACCGGCCGGCTCGACCACTCGGTCGCGCCCGAGGTGCTGGCCGCCCTCGAGGTGCTGGTCGTGCCGTCCACGCTTCCGGAGGCGTTCGGGATGGTGGCCGCCGAGGGCGCGGCGGCGGGAGCGCTGCCCATCGTGGCCCGCCACAGCGGCCTGGCCGAGGTGGCGGCCGCCCTGGAGACTGCGGTGGAGCGCCCCGGGTGGTTCTCCTACGAGCCGGGGCCGGGCGCCGTGGGGAGGCTCACGACGGGGATCGAGCGGCTGCTCACGATCCCGAACGCCGAGCGCGAGGAGCTCAAGCAGGCCGTGAGCGACTTTGCGCGCGCACGGTGGACGTGGGACGGAGCGGCCCGAGCCATCCTGGAGGCGGCTTCGCGACCCCACCCGTAAGGTCCTCGCCGTGAGGAAGCAACCGGAGACGACGTACGCGAAGACCGACCAGGGGTACGTCGCCTATCAGGTCTTCGGCGACGGACCGCTCGACATCGTCCTCATCCCGAGCTGGGCGACGAACGTCGACGTGATGTGGGAGGAGCCGTCGCTCGCACGGTATCTCGACCGGCTCGCCTCGTTCGGCCGCGTGATCTGCTTCGACAAGCGTGGAAGCGGGGTCTCCGATCCCGTCCCCCTGTCTTCGCTCCCCACGCTGGAGCACTGGCTGGACGACCTTCGTGTCGTCATGGACGCGGTGGGCTCGGACCGGGCCGCCCTGATCGGCGATACCGAGGGCGGGCCAATGGCCATGCTGTTCGCCGCGACGTTTCCGGAGCGAGTGACCGGCCTGGCGCTGATCAACACGTTCGCTCGAATCCTGCGCGATGACGACTATCCGATCGGCTTCCCCGATGAGCCCATTCCCAGGATGCGGGAGTGGTACGAGAGCACCTGGGGGAGTCCGCAGTTCCTGGATGACCTCATCCCCGGCGCCGCCACGGATGACCGGTTCCGCTCGTGGTACGCGCGCTACTTGCGGCTGGCCATGGGGCGCGCCCAGTCCACCGCGCAGTACTGGGACGCGGTGACGCGCTTCGACGTCCGAGCCGTCCTGGCGAGCATCCGCGTCCCCACGCTCGTCCTGACCCGGGCCGAGGCGAGATGGCATCGGGCCTCCTACGGCCGATACCTCGCCGAGCACATCTCGGGCGCGAAGTACGTGGAGCTTCCGGGAGCGGTCACGGTCCCGTTCCACGGGGGAGACTTCGACCCGATCCTCGACGAGGTCGAGGAGTTCCTCACCGGGACCCGGGCGGCCCCCGTGAGCGACCGCGTGCTGGCCACGGTGATGTTCACGGACATCGTCGGCTCGACCGAGCGGGCGGCCGACGCAGGCGACGACCGCTGGCTCGCGCTGCGCGACCGGCACGACGCTCTGGTCCGAGGGTCGCTCCAACGGTACCGAGGACAGGAGGTGAAGACGATGGGCGACGGGTTCCTGGCAACGTTCGACGGGCCCGGCCGCGCGGTGACGTGCGCGGCGGAGATCGCCGAGGGCGTGCACGGCCTGGGCATCGACGTTCGCGTGGGGTTGCACACCGGCGAGGTCGAGCTGCGAGGCGCGGACATCGGCGGGATCGGCGTCCACATCGCCCAGCGGGTGATGGCGGCGGCCGACCCGGGCCGGATCCTCGTGTCGCGGACGGTCAAGGACCTGGTGGTCGGGTCCGGGATCGAGTTCGAGGACCGCGGCTCCCGCGAGCTCAAAGGCGTCCCCGGCGAATGGGCCCTTTACGAGGTGACCCAGGTCCCCTAGGTCAGGGCCGGGAGCGGAGGGCTGAACTCGAGCGCGACGGACGGCTCGTTGCCGGGGATCTCGTCCTCGGGCCACGTGGCGGTCGCGGTGTAGGCAACGCCGTCGAGCACCAGGTCGACCTCGTAGGTGAACGGGCCCGGACCCAGGTCCGCCGCGGCCAGTCCGCGCTCGTCGGGGCCGTCCCAGTAGACGGTGCCGACGGGCCAGCACGACTCCTTCGCCCGGGTGGCGTCGAAGGTGACCGCTCCGCCGCCCGCCTCTCGCACCGTGATCGTTGCCGAGGCTTCGCCGGGCGTGGCCGCCAAGTTGGTCAGCATCAGCTCGACGCCGTAGCTGTCGACCCCGCCGTCGTGATCGGCGAGGACCGCGAGGCGGGCGTCGGGCTCGGCCAGCGGCCCGTCCGCCGGGGTGGTCCAGCGGAAGCTCACGGCCAGGTCGCCAACACCCTGGCCGGTCAAGGTCACGTCGTACGTGTCGGCGAACCCGGCCGGACGCAGGAGGAAGGTTCCGTCCGCGCGCGGCTCGAGGTCCACCGCCTGCTCGCGTCCGCACCGCTTTCCGGCCGGCGTGAACGTCGCCCCGAAGGTCCACCCCTCGAGCGAAAACTCCACGATC
Source organism: uncultured Actinomycetes bacterium (assembly GCA_963742735.1). Classification (GTDB taxonomy): domain Bacteria; phylum Actinomycetota; class UBA4738; order UBA4738; family JBBDTT01; genus JBBDTT01. Next base: position 72,485 of record CAVUMN010000004.1, read on the forward strand.
ACCTCGGAGGGGTCGCCGACGTCCGGAAGGGGCTCGCGCGGCGCGCCGTCGACGCACGCGTTGAGGTAGCAGTAGCTCCATGCTTCCAGCTCGAACGAGCCGCCCGCGTACCGAACCGTGACCGCCGGTGGGGACTCGTACTCGGACCCGAGCTCACGCTCCTCCCCGGCGGGCGAGGGCCCCGTGCTCGGTCCCGCTCGAAGCGAGTCATCGAGCCGGGCGCACGCGCCGAGCAGCAGGAGCGCGGCCACGACCGCGACCCATCGCAGCATCCTCATGGCCCTTCGACGTTCCGGCGACCCGGTGCGTTCCCGTCAGGCGCCCGTGCGGATCGGCACGAACACCGTGGAGGGGTAGCTCGGACCGACCAGCAGCTCGCTCGGAAACGCGCCGTCCTGGGACACCACCTTCCGGGTGTCCGCGGACTGGACGAGCAGCCCCAACCGGTGTCCGGCCGCGAGCCGGTATGACGACGGCCAGATCTCGACGTCGAGCCTGTAGGGCTCGCCGGGGACCAGCGACTCCGGGCGGTCGTGGGGGTGCCAGAGGTACGGGCGCCGCGGATCCACGCGCCGATGGGAGGCCTTCAGCCACCCGCGGGCGATCACCCGGGTCGCATCGGGTCCCACGTCGACCAGCCGGACCACCCAGTCGGCGTCCGTCCACTGGCTCGTGGCCCACAGCCGCGCGCGGACTGAGCCCGTCACCACGGCGGCCTCCTCGAGGACCGGGCCGAGGAACGCCGCGGCGGCCGCGTCCAGCCGCTGGTCCTTCGGGTCGTTGTACGGGTTCGCCCCCGCGACGGCGTCGTGCGTGACCGACGCCGCTCCGGTCGCCTCGACCGGGACGCCCGGGACGGGGACCGACGCATCGCTCTCGCACCTCGTGGCGAGCGTCCCTCGGATCGGCCAGGGCGCCTCCGCGGACGGCGCCTCGCCGCCGGGGCCGCACAGGGCGAGCGCCGCATCGCGGTGGGGCGGCGGCCAGGACCGGAAGCTCCGCCACTCGCCGTTCCACGGCCCGAAGGTCGCGGTCGACGACGGGTCCACGTCGAACACGCGAACGGGAGGGACCTTCGCGAACTTCGCCCGCATCCGCCGGGGGTCGGGCGTGCGCAGGAAGATGTCGAACCACCGAACCGAGTCCGCGAGCAGGAGCTCGAGGGGCTCGTCGCCCGCCCCGCCCAGGTGCCCCCAGGGCCCCAGGACGAGCGCCTTGTGGCGCGAGCCGGCCGTCAGGTAGCCGAGCGCCGCGGCGCGCGGATAGATGTCGTCCCAGCCGGACCAGAACAGCGCGGGAACACGGATCCGCTCCGCGTGCAGGGTGCGCTCCCGCCAGTAGCTGTCGTACAGCCGGTGTGCGGCCCCAATGGCCAGCGTGCCGAGGCCTTCCGCCTGCGCGGACGGATCGACCGCGCTCCTGGCGGCCCGTTCGGGCGACGCCTCCGGCCCCGGCTTGACCAGGGCATGGAAGGCGAGCCAGCCGACCAGCCCCGTGTCCTCCGACGCCTGCATCCCGCCGGGGAAGAACACGTCCCGGTACGGGTCGTTGAACGAGGACGCGGGGACGATCGCCCGCAGGTGCGGTGGCCGCATGGCCGCCACCAGAGCCGCCATGTTCCCGGGGTAGGAGTAGCCCCACATGCCGATCCGGCCGTCGCTCCACGGCTGCAGCGCCGCCCACTCGACGGCGTCGTACCCGTCGCGGACCTCGCGCCGAGAGGACAACCCGTACGCGCCGTTCGACGCGCCGCTGCCGCGGATATCCACGAGCAGCCCCGCGAAGCCGGCCTCGGCGAACCTCGCCATGGCCCCGCGCTCGAACCGGGTCGGGTCGTCCTTGCGGTACGGGAAGTACACGACGATCGTCGGCAGCGGCGCGCGCACGACGCCGTCCACGGCCGGCTGGTACAGGTCCCCGTAGAGCTCGCCCCCCGAGGACATGGGGATCGCCAGGTCGCGCGTGCGAACCACGGTCACCGTCGCGGCCGGCGCCGGGGCGGCGGGGACGACCGACACGAGCAGCGCCAGGACGAGCGTGGTCAGCAGCGCGCGCGAATGCCGATGCAGACGCATGAATATCGAGCTTTCGACAGTGATCGCCCGGACGCCTGCCGACGTGTCCGAAGCCGGGCCTCAGGCTGCCGGGGAGATGTTGCGGTTCACGCGGAACAAGTTGCCGGGGTCGTACTCCGCCTTGACGCGCTGGAGGCGCTCGTAGTTGTCGCGATAGGCATCGGCGGTCCGGCCCGCATCGTCCTCGGCCAACTGGAAGTTGACGTAGTTCCCGCCGGTCGAGAACGGCCGAATAGCCTCCCACGCATCCCGGGCCCAGGCCACGTGTGCGTCCGGGCTGGTGCCCGGCGGCCATGTGCCGGAGAAGCCGCTGACGTACCGGGCGTCGCGATTGCCGACCGCCCCGTCGTCGTCATCGCGCTCGTTCAGCGCGCCGGCCAGGTGGAAGATGATCGACTGCGACAGCGGCGAAGTCACCCTCAGGCCACCGTCGCGGAAGGTGTCGAGGAACTCGGGCGGAAGGCCCGGCAGGAACTCAGTCTTCCAATAGCGGTGCAGACCGTGGGGCTCCAAGGCGTTGAGCATCGACTGTTGTGCCGCGTACGGCTTCTCGGTGATGAGGTCGACGATCGGGTCCCCGAGCGCGCGAATCGCGGCGAGGTCGGCCTCCGCGTCTGCGCCGCTGTGGCACACGATCATCGTGCTGACGGGCTTGCCGTGCCACTCCTGGGGCAGGAACGGGGCCGGCGGGGCGAGTCGCACGGTCGTGGCGGCGGTCAGCTCGCGCGGCGCCGACTCGGTGAGCGCGCGGTAGGTGGCGAGCACGTCGTCGGCCCGGTCGGCGCTCCACATGATGAGCCCGCCGGTGATCGTCGGGCCGACCTCGTGCAGGCGAAACGAGAACCGGGTGACCACGCCGAAGTTGCCGCCCCCACCCCTGAGCGCCCAGAACAGCTCGGCGTTCTCGTCGCGGCTCGCGGTCCGGATTTCGCCGTCCGCGGTGACGATCTCGACCTCCTGGAGGTTGTCGACCGCCCAGCCGAACCGGCGCGTCAGGTAGCCGAAGCCACCCCCCAGCGTCAGGCCGGCGACGCCGGTCTCGGACACGAACCCGAGCACCGTCGCCAGCCCGTGCTGCTGGGTCGCCTCGTCGACGTCCTTGAGCAAACATCCCGGCCCGACGTGTGCGACCTTGGCGTCAGGATCGACGGCGACGTTCCGCATGCGGGACATGTCGAGCGTAAGGCCGCCCTCGACCATCGAGGTTCCGGCGATGTTGTGTCCACCGCCCTTGACACTCAGCAGCAGGCCGCGTTCGCGCGCGAAGCTGACGGCCTCGCTGACGTCGCGGACCGAGGTCGGCTGCAGGACGAGGGCGGGGGTGGTGGCCGCCGTGCCGTTCCAGATCAGCACGGCATCGTCCCAGCCCTCGTCGCCCTCACGGAGCAACGAACCCTTGACTCGCGCATCCAGGTCGTCGAGCTGGCTCGAGGCCAGGCTGACGTGACCGCCCTCGAGCCCCGCCATCTCGATGGCTCCCGCGCTCATCGCCGCCTCCTTGCAACGCCGATCATCATGCTCCAAACGGTCTGAAGGGCTTCGAAAGGCCGCGAAGAGGAGCAGTGGAGGTGAGGGGACTGCTTCCTAAACCGTGAATAGGCCCGCCTGGTTCGCGCCCCCACCGCCATCTATGACCTCACTGCATCTCGTCCAAGATCTTGAGGAATTCCTGTTTCGATATACGATCCCCGACGACGCCGTAGCGCACACAGGGGATCATCTCTTCTTCCCAGGATGCAATGGCTCGGTCTTCGTTCTCGTAGAAGGAGGCCGTTGCTGTATGCCCGCGGACCTCGACCATCTGCGTTTCGGTTGGGTTCGGCCCGCATCGATCGCAAATCCCCCAGCCACTAAAGTCAGCCCTCGTCCAGCTTGGTCAGAACTCTCGTAGCGGACCACGACCTGGTGGTAGTCGTCGGACATCTCCACGATCTCTCGGGAATCCTCCTGCAGATCCGCCGGCAGAAACCCAAGGTGGAGTTCGGGGCAAGCACGACGGCTTGGGGCCTTCTGGCTGGTCGCGGCGGGCGAGGACGGCCGTACGGGGGGATCGCCACTTCCCGTGCAGGCCGCCATGAGTACCAAGCCCACGACAGCAGCGCGGCCCCCGGCGCTCGGAGGAACGACCATTCGATCGCCCTGCGGCCCTGCTTCAAGTTCACGGTAGCCTGAAGCCGTGAGGCATGTCTCCGCTCCTCTGAGCGCCAGGCATGGATCACCGGACACGAGGACGGGACCGGCTGTGGACGGAGACGGGCCGAAGGATAACGATCGTCCGAAGTCACGGCTCCGGGCGCCCTGGTCCCAGACCGAACGGCGGATACCTCGTTCGATCGTGCAGCCACTGCAATCTTTCCTTTCGACGGAGCGCGCGGGGGCCATCCTGCTGCTGGCAGCCGCCGTGGCGGCGTTGGCGTGGGCCAACTCCCCCTGGAACGAGAGCTACGACCGCCTGTGGGCCACCCCCCTGACCATCAGGCTCGGGTCCTGGTCGGTTTCGGAGGACCTGCGCCATTGGATCAACGACGCCCTGATGGCCGTCTTCTTCTATGTCGTCGGTCTGGAGATCAAGCGGGAGCTGGTGACCGGTGAGCTGCGCGACCGGCGCGCCGCGGTCCTTCCCATCGTGGCGGCGCTCGGTGGAATGGTCGTGCCCGCGCTCCTCTACCTCGCCTTCAACGCGGGGGGCGAGGGAGCGAACGGGTGGGGAGTGCCCATGGCTACCGACATCGCCTTCGCGGTTGGGGTGCTGGCCATCGTCGGCAAGGGGTTGCCAGGGAGTCTGAAGGCCTTCCTGCTCACCCTCGCCATCGTGGACGACATCGGGGCCATCGTGGTCATCGCCATCTTCTATTCGGGTGGCGTCGCCATCGTGCCGCTGGGACTGGCCCTGGCGGGGCTCGGCCTGATCGTGGTCCTGCAACGGCTCGAGGTCCGATGGACCGTCGTGTACGTGGTCCTGGGCATTGCCGTGTGGCTTGCGACGTTCGAGTCCGGCGTGCACGCCACCATCGCCGGGGTGGCGCTGGGGCTGATGACACCGGCTACCCCATTCCAGCGTCCTCGAGCGGTGAGCGACGAAGCACGACGCGTCGCGGATCAGACCATGGACGATCCCGCTCCGCCCGACGCGGATGCCGACAGCTGGCTCTCCCTGGCGGCGCTGTCCCGAGAAGCCGTTTCCCCACTGGCCCGGGCGGAGCACCTGCTCCACCCGTGGACGAGCTACCTGGTGATCCCGCTGTTCGCCCTGGCCAATGCGGGCGTGTCGCTCGGCGGTGCGGCCCTGCGGAGCGCCCTGACCTCCCCGGTAGCCGTCGGGATCGTGATGGGCCTCGTTCTGGGGAAGACCTTGGGCATCGGCCTCACCACGCTCGCGGCAACTCGAACCGGGCTCGCCCGGCTGCCCGAAGGCGTTACGCACCTCCACCTCTTGGGTGTGGCCGCGATCGCGGGCATCGGGTTCACCGTGTCCTTGTTCATCACCGGACTTGCCTTCCGTGATCCCGCCGTTCAGGCCGCCGCCAAGGTGGGCATCCTGGTCGCATCGGTGCTTGCCGGGTGCCTCGGATCGATCATCTTGATCCTGGCGCGGCGATCCGCCAGCGGTGCCCGGGACTGAAGGGGTCGGTGCGATGGCTCGGCGCTCGACGCTGAGGCCGGAGCGCAGCTCCGAGACGCGGATGCGGGTGCTCTCGCGGCTTGGGCGATGGCTGGTGGTTGCCGCAGTGGGACTCGCCGGCGGGTGGGTCGGTCTGAGCCTCCTGGGGGTCGATCGTCAAACGCTTGGACCCTTCACGGTGGCGCTGCAGACCCGTCCGGGGTACCCCGCCACCGTGTTCGCGCTTCCTCCGCTCGGCCGGATCGAAGCCTCGACCCATCGTTCGCCCCTGAAGCTGAGCGTCACGCTGCGGGCCATCGATCCCGATGAGCTGCAGGCCGCGTTGCGCGGCTCCTCGATTGAGGAGGTGACGGCGCGCCTGCAGCGAGACGTACCGGGCATCGTTCGATCCCACGCCCTGCGCAGCTTCGGAGCGGTCGGAGCGGGCGCGCTCGCCCTGTCCATCCTGGTCTTTCGGAAGCGCTGGCGACGGGTGGTGGCCGCGACGGCCGTGAGTGGCGGGACGTTCCTGGCCCTCGCGCTCCTGGCGCTCGCGAGCTATCGGCCGGCCGCCTTCCTCGAGCCCACGTTTCACGGCTCGCTTCAGCTCGCGCCTCCACTGATCGGGTCCCTCGAAGCGGCCGGTACCAGGATCGACGAGTTTCGCGAGGCACTCGAGCGGCTGGTTGGAACGGCGACGCACGCCTACTCGGTCGTGACGAACACGCAACCCGCGTCCGGCGCCACCGTGATCCTCCACGTGACGGATCTGCATTCCTCCCAGCTCGGGATCGACTTCGTCCAGAACGTGGCGACCAGCTTCGACGTCGATGCGGTGGTGGACACGGGAGATCTCACCGCGTTCGGCACACCGCTCGAGGCCGCGGTGCTCAGCCAGATCCGGAACCTGGGCCGTCCCTACGTGTTCGTGCGCGGGAACCACGACACGGCGGCCGTCGACCGAGCGATCGAGCGGCTCCCGGAGGGCGTGGTCCTCGACAACGAGGAGACCACCATCGAGGGCGTACGGATCTACGGAGCGCCGCACCCCGTCGAGCGGGCCTCCGAAGGCACCATCCCGGACCAGGAGTTCGCGAGCCGCGTGTCCGAAGCCGGTCGAGATCTCGCCGATCGTATCGGCACGCTTTCGGAGCCGCCCCAGATCCTGCTCGTGCACGACGACCGGATGGCCGAGGCTTCGGCCGGCCTGGTTCCGCTCGTGCTGAGCGGGCACTTCCACCATCACGGAGAGCGCGAGCTCGGCGGCACGATCTACCTTCGAGGCGGCGCCGCCTCCGGCGGTGGGCTCCTCGAGCCGTTCTCGCCGCAGGACGTCAACCTCCTGTCCGTGGAAGTGATCTACATCGAGGAAGGGCGACTCGTCGCCTACGACACGATCCAGTTCGATGTCGTGGCCGAGGAGGTGACCGTTCGGCGCCACCTGGTCGCCGCGCTGCCGGAGACGTCGCCAACCCCGGCGGCCGCTGATTCTGCAAGGTCGTCTTTTTCGCCGCAACGATCGCCGTAGGCGTGACCAACGACCCACACGAGGCTCGGAGGCGAAGAAGGGCGACACTCACGCGGAGAACGGCTTGGCAGAGCCAAGCAAGCCAAGCTGTGGAGGTGAGGGGATTTGAACCCCTGGCCTCTGCAGTGCGAGTGCAGCGCTCTACCGGACTGAGCTACACCCCCCAAGACGGCCGAGTGTAGCGGAGGCTCAGCTCCGGCCGGCCTGGCCCATGCGGAACCGGACCCAGTACAGCTGGGCGGCGTCGGAGGCGGCCGGGTCGAGCGAGGCAAGGATCGTGTACAGATCGCCGTGGTGGGCCACCTCGTGGAGCAGCACGTGCATGAGGATGTCGCCGACCGTCGTCGTGAACTCTCGCTTCGGCAGATGCACCGGCTCCTGCCATCGCGGGATCCACTCCCGGAAGCGCGCGCGGACCTCCTGCCCTCGATCCAGGATGCTGTCCATGTCGGGAAACCGCTCGGGCACGTAGATCTCGGCCTCGAGGTCGACGTCGCGGCCCACGATGTCGACCTCCATCCAGTCCTCCTCGACCATGACCACGTGGATCACCGTGTCGCGTAGCGAGCCGTGGCCGACGGGCGCGGCGCCCGCGGTGATCGGGCGGTCCCAGCCGCCCGGGGGCACCATCGCCCACGCTCGCCGCAGACGCTCGCGCCAGGCCTCGGTGTAAGCGCAGAGATCGAGGAGCGCGGCTTCCATCGTCAGGAGGTCGCTCGCGCGCCGAGTCCGGACGCGAGCCGCATTTCCTGTCCTCCACGCCAGAGCTGAAAACCGATGGGGAGGCCGCCACTTCGCACCACCAGCCGACCTCCTCCGAGCCATCCCGGTCGCCACCGTTCCAGCTGGAGTACGCCGCGTTCGTAGGCCCCGACGAGCTCGGCGGAGGGTCGCCCGGAGTATCGGGCCCCTAGGAGCAACAAGCGGCGGTCGGTCAGAACGAGGTGAACCACCCGCCCGAAGACCCACTGCCACAGGCCGAGGGCGATGGCGAAAGCAACGCCGGTGACGACCGAGTCCAGGATGGTTCGCTCGGCTCCGGTGTATCGGCGGTAGCCAGCCAGAACGCCTACGAGGGCGGCCGCAGGGAGGAGTGCGGCCCATAACGGGAACCCCTTGACCCCGGACGCGGTCGCCTGAATCTCTTCGCCTGGCTGCAGGTGGGTGCTGACGGCCTCGTGTACCTGTTGGTTCCTTCGTTCCAAACGCCCCACCCTCGCCTACCCGTCCTCCGCGTGGCGCTCGAGGGCGTCGCGGAGGTCCTTCTGCACGAGCGAGGTGGTCAGGTCGCCCCGCGTCTTCTCCAGGATGCTTCGCGCGACGTCGGTGATCCGGCGGAGGTTGCCGGTGATCGCGTCGGGATAGTCCATCGAGACGAGCACGTGATACACGTCCTCCATCGCGCCGAGCAGGCGCTCGCCCTCCTCGGCCTCGCCGCGGCGCAGCAGGTCCAGGATCGCCCGCCGGCCCTCGCCGATGGCCTCGGCCATCCCGTTCAGATACGGCGCCAGCCCCACCTTCAGGTCGTCGGGCCCGGGGAACTCGGCCCCGGTGACGATGGCCGCGGTCAGCCGCGCCTCCACGTACTCCTTCTCGGCGTCGGCCAGGAACCCGGCGTGGCGGATCTCCGGGTGCGCCGACAGGGCCTGGTCGGCCTCGCGGACGGCCTCCTCGGCCTCGGACATGAGGCGCGAGGCGTCGTCCATCTCGCCACGGTGGATGGCCCGGATGGCGTTCGCGCTCGAGCGGATGGCCCGGCGGGACGCCGACAGCCCGATCTCGCGGGCGGCCATGACCTCGTCGAAGCGACGATGGAACTCGTCGGAGAGCCCGCTCAGGTCCACGCGGGCAACGTTACAGGGGCTAGCGGGCGGCGTAGACCCGGACGTTCGAGGGCATCTCGAACGCGGGCTCGAGCAGCTGCGAGGCGGCCCGGCGGCGCTGGAGGATCCGAAGCTCGTTCTCCAGGATCTCGGGCTCCTCGTAGACCGGGACGGCCCGTTTCGGGGCGTTCGCCACGTCGGCCTCGAACTGGGCCTTCAGCTTCAGGAGCATCGCCATGTAGGCGACCAGGAGCCCGGCGATGAGCGCGGACCCGATCCACATGAGCCGGAGCGGCGGGAACAGGCCGATGAGCGTCACGATCCCGAGGGCCTCGATCATGACCGTGAACACGGCACGGCGACGATCGCGCGCACGGACGTACGCACGGGCGCCGGAGCCAAGGAATCGTTCGTCCTTGCTGGGTACCAGGACCCACCGACCGGGGTGCTGTTCGGTGTCTGCGAGCATCTGCAAGCCTCGGTTGAAATCCCTGACGCTTTCGCGGGGTGACGTTCCTCGATGTGGGGGCGTGAGGAGCAGGGCTACCCAGATGATGCCCAACCCGCCAAGAAAAAGCCAGTCCAACGGCCTCTCCCCCAGTGGTCGTCTTCCCGGTCCGACCCCTACATCTAGGCCGCGCTCGACGCTAGCACCCAACATGTGGTGCTTCAAACATCTCGGAACAATTTGTAAACAGGCGGGAAACGGCCGGGATCAGCGCTCCAGGGGCCGGAACACCATGACCCGGGCCTCCTCGCCCGCGCGCAGGCGGGCCCGCCCGGCGGGCACCAGGGCCAGGCCGTTCGCGCCGGCCATGGCGGCCAGCCTCGTTGCGGATCGCTCGCCGATCGCGGCGGCCCGCCACCTGCCGGCCTCCATCCACACCCGGACCCGGGCGAACCGGGCCCGATCGGCGGCCCCGGCGACGTCGCCCGCGAGCTCGGCCCGGACCTCGGGCCGGAACAGGTCACGGCGGCCCATCATCTTGAGCAGGGCGGGGCGGACGAACACCTCGAACGAGGTGAACACCTCCGCGGTGTCGCCCGGGAGCCCGAACAGGGGCTTGCCCTCGAAGGCCCCGACGGCGATGGGCGCCTGCGCGCCCACGTCGACCGGGAGGGCCTCCACCTGGCCGCGGCGGAAGAGGGCAGCCCGCAGGATGTCGCCGGCGCCCGCCGAGCGGCCGGCGAGCAGGTACAGGTCCACGGTGGCCTGGTGGCTGAGCAGGGCCTCCTTCAGCGCCTCGATGTCGTCGGGGACGATGCCTCCCAGGTACGGGACGGCCCCGACCTCCTTCAGCGCCGAGTACAGGGTGAGGCTGGTCGCGTCGCGGGTTTGGCCCAGGGTGGCCGCGCGGCCCGGATCGACCAGGCCGTCACCCGTCGCCAGCACCACCACGCGCGGGCGGGGATAGACGAGGGCGCCCATCCGGCCGGAGGCGGCGAGCAGGGCCAGCTCGGGCGGTCCCAGCTTGCGCCCCGCCGGGATGAGGGTCTGGCCGGCGCGGAGGTCCTCGCCCGCGGGCTGGATGTTGGAGGCGGGCGGCCAGGAGTGGAGCACCCGGACCGTCTCCCCCTCGAGCACCGCGTCCTCCAGCGGGACCACCGTGTCGGCCCCGGAGGGGACGATGGCGGTGGCCCCGATCCGGATCGCCTCGCCCCATCCGACGGTCCCCTCGGGGGCCCGTCCGGGGAGGGCCCGTCCGGCGAGCGTCAGCGTCGCCGGAAGCCCGGTCGAGGCGCCGTGCACGTCCGAGGCCCGGACCGCGAAGCCGTCGATGCGCGCGGACGCGAACTCCGGGACGCTGACCTCGGCCTGGATCTCGGTGGCCAGGACGCAGCCGGTCGCCTCCTGCAGCGGCAGCTCGATCGGCGCCATCTCCTCCAGGCGATCGAGCAGGGTCTGCCGGGCCTCGTCGACGTTCGGCAAGCGAATGGGCGCACGGGCGGGTTCGAAGGCCATCGCACCCATCGTAAGCGGGCGGTTCCGGGTAGGCCGGGAGCGCGCGGCTAGATCAGCCGTTCCCGCTGGACCAAGTCGGCGAGGAACGCGCGGAACTCCTTGGACAGGTCCTCCCGGCGGATCGCGATCTCGACCGTGGCCCGCAGGTAGTCGAGCTTCTTGCCGATGTCGTACCGGGTGCCCTCGAACACCAGCGCGTACACGGCCTGCTCCTGGGCGAGCAGGTTGATCGCGTCGGTGAGCTGGACCTCCCCGCCGGCGTCCGGTGCGACGGTCCGGATCGCGTCGAAGATCTCCGGGGTCAGCACGTAGCGGCCGATCGCGGCGAGGTTGGAGGGCGCCTCCGCGGCCGCCGGCTTCTCCACGATGTTCACGATCCGGGCCAGGCCGTCCTCAACGAACTCGGGGTTCACCGCGCCGTACAGGGAGATCTCGCCGCGGGGGACCTCCTTCACCGCGATCACGCTCCGGCCGTAGCGCTCGTACACGTGGATCATCGCCTCCAGCAGGGTGGCGTCGGGATCGATGATGTCGTCGCCCAGCAGCACCGCGAACGGCTCGCCGGCAACGTGGGGCTCGGCCACCTGGACGGCCGCCCCGAGGCCGAGAGGGTCGCGCTGGCGGATGTAGTGGATCGCCGCCATCTCGGTGATCGCCCGGACCTCCTTCAGCAGGTCGTGCTTGCCCTTCTGCTCCAGGTGGTGCTCGAGCTCGAAGGAGCGGTCGAAGTGGTCCTCGAGGGTCCGCTTGCCGCGGCCGGTGATGATCAGGATGTCCGAGATGCCGGCCCGGACGGCCTCCTCGACCACGTACTGGATCGCCGGCTTGTCGACGATCGGGAGCATCTCCTTGGGCTGCGACTTGGTCGCGGGAAGGAATCGCGTGCCCAGCCCGGCGGCGGGGATCACCGCCTTTCTCACGTTCATCCCGATCGCCCCCCTCGGCGGCAGGGGGCGAGTCTAGCTCCCTGGATCGGCGCTGGGGAGGGTCAAGATTCGGCCGGGACCACCCGGTCGCGGCCGCCGCGCTTGGCCCGGTACAGGGCCCGGTCGGCGGCGCGCATCAGGTCGGCCGACGTGTAGCCGTCCTCGGGGTAGGTGGCCACGCCGACGCTGACGGTCACCGTCCGGCGGGCGTCACCCTTGCCGTACGGCGTCTCGCCCACCACGGCCCGAACCTTCTCGGCCACCGTGAGCGCGCCCTTGCGGCCGGTCTCCGGCAGCACGATCGTGAACTCCTCGCCGCCGTAGCGGGCCAGGGTGTCGATCTGCGAACGGATCGAGCGCTGGATGCGCCGGGCCATCTCGGACAGGACCTCGTCGCCGGCCTCGTGACCCAGGCGGTCGTTGACCTCCTTGAACCGGTCCAGGTCGAGCATCAGGACGGAGAACGGGCGCTCGAAGCGCTGGGACCGCTCGACCTCCTTGGCCAGGGCGGCGTCCAGGGACCGGCGGTTCCAGGCCCCGGTGAGCGGGTCGGTGGTGGCCAGGCGCTCGGTCTCCTCGTGCAGGTAGACGTTGTCGATCCCCACCGAGGCCTGGGCGGCGAACGAGGAAAGCGTGGCCAGGTCGTCGCGGTTGAACGGGGCCACGCCCCGTCCGTAGAGGGCCAGGACGCCGATGACCTCGCCCTCCCGGACGAGCGGGACGGCCAGCGCGGTGCCCCGGACCGGCTCCGGCGCGACCGGGGAGGCGTCGTCGTCCGGTGCCAGCAGGGGGATCGCGCGCGCGATGGCGGCCCCGGCCAGGCCCTCGCCGAACTTGAGGCGCACGGAGGAGGGAGAGAAGCCGTGCATGACCCGCGCCCGGATCTCGCGGCGACGGCCCGACCGCAGGTAGACCGCGCCGGCCTCGGCGCCCAGCGTGACCGCGGCGGTGTCCAGCACCACCGCGAGCATGCCGTTCAGGTCGTGGGTGGCCGAGAGCGTCTCGCCGAGGCGCTCCATGCCCTTGCGGAGCTCGTCGCGGGAGGTGCGGAGCTCGCCGACGTAGCGGCGAAGGTCGCGGGTCACGGTGTTGAAGGCCGCTCCGAGCGCGCCGATCTCGTCGCGGGCGTCGGCCGGCACGCTGGCGTCGAGGTCGCCCCGGGCGATGGCCAGCGCGTCGCGGGACAGACGCTGGACGGGCCGGGCGATCGTGCGCGCCAGCAAGTAGCCAAGGGCCGCGGCCACCAGCACGCCCAGGATGAGCAGCGGGAGGATCGGAGCGCCGCCGGCCGGCAGCTCGGCCACGAGCAGGACGCCCGAGGCGACCGCGCGCTCGAGCGGGAGGAACAGTCCCCGCGCGCCGCCGACGTCGACGACCCCGCCGCGGCGCGGGCTGACGTCGGGCACGGGCTCGATGGTCGAGGCGACGGGACGGCCCTCGGCGAAGACGACGCCCTGGACCCCGAAGGACTCGAGCATCGTGCGGTCGAGGAAGAAGCCACCGCGAACCACGCCGCCCTCGGCGATCGTGATCCGGCCCTCAGCGACCGCGCCGGGGACGGGTTCCTCGCGCCCGATCAGGTCCTCGACCCGCAGACCAGGGAGGTACGAGGCCTCACCCAGGGACGCGCGCGGAGCGCCCTGTGTCGAGAGGACGATCAGGTAGTCGAGCTCGGCGGCCGAACGCACCGAGGAAAGGTCGGGAAGGGTCTGGGCCGCGACCGCGGCGCCCGCCACCAGGCGGGTCAGCCTGCGGGCCTCGTCGACGCGGTCCTGAACGGCGGCGCTGAACGCCGGGGCGCTGGCCTGCAACCTACTATCGGCCTGCTCGCGGGCCTGACGGTCCCCGAGTGTCTGGACGAACACGCCGGCGACGGCAAGGGGGATCACCACGATCGCCATGAAGAAGATCGTGAGACGCGTGCTCAGCGTGACGGGTCGGATTCCCATCGATTGCGGCCCCTTTGAACCGGTTCGGGAGGCTTCGTACCTCTATCTCGGCCGCGGACGTCCAAAACTTTACTCGCGACCGTGAGCGATACCCGGGACGTCGCGGCGGCCAAGGCGGAGTTGCGCTCGGCGATGCGGGCCGCGCGGGCCGCCGTCCCCGAGGCCGAGCGCGTCCGACTGGCCGCCTTCGTCGAGGAAGCCCTGTTCGCGCTCCCCGAGGTCGCCGGCGCCCGGACCGCCCTGCTCTTCTACGCGTTCGGCTCGGAGATCCCCACGGTGTCGATGCGCGAGCGGTTCCTGGAGGGGGGAACGCGGCTGCTGCTGCCCTACCTGGCGCACGGCGCGATGGAGGCCGCCGAGGTCCTGCCCGGCGACGTGCTGTCGCGCACCGACTACGGGCCCAAGGAGCCGTCGAACCGGGTGGCCGTCGACCCCGAGCAGGTGGATCTGGTCGTCACGCCCGGGCTGGCGTTCGACCGCGAGGGCCGCCGCCTGGGCTACGGCGGCGGCCACTACGACCGATTCCTCGAGCGCGCCCGGCCCGAGGCGCTGCGGGTGGGAGTGGGGTTCTCGCTGCAGCTGATCGACCAGGTTCCCGATGAGCCGGGCGACCAGCGGCTGCACGTCGTCGTCACCGACGACGAGACGGTCCTCGTCGGGAAGCGGTGAGGCTCGGAACGCGTTCTATCATTCGAAACGAGATGCCCACCTACGAGTACGTCTGCACGAGCTGCGGCCAGCACGTCGAGGTCTTCCAGCGCATCGGGGAGGACTCGCTGACCGAGTGCGGCGTGTGCGGGGGGAGGCTGCGCAAGGTCTTCCACCCCGCCGGCATCCTGTTCAAGGGCTCGGGCTTCTACGCCACCGACAGCCGCAAGTCCTCGAAGGCCGGCTCGAGGTCCGGGGACTCCGGGTCGAAGTCGAGCGAGTCGTCGTCCTCGTCCTCCGAGAAGTCCTCCGAGACGAAGACGTCCGAGTCGAAGTCCGACTCGAAGGCGCCCCCACCGAAGGAGAAGTCGGCCTGAGCACCGCCGACATCGGCATCTTCGGAGGCTCCGGGTTCTACTCGTTCCTCGAGGACGCCGAATCGGTCGAGGTCGACACCCCGTACGGCAAGCCCTCGGCGCCGTTCGTCGTCGGCGAGATCGGCGGCCGGCGAGTGGCGTTCCTCCCCCGCCACGGGACGAAGCACGAGTTCCCGCCCCACCGCGTGCCGTACCGGGCGAACCTGTGGGCGATGAAGGAGCTCGGGGTCAGGCGGATCATCGGCCCGTGCGCGGCCGGATCGCTCCAGACGCACGTGGAGCCGGGCCACTTCGTGATCTGCGACCAGCTGGTGGATCGGACGACCGGCCGGCCCGACACCTTCTACGACGGCCCCGAGACGACGCACATCAGCTTCGCCGACCCGTACTGCCCGACGATGCGCGAGGTGGCGATCGCCCAGGCTCGCGAGCACGGCATCCAGGTCCACGACTCGGGGACGGTGGTGACCATCCAGGGCCCACGGTTCTCGACGCGCTCGGAGTCGAACTGGTTCCGCGCGCAGGGGTGGGAGGTCATCAACATGACCCAGTACCCGGAGGCCCTCCTGGCCCGCGAGCTGGAGATCTGTTACGCGAACGTCTCGCTGATCACCGACTACGACGTCGGCCTCGGCGACGAGGTGCCGCCCGTCACCCACGAGGCCGTGATCGAGGTCTTCAACGCGAACAACGCGCGCCTGCGCGAGCTGCTGTTCGCGATGGTGCCGGCGTTCCCCGAGGAGCGGACCTGCCCGTGCGCCACCGCCCTGGAGGGGGCGCGGTTCGAGGTCTGAAGCGTGTCAGTGGGTCGCGCTAGGGTCGCGGCCGAACCTCGACACGACCATCACGTCCTCCCCCGGACGGGAGCGACGCCATGCGCCGCAAGGCATCCCGAGCGTCCCGACGGCTGACCGCCGCGGCGGTCGTCCTGGCACTGGCCGGCGGGCTGGCGTTTCAGCGCTACGCCGCGGACCTGGAGCGGCGGGCACGCCCGGGTGGGCCCCTCACGGCCGTGATCGTGGCCGCCCGTGAGCTGCCCCGGGGCCACGCGCTCGAGCCGCGAGACCTCGAGGAATCCACCCTGCCCCGCGACTTCGCCCCTCCGGGGGTGGTGACGTCGGTCGCCGGAGCGGTCGGCCTGCGGCTGCTCGCGCCGATCGCGGCGGGCGAACCCCTGACGCGATCCCGGCTGGGCCCATCGGGCGGGCCGGTCGCCGCATTCGTCCCGCCGGGGCTGCGGGCGATCTCCGTCACGACCTCGCTGCCGGCCGGGTCGGTGGCCGTCGACGATCGCGTCGACGTGCTGGCGACGTTCGCGACCGGGGCGCCGCACACCGAGACGGTCGTCGCCGAGGCGCCGGTGCTGTCGGTCCTTCGGGCCGACGACGCGTACGAGGGCGCGGGTCTCGTGCTGATCCTGCTCGTCTCGCCCGAGGACGCCGAGCGGCTCGCGTACGCCCGTGCGTTCGCCGACCTGTCGGTGGCGATCGCCCCGGGCGGCTAGGAGAGGCCGACCCGGAGGATGCCCGCCACGGCGGCCACCCCGATCACCCACAGGATGTTCAGCTTGAATCGCCACAGGGCGACGAAGCTCGCCACGGCGACGATCGCCGAGAACGGATCGACGGAGCCGAGCACGGGGACGGGGATCGCCCCGCCGGCGAACTCGACGTCGCGAACCCGGTCGAACAGCGACCGGATCGCGAAGGTCACGGCGAGATTCGCGATCACGCCCACGACCGCCGCGGTGATCGCGGACACGACCCCGTTGAAGGCACGGCTGCCTCGCAAGCGCTCGATGTAGGGAGCTCCCAGGAACACCCAGAGGAACGACGGCGCGAAGGTTGCCCACGTGGTGACGGTCGCCCCGATCACCCCGGCCAGGAGCGGGTCGAGCCCGCCCGGGTTGCGATACGCGGCCACGAAGCCGACGAACTCGGTGACCATGATCAGCGGCCCCGGGGTGCTCTCGGCCAGGCCGAGTCCGGTGACCATCTCCGCCTGGGTGAGCCAGCCGAACTGCGCGACCGCCGCCTGGTTCAGGTAGGCGAGGACCGCGTACGCCCCGCCGAACGTGACCATCGCCGCCTGCGAGAAGAACACCGCCTCCTGCCCGAGGACGTCCGGCGCGTCCGGGAACAGCGCGACCGCGGCAAGCGGCAGCATCCATATGGCGAGGCCGGTCAGAAGGACCCGCGCCGTGCGGGCCGGGCCCGAGGCGGTGTGACGCGCGTCGACCACGTCGTCGCGGAGGGCGGGCGCAGCCTCGCCGGAGCCCTCCTCGGGGAGGGCGAAGACGTCCGGCCTCGAGCGGCCCCCGATCAACCCGATCACCCCGGCGGCCACGACGATGAGCGGGAACGGGGCGTGAACGACGAAGATCGCGACGAACGCCCCGAGAGCCAGCGCGGCGAGGGCCGGATGGCGCAGGACCCGCCGGCCGATCCGGATGCCGGCCGCGGCGATGATCCCAACCACCGACGCCTGGAGGCCGGCGAACAGCCCGGCCACCACGTCGACGTCGCCGTGGACGACGAACGTCCAGGACAACCCCATGATCAGGAAGAAGGCCGGCAGGACGAAGCCGATCCCGGCGAGCAGCCCGCCCTTGACCCGATGCAACAGCCACCCGATGTAGATCGCGAGCTGTTGCGCCTCGGGCCCTGGGAGCAGCATGCAGAAGTTGAGGGCGTGCAGGAACCGCGTCTCGCTGACCCAGCGCCGCCGTTCGACGAGCTCCTCGTGCATGACGGCGATCTGCCCAGTCGGACCGCCGAAGTTGATGAACCCGAGCTTGATCCAGAAGCGAGCCGCGTCCCGGAACGCAACGCCGTGATCGGGGGTCGTCTCGGGCATGCGGCGCAGTATGCCCCGATGGACGCGCTGTTAAGGTCCGGTGGCGATGGCCAAGAGCGCGCCCTACCCGCTGGACGGGGCCACCGAGGAGGAGCGCGAGATCCTCGCGCAGGTGGCCGAGATCCTCAGGAAACTCCAGTTCGGCACGATCGTGCTCGTCGTGCAGGACGGCAAGGTCGTGCAGATCGAGATGGCGGAGAAGTTCCGGCTTCGTTGAGCGTGGGTTGGTTGACGGCGCCGGGATGAGTCCCCAGGGTTCGCGCCAGCAAGGCTGACCAGAGAACGGAGGCCGCGACACATTCGTGTCGCGGCCGTTTGCTTTTTCCGGGAGGGATTCGCAAGGTCCCGGGCGGCGTACGCTTTCGGGGATGGCCACCGAGAGCGTGCCGAACGAGAACCCGATCACGAAGCTCCGCCGCGAGCAGGAGGTCGACGAGCGCGTCGAGCTGCTCGGGCAGGCGCCGCTGTTCTCGGTCCTGCGCGGCGAGGACATGCGCGATCTGGCCGACAAGTTCCACGTGGTCCGGTACCGCCGAGGCGAGGTGATCTTCCGCGAGGGCGAGCCGGCCGAGCGCCTGTTCGTCATCGCCGACGGGCGGGTGAAGCTGACGATCACCTCGCCCGCGGGGCAGGAGCTGATGATCGCGGTCCTGGGGCGGGGGCAGATCTTCGGCGAGCTCGCGATCGTCGACCGCGGCCTGCGCGAGATGGACGCGCGCGCCATGGAGGACGTCATGCTGTTCTCGCTGGCCAGCGACCAGTTCTGGATGATCATCGAGGGCCGGCCCGCGCTCGCGCGGCGGCTGCTGGAGCTGATGGGCCGGCGTCTGCGCCGCGCCGACCAGGCCACGCAGGACCTGGTGTTCTTCGACGCCCCGACGCGCCTCGCGCGCAAGCTGCTCGAGCTGGCCGAGGAGCACGGCGAGCCCGCCGACGGCGGCGGCGTGCGCATCGAGAGCCGCGTCACCCAGGAGGAGATCGCGCAGATGATCGGCGTGTCGCGGGAGAGCGCCAACCGGCTGATCTCCTCGTTCGCCGGCCGCGGCTGGATCGACTGGAACGACGGCAACCCCATCGTCCTGAAGCCCGAACAGCTGATGCGCCGCGCCCGCTGACGGATGGAGCGGATCGACGCCGTCGTCGTCGGTGCGGGACAGGCCGGCCTCGTCACCAGCTACGAGCTCACGGCGCGGGGCATCGACCATGTGGTCCTGGAGCGAGGCCGGATCGGCGACTCCTGGGCGCGGCGGTGGGACTCGTTCACCCTGGTTTCGCCGGCGTGGTGGACGAACCTCCCGGGACGACCTCGCGACGAGGAGGGGACCGCAAAGGGTGAGGCCTTCTTGCCTCGCGACGAGATCGTCGCGATGTTCGAGGACTACGCGAGGGGCTTCGACGCTCCGATCCGGGAGGCCGTCGAGGTCCGGCGCCTGCGTCCCGTGGACGAGGGATTCGTCGTCGAAACCTCCGAAGGCGACCTCTCGGCCCGCGCCGCTGTCGTCGCCACCGGATCCTTCCGCCGCCCCTTCCGGCCGCCGGGATCCGAGGATCTCCCGGCTGGGCTTCCCCAGATCGACGCCGACCACTACCGGAACTCCGACGGCCTCCCTGACGGAAAGCTGCTGATCCTCGGCGGCGCCCAGACCGCCTGCCAGATCGCCGAGGACCTCGTCGCGGCCGGCCGCGAGGTAGTCGTTGCCACCGGGCGCGTCTTCTCGGGGCCGCGGCGTATCGGCGACCACGACCTGTTTTGGTGGATCGTGGAGACCGGATTCGCCGAGCAGCCTGTCGAGGCACTGGACTCACCCCTGGCCCGCCTGTTCGCGAATCCGATCGCCACCGGAAGAGACGGCGGGCACGACCTCAGCCTGTTCACGCTGCGCGAGGCGGGCGTTGAGATCCTGGGCCGGTTCGTCGGCGCGGACGGCTCGGCTGCGGCCTTCGCCGACGACGTCCCGGCGAGCCTCGCGTCGGGTGAGGAGTTCCTCATGAAGTTCCGCGGCATGATCGAGCGGACGGCGAATGAGAAGGGCATTCCACAGCCCGATCTGCCCCCTCCGGCGGTGTGGACCACTCCGACCCGCACATCCCTGGACCTCACCGGGTTCGGAGCGGTCGTGCACGCCTCGGGGTTCCGGCCCGACTACGGGTCCTGGATCGAGGTCGCCGGCGGGTTCGACGAGCATGGCTTCCCCGTGCAGCGCGACGGGGCAAGCCTCGCCGCCGACGGTCTGTACTTCGTCGGCACGCACTTCCTTCGCAAGCGCAAGTCGTCGCTGCTGTGGGGCGTCGGAGAGGACGCCGCGATCGTGGCCGGCGCCCTCGCCACTCGGCTCGGCGCCGCCGCGCGGTAGGTCAAACCGCGGGTGCGCGAAGCAGGAACGAGATGACCCCTCCCTTGCCCTTCAATGCAACGCTCCCCCGCGGCTCGAGCTGGAATCCGTCGCCGAGGGCCTGCGCGACGACGTCCGACACGTGGATGCCGTTCGGCTCACTGGAGGACTCCAGCCGGCTCGCGACATTCACCGTGTCGCCCCAGACGTCGTAGACGAACTTGCGGGTCCCGATCACGCCGGCCACCGCGGGACCCGAGTGGATGCCGATGCGGATTCGCCAGTCTCGGCCCGTGGACTCGTTCAGCCGTCCGACGGCCTCCACCATCCCCAGGGCCAGCTCGGCGATCGCCGTCACGTGATCCTCCCGGGTTCCGGGGAGCCCCGCCACCGCGAGGTACGCGTCGCCGATCGTCTTGATCTTCTCGACCTCGAACCGCTCGCACAGCGAATCGAACTCGGAGAACAGCCGGTTGAGCTCTGTGACCAGCTCGTGGGGCTCGAGGTCCGAGGACAGCGCGGTGAATCCCACAAGGTCGCTGAACAACACCGTCACGGAGTCGAACCGGTCGGCGATGGTCTCCTCGCCCGCGCCGAGTCGGTCGATGATCGGCTGGGGCAGGATGTTGAGCAGCAGCGAGTGCGAGCGGGCCCGCTCCTCATCGAGCTCCTTCATCACACTCGACAGCAGCTTGGAGGTGGAGTCCTGCATCTCCTCCATCTGGCGCACGTTGGCGTCCAGCCGCGCGAGCCTTCGCGCGAGCGCGCGGTTCTCCTTCTGCAGGTCCTCGAGGGAGGGCTCGTCCATGCCGGCGGCCGCTACTCCGACCCGAGCAGCACCGCGACCATGGTCTCGTTGTGGAAGCGGGTGGGCGCCCCCGCATCGAGCGGCGCGATCTCCCCGAGGCAGTACGCGCCGGCGATCGGAAGGTCCCCGAACTCCGTCCGCGCGATCTCGAGCTCGCGGCCGGCGCGCGTGCCCAGCACCGCCTTTCGCACGGCGCACGCGAACAGCAGCGCGGCCCCGGGCGTGGACCCCTCCGGGAACGCCTTGATCGCTCGCCGGAACGCCGAATGCGTACCGTCGAAGATCGCCTCCGTCGCCGCCACGGCGAGCTGCACTCGCGCTCCCTCCTGCAGACCGCCGGGCACGCGCAGAACGCCGAGTGGGAGGTCCTCCGACAGGAGCGCGACGCGCAGGAAGAACCCCTCCCCGTCGCCCTCGTGCACCGCCAGGGGGGTCGCGGAGGAGGGCACGCCGCCCGCCCCCAGATAGCGCTCGTAGAAGGCGAGGGCGGATTCGCCGTCGATCTCGGACACGGTGTCGTGCGCCGACATCGTGACCACACCGATCTTCCCCACCGGCTGCCAGCCGGCGTCCACGCCGAACGAGTGCACGAGCGGCCCCGAGAACAGCAGCACGGGGACGGCGTCCTCGAGTACCCGGCCGTTGAAGAACTCCTTGGCGCCGATGGCGGCGGGCGGTCCGAGCGTCCCCGAGATGGCCCCTCCGCCGATGATGCTCACCTCGTCGCCGAGCTCCGTCCGGAGGGCTTCCAGGATCTGCGGTGGCAACCCCGCGACCGAGGGTGTCGTGATGCACAGGACGGGCTCGAGGGCCGACCCCGAACGCGCCTCTTGGACCGCCGCACGAACGGCCGCCTCATGGTCCTGGCTCACGTTCGTCCCGAGGCCGGCACGGATGTCCACCGAGTCCGTCACGAAGAGCGCCAGGGCCACCGAGTCCTCCAGGTAGCCCATGCCCGAGGACATCTCGCCCATCGTCGAGGAGCCGATGAGCTGGATCCCGGGATAGGCGGTCGCCACGGCGGCGACGACGATCTCCGGATCGGTTTCGTACGCGCAGAACAGGAGACCGGCCGACGGTGTTGCGCCGCCGAGGTCGACTTCGCACTGCGCGAGCACCGAGGCGGCGGCCTCTCCGGCGTCGACCTCGTTGCTGTGCCCGACCACCATCCGGAACATTGCCCCGAGCCTACCGCGGCTCCATGTGCGGTAGGTCACACCCCCAGAGTGCGGACGTTCACGGGGCGTTCGTGAGCGTGACCGGGCGGCGGGCCGCGCTCGTCGCGATACCCTTCTGCCCGATCCGGTGGTCCTCGCCTCGGGCCACCACGTCCGCCCTCACGACAGGAGCCTCGATGACCGACGAGACCACCGAACCCCAGCTCGACGCCGACGTGATCGTGATCGGCGGCGGCCCCGCCGGCGCCACCATCTCCGGCTACCTGGGCCGCGCCGGCTACAAGGTGATCACGCTCGAGCGCGACATCCACCCGCGCGAGCACGTCGGCGAGTCGCTGGTCCCGGCCACGAACATCGTCACCCACGACCTGGGCTTCTGGCCGAAGATGGAGCAGATGGGCTGGGTCGTGAAGCCCGGTGCCTCCTGGACCGGATTCAAGGGCGGCGTCGGCTCGGAGTTCGTCGTGACGTTCGCCGAGGTCCCGCAGGACATCCCGAACCCCGACTACACGTACCACGTCGACCGCGCCGTCTTCGACGCGATGTTCCTGAAGCACGCCCAGGAGCTCGGCGCGAACGTGGTCGAGGGGGCGTACGTGAACAAGGTGCTGTTCGAGGGGGACCGTGCGGTCGGCGTTCTGGCCACCGTCGCCGGCAAGAAGATCGAGCTGCGCTCCAAGTTCGTGGTCGACGCGAGTGGCCGCCGCACGGTCATCGGCAAGCAGCTGAACCTGCGCGAGAAGGACCCGCAGTTCAACCAGTTCGCCATCTACTCCTGGTTCAAGGGCGTGAAGGCTCCGACGGAGAAGACGAAGGACTACATCCACGTGCACTTCCTGCCCATCGAGCGCGGCTGGGTGTGGCACATCCCGATCTACGAGGACGCGACGAGTGTCGGCGTGGTCGTGGAGAAGAAGGAGTTCCAGAAGTCCGGCAAGACCCACGAGGAGTTCTTCAACGAGGTCGTGCAGCTCTCGAAGAACACCGTCCACGCCCTGGAGGGCGCCGAGCGGATCAGGCCGTTCTGGATCGAGGCCGACTACTCCTACAAGATCGAGAAGTTCACCGGGCCCGGCTGGATGCTCGTCGGCGACGCGGCGCGGTTCGTCGACCCGATCTTCTCCTCCGGCGTTTCGGTGGCCATGCGCTCGAGCCAGTTCGCGTTCGCCGCGATCGAGGCCGTTCTGAAGGGCGAGCGGACCGAGGACGACGCCCTCGGCGAGTACGACGAGACGATCCAGCGCGGAACCCAGATCTGGTACGAGTGGATCACGCTGTACTACAAGATGCAGTCGCTGTTCACGCGGTTCTCCGCGAAGAAGGAATACAAGAAGGACATCCAGCAGCTGCTCCAGGGCGAGGTCTTCGACAAGGGCGCGATCAAGGTCATCGACCGGATGAAGGCCGCCGTCAAGGCGATCGAGGAGACCGAGGGTCACCTGATGCAGCAGTACCTCGGCGACGTGGAAGTCGTGGAAGCCCAGGTCTAGTCACTCCGGGCGGCGGGAGGCCGGCCGATGACCGAGCACCAGCTTTTGCTTCTTCTGGCCGAGATCGTCGTGCTGGTCGTCGTCGCGCGACTGGGGGGGGAGGTCGCGGCACGGCTGGGGATCCCTCTCGTCGTCGGGGAGCTCCTCTTCGGGATCGCCGTCGGCCCGTCCCTGCTCGGAGTGGTGTGGCCAGGAGGCTTCCAGGCGCTGTTCCCCCCGGAGCAACGGCCGATGCTCGATGTCGTCGGGTGGATCGGCGTCATCTTCCTGGTCCTGATCGCGGGCATGGAGACCCGACTGGGGATCCTCCGGCGAGCGCGAAAGGCCGTGTTCACGTCGTGGATCGGCGGCTTCTTCCTGCCGTTCGCACTCGGGATGGGGTTCGCGTTCCTCGTGCCCGCGACGCTGATCGGGCCGGCCGTGGACCGACCGGTGTTCGCCCTGTTCATGGGGACGGCCATGGCGATCTCCGCCATCCCGGTGATCGCCCGGATCCTGATGGACCTCGGCCTGTTTCGAAGTCGCGTGGGAATGGTCGTCATCTCCACCGCGGTCACCGACGACACGCTCGGGTGGATCGTCCTGGCGTTCGTGAGCGGCCTGGCGAACGACGGAGCCGTGAACGCCGGGGGGATGGTCCGCACCTCGCTGCTCACCCTGGGCTTCGTGGCCGCTGCCCTGACCGTCGGCCGGCCCCTCGTCGCCTGGGCGGTTCGCGCGAGCGCGAAGCTGCGGGTGCCCCACGGGCAGTCCTCGGTCATGCTCCTCATGGTGTTCCTGGGCGGCCTGGCGACGCAGGCGATCGGCGTCCACCTGGTCCTCGGGGCGTTCCTCGTGGGGATCCTGATCGGGCGATCGAAGGCCCTGGGTCCCGAGGCCGTCGAGTCGGTCCACCAGCTGGGGATGGGCTTCTTCGCGCCGTTCTTCTTCGCGTACACCGGGATCAAGGTCGACCTGACCGCGCTCGGCGGGAACCTCGCCCTGGTCGCGGTCGCGGCGGTGGCCGTGGCCTCGTTCGGGAAGCTCGTCGGAGGTGGGGTCGGCGCTCGTATCGGCGGATTGCCCCGGTGGGAGGCGGCCGCGGTCGGCGCCGGGCTCAACGCCCGCGGCGCGATGGAGCTGGTCATCGCCGCCATCGGACTGTCGATCGGCGTGCTCACCGAGGCGTCCTACGCCATCGTGGTCCTGATCGCGGTGACGACCTCGGCCATGGCCGGCCCGATGATCCGGACGTTCATGCGCCGGGCCAGGATCGCCGCAGGCGAGGTCGGGGAGACCGAGGCCGTGCCGGCGGTCGCCGGCTAGGTCCGGTCAGGGCCCCGCGTAGACTCCCCGCCCGATGTTGCGCGCGGTCATCCTCGGCATCACCCAGGGGCTCTCCGAGTTCCTCCCGATCTCGTCGTCGGCCCATCTGGTGCTCGTCCCCTTCGTCCTGACCTGGGACGTCAACCAGCCGATCCCAGGGACGCCGGCCCTGGGGTTCGACGTGGCGCTGCACCTCGGCACGCTCCTGGCCGTCGTCGTGTACTTCCGGAGGGATCTGCTGGCCATCCTCGGGGGATCCCTGCGGGCCGCGCGGGGCGGGCGGGCCGAGGCCGACGTGGTGAACGCGCGGATGCTTGGGCTGCTCGCCGTGGCCACGGTGCCCGCCGCCGCGGTGGGGCTCCTGTTCAAGGACCGGATCGAGGACGCGTTCGGCGAACCCCAGATCGCCGCGCTCCTGCTGCTCGGAACGGCCGCGCTGCTGGTCGTCGCGGACTTCCTGCACGACCGGCGGGAGCACCATCGCGACCTGGCCTCGGTGGGAATGGTCGACGCGGTCGTGATCGGGGCGATGCAGGCGGTGTCGATCCTGCCTGGCATCTCCAGGTCCGGGTCGACGATCACCGCCGGCATCGCCCGAGGGCTGTCGCGAGAGTCGGCCGCGCGGTTCTCGTTCCTGACGTCGATCCCGGCGATCCTGGGGGCCGCCTTGGTCGCCCTGCCCGACCTCCGGGGCATCCCGTCGTGGGGCCCGGTGATCGCCGGGGCGGTCGTCGCCGCGATCGTCGGGTTCCTCTCGATCGCGTTCCTGCTCCGGTACGTGCGGACCAACCGCCTCCGCCCCTTCGCCGTCTACTGCGTGGTCGCCGGCGTGGTGGGCCTGGCCTACTGGGCCCAGATCAAGTAGGGATCGACTCCACGAGCGCCTCGCTCTGGGCGCGGTCGAGCCCCCTGGTAGTAACCCCGAGCACGTCGGGGCCGCTGTCGGCCGCGTAGCCGAAGCACGGGGACGGTCCCTGCCCGGCATCTCCGCACTCCGGCGAATCGGCGACGACCGTCCAGTCGCCCACCCGAGGTCCCCGCAGGTCGACCGAGCCCGCGGTTCCGCGGTACACGCGAACCACCACCTCCCGGCATCGATCGTCCGTCCAGATGGCGAGGCCGCCCGCGGGCCGAAGGTGGGACTCCCAAACGCCGGCCAGGCCGAAGCCCGCCGGCAATTCGCCCGGAACATGGCCCGCGAGCTGTTCGACGATGCGGCCGACCGGGAGGGGGTCGGCCTGCGCGTTCCCGAGCGGGCACGCGCGGGGCGCCGGCGACGTGACCACGGCCGATGAAGCCTGGCTACACGCCGCGGCGGCTGCCAGGGCCACCACGAGGAGGAATCGTGCCCGCATGAGGCACCAAGCTACGCGCCGCCCACGCTCATCTCGCCGATCAGGACCGTGGGCGAGCCGATGGCGCCGCCGAACCGGAGGTCGGCCCCGACCGCCACGATCGCCACCAGCATGTCGATGAGCGTGGACGCGATCGTCATCTCTCGCAGCGGCTCGCCGAGCTCGCCGTTCTCGACCCGGAGGCCGGCGGCGCCGACGCTGAACTCGCCGCTCACGGGGTTCGCTCCGGAGTGCACCCCGGTGACGTCCTGGACGTAGATCGCCCGCCCGGCTCGGGCCAGGAGCGCGGCGGCGTCCTCGGTCCCCGGCACCAGGTACAGGTTCGACGGCGACACGCCCGGGAGGCTCCGGTACGAGGCTCGGCCGGCGTTCCCGGTCGAGCTGGTTCCGCCGCGCCGGGCCGTCGTCGTGTTGTGGAGGAACTCCCGCAGGGTTCCCTCGCCGACGAGCGTCGTCGGCCGGGTCGGCACGCCCTCGTCGTCGAACGGCGAGGCCGCGGGGCCGTCCAGGAACCGGCCGTCGTCGATGATGGTGACGACGTCCGAGGCGACCTCCTGCCCCTCGCGGCCGGCGAACAACGACCGGCCCTTTTGCACCGACTCGGCGGAGAGGCCCCCGGCGAGCACGCCGAGGAACGACCCCGCGGCGAGGGGGTCGAGGATCACCGGCAGCCGCTCGGTGGCCGGCTTGGTCGCCCCGAGCAGGCGAGCGGCGCGCGACGCCGCCTCCCGCGCGACGAGCTGCCAGTCGAGCTCGTCCACGGTCCGCCCGAGACGGAAGTCGTACCCGGTCTGCGTCTCCCCGTCGCGTTCGGCCATGGCGAACGCCGAGCACCAGCAGTCGGTCCGCTCGTAGCTCGCGGCCAGGCCCTCCGTGGAGGCGATCGCAACCCGCGAGACCGCGTCGCCGTAGCCGGCCTCCTCGACCTTCTTCACGGCCGGGTCGGCGGTCGTCGCGGCCCGCTCCAGCTCGAGGGCCAGGGAGACCTTCCGCTCCGTGGGGAGCTCAGCCATCGCCGGGACGTACAGGCCGTCGAGCGGCTCGATCGACTCGGCGGCCGGGAGCCCGAACGCCTCGTCGGGCTCGCCCAGCCGGGCGTTCTCGCGGGCCTGCCGGACCAGGTCCGCCGCCTCGTCGGGGGAGGGGTCGGTCGCATACGCGTATCCCTGGCGGCCGTCGAGCAGGACCCGGACCCCGAGCCCGCGCGACTCCGCGAACGAGAGCGACTCGACCTCGCCCGCCCGGGCCTTGACCGACGTGCGCCGGCCCTCCGCCGCGTAGGCCTCCACCGCCTCCCCGTTGCCGGCGGCGTCCAGCGCGGCCCGGCACAGGTCGTCGAGCTCGGGGGCGGTCATCCGGTTCCGCCCACGGTCATCCGGGTGATCCGAAGGGTGGGGCTGCCGTTGGACACGGGGACCCCCTGGCCGTCCTTGCCGCACACCCCGTGGAACTCGTCGAAGTCCGAGCCGACCGCGTCGACCAGCGACAGGATCGTCTGGCCCTGTCCGATCAGGTTGGCACCGCGTGCCGGCCGCGTGATCTCCCCGTTCTCGATCAGGTAGGCCTCCCGGACGCCGAACACGAAGTCGCCGGTCGCGGGGTTCACCTGGCCGCCGCCGAGCTGCCCGCAGAACAGCCCGCGCTCGGTCCCCGCCAGGATGGCCGCCGGATCGTCGTCGCCGGGCAGGATGTGGGAGTTCGCCATCCGGGGGATGGGCAGGTTGGCGTAGGACTGGCGGCGGCCATGGCCGTTCGACGGGACGCCGTCGCGTTCGGCGCGCAGGCGGTCGTACAGGTAGTCGGCCAGCACGCCCTTGTCGAACAGGACGGTTCGCGTGGCGGGGGTGCCCTCGTCGTCGTAGGCGTAGGAGCCCCACGCGTTGGGGATGGTCGCGTCCTCGATACCGGTGATGAGCTCCGAGGCAAGCTTCTGGCCCATCTTCCCCAGGTAGATCGAGGCCTCCTTCTGGACGATGTCGGCCTCCAGGCCGTGGCCGCACGCCTCGTGGAACAGGACCCCGCCGCCGCCCGGCGCGATCACGACCGTCATCTCCCCCGCGGGGGCGGGCACGCCGTCGAGCATCGTCACCGCCTGACGGGCCGCCTCGCGCGCGGTCTCGACCGGCGGGTAGCGCTCCAGGAGCTCCAGACCGCACAATCCGCCCGGCCCGCGATAGCCCGTCTGGATCACGTCGTCGCGGGCCGCCACCACCTGGACCATCAGCCGGACCCGCGGGCGAACCTCCTCGGCCCACAGACCCTCGGAGTTCGCCATCAGGATGCGCTGCTCCGAGTCGCCGAAGGACACGGTGACCTGGCGAACCTCGCCGGCGTAGGCGCGGGCGGCCTCGTCGGCCTCGCGAACCCACTCGACCCGGCGCTCCGAGGGGACCGAGTCGCGCGGCACTTGGGCCCGGTGGACGACGGGTCGCTCCGAGGTGGTGAAGTCCAGGACGCCGGTGCCGCCGGGGGATCCCTTCGCCGCCGCGGCGGCGGCCTCGGCGGTACGCACCAGCGACTCCCGATCCCACCGGTTGGTGTGCGCGAAGGCCTGCGACTCGCCGTGGATCACGCGGATCCCGGCGCCCCGGTCCAGGCCCGTGCTGAGCTCCTCGACCTTGCCGTCGTCCAGGTGGACCGAGGTCGAGGACCGCTCCTCCACGTAGATGTCCGCGAACCGCCCCCCCGAGGCGAGGGCCGCCGTGAGGGCGCCTCGAACGTCGTCGGGATCGAGCATGGGCGCGCATCGTACACTCGGCCGCCAGTGAGAACCCGCGCCGCGGCGGCCCTGATCGGGCTCGCCCTTCCGTTCATCCCGGCTCCCGCCCACGCGCAGGAGTCCCGCGCCGATCGGGTCGTGATCGTCGTCCTCGACCGCGTGCGGGTCGACGACATGCTGGGGATCCCCGCGGTGCAGCGGCTCTCGGGCGCGGCCGCCTTCGGCGTGCTGTCGACGGCCGGACGGGGCGTGGTCACGCCGTTCGTGGGCGCCCTGTCGATCTCGGCGGGCACGCGGGCCGTGGCCGCCGACCCGGCCACCCACTTCCTGACCATCCCGCCGGGCCCGATCAACGAACCGTTCCTGGTCGGCACCGTGGGCGAGGCCTACGCCGCGCGGACCGGCCGGGTCGTGCCTCCTGCCCGCCCCAACGGCCACGGCCCCTTCCTGTATCCGGACATCGTCGACGTCCAAGGTGCGAACGCCCGGGCCGACGTCCGGGCCGTTCCCGGCCTGCTCGGCCAGAGCGTGCTCGACGCGGGGCTGCGGGTGTCGGTGGCGTCCTACGACGGGGCCGACATCGCCCGGCTGGCTCCGCTCGTCGTGATGGACGAGGACGGCGTCGTCCCGTGGGGAATCCTCATGGACCGCCGCGACCCGGCCGCGGCGGGCGACGCGGTCGCCTCCGCGCTCTCCCGCGGGGACCTGGTGGCCATCGACGGTGGAAGCGTCGCCACCGCGACCACGCTGCTCCCCCAGGTGATCCGCCGGCTGGGCCCCGACGACGCCCTCATCGTCCTGGCCGCCGACCCGCCCCGCGAGGTCAGCAAGGAGCACACGTGGCTCTCACCGGTGATGGCGCGCGGGCCGGGGCTCCCCGCGGGACTGCTCACGTCGACCAGCACCCGGCGCTCGGGCGTGGTCTCGAACGTGGACGTGCTGCCCACGGTGCTGGCCTGGCTGGGAGTGGAGGCGCCCGAGGGGCTGGTCGGCCAGCGGTTCGAGTCCACGGCCGACGAGGACCCGCTCGCGCGGACCGCCGAGGACTTCGCCGACTACCGGCGCATCGCCCGCCAGCGCGGCGAGGTGTTCCAGGCCCTGTCGGTCTTCGCGATCCTGGCCATGGCCCTCGCCGGGATCGCCTCGTTCCGGCGCGACAGCTCGGCACCCGGGATCCTTCGCGTCGCGCTGCTGGGCGCGGCGTCGAGCCCGCTGGTCCTGCTGATCGAACCGCTGGTCGCGTCCGAGCGGCTGGGCCTGACGCTGCTCTTCCTGTTCGGGGCCTCGCTCGCGATCGGTGCCGTGGTGGCGCGGTTGGTTCCCGAGAACCGCGTGGCGTTCGGGATCGTCGGCGGCGCGTCGGTTGCGGTCCTGCTGGTGGACGTCCTGCTCGGGAGCCCGCTCGCGGCGCGCTCGATCCTGGGGTTCACCGTGGCGGGCGGGACCCGCTTCTACGGGCTCGCGAGCGAGGAGATGGGCGTCGCCCTGGCCGGCCTGTTCCTGACCGTCGGCCTGATCGTCGACGCCCGGCCGGACCGGCGGCGGTGGGCCTACGCGGGTGCCGCCCTGGCCGTCCTGATCTTCGCGGCGCCGCCGTTCGGGGCGAAGTTCGGGATGCTCCTCACCGCCATCCCGGCTCTCGCGGTGGCGTGGCTCACGTTCGAGGGCCGGCGTCTGACCCGCGAGACCGCGCTGCTCACCGCGGCGGTGCTCGTCGCGAGCGTGGGCCTGGCCGCGGCCGCGGGCCTCATCGCGGGGACCGGCGGCTCGCACATCGGGGTGGAGACGCGCGTCCTGGGCGAGGCCGGCGCCAGCGCCGCCGTGTCGGTCTTCCTGCGCCGCGCCGCCGTGGCCTTCCGACTCCTGCTGACGTTCTGGGCGTGGCTGGTGGCCGCCGGGTTCGCGACGCTGGCGTTCGCCGCGTTCCTTCGCCGAGACCGCCTGCGGCTCGCGCTCGCCCCGCATCCGGGGCTGCGAGGGGCGATCGCCGGGCTGGGCGTTGCCGCGCTGGCGGCGCTCCTCACCAACGATGCGGGAGCGGTGATCGTGGCGACCATGGTGCTGGTGGCCGGGCCCGCGCTGATGGCGGAGCTGGCCTCGCAGCCGCCCGATCAGCGGCGGGCGAGCAGCACCGTGCGAAGGTCGAGCAGCGACGCGACCAGGAGCCCCAGCATGATCGGGGCGATCACGTAGTGCACCGTGAAGATCATCGCGCTCCACACCCCTGAGTCGAACGAGGGCTCGGCGGGAATCCCGGTCAGCGCGAGCAGCGCGCTCACGCAGATGCCGACCACGATCGGGACGGGACGCGTGGTGAGGGCCAGCGCCGGCAGGAACCAGACCACGTACCAGGGCAGCAGGTACGCGGCGCACAACGACGTCACCAGCAGGCCCCATCCCCACGCTTCCGCCGGACCGATCCGGCGGTCTCCGCGCGGAATCCGGCGCAAGATCAGGAACAGCACCGCGAGGCCCAGCGCGGTGAACCCGGCCTGGGTCAGCGCGGCCAGCGCCTCCCTGACGTCGAGCCCGCCACCCAGGTCGGTGCCGGCGTCCCCGGCCTTGCGGACGAGGAGCCGCACCGGGCTCGCCCAGCCGAGGCGCGAGACCAGCGTCGCGAACGAGCTCAGCGTCGCCCGGGAGTAGCCGAACGGCGCGAACAGCACCGCGGTGATCCCCGTCGCGAGCGCCAGGTGCGGCCACGTCGCGCGGACCCGGTCGCGCAGCCGGGGTCCGGCCCGCAACCACACCGCCCCGAGGGCCAGGCCGAGGGGCACCGCCGCCACCAGCTTCACCAGCGTCCCCAGGGTCAGGACCACGGTGGCGGCGAGCGGCCGGCGGCCCCACAGGGCCAGCGCGCCGACCACGGCCAGACCGACCAGCACGTCGTTGTGCCCGCCGCCCACGGTGTGGAACAGGATCACCGGATTCAGCCCCAGGAGCACCGCCGCGAACGCGCCCCGGCCCGGCCGCGCCCGCTCGGCCAGGCGCACGGCGATCACCACGGTGGCCGCCGCCGCGATCGACGACAGGGCCTTGAACGCGAACACCGAGCCCGCCACCGAGCCGAACGCGCGGACGATCCCGCCCGAGGCGATCGTGAACGCCGGACCGTAGACCGACCGGGCATCGATCCACTCCCCCGACACCACGTAGACGAACGGGTCCTGCCGGAACTCGAGGGGCGGGTGGATGTACGGGTTCGACCCCCACACCGCCCAGATCCGTCCGTAGCTGGCGTACGAGTAGACGTCGCGGGACAGCAGCGGCGGCAGGAAGGTCACCGCCGCGATCAGACCGAGCGCGGTCCACACCGCGGCGCGGGTCGACAGCCGTCCGTTCCACGCCAGCAGACACAGGGCAAGGAACGCGATCACCGCGATCCCCACCAGCATCGACGCTCGCAGCGTCGCGACGCCCGAGTCGATTCCCTCGAGCCCGATCGAACGCGCCAGCCGCCCGAGCGCGGCCGGTGGAGCCATACCCTCGGGCAACGGAGGCAGCAGCGGAGAGGGGCTCAGGCCGGCGAGGATCGCCAGTCCCGCCGTGGCGGTAACCAGCAGTCCCAACCAGGGGGCGGGAGAGGTGAATCCCGGACGCGGCACGGGCGACAGCGTACGTAGAATGCCGCCGATGGGTGTCTCCGGATCCCTCCGCGCACCCCGCATGTTCGCGCTGGTCGCCGGCACCCTGCTCGTCTTCTTCCTCGTCCCGGTCATGGTGCATGCCTTCCCGTTCCCCGTCGGGCCGGACGTCCCGTACTACGTGTGGTCGACGCGGCTTGCCGGCGAGTTCGGGCTGTCGGTCACCGACTTCCGTCCGGGGTTGCACGCGCTGCTCCTGGCGCTGTCGGGAGGGACGGGCCTGTCGGTCCTGCAGCTGCTGGGCGCCGTCGCGATCGCCCTCGCGGTGTCGGCGGGCCTGGCCGCCGCGGCGCTGGCCGATCGCGGGCTCGGCCGCGATCCCCTTCGCACCGCCGTGATCGGGGTGGCCACGGGCGCGTTCACCGCGCGCCTCGCGTCGGGGTTCATCGCGAACCTGCTCTTCGCCGCGCTGTTCCTGGCCGCGCTGGCGGTGATCCTCGGACGCCGCCGGCCCGCCTCGGCCGCCCTGGCCGCGGGGTTCCTCGGCGCGGCCGGCCTGTCGCACGGGCTGTTCGTGGCCGTCGGCGCGGCCGTCCTGGGGTTGGCGGCGGTCGCCCGGCTGGTCACCGGCCGGCGGACCGACCCGGGCGCGACCCAGCGCGACCTCCGCCGCATGGCGGCGGCCGCACTGGGCGGCGGGGCGATTACCGCCGTCGGGTTCCTGGGCGCGTCGCTCGGGCGGCCCCTCTCCCAGGAGGAGCACGTCCACACGCGCGACGCGTTCCTGCGGCGGGCGGGGCTGCAGGCCTCGGTCGCCGGCGCCTACGTCTCGCGGCTGGGCGAGGCCGTTCGCGCCTTCGCCCTGCCGGCGACCCTCCCGCTGGCGGGGGTCGGCGGCGCCTGGCTGGCCCGGGCTCGACGGGCGATCGATCCGCTGTTCGGCTGCCTCCTCGCGGCGTGGGCCGCGGTGACTGCGGGCGGCATCGCCGTCGCCCTGGCCACCGACGAGATCCCCGCGGGGAGGGTGCTGAACTTCGCGCTGGTGCTGCCGATCGCGGCGGGTGCCGGCGCCGTCGGGCTGGCCCGGTGGGCCGGGTCGCGGCACCGGGAGCTCGGGGCGATCCTCGGGGTGGTCCTGTTCGTCGCCCTGCTGGCGGGGCCGTTCCGGGCGTGGAACGCGACGCATCCGTTCACGTCGAGGACCGACCTGGCCGCGGTGCGCGCCGCGGCCGAGCGGATCGTCGAGCTGCCGCCGCGTACCCCCCTCGTGTTCGTCATCGACCACCACGGGCCCCACGCCGGCTTCGAGCTCAGCCGCTACGTGAACGTGACCCGGATGGGCCTGCCCCCCGAGCGCCAGGACGACGTGGCGTTCTTCATCGGGGGCGCCGAGGACTACGAGGAGCGCCGGCCCGGCACGGCGGAGGACTCGGAGCACGACGGCATCGCGGCCGACGCGTTCGCGCGGCTCGGGCCGGTCCTGGAGGAGGACCACGCCGCGTTCCTGCTTCGTCCGTTCAACCAGGAGGGCTGGGATCCCGACGCGGGGACATCCCTATCGCCGCTGGTCCGGCTGATCGGCGACCCGGGCCTCAGCGCGCGGCCGCCCGGGGGGGAGGACGTCCCCGATACGGAGGGGCTGCATCCGGGACTGCTGCCGTTCGTGACGCTCGGACTCCTGGCCCTGCTGACGCTGGCCGGGCTGGGGTGGGTCCGGTGGCTGGGACCGGCGATGGAGGAGGCCGAGCGGTGGGCGCTGTCGCCGGCCGCGGGCGCCGGGGCGATCGTGCTCGCCGGAGTGGTCGTGGACACCCTGGGCCTCGGCCTCGGGTCCTGGGGCGGCGCCGCGCTCGCGCTCGCCCTCGCCGGCAGCGCCCTGGCGTGGCGGCGCGCCGGCCGCGCGTAGCCCACGGTCAGCCGAGCACGGCGACCATGGCCATCCGGTCGCGGAAGTCCGGCGAGACCTGGCGATCGGCCGCCCCCGCCCGATCGAGGACCGTGACGCCGGCGCGGGCGAGCGCCGGCGCGTAGCCCGCCACCCGCTCCGCGTAATAGCGGGCGGAGAACGTCTTGGGGTGGGTCCGGACGATCCTCGGGACGAACCCGTGCCGGCGCAGGAGCCGCTCGAGCGAGCCGCGGGTGAAGTACTGAACGTGCATGGGAAGGACCGACCACCACCGGCGCCCGAGCGCGCGGGCCACCCGGCTTCCGGCGTCGGGCGTGGTCAGGAACAGCGCACCGCCCGGCTCGAGCAGGCCGGCCGCCCGGTCGAGGGCCTCGCCCGGCTCGGCGAGGTGCTCGATCACGTCGGACATGGCCACGGCCCGGAACGAGGCGGGCTCCAGGTCCGCCTCCTCGAACGCCTGGGTTCGGGCGTCCACGCCCCGCGACCGGGCGCGCTCGGACGCCCACCGGGACGGCTCCACCCCGACGGCCTCCCACCCTCGTTGCCCCGCGGCCAGCGGGAACGAACCCGTCCAGCAGCCCACGTCGAGCAGGCGGCCCGGGCGCACCACACGCTCGAGCAGGGCCAGCCCGTCGTGCGCGGTGCGCACCTGGCCGGCCTCCTCGCGCACCGAGACGGGGTCGGCCGCGTCGGCGTACGCCTCGCGGAGAGCCTCGGCCGGTGGAGCCTCGGCCAGCGAGCCGTGGCCGCAGGTCTCGCAGCGGATCACCATGGCGGCCGTCTGGCCGAACCGGCCCGAGCTGGGGCGGAACGCTTCCGCGCTGACGCCGTCCTCGATCCGGCCGGGCGGGACGCGCCACGCGGCCCGCCCACGGGCGCCGTCGCAGACCGGGCACCGCCACGCCGCCGGGACCGCGGCCGGGCTCCTCACACCGACACGCGAGCCGAGCCGAGCATCTCCTCCGCGACCCGGATCGCGCGCTTCAGCCCCTCGTCCATCCCTCGGTCCTCGGGGTAGATCTGGGCGGTCGTCGACAGGTACAGGCCGGGGAGGTGCGCGGCGGTGGGTGGGATGCGTCCCAGGTGGCCCAGCTCGGGAAGCGGAGCGGCGTAGGGTGTCCGGAACGGCGTGACCTTCAGCACCTCGTTCGCGGAGAGGCCGGGAAGGTGCTCGGCGAGGACGTCCACCCATCGCGCGGCCTCGGCGGCGGGGTCCTCGGTCGCCACCGGCTCGTCGAGCGTGTGGTACCGGCTCAGGTACACGACCGTTCGGCCCCCGTAGTCCTCGGCGGGGACCAGGTTGGTGTGCTCGATGATGCCGCCGAACGGAAGCAGCGGATCGCACACGTTGGTCCAGTAGATGTCGCCGAGCGGTCTCGCGAGCTCCACGACGACGCACAGCACGCCGAGCCGGCCGATGGCGCCCCACCGCGGATCGCGCAGCGGCTCGGGGACCAGGCGCTCGATGCCGGGCAGCGTCCCCGCGTAGAGCACCGCGTCGGCCTCGACCTCCACGGAATCGATTGCGACACCGCGGACCCCGGACTCGTCGGCCAGGATCCCGGTCGCCCCCTCGCCAAGGCGCAGGTCGACGCCCTCCCGGCGGAGCTCGCCCTCGAGCGCGTCGAACAGCTGGCGGAACCCGCCGCGCAGATACCCGAGGACCTCCCGGCCCCGCCGCCGCCCGCCGGCCCGCTGCCGGAACCGGCCCCACATCCAGGCGGCCGGCACGTTGCCCGCGGCGTGACCGAACCGTGCCCGCAGCAAGGGCTCCCAGACCACCCGTCGGGCGTTCGCCCCCGTCAGCCCCTCCAGCCAGTCGAGCGCGGTGACCCCGTCCAGCGCCGTCCAGTCCTTCTCCCGGGCCAGCCGCAGGGCGCCGAGGCCGGTCCGCACGCGGTCGAGCGGCGGAAGCGGGCCGAACCGGAGCAGGTCGCCGGCGGAGGTGAAGGGCCACACGCGGCCCTCGCGGAGCACCCCGACCGAGCTCCGGAACCACCCGAGCTTGTCGCCCAGGCCGAGCCGGCGGATCAGCTCCACGATGTCGGTCTCGTGCGGGAAGACGTGGTGGTAGAAGCACTCGAGTGGCGTCCCGGCGACCTCGAAGCTGACGACCAGGCCGCCGAGGTGCTCGGTCCGCTCGACGACCACGACCTCCACACCGGCCCGCCGCAGGTGCAGGGCCGCACCGGCGCCCCCGATCCCGCCGCCGACGACCACCACCCGGCGGGTCACGGCGACCTCGAAAGCCGCCGGTACATCGACGCCAGCTCCGTGAACGCGCGGACGACGACGGAGAGCTTGATACCCCGGGCCTCGCCGAAACGGCGGGGGTAGTGGTGGACGCCGACCTCGACGATGCGGTGTCCGGAACGGCCGAGCTTCAGCATCAGCTCGGTGGAGACCATGGCCCCCACGCTTTCCAGGTCGATCTGAGCGAACACGCTGCGGCGGAAGAGCTTGAACGCACAGTCGATGTCGCGCACCGGGACGTAGAACAGCGCGCGGACCAGGACGTTCCACGCCCTGGCCGCGGCGAGCCGGGTGGCCCCGTCGCGGCGGTTGATGCGGTAGCCGGCCACCACGTCGACCCGCTCGATCAAGGGCATGAACAGGGCGAGCTCGTTCGGGTCGAACTGGTTGTCGGCGTCGATCAGGAACACCAGGTCGAGCGTGGCCGCCTCGAACCCGCTGCGCAGCGCCTCGCCGTAGCCGGCGTTCGCCTCGTGACGGATCAGCCGGACGCGCGGGTCGGCCTCGGACAGCCGGGCGACGATCCGCGCGGTGGCGTCCCGTGAGCCGTCGTCGACGACGAGGATCTCGTGGGCCTCGGTGAGCCGTTCGGCCGCCGCCGTCACCCGGCGGACGCACTCCTCGATGTTCGCCTCCTCGTTGAACGCGGGGATAACGACGGACAGCCGCCGGCGAACGGTTTCCGACGCGAACGCGGCCGGCCCGCTCACTGCAGCTCCGCCGGAGGACAGTCCTCGGAGTCGGGGTCGATATGCAGGTAGACGTGGGCGTCCGCGGAGCCGCCCACATCGCACCAGTCGTCGGGTGAGGGCCGCCAACCCGCGGGAACGCCCACCGCCGGGATCAGCGAGACCACGATGATGGATGGGTCCAGCCGGTCCAGGGCGTCCTGGAACGCGACCGCGTCCTCGTAGGGATCCTCACCTGCCGCCCCGCCCTCGGCGATGGCGACCAGCCGCCGGTTGAGGCGCGGACCGAGCAACGACCGGAGGTCGAAAACGCCGATCGACACGACCGACTCGTAGTACGGACGCACGGCTTCCTGCTCCAGCGGTGTCGGCGCCCGTCCCCCGGCCGTGGCGACCATGGTCGCCCCGAGCGCCGCGGCAAGCACGGCGGCGACGGCGGCCGGGCGGCTCCGAAGGAACCCCAGCTTCGGCGGGTGGTTCCACGCCAGCCACGCGGCCGCCCCGAGCGCCGCCGCGACGAGCGCCCCCCACCCGAGCTCGAGGTCCGGCCGTCGAAGGGTCTCCGGGTCCAGCAGGTGGACCGCGTCGAACACGAGCGCCACGCCGATCACCGGGGCCAGCAGGAGCTTCGGCAGCGAGGCCGAAGCCAGCGCGACCCCGAGCAGGACGGCGGGCAGCGCGTAGCGCGTGTTGATGCCCATCACCTGGCTCTGTCCCGTGAACGGCGTGCTCGCGTACGCGAGGAGCCAGGCCATCGCGAGCACGCCGAGCCATCGGCGATCCCGGGATCGCAGGGCCGCGACGGCGCCGAGGGGCAGCAGAAGGACGACCGGGCCCCATAGCCGCCACAGTAGGCGTATCCATTCGGCGAGCGCCGCGGTCTCGAACCGCGCGAGATGGCCGAGGAGCGGCCCGCTGATCGACTCGAGCGGGCTGGAGTAACCGGGCCACCCCAGGGCCTCGACCCCCTGCGGGAAGATCGGGTTCCCGGTTGCCAGGGCGTTGCGCAGGAGCCACGGCCCGGCGAACAGCGCGAGCCCCGGCAGCAGCCGCCACAGGTCCCTCGTCGGCCGGACGACGACCGCCGCGCCCGCCAGGAGCAGGGCCGCGGGGACCATCGCGGAGTACTTGCTGCCGACGGCCAGGCCCGCGGCGACGCCGGCCAGCCACAGCCACGGGCGGGGCCCCTCCCGGACGGCCAGATGGAGGAAGGCAACCGCCGCGATCAGCGGTCCGGCCGCGGCCAGGTCCGTTCCAAGCGAGTGCGCCTGCGACCCGAAGAGGACCGGCGTCCCCAGGACGGCGATGGCCCCGAGCGCGCCCACCCAGGCCCGCCCGCCCAGGCGTCGAGCCAGCAGCGCCACGGCGAGGACGGCCAGCAGGCCGAACGCCACGTTGCCGACGTAGATCGAATGGTCGCCGTGGGTCGGCAGCGCGAGCCACAGGCCGACGGTCTCCCCGTTCCCCGGATGGGTCGCGGTCGCGAACGCCGGGTTCTGGAACGGCAGCGGCCACAGGCTCTCCCGCTGGAGCCACGAGGCCAGGTTGGCGATGTGGTAGTGCCGGCTCTCGAAGTCCTCGGAGAGCCGCCCGAGCAGCGCCGGGATCAGGGCCAGGCTCGCCAGGGCCACGCCCACCCCGGCGGCGACCGCGCCGCCGCGGCGATCGGCGTCGCCCTCCTCGCGAACCGCGTCGGGCGGCCGGACCAGGCGCCACACGACGAGGGCGAGCACGAGGTGGAGCCCCAGCGCCGGCTCGGGACCGAGGACCCCAGCCATGGCCAGGAGCAGCGGCACGCCGACCACCTGGGCCAGGCCGATCAGCACGGCCACCGTCGCCCGGACGAGCCCGTCCTCCGGGGCGACCGCCCGAGCCACCCGGACCGCCACGAAGGCGACGGCGCCGGCGCCAACGGCGAACCACACGGCCGCCAGAACCAGGGTCGTCGGGGAAGCAGGAGAAGCCACGATGGGCGCGAACATACCGTTCGTCACGCTCGTCGCGCCCCACGGCGGCGGCGTTTCGCTCCAGGCCCCGCCCGAACCCATCGCGAGGACGCGACGCCCAACGCGCGCCCCCGCAAGGCCTCAAGGAGGAGGACCCGTGCCCGCCACTGCCCGCCGCGCTCGCCCGCTGTTCGTCGTCGCCGTGCTTGCCGCGTTGATCGTTGCCGCCCCAGCCGGGGCCGGCGCCGCCCCGCTCGACGCCGCTCCTCGAAGCGTCCTGCTCGAACGTCAGATCGCCGATCTCCAGAGTCCGAACGCGATCCTGCGCTTCGACCCGGCCGTCGTCTCACGCACCACGATCGTCCGCGAGCTCGAGGCCCTCGGGCTGACCGGCACCGCGCTCGAGGTCCTGCCGATCGTCGGGGTGAGCGGTCCACTCGCCGCGATCGTGCGCGGGGCGCGCCTCCCGGGCATCGTCGCGGCCCACGACGACGACCCGATCGAGTACCACACGTACGAGTCGATCCCGCTGGTGTTCGAGGGCAAGCAGGTCCAGTACCGGGTCAACTCGCGCTACGACGGCCGCGGCCAGACGGTCGCCGTCATCGACAGCGGCGTGGACGGCACCCACCCGGACCTCGCCAAGCGCGTCGTCCACAACGTGAAGTTCCTCGACCTGGTCCGGACGAGCATTGGCACGCCGAGCTACGTGGTGTGCCCGGTCGCGTGCAACACCGACACCACGAGCGGCCACGGCACGCACGTGACGGGTACCGTCGTCGGCGACGGGTCCGCGTCGAAGGGGTGGGCCACCGGCGTCGCGCCCGGCGCGAGCGTGGTCGGTCTGGGCGTGGGCGACGGCGACCGGATCCTGTTCGCGGTCTCCGCGTTCGACTACCTGCTGGCCCACCCGGAGCTCGGAGTCGTCGCGGTCAACAACTCGTGGGGGGTCAACCAGGAGGCGGGCACGGGCCGGTTCGACTCGACCCACCCCGTGAACGTCGCCACCAAGGCTCTGTACGACCGCGGCGTCGTGTCGGTGTTCTCGGCCGGCAACGACTCCACCGGTGCGCGGACCGACGAGCCCGGCGCCTCCAGCTGCGACACCGTCGACAACGGCGACGGCACGCGCTCGGCCGGCCCCGGCATCTGCCGGTTCACGGTGTACGGCTCGGCGCCGTGGGTCATCTCGGCGGCGGCCGGACGCAAGGACCGGGCCGGGTACCCGCACGCGCCTGGAAGCCAGTACCTCGCGGTCCTCTCGTCACGAGGGGACACCCAGGAACAGCTCTCCCTGGACGGGATCCCGGTCACCTACCAGCCAACCCTCACCGCGCCCGGGATCAACGTCCGGGCCGCCCGCGACTCCACGGGCGCCTTCATCGCGGCCGCCTCCTGCGCCTCCGCCGAGACGCCCCAGTGCGTCCCGCCGAACGCGAAGTGGGAGCCGTACTACGTCCCCGTCTCGGGCACGAGCATGGCCGCCCCCCA
This sequence comes from uncultured Actinomycetes bacterium, assembly GCA_963742735.1. Lineage (GTDB taxonomy): Bacteria > Actinomycetota > UBA4738 > UBA4738 > JBBDTT01 > JBBDTT01. The sequence continues at coordinate 113,288 of CAVUMN010000004.1, forward strand.
CGTGACCGGGGCCGTCGCGGTGATCCAGAACGCCGCGAAGCGCATCCTGCGCCGGCTCCTCACACCCGACGAGGTCAAGGCGGTGCTCGTCGCGTCGGCCTCCCCCATGACCGAGAAGGACGGAAACTGGGACTGGCCCTGCGGCGGCGCGCTGTTCATCCCGTGCGGGACGAGCGGCAAGACCGACGACCGGTGGCTCGGCCTGTCGGGCGACCCGTACGAGCCCTACCAGGTCGGCGCCGGCTACCTGAACGTCCGCCAGGCGATCAACACGGTGGCCGGCATGGCTGCAACGGCCGGCGCACCGGCCGCGGCCGCCGAGCTGCCGGCAGGCGAGTCGCCCGCCGAGCCGCCTCCGCCACCCGAGGGCGAGACGTCCCCTCCAGACGCCGAGCCGTCGGAGGAGCCCTCGCCCGAGCCCACCCCTACCGAGAGCCCGAGCTGACGCGCCGCCGCCGGCCGGCGGGCCCGTGCTAGCGTCGGTCGTTCCGACGGAGGGAGCCCGGATGGCGGCGAAGGGTAAGGGCACCAAGGACGACCCCTGGGTCCTGCAGACCCCGAGCGGCGGCGGTGAGTTCACGATGTACAAGGACGAGGACGCGGACCCGCCCCAGCTCGTCTGTCAGGTCGGCTCGACCAAGCTGACGTATCAGCTCCGCGCGCTCGACGATCTCCACGCCATGCTGAAGGAGCACGGCGACTGGATGCCGCTGGGCAACGCCGACGAGCAGAAGCCGGCCGCTCCCGGCACCGTCGAGGCGTGGGCGCGCGACCCGAAGAACCCGGTGGGCGGTTTCTACGGCCTGCGCAAGGGCTACCGAGGGCGGTTCGGGAACTACATCCCGCCGTTGATGGAAGCGTTGGGGCTGGCCGAGGTGGAGCACCAGCCCCGCAACAACCGGATGCGCGCGATCTAACCCCGCCGATTAGGCTCGAACCGTGGGCGAGGTCGAGCGCTACCCGCACGGGACCTTCTGCTGGGTAGACCTGGGCACCCCGGACGTCGCCGGGGCGAAGACGTTCTACGGCGGACTCCTCGGATGGGATCTGGAGGACAGCCCCGGGCCCGACGACACGACCTACACGATGGCGCGGCTGAACGGCTATGCCGTCGCGGGCATCCATGCCCATTCCGAGGACGAGGGCACCGGGTGGTCGTCCTCGATCTCGGTGGACGACGCGGACGCGGCCACCACCCGCGCGGCGGAGTTCGGGGCGACCGTCGAGCTGGAGCCCTTCGAGATCCCGGAGACCGCGAGGATGTCCGTGATCCGCGACCCGGCCGGCGCGCAGGTGACCCTCTGGCAACCGAAGGGTTTCATCGGCGCCGCGTACGTCAACGACCACGGGTCGTGGGGGTGGAACGAGCTCGTTGCAGAGGACCTGGACGCGGCGGTCGAGTTCTACGGCGCGATGTTCGGTTGGACGTCCGAGGACGCGCCGGGCGGGATCAGACGGATGGGGTTCTCGATGGGCGACCTCCTCATCGGGGGCGCCCACGCCCCCATCCCGGTCGAAGACCCCACGCCCCGGTGGACGATCGCCTTCGCCGTCGCCGACGCGGCCCGGGCGGCGGCGCGCGTGTCCGAGCTGGGCGGAACGATCGTGCTCCCGCCCATGGAGATCCCCATGGGGAAGTTCACCGTGGCCGCAGACCAGGCCGGCGCGACGTTCACACTCTCGGCCGCCCCGGCCGGACCGCTCCGCGGGGTCGACGGGTCCTGAAGCTCTCCGACGATCAGGTGCGCCGGCGGCGCGTCGCCGCGCAGCTGCTGCACCGGCCCCGCCGCCGATCGGCCGTGGACCTGGTCCGACACCTGACCGGCGTCCAGGCGCAGGTCCTCTCCGCGGCCGCGCTCGCCCTGCAGGTCCGGAGCGAGGGCCTCACGCAGGCGGCCGTGGACCGGGCCAGGCTGCGCGATCGCTCGATCGTCCTGACCTGGGCGATGCGGGGGACGCTCCACCTGATCCCCGCCGAGGACCACGGCTGGCTCGTGCCGCTGCTGACCGAGCCCCGGATCGCGAACGCGCACCGCCGGCTGAAGCAGGAGGGTGTGCCAGAGGCGCACTGGGACCGGGCCGTGCGGGCGATCGAGCGGACGCTGACGGGCGGTCCGGCGACCCGCGCGGAGATCGCCTCCACTCTGCGCCGGCGAGGGATCCGGACCGAGGGCCAGGCCATCGCCCACCTGCTGTGGCTGGCCTCATCCTCGGGCGCGCTCTGCCAAGGACCCGACCGGGACGGGCAGCCGGCCTTCGTCCTGGCTCGAGACTGGCTGGCGGAGCCGAGGACCAGGGATCGCGACGCGGCCCTCGCGGAGCTTGCCGTTCGCTATCTGCGCGCCCACGCCCCGGCCGCGCCCGAGGACCTCGCCCACTGGTCGGGGCTGCGGATGACCGACGCCCGCCGAGGATGGGCGGCGATCGAGGACCGGCTCCAGGAGGTCGCCACGGCCCGGGGGGCGCGCTGGTCCTTGCGGGACCAGCGGGAGCTCGCGCCACGCGGCCTGGTTCGCCTGCTCCCCGCGTTCGACGAGTACCTGCTCGGCTGGAAGGACCGGGACCTCGTCGGGCCGGCCGCCGCCTGGAAGACGATCAATCGCGGCGGCGGGTGGCTGCATCCGGTGGTGCTCGCCGATGGGCGGGCGCTCGGCACCTGGAGGCGAGCGGACGACGCCGGTGGCCTGGAGCTGCACCCCTTCGGCCGGCTCGCTCCGGCGGTCCGTCGCGCCGCGGAACGCGAGGCGAAGCGGCTGCCCGCCTAGGCGGGAGCCACCGTGACGGGGATGCCGTTCAGGACGGCGTTGCCGGACAACGCGTCGAAGAGCTCGTCGTCGGCCAGGACATTGGAGTTCACGCCGGGGTTGGCCCGGGCGACCTGCATGTCGACCTCCGGCTCATCGTGGCCCCAGCCGTGAGGGATGCTCACGACGCCCGGGAAGACGGCGTCCGTGATCTCCACCGGCGCGACCAGGCTCCCCGTCCGCGACGCCACCTCGGCCCGTCCGCCCTCGGTCAGCCCGAGCCGGGCCGCGTCGTCCGGATGGATCTGCAGGGTGCACCGGTCCTTGCCCTTGACCATCGCCGGGATGTTGTGCATCCACGAGTTGTTCGAGCGCAGGTGCCGCCGCCCGATCAGCACGAAGCCTCCGTTGCGCTCGCGGGCGAGTGCTCCACGCAGGCGCTCGACGTCGCCGATCAACGGCTCGGGGGCCAGCTCGATCATCCCCGAGGGCGTGCGAAGGACCTCGGGCAGCCGCGACTCGAGGGGCCCGAGGTCCACGCCGTGGGGGCTCTCCAGGAGGGTGTCCAGGGTGAGGTCGTACGGACCGATCCGCAGGAAGAAGTCCAGGATCCGCTCGGGCCCGGTCCGCGGAGCGAGCTCGGCCAGCACGTCGTCGACCGGGCGTCCGTGGACCGGCGAGTGCTCGTCGGCGACCGAGCGCTCGACGACGGTCCGGACCGCCAGCTCGTCCACGAACGCCGCCTCCACGTCGGCCGGGGCGCCCTGGGCGATCGCGGCGAGCTTGCACAGGATCTCCCATTCGTCGGGCTGCCCCTCGGGCAGCGGGACCGCGGGCGGCGAGTAGTTCGCCACGTTGCGCATCGAGAACAGGTAGAACGCCAGGTCGTAGTGGGGCCGCGAGAGCGGGCTCGGCGGCGGCAGGATCACGTCCGCCCGGCCGGTGGTCTCGTTCACGTAGAAGTCGACGGCGATCTGGAACTCGAGGCCGTCCAGGGCCGTGCGCAGCCGGGTGCTGTTCGGCGCGGACACCGCCGGATTCCCCGCGATCGTGATCAGCGCGCGGATCTGGCCCTCGCCCGGCGTGTCCATCTCCTCGGCCAGGCAGGCCACCGGCAGCTCGCCGAACGTCTCGGCCAGACCGCGGACGCGGCTGCGGTGGCGCCCGATGCGCGGGGCGCTCCCGTAGCGCGGGGGGCCCGAGGTGTTGAAACCGCCCGCCGCGGGCTTCGCGAACATGGCCCCGCCGGGCCGGTCCAGGTTCCCGGTCAGGACGTTGACCACGTCGACCAGCCAGCTGGCCAGCGTGCCGAACTCCTGGGTGCACGTCCCGATGCGGCCGTACACGGCGGCGGCGGGCGCGGCGGCCAGCTCGCGGGCCAAGCGCCGGGCGGTCTCGGCCTCGATGCCGGTGGCACCGGCGACGGCCTCGGGCGAGAACTCCGCCGCGGCCTCGGCGACCGCGTCGAGGCCGTCACGAACTCCCCCGCGGCCCCGGGATCGGCCAGGCCCTCCGCGAACAGGGTGTGGACGATGGCCATCAGGAACAACGCGTCGGTGCCCGGGCGGATCGGCACGTGCTCCGAGGCGGCCTCGGCGGTCCGGGTCCGCTTGGGGTCGACCACGACGAACCTCCCGCCCCGCTCCCGGATCCGCTTCAGGCGGCCCGGCCAGTCGGGGGCGCTGGCCAGCGAGCCGTTCGACTCGAAGGGATTCGCCCCCAGCAGCAGCAGGTAGTCGGTGCGGTCCAGGTCGGGCACCGCCACCGTCAGCATGGTGCCGAACATCAGGGCGTTGGCGAGCTCCTTGGGCCGCTGGTCGACGGTGCTCGCCGAGTAGATGTTTCGCGTGCGGAGGGCCTTCAGCAGGACCCGGTTGTAGAGGATGCCCGACAGGTTGTGGACGCTCGGGTTGCCGAGGTAGACGGCGACCGCGTCGGGGCCGTTCGCCTCGATGATGGGGGGCAGGCGGCGAGCGATCTCCGCGAACGCCTCGTCCCAGGTCGCGGCGTGGAGCTCGCCGTCGGCGCCGCGAACCATCGGCCCGCGCAGCCGGTCCGGATCGCCGTGCAGCGCGCCGAGGGTCGTCCCCTTCGGGCAGATGAACCCGTGGCTGAAGACGTCGTCGTCGTCGCCTCGGATGCGCAGCAGCGAGCCGTTGTCGAACGTCAGCTCCAGGCCGCACGTCGCCTCGCACAGCGGGCACGTGCGGAAGACCGTTCGCTCCCCCGTCGCGGACACGGACCACCTCCTCCGCCGTGGTCACCTCGGAGCGTAGCCTGAACGCCGTGAAGGTGACGGGCTTCGAGCTGCGGCGAGTCGCCCTGCCGCTGGTGTCTCCGTTCCGGACATCCTTCGGCGTGGAGACCGAGCGCCACGCTCTGCTGCTGCGCGCGGTCTCGCCCGAGGCCGAAGGATGGGGCGAGTGCGTGGCGGGCAGCGCCCCGCTCTACGCGTCCGAGTACGTCGACGGCGCCGAGCACGTGATCCGCCATCACCTCCTCCCCCGGCTGTTCGCCCACGGCGAGATCACCGCGGCCGAGGTCGGCCCCGTTCTCGCCGCCGTGAAGGGGCACCGTATGGCCAAGGCGTCGGTGGAGATGGCCGTGCTCGACGCGGAGCTGCGGGCGGCCGGGGTCTCCTTCGGGCAGCACCTGGGCGCGGTACGCGAGCATGTCGACTGCGGCGTGTCGGTGGGGATCATGGACACGGTCGTCGAGCTGATCGACGCCGTCGAGGGCTACCTGGACCAGGGCTACCGACGGATCAAGCTCAAGATCGAGCCGGGGTGGGACGTCGAGCCTGTCGCCGCCGTCCGAGAGCGGTTCGGCGACATCGCGCTGCAGGCCGACGCGAACGCCGCCTACACGCTCGCCGACGCGGCGCACCTCGCGCGGCTCGACGCGTTCGATCTGCTGCTCATCGAACAGCCACTGCCCGAGGAGGATGTCCTGGCTCACGCCGAGCTGGCGAAGCGGATCACGACGCCGGTCTGCCTGGACGAGTCGATCACCTCCGCTGCCGCGGCCGCCGATGCGATCGCCCTCGGCGCCTGCTCGATCGTGAACGTCAAGGCAGGGCGGGTCGGCGGATACCTGGAGGCGCGCCGCGTCCACGACGTCTGCGCCGCGAAGGGCGTGCCGGTGTGGTGCGGCGGGATGCTCGAGACCGGGATCGGCCGTGCCGCCAACGTCGCCCTGGCCGCCCTGCCGAACTTCACGCTTCCCGGCGACACCTCGGCGTCGGACCGCTACTTCCACCGCGACATCACGCCGTCGTTCGTCCTGCAAGACGGCCGGCTGGAGGTCCCCACCGGGCCCGGGCTCGGCGTCGACGTCGTCCGCGAGGCGCTCGAGGCCGTCACCACCCGGACGGAGTGGATCCCCGCGCCCTAGCGGGCATCGGACCCCGTAAGGTTTCGCCGTGAACCGGCCCCGCATCTCCGCCAAAGCCTCCTCGTTCACCGAGTCCGTCATCCGCGAGATGACGCGGCTGGCCATCGCTCACGGCGCGATCAACCTGGCCCAGGGGTTCCCCGACTTCGCGTGCCCGCCGGAGCTGAAGGACGCCGCGAAGGCGGCGATCGACGGCGACGTCAACCAGTACGCGATCACCTGGGGAGCGCAGGGGTTCCGCGAGGCCATCGCCGAGAAGTTCGAACGCACGTATGGGATGGCCGTCGACCCCAACCGCCAGATCTGCGTCACCTGCGGCTCGACCGAGGCGATGATCGCCACGAGCCTGGCCGTGATCGACCCGGGCGACGAGGTGATCGTGTTCGAGCCCTTCTACGAGAACTACGGGCCCGACGCGATCCTGTCCGGGGCGACGCCGCGCTACGTGACCTTGCACGAGCCGAACTGGACCTTCGACGAGGAGGAGCTCGCGGCGGCCTTCGGCGAGAGGACCCGGGCCATCATCCTCAACTCCCCAAACAACCCGACCGGCAAGGTGTTCGCGCGGGCCGAGCTCGAGGTGATCGCCGAGCTCTGTCAGCGGTGGGACGTCATCGCGTTCACCGACGAGATCTACGAGCACATGACCTACGACGGGACCGAGCACGTGCCGCTGGCCACGATCGACGGCATGGCCGACCGCACCGTCACGATCAACGCGCTCTCAAAGACCTACTCGGTCACGGGGTGGCGGGTGGGCTGGACGATCGCGTCGCCGGAGCTCACCGACGGTATCCGCAAGGTCCACGACTTCCTCACGGTCGGCGCGGCCGCGCCCCTGCAGGAGGCGGGGACCGTGGCCATGAACCTGCCGGCCGACTACTACGAGACCCTGCGCCGGGAGTACCTGGAGCGCCGCGACCTGATCCTCGGCCTGCTCGAGGGCGCCGGGTTCAAGACGTACCGGCCCTCGGGCGCCTACTACGTCATGAGCGACATCACCGGCCTCGGCCTGGGCGACGACGACGTCGAGGCGGCGCGCTGGCTCACCGCCGAGGTCGGCGTGGCCAGCGTTCCCGGCTCGTCCTTCTACTCCCGCCCGGAGCTCGGGCACGACAAACTGCGGTTCTCGTTCTCCAAGCGGCTGGAGACCCTCCGGGAGGCCGGCGAGCGTCTGGCGAGGGTGGCCGGACGTCGCTCCGGCGCCGGATAGCGGAAGATCGCACCCATGCAGTACGTGAACCTCGGCGCGACCGGGCTGCGGGTGTCCCGCATCTGCCTGGGGATGATGAGCTACGGCTCCAGCGAGTGGCGGTCGTGGGTCCTCGACCAGGCCGCCGGCGAACCCATCGTGCGCGCCGCCGTCGAGGGCGGGGTCACGTTCTTCGACACCGCCGACATGTACTCGCGCGGCCAGAGCGAGGTCGTAACCGGCAACCTGCTTCGCGACCTGTTCCCGACACGCGACGCCTACGTCGTCGCCACCAAGGTCTACTGGCCGATGGGGCCCGGCGAGAACGACCGCGGGCTCTCGCGCAAGCACATCCACTCCGCCATCGACGCGTCGCTCGAGCGCCTGGGCATGGACTACGTCGACCTGTACCAGATCCACCGATGGGACCACGCGACACCGATCGAGGAGACCATGGAGGCGCTGCACGACGTCGTCCGTGCCGGCAAGGCGCGCTACATCGGCGCGAGCAGCATGTTCGCGTGGCAGTTCGCGAAGGCCCAGCACGTGGCTGAGCGCCACGGCTGGACGCCGTTCGTGTCGATGCAGAACCACTACAACCTGGTCTACCGCGAGGAGGAGCGGGAGATGATCCCGCTCTGCGTCGACCAGGGGGTCGGGATCATCCCGTGGAGCCCGCTCGCCCGCGGGCTGCTCGCCGGAACCCGGACGCGCGAGGGCGAGCGCAAGACGGCCCGCGCCGGCGACGACGCGATCGGCGACTACTTGTACGCGAACCCCGTCGACTTCGACGTGGTGGACCGGGTGGCCGAGGTGGCCGCCGAGCGCGACGTCCCGGCCGCGCAGGTCGCGCTCGCATGGCTCCTGCACAAGCCGGGCGTGACCTCGCCCATCATCGGCGCGACGAAGCTCTCACACCTGCAGGACGCGCTGGCCGCGGAGAAGCTCTCACTCGAGCCGAAGGAGATCGACCGCCTCGAGGAGCCCTACGTGCCCCACCCCGTCCTGGACCACGACTAGACGATGGGCTACTTCGACAAGGGACTGTTCGACTTCCTGAACGACCTCGAGGACCACAACGACCGCGAGTGGTTCACGAAGAACAAGGAGCGGTACGAGGCCGATCTCAAGGAGCCGTTCCTGCAGTTCATCTCCGACGCGGGGCCCCGGCTGCGCTCGATCAGCCCGAACCTGGTGGCCGACGCGCGGCCGGTCGGCGGGTCGCTGTTCCGCATCTACCGCGACGTGCGCTTCTCGAAGGACAAGAGCCCGTACAAGACCCACGCCGGCGCGCACTTCCCGCTCGGCGGCAAGGGCGTGCACGGACCCGGCTACTACCTGCACCTGGAACCGGGGCAGTGCTTCGTGGCAGGAGGGCTCTGGATGCCCGAGCCCGACGCGCTGCGGGCGATCCGTCAGGAGATCGCGGATGACCCCGGCGCTTGGGTGAAGGCGCGCGGGACGCTGGACCATCCCGAGGACGCGCTGAAGCGCCCACCGCAAGGGTTCGATCCCGAGCACCCGATGATCGAGGACATCAAGCGCAAGAGCTTCACGGCCTCGAGAAGGCTCACCCAGAAGCAGGTGCTCGCGCCCGACCTGATGGCGACCTTCATCGACCGCTGCAAGGAGATCGCGCCGATGATGAAGTTCCTGGCCGGCGCGGTCGGCGTGCCCTGGTAGCCCCTCAGTCGGCGGGCTGCAGCGCGGACTCCAGAACGACCGTCCCCGGCCCGTACCGCGCGTCCATCGCGGCCTGGTCCTCCTCGGCGGCGAGCACCACCATCGCCTCGACTCGGTTGCGCGTGACCGCCACGCTCGAGCTCAGCAGGTGCAGTCCGGCCCCGGAGCCGTCGCCGAGCTCGGCCTGGATGCGCTGCAGGTCGGCCAGGGTGTGCTCGAACGCAACGACGCACAGCGGCCCGCCCCAGATCTCTTCCAGGTCCGCGCGGTGGCGCTCGACGTCGCCGGTGACCGCGACCGTCAGGACGAAGGCGCCGGCGTTCGAGGACTCCTCGGCCGGCGGGTCGCCCAGGTAGTCGACCCATAGACCGGCGTGCTCCGGGTCGGCCTCGATCTCGGGAGTGATCGTCGACATGTAGGTCTCGGTGGCCCGCTCAGGATCACGCGTCTGCCAGCCACCCTCGGGCTCCTCGCACGGGGTGACGATCTCGTCGTCATCGAACGGCCCCGGGTCCTGCGGTGGCCCGGTCTTCGTCACCGTGAAGACCTCGCCGTCGTAGGTCCCGGTCAGGTGGTAGACGCCCCAGATCACGCCGCGCATCCGCTCCTCGCCCTCGACGTCGTCCCAGGACCAGTTCGTGATGGGGACGTCCCCACACTGCGGCGGGAGCGACTCGGCGACGCTCCAGCACATGTGGGCGGCCTTTCCGCCACCCTCGAGCACGGTCACGGTCGCCTGATAGCGAGCCTCACCTGTCGGCGCTCCTGGAATCGAGGGCCCGGCGCCGGAGGGGGCGCGCTCGGCGCACGCCGACGCCAGCACCCCAAAGGCCAGGACGGCGGCGATCCGCGGCATGCGCATGGCCGTTGGACGGTAGCCCGGCCGCCGGGGTTCCCGCGCGATCCCGCATACTCGAAGGCTTGGAGACCGCCAGCCCATCCCCGGAGGCCACGCACCTCGAGCCCGACCAGGACGTCGTTCGCGCGGAGATCGCCCGCGAGCAGGTCCGGGTCGACGCGTCGTACGAGTCGCTCGAGCGCGCCCGGATCACGGCCCAGGCCGGCGTCGAGCGGGCCATCCGCATGCCCGTGTCCACTCCCCAGTCCCAGTTCGAGCGCGAGGCCGAGCTGCACCGCTCGATGCGCCGGCTGAAGGTGATCTCCACGAGCGAGCGGCAGCTCGTGTTCGGCCGCCTGGACCTGGAGGACGAGCCCGACCCGGTCTACGTGGGCCGCGTGGGCCTCTCCGACGAACGCCGCAACCGGATCCTGGTCGACTGGCGGGCGCCGGTGGGTTCGACGTTCTACCGGGCCACGGCCGGCGACCCACGCGGGGTCGTACGCCGCCGCACGCTGGTCACCAAGGGCCGCGAGGTCACCGAGCTCAACGACGACCTGCTGATACCGGAGAAGGCAAAGGACTTTCGGGTCGTGATCGGCGAGGGCGCCCTGCTCCGTTCCCTCCAGCGCGTGCGCGGCGAGTACATGCAGGACATCCTGGCCACGATCCAGGGCGAGCAGGACGAGATCATCCGCGAGAACCCGAAGGCGAACGTGGTGCTCACGGGCGGGCCGGGAACCGGCAAGTCGGTGGTGGCCCTGCACCGCACCGCCTACCTCATGTTCGAGCGGGCCGAGGAGCTCGAGCGCCGCGGCGTCCTGTTCGTGGGACCCACGGCCAGGTTCAGCCGCTACATCAGCCGGGTGCTCCCCTCCCTGGGCGAGACCTCCGTGCAGATCCGCTCGGTCTTCAACCTGACCGAGCCCCGCGCGGCGACCGCGCGCGAGCCCTTCGCGATCGCCCGCCTCAAGGGCCGTCCGGAGATGGCGGCGCTGGTCCGAAAGCTGCTGATCGAGAGCTACCCGCCCGTCGGGGAACCGTTCCGCCTGCGAGGGCAGCACGAGCTGGACCTCTCCGCAGCCGAGGTCGCCGACCTTCGCGATCGCACCCTCCGCCAGGGCGAGGGGATGAACCGGGCGCGGACCCGGTTCGTCCGCGCGCTCGCCCGCAAGCTCCCCGCCGAGGGCGGGCGGCTCTCCGGGGACCAGCTGAAGGAGCTGGCGACCGAGCTGGCCGAGGAGACCCAGGTGATCGAGCTGCTCGAGGCGGTGCTGCCGATCCGCGACGTCGACGAGGCGTGGAGCGAGATCCGCGAGGACCGCGAGGCGGTGGAGCGGGCCGCGCGCCGCGTCTTCACCGCCGCCGAGGCACGTCTGCTCGCGGACGACCTGGCGGAGCCCGAGACGCGCGTCGGCGACCTCCCCCTGATCGACGAGGTCCGGTGGCTGCTGGGCGATCCCCCCGACGCCCCCGCCGAGTCCGACGAGACGGAGGACTCGTTCGGCGGGCTCTTCTCGTTCCAGGATCAGCTCGATGGGTCGCGCCAGTCGCGGGTGGCGTCCTCGAAGCGAGCCGGCTTCGGACACGTGGTCGTCGACGAGGCGCAGGACCTGACCCCCATGCAGTGGCGGACGCTCGGCCGGCTCGGTCCCTACGCGACGTGGAACGTCGTCGGCGATCCCAACCAGGCGACGCTGGCGACCCCCGAGGAGCTCGAGGCCTCGATCGCCGCGCTTCCCGGCTTCGGCCGGGAGCGCCGCTTCGAGCTCGCGATCAACTACCGGACGCCTTCGGAGATCATGCGCCGGGCCTCGGAGCTCTCCGGGGTGGACCTGGGCGGCCTGCGGTCGATCCGGGAGTCCGGCCGCGAGCCGGAGTCGTTCGCGTCGCTGCCCGAGGCCCTCGCCTCGCTGGCGGACGAGCCCGGGTCGACCGTGGTGATCGCGATGGACGAGCCCGACGCGGCGGCCGCCGCGGCAGAGGCGGGCGAGACCGAGGTCCTGACCGCGCTCGACGCGAAGGGCCTGGAGTTCGACAACGTGGTGCTCTACAACCCGGGCCGCCTGCTTCCGGTCGCCTCCCGTGCCGACGCGTCGCTGTTGCTGATCGCCGCGACCCGCGCCACCCGCAATCTGGCGATCGTCGAGCCCGGCTAGGATGAGCGCCGTGCCCGCTCCCGCCGAGACCCTTCGCGCCCTCTACGAGGCGTTCACCGCGCATGACGGCGAGGCAATGGCGGCCTGTTACGCGCCCGGCGCGTCGTTCGAGGATCCCGTGTTCACGCTTCCGAACGGTGAGGTCGGCGACATGTGGCGGATGCTCAACGAGCGCGGCACCGCGACCATCGAGTACCGGATCGCGGACGACGCCCACGTCGAGTGGACGGCCGACTACGTGTTCGAGGGGAACCCCGTCCACAACGAGGTCAGCAGCGCGTTCGAGTTCGGTCCGGACGGCGTGATCACCAAGCAGGTGGACACGTTCGACTTCCCCACGTGGGCCGGGCAGGCGCTCGGACTCAAGGGCAAGCTCCTGGGCCGGTTCGGCTTCTTCCACAACGCCGTCCGCAAGATGACGGCAAGTCGCCTCGCGAGCTGGCAACGCCGCGCCGCCGGGGGCCAGACGCCGCCGCCGTAGGGCGATGAGCCGGCGTGGGCTGCAGCTGCTGCTGACGGTCCTCGGACTTGTGGCCGTCACCTTCGGTACCCTCTCCGCCCTCCTCGGAGCCGTATCGGTGGAGGGAGTCGTCGAGGCGCCGGCGAGCCTGGACAGCGAGCTCCGCTACTACGCAGTCTGGTACGTGATGGCCGGCGTGCTCGTCCTTCGGACGGTCCGACGGGTCGAGGCCGAGACCACGCTCCTGCGGATCGTGTGCGCGGCCCTGTTCGCCGGCGGCGCGGTTCGCCTGCTGTCGATCGCCTCGGTGGGAACGCCGCACGCCGCCTATCTCTGGCTGATGGGCCTCGAGCTGGGGCTCCCGGTCGTGATCGTGCCGTGGCAGGCCGCCGTGGCCCGGCGGAGGCTCACCCGAGGGCGGGCGTGACGCAGATCTCGCCCACGACCTCGCCGCACGCCGGGGCCGTCGCCCGGATCGGCGGGAGCCGCGGCATGACCGGAAGCAGGACGCTCGATCGGTGCCCGGCGTCCTGCAGGATCGTCACCAGCCCCGCCTGGTTCGGCTCGTACGCGTAGGTCGAGATCGGGTCGTTCGGCGGCGGCGCGTGGACCTGCAGGACCAGCGCGTGGCCGGCGCGGAACACGTGCCCGAACGGGAACAGCTCGATCTCGAACCTGGTGGCCTCGTCCGGGCTCAGGAGCTGCGCGCCGACGAAGCCGTAGTAGGGCCGGTACAGGCTGCCCTTCATCGGGCCGAGGCGGACCTTCGCGGAGCGCTTCAGGTCGAAGGTCCCGGCGAACGATCCACGCAAGAGGCCGCGCTGGACGAAGGTGGTGTCGCCGGTGGCGAGGTCGAGGTCGAGGACCTCGACGAAGAAGTCGACGTCGACCGAGGTCGTGCGGGCGTGCAGGGTCAGCACCGAGGGGCCCGCGATCGCCGTGGTGCGATCGAAGGCGAGCTCGTAGCGCGCGGTGTCGGGCAGGCCCGTGGTGTAGGTGACCGGAGCCAGGCCGCCGGGGCCGAGCGCACCGACGTCGCCGGTGAGGCCGCGGCCGGTGCCGGTGCTCAGGTACGGCGTCTCTCCATCGGGACCGGGTTCGCGCCCGAGGGTCCCGTCCGCGCGGAGGTGGTAACGCGTCCATCTCGTCTCGGGGAACGGCCAGTCAGGCGCGGTGTAGGGGGCCAGCCGGTCGGCGCCCATGGACTCGAAGTGGGCGAGCACCCGCTTGCGAGGGTCCAAGACCTCGCGGCAGGGGGTTCCGTCCGCGGCCCGGGCCGCGCGCGAGCCGGCGTGCAACACCCAGCAGTCGAGCCAGTCCTTCTTCGTGTCGGTGGGGTCGTTCGGGTTGTGCCGCCCGGTCGAGAGCACGAGTCGCTTCGGCAAGCGCTTGGGGATGTTCTCCCACAGCACGTGGCCGCCCCGAGGCCCGGTCTGCTCGTCCTGGTATTGCTGTCCGAGCTGGATCGGCGCGTTCAGGCGGCGGATCTGCGCCATCAAGCCCTGCCGGATGGCCCACGTGTCCGGCCCGGCCTCGCGGTTCGGATACGTATCGAGCAACCCCTGCACGTTGAAAACGCTGGAGCCCTGGTGGTCGAGGTAGTTCTCGCGACAGTGCTGGTCGGCCTGGAGCTCGTCGAGGTTCGACGCATGCTCGCCTGCCGGGCGCACGCCCGCGCCCCAGAGGACCGGGAAGCCGGGGTTGGGTACGCCGCCCGGGTACAGGATGCCGCGATAGAAGTCGTCGATGAGCCCGGAGATCGCGGTTGCCTCGAGGTGTTTCGGCGCCTGGGCGGCGACCAGGAACCCGCTCAGGCCGCCGTAGGAGTGGCCGAAGATGCCGACACGGCCGTTGAACCACGGCCGGGTGGGCAGCCACTCGTCGATGACCTCCTTCCCATCCAGGGCCGATCGAGTGCTGAACAGCTCGAGCTGACCGCTCGAGCAGCCGGTGCCCCGGATCGACGCGGCGACCAGCACATACCCGGCGTGGTCGTCGTCGCGCGATGAGTCGTTCTGGCCGCCCGCGCCGCCGTAGCCCTCGGTCGTGTACAGGACGGGATACCGGCGCCCCGCGACGAAGTCGGGCGGGAAGAACACGCGGACGGCGATCTCCTCGCCGTCGGAGACGGTGACGTAGTGGAACTCGGGCGCCGGCGGGGCCGCGTGCGCCGCGACCGGCGCCAGGGCGGGTGCGGCGACGGTCAGGACGACGAGGACGGGTATCAGGGCTCGGGTTCGCAACGTCAGGGCTCGCTTCACTCGGGCGGGATTCGGACGGGTGCTACTTTCGCCCGCGACCGGCCCGAGTCCTGCGGCAGCGTCAATCAGGGACGCGAGATATGGCCCCTACGGACCATCTTCAAAATGGGCAATGCGGGGGCTTCCCGACATCGCGGCCGATGCCTAGCGTTAGCGGCGCAGAACCAGCCAGCCCGGGCGGCCCATGAGGCGCCCACGACCGGAAAGGAGGCACTCGCGGCAGGCGGCGTTGCTCGCCGCGTTCCCATCCCATCGAATCCGCGCCGACCTCAGCGCCCCCCCTTCGGGAACCCGCCGAGGTCGGGTCCCCGCTTGGAGGCAACACCCAATGAAACGAGTCGCGCGGGCGGTGGCCCTTTCCCTGGTGGCGCTGGTGGCGCTGCCGACCTGGGCTCACGCGCAGTCGGTTCCGGACGTCCCGGACCCCTCGGCCATCATCCAGATCATCCAGGACCGCCTCGAGGGCCTGGGCGCTCCCGACCTGACGAGCATCCTCGGCGACGAGATCGTGGTCGACACGGGCCAGCTCGGCATCCCGGCCGAGGTCCCGGTCAGCGTGCGGATCAACATCGAGATGCTCCCGCTGGCCCTGATGTCGACGATCCCGAGGGCGCCCGACGTGGGCAGCCTCTTCGATCTCGGCCTGCCGGGCCTTCCCGGCACGGGCGAGGACGGTGAGTGCAGCCTGGTGGACCAGGTGGTCGACCAGGTGCCGGGCGTGGTCATCCGTATCTGCATCAGCATGGGACGGATGCCGGAGGGGATCCCGGAGCTGCCGGGCCTTCCGGGAACCCCCGGGCTCCCTGAGCTCCCCGGCGTTCCCGAGCTCCCGGGCGTCCCCGGCCTTCCGGGCCTGCCGGGCCTTCCGGGCCTGCCCGGCGTGCCGAACGTCGACCCGACGGATCCGGTCGGCACGGTCACCGGTGTCGTGGACGACGTCACCGGCGGCGGCCTGCCCCAGCCGATCCAGGGCGTCATCGACACGGTGACGGGCATCCTCGGCCTGTAACCGAACCACGCGGCGAACGGCGGCGGCGTCCCGAGGGGGCGCCGCCACCGCGTCGGGCCCCGAACGGCGCTTGTTTCGGGAACGCCGTACGCTCGCTTCGTGACCGATTGGAACCGGGGCATCATCGAGGAGTTCCGCGAGAACGAGGGTCGGGTCGGCGGCCCGTTCCAGGGACGCCCGCTGCTCCTGCTACACCACCGAGGGGCGAGGACCGGTACCGAGCGCGTGAACCCTCTCGCCTACCTGAAGGTCGGCGACGCGTACGCGGTGTTCGCATCGAAGGGCGGCGCACCGACGAACCCGGACTGGTACCACAACCTGATCGCGAACCCCCGAGCCCGCATCGAGGCGGGCACCGAGACGCACGACGTGATCGCGCGCGCCGCGGAAGGCGAGGAGCGCGAGCGGATCTGGGAGGCCATCAAGCGCGAGGCCCCGGCGTTCGCGAGCTACGAGCAGCGAACGGCCCGCGTGATCCCGGTGATCGTCCTGGAGCCCGTGGGCGTCGAAGCCTCCTAGCCATCCCTCAGGTCTCGGGTCTGGAGCCGGGCATGGACCCCCTCTACACTCTCGACGCGAAGGAGGTCCGATGGGCATCGTCAAGTTCGACATCTCCATGTCCCTCGACGGGTTCATCGCGGGGCCGAACGACGGCCCGGAGCTGGGCCTCGGCGAAGGCGGCGAAGCGCTTCACGAGTGGATCTACGACCTGGTCAGCTGGCGCGAGCCGCACCAGCTTGAGGGCGGCCACGGCGGGCCGGATTCCGACCTGGTGGCCGAGGCTTCCGAGAACATCGGCGCGGCGGTGATGGGCCGCAAGATGTTCGACAACGCGATCGACGCGTGGGGCGAGGAGCCCCCGTTCCACGGACCCGTCTTCGTCCTCACCCATCGCGGCCAGGATCCGGTCGAGCGGATCGGCACGACGTTCACGTTCGTCACCGAGGGGCCCGAGCGCGCCATGGAGCTCGCGAAGGAGGCCGCCGGCGATCAGGACGTCGCCATCTCCGGCGGCGCCGATGTAGCCCAGCAGTACCTGCGCCTAGGCATGGTCGACACCGCTCAGGTACACATCGTGCCGATCCTGCTCGGCGGAGGCCGACGCATGTTCGAGAAGCTCGACGGCGTCGGCCTCGAGCAGGACCGAGTGGTCGAAGGCGACGGGGTCACCCACATCCGCTACCGCGCGGGGCTGTCCGGGTGAGCTCACCCGAACGACTCCGCGAGCTGGCGCTCTCCATCCTCGACGCGAACACGTACGTGGTCCTCGGGACGGCGGGGGCCGACGGCGCGCCGTGGGTGTCGCCCGTATGGTTCGCGGCCGCCGGACCGCGCGAGCTGTTCTGGGTGTCGTCGCCGGAGACGCGGCACTCTCGGAACATCGCCGAGCGGCCCGAGGTGAGCGCGGCGATCTTCGACTCGCGCCAGCCGATCGGGACCGGCGAGGGGCTGTACGTACAGGGCGTGGCGGCCCAGGTGACGGGGCCAGACCTCGAGCACGGCCTCGAGGTCTTCTCGACGGAGGCGGTCGCCCAGGGCGGGCGCCGATGGACATCCGAGGACGTGACCGGGTCGGCGTTGCACCGGCTGTACCGGCTGCGAGCCGAGACCCACTGGGTGCTCGACCCGGACGGGAACCCGGCGCATGGAGGACGGCTCGATTTCCGCGTGAAGGTCGAGCTCTGAGCGGACGGAATCGAAGCAGGGAGAATAGGTACCATGGCCCTCGTAGCTCAGTGGATAGAGCAACGGTTTCCTAAACCGTGTGTCGGAGGTTCGATTCCTCCCGGGGGCACGGGCTTTGGCACCCTTGCGCACCGTTGAGCTCGTCGGAAGGGCCGTCACAGGATCGCAATTTCAGCTCGCCAGCCGGAGGACCTTGAACGTGGGGATCGGCCTGCTGAACCCCTTCAGCTGGACGTCGGGCATGGGCTCGATGACGGCCCGGCCCTCGACCGCGGCGTGCACCCGCTGGCTAATGAGGATCTCGCCCGGTCCGGCGACGTCGCTCAGGCGCGCCGCCAGGTTCACGCAGTTGCCGATCGCCGCGTAGTCGTAGCGCCCCTCGAACCCGATGCGGCCGAGCGTGGCGTAGCCCGTGGCGATCCCGACGCCCAGCCCGAGGACGTAGCCGCGGCGCTCCCAGTCGGCGGCGAGCGGGCCGAAGCGCTCCCGCATCTGAACGCCGGTACTCACGGCCGCGGCCGCGTGCTCCAGATCGGGGACCGGATCGTTGAAGAACGCCATGAGCCCGTCGCCTGCGAAATGCTCAAGGGTTCCCCCGTTCGCGACGATGACCTCCCCCACCGCCGTGTGGTACTGGCGAAGGACGCCGAGCACCTCCTCGGGCTCAGCGGTTTCGGCGAAGGCGGTGAAGCCGCGAAGGTCGCTGAACAGAACGGTGATCTCGCGGCGGTGCCCGGCCAGGAGCGACTCGCCCTCGTCGCTGGACAGCAGCGCCGCGACTTGCGGCGCGAACCGTGCCAGCTCGGTCCGCTGGCGTTCCACGGTCTGGTAGAGGCGAACCTGCTCGATGGCCACGGTGACCTGATCGGCGAACGTCTGCAGCAGCCCGATCTCCGCGGCGCTGAAGGGACGAACCTCGTTGCGGCCGATGGCCAAGGCGCCGAGCGCCACACCGTCGCGGAGCATGGGAACGGCGAGCGCCGTTCGATAGCCGCCGGCCTGCTGGAGATGCCCCGCGGTGTACTCGGCGTCCGACACCACGTCCTCGATGTGGACGACGTCTTGCGTGGTCACGGTCCGGCCGATGACGGTGGTCCGGTCCGCGGTGTAGACGTGGTCGCGGGCAAGCCGTTGGTACTCCGGCGAGAAGCTCTTGAACGCACGGGCCCGGAAGACGTCTCCGTCGCGAAGGGCGAGGTTCCCGGAGTCGCCGTGGCACAGCCGGACCGCGCCCTCGACCACCGCATCCAGGACGAGTTGGAGGTCGAAGGCCGACCGGGCGATCGTCTGCATGACGTCGCGGACGGCCGCCTCGCGCTCCTCGGCACGACGGAGCTCGTCTCGCAGACCCGCCGCCTCCTCCTGAGCATCCACGAACCTGAAGTCTGAACCATCACCGTTCTCCACACCTCCCTCCCTGCAGCTCAGGCTCGGCTGAGGACCTGCTCAGGGGCGGGGGGGAAGCGGCGGGCCCAGGATCGAACGTGAAGACGTCGAAGGTGTAGGTAGCGGTCATGAGGTCAGACCACCGCCCGCACACCTCTGTCAGGTTGAATACTTCGGGCGCCCGGTGGGCCGGTAGACCTGGATCGTTGTCCCATTCGGGAAGGTTCGCGAATCGACCAGTTCGAGCGCTACGTCTGGGCCTGTATCGGGGAACAGTCGCGTGCCCTGGCCGATTACCACGGGATAGGTGATCAGGGTGATCTCGTCGACAAGCTCGTTGTCGAGTAGCCAGCGGATCAGAGCGCCGCTGCCGTGGACCTGCAGTTCACCTGCCGGCTTGGCTTTCAGTTCGCCGATGGCCGCCACGACGTCTCCGGAGAGGACGGTCGTGTCCGCCCATTGTGGGTCGGTGAGCGTGGTCGATGCCACGTACTTGGGCGTCTCGTTCAACGCCACGCCGATGGGGTGGGCGCGCATATCTGCGATTGCTCCCCAAGAGCTGGCGAAGATCTCGTAGGTCCGCCGGCCGAACAGGAACGCTTCGGCGCGCTGGTAGACCTGCTCGAGAAACGTCGCGGCCGCGCCCTCGAACAGCGGCAGAGCCCATCCGCCGCGCTCGAATCCCTCCCTGCGGTCCTCATCAGACCCGCCGAGTCCCTGCATGACGCCGTCGACGGAGACGTGCGTGACAGTCGTCAGTTTCATGGGTTCGCCCCTGTCTCTCGTAGTGGTCGGTTCAGGCCGATCTCGGACCGCGACCCGACGAGGTACCACGTCTCCATCGGGCCCTTGCCCTTGACCGAGATCGTGCCTCGCGGCGAGCAGACGAACTCGTCCTTCAGCAGCTCATAGGTCGCGCGCGTGATCTGGATCTCGCCCGGCGTGCTGTTGGACTCCATGCGGCTCGCGATGTTCACCGCGTCGCCCCACAGGTCGTAGAGGAAGCGCTTCGTACCGATCACGCCGGCGACGACCGGCCCGGAGTTGATCCCGATCCTCAGCTCCAGACCGAGCCGGCGTGCGATGGGCGACTCCGCCAACGCGCCTCGCATGTCGAGCGCTAGGAGCGCGGCCTTGCGTGCGTGATCCGGGCCGGGATCCGGAACGCCGGCCGCCGCCATGTAGCAATCGCCGATCGTCTTGATCTTCTCCAACCCGTGCCGCTCGACGAGTGTGTCGAACTGAGAGAACAGTTGATCGAGGATCCCGACCACCTCCGTCGGCGCGAGGCTTCCGGCGAGCGGCGTGAAGTCGACGACGTCGGCGAACACGATGGAGGCCGCCTCGAAGTGGTCCGCGATCGACTGGGACGCGTCCTTCAGTCTCTCCGCGATCGAGCTGGGAAGGACGTTGAGCAGCAGCGCTTCAGCCTTCGCCTGCTCGGCCCGGAGCGCCGCCAGCGCCGCGTTGCGCTGGGTGGCGAACGACGCCAGGAGCATGAACGCCACGGAGCCGGCTCCGATGACGTTCAAGGCGAGCATCGTGGTCGTGAACCAGGACGGAAGGTCGGCGGCCGGGAACAGCAGCTCGCCGAGGACGCCCGTCACGACGAAGACGAACACGAAGGTGACGAACCATCGCACCGCCTGCCGCACCTCGAGGAACACGAGCGCTCCGAGGGGAGCGAGGATCCCCCATAGCCCGACGCCGCCCGAGGGAAGGAATCCGCCGATGAGCATCTGTCCGGTCGTGGTCGTCAGCAGAACATCGAGGAGCTGCACGACGAGCAGGAACCGGAAGCTCCCGGTTCGCGCGAACACCGTCAGCGATCCGATCGAGATGGCGAAGTAGATGAACGGAACGATGCCGACCGGCGACCCGAACGCCAGGTACAGGCTGCCCCAGACGACGGAGACGGGCAGGATCAGGACCGCGAGCCGGACGAGGAGCCGCTTCCTCTGACGCAGATCCTCGTCGTCGCCCGGATCCGCCTCCCGCACCTCCACGCCGCGCATCTTCACCGGTGCCGCGGGACACCACAAATGAGCCCGACGCGGGAGGATGCACCCATGCGTGCCGACGAACCCTCTCCCGCCCGGTCTCGATGGCCGCGCCTCGAAGGCAAGACGGCGGTGATCGTCGGGGCCGGACAGACCCCCGGAGCCACGATCGGCAACGGACGTGCCACCGCGCTGCGGTTCGCCGAAGAAGGGGCGCACCTGCTGCTCGTCGACCGGGACGACGCCTCCGTCAACGAGACGCGGGCGATGATCCTCGAGGCGGGAGGCCGGGCCGAAGTCTGCGTGGTGGACATCGCCGGATCCGACGGGCCGGGTGAGGTTCGTTCGCGGGCGCTGGAGGTCCTCGGGCGCATCAACATCCTCCACCACAACGTGGGCATCGGCGCGGGGGACAACACCCCCACGAAGCTCACCGAGGAGGCGTGGGACCGGATCATCGACGTGAACCTCAAGGCCATGTGGCGGATGTGCAAGGAGATCGTCCCGGTCATGCGCGAGCAGAACGGCGGGGTCATCGTGTGCGTCTCGTCGCTCGCCTCGGTCGCGTCGGCCGGCTCCATCACCGCGTACAAGATCTCGAAGGCCGGCGTGAACGCCCTGGTGCACTCGCTGGCGATCACGAACGCGCGATACGGCATCCGGGTCAACGCGATCCTGCCCGGGTTCATCGACACCCCCATGGCCGTCGACGCGCCGGCCGCGGCCTTCGGCGTGTCCCGCGAGGAGTACGCGGGCGGGCGCGACGCGATGGTGCCTCTGCGGAACCAGCAGGGCCGCGCCTGGGACGTCGCGAACGCCGCGCTGTTCCTCGCCTCGGACGAGGCCGCGTTCATCACCGGCGCGCTCCTGCCGGTCGACGGCGGGCAGAGCGCGAAGGTGGGCTAGCGGGGCTTCGGGAGCTCCGGGAGCCCGGGCTCCGGCTCCACGCCCAGGGAATTCAGGGTGAACGCCACCAGGTGGTACTGCCCGACCACCATGCACACCTCGATCAGCTGCCGGTAGTCGTAGAACGCGGCGAGCGCCTGCCAGGTCTCCTCGGAGATCACGGACTCCGCGTGGAGCTCGTCGGCGGCGTCGAGCAAGGCGATCTCGTTCTCGGACCATCCTTCGCGCTCGTCACCGGCGAGCCGCTCGATCTCGTCCTGCGTCAGCCCGGCGTGCAGCCCCAGGCCCACGTGCTGTCCCCACTCGTACTCGGCGCCGCACCGCACGGCGGTGCGCAGGATGAGGAGCTCGCGGTCGCGGGCGGGCAACGCTCCCGCGAACAGCAGGGTTCCGCCGAAGGCCGACCATCGCTTCAGCAGCTTCGGGTGATGGGCAAGCGTCGCGAACAGGTTCATCTCGGTGCCGTCGGGCCGCCGGAACATGCTCGCGAGAATCTCCTCGGTTCGCTCGTCTCGTTCGCCGGGGCGTGTGGGCGGGATGCGCGGTGTCATGGACGAAGCATCACACGAGGCGTCAGGTCGTCGTCGCCTCGAACAGCTCCCATTCGCCCGGGATGCCTCGCAGCCCGACCGATCCCAGCGCCGCGAAGGCGAGGTCGGTACCGGTGGCGAGATCGCGGGACGTCCGCGTCACGATGACCCGGCCGTCGCCGGCCTGGCCCAGCCCCCGCGCGGCGATGTGGACCCCGATCCCCCCGATGTCGTCGCCTCGGATCTCGATCTCACCGGTGTGGATCGCGGCGCGCATGGCGAGGTCGATGCCGGCCAGGGCGTCCCGCAGCCCGAACGCGCACCGGATCGCGCGCGTCGGCGTGTCGAACGTCGCGAGGACCCCGTCGCCGGTGGTCTTCACCACGCGGCCGCCGAACTGCTCCACCTGCGCCCGCGCGATGCGGTCGTGCCGGTCGAGGAGCTTGCGCCATTGACGGTCGCCGAGGGATGCGGCCTGCACCGTCGAGTCGACGATGTCCGTGAACAGGACGGTGGCCAGGACCCGGTCCGGGTCCTTCGCCGCCTCATAGGATTCGATGACCTCCTGGCTCCACGAGAACCTCTCCACGTACGTGCTCGAGGGGGCCTCCTCAGCTCGGTGGTAGGTGAGCAAGGTGACCCCGGAGCCGAACGTGAGGGTGTCCACCAGGCGCAGGTGCGTCGTGTCTCGCTCGTCGCGGAACAAACGCTTGCCGCTGCCGAGGATCACCGGGAAGACCATGAGCCGGAGCTCGTCGACGAGGTCGGCGTCCAGCAGCGCGTTGAGCAGGTCGGCGCTGCCGTAGAGGACGATGTCGCCGCCCGGCTCTTGCTTCAGCTTCGCGATCGCCTCCACGGGGTCCTCGCTGATGATCGTGGTGTTGCTCCACGAGGACTCCTTCAGGCTGCGGGATACCACGTACTTCTGGATGCCGTTCATGCGATCGGCGAAGCCCTCGTCCCGAGGGGCCGTCGGCCAGAAGGCGGCGAAGATCTGATACGTCACCCGGCCCAGCAGGATCGCCTCCACGGCGAACACCTCGTCGATCTTGAATCGCTGCTGATCCTCCGTGGCGTGCGCGAGCGCCCAGGCGTTCTTCCCGTCCGGATGCTCGTCGTGTCCCGGCGCCTGCATGACGCCGTCGAGCGTGACGAACTCGGAGGCGATCAGGCGCCGCATGCGCTCACGGGCCGAAGAACTCCTGCAGCACCGAAGCGATCGCCTCGGGCGCCACGTCGTGGGACTGGCCCTCCAGCACGTGCACCCGCCCGTTCGGGATCGCCTCGGCCAGCGATCGCGCCGTCTCCTGCATGAACGGGAAGCTCGCGCCCCCGGCGATCACCAGTGCCGGGGCGGTGACGAGCGCGGCCCGATCGAGGGGAGCCGAGTAGTCCCCCATGATCCTGGCGTCGTACTCCAGCGTGTGCGCCAGGGCCTCCGTCGCCGCCCACCAGGGTTGCGCCCGGGCCTGCTCCACGAACTCCGCCGGCATGCCCACGACCTTCGCCATGAAGAACTCCACCGCGTCGCCGCGGCGGTTCTGAGCCACCAGGCGCTCGAACGTCTCGGCGGAATCGCTGGGGGGTCGCATCGCGGGATCCGGAACGAACGGCGGCTCCCACAGCGCCAGCTTCGTGATGGGAAGACCGGTGGCCGCGGCCTCCAGGACCAGCGCCGCCCCCGACGAGGTCCCGTAGACGGATGCGGCTCCGCCCGCAGCGCCGATCACCGCGTCGAGATCCTCGACCTCGCGCTCCACGGCGTACGGCGGCGTGTCCCCGCTCGGCCCTCGTCCGCGGCGGTCGTAGTTGAAGACGGTGAACCCATCCGAGAGCAGCGCCGCCACCGGCGCGTTCGAGGATCGATCGACCGAACCGCCGCTCACCAGGACGACCGCGGGCCCCTCGCCCGACCGGTCGTAGGCGATGCTGGTGCCGTCCTCCGAGGTCACGGAATCCATCAGCGTCCCCCCTTGCTCTCGCGGTGCATCAGTGGCGTGAGGGCGCTGCGGGCTAGGAGGCGACGCTCCAGGCGTCGGCACCTTCGTCGACGACCGAGCGGCCGTGGCGCTCGGTCAGGGCACGTCGGAGCAGCGGCTCCCAGGCCTTGAAACCGCTCGCGAATCGCGTCTCTCCCGCCGCGGTCTCGATGACGAGGATGTCCCTGACGGTCAGCTTCTTCACCAGGGCGACTCGCGTGATATCGGTGAGGAGGAAGTCGACCATCGGGGGTCGTTCCTTCCGTCGCTTCTCCAGCTCCTCGGCCAGCTTCCCCGCGAGCCAGCCCCCGACGGCTCCCGCCTGACTCGGATTGAACCGCTGATCCATGAACAGCACCCGGTCGTTGGTGAGGAGCGCGTGCCCGCGCTTGTTCGACAGCGGCCCGCCGGCCATCAGCACGGTCTCCTGCTCGTTCAGGACGTCCTCGGGGGTTCCCGGCTGGAACGCTTCCTCGGCCATGGCGCGGAATCCTAGTCCGATTCCACGGGACACCGCGCCCTCACGTCGCGACCTCGAGCACGTCGCCGATCGCCACGCGGCCGGGCAAGACGACATCCGCGTACACCCCGAAGCACAGCTCGCGCAGGTCGCCGAGGGTCTTCAGCACGCGGCCGTCGGCGGGCAGGTCCCGCTGGGGAAGGTCCACCATCACGCAGCGCTCGATGCGCTTGGAGATCCGCAGCCGCGCGGCCCCGATCGTGATCTGCTTACCCATCCACGACTCCTCCGCCCACGGCTCCGCGAGCTCGATCAGGACGTTCTTGCGGAACCGTCGAACGTCGACCGGCCCGTCGTCCCCGAGGAGCTCGCCGAGCGCCCGCAGCGAGCCCGTGGTCGTCAGGCTGACCGCGCCCGCGTCCATGTGGGGCACGTCCTCCTCGCGGGCGAGAGTGACGGAGGCGCCCAGCAGGTGCGAGAGGCGAGGCCCCGTGCCGGCGTCGCCGGCTCGCAGCGTCTCACCGCCGGGAGTCGTGACCACGGGCACGCCCGTCTCGTCGTACCGCGCCGTGTACCCCAGCAGCCCGTCGATACGCCGGAAGCGCGTGGTGCTCTTGCCGCTGCCGAGCTTTCCCTCGGGGTCGCGCACGGCCCACAGACGGTCGCCCTCGAGTCCCCGATCGCCGCAGTCCACCTCGGTGCAGGACTCACCCCCCATCGACTTCACGGGGTACCTGGCGAGCCCAACCACGGTCGCAGCCACCTTCGGACCCTAGCGCGAGCCCCTCAGGTCGCGGCGTCACACCGTGATGACGAGCTTTCCGCGTACGCGGCCCGCCTCGATCTGACGGATCGCCTCGGGCGCCTCGCTCAGCGGGTACGTGCGCTCGATCGCCGGCAGGACCTTCCCCGCTTCGGCGAGCTCCGTCAGGGCCTGGATGTCCTCGAGGCGCTCCTTCGGACCCTGCATCACGAACCGCTGGCGAACGAAGAGCGAACGCAACGAGGCGCGGATCGGCCGGCCCAGTCCCCCGGAGAAGCTTCCGCCGTCCTCGCCGCCGACGAACACGATGGTCCCCCGCGGGGTCAGGGCCCGGCGCAGCCGCGACAGCGAACGGTTGCCCGCGATGTCGATGATGACGTCCCACTGCCGTGCGCCGTCCGTGAAGTCCTCGGCCGTGTAGTCGATGACGTGATCGGCGCCGAGCGATCGCACCAGGTCCGCCTTCGACCCGCTGCACACCGCCGTGACCTCCGCGCCCAGTTCCTTCGCGATCTGCACCGCGAACGTCCCCACGCCACCGGAGGCCCCGATGATCAGGACGGTCTGACCGGGCTGCACCTTCGCGGAGTCGCGCACCGACCCGAGCGCCGTGATGCCGGAGATCGAGAGCGCGGCCGCCTGCTCGAAGGAGAGGTTGGCCGGCTTCGACACGAGCTTCTTCTCAGGAGCGCGCGCGTACTCGGCGAAGGCGCCCTTGCCGATGCCGAGGACCTCGTCCCCAACCTTGAACCGGGTCACGCTCGACCCGACGGCCTCCACCACGCCCGCCAGGTCCATGCCCGGAACCGGTTGCTTCGGCCGTCGCAGTCCGATCGCCAGCTTCGCCACGTGGGGCAGGCCGGTCATGAGATGCCACACACCCCGGTCCACGCCGGCCGCGCGGACGCGAACCAGCACCTCGTCGTCGCCGATCTCCGGCGTCGCCACGTCCCCGAACTGCAGGACGTCGGCCGAGCCGTATCGATCCTGGAAGATCGCCTTCATCGTGTCCTCGCGCTCCAATCATGGTCGAGTGAGGTGAGCCAGGACCCCGTCGAGGGGACGAGGGACGCGGGCGAGGTCCAGCGCGCCGACGAGCACCGGCGCGTACTGGCTCTTCCGTCCGCTGCGCGTGCCCATGAACCGCCGCAGCTGCTGCTCGATGGGCTGGCCTCGCTTCTCTGGCATCTGCTGAAAGGTGCGGAACCGGCCGAGCTCACCCTGGGCCTCGATGAGTCGCACCACGGCGTCGGCCCCGAGGGCGCGGATCAGCTCGTCCTCGAGGTCCGCCTCGCACACGAAGAAGCCGAGCCGCTCCAGGTCGGTGCGGGTGAGGTTCGAGCCGAGGCCGGCTCGCTCCAGGCCGCGCTGGAAGTCGCCCTCCTCCCCAACGTCGCACAGTCCGGCCAGCCGTTGGTCCAGTCCGCGAGGCCCGAACCGATCCAGGAAGGCTCCGATGCTCTTCGTCCCGCCGATCGGCACGATCGAGACGCCCTCGGCACCGAGATCCCGGCCCCGGCGCCTCGCGAGCGCGTCCAGCGCCAGCTGGTCGCTGACCCCCTCGACGAGCACGACCGTGTGGGCATCCATGGTCCACACATCTTGGGGTTTGCATCTACTTAAGAATGCGCTTTAGAATTGCACACGATGAAGATCGAGAGCCCGTCGTTCACCGAGGCCTACTACCACGAGGTGATCGGCGACTACTTCGAGCGCGAGCGGAGCCAGCTCATCGACCGGCTGCGCGCGATCGTCACGGAGACGGTCGAGTTGCTCCCCTCGTTCGCGAGCGCGGATCGGCCCGACGACGACTCCTGGAATGCCATCGAGACCCTGGCCCACATGGCGGTGACCGCGCAGTTCTTCGGATGGGTAGTCCACGAGGTCACGGAGGGGCACGAGATCGGCGCCCGGATGGTCGAGCTGATGAACCTCCGGGACCCCGTCATCGTCGACTCGGTGCGGCAACCCCCTCAGTCCCTCGTGGAGCAGCTTCGAACCAGCATCGAGCGCACGATCGCGTTCCTGGAAGACGTTCCGTACGACCGGCTGAGAACGACGATCACCTTCGCCGGCCGGGCGTTGTCCGCCGAGGACTTCCTGCGGGTCTCGCTGGCGCACCACCTCGAGGACCACCTCGAGCAGACGCGCTCGGCGCTCGGCTCCGCCTAGGCGGTCGTCCGGTCAGTCGAGACGGACGGCCGTCATGCGGCCCGTCTTCGTGAGCTCGACGACGGCCCGCCGGCCGCCCGTGGCGCAGAACTCATACGCGCCGGCGGGCCGCGCGTCGGGCTGCCCGAGCACGAACCCCTCATCTGTCCGAGCGATGTAGCGGCCCGTGGTCGCGGAACGGATGGCGTAGCAGCCTCCGGCCATGACGTAGCGGTCGTCGGGGAGCCTGGACCCGGCCGGTGCCGACAGGGCCCGCGGCGCCTTTCCGGCGGGGACCATCGCGAGGACCGCGACGAGCGCCAGGATCGCGCCGGTCACCCGGCCACCGCGCCCCGTCGTCCGCCGCCCTCGAACCCACCCCGCCAGCCGCCTCAGGCTTGCTCCCCTCGATCAGGTGTCGAGTGCTTGGTTCGCCGGACGACGGCCGGCCCCTACCTTCGATTGGGCTCGAGCCGGGCCCTTCCGCTCAGGCCAGGCCGCCGGCGGCCAGGACCAGCAGGAGCACCGCGGCGTAGTGGCAGGCGCTCGCGGCGATCACCATCGAGTGCCAGATCTCGTGATAGCCGAACGTCGCGGGGGCCGGATTGGGCTTGTTGCGGGCCAGGACCACGGCGCCGCCCGTGTACAGGACGCCGCCGATGAGGATCAGCGCGACCGACGTGCCGCTCAGCGACCGCAGCAGCTGCGGGGCGAAGGGGAACAGGACCCACCCGAGCAGGATGTACAGGGCCCCGGTCAGGATCTTGAACTTCTCGATTCGCAGAAGCTTCAGCGTGATGCCGACCGCGGCGCCGGCCCAGACCACCGCGAGCGCCACGATCGACCACGGTGCGCGCAGACCGAGCAGCGCAACCGGCGTCGCCGATCCTGCGATCAGCAGGTAGATCATCGCGTGGTCCAGGCGGCGCATCCACCTGAACCCCGTGGCCGACCAGCGGCGGCGGTGATACGTCGCGCTCACCCCGTACAGCCCGGCCAGGCTGAAGGAGTAGATCAGCGCCGCGACGCGGGCGGCCGTGGTCTGCGCCGCCGAGAACAGCACGACCCCGGCGGGGATGGTCAGGAAGAACGCGACCTGGTGGAACCAGCCGCGCATCCGGGGCTTGGGCCGCAGATGCTCCGGGACGACCTCATCCGCGGCCATGGTGGAGGTGGAAACGTCCACGTCCGTCCCTCCTCAGCTGCCGCGAGCGCGGCGGGGGTCCGCGTCGGACGCCATGCGACCGCCCTCGCCCAGCTTCGAGACCGTCGAGTAGCGCTCCGCCTCGGCCAGGACCAGGTCGATCTCGGGGTTCTCGTGATCACGCGCGATCGCGAAATGGGTTCCGTCTCTGCGGACGCCCTCGTACTCGGCGTGGGTGAGGGAGATCACCGACGAACACGCGTCGGCGCTGCACTCACAGGCGAACTCGACGAGCCCGGAGCCGGCGCCGAAGCGCTCGTTCGCCCCCTCGATCCACTCGTTGCGCTCGCGCGACGCCATCTCGGCGAGCACCTGGCCGGTACGCCACTCATCCATCCGGGTAACCGGCTTCAGCCTGCGGCTCGATCGACGCCGCGATCGGGACGTCCACGAGGGAGGGCGCGGACTCCAGCAGGGCCTCGTTGCCCGTCATGGCGAACACCTTGCGGACGCGGGAACCGGCGGAGACGACGGAAACGACGCACCCCTCGAGCTCGGCCTTCCGGAGCCCTTCGACGATCGCCGCCAGCCCGGCCAGGTCAAGGAAGGACACGCGCTCCAGATCGAGAACCAGGACCCCGTCCGCCCCGGCGCGCGCGCGGTCGAAGGACGACTCGAGCTCGCGGACGTCGCCGAAGTCGATCTCTCCGGCCAGCTGGAGGACCACCACGCCGGCAACGTCCGCGATCCGGCTGCGCATGCGGAAACGGTGCGAGTCCCCTGTCGGGACCGGGGTTTCGGGGGGCACGAAAACCTCCTGTCGAACAACCGCGGAGCCGGGAGCTTGGGCCGGGTTCCCTGCGACCGGGGGTTCGGACCGAGGAGGCGAGGCCGGCGGGGGTTCAGCCGGGACTCGTTGTGACTACTCTAGGCCTTTCGGGAATCGGCCGACGCTCACGAGGGTGCGATGGCTGGCACGGAGATGCCTCAGCTGCGAATACTGGTGGCCGACGGCGACACGCCCCGCCGGGTCCAGGTGGTGGAGACGCTCGGCGGGCTCGGCCACACGGTGCTCGGTCGCACGACCGACCTCGAGAACCTCGGCCGTGTCACCGCGGAGGAGCAGCCCGACGTCGCGATCGTGATCGTGGGAGATGCGTCCGATCACGCGCTCGAGGTCATCGGACGGATCGTCCGCGAGGCCGCCTGCCCGGTGATCGCGATCCTCGACGTCGAGGATCCGGCCTTCGTCCGGCGAGCCGCCGCCCGCGGGATCTTCGCCTACCTGAGCGGACGGGAAGTGGCCGAGGGGTTCCAGAGCTCCATCGACATCGTCCTGCGCCGCTTCGCCGAGTACCACGACCTCGAGGGCGCCTTCGGCCGTCGTGCGGTGACCGAGCGGGCGAAGGGCATCCTGATGGAGCGGTACTCGATCGGCGAGCAGGAGGCGTTCGAGATGCTGCGTTCGCACGCCCGGAGCTCGAGCCGAAAGATCGTCGACGTGGCCGAGGCGCTCCTGGCGAGCCACCGCCTGCTCCCCGGCGGACCCGGGGGCGGAACCTAGGCGGCGGGGGACGCCAGCGCGGCCAGGGCCTTCGGGACCGTCTCCTTCGGCTTGACCCGGTACCAGGCCTCCTGGATCCGGCCCTGCGCGTCGATCAGGAACGCCGAGCGGATGATCCCCATGTACGTCCGTCCGTACATCGACTTCTCACCCCACGTCCCGTACGCCTCGGCCACGGTGTGATCGGGGTCCGAGAGCAGCGGGAACCCCAGCGAGTGCTTCGCGTCGAACTTCGCCTGCCGGCTCGGGGGGTCCGGGCTGATCCCCACCACGTCGACGCCGAGGCCGGCGAGGTCCTCGTTGGCGTCGCGTACCGCGCACGACTGCGCGGTGCAGCCGCTCGTGAGCGCCTTCGGATAGAAGTAGACGAGGAGCGTCCTGCCGCGGAACTCCGCGAGGTCCACCCTCCGGCCGTCCTGGTCGGGAAGCGCGAACGCCGGCGCCGGGTCACCCGGTGAGAGCTCGACCATGGCCGGCAACGATATCCGGCTCCGGCTACACCCGGGACGCCCCGGCGGCCGAGGCCGGCGCGCAAATTCGGTCGAAAAACCCCTATCCGCCGGTTGTCACTCCCAGGTAGATTGGACGGCCTATGAAGCGCGCCCTCATCCCCGTGGTCCTGCTGGTGGCCGGCGTCCTCTCGATGTCGCTCGCCACCCCGGCCGCCGTGGCCGCCATCCCCGGGGCCTTTCCGACCGGGACCCTCACCGAGACCGGCAGCGTCGCGCCGGGACAATCAGGATGCCCGGCCACGGGCGGATGGACGTGCTTCAGCTTCAAGGTGGAGAGCTGCCCGAACGTGGGCGCCTCGATCAACGGGCAGATGGCGGTCTCACCCGTGCCCGCGAACCACAAGGGCACCGTGATCGCCTTTCGTGGGGGCGCCGGCACCTCGTACTGGACCAACTCGCCCGAGGGGGGTGGACACCTTGAGCTGATCAACGGGCTCTGGCAGGACCACCAGCTCCAGGTCGTCCAGGTCAAGTGGGTCGGCAAGGCCTGGTACCGGGCGGCGTCGGGTGAGGCCTCCGGCCCGGCCCGTCTGGGGTGCCGACCGGCGACCGCCATCCGCTACATCCTCAACCACCCCGAGAAGTTCCCGGCGGCTCCGGCACAGGACGCCGGGGAGTGCGGATGGTGTCTGCTCGGCAACAGCGGCGGCACGGCTCAGGTGGCGTATCCGGTGACGCACTTCGGGCTGGCGCCGGACCTCGACGGCGTGTTCATGGTGGGAGGCCCGACGCACACTGCCCTGGCGAAGGGGTGCATCGACACCCCGAAGAACGACGACTACTACTTCCCCCAGCAGACGACCTTCGACGAGTCCTACGGCTATGCGGTCATGCCGCCGCCGGACAATCAGGGTCCCTGCTTGGAGGGGGATGCGTCCTTCGTCCCCACGTGGAACCGTGACAGCATCGACACCCAGGGGAGCGACTACAGCTACCCGACGACCCGGATCCACCACGTCATCGGCGGCAACGACTCGCTCCAGATCTACCACTCGGGCGACTACGTCGACCGGCTCGAGTTCGCGTCGCCGCCCTCCCCGTTCGTGACCCGGGAAATCATCCCCGGCATGGAGCACGAGCTCGACGAGAACGGCTTCCCCGCGCTGGAGGCGGCGATCATCCTCGATACCGCCTCCGGGAACATCCGTGCCTGCAACAACGGCGTGGACGACGACCTGGACGGCGCCGCCGACTTCCCGGCGGACGCCGGCTGCGCGTCGGCGACCGACACGGGCGAGCGCAACCTGTCGGGCCCGCTGTGCGACAACGGGATCGACGACGACAACGACGGCGACCAGGACGTGTCCCAGGACGCCAGCTGCACCTCCGCCTCCGACGCGACGGAGGGCGTCGCCACGGTCGTCGCCTGCAACAACGGCGTGGACGACGACGGCGACGGCACCCTCGACTCGCAGGCCGACCCGGGATGCAGCTCGCCGACGGACACCTCGGAGCTGGGGACGGCCCAGTGCGACAACGGGATCGACGACGACGCCGACACCAAGGTGGACTTCCGCACCAACGGCACGGGCGATACCGGCTGCTCGAGCCTGACCGACACCACGGAGGCCGGCGCGCCCCCCGGCCGCACGATCTCGATCACCGACGTGTCGAAGAACGAGGGCACCGCCGGCTGCGCGAACGGCACGACGCAGTTCTCATTCAAGGCCACCATCTCGTCGTCGAGCACCTCCAACGTGACCGTGAAGTTCGCCACTGCGAACGGGACGGCCACCGCCGGACCAACGTCGGACTACAACGCGAGGGCGAACACCACGACCTGGACGCCCGGCACGTCGCTGACGCGGAGCATCAACATCCTGGTTCGGTGCGACGCGACGGTCGAGCCGAACGAGACCTTCGTCGTGAACCTCACCCAGCCCTCCGCGGGGACGACGATCGCGGATCCCCAGGCCCTCGGCACGATCCTGAACGACGACGCCTGACCGCTCCCCGAGGCGTCCTCAGCAGGGAAGGTCGAAGGTGTCGCAGATCGCCCCGGCCGGATCAGTGGTGTAGGCGGCGCCCGTCGGCGGCATCCCGGGGGGCTGGGGCCGCCCGACCCGAACCATCGGGATCGACAGCCACGACGGCGCGTCCACCTCGTGGTGGACGAAGAAGGGATCCAGGCCCGGCGCGGGGAGCGCGACCGCCACGTCCGACGAGGCGATCGTCAGAACCAGCCGGCTGCCGGGGTCGATCCGGTGGGCCGAGATCGACATCGGCACGCGAACCGCCCGCGGCGTCGGCCCGAGTCCGGTGAGACCGATCCGGGCGTGCGAGAACTCGTGGGACGACCCGTCCGCCGCGAGCTCGGAGAGCCCCAGGTTCAGCTGTCCCGTCCCCGCGGAGGAGGCGTTCGTCGAGGAGACGACGATCGTGGCCCACGGCTCGCCGGTGATCTCCGCCGCCGACTCGAACGGCGCCGTGCGGTAGAGCAGCCGCGCCCCCGGCACCTCCGTGTCGTTGACGCTCGGGACGAGGAACCCCACGCCGGGTACCTCGGGGCCACTCGAGACGACGGGCAGGTTCCGGAGCTCCTGGGGCGAACCGCCCGGTCGCGGACCCAGTTCGCCCTCCCCGTCGCGCGACAGATAGAGGCGCCGCGTTCGCGTGCCCGGGATCGGCCACTCCCGCTCGAGCCGGAACTCGCCGTTCGACCACTCCTGCGCCAGGGCCACCGGCGCCGACCGGAGCGAGGGACCGTCCGCGATCTGGTGCCGGATCCACGCGAACAGGTCACCGACCACGGCCAGGTTTCCGCCGACGTCCCCGTGGGAGTCGTTCGAGATCGTCAGGCGGACGTCCTTGCCGTACAGGACGTCGCGAGGGTCCGAGGCCCGCCGGCGCAGCTGCCGGTACGCGGCGGTCGTGAGCCGAGGGGGCACCGTGCGGTCGTAGAAGCTCGTCACCGCGTAGACGGGGACGTCGATCCGGCCGAATCGATGGGCGACGTCGAGCAGGACGCCGGGGACCCGGCTGCGGCGGCCCTCGGTCAGGCACGGTCCCATGCCCTGAACGACCGCCGGGTTCAGTCGCGTCTCCACGGCCACCTGGGCGTCGAACCACGAGCACGTCCCGTCCTCCAGGTATCCCGTCGGGCCCTGGACCGGCACGACCGCGTCGACCCACCGCCCGCCCGCGTCACACGGAACCCGGGAGTCGAACCGCGCCGCCCGCCCCGCGCCGCAGTTGTAGATCGCTGCGGTCCACGCGAGCCAGCCCCCCTGTGAGATCCCGTAGACGGCGGTCTTGGTCGGACGGACGTTCGCGTGCCACCACCGCAGCACCGCGGCCTGGTCGGCGATGTCGTCGCGTCCCAGGAACGTCGACTGCCCGCCGGACGCGCCCTGGCCGCGAACGTCGTAGCTCAGCACGTACAGGCCCGCCCCCGCGGCCGTGTACATGTCGGGGAGCGTGATCTCCTTGCTGAACCCGAAGCCGTGGGCGATGACCACGCCGGCGCATCCCTCCAGGCCCGGGCACGACGCAGGCACGAACAGCCGCGCCGCCAGGTGCACCCCGCTGCTCCACCCCGGCGAGCAGATCACCAACTCCTCGTCGTGGAAGCCGTACAGCTGGTCCTGCGCCTGGCTGGCCGGCGTGGCCGGCGGGCGGGGTGTGGGCACGCACACCTCCTGCGCCCGCGCCGTGGACGGAACCGACGCGATGAGGGCGACCAGGACCAGCAGGTGAGCGAGAGGGCGAACGCGCATCGGTGACGAGCTTCGCCCCGGCCGGCTGGTGTTCCTTCCCCTAGGCGGAGCCGGCCGCGAGCTGTGACCCCACGGCGTCCCGCAGGGCCTCCACGGCGGACAACGGCCGGACCATCACGGTGAAGTCCTCGATCAGGCCCTGCGCGTCGAACCGCACCAGGTCGATCCCCTCGCCCTCGCGATCCCCGATGCGAAAGCGGAAATGCAGGACCTCGGCGCCGTCGTCGGAGGCGTACTCGCCCACGTAGCGGAAGTCCTCGAACGTCCGGAGCAGGACCGCGAACAGCAGGCTCACGGCGTCCAAGCCCTCGAACGGCTTGAACGTCACGGGGCTGTGCAGGACGACCGACGGCGAGAGCCGCCCGATCGCCGCCTCCAGGTCCCTCGCCTCGACGGCTTGCTTGAACGCGTCCGACCTCATCCGGCGCCTCCCTCGCGCATCGCCACGTTCGACCGCTTCCATTCATCGCGTTCCAGGAGCAACGAGACGGCCACGCCCAGAACCAGCGACCAGAAGAACTGGCTGAGGCCGAAGAGCGTCATCTTCGAGAGGGCGATCACGAACGCGAACAGCGGCCCGAGCACCAGCGGGCCACGCGTGATCTCGTGC
Organism: uncultured Actinomycetes bacterium; assembly: GCA_963742735.1. GTDB lineage: Bacteria > Actinomycetota > UBA4738 > UBA4738 > JBBDTT01 > JBBDTT01. The sequence continues at coordinate 148,434 of CAVUMN010000004.1, forward strand.
AGTGCCGCGGCGAGCACCCCGATCAGAGCCAGGCCTGCCAGGGCCAGGAGCAGCGGCGGTGGCACCAGGACGGCCACGGCGCTGGCCGTTCCCGACAGCAGGGCGATGACCAACAGCGCGACCGCGGGCAGGTAGACCGACCGGTACCGGATGGCCTGCTCCCCCGCGCCCGGGCCGGACGTCAGCGGCACGAGGGGAAGCGCCAGAGAGAGCGCGTTCGGCCCCAGGAACGACGCCAGCATCGTCCCGACGCCGCTCACGACATCGAGCATGCGTTCCGGCGGCTCGTAGCCCTGGCTCCGCATGTACACCACCGACGGGAGGTTCGACTGCAACGTGATCAGCGCCACGATGATGGGCATGACCGTCGCCACCGCCGCCGGCGAGAACTCCGGCCGGGTGAAGGTGAGGTCCGCCAGCTGGACGGCCGCGGGCAGGGCGCCGAACGAGCCGGTGACCCCCGCGGCGACCAGCCCGGCCGCCAGCGCGGGAAGGATCGGGGGGACTCGTGGACCGAGGAACCGCCGGCTCAGCAGGTAGGCGACCAGGGCAGCGCCCACCATCACGGGAATATCTCCGTTCAGCGGGGCGCCCGCGGGGTCGGCAGTGCTGAGCCCCGAGAAGATGTCGATCACGAAGGGCATGACCGCGCCCGCGATGAGTCCCTGGACGATCGGCGCGGGGATCCACGCGGCCAGATGCTTCGTGAGACCCAAGGCCGCCGCGACCACCACGACGGCGCCGGCGATCAGCGACGCGCCGGAAAGCTCCGCGAACCCGAGCTGATGCCCGAGCGACGCGAAGAAGATGATCGCGAAGACGTTCCCGGTCAGCAGGAGTGGCTGCCGGTAGCGGATCGACAGCAGGACGCTCGGGATGGCCGGAATCCCGTAGAGCGCGACGATCCAGCTGCTGGTGTGCGCCGGGTCGAGCCGGAGCCCCTTCGGACCCGCCCCCGTCAGGACGATGCTGAGCACGGCGACGAAGAGGATGGTGACCGGAACCGCCGCAGCCAGCGCCGGAGCGTTCCGCCGAAGGCCCCCCGCCTCACTCGCCCCTGAGGACATGGTCGCTCACGTTACCCGCCCACGTCCCCCTCCGGAGGTCGAGGATCAGCTCGCCCAACCGCCTCGCCCGACCTGTCACGCGCCCAGGTGCTCCGCGGCGACGCGCTTCGGAACGACCATCCGCCACGCTTCGATGACGATCTCGCGCATCTCGACGTCGTCGATCGCGGCCATCCGGACCTCGACCCAGTGGTATCGAAGGTCACCGGCCGAGGGCATCAGGAACTTCTCGGGCTCGGAGGCGACGAGCGCCTCGCGCTCCTCTTTCGGGAAGGCGAACCCCATCTGCGACTCGTCGCGCGAGAACGCTAGGTAGACGATCCGCCCCACCCGGAACTTCACGCGGTCCCGGACCACCGCCTCGTACGACCGCGGCAAGCTCAACGCGAGTTCGCGAACGCTCTCGATCGTCGCCACCGACTAGCCGTTTCTCAACCGAACCGGCAGCCGCCCGTGGAGCACCACTCCGGCAGCAACGATGGCCATCCCGAAAAGAAGGCCCATGACAAATCCCAGCTGCCACATCTCGCCGAACCCGTTTCCCCACCAACCGTTGTACGTGCCGACGAACCGGAGAGAGACCCCGGCTATCGGCACCATCAGCAGCCACCAACGGCCGACGGCGAGCGAGATGACGAAGAGGGCCGCCAGCATCAGAAACCAGCCGAACCCGCCACCGGTCGAATTGTCGAGATCGAGGCCGAGCGAAACCAGCTCGGCAGAATCGCGCGGAGCCTTCACGAGCGCGGTCGCGAATCGATCCGCCAGCGCCGCATCGTCGGCGAAGATCACGACGGTCACGCCGGGGTGATAGATCTCCAGGCGCCGCCCACCCTCGTAGCTCGTCGCCGGCACGCCCGACACCGTGATGTCCGTGCCGGGCAGCGCAGGCTTCCTCCACGCGTCTGCGGGCCAGCTCTGAATGTCGATCGGTGGGCCGCACGGGGTTCCCCCCTGCGGAGTGCAGTCTCCGTACGAGAACGAGACGGGGCCCGGGCCCTCGAGTCCATCGCCCTCGGGCGTATCGCAGCGGGTCGCCGCGTAGCTCAGGTCGAGCCCGTCGAAGGAGGCGCCGGCCCAATAGGGATCCAGGTCATTCGGAAAGGACGTGCACGCGAACTGAACAGACCCGCCCGACGAACACCCTCCCAGGGTGAGGAGCACGACGAGAAGCGGGCGGAGCTGGCGCCTCACGCCCGCGACTCTATCCCTCGATGCTGACCGTCACGGCCGGGCCGGGCTCGCTCGCGTCGGCGTCCTCGTCCACTCGCGCGCGGACCTTGCGAAGCATGACCACCGCGAGGATGCCGATGCCGATCGCCAGGGCGGCGCTGATCGCCGCGGTCAGGCGCATCCCGTTCACGAAGGCCGTGCGCGCCGCCTCGAGCACCCCGCCGGCGAGGTCACCCGGAAGCTGGCCGGCCACCTCCACCGCGCCGCCCAGCGTGTCGCGCGCGGCCTCCGCCGCCGCGGGCGGTACGCCGGCGGGGAGCGTGCTCGCCACCTCGCTCCGGTAGATGGCGGTCCCGATGCTGCCGAGGATCGCGATGCCGAGGGCCCCGCCGAGCTCGGCGCTCGTCTCGGAGATTCCGGAGGCCGCTCCGGTTCGCTCCGGCGGCGCGCTCCCCACGGCGAGCTCCGTCGCCAGCGTCACCACGGGAGCCAGGGCCAGGGCGATCACCCCCGACGCGACCGCGATCAGCAGCAGTTCCGACGACAGGCCGACCTGCGTGAGCGCCGCGAGCGACGCGGCGGTCAGGCTCAGTCCGGCGCCCATGATCACCCACGGAGGCGCACGGTGGATCACGTGCGGCGCCACCAGCGACCCGATGATGAACCCCGCGCCGGAGGGCAGTGACCACAGGCCCGCCTCCAGCGGAGAGAGCCCCAGCACCAGCTGCAAGTACTGAGCGATGAACAGGAAGTAGCCGAACGCCACGAAGATGCTGAGCATGTACGTGACCAGCGAGGCGCTGAATGCCGGGATCTTGAACAGGCCCAGGTCGATCATCGGGTCGGGCAGCCGTCGCTGGCGCCGCACGAACAGAACGCCGACGACGACTCCCGCCACTGCGAACATCGCCGGGACGGCGCCGAAGCCGTCCTGGGCGATCTGCTTCAGGGCGTAGATGAGCGAGAGCAGCGCCGCGAGGGACATCGCCGCGCTCACCAGGTCCAGCCGTCCGGCCTCAGGATCACTGAACTCCGGCAGCACCCGCGGGCCGAGGACGAGCAGGATCGCCATCACCGGCAGCGCCAGGAGGAAGACCGAGCCCCACCAGAAGCTCTCCAGCAGCACCCCACCGAGCAATGGGCCGATCGCCCCGCCGGCCGAGAAGCTGGCGATCCAGAAGCCGATCGCCACCGACCGCTGCTTGGGGTCCAGGAACATGTTGAAGATCAGCGAGAGGGTCGAGGGCGCGAGCGTGGCCCCGGCGATCCCCATGAGGGCTCGGCTGGCGATGAGCATCTCGGCGTTGACCGAGAGCGCCGCCAGCACCGAGGCCAGCCCGAACGCCGCCGCGCCGATCATGAGCAGTCGCCGGCGGCCGATACGGTCGCCGAGCGTGCCCATCGTGATCAACGAGCCGGCCACCAGGAACCCGTACACGTCGATGATCCAGAGGAGCTGGGCACTGCTCGGCCGGAGGTCGGCGCTCAGGCGGGGCACCGCCAGATGCAGCACGGTCAGGTCCATCGCGTAGACCAGGCACGCAAGGAGAAGGACGCCGAGGCCGATCCACTCTCGGCGTCCGGCTCGAGCGGTGGGCACTACCGCGAGGCGGCCTTGTTGTACTGGCGGATGGAGAGCGGGACGAAGATCGCCAGGATGATCCCGACCCAGATCAGCGTGTACGCCACCGGATGCTGCAGCGACCACACGTCCGGCGCCGGGTCCGAGCCGGTGTTGCCGAACGCCTCGCGGACCGATTGCGCCAGCGACGACACCGGGTTCCACTCCGCGAACACCCGCAGCGGCCCGGGCAGCGCGTCGCTGCGCACGAAGGTGTTCGCGATGAACGTCAGCGGAAAGATGAACATGAATGACGCGTTGTTCACGACCTCGACGCTCGGGACCTTCAGCCCCACCCACGCCATGATCCAGGAGAAGGCGTAGGAGAACAGCAGGAGCAGCAGGAACCCGCGGACCGCGTCGATCGGACCGGTCCGAATACGCCACCCCACGATCAGCCCGGCGATGGTCATCACCAGGATCGAGATCGAGTTGTAGGAGATGTCGCTGGCCGTCCGCCCGATGAGCACGGCGGAGCGAGCCATCGGCAGCGAGCGGAACCGGTCGATGATCCCCTTGGTCATGTCCTCCGCCAGGCCGGCCCCGGTGAAGGTCGACCCGAAGATCACGGTCTGCGCGAAGACGCCGGCCAGCAGGAACTCGCGGTAGCTGGCTCCGGGGATCTCGATCGACTGGCCGAACACGTACGCGAAGAGCAGCACGAACATGATCGGCGACATGGTGGTCCAGATCAGGACCTCGGGGACCCGCTTGATCTTGATGAGGTTCCGCTTGGCGACGATCGCGCCGTCGCTCAGGGCCAGGGCCACCCGGCTCATCGAACCGCCTCCTTCGTACGGGAGCCGCGTTTCCCGTCGACCGCGCCGCCCTCAGGCTCGGGCTCCTGTCCGTCCTCCACGGCGTGGCCGGTCAGCGACAGGAACACGTCGTCCAGCGTGGGGCGACGAAGCCCCACGTCGACGACCTTCACCTTCCCGGTCTTCAGCTTCTGCAGGACCTCGCGCAGGGTGTCGGCGCCGCCGGTCACGGCCGCGGTCACCCGGCGGGTCTGCTCGTCCACCTGCACGTCGCCAAGACACTGGGCGCCGAGGATGGAACGCGCCTTCGCGATGTGGGACGCGGCGGAGACCACGACCTCGATCCGCTCTCCGCCGATCTCGGTCTTGAGCTGGTCGGCCGTCCCCTGCGCGATCTTGTGCCCTCGGTCGATGACCACGATGTCGTCGGCCAGCCGGTCGGCCTCCTCCATGTACTGGGTGGTGAGCAGCACGGTCGATCCGCCGCGGGCGAGCTCAAGGATGGTGTCCCACATCTGGGCCCGGCTCCGAGGATCGAGCCCGGTGGTCGGCTCGTCGAGGAACAGGACCTCCGGCTCAGCCACCAGGGCCGCGGCCAGGTCCAGACGGCGGCGCATCCCGCCCGAGTAGGTCTTCACCGGACGGTCGCCGGCCTCGTCGAGGTCGAACCGATCCAGCAGCTCGCGGGCGCGCGTCTGGGACTTCTGGCGGCCCAGGTGATACAGGCGTCCGACCATGTCGAGGTTCTCGTAGCCGGTCAGGTGCTCGTCGACGGCCGCGTTCTGGCCCGACAGGCCGATCCGCTCCCGGACCTTGTCCGGCTCGGCCACGACGTCGATGCCTGCCACGTGCACCCTCCCGCCGTCGGGCTGGAGCAGCGTCGTGAGGATCCGGATGGCCGTCGTCTTCCCGGCCCCGTTCGGACCAAGGAGTCCGAGGACCGATCCCGTGGGCACGACCAGGTCCAGGCCGTCCAGCGCCGTGACGTCGCCGTAGCGTTTGACGAGCCCCTCGGTCCGAATCATCTCGGTCGCGTCAGACCGCATCTCCACCTCCCCCTGGAGACCGACGCGGGCCCGGCCTCGAATCCGTTCGCAAGATGCACAGCCTATTCGGACCGTCAACAAAGGCCGGTCGCCCCGAGGGGGCCGGTGCGTTACGCGGCCTGGTCGGAGGGCGCGATGAGAACCTCCTCGTCCACCACCTCGACGTGATAGGCGTTCACCGGGGTCGGAGGTGGCCCCGCCAGCACCTCGCCGGTCGCCATGTCGAACGTCCCGCCGTGACACGGGCAGACGATCGACGAACCGTCCACGTGACCCTCCGAGAGCGAGCAGCCCTGGTGGGTACAGGTGTCATCGAACGCATACAGCCGATCGCCGGCCTTGACGACCGCGATCCGAAGGCCGCCGACGTCCACCGCCCGCGGCTCCCCTTCGTCGAACTCGCCCGTGCTTCCTACCGAGATGAGGTCCATGCCAGTGCCTCCCTTGGGTTTGTGGAACGTTCGCGCGGGCGGTCGAGCAGCATCATCGAGGTGAGCAACACCATCCAGACGAGGCTCTCCATGCCGAACGCGAAGGAGAGCACCATCACCCCCCAGCAGCGACGCACGCGATCAAGCCCGTGGATCGCGCCGGCGCCGAACCATCCCCACCCCGCGGGCGGCTCGGGGACGGCCGGCGGCCGCACCACGTGGCCCCTCCGCAGCGCGGAGACCTCGAAGCCCACCGCGACCGACACCAGGCCCAGGCTCACCAGCCACGGGTTCGCGGTCAGGAACGACGATCCGTCCACCACGGCGTGCACCAGCGCGTCGCCGGCGAAGGCGAGCGCGCCGAACGCCGACCAGGTGGCGAAGTACCCCGCCAGGAACACGGGCCCTCGAGCCGCCGACGGCGCTCCGGCCTCGTCGAGCGCCCGAAGGTGAGGAAGGCTCGACGGGACCATCATCGCGGCGATCATCACCTGCCAGCCCACGAGCGAGAGCGCGAGGGCGGCCGGCCCGGCGCCGCCCTCCTGGATCAGGCGGTCGTGGGCGAACGCCGAGCCCGTCCCCGAGACCCAGCCGGCGATCCACAGGCCCCAGCCGAGGACCACCACCGAGCGGCCGAGCGAGGAGGCGGACCGGACCATCCCGCTCACCAGACGATCGCGCAGCCGAACGGCCGCGTGGCGGGCACGGCCACCGTCCGCCCGGCCAGCAGATCCCCGATAGCGTTCTCGAGGTCGGGCGACTCGACCGTCTCGGCCACGCGCGCGTCGTCGATCCGGCCCTGATACCGCAGCCGCCGCTCGCCGTCGAAGACGAATACGTGCGGCGTGCACACGGCACCGTAGGCGCGGGCCACGCTCCCGTCGGCGTCCTTGACGTACGGATAGGCCAGCCCGCGCTCGCGCGCGCGGGCGACCATCTCGCCCAGCGTGTCGAACGGCGAGAGATGCGGGTCATTCGAGTTGATCGCGACGAGCTGCACGCCGCGTTCCGCGTAGGTCTCGTGGAGCCGAATGAGCCGGTCCTCGTAGGCCCGAACGGTGGGACACCCGTTGCTCGCGAAGACGACCACGAGCACCGGGGCCCCATCGAACGAGGACAGCGAATACCGGCCTCCGTCGGCTCCGGGAAGCTCCCGGAACCCGGGAGCGGAGCTCCCGAGGTCAAGGCCGAGGGTCGAGGCGAAGGCCGTCATCGCCTTATGCCGCGAACTTCTCGGGGAACTGGGCGACGATGCCGTCGGCCAGGACGTCGGCCAGCGTGAGGATCTCGGTCAGGATCTGATCGAACGCCTTCACGTCCGCCTCGTAGTCGCCCTGCAGCCGGGCGACCGCCTCGTCCTTGGTGAGGGACAGGTGGATGCTCAGGATGTCGACGACGTCCTTCTTCGCCCAGTGGGAGTTCGCCCCGCTCAGAAGCTCGGCGATCTCCTCCGCGTTGCGGGTCCACTTCGCGTCCTCCTCGGCGAAGCGCGCGTCCTCTCCCGCCTTGGCCGCGGCAACCAGGTCGACCGCGATCATGATGTGCTGCTTCAGCAGGCCGGTCAGCGCCTCACCGGCCTTCTCGCCGTAGAACGGGACGACCGCCGAACCGATGTCCTCTTGGTTCTTCAGCAGCCGCTCCGCGGCGACGCCCGCGTCCGGCGCATCGGCGATGGCCGCCACCAGATAGGACCGGGTCCACACGACGTGGTCCGTCCACAGACGGCGAAGCGCCCCGGTCAGGGACCAGATATTCGTGCTCATCGACTCACCTCCACTGATCGGATCGGCCCTCGCCGATCTCCTCCGCTCTTTGGAGCGGCTCGGTCCCCACCCTAGCCAGCCCTCCACTATTTGTCAATAGATTTTAGTTTTAGCTTCGGACTTGTGCTTGTTGGCGCGTCCCAAGGCCGCTTTCCACAACGATCATGCCTGCTACAATGGCGGTGTGGAGAGCATCGAACGGAAGGACGCGGGGGCAGTCGGGGCGCTCGAGGATGACCTCCGGCGCGCGATGTTCGAGTTCATCCGCGCCCGTCGCGAGCCGGTGAGCCGCGACGAGGTGGCCACCGAGCTTGGGATCTCTCGAACCCTGGCCGCGTTCCACCTCGACAAGCTCGCGGAGCGCGGGTTGCTCGGCTTCGAGTTCGCCCGGTCCCCGGACCAGGCCAGCCGCGGCGTGGGGAGGCCGGCGAAGCGATACCGACCCACCGACGCGGAGATCGAGGTCTCGATCCCAGCCCGGCGGTACCAGCTGGCGGCCGACATCCTGGCTCGCGCCATGAAGGCCGAGTCGCCGAAGCGCTCCGCCCGGCGCGTCGCCGTCGGGCTGGCGCGCGAGCGAGGGCGCGAGATGGGTGACGTCGTTCGGCGAGAGCTCGGTCTGCGTCCCCCCGGCCCCGAGCGGTCGCTCTCGGTGACCGGCGAGGTGCTTCGACGCAACGGCTACGAGCCCTACTCGCCGGATCGCGGGCGGCTGGAGCTCTCCAACTGCCCGTTCGACGGCATCGTCGGCGAGTCACCCGACCTGATGTGCGGCCTCAACGAAGCGCTCGTGGAGGGCGTCGTCGAGGGGATCGGGGGTCGCGGCGTTCGCGCCGTCCTGGATCCCGCGCCGGGTCGCTGCTGCGTGCGCCTCGAGCTCGAGCGTTCGGCCGCGAGCCCGGCCTAGCCGCCCGGATTCAAGTTCGGCGGGCGCCCAGGAACGAGACCAGGCCGGCCAAGGCCTCGTCGAGGCGCGTGGTGTCGCCCCAGGCGCCGAGGACCTCCAGGGTCCCGGTCGTTCGATCGAACCTCGGCTCGACCCGTCCAACCAGCCGATCGCCCACCAGGATGGGCAAGACGTAGTACCCGTACTCGCGCTTCGCCGGCGGGACGTACATCTCGAGCCGGTACCGGAACCCGAAGAGGGCTTCGGCGCGGGCCCGGTCGTGGATCAGCCGGTCGAACGGCGAGAGCAGGGTGACCCGATCCGGAACGGGCTCATCGCCGACCTCCGGATGGGCGATCCAGGCGCCCTTCTCCAGGCGGACGCCGAGCGAGCGGAACCGCTGCGCCTCGAGCACTCGCTCCGCCTCGCGGATCGACACGGTCTCTGTGGCCGGCCACCAGCGATCCGCGAGGTCCCACAGGCGCTGCCCGCCGCGCCGGCCCACGACCGCCACCTCGCCGCGCAGGTGCAGGACCTCCAGGAGCTCGGCCACGCGCCGGCTCCCGAACCAGCGCTGATCCTCGCTCAGCCGAACCCGGGAGCGGTCCTCCAGCTCTCGCGACTGCAGCGGCCCGCGCCGCACGAGCTCACGCATCACGTAGCGACGGAAACCGGCGTTCTGGCGCAGGAACTCGGCCGCCCGTCGCTGCCAGTTGGTGTCCACGCCGCGGCGCCACTGACGCGTCTTCGCCCGGATCAGCGGGAGCGACTCGATGGGATAGACGAATGCGTTCCATTCGAACAGCGCCCGGTCCACCCACAGCAGCCGGTCGAGCTCCCCGGGGTCGAACGGACCCAGGCGGCTCCACAGGACCAGGTGCTGCGGCGTAGCCACCGTGGCGATCGGGTCCAGCTGGAGGAATCCCAGGTGGCGGACGGTCTCGAGCACTCCGCGCGCGGACCCATCGAGCAGCTGCGCGCGAACGGCGATGCGGCGGGCCTCCTCGAGACCGACGGTTCGGACCTTGACCGGCATCGGGGCAGTCTCGCCGCCCGGCGAATGGATTGACGAATCTGGGAACTATCCCCTTGACGCAGGTAGGCCAAATCTAGGAGGGTGAGGGCGAACGTGTACCTGGATTCACGGCTAAGGAACGTGCCACGCTGGCACTTAGAGCGTCCGAAGGATTGGTGGATGTTTCTACCTGACGAACTTCTCCGACCGGTGTTCTTTCTGGGGGAGGAGACTGGCCCCGGCCAAGGGCAATTGGCAGGCACAGGGTTCTTCGTGTCGGTACCTACGCCCGATGGCGAGGGCTCGCATATCTACCTCGTTACGGCTTCGCACTGTGTCTGGGATTGGCGAAACAACGTGCCGAGGCGGAACCTCTTCCTTCGGGTCAATGACGACCCAGCCGGTGGTATCCGTGATATCCGAGCACCCGATGGGGATCAGTGGTACATGCATGAAAGGGCCACGCCCAAGGTGGATATCGCCGTGCTGCCCATCGTTGGCGGAACCGGCAAAGCTCTCATGGACATCGGCTGCCGTTGGGTGCCCCGAGCCATGTTCTTCTCAGAGGAGAATCTGGGCCAGAGTCCCGACGAGGGCGTCGGGCTCTCAGACGAGTTAGTTGCTGTGGGGCTGTTCACCAACTACTACGGGCATAACCGCAACGAGCCCGTCGTGCGGATGGGGAATCTCGCCATGATTCCGCGTGGGCCCGTGGAAACCAACCCGACCATGGGCCCGATGGAGGTTTACCTGATGGAGCTGCGTTCAATCGCGGGGATGAGCGGATCGCCAGTGTTCATACCCCACCGTGCCCAGATTGGTGCGCCCCGCACAGTGTCCCTCTTGGGTGTCCTACTGGGGCACTATCCTGCTCAAGTGGCCGACGCGACAGGGGCGGCTGTGAACTCTGGCATCGGGATGGTCGCTCCTGCCAAACACATCACCGAGGTTCTCGACCAGGAGGCTCTCTTGACGAAGAGACAGGAAAGGGAAGAGCAGGCTCGCAGGCAGCGAGAGGATGCAGTCATGGATAGCGCGGAGGGCGACTCTCCACAGGAGAGGGAGCGGTTCTTGGCTGACCTGCAGAAGGCGTCTAGGCGGGTGCCACCCGAACAATCCGAGCCAAGAAAGCGCTGAACATCCCGCGCTCGCTGCCACGGTTGTTGTAGCGGAAGGCGTACTCGTCTAGGTACATCTGAAGGTGTCGCTCGCTTACCCCGTGGTACACCCCGATCAGCCCACCCTTCAGCAGCGCCCAGAATCCTTCGATGGTCTGGGTGTGAACGTCGCCGCTCACGTAGACCTTCGCTGAGTGATTGATCCGCGAGTGCTCGTACCCGTCACGGAGCCCGCGGTAGGGACGCCATTCATCCGTGTAGACGGTGGAGCCCGGAAGCACCTTCTCCCGAACAAACGGAACGACTGTCCCGGCCTTGCGGTCAGGGACCACCTTCGCCACGATGCGCCCGCCGCGCTCCACGGCACCAAGAGCCTTGGCCTTGCGCTCAGCCCACATGCGGCCCTCCTGCTTGTTGCGAACCTGGCCGGCCCTCGGCTTACCGCCGATGAATGTCTCGTCTACCTCCACCGTGCCCGAGAGCATTTCGTCGTCGTCCTGGGCGAGCATCGAACGGATCTTGTGGAACATCCGCCACGCCGTCTTGTAGGTAACCCCCAGCTCGCGCTCTAGCTGCTTCGCGCTGATCCCGCACCGCGTCTGGCTCATCAGGAAGATGCCGTGGAACCAGAGCTTCAGCGACGTAGCCGAGTCCTCGAAGATGGTCCCGCGCATCGGGTGCTCGTGGTGGCCACAGAACTGGCAGGAGTAGGACGTGCGCTTCTTGACGCGGTAGTGGGGCGTGACCTTCTGATCCTTGGGGCAGTAGATACCGTCCGGGTAGAGGTAGCCGACAAGCCAGTCAAGACACGTCGCGTCGTCGGGGAAATCCTTCTCGAACTGGCTGAACGTGTAGGTCGCTTCGGAGCCGCCTGCGATCCTCGGATTGTTGCGATCCACCTTGCTCATGTGCCTGAATATACATGATGCAGGTACCTACGTCAAGTATATTCGCCAGCGGCCTAGAAAAGCGGAAAACGGGAGGCCCACACTGAAAAGGTCTCCCGCTTCCGCCGGGAGTCTGAGGATCGGCACAAAGGACCTCCAGGCTCCACGTCCCATGAGGCCGAGATTCTTGACCAAGCGGAATGACACCCCTGGGATTCGGGTGTACCATCCGAGGAAGAGCTTGAGAACTCGCCCCACATATAGATTTCCAGCGAGCCTCCGTGTTGGCGCACGGGGGCCGCTGCGGTTCAGTGTTGCTTCCAGAGTTACATTGCTGTAATTCTGGCGAGGAGATTGTAGCACTAGGTATTGACTCCACTGGGTATACTTGTTGGGCGTGAGGCTTGGAGCGCTGGCCTAGGGTTCGGGCAATGCCCGATCTCCGTTTGAAAGCCAGCCCATCCAAGCTTTGCGCATTTCCAGGCCGGCTAGCGCCTCCGACGACCAAGCTTCCGAGTCCGCCTGAGCTTGCCCTTTGTTTCCTCGGTTGGCCGCCAATACCATTCGCTGAACTTGGGAAAGTGCCTCCGAAGGGATCCTGAGGCGTACTGCCGCCAGAACCCTGGATCCATTCGCTGAACGCCCAAGGGAACGAGCGATTGGGCCAAGTAGGTCGCGGCGCCCTGCTTGTGGGCATTCGCAGACGGGATTAGCGATTGATACACGCCGCCGGTCAGAAGGTCGCACAGTTGCAAGGCTTGGTTGGCGTCCTTCCACGATTCGGTGTGCTGGAACTTGGAGATGTAAGGCGACCCACCCTCGTAGTTCCGAGTGAAGCGTTCCTCAAGCTCGGGAATGACGTCATAGCCCTGAAGAATGCGGAGCCGATCCAAATAGAGCTCAGCGCCCCGGATGGAGCCTCCGCCAAGTGGCTCCTTCAGCTCTGGGTGAAGCAACATCTCGGCCCACTTCTTGTACGCCTTCCGCTTCTTGAGGGCGTCGGCCTCAAAGGGACCGCCAAAATGGCGGCCATCCCAGATTGACCAATCGATCACGATGCTCCGGAAGTAGCAATGATGCTTCAGGAACAAATCGATCCAAGCCGTCGCCACCGCTACGTCATGATGGGACTTGAACTTCGTCAGGTGGGTTTCCTTATAGCGAGCCTTGTGCTTCGGGCTGCGGTTGAAGTAGCGCTGGTCTTCCTTCACCTTCGCCAAGGCGGAGTGAAGAGGGCCGTGATCCGGCACGAACAGCATCCCGATGATGAGCCACTTGTCGGACTGGGTGCCCGATTCGTCAATGTAGATCCGAAATGCCACGCTCTGATGCTAGCGAGCCTGACTCTGAGGGATCAGGATGACCCCACGCCACCTACCCCGAAGCCGCGGTGACGGCGATCACCACGGGCACCGCGATGAACAGATAGACGCCCACGACGAGAGCGAACGTGGGACGGGGAATGAGGCCCTTGTTCCACTTCTGATACGAGTTCAGGGCGAGCAGTCCGGGGATAAGCCCCATGAACCATCCCCCGACTACGCCCGTCCACATGGCCGCCGTTTGCCACGGCTGCATGGGTGGGGCTGGAAGGGGCGACCGCGTTTCTCGGGTGAATCCAGGCGGGCCCTCTCTCGGCATCGTTTCCCTCCCCTGAACTTCGCCTGCCGGTCGGCGTAGCTGGCTGGGCGGTATCCCTTCGGCGCTGCTGTAGGTCTCTACTGCCCGGTCCCAACCTTCCGGGGTCCGAGGGAAAGTTCCGCCGCTGATGACCGGCTGACGCCGATCCCAAATCTCGTAGGAGTCGGCCGATTCCCCGAGGACCAGGCGCTTTCCCGAGTGGACGATCCGGCGATCAGTCACCCCTTCAGCCTACTACCTGCGTCAAGGGGATAGTTCCCACGAATCTCGATGCAGTCGGTATGGTCCATCGATATCCATCGATGAAGGGTCAGGTATGAAGACGCCGATCGCCGTTCGGGAGACCAGCGACCCGCTCGTCGCCTGTTGCGGCGTCCTGGCCACGGACGGCATGACCCCGGACGAGGCCGGCGACGTGGCGACCCTGTTCAAGGCCCTCGCCGATCCCCACCGGGTTCGCATCGTGAACATGCTGGCCACCACCGAGGAGCCCGTCTGCGTGTGCGACTTCACCGACGACCTCTCCCTCGCCCAGGGCACGGTCAGCTTCCACCTCAAGAAGCTCGTGGACGCGGGGCTGATCGAGCGCGAGCAACGGGGAACCTGGGCCTACTACTCGCTGCGACCGGACGCGCTGCGCCGCGTCGCCGACGTCTTTCGACCGGAAGGAGCACGCCGATGACCGACATCCGCGAAGAGGTTCGAGCCCGCTATGCGGAGGCGGCCACGGCCGCCTCGGGGGGCACTGACGCGTCCTGTGGCGACGCCTGCGGTTGCGGACCGGCCACGGGCGACGCGTCCTTCGGCCACCTCCTGTACGACGCGGCCGAGCGCGGCGAGCTCCCCGACGCGGCGGTCCTGGCCAGCCTGGGCTGCGGGAACCCGACGGCCGTCGCGGACCTGCGGGAGGGCGAAACGGTCCTCGACCTCGGCTCGGGCGGTGGGATCGACGTGCTCCTCTCGGCCCGGCGGGTGGGGCCGGCCGGGAAGGCCTACGGACTGGACATGACCGAGGAGATGCTCGCCCTGGCACTGAAGAACCAGGCCGAGGCGGGTGCCACCAACGTCCAGTTCCTGAAGGGCTACATCGAGGAGATCCCCCTGCCGGCGGAGACCGTCGATGTGGTCATCTCGAACTGCGTGATCAACCTGTCCGCCGACAAGCCGAAGGTGCTCGCCGAGATGCACCGGGTCCTGAAGCCCGGGGGCCGGATCGGGGTCAGCGACGTCGTCGCGTCCAACGAGCTCACCCCCGAGCTCCGGGCGCAGCGGGGGAGCTACGTCGGCTGCATCGCCGGCGCGCTGTCCTTCGACGAGTACGAGCGCGGGCTCCGCGAGGCCGGGTTCGAGTCGATCTCCGTGACGTCCACCCACGAGGTGGCCGAGGGCATGCACGCCGCGGTCGTCAAGGCGGTCAAGCCGGTGAGGACCGCCCCCTCGAGCGCGGTCGCCCTCCCCGTGGTGCAGTCCTCCTGCTGCTGAGCCCGCTCAGCACGCAGCTCGGGCACCCGTCCATCGAAGGTCACCGTCCCGTTGCAGCGCTCGCCGCCGGCGAGGATCCCCCAGGCCCGGATGTGGCGCGGGCCGGGCGCCGGCGTGTTCGTCAGGCCGGGCTTGATGGTGAACACACCGGTGGGCGCGGCGATCGTCCCCCAGATGCAGGTCGTGACCGACGGCGCCGGTCCCAGCCCCCACGTCGGGGCCGAGGGGAAGGCCGCCAACACCGTCAGGGCCGCGAGCATCCCTCGAGATCGAATCCGCGCTCCCCCCTTCGCCGTTCGTCGGCGCGCCACTCCACGATAAAGGATTATCTTAATTTAGGGCAAGCCTTACAACGACCGAGTCCGTGTGCTTCAATGCGGAAATGCAGGAGGCCGCGCTTCGAGCGATCGCCAGCCCCCGGCGCCGGGAGATCCTTCGCCTGGTCTGGGAGCAGGAGCTCTCGTCGGGCGACATCGCCGCCCGGTTCGACGTCAGCTGGCCGGCCATCTCCCAGAATCTGCGGGTGCTCGAGGCGGCCGGCTTGGTTCGAAGCCAGCGCCGCGGGACCACCCGCCTCTACCGGGCCGACCGGGCACGACTCGGTCCCCTGAAGGCGGTCCTGACGAAGATGTGGGAGGCGGACCTCGACCGGCTGGCCGGGCTGGCCGAGGCCGAGGAGCGAGCCGGGTCCCAATGACCCCCTCCAGCTTCGTGGTGGAGATCGAGCGCCGGATCGACGCCCGGCCCGAGACGGTCTTCTCGTTCTTCACCGATCCGGAGCGCTACCGGCTGTGGCAGGGCGTCGACGCGGAGCTCGACCCCCGGCCGGGTGGCGTCTTCCGCGTGATCGAGACGGGCAGGACCCGGATGGTCGCGCGTGGCGTCTTCGTGGAGGTCCGCCCGCCGACGAGGCTGGTGTTCACGTGGGGATGGGAGCCGAGCGACCCGCTCCCCGACTACGCCGTGGGGCTGCCGCCGGGGACCTCCACGGTCGAGGTGGACCTGGTCGCGGACGGCGAGGGGACCATCCTGCGCCTGCGCCACAGCGGCCTGCCCCGGACCGAGGCCGTCCGCCAGGTCCACGTCTACGGGTGGGAGTCCACCCTCGACCGCCTGGCCGTCGCCGCCGGCGGTGGCGATCCCGGGCCGTACGCGCTGGCCGAGCTGTAGGCCGGCGCCCCGCTCGCATAGGTGAGACGCGGACCGATCGGGTATCTCTCGAGGATCGACGCAGGGAGATCGTCATGACGCATGCGACGGGTACGTTCGACATCGCCTTCGGCAGCGAGGACGTCGTCCACGAGGTGGAGGGTGGTCCCAAGCTCACGCACGCCGACGGCAAGCAGTCGTTCACCGGCGACATCCAGGGCGACGGCTCGGTCGAATGGCTGATGTGCTACACGCCCGACGGCAGCGCCACGCTCGTCGGGCTGAACCGCATCGAGGGCACGATGGGCGGGCGCCGAGGGAGCTTCGTCGTCGAGTCCACGGGAGACCACGACGGCAGCCAGTCAAAGGGGATCTGGCGCGTGATCGAGGGCTCCGGCACCGAGGACCTCGCCGGCCTCCGAGGGGAGGGCACCTGGCACGCGCCCGGCGGCCCCCAGGGGACCTACTCCCTGGAGTACGAGCTGGCGTAGTCCGGCCGGCCGTTCGGAAGACCGAGACCTAGCCGGCCGGGGCCCGGAGCACACCCGGGGTGCGTCCGGCGAGCTCCTTGCGAACCGCGGGGGCGACCTCGGTCCCCAGCAGCTCGATGGAGCGCATCATGCGGTCGTGGGGCAGCGTGCCCACGCTGAACTGCACCAGGAACCGGTCGTGCTGGAACAGCTCGTGCTGGAACAGGATCTTCTCGATCACCTGTTGGGGGCTGCCGACGAAGCTGTGGCCGCGGGGCGCACTCCCGGCGTCGTAGTCGGACCGCGTCATCGGGGGCCACCCCCGCTCCTTGCCGATCTTGTTCATCATCACGGCCGCGTAGGGGTACGAGACGTCGAGCGCCTCCTGCGAGGTGTCCGCGATGAACCCGTGGGAGTTGATGGACAGCGCCGGCAGGGGGTCGTGACCTGCCCGCCGGGCCGCCTCACGGAAGAGCTCGACCAGCGGCACGAATCGCTCCGGCATGCCGCCGATGATCGCCAGGGCCATCGGCAGCCCCAGGACGCCTGCGCGCGCGGCCGACCCCGGGTTGCCGCCGACGGCGACCCAGACCGGCAGGGGATCCTGGACCGGCCTCGGGTAGACGGCCTGGTCCTGCAGGGGCGGACGGTGTCTCCCCGACCACGTGACCGACACGGACTCGCGGAGCTTCAGCAGCAGCTCGAGCTTCTCCGCGAACAGCTCGTCGTAGTCCTCGAGGTCGTAGCCGAACAGGGGGAACGACTCGATGAACGAGCCCCGTCCGGCCATGATCTCCGCCCGGCCTTCCGACAGCAGGTCCAGCGTCGCGAAGTCCTGGAACACGCGGACGGGGTCGTCGGAGCTGATCACCGACACCGCGCTCGTGAGGCGGATGTCCTTCGTCCGCTCCGCCGCCGCACCGAGGACGACCGCCGGCGCCGACACGGCGAAGTCGGGACGGTGATGCTCGCCCAGGCCGAAGACGTCCAGGCCGAGCTGGTCGGCCAGCTCGATCTCCTCCATGAGGTTGCGCAGCCGCTGCCGCGCGCCGATCACCGACCCGTCGTGCGGGTCGGCCTGCACCTCCGCGAACGTGTAGAGCCCGATCTCCATGGTGACGTTCATACCCAACGCATCGGGACGCGCCGTTAGTCCGCGTGGAACGCCGCGAGCCGCTCCCCCTCGTCCTCGAGCTCACCCCGCGTCCCTCGCGAGAGCCGGCCGAAGGGCGTCAGCTTCACGCGGCCGTTCTCGTAGCGCCAGGACCCCGCCACCGCCCCGTCCACCAGGAACACCGGCACCGACTGCGGTGTCTTGGTCGAGAAGATCTTCGAGCGGTGCTCCTCGGGGAGGATCTGGGTCCTCCGCGCGTGGACCAGAAGCGTCGCGTCCCAGGTGGGGATGAACCGAACCGGCGCCGGCGTGTCCGGGTCGGGCAGGGGCGCGCGGGGCAGGTCCAGGAGCTCACCGCCTCGCTCGTCGCGGAACCGGCGGAGCGGGAGCCGTGCGATCGTCGGAGCCACCGCTCCCACCGGCACACCGGCCCAGTTCGCCAGGTCGTTGGCGGACGCCGGGCCGAAGCCTCCCAGGTAGGCGCGAACCACCCGCTCGAGACCCTCGGCCTCGGTCGTCTCGGGCACCCGCACCCAGTCCTCGGCGAGCCCGTACAGGTCGGCCCGCCGCCGCTCCCAGGTGCCGGAGGGCGGGACGCGGACCAGGTCGATCCAGAGCCCCGCCCCGGACAACGCGGTCGGCGGAAACCCGTCCTCGGTCAGCCGGCGCTTGAGCTCGCCCGCCGCCAGGGGACCGCCGGCCAGGTAGCGGCGGATGCGGTGAGCGACCGCGGTCATGTCGACGTTTCCCATTAATCGTTGGGTAGCTCCGGTCCACCCCTGCAGCCTCCCGCGCCGGATTCCCGCCATGAACCGCCGGTAGTCGCGAGCCGAGGCCATGTGGATCGTCAGGCGCATCATCGTCGCCTGGATCACGCGCCTCGACTTCAGCGCCTTCGTGAGCGCGTCGCGCTCGAAGCCCTCCAGCCGGGACCACAGCCCGACGTACGCGGAGGGCGCGTACTGCGTCTGCAGCCCCGCAAGCTGCTCGAGGGCACGGGTGATGGGCAGCCGGCTCCGTTCCAGCAGGAGCTGGCGGGCGAGCAGCGCCCGGTTCAGCTCACGCGTCGAGAGAACGCGCTCGGTCATCGGCGGGCCATGCTAGGCCCCGCGGGCTCAGATCCGGATCGTCTTGCTCGTGAAGACGCAGCTCTTGATTCCGAAACAGGTCTTGGCGACGACCACGTACAGCCCCGGTCGGGGACGGGGGAGCAGCGCGCTGTACGAGGCGCCCTTGAGCGTCGCCAGGATCGTCGTGGGCACCCTCGAGACCGGCGTGCCGGCCTTCGCGATGCCGATGCGAACGCCACCGGGAATCGAGTAGTCCGAGATCTTGACCGACTCGCCGCCGAGGTTGTTCTCGTAGACGACCCCGCCCATGCCGACGGTCGACGTCAGCGTGTCGGCGTCCGCGATCGAGGTCCCCGTAGTGATAACGGAGCCGAGGTCGGCCGGCATGAGCGCGAACGGCACCTGGACGCTCACCGCGCCGCCCTCCATGGTCCCGTCGAGCTGGTGGTCACACAGGAACCCGTCCGCGCTCAGGGTGCAGAGGTGGAAGTACGGCCCGGCGGTGGGGGGAAACCCGCCGAGGTTGCCCATCTGGATGTGCTTGTCGACGCCGTTGACCTTGAACTGCCACAGGTAGACGAAGCCCGGCGAGATGGTGGTACCCGGCGCGGGGTCGTGCACGGTGAAGGAGAACGTGAGGACTTCGGCCCCGGGGTCTGCCTGCATCGTGACGGAGGCCAGGTCCAGGCCGAGGTCCAGCGGAGCGATGGTCTCGTCGCCCTCGGGGTCGGTGGCCAGGACCGCCGCCTTCAGCGAGTCGGCGCCCGTGGTCAGCTTTCCGGCGACGGAGAGGGTGCGACCGGCCGACAGGCGCGTGATCGACAGCTTCGTCTTGGCCGGAGCCGCCGTCGCGGGACCCGCGGGCACCAGGGTCGTGAGGACGGACAGGGCCGCCGTGATGGCGACGCTGAAACGCACGGCGAGCTTGGAGCGCGTCATTGCGAGACTCCTTCGTCGGATCGGTGGCGGATATCTGAATTCGGGCGGGCGGAGCCGCTCTCCTGCTCGCGGACGCTCAGGAGAATGGGACCGACCTGGGCGCGGGGCCCATCGGGCGCCCGCCGACCCGGTCCGCGTAGGTCATCCACGGGATCGTGTCCTGCTGCTCCACGCCGGGACGGCTCCAGTCGCACACCCCCGTCGGGAACGCCCCCTGCAGCTGCTCCCACTGCGCGTCCGTGAACTCGATCGGGAAGTAGTCGGTGCGCCGGTGCGGCTTCAGCGTGCACTTGTTCCGGTCGGTGGACAGGGACTCACCCGCCACCACCCGGGGGGTCGTGTAGTTCTGGACGAGGAGGGGGCACGTCTCGCCGAACAGGACCTGCCCGGCGCCGTTGGTGCACTGGTCGTGCACGTCCTCGGGCCGGTTGACGATGATCTTGCGGGCCAGCGGGATGGGACGGCGATCCGCCTCGACGGCGGCCAGCCAGCGGTCCATCGCCAGGAACCCGTCGACCGTGTAGTTGACGTCGCCGACGAGCGCCACCGCGCCCTCCCAGATCACCTGGTTCCCGTAGGTGCCGTGCTCACGCTCGAGCCGGGCCCGAACCGCGAAGGAGCGGTAGGCGTCGTGGAACGCGCCCGGGTCCGGGCCGCGGAGGTCGATGATCGCGACCTGGTCGAGGTTGTTCGCCTGGTTGATCCCGCCGCTGCGATAGGCGCGGGCCAGGGCGAAGCGGTCCGCGGCGATCCGCTCCGGGATGGGGTTCGCGTCGATGTCGGCTCCGCCGATGCGGGCGTTGAGGTCGACGTACTGCGCGATCGAGATGTCCCCCTGCTTCAGCGCCTCGAGCCCGTACTGAACGCCCACGTTGTCGAGGGGGCGCCCCGCGAACCCGTCCTGCGGCCGTCGCCCGAACACGTTGACCATGTAGTCGGCCAGCGTGCACCGCACGCCCTTCGGGTTGGTGGCGGGGTCGTAGCGCTGCTCGGCGGTCACCCCGGCGCACGCGTTGGTCGGGTCGCCCAGCGTGGTGAAGTACAGCTCGCTCAGCGTGATCGAGTTCACGTGGTTCGGGTGGCCCTCGACGGCGGCGATCTCCGCGGGCGTCCAGTGGATGCCCATCCCCCACCGGCTGGGGTCCTCGACGTAGCCGCGGACCAGCGCGTAGTCGGCGAGCTGGGACCCGGTCGACCACGCGTCGGGGAAGCTGCACTGCGGCAGGATCCCCTGGTACAGGCCCGGGTAGGCGTTGGCGACCTGCTGCTGGGTGAGCGACCCGCCCGAGCACCCCGTGCCGATCGTGTAGCGGATCTCGCCGTAGGTCTCGACCAGGTGCTCCTTGGCCATGATCATCGACTCGGCCTGGGTCACCAGGTTGCAGTTGTGGCCCGCGTTGTTCAGCGCCGTCGACATGACGGCGAACCCGCGGCCGATGGCCAGGGTCGGGCTCGACGTGTTGAGTGCGATGCCCTCCACCGCGATGGTGTCGCCGGTCACGCTGGGCGCGGTGCCCGCGACGTGGTCGATGCCGCAGCTCGCCCCGTGCGTGATCAGGACCTTGTGGTTCCACTGCGTCTGCGGCGCCCAGGCTCTCCAGGGCTTCGCCGGGTCGAACAGGACGGCGATCTTGTACTGATCCCGATCCTGGTAGCCGGTCTCGATCCGGATGATGAACGGGACCTCGATCCCCTGGTCGGTGGTGGTGGTCTGTATGTCCGTGGGCGGGGCGGCCGGGTCGTAGGGCTGCAGGCGGCCAGAGGCCGACATGTACTGCCACTCGTAGGTCGTCGGCATGTTGCACCGCGCGTCCTTGGCGCCCTCCTGGCAGACCCAGGGCTGCACGTGCGGCCCCGAGAACACCGGGCCGCCGATGGGGTGGTTGGTGATGGTGATCCGCGCGCCGGCGCCGCCGGGAAGCCGCGCGGTCAGGATGTTCGGGCCGAGCCGCAGCCCCGTAACGAGCCCCTCGAGCCGGCCGTTCGGCCTGATCGAGAACGCGCCGCTGACCTCACGCGAGCCGACGTGGACGCGGATCCCGCGCGGGCTCGTCCCCCGGGGAACGGCGATCGCGACGAGCGCATCCCCGCCGGAGATCAAGTCGGCTCGGTTGGACAGAACCTCGATCGAGACGGCCGGGGCCGCGACGCTCTCACCGGCGGGAAGTCCGACGGCGAGCAGAACCAGGGCGAGCGACAGGAGACGGCGCGGGACCATCGACTCCGAATACGACGCAGGGTGAGGCGAAACCTCCTTAGATCCGGAGCGGGCGGGCCGGCGCCATGATCGCCTGCGGGTCCTCGCGCCACAGCTCCGGCTGGACGTCGATGTAGAGCTCGATCTCGTTCCCGTCGGGGTCGGCGATGTACAGGCTGTGCGTCACGCCGTGGTCGGCGGTTCCCCGGACGTCCGCCCCCGCGTCGACCAGCTCTCGAAGGGCGTCCTTCAGCTCCTGGTCGGTCGTACCGATCTTCAGTCCGAAGTGATACATGCCGACCCGCCGGCCCTCGGGGATGGGGATCGCGTCGGCGCCGACCTCGATCAGAAGCAGCTCGTGGTGGGTTCGTCCCGAGGAGAACATCGCCATCCGGTGCTCGACGGCGGAGACCTCCTTCCACCCCAGGACCTCGCCGTAGAAGCGGCGCGAGGCCTCGACGTCGCGCACGTACAGGACGATGTGTCCGAGCTCGTTCACTTCCACGCCACTCTCCTCCTCGCTCCGGTGAGTCCTACCCGTGTGCTCAACGGTGTCAACCCAGAGGTATTCCGGGTGGAGGGTCGGCTAGCTCAAACTGACTAGGTCAGGTAGCTCGAACTGGCCTACCGCGCGGATTCCGGCCGAACTACCTTGCAAGGGACATGTCGCGCCGGGAAATCGTGCAGGCGGGGGAGGTCCGCTCCGCCCGGGTCGAATCACTGCGGGCCGTGGCCGCCATCGGGGTCCTGATCGGCCACGTGGCGCTCAACCACTACGGGTGGAGCCGGCCCGGGGAGCAAGGCGCGTTCGAGCGGCTCATGCTCGGAGGCCTCTCGGGAGTGATCCTGTTCTTCGCGCTGTCCGGCTACCTGCTCTACTCGCCGTTCGCACGGCGGGACTTCGGCGCACGGGCTCGCGTGCACCTGGGGACCTACGCGAGGAATCGGGCCCTGCGGATCCTGCCGCTGTACGTGGCGGTCGTGGCCGCGCTGTTCCTCCTTCGGCTGGAGGGCGACCCTCCGTCGTCCCTGTGGCGCTTCCTCGTCTTCTCGCCCGGGTTCACCCGCGAGTTCTTCGGCTCGGTGTTCGCACCCATGTGGTCACTCGTCGTGGAGATCCACTTCTACGTCCTGCTCCCACTCATCGCGTGGATGGTGGGGAGGGCGAGCCGCGGGCGAGCCGGCCGGGCGGCCGCGATCCTCGGCGCGCTCGGAGCCGGCTCGCTCGTGTTCAACATCCTGTCGGCCCCCTCGCCGTCCGGCGGGGGGTTCCCGCTCCCCTGGCGGATGTCCCTCCTGTCGATGTTCTGCTTCTTCGTGCCGGGGATGCTGCTGGCGATCCTGCGGACGCAGTGGAACGAGTCCTGGTCGGGGCGCCTGCGAGCGCCATTCGATCGCGCCGGCGTCTGGCTGGTGGCGGGGGTCGGCCTGTGGGGGATCGTCGTCGCATCCCCGGACCTCAAGCCCCTGCTGATCCCGTCCAGCTTCCTGTTGGTGGCGGCGTGCGTCCTGCCCCTGCGCGGCGGCCCGGTGCTGGCGAGCCTCGACTGGAAACCGCTCGCCCTGATCGGGGTGGTGTCCTACAGCGTCTACCTGCTTCATCTGACCGTGATCCACGAGCTCGTCGGACTCGGATGGCCGAACTCGTCGGCCATCGCCCTGCTCGCCCTCTCGCTCGGCGCGACGGTCGCCCTGGCCGCCGCAACCTACGCCGGGGTCGAGCGCACGTTCCTCCGGCTGCGCGAACGATGGACGCCGTCGCCGACCGGCGGGGTCGAGCCCGCGGTTCTCCGGCTGGGCAGGCGTTGGGCGCCGACGCCGACCGGTGCACCCCGGGCAGGGAAGGACGGGCCTCCCATAGATCGCGAACCCTTGACATCCAGTCGTAAGCGATGAAACAGTTCAATACAGTCACGAGGAAGGAGCGCCCCAGATGGACGAGCAGGGAATGCGCGCCGCAGCCTCATACCTCCGGACCGCCGAGGTAGCGGCCATCCTTCACGTTTCGCCCAAGACCATCACGCGTTGGGCGAAGGAAGGCCGCCTCCCCCATTCACGGACCCTTGGTGGACACCGCCGGTACTCGGCCGAGGACATCCAGAGCATCGCCGACGATCTGGTTCGTCCGGCCCGGGCGTAAGGGCCCCTGGCCGGTCCGGTCCCGCTGATCGTCGTTCTCGGGCTGCGGCTCGGCCGCTGAGCTCGCGCTGCCGATTCGGCGAGTACCATCCGCCCCGAGATGCCCGAGTCGGCCGGCGAGGTCACGGAGCTCCTGCAGCGCCTGATCCGCAACGCGTGCGTAAACGACGGCACGCCGGAGTCGGGGAACGAGGCGCGCAACGTCGACCTGCTGGCCGACTACCTGGAGCCCTCCGGCGTCGCCTTCCAGCGCTACGAGCCACTGCCCGGACGCGGCAGCCTGCTCGGGCGCATCGAGGGCTCGGATCCCACGGCCCCCTCCCTGATGCTGATGGGCCACCTCGACGTGGTCCCCGTGAACCCCGCCGGCTGGCGCGAGGACCCCTTCGGGGGAGAGCTCATCGACGGAGAGATGTGGGGACGGGGCGCGATCGACATGCTCAACCTCACGTCCTCGATGGCGGTGGCGTTCCGCCGGCTCGCCGAGGAGGGCTTCCGGCCCCGCGGGACCCTGATGTACTGCGCGGTGGCCGACGAGGAGGCCCTCGGGACCCACGGCGCCAAGTGGCTCACCGAGAACGCCGCGGACGACGTTCGGACGGACTACATGCTGACCGAGGCCGGAGGGTTCCGGATGCCGCTGTCGGCGACCGCGAGCCCGAAGCTGCCCGTGAGCGTCGCCGAGAAGGGGACCTACTGGGTACGCATCCGGGTGCGCGGAACCGCCGGCCACGCGTCGATGCCTCTGCGGACCGACAACGCCCTGGTGACGGCGGCCGAGGTCGTGCGCCGCCTGGCCGAGTACCGGCCGGACGCCGTCATCCACGACACCTGGCGAGGGTTCGTCGAGGGGCTCGAGCTTCCCGAGGCGTTCTCGACCTCGTTGCTCGATCCGGACTCGGTCGGCGAGTTCGTGGGGGCGATGGACGACGTCGGGATCGCCCGCATGCTCCACGCGTCGACCCACACGACGTTCGCGCCGACCGTCATTGCCGGCGGCGTGAAGACCAACGTCATCCCCGACACCGTCGAGCTGCAGGTCGACATCCGGACGCTTCCCGGTGACACGGCCGAGACCGTCCGGGCGATGCTCAAGGAGGCCCTCGGGGACCTGTACGACGACGACCTGATCGTGGCCGACAGCGACGATCACGCGTCCGCCTCGCCGATCGACACGCCGCTGTGGGATTCGATGCAGCGAACCGCGGAGAGCCTGGTCCCGGGGGCCCGCAACGTCCCGTGGCTGATCGTGGGGGCCACCGACGCCCGGTTCTGGCGGCGGATCGGCACGGTCGCCTACGGCTACGGCCTGTTCAGCGAGGGGATGGAGATGAAGGACTTCTTCTCCATGTTCCACGGCGACAACGAGCGGGTGGACGTCGAGTCGCTCGGGCTTTCCACCGAGCTGTGGCTCCGCGTCGCGAAGGACTTCCTGGGCTAGCCGGTCAGCGGATGCCGTTGTCGAGGGACAGGTTGGTCTCGGTGAACCGCCCGGCGACCACGGTCACGTTGACGGGCTTGCCGAAGACGATCCCCTCCTGCCCGATGGGGATGGCCTGCGCCAGGTAGTCCCCCGGCTCCACGTTCAGCCGGAATCGCCCCTCCGCGTCGGTCCGTCCGAGCGCCACCACCCGCGAGCCGTCGGTGGTCGTTACCTGGACCTGGGCCTCGGTGGGAACGTCGGGGCACGGGCTGCCCACCTGCTCCACGGCGCACTGCGGCCCCAGCAGGACGACGCCGGTGATCCCCGAGCCCGCGTCGCCGGCGTCGCCGGACGCGCCGGCGCACGCGCCGGTGAGCACGAGCAGCAGGGTGAGGGCCAGGATCCGTCGCACGCCGGTTGGACGCCGCATCGCGCCGTTACGGTTCCCGCGCGTCGATCGTGACGTTGGTGCCCCGGCACGAGGCGAGGAGGTTCCCCGACTCAAGGTCGTGGAGCTCCGCCGCGCAGAACGAGATCTTCCGCGTCTTGTGGACGACCCAGCCCGTGGCCTTGACCGGCCGCAGCAAGGTGGGGCGGTAGAACTCGGTGCGCAGGTCCGCGGTCAGGAAGACCTCGTCGTTGTCGAGCAGCGACCAGGTGGCCGCGCCCATCGAGCTGTCGAGCAGGGCCGTGACCATCCCGCCGTGCACGATCCATCCGCCGTCGACCGTGGGGAAGGCGTGGTCGGTCGTCGGCTCCCATTCGAAGACCGAGCGGCCCGGCTCGAGCTCGACCCGGCGCCATCCCAGGTGGGCCCAGATCCCGCGCGCCTCTCCCGGCTCGAACGCGGCCTGGGCCTCGAAGCGCTCGCCCGGTGTGAACCCGGAGGTCACGCCCCGATGTACTGCTTCACGTCGATGCCGGCCTGCTCCAGGTTCAGCTGGAAGTCGTGGCGGTTCGAGGCCGCGTCCAGCGCGTCGGGGATGAGCACCATGCCCTTCAGGACCAGGCTCAGCAGCGACTGGTCGAACGTCTGCATGCCGTAGAACTCGCCCTCGCGGATCAGGTCCTGGATGCCGGCGGTCCGCAGGGGGTCGACGATGAGGTCGGCGGTGCGGCCGGTGTTCACCATGATCTCGACGGCGGGGACGCGGCCGCCCTCGGCCCGGGGCATCAGGCGCTGGCACAGGATCCCGCGCAGCGCGCCGGCCAGCGCGACCCGGATCTGCTGCTGCTGGAAGGCCGGGAAGAAGTCGACGATGCGGTTCACGGTCTCGGTCGCGTCGATGGTGTGCAGCGTGGACAGGACCAGGTGGCCGGTCTCGGCGGCGGCGAGCGCGGCCTGGACCGTCTCGGGGTCGCGCATCTCCCCGACCAGGATGACGTCGGGGTCCTGGCGCATGGCCGCGCGCATGGCCGTATGGAAGCTCTCCGTATCGACCCCGACCTCGCGCTGGTTGACGGTCGCCTCCCGGTCCGGGTGCAGGACTTCGATCGGGTCCTCGATGGTGAGGATGTGCACGGGCTTGGACGCGTTGATGTGGTCGATCATCGCGGCGAGGGTCGTGGTCTTGCCCGACCCGGTGGGCCCCGTGACCAGGATCAGGCCGCGAGGCTCCTCGGAGAGCTGGCGGATGACCGGCGGAAGCCCGAGGTCCTCGAAGGAGGGGCTCCCGACGCGCACCAACCGGCAGACGAACGTGATCGCGCCGCGCTGGCGGAAGGCGTTGATGCGGAACCGTCCGAGCTCCGACAGCGTGTACGCGAAGTCGGCCTCGTTGCGCTCGAGGAAGTTCTCCCACCGGCCCGCCGGCATCATCGTCTTGAGGGCCCGCTCGAGCTCCTCGTCGGTGACCGGCTCCTCGCCCTCCAGCCGGGCCAGCACGCCGTCGATGCGGAACGTGGGCGCGGTCCCGACCTTCATGTGCAGGTCGGACCCGCCCTCCTGGAACAGGACGTTCAGAAGCTCGTCGATATCCCGGGTTCCGCTCCCGGTCCGAACCGGCGCCGGGGCGGCCTGGTCCTCGTTGCCGTCGTCAGCCACGTGACCTCCTGTACCAAGGATAGCCCTCGGACGGCGGCCGGCCTACCTTGAGCCGGGAGGGGTCTCCGTGCGCCGGATGGCCTCCAGCCGCTCCTCGATGAAGAGCTCGTTGACGGCGATCTTGATGATCGCCGCGATGGGCAGGGCGAGCAGCGACCCGAGGATCCCCGCCAGCGACCCGCCGATGAGCACCGCGATGATCACGGCGCCCGGCGACATGTCGATGGCCTTCTTCATCACCCGGGGCTGGATCACGTAGTTCTCCAGCTGCTGGTAGGCGATGAACACGACCGCGGTGACGATCGCGATCGTGTTGCCCTTGGCGAGGAACGCGATGAGCGTGATCGCCACGAGCCCCAGCAGCGCTCCGATGGTGGGGATGAGGTCGAACAGGGCCATCCCGAACCCCAGGGCGGCCCCGTAAGGGATCCCGAGGACCAACGCGAAGACAAACGTGAAGACGCCGGCGATGCCGCTCGTGGCCAGGTTGCCGACCACGTACCCGCCCACCCGGTCGATGGACTCCTCGAGAATCTCGTCGAAGTCCTCGCGTTGTTCGCGCCTGAGCAACCGGGCGATGCCGCGCTTCATGCTCGGGAGGCGGATCGAGATGATCGCGGTCAGGATCATCACGGTCAGGAAGTTGAAGATCAGCGAGGTGAACGACTTCACCAGGCCCAGTGCGGCGCTGGGGACCTCGTCGGCAAAGTCCGCGAGCTTCGCCTGCAGGTCGAACTGCTCATTGAGGCGGCCGATGATGCTCGCCTTGCCTTCCGCGGACTCCAGGTAGTCGGTCGAGAGCTTCTCGACCAGCCCGCCGACCTCTCGAACGATGGCCGGGATCACCAGGGCCAGGAACGCCACGATCACGAGCAACGCCACGACGAGGATGATCGTCACCGCCCAGCCCCGTTTCATGCCGCGGCGGACGAGCGCCTTGATCGAGGGCTGCATCCCCAGACCGAGGACGAACGAGATCACCAGCAGGACAAGGACGTCGATGATCTGGACGATCGCCAGATACAGGATCCCAACCAGAACGAAGGCCGTCGCGACCTTCATCCAGTAGACCATCGGGGGCCAGAAGCCGGATCGGGCGACACCGCTGGCGATGGGGGTCGGGAACTCGGAGGCGATGCCCGGCTCGATCAGGCCCTCAGGCGTCTCGGCAATCGTGACCCGCGGGGCCCGCTTGCGGGTCGCCGCCTTCTTCGCCGGTGCCTTCCTGGCCGGTGCCTTCCTGGCCGGAGCCTTCTTGCTTCTCGCGGGAGCTGCCTTCGCCATGCGCGAAGTCTCGCCGTTCGCCGGATCGAATGCCAGTTACACCGCGAAGCGGACGTGGAGGATGTCGCCCTCTCGGACCTCGTAGTCCTTGCCCTCGACGCGGAGCTTGCCGGCGTGCTTCGCGGCGTCCCACGAGCCGGCCGCGACCAGATCGTCGTAGGTCACCACCTCGGCGCGGATGAATCCTCGCTCCAGGTCGGTGTGGATGACGCCGGCCGCCTCGGGGGCGTGGGCGCCGCGGCGGACCTCCCAGGCCCGGGTCTCGTCCTCGCCGGTCGTCAGGAACGTGATCAGGTCGAGCGCGCGGTAGCAGGCCTCGATGACCTTGGGCAGTCCCGGCTCGGTCACCCCGAACTCGGCCAGGAGGGCGGCGCCCTCGTCCGGGTCCATCTCGGCGACCTCGGCCTCGATCGCGGCGTAGACGCCGATGGCGTCGGGCGGGAGGCCCTCGGGCATCGCGGCACCCTCCTCCAGGTTCGCCACGGGGATGCGCGGCTTCAGGGTGAGGGGGGCGTAGCCGCGCAGGACCTTCTCGTCCTCGCCGGCAAACCCCTCGTCGCGCAGCGGGCGTTCGGCGTCCAGGGCGGCGGCCGCGCGCTCGAGGACCTCCACCTCGTGCTTCGCGGCGGCGTCCGCTCCCCGGCTCTGGGCGCGCTTGCGGGCCCGCTCCAGGCCGCCCTCGATCGCGGCCAGGTCTGCCACCAGCAGGTCCGCGTCGATCTCGGCGAGCTCCTTCACGGGATCGGAGTCGGCGCCGAAGGCGCGCAGGACGGCGGCCAGCGAGTCGGACTCGCGGAGCGCGGCCAGCCCCTGTGCGGTCGTCCCGCCGGGCACATCCATGAACCCGACCTGCGCCGCGACGACCTTCTTCGAGCGCTCGATGCCGGCCAGGACCTCCAGCCGCGGATCGGGCACCTCGACCACGGCCTGGTTCGCCCGGCCGCCCACGGCACCGGTTCGCGTCAGCGCCGTGAACAGCGTGGACTTGCCCGAGTACGGGAGCCCGACGAGCCCGACATCCTTCACGCGGCCGAGCCTACAATCGCGAGGCGATGGCCAAGACGACCAAGCTCAAGGCCCTGCCCAAGGCGGAGGAGCGCCAGCCCGTCCGGCTCACCTCGAGCCGCATCCTGGTGAAGCGGCCGGACGAGGAGGGTGAGCGCCGCTCCAAGGGAGGACTGCTGATCCCCGCGACGGCGGCCAGCGTCTCTCGCAAGCTGACCTGGGGCGAGGTCGCCGCGGTCGGCCCGGAGGTCCGCAGCATCGAGCCCGGCGACCGCGTGCTGTTCCTGCCGGAGACCGGCTTCGAGGTCGAGATCCACGACGAGGAGTACCTGCTGCTCCGCGAACGGGACATCCACGCCCTGGCCAGCGACCGCATCGAGACCCAGAACGGCCTGTACCTCTAGGCCTCCTTCAGGCCCATTCGGTAGAGGCGGGTGTTGCGGTCGTCGTCGTGCAGGGCGACCTCCTCGAACCCCTGGGCGACCAGATCCTGCCACGCGGTGCCCAGCCAGGCCTCCGCGGCTTCCTTGTCCGGGAACCGCTGGGAGCGCCGTCGCTCCTCACCGGACCGGTCGAGGTACCGCCACGTGAACACTGTCGAACGCTCCCTGGATCGCGGAAGGGCGCTGGTAGCATAGGGCGCTCGCAGGTCGATACGTCCGATTCGTCGAAGTGCTCAAGGCCTCGCCCCCAACCTGCCGAGGAACCCCACATGACCCGAACCGCCATCCGCGTCGCCGTCGTCGTCGCCCTCCTCGCGGGGGTCATCGGCCTGTCCGCGTCCCCGGCGCTCGCGTTCAGCGACGTCCCCGGCAACTTCTGGGCGAAGACGGCGATCGAGTACGTCGCGGTGGCCCACGACTGGATGCTCGACTTCGGAACCGACACGTTCAAGCCCGAGGCCATCGAGACGAAACGCCGCTTCGCGAGCGCGCTCGTGAAGGCGTTCGATCCCAACGGGACCATCGATCCCACGATCACGTTCGCCGACGTCCCCACGACGGACCCGTTCTATCGCTACGCGAACATCGCGGTGAAGCACGGATGGATGACGATGACCGCCGACCGGAACTTCAAGCCGGCGAACGGAGTCACCACGAACATGTCCCACCGCGGCCTGGTTCTCGCCCTCGACCTGCAGCCCGAGGTCGACGGGCTCCTGGCGATCCACACCGCCGACGGCCCGATCTCGGTGGACGCCACCCGCTTCCCGTACATGGTCCTGGGCATGCAGCTCGGCCTCCGCTACAACCACGCGGACGAGACGCAGGACGTGATGCCGGGCACCACGCTGCACCGCGACGAGGTGGCGTACTCGCTGTGGAAGGCGTCGACCGTCGCGCAGTGGCAGCTCGACAAGCTGATCCCCTACCGGACGATCTCGCTGCCGCACCTGACCGCCGACAAGCTCAAGATCGCCGAGTTCGGCTTCAAGTACGCCGGCTACCCCTACCTGTGGGCGGGCGAGTGGCACGTCAAGACGTCCTCCGGGTACTGCTGCGGCACCCAGCCGATGGGCGGGTTCGACTGCTCGGGCCTGATGTGGTGGACCCTGAAGAAGGCGGCCGGCGGCTACGACCCAACCCCCGTGCGGGGCTACACGGGCTGGAACCTGCCCGAGCGATCGTCGGCCTCGATGGCCGCGGTCGGCACGCGCCTGACCTACGCCCAGACCTTGCCGGGGGACCTGATGTTCCACGACTCCGCGAGCAACCCGGACAAGGTCTCGCACGTCAACGTGTACCTGGGCAACGGATGGGCGCTGGACTCGTCGAGCAGCGCCGGAGGCGTGAGCGTCATCAAGGTCGACTCCGGCTACTACTACGACCACCACCTGTGGTCGCGCCGCCTCACCGCCTAGCCGCCCAGGACCCGCTCCACGCAGGAGAGCAGCTCGCCCATGCTGAACGGGCGGCGGAGCTCGGCGTCCACGGGCACCAGCGCGAGCTTGCCGGTCTCGCCCTGGCCGGCCATGAACACGATGACCTTGGTGTCCCCGATCTTGGGGTCCTCGCGGATCTCCTTGAGGGTCTCCCAGCCGTCGGTGTCGGGAAGCTCGGCGTCCAGGAGCACCAGGTCGTAGCCGCCCTCCCGGAGCGCGTCGAGGCCCTTGGGGCCCGAGTCGGCCTCGTGGACGTCGTACCCCTCGAGCTGCAGGCGCAGGACGGGTTGGCGCATGTGCTCGGGCCGATGATCGATGAGCAGCAGCTTCCCCTTGCCCATGCCACCAAGCCGATTCCCTGCCGGCCCTCCTCGAAACGCGACACTACTCCCTCCCACCGACACGAGAGACGCGGGTTGACGGGGTCGCGGGAGGTCGCCTAGCCTGGGGGTCCGGGCTGCCATGGCGGCCCGTTTTCATATGCCGATCCGTCGCGGAACGCCCACCCGGCTGCTCGCGATCGCCGTCGCGGCGTTCGTGTGCTTCGCGCTCGCCGCCCCCGGCACCCTTGCCCGCCCCAGCCCGCAGGACCTCGAGAACGCCAAGGGCGAGCTCGACGCGCTGAACGAGCGCCTGTCCGCGCTGGTCGAGGAGTACGACGCGGCCGCCCTGAAGGTGGCCGAGCTCGAGCGAAGGCTCTCCGACCTGAAGTCGACCGCCGACCGGGCCAAGCGCCTGTCCGCCCGGTCGCGCGACCTGCTCGCCCAACGAGCCCGGCAGGCGTACACCCAGGGCGGGGCCAACATCTTCATGCTCCTGGACTCCTCGTCGTTCGCGGAGTTCTCGGAACGGCTCGAGTTCCTGGACCAGATGAGCGAGAGCGACGCGGACCTCGCCATCCGCGCCCAGGTCGAACGCGAGGCCGCGCAGCGCGCCGGGTCCGAGCTCGCCGACGCCCTGGACGCGCAGCGGGCCGAGGCCAACCGGCTGGCCGCGCGCAAGGCCGACATCGAGCGGGGCGTCGCCCAGGCGAACGCCCTGGTCGAGCGGATCGAGCGGGAGCTGAACCGGCCGCTCGTGGTCAAGCCGTCTCCGGTCTCATCGGGCGACTTCCCCTCGCTGCCGGACGCCTCACCCGGCGCGCAGGCGGCGATCCAGGCCGCGTACTCGGTGATCGGTACGCCGTACCAGTGGGGCGGCGCGAGCCCCGAGTCGGGATTCGACTGCTCGGGCTTGACGATGTGGTCGTGGGCCCACGGCGGCGTCTCGCTGCCGCACTCCTCGGCGGCCCAGTACTCGGCGTTGCCCCACGTCTCCCGCGACGACCTGCAGCCGGGCGACCTGCTGTTCTTCTACACGCCGATCCATCACGTGGGCATGTATGTCGGCGGCGGGCAGATGATCCACTCGCCGCACACCGGGTCCTACGTGCAGGTCGGCGCCGTGTACTGGGACGACTACGTCGGGGCCGGCCGGCCGGGCGTCTAGCTGCCGAGCGAGTCGCTCAGCCGGTCGACCTGAACCCCCTGCTCGATGAGCCAAGCCACGGCGTCGCCGATGGCCTGTTCGGTGCCCTCCAGCTCCAGGATGACCCAGCCGAAGCGCTCCTCGACGTTCGCGCGGCGGATGTTCGTCACCACGTCGAAGGTCTTGCCGACCTCGTAGATCAGGGGGCGCTGGATGAGCCCCTCGGGGAAGGTGAGGTGGAACCGGCCGCCGCTCACGGGTTCAGGCTCCCCGAGCGGAAGCCCTCCAGGTCCATCGTGACGAACCGGTAGCCGAGGGCCTTCAGCTCCTTCACGATCGCCTCCCGCGCCTCGGGCTCGGCCAGCCGGGGCAGGTCCGCCGGGTCCACCTCGATGCGCGCGGTCTCGCCGTGGTCGCGCACGCGAACCTGCCCGAACCCCAGGGCCTTCAGGGCCGTCTCGGCCCGGCCCACGCGCGCGAGTCCCTCGGTCGTGATCGTGATCCCGTAGGCGAACCGCGAGCTTAGGCACGCGGAGGCCGGCTTGTCCCACGTGGGCAGGTCCAGCTCCCGCGAGACCTCGCGGACGTCGGCCTTGCGGAACCCGGCCTGGACGAGCGGCTCGATCACGCCCCGCTCCGCCGCGGCGCGCAGGCCGGGGCGGACGTCGCTCAGGTCGTCCAGGTTCGTCCCCGATGCGATCGCCGGGAGCCCCTCCTGCCGGGCCACGCCGGCGAGGACCCCGTACAGCTCGGCCTTGCAGTGGTAGCACCGGTCGGGGCCGTTCGCCCGGTAGGCCTCGACGTCGAGCTCGGCCGTTCGCACCGTCCGGTGACGAACCCCGATCCGCTCGGCAAAGCTGCGCGCGCCGCGAAGCTCGCCCGGCGGGAGCGACGGCGACACGGCGGTCACGGCCAGGGCCCGGTCGCCGTGGACCCGGCCGGCGACGGCGGCGACCAGCGCCGAGTCGGCGCCGCCCGAGAACGCCACGACGACGCCGTCCGGAGCACGGATCGCGTCCTCCAGACGCCGCAGCTTGGCCCTCACCTCGACTGCCACAGGACGATTGTGGCCCGGGCTCCGCGTCTCGTCCAAGGGGGCGTTGCTACAATCGGCCCCCGCTCAACCCGTAGAGGGAATCTGAGTGAACCTTCGCGACTACCTCCTGGTCATCCGCCGCCGGAAATGGATCGGCATCATCGTGCTGCTGGCCACCCTGGGAACCGCCGCGACCCTGACCACCCTGGCGACGCCGGTGTTCGAGGCGAAGGCCACCCTGTTCGTCGGCCCGCAGGCCTTCCGGGCCGAGGACGTGCCGGGAAGCGAGGCCGGACAGATCTCGACCTCGCTGGCGATCGCCGAGCGCCTCACCAAGACCTACGCGCGGATGATCGCGACCAACACCACCGCGGAGCGCGCCGTCGAGGAGGGCCAGCTCAGGGTGCCCGCCGGATACGTCCTGTCCCACCTGACGGTGACCGCGATCGAGGACACGACGCTGATCGAGCTGCGGTCGCGCGACGCCGATCCCGCGCTGGCCCAGAACATGACGAACGCGGTCGCGATCTCGTTCGAGGAGCTCGCGGAGACTCTGACGCAGCCCCGCAACGACCGGGACGCCCCGGCCGCCGTCCCCGTGACCCTGTTCGACCGGGCCCTGCTGCCTCAGCGCCCCGTGGCCCCCAACCCCACCCGCAATCTGGCCCTGGCGGCCGTCCTGGGCCTCGTGGTCGGCGTCGGGCTGATGTTCGCCTCCGAGTTCCTCGACGTGGTCGTCCGCGGGCCCGAGGACGTGGAGCGACTGGTGGCCCTGCCGGTGCTGGCCTTGATCCCCCGCATCGCCCGGGAGGACGTCCTCACCCGGCGGCAGAACGCCGCCCGCCAACGCATCAAAGCGGGGAGCTGACGCCGGTGTTCGGACGAGCGCCCCGTCTGCAGAACCTGTCCATGGTGAGGGTCTCGCAGCTGCGGGCGGACTCGGTCCCCGCCGAGATGTTTCGCACGCTTCGCACCAACCTGGCCTTCTCCCTGGTGGACCGGGAGCGGTCGGCGATCATCGTGACCTCTCCGCTCGCCGAGGAGGGCAAGACGCTCGTCGCCTCCCACCTGGGGCTCGCGTTCGCCCGGGCGGGGAAGCGGGTGGTGGTGGTGGACGCGGACTTCCGCCACCCCAGCCTGCATCAGTATCTCGACGTGCCGAACCGGATCGGGCTGTCCGAGGTTCTGCTCGGCGACGTGGCCCTGCCGGACGCGCTCCAGAAGCTGCAGATCGATGACGACCCCCCGGTCACGATGTTCGTCCTCACCACCGGACGGCGCCCGCCCAACCCGGCCGAGCTCCTCGGGTCCCGCCGGATGGCCACGACGGTCACCGCGCTGAAGGAGGCCGCCGAGCTGGTCATCGTGGACTGCCCACCGATCGTGCCCGTCACCGACGCGGGCGTGCTGGCCCCCGCCACCGACGGGGCCATCATCGTGGCGGCCTCGGGCGTGACCCGGCGCAACGCCCTGCAGCGGGCCGTGGAGCTCCTGGAGAAGACCGGGACGAACCTTCTCGGGGTCGTCATCAACCTGCTGTCCGGCTCCGATGCGTCCGGCTACTACTACGCGTATCCCTACCCGAAGTCGGCGCCGGCGCGAGAGCCCGCCGAGCGGATCGACTAGGCGTGCAGGTCGTCATCCTCGCCGGGGGCCGGGGCACCCGAGCCCTCCCGTTCACCAGCGACCAGCCGAAGCCGATGCTCCGTCTGGCCGGGATACCCCTGGTCGAACACGTGATGCGGATCTACGCCGAGCAGGGCCACGACCGGTTCATCCTGGCGATCGGCCATCGTGGCGAGGTGATCGAGGACTACGTCGCCGAGCGGGGCCTGCCGTGGGAGGTCGGCTTCTCGAGGGCCGGGGACGACGCCGACACGGGCGAACGGCTGCGGGCCGCCGCCGAGCTCACGGAGGGACCCTTCCTGGCCACGTACGCGGATGGGTTCGGGGACGTGGACCTGTCCGCCCTGCTGGAGTCGCACCGCGCCTCCGGACGCGCGGCCACCCTCACGGCGGCGCGACTGCGCTCGCAGTACGGCACGGTCGACATCGACGAGGCCGACGTCGTGCGGGGGTTCCGCGAGAAGCCCACGTTCGCCGACCTGTGGATCAACGGCGGGTTCTTCGTCCTGGAACGAGGCGCGCTGGAGGGGTGGTCCGGGCCCTCGCTGGAGCGGGACGCGCTCCCCGCGCTGGCCGAGCGCGACGACCTGCATGGCTACCGTCACGAGGGCTTCTGGCGCTCGGTGGACACGTTCAAGGACCTCGAGGAGCTCGAGACGATGATCGCGGAGGGGACGGCTCGATGGGCAGGCTTGACGGTCGCCGGCTCCTGATCACGGGAGCCTCGGGGTTCATCGGCTCGCACGTGGTGCGGGCCGCCGTCGCCGAGGGCGGCGAGGTCCACGCGCTCGTCGACGAGGTGTCCAGCGTGGTCCCCCAGCGGCTGACCGACCTGGCCGGACGGATCACCTTCGTCCCGGGCAACCTCACCGACGGCTACGCGATGCGCCACGCCGTCGAGGCCAGCCGCCCGGAGATCGTCCTGCACCTCGGCGCGTACACCCACGTCGGCAAGTCGTTCAGCCACGTGAGCGAGTGCATCCAGACGAACGTCGCCGGGACGTCGAACCTGCTCCAGGCCCTGGAGGGCTCGGGCTACACGAGGTTCGTCTACACCAGCACCAGCGAGGTGTACGGCGGCGTGGATGTGCCGTTCCGGGAGGACGGCCCGGTCAACCCGCTCTCCCCGTACTCGGTGACGAAGTACGCGGGCGAGCTCATGTGCCGGATGTTCGTCCAGGCCTACGACTGGCCGATCGTCGTCCTGCGGCCGTTCAACGCCTACGGGCCCGCGCAGAGCCCGGACCGGATCATCCCCGAGATCATCGTGTCCGCCCTCCGGGGCGTCGAGATGAAGATGACCGAGGGCAAGCAGACCCGCGAGTTCAACTTCGTCGAGGACCTGGCCGAAGGATTCCTGCTGGCCGGCCTGGCCGGCGACGAGGTCAACGGGCAGGTCATCAACCTCGGCTGCGGCGAGGAGCACTCGATGCGGGAGATGGCCGAGACGATCCTGGAGCTCATGGGCAACCCGATCGAGGCGAAGTTCGGGGCGCTTCCCTACCGGCCCACCGAGATCTGGCGGATGTACTGCGACAACGCCCGGGCTGGCGAGCTCCTGGGCTGGACGCCGAAGCACTCGCTGCGCGAGGGGCTGGATCGGACCGTCGCCTGGTACCGGGAGGCCGCCTCGCTGCCGAACTCGCCCTGGTTCACCCCGATCGGATCGGGCTGACCGCGGTCCCCGCGAGCGCCGGTACGCCCGTCGGCATGATCGCGGCGCGCACGGCCTCGGCCTCGGTGTCCACTGCCTCCATCGCCGACACCAGCGCGGCGAACAGGGCCAGATAGACCATCCCCGAGACCAGCTGCAGGTAGTCGGAGCTGTAGGAAGCGAGCGCCATCCCCACGAGCCAGCAGCCACCGCCGACGAGCGCGAACCGTGGCATCCCTCCCCCGCCGGCCAGTCCGCGCCGGATCCCCCGAACGATGAGCGAAAGCAGGAACGCGACGAACAGCCCCGTCCCGGCGATCCCGGTCTTCGCCAGCAAGCCGGCGTACGCGTTCTGGAAGGCGTTCGAGGGAGGACGCCCGTCGTCCTCGAGCTCCGGGATCGACACGATCACGCCGAACCCCTCGCCGATGAACGGAGAATCGCCGAACACCTCGAATCCGGCGGCCGACTCCTGCCGGCGAAACACCCAGGACGGGTCCTCGCTCAGGTTGGAGTACCGCGTCCGGAGGCCCTCGAACACTTCGCCCGGCGAGCCGCCCCCGAGCAGAGGCACCGCGACCGCGAGGACCGTCGACACCCCGATCACGGCGGCGGCGGTCGACACGGCTCGCTTCGGCTGTCGCGCCAGGACCAGCCCCATCAACACGATCGAGAACACCGTCAGGGCCATCATCGAGCGGGTGTACATCAGCAGGACCGCGACACCCATGAGGCCGGCGAACATCAACGCGGGCATCCCGCCGCGCCTCGACGTCGATCGCTGCATCAACAGGAAGCCGGCAAGCAGTCCGGCCGGGACCCATTGTCCGGCGGACGGGATGATCTTCGGCCCGCCGGCGGGGCCCTCGGTCGGGTAGACCTTGCCCCAGGTGGTGAGGAAGTTCCCCGCCGGCGCGTCGTAGTGGAACAGGAACTCGTACACCAGCCCCAGGCTCAGCACGACCAGGCCCGCGGCGACCGCGCGCAGGACCGCCCGAACGGCGGCCTCGTCCCGCAGCACATCCACGATCGGGAAGAAGGCCAGCAGGAACATGCCCGGGAGCGTGTCGCGCTGGATGAGGCTCCAGGGGTGGCCCTGCGCCACCCCGTAGAGGGTGAAGATGACCCACAGCCCCACGAGCCAGAAGATCCAGCCTCCAAACCGCCGCGTTCGCAGCGATCGCACGCCCCGGCCCGAGATGAGCCAGGCGGCGAAGAGGGTCGCAAGCAGCAGGTGGCCGACGGTGTAGGACGTGCGAAGGGCCACTGCCGAACCCTGGTTCGACAGGCCGGTCACGAACAGGAACACCAGGATCTGCACGGCCAGGAGGGGGCGGACGAACGACAGGATGCCGAACCCGACCAGCACGCTCAGCCCGGCGACGATCAGGAGCTGAAGATTCGACAGCATCGCGGCGCGACCGAGGAGGACGCCCGCCGCGATCGACAGCCCGATCCACAGGGATCGTCGTCGCTCCATGGGCCTTCGGACCCTCTCTATACTCGCCGGAGATGTCCCCCGCCGGACACACTCCGCTCGTCTCTGTCCTCATGCCCGCGTACAACCACGAGCAGTACGTCGACGCTGCGCTGGACAGCGTGACTGCCCAAGGCTACCGGCATTGGGAGCTGGTGGTAGTGGACGACGGGTCGGACGACGCCACGGCGGACCTGGTGGAGCGCCGCGGGGCCGGCGATCCTCGCATCCGGCTGCTGCGTCGGCCTCACAGGGGCCCCGAGGGACTGGGCCAGGCCTACCGGGCGGCGCTCGACGAGAGCCGGGGCGAGCTGGTGGCGCTGCTGGAGGCGGACGACATGTGGCCTGCCGGCAAGCTCGAGCGACAGGTGCCGGACTTCCAGGAACCGGGAGTGGTTCTCTCGTTCGGCGACTACGAGTGGATCGACGCGGACGGACGGACCATCCGCCGGGTTGCCCTGTCCGAGTCGCTGCCGGCCGACGCGCTCTCGAACGACCCGACCGGCGCCGCCGCGTGGTCCATGGCGGGACTGGCCCACCGCACGTTCACGTTCCCCTGCACGGTGATCATGCGCCGCTCCGCCCTGGAGGCCGCCGGGGGATTCCACGAGCTGGGGGGCCCGGTCTCGCTAGTGGACTTCCCCACGTTCCTGGAGCTCGCCCTCGCCGGCCGGTTCGCCTACCACCCGGAGGTGCTCGGCGGATGGCGGCGACATCTTCGCTCGCTGACGCTGGCGAACGACGAGGCGATCACGCGGGCCGCCGGCGATCACGCCCGGGCGTTCCTGGGCGCGCACCCCGAGCTCCGCCCGGCCGGCGCCTCCGACCGGGCGATCGAACGCGCCTGGGACGCGGCGATCGCCGGCGCCCTGTTCACCGAGGCCCGGGTGGCCCTGGTGACCGGAGACTGGGGACGGGCTTCGGCGCGGCTGCGTCGGCTGGTCCGCGGACCGGCCCCGGCCCGGCTGCAGGCGCTTGCGGGGCTGGGACTCGCCGCGTCGGCCGCCCATCGCGACCTGGAGCCGCTGCTGCGCGTCGCCCTCGGGTACGACCTGCGCGCCCTGGCGGTGTGACGGTGGGCGCGGTCTCGCTCGCCGTCTGCATGGTCACGTTCGAGTCGGCTCACGTGGTCGGTCGATCCCTCGACGCGCTTCGCGCCACCGCGACGGGCTCGGGACTCGACCTTT
Organism: uncultured Actinomycetes bacterium; assembly: GCA_963742735.1. GTDB lineage: Bacteria > Actinomycetota > UBA4738 > UBA4738 > JBBDTT01 > JBBDTT01. Next base: position 188,485 of record CAVUMN010000004.1, read on the forward strand.
CCCTCACCGTCGTCGACAACGGTTCGACCGACGCCTCGGCCGAGGTCGTCGAGCGGTCCTGGCCCGGCGCTCGGGTGATCCGCAACCCGCGCAACCGCGGGTACGGACCGGCCATCAACCAGGCCGCCGACGACGCCGGCGCCGACTGGCTGTTGTTCGTCAACCCGGACACGCTGCCAGCTCCGGGCCTGCTCCCGATGCTCCCCCACGTCCATGAGCTCGAGGAGATCGGGGCGTTCACCCCGCTGCTCACCGACGAGTCGGGACGCCCGGTCCGGACCGCGTACCGGTGGCCGACGCTGGCGAAGGAGCTCGCCCGGCTCTCCGGTGCGGTCGCGGCCGCCGACCTGATGGGCCGGACGCCGGACTGGCTCCCCGGGGAGCCCGCGCTGTTCCCCGAGCCGGTGGGGGAGGGCGTTCGCCTCGACTATCCGGTGGGAGCCTGCCTGTTCCTCAGGGGCGATGCCTGGCGCCGGGTTGGGCCGTTCGACGAGGGATTCGTGCTCTACCACGAGGAGATGGAGTGGTGCTGGAGGGCGGCCGGCGCGGGGGTTCGCGCGTTCGCCCTTCCCCGCGTTCGGGCCGTACACCTGGGCAAGGCCAGCAGCAGCCGGCGGCCTCCCGAGGTCGTCCTGTGGCAGTACCGGGGCCTGCTGCGCTTCTACGAGCTCCACCGTCCGCGCTCCGAGCGGGCGGCGCTTCGGGCGGCCATGGCAACCGCGTTCGCGGCCCGCGCCGCCGGAGCGAGCCTCGCCGGTAAGGCCAACGCCCGGGCCCTGTGGGCGGTCTCCCGCCTCGGGGCCCGGGGAGATCGCCGGGCGGCGACGCCCGGGTGAACGCGTCGCCCCGGGTGAGCGTGATCGTCCCCGTCCTCGACGAGGCGGCACGCATCGGGGAGTGCCTGGACGCCATCCTGGCCAGCGACTACCCGGCCGACCGCCTGGAGGTCCTCGTGGTCGACGGGATGAGCGCCGACGGCACCCGCGAAGCGGTGGCCGCTCGCGTCGCCGACGATGCTCGCCTCCGTCTGGTCGACAACCCGGGCCGGACGCCGGCGGCGGGCATGAACCGCGGCGTCGAGGCCTCCCACGGCGAGGTCATCGTTCGGATGGACGCCCGGACGCGCCCGGAACCGGGCTACGTGCGCGCGTGCGTGGACCTCCTCGAGCGCTCCGGCGCCTCGAGCGTCGGCGGGCCCCAGCGGGCGACCGGGATCGGGCTCGTCGGACGGGCCGCCGCGCTCGCCACGACGTCGCCCTACGGCGCCGGCGACGCACGGTTCCGATACAGCGAGCGCCAGGAGGAGGTCGACTCGGTGTACCTGGGCGCCTGGCGCCGGTCCACGCTGGAGGGCGCCGGCGGCTTCGACGAGGGGCTCACGGTCAACGAGGACTACGAGCTGAACCACCGGCTCCGCGGTGCCGGCGGCCGGATCCTTCTGTCTCCGAGCATTCGCTCGACGTACCGGATCCGCGAGAGCCTGGGCGAGCTCGCCGGTCAGTATTACCGGTACGGCAAGGGGAAGGCGGGGATGCTCCGCCGGTTCCCGGACGCGCTGCGCTGGCGACAGCTCGCCCCCCCGGCGCTCGTGGCGGGGCTCGCCGCCTCGATCGCGGTCCTCCCGGTCGTTCCGGCCGTCGCCGCGGTCGTCCCCGGAACCTACGCAGGCGCCACCGTGCTTGCCTCGCTGATCACCGGGATCCGGCGCGACCGGGGGGCCCTCCCGGCGCTCCCGATCGTGTTCGCCACCGTCCACCTGGCCTGGGGATTCGGCTTCTGGTCGGGGCTGCTGCGGGGGATTGCGCAATAGGCAAACCCCCCCTATCCTTCTGGGGCCGCCGCCGGCGGTACGGGAACCCGCTCGAGGCGCCCGCAGACGCCTTCAGCCCGGAGCGGAAGGAGAACGAGCAAGCACGGGGGGAGCCCCGCTTCCCCGGGAACAGGAAGACGAACGTGACCCCAGCGCCCCCGTCTCCCCGAAGTGCCGACGGACGCCCGCTCGCATGAGCGCCCTCGAGACTCGAACCCTCCCGGTTACCCTCGACGTCGTGCGACCGCTCGTTCGACCCCATCCGGCGTGGTTCATCCCCTTCCACGCCGTGATGACCGCCGGCGTTCTGTTCATCAGCCAGTACCTCGTCACCGCCGGTTTCCCTCAGCTCAACGTGACCGCTCGCGCCCTCCCGATCATGACCGTGATCTTCCTGGGCGCGTTCGCGTATCACCTCGTGTACGAGAAGGAGCCCTACGACACGTTCACCGAGGCCCTCCGCGTGATCGGACGGGCAGCCCTGGTGGGAACGGTCGGAAGCATGGCCGCGCTGTACGGCCTGGGCTTCATCGGCTACCCACGGTCCGCCCTCCTGCTGGCGTTCCCGCTCATCGTGATGGTGGTCTTCGGCGCCGAGGTGGTCCGGCTCCGCCACCGCCTGCATCACGCCCCGCCGCGACGCGCCGTCGTCCTGGGGCCCCCGGACGTCAGCCAGCCCGTCGTGGATCACTTCATGCTCCAGCCCACGGCGTCGCTCGGCTCGGTGGGCCGGCTCGACAGCCTGGAGCTGGCCACCCATCTCCTCCGCGACGAGATCCACTACGACCTCCTGCTCATCCCGGGTCCCCGCCAGCTGAGCCACACGCCGAGCCGGCTGCTGCTCGCCGCGCGGAACAAGGGCATACGCATCTTCATGCTCGCCGGCGAGTCGGGCGCCTTCCTGGGCCTGAGCAGCCTGCACGAGCTGGGAGGCCTCCCGTGGCACGAGCTCCAGGTGCAGTCGCTGCCGGCCGCGCGGCGCGCCGCGAAGCGAGGCCTGGACCTGGCCGTGATCGCCGTGGGCTCGCCGTTCGCCTTGCTGGCCGGCCTGGTGATCGCGATCCTCGTCCGAACCACCAGCCCGGGCCCGATCCTGCACCGGCAACGCCGGTCCGGGATGGCCGGCCAGGAGTTCACGATGTACAAGTTCCGGTCGATGTCGCCCGACGCCGAGAACGGGGAGGCTCAGCTCGCCGTCGCGGATGACTCGAGGGTGACGCGGCTGGGCGCGTCGCTTCGCCGCCATCGGCTGGACGAGCTCCCGCAGCTTTGGAACGTCCTCAAGGGCAACATGAGCCTGGTCGGCCCACGGCCCGAGCGGCCGGAGTTCGTCGCGAACTTCCAGGAGATGGTCCCCGACTACCACGAGCGGCACTCGGTCCGCCCCGGCATCACGGGCCTGGCCCAGGTCCTGGGGACCTACGACACTCCCGCCGAGCACAAGGTCCGGTACGACCTGCTCTACGTGGCCAACTGGTCGATCTGGCTCGACATCCAGGTGATGTTCAAGACCCTTGTGGTCGTCTTTCGCGGGACGGGATCTCGATGAGCCAGCGACGCGCGGTGGTAACCGGCGGGGCCGGGTTCGTCGGCTCCCATCTGGTCGAGCGCCTCATGGAGGACGGGTGGTCCGTGGTGTGCATGGACAACCTGTCCACCGGCCACGCCGACAACATCGCCCCGTTCCTGTCGATGCCCCGGTTCTCGTTCGTCCAGGTGGACCTCGCCGAGGACGATCTGCCCATCGTCCAGGCGGACGTCATCTTCCATCTGGCCTCCCCGGCCAGCCCGCTGCACTACGCGCGCATGCCGATCGCCACGATGAAGGTCGGTGCGTTCGGGACCTACAAGGTCCTCGAGCTCGCGCGTGCGACCGGGGCGACGGTCCTGCTGGCCTCGACCTCCGAGGTCTACGGCGACCCCGAGATCCACCCGCAGCCGGAGTCCTACTGGGGGCGGGTGAACCCGATCGGCCCCCGGAGCCAGTACGACGAGGGCAAGCGGTTCGCGGAGGCCCTGTGCGCCGCCTACCACCGGACGTACGGCACGGCGATCCGCATGGCCCGGATCTTCAACACCTACGGCCCCCGCATGCAGCCCGGGGAGGGCCGAGCGGTCCCGACGTTCGTCGACCAGGCGCTTCACGGCCTCCCGCTGACGATCCACGGCGACGGCGCGCAGACGCGGTCGTTCTGCTACGTCGACGACCTGGTGGAGGGCCTGCATCGGCTCGCCCTGTCCGACGTGGAGGGCCCCGTCAACATCGGCAACCCGGACGAACGGCCCGTGCGCGAGCTCGCCGAGCTCATCATCGAGATCACGGGGTCCGCCTCGCCCATCGAGTTCGTCCCCCGGCCACCCGACGACCCGTCGCGGCGGCGTCCCGATATCGCCCGCGCCCGGGAGCTGCTGGGATGGGAGCCGACCGTCGAGCTCCGGGAGGGCCTCGAGGCGACCGTCGCGTGGGCGCGGCAAGGTCTCGACGACCCGAGCCCGTCGCGGCGCGAGGTGCGGTAGAAGCTCCCCCCACCTCGTTCAGACAAGTAGGATCGTGCGGATGAGCGACGAGTCGAGATGGTCGAGGTTTCGGCGCGGCAAACGTGCCGAAGCCGAGTGGTCGGACGAGCCGGACGAGGCGCGGGGGGGTTTCGGCGACGACGATGAAGCCGCCCCGCCCCCGGCGCAGCCCTCGCAAGCCCCTCCTCAGCAGGCGCTGCCCCAGGCCCCGCCGCAGGCCCGGCCCCAGGCGCCACCCGCGGCCCGCCCGTCCGCGCCCACGGCCGTCGGCGACCTGTTCGCGGCGGACGAGGAGGAAGCCCGCCCGTCCACGTTCGGCCGCCCGGCGCCCCCCGCCGCCCCGCCCCAGGCGCCGGCCCGCGAGCCGTCGCCGGCCGAGTCCGCCCGCGACGAGCTGGCCGCGCTCCTCGCCTCGACGGAAACCCAGGCACCCGACGAGGAGGCGCCACTCTCCGCGTTCCCCAACGACCCGTTCGAGAGCGCGCCCGTCGCGGAGCCCGAGGCGCCGGCACCGCCCGCGGCCCCCGCCGCCAGCGAGTCGTGGGAGGCGATCGAGTCCCTGTTCAGCCGCCGGACCGAGCCGGCGCCGGCCACGCCGGGTGGTGGCGACCAGGGTCTGACCCTGGACTGGGAGCGGCCCGAGATGTTCACCGAGCCGACCCAAGAGGAGATCCTCCGGCGCATCAACGAGCTCTCACAGTCGATGGAGCTCATCGAGCGCCGGATCGACGAGCTGGCCAAGCCGCTGGGGGAGCTCACCGAGCCGGGCACCCGCCTGGCCGCCGCGTTCAAGCGCCTCGAGCTCATCGAGCGATCGTTCGAGGAGATGCGACTCCAGTCGGAGCGCAACACCCTCAAGACCTCGTCGGGGCTCTCGGCGCTCGACACGTCGATGGGTGAGCTCCGCGCCGCCGTCGAGGAACCGCTGTGGGAGATGTCCGAGCGGCTGACCTCCTCCGAGATCCGCCTGACCGAGCTGCAGGCCGCCGAGCGACTGATCGAGCAGGTCAACTCCGCGCTGGCCAAGGACCCGTTCGACCTGATCTCCACGCGAGACATCGACGAGATCACCGACGGCATCACCACCAAGGTGAAGCGCCTGGGCAGCCGGGTCGAGCGCCTGGAGGCGGCGCTGGACCGAGGGCTCTCGGGCCTCGAGGAGGCCCGCCGCGCCGCCCTCTCCGCCGCGAAGGAGCTGAACAAGGCCGTCGAGAAGGCCGTGGCCCGGCCCGCCAAGCCGGCAGCGAAGAAGACCGCCGCGAAGAAGGCGGCGGCCAAGAGGGTCATCCGCAAGCCTCGTTCGTGAAGGTCACCGCCCTCGTCCCGGTCCTCTACCGAGAGGAACAGCTCGCCGACACGCTCGAACGGCTGTCGGCCGTTCGCGACCGCGTCGACCTCGAGGTCCTGGTCCTCGTGGACGTCCCCGATCCCGCGCGCGAGGCGGAGTCCCGCGCGGAGAACGACGCCGCCGCCGCGGCCCACGGTGCCCGGCCCGTGTACCGGATCGGCGAGCGCGGGTTCGGGTCGGCCCTGCGCCGGGGTTTCGAGGAGGCGAGCGGCGACGCCGTGGTCCCGTTCATGGCCGACCGCTCGGACGATCCAGAGACCATCCCGGCGATGGTCGAGGCCATGGAGCGCGGCCTGGACGTGGTCGCCGGCTCGCGCTACATCCCGGGGGGCGGGATCGTCGGCAACACGGCGAAGCAGCGCGCGTCGAAGTGGTACTCGCGGTTCCTGCGCCTGGCCGGCGGCCCACAGATCCACGACGCCTCCAACGCATTCAAGCTGTACCGCCGCGAGGTCCTGCGGTCGGTGCGGACCGAGGCCGAGTCGTTCGACCTGTCGGTGGAGCTCACCGTGAAGGCGCACCTGGCCGGGTTCCGCGTGGGCGAGGTCCCGTCGGTGTGGACCAATCGCCAGGTGGGCTCGTCGAACTTCAACGTCCCGCGCGAGATCCGCAACTACCGGCGCTGGCTCTGGCTGGCGGCGCGATCGCCCCGGTCCCGGCCGGCGGGGGCTCCACGGGCCCGGGAGGCGCGATGACCGCCCTGGTCGAGCGCTTGGAGGCCCGCGAGGCGCCCGTGACGGTCATGGGCCTTGGGCGTGTGGGACTCCCGCTCGGCATCGCCTTCGCCGAGGCCGGGCATCAGGTGACCGGCGTCGACATCGACCCCGAGCGCCGGCACTCGGTCGGGCTCGGAAAGATGCCGTTCGGCGAGCCGGGTGCGGACGAAGCCCTGGCCCGCGCGGTCTCCTCAGGCCGGCTGAAGGTCTCCGACGACGACGCGCGGGTGCTGCCGGAGAGCGCGGTCATCGTCTTCTGCGTCCCGACGCCGCTGGGCGCCGACCTGCGACCCGACTACGCCCACTTCCGCGCGGCACTCGCCCACGTGGCGCCGCACCTGCGGGCGGGGCAGCTGCTGGTGTTCCGCTCCACGGTCTCGCCGGGGACGCTGCAGAAGGTGGCCCGGCCGGCGCTGGCCGAGCTGATCCCCGACGTCGTCGGCGAGCTCCTGCTTGCGGCGTGTCCCGAGCGCATCGCCGAGGGCAAGGCGATGCAGGAGCTGGCGTCGCTCCCCGAGATCGTCGGCGGCTTCACAGACGAGGCGTCGGACGCCGCGGCCGCGCTGTTCCGCACGCTCGGCCCGGACAAGGCCATCCACGTCACCGACCCAACCAGCGCGGAGCTGGCGAAGCTGTTCACCAACGTCTACCGCTACGTGAACTTCGCGCTGGCCAACGAGTACGCGCTGCTCGGCGAGCACTACGGCGTGGACGCGCACCGGATCATCGAGATCGTGAACGCGGACTACCCGCGGGCGAATGTCCCCCGGCCGGGTCCCGCGGGCGGGCCGTGTCTGTCGAAGGACGGCTACTTCCTGGTCGAGGAGCTCACGCTGCCGGACTTCGTCCTGACGGCGTGGAAGCTGAACGACAGCGCACCGGCCCACAGCGTCCGCCGGCTCGCGGGGCGGCTCGCGCAGCGCGGTGTCACGCTTCCCGGCACGCCAGTGGCCGTCCTGGGCAAGACGTTCAAGCGCGACAGCGACGACGTCCGCCAGTCGCCGGCCATGCGCGTGATCGAGATCCTGGAGCGCGAGGGGGCCGAGGTTCGCGCGCACGATCCCCACCTCCCCGGCCCCTCGCTCGAGGAGGTCCTGGGCGGGGCGGCTGCGTTCGTCCTGGCCACGAACCACACCGCGTACGAGTCCCTCGACCCCGCGGAGGTCGCCGGACTGATGGCCGAGCCGCGGGTGGCCGTCGACTGCTGGGGCGTCCTGGACCGCGACGCGTTCCGGGCGGCGGGCGTGGCCGTCGAGGCGTTCGGCGTGGGGGACGGCCGGTGATCCTGGTCACCGGGGGCGCGGGGTTCATCGGGAGCTCGGTCGTTCGCAACCTGCTCGACCGCGGCGAGGCCGTGCGCGTGGTGGACAACCTGTCCAAGAACCGGCCGGCCGAGGTCCCGCCCGAGGCCGACTACCTGAACGGCGACATCACCGACGCCGCCGTCGCGCGCGGAGCGTTCGACGGCGTGGAGCTCGCCTTCCACCTGGCCGCGAAGATCGGGGGGATCGGCTATTTCCACAAGTACCCGGCGACGATCCTGGACGACAACAACCTGATGCTCTCGCAGGTGTTCCGCACGGCAAGCGACGCCGGCGCGAAGGTCGTGTACGTGTCGAGCTCCATGGTCTTCGAGCGGGCGGGCGAGTTCCCCACGCCCGAGGACGCGATCGACCGCTACCCCCCACCGTTCTCGGCGTACGGGTTCTCGAAGCTGATCGGCGAGTGGTACTGCCGCGCGTTCGCCGACGAGTTCGGCACGCGGTTCTCGATCGCCCGGCCGTTCAACGCCTACGGCCCGGGCGAGTTCCCCGAGGACGAGCCGGGGCTCGCCCACGTCATCCCCGACCTGGTGAAGAAGATCGTCGGCTCGGACGGTCCCATCGAGATCTTCGGCGACGGCTCGCAGAGCCGGAGCTTCACCTACGTCGACGACGTGGCCGACGCGATCGTCACGATCGGCACGCACCCGGGAGGCGAGGGCGAGGACTTCAACATCGGGACCGGCGTGGAGACCTCGATCAACGAGCTTCTGGCCCTGCTGTGGCGCGAGATCCGGGGCGAGGAGGAGCCGCGGGTGACGCACGCCGACACCCTTCCCGTCGACGTGCAGCGGCGCGTGCCCGACGTCACCAAGATCAACTCGAACCTGGGATGGCACTCGGAGGTCTCGCTCGAGGAGGGCCTGCGGCGCACGATCGACTGGTACCGCGAGCGCGGCGTCGTCCCCGCCGCGACGCGCTGAGGCTCAGCGCTCGAGTCGCACCACGGTGATCGGCCCCTCGATCCCGCCGAACCGGCGGACCGCCGTCGGTTCGTAGCCGGCCCGCTGCAGCGCCTCCACGAGCGCGCTCGCGAACGGCAGCCGGGTCAACCCGCTGGTGACGACCCAGATCCGGGTGGGAAGGCCGGCGGCGAGCGTCCCGGGTTCGGGCATCAACGCCTCAGCCGGGAGCAGGTCGGCCTGAAGGGGCGGGTCGACCCGGTCCGCGTAGTACTCGAGGCCGACCGTCGGCAGCGGCACGTCGGGAAGCCCGAACTCGATCGCCGCGTAGACGCGCTCGCCGGGGCCGGTCTGGGTAGCGAGGTAGCCGGTCGCGCCTCGCCAGTCCTCCCGGTTCGGTCCCGCGTAGAGGAAGCCGAGGATGGTCACGCTCGCGACGAGCAGCACCGCCACGGCGATCCGACCGGTGACCGGCCGGAGCGCGTTCAGCCCGGCCGCCGCGACCAGGACCAGCGCCGGGAGCGAGCCCACCAGGTAGCGCGCGACCAGCAGCGGCTTGACGAACGACACGGCGATCACGACCAGGATGGGCAGCGCCGCCCACAACAGCACGAGCCTCGACCGCCACCGCATGAGGGGGTCCGCGTCGGCGAACCGAGCTCGTCGCACCAGCGCGGAGATGCCGAGCGCCCCGGCGCCCGCGTACAGCACGAGCTGGGCGATCCGCAGCCATACGGGGACGATCACCAACCCCTGCGTGAACGAGTTGGCGTTCTCGTAGACCCAGCGCGGGCCCAGCGCAGGGACCCACTCCACCAGGCCGCCGGCCTGGCTCAGGCTGGCCACGGCCAGCGGCGCCAGCAGGACGGCAGCGGCGGCGGCCGAGGGCAGCGCCCGCCGCCACGGGATCCGCTCGCGCGGCAGGGACGGCAGCGACGCCGCATGCACCACGGGGATCAGCCCGGCGTAGGCATGCGCGTACACCCCGAGCACGGTGAGCACCGTGTACGCGATCCATCGGGCCGCGGACGGCTCCTCGATCGCCCGGACGAACGCCAGCGTCGACGCCGTCGCCAGGAACGCCACCAGCGTGTAGGGACGGGCCTCCCGCGCCAGGGAGATCAGGAACGGCTGGGCGGCCAGCAGGAGCCCGCCGATCAACGCAACCCGAGGACCGGCCAGACGACGGGCGAGCGCGACGAAGACGGGGACCGTGGCAACGGCCCACAGGGCCGAGAACCCGCGGAGCGCGGCCTCGCTGGTGCCGATCGTGCTCCACGCCCGCATCAGCAAGTAGTACAGGCCCAGGTTGGCGCTGTGCCCCGTGACGACGTCGGCGAAGGTCCCGGCGTCGACCCGCACGGCCCACGCCGTGAGCGCCTCATCCATCCACAGGCTCCGTGCGCCGATGAACGCGAAGACGGCCACCCCGGTTCCGAACGTCAGGGCGAGGGTGGTCCGAGCGAGGCCGTTCGAGGTGCCGGATGCCGAACGGTTGTCGCTCACCTGATCCCGCGCCGGATCCTCTGTTCGTGGTGTCGCTCGGCCTGCTTGGACGCCCGCGCCGGCAGCCGGCCGAACGCCCGCACGTCGTAGGACCGGCCGAGCTTCCAGATCGGGCCCGGCACGGTCGCGCGGGACCGCAGCGGGACGTCCAGGACGTGCCACGCCCGTCCCCGACGGAGGAAACGCCTGATGAGCGGAAAGAGCTCGAGCTCGAGTCGAGTCAGGCTCGACTCGGGGCGGTAGGTCACGAACATCGTGTTGTCGATCAATCGCGGTTCCCGAAAGGGCGAGCTCAGCGCGAAGACGTACTCCCGAAGCATCCGGTTCACCCCACCCCAGAAGGGGTCGTTGATCCCGACGATCGCGCCCTCGGTGAGCTTCGGGCGCCAGGCGATGACGTCCCGCATCGCGCCATCGTAGGTGTGGTCTCCGTCAAGAAAGAGGAGGTCCACCGTCGCCGGGTCGACACGGTCGCTCGCCTGAGCCGATCCAACCGACCACGCCTCCACCACGTCGTCGACGGCCTTGCCGCGAAGGTTGGCCCGCAGCTTCTCGAACTGTTCGGGAGGTTGGGGATCGACGGTGACCACTCGTCCCGCGCCACGTGCCTTCGCCCCGAGACCCATGACGATCGCCGAGCGCCCCAGGTACGACCCGAGGTCGACCAGGAGGGGCGTGGGGCGATCGCCCCCGACCGACTGGGCATGCTGGAAGAGCGCCCAGGCCTCGTTCTCCGTCAGCCAGCCCTCCACGTCCTGGAGCAGACGCATCAGGTCTCCCGAGCGGCCGAGAGACCGGCTCATCGACTTCGAGGAACGACGGTGGCGCCCACCGGCTGAGGATAGCCGGAGGCGCCTCGGTTCCCGTTCGTCCAGGCGATCAGGCGGCGAGGCCGAAGCGGCGGTTGACGGCGTCGCTCGGCGGGGCGCCGAGCGCGTCGACCAGCCGCAGCGCCGCGCGGTTCAGGCGCTTGCGCGCCGCGGCGGTGGAGAGCTTCGCGCCCACCGACGCGTCCTCCAGGCCGAGGTAGGCGTAGGACAGCCCGGGGGCCAGGTCCCACACCCACAGCCGGCCGAAGGTGTTGCCGCCGGTCACGGGCATGACCCGTTCGCCCAGCGCGCCCGGGAAGCGGCGCGTGTGGCCGGCGCTCAGCCCCGCCTTGCGGGCCTGCGTGCGGGCGGCGCGGAGCACCGAGGCGGCGTCCGCGTTCACGATCCTCTGTGCGAATCCGTAGGGCATTGGTTCGCTCCTTTCGACTTCGGGTTACAGCGCGCCGCGGCCGACGACCGCCGACAGCGCCATGCAGACCAGCAGGTCGACCAGGACGTCGGCGACCTCTTCGACTTCGGATGGGCTCTGGGACCGAACGACCTCGGACCCGAGTTCGGTGAACGCCCCGACCAGGGCTCTGGCCAGAACGCGGGTGTTCACGGGGGGCAGCTGGCCGGCCACCTGAGCCTCGTCCAGGCTCACCTGTACCAGCGCCGCGAACCGGTCGGTCGCCTCGGCGCGCTTGCGCTCGAGGAGCTCGTGGGTCCCGCCGGGGTGCGCGAACACCAGGCGGGCCGACTGGAGCTCGTGGCATCCGCGGAGGAACGCGCGCACGCCGGCCGCCAGGCGGTCCAGAGGCTCGGTCTCCTCGACGGCGGCGGCGAGGGCCCGCGAGTAGAGGGCCTCGGCGAGCTCGTCGTGGAGCACCTCGAACACCGCGTCCTTGCTCGGGAAGTGGAAGTAGAAGCCGCCCTTCGACAGGCCGGAGGCCCGGACCACGTCGTCGACCGAGGTCGCGTGGTAGCCCTGGCGAGAGAACTCCTCACGGGCCGCGTCCAGGATCCGCCGGCGCGTGGCCTCGCGAGTGACGTCGTTGCGGGGCCGGCCGCGCCGGCGGACGAGCGGCGCCTCAGCGACGGTCGTGTTCATGCCCATGAATTTACAGACCGACTGGTCGGTCTGTCAATGTGACGTCCGTCACAGCGCGCTGGGATCGTGCTCAGGACCCCCGAATGCCGGGCCCGCGAAGGAATCGGGCCGGGGTGCGGCGAAATGCTCCCATTCGCCCGCCCGTTCGCTCACCAGGAGAGCCCGCGTGACCCGACTCAAGCCCGCCCTGCTGGTCCTGATCGCCCTGACGCTGCTGCTGCCCGCCGCCCCCGCCGCCGCCCGGGGCGAGGCGACGCGCCCGCTGCGTGCCCACGCGGTGGACCGGGGCGTGTACCTGGGGACGATGATCGCGAGCATCGGCCAGCGCTACCGCGGCGAGGAGTCGAACGACAAGCAGTTCCTGCGCCGCGCCTGCGTCGAGTTCAACATGCTGACTCCGGGCAACGCCCTGAAGTTCGGCGTCGTCCAGCCGAACCGCGGCGCCTTCAACTGGATGCCGGCCGAGGACCTGATGACCACGGCCTCCCACTGCGGGATGCGCGTCGTCGGCAACGCCCTCGTGTGGCACGAGCAACTCCCGAGCTGGGTGTACCGATACGACGGTCAGCCACTGAAGGTTCGGGAGATCCTCAAGCAGCACATCACCCAGGTCGTCCGCCACTTCGCCGGCCGGATCGCCGTGTGGGACGTGGTGAACGAGGCCGTCATGCCGGACGGGTCCCTGCGAAACACGTTCTGGCTCCGGAACCTCGGCCCGGGCTACATCGCCGACGCGTTCCGCTGGGCCCACAAGGCCGACCCCGCGGCCAAGCTCTACTACAACGACTACGGCAACGAGGCCTTCAGCCACAAGAGCAACGCGGTGTACAACTGGGTGAAAGCCTGGCTCGCCCAGCGCGCACCGATCGACGGCGTGGGGATGCAGGTCCACACCACGATCTACGGCGCCTCCTGGAGGGCGATCGCCGGGAACATGCGCCGCTACGCCGCGCTGCGCCTGGCCACTCGCGTGAGCGAGATGGACGTCTCACTGATCCGGCCGGTCGGACCGGGGCAGCGCGCCGCCCAGGCGTGGGTCTTCTACAACACCGCCAAGGCTTGCTTCTCGCTGGGAACGAACTGCCGGATGTTCACGGTGTGGGGGTTCACCGACCGGTACTGGGGCGACACGAGGACCGGAAAGGGCCGTTGCTGCGGCCTCTTGTTCGACCACGACTACAAGCGCAAGCCCGCCTACTACGCCGTCCAAGCCGGTATTTCCCACGCCGAGTGACCTCCCGGGCCCGGGCGCGTCTGTCCTCGCTCGGGACCCGCCTCCGCCGAAGCCGTCACGAACGCCGCCTCGACCGGGAGGACCGCGCCGCCCGGAAGCGCGACCCGCTGCTGCCGCCCCGCCGGCTCCGGGACCGGGTCGGCTGGGGGGACTTTCACGGAACGGGCCGGATGTTCGCGGACGCCTTCGTGACCCTCGCCGAGATCGGCCCCCAGGAACGGATCCTGGACCTCGGGTGCGGCTGTGCCCGGCTGGCCATCCCGCTGATGGACCACCTGTCGGGGACCGGCGCCTACGAGGGGCTCGACGTCATGGCGGAGGCCATCGACTGGGCGTCGGCCGCGATCACGCCCCGCGCGCCTCGGTTCCGGTTCCAGGTGGCCGACGTCCGCAATGCCTCCTACAACCCGGAGGGCTCGACGGCCGCCGCCGACTACCGCTTCCCCTATCCGGACGCCGCTTTCGACGTCGCCCTGGCCAACTCGCTGTTCACGCACATGCTGCCGGACGACGTGACCAACTACCTGGGCGAGCTGCAACGCGTGCTGCGGCCGGGCGGGCGGGCGGTCGTGACGTATTTCCTGATGGACGAGGCGACGCGGGCCCTGGTCGAGGCGGGACGGGCGAGCATCGACATGCGCCACCACGTGCCTCCGTACTGGACGGCCACTCCCGACAGGCCGGAGCGCGCACTGGGCTATGAGGAGTCCTACGTCCGCGACCTCCACGAACGGGCGGGCCTGCCCATCCGGAGCCTGTCGCACGGGGGATGGCGCGACGGGTCCGAGGGCGCCCTGTTCCAGGACGTCGTCCTCGCCGACCGGCCCTGAGAACGCAGAAGGCCCCCCCGCGTACCGGGAGGGCCCTCTGTGATTCGGGGACGCGGACCTTAGAACTCGTCCATGCCTCCGCCGGGCATCGCGGGCATGGCCGGGGCCTTCTCCGGCTTGTCCGCGATCAGGGCCTCGGTCGTGAGGAACAGCGCGGCGATGGACGCGGCGTTCTGGAGGGCCGACCGGGTGACCTTCGCCGGGTCGATGATGCCCGCCTTGACCATGTCCACGTACTCGCCGGTGGCCGCGTTGAGGCCGTTGGCGCCGCCCTTCTTTTCGATGAGCGCCCGCACCTTCTCGACCACCACGCCACCCTCGAGGCCGGCGTTGTGCGCGATCTGCTTGAGCGGCTCCTCAAGGGCCTTGCGCACGATCAGCGCGCCGGTCGCCTCGTCACCCGTCAGGTCGAGCTTGTCGAGGCCCGGCTGCGCGGTGACCAGGGCCACGCCGCCGCCGGGGACGATGCCCTCCTCGACGGCCGCCTTGGTCGCCGAGACGGCGTCCTCGATGCGGTGCTTCTTCTCCTTGAGCTCGACCTCGGTCGCCGCCCCGACCTTGATCACGGCCACGCCGCCGGACAGCTTCGCGAGGCGCTCCTGGAGCTTCTCGCGGTCGTAGTCCGAGTCGGTCTTGTCGATCTCGGCCTTGATCTGGTTGATCCGGCCCTTGATCTGCTCGGCGTCGCCGGCGCCCTCCACGATGGTCGTCTCGTCCTTGGTGACGACGATCTTGCGGGCGGTGCCGAGCATGTCGAGCGTGGTGTTCTCGAGCTTCAGGCCGACCTCCTCGGAGATGACCTGGCCGCCCGCGAGGATCGCGATGTCCTGGAGCATCGCCTTGCGGCGGTCTCCGAACCCGGGGGCCTTCACCGCGACGGACTTGAACGTGCCGCGGATCTTGTTGACCACCAGGGTGGACAGGGCCTCACCGTCGACGTCCTCGGAGATGATCACGAGCGGCTTGCCCGACTGCATGACCTTCTCGAGGACCGGGAGCAGGTCCTTGACCGCGGAGATCTTCGAGTTCGCGAGCAGGACGTAGGGGTCCTCGAGGACCGCCTCCATCCGCTCGGGGTCGGTCACGAAGTACGCCGAGATGAAGCCCTTGTCGAAGCGCATGCCCTCGACGAGCTCGAGCTCCATGCCGAAGGTCTGCGACTCCTCGACCGTGATGACGCCGTCCTTGCCGACCTTGTCCATGGCCTCGGCGATCTGGGCACCGATCTCGGGGTCGCCGGCGGAGATGGAGGCCACGTGGGCGATCTCGTCCTTCTCCTCGACGTCGCGGGCCTGGTTCATGATCGCCTCGACGGCGGCCTCGGTCGCGGCCTCGATGCCACGCTTGAGCGACATCGGGTTGGCGCCGGCGGCCACGTTGCGCAGCCCCTCCTTGACCATGGCCTGCGCCAGGACGGTCGCCGTCGTCGTGCCGTCGCCGGCCACGTCGTTGGTCTTCTTCGCGACCTCCTTGACGAGCTCGGCCCCGATCTTCTCCTGCGGGTCCTCGAGCTCGATCTCCTTGGCGATCGACACGCCGTCGTTGGTGATCGTCGGCGCGCCCCACTTCTTCTCGAGGACGACGTTGCGGCCCTTCGGCCCGAGGGTGATCCGGACCGCGTTGGCGAGCTGGTCCATGCCCCGCTCGAGGCCGCGCCGCGCCTCCTCTGCGAACGTGATGATCTTCGACATGTGGCTCCTCCTGTAGACCCTGCGAAAAGGTGACGGTGACTGGCACTCTCGCAGGGAGAGTGCTAACCGCGATTCTAGGAGCCCTCAGCGCGATCCGGCAACCCGGACCCACACCCCGCGGGCGCTCAGCAGGGCCCGGCCCCATGTGGCGTTGTGGCGCCGGAACCGAGCGACGTCCGCCTCGGTGAGCCCGGCCTCGATCCGCAGCGCGGCGAAACGGACGAGGGCGGCCCGGTACAGGACCTCGTCCAGGCGGGTGCAAAGGCCGATCAGCCCCTCGAGCTCGGGGGAGGGCGGATCCCGCTCGGCCTCCGCGGCCGGCCGCGGCGCGCCGACGTTTCGGCGGACGTACCAGGGCGGCCGGGTCCAGCCCAGCCGGCGGGCCATCAGGAGCAGGCTCTCGTCGAACCGCTCGGTGATCCCGATGATCGGGACGGTCTCGAGGTTGGCCAGGGCGCGCTCCAGCGTGGCGTCGGCCGCCTCGCCGAACGGCAGGTGCGGGTCCTCGCCCAGGAACCGAACCTGGGCGTTGTCCATCTCCGGCATCAGCCCGGCTTCGAGGAACCCTTGGAGCGAGAGGCCGCGGCGGGCGATCGCCTCGTGGAAGGGGTGGGCCGGCGTGGCCGCCGCGAAGCGATAGGCGGAGGTCAGGCGCGCGCGGGGCTCGCGGAGCATCGTGGCGTACACGGCGGGCCGGCCAAGCTCGCGATGCAGCCCGTAGGCCATGTGCCCGAAGAACAGCCGGTGCGCCGGCGTCCGGCGCTCGCGGAGCCGCCGGTAGGCCTCCTCGCCGGGCCAGAACGCCCCGCCCATCGCGAACCGCTCCCGGGCGGGAAACTGGCGGGCCAGGACGCGGCCGAGGGTCGTGCCCGCGGTCTTCGGCAGGTGGACGAACACGAGCGCGGCGGAGCCGCCCGGGCCGGCCTCGCTCGGCTCGGTCATCGCCGAGCCAGAACGCCCGCGACCGAGTAGGCGGCGTTCGCGGCCCGGAACGCCGCCAGGCGCACGGCGGCAGCTGGCAAGGCGCGCAGCTGCTCCTCGAGCCGGGCCGCGGCGAACGCGTGGAGCTCGGCGTCGTGGAGGTTGGCGTCCCGGACGGCGGCCAGGTCCTGGGGCGTGACCGTGGTCCGGGGCTCGCGGGTCACGTTGCGATTGAGATACACGATCCGCCGCCGCCACCCGAGCGCGGCCCGCATCACGAGCAGCGAGGCGTCGAAACGCTCCGAGACGCCGGCCACCGCGAACCGCTCCCGCAGGTTCCGTTTCGCGGCCTCCAGGTGGTCACGGGTCACCGAGCCGAACTCGACGAACGGCTCGCCGGACAGCAGCCTGACCTGGCCGTTGTCGAGCTCCAGCGAGGTCCGCTCGAGGACGTAGTCGCCGACGGTCATGCCCGGCCGGATCCGGTCGTGGAGCTCGTGGTCCGGGTAGCCCTTCACGAAGTGAAAATGGGAGATCACCCGTTCGACGGGCTCGCGGATCATGGTCACGTAGGTCGTCGGCGAACGGAGCCATTCGTGCAGCCCGAACGGCATGTGTCCCATCAGGAACCGGACGCGGTGGCGGCGTTCCTCCGGCCAGGCCTTGAAGGCGGCGATGCTCTCCCAGATCGGCAGGCGGATGACATGGGTCTCGGCCGGGTCGTACTGGCGGACCATGACGCCCCGCAGGGTGGACCCCGCGGCCTTCGGGATGTGGACGAACACCACGGTGGGCGTCGTCACGTCGAGCGGCGGCCCGGGACCCGGCGAGCCAGCGCCTTCGCCGCGCGGCGGGGCGGGGCGATCAGGGGGTAGACGCGATTCAGCGCGCGGTTGGTCCGGGCGAACGCCGACACCTCGCGGGCGAAGGGCTCGCCCCCGGCGGCCACCCGCCCGGCGAACCGATCGGTCGCGTACGCGTACAGCTCCAGGTCGAGACGGTTGTGAGCGCGGAGGGCGTCGGCGGTCCGCGCGTCGAGCGCGTTCCGCGGCCGGCCCCGCGTCGGGTTCTGGCGCGTGTAGTACAGGGACCGATGCCACCCGAGCGCGTCGCGGAGCAGCATGAGCGTCTCGTCGAAGCGCTCCGAGAGCCCCGCCAGCGCGAAGCGCTCGTCGAGGTTCCGGACGGCCTGCTCCAGGTGGGCCTCGGTCATCTCGCCGAACGGCACGAACGCCGCGCCCGCGACGAGTCGCACCTGGCCGTTGTCCAGGTCGGCGGCCACGCCGCTCTCCAGATAGGCCACCAGGTCCCCCGCCACCGCGTGCGCCTTCAGGTCGTGCTCGGGGCGCTCGCGGACCCAGTAGTAGTGCGACACCGCGCGGTCGAGGGGCTCGCGCAGGAGGGTGATGTACGTGGACGGCCGCGGCAGGAACTCGTGGAGGCCGAACGGCATGTGGCCGCGAAGGAGCCGGATCCGGGCCCGGTCGGCCTCGGGAGACGCCTTGAAGGCATCGAGCGTCTCCCAGTCGACTGAGGCGATCTCCTCCGGCCGGTACTGGCGGTCGGTCAGGCTGCGGAGCGTGGTCCCCGCCGTCTTGTGGATGTGCAGGAAGACGACGGCGTCGCGTGGGGCGGTCGGCGTCACGGGCCGAGTGTAGGCGGCGTCTACGATGCGGTCCTATGGGTCGGGCGATCGTGGTGGGTCTGGACGGGGCGACCTGGGACGTCCTGGACCCGCTCATGGAGCGCGGCCTGATGCCCAACCTCCGCCGGCTCGCCGGCTCCGGCGCGCGCGCGCCGCTGGCCTCGACGCTGCCGAGCTGGACCCCGCCCGGGTGGACCTCGATCGCCACCGGCCTGAACCCGGGCAACCACGGGATCCTCTACGCGGCCACGGTGCTCCCGGGCGAGTATCCGGGCGCCGCGGTGGGCGGGGTTCCCGGGCGGCCGCTCTCGGCCCTCGACGTGCACGGCGCGCCGCTGTGGCGGGCCGCCTCGGCCGCCGGCCGGCGTACCTGCGTGCTGCTGGTTCCCCTCACCTACCCGCCCGAGCCGCTGAACGGCACGCTCGTCGCGGGCATGTTCCGTCCTCGGGAGGCGTCGGATTACGTGCACCCCGCGTCGGAGGCGGCCGCGCCCGAGCGATGGCGGTTCGACCCGGAGTCGGTGCTGCGCGGGGGCGACGCCCGCGAGGACGACCCCGGCGAGGTGGTCCGCGACCTCCGGGCCATCACCGAGGAGAACGCCCGGACCTTCGCCGAGCAGCTCGCCCGCGAGCCGTGGGACCTGTTCTTCGCGGTGTTCATGGCTCCGGACCGGCTGTCGCACTACGTGTGGGACCGGATGACGGACCCCGACCCGTCGGACCCCCTGGACGCCGACATCATCGGTACGTTCGCCGCGATCGATGGCTTCCTGGGGCGGGCGGCCGAGGAGCGCGACGCGACGATCGTGCTCGTCTCGGATCACGGGTCCGGATCCGCGCCGGTCGACCGGGTGAACGTGATCCGCGTCCTGGAGGAGGCCGGCCTGTGGGCGGCGGACTGGGAGCGGACCGCCGTCTTCCCGCTGTTCAGCGGCGACCTGCACATGGTGGGCCTCGCCGCGAACGAGACGGGCCGGTGGCCCCACGGCTCGATCCCACCGGAGCGCGCCGGCGGGGTCCTCGACGTCGCGGAGCGCGCCCTGTTGGCGGTGCGTGGGGACGACGGGGCCCCGGTGGTGACGCGGGTCCACCGCGACGTCTACCGGGGGCCGTTCTCGGGCGCGTTCGCCGACCGGATTGCCGAGCTCGACCCGCGGTACATGGCGACGGGGAGCTCGGGCGGGCCGATGTTCGAGCCACACCGCGACCCCGCGACGTCATGGGGTGGCCACCGCCGCGACGGGATCCTGCTGCTCTCCGGGTCGGGGGTCCGGTCGGGCGCCCTCTCGGGCACGCCCGGCGTCGAGGACGTCGCTCCCACGGTCATGGCCCTGCTCGGCCTGGCGTTCGCCGACCCGGTGGACGGAAGGGTCCTCGACGAGGTGCTGGCGCCGGCGGAGGTTCAGCCGGCGCCTCGCGTGCCGGCATCACGCCACGGGCCGGCCGCCGCCGGTGTGACGCCCGGCGAGGAGACCGAGATCGAGGGGATGCTCCGCGGGTTGGGCTACATCGAGTAGCGGTAGGCTCGCGAGGAGATGGCCCGCCGCCTCGCCCTCCTGAGCTGGTCGCCGTCCGCGCCGCCGTCATCCGGGCGACCACGGACACCGGATCGGTCGACGCCTCGCTGGTCACGCCGGCGAGGGCGCTGACCGGCCTCGGCGACAACGGCGACGTGAGCTTCCGGGTCCCGGCGGGGCGCTACGCGGTCACCGCGGCGGCCGACCTGGGCGACGTGGTCATCCGCGGGATCACCCGCGACCGCCGAGCCGCGCGGACGATCGTCGCCCGCGCCGACGTCGGCGACGTGTCGATCTCCCGCCTGCGGGCCAGCTAGCCGCCGCCTGCTTCAGGGCCCGAACGGGGAACGGCGCACGGCCAGGATCGCGGTGTTCATCCCCAGCTGACGTCCCGCCCGGCGCCCGGGGGCCAGCGGTCCCTCGCCGAGCCGGCGGAAGGCGCGCTCGCCGATGCCGGACGACGCCACCTTCGCGAACCAGCCGGCCCCGCCGGCGAGGCCCAGGCCGGGGTCCAGCCCCTCCTCCCACAGGATCTCGTACCAGGGCGCGATCGCCGCGCGCAGACGGCCCCGGGTCATGAACGCCTCGAACCCGCCGATGTGCGCGCCCCAGGGGTTCCAGTCGTGGCGGCCCGATCGCCAGTCGCGCCACAGCTTGCGCAGGCCGGCGCCGTTCGCGTAGTTCGGCGCGGTCACGAACAGCAGGCCGCCGGGTCGCGTTACCCGGCCCGCCTCGGCGACGACCGAGTTGGGGTCGCGGACGTGCTCGAGGACCTCGGTGATGACCACCAGGCCGAACGCGCCGTCGCGGAACGGCAGCCGCCCCCCGTCCGCCCCGGCCACGCCCACCTGCGGGTGCGCGGCCCGGGCCTCGCGGAGGGCGCGGATGGAGAGGTCGACGCCGGTGGTGTCGAGGCCCCGCCCGGTGAGCGTGGGCAGGTTGCCCCCGACGCCGCAGCCGATCTCGAGGGCCGGTCCGGCCGGGCGACGGTCGTCGAGGGCCCGTCCGAGACGCCACGGCACGTAGCCCGGCGCGGTGTGGTCTCCGCGCAGGCTGTGGTGGCGATAGAAGGCAGCGGGGTCGCTCATCGGCACGTGGGAGGGGCTGGGGAGCGCCGATGATACCCTCGGCCGCGTGCCTCCCGGCCTCCTCTCCGTGGTGATCCCGACGTACAACCGCGCCCCGTCACTGGACGCGCTGCTCCGCTCGCTGGCCTCCCAGCGCGACCCGGGGGCGTTCGAGGTCCTCGCCGTCGACGACGGGTCGACCGACGACACGCCCGCCGTCGCCACGCGCTGGATGGACGACGCGACGTTCGCGTTCGAGTACGTCCCGCTCCAGCACCGAGGGCCGGCCGGCGTCCGCAACGAGGGCCTGCGCCGGGCCCGCGGGGAGATCGTCGTCTTCATCGACGACGACGAGCTCGCCGACGCGGGGCTCCTCGCCGCGCACCGCGCCGCCCACGAGGCCCACCCCGGCGCGAACCAGGCCGTGCTGGGGCTGGTCGACTGGGCGCCCGGTGTTCGGATCACCCGGTTCATCCGGTGGCTCGACCGCAGCGGCCTCCAGTTCAACTTCCCGTTCCTCGAGCCCGGCCGGATCCGGCCGGTGTACGGGTCCTTCGTGACCGCGAACCTGTCGGTCAAGCGCTCGTTCCTGCTCGAGCGGGGGCTGCTGTTCGACGAGCGGTTCCCGTATCCGGCGTTCGAGGACACCGAGCTCGGCTGGCGGCTCGAGAACGAGGGCTACGAGCTCTACTACCACCCGGAGGCCCTCGCCCTGCACGCCCGGCAGTTCGACCTGCGGGGGTTCGCGGCGCGGATGGAACGCGTCGGCGAGTCGGCGCCGCTGTTCCAGCAGGCGCGCCCGGACTTCCCGTTCGAGGAGGGCTACTTCCGTCGAGGACCCCTCGGATGGAAGGCATGGGCGGTGCGGCTGGGCGCGCCGTGGCTGCGCGCGTTCGGGCCCGACCGGCTGGCCGGCCGGTACTACGACGACGTGGCCCACCGCGCGTACACCCGGGGTGTGGCTCGCGCGCGAACCGGTGGGTTGGCGGGCGATTCGCCACCCCGGTAGGCTCGCCGGCGTTGTGATCGACGTCGAGGCCCTCCGGTCTCGAGTCGAGGCGCAGACGTGGTACCACACGATTGAGGTCATGCCCGGCGTGCCCACGCCCGGCATGTTCGACCACCGCCCGACGATCGACCGGGTTCCGCTGCCGGCCTCGCTCGATGGAAAGCGCTGCCTCGACGTGGGCACCCACGACGGATTCTGGGCCTTCGAGATGGAGCGCCGGGGCGCCGCCGAGGTCGTCGCGCTCGACCTGGACGACGTCGAACGCCGTGACTGGCCCTCGAGCGTCCGCGAGAGCGGGCCCGCCCGCCTGCGCGAGTGGGGATGGGTCCCCGGCCCCGCCTTCCACCTGGCGCACGAGGCCCTCGATTCGAAGGTGCAGCGGCGGGACGTGAGCATCTACGACGTCTCGGCCGACGGCCTCGGAACCTTCGACGTGGTGTTCATGGGGAGCCTGATCCTGCACCTGCGGGACCCGATCCGTGCCCTGGAGGCGGTCCGGTCGGTCGTCGGCGAGACGTTCGTGATGGCCGAGGCGATCGACCCGCGCGTTCAGCTCGGGATGCGATCGACGCCGGCCGCGCGCTTCGACGGTCTGGGGTTCGATCAGCAGTGGTGGACGCCGAATCGCGCCGGACTCGCTCGTATGGTGACGTCGGCGGGCTTCCGCGTCCTGGAGCTGACCAAGCCGTACGTGGTTTCGTTCGGGCGCAGTGGCTGGGTTCGCCGGGGGAAGCTGCGGCACCGAGTGCGGAACCTCCTCGCCGCCGGCGCCCCCCGGTTCGGGGTGGTGCACACGGCGCTGCGGGCCGAGCCGGCCGGGCCGCGGGGAGCCTGACCCGCCGGCGATCCGCCTACCATCCTGCCGGATGGATCTCGCTCTGGTCTCGTGGAACACGCGTGAGGATCTCCGGCGGGCCCTTGCCTCGGTGCGGCGCCACGGCGGGGACCGGCGCGTGGTGGTGGTCGACAACGCCTCCACCGACGGGACGCCCGACATGGTCGCCGCCGAGTTTCCCGAAGTTCGGCTGATCGCCGAGACGGAGAACCGGGGGTTCGCGGCCGGCGCGAACCGCGCCCTGGACGCGGCCGGCGACGCCGACGTCCTGCTCCTGAACGCCGACGTCGAGCTGACCTCCGGCGCCGCCGAGCGGCTGGAGGCGGCGCTCGGCGAGCGTCCACGCGCCGCCGCGATCGGTCCCCGGCTGGTCCACGAGGACGGCTCGGCCCAGCACTCCGCCTATCGCTTTCCCACCCTCGGGATCGCCGCGTGGCTGAACTCCGGGCTGTGGCGGCTCCGGTCCGACGCCTGGCAGCGCGAGCACCTGCTGGAGACGAGCCCCCAGCCGGCAGCCGCGGCCCGCGTGGACTGGGTGATCGGGGCGGCGCTGGCCATCCGGCGCTCGGCGCTGGCCGAGGTCGGCGGGCTGGAGGAGTCGTTCTTCATGTACGCCGAGGACCTGGAGTGGTGCCACCGGGCGGCGACGGCCGGGTGGGAGATCTGGTACGAGCCCTCGGCGACCGTCATGCACCTCGGGAACCGCAGCGGGGCGCAGGCGTTCGGGCCGGGACGGACCGCGGCCTGGCTGCAGAGCACCTACGCCTTCGCGCGGCAGGCCCACGGCCCGGCGTGGGCGCGGGCGTACTTCGCCCTGAACGCCACCGGCACCGGCGCCCGCTACGTCGCGGCCCGGGCGCGGCATGCCGTGGCGCCCTCGGACGCGTCCCGGCGCGCGCTGGCGACATGGCGCCCGCACGTGGCGTACCACCTTCGCGGTGCGCGGCCGCTGCAGGGCCGGGCCCCACGATGAGGCGGCGGCTGGCCGTGGCCGCGATCGCCGTCTGGACGGTGACCTACCTGCGCCACGAGCGCGGCGTACGGGACCGTTCCGGACGAGCGCGAGCCCGGCTGGGCGTGCGAGATCCGGCCGCGGTGCGACGCGCCCTCGAGGTCCGCGCGGGCGAGGCGGACGGGAGGCGCTCGGTGCTGGAGCCCGACGTCCGCCGGCTCGCCCGCGAGGCCGGGATGACCGTGGTCGCCGGATGCGGGGACGGCTCGCTGCTGGAGCTCGTCCCGGCCACGGCGGGGGCGGTGGGCCTGGACCTGGCCCACGCGGCCGTCCGCCCGGCGGCGAAGGCCCGGGGTGGCGGAGCCCGGGCGTTCCTCCAGGCCGATGCGGCGCGGTTGCCGCTGCGCGACGGCGCGGCGGATCTGGTCGTCCTCGAATGCGTCGGGAGGATGGAGCGCCCCGAGGACGCGGTGTGGGAGGCCGCCCGGGTCCTGCGGCCCGGCGGGCGGCTGGTCCTCCAGGCCCCGAACGCCTGCCGCGCGCCCGCGGTTCGTCCGCTCACCCACCCGTTCGTGTGGGTCGCCCGGGCCCTCGGCGCCAGCCGGCCGTGGCTCGTCCCGGGCAGAGGATGGACCGAGCCCCGGCCGATCGACCGCGACCTGCGATCGGACCCGGACGGGCCGGACGCATGGCTGCCCTCCATCGAACACGTCCCCCAGGAGCTCGTCTGGCTCCTTCGCTCCGCGGGGTTCCGTGAGCCGCGCTGGCGGAGCACGGGACGGGCGCGGGCCGGCTTCCGCTGCTCGACCGCCTGGGCGAGCGCCTGATCGTCGAGGCCACGCTGACCGCCGCCCCCGTCTCGGCCGTGCCGCCGCTGGGGATCTGGCCGGGGGCGACGGGGTAGCCGTGCGCATCCTGGTGCTCTCGGCGTGGTACCCGCCCCACCACCTGGGGGGCTACGAGCTGGCGGCCGAGAGCGCCGTGCGGGGGCTGCGGGAACGCGGTCACGAGCTGCGGGTTCTGACCAGCAGGTTCCAGACCGCGAACGGCCACGGCAAGCCGGACGAGGCCCGGCGGGAGCTCAACCTGTTCTGGGAGGACGGTCGGTGGCGCCGGCCCGGCCTGCGGGGCGCGATCCGCGCGGCACGAGAGGACCTCTACGCGTTCGACCGCGAGGTCGACGCCTTCGAACCCGACCTGCTGTGGGTCTGGCACATGGCCGGGGTCTCGAAGGTCCTGCTGTCCGAGGCGTACGCCCGGAGGCTTCCCTACGTCCTGTCGTTCCTGGACGTGTGGCCGATCTACGACCTGCCCCCCGACCCGTGGCTGCGCTGGTGCCGCGGACCCCGAGCGCCCCTCGGGCGCACGATCGGGATGGCTCGGGGACTCCCGACGCGGTCGCCCGCGCTGGCGGAGGACGCCGCCGACGCCTCCTACTGCTCGGCCTGGCTGCAGCGGGTGCTGGCCGGCCATGGCCACGCGCCCGAGGGCCGGGTGATCTACCCGGGCATCGATCCCGCGCGGTTCTCGGCCGCGCCGCCCTCCGGCCGGCCGGTCAGGCGATTCCTGCAGGTCGGGGCGGGTCAAGCCGCGCAAGGGTCCCGCGATCGCCGTGGAGGCCCTCGCGAAGCTGCACGCCGCCGGCTACGACGACGCGACGCTGACCCTCGCCGGCTCCGCGGAGGCGGGCTCACGACGAGGAGCTCCGGACGCTGGCGGCACGGCTCGGGATCGGCGACGCCGTCCGGCTGACGGGGCCGGTGTCGCACGAGGACCTCCCGCGGCTCTACGCCGTGCACGACGCGGCCATCCACGCGGCGACCTGGCAGCGAGCCGTTCGGGCCGTCCTGGTCGAGGCGCTGGCCAGTGGGCGCCCGCTGGTGTGCTCGCCGACCGGCGGAGCGCAGGAGATCATCACCCCCGGCGTCGACGCCCTGACGTCGAGGCGGGCGACTCCGCGGCGTGCGCGACCGAGATGGAGGCGCTCGTCGCGGACCCGGCGCTCGCCGGCCCGGCTGGTCGAGGCCGGCCTGCGCACCGCCGCCCGGTTCACCGAGGACCGGGCCGCGGCCGAGCACGAGGCGCGGCTCCTGGAGGTGCGTCGGCCGTGGGTGAGCGCGCCGCGGGTCTCGGTGATCGTGCCGGTCCGGGACCAGCGGGAGGCTGCCCTGCTTCGAACGATCGAGGCGCTTCGGGGCACAGACCTATCCGGCGGAGGCGTTCGAGAAGGTGATCGTGGTGGACGACGCATCGACGGACGGAACGCCCGAGGCGGCGGAGGCGGCGGCCGGATGCCCTGGACCTGCGCGTCGAACGGCGCCCAGCGTCGGGGCCGTGGCGGGCCCGCGCAACCGCGGGGGGCCGACGTGGCCCGCGGCGAGGTCCTGGCGTTCACCGACTCGGGACTGCCGGCCCACGCCGGG
Source organism: uncultured Actinomycetes bacterium (assembly GCA_963742735.1). Lineage (GTDB taxonomy): Bacteria > Actinomycetota > UBA4738 > UBA4738 > JBBDTT01 > JBBDTT01. The sequence continues at coordinate 214,650 of CAVUMN010000004.1, forward strand.
TGGCTGGCCGCGGCCATGTTCCACGCTGGAGGCCGCCAACGCCATCCAGGGCCTGACCGTGGCCGACCCGGCCATGCACCGGGGCCCGCTGCATCGGACCGTGGAGGCGGGCGGCGGCTTCCGGCCTGTTCGACTCCTGCAACCTGTTGCCGTCCGGGGCGAGGCGTTCCGGGCCGTCGGGGGGTTCGACGGGGCCTTCGCCCGTCGCATCCGCGTCCCGCGCTCGACGGGCCAGATCGACTACGGCTTCGGCGAGGACACCGATCTGGCGGTGGCGGATGATCCGCGCGGGACTGCGCCTGGAGTTCGAGCCGCGGCGCTGGTGCACCACCACGTGTTCCCCCGGACCTCGGCGAGTCGATCGGGCGGATGTGGCTCGTGGGGGCGTTCCCCAGCCTGGTCCGCGAGTTCCCCGAGCTCCGGGAACGGCTCCTGAAGCACCGCGTGTTCCTGACGGAGGACCGGCCGTACGTTTGGCTGGCCCTCGCCGGCCTCTGGCTGGCGCGGCGGCGCCCCGCCGCCCTCGCTCTGGCGCTGCCCTACGCGTACCGGAAGGTCTCGCGGGGCCACGGGGGGCGGCGCGACCGGGTGCGAGCGCTGCCCGCGCAGGCGCTCCTGGACGCCGTGGCGACGGCGGGGCTGGTGGTGGGCTCGGTGCGCGCCCGCCGGGTGGTGCTCTAGGCGCCCGCCTCTCGCTTGGCTCGCTCTCGGACGTCTCCCACCACGCGGGCGGGCGAGCCGACGGCGATCGAGAAGTCGGGGATCGATCCCTTGACCACGCTGTTCGTGCCGATCACGCACTGCCGCCCGATGTCGGCGCCGCGCAGGATGGCCACCCGGTCGCCGATCCAGGTCCCCCGGCCGATGCGGATCGGGCTCGTGTGCCAGGCCTGGCTCCAGGTGATGTTCTCGCCCTCGTCGCCGCGCAGCACGTGGTCGTTGTCGATGATCGTCGAGAACGCCCCGATGGCCACGTCGTCCTCGAGGGTCACGGACTCCGCGCAGGAGATCGTGCAATACGGCCGCAGGACGACCCCGTTGCCGATGCGCAACGCGGGCTCGGGGTTCGGCCAGGCGGGGCGCTCCACCGACAGCCAGGCGCCCCACAGGATGAACACGCGCTCGCCGATGTCGATGTGCCGGGGCCCGTACAGCCACTTCGGGCGGTCGAGGACCGAACCGTCGCCGAAGCCGGCGAACCGCATCCGCCAGAACGGGCGGGTGAGCGCGCCACGCAGGCGGAACCGGGCGAAGGGCTCGTCGTACATGAACCGCGCCCAGCCCGTCGGGCCGCGGTATTCGGGTGGCCGGCTCATCGTGCCCGGATGCTATGCCGCCCGGCGTGCCACCGCCCGAGAAGCCTGAGCCTCACTCGACGTAGCCGAGGGCGCGGAGGTGCGTCTCGATCTCGGCCTCGAGCTCCTCGGGGACCGTCGTCTCGACGTTCGACCAGTCGGGGAGCTGCGCGCGGAGCCTCGCGACGTCTTCGGGGCGATCGGCCGCCAGGTCGGCCGTCTCGCCGGGGTCCGCCCGCAGGTCGAACAGCTCCTCGCGGCCGCGCGTGTCGACGATGAGCTTCAGGTCGTCCGAGCCGCGGGCCGAGCGAAACCCCCGGTCCACCGAGGTCACATCCAGCCCGGGGAACCGCTTGCGGACCAGCTCCATCGAGGGGAAGAACGCGAGGTACTCGGCGACGGCCACGTCCCGGCCCGGCTCGCCGTCCACCGGCAGCGGCCGCCCGTGGACCGGCTGGGCGAACGCGGTCCCGGCGCGAGCGAGGAGCGTCGGGGCCAGGTCGTGGACCTGAACCACGCCGTCGACGCGGCGGCCGTCGCGCTGTCCGGGGTCCTTCAGGACGAGCGGGACCCGCAGGAGGGTCTCGTGGACGCTGGCCTGATGGTCCATCAGGCCGTGGTCGCCGATGTTCTCGCCGTGGTCGCTGGTCAGGGCGAATGCCGCGCGGTCCCAACGGCCGTGGCGGTGCAGGATGCGGATCAGCTCCCCCAGGCGCGCGTCCAGATAGCCGATCTCGCCCCGGTACAGGCCGCGGAGCCCGTCGAAGTCGCGGTCCGTCATCGCCGCCTCGCGCGTGAACCACGCGGGCGGGCTCTGGTTGATGGCCATGGCCTCGGCGGCGTCCATCCCCTCGGGAAGGAAGCGCGACCGGAACGGCTCTGGAGGCGCGTAGGGCAGGTGCGCGTCGAGGTAGTTGACGAACAGCAGCACCGGGCGGTCCTGGGGAACCCGTGCCAGTGCACGATCGACGAACCGGTTCGTGCGCGCCGCGCCGTGGTCGTAGCGGTGGCGGAGGAACCGCCCGTAGGCGTGGTCGGCGCGGCCGAGGACCTTCCGCAGCACGGCCGGCACGCGGGGGTGCTCCTGGACCGCGGGAAGCACCTCTCGAAGCGGGAGGAAGCGGCGGAACCCCCGCGTCAGCCCCGCCGCGGGCCCCACCATGTCGTTCGCGCAGACGGCGATGGTCTCGTAGCCGCGGCGGGCGACGATCTCCGCCAAGGTCTCGGCCCCCTCCTCAAGCCGGTAGTGGGTTTCGTTCGCGCCGTGCTCCGAGGGCAGCAGGCCGGTGAAGAGCGAGGCGTGCGACGGAAGGGTCCACGGAGCGGCCGACCCGGCCCGCGTGTAGACCGTGGCTCGTTCGGCCAGGCGCTCCAGGACCGGCGTGGTGCGCGGCCCGGCGGCGTGGGCCGACACGTCCGCCGCCCTGGCCGTGTCCCACACCACCACCACGAGATCGACAGGCCGTCCGCCACCGGCTGACATGACGCCTAGAATGCCCGTTCCCGACACCAGGCGCTGCCATGCCCCCATCCCAGACACCCGTCGACCTGTCCATCCTCATGCCCGCCTACAACGAGGAGCGAACGATCGAACGCGCCGTCGAGGCCGTGCTCGCGGTCGACTTCCCGGTGAGCTATGAGCTCCTGGTCGTCGAGAACGGATCGCTGGACGGCACGCGCGAGCGGCTGCTCAAGCGAGAGTGGCCGGAGCAGGTCCGGATCATCGGCGTGAACCCCAACCGCGGAAAGGGCGGCGCCGTCCGAACCGCGATCCGCGCGGCCCGGGGGACGTACTCGGTCATCCTCGACGCCGACCTCGAGTACGACGCGGCCGACATCCCCTCGGTCATCGAGCCGCTGATGAACGGCGACGCTCAGGCCGTGTTCGGCGTCCGTGGGTTTCGGCTCCCACACCTCCTACGGGTTCTGGTACGTGATGGGTGGCAAGGCCGTGAACCTTGCCGCCAACGTCCTGTTCAACAGCTGGCTCTCGGACATCACGACCTGCATGAAGGCGTGCTCGACCGAGCTGTTCCGCTCGCTGGAGCTGCGCGAGCGGACCTTCACCATCGACGCCGAGATCCCCGCCCACCTGCTCCGCCGGGGGATCCGGGTCTACGAGGTCCCCGTCCGCTATCGCGCCCGGTCGCGGGAGGAGGGCAAGAAGCTCCGCGCGTCCGACGGCGTCCGCCTGCTGTGGACGCTCGTGCGCTGCCGCGTGGAGTGATGCGCCGGCGCGCGATCTACGTCGCGGTGGCGCTCGGCGCCGGGCTGGCGCTGCGCGTGGCGATCATCGCCGGGACCGACTACGTCCCCACCGCGGACGCGGCCTCGTTCGACCGGCACGGCGTGTCCATCGCGCAGGGGCTCGGCTACCCGCCGTCGCGGCTCGCCGAGGGCCCGAGCGCGTTCCGTCCGCCGGGCCTTCCGTACGCGCTGGCCGGGCTGTACGCGGCGACCGGGACCGAGGACTCCGAGACACGCTGGACGGTGGGCCGCGTGGCGCAGTCGGTGGGCAGCGTGGCGGCCGCAGGCCTGATCGGGCTGATGGCGCTGCGCCTGTGGGGCGACCGCCGCATCGCCTATGCCGCGCTGGTCATCGCCGCGCTCTTTCCGCCCTGGCTGATGTGGAGCACCACCTTGCTCAGCGAGCCACTGTTCGTGTTCCTCGAGGTCGGCACGGTGCTCGCCGCGCTGGCCTTCCGGCGGCAACCCGAGCGCCTCCGGTGGATCCTTCTGGCGGGGGCGCTGGTCGGGCTGGCCACGCTCACCCGGCCGAACGGCGCGGTGCTGCTGGTGCCGGTGGCGCTGGCCGCCTGGGCGCGACGGCCGCGGGGTTCGCTGCGGGCGGTCGTGCCACCTCTGGTCGCGATCCTGGCCGCGGCCGCGCTGATCGTCCCGTGGACGATCCGCAACGCCCGGACGTTCGACGCGTTCGTCCCGGTCCACACCGAGACCGGGTTCGCGCTGGCCGGCACCTACAACGACCAGGCCGCCGGCCGCGAGGACTGCCCGGCCTGCTTCGTGTGGTTCATCCCGCCCGAGTACGTGCCCCTCCTGCGGCCGGGCATGAACGAGGTCGAGGTCGAGGCGACCATGCGCCGCGCCGGCCTCCACTACCTGCGCACGCACCCCACGTACCTGGGACGGGTCGTGTTCTGGAACGCGATCCGGATGGTGGGCGGCGGCGGGATCTCTCTCGAGCAGAAGGTGGCCCGGCAGGCGAGCGCGCCGGCGGCCCTGCCCTGGCTCAGCCTGATCGGCTTCTGGGTGGTGCTCGCCCTGGCCGTGGGAGGCGCGTCCACCCATCGCGCGCGGACGTGGCCGGGGTGGCTGGTAGCGACCCCCGCGCTGCTGTTCGCGAGCGTGCTCCCGATCCTCGGCAACAGCCGCTACCGGGCGCCCGTCGACCCCTTCCTCATCCTGCTGGCGGCGGCGTTCCTGGTCTCGTTGATCGACCGGGCCCGGACCCGCGACGCGAAGCGCGCCCTGGAGATCCCCGTATGACCGCGACCTGCCCCGCGTGCGGCTCGGGGAGCTCGCGTCCCGCGTTCCAGATCCGCGAGTTCGAGTTCCGCGCGTGCCGCCGATGCGGGACGTGGTTCGTCCCCGATCCCCCGTCCCCCGAGGAGCTCGCCGCGCTGTATCGAGACCAGGAGTACTGGGCCGCCCCCGGCGAGTCCGGCCTCGCCCCCGGCTACCGCGACTATCTGGCCGACCGGGCGCACATCGAGGCGAAGTTCGCGATGTGTCTGGCGCACCTGGAGCGGCTCCGCCCGCCGGGGCGGCTGCTCGACGTCGGCGCCGGCCCCGGGTTCCTGGTCGCGGCCGCGCGCGCTCGCGGATGGGACGCCGTAGGCCTGGAGCCGAACGAATGGGCCGCGGCGTACGCGCGGGACGAGCTCGGCCTGGACGTGCGTCCGGGCCTGCTGCCGGCCCCCGGCCTGAAGGACGGCTCGTTCGACGCCGTCACGCTGATGGACGTGATCGAGCACGTAGCGGACCCCGGCGCGATGCTCGACGAGGCGCACCGGCTGACGGCGCCCGATGGCGCGCTCGCCGTCCTGACGCCGGACGCGGGCGCGTTCTTCAGCCGCGCCCTCGGCCGGCGGTGGCCCGAGGCCCTGCGAGTGCCGGAGCACCTGGTCCTGTTCACGCGAGCGGGCCTGGCCACGCTCCTGGCTTCCCACGGCTACGAGGCCGTGGGGTGGCACACGGTCGGCAAGACCTCGACGTTCGAGGTGCTCGTGAGCGACGTCGCGCCCGCGGCGCCCAATCTCGGACGGGCAGCGAGGCGGACGGTGAGCGCCCTCCGGCTCGGCCACCGAACGGTGGAGCTCGACCCGCGCACCAAGCTCTGCATGTACGCCGTGCGGACACCGTCCGCCGGAGCGCGCGCCACGAGGCACATCGCCCGCTCGCCCGTTCGGATCCCGAAACGGCGGCCGGCCCTCCCGCCGCCCGCGCCGAGCGAAGCCGGGATCACCGAGGCCGAGCGCCGCGACCTGATGATGCTGAAGGACGCCCGCGGCTACCAGGGATGGCTGATCTCGGCGTTCGGCGACGCGATCAGCGGCGAGGTCCTGGAGGTCGGACCGGGGATCGGGATCTACACGCCGTGGGTGGCACGCGCGGCCGATCGCGTGACCGTCGCCGAGCCGGACGGCGCGATGCGGGACGAGCTCGACCGTCTGGATGTGCCGAGCCTCGAGGTCCTCCCCGTCACCCTGGAGGAGCTCGAGGGGACCGGCCGCCGGTTCGACTGCGTGGTGATGGTCAACGTGCTGGAGCACATCGTCGACCATCGTCGCGCGCTCTCGGTGGCCCGCGGCCTCCTGCGTCCGGGAGGGCGGCTCTGCCTGCTCGTCCCCGCGCACAACGGATTGTTCGGGGCGCTCGACCGCCGGTACGGCCACGTCCGTCGCTACGCCCGCGACGAGGTGCTCGCGCTGTTGCACGAGGCCGGGTTCGACCGCGCCCGGGCCCGCTACTTCAACCCGCTCGGCGCGGCCGGCTGGTGGCTGGTCGGGCGGGCCCTGGGCTCGGCGAAGCTCTCGCGTTGGAGCGTGTGGACCTCGGAGCACGTCGCCGCGCCGCTCGGCCGTCTCGCGGACCGGCTGGGACCCCCGCCGTTCGGCCAGAGCGTGGTCGCGGTGGGAACCGCGAAGCGCTAGGACAGCAGGACCGGCTCCGCGAGGGGTTCCCACTCGCCGTCGGGGCCGCGCCGCTTGACGATGTGGGCCGGGTTGCCCTGGACCATCACGCCGGCGGGGACGTCGCGGGAGATCACCGCGTTCGGCCCGATGATCGCGCCGTCCCCGATCGTGATCCCGCCCACGACGACCGTCCCCACGCCGATCCACACCCGCGAGCCGATGCGAAGCGGCCGGCCCTCCTTGAGCGGCGCCTGCCACGACACGGCCTCGTCGTCCTGACGCTTGTAGTCGTGGATCGTGTCGGTGCACGTGACGAACTGACCCATCGCGGTGTGGTCGCCGATCTGGATCCCGTTGAGCGCCACGAGCCGGAGGTTGTGGCTCAGGTAGCACCCGGACCCGATCTCGAGGGCGACGGCGCCCGGCGGCGCGTACGCCTCCAGGCACGCGTACTTGAGGATCGTCACCCCGGTTCCGATCCGCATGGCGTGCTCCCCCACGAGCCGCAGCTGCGGCCCCTCGACGATCGAGCCCTCACCGAACCCTGCGAACGCCCGGGCCCGCGGCCCGCCGGCCCGGATCGCCAGCCGCTCCTCCTTGGCCAGCCGGCGGCGGTACGCCCGCTGCTCACCGCGACCGGCCATCGCGCGCTCCCTTCCGCTCGGTGGCCCGGGTGAGCGTCGGACGCGCGGCCAGGTCCGCCAGCCCCCATCCCGTCACGCCCTCACGGGTGACGACGAAGAACGGGGCCGAGCGATGCCGGCCGGCCAGCACGTCCTCCTGGTCGCCGCGGACGACGATCTGCAGCTGGTACGTCCCGGGGCCGAGGTGCAAGGACAGGCCGACCTGGCTGCCGAGCTCGGTCCCCTCCGCGACGGTCTCGTCCATCGCCGCGACCGCCGTCGTGTAGACCGTCTGGCTCCCGGACAGCACCGAGAGCCGCACGCGAGGTGAGATCACGTCGCGGCCGAAGCGCAGGCGGAACCGCAGCGTCACGTCGTCGCCGACCGCGAACGAGGTCCCCGTGACGCCGCCCGGCCCGGCCAGCTCCACGTCCTCGATCTCCACGCCGCCGCCGACGCGCTGCACGCCGGCGTCGGCCTCGAACTCGGTCTCGCTCAGCTCGACGTCGGCGGTGTTGATGAGGGCGTGGTAGCGGGCGATGGCCTCCTCGGTGGGGCCGTCGAACACGGCCTCACCCTTCGACAGCACGATCGATCGAGGACACAGCGCGTGCACCACCGGCATCGCGTGCGAGACGAACACCAGCGTCACCCCCGCGGCGAGCAGGTCCTTGAGTCGCGCGTCGCACTTGGCCCGGAAGGCGCGGTCCCCCACGGCCAGCACCTCGTCGACCAGCAGCACGTCCGGCTCGGCGAAGATCGCCACCGAGAACCCCAGCCGCATGTACATGCCCGATGAGTAGTGCTTGACCGGCCGGTCGATCGCGGACCCGAGGCCGGAGAACTCGATGATCCGCTCGGCGTTCTGCTCGATGACCTCAGGCGACATCCCCAGTACCGAGCCCCCGACCTCGATGTTCTCCCGGCCGGAGAGCTCGTCGCGGAACCCCGCGCCGATCGTGATCAACGAGGAGACGCGGCCGCCGATCTCCACCGTCCCCTCCGTCGGGGCGGTGACCCCGGCCAGAACCCGGAGCAACGTCGACTTGCCGGAGCCGTTCGGGCCGATGACGCCCAGCGCCTGGCCCGGTTCCAGGCCGAGGTACACGTGGCGGAGCGCCCACAGGTGGTCCTTGGCGCGGAACGCGTGGCGCGAGAGCCCGAAGAGGCGCGGCTCGTCCCGGAGCAGATCGAAGCGCTTGCCCACGTCCACGACACGGACGTGGCCGGCGCCGACCGGGGCCTCAGAGGTAGTCGGCAACCGTGGCCTCCCGCCGCGTGAACACCCGCCACCCCACGACGAGGAAGAAGGCCGTCCACGCCACCGACGAGACGGTGGCCCAGAGGTCCACCGGCAGCCCCACGTACGCGGACCGGAACAGGCCGACCACGCCGGTCATCGGGTTCGCCCGGATGAGGTTCATCACCAGCGGGTGCTCGGCCAGCCGGTCGAAGAAGAAGGGATAGATGATCGGCGTCACCCAGAACCACGCCATCACGGCGGCCTGCAGCATGGGGTCGATGTCGCGGTAGCGGACCTGCAGCGTGGAGAACGTCAGCGCGATCCCGTACGGCAGCAGGATCAGCAGCGCGACGGCGGCCGGCAGCAGGTACAGCTGGCCCATGCGCTCGAGCGCGAAGGCCCCCACCAGCAGCAGCAGCACCCCGAGCATGAACGCCAGGTTGTAGAGGTTCGCCACCACCACCGCGGTGGGAAGCGCGGCGCGGGGCAGGCGCACCCGCTGGACGATCTGTCCGGCCTCGAGCAGCGAGCCGGAGCCCCCCAGCATCGCGCTGACGAAGAACTGCCACGGCATGATCCCGGTCAGCACGTACAGGGCATACGGAAACGGCCCGGCGAGGTCCGCGCGCCCGAGGATCGTGAACACCGCGGCGATCAACAGGCCCTGGATGAGCGGCGTGATCACGGCCCACATCACCCCGAGACCCAGTCGTCGATAGCGCGACTTGAAGCTGCTCGAGGCCAGCGTGCGTACGAGGTCACGACGGCGCCACAGGGCCTGTAGGCTGTCCATGATCCCTCCACGCCGGTGTTGCGGCGGAGTCGCGTTCGAGAGGCTCTCTTGGACATCTTAGTGAGTCACCCCTACGTCTGGGCCGAGGTTCGACGAGGCGCGGAACGGCATCTGGAGGACCTGGTCGGCTATCTGCGCGCCCGCGGCCACGATGTCCGCGTACTGACGACCGCCAACGGCACACGCCTGCCGCCGCGGGCCGACCGGGCCCCGTACGTCGTGCGGGGGCGGACCGCGTCGGGCTGGCTGACCGCGCGGGGGTTCGACCCGCTCGCCGCATTCGTCCCGACGATGGTTCCCCCGCTGCTGCGCGAGCCGGCCCGCGTCGTCCACGCCCTCTCACCCGCCGACGGCGCCGCGGCCGTGCTGACCCGCCGGCGCGGCCGCGCGGTGGTGACCACCCTGATGGGCATCCCGTTCCGCTGGTGGAACGAGCGGACCGGCGCCGGCTCGTTGATGTGGCGAACGGTCCTCGGGCGCGCCGACGCCGTCGTGTGCCTGTCCACGTTCGCGGCTCGGGTCCTGGAGGCCGACTACGGGCGCGCCGCGCACGTGATCCCCCTGGGCGTCGACGCCGGCCGGTTCCGTCCCGTCGCCGAGCGCGCCGCCGAGCCGACGATCCTGTTCGCGGCGGCGCTCGACGAGCCCCGCAAGCGACTGGACCTCCTCCTGCGAGCCTTCGCCGAGATCGCCCCCGACCATGCCGGACTGCGGGTCGTGGCCCGAGGCAACGGCGACCCGGCCGCGGCGCTCGCCGCCCGGGACTCGTTGCCCGCCGCCCTCCGCGGCCGCGTCGAGCTCAGGGGAGCCGCCGACGGCGACCTGGCCGCCGACTACTCCGCGGCGTGGGTGACCGCCCTTCCCTCGCGCAACGAGGCCCTCGGGCTGGTCCTCGCGGAGAGCCTGGCCTGCGGAACGCCGGTCGTGGGAACGGCCGACGGCGGCATCACGGACGTGATCGACGACCCCGCGATCGGGCGGACGTTCGCCCCCGACGACGCGGGCGAGCTGGCTCGCGCCCTGACCGAGGGGCTGGCGCTCTCGCAGGAGGACGGCATCCGCGAGCGCTGCCTGGCGTCGGCGGCCCGGTTCGACATGGCCACGGCGGTGGGACCGGCGATCGAGCGCGTCTACCAGGGGGTCGCGTGACCGAGGACCGCCCCAAGGTCTCGATCGTCGTCGTCAACTGGAACGGGATCGAGGTCCTGGTCCCGCTGCTGGAATCGCTGAAGACGCTCGCCTATCCGAACGTCGCGACCCTGGTCATCGACAACGCCTCGAGCGACGGCTCGGCCCAGATCCTCGCGAGGCGCGACGACATCACGTTCGTCGCCAACCCGGAGAACCTTGGCTTCGCGAAGGCATCGAACCAGGGCATGCGGATGACCGACGGCGACTACGTCCTGCTCCTGAACCCGGACACGCTCATCGACGACCCGAAGGTCGTGGACCTCTGCGTCGAGGAGCTGGAGGCCGAGCCGAGGATCGGGGCACTTGGAGTGAAGATCGTGGCCCCCGACGGGTCGCTGCAGTACTCGTGCGCGCCGTTTCGAACCGTGGGCCGCGAGCTCGCGCTGTCGGCGTTCGCGCGGCCGTTTCGCCGGAACAAGACCCCGAGGTTCTGGCTGTTCCAGGACGGGACACCCCCGACGACGATGGACGTCGACTGGGTGAGCGGTGCCTTCATGTTCCTGCGCCGGGCGGCCCTCGATCAGGTCGGGCTCCTCGACCCCGAGACCCCGATGGACGGCGAGGACTACGACCTGTGCTGGCGGCTGGGCCGGAGGGGGTGGCGCGTCCGCTACCTCGCCGAGACGCGCGTCGTGCACATCGGAAACGTGAGCGGCGCGAAGCGGTGGACCGAGCACCGGCGACAGGTCCTCGGCGCCCAGTGCGTCGACTACTTCATGCGCAAGCACCACAGCACGCCCTACGCGCTCACCTACCGGACACTGGTGGTGGCCGACCGTGCCGCGAAGACCGCATACGCCCGGGCCCGCGGCGACCGCGAGCTCGCCGCCGCGCTGCGCGAGCAGGTGGCCATCCACTCGGAGGCCCTCCGCACCTTCTTCAAGTCAACACGGGGGGTCCGCTCGCCGCCGGAAACGGACCTGGGAGCACCTCGGGGCGAGCTACCCCCCCGAACCCCCCGTCCCTCCCCGTAGGCTTCGCGGCGTGCGGGTCCTGCAGGTCGTCCACAACTTCGCGGCCGAGCATCGCGGCGGCACCGAGCGCTACACGGCGGAGCTCGTCCGCGCGCTCGCCGAGCGTCACCAGGTCGAGGTGTTCACGACCCGGATCGGGACGGAGTTCGCGCTGGAGCGCGGCGAGCGCGGCGGCCTCCCCGTGGCGATCCTCGACCAGCCGCAGGCCGGGTCGTTCCGCGAGCGCAACGCCGTCCAGCGCGAGGTGCGCCGCCGCTTCGCCGAGCACGCCCGCGAGTTCGGCCCGGACGTCGTCCACGTCCAGCACCTGATCGACGTGTCGCCGTCCATCCTGGGAGTGCCCCGAGAGCTCGGCGTCCCGGGCGTCGTCTCGCTGCACGACTTCTGGTACGTGTGTCCGCGAACGACGCTCCTGCGCAAGGACGGGTCGGTGTGCCATTCGGGCCCGCGGGGCGGGTGGGCGTGCGTGCGGCACTGCTACCCGTCGGCGGGACGCGAGGACCACGCCGACATCCCGCCGGAGCAGCGCCGGCGCCGCCCACGCGACCTGGCGTACGTGGTTCGCCACCGCCGCCTGCGGCGCGCGCTCCGCGGGGTGGACCGCTTCGTCTCCGGATCCGAGTTCACCCGGGACACCTACGCGCGGCTCGGCCTGAGCCCGTCGCGCGTCGAGGTCATCCCCTGGGGGATGCCCGCCCCCGGCCCCCGGCCCACCAGGTACGCGCCCCTGCCGCCGCTGCGGTTCGCGTTCCTCGGACACCTCTCCCACGCGAAGGGCGCGGACGTCGCGATCGAAGCGTTCGCCGCGATCGATCCCGCGCGGGCGGCGCTCACGATGCACGGCCCCATCGGCGAGCGGCAGGTGGAGCGGTTCGGCGCGTTGCTCTCGGCCGCTCCTCACGTGCGGTGGGCCGGGCCGTACGAGCCGCCCGAGCTCGACGCGATCCTCGGCGGCGCCGACGCCGTCGTGATGCCGAGCCGGGCCCTGGAGAACTACCCGCTGGTGGTCCAGGAGGCCTTCCAGCGGGGCGTGCCGATGCTCGTCAGCCGGTCGGGGGCGCTACCCGAGGTCGTCCGTGACGGCGTGGACGGGGTCGTCTTCGGCGACGGGGCCGACGAGCTCCGACGTGCGGTGGAGGCCCTCGCGGACGACCCCGCGCGGGTGGCGGCCCTCGCCGCCGGGATCGACCCCGTGAAGCCGATGGAGGCGCACGCCCGCGAGATCGAGTCCCTGTACGAACGCCTCCGATCGAAAACCGGGGCGGGCGCAGCGTGAGGATCGCCCAGGTCGTCCACAACTTCACGGGGGAGCGGCGGGGCGGGACCGAGCGGTGGGCCGAGGCCCTGTCGAAGGAGCTCGCGGGGAGGCATGAGGTCCGGGTCTTCACGTGGCAAACCGGCGACGCCGGCGATACGACTCGGGTCGATCAGCGAGAGGTCTACGGACTGCCGGTGACCGTCGTGACCCGGCCGAGCGCGCCAGCAATGGGAAACCGGTTGAGCGCCCAGCGAAGCGTCCGCGCCCCCTACGAGCGATTCTTGACGGAGGGCCGCTTCGACGTCGTGCATATCCATCACGTCATGGATGCTTCCGTGGAGATGCTGGGAGCGACGGCGTCGTCGCGGGTGCCGTTCGTCCTGCAGCTCCACGACTGGTGGTACGCGTGCGCCCGCGTCGACCTGATCCGCAAGGACCTCTCGATCTGCGAGACCGGGCCGCGCATGGGTTTCGCGTGCATGCGCCACTGCAGCCCCTTCGGCGACACCCGCGAGTACGCCGTCGCGCCGGAGACGCGGGGGCGGCACTCGCCGGCGGACGCGCTGTACGTCGCACGGTACGCCCGCAACCGGCGGCAGCTCGCCCGCGTGCCCCGGTTCATCGCCGGGTCGAACTTCCTGCGCGACCGGTGGGCTCGGCTCGGGCTGGACCCGAACCGCGTGGAGGTCATCCCGCTGGGCCTGCCGCCGGTGAACCCTCCGGCCCGGCGGCCCGCCGCGCGGCCCCTGCGGTTCGTGACCCTGGGACGGCTGTCGCTGTTGAAGGGGACCGACGTGGTCCTGGAGGCGTTCCGCGACGTGGAACCCGCAGACGCGCGCCTGACGCTGCACGGCGCAGTCCCCGAGGACCAGCTCCCCCTGATCGGGCCGATGCTCGCGGACGCCGGTCCGAACGTCCGCTTCGCCGGTCCCTACGACACCGACGCGGCTCTCGCGGAGGCGGACGTCCTGATCGCCGCCAGCCGCCAGCTCGAGACGTTCTCGATCACGACGCACGAGGCGTTCCAGCGCCGGGTCCCCGTCCTCGCCGCCCGGCGCGGCGGCGCGCTCGCCGAGTACGTCCACGACGGCCACGACGGCCTGCATTTCGACGGGGTTGCGGAGCTTCGCGCGGCGGTGGACCGGCTCGTCGCGGAGCCCTCGATCGTGGACGCGCTCAGCGCGAACGCGCCGGGCGTGGCGACCGTGGCCGAGCAGGCCGCGATCGTCGAGGCGCTGTACGTGCGCCTGCCCTGAACGGGCCGTCGACCACCGCGTTCGGCGGCACCCGCGCGCCCGCCGCCACGCTCGCGCCCGGGAGGAGCGTCGCCTTCACCCCCACGACCGCCCCGGCCCCCACCCGCACCGGTCCCTCCTCCGACGCGAGGACCACCGAGAACTCGCCGAGCTCGGCCCCCTCGCCGATCTCCACGTCGCCTCCCTGCGCGCGGACCACGCTCCCCTCGCGGAGCCGGGCCCGCTCGCCGATCTCCAACCGCCCGCCCGCCGCCTCGAGCAGGACGTCGCCGCCCAGCCGCGCCTCCCGGCCGACCCGAACCTCTCCTCCTCGCAGCGAGAGCGAGCACGCCGGGCCGAGCCTCGACTCCGCGCCCAATCGCAGCGTCGAATCGCTCTCCCGGCCGACCATCAGCCGAAGGTGCCGCGCCACCGCGACGCCCCGGCCCACGGTGACGGTCACCGTGGAGCGCGCGGCGCGCGCCCGAACCGAGGCCCGGAGACGAAGCAGGCGCCCGCGGAGCCGGCTCACAGCAGCAGCCTTCGCTGGCGCAGGCTGGCGACGGCCAGGGCGCCGATCTCCACGGCGTCGATCGCGATCCAGCCGGGGATCGCGGCCAGGCGCGGCCAGAAGCCGAACGGCTGCTCCCGGTCCAGGAACCGCAGCAGCGCGTAGGGGGCCAGGCCGAGGAGCGCCCAGGGCGTCCAGAGGATTCCCGCGACCACCGCGGCCACCGCGAGCATCAGGTACGCGTGGCTCGGCTTGATGATCCAGCGGCGGTAGTAGACCTTGCGCATCCGCGGGTGCTTCTTCACCAGCAGCGCGTGCGACGAGAGGTTCTTGCCCCGGCGGAGGATCCCTCGCCATCCCACGGTTCGCACGTCGTGATAGAGCAGCGCCTCGGGCTCGAAGGCGGCTCGCTTGCCCGCCTCGAGCGCGCGCAGGGCCAGGTCGGTGTCCTCGGCCATCGGGTACGGGAACCGCTCGTCGAAGCCTCCGAGGGCCTCCAGCACGTCTCGCCGGTACAGCATGTTGCAGGTCTCGTAGTGCCCGCCCGCCCTGGTGACCCGGTTGGTGATCACGAACAGCCCCCCGGCCGCCTCCTGTCGCGGTTCGGGGAGGGTCCGGCCCTGTACCAGGTCGGCGCCGCTCTCCCACAGGCGGGCGAGCAGCGCGGCGAGCCACTCCGGCGCGGGCTGACAGTCGTCGTCGGTGAAGGCGACCACGGGGGCTCGCGCGGCCCGCCAGCCGAGGTTGCGGCCCGCCGCCGGGCCGCCGGAGTGCCGTCGTCGAACGACCCGGACTCGGAATCCGGCCCGGCGGGCCAGCCGCCGAGCCACCTCGGGCGTGGCGTCGGTCGATCCGTCGTCCACCAGGACCAGCTCGAACCGCCCGGCGGGCAGGCGCTGCCGGGCGAGGGCCTCGAACAGCCGGGGAAGGTGATCCGCGCGGTCCTTCGTCGACACGACCACGGAGACCTCCGGCGCCCGGCCCCGGGCCCGCGGCGCCGCCGGCGGCCGGCCCACGACTCCCTGGACCACGTCGTGCGCCGCGACCTCCACCTCGTCGGCGACGGCGGTTCCCCCGTGGACGATCGCCCGCGGCCCCACCCGGGCCGAGCGCCCCACGACGACGGTTCCCTCGCCGCTCGACCCGATGGACGCGTAGTCCGCGATAGCTGCGTCCGGTCGGATCTCCACGTCGCGAGCGACCGCGGTGATCCGGCACCCCGCGCCGATCGTGGCCCCGGCCCCGACGACCAGGGATCCGCCCCCGCCGACCTCGAGCGTCGTCCGCGGCCCGATCGACACCCCCTCCGCCAGGGAGAGCGTCCCGGTCCCGAGGACGAGGGTCGTCCCACGCTCGAGGATCACCCACGGGCCGAGGACCAGCCCGATCCGCGCGCCGCGGCGTACCCGAAGGCGCGCGCCCCTGCGCACCTGGGTCCCGAACGCCCGGCCGTGGAGCCTGACGGTCCCTCCCGCGACCAGCGCCCGCACCCGCAGCCGCCAGGAGAACCACACCACCGTGCGCAGCGCCCGCAGCCGGATCGCGTTCTGCCGGAACTGCCCCAGCCGGTCCAACAGCCACAGCAGCGACTTCACAGCAGCACGGCCCGGTGTCGAACGCTGCCGACGATCATGGTGGCCACCTCCACCGAGTCCGCCACCACCCGAACCGGCGCGAACGCGATCCGCTCGAACACCGTCAGCGACTCGCGCGAGTTCCGAAGCAGGAACGCCACGTACGGAAGCACGAACACGAGCGGAACCCACCACCAGCCGGGAGCGGCAGCCACGAGAGCGCTCGAGGAGATCAGCGCCGTCAGGAACAGCAGGTACCAGGCGTGGTGCCGCGTCCAGAAATGCCCGAGGAAGAACCCGTTGCGCACCTCGGGCGTCCGCTTCAGCGTGCGGTGGACCTCCGCCCACTGCGCAAAGCGGCCCGGGTAGTCACGAAGCCTCCCGGGGTGGACGGCGTGATACACGACGGCGTCCCGAGCGAACGCGCTCGCCCACCCGAGCCCCTTCACCTTCCACGCCAGCTCGGTGTCCTCGGCCGCGGGGACCGGGATGTCCTCGGCGAACCCGCCCACCGCCTCCAGCGCCTCCCGCCGGACGAACAGGTTGCACGTCTCGTACAGGCCGCGCTCCCATTCGATCCGCTGGCTCGCCGCGAGCCCGCGCAGCTCGGCGATCTGGCGCGGCTCGGGGTCCGTCCGACCCTGGACGATCGCGAGCCGATCGCGACCCTCGAACGCCGCCAGCCCCGACTCGAGCCACTCCGGCGCGGGCGCGCAGTCGTCGTCGGTGAACGCCACGATCCCCGACCGCGCGGCCCGCCACCCGGCGTTGCGGCCTCGGGCCGGCCCGCCGGGCGGCTCCCGCCGGAGCACCGCGGTCCGGAACGCCGCGCGGCCGGCCAGCCGTCGCAGGACCGCCGGCGTGTCGTCCGTCGAGCCGTTGTCCACGATCACCAGCTCGAACCGATCCGGCGGCAGCGACTGCCGTCCGAGCGCCTCGAACAGCCGGGGGAGCATTCCCGCGCGGTCCTTCGTGGAGCACACCACGGACACCAGCCGGCGCCGGGGCCAGGCCTCCGCCTCCCCGGCCACCTCGGCGCCCGAGGGGACCGTGGCGCCCTCGGCGACCCGCGCCCGCCGGTCCACCACGGTCCGGGCGCCGTCCTCCGCCAGCACCGCGGCGTGCGCCCCGAGCACCGCGTGCGGGTGCACCTCGACCTCCGACTGGCCGTCCCGGGCCAGGACCGCCCCGGTCGCCCCGAGTGACGCGCGCTCCCGGAGCACGACGGCCCCCCCGGACTCCACGACCGACCCCGGCCCGAGCGTCACGCCGTCGCCCAGGTACAGCGGGCCGGCGCCGACCCGCAGCAGCGTCCCCGCGCCGATCGTCAGCCGGTCGCCCAGGTATACCCGGGCGGTCGCCCCGGGCTCGACCTCGATGCGCACGCCGCGCTCGATCCGCCGCAGCGGCCGCCGGCGGCGCCACGACAGGTCGAACGGGTTCGTGCGGCGCACGAACACCCGGGCCCGTCCCCCGGCCCGGCGGGCGGCGAAGCGGAGACGCCACACGAACCGGAACGTCTGGAAGCGGCCGCGCGCCTTGGCGAAGGCCTCGTAGAGACTCACGAGCGCGTATTGTCGCCGACCGACGTGCCACCGAACGTCCTGCTGGTCGTGTTCGACACCGCGCGCGCCGACGCGTTCGGTCCCTACGGCGCGCCCGCCACCGCCACGCCGGCGGTTGACGACCTGGCCCGCCGGGGCACCACGATGCCGATGGCCATCGCCACCTCGTCGTGGACCATGCCCTCCCACGCGTCGATGTTCACCGGCCTCGCGCCGAGGGCGTTCGGCCTCCGCCGGGGCGCATGGACGCCCCAGACCCACCAGCACAGCCTGCAGGCGCTCTTCGAGCGCCACACCGATCGCGTGCTGGCCGAGGTCCTCCGCCGGGCGGGCTACGACACCCGTGGGGTCAGCGCGAACGGCTGGATCGCCACCCACAATGGGTTCGCGACGGGATTCGATTCGTTCACGGACGTCCGCAGCGAACGGGACCGTCGCGTCGACCGGCTGGGCGTCAAGCTCGGCTGGTGGACGAACCCGGTTGACGACGGCGCCGCCGCCGCCCTGAAGGTCGTCCGCGGATGGCTGCGCGACGGGCCGGCGAAGCCCTTCTTCTGGTTCGTGAACCTCATGGAGTGCCACGCGCCGTACTACCCGCCGAGGCCGTACAACGACCTCGGCCCGGTCGGCCGGTGGAAGGCCATCGGCGACTTCCAGAAGTATCAGTCGTGGCTGGCACGGCTGCGTGTGGCCGTGGGCGAAGTGGACGTCCCACCCGAGGCCGAACGGCGGATGCGCCATCTGTACGCGCGGTCGATCCGGTGGATGGACGACTGGCTGGCCCGCGTGCTGGAGCAGCTCGACCGCCGGGGCGGGCTCGAGGACACCCTCGTCATCGTGACCTCCGACCACGGCGAGAACCTCGGCGACGGCCACCTGATGGGCCACGTGCTCTCCCTGGACCAGCGATTGATCCGCGTGCCGGTTATCACCGCGGGCCCGGGTGCCTTCGAACCGAAGCCGCTCTGGTCGCACACCTCGCTCCCCGCCGCGATTGCGAACGCGATCGGCCTGGCGAACCATCCCTGGGGCGAGGACCCCCCCGCCGACCTCGCGTTCTCGACCTACGAGGGCCTCATCCAGAAGCCGGCCAAGGAGACGCTCGCCGAGGCCCAGGCCGCCGGTTTCCCCGAGGAGGCGATCCGTCGGATCGACGTCCCCCTCGCCAGCGTCACCGACGGCCGCTTCAAGCTCGTGGCCACCGGCGCCGTCGACGAGGCCGTCACCGAACGTCTCTACGACCTCGTGGCCGACCCGATGGAGACCACCGACGTCGGCGCCAGGCACGCCGCCAGGACCGCCGAGCTCCGCGCCGCCCTCCAGCGCGCCGACGCCATCTGGGCCGCCCACGCCGCCGACCTCCCCAACCCCTACGCCCAACCCGCCCCCACGAACGCCGAGTCCGCCGAGATCGAAGAACACCTCAAGGCGCTGGGGTACCTCTAGCGCGCGCGTGGGAAGCCGGCGCTACTCCTCGTCTCCGGACGTGGCGAGGGTCCGGATCTGCTCGACGATCTCGGCGTTGGCGAGCGTGGTGACGTCGCCGAGCGTGCGGCCTTCGGCGACGTCACGAAGCAGGCGGCGCATGATCTTGCCGCTGCGGGTCTTGGGGAGGTCGTCGGTGAACACGATGGAGTGCGGACGGGCGATCTTGCCGATCACCTTGGCGACGTGCTCGCGGAGCTCCGCGGCGACCTCGTCGCTGGGCTCCTGGCTCGCCCTTGAGCGTGACGTAGGCGACGATCGCCTGGCCGACGTCGGCGTCGGTCTTGCCGACCACCGCGGCCTCGGCCACGCGCTCGTTGTCCACCAGCGCCGACTCGACCTCGAACGTCGAGATCCGGTGGCCGGCCACGTTCATCACGTCGTCGATGCGCCCGAGCAGCCAGTAGTAGCCCTCCTCGTCGCGCTTGCAGCCGTCGCCGGCCAGGTACGTCTCCACCCCGTAGCGCGAGAAGTACGTGTCCACGTACCGGTCCGGGTCCCCGTAGATCGTGCGGAACATCGAGGGCCACGGCCGCTTCAGCACCAGGTAGCCGCCGCCGCCCAGCGGCACGGACTGCCCCTTCTCGTCGTACACGTCGGCCTCGATGCCGGGGAACGGCCGGGTGGCCGAGCCCGGCTTGAGCTTCGTGATCCCCGGCAGCGGTGTGATCAGGATCGATCGCCGGTCTCGGTCTGCCACCACGTGTCCACCACCGGGCAGCGCTCGCCGCCGATGTACTTCCAGTACCAGACCCACGCCTCGGGGTTGATCGGCTCGCCCACCGAGCCCAGCAGCCGCAGCGAGGACAGGTCGTGCTTCTGCGGGTGCTCGGGGCCCCACCGCATGAACGCCCGGATGGCGGTCGGCGCGGTGTAGAGGATGGTCGCCCGGTACTTCTCGGCGATCGCCCACAGGCGGTCCTTGTCGGGCCAGTCCGGCGCGCCCTCGTACAGGATCCCGGTCGTGTGGTTGGCCAGCGGGCCGTACACGATGTAGCTGTGCCCGGTGACCCACCCGATGTCCGCGGCGCACCAGTACACGTCGTCGTCGCGGATGTCGAAGATCATCCGGTGCGTGGCGGCGACGCCGGTCAGGTAGCCGCCGGTCGTGTGCACGATCCCCTTCGGCTTCCCCGTCGTCCCGGACGTGTACAGGATGTAGAGCATGTCCTCGGAGTCCATCGGCTCCGCCGGGCACTCTGCCGGCAGACCCTCCACCAGCGTCGTGCCACCACACGTCGCGTCCCTCGGTGAACGCCACGTCCTCGCCGGTCCGCTCGAGCACCACCACGTGCTCGATGGACGGCGTCCCCTCGACCGCGGCGTCCGCATTCGCCTTCAGCGGCACCACGGCCCCCCGCCGGTAGGACCCGTCCATCGTGATGAGCACCTTCGCCTCGGCGTCGTTGATCCGGTCCTTCAGGGCCTCGGCGGAGAATCCGCCGAACACGACGGAGTGCGGCGCTCCGATCCGCGCGCACGCCAGCATGGCCACGGGCAGCTCGGGGACCATGCCCATGTAGATGGCGACCCGGTCGCCCTTGCCGACCCCGAGCGCCTTCAGCGCGTTCGCGAACCGGCAGACCTCCTCGTACAGCTCGCGGTACGTGAGCGTGCGCTCCTCGCCGGGCTCGCCCTCCCAGTGGTAGGCGACCTTCTCGCCGCCTCCGGCGCTCAGGTGGCGGTCCAGGCAGTTGTGGGCCACGTTCAGCTTCCCCCCCAGGAACCACTTCACCCAGGGCGGGTTCCACTCGCTGACCGTGCTCCAGCGCTCGAACCAGTCCAGCCGCTCCGCCTGCTCGGCCCAGAACGCCTCCGGGTCGGCGGCGGCGTGCTCGTAGATCGAGTCGTCACGCACGACGGCGCGCTCACGGAACGCGGGGGGCGGCTCGAACACGCGCTCCTCGGACAGCAGCGCCTCGATGGAGGCGTCCTGGAGGGGGTCGCGCTCGCTCACGGACGCAATCCTAGTTGGGGCGTGCGCGGCCCGTTCAAGACCGGACTCATCCCTTTCGCCCGGCTCGACCGTTTCCCCAACACGGGTGCACGATGTGCTTGCGCTCGCACGCGTGCGTGGGACACTTGTGCGTGAGGCCGCTCGTAGAGCGGCTTCGTGCATGTGCAGGCCACGAGGGGAAGGGAGGTGCTGAAGTGGCGATGTACGAGGGGTATTGCGTCAAGGACAAGGCGAAGGTCCAGTTCGAGGGCGAGGTCAAGGAGCTCAAGAACGGGCGCCGCGCCGCGCAGGGCAAGTGTCCGAACTGCGGCACGACGGTCACCCGCATACTGGGTAAGGCCGACGCCTAAGCACGAATTAGGCTCGGATACTCAGGCGTTCCGTGCCGGACGCAGCGTCGCGTTCGGGTGCCCGCGGCGTGCTCGCGCCGGCTACGGCCGGCGGGTGAGCTCGGCGGGGGTGAAGATGGGTCTGGCGATGCGCCGATGGCGCTCCGCCAGCGCAGAGATCGTGGTGCGCTCGAACACCTGGCGCACCGCGGAGTAGACGTCCCCCCACAGCTCCTGCAGTCCGCACTTCGAGTCCTGCAGGCAGGTGTGGTCCTCGGGGTCCAGGCAGTACATCGGGTAGTAGGCGCCCTCCATCACGTCCACGACCTGCGCGACCGTGATCTCGGCCGGGTCGCGGGCGAGCTTGCATCCGCCGCCGGCGCCGCGGTGGCTCTCCACGAGCCCCGCCTTCACCAGCGCGGCCAGCTGCTGCTCCAGGAACCGGAGGGGGATCTGCTGGCGTTGGGCGATCTCGCGCGCGGGGATCATGCCGTCGTCCCGGCGCTGGGCCAGCTCGATCATGGCCCGGACCGCGTACTCGGTCCGCTGTGAGACCTTCAGCATACGAAGCGCTCCTCCGGAGAAATCCTACGCCCCCCGTGAAGGGGCGCGGCCGCGACTTGGCGAAATTCTACCTGCGTCATAGGATTTGCATCTGCAACGTCCGGGAGGTGAGGGAATGCCCGAGGGTCGGCCCCGCATGGTGGATCCCCGCCAGCCTCGATTCGGACAGTTCCTGACCGGGCTCACCGCGCTCGTCGCGTTCGTCTTCCAGCTCCCGGCCCTGTTCATCGCGCTGACGTTGATCGCGGGCTTCGGACAGCTCTCACCCCGGACCAACCTCTGGCGCTACGCGTACCTGGGGTTCAAGCGGGTCGCGAACCTCGGTCCGCCCGCCGAGCTCGAGGACGCCGCACCCCCCGCTTCGCGATGTCGCTCGCGTTCGTGTTCTTCGCCGCCGCGAGCGTCCTGTACTTCGTGCTCGAGCTCGAGACGGCGGCCTGGGCCATCGACGTGATGATCATCGGCCTGGGGTTCCTCGGCGCCGCCGGGTTCTGCGTGGGGTGCGAGGTCTACCTGCTCGGCAAGCGGCTCCTGGCCCGCGGCGAGACCGGCGTCCGCGCCGAGGCCTGAGCCGGTGGTCCTTCGTCTGCTCATCGCCCTCGTCGTCGTCGGCGCCGGGTTCGGGGCGTGGCGCCTGCTGAAGCGCCCTCCCACGGTGCCGCGGCTGGACCTGGCCGACCTCGGCATCCCGGGACCGGCGATCGTGCAGTTCACCACCCCCTACTGCTCGCCGTGCAAGACGAACGCCCCGGTCCTGGAGCGATTCGCCCGCGAGGCCGACGTTCCGTACGCGCAGGTGGACCTGGGCGCACGACCCGAGCTGGCGGGGCGCTACGGGATCCGGACGGTGCCCACGATCGTGGTGGCCGACGGCGGCGGGGCGGTCGTCGGGACGTGGACCGAGCTGCCGGCGAACGGGGAGATCCGTCAGGCCGCGTTGAGCGTCTCGGGGCGCGCCTAGCCTCAGGCCGCGCCGGGGAGCGAGAGGGTCTGGAGGAAGGAGGCGCTACCGGCCGAGCTGGTCGGCGAACTCCTCGAGGGAGGGCGAGACGGTCATCGTCACGTCCACCCGCTCCTCGAGCGCCTCGATCGTCTTGAACCCCACCCCGGTGATGTAGGCCACCACGCGCTCGTCCCCCCGGATCGCGCCGGCCTCCCGGAGCTTCTTCAGCGTGCCGACGGTGACCCCGCCCGCCGTCTCGGCGAACAGGCCCTCGGTGCGGGCAAGCAGCGTGATCGAGTCCACGATCTCCTCGTCGCTCACGTCGTCGATGAGCCCGCCGGTCTCGCGCGCGGTCTGCATGGCGTAGTAGCCGTCCGCCGGGTTCCCGA
Organism: uncultured Actinomycetes bacterium; assembly: GCA_963742735.1. GTDB lineage: Bacteria > Actinomycetota > UBA4738 > UBA4738 > JBBDTT01 > JBBDTT01. The sequence continues at coordinate 237,735 of CAVUMN010000004.1, forward strand.
TCGCGAGGGACTTCGCGATCGTGTCGGGCTTCACGGGCCGGACGTGGTCGGCCCCCTCCTTGAACGCGGCCGCGACCGGTGAGCATCCGGTGGCCTGCGCCCCCGAGATGCGAACGTCCCGGTCCTCGACGAGCCCGAGCTCCACCAGCTCGCGGAACCCCCGGTGGATCTTGGTGAGGAGCGCACCGCTGGCGATGGGCACCACCACGTGGTCGGGCAGCTGCCACCCCAGCTGCTCGGCGACCTCGAACCCGAGGGTCTTCGAGCCCTCCGCGTAGTACGGCCGCACGTTGACGTTCACGAACGCCCACGGGTACGCGTCGGCGACCTCCGAGCACAACCGGTTCACGTCGTCGTAGTTGCCCTTGATCGCCACGACGTTGGCCCCGAACGCCGCCGTGGCGACGACCTTCGCCCGCTCCAGGTCGGCGGGGATGAAGATGAACGCCTCGATCCCGCTCGCGGCCGCGTAGGCCGCGGTGGCGTTCGCAAGGTTTCCCGTGGACGCGCACGCCACGGTCTCGAACCCGAACTCGCGGGCGACGGTGACCGCCACGGTGACCACGCGGTCCTTGAACGACCCGGTGGGGTTCACCGTGTCGTCCTTCAGCCACAGCTCGTCGATCCCCAGCGCCTCGCCCAGGCGCCGGGCCCGGCGCAGCGGGGTGAACCCCGCGCCGAGGTCGACGGTCGGACCCTCGTTCGAGGGCAGGAGGTCCCGGTAGCGCCACAGGCTTGCGGGGCCGGCCTCGACCGCCGCCCGGGTCATGGTCGAGCGCGCCTTGTCGAGGTCGTACTCGACCTCGAGCGGCCCGAAGCAGTACTCGCAGATCGAGAGCGGCTCGGCGGGGTAGCGCCGGCTGCACTCGCGACAACGAAGGCCGATGACCGAGCTCATGGGGAACGACGAGGCTACCATCGCGGACGTGGACGGGCCGAACGTGCTGCTGCTCGTGCTCGACACGGCCCGCGCGGACCGCTTCGTGCCGCACGGCGGGCCGGCCGCCACCGCCCCGGTCGTCGCCGACCTCACCGCACGCGGTACGGCGATCCGACGCGCGCTGGCCACCTCGAACTGGACGCTCCCGTCGCACGTGAGCCTGTTCACCGGCCTCCTGCCGTCGGAGTTCGGCGTCGCCGGGGGCTCCGGGGACCGCGCCGGCTACCTGCGGACGGTCCGGGAGGGATTCGTCCGCCACGCGAAGCGGACGCTTCCCCAGGTCCTGCGCGACCGGGGCTACGAGACCCGAGCGGTGAGCGCCAACCCGTGGATCCGGGAGGCGTTCGGGTTCGGGACGGGCTTCGACGTCTTCGCCGAGGTCGCCGGCACGCGGCCGCGACACGACTCGCTCCGCCGGACCAAGCTGGCGTGGTGGCGAGCCCGCCACGACGACGGCGCCGCGGAGGCGCGCGAGCACGTGCGCCGCTGGATCGCCGGCGCCGGGCGGCCGTTCTTCTGGTTCGTGAACCTCATGGAGTGCCACACGCCGTACCTGCCGCCCCGGCCCTACGACGACCTCGGACCGGTGGAACGGTGGCGGGCGGTTCGCGACGCCACCCGCTACCTGACGCCGGTCGACCTGGCCCGGATCTGCGTCGGTGAGCTCGACCCCGGCCCCGACGCGTTCGCCCGCATGGCCCACCTGTACGGCCGGGCGATCCGATCCATGGACGACTGGCTCGGCGGCGTCCTGGAGGACCTCGACCGGGCGGGTCGGCTCCAGGACACGCTCGTCGTGGTGACCTCCGACCACGGCGAGCACCTTGGCGAGGGCGGGCTGCTCGGCCACACGATGTCGCTCTCCCAGCGGCTGCTGCACGTGCCCCTGGTCTCGGCCGGGCCCCGGCCGCTCCGCGACGACGGAGGGCCGGTCAGCCTGGCTCGTCTGCCGCAGCTGGTGGCGGAGGCGGCCGGGCTCGAGGACCACCCGTGGACCGATTGGCGGTGGCCGGGCGTCGCGCCGGCCCACAACGCCGGCCTGGGGCACTCGCCGGAACGCCAGAAGGTCGCGGAGGCCCGAGGCGTTCCCGCGGCGGCCAGGGAGCGGCTGAACACCGCGATGGAGAGCGCGACCGACGGCCGCTTCAAGCTCCTGCGGGTCGGGGATCGGGTGACGCTGCACGACCTGGACTCCGATCCCGAGGAGCGCGAGGACGTCTCGGCCGCGCACCCCGAGCGGGTGGAGGCATTGCGGAACGCGCTGGTCCTGGAGGCGCTCGGCTCGCCCTAGGGCTTGCGCGCGCGGGAGGCGCGCCGCGTCGCCGCGGTCTCGCGAACCCTGCGAAGCAGCGTGCGCCGCCCGTTCGAGGGCTCGACGGGAATGCCGTCGCCGGCCGGATCGGTACGGGGGGGCGCCGCGTCCCCGGGGGGCGGCTCTGCCGGCGCCGGCGGCCACTGCATCCGCGTGTCCCAGTAGTGGAGCAGCAGGATCTTCACCGCGGCGATCAGCGGGACCGCCAGGAGCATGCCCCACAGCCCGAGCAGGGTGCCCCCCACCAGCAGGCCGAGCATGACCGTCACCGGGTGCAGCTTCACGGTCCGGGCCACCACGTTCGGGCTGATGATGTGGTTGTCGATCTGCTGCACGATCAGCAGCGCGGCCAGGGCGCCGACGGCCAGCGGCAGTCCGGGCTCCAGCGCGAGCAGGCCGCCGCTCGTCGTGGTCGTGAACGCGATGAACAGGGCCGGGATGGCCGCGATGAACGGCCCCACCAGCGGGATCAGGTTGAAGAGACCGCAGATCAGGCCGACCAGGGCGAAGTAGGGCAATCCGACGATCCACAGCACCAGGATCGAGGCGACCCCCACGAACAACGCGACGAGCAGCTGGCCGCGGAAGAACCCGCCGAGCGCCCGGCCCATCTTCTCCAGGACCCCGTCCACCTCCGCCCGCCGCCGGGAGGGGATCAGGGCCTTGACCCCTCGCTGGATCTTGGGGAGGTCCACGAGCAGGTAGAACGCCAGGATCGGGCCGAGGACGGCGACCACCGCGACGTGGAGCACGCCCGCGGTGAACGAGAAGATCCGGCCGATGAACTCGCCGCCGCCGCCCTCGGGGCCCAGGCTGCCCACGATGGCCCCGGCGTCGATGTTCAGGTCGAACCGGTCCGCGAAGTCCTGCAGGCTGGCCTGGGCCCGGTCGAGCAGGTCCGGGACCCCCTTCGCGAAATCCCCGACCTGATCGGCGATGGCCGGGATCAGGAACCGCATGCCCACCCCCAGCATCGAGAGGAACACCAGGTAGGTGAGCAGCGACGCCCACAGGCGCCCGATCTTCGGCTCGAGGCGGCGGACGATGGGGTTGAGCAGGTAGACGAGGACGAGGGCCACGACCAGCGGCGGGAACACGACGCGGATCGGATACAGGACGTAGCGGACAAAGAGCCCCGCAACGAAGATCAGGCCGAGCACGGACCAGGCGATCAGGCCCCATCGGACGATCCGCGTGACGAACGGGCTGGAAAGCACGCGGCCTCGGCTCTCGTCCACCTCGCGGCATTCTAGGCCCGGAGCTTCAGCCGGGGCCCCTGCCGTCCGATGAATTGTGCATGGACGATCGACGACTCCGGGTCCTCGTGATCGACGACGAGCCCGACGTGCTGCTGCTCTGTCGCGTGAACCTCTCGCTGGCCGGGATGGACGTGATCGAGGCCGGCGACGGGGAGAAGGGCATCGAGACCGCCGTGGCCGAGCTTCCCGACGTGGTGGTCCTCGACGTGATGATGCCCCGCATGGACGGCTACACCGCCCTGCGGGAGCTCAAGAAGCGGCCCTCCACCGCGAACATCCCCGTGATCATGCTCACCGCGAAGGCCCAGCAGGAGGATCAGATCCAGGGCTGGGCGGCGGGTGTGGCCGAGTACGTGACCAAGCCGTTCTCCCCGGGTGAGGTGGCCGCGGCCGTGTCCCGTGTGGCCGGCATGACGCCGGAGGAGCTCCACAGCCGGCGGATGGACACGCTGTCCCGTCTGTCGGTCGCGCAGTCGGCCTGAGACGCACCCGTCCGCTCGAACCGACGAACCGGTCCTGGGTAGACTCCCCTCCGTGCTTCCGCACGTCCCGGTGCCGCCCAAACATCTCGACGACTATCGAGAGGCCGCCGGCGACGAGGCGGTCGAGCGCTTCCTCGAGGTGGCCAAGCCGCTCAAGGGCCTCCGCCTCCTGCATCTGAACAGCACGAACTTCGGCGGCGGCGTGGCGGAGCTGCTGTTCACGCACATCGGCCTGCTGCAGGACGTGGGCATCGACGCCCAGTGGCACCTGATCGAGGGCTCCGAGGACTTCTTCGCGATCACCAAGGCCGCCCACAACGGGCTCCAGGGCGCCGAGGTCCCCTGGACGCGGGACATGGAGATCACCCTGCTCGACCGGATCCGCGACAACGCCCGGGAGCTCACCACCGACTGGGACGTGTACTTCATCCACGACCCCCAGCCCGCGGCGCTGCGGACCATCCTCGCCCAGGAGGACCGCCTGAACGGCACCTGGATCTGGCGCTGCCACATCGACCTGTCGCACACCTTCCGCCCCGTGTGGGACTTCTTCGCGACCCACGTGGAGCAGTACGACGCGGCGATCTTCACCATGCGCGACTTCGTCCAACCCGGCTTCTCGGGGCCGACGGTCGAGGCGATCGCCCCGTCGATCGACCCCCTTTCCGCGAAGAACGACGAGCTCGACGAGGACACCGTCCGTCACGTCGTGCACCGCTACGGGGTCGACGAGAACCGCCCGATCGCACTCCAGGTCTCGAGGTTCGACCCGTGGAAGGACCCGGTCGGCGTCATCCAGGCGTACCGCCTGGCGAAGGAGGACGTCCCCGACCTCCAGCTCGTGATGATCGGGTCGATGGCCGCCGACGACCCCGAGGGGTGGCATTACCTGCAGGTCACCGAGGACGCCCGGGCGGGCGACGAGGACATCACGCTGCTGACCAACCTCCAGGAGGTCGGCAACCTGGAGGTGAACGCGTTCCAGCGAGCCTCGGACGTGGTGCTCCAGAAATCCCTCCGCGAGGGGTTCGGCCTGACCGTCTCCGAGGCCATGTGGAAGCGCAAGGCCGTGGTCGGCGGGGCCGTCGGCGGGATCGCCCTGCAGATCGAGGACGGGGTCAGCGGCTACCTGGTCGACTCCGCCGAGATGTGCGCGCAAGCGGATGGTCGAGCTGCTGAACGACCCCGGCCTGCGGGAGTCGATGGGCCGGCGCGCCCACGAGCGGGTGCGCGACCGGTTCCTCACGCTCCGCGAGCTGGAGGACTACCTGCGTCTGATCCAGTCCGTGCGGTGAGCCCGGACCCGCCGCGGCCTCTGCTGGTCGCGTCGAACCGCGGCCCGTCGATCTCCAGGGACGCCGACGGCGCGGTGTCCGTGACACGGGCTGCCGGCGGCCTGTCCGCAGCGATCCTGGACGTCCTGCTGGAGACCGGCGGCACGTGGGTGGCGGCCGCCATGGCTCCGGCCGAGCGGGACGCCGGCAGGGTCGAGCTCGGGCCGGGCCGGCGCCTTCGCTACGTCGAGGTCGACCCGAACACGTTCGAGGCGTACTACAACGGCCTGTCCAACCGGGTGCTCTGGTTCGCCCACCACGCGCTGTGGGACGTCCCCAACGCTCCCTCGTTCGGCCAGGAGACCCGGGAGGCGTGGAAGGCCTACGCGCAGGTCAACGCGGCGTTCGCCCGCGCCCTGCTGGAGGAGGCGGGAGAGGGCGACGCCTTCCTGATCCAGGACTACCACCTGTCCCTCGTCCCGATGCTGCTCCGCGAGGTCCGCCCCGAGGCCCGGATCGCCTACTTCCACCACATCCCCTTCGCCGAGCCGGGGTACCTCCGGATCCTCCCCGACGAGATCGTCTCCGGCCTCCTCGGGGGCATGCTCGGCGCCGACGTGGTCGGCTTCCACGCCGAGGGCTGGGCCCGGAACTTCCTGGCGGCCGCGCGGCAGGTGAAGGCGACGCGGGTGGACGGCCGCCGCGGGGTGGTGACCCGTCGCGGCCGGCGGACCCTGGTCGACGTCAACCCCATCTCGATCGACCCGGCCGCTCTGCGCGAACAGGCCTCCCGCCCCGAGGTCCGGGCGAACCGGGAGGCCCTCCGCCGCGGCGACGAGCTCCTGATCGTGCGCGCCGACCGCATGGAGCTCTCCAAGAACATCGTCCGAGGCTTCAACGCGTTCGAGCGGCTCCTGGAGGCCCACGCCGAGTGGCGGGACCGGGTTCGGTTCCTGGCCCACGTGTATCCCTCGCGGGAGGCGGTCGCCGAGTATGCCGTGTACGCCGAGCGCTGCGAGCGGGCCGCGGCCCGCGTCAACGAGCGGTTCCCGGGCAGCGTCGAGCTGGTCGTCCGCGACGACTTCGACGAGGTCCTCGCCGCGTACCTGGAGTACGACATCCTGCTGGTGAACCCGGTGTTCGACGGCATGAACCTGGTCGCCAAGGAGGGCCCCGCGGTCAACGAGCGCGATGGCGTGCTGGTCCTGTCGCGCAACGCCGGCGCCGCCGAGGAGCTCGGCCGGCACGCGCTGGTGGTCAATCCGTTCGACGTCGAGGCCACCGCCGAGGCCCTCCACGTCGCCCTGTCCATGAAGCCGAAGGAACGGGCCCGCCGCGCCGCGGGCCTCAGGCAGGCCGTGGAGGCGCGCTCCGCCGGCGCCTGGATCGCCCGCCAGCTGTCCGCCCTCGACGGCTAGGTCCCCGCCAGCTCCCGGAGCATCCCGACGAGCCCCAGGGGGCCGTCGGCGGCGGCGTCGGCGCGCTCCAGCAGCGCCGAGGGGGTCTCGGGGCCGCGGACGGCGACGCGGATCACGTGCAGGCCGTCCTGCTCGAGCCGGTCCAGGGCGGCGAACGCGTCCAGGTCGGCGAGGTCGTCCCCCGCGAACGCCACCGCCTCGAACCCGCGTTCCCGCGCGATCCGCTCGACGAGCCCGCCCTTGGAGGGACGGCCCGCGGCAAGCTCGATCACCCGCTTTCCACTGATGACCTCCAGGCCGTGACGCTCGCCGATGGACCACAGCGCCGCGGCCAGGACCTCCTCCGCCGCCGCGGGGTCCTCGGCCGCCCGGTAGTGGACGGCGATCGAGCGTCCCTTGGGTTCGACCCACGCCCCCGGCACTCCTTCGGCGGCGGCCTCGACCAGGGGACGGACCGACTCGATCACCGAGGCGGCCGCGGGGTCGGGGTCGGCCTCCATCCCGTACAGGCCGTGGACCTCGACCGCCGGCGCGTCGAGGAGCGAGCGCACCTGCGCGCCCGGGCGGCCGGTGACGATCGCCACCAGGGCGAACCGCTCCGACAGGGCGTCGAGCGCGGCCACGGCGCCCTCGACGGCCCGGGCCGCGTCGGGATGCTCCACGATCTCGGCCAGGGTCCCGTCGAAGTCCAGGAACACGCCCGCGCGCCGGTGCCGTTCGCGGATCGCGTCGAGGGCCTCCACGCGGGCCATCGTAGTTACACTCGAACGCGTGAGGCTCCCCGGCCGCGTCCTGGCGCTTTCGCTCGCGCTGCTCGCGGCGACGTCGTGCACGAGCGGCCAGGTCTCGCTGCGCTACGTCCTGCGGTCGGGACGCTCGCTGGAGTACCGGCTGGTCCTGGAGGCGACCGTGCGCCGCACCCTGGCCGGTGACCCGAGCGAACAGCACCTGGAGGCGGTGTTCCACACCAGCCAGACCATCCTGGAGGACCTCGGCTCGGGCGGGGCCCGCGCGGTCGTCACGCTGGAGCCCGAGTCCCTCACCGTGGACGGCCGCGAGGCGACCCCGGGGCCGGATCAGGAGTTCGTGGTCGTCCTCAGCCCGGACGGCAGCGTGACCCGGGTCGAGTCGGCGAGCGGGGCGGCGCCCGACGTCCTGGCCCCGGTCGGCCTGGACCGGCTGCTCCCGCGCCTGCGCCCGGTGCTCCCGCCCGGGCCGGTGAGCCCCGGCGACGACTGGGCCTCCGATCTTGACCTGACGGACGACACCGGATCGCTGTCCCTGGACGTCTCCAGCCGGCTGGCCGCGCTCGGCCTGGCGGAGGGCCACCGGGCCGCGCTCATCCGATCCTCCTACTCCTCACCGGTCGACCGGCGGGCGACCTTCGAGAACGCGATCGCGCAGATCGAGGGCGAGGACGTCGGGACGCAGGCGGCCTGGTTCGCCCTCGACGGCTTCCTGGTGCGGGCCACGGGGGACTCGGTGGGCGACTACCGGGTGACGTTCCGCCCGCCCGGCGGCAGCTCCGCGGTCGGCGCCGTCAGCGGGACCCTCTCGGTGCTGCTCCACACGGAGATCGAGCTGGTCGCGAAACGGTAGCGGACTACTCGAGGAAGCGCGAGGGCAGTGTCCCGACCGCGAGGACGCCGGGCCCCGAATGCGTGCCGACGACCGGACCGACCTCGGAGACGCATTCGGGGGGGCGGTCGAACACGTCGGTCAGCCGTTCGACCAGTCGAGCGGCATCCTCGTGGGCGGCGCCGTGCTGGACCACCCACGCGTCGGCGCCCGCGGCCTTCTGCTGCCGGGCCAGCTCGATCAGACGCTCCACGCCCTTGGCCCGGCTTCGCACCCGTTCGATCGCGCGGACCTCGGACTCGACGGTGAGGATCGGCTTGATGTTGAGCGTCGAGCCGATCCATGCCGCGGCCGCGCCCACGCGCCCTCCCCGCCGGAGGAACTCGAGGGTATCGAGGAGGAACCAGTTCCGGGCCTCGGATCGAGCCTGCCGGACCCGGTCGGTCACCTCGTCGAGCCCCGCGCCGGAGGCCGCCGCCCGGGCACCCGCCAGGGCCAGCAGGCCCAGATGCAGGCCCATGGCGGCCGAGTCCAGCACGACCACGCGTTCGCCGCCCTTGCCCTCCGCGGCCAGCTGCTCCGCCGCCCGACGCGCCTCGTTGCAGGTCTCCGAGAGGCCCGAGGAGAGATGGACCGACAGGACGGAGCCACCATCCGCCAGCAAGGGCTCGTACGTGTGCACGAAGTCCTCCACGGGCGGCGGTGAGGTCGTCGGCGGCGTCTTCTCCACTTCCAGCCGCCGGTAGAAGGCCGTCCAGTCCTCGGTGCCTCCCTCGCTGAGCCAGATCCCGTCACCGAAGGTGTATCGAAGCGGCACGATCGCGATGCGGCTGGCGTCGGTCAGCGCACGAGGCAGATAGCCGGTGCTGTCGGTGACGATAGATAGGGACGCCATCACCATCCCCTCCTCGAGTGGGCCGAACATAGCCGCGCAGGGCCGCTCCCGTTGGAGCTGCGGCCCTGGGTGGCGGATCTCACAGCACTCACTCGAGGAAGCGCGAGGGCAGGGCGCAGAAGGCGATAACGCCCGGCCCGGTATGGGCGCCGAGGACCGCCCCGAACTCTGAAACGAACTCGGGGGCTCGCCTGAACACCTCTGTGAGAGACTCCACCAGCCGCTTTGCGTCGTCGTGCGCGGCCGAGTGCTGAACCACCCACGCGTCCGCGCCGTTCGCGTGGTGCTGACGGGCGAATTCCACGAGGCGGGCCACCCCCTTCTCCCGGCTGCGCACGCGCTCGACGGCGCGGATCTCGGACTCCAGCGTGATGATGGGCTTGATGTTCAGGGTCGAGCCGATCCAGGCGGTGGCCGTTCCGATGCGCCCGCCCCTCTTCAGGAACTCCAGCGTGTCGAGCAGGTCCCAGTTCCGGGCCTCGATGCGGGCCTGCCGGACGCGGTCGGCCACGAGCTGGATGTCCCGGGTCTTCGCGGCGGCGCGGGCGGCGACGATCCCCAGGAGCCCGAGCTGGCCTGCGGCGGCGGCGGAGTCCAGCACCATCACGCGCTCTCCACCACGGCCCTCCAGCTCCAGCCTCTGGGCGGCCCGCCGAGCCACCGCGCACGTCTCCGAGAGTCCCGAGGAGATGTGGATCGAGAGCACGCTCCCGCCCCGGGCCAGCAGCGGGCCGTAGGTCTCGACGAAGTCATCCTCGGTAGGAGGGGACGTCGTCGCGAGGACTCCGGCGCCCTGGAGCCGTTCGTAGAACGGTCCCCAGTCCTCGGTCTCGTACTCGCCCAGCCAGACACCGTCTCCGAACGTGTACCTCAGCGAAACGACCTGCACGCCCAGCGATTCCAGGGTGGAACGTGGCACGTAGCCGGTGCTGTCCGTGACGATGGATACGGGCGACATCGCGACCTCCTTCTCGGCCGTGGCGGGCGCGCTCGATCCCACGGCGATCACGGGCCTTCCCGACGCACGTGAGCGAGCGATCTCACGATTCGGTCCATCGGCTGTCCGGCCTGCTGATGGAACTCCACGACGGCCTCCTCCGAGGCCGCCTGGAACACGATGAGCAGCGCCTCGTCGTCCGGAACGACGATCGACTCCAGGATCCGGACCGGGCGCTCCTGGAACTCGGGCTCCGTAGCCGTCTTCTCGAGGTAGGCGACCAGCCGGCGGAGCGCCTCGGCATTGTGTCCGGGGCGGTAGTACTCGACCAGGTAGGTCGCCCTTCCGAGGCCTGCCATGCGGGTCGTCATTCCCCTCTCTCCATCCTGCGCGGGCTCGGGCTCAGCCTGAGACCTCGACAGAGGTCGACGAAAGAGGGATTCCCCGCTCCATTGAGCACGAAGGGAGATCAGCCGGGGGGGCGTCGTCCTCGTTCGGGCCGCCACCGGCAAGGCGTGCCGCGAGCTCGGTCCGGGAGCGGACGCCGAGCTTGCGGTACACGCGGGTGAGGATCCCCTCCACGCTCTTCGGGGACACGAACAGGGCCTCGGCGACCTCGCGGTTCGTCTTCCCGGCCCCCACGAGCCCCGCGGCCCGGCGCTCGGTCTCGGTGAGGCCCTCCGGGGCGGAGGCCCGGATGCCCAGGCGGGCGATCTCCTCATCGGCCCGGGCTAGCCAGGCACGAGCGCGCACCTGCGTGAACACCTCCTTCGCCTCCTGGAGCTGCTCGCGGGCCAGCGCCTTGCGCTTCGCCCGGCGGTGGATCTCCCCGCCGACGAGCAGCGTCCGTGCCCGCTCCAGGGGCATGGAGATGCGGTCGTGCTGGGCGAGGGCCAGGGTGACCGTCGTCGTGGCCTCGTCGAGATCGCCCCCGGAGGCCTGCAGAAGAGCCCGGCAGCGTGCCGCCGCGGCCCGGGCCGATGCCCGGTCGGCCTCGAGAGCGCGGGTCTCGTACCGGATCAGCTGAGCCTCGGCCTCATCCACCTGGCCCAGCCGGATCAGCGCCTCGACGGCGTCGGGGAGGAACCGCATCAGGCTTGGCTCGGCGACGTTCATCGCGCCCACCATCTGCAGCATGGGGTCGAGCCGTTCCCGCGCGCCGGCCCAGTTCGACTCGGAGACGTCGCAGAACCCCAGGACCGAGTAGAGCATTCCGAACAGCAGCATCACGCTGCCCTCGAGGGCGATGGCCATCGCGGCGTCGGACGCTGCGCGAGCGTCCTCGAACCGGCCCTCGTACGCGCCCACGAGCGCGGTGGCGTAGAGCCCCATGCACCGGATGGTCGCGGTGTCCGAGTACCGGCTTGCCTCGAGCGCCCGCCGCGCGTGCTCCCGTGCGGACGCGAGGTTCCCGGACCAGCACTCGCCCTCCACCAGCCCCCACAGGAGCGTGGGCAGGCTCGCCTCGTCGCCCCGCTCGAGCGCCAGCCGCAGCTCCTCCTCGAGGAGCCTGCGGGACGTGTCCTGGTCGTCGATGTTCCGGAAGAAGAACGCGAGGGTGTACCGGGGGTAGCTCTCCACCGTCGAGTTCAGCCGGCGCCCCGCGCCGCGTTGGGCCAGGGACATCGCCCGCTCCAGGACCGAGGCGTCGTAGGGCTGGCCGAGCATCATCTGGACCAAAGGGAACGCGGCCAGGGCCTGGGCCAGCGCGTCCTCGTCTCCGACCCCCTCGGCCAGCTCGGCCGCCGCCCGGAGAGCCTCGTACGAGCCCGCGGTGTCCGCGAGGTTGTTCATGCTGATACCGAGGTCCATCAGGATCGCGGCGCGGAGGGCGTCGTCCTCACCCGCCTCGTCTCGTGCGCGCGCGAGGGTGTCCGCCGACAGCTGCAGGCCACCGCTGTAGCGATAGAACTGCCCGAGCCGCCACAGAAGCTCAGCCCGGCCGGGACCCGGCGGCGGGGAGTCGACGGCCGCCTCGAGCGTCGCCACGGCACCGATCGGATCCTGTGCCCCGAAGCGCGCCTCGGCCAGCCGGAGGGTGCGCCGGCGCCGACCCTCGGCCTCACCGGCCGGTGTGAGCGACACCGCCAGCTCCGCCAGGTCGGCCGCGGCCTCGTGCGCGCCGCGGGCTCGTGCCGCCGCGGCGGCCGCCTCCAGAGCCGCGGCGACGCCCTCGTCCGGCCCCTCGGCCGCGAGGGCCAGGTGGCGGGCCCGCTCCTCTGACTCGCCGAGCGTCTCGGCCAGCGCCGAGTGCATCGCCCGTCGATCCTCTGGAGTCGCCAAGGCATACGCGCCGGATGCCAGCAGAGGGTGGGTGAACCGAATCCTGCCCGTGGCGTCGACCTCGATGATGGTCGCCTTCACCGCGGGCCCCAGGACGTCCTCGCCTGAGAGCTCGGGCAGGGCTCCGGCCACGAGCTCGACCGTGGGCGCAGCCAGAGCGGCGGCGGCGAGCAGCGCGTGACGGCTGTCCGCGGACAGCGCGGCGATGCGCTCCTCGACCAGGGCGGCGAGGGTCTCCGGCACCTGCAGTGGGGTTCCGGGCGCGGGAACGCCGTCGCGGATCAAGGACCGCGCGAGCTCGAGCGCGTATAGCGGATTCCCGCCCGAAGCCCTCTCGATCGCGACGAGGACGGGCCGCGACGGGCGACCCCCGAGCCGGGCGTCGATCAGGTGGTGCAGCGCGGCCAGGCTCAGTGGTCCCAGCTCGAGGGTGGGTTCGGTCAGCAGCGAGGGGTCGATCGGGATGGGGGGGCCGGGTCGCGCGGAGATCAGGACCCCGACCGGCAGACCCTCCAGCCGTCGGCTCACGAACGTCAGAGACGCCGCAGTGGACGGATCGAGCCACTGCGTGTCTTCGACGGCCACGAGCACCGGGCCCCCGGCCGCGAGCTCGCGAATGAGGGACAGAAGGGCCATGGCCGCGGCTCGCTGGTCCAGGCCCTCCTCACCCGGATCCGCCCGGAGGAGCGCCACGTCCATCGCGCGGCGCTGGGGTCCGGGCAGGGTGTCGCCGATCTCGTCGAACACGCGAGCGGCCAGATCGGCCAGCCCGGCGAAGGAGAGCTTCGCCTCGGCCTGCGAGGGGCCGGCGCTGAGCACGCGATAGCCGCGTGCGGCGCCCTCGTCGACGGCCCACCGCCAGAGCGTTGTCTTGCCGATGCCGGGAGGACCCTCGATGACGAACGCCGCGGGGCCCTGTTCAACGGCGTCAAGAAAGGCCATCGCCGCGGCCTGCTCGGCGTCGCGGCCGAAGATCTCCGAGTTCACGGGCGCCTCCGGAACGAGGCGCGATTCTATCCGCAGCTAGCCGCCGGTGTTCGCGCACTCGGGGGCGGGCGCGTAGTCCTCGCCCACGACGACCGTGACCTGGACCTCGGGGATCGTCGGCTCCTCGGGACCCCGCTGGAGCTTCGCGCCGTTGAAGAACCGGTCACGGAGGGTCTCGGCGAGGGGCTTGTTGTTCGGCGGCGTCCACAGCAACGTGGTCACCGGGAACGTATTCGGCGCGTTGCCGATGTTCTCGTCGGGGATGATCGCGCCGGCGTCGATCAGGCAGCGCTGGACGTCGGCGGCCAGGCCGGCCGTGTCGGTGCCGTTGAGGACCTGCAGGATCGCGCCCTCGATCCGGACCTGCGGCGGGGGCGTGGTCGTGGTGGTGGGCGAGCTCGGCGTGATCGTCGTGGTCGGGTTCGTGCTCACCCCGTCCGTGTTCGTTCCGGGGAACGCGTTCGCGAGCACCACGCCGCCCAGCACGATGGCGGCGACGATGATCGCCGCCCTCAGGGTCGAGGTCGCCACGGAGAGGTAAAAGCTCCCGGTCGATGGAGGTTCATGCTTGCCCGACATCCCTCCGGCCGCATCTAGGGCTGCAGACCCATCCGCCTGGCGAACCGGGCGCGACGCCGCGCCGTGCGCAGGCGCCGAAGCCGCCGGACGAGCATCGGGTCGTACTCCAGAGCCTCCGACTCGTCGATGAGCTTGTTCAACATCTGATAATACCGGGCGGCCGACAGCCCGAAACGGTCACGGATCGCCCGTTCCTTCGGGCCGTCGAGCTTCCACCACTCGCGCTCGAAGTCCAGGAGGGCCCGGGCCCGGTCGTCCAGGCCGTGCGCGGGCAGGGTCGTCAATTCGGGGTCGGCCACGCACCGATCGTAGGGAGCGCGAGCTCGAATTGCAACGATGTAATTCGAAGCCCTACGGGTAGAGGCCCCGGGTGAGGTGAGCCTCGGCGACCCGCTGGACCCCGAGCATGGTCGCCGCCATGCGCATGGAGACCTTCTGGTCCTCCGCCAGGTCCAGGCAGTCGACGTAGGAGCTCTCCATGATCCGGCGCAGACGGGCGTTCACCTCGTCCTCGGTCCAGAAGTACGCCTGGAGGTCCTGGACCCACTCGAAGTAGGACACGGTGACCCCGCCGGCATTGGCCAGGATGTCGGGGACGACCAGGATCTCGCGGTCCTCGAAGATCTGGTCGGCCTCCGGCGTGGTGGGGCCGTTGGCGGCCTCGACGACGATCCGGGCGCGGATGCGATCGGCGTTGCGCTCGGTCAGGACGTTCTCGAGCGCGGCGGGAATCAGCACGTCGCACTCGACCTCCAGGAGCTCGTCGGAGCCCATGGGCTCGCCGCCCTCGTAGCCGGCCACGGTCCCGGTCGCGGCCTGGTGCGTGGCCAGCCCCCGGGGCGAGAGCCCGCGCGGGTTGTACACCGCCCCGGTCGCGTCGCCGACGGCGATGACGCGGCATCCCTGCTCGTGCAGCAGCTGGACCACGGGCCCGCCGACCTTGCCGAAGCCCTGGACGACGACGCGGGCCTCGTCCACCGGCATGCCCTGGTGCTTGAGGGTGGCGACCGTCACGTACATGACGCCGCGGGAGGTCGCGGAGCCGCGACCGAGCGAGCCGCCGAGCGTGATGGGCTTCCCGGTGACGACGCCGGGGACCGAGTACCCGGCCCGCATGGAGAACGTGTCCATGATCCACGCCATGATCTGCTCGTCGGTCCCCACGTCGGGGGCCGGGATGTCCATGGCCGGCCCGATCAGCGGAGCGATCTCGCTGGCGTAGCGGCGGGTCATGCGCTCGAGCTCGTTGCGCGAAAGTGTGGCCGGGTCGACCACCACACCCCCCTTGGCCCCGCCGTAGGGGATGTTCACCACGGCGCACTTCCACGTCATCCACATGGCGAGGGCCTTCATCTCGTCGAGGGTGACGTTGGGGTGGTAGCGGATGCCGCCCTTCGTGGGGCCCCGCGAGGTCGAGTGGTGCACACGGTAGCCCGTGTGCACCTTGGTGGTCCCGTCGTCCATGCGGGTGGGCACGGAGACGATGAGGATGCGCTTGGGGTTGGCGAGCGTCTCGTGGACACCGGGATCGAGGTTGAGGAACTTCGCCGCCTGCTCGAGCTGCGAGAGCGCGGAGTTCCACGCGGATTCCGTCATGCCGACTCCTTTGTCGGTTCGACCGCCCGAGTGTACCGCCCGAGCGCTTGGTTCCCTAGGATGCCCTCGTGGGCGACCAGGTCTACAACACCCCGCTCGCGAGCAAGCTCGGCATCAAGGAGGGCGCCCGCGTGGCCCTGCTCGACGCACCGGAGGACGGCCTGGCCCGCCTGGGCCCGGTTCCCTCTTCGGTTCGGATCGGCCGGACCTCCGCCGGCCTCCTGGATGTCATCGTCCTTTTCGCCACCCGGCTGAAGGACCTGGAGCGACGGTTCCCGGGCGCGAAGCTGGCGCTCACCCCCGCGGGCGGCCTGTGGGTCGCCTACCCGAAGCGCGCCTCCGGCATGGCCACCGACCTGACCTTCGAGAACGTTCAGCGCTTCGCCCTGGGCGAGGGCCTCGTCGACAACAAGTCCATCGCGTGGGACGAGACCTGGAGCGCCGTCCGGTTCGTGTACCGGCTGGCCGACCGGCCGGCGCCGTGAGCCGGCTCTCTCCGCGCCTCGCCGCCGTGCTGGGCCTCGCCGGCGTTGCCGCCGCCTACTACGTCGCGGCCAAGCTCGGCTTGGCGATCGCGGTGGTCCGGGACAACGTCACGCCTCTGTGGCCGCCGACCGGCATCGCCGTCGCGGCCGTCCTGGTGCTGGGCCGCCGGGTGTGGCCCGCGATCGCCCTGGCGGCGTTCGCGGTCAACGCCCCGATCAGCTCGAGCCTGTGGGCAGCGGCGTTCACCGCGTTCGGCAACACGGCGGCGCCGCTGGTGGCAGCCGAGTTCCTCAGGGCGACGCGGTTCCGGCGAGAGCTCGACCGTTTTCGTGACGCGGCGGCGATCGTGTTCCTCGGCGCGCTGCTGGCGATGACCATCAGCGCCAGCATCGGGACCACCACCCTGCTGGCGACGGGTGCCATCGAGCCATCCGGGCTGTGGGCGGCCTGGGCGGTGTGGTGGACGGGCGACGCGATGGGCGTGCTCACGGTGGCCCCGTTCCTGTTCAGCCTCAGCGGTTTCCGGTCGGTGCGCTCGCGGGCTCGCCGGCTGGAGCTGCTGGGGCTGTTCTCCGGCGTCGTAATGGTCGGCTTCCTGGTCGTGTCGACGGACGCCCATCTGCTGTTCCTCACGATCCCACTGCTCGGGTGGGCGGCGTGGCGATTCCAACAGGTCGGCGCGGCTCCGGCGGCCCTCATCGTCGCGTCGCTAGCGGCATGGGCGGCGGCACGGGGCCTCGGCCCGTTCGCGCAGAGAACGCTGTTCGAACGGATGCTCACCCTGCAGGTGTTCAACGCGATCGTGGCGCTCGCCTCGTTCGTGTTCGCGGCGGCGGTGAGCGAGCGCCTCCGCCAGCGTGACGCCCTTGCCCGCGCCGCGGCCGATCTCGAGAACCGAGTGGAGGAACGCACGGGCGAGCTCCAGCAGCGGGAGCGGCAGCTGGCCGAAGCCCAGGAGCTGGCCAGCATCGGCAGCTGGGAATGGAGCATCGCCGAGGACCGGGTGACGTGGTCCGACGAGATGTTCCGGATCCACGGGCACCGGCCCCAGACGTTCGGGGCGACGTTCGAGCGAGCCCTCGAGCAGGTGCTCGAGGAGGACCGCGAACGCATCCGGGCCAACGTGGCCGAGGGCCTGGCCCAGCGGCGAACGCACTCCCTCCCCGAGGTCGAGTACCGAATCGTTCGCCCCGACGGGGACCAGCGCGTCGTGCGAGGCTGGGCGCGCCTGAGCGTCGATCATCTCGGCGAGCCGCAACGGATGATCGGCTCCGTGCAGGACCTCACCGAGGGCCTGCAGGCGGAGCGGGAGCACCGGATCGCCGAGACCCTGCAGCGAAGCCTGTTGCCGGAAGGCCTCCCGGACCTCCCCGGGGTCGAGCTCGCCGCCCGATATGTCCCCGCCACCGACGAGGTCGAGGTGGGCGGCGACTGGTACGACGTGATCGTGCTGCCGAACGGACAGGTCGCGGTCTCGGTCGGCGATGTCGCCGGGCACGGTCTTCGGGCCGCGTCCACGATGGGCCAGCTGCGCATGGCCGTCCGGGCCTACGCCCTCGAGGAGGTCTCTCCCGCCAACGTCCTCCGCCGGGCCCACGGGCTGATCCAGCAGCTGGCCCTGGCCGAGATGGCCACGCTCGTTCACGTGGTGTTCGACGCGGAGTCCGGGCGAGTCCGGTTCGCCAGTGCGGGCCACCCCCCGCCGCTGGTCATCCCCGCCGAGGGGCCCCCGGTGTACTTGCGGGAGGGCCTCGCGCCACCCCTCGGCGCGGTCCCCTCGCTGGACGCCTTCGAGGAATCCGAGTCCGAGCTGGCCCCCGGATCGACGTTGCTGATGTACACGGACGGACTCGTCGAGCGGCGGGGCGTCTCTCTCGGCGACGGGCTCGAGAGGCTCCTCGCCGCGGCCGGTTCCCGGCCCCGCGAGCTCGACGAGCTCTGCGACGAGGTCCTGAGGGAGCTCGTCGGCGACGAGGTCCAGGACGACGTGGCCCTGGTTGCGCTTCGCCCGATCCCCCTCGGAGATCACCTGGACCTGCGGATCCCGGCGGAGCCCAGCGGCCTGGCTCCGCTCCGCCACGTCATCCGCCGGTGGCTGCGCCTGGCCGGCGCCAGCGAGCCCGAGACGCACGACATCGTCCTGGCCTGCGGCGAGGCGGCGGCGAACGCGATCATGCACGCCTACGGCGCGAAGGAGGGCGTGCTCGAGGTGGAGCTCGACCACGCCGACGGGGGGGTGGAGGTGACCGTCCGCGACTTCGGGACCTGGCGACCGGAGAAAGGCCGCGAAGGAGGGCATGGCCTCGAACTGATCCGGGGGATGATGGAGGGCGTCGAGATCAGCCAGGGCGAGGAGGGCTCGGTCGTCAGGATGCGCCACACGCTCGAGCGGGGGTTGAAGCGTGGGTGAGCTCGTCCGGGTCGAGGTCCAGGCCAGCGATGAGCGGTGCCTCATCCGCCTCCACGGGGAGATCGACATGTCGAACGCTCCCGGGTTGTGGACGAAGATCGTCGAGGCCATCTCGAACAGCGTCTCGGCCGTCACCATCGACCTGTCCCCGACGCGCTATCTGGACAGCGCCGGCGTCCGGCTGCTGTTCAAGCTCGCCGACCTCCTGGCCTCGCGCCGCCGCGAGCTGATCCTGTTCGTCCCCGAGGACGCGCCCATCCGCCAGGCGCTCGAGCTCACGGGGCTGGCCGGGTCGGTGCGGATCCTCAGCGTGGCCGAGGACGAGCCCCCGGCCTAGACGGCCTTGCGGTAGCGGCGGACCGCGAGGGGCGCGAACACCAGCACGATCCCGACCGCCCAGGCGATCGACTGCCAGACCAGGCTCGCCGTGTCCACGGGGGGGACCATCCGGTCCCCGCCGATGAACAGGGCCCGCACCGCCGACGCGGTCACCGACACCGGCTGGTGCGTGGCGAAGGGCTGCAGCCAGCCCGGCATGGACTCGGGCGGCACGAACGCGGACGAGGCGAACACCAGCGGGGCCAGGAGCGGGAACGCCGCCGCCTGGGCGCTCTCCGGCGTCCCCACGGCCAGGCCGAGCGAGGCGAACACCCACGACAGCGCGTAGGTGAACAGGAGCACCAGCAGCATGCCCGCGACCAGGGCCAGGGCGGTGGTGTGGATGCGGAACCCGACCAGGAACCCGACCGCGAGCATCAGGACGATCACGAACATGTTCCTGAACAGGTCGGCCACCGTCCGGCCGGTGAGCACCGCGGACCGCGCCATGGGCAGCGAGCGGAACCGTTCCAGCAGCCCGCTCTGCACGTCGGTGGCGAGCCCGATCGCGGTGCCGATCGCCCCGAACACCGCGGTCTGCACGAAGATGCCCGGCATCAGGAAGTCGACGTAGGGGATGCCCGGGATGCGGGTGTCGATGGCGCCCCCGAAGACGTACCGGAACATCAGCACGAAGATCACGGGCTGGATCGTCGAGAACACCAGCAGCTGCGGCGTCCGAAACAGCCCGATCAGGTTGCGCTGGGCGACGGCCAGCGTGTCCCGGACGGCCGTGACCACCGTCGGGGCCCGGCGCTCCACGGCCCGCTCGGGCGCGCTCATGCGGCTCCCCGGGCCCGCGACCGCCGGCGACCCGGCTCGGCCTGCTCGGCCTCCGCCGGCTCCGGGACCTCCTCCGCGTGGCGTCCGGTCAGGGCCAGGAACACGTCGTCCAGGCTGGGCTCGCGCACCGACAGGCTCCCCGGCTGGAGCTTCTCCGCGTCGAGCGCCCGCAGGACGTCGATCAGGACGGCCGGCCCCTCGGAGGTGAACCGCACGCGAGAGTCCTCGCGCTCCGGGCGCATCTTCAGCTTCTCGGAGAGCAGCTTCGCCGCGCGCCCCGCGGCCCGCTCGCTCGGAAACCCCACCTCGATCACGGTGTTGCCGAGCTCGGCCTTGAGCGCGGCGGGCGTGTCGTTGGCGATCACGTGGCCGTGGTCGATGACCGCGACCCGCTGGGCAAGGCGGTCGGCCTCCTCGAGGTACTGGGTGGTGAGCAGGACGGTGGTGCCGTCCCGGACGAGCTCACGGATCATCTCCCACAGCGCGTTGCGGCTGTGCAGGTCCAGCCCCGTCGTGGGCTCGTCGAGGAACAGCACGGTGGGCTTCGACACCAGCGCCGCCGCCACGTCGAGCCTCCGCCGCATGCCGCCCGAATACGTCCGCACCGGGCGATCGGCCGCCTCGACCAGGTCGAAGCGCTCCAGGAGCTCGTCGGCTCGGGGGCCGATCTCGTTGGGGGGAAGCTGGCCAAGCTTTCCCATCAGGCGGAGGTTCTCGCGGCCGGTCAGGAGCTGATCGACCGCCGCGTTCTGCCCGGCCAGCCCGATGGAGTAGCGAACCGCGACCGCGTCGGAGACCACGTCCAGCCCCAGGACCTCGGCCCGGCCGGCGTCGGGGGCCAGGATCGTGGTCAGGATCCGCACGGCCGTCGTCTTGCCGGCCCCGTTCGGCCCGAGCAGGCCGAACACGCTCCCGGCGGGCACCTCGAAGTCGACGCCGTCGAGCGCGGGAACGTCCCCGAAGCGCTTGACGAGCCCCTCCACACGGATCGCGGCGTCGGCCATGCGGAACATGCAACCACAGATCGGAAGAGTCGCTCAGGCCGCGCGGAAGTGGCGTGCGAGCTCCGAGGCGTAGCGGCGGCCGAGCTGGTCGCCGTTCGCCGCCACCCAATCGGAGAAGGACGTGCGGCCCGTCGTCGGCCCGTCGGAGGTGACCAGACCGGCCAGCAGGCCGGCGAGCTCCTGGGGGGTCAGCAGGACGTCCTGGACGGCGAGGCCGATCATCCGCGCCAGCCCGGTCACCGCCGCCGAGGGAAGCGGCACGAGCCGCGAACGGCTTCCGACCGCGGCGCGGATCGTCTCGACCATCGACCGGAACGTGAAGACCTCCGGTCCGAGCGCGTCGACCACGGACCCGTTGGCTCCGCCCGCCGCCTCGACGCAGAGGCGGGCGACGTCGTCCACGAACACCGGCCGGACGCGGGGTGCTCCTCGGCGCGGCAGCGCGAACAGCGGGACGCGGCGGAGCAGCCACGCGATGTTGTTGACCATGATGTCCTCGAGGCCGAACACGACGGTCGGCCGGATCACGGACCAGGCGACGCCGGACTGCTCGAGCCCGCGCTCGACGATCGCCTTCCCCCGGAAGTACGGAAGCCGCGAGTCGAGCGACGGGTTGGTGATGCTCACGTGGACGATCCGCTCGACGCCGGCCCGGCGGGCGGCACGGAACAGCTCGAGCGAGTTCTCCACGGCCTCGTCGAACCCGCGGCCGCGCCACCCGAACCGGACCCAGTAGGTGTTGTAGAGGGTGCTCGCGCCCTCCATCGAACGGGCCAGCTCGGCCTCGTCGTCGAACCGGTACGCGAGGACCTCGATCGGCTCGGCGAACGGCATCGGCCGGCCCGGATGCCCGGTGAGCGTGCGCACCTCGCGCCCGGCATCGAGCAGGCGGCGCGTGATGTACCGGCCCGTGTACCCCGACGCCCCGGTCACCACGTCGAGCCCCATCGCCCTCCTTTGAGCACTCGCTTTGAGCGTTCGCTCAGAGCCTAGCACACGCTCAGGTCTTCGCCCGGCCTCCGGTCAGCGCGGCGGTCACGCCGAGGCCGACGTAGACCGTTCCGCTCACGTAGCGCTGCACTCGCCGGAATCCGACGCTGGCGCGCAGCCACCGACCCGCGGCGGAGGCCACCAGGGCGTACGTCCCGTCGCTCAGGAGGCCCAGTCCGATGAACAGCAGGCCCAGGATCGCGACCTGCAGCGGCACGGCGCCACGGGCCGGATCGATGAACTGCGGGAGGAAGGCGAGGAAGAACAGGGCGGTCTTCGGGTTGAGAAGGTTCACCACGAACCCCTGGACGTACACGCGGCGCAGCGGCGACTTCACCCGGTCGGCCTCGGGAGGCGGCTCCGGCGTCAACAGCCGGCGGACGCCGATCGCGATGAGGTACGCGGCGCCGGCCAGCTTCACGACCGTGAAGGCCGTGGCGGACGAGGCCAGGATCGCGGACAGGCCGAGGACCGCCGCCGCGACGTGGACCACGCTGCCCGTGTGGATCCCGAGGATCGACACCAGCCCCGCCGTCCGCCCCTGGTCGACGCTGCGCATGACGATGTAGGTCACGGCCGGGCCGGGGATCACGAGCAACGCCAGCGCGGCGAGGGAGAACAGCCCGAGGGTCGATGCGTCCGGCATCCGCCGAGTGTACGGGCGGGCTCGCGGCCAGCCGAACCCGGGGACGGCGTCGGTCTGGAGCTGGCGGCGGGATTTGAACCCGCGACCTAGCGATTACAAGTCGCTTGCGCTACCGGACTGCGCCACGCCAGCGGGGAAAGTGTAGAGGCTCAATCGTCGTCGCCAGCACGCTGGCGGATGTGCAGCTCGACCTTGCGCTTGATGCGCTGGAGGGCGTTGTCGACCGACTTCACGTGCCGGCCGAGGTACTCGGAGATCTCCTGGTAGGACTTGCCCTCGACGTAGAGGTGCAGCACGTCCGCCTCGAAGTCCGACAGGATCTCGTTGAAGCACATCTTGATGCTGCGCATCTCCTCGCTGGAGATCAGGAGCTCCGCCGGGTCGGTCACGTGCGCGGTCTGCAGGACGTCGGCGAGCGAGCGGTCCTGGTCGTCGTCTATCGCCAGCGGCTTGGAGAGCGACACGTAGGAGTTCAGCGGGATGTGCTTCTGGCGGGTGGCGGTCTTGATCGCGGTGATGATCTGCCGGGTGATACAGATCTCGGCGAACGCGCGGAACGAGGTCTGGCGGTCGAAGTTGAAGTCGCGGATGGCCTTGTACAGGCCGATCATGCCCTCCTGGACGATGTCGTCCTTGTCCGCGCCGATCAGGAAGTAGGAGCGGGCCTTCATCCGCGTGAAGTTGCGGTACTTGTTGAGCAGGGCCTCGAGGGCGATCGGATCGCCCGGAGCGATATCGCTCGATGAGAGCCTTCGTCAGTTAGATCGGTGAGGTCGAGACTCGCCCTCACCGCAAGCCCAGCAGTCACCCAGCATCCCTTTCCGTCACTGCGGGCACAGGAGAACCCCAAGATTATCTAACGCGCAACGGCCTGGCGACAAGGGTGACCTTGGCGCGAGAACTAGCACAAACCGGTCAGAACGGGACGGGTCAATCCTGCTTCGTGGACTCCGACGGCCGAAGAAGGTAGCCGTACAGCCCCGCGGCGACCGCCGCCGCCGCGTTGAGCGAGCCTACCTTCCCCCGCATCGGCAACGCCACCAGCGCGTCGCACGCCTCCTTCGCCAGGCGCGAGAGGCCCTTCTCCTCGGACCCCGCGACGAGCACGACGCGCCCGCCGGGGGGCGCTTCCTCGAACGCTGTGGGCGCCGCGTCGCCGTCCAGCCCCACCACGGTGAACCCCGCGTCCTTCAACCGCTCGAGCGCCCGGGGGATGTTCGCGACCACCGCCACGGGCAGGTGCAGGAGCGCGCCGGCGGACGCGCGGATCGCGGCGGGGGTGATCCCTGCCGCGCGCCGCTCCCGCAGGACGAGGGCCGAGGCTCCGGCCGCCTCCGCCGAACGGGCGGCGGACCCGACGTTCTGGGGATCCTCGACGCCGTCGAGCACGACGACGATCGCGTCGTGTGGCCAGTCGCGCCGGGCCAGGTCGCGTTCCCCGAGCGTGGCCGGCGACGGCACCTCGGCGGCCACGCCCTGATGCCGGACGCCCGCCGCGAGCGCGTCCAGCCGGTCGGCGTCGACCTCCTCGACGGGGACGCCGCGGGCCGAGGCCTCGGCCAGGACGTCGGGGACGCGCAGCCCGCGCTGCACGAGCAGCCGGCGAGCCGCACCCGCGGAGAGCGCCTCGACCGCAGCCCGGCGGCCGAACGCCCAGCCGGCCCCGGCCGGCGTCACGCGTCCACGACGACCGCAAGCGCCAGGCACGCCGCGCCGTCGCCGGTCAGGCCCAGCCCCTCCGGGCGGGTCGCCTTCACCGACACACGGTCGAGCGGGACGCCGAGGGCACCGGCCAGCGATCGCCGCACGTCGCCCCGCCGCGGGGCGAGCATCGGCCGCTCGGCCAGGAGCGTCAGGTCGCACGACTCGGGACGCAGACCCGCGCCCGTCACCGCCTCCAGGATCCGCGCGAGCAGGTCCAGGCCGGAGATGCCGGCGTTCGCGGGGTCGGTGTCGGGAAGGTGGTCGCCCAGGTCGCCCAGCGCCGCGGCCCCCAGCAGGGCCTGGGCCAGCGCATGACAGACGACGTCGGCGTCCGAGTGCCCGCCCAGCCCGGGCTCGCCCTCGAACTCGACCCCGCCCAGGCGCAGCGGCCGCGACGCGTCCCGCGGGTGGACGTCGAACCCCAGCCCGAACCGGCGTTCAGCCACGGGCCGCCAACAGGGCTTCCGCGCGGCGGAGGTCCGCGTCCAGGGTGACCTTGAAGTTGTCGGGGTCGCCGGGAACGGCCGCCACTCGGAGCCCGATCCGCTCCAGCAGGGCCGCGTCGTCGGTGCCCTCCGCGCCGTCGGCGAGCGCGCGGCGGTGCGCCTCCTCCAGGGCCGCACGCCGAAACGCCTGAGGGGTCTGGGCCACGAACACCTCGTCGCGAGGAAGGGTCGCGGCGACGGCTCCCTCGGCCACCCGCTTCAGGGTGTCCACCGAGGCCACCACCGGGATGGCTCCCTCGGCCTGGTCCAGGGCCGCCAGGACCGCGGAGAAGAGCTCCGGGCTCGCGAAGGGGCGCGCCACGTCGTGACACACCACGTGGTCGTACTCGTCGGGTATGGCCTCCAGCCCGCGACGCACGGAGTCCTGCCGGCGACGACCCCCCGGCACCACCGCGAGCAGCTTGGACGAGGATGCGTGCCGGGCGATCGCCTCCTCGTCGCCCTCGGGGCCGACGAGGACGAACCCCGCGATGTCGAGACACGCATCGATCGCGGCCACGGCCCATGCCACCAGGCTCCGGCCGCCGACCTCCACGAGTCCCTTCGGAACCCCCGCCCCCAGCCGGGTTCCGTGCCCTGCCGCCAGGAGGATCGCCGCGGCCGGGCCGTCAGCCACTCGGGCTCTCGGCCAGCTCCGCGAAGAACATGCGGCCGTTCTGGTTCGTGGTGACGTTCGTGATCCGGATCTGCACCGCGGCTCCGACGCGCTCTCCCGCTCCCTCCACGACCACCATCGACCCATCCTCCAGGTAGCCCACACCCTGGCCGGCGGCGCGGCCGGGCTTGGCCAGCCTGACCTCGAGCTCCTGGCCGACGGTGACGGGGGGTTTGAGCGCGGCGGTGAGCCGCGTGACCGAGCGGACGGGTACGCCGACCGCCTCGGCGACCTTGGCGAGCTGGGCGTCGTTGGTGACGATCGCGGCGCGCCGGTCACGGGCGAGCTTCACCAGGGCCGCGTCGACATCGTCGTCCGGCAGGGGCGGCACGCCGTCCACCAGGACCACGTCGACTCTGGGGTCACGCTGGAGCCGCTCGATCGCCTCCAGGCCCCGGCGGCCGCGCTCCCGTCGCTGCGGATCGCCGGAGTCGCCGATGCGCCGGAGCTCGGTGAGCACCCCCTCCGCGATCAGGATCGTGCCGCCCAGGAACCCGCTTCCCACGACCTCGCCCACGCGGCCGTCGATGAGGGCGCTGGTGTCCATCACGCTCAGCTCGGCGGGGTTGCCGGCGGCCCGCGGCTTCAGGCCCAGCAGCGAGAAGAAGTCGTCGCGCTTCGAGCTTCCCAGCCGGTATCCGATGCCCCCGAGGGCCAGGTAGACCACCGCCGTGGCCGGATAGGCGAACGCGGCGGAGACGTCCAGGAGCAGCAGGGGCGAGGTGACGAGGAACGCGACGACCAGGCCCAGGATCAGCCCGATGGTCCCGGCCAGGACCTCCGCGGCGGACACCCGCTGGAACCGTCGCTCGACCGCGGTGAGGGCCACGGCCGTCCCGCGGCCGAACACGCCGCCGAGCACGTAGCCGATCAGGGCGCCGAGGGCGATCGCCGCCGACAGTCGGGTGTCCCTCAGGTCGAGCGCGGTGCCGACGCCCCAGCCGCCCGCCGTGCTGAGCGCGAGGATGATGAGGCGCACGGTTTCGACCAGGGCGACCCGGGACGGGCCCTTCCTGGCCGAGGACTGGTTGTCGGCCTCGGTGCTCACGTCGCTACGGTGCCTTCTGAGGGGCCCGTTCGCAAGTGGGTGAATCAGGCAGGCGAGTGCGCGTCCTGCAGGATCTTGTCGATCATGGCCTCCGCCTTCTGCTCCGTCGCGTCCACCGCGAACGTGAGCTCGGAGACCAGGATCTGACGGGCCTTGGCCAGCATGCGCTTCTCGCCGGCCGACAGGCCCTTCGCGCCCTCACGGATCGAGAGGTCGCGGACGACCTCAGCCACGTGGAAGATGTCGCCGGAGCGGAGCTTCTCCCAGTTCGTCTTGAACCGGCGGCTCCAGTTGGTCGAGGAGGCGGACTCGCCCTCCTTGAGGACGTCGAGGACCTTCTTGGCCTCCTTCTTGGAGACGATGTCGCGCAGTCCGACCTCTTCGGTGTTGTCCACCGGGACCATCAGGGTCAGATCGCCGCCGTAGGCAAGCTTGAGAACGAAGTACTTCCGGGTCTCGCCGAGGAGCTCGCGATTGGTGATCTCCTGGATGATCGCGGCGCCATGGTGCGGATAGACGACTTTGTCCCCTTTGCGAAACGTCACGGAACCCCCTCGGCTCGGGATGGCGGGTGCGGTAGACCAGGATAGCACGCGCAGGGCCTCTCCCGCAACTCAAAACCGCAGGTCAGAGGCCATTTTCGGCCCTCGAGGCTCCTTGTCGGACCTCGACCAGGACAGAGCCTCGCGAACGTGTCGAACCGGACGAATCGCCACTCCGTCGCCGCCTCCGGAGCCCTCGGGAGCCACGATCGTGCGCACCCCCGCGGCCCGCGCAGCGGCCATCCGCAGCCCCATGCCAGGCCCCTGACGGACGGTACCGGTGAGGCTGATCTCGCCGACGAACGCGGTTTCGAGCGGCGGCGGACGCCCCGACCGAGCGGACGCGAGCGCGGCGGCGATGGCGAGATCCGCGCCGGGGTCGTCGATGCGCAGGCCTCCGGTCGCCGCGGCGTAGACCTCCGCGCGAGCCACCCGGACTCCGCTCTGCTCGAGGACCGCCGCGATCATCGACAGCCTCCGGGCGTCGAGGCCCGAGGCGTGCCGGCGGGGCGGGCCGTCGGTGTCGACGACCAGCCCCTGGACCTCGGCGGCCACGGCGCGCCGGCCGGCCAGCGGCAGGGCCAGGGCCGCGCCCGGCTCGCCCGCCGAGTCGGCGAGCAGCGCCGAGGGGTCGGACTCGATCAGGCCGGCGGGAGTCATCTCGAACCACGCCACCTCGCCCTCGGCCCCGAAACGGTTCTTGCCCGAGACGAGCGTGCGCAGTCCCGAGCGCGCGTCGCCGGCGAACGTCAGGACCGCGTCCACCGCGTGCTCCAACGTCCGCGGCCCGGCCAGGTCGCCGTCCTTCGTCACGTGTCCGACGAGGATGATGGCGCACCCCTCCCGCTTGGCCAGGCCCACCAGCGCGTCGGTGCATGCCCGGACCTGGCCGACGCCGCCGGCGGTGCCCGTCACGTCCTCGGAGCGCACGGTCTGGACCGAGTCGACCACGAGCACGCCGGGACGCTCCGCCGCGGCCGCGGCGAGGACCTCCCCGAGGTCACGCCCCGGCGAATACCGGAGCGCGCCGTCGCCGAGCCCGAGCCGGCGAGCCCGCCCCGCGATCTGGGCCCGGGTCTCCTCCCCGGATGCCACGACGGCCGTGGCCCCGGAGCGCACGAGCCCGGCCACGGCCTGCAGGATGAGGGTGGACTTGCCGATGCCGGGCTCACCGGCGAGCAGGACCACCGAGCCCGGGATCACCCCGCCGCCGAGCACGCGGTCGAGCCCGGGGATCCCCGAGGCCAGCCGTTGCCCGTCGTCGGACGGCGCTCCGTACAGCGGCACCACGTTCGCCGCCACCCCGGCCGCGCCGGCCTCGCCGATCGTCCCCCACGCGCCGCACGCCGCGCAGCGGCCGGCCCACTGCGGCGCCCGCCGTCCGCAGTCCGAGCAGGCGAGGTCTTTCTGAGCCCTGGCCACGAGAGGCAGGCTATCCGCAGGGTCTGACACGCCAAGCCCCCACCTCCACGGGGTATCCTGCGCACACCAGCCGACAGGAAGGACCGATCCCCCGGATGCCCCGCGCCCGCCGCTCCGCCCTCGCCTGGGTGCTGGTGTCGATTGCCTTCGTGCTTCCTGCGGGCCTGGCTCCGCCACCGGCCGCCGCCGACGGCGAGATCACCCCGATGCCCACCGATGGGTTCGTCATCGCCCCGTACATCTCGGGCCTGGACCGCCCGGTCGCCTTCCGCATCGCGAACGATGGCACGGTCTTCGTGGCCGAGGAGGCCGGCCGCGTGAAGACCTTCGACTCGATCGACGATCCGACGCCGAGCACGCTCGTCGACCTCACCACCCAGGTCCACTTCGTGGAACAGGACCGGGGATTGCTCGGGCTCGAGGTCCATCCCAGCTGGCCGGCGGTGCCGTGGGTCTGGGTCCTGTACGCGAAGGACGCACGCCCCGGCGGCGCGGCGCCGTTGTGGGGACCCCAGCCCGGCGAGGGCGACGACCGCTGCCCGCTCCCCGAGGCCCCGCCCCCGCAGTTCTTGCGAGACGGATGCGTCGCCACCGGCACGCTCCTGCGGCTGATCGTCGACCCCGCAACCATGACGGTCACGCAGACGATCCCCCTCATCGACGGCGAATGGTGCCAGCAGTTCCCCAGCCACTCCGTCGGCGCGATCGTCTACGGCGACGACGGCGCCCTCTACGTGGGGGCCGGCAGCGGCGACTCCTTCGACTTCGCGGCCGACTACGGCCAGCACGGCGGGACCGAGGATCCGCAGACCAACCCCACCGGGTTCAACCCCTGCGGCGACCCCATGCAGTTCCTGGATGACGACCCGCTGCCGGGAACCTCCGAGGGAGGCTCGCTGCGTGCCCAGGACTTGCGAACGGCGCAGGACCCGCTCGGGCTCGACGGCTCGATCCTGCGCCTCGACCCGGCCAGCGGCGCGGCCCTGCCCGACAACCCGCTGTTCGGTGGCGACACGAAGGACGATCGACACATCGCCATCGGGCTCCGCAACCCGTATCGCTTCACCGCGCGAGACGTCGGGCCGGGTCATCCCGACGAGCTGTGGATCGGCGACGTCGGCTGGGACCACGACGAGGAGATCGACGTCATCCGCAACCCCCTCGCGGACGTCCCCAACTTCGGGTGGCCGTGCTACGAGGGATTCGGCGTCACGCCCGAGTGGGACGCGTTGAACAACACCCTCTGCGAGACCCTCTACGCCTCCGGGGAGGCCGAGGCGCCCACCTACAACTATCCGCACTTCTCCCACGTCCCGCCCGTCACGCCGTGCTTCAGCGGTGCCGTCATCTCCGCGATCAGCTTCTACGAGGGCGGGTCCTACCCGGAGGTCTACGACGGCGCGGTCTTCTTCGCCGACGCCTACTCCGGCTGGGTGTGCGCGATGGACACCCTCGAGTCCGTGACCGGCGACCCCACCTCGGTGATTCCCGACGTCTCCACCGCGACGGCCATCGCCACCACGGGAACGGTCGTGGACATCCAGCCCGGGCCCGGAGGCGACCTGTTCTTCCTGGACCTCGGCGGCACGCTCAGCCGGCTCCAGCAGCTCCCGTGTTCGGAGACCGTCGATCCGCTCGAGCCGAACGACGCGCCCGGCCAGAGCCGTCCCCTCGTCGATGGCCAGGTGATCGACTCGATCCTGTGCGAGCACGACGTCGACTGGTTCCGGGTGGACGACATCGACGCGAACGACACGCTGGTCGCCGAGCTCACGTTCCCCGACGCCGAGGCCGACCTGAACCTGCTCCTCTACGACCGGGACTTGCAGCTCTCCGACTTCGACGTCGCGCGGGGCGGGACGCGCGCCGTGGTGGTCCGACCGACCACCACGGCCAGTCTCTTTGGGATCCATCCCTACTTCCTCCGCGTCGAGGCGAGACCGCCGTTCTCCGTGAACCCGTACTCGCTCCGGATCCATATCTGCCAGAACGACGACCTCCGCAACGACGGAGAAGCGGTCCCCAGGCCGCTCGACCTGCTGGCGCGCTCCTACAGCGCCGTCCACTGTCCGGAGACGGCCGACCGGTACGTGGTGAACGCGCCCAACGGCTCGCGCGTGGACGTCACCGCCCTGTTCTCCTCGGCAGGTCCCGACCTGGACCTCGAGGCGCGCTCCTGGAACACCACGGTGCGTGCCGACTCACCCGAGGCGAGCGTCGAGCGGATCCAGTCGTTCCCGATCTTCGGTACGACCGGCGTCAGGGTCCTTGGCCCCGATGCGCTCGCGCCCGAGTCGCGGGTCCCCTACTCGATCGGGGCGACCCTGCTCACGCCCAACCAGGTGTGCAGCCGCGGGGTCGGCGATGCCTTTGAACCCAACGACGACCTCGGCACGAGCACGAAGCCGCGATTCTTCGCCGTCAACGGCGTGCTCTGTGAGAACGACGTCGACAACTTCAGCGTCTCGGTCAAGGAGGGCCAGCTGCTGACGGCGGTGGTACAGCAGCCCAACGACGCGAAGAGGGTGGCCCTGAGCCTGCGTGACGACAACGGCGAGACGGTGAGCGTGGCCCGGCCCGTGGCCCACGGCCGGATCGTGCAGTTCGCGCCCGCCCAGGCAGGGGACTACCACCTCACCCTGACCCAGGCCGGGGTCGCCGGCAGCCTGCAAATCGAGCCCTATCTGCTCGACGCGCGGATCGAACCCGTCGTCGTCGAGCGCTTCGGCCGGCGCGTGAGGACCAACGGGACCGGAAGCCGCTTGGCGAACGTGATCTTCACCGAGGTCGGCCTTCCCGCCAATGGCCAGATCGCGATCGCCGAGGGCCCCTCGACGAGCGGCGGGCTGCTGCCGGTCCAGGTGGTGATCTCGGCCGACTCCGCCGAGGCCTCGAAGCCGGCCGGCATCAAGTTCATCCTCGATCCGGTGCTGCTCCGCACGGAGTGGGGCGATCGGCTGCGCGTGTTCGTCGAGGGCGTGCTGGTCCAGCCGTGCGCCTCGAAGAAGGTGGCGACTCCCGACCCGTGCGTTCGCTTTCGTCAGGTGAACAACGACCAAGGTGTGGAGATCCAGGCGCTGGCCAGCGAGAACGGAGAGCCCCGGACCTGGACGTTCGCCCCGCCAGGCTGAGTCGCCCGGGGGCATCACGCCGGGCAGGTGGAAAGCCGCCCGGAGGCAGGGCAGACTACGTAGGCCATCCGTCCGACAGCCGCCCACACGTCATGACCGCAACCCTGAGCGAGGTGGTGCGTGTTCCCTGCTCGGCGCAGTCCGTGTCCAGGGTTCGGCAGGCGATCCGCGAGCTGTGCGAGCGCGACGGCATCGCCGGCGAGACGATGGACGACATCGTCCTCGCCGTCAGCGAGGCGACCACGAACGCGATCCGATACGGCTGCCCCACCGGCGGAGACATCGAGATCCGATGGAACCGGGACGAGGAGTGCGCCCAGGTCGAGGTCGCGGACACGGGCGTGTTCCGTAAGCGGATCCCCCTCCCGGAGCTCGACGAGGCCCACGGCCGGGGCATCCCGCTGATGATCGCCCTGGTGGACGAGCTGCACATCCGCGAGGGCACCTCGCGCCGGCCGGGAACGGTCGTTCGCCTGGTGAAGTGCCCCGGGCGCTAGCCCGCGCTACTCCGGATCGGTCGCGTCGACGATCATCGTGCCCGGCCCGCCCGTGTAGACCTCCGACACCACGTACTTCGAGCCCTGCGGGATCTGCCCCGACTCGATGGGCGCGGCGCTCGCGATGTCCCCCGTGGGCTCGCAGTCGGCCGACAGGAAGTACACGTCCACGTCCGGCCGTGGGTCCACCGGGATGCCCGGCACGAGCCGCACGTCGATCAGGTGCTTGCCGTCGCCGAACGAGTCCGGCAGCTCCGTGACGTGCGCGTCGAGGCCCTGGGTCGGCGGCGGGTACTCGCACGTGGCGTTCTGCATCAGGTTGTAGGTGAGCAGGGCGTCGGCTGTCGGGAACGTGACCGGACCCTCGTCGTGGAACGCCGGGTCGATGACCGCCTTCGGGATGACCACCGGCGCGCCGCTGGTCCCGAAGGCCTGGAGCTCGGCCGTCTGGAGGCCGCCGCCCCAGTCGTCCTGGGGTGAGCCGATGAACCTGAGGTGGGTGGCCCTGACCGGCGCCTTCAGCTCGAAGCTGCGCAGCATCAAGTCCACCACGAGCGGCCGGGGAGGCGGCCCGTCGAACCGCCCCTTCAGGATGGTCCTGAACGTCCGTCCGTTGGTCGACGCCTGGACGACGAAGTCCTTGAGCGCCTCGAAGCGGGAGCCGCCCGGCGAACGCATCGCCGAGATGTGCAGGCGCTTGATCGTGACCGGCGACTTCCCGCCCAGGTCCAGGACGGCGGTCTCGCCGTTCGCGGTGTCGTCGGCATCGGTCCACCAGACCGAACCCTCGCTGTCGTCGATCAGCCCGACCGGCGGGCCCTGGCTCGACGGGTTCTCGGTGGTGATCTTGGTGCCGGCGAAGGTGGACGCGATGTTCACGTCGAGGGGGATGCGCAGGTTCAGCGCCTTCCCCGCCTTCGGGGAGATCGTGAACCGCTGGATCCCGTAGCCCTGGGCCGCGATCGTCAGCGGGTAGGACCGCCCGCCCATGATCGGGAAGGAGAACGTCCCGGCCTTGGTCGTCTTGGCCTGCGGGGTGACCCGGGCCTCGAACAGCCCGACGTGCACGCGCGCGTCCTTGACGGGCTTGCCGTTGCGGGCGTCCACGAGCTTCCCGCTCACCCGCGCGTTCAAGGACTTGGTGCGATGGTCGAACCTGCCGACCGGGTTGATGTCGGTGCCGTCCCATCCGCCGAGGGTGCCGCCGGCCCCCGAAACCGACGACGCGCCCATGCCGTGGCGGGCGAACACGGTCCACAGGAGGGACGCGAACTTGCCCTTGGTGCGCGCCTTCTCGGCCATCAGGATCGCGTTGCGCATGTCCAGGAAGGTCGGGCTGGGCCCGGAGATCGGCATCGCGTCGGCCACCAGGGTCATGGCGTACTCGCCCTTGTCCTTCAGACGCTTCATGAGCTCGGCGCGGAGGTCCCACACCAGGCCGTTCCAGATCTCGCCGTCGGCGTGGACCTCCTCGCCGGAGATGTCGTAGCCGAAGTCCGCGTACGTGGCCTTGACCTTGTCGATCAGGTAGTTGCGGAACGAACGCTTCCGGGTGCCGGTGTCGTAGGAGGCCAGGTTCGTGCCGGTCTCGCCGACGACCGAGTGCAGGTAGTGGGAGCCGTACAGGTCCCCCCACGACTCGCCCATCGAGCCGCCCTGGATGGTGTCCAGGTTGCCGAACTCGCCGCCCACCCACCGGTTGGTGACCCCGTGCGCGTACTCGTGATGGATCACGTCGGCCGCGAAGTCGCCGTCGACGCACGCCGCCAGGAATCCGCCACCCGACGGTGGGACCGGGGGGATGGGCTGGAACAGGAACATCGCGCTCCACGACGGCAGGGGGTCGTCGTTCGAGAACATGTAGGCGTTGTCACGGCCGAGCGGGTCGTCGGCGGGCAGGTCGCCGCCGACCGCGGCGGCCTGGACCATCCCCAGCAGCGGGTCGGGGTCGTTGGTCGCGCCACCCTCGCCCGGTGCCTCGAAGTTCACGGCCTGCATCGCGCCCGCGGGGCCCGTGAAGCCGTACTTCCACCAGTAGTCGTGCGCGATGTTGTGGTGGTAGAAGAGGTTGACGATCGCCGCGGGCGTGTCCACGGCGTAGGTCGGCGTCTGGGGCGACCCGAGGGGGTTCTCTCCGCAGTTCGACGTGGCCCACGAGTCCGAGAACGGCACGTCGAACGTGCCGCCCCAGCGGACCTGTCCCCCGTCGAACGCCAGGATGCCGGCCGGGGTCCAGTTGGTGGCGGTGTGGGCGTTGTTGCCGACCGAGAGCGGCGCCCCGCCGAGGCCCCATCCGAGCGGCGACGCGTCGGGGTCTCCGGCGAACGAGACCAGCTCGTGCTCGCCGCCGGCAGGCGCGCCGGGGTAGTTCCGGAAGACGCGGCCCTCCGGGGCCACCTGGTGGGCGACCAGCGAGTGGCGGTAGAGGACCTCGCCGGTGATCGCGTCGACGGCAACGCGGTAGCCCTCGTCCATGCGCTTCGCGAACGAGATCTCGAACGCGATGCGGGCCGGGGCGCCCGGCACCGGGAAGGCCACGGTCCGCACGAAGTGCGGTCCGCCGAAGCCTCCGGGAGCGAACGCCGTGTAGTTGCCCCGGGTCCCCACGGCCTTCGGGTTCGTCAGCCCGGAGACGACCGTGAGGGCCTCCGCGGCGTCCAGGCGGGCACCGGAGACGATCGCGGTCGAGGGGACCACGTTCGAGCGCACCGACAGGATCCGGTTCGCGTCGTCCAGGGCCACCAGGGTGGAGCCGCCGAACGACCCGCCCTCGAGGCCCCCGAACACCTGGTGGAGCAGCACGTACTTGGGGCCGTGGTTCGGCTGCTGGAGGCTCTTCGCCACGCGCAGGGCGGCCGCGTCGGCCGCCGTCCACCCGTACAGGCCCGCGTGGTCGGCCAGCCACGCGCGGGCGACGTCCTCGGCCCGGCCCGGCGCCGCGTCGCTCAGCGTGCCGTCGAAGCGCAGGACGGTCTTCACCGTGCCGAATGCGTCGTTCCAGTCCAGCGTCGCGTCCGGGTACTCGGCGGACAGGTCGGCGATCGCCGCGAGCTGCAGGCGGCTCGGCGCGGTCGGCCGGACGCCGGAACGCGCGTCGAAGTGCTCGAACGCGTCGACGAAGAAGTCGGTGACGGGGATGATCTCGGCGCCCGACGCCGGGGGCGCCAGGAGCCCTCCACCGAGCACGAACGTGAGCGCGAGCGCCAGGGCAGTCTTCCGCATCGAAGCCTCCGAAGTGGGTCGGGTAAGAGGCCTCGAGACGGGCGCCGCGGCCTCAATTGACAGTAGTTCGACGAACGGGGCGGGAATCCTACTCACCAGGGCCGTGGCAGCGAAGAGCCCCGGGCGAACGCTCGGGGCTCCTCGAGCGGATCAGTTGCCGCGCGGGGCTAGCTGACCGCGTTGAGCGCGTTGACGATGCCGTGGCCGTAGAAGGTGTTCTTCTCGGCCGTCCCAAAGCAGTCGGCGTCGTACAGCTCATCCGGCAGGTCCGGGTCGGGGTAGTCGATGTGCCCACCCGGCGGGCACGGGTGGTTCCGGGCGGAGCCGAACAGGATGTCCTGCACGTTGTTCGGCCGCATCCGCAGGCCGCCGTGCAGCACGTCGACGGTGCCGAACTCGCTGACGATCAGCGCGGCGACACCCACGACGTGCGGGCCGGCCATCGATGTCCCCTGCAGGTACAGGTAGACGGCGCACACCTTGGTGCCGTCGGCGCGGAGCCGGTGGTCGGTGAGCGCGAGCGGGGTCAGCGGCTCGCACTTGCCGTTGATGAGCCCCTCCTCACGGGCCAGCTTCCGCGGGTAGGACGACAGGATCCGGGTGGCCGGCGAGTTGAAGCGCCGCGTTCCGAAGAACTCCCGGCGGTCGCCGCCCGGAGCCGAGATGTCGGCCCCGCTGCCGTAGTTCGAGTAGTACGCCTTGCGCTCGGAGATGCCCAGCGCGGTCACGCTGATGACGTGTCCCCCCTCGGTGGGCAGGTCCACGCAATCGTTCGTGAGCGGACGCTCCCGCTCGTTCCCCGGTGGGAAGTCGGGGCTGATCGTGTCGGGACGGCTCGACTTGTTGTCCATGTCGCGGTTGTCGTTGCCGAAGGACGCGACCAGCGTGACGCCGTGATCGTGGGCGTAGTCCAGGGCCCGATTCGTGGCCTCGATGACGGTCCGCTGCTCCTGCTGCTCGGCCTGGCTGGCCGTCGGGTCGTTCGGGCAGTTGTACTGCCACGGGTCGATGAAGTAGCTCATGTTCACGACGTCGATCCCGTTGTCGCCCGCGTAGGTCAGCGCGTCGACCGAGGGCTGCAGGAAGAAGAAGCCCGAGTCCTGGCCGGCCCGCAGGTTCACCAGCGAGATGCTCGGGGCCACGCCGCCCACGCCGATCCCGTTGAGGGCCGCGCCGACGATGCCGCCGACGTGGGTCCCGTGACCGCCCTCGTCCACGTTCGCCGGGTCCTGGCAGCTGCGGTCTGGCTCCTCGGCGCAGGGACCGTCGATGAGCGGGATGTCGGTGGTGAAGTTGCGCGACAGCGCCGCGTTGAAGTTCGGGCCGATGTCGGGGTGCGAGGCGTCCAGGCCGGTGTCGAGGATCCCCACGGTCACGCCGGGGTCGCCCGGCTGGACCGACCACGAACCGTCCGGGCCCGCGTCGATCATCCGCATGCCCCACTGCTTGTTGAAGAACCGCTCGTTGGTGCCAGTCGCCGCGGCGGCCGAGGCCTTCGAGTCGGCGCGAAGGCTCCGTCCCGCCTCGCGCTCGACGTCGGGCCTGGCGTCCAGGTGCGGCGCGTACCCGATCGGGACGGAGGCCAGGGCGGCGCCGAACAGCACGTCCTGCAGGGCGACCGCGTCGACGAAGCTCGGGTTGGCCGTCTGCACCTTCGCCAGACCGATCGCGCGGTTCTCCTGGAGGACCTTGCCGCCGATCGCGGTGATCGCGGCCCGGGCGGCGGCGGGCGAGACGCCCTCGGCGTACAGGACTGAATAGGTGGCCGTGACGCCCTGCTGATGCAGCGGGGCTGCCTGCGTGGGCACCGCGAACGACAGCGCCAGCAGGCCGACGACGGCAACGAGAGCGAGCCTTGGCGCCATTGCGTGATTCCCCTTTCTGAAGGGACGGGACGTGCGAAAGAGCTTTCCACCTCGCCCTGCTTCGGTCAAGACGGGCGGGTTCGTCCCGATGCGGGTTCGCAAACCTGGGCGAACGCGCAGGAACCCGACGGCGCCGGCGGCGAATCTCTTACACTGAAGGCGCCCCCTCGAGCCCGGAAGGAGTCCGCGGCATGTCCCGCACCCACCTCTCCCTTTCGATCATCGCCCTGGTGATCGCGTTCCTGGTCCTGCTCCCTGCGCCCGCACGCGCCGTCGACACCCTGCAGCCCGGCGACTACGTGGCGACCTCCGTCGGCTCGTGCACGCTGAGCTTCGTCTACGACGGGCTCGGGTCGCAGGCCGGCAAGGTGTTCATCGGCACCGCCGCGCACTGCGTCTCGAACGTCGGCGAGATCGTTCAGGACATCGACGGCGCCAGCGTCGGACGCGTCGCGCTGATCGGAAACGCCGACATCACGGCGCAGGACTACGCGCTCATCGAGGTCCTCCCGGGCGTCCCGGTCAGCCCCGCGGTCCTGGGGTGGCCGAACTACCCCACCGGCTACACCACCTCCGGCGAAACCGCCGTTGGCGACCAGGTCGCCCTGTCGGGCTACGGCATGGGCTTCGACTTCATCAACGTGACGCGCGAGCAGCGCCCCGGCGTCATCGCCTCGGACACGAACTCCGAGTACACGATCGTCGGGCTCGACACGTTCGGCGACTCGGGCGGCCCGTTCGTGCACAAGGCGACCGGCAAGGCCTACGGGATCGTCAGCCGCCTCTGCGTCGGCCTGTGCACCTCGGAAGGCGCGACGGTCGAGGGGATCCTGAGCAAGGCCGCGGCGCGCGGGTTCATCATCCAGCTCCGCACGGTCTGAGCGCAGCGCGACAGAAATAGACGAAGGCCCCGGGCGGAGACGTTGGCACCTCCTTACAGGTGCCGGTCGGGCAACCCGGCTAGCTTCGACATGACGGAGAACCTCCCTGTGGAACGTGCGCAACCGGGCGCCTCGCTCGCCGGATTCGTCATGAGTCATCCCGGTCCAGAACGCCGAAAGGCCCGGGCACACGGCCCGGGCCCTTCGTTCACACCCGTCGAGGCGTCTAGGTCTCGCTGCCGGCGAGCTCGACCGGCGGGGTCTCCGGCGGAGCGGCCGCGGCCTCGAACGTGATCTCGTCGTCGAGCGCGTCCACGATGATCGTCTGGCCGGCCGAGAACTCCTTCCACAGGAGCTTCTCGGACAGCGGATCCTCGACCATCCGCTGGATCGTCCGGCGGAGGGGACGCGCGCCGAGCGCCGGGTCGTAGCCCTTGTCGGCGAGCAGCACCTTGGCCGGCTCGGTCAGGACGATGTCGACGTCCTTGGCCTTGAGCTGGTCCTCGAGCCGCTTCATCATCAGGTCGACGATCTCCTTGACGTCCTCCCGCGAGAGCGAGTGGAAGACGATGACCTCGTCGATCCGGTTGAGGAACTCCGGGCGGAAGGAGCGCTTGAGCTCCTCGGTCACCTTGGACTTCATCTTCTCGTAGGTGACCGCGCCGTCGGCCTGGGCCGCGAACCCGATCCCGGTGGTCTGGATGTCCCGGGTCCCCAGGTTCGAGGTCATGATGATCACGGTGTTCTTGAAGTCCACCGTGTGGCCCTGGGCGTCGGTCAGGTGCCCGTCCTCGAGGATCTGCAGGAGCGTGTTGAACACGTCCGGGTGGGCCTTCTCGATCTCGTCGAACAGGACCACGCTGAACGGCTTGCGGCGAACGGCCTCGGTGAGCTGGCCGCCCTCCTCGTAGCCAACGTAGCCCGGGGGCGAGCCGACCAGCCGGCTGACCGTGTGCTTCTCCATGTACTCGGACATGTCGAGCTGGATCAGCGCGGCCTCGTCGCCGAACAGGAACTCGGCCAGGGCCTTGGACAGCTCCGTCTTCCCGACGCCGGAGGGACCGAGGAAGATGAACGAACCGCTC
Source organism: uncultured Actinomycetes bacterium (assembly GCA_963742735.1). GTDB lineage: Bacteria > Actinomycetota > UBA4738 > UBA4738 > JBBDTT01 > JBBDTT01. The sequence continues at coordinate 276,530 of CAVUMN010000004.1, forward strand.
GGCCGCTTCGGGTCCTTCAGGCCGGCGCGCGTCCGGCGGATGGCCTTCGAGACCGCGTTGACGGCCTCGACCTGGTCGACGATCCGCTTGTGGATCTCGTCCTCCATCCGCAGGAGCTTCTGCGTCTCCTCCTCGGTCAGCTTGTAGACGGGGATCCCGGTCCACAGGGAGAGGACCTCGGCGATCTCCTCCTCGTCGACCTCGGCGAGGACGTCGAGCTCGCCCGACTTCCACTGCTTCTCGCGCTGCTCGCGCTCCGCCATGAGCCCGGCCTCCTCCTTCTTGAGGCGGCCGGCCTCCTCGAAGTCCTGCGCGTCGACCGCCGACTCCTTCAGGCGGCGGGTCTCGGCGAGCTTCTCGTCCATCTCGCGGACCTCGGGCGGGGCCGTCATCCGGCGGATGCGCATGCGGGAGCCGGCCTCGTCGATCAGGTCGATGGCCTTGTCCGGCAGGAACCGGTCGGAGATGTAGCGGTCGGCAAGGTTCGCCGCCGCGACCAGCGCGTCGTCGGTGAAGCTCACGCGGTGGTGGGCCTCGTAGCGGTCGCGCAGCCCCTTGAGGATGTCGATCGTGTGGGCGACCGAGGGCTCCTCGACGTAGATCGGCTGGAACCGCCGCTCGAGCGCCGCGTCCTTCTCGAGGTGCTTACGGTACTCGTCGCGGGTGGTCGCGCCGATGGTCTGGAGCTCGCCGCGGGCGAGCATGGGCTTCAGGATGCTGGCCGCGTCGATGGCGCCCTCGGCCGCGCCGGCGCCGACCAGCGTGTGCAGCTCGTCGATGAACAGGATGATGTCGCCGCGGGTGCGGATCTCCTTGAGGACCTTCTTCAGCCGCTCCTCGAAGTCACCGCGGTACCGGGAGCCGGCCACCAGCGCGCCCAGGTCGAGCGTGTAGATCTGCTTGCCCTTGATGGTCTCCGGGCACCTCGCCCTTGACGATCGCCGACGCCAGACCCTCGACGATGGCGGTCTTGCCGACGCCGGGGTCCCCGATGAGGACCGGGTTGTTCTTGGTCCGCCGGGACAGGACCTGCATGACCCGCTCGATCTCCTTCTCCCGGCCGATGACCGGGTCGAGCTTGGTCTCGCGGGCGAGCTGGGTGAGGTTGCGGCCGAACTGGTCCAGGACCAGCGAGCCCTGGGGGGACTGCTCGGGCGAGGCGCCCTCGCCCTTGCCGCCGGTGTAGCCGGACAGCAGCTGGATGACGGTCTGGCGGACGCGGTTGAGGTCCGCGCCGAGCTTCTGGAGGACCTGGGCGGCGACGCCCTCGCCCTCGCGGATGAGGCCGAGCAGGATGTGCTCGGTGCCGATGTAGTTGTGGCCGAGCTGCAGCGCCTCGCGCAGCGAGAGCTCCAGCACCTTCTTGGCGCGGGGAGTGAAGGGGATGTGCCCGGTGGGTGTCGCCTGGCCCTGGCCGATGATCTCCTCGACCTGCTGGCGAACCGCCTCCAGGGAGATCCCCAGGGACTCGAGGGCCTTGGCGGCGACGCCCTCGCCCTCGTGGATGAGCCCGAGCAGAATGTGCTCGGTCCCGATGTAGTTGTGGTTCAGGAGGCGGGCTTCCTCCTGGGCGAGGACCACGACCCGCCTGGCTCGGTCCGTGAAGCGCTCGAACATCTCATCTACCCTCCGGCCGGCTCTCGCCGGCCCCGTCGGGCCTGCCCCGGGGATCCACGGACTCCGTCCTACCCCCGAGGACACGTGAAGCGTCCCCGATGGCGCTCCAAACGGCGCGCGCCCCCCGGAGACGCCTTCGGGAGCCATCCTACCATCGGCCTCCGAAAGCCCCCGGAACACGCCGTTCGTGTTCAAGACGTACCGCGTTCCGGGTTCGTTCCCGGTTCCTTCAACGCTACCTTCGTCCCAGGTATTCGGACGCTTTACCCCCCGAGTTCAGCTCCTGAGGCCCTTTTCGGGCCACGCCGGGGAAAAGCCTCCCCCGTTAACCGATCCGTAACCCCGCCGTTTCTCAGTGCAGGGGGTCGCCGGGGCGGGTGGTGATGCCCAGCCGGGACCACCAGTAGTAGGGGCTGGGGGCGGGCTCGTGCCAGCCGGGGAAGAACGGCCCACGGTCGCGCTCCCAGATCGTGGTGCGCTTCAGGTCGTAGGAGAACGTCCGCATGATGGGCCGCCAGGGCGTGGCGCCCTCCATCCAGGCGTCCTTCGGTTCGTTCGGACCGGCCACCGCGAACATGCCCAGGGTCCAGTCCTCGTAGAAGGTGTGGTCGTCGGGCCCCAGGGTGATCGGCATGTAGGAGAACCACCGGTAGCTGAACTTCTCCAGCCGGGTGATCAGCTGCTGAGCGCCCTTCCCCTTCGTGTCGGCCAGGGCGACCGCGAGCAGCCTGACCGCGTCGTAGCCCTGCTGCTCCAGGCCCATCGGCAGGCGCCCGTACGCCGCGCGGAACGCCGCCCGGAACCCCCGGACCCGCTTGATCGGCTCCGCCCACCCCGACCAGGCATACGACTCCACCACGACCGTCCCCGGAGCCATGTCCAGGTCCGGCGGCTCCTCCAGGAGCTCGTTCGTCGCGAGGACCTGCTGTCCGGGGCTCCCACCGGTCGGAAGCTGCGACGGATCCCCGATGACGACGATGGGGTATCCAGGCGGGTAGGCCGGCTCCGCGGGCGAGGCCCCGATGCCCTCCTCCGCCGCCGCGGAGACCCACGCCGCTCGGCCCTCCTCCTGTGCCTGGGGGTCCATCACGACGGTCGCCGCCGCCTTGTCCTGGACGGACAGGTACTTCGCGATCACCCGGGCCTGCCACAGCAGGGGGTGGCTGGCCTGGAAGACGTTCGAGTACAGGTCGCGGGTCGTGTACAGGTCGCCGCCCAGGAGCACGACGGGGACCTTCGTCGGCTCCAGCTCGGCCCGAACGTCGCGCAGCGCCTTGCCCGGTCCGGCGTACAGGACGGCGGCCGCGTCCTCGGCTGCGGTCAGGATCGACTCGCCGGCCCGCGCGGCGTTGCCGCCGTCGTCGACCACGCTGAGCGCGATCCGGATGGGGGCCGGCCCGCGATTGACCTGGTCCACGGCGAGGCGGGCCGCGTCCAGGAACTGCGTGTCGGCCGGGTCGTCGAGAGTCCCCACGAAGACCACGGACGCGGTGGGGCCGGCCTTGACGCTCGGGGAGCCGAACGAGGGGTCCGGGATCGGATCCGCCGGCGACGTGCAGGCGCCGAGGACCAGGGTGATCAGGACGACGGCGGCGGCGCGGCGCACCCATTGAGGGTAGCGCCGGGTGGTCGGTTCAGACGTCGGCGGGTTGGGCGCAGCCCTCGACCGTGGCGGCGAGGAGCGGAGCGGGCTCGCCCTCGTACTCCACGACGGCCAGCCCGAGGTCGTGGACGACCTGTCCGGGGCCGTAGACCTCCTGGAAGTCGTCGGCCGCCGCCTCGGAGTCGAACAGGAACACGAACACCAGGTCGTCGGCCTGGGTGACCCGCAGGCTCGTGACGGGAAGCTCGTGGGCGGTGGAGATGTCCTCGACCTGGAACCCGGCCTCGGTCAGGCAGATCGCCACGGGCTCGCCCGGGACGACCGGCTCCTCGGTCACGGGCGGCCCGAACTCCTCGCCCAGGATGCAGCCCTCGACGTCCAGCCGCGCCTGGGCGTCGGGCGGAACCTGGTAGGCGAGCAGGACGTTGTCGAGCTCGAGGGTCAGACCGCCCGGCGGCTGGAGGCCATCGAACGCCTCCCGGAACTGGGCCGCCGACGACTCGGTCTGGAACACCAGGATCAGGACGGGGTCGCCGTTCGGCAGGTTGGCGGCCACGGCCGTCGCGTCGGCGGGGGTCGGGAAGTTCGCCGTGGTGAGCGCCACTCCGTTGCCGGTCAGGCATGCCTTGATCTCGCCGGCCGTGCGCAGGCCGGCCGGGTCGAACGGCAGCACGCCGCCGGATGCCCCGGCGGGTCCGGACTCGCCGAGCACGGCGAGGGTCCCCAGCGTGCTCGCCCCGGCGAACGTCCCGACGACCAGGACGATCTCGAGCACCCGCCACAGCCGGCGCATCAGGTGCTCACGTGTTCGGCCAGCTGGGGCTGGATCGCGTCGAACCCGATGTGGCTCCCCTCGATCTTGTCCTCGCCGCCGGTGCCGAACGAGGTCTTGCTGAAGGGGCACGACGCGGGAGTGCTGCCGCTGTGGGTGACGTCGGAGACGACCTCACCCGTCCGCGCCGCGACCACGCGGACCCGCCGCTCGAATCGAAGCCGCCGGGTGGGAGGCCCGGGAGCGCCGGAGTCGGTCAGGAAGTACTCGCACAGCTCGACCGTGATGGCCTCCTCCTCCTCCACGCAGGCCACCAGCTGGCCGAACCGCGCGGCCATCGGCTCCCACTTCAGCTGCGCGGGCTTGGCGCTCAGCGGCGACGCCCCGCCCCTGGCGCCCCCGAGCACCAGCAGGCGCCGGCCGGCGTCGGCGAGCTCGGCGGCCTCGGGCACGCCCCCGCCGCGGCACGCCGCCCCCAGGACCTTCAGGACGTCGGCCCGGGCAGCGAGCCGTATCGCGCGGTCGGCGAGCTCCGCCCCAAGGCCCCGGAGACCCACGCCGAGCGCGTCCGCGAGCTGGGCGTCGCTGAGTCCGACCACGCGGATCAACGTCGCGCCGTCGAGCACCGTGGCCTCGAACGTGGAGTCGGTGAGGGTGGCCTCGTTCAGGTTGGCCGCGGAGAGGTCCGCGCCGGAGAGGCTCGCGCGGGCGAGGTTCGCGCCTCCCAGCGCCGCCCGTGCCATGGAGGCGTCCTGGAGGTTCGCGGCCTGGAGGTTCGCGCCCTCCAGGTTCGCGTCGTCCAGGGAGGCCCCGGTGAGGTCGGCACCCGCGAGGTTCAGCCCGGCCAGGATTCGCCCCGTCAGGTCCAGGCCGTTCAGGTGCGCCTCGGCGAGGACGGCGCCCATGAACGTCGAGCCGTCTAGTCCTGCCTCGCGCAGGTCCGCGCCGGTGAGGTCGGCGCCGTCGAAGACGACGTCGGCCACGTCGGCCCCGCGCAGGTTCGCGTCGTTCAGGCGGGCGTCGCGCAGGTTCGCGTGGCGGAGCTTCACGCCGGACAGCCTGGCCCCGGACAGGTCCGCGCCGTTCAGGTCGAGCCCGGACAGGTCCACGCCGGTGAGGTCGCACCCGCTCAGGTTGCCGCCGGGCTCGAGCCGGTTCTCGCAGTCGGTGATGACGGTGAACGCCGAGAACCCCACGACGCCGGCGAGCACCAGCGCAACGGGGACGGTCAGCGCCCGGGAGCCCGCGCCCCGGATCGCGTTGACGATCAGGTACAGGAGCGGAACGGCGCCGAACGCCGCCGCGGCCCACAGGTAGTCGTGGCTCCCCTCCACGTACGCGAGGACGGCGAACGCCAGCGCGCCGACGATCTCCAGGCCCAGCAGGATCCGTCGTACGGCCGGCCACCGGTCGCGGCGCGGGGGGCCGGGCTCGGGCGGAGGCGGCGGTGGTGGCGGTGGCGGGGGTGGCGCGGGCATCGCCACGGGGATCGTCGGGCGCCCTTCGGGCGCTCCGGGAGTCCCCTCGCCCACCCGTCGGGGCTCCGGGGGCGGGAGGTCCCGCGGGGTGAACGAGGCGGCATCGGGCTCGTCATCGGCCCACGCCGCCTCGAGCTCGGGAGCCGGCTCCTCCGCCGGCTCGTCCGCGGGCTCCTCGGCCTGGTCCCAGGGCGGCGGGCGCTCCGGCTCGGGCGCGAGCCAGGCCCGCTCGACCTCCTCGCTCGAGAGCGCCAGCATGTTCCCGCAGCGGTTGCACCGCGTCACGCTGGGGTCGTTCTCGAACCCGCATCGGTTGCAGCGCACGTCAGGGGTTGTAGCAGGACTGTTTCCGGGAAGCCAGCCCCGGCCGAGCTACCGGGTGGTGACCTCACCGGGCGCCGGGGCCACGGTCGGCGCGGGCGGCCTGGTCAGGTCCTCGGAGACCGCCCGCTGGCCGAGATAGGTGACGCCCGCCAGGGACGCCATCAGCAGCACGTACTCGAGCGCGATGACCAGGGTTCGCCGCAGCCTGGACGGTCCCCGGCGGGGAGGCAGGAGGTTTACGTCCACAGGTTCCCCCGAGTCACGACGAGGCTGGCGCCGCCGAGCCCAACGGCCAGGATCAGCGCGGCGCCCAGGCGCAGGACCCGGCTCCACCGGCGGGTCCGGGCGGCCCCGACCGCGGAGTAGAGCAGGGGCAGCGCGCCCGCGGCGAGGGCCGCCCACAGGTAGTCGAGACGTTCGTACCGGGCCGCGATCCCGGCGAAGGCCAGCGCCGCCAGACCCTCCGGCACCAGGACCACCCGGCGAAGGACGGGCCACAGGCGTGGCGGCGGCGGCGTGATGTCGCGGAAGACGGCCGGCGACGACGGCTCGAGCCAGTCCGGGCGAGCCTCGGGGTCCCGGACGCGCGCGCGAAGCGACCCCTTCGGCGCCGCGAGATCGGCCGCGAAGATGACCGGCGGCGGCGAGGCCGTCTCGCGTGGCGGCCCCTCCGTGAAGAGCGCCGGAGCCCGCCTCACGACGGGATGCCCCGAGCCGCGGACGGCCGCGCGCGTGGCGGCCACCACCGGCCTCGGTCCGGCAACGGCCAGTGAGGTGCCGCACTCGACGCAGCGCTCTCGCAAGCTGGAGCTCGGGCGGCCACAGATCGGGCAGAAGACTCGTGCCATGTCAGCCTGGCTCGAGGATTCGCCCGGCGACGGGGTCAGTCCTGCTTGCCGGGCTCCGGCCGGAGGTGCGGGAAGACGATCACATCGCGGATGCTCGGCGAGTCAGTGAGGAACATCAGGAGGCGGTCGACGCCGAGCCCGAGGCCCCCGGCGGGGGGCATGCCGTGCTCCAGCGCGGTCAGGAACTCCTGATCGAACGGGTGGGTCTCCTCGGCGCCGGCGGCCTGCTGCTCCATCTGCATCTCGAACCGCGCGCGCTGCTCGTCCGGGTCGTTGAGCTCGGAGTAGACCGGGGCGATCTCGACGCCGCCCATGATCACGTCGAAGTGCTCGGTGAGCTCGGGGTCGGACCGGTGCGTCCGCGCCAGCGGGGAGACCTCGCGTGGGAAGTCCTTGACGATCGTTGGCTGGAACAGCTCGCGCTCGACGAGCTTTTCGAACAGCTCCACCAGCAGCTTGCCGGGGCCCCAGGCCGGGTCGTAGCTCACACCCACCCGGTCCGCGATCGCCCGCAGACCCTCCGCGCCGGTGTGGACCGAGACCTCCTCGCCGACGGCCTCGCCGACGAGCTCGGCGATCGTGGCCCGCCGCCAGGGCGTCTCCAGGTCCAGCTCGCGGCCCTGGTAGTCGAACTTCAGCGTCCCGCGGACGGCCAGGGCGGCGTCCTTCACCAGCGCCTCGATGAGGTCCTCGAAGTCGCCGTAGTCGGCGTAGGCCTGGTAGGCCTCGAGCATCGTGAACTCGGGGTTGTACTTGGTCGAGACCCCCTCGTTGCGGAACGTCCGGCCGATCTCGTAGACGCGCTCCAGGCCGCCGACCAGCAGCCGCTTGAGGAACAGCTCCGGCGCGATCCGCAGGTACATGTCGATGTCCAGCGCGTCGTGGTGGGTGACGAACGGACGAGCCAGGCCGCCGCCGGGGACCGACTGCAGGATCGGCGTCTCGACCTCCACGAACCCCCGAGAGTCCAGCGTCTTCCGCAGCGAGGCGAGCACCTTCGCCCGGGCCCGGACGACCTCGCGGCTCTCGAGGTTCGCCGCCAGGTCCAGGTACCGCTGGCGGTGGCGGGCCTCGGCGTCGCGCAGCCCGTGCCACTTCTCGGGCATGGGGCGCAGGGACTTCGCCAGCAGGACCACCTGGTCGGCCTTGACGCTGACCTCGCCCTTCTTGGTCTTCACCACGGGCCCGCCGGCGCCGACGACGTCGCCCAGGTCGAGCTCTTCGTCGAGCTCCGCCAGGCGGTCCGCGCCGAGCGCGTCCGCCGTCAGGAACAGCTGCAGGTCGCCGGACCGGTCCCGGATGACGGCGAACGCGAGCTTCCCGTGGCTGCGGAACATGACCAGCCGGCCGGCCACGGACCGTCGCTCGGCCGTCTCCGCGCCATCCGCCAGGGAGTCGAACTCGGCCAGGACGTCGGCTGCATCTGCGTCCTTCGGGAAGGACAGCGCGTAGGGCTCGACGCCCTTGGCCCGAAGCGTGTCGAGCTTCTGCCGGCGGACGGTCAGGACGTCTTGCGGCCCGTCCGTCTCCTCGTCACTCATCCTGACCGACGTTCTTCTCGAAGATGAGGTTCAGGCCCTCCAGGGTGAGCCACGGCTCGTGATGGTCGATCACGTTCGACAACGGCAGGATGGCCGGGGCCAGCCCGCCCGTGGCGATCACGGTGGCGTGGCCGCCGAGCTCCTTCTGCATCCGCTCGACGACGCCGTCCACCTCGGCCGCGGTGCCGAACAGCATGCCGGACTGCAGCGCCTCCACGGTGTTCTTCCCGATGATCGACCGGGGCTCGGCGAGCTCGATGAGCGGCAAGCGCGCGGTGTGGCCGACCAGCGCCTCGGCGGAAACCTGCATGCCGGGCGCGATCACGCCGCCCAGGTACTCCCCCTTCTCGCTGACCGCGTCGTAGGTGGTCGCGGTGCCGAAGTCGACGACGATCGCCGGGCCGCCGAACTTGGTGAACGCGGCGAGCGCGTTGACGATCCGATCGGCCCCCACCTCGCGAGGGTTGTCGGTCAGGATCGGGATGCCGGTCCGCGTGCCGGGCTCGACCACCACCGGCTGGAAATGGAAGTAGTCGCGGACCATGGTCCGCAGCGCGGCGGTGGAGGTGGGGACGACGCTCGAGATCACCACCCCCGTGATCTGCCGCGAGAAGGACAGGCTCTGCTGTTCGAGGAACCCGCCGAACTGCAGCGCCAGCTCGTCGGCGGTCCGGGTCGGCACGGTCGAGATCCGCCAGTGCCACGCGAGCTCGCGATCGCGGTCGGTGAAGAGCCCGATCAGGGTCTCGGTGTTCCCGACGTCGACGGCGAGCAGCACGGGCTAGGAGGCCACCTCGGCATGCATGTTGGGCAGGGGCCGGTTGGACTCGTCCACGCGGACCACCCTCGGCACCCATGCGTTCGCCTCGGCGTCGTCGAGCTCCGAGTACGAGACGACGATCACCTTGTCGCCGGGCTGGACCAGTCGCGCCGCGGCGCCGTTGAGACACACGCCGCCCTCGCCGCGCGGTCCCTCGATGGCGTAGGTGATGAGCCGGTTGCCGTTGTCCACGTCGTACACGTGAACCTGCTCGTGCGGAAGGATGTCCGCCAGCTCCATGAGCACCGGGTCCAGGGTGATCGAGCCCTCGTACGCGAGGTTCGCGTCGGTGACCGTCGCCCGGTGGATCTTGCCCTTCATCATCGTGCGATTCATCAGCTGTGCCCTCCTTCGTGGGGTAGAGCCAGGTTGTCGATGAGTCGGATCTCGCCGAACCGCGCGGCCACCAGGGCCCGAGCGGGAGCCGAGATCCTATCCACTTCCTCGAACGTCGCGTCATCGACCACCGCGACGTAGTCCAAACGCGCGAGGTGCTCCGCGCCGATGCGCTTGGCCATCTCCGCCTTCAACACCCGCGTGTCCCGTTCTCCTTCCCTTGCCAGCCGCTCCGCGAAGGCCAGGGCCCGGTACAGGCACGGGGCCGCGGCGCGCTGCTCGTCGCTCAAGCGGAGGTTCCGGCTCGACATCGCGACGCCGTCCGGCTCGCGGACGGTCTCGCATCCGACGACCGTAACCGGCGCGTCGTGCTCGGCCACCATCCGCCGGATCAGGGCCAGCTGCTGCGCGTCCTTCTCGCCGAAGTACGCCCTGCAGGGCCCCGACAGGTTGAACAGCTTGGTCACGACGGTGGCCACGCCGTCGAAGTGGCCGGGGCGGCTGGCCCCCTCGAGGACGTCGCCGATCGGTCCGGCGTGAACGGTGACCGACGGTTCGCCGTTCGGGTACATCTCCGCCTCGCTCGGGGTGAACGTGACGTCGGCGCCGGCGTTCTCGGCCAGGCGAAGGTCGCGCTCCAGCAGGCGGGGGTAGTTCGCCAGGTCCGCAGGGTCCCCGAACTGCAGGGGGTTCACGAAGATCGACAGCGCCACCACGTCGTTCTCCTCGCGGGCCCGGCGGATCAGGGAGAGGTGGCCGTCGTGCAGGGCCCCCATGGTCGGGACGAAGCCGACGCTGCGCCCGGCGGCGCGGGCCTCGTCGAGCTGCGCTCGGAGCTTCGGACCGGACTCGATCACATCCACCGCCGAAGCACCTCCTCGACGCGCTTCACGTCCTGCCAGGGAAGCGAGCCGTCCTGGTCGGCGATGCCCAGGGCGGCACGGGCCAGGGCCACGTAGGCGGGGATCGCCTCCGGCGCACCCTGCTTGAGGGCCTCGAGGTTGCGCTCGATGGTGCCGACGTCGCCGCGCACGACCGGACCGGTGAGGGCGGCCGCCGGGCCCTGGCGGATCACGTTCGACAGGGTGGCGATCGCCAGCGGACCCATGGCCGAGCGGGTGTCCTGCACCCCGGCCGCCGCGAACAGGCGCTCGGCGATGGCCTCCACCGTGGTCAGGTAGTTCGACGCGAAGACCGCGGCCGCGTGGTACAGCGGTTTGTCCTCGGAGCGGATCCGGAACGGCCTGCCGCCGGCGTCGCGCGCCAGGCGATCTCCGACCAGGGCAGGTGACTTCGGTCGAGGCCGTGACGGCCATCGAGCACGCCCGGGATGCGCTTCAGGCCGGAGTCTCACGTCGGGGATGCTCTGCAGCGGGTGGAGGGCCAGCGGGCTGATCCCCCAATGCGCGGCCGAGGCCAGGACCTCCAGCCCCAGCGATCCCGAGAGGTGCGCGAGGACCACGCCGCGCTGCAGACCGGTGGAGATCTGCGAACAGACCCCCTGGATCATGTCGTCCGGGACGCCGATCAGGATGACCTGGGCGCCCTGCACGGCCTGGCGGGGTGGGAGCACCGGGACGTGTGGCAGGTACATCTCCGGCGCGCGACGGTGTCCGCACGGCCGGAGACGGCCACGATCCGGTGACCGGCGCGCAGAAGCAGCACGCCGAGCGCGGTTCCGACCCTGCCCGCCCCGATGATGGCGAGGTCGAGCGGATCCTCCAGAAGTCTGTGTTCGATGGTCGTTCCAGTCCTTGAGAGAACGAGGTACCGGACGCCTCGAGTATAGGCCGAGCGGCGCGTCCCGCGGCCTATGCTGCGCCCGTGTTCGAGCGGTTCTCGGATCGTGCGCGGCGGGCGGTCGTCCTGGCCCAGGAAGAGGCCCGGCTGCTGGACCACAACTACCTGGGGACCGAGCACCTGCTGCTCGGCCTGATCCACGAGCGCGAGGGCGTCGCCGCGACGTCGCTCGAGGCGCTCGGGGTGAGCCTCGAGGCCGCCCGCCGGGAGGTCGAGGACCTGATCGGCCGGGGCGCGGGCTCCCCGCCGGGCGACGTCCCGGTCACGCCTCGCACGACCAGGGTCTTCGAGTCCGCGTTCCAGGAGGGGCTCGACCTCGGCCACAACTACATCGGGACCGAGCACCTACTGCTGGGGCTCCTCGGCGAGACCGAGGGGGTCGCGGCGCAGGTCCTGGAGACGCTGGGGGTGAGCCTGGACCGGGCCCGCGCCGCCGTGCTGGCCAACCTGCTACGCGAGCTGCAGGAGCGGACGGGGCAGGCCTCCGGCGACGCCCCCGAGCCGTGGTCTCACGAGGCGATGCACCACGAGGCCCCGGGCATCGCCGACCAGGAGGGGTTCTCGGCCGAGGGCCGGCACCTGCTCGTCCACGCGCACATCGCCGCCCACCGGCTCGGCCACGAGGGCCTCGCGCCCGAGCACCTGCTGCTGGCGATGTTCGACATCGCCACCGGGCCGGTGCACGAGGCGATGGGCGACTTCGGCGTCTCGCTCGGTGACGTCCGGGAGCGGATCGTCACCGCCACGACGCCGGGCGAGACGACCGCCGACGCCGAGCGCGTCCTCGAACGGGCGAAGGAGCTCGCAAAGGAGCGGGGGCGCTCGGTGACCGGACCCGGCCACGTGCTGCTGGCCCTCGCGGAGGACCCCGAGGGCCTCCCCGGCCGGGTGCTGGTCGAGCTGGTCGGCAACCCCTCGGCGGTCTCGGTCATCGCCGGCAACGCGGCCGCCGCCGAGGGCACCGCCGACGGCGACGAGACCGAGCCCGGCACCGGCGAGGACGTCTGGAGCCGCAGCCGCCTGTAGCGGCTAGGGGACCCAGACCAAGGGGCCGCTGGGGACCTCGCGGGCGACGTCCTCGGGAAGCGGGAGCTTGAACGCCCGCTCGCTGCCGATCTCCACCACCCAGACGTCGAGCTCGTGGACGAAGAACGCGACGCGGGCCTGTTCGTCGAACGCCACCTCGTCGATGGACTCGCCCTCGTCGATCGGCATCATCATGAACACCGGCGTGTTCGGCCACGAGACGAACCACAGCCCGTACCGATCTCGGAACCTCCCGAGGGCGGCGTAGTGCTGCCGGTCGAAGGTCCAGCCCACGATCCGCTCCGGAACGAACCCGGGAAGCTTCCGCGGCGGGGCGGGAGGCTCGAAGAGGGACAGGGAGTCGAAGTTGCGAGCCCGCTGGACCAGGAAGTGGGCGTTCACGCCGACCCCCACCGCCCGCCAGCCGTCCAGGACGACCCGAGTGCGGCCCCCGTCGACGGCGATGATCCGCTCCACCGGGTCCGCGAAGTCGTCGAAGGCATCCGCCGACTGGAGCAGGAACACTCGGCCGCCGGTGAGGGCCAGGCTCAGGTTCGACGGCCCCCCAAGCGTGCCCAGCCGGGTCGACTGCCGCTCGCCCACCACGTCGATCACCCACGTTCCGTCCGGCTCCGATCGCAGCACGTGGAGACTGCCGCTGGGGGTGAACGCGAACTCGCCGCCCTGGGCGATCGGCGCCGGAGGCAGCTCCACGGGCGAGCCGACATCGAGGCCGTACACGAAGCGGCCACCCCCCAGGGCCGGCGGGGCATCCGCGAGGAACGCGAGGATCCCCGCCGATCGTGACCGGGCCGGCCCGAGGCCGAACGCCCGGTGCGGGGGCACCCCGGGAGCGGCCGGACGGCCCGAGTCGGTCCCCACCGGGAGCAACAACGGGCCGCGGGTGACGGCGCCGGTGCCGAGCTGGACGGCCCACAGCGTCTCCCCGGCCAGCTGCCCCGCGGCGGGCTCCTCCTGGACCGTGAACAGGAGCTGGCCGACCGCGCCCGGGTACAACGGCTGTGTTCGGGCACCGGGATCGAACGGGTCGTCGGAGATCGGCCCCGTGGGCTCCTCGCTCGACACGTTCAGCCAGGTGATCGTGCCGACGATCGCCACGACGAGCGCCACCACCCACGGCGTCCAGTTCCCGGGCCTCCTGCGTGGCGGGGGCGGCGGCTCGTAGCCGCTCAGGACCTCGACCTCGCCGGCGGGTGGCTCGTCGCTCACGACGGGACCTCCAGGGGCGGGGCGAACAGGCGGACCCCGCCCAGCATCCCCGCCTCCACGCGCAGCGACGCGATCTTCCGTCCGCCCGGCAGCGGCGGGTCGGCGGTCAGCTCGAGCAGCGGGACCAGGACGAAGCCCCGTTCGTGCATCCGGGGGTGCGGGATCTCCAGGCCGTCCTCGAACACGTCATCGTCGCCGTAGGCCAGGACGTCGATGTCGATGCTCCGCGGGCCCCACCGGATCCCGCGCTGCCGGCCGAGGGTGTCCTCGGTGTCCAGGCAGGCGTTCAGCAGGTCGCGCGCCGTGAGCATCGTGTCGACCTCCAGGACGGCGTTCAGGAAGTCCGACTGCTCGGGCCCGCCGACCGGGTCGGTCTCGTAGACCCGGGACGAGCGGACCACGCCGATCCCCGGGATGCGCGCCAGGTTGCGCACCGCCTTGCGGAGGTTCTCCAGGCGGTCACCGACGTTCGAGCCGAGCCCGAGGTACGCGGTGACGCCCACCGCGCCCGCTACCCGACCGTGACCTGGACCGAGACGTCGTCCACGCCCACGATCTCCGCCGCCTTCGGCTTGTGCACGATCACCGTCGCCCGTTCGACCAGTGGGAGCCCGTAGACGGCCCGCCCCACCTCGTACGCCAGCGTCTCCAGGAGGTCGAACGAGTTCCGGGCCACCGCGTCGCGGACCGTCGAGGCGACCACCCCGTAGTCGATGGTCCCCTCCAGGCGGTCCTCGCCGACGTCCACGTCGATCTCGACGTCCACGACGAACGGCTGGGGCGACGTCTTCTCTCCCGGGTTCGCGCCGTGGCGTCCCTCGGCCGCGATCCCGTCCACGCGGATGACCGCCCTCACCCGGCGCCCTCCGCCGCCGCGCGTTCCGCGTCCCGCTTGGCCCGCGCCTCGGGGATCTTGCGGAAGTCCCACGACATGACCTTGTCGGGATTGAGCGCGTACCACTGCCGGGTCTTCCACTGCGCGTAGGGGACGGGGTTGCCGTCCAGGTATTTCGCGGAGATCTTCGCCTCCACGGCTTCCACGATCGGGTCCGTGCGCGGGACGTGCTCGATCCGCCCGGTGAGGGTGACGCCACGAAGCTCCTCGTAGTGGTCGCCGTCGTCGACGGTCGCCGAGGCCCGGCCGTCGGCCTCGATGTTCTTCACCGCCAGGTTCCCCAGGGTGGTGTTGAAGAAGACCCGGCCGTCGTGCCAGGCGAAGTAGTACGGGACGTTGTGGAGCCCGCCGGGACCGATGGTCGCGATCCGAACGGTGCGCTGCTCGGTCAGGTACGCCTCGAGCTCCTCGGGCGTCAGGGCGATGTCGATCTTGAATCCCATGGGTCCCTCCGCTACTCGAAGTACGAGTCGTCCCGCGGCGGCTCCGGGCGCTTGAACGAGATCTCGACGGGGACGGGGCCGCCGGCCCCCGCGTGATGGTGCGGCTCGTGGAGATAGCGGACGCGCAGCCACTCGTAGATCAGGGGGCCGACGGTCTCGGGCGCGTCCTCGAGCAGGTGGTGCGAGCAACCGGGGAGGATGCCCACCGTCGCGCCGGGGACGACGTCGGACCAGCGCTCGGCCCACGACACCTCCTGGTAGGGGTCGTCCTCCCCCCACAGGACCAGGAGCTGGTCGCCGAGCGCGGCCAGGCGGGCCTCGGTGCCGACCAGGCCCACGCCGTCGATGCCGCGGGCCGCCCGGATCAGCGCGGCCGGTCCGTCGGGGGAGGCGAAGGGCTCCGCGAACGCGGAGAGGAGCTCGGGGGTGGCCCGCTCCTTCCGAGAGATGCCCAGCTCGATCGCCACGTTGATCAGGTTCTCGGCGAACTCCGCGTCGGTCGTCCCGGGGTCGGCCTCCTGGATCATCCGCACGCCCTCGATCGGCCAGGAGTCGAACTGGATCGAGTCGATGAGCACCAGGTGGGTGGCCCGCCCGTCCAGGGCGAGCAGCTGGGCGACGCCGCCGCCGATGTCGTGGCCGACCGCCGCCAGCTCCTCCGCTACGCCGAGCGAGTCGAGCAGCTCGCCCACGTACCCGGCCTGCGCCCGGATGTCGAGCGCCGTGCCCTCGCCCTTCGCGGAGCCGCCGTACCCGAGCAGGTCCGGCACGATCGTCCGGTACTGGCCCGAGAGGAGCCCGGTCAGGTTGCGCCACATGAACGACGAGGTCGGGAAGCCGTGGACGAGGACCACCGGCTTGCCCTCCCCCTCGTCCAGGAAGGCCATGGGGCCGGCGGAGGTCTCGAAGGTCTTCACCTCAGGCGTTCTCCGGGGCCGACCGAATGGCCTCGACGACTCGCACGACCCGGGCCATCTCCTTGACGTCGTGGACGCGAACGACGTGCGCGCCGTGGGCGACGAGCCACGCCACGGCGCCGGCGGTCCCCTCCAGCCGCTCGTCGACCTCGGTGCCGAGCACCGAGCCGATGAACGACTTCCGTGACGGTCCCACCAGGACCGGGCGGCGAAGGTCGAGGAAGTCGCCGATCCGGCGCATCAGCACGTAGTTGCCCTCGGGCGACTTGCCGAAGCCGAGCCCGGGGTCGACGGCCAGGCGGTCCCACTCCACGCCGGCCTCGACGGCGGCGTCGATCCGCGACGCAAGGTGGTCGTGGACCTCGCCGACGACGTCGGCGTAGGCCGTATCCTGCTGCATCGTCTTCGGCTCGCCGCGCAGGTGCATCAGGCACATCCCGGCGCCGGATTCCGCGACGACGCCGAACATGGCGGGATCGGCCCCGGCGGTGACGTCGTTCACGATGGTCGCGCCGGCCTCGAGCGCCGGGGCGGCGACCTCGGCCTTGCGCGTGTCGATCGAGATGGGCACGTCCACCTCCGCCCGCAGCCGGCGGATGACGGGGAGCACGCGCTCGCGCTCCTCCTCCACGGAGACCGGCTCGGACCCGGGGCGCGTGGACTCACCGCCCACGTCCAGGATGTCGGCGCCGTCCAGGGCCATCTGGACGCCGACCTTCACGGCCGTTTCGACATCCGTCAACCGGCCGCCGTCGGAGAACGAGTCGGGCGTGACGTTCAGGATCCCCATGAGGTGAGTGCGGGCCCGGCAGTCGAGCACCGTCGAACCGGCCCGCCAGAGGAAGTCTTCGTGCTCCACCGTGCTTGATCGTAGCGACAATGGACCATGAGCACCGTGCCCGAAATGTGACAAGAAATAGGGGTTGCTTACCCACCGGTAGGTACCTACGGTGGAGATACGCGGCCGCCCCTAAGTACGGCACGCGCCCGCGAGGAGGGGTAAGAACATGGGAGCCACCACCGACCTCGCACGGTTGCTCGATCGCGTTCAGGACGGCCTGGCAGGCAGGGCGTTCCTGTACGACAACCCGCACGACTACCAGGCGGGCGTCGAGGACGCGATCCACGCCCTGACGCACGGCGCCGAGATCCAGATGGACGCCGGCCGTGCTCACGACTCGCTCGAGAGCACGCTGAAGGTCCGGCTGGCCCGCTAGGGCCAACTCGGGCACGAACCTCGTCCCGCTTCCCCGGAACCTTCCCGTATGCCCCGGCGTCTTCATCCCGGCTATGGGAACTGGGATGATCACCGTCGATGCTCGAGTGAGCGACACGCCCCAGAAGATCGAGGGCGGGCGCCTTGGGGAGCTGTACGAGCGACACGCTTCCGACGCCGTCCGCCTGGCCTATCTGCTGACCGGCGATCGTTCGCTGGCGGAGGACCTGGCTCAGGAGGCGTTCGTCCGCATGTACGGACGATTCCGGGACTTGCGCAGCCCGGACGCCTTCCCCTGGTACCTCCGTCGCACCGTGGTGAACCTCGCCAACTCCCACTTCCGGCACGCGAAGGTCGCACGCACCTATGTCGAGCGCCAGGGACGTCTCCCCGACCAATGGAACCAGGAGATCGGAGCCCGGCAGGAGATGTGGGAGTCGCTGTCGCGGCTGCCCGAACGGCAGCGCGCGGCGATCGTCCTTCGGTTCTACGAGGACCTGACCGAGGCCCAGACCGCGGAGGTCCTGGGGTGCCGGCTGGGGACCGTGAAGTCCCTGGTCTCCCGGGGGCTCGATGCCCTTCGGAAGGAGATGTCTCGAGGTGAGTGACGTGGAGAGGGAGCTGAGGGAGATGCTGCGGAACAAGGCCGACGAGGTCCTGATCGACACGGACCTTCCGAAGACGGTGCTGAAGCGTTCCCGCCGCCGGCGGGCCGCGACGATGGCGCTGGGCAGCGCGCTCGGCGTGCTGGTGGTGGCCGGCGGGTTCTTCGGAGCCCGGGCCATGCTGGCGAACAACGAGACCCAGCTGGGAGGACCGGCGACGACGGCGCCCCCGGTGGGAGCCTGGCGAGGGCTGTGGCCCCAGGACACCCGGGCGGAGGCCGAGGCGGCGCAGGCGTCGCTCGATGGAGGGAGCGACGAGTTCTCGTTCCAGGCGGACATCACCACGCTGTTGAAGAGCTTCGGAGGTAACAACCACGCATGGACCGAGACCTTCATCGTCTCGGAGACGCTGAACACGACCCCCCCGGGGCCCCACACGGTCCACATCTCGAACTGCTCGCTCCAGGGACCGGAATCCGAGGGCGGCAGCTGCGAGAACGCGTACGTGACGGTCGAGCAGCTGCTTCGAACCGGTGAGGGTCAGCTGTGGTTCGTCACCGCGGACGACGCGTACCCGCCGGGCTCGGATCCGGGGGCGCCCACGGAAGGAAAGGCCGAGAGCATCGCCGCGCAGGCCTTCATGGACGCGCGGATCGCCGGCTCGGGCGCGGAGAAGTGGCTGACGCAGGACTCGCAGGGCTGGTACGAGGCCCACGACCAGAGCGGGCTCTACCTGTACGACGGCGACGTGGCCGGCGGCGAGCCGAACGTCAACTACGAGCGCTACGACATCGTGTCGATGACACCGCACGAGTCGAGCGATCCGCAGTCGGCGGTCGGGCAGGACGTCCGGGTTCGGATCAGCCACGGGATGTTCGAGGGCAAGACCGTGACCCACGACGAGATCCTGTGGATCGCCACGGGCCTCGGCCTGGACAACAAGCACCACATGGTGGTTCGGACGGCCGAGCGGCTGCCGACCGACCCGGGTGAGCCCGTCTCCTCGTGCCAGGAGGGCAGCCCGACGCCGGTGCAGTCGTGCGCGCGGATGTTCATGCAGGCTCGGCTGGATGGGGCGGGCACGGAGTGGTTCATGACCCCCGACGCCAAGTCGGTCTACGACGACGACAACGAGCTGCACCTGTACGGCACGCCGTACCACGACTCGGGCAACTTCGAGTTCGAGCGCTACGACATCCTCGGGGTGCGCAAGGCGGACGCCAACGGCTACGAGGTGGACGTCCGGCTGCACGTGGTCTCCGAGGGCGGGCCGATGACGATCTTCGAGACGCTGTTCATCGGTCCGGGCCGGAACATGAACGAGCAGCTCCAGGACTTCGTGATCCGGGGCGCCGAGGGACACTACGAGTAAGGGCTGATCAGCACCTCGAAAGGGGGTCCGGCGGGACGTAACCGCCGGGCCCCCTTCGGCGTTTCCTTCACGATGGACGTGATGACGCGACCCGTGCCGATCGACCTGGGGGACGCCGGCTCGTTCGAGGCGTTCTTCGAGGAGCACTACGAGCGCCTCCTGCGGGCGGTGTACCTGGTCACCGGGGACCGCAGCGAGGCCGAGGACCTGGCGCAGGAGGCGTTCGTGAAGATCTACGAGCGCTGGGACCGGGTCCGGGGTACGGCGAATCCCGGCGGCTATCTGTACCGGACCGCGATCAACGCCCATCACAGCCGGCTGCGGCGGCTCGCCGTGGCTGCCCGGAAGTCCTTCCTCCGGCGGGACGCCGATCCGATGGAGGCGAGCGACGACCGCGACGAGATCCGCCGGGCGCTGGCCTCGCTGCCGAGTGGGCAGCGGGAGGCCCTTGTGCTCGTGGAGTGGCTGGGGATGACCGACGCCGAGGCCGGCGAGGCCCTCGGGGTCGCGCCGGTGACCGTCCGGGTCCGGATCAGCCGGGCCCGCCAGGCCCTGCAGAAGCGGGTGAGGATCGATGACTGAGCTGAAGGATCTGCTGGAACGAGAGGCGCGGAGCGTCTCGGTGAAGCCGGACGCGCTGCAGCGCGTGCACCGCCGTGCCGAGCGCCGCCACCGGACGCGGCAGGTCGTGGCCGGCGTCACCGCCCTGGCCCTCGTCGCGGGCGTCGGCCTGGGAGCGTGGACGGTCCTGCGCGACCGGAACGGCGGCTCGTTCGATCCCGCGAGCCCCTCCGTGGGCGCCGAGAAGTGGCCGGCCGCCGCCTGGCCGCACGAGACGCGTCAGGAGGCGGAGACCGCCCAGACTGAGGCGGACGCGAACAACGCTGATTTCACCTGGCAGACCGATGCCGAGGAGGTCGTCACACGGTACGGCCTCCAGGTGCTCGGCTGGGCCGAGGTGGGATTCGACGACAGCCTCGACGGCCCGGGAGATTCCAACTCGGTCACGCTGTGGGCGGCATCGTGCCTCCTCTACTCGGGTGGGATCGAGCCCTGCGAGGGCATGGGAACCGACCACGGCGACGAGGAGGCCCTGATCACCCTCGAGCGCCTGGTGACCCAGGGCTCCCGCGGCGTCTGGACGGTCACCGCCGTCGGTGGCCCGAACAACCTGGCCTACTTCGCGAACTTCAGGTACGGGCGGCTGCCCACCGGCTACAACGAGAACGCCTGTCCCGCGAGCGTCGCGCTCGCGGACCAATCGGCGGCCGAGGAGGCCACGGCGCTATGGATGGTCGACGCGAACGTGGGGGCCGGCAAGCCGGAGAACGTCTGGAAGCTGTTGGACCCGGCCTCGCATCCCGGCCAGGGCGACCCGGACCTCTTCGCGTATCACTTCCGCAACACGTCGGTCACCAGCGAGTACGCCGACTGGGAGATCCAGTACGCGGGCCCGGACTTCCCCGACGACATGGGCTTCGCCGACAGGTGCGGCCAGCAGGTGCGAGAGTCGCTAACGGGGGTTCTGGTCCACTTCCCGAACGTCGACGAGGGCGGCGAGTCGACGGCGGTGCTCGTCTGGGTGACTCATCCCGAGGGCGTCCGCCTCTGGTACGTGCGGTAACGCTGGGCTACATGTCGAGGGGGGCGTAGTAGCTCTCGGGGCCGTATTTCTTGACGTCGCTCAGCCAGTCGCTTTCGTAGACGTCCGTCGGCCGCTGGAGGGGGTCGGCCAGGGACCAGGCCTGGCGCTTGTAGGTCCAGTTCTCGGGCTGGAGGCGGTGGGCCTCGCGGAAGTGCTCCACGGCGGCGTCGGGTTCGCCGGCCTTGTGCAGGTGCTGGCCGAGCTCGAAGTGGCCGGCGGCCTCGGACGCCTCCCGGTCGGCCGGACGTGACCGGTCCACGACCTCGTCCGGCGACAGCCAGTGCTTGCTGTCCTTGCCGTTGGCGACCCAGTCGCGCAGCGCGTAGTAGTACTTCTTCGGCCGGACCTGGATCTTCATGGTCTCCTCGGCCTGCTCCAGGAGATACGGGTCGTCCGTGGGGTGCTCGAGCGCGACCTCGAGCTGGGTGACCTTCCCCGGGTAGGCCGTCTCGGGCGGACGGACGATCATCCCGTCCTCGTCGATCCAGATGCCGCTCGGCACGTTGACGATGCCGAACAGCTCGTCCATCAGGTGCGCCTCGTCGACGCAGGCGGGATGGGATGGCTGGGCCTTCTCCACGAACGTGCCGGCGGCGTCCCACCCGTCCAGGTCTAGGGCGATCGTTACGAACTCGACCCCTTGGGGATGGAGCTCATCTCGCAGTTCCCGCCAGACCGGCAGGTCGAATCGACACCCTCACCACGAGGCCCACGCGAGCAGGAACACCTTCTGCCCGCGCAGCGACGACAGGCGGAACTCGCCGCCCTTCCACTCCGGGAGGACCACCTCGGGCGCCTCGGCCGACTTCAGCACGCGCCCGACGGAGTCGGGGCCGACCGCCCACAGCCCGTGCGCCTCGTCGGGCACGATCGCCATCCCGAGCCGCTCCGCGATGGGGGTCACGTCGAACGTCTCGCCGCCCAGACCACCGAGCGGCACACACATCTCGGCCTTGCACGCCCCCTGCGGCTTGATCTTCCAGCCGGTTGCGCCGGCGAACGCGTCGTTGGTCGTCTCGAGCGACTCGAGGATCACTCGTCCACGTCCTCGATGACGATCGCGGCGGTCGGGCAGGCGGCCTCGGCCTCGCGCAGGATCTCCTCCTCGACGCTCGACGGGTCCAGCAGGACCGCCTTGCCGATCTCGTCGGGGCTCCACGCGAACGCCGTCGGCGCGAGCTGGATGCACGTCTCGGCGCCGATGCACCGGTGCTTGTTGACGACGATCTTGAGGCTCACGCGATCCCCTCCCGAAGGGCAGCGGTGGTGGCCGCCGCCCGCGAGTTCACCCCGAGCTTCGCGAACACGTTCTTGAGGTTCGAGGCCACGACCTTCTCACCGATCGCGAGCTCCGCGGCGATCTCGCGGTTGGTCAGCCCCCGCGCGACGAACCGCCACACGGCGACCTCGACCTGATCGAGCTCGCGGGCGGGCGCCGCGCGTCGCGTCTCGGGCGCCTCCCCAATGTCGACCTCGCCGATCCGCCCGGCCAGCTCGCGATGGACCGGTGCATCGAGCCACCGCCGGCGAACGTCCTCGTCCAGGATGCGCGTGGCCGCCCAGTCCAGGTCCTGGCGGATCCGAACGCGGAGGTGCTCCCACGCCTCGCCCCCCGCGGCCTCGTGGACGCGCGCCGCGGCGAGCAGCACCTCGTACAGCGACGGCTCGAGCATCCGGAGATCCATCACGGCGACGGCGTCGGTCGCCAGCGTGACGGCTCGTTCCAGCTCGCCCCTTGCCAGCGCCACCTGGGCGGCGGCGGCCATGGCGATCGGCCGCCACGGGTTCTGGGTGGAGAGCCCGTCGCTCGACGTGACGGCCTCGGTCGCGTACTCGTCGGCTTTCTTCAGTAGGTCCTCGTCGCCCGCGTCCGCGCCCAGCCGGGCGGCGTGGTACGCGAGCCACGCGGTGACCTCCAGGGCGCCGACCCGGCTCCGCTGCTCGTACGCGAGGGCGCGTGCCTTCTGGAACCGCTCGACGGCCCCGCCCGCGTCGCCGGCCACCGCGCGGACCATGCCCCGCCACAGCTCCAGGCGCCTCGCCCGCAGCGGCGTGGGGGCGATGGCGGCCGCGGCCCGCGCCCGGTCCAGCCAGTGCTCGGCCTGCTCGATCTCGCCCAGCTCCGCGTGGGTCTGGGCCATCCCCAGCGCGGCGAGGAACTCCATCCACCGGTCCCCCATCGTCCGAGCTGCCTTGTGGGCCTCCTCGCCGCGCTCCAGCGAGAGGTCGGCGTAGTGGTAGAAGCGGGCGAACGCGTGGACCGAGTAGAGCAGGTGCACCTCGTCGGTCTGCCGCTCGCTCTCCTGGTAGGTGGAGGTCAAGCGAAGCCGGAGCTTGCGGATCTGCTCGATGACGCCGGCGATGCCCCGGCGCACGCCCGAGTGATAGTGCGAGTAGCCCAGCGCGATGACGGTGGCCAGAACGCCGGCCCGGTCGTCCAGTCGCTCGAAGCGCTCAAGCGCGTCGCCCAGGAGCGCCTTGGCCCGTTCCCCGAAGACGTCGATCTCGGCCCATCCCGGCGCGTCGTCCGGCGGGATGACGAAGCGGCCGTCCTCCATGACGACCGGTTTCAGGAGCTCCCCGGCCTTGCGCTTGAAACGGCCGTTCTCGATGACGCCGAGCTCGCGAATGCTGGCCGCGACCAGCCGGCCGTCACCCGATCGCTCGGCCAGGTCGCGCACCCTGAGGAACGCCTCCTCCGCCGCATCGAGGTCGACCTCGCTTGGGGGCGGGTTGAACGAGTCGCCGAGGGGCGCCTGCAAGCGCGCCTGGGCGAGCTCGAGCGCCGCGTCCAGCTCGGCTGCGGGATCGTTCGCCGTCACGGCCGCGTCCAGCGCGATCTGCGCGAGCTCCTCCGCCAAGGAGAAGTCCTCGACCTGACGGGCGGCCGAGGCTCGGCGCCGCAGCAGCTCGCCCTCGGTGACCACGCCTCCAGCCGAGGTCAGCCGCCCCAATTCGTCGAGGATGGCCGCGCGGTCGTCTCCCCGGCCCAGCCGCCACAGCGCGTCGTCGTTCAGGCGCAGCAGCTCCACGCGGTGGTGCGGCTGATCGACCAGCTTGAGCGCGGAGTCGCAGAGCCGGACGGCCTCCTCCAGTGCCGTGGTCTCGATGGCGTGTCGCGCCGCGGCGACCGAGTGCGTCGCTCCGAGCTCCACGTCCTCCGCCAGCAGCGCGTGATGCGCCGCGTCCGCCAGCCGGTCCGGCGACACCTCCCCGCCGGCCGTGAGCAGCTGCACGATCGCGCCGTGGACGAGCCGTCGTCGGGGCCGGCCGTGGGTGTCGGCGAGCACCGCCCGGGCCTGGTCGTGGGTGAAGGCGTAGTCGTGGCGCGACCCAGGCGGGGTCTCCGCGAGCAGGTCCGAGCCCACCGCCTCGTCGAGGATGGCGGACAGCTCGGCGGCCGACGGCGCGCCCTCGCCCTTCAGCAACCGGGTCAGCTCGGCCAGGTCGGCGAGGGCGAAGCGCCGGCCGAGGGCGGCGGCGTCGGCGAGGACCTCCCGGGTCTCCTTCGTCAGCGCGGCGGCGCGCCGCTCGATGAGGGACACCACGGATGCGGGAACCATCCGCTCCGTGCCTCGCGCGATCTCCCACGTCCCGTCGATCGACTGGACGGTCCCGGCCTCGCGCAGCGAACGGACCAGCTCCTTGACGATGAACGGCACGCCCTCGCTCTGCGCGTAGATGGCCTCGGCGCACTTCATGCTCACGGGCCCGTCCAGGAGGCGCGACAGCAGCTCGGCCGAGTCCGCGAGGCTCAGCCGGTCGAGCGTGATGCGCCGCCCGACCCCCAGCCGCTCGGCATCGACCGTCATCCCGAGGATCGCCCCGCGCGTTGCCGGCACGTCCGGGCGCGACGCGAGCATCAGGAACAACGGCGCCCGGACCTCCGAGCGCACCACGTACCGCAGCAGCCGAAGCGAGTCGGGGTCGGACCACTGCAGGTCGTCGAGGAAGACCGCGAGCGGCTTCTTCGAGGCGATCGCGGCGAGCGCTGCCTTCGCGCCGTCGTAGACGGCGAGGAGCTGGTCGTCCATCGGAAGGCTCTCGAGCGTCTCGTCCTGGGGCCCGCTGACCAGCTCGAGGGCTCGTTTCAAGGCGCGCTTCGAGGCGGGATCGCCGGCGGCGCGGCCCAGGGCCGGCACGGACAACAGGCTTCGAGCGACGTAGAAGGGCCCCCCGATCTCCTCGTCGGCGGCCACGTACACGACGCCGAACCCCTTCTCGGCCGCCGCGGCGGCGCCCTCGTCGAGCATGCGGGTCTTGCCGATGCCGGCCTCGCCCTCGACGCCGACCGAGGCGATGGTGCCGGTGAGCGCCGAATCGAGGCGCTCACGTACCGCCTCGACCTCGGCGCTTCGGCCGACCATCGGTATGAGCGGCCGGACGGGCAGCTCCGGCTCGGGCTCCGGCTCCTCGGGCGGCTTGACGGCGAACAGACGCCACTTGCCGGGCACGCCCTTCAGCGCTCGCGAGCCCTTCGAGACGAACTCGATGGGCGAGCCCTGGACCAGCTCCTTCACCGTCCCGGAGACGAGGATCTCGCCGGGGGCGGCCAGGCCCATGACCCGCGCGCCGATGTGCACGCCGATCCCCCGCACGTTGTCGCCGGTCATCTCCACCTCGCCGGTGTGGACGCCAGAGCGGATCTCCAGGCCGACGGCCTCCATCGCCACCACGATCGCTTTGGCGCACAGGATCGCCCGGGCGGGGCTGTCGAACAGGGCCAGGAAGCCATCACCGGTGGTGACCACCTCGCGGCCCTGGAACCGGCCGAGCTCCTTGCGAACGGCGGTGTGGTGGGCCTCGAGCAGCGCGCCCCAGTCGGCGTCGCCGAGCTCGACCGCCCGCTTGGTCGACCCCACCACGTCCGTGAACAGGACGGTGGCCAGCACACGATCGCCGAGGGGTTGGTCCGACACAGCTCCCCAGTCTCCGAC
Organism: uncultured Actinomycetes bacterium; assembly: GCA_963742735.1. Taxonomy (GTDB): domain Bacteria; phylum Actinomycetota; class UBA4738; order UBA4738; family JBBDTT01; genus JBBDTT01. The sequence continues at coordinate 301,955 of CAVUMN010000004.1, forward strand.
TCCCGGCGATTTCCGACAACAGACCGAGGTCGCCTAAACGGGGGAGACTCGCCGGGTGTTCATGGTTCGTGAGCCAGCCAGCCCCACTCGTGGCCGTGCCTGATCCGGCCCAGCTGCCGCAGACGTTCGAGGACTTCTTCGAGGCCGAGCACGTGCGCCTGTACCGGGCGCTGACCCTGATGACCGCGAACGGGCACGAAGCCGAGGAGCTGATGCAGGACGCGTTCCTGAAGGTATGGGAGCGCTGGGACCGGGTGGCGGCCATGGAGAACCCGACGGGTTACCTGTACCGGGCGGCGATGAACCGGTTCCGCAACCGGCATCGGCGACTGCGCCTGGAGGCCCTCCGGCGTCCCCGGCCCGCCGACGCGACCGACGCGTTCTCGCGCGTGGAGGCTCGCGACCAGGTGGGGCGAGCCCTGCGAGGCCTGGCGCCACGGCAGCGAGCCGCGCTGGTCCTGACCGACATGCTCGAGTTCGAGTCGGCCGAGGCGGCCGAGCTCCTCCACGTGGCACCCGGAACGGTCCGGGCGCTCGCCCACCAGGCCAGAGAGGCCATCCGACGCAGAACGGAGCCAGACGATGACTGACAACGAACGCGACACGCTGAACCGCCTGGGCGACCAGCTCCGGCCGCCCGACGACTCCTTCGACCGGCTCCTGACGCGCCGCGACCGCCAGCGTCGGAACCGTCGCGTGACCGCGGCGGCCGTGGCGCTCTCGCTGACGGCGGCCGGGCTGTTCGGCGCGTACCAGATCGGACGGCGCACCTCGACCACGCCCGGCGGCGGGTCGGCGGCCCTGCCGAACGTGGCCCGCGTCGAGTGCGGCCCCGCCGGCGCCGTGGTCGTCACGCCCGAGGCGCGACCCCAGCGCGACGGGATCCACCTGGACATCACCAACACCGGCACGAAGGCGCTCATGTTCCACGTCGTCATCCCCGACTTCGGCGGCTTCGTCGAGCGGGCCGAGCCGGGCGCGAACACGTTCACCGTGTCCGACCTTCGCCCCGACGCCTACGAGGTTCGGTGCTTCGCGGAGGACGAGCTCAATCCCCAGAACGAGCCCGCCGCCGCCCTCCAGATCACCGATCAGGACGGCGTGTGGAAGGACCTGACGGTGGCCTGCCCGGCCGGCCTGCGCGAGGAGAGTGCCTTCTTCGACGCGGCTCCGGGACTGCGCGGCGAGGACGGAACGGCCGAGGAGGTCGCGCGGCGCCACCTCGGTGAGGCGGTCCACGAGGGCGACGTCGTCGAGATCGGCGGCTACCCGCAGGCGGCGAACCCCGTGGTGCGGGTGGTCCGGGACGGCCGGGTGGTCGCCGCGGTCTACGTGTTCCCCGTCATCGAGGGGGGCTGGCTGGTCCAGAACCTGACCTGGTGCGTGGACGACTCGACCACCTCCACCGGCTGACGCTGGTCCAAACTCCCCACGTGGGGAGTAAACGCCGCCGCCGTCTCGAGGCTTCATGGGGTGTGGACCGCGCCGCCGGGGCGGCGGAAGCGCCCCCGAGGGACCCTCCGACGTCGTTCGAGGAGTTCTTCGAGGCCGAGCGGCATCGCCTGCACGGCGCCCTGGTGCTCATGACGGCGAGCGTCCACGAGGCCGACGAGCTGCTGCAGGATGCGTTCCTCACGGTGTGGGAGCGGTGGGATCGGGTGCGCGAGATGGAACGGCCGACCGGCTACCTGTACCGGGTCGCGATGAACGGGTTCCGCAGGCGCCGACGGCGCCTTCGGCTGGACCTGCGGCTGGGGACACGGTCGGAGAACGAGGTGGACCCATACGCCCGCGCGGCGGCCAGGGACGCGGCGGCCCGGGCTCTCGCGGTGCTGCCGCGTCGCGAACGCGCCGCATTGGTGCTCACGGAGATGCTCGCGTTCGATTCCAACGAGGCTGGCGAGCTGTTGAAGATCAGGCCCTCGACGGTCCGCGTTCTGGCCCACCGAGCCCGCGAACGCATCCGCCGAGAGATCGGAGACGACGATGCCTGACCTGCGCGACCGCCTGGAAGGCCTGGCCGCGGGGTTCCCCGAGCGGCGCGGGATGGACGGTCTCAAACGTCGCCGAGATCGCCGGCGGCGAGTCAGCCGGGTGCTTACGGGCACGCTGGCGTTGCTGATTGCGGCAACCGGGACGGCCTCTGCCTTCCTCGCCTTCAGAGACATCGCTCACGGACCGGCGGCCGACCACGCGACCGAGCTTCCCCCCGATGTGCTTCTCCTGGAGTGCAGCCAGAACGGACCCGTCGTGCACACGCCCACGGTTCGGCCGCAGCGGGACGGTGTGCACATCGAGGCCCGGAACACGAGCGACCACGTGCTCATCTACGACGTGGGAGGGCCCGGGGGAGGCACCGGACGTGACATCCCTCCCGGCGGCGACCATGCCACCGTCGCGGGTCACATCGCGCCCGGTCGCGGCACGTTCGGGTGCGCGCGGCCTCTCACCGACCCATCCGATGAGCTCAAGCTCGAGTTCGAGATCGTCGATCCGGAGGGGCTGTGGGTCTCGGGAGGGCTGGACTGCCAGGGCGGAGTGGCGGTCACAGGCAGCGTGCTCTACGGGGGTGGACCTGACGGAGAGACTGGCACGCCCGAGGACTACGTCCGGAAGCACCACGCGGACGAGCTACGCGAAGAAGACGTCCTCGACCGGGCGGGGTATCCGGTCGCCACCAAAGCGTGGGGAGCAACCGTCCGGGTCGTGCGAGACGGCCGGCCCGTCGCGACCTTCCACCTGTTCGGGAACGAACAGGAGGGCTGGTACCAGGACTCCTACTCTGCATGTCAGGAGTTCTGACGAGCGACTGAAACGCTCGCGGCCTCGGCAGGTTCATGTCGCATGATCGAACCCGCGACACTTGACCATGTGACCGAGGTGCCCGCCGAGCCGGCGGCAGACTTTCGCGAGTTCTACGAGGCCCAGCACGAGCGGCTGGGCCGCGCGCTGTACCTGCTCACCCGGAGCTCGCACGAGGCGGAGGAGCTCGCCCAGGAGGCCCTCGTCCGCGTGTACGAGCGGTGGGACCGCGTCCGGACGATGGACTCGCCCGTCGGCTACCTGTTCCGCACCGCCATGAACCTGAACCGCAACCGCCTGCGGCGGCTCGGCGTGGCCGCCCGGCGCCTGATCGGACCGACCCCGCAGCCCTCCGAGCTCGACGCGATCGAGACCCGCGACGACTTGTTCATCATCCTGGACGAGCTTCCGATCGGGCAGCGGCAAGCCGTGGTCCTGATCGACTGGCTCGGGATGGACGCCGAGGAGGCCGGCCGGGTCCTCGGGCTCAAGGCCGTGTCGGTGCGCGTACGCCTCTCCCGGGCGCACGCGGCCCTACGAGAGGCACTGGAGGCGAACGATGACTGACCTGCACGACGTTCTGGATCGAAAGGCCCGACAGTTCCGTCCGGGCGACGACGGCTACGAGCAGATGGTGGACCGCGCCGAGCGCCGACACCGCAACCGGCGGATCACCTCGGGGGTGGTCGCCCTGGCGGTGGCCGTCGCCGGCAGCCTCGGCGCCTACGCGATGCTGATCGGCAGCGCGTCCGAGGAGACGGCTGGCGGTGAGTTCGCGGCGCTATGGCCACAGCAAAACCGCAGCGATGCGGATGTTGCTCAGGCCCGAGCGAACGAGGGAGACGGGCGGCTCACCTGGCAGCAGGACGCCGAGGAGTTCCTGTGGCGCTTTCTCAACGACGGAATGAGCTGGGTCGATACGACCATCCCCGAGCTCTCTGAGGCGCAGAAGGACGGCACCGGCCCCATTACCGTGACGCTGCGGGGCGGACCGGCCGATCTCTGCACCTATCCGGACGACGCCGATGAGTGGACTTGTCCGCCGGACGCGTTCAAAGAGATCGACGTCACCATCGAGCGTCTCCTCCAGAAGGACACTCAGGGAATCTGGTTCGTGGTCGGCGCCGTGGTCAATGGGAGCACGCCCCGAATCGAGAACTCGCCGCTTCCTCCGGTGGACACCCCGATGATGGGGCCAGACCTGCCGCGAGCGGAGGGGGATTTCGTCTGGGATTTCCTTACGGCGAGGTCTGAGGGCAGCGGAGCGGGAGCGTTCCTCTCGCCCGGTGCGTTGGAGCAGTACCAGTCACACGACGGAGGCCTGGAGCTCTACGGGGGCTACGTCGAGAGTTCCTTCGGGAATTCGCTGCTCCGATGGGAGCAGGTCGAGGTCGGGTGGCTCGTGACAATCTCGTTCGACAGCGAAGCGGGCGCGACGACCGAATCCGTCGTCATCCGCTCGGCTGACGAGGGCGGGCTGCTGATCATCGGGGCCGAACTGCACGATTAGCCGATTCCTCCGTGCGAGGAGGGACGTAGTCCCTCCCCGCAACGGTTTCGCGCGGTGTAGCGTCCGCGCATGGGGCGCCAGCCCTCTCGAGTCTTCGCCCTGGGGGTCGCCGCGGTCACCATCGCGGTGACCGGGCTGGCCGTCGCGGCGGGTCGGTCCGAGCCTCCCGTACCAGCGCCCACGCCCGTCGCCTCCCCGCCGGGACCCGAGGAAGAACCCTTCCACGCGCTTTGGCCCGAACGAACCCGCGCGAAGGCCGAGGCCGCCCAGGCCGCCGCCGACGAGGCACGCGCGCCGGAGTGGCGCCTCGCCGCGAAGCTGACCGCTGAGATGTTCGTCCGACGCCTCATGGGCTGGAAGAACCTCGAGACGGTGCGCTCGGGATGCATCCTCGACTGCGTTCCACACGGGGACCGCCAGGGCTTCGCCGTCCTCCATGGCTGCCAAGCCTGTGAGGGGCTCAACGTGCGGGTCGAACGCCTGGTCACGAGGGGATCCGGCGGGATCTGGTCGGTGACCGCCGTGGCGAGCGAGTTTCAGCTCGGCGTCGACGTCGGCGACGTGGTTGCCGTGGGTGACGAGGTGTTCGCGTCCAGCCGCGCCGAGAGCGCCTTCGCGCCTCTCGAGGACGGCACGCCGATCCACTCCGGCTTCTTCATCAGCGGCCGTTGCAACATCCGAAACACCGGTCCGGGTCTCGTCGAGGGCGGACGGGCGGAGGTGTTCGTGGACGCCTTCCTCGTCAATGAGTGCGCCGAGAACCGCGCCCTCGGCGGCTACCTGGTGGCAATGCGAAGCGACCTCACGGATGAGCCGGTCCCGGATCCCCTCCAACCGCCGCTCGCCGGAGGACAGCTCAGGCTCACGGCCTTCGCCGCGGTGCCCGTGGTCTTTCGGGCCACGCCCATAACCGTCGCGGAGCCTTCCGACCCGGCCGAGGCGGCCGCCTTCGCTCGCGAGTTCATGCAGGCGCGAGTGCGTGGCTCCGACGTCGACGCGATGCTGTCCGAGTCGGCTCTGCGGACGTACGCGGCCCCGCCGAACGCCCTGAGCCTCGCGCCGTCGAAGGGGGTCCGACATCGCTTCCGGATGCGGGACGTGGTGGTCGTGACCGAGCCCTCGGGATACTCGGTCATCGTCGTGCTCTTCCGCCATCACGAGGACGAGCGGATCCCCGTGCGCTCCGTGGAACAGCTTTTCCTGGAGGCGGGGTTCAACAGCCAGGGCGAGCAGCTCCCGCTGGTGATTCGAAACGGCGGCTCCTACTTCGGCGGCTACACCAAGAACGCATGCCTGCACGGAGGCATCTGCTGGGGCGTGTACCTGGCGCTGGGACCACACGACGATGTCAACGTGAAGGCTCAGGCCGACCGGCTCCGACAGCTTGGGTTCGAGTCATACCCGGGGGCATACGGCGTCGCGGGACCGGGGTCCGAGAGGTACCCGGGCTCGATGTTCTGGGCCGTCGCCGCCGGGGGGATCGGCGCCGACGCCGGCGCGATCGAGGCCCTCGACGTCGGCCAGGACACGGACGCCGCGGTCGTCTACTTCACCTCGGAGGAGTCGGCCCGCGCTTTCTCTCTGCAGCTCGATCCGCCACCGGTCGCGATCGTACGAATCGTGATCTTCGGCGCCGACTGAACGCGGAGGCGCCCACTTCTAACTGCGGCGGAGCGGTCGTAGCGTGGACTCATGTACCGGCGCGCGTTCGTCTTGGCGTTGGTCATCGGATCGCTGGCCACCGCGAACGCGGCGGTCCTCGCCCTTCGGGGATCCACTGCGGACGAATCACCTCACCCGCAGACGACGCCGGCGGACCACTACATCCGGTTCGAGAGTCAGACGGAGAATCCCAGTCGCCCGGGCGTCCTCTCGATCGAGCTCTCGACCAATCTTCCGGTGGGGACGCGGATCGCGCGGGCGACGGCTTCGGAGTACGCGGAGGGAGGAACCTGCTGCCCAGGGATCACGTCGAACCGGATCCTCCTGACCCTGGTGAACAACGATTGCCACGTTGTGGACGGTGAGCTTCGTGGATCGAGATTCTCGCTGACGATCGTCGCCGGACCTCGAGTCGAGTACCTCCTGCCATGCGCGGGCCCGCCGGGCGGCTGCCGTCCGCAGAAGCAGCCCGCCTCGGTCCGGGCGGTCCTCGGCGACCACTTCGAACGGCTGCGCGGCGACCAGATGGTGGTCGATGAGGCCGAACGCCGGCTCGTGTTCGAGCACGAGTTCGAGTTCCCTGCCGAGACGTGCCTGGCAAACCCAGGGACGGACGGCTGAGAGAGATGCGAGGATCGCCCGGCTCGTCCCGCTCTTGCTTCTCAGCCGAATTGAGCGTCTACTGAGGCATGACATCAATCAAGCGCGTTCTCGTCCTCCTCGTCCTCGTCAGCCTCGCCTTGACCGCCTGTGGCGGTGACCCCGAGCCAAGCCAGACCACGACGGCCCCCACCGGGACGCCCGGTTCGCCGGCCGGCTCTCCCGCCGGAGGCGCGGTCGACCTCACCGGAACCTGGAACGGAACCTACGGGGCCGGGGATCAGGTGGCCGGGACGTTCACCATCGAGTTCACGCAGACGGGGAACCAGGTCACGGGCACCATCGACATTCAGGGCTCCCCCTGCGTCTCTCACGGCGAGATCAGCGGCGGCCTGAGCGGAAACCAGATCACGTTCGGCGCCGTTGAGGCGGAGCAGTCGATCTCGTTCACGGGTGAGGTCTCCGGCGACCACATGTCCGGGGACTTCTCGGCGCCCGCCTGCGAGGCCGGCACCTCCGGAGACTGGGAGGCCGACCGGGCGTAGGCCGGTCCCTAGCTGCCGGCGCCGATCAAGCCGAACGCTTCGGCCCGCGTCTTGGGGTCGCTGCGGAACAGACCTCGCACCGTCGACGTCACCGTCTGACTGCCTGGCTTCTTCACGCCGCGCATCGTCATGCAGAGGTGCTCGGCCTCGATCACGACCATCACTCCGCGCGGGTCGAGCTGTTTCTCGATGGCGTCGGCGATCTGCGTCGTCATCCGCTCCTGAACCTGCAGCCGCCGGGCGCACACGTCGACCACGCGCGCCAGCTTCGAGATCCCGGTGATGCGGCCGCTCTTGTTCGGGATATAGGCCACATGGGCCTTGCCCATGAACGGGACCAGGTGGTGCTCGCAGAGCGCGGCGAACGGGATGTCGCGGACCATGACCATCTCGTCGTGGCCCTCGGCGAACGTGACGTTCAGGACCTCGGCCTCGTCCTGCCACGAGCCGGCCAGGACCTCCTCGTACATGTCGGCGACCCGCTCGGGGGTCCTGGCGAGTCCCTCGCGATCGACGTCCTCGCCGAGGCCCTTCAGCAGATCGCGGATCGCGTTGACGACGACGTCCCGGTCGAACGCCCGGTTCGGGCCCTTCGGGCCTCCGGAGTCCGGGTCGCCGCCCGTCGGGCCGGGCGTCTGCGACGGGGTCACGCCGGTGAGGATCCTAGCGAGGGGCCCCGCTTCCCCCGGGCGTTGCGGACGCTGCGGCGGGCCACGGTCACCCCGGCGCCCTTCTTGTGGCCGTTTCGGGCCGGGCGCTTGTTGATGCCCTCGAGCAGCGCGGCGAGCTCCTCCTTGTCGATCGTCTCCCTTTCGATCAGCGCCGCAGCGATCTGGTCGAGCTTCGCGCGGTGCTTCGTGAGGATCTCCAGCGCCTCGTCGTGCGCCTCGTCGATCAGCCGGCGGATCTCGGTATCGATCTCGAAGGCGACCTGCTGGGAGTAGTCGGGCTGCGAGGAGAAGTCCCGTCCCAGGAACACCTCGTGGGTCTTCTGCCCGAGCGTCTGCGGCCCCAGCCGGTCGCTCATGCCGAACTCGGTGACCATCTGACGGGCGATCTTCGTGGCCCGCTCCAGGTCGTTCTGGGCGCCGGTCGTGATGTCGCCGATCACCATCTCCTCCGCCACCCGGCCGCCGAGCAGCATCGCCAGCTCGTCGATGAACTCCTGGCGTGTGACCAGCCACTTGTCCTCGGTGGGCAGGGTCATGGTGTATCCCAGCGCGCGGCCCCGCGACACGATCGTGATCTTGTGGACGGGGTCCGCGTTGGGCAGCGCGTGGGCGACGAGGGCATGGCCGCCCTCGTGGTACGCGATCGTGCGCTTCTCCTTGTCGCTGATCAGCCGGGTCTTGCGCTCGGGGCCGGCGACCACGCGGTCGATGGCCTCCTCGAGCTCGTCCATCCCGACCGACTTCTTCGACCGGCGCGCCGCGAGCAGCGCGGCCTCGTTCAGCACGTTCGCCAGGTCGGCGCCGGTGAACCCGGGGGTCCGCCGCGCGATCACGTCCAGGTCGACCTTCTTGTCGATCGGCTTGCCGCGCGAGTGCACCGCCAGGACGCCCCGGCGGCCCTCGAGGTCGGGCCGGTCGATGACCACCTGCCGGTCGAACCGTCCCGGCCGCAGCAGCGCCGGGTCCAGGATGTCGGGCCGGTTGGTGGCGGCCATCAGGATCACGCCCGTGCGGGTGTCGAACCCGTCCATCTCGACGAGCAGCTGGTTGAGGGTCTGCTCGCGCTCGTCGTGGCCGCCGCCCAGGCCCGCGCCGCGGTGGCGGCCGACCGCGTCGATCTCGTCGATGAACACGATGGCCGGCGCCTGCGCCTTGGCCTGCTCGAACAGGTCGCGCACCCGGGCCGCGCCCACGCCGACGAACATCTCGACGAAGTCAGAGCCCGAGATCGTGAAGAACGGGACGCCCGCCTCACCCGCCACCGCGCGGGCCAGCAGCGTCTTGCCGGTGCCGGGCGGGCCGTACAGCAGGACACCCTTGGGGATCTTCGCGCCCATCGCCTGGAACTTGGCCGGGTTCTCGAGGTACTCCTTGACCTCCTCGAGCTCCTCGATCGCCTCGTCCACGCCGGCGACGTCGCTGAACGTCGTCTTCGGCTGGTCCTTGGAGACGACCTTCGCCTTGGCCTTGCCGAACGACATCACGCGGTTCCCGCCGCCCTGCATGTTCTGGATCATGAAGATGAGCAACCCGAGCAACAGGACGAACGGAAGCAGGTTGATCAGGAAGCCGAGCCACGCGGAGCGCTGCTGGGTATCCGCCGAGATCTCCTTCACGCCCTTCTCGGTGAGCAGCGTGGTGAGGTCGTCCTCGTACTCGGCGGGATAGGTCGTCTCGTACTTCGTCCCGTCGTCCAGGTCGCCGACCACGCGGTGGTCGCGCTCCTGGAACTCGGCGGTGGCGACGAGGCCCTGGTCGGCCTTGGTCAGGAACTCGGTCAGGCTGAGCTTGGTCGCCGGGGTGGCGCGGGTGGCGAAGGCGAGGAAGAGCCACAGCGCCGCCAGCACGACGAACACGTACACGAGCGGCCCCCGAAGGATCCTGCGGAATCGGGGCTCGGGTTGCGTGGGAAAGCTCCTTTTCTGAAGTCGAAGGGACCGCCAGGCGCGGCGATCCCGGCATCGATGCTAGCACGCAGTTCTGCCAGACTACCCGGGTGCATCGGCCCGGGCGGTACGCCCGCCGGATGCTTCCCCTCGTGCTGGCGTGCGCGCTTTTCGCCTGCACCCCGGAGACCACCGACCCCCTCATCGAGGCGGGCGAGGACCTCCTGGAGACGTTCGATCCGAACACCGATCCGGAGAGCGGGTTCGCCTCGCTGAACCGCTTCGCCGCGGAGCGTCCGATGCTGGCCGCCGACACCGCGCAGGGGCTCGTGGAGGCTCAGGAGGACGACACGCGCTACGCCGCCGTGTACGTCCTGGGGCTGACCGCCGACGGCCAGGACGAGCTCGAGGCCCTGCGCCGGGTGACGGACGACCCCCTGTCCTACCTGCGGGCGATCGCCGCGGGCGCGCTGATCGGGATCGGCGACGTCGACGCCATCCCGGTCCTGATCGACTTGCTCGTCGCCACGGACGAGATCCCCGGCTCGCTCCCCTCGACGTTCGTGGACCGGTTCGCCTCGGAGGTCCTCACCTCGTACACCGGCCAGGACTTCGGGGTCAGGGAGGCACGTGGCAGCGCCGCCCGCGCCGAGGCCCAGGGCCGCTGGCGCGGCTGGTTCGAGTCGGTGCGCGGGACGATCCGATGGGATCCCGGCTCCCGCAGGTACCTCACGTGAGGCGGCTGGGCGTGGTCCTGGCCGCGATGACGATGCTCGTCGCGCTGGCGAGCCCGGCCCCGGCGGCGAACGAGCTCCGGACGGAGAACAACCGGGTGCTGGTCACGATCCCGATCCGGATCGCGGGCGCCGTCGATGAGACCGAGGCCATCCGCAAGCTCAACGGCCAGGGCGAACGGCTCGGCGCGGACCCCCTGTTCGGATGCTTCGCCGTCGCGCCCTTGGTGGCGGCCGAGCCCGGCCCGGACGCCCACCTGCTGAGGGTGCTGCCCCAGCGGCCGGGCCAGTTCGTCCGGCCCAGCGCGTCCGGCTCGCCCGACCCGTTCACCGGCCCGCGCGAGGTCGTCGTCGGCTCGCTGCAGCTCGACGCGGCCGACCCCCTGGAGGGGCCGCTGCCCCTGCTGCTCGCCGAGCTGCCCCGGACGGGCGAGGTGGACTTCCTCTCCTCGGTCCTGGAGCGGGCGACGGCCGAGGCAGGGCTCGGCTCGCTCAAGCCGTGCCGTTGGAGGGGCGTCCTGGCCCTGCGCGCCGAGTTCGACCGCTATCACCTGACGGTCGGGTCGGACATCCCGTTCACGTTCGCCGTGCGGCCCGACGGCGCGATCACGGCCCGCATGGGGAAGATGGTCCGGGCGGCCACGGCCGAGGACCCCGACCTCGGCCACTGCTCGACCGAGGACGCCCCCGGGTTCGGCATCCGCGTGACCGGCACGGCCGAGGCCGGCCGGTTCACGTTCGAGTTCACCCCGCGGGGCCGGGAGGTGGACTTCACCATGTCCTGCTCGAGCGGCAACCTGGAGATCGGCGGGGACTACCTGCGGGCTGCGTTCCAGCCCCAGGGACGGCTGACCCTGGAAGTCGCGCCGCGCGGCGGCGCCACCGCGGCGGCGAAGGGAGCGATCCAGGGGCGGGCGACCAGCGCGCGGGTCACCGTCCACCGGGCCTAGCCGGCGGCGTACGCCTCCTTGCGAAGGGTCGCCACATAGGGGAGGTTGCGGTACTTCTCGCCGAAGTCGAGGCCGTAGCCCACGACGAACTCGCTGGGGATGTCGAAGCCGCGGTACTTGATGTCGAGCGGCACGCGCTGCATCTCCGTCTTGTGCAGGAGCGCGGCCACCTCGAGCGTCGCGGGCTTGCGCGTGCGGAGGTTCTTGAGCAGGTAGTTCAGGGTCAGACCGCTGTCGATGATGTCCTCGACCAGCAGCACGTTGCGGCCCTGGATCTCGTGGTCGAGGTCCTTGAGGATCCGCACGACCCCGCTGGTCCGGGTAGCCGACCCATACGACGACACGGCCATGAAGTCGAACTCCAGGGGCAGCCGGATGTTTCGGGCCAGGTCGGCCATCACCATGAACGCGCCCTTCAACACCCCCACCAACAGCAGGTCCTGGCCGGCGTAGTCGGAGGTGATGGCCTCGCCGAGCTCGCGAAGCTTGGCCTGGATCTCCTCCTCGGAGATCAGGACCCGCTCGATGTCGTCGTCGTACTCGGCCACGTGAGCGGCCAGTGTAGCGAGATCGGTTCCTGGGTCCGGGGCGACGTTCACGCGCTCCTCCTTGCGGCTCAGGGGGAAGGCCTGCGTGCCGACCGGGGAAGGAGGGAGAGGCGAACATACGACCTGTCCCGCGTCGCGAGCAAGGCCCCGGGCAGATCCACCCGGCGCCCTGGGCGGCCGGAGGCCAGGTCGACGACGGCGTCGACGTGCGCCCGGGTGGGCTCGACGACCCCCAGCGTGCGCAGGGCGCGCAAGACGACCCGGGACGCGACGGGCTCGGGGAGCGCTCGCAGCGCGACGGCGCGCAGCCGCCATCCGGCGCCGTCCTCGACCGCGATCTCCTCGAAGGCCTCCTCGCCCAGGCGCCGAAGGAGGTCGGCGTCTCGGCGAAGCCCATCGCCGGTCCGGGCCAGGGACTCGACGACCCCTCGTCCGGTCGCCGCCTCCAGGGCGGGGAGCACGTCGTGACGAAGCGCGGCGCGAAGGTAGCGGGGGTCCCGGTTCATCGGATCGGGCCGGGGCCGGATGCGCAGGGCCCGGCAGAACGAGTGGGTCTCCTGGCGCGTGACGTCCAGGAGGGGACGCACGAACCGGTCCCGGGCCGGGGGGATCCCGGCCAGCGCCTCGAGCCCCCCGCCGCGGACGGCCGCGGCCAGGACCGTCTCGGCCTGGTCGTTCGCGGTGTGGGCGGTGGCCACCAGGTCGGCCTCCGCGTCGTGCAGAGCGTGCTCGAACAGCCGGTAGCGCTGCGCGCGGAGCCAGGCCTCCGGCGACGCGCCTCGCGGTTTCGCACGCTCCACGCGGTAGACGGCACACGGGAGCCCCAGCTTCGCCGCGGCCCGTTCGACGTAGCGGGCGTCGGCGGCGCTCTCGGGCCGCTGGGCGTGATCGACGTGGACCACCGACAGGCGGACGCGCAGCAGCCGTCGCAGGGCGTGCATCGCGTGCAGGAGGCACATCGAGTCCCCGCCGCCCGACACGGCGAGCACCACCTTCGTCCCCGGCGGGATCAGGTCGTGGCGGCGGACGGTCCCGGTGACCCGCTCCAGGACGCGGGCGACGGCCGGAGGCCGGCGCGTCGCGGCCACCTCACTCCGCCGCGACTCGCGAGACCCAGCGCTCGGGCCGGGAGACCTCCTCGAGCGAGGGCAGGTTCGCCGGATCGCTCCACACGCGGTTGAACCCGGTCATCCCCGCGGCGTCCACGACCTCGGCCACGAAGCGCTCCCCCTGGTCGTACTGGCGCACCTTCGCGTCGAAGCCGATCGCGCGCTGGAACGCCTTCTCGACGCCGGCCGAGCTCCGGCGCTCCTTCAGGGTCGCCCGCATCCGCGCGCCCTGGTTGACGTTCCCGTCCGCGAGCTCGTCCATGACGAAGTTGCCGTGTCCCTCGAGGAGCGACATCACCGCCTGCATCCGGCGGAAGGTCACGCGCTGCTCGGGGGTCATGAGCAGGAACAGCACGCCGAGGCCCTTCCACTCGCCGTGGCCGGAGCGGATCTCCTCGACGGCGCGGCGCAGCGCCACCACGAGCTCCCGCGGGTCGAGCTTGATCGAGTCGAAGTAGGTGTCGACCAGGCCGCTGACGTGCCCGCGCAGCCACGGCACGCCCGAGAACTGGAGCTGGTGGTCCACCTCGTGCAGGGTCAGCCACATCCGGAAGTCGCGGGCGGGGAAGCGGAACCGGCGCTCGACCGTCACGATGTTCGGGCCGACGAAGTAGATGAGGCCCTGGTCCTCGGGGGCCAGGAACAGGTCGTACTGCCCCAGGACCTTCTTCGACAGGTAGCCGAGCAGCAGGCCGATCTGCAAGGCGAGCCCCTGGCGACGGACGGGGGCGAACAGTCCGTCGCGGACGCCGACCCGCTCGGCCAGGGGGTCGATGAGGCGGCGGAAGCCGCGCATGTTCTGGTCGATCCACTCGCCGCGGGTCATCACCCAGCCGCGGGCCGGCTCGGGGCCCCCAGGCAGGCCGGTGAAGTCCATCACCAGCTTCTGGGCCTCGGGGACGATCTCGCCGAAGTCCTCGGCCAGCCGGGCCCGGTCGATGGGGGTCAGCGTCGGGCCCTCTCCGGCCACACGTTTCGCGATCCGCGCCGCCGAGGACCAGTCGACCAGGCGCCCCGCGGGGGTCCGGTCGGTCACGACTTCGACTCGCCGCCTCCCTCGGAGCCGGACGCCTCCTCGGCGGCCTCCCCCGAGGATTCCTCGGAGGTCTCCTTCGCCTCGGCCTCGGCCTCGGGCCGAGCCTCGGCGGGGGTCTGCTCGCCCTCGGGCTCGCCGGTTTCGGCGGCCTCCTCCTTCGCGGGCTCGGCGGGGGGCTCGGGCTCGGCCGTGGACGGCTCCGGCTCGGGCTCGGCGGCGGGCTCGGGCTCAGCCGTGGCCTCCTCCTTGGCGGCCTCTGGCTCGGCGGCGGCCTCGGCCTTGGCGGGCTCGGGCTTGGGAGCCTCGGGCTTGGGAGCCTGGGTCGCGGCGACCTGGGCCGCGCTCGCCGATCCGGCCGGAGTGGTGGCCTGGCGCGCCGGGGCGGAGGGAGCCTGCGGCGACGCGGCGAGGGCCTGCGGCTGGGTGAGGGCCACGGCGGCGGCGGTGCGCGCGCCCGGAGGCAGCTTGCGGCGCGCGGCGCCTTCCGGAGGCTTCTTGTCCGAGCCGAACGACGGCGCGAAGCGCACGTACGCCGCGGCGAGGCCCAGGATGAGCGCGCCGCCCAGGAGGATCGAGCCGAAGCCCGAGAGGATCGTCCACCCGGTCACCGGCTGGGACGGCTCGCCGGTGATGTTCGGTGTGGTCTGGGCGAGGGCCACGGCGGGCAGGGACAACAGCAGAAGGGTGACGAGGGCGGTGAGCACGGCGCGGATGGCTCGCACGGTCGGCGATTCTAGTGCACGACGCCGGACAACCGAGAGGCCCCCGGCGCTCGCCGAGGGCCTCTCGAGATCCTGCGAGTGAGCAGGCTAGGTGCGGGCGAGCTTCCCGTTGAAGGTGAAGTCGACCGAGCCGTTCGGGCCGTCGAGGAAGTCGAGGACGACCCGCGTGTTGCCTCCGCCGGTCCAGTTCGGTCCACGGACGGTCCACTGCCCCGTGCACTCGAAGTGCTGGGCCCGTCCGTCCGTGTCGTCGCACTGGATCTTCCAGTCGACGGTCAGGTCGTCGCCGTTGTGCAGCTGCGTGGTGCCCGACACGATCTGCGGCGGCCGGAACTTGCGCGCGCACGAGCGCGCGTCGCCGCCCGTTGAGATCACGCCCGTGGCCTCGAACGTGCCGCTGGCACAGTCGGAGTTCGCCGTCCGGCCGGCGAAGGGCCGCTCGAAGAACTGATGGGTGTGGATGAACTGCGTGCGCTGACCGGCCGCGGAGGCCGGGAACGCGAACAGCCCGAGCACGAGCACGGCCGCCAGCAGCACCAGCGTCGTGCGCGAGCCGGGAGTGAGCTTGGTGAGGCGCATTCCTACCCCTTTCGATTGGACTGCCAAATGGATACAGGGTGGAGGGGACCGAGTCAATAGTCCCCTTTGCGTGGTCCGTTCGCGGTATGCGGGACGTGGAGCCGGGGAGGGGAATCGAACCCCTGACCTGCTCATTACGAATGAGCCGCTCTGCCGACTGAGCTACCCCGGCTTGAGTCCAGTCGATGATAGAGGACGCACCTGAGCCTCAGCCCACCAGCACGCCGAGCAGCTCCCGGACGCGGCGGTCGATCTGGTCGCGGATGGGGCGGACCTGCTCGACCGTCTTGCCGGCGGGATCCTCGAGCTCCCAGTCCTCGTAGCGCTTCCCGGGATAGATCGGGCAGGCGTCGCCGCAGCCCATCGTCACGACGACGTCGGCGTCCCGGACCGCGTCGTCCGTCAGACGCTTCGGGACCTCCGCCGTAAGGTCGATGCCGACCTCGCGCATGGCCTCCAGGACCGCCGGGTTGATCGCGTCCGCCGGCTCGCTTCCGGCCGAGCGGACCGTCACCCGTCCCTCGGCGTGGCGCTCCAGGAGCGCCGCGGCCATCTGGCTTCGGCCGGCGTTGTGGACGCAGACGAACAAGACCTCGGGGGTCATCCGACGGGAGCGGGCGCGGCGAGCGCCGAGGACAGCAGCGCCATCGGCTCGGGCCGAAGGCTGAAGAACGCCCACCGTCCCCGCTGCTCTCGGTCGAGCAGGCCGGCGTCGGTGAGGACCTTCAGGTGATGGCTCACGGTCGGCTGGGAGAGCCCCAGCGGGATCGTCAGGTCGCACACGCACGCCTCGCCGTCGGGCTGGGCCCCGATCAGGCTCACCAGGCGCAGCCGCGCCGGGTCGGCGAGGACCCGGAGGGCGGCCGCCAGGTTCTCCGCGTCGCGCTCGTCCAGCGGCGCCTCGAGCACCGAGGGGCAGCACTGCGGCTCGATCCGCGCGATCGCCTTCATGGAGGACATATTGACAGCGGTCGATACTTCCGTCAACGTATCGATCTCCATCGATACGAGGGGAGGTGATCGCGCATGCGACGCGATCCGTGCTGTCCGCCCGACTGCTGCCCGCCCGGCGCCTGCGGCTGAACGTCGGCCGGTCCGGGGCGGGGACACACGTCTCAGCCCCGGATCGCGCCCATCTCCTGCCGGTCGGCCTCGTCGAACTCGCGGGGCGGACCCCCGCGGAACACGCTGCCGATGCTCACGTCCTCGATGGCCCAGAACATCACCGACCCGTCGCTGTTCGAATGCCCGGGATGCTCGGGATCCTCGTGGAACGCTCCCTGGCCGGTGAGGTTCACCAGCCCGAGCAGGTGGCCGAGCTCGTGGACGACGACGGCCGTCTCGAACCCCTCGTAGAACGCGCCCGCCAGCAGGGCCGACCGGATCCTGTGGGGGAAGATCGCGAACGCGGTCGCGGAGAAGGCCACCCCCACCGCCGACTCGTCCTCGAACCGCCCGCCGAGGACCATCACGTACACGCCCGCCGTCCCGTCGCCGGAGAGCGTCCCCCGGTTCGCCGCGGCGAGGCCGGCCAGATCCTCCGAGGTGTAGACGGCGCGCGACTCGACCGTCCCGTCCTCGGTGAAGGAGACGGACTTGCCTCCGTGCTCCACGAGGTTCGACGCCAGCGCCTCGCGGGCCGTGGCCGACAGCGACTGGCCTTCGGACAGGTCGACCTCGATCTGCGCCCCGCCGACGTCCGAGGACAGGAGCGCCCGGGCGGCGGAGCCGACCGGCCCCGCGTCGTCGACGGACGACCCTCCGTTGGGCCCCGGCCCGGACGACCCTCCGTCACCGCCGCCGCCACCACCGGGACCGGAGTCGGTGACCTCGTCGATGACCTTCGCCGCCCGGTCGCAGGCGCCGAGCAGCAACGCGAGGACCAACAGCAGACCGAGCGTTCGTCGCACCGGTGATGGCTACCCGCACCCAGCGGGCCGCACACCCTCCGGACGTCCGACCCGCTGCTACCGTGATCCGATGCTTCGACGGATCCTGGCCGCGCTGCTGTTGGTCGCCGCCGGGTGCACGGGCAGCGAAACACCCACCGCCGAGAACGAGCTGCTGATCGCGGTGAACGCGCCGTTCTCGGTCTCGCCGTATATCGGCGAGACCATCCTGAACGGCGTCCAGCTCGCCGCCGACCAGATCGAGGACGCAGGCGGGCTGAAGGCAGGGGGCACCACGTATCGCTTCACGATCAAGCGCTACGACAACGCGTTGTCGCCCGGACGCGCCCTGGACAACGTCCGAACCGCGCTCGAGGACGGCGCGGTGGCGATCGTGGACGAGGGCACGGGCCTGGACGCCACCTGGCAGGTCGCGGCGCAGGCGAAGGTCCCCATCTGCGTCGTGTATCAGGGCGGCCTGGGAATGGTGGATGCAGACGCTCGCCCCAATGTGTTCCGGATCGCCCCGACGGACCACGGCGTCGCCTTCCGGCTGGCCGAGTACCTGGTGCCCAAGGGGCTGAAGGTCGCGCTGGTCCACGACGACTCCGACTACGGCCAGGGAGGGCGGCGGGCGTTCGACGAGGCCTTCGGTCACACGCCGGAAGCCATCGCCACGCGCGTGTCGGTCCCGGCCGCCTCCGCCGACATCGCGCCCCAGATCCTGAAGACCCGCCGGGAGGGGGCCACCGCCCTCGTGGTGTGGGGGCATTCCACGACCGTCGCCGAGGTCGTCCGCGCCGCCCGCACCTCGACGTGGGACGTCCCGATCTACAGCGCGCCGTCCGCCGAGGACCCGCTGGTGCGCCAGCGGCTCGCCGAGCGGCCCGAGTGGGTGGACGGCCTGACCTTCGCCTCCGGCCGGATGACCGCCGAGGTGGGACCGGAGCCCTTCCTCACCTTCCAGGGCGCCTATCACGACGCGTTCGGCCGGGACGAGGTCGGCGTGACCACCTCCGCCGGCGAGACGGTGTTCCAGCCGCCCGACTACGCGATGTACGGCTACGACTTCGTGAACGTCCTGGCCGCGGCGATCGTGGCCGCGAACGGGATCGACAAGACCGCGGTGCTGGACTTCCTGGAGCAGGTCGACGCGCGGGGCGCGAACGGCGACGAACGTGGCTTCAACGAGATCAACCACGAGGGGGTCGTGGACGACGACGTGTACTTCGCCGTGTTCGACGACATGACGTACCGTCCGGTCCAGGACGATCCCCTGTCGTCCACCCTGGACGTGATCCCGCAGACATGAGACGCACCGCCGCCGTCCGCATGTTCGTCGCCCTCATCCTCGCCCTGTCTTCCTGCGCGGGCGACCCACCGGGCCGGCGGACCGATACGACCCCCATTCCTACCTGCTCGCTCGTACCGACGCTGCCCCCACCGACGGACCTTCCACCCAATTTCCCGACGCCCGCCGGGGTGGGCTACTACTCCGTCGAGAAGGCGGGGCCGTCCACGATCCTCGAGGGCTACATGGTCGCGGTCACGCTCGAGGACGCGTTCGCAGCCTGGAAGCGAGCGTTCGATGTCGCGGGGTATCAGGTCACCGACGAGGAACGCGAGGAATTCGACGCAGAGGTCAACTTCGCCGGCGGGAGCTCGACGGGCCAGGTTCGGCTCAACGCCGGCGAGTGCGCGGGATCGGTTTTCGTCGGCGTGACCATCCGACCGGGATCTTGATGCGGCGCCGAGCGCTTGGGGTGCTCGGGGTGCTCGCGCTGGTGGCGCTGTCGGCTCCGGCCGGCGCGCAGGGCGCAGACGCGGTCCGGCTCCCGACGCCGCTGGACGCGATCGCCCTCGCGCCGGGGGCAGACCAGTTCCTGCTCGGCAAGGACTTCAACGAGCGAGCGTTCCCCGGCCGGGTCCATGACCTTGAGCGCGTGGACATCGAACTGTCGCCCGACGGGTCGCCGTCGAGGGTGACGGTCGAGCAGCGACTGAACCTGGAAGGCCTCGGCGACTTCTCGCTGCGGATCCCGGGGCCGGCGGTGACCGTCGAGGCCCTGCCGAGCTCGGACTCGCGGCCCGGACTTCGGCGTGGCTCCATGATCTGGCAGGGGTTCTCGCCGGGGAACCGCAACCTCCACGCGCGGATGGAGCTCTACCCGGAGCGCGAGGCCCCACGGCTGCCGCTGAAGATCACGTTCGACGTCACGGTGGACGGCGCTCCCCTGGAGCCCGGCGACTCCGCCACCGGCTCCTTCACCGCGGTCCTGCGCATCGAGAACGTCACCGCGATCCCCACGCGTATCAACCACGCCGACGCGGATCCCGAGGCGGCGGCGGGGGCCCTGGACGCGATCCGTGCCTCGCTCCTGGCGAGGCAGCGGCCCACGCCGGGAGCCTCGGGCGTGCCCAAGACCATCCCGGCGACCGACGTCACGACCCGGAGCGAGGACGTCGAGGCGCCGATCCGGGTGCACGGGTTCGTCGCGTTCGCCGCGACCCGGTTCACGGCGGAGGTCCGGGGGGGAGCCGTCGAGACGGGTTTCGGCGCCCCACCGCTCGTTCAGTTCGATGTCCTTCTCGGGGGCGGGCGTCCCCTGGCTCACGAGGTGCGGATCACGGGGATGGCCCAGAACCTGAAGCTGGGCAGCGTCGAAGCCGAGGCCCGGCCGGCCCCGCCCCACGCGATGCTCGTCCGCCCGCCGGAGGGCTTCGACACGTGGAGCGACGCGGTCGCGGATGGAGTCGCGACCGGCCGCGAGGTGCTGGCCCGGGCCATGAGCGCGATGTGGCGGGTGGCCCGGCTGCGGCTCTACGACGGCTACATCGGCAACCCGGACCCGATTGGCTCCGCGCGCTCCGTCTACTCCTTCCGGCTCGCACCGCCCCCGCCGCCGGTCGTGGTGGTCCCGCCGCCCCCGCCCCCGGAGCTCGGCACGTTCGGGATGGCCCTCGCCGGCTTCGCCGGCATCGCGCTGCTGTTCGTGCTGGCGCTGCAGTGGGCGCACGCCTGAGCGCGCGCGGCTAGGACGAGGGCGAGTTCGTGGGGATCGGCGAGCCGCTCTGGGTGTTGGGGTTCGCGCCGACCGTCGAGGAGTCCGGCGCGTAGATCAGGATCATCACCGAGTACCCCGGCTGGCAGAAGATGCTCTGGGCCTTGAACGCCCCCACCGCGGGCGGCTTGGTGAACTGGTCCTCGACCTCGCCGGGCTCGGAGTCGCCGCGCCCCAGCGTCCACCCGGCCGCCGGCCATTCCGCCAGGACGAATCGCGTGAAGGTGTCGAGCGCCGCGGGAACCACGAAGATCCCCCGCTTGTAGCCGTAGGAGTCCTCGAGCCGCTCGTACGCGTACGTGCCCTCGTACATCGGCAGATCCTCGGGAAGCCAGTCGGGCGCGTCGATCCGTCCCGGGTACTCGCACGGCGGGGCGTTCGGGTTCGCCGCCGTCGGCGTGGCCCCCCCGACCAGCGGGGTGAGCCCGAAGGAGAACTGAGGCGTCGGGCTCGTGGCCGGGCCGGTGGCCGGCGTGCACGCCGCCACGAGCGCGGCGGCCGCGAGCACGGCCGGTATCCTGAGGCGCTTCACGCGACCCCGCGCTTCGAAGGAGACCCTCCGATGGCCCTCGTGCTGCAGGTGATCGTGACGGGGCTGGCCGCGGGCGCCGGGTACGGGCTGCTCGCGATCGGCCTCGCCGTCATCCACCGCCTGACCGGTGTGATCCACCTCGCGCTCGGCGAGCTGGTCGGGCTCGCCGTCGTGGTCACCCTGCTGGTCGTCGCGGGGCCCGATCTGGTCACGCCATCGAGTGTATCGGCCGCCTCCTACGCCGGAGCCCTGTCGGCCGGTGTCGCCGCGGCCGTGCTCGCCGGGGTCGGGACGTACTGGCTGGCCGTGCGGCCGTTCCTCCGTCGCGGGCTCACCCTCGGCTGGCTGGGGGCCGTCGTCGCGGTCGCGTTCGCCGTCCGGGGCGCGCTCGGCGCCGCCCTGGTCCGCGACTCCTACGCCTTCCCCGACCCCATCCCGTTCGAGCGGGTGGGCACCGACGGGTCGCTCGTGCTGTCGGGCGGGGTGACGATCCCCGTCCGCGCGTTCTTCGTGTTCGCCGTGGGCCTGGTGCTGGCCGAGGTGACCGCCCGGGTGCTCGAACGGACCGGCTGGGGCCGGGCCCTGCGGGCGGTCGCCGCGGAGCCGGACGGAGCCCACCTCACCGGGCTCCCGGTCGACCGCCTGCTGGCCGGGGCGTTCGCGTTGGCCGGGGGGCTCGCCGCGATCGCCGCGATCGTCCAGGCGCCGTCGGTCCCGGTGACGGTGGCGACGGGATCGCTCCTGGGCCTGAAGGGGCTGGTGGCGGCCGTGCTGGTCGGGTTCGGCTCGCCGCGGCGCGCATTCCTGGCCGGCCTGGCGGTGGGGCTCGTCGAGACCGCCGTGGCCACCTACGACATCGGCCCGGTCCACCTGGGGGCGGAGTTCCGCGACGTGATCCCGCTGGCGCTCGCGGTGATCGTGCTCGGGTGGCGCCGGCTCGGGACCCGGCCGGCCGAATGAGCCCGGCCCGGGCGTTCGCCGTCGCGTTCGGGCGGCTGGGAGCCGCGGCGCGGGTTGGCCTGGCGGACGCGCGGAGAGCGTGGTCGCGCAAGGCCGGCGCGTGGCTGTTCGCCTACGCGGCCGCCGCGCTGCTGGTCCCGTTCGCGCTGTCGTCCACGCGGCTGACCGACCTCGCGGTCGGGCTGTACGTCGCCCTGGCCGCCGTCGGGCTCAACTACGCGGTCGGGCTCGCGGGGCTCCCGTCGCTGGGACAGGGTGCGTTCGCCGCGGCCGGGGCGTTCGCCGTCGCGCTGCTGATGTCCAGGCTCGGGTGGGCGCCGGCGCCGGCCGTCCTTGCCGGGACGGGGGTCGCCGCCGCCGGTGGGCTCGTGGCCGGCGCGGGGGCGGTTCGCCTGGCGCCACCGTTCGTCGCGGTCTCGACCTGGCTCGTGGCGTGGCTGGCGTCCTTCGCGCTCGCCGCGTTCCCGAACCTGTTCGGCGGGGCGCAGGGGATCCCGGTGGGCCGTCCGACGGGCGCCGAGGGGATCGTGCCCGGGGGCGACCTGACCCCGGCCGGACACTTCGAGGTCGCGCTGGCGCTGCTCGCCCTGGCGCTGCTCGGCTACGCGGCCGTGCGTCGAGGGCCCGGCGGCATCGCCCTGTCCGCCGCAAACCAGTCCCCGGCCGCGGCGGCCGCGCTCGGCGTGGAGCCCGCGGGCCGCCGGCTGGGCGCGTTCGTCGCCTCTGCGGCGATCGGCGGGCTGGCCGGCGGACTGGCCGTCCAGGCCCAGGGCATCGCCGACCCCGGCGCGTACGGCCCGCTGCTCTCGGTGGAGCTGTTCGTCGCGGTGTTGCTCGGCGGCCAGGGGTCGGTCCTCGGCCCGGCCGTGGGGGCGGCCGTGCTGGTCGGGATCCCACCGGTCGCGCGGGCGCTGGCCTCCGCCACCGGGACCGGGGCCGACCGCGTCGAGGGCGTGGTCGCCGCGGCCCTGCTGGTGATCGCGCTGGTCGCCGGGGGGACCGGGGCGGCCGGCGTGATCGAGCGGATACGGCGGCGTCGCGCGCCCGGGCCGGAGCTCCACGGGTGGGCCCCGAAGCTCGCCGCCCGGAAGCGCCGGCGGCGGAAGGCGGGCCGCCCGGCCCTGGCGGCGTCCGGCGTGACGATCCGCTTCGGGGGCGTCCTGGCCCTGGACGACGTGTCGCTGGAGGTTCGTCCCGGGCAGGTCCACGCGCTGATCGGGCCCAACGGCTCGGGCAAGACCACGCTGCTGCGGATCCTCTCCGGCACGCTGCGGCCGGACGGGGGATCCATCGAGCTGCTCGGTCGGGACGTGACCGTGACCGGCGTTCGCGAACGGGTCCGCCGGGGGCTCGTGCGCACCCTCCAGCGCACTGCGGTGTTCCCGGAGCTCACCGTGGCCCAGCACGTGCAGGCCGGGGCGGACGCCCGCCGCTCGACCGGCGCGCTCCGGACGCTCCTGGCCACGCCGGACGCCCGCGACGAGACCCGCGCGATCGCCCGCGAGGGATGGATGCTCCTGGCCCTCGCCGGCCTGCGCGGCTCCGCCCGGGCTCGCGTCGGCTCCCTTCCCGGCGCCGAGCAGCGGCTGGTGGCGATCGTCACGGCCCTGGCCGCCCGGCCCCGCGTCGTGCTGCTCGACGAGCCGGCCGCGGGGATGTCCCAGGACCGCCGCGAGGACCTGGTCGGGCTGCTCGATCGCCTGCGCGGGCTGGGGCTCGCGATCGTGCTCGTCGAGCACGATCTGCGCCTGGTCCGGGCCGTGGCCGACGTGGTCACCGTGCTCGACGCGGGCACGGTGATCGCCCGGGGCACGCCGCGCGCGGTGGCCGCACGGAAGGCCGTCCAGCGGGCCTACCTGGGGGACCCCCGCGCGTAGGACTTGTCGCGGCGCCTTCCGGGAGAAACAATGAGGCGGCGTCCCGCCCGTTTCTCAGCGCCCGTGACCAATGGACAGCGAACAGACGGAACGCGCAACCCCTCTTCCGCCCTCGCTCGAGGCGATGGCCTTCGACCTGCTCGAGCACCTGCCGGTCGCCCTCTTCGTCGCCGACGGCGCCGGCCGGCCCGTGTACATGAACCGAGCGGCGCTCGAGCTGGTGGGCGTGGGCGTCACGCCGGGGACCACGGTCGATCAGCTGCCCGAGATCTACCAGACGTACGAGGCCGGGACCGACAACCCCTACCCGGTCGAGCGGAGCACCCTGGTACGTGCCCTGCGGGGGGAGACGGCCACCACCGACGACCTGGAGATCCACCGTCCGGACGGGATCGTCCGGCTGCAGATCACCTCGGTGCCGATCTTCGACGCCGACGGGAACGTGGCGTTCGCCGTGGCGGCGTTCGAGGACATCACCGAGCGCAAGCGGGCCGAGACCGAGCTCCGCCTGGGCCACGAGCTCGCGCTGGCCATCAGCGGCGCGGCCACGGTGAACGACGCCCTCGGCCTCGCCGTCCGCCGCGTGGGCGAGCAGACCGGCTGGCCGTTCGGCCAGGCCTGGGTGCCCGACGCGACGGGCTCCTACCTGGAGTGCACCCCGATCTGGCACGGCGAGGGCGGCAGGTTCGACTGGTTCCGCGCGTCCAACCAGGGGACCACCTTCGCGCGCGGGGCCGGCCTGCCCGGGGCCGCTTGGGCGACGCGCAAGCCGGTGTGGGTCGAGGACCTGTGCACCGAGGTCCGACCTTCGGACGCGCCGTGGCCGCCCGGGACGTCGGGCTGTGCGCGGCGCTGGCGGTTCCCGTGCTGGCCGGAGACGAGGCGGTCGCCGTCCTCGAGTTCTTCCTGGGCAGAGCGCCGCCCGAGGACGACCGGACCCTGGAGGTCATCTCCACGGTGGCCGCCCAGCTCGGCTCGTTCGTCCGGCGCCGCCAGGCCGAGGACGCCCTGCGCGCCAGCGAGCGTGAGCTCCGGGCCATGGACAAGATCAAGAACACCTTCCTGGAGGGCGTCTCGCACGAGCTCCGGACGCCGCTCGGGGCCATGCGGGGGATCTCGGTGCTGCTCGCACGAGACCTGGAGCGCGAGACGCCGAAGCTCTCGACCGCCGAGCAGCACACCCTGCTCGAGCAGCTGGCGGGGACCGCGCGGACGATGAACCGGCTGCTCGACGACCTGCTCGACCTGGACCGGCTGGTCCTGGGCATCCTGGAGCCCGAGCGGGTCCGGGCCGACGTCGGGGAGCATGGTCCGCCAGGCCATCGCGGACAGCGAGGACCGCCGGCGGAGCCGGGTCATCGAGATCGGACCTGAGCCGCGGGTGATGGGCGTGGACCACTCGAAGGTCGAGCGCATCGTCGAGAACCTGCTGTCGAACGCCGCGAAGTACTCCCCCGCCGACACCCCCATCTGGGTCCGGGTCGAGGCGCAGCCGCGAGGGGCGCTGATCGTGGTGGAGGACGCGGGCGCAGGGGTGCCCGAGGAGATCCGCGAGCGCATCTTCGAGCCGTTCACCGCGGATCGGGCCGAGCCCGAACACAGCCCGGGCTGGGCATCGGCCTGTCGCTGGTCGCCGCGTTCGCCCAGCTCCACGGCGGACGGGCCTGGGTCGAGGACCGGGAGGGGGGCGGGGCCAGTCGTTCCGGGTGCTGCTGGCCGACGGGGCCGACGACGCGGCGCGGCCTCGGGCCGGATCGGGGCGGCGCCCGCGTGACGATCACGCCTGGCGATCTGCGAGGACCACCGGATGCTGGCCGACGCCCTGGTGATGGTGGTCGCCGACGACGGCGAGCTCGAGCTCTGGTCGCGCCCCCGGTGGACACCGCCGAGGACGCCGTGGCCCTGTGCGAGGAGCATCGCCCGGACGTGATCCTGATGGACATCCAGCTTCGCGGGGCGGCCACGAGCGGGCTCGAGGCCACGCGGCGAGATCAAGAAGTCTCGCCCGACACCCAGGTGGTGATCATCTCCGGGACTGGGGCAGGAGCGGATGCTCGTCGAGGCCGTCGAGGCGGGGGCCTGCGGATTCCTGGACAAGACCGAGGCCGTCGAGGAGGCCATCAACGCGGTGAAGGCCGCCGCGGCCGGGGAGGCCCTGATCGACCCGGCGTCCTGTCCCGGCTGCTCCGCAGGCCGCCGAGGAGCGCGCCGCCACCGCGAGAGCGAGGACATGCTCACCGGCCAGCTCACGGCCCGCGAGCTCGAGATCCTGCAGCTCCTTGCCCGGGGGATGCGCAACGAGGACATCGCGCGGTCGCTGCACCTGTCGGTCCGCACGGTGCAGACCCACGTGCAGAACATCCTCGGCAAGCTCGGGGTGCACTCCCGGCTGGAGGCGGTCGCGTTCGCGGCCCGCGCCGGGATCGTGAACGTCGGCGGCCAGGTCGCGGAGGCCTGATCTACGTAGCGACACGTAGGCGGCGGTAACGGAAACCCGGTAGCGCAAGTTACCGGGCGCACCGGGTGGCCGGAACGCGGTCCCTTCCTATCGTCGGGCCATGCAATTCCGCCCGCGGGTCGCCATCGGAGTCGAGCCCTTCATGGTCCGCTCGGCCATCCACACGGTCCTCTCGCGGGACCCCCGCATCGACGTCCGTCCTGCTCCCGCAGGAGCCCGACGTTCGCCTTCAGGCGCGCCGGGTCGACGCCGATGCGCTGGTCGTCTCTCACCAGGTGGTCCGGCCCGACGCCCTCGTGATCGCGCTGTTGCCGGGCGGGACCGTCGACGTCACCGACGGCGGGAAGATCCGCCGGGTGCCCTACGAGGGCATCTCCGCGCTCGTGGACCTGGTGCTGGACGAGCCCGGCCGCACCGCCGCCCGCCGCCGCCATCCTGCCGCCCCGGCCAGGAGCCTCGCCGTCACCTGACAGAGCTTGCCCGTTCCCTCCCGCGCACCCCTCGGGAGGGGACGGACCAGACCAGCCGGTCCCTCCCGGAGCGCCCCTCGGGAGGGGCCGGTTTTCATTTGGGGATAGGGTCGGGGCATGGACGACACCGTCGACGGGATGACCTCGAGCAGTTCGCCCGGATGGCCGTGGAGCTGCACCGAGTGCCCCAGGACGAGTGGGACGCGGTGGCCGCCGGGTTCGGCGTCGGGCCGGGGAAGGTCTACCGAGCTCGGCGAGCGATGGCAGGCGAAGATGACCGCCGACCCGTCGCTGGCGCTGGCGCTACAACGACCACTACCAGCGGGCGATGGTCGAGGCGGGGATCACCGCGCCCGAGCTCACCCTGGAGCAGTACGCGGACCTGCTGAAGACCGGCGGACCCACGGAGGCCAACCTCCAGCGGTACTCGATCGACCTGCAGCAGTTCTCGATGATCTCGCAACGCATGACCCAGGCGATGGGTTCGAACATGGCGCTGGCGCAGCGGTTCGCGCAGCTGATGATGCCCTGAGGGCTAGAGGCCCTTGAACAGGATCCCGACGATCATGACGATCGTCGCGGAGACGAAGAACCACACGCCGGCCTCCTCGAACGCGCCGCCGAACGTCCCGATCGCACCGATGATGCACAGGAGCGCGGTGGCCGCGATCGTGGCGACCTTGGGCGCGCGGTTCGATCCCCAGGCCATCAGAGGTTCGGGAGGAACGAGCCGGCGATGAGCAGGAGCGGCGAGCCGAGCAGGGCCAGGTAGCCCTCGTCCTTGCCGAGGCCCTCAAGGCCGATCTGGTTCAGCGCGTCGTTCACCCAGCTCATGGAGATCGTCCCGGTCAGGTGGAGGCCCGCCACCGTCAGGGCGAGCGCGAGGGCCATCGTCACCAACCGAGGCGCGTTCGTCTTCACGCGCGAACGGTACCCGATTCGAGTCGCAGGAAAGCCTCCTCGAGAACCAGCCGCGGGTTGAGGTTCGTCTCGTCGGCGAGGGCGGCCCGCGCCTCCTCGATGGCCTCCATCGCCCGGGCGAGGCCGGCCGGGGTGGCGGTCCGCGCGTGGGACGCCACGTCGTCGGCCAGGTCGACGTTGACGAGCCCGTCGGCGTCAACCCCCGACAGCGAGGCCAGGACGTCGCGGTGCCACGCCTGCAGGGCGAGCAGCGACCAATCGAGGAACTCCCGCTCGGCCCGGCGGTCCCGCCGGTGGTACTTCTCCTGCACCCGCTTCACGATCGTGGCGTAGGCGGGGTCGGGACGGCCGGTGGACGGGTCGAGCATCGGCTCGAGCTCCGCCTCGAGCTCCTCCTTCAGCTCCTTGCGGTAGGCGGCCGTCCCGGCCAGGAGGGTCTCGGCGGCCACCAGCGGTCCCCCGCCGTCCGACCTCGACTCCAGCACGGCCTGAAGCGCCCCGGCTCGGAAGGCGAGCCCGCCCCGGTCGCGGGCGAGACGGCGGGCCCGGCCCATGTTCGAGCCGGCGAGGCGCGCGGACAGCAGCGCCCGCTCACGCGAGACGCCCTCCTTCACCAGCGCGTCCACGACGAACGCCTCGGGGAGCGGGTGGAACGTGACCGTGTGGCACCGCGAACGGATGGTCTCGGGGAGCTCCTCCGGCCGTGCCGACAGCAGCATGAGGACCGTGTCGAGCGGCGGCTCCTCGAGGACCTTCAGCAGGACGTCCGCGGCGGCCGGGTTCAGCCGGTCGGCCTCCCGGATCACGAAGACCTTCCGGCCCGGCTCGGGGGCGGTCCGCGACGCGGGCGTCCACACGCCGTCGCGGATGGCGTCGACGCGGATGTCGCGGCCCTCGGGCTCGATCACGCTGACGTTGGGATGCCGCTCCTCGAGGGCCAGGCGGCACGCCCGGCACTCGCCGCAGCCGCCGTTCTCGCACAGCAGCGCGGCCACGAAGGCGCGGGCCGCGAGCTGCTTGCCCGACCCCTCGGGCCCGGCGAACAGGTAGGCGTGGTGCGGGCGGGCCGCGGCGCGGCCAGGAACCCGATCGCCTCGTCCTGGGACGGGACGGCCTCCAGGACGGCGCTCACGTCGGGCGCCCCTCGGCCTCGGCCGCGCGCTGCTCGAGGAACGGGCGGAGCGCCTCTCGCACGCGATCCTGGACGACCTCCGGGGGCGCGTCGGCGTCGACGATCGCGAACCGCTCCGGGTGCTCCTCGGCCAGGTGGAGGTACGCGTCGGCGACCTTCGCGTGGAACTCCTCGTCCTCGGACTCGAACCGGTCGGCCTTGGGCGAGCTTGCGCGACAGCCCGACCTCGGGCTCCAGGTGGAGCAGGACGACCAGGTCCGGGAACAGGCCCTGGGTGGCCCACGCGTTCAGCTGCAGAACGTCGGCCTCGCCGAGGCCCCGGGCCACTCCCTGGTATGCGAGCGAGGAATCAACGTAGCGGTCGCACAGCACCACCTGGCCCTCGGTCAGCGCGGGACGGATCACGCTGACCACGTGCTGGGCCCGGCTCGCGGCGAACACCAGCGCCTCGGCCCGGGCGTCGACGACCGGGTGGTCCTTCGAGAGGACCGCGTTGCGGAGCAGCTCTCCCAGGTCGGTTCCCCCCGGCTCGCGGGTCACCAGGACCGAGTGTCCCTCGTCCTCGAGCCACTCCTTGGCCAGCCGGATCTGGGTGCCCTTGCCGGCACCCTCGACGCCCTCGAACGCGATGAAGATCCCCTTCTCCGGAGCCTTGCGCAGACGCAGGTGCAGGTTCAGGGCGCGGGGCCGCGCGAGCCGGCTGCGCTTCAGGCCGCGCCGCGAGACGACGCCGGCGAGCAGGACGACCATGCCCCCGATGAGGAGCGCCACCTGGGTGCCCTCGACCTCGACTCCGCTGAACGGAAGTTGACGATTGCCGACCACGGCGGACAGCAGTGGGAAGCCGGCCAACGACAGGAACAGCCCGAGCCGCGCGAGGGTGGTGAGGGTCCCGAACGTCCGGCCGCGGAACTCGTCAGAGATGTTCTCCTGCAGGATCGTGTAGCCGGTCACCCAGGTCATGCCGACGAACGCGCCGACGACACCCGTGACCAGGGCGGCGAGCGCCACCGTCGGCATGAGCCCCAGGGCGATCCCCGCGCTCCCGGCGGCCACCATCGCCGCGGAGAACACGGTCTCCTTCTCGATGTACTTGTTGACCAGCCCGAGACTGGCCATCCCCACGCCCATCCCCACGCCGAGCGACGTGACCAGCACGCCCCAGCTGGTCGGGCTGTCCAGGTGCTCGATCGCGAAGATCGGACCGACCGAGATCACGGAGCCCGCCCCGGTGAACGCGATGACGATCCCCAGGAGCATCGCCCGGGCCAGCGCGTGGGCCCGCATGAACTTGATGCCCTCGCGCAGGTCGGCGAACGCCTCACCGAACTTGAACGACTCGGGCCGCCCCTTGCCCGCGGGACGCAGGGTCAGCCGGCTGATCATGAACGCGGAGAAGAAGAACGTGAGGCCGTCGAGCCACAGCGCCAGGAACGCGGGATTCTCCTCGAACCGCCCGCCGATGGCTCCGGCCAGGGCGACCGAGGCCGTATAGATGATGCCCCCGAGGGGCAGCGTCCCGTAGGTGAGCGCCAGGTTGATGGTGTTCGCGTTCTGGAGCTGCCGCTTGGGGACCATGTTCGGGAGGCTCGCGTCCTTCGCCGGCGTCCACAGCAGGCTGAAGCACTCGATGATGAAGGAGAGCAGGAAGATCATCCACAGCTCTCCGAGGAAGGGCATGGCCGCGTACATCGCGCCGCGGGTGATGTCGGCCACCATCATCAGCCGCTTGCGGTCGTAGCGGTCCACCAGCACCCCCGCGAAGGGGCCGAACAGCACCGAGGGCAGCAGTCGCGCCGCCATCACGCCGGCCACCGCGAAGCCGGCGCCCTTCTGGGCGACGAGGGCGGCGACCGCGACGAACCCGACCCAGTCCCCCAGCGAGGAGATGAGCAGGGCCTTCCAGATCCGGGAGAACTGGGGATGGGCGAACAGGTCGCCCAGCCGCGCCGGCTTGCGCCCGCGCAGGGCCGCGATCTGGTCCGCGGTGCTCGCCATGGAGGGTGATTATCCGGCTAATGGGCCGGGCTCGACCCGTTGCCTCCGGCGGCCGGCTTCGCGGCCGCCTTCTTGCGCGGCGCGCGCTTGGCCGCGGCCTTCTTGGCCGGAGCCTTCTTCGCGGCGGCCTTCTTGCCGCCGGCGCGGGGCTTGGGGATCAGCTTCTCGGCCTCGTCCGCGGGAAGCTCCTGCCCCTCGGCGTCCCACGCGCGGGCGCATTTGATGCAGCGGATCGCCCCGCCCCGGGCCTCGACCCGCACCCCGCCACACTCGGGGCAGGGATCCTTCAGCGGCATCTGGTTGAGCGCGAAGTCGCAGTCGGGGTAGCGGTTACAGGAATAGAACATGCCGAACTTGCCCCGGCGCTGGACCAGCTCGCCCTGCTCGCACTTGGGGCAGGTGACGCCGGTGCCGACCTCCTGGCGCGCCTCCTTCTTGATGTACTTGCAGTCCGGGTAGCCGCTGCATCCGATGAACGGGCCGTACCGGCCCGTCCGCTGTTGCAGCCGGTTGACGCCGCACTCCGGGCAGATCTCGTCGAGGAGCTCGGGCTCGGGGCGGGCGGTCCCGTCGGGCTCGGCCGTGTACTTGCACTCGGGGTAGTTCGAGCACGCCAGGAACCGGCCGTAGCGGCCGAGCTTCAGCTGGAGGGTTCCCGGCTCGCGGCCCTCCTCGGGACAGCGCGGACAGGTCATCTCGGTATCGACCACGGGCGGCTTCATCTGGTCGCCGGCCTTCTCGAGGGCTCGCTCGAACGGGCCGAAGAACTCGTCGAGGACCTGGACCCATCCGAGCTTGCCCTCGGCGATGTCGTCGAGCTCCTCCTCCATGTGCGACGTGAACCCCACGTCGACCACGTCGGGGAAGTGCTCGATCAGCACGTCGGTGACCACCTCGCCGATGTCCTCGGCGAAGAACCGCTTGTCCTCCAGCCGGACGTAGCCGCGGTCCTGGATCACCGAGACGATCGAGGCGTACGTCGAGGGGCGGCCGATCCCGTTCTCCTCGAGCGCCTTGACCAGTGACGCCTCGGTGTAGCGCGGCGGCGGCTGCGTGAAGTGCTGCTCGGGCAGCAGGTCGAGCAGGCGAAGGACCTGCTCGGCGGTGAGGGCGGGAAGCATCGACTCGGCGTCGTCGTCGGTGAGTGCGTCGTCGCGGCCCACGATGTAGACGCGCCGGAACCCATCGAACAGCAGCGTCTGGCCGGTGGCCCGAAGCAGGTAGTCGGGACCCTCCGTGGGGGGCTTCGCGGAGACGTCCACGCTCACCCGGTTGAAGCGAGCCTGCGCCATCTGCGACGCCATCGTGCGCTGCCAGATCAGGCGGTACAGCTTCTGCTGGTCCGGGGTGAGATGCGCGGACATCGCGTCGGGCGTGCGCGCGGCGCTCGTCGGGCGGATCGCCTCGTGCGCCTCCTGGGCGCCGCGCTGCTGCGTCTTGTAGCGGCGCGGCTGGGGCAGCGCGTACTCGGCCCCGAACTGCGAGCGGATGAGACCGGTGATCTCCTCGAGCGCCGTCTCGGCGATGTTCACCGAGTCGGTGCGCATGTAAGTGATCAGGCCGACCGAGCCCTCTCCCGGCAGGTTGATGCCCTCGTACAGCTGCTGCGCGGTCCGCATGGCCTTCCGGGCCCCGAACCCGAGCTTGCGCGACGCCTCCTGCTGGAGGGTCGAGGTCCTGAACGGGGGCGACGGGTTGGTCTTGACCTCCTTCTCCCGCACCTCCTCGACGCGGTAGGCCGCGGCCCGGAGCCGCGCGACGTGGACGCCGGCCTCCTCCTGCGTCGACAGGACCAGGCCCCG
The DNA here is from genome assembly GCA_963742735.1 of uncultured Actinomycetes bacterium. Classification (GTDB taxonomy): domain Bacteria; phylum Actinomycetota; class UBA4738; order UBA4738; family JBBDTT01; genus JBBDTT01. The sequence goes on from CAVUMN010000004.1 coordinate 334,410, forward strand.
CTTGTCGGGACTCGCCGCGAGCTTCTCCTCGCCGACCTGGAACAGGCGCGCGACGAACGCCGACTCGTCCCCGTTGGGGGCCAGGCGCGCGTCGACCGACCAGTACTCGACCGGCTCGAACGCGCGGATCTCCCGCTCGCGCTCGACGATCAGGCGAACGGCCACCGACTGGACCCGGCCGGCGGAGAGCGCGCGGCGCAGGTTCTTCGACAGCAGCGGCGAGACCGTGTAGCCGACCAGCCGGTCGAGGATCCGCCGCGCCTGCTGGGCCTCGACAAGCCGAAGATCGATCGTGCGCGGATGCTCGAACGCCTCGAGGATCGCGGCCTTCGTGATCTCGGTGAACGTCACCCGCGGCGTCGTGGCGGGGTCGGCCTTCAGGAGCTCGGCCACGTGGAACGCGATGGCCTCGCCCTCGCGGTCGAAGTCGGTGGCGAGCACGAGGCCGTCGGACTTCTTGAACACGCTGCGCAGCTCGTTCACCACGGGCTGGGAGTCCTCGGGGACGACGTACTCCGGCTCGAAGTCGCGCTCGGTGTCCACGCCCATCCGGTCGGCTGGCAGGTCGCGGATGTGCCCGACCGAAGCCCGGACGGTGTAGTCCCCGCCCAGGTACTTCTCGAGCGTCTTCGCCTTCGTCGGCGACTCGACGACCACCAGTTGTTTGCCCATGTCGTCAGTCCAACGGTTCCGTATTCCCGTTTTCGGCCGCGACCGCCGCCCTCTTTCGCCGGCGCGAACGCACGACCTCGATCACTGGAGGGATGAGGGAGAGGCCGACCACGACCCCGATGATCAGCAGGATGTAGCGCTCCAGATCGGGGATCGACTTGCCAAGAACATAGCCGAGCGTGGTGACACCGACCCCCCACAGCAGCGCGCCGATCAGGTTGAAGGACACGAACCGCCGGTAGTTCATGCCCGTCGCGCCGGCCACGATCGGGGCCAGCGTGCGCACGATCGGCACGAAGCGGGCGAGCACGATCGCGGTCCCGCCGCGGCGCTCGTAGAACTTCGTCGCGCGGTCAAGATGCTCGCGCTTGAAGAACCGGGAGCTCTCGCGGCGGTAGAGCGCGGGCCCCGCCCGGCGGCCGAACGCGTACCCCACGCTGTCCCCGGCGGCGGCCGCCACGAACACCAGCGGCAGCAGCGCGGCCATCGGGAGGTCGCCGTTCGCCGCGAAGATCCCCGCGGTGATGAGCAGGCTGTCGCCCGGCAGGAACAGCCCGATCAGGACCCCTGACTCCATGAACACGGCGGTCGTGATCCCGATGAGACCGAACGTCTGCACCAGGAACTTGGGGTCGATCCAGTCGGTGAGCTTCGCCAGGACTCCGGCGAGGTCGGTGGTCACGGCCGCCGATGGTACGCCCCTCGTCAAGGGCGCCCGCCGGGATGAGCTACAGGCCGATCTCCGGCGCGACCTCCTGGAGGCCCTCGATCCCGAGGCCGATGAACTCCTCCAGGGGCACGCCGATGCCCTCCTCGACGGCGTTCACCTCGTCGCGATTGACGCCCGGCGCGAACGCCTTCTCCTTGAGCTTCTTGCGCACGCTGGAGACCTTCATCCCGGTGGCCTTCTCCGGCCGGACCAGCGCCGCGGCGACCAGCAACCCGGCCAGCGCGTCCGCGTGGACGACGGCCTTGGACATCAGGTCGGTCCGGTACTCCTCGTACGCGTGGGCCAGGACGCCGTTGACGATCGACTCGTCGACGCTCCGCTCGCGCAGCCAGCCGGCGGCCATCCGCGCGTGCTTGTCGGTGTCCTCGCCGCCGCCGGTGTGGTCCTGGTCCAGGTCGTGGAACAGCCCGGTCAGCGCCCACGTCGCCTCGTCCTCGCCGAAGTGACGGGCCAGCCGGCGCATCACGCCCTCGACGCTCACCAGGTGGCGGTACGTCGTGTCCTTCTCGGTCCGTTCCTTCGCGAACGCTCGCGCGGCGTCGATCTCCATCGGTGCTCCTTTAGTCCAGGTGATAGGGGACGCTGGTCAGGACGACGCGCTGCTCGAACAGCAGCTCCCGCTTGATGAACAGCGCCGTGTTGTTGTGCAGCAGGCCGTGCCACCACTTGTCGAGCACGAACTCGGGGAGGATCACGACGCAGAGGGTGTCGGGGTCGGCGGTCACCCGGCGGACCTCGCGCAGGACCGGTTCCGCCAGGTCGCGGAACGGCGCTTCCACGATGTCGAGCGGGATCTGGATGCCCGAGAGCGCCCAGGCCTCGGCGACCTTCTGGATCTCCTCCGGGTCCAGGGCGAAGTAGACCGCCCGCGTCTCGGCCGCCCGGAGCGACATGGCGTAGTTCGCGGCCCGGATCGTGGCGTCGTGGACCGCGGAGACGAACACGAGGGTCTCCACGCGGTTGGGGATCAGGGCGCGCGCGTCCACGCCGACGGGCTCGCCCCGCAGCACCTGGACCGTCGCGTTCGACACGACGACGCCGGGCTCGCTTAGCAGGCGGAACTTGATCCGCGTCTGCGGCGTGCGCCGCAGGAGCGTGAGGATGACGCTGCGGGTCGAGACCATCTCCGGGATCACGACCGTGACGAAGTCGCTCGGGTCGCGTTCGATGCCGCGGAGGTAGTCGCGAACGGTCCGCCCCGGATGACGACCCGTGAACGGGAGCACCTCGAGGTCGGGGGCCCCCTCGCCGGCCAGGGTGTGCCACCGCTCCTGCAGGTCGGCCGGCGTCCCCCGAGTGGGCAGGTAGACGAAATGGGGGTCCTCGGGCCGGAGCGATCGCACGTAGCCGAGGGCCTCCGCGGCCGCCGCGTCGAAGTCGGTGAGCACCAGCACGATGATGTTGCGGGCGGGCTGGCCGGGGACCACCGAGCCGGTGCGGAGCTGGCGTCCGACCCGGCCGTAGTGGTGCTCCACCAGGAGCATGGCCACCACCATCACCGCCATCGCGACCATGACGATCCAGCCGCCGTGCGTGAACTTGGTGAGGACGACGACGACCAGGACGACGCCCGTGGCCACCGCCCCGACCGCGTTGATGGCCAGGCTCCGCCGCCATCGCTTCGGGGCCTCGGTCCGGCCAAGTCGGAGCCAGCGCCGCACCATGCCGGACTGGGACAGGGTGAATGCGGTGAACACCCCGATCACGTAGAGCTGGATGAGCGCGGTCAGGTTCGCGTCGTAGGCCCAGATGAGCAGCCCGGCCAGGACCGACAGGACCAGGACGCCGTTGGAGAACACCAGGCGATCACCGCGGTTACGGAACTGGCTGGGCACGAACCGGTCGCGGGCCAGGATCGCGGAGAGCCGCGGGAAGTCCTGGTAGGCCGTGTTCGCAGCGAGCACCAGGATCAGCGCGGTGAACACCTGCAGCACGTAGAACATGACCGCGCCCTCGCCGTAGACGGTCTCGCCGATCTGGGCCAGAACGGACTTCGCGCCGTGCAGCTCCTCGCTGACGTGGACGTCGAACGAACGGGCCAGGAACGTGATGCCGAGGAACATCGAGATCGACATCGCGCCCATGATCCCCAGCGTCGCAGCCGCGTTCTTCGCCTGCGGCCGGCGGAAGGCCTGGACGCCGTCGGCGATCGCCTCGACGCCGGTCAGCGCCGTGGACCCCGAGGCGAAGGCCCGGGCGATGAGGAAGAGCGTCACGGGGCCGGCCGTCTCGAGATGCACGTTCGCGGAGGCCGCCTGCGGGCACCCGTTGAGGCAGTCGATGAAGCCGACGATCAGCGTGACGAACACGGTCGCCACGAACCCGTACGTCGGGATGGCGAACAGCGCGCCGGCCTCCTTCGACCCTCGGAGGTTCGCCAGCATGACCAGCGCGAGGAGGCCCAGGGCGATCGGCACGCGCCTGCTCGCCAGGCCGGGCGCCGCGGAGACGATCGCCAGCGTCCCGGCCGTGGTGCTGACCGCCGCCGTCAGGACGTAGTCGGAGAGGATGGCCGCCGCCGCGATGAGGCCGGGGAACTTCCCGAGGTTCTCCCGGGCCACGATGTAGGACCCACCGCCCTGCGGATAGGCCCGCACCGTCTGGCGATACGAGGTGATCACGATCGCCAGCACCGCGGCGATCACGAACGAGATCGGCAGCATGTACGAGAACGCCACCGCGCCGGCCACCGCCAGGACGAGCATCATCTCCTCGGTGGCGTAGGCGACCGAGGAGAGCGGGTCGGAGGAGAACACCGGCAGCGCCAGGACCTTCGGGAGCAGCGTGTGCTCGAGCTTGTGGCTGGCCATGGCCCGGCCGACGAAGATCCGTTTGATGATCTCGCCGACGCCGGCGCCTCGCTCGCGGGTATCCAGGGCCATCGGCCCGCGATCCTATCCCCCGGCCGCACCCTCCACGGGGATGCCTCGGCCCACCGGTAGCCGACGCCGGGCTCGGTCAGGATCCGGCGGGGCCGCTGGGGCTCCGCCTCGAGCTTCTTCCTCAGCCCGGCGACGTAGACCCGGAGGTAGTGGCTCTCGTCCCCGTAGCCGGCTCCCCACACCCGCTGCAGGAGCCACCGATGGGTGAGCAGCTTGCCGGGGTTGCGTCACGAAGGCCTCCAGCAGCAGGTACTCGGTTGGCGGTGAGGTGCACATCCTCGCCGCCGCGGCGGACCAGCCGCTTGCCGAGGTCCACCTGGAGGTCCCCGAACGCCACGACGGGCTCGGCCATGTGCGGCGCGCCCGTGCGGCGGGACACGGCACGGATACGGGCGAGGACCTCCTCGATCGCGAACGGCTTCGTGACGTAGTCGTCGGCGCCGGCGTCGAGCGCGGCGACCTTGTCGGCGTGGGCCTCGCGGACCGACAGCACGATGATCGGCACCTCGGACCAGGTCCGGATGCGCCGGGTGGCCTCGATGCCGTCGATGCCGGGAAGGCCGATGTCCATGATCACCAGGTCGGTCTCGCGGGTGGCAAGAGCTGTCCAGGCCCGTCTCGGCGTTGGGGGCCGTCTCCACCTCGTAGCCGCGCGCCTGCAGGCTGGTCCGCAGCGCGCGCAGGATCTGCGGTTCGTCGTCGACGACCAGGACCCGGGTCATCCGGCGCCGGGCTCGGCGCGGGGCGAGCCTCCCGGGATCTCGAACACCATCGTCGTGCCCCCACCGGGCGTCTCCTCGATCCAGATCCGGCCCCCGTGCACCGAGACGATCGCGCGGGCGATGGCCAGGCCGAGGCCGGTCCCGGTCGATGCGCCCTCGGCGTCGCCGCGCGCGAAGGCCTCGAAGACCCGGTCTCGCTGATCGGCCGGGATGCCCGGCCCCCGGTCGGCCACCCGGACCTGCACGCCGCCGTGCCACCGGGCGACCGTGACGTCGATGGGCCCCGCCGGAGGCGAGAACTTCACGGCGTTCTCGACGAGGTTCGACACGACCTGGTCCATCTGGACCGGGTCGGCCCACAGCTCCGGGAGCTCGTCGCGGACCTTGACGTTCACGGTCCGGCCGTTCAGGAGCGGGCGCAGATCCGGGCGACCACCGCGTCGACCAGCTCGCCGGCCTCCACCGGGACCTTGGCCGGCACCAGCGCCCCGGTCCGGATGCGCGACAGGTCGAGCAGGTTGGCGACCAGACGGTTCAGGCGGTCGGTCTCCTCCAGGATCGTCCGCAGCAGTTCTTGCTCGCTGCGCGTCGTCGAAGGCCACGGTCGCGTCGAGCAGGCTGGTCACCGACGCCTTGATCGATGCGAGGGGCGTCCGCAGGTCGTGGGTCACCGAGCCGAACAGCGCGGCCCGGACCTCGCTCGACTGCGCGTCCAGCTCCGCGCGGCGCGCGGCCTCGTCGATGCGCGCGGCCTCCATCACCAGGCCGAGTTGGCCGGCGAACGTCCGGAGCAACGACGGTGTCGTCCTCGGGAGGAAGCTCGCCGCGGGCCTCGAGCCTGCCGATGTCGCGGTCCCCGACACGCAGCGGCAGGACGAACGTCGGCTCCCACGGCCCGGTCTCGACCGCCGCCCGGGAGATGGGCGGGTCGTCGACCGTGATGCGCACATCCAGGAACTCGAACACCCGGGCGACGTCGACGACGGCGACCTCGATGATGCGCTCGGCCGCCTCGCGGGCCCGCAGCCTGGCCAGCAAGCCGTAGAGCACTCGCGCCTGCTCCTCGCGGCGCTCGGCGCGGCGGCGCTGGTCGACGCCCGGCCGACGAGCGCAACCCACCGGAACGAGGCTCCCAGGAAGACGAGCGAGGGCGACGACGTCCTCGCCGGACTCGACCCGGAGCGTGTGCAGCGGCGCGTGAACAGGTAGTTCAGGCCGACGAAGGACAGCGCCGACGCGAGCACCCCGGCCGCGATCCCCCCGACCCACGCGGCGGCGACGACGGCCAGCACGTACAGGAGCGCGGCGACCGTCGTCGTCGGCGTCGACCGCACGGCCGGCCAGCGACGCCAGGGCGGGGACGCCGGCCCCCGCCAGCAGCGTCAGCCACAGGGGCTGGCCGCGTCGCGGAGGCATCGGTCGCATCGGATCCAGCTTGCGCCCGGCCTCCGGCGCCGACAACCCGGCGCATGCACCTTTACGACATCTTTGCGAGGCAGGCCCGGGCCTTGACGGGGCCCTGACGGGGCACGGTCGATGCTCGATCCGTGAGCCGATCCGAGCCCTCGCCGATGCGGGTCACCGACGTCGCCAAGCGCCTCCTGCTGGGACGTCCGATGGCCACCGCCCAGCTCGAGCACGAGCGGCTGGGCAAGCCGACCGCCCTCGCCGTCTTCGCCTCCGACAACTTCTCCTCGTCGGCGTACGCCACCGAGGAGATCCTGCGCGTCCTGGTCCCGGCCGTCGGCGTCGCGGCGTTCGCCCTGGTGGTGCCGATCTCGATGGCGCTCCTCGGGGTGCTCGCGATCCTGCTGTTCTCCTACCGCCAGACGATCAAGGCCTATCCCGACGGCGGGCGGCGCCTACATCGTCACGAAGGACAACTTCGGGCTGCTGACCGCGCAGGTCGCGGGCGTCGCCCTCCTCACCGACTACGTGCTCACCGTATCCGTGTCGGTGGCGGCCGGAGTCCAGGCGCTGTCCTCGTCCGTCGGGGCCGGTGCACGACTACCGGGTCCTGATCTGCGGTCGCGTTCATCTGGATCATCGCGTGGGGAAACCTCCGTGGGGTCCGGGAGTCGGGCCGGATCTTCGCGCTGCCCACCTACCTCTTCATCTTCAGCATGCTCGTGCTGCTGGGGACGGGCCTGGTCAAGGCCTTGGCCGGCGGGCTGCAGCCGGTCCCTCCCCGCGGAGAGCAGACGGGAGCGACCGGGGTGGTCGCGGTGGCCGGCATGGTGCTCGTCCTGCGCGCGTTCGCGTCGGGTGGCGCGGCGGTGACCGGCGTCGAGGCGATCAGCAACGGCGTGCCGGCGTTCCGCAGGCCCGCGTGGAAGAACGCTCGCACCACTCTGATGTGGATGGGGACCATCCTCGGCACGCTGTTCATCGGGCTGTCCCTGCTCGCCGCGAAACTGCACATCTTTCCGGTGGAGGACGAGAGCAAGTCGGTCGTGGCCCAGATCGCGGAGGCGGTGTTCGGGACCTCGGGACTCGGCAATGCCGCCGTCGTCGTCCTGCTCGCCTCGACGATGCTGATCCTGGTCCTGGCAGCCAACACCTCGTTCGCAGACTTCCCGCGCCTGGCGAACTTCCACGCGGGCGACAACTTCCTGCCACGCCAGTTCACCAAGCGCGGCCACCGGCTGGTGTTCTCCTCCGGGATCATCTGGCTCGCCGTCGCATCGAGCGCCTTGGTCGTGGCGTTCAACGCGAGCGTGACGAACCTGATCCCGCTCTACGCGCTGGGCGTGTTCACCTCCTTCACGCTGTCGCAGGCCGGAATGGCCAAACGACATCTCCGTCTGCGGGAGCCGGGGTGGCGAGTGGGCCTCGCGATCAACGGCCTAGGTGCGGTCGTGACGGGGGTCGTGGACGTCGTGATCGCGATCGTCAAGTTCAAGCCGAAGGGGAGCGTGGGCGGCGCCTGGATGGTCCTGGTCCTGGTCCCGGTGCTCGTGTTCCTGCTCGTGCGGATGAACCACCAGTACGAGGCGGAGGACCGAGAGCTGACGGACGGGCTCGATCGAGCCGAGGACCTCCCGCCGAGGATCCATCGGCTGGCGGTGCTCGTGGACCGGATCGACGAGAAGACCATGCACGCGGTCCAGTACGCGCTCACCGTGGCGCCGCGTTCCCTGGACCTGCTCCACATCTCCACGGACTCACAGGCGACGGCGGAGCTCGTCCGGGCCTGGACGGCGAGGGGGCCGCGCCGCCAGCTCCTGGTGCGTCCGTGTGCGCAGGATCGCCGGACCTGCATCGCCGGCTACGCGCGCGAGGTGGTCGCCAGGGGTGAGGCGCTGACGTTCGTGGTCCCGGGACCGGCGCGGCTCTCGTGGTGGGAGCGGGTCCGCCACGGGCGAACCGGAGACGACGTTCGGGAGGCCGTGGGAGATCTCCCCGGCGTCATCGTCGTCGTGATCCGCGAACACGGCGGCAGCGGTCACCAGGCGCTCGGCCCGGACGGGAAGGTCCGTGTATCGCCCCGGCCCCACCACGCGGTTGCGGTCTTCGTCGACCGACTCGATCGCTCCACCCTGTTGGCCCTCCGGTACGCGCGATCGCTCAACCCCGACGACGTCATGGCCTACCACGTCGGCGTCGACCCCGAGCGAGCGGCGCGTCTCCTGGAGTCCTGGCCTGCAGTTGGCGGGCGCAACGGGATCCCCCTGCAGGCGGTGCACTGCCCGGACCGCAACATCGGCCGCGCGGCCGTGGACATCGTCACGGATCTCGAGGGGCCGGGCACCGAGGTCACCGTCGTCCTGCCTCGGCGCATCACCACCCGGCTGTGGCACCGCCTTCTGCACGACCGCACCGGGCGCACCCTGGCTCGAGCCCTGTCGGGGCGGCCCCACGTGGACGTGGTGACGGTCCCATATCGGCTCGGGACTGCGAGGCCCACCCGGATGGCCGATCCGCCGGGCCCGTCAGCCGAAACCCCCGGGGTGCGCGAGCCCGCGGGTTCCGCAGGCCGCGCGTAGACTTCGAATCGTGCACGTCGTCATCATGGGATGCGGCCGCGTCGGCGCGGAGCTCACCGTCCAGCTGTCGAAGGGCGGCCACAGTGTGGCGATCGTCGACAAGCGGGCGACGGCGTTCGACCGCCTCCCCCCGGGGTTCGAGGCCCGCACCATCGTCGGCCTCGGCTTCGACCGGGAGACCCTCGAGGAGGCCGGAATCAAGGAGGCTGACGCGTTCGTCGCGGTCTCGAACGGCGACAACTCCAACATCGTCTCCGCGCGGATCGCCCGCGAGCACTACCACGTGCCCAAGGTCGTGGCTCGGATCTACGACCCCCGGCGCGCCGAGATCTACGAGCGCTTGAACATCCCGACGATCGCCACCGTCCGGTGGGCGGCCCGGCAGATCCAGTTCTTGCTGTTCCACGGCAAGGAGGAGCTGAAGGACTCCCTCGCGGGCGGCAACGTGTTCCTGCTGAGGATCGAGGTTCCCACGCACCTGGTCGGCAAGCCCGTCTCGAGCATCGGCGAAGAGGGGCAGATCGTGGTGGCCGGCATCGACCGCGGCGGGGCGGGGTTCATCCCCAAGTCCGACAGCACCTTCCAGGAAGGTGACGTGATGGACATCGTCGTGACCAAGGAATCGATGGACAAGCTCGACACCCAGCTCGAGCCCCTGGCGGAGCACTAGTGAAGGTCGTCATCGCCGGGGGGGGCAACGTCGGCCGGCACCTCTCGACCGACCTGGCCGAGCGCGGCCACGAGGTCACCCTGATCGAGCAGGACACCGCCGTCGATCGAGAAGGCCAAGCCCGACATCGGCGACGAGGTCACGATCATCCTCGGCGATGCGTGCGAGCCGTGGGTGCTGGAGAGCGCGACGTGCGACACCGCGGACGTGGTCGTCGCCGCCACCGGTGACGACGAGGACAACCTGGTGATCTCGCTGCTGGCCAAGCAGGAGTACGCAGTCCCCCGCGTGGTCGCTCGCGTGAACCACCCGAAGAACGAGTGGCTGTTCACCGAGACGTGGGGAGTGGACGCGGCGGTGAGCCCGCCGCACGTCCTGACCGCGCTCGTCGAGGAGGCCGTGACGGTCGGCGACCTGGTCCGCCTGATGCGACTGGAGGGTGGCCAGGTCTCGCTCGTCGAGCTCACCCTCGGGCCCGACTCACCGAACGCCGGCAAGCCCCTGTACGAGCTCCGGCTCCCGGCGGACTCGGCGGTCGTCGCGATCGTCCGTCAGGGCCACGTCGTCATCCCCCAGCCCGAGACGCAGCTGGTGGGCGGCGACGAGATCATGGCGATCAGCTCGGTGGAGTCCGAGGCCGCTCTGCGACAGGCCATCCGCGGCGAGTAGTCCCGCTAGGCGAACTCGTACCTCGGGTTCACGACCTTCAGGCCCTCGCGCGTCTTGCCCACCACGCCCTCGAGGATCAGCCGCGTCCCCAGCACGAGGCCGGGGATCGAGGCCCGGCCCATCCACGTCGCAGTGACCTCCCCCGTCCCGTCGGAGACCACGGCCTCGATGGCCTGCTTGCCTTCGGTGGGGATGACCGTGATGCGGTTGACGATGCCGGCGACCCGGACCGGCTTGCGCAACGGGACCTCGGCCAGGCGCTCGGTCCCCGGGACGTGGCTGGCCCAGTCGAGCGTCTCGTCGGCCAGGCGCTCCTCGTCGGACTCGGAGAGCCTGCGGCCGAACCGGCGGAACCAACCGCCGATCCGGCCGATCAGACCCACGTCGATCTCTAGCGAGGGCCGCGCCGGGCCGCGGGCTTGCGGGCCGGCGCCTTCTTGGCGACGACCTTCTTCGCCGGGGCCACCTTCGCGGTCGCCTTCTTCGCCCGGGCCCGTGGAAGCGGGATGTCCTTCGCCTCTGCCTGGACCGCCTCGCCGACGGAGGGCTCCTCCGCCGCCTGGATCTCCTCGACCATGAGCTCGCTCTTCCGCGACTTCGAGACGTAGATGGCCCCGGCCAGGATCGCCACGCCGCCCGCGGCGATCGACAGACGGCCGCCGGTGTTGGACGCCATGCTGACGACGACCGGCGCGATCAGCAGGGCCACCAGGTTCATGACCTTGATCAGCGGGTTGAGGGCGGGGCCGGCCGTGTCCTTGAACGGGTCGCCGACCGTGTCGCCGATGACCGTCGCCTTGTGCGACTCCGAGCCCTTGCCGCCGTAGTTGCCCTCCTCGACGAGCTTCTTGGCGTTGTCCCACGCGCCGCCCGCGTTCGAGAGCATGACCGCGAGGAGCTGGCCGGTCAGGATCGACCCGGCCAGGAACGCGCCCAGGGCCTCGGCCTTCAGCGCGAACCCGACGACCACGGGTGTGAGGACCGCGAGCAGGCCCGGCGTCATCAGCTCGCGGAGCGAGGTCCGCGTGCAGATGTCCACCACCCGGCCGTAGTCCGGCTTCTCCTCGTAGGTCATGATCCCGGGGTGGTCCCGGAACTGGTTGCGGACCTCGACGACGACCTGCGAGGCCGCGCGGCCCACCGCCCGGATCGCGAGCGACGCGAACAGGAACGCCACCGCCCCGCCGATGAGCAGGCCGACCAGGACGTCCGGTGAGTCGACCCGGATGCCCTGGAAGTCGAAGCCCTCCCCGATGAGCGCCTCCCGGAACGAGCCGAACAGCGACGTCGCCGCGATGACCGCCGTCGCGATGGCCATACCCTTGGTGATCGCCTTCGTCGAGTTCCCGACCGCGTCGAGCGACTGCAGGATCTCCGCGGGCCGTCCCTCGAACTCGCCCGACATCTCCGCGATGCCCTGCGCGTTGTCCGAAACCGGGCCGAACGTGTCCATCGACACGATCACGCCGACGGTGGTGAGCATCCCCATGCCGGTCAGCGAGATGAAGTACAGGCGCTCGGCGATCGAGTCGCCCAGCAGGAAGGCGCCCATGATCGCGGCGCCGATCAGCAGGATCGACCACACGGTCGACTCCAGTCCCACCGAGAACCCGGACAGCACCGTCGTCGCCGCTCCGGTCTGGGAGGACTCGGCCACCTCGAGGACCGGCTTTCGGGTGGTGGAGGTGAAGTGCTCGGTGAGCAGCTGGATGCCGGTCGCGAGGCCGAGGCCGATCACGACGGCCCAGAACGGCCGCAGGTCGTCCATGTAGTTCTGCGCCAGGAAGTAGACGCCGATGACGCTGACGATCGTCGAGAGGAAGAACCCCCGGTTGATCGCCTTCATCCCGTGCTCGTTCTCGCTCCGCGGCGTGACACCGAGGATGCCGATGATCGAGGTGACCACCCCGATGGCCCGGACGAACAGCGGGAACATCACGCCGACGATGGCGCCCTTCGGCGAGCCGGCGAACGCGGCGGCGCCCAGGATCAGCGACGCCACCAGGGTGACCTCGTAGGACTCGAACAGGTCGGCCGCCATCCCCGCGCAGTCGCCCACGTTGTCGCCGACGTTGTCCGCGATCGTTGCGGCGTTGCGTGGGTCGTCCTCGGGGATGTTCTTCTCGACCTTGCCGACCAGGTCCGCCCCGACGTCGGCGGCCTTGGTGAAGATGCCGCCGCCGACCCGCATGAACATCGCGAGCAGCGCGCCGCCGAACCCGAACCCGACCAGCACCGACGTGGCCGCCTGCTTGTAGATGAGCAGGATCACCGTCGCTCCGAGCAGGCCCAGGCCGACCGTGAACATGCCGGCCACGCCGCCCGCGCGGAACGCGATGCGCATCGCCTTGCGGAGCCCGCTCTCACGGGCCGCGTTGGCCGTCCGGACGTTGGCGCGGACGGCGAGCCACATCCCCGCGAAACCGGTGAGCGCCGAGAACCCGGCGCCGAGGATGAACGCGATCGAGCGGCCCAGGCGGATCGACGTCTCCGAGTACGCGATGCCTCCCGCCTCGTTGAGGATGTCGTGCGCCGGCAGCAGCGGATAGATGACGATCGTGAGGATCCCGAGGAACAGGCCCACGGTTCGGAACTGCCGGTTGAGGTACGCGCGGCTGCCCACCTGGATCGCCTCGGCGATCTCGCGCATCTTCGGCGTCCCCTCCGGCGCGGCGAGAACCTCGCGTCGAAGGTAGGCGGCGAAGATCAGGGCGACGATCGAGATCGCGAGGATGATCCAGAGCGAGTTCGTCTCGAATGAGCCGAAGACGGCCTCGATCGGCCCACCCTCCTGGGCCAGGTAGTGCATGGTCATTCCTCCTCAGTATCGAGTGGAGTACGCGGTCGGGCGCACGGGATCAGGTTCAGGAGCCCCGCAGGGCCGACGGATTCTAGCGTTCCCGGGCCGGCGCGTTCGATTCGCCGCGGATGAGCCGTTTCAGCAGCGGCGGCGCCAGGAGCGTGGTGATCAGCGACATCCCGATCACCGCCCCGTACAGGCGGTTGCCGACCACCCCCAGGGACAGTCCGAGGGACGCGACCAGGATCCCCACCTCGCCCCGCGGCATCATCCCGACGCCCACCAGCAGCGCCGGACGCCGGCCCATGGAGCGGGCTCCCACCAGGCCGCCCCCCACCTTGCCGGCGATGGCCACCAGGGTGATGAGCACCGTCACCAGCAGCACGGCGGGCTCGGTGAACACCGCCACGTCCAGCCGGGCGCCCGTCAACACGAAGAAAAACGGCGTCAACAGATCGGCCACCGGCCGCATCTCCCGCACGAGCTTGTACTGCTCGCGCGTCTCGGCCAGGACGATCCCGGCCAGGAAGGCGCCCACGAGCGCCGCCAGGCCGATCGCCTCGGCGAGGGCCGAGAGGCCCAGGCACAGCGCCAGCGCCAGCAGGAACGGCGATCGCTCGCTGGAGGGGCGCTCGAGCCACCCGCCGTACCGGCGCACCACGGCCGGCCCGACGAACGCGAGCAGGGCCACGAACCCGACGGCCTCTCCCACGACCACCGCGACGCGCCCGACCGAGAGGGCCCCCGCGCCTAGGCCGGCCACCACCGCGAGGATGGCCAGGCCCAGGACGTCGTCGAGCACGGCCGCCCCCAGGATGACGCGGGACTCCGGGCGCCGCAGCGCGCCGAGGTCGCCCAGGACCCGCGCGGTGATCCCGACGCTCGTCGCGACCAGCGCCGCTCCGACGAACAGCGACTCGATCGGCTCGTAGCCGAGCAACCGCATGGTTCCCCACCCCGCCGCGAACGGGAGGACGATGCCGAGCAGGCCGACCGCGGTGGCCGGGCGGGCCACCGAACGGAACTCGAACAGGTCCGTCTCGAGGCCGACCGTGAACAGCAGCACGATCACGCCGATCTCGGCGAAAGCGCTCTGCGCCTCTCCCACGTGGATCCAGCCCAGCAGAGAGGGCCCCAGGAGGATCCCCGCGAGGAGCTCTCCCACGACCGCCGGCTGGCCGATCCGCTCGAAGACCTCGCCGACCAGCCGGGCGGCCGCGTACATCAGGAAGAGCTCGAGGATGATGTTCTCGTCCACCTCGGCCTTTCGAAACACGAAAGCGCCGGGTGCCGACCAGGCTTCCCGGCGCTCCTTTGGGTGCTACCGATTGGTCCTTCGAACGAGAGCTTAGTCCGGGTCGCGGTCAGCCTTGATCGTGAACCGCACGGTCAAGCCGCGCTCGCCGGCAGGACGCATCTCCAGGTCCTCGACCAGGCCGCGCACGATGGGCAGGGACAGGCCGGTCTCGAAGGAGAACTCCTCCGAGGACGTAGACGACCCTTCGTCGTCGACGGCACCCTGGTCGAACGCCGCCCCCGCGTCGGTGACCTCGACGGTCACGCCGCTCTCGTCGCTGGACACTACGACCCGGACCTCCTCGTCGGTGCCTTCGGCGACCTCGCGGGTGACCGCGTTGGTGAGGGCCTCGGAGATGGCGAGCTTCAAGTCCTCCACCGAGTCGGCGGGGATCTCGACGAGCCGGCCGAGCGCGCTGAGGACCTGCCGGATCGCGCCGACGAACTCCGCCCGCGGGGAAAGGGAGATCTCGACGGTGTCGGCCATCAGGCCGAGACCGCGGCGTCCACCGAGTCGTGGATGGGGAAGACCTTCGACAGCCCCGTGATCTCGAAGATCTTCAGGATCTTGTCCTGGGTGGCGACGATCTCCAGGGAGCCGTCCTGCGCCTTGACCCGCTTGAGGCCGCCGACCAGCACGCCGAGGCCGGTGGAGTCGAGGAAGTCGACCTTCGACATGTCCACCAGGATGTTCGTCTTGCCCGCTTCCACGAGGTCGATCAGCGCCTGGCGGAGTCGGGGGGCCGTGTACACGTCGATCTCGCCGCGGAGCGACACGACGCTCCAGCGGTCCTGCTCCTGGACATCGACTTCCAGATCCATGGCCCCGTAGTGTATCCAGCCAGGACGTTTGCGAAACTCGGGGTCGGCTACTAGGGTCCGCCGCTCCATGGGTGGCTCCCCCCAGATGTCTCGTCGAACCATGGCCGCGGTCGTCCTCGCACTGCTTGTGCTGGGCACGCTCATTGCGGCCGGCGTGTCGCTGCTCGCCCGTGACACGGACGACCCCGATGGCCCGAACGCCGGCACCGACGAGCACCCCGTGGTCTTCGAGCTGGAGATCACCCGCATCGGGCTCCGCTCGGTCGCGGCGAAGCTCTCCCGCAAGCAGGCCGAGCGCGCGGTGGAGGACATCCGCCTCCAGGTCGAGGACCTCCTTCTGGCCGGGTTCCTCGACCCCGAGCGCTGGAAGGACGGGGAGTTCCCGGACGCGTTCGGCAGCTTCGACGAGGCCGCCGCGGGCCGGGCTCGTGAGGACCTCAACGCCCTCACCCTCGGCGCGGCCGCCGGCAAGATGGAGTGGGTCGAGCCGAAGATCGGACGCGCCTCGATCGTGTTCCTGCTCGACGAGGGGAACCGTCCGGTCACCGCCGTCGCAGGGGTCGTGTTCCGGGCGACGGGTCACTTGAAGGACGGCGGGACCGTCGCCATCGAGTCCGGCGCCGACCTGTTCCTGCGGCCGATCGACGGGGTGTGGAAGGTGTTCTCGTACACCGCCTCGACGACGGTGGAGCCGCCCGAGGACGACACCTCGTCCTCGGCCTCGCCCGGGGCGTCGGGGGGCGGCGGATGAGGCGCATCCTGGCCCTCTTCGCGCTCGCGATGGTCGTCTCGGTCACGGCGGGGATCGTCCTGCGCCCGGCGGACCGGCCGGCGGCGGCGCAGACCGGGACGACCGTCGTCGTCCAGCGCGCCAAGGCCTCCTACGCGCAGACCGCATCGGAGGCATCCGTGCTCACGATCCTGGCCATCGGGAGCGACTTCCGCCCCGGCGGCGACGCGTGCAACTGCGCCGACTCCCTCCACCTGATCACGGTCAACCCCCAGAAGCGCGCGGGGACCATCGTCGGGTTCCCCCGGGACTCCTACGTGGAGATCCCCGGATTCGGGGTCAACAAGATCAACACGGCCCTGTCCCTGGGCGGCCCGGAGCTGTTGGTCCGGAGCGTCGAACAGCTGACCTCGATCCCCATCGACTACTACCTGGTCACCGACTTCGAGGGCTTCTCCCGGATGGTGGACGGCATCGGGGGTCTGGAGGTCGTGGTGCCGTACGCCATGAGCGACCCGTACTCCGGCGCGTACTTCACCCCGGGGAGGCACCGCATGAAGGGCGGCCACGCCCTTTCGTTCGCGCGCAACCGCCACGGCGCCCCGGGGGGCGACCTCGGGCGGTCCGAGAACCAGGGGCGGGTCCTGCTCGCCGCCCTCGAGCGGCTGCGCGAGGTCTTCGCGCACGACCCCGCCCAGCTGGTGAGCTGGATCGCTCTGGGCGTGAAGCACATGCAGACGAACCTGTCCCTGGGAGAGCTGACCCGCCTCGCCCTGGCCGCGGCCCGCACCCGGCCGTCCTCGATCAAGAACCTCGTGGTGCCGGCGACCATCGGCACGGCGGGGGCGGCGAGCGTCGTCTACATCACGCCGGCGGGCTTCGAGCTCTTCCGGGACTTGAAAAACGACGGCATCCTCAACTCGTAGGGTGTCGCGAGCATGAAACGGCTCCTGGGCCTCCTGGGCGTGCACCACCCACTCGAGGGTGGCCTGTTCGCGAAGATCTGGCCTTTCCCCGCCGTGATCAGCGCGACGCTCCTGATCGCGTGGGCCACCGAGGTCGCCGCGTTCTTCATGTCGCGGGGCCTGGCCCTCGCCATCCTGGCGTTCCTCCAGGTCTCACCCGAATTCGCGGTCGAGGCGGTTCTGGCCAAGGAGGCGGCGCTCGACGACGACAAGCTGCAGTTCGTGACGGCGAACTTCACCGGCGCGAACCGGCTCCTGGTCGGCGCGGCGCTGCCCGTCATCTTCCTGATCGGCCGGCGGGTGCTGAGGCGGCAGGGACGGTGGCCCGGAGAGCTGAGGATCAACACCCATCACGCCGTCGAGGTCGTCGCCCTCACCATCCCTTCCCTGTACTCGTTTGTCTGGGTCCTGCGCGGGGGGCTGGGGCTCTTCGACACGGTGGTCCTCGTCGCGATGTTCGTGGCCTACCTGTGGATGCTCTCCCGGATGCCTCCGGCCGAGGAGGAGGAGGTGGAGCTCCTCCGCGGCATCCCGAAGCGAGTGATGGACACGGGCAACCGCTCGCTGCAGCGCAACTTCGCCATCGGCGCGTTCCTCATCGGCGGGCTGATCCTGTTCTTCTCCGCCGAGCCGTTCGTCCACGGGATGCAGGAGCTCGGCATCTACGTGCACATCTCCTCGTACTTGCTGCTCCAGTGGGTCGCCCCCCTGCTGTCGGAGTTCCCCGAGTTCTTCACGGTCATCTACTGGAGCCGACAGGCGCGGGTCGAGCAGGCGTTCATGAACATCGTCGCGGCGAAGATCAACCAGTGGACGTTGCTGATCGCGATGATCCCCCTGGTCTACGCGATCACCCACGCGGTCAAGGGCCTCGGCGGGTTCACGATCGAGTTCGACTACCACCAGCGGGTGGAGATCCTCCTCACCGCGGTTCAGGGGCTCTTCGCGGCCGTGTGCCTGTTCAAGTTCCGGTTCCTGCGGTGGGAGGCCTACGCCCTGCTGGGGCTGTGGGCCTTCCAGCTGTTCGACCCGCTGATCGATCCGTCGTTGCAGTCGCTTCCCTCGATCTTCGGAGGATTCCTCGGTCGCGAGGCCGGCGGGGACGCCATCGTCGTCCGCGAGTACACCAGCGCGATCTTCGTCGCGCTGATCGCGTTCGAGCTCATCCGGTACCGAAGCGAGAACCGGCTGTTCCGGCACTTCGGCGAGATGTGGCGGCGGTACGGGCCCGGCGGCTCGGATCGGGGCGGACACGGGGCGGCGCTCGGCGACACGAGCGTGGAGGGATCGAAGCGCGTCGAGGGCGAGGGCTAGCATCCCGGGTGTGGACCCCCGGGCGTTCCTCGATGAGCTGACCGCGGACCCGGCCGTCGAGCCGTCGCTGGTCCACGTCCGCGTCCTGCCCGCCCGCGACCCCGCGCCGGAGCCGATCCCGGACATCCCCGAGCTCCTCGCCGACCGGTTGGAGCTCCTGGGGATCACCGGGCTGTACCCGCACCAGCGCGCGGCGCTCGAGGTCCTGGACCGGGGCGACAACGTCGTGATGGCCACGGGGACGGCGAGCGGGAAGACCCTCGTCTACAACCTGGCGTTCGCGAAGGCGGCGCTGCACGACCGCCGGGCGACGGCGCTGTACCTGTTCCCGACGAAGGCGCTGGCCCGCGACCAGCTCCGCCAGGTCCGCGAGCTGAAGCTCCCCCAGGTGCGGGCCGCGGTCTACGACGGCGACACGCCCAGGCCGAACGCCCGCTGATCCGCCGCAACGCGAACCTGGTGATGACGAACCCGGACATGCTCCACGCGAGCATCCTGGCCGGCCACGCGCGGTGGGCGGACTTCCTCCTGCGGCTGTCGCTGGTGGTGGTCGACGAGGCGCACGTCGCTCGCGGCGTGTTCGGCTCGCACGTGGCGATGGTCCTGCGGCGGCTGCGCCGGCTGATCGCCCACTACGGGGGCGCCCCGCGCTTCTGTCTTGCCAGCGCGACGATCGGCAACCCCTCCGAGCTGGCCGAGCGGCTGACCGGGCTCGAGTTCGAGGCGGTCGATCGACGACGCCTCGCCCCGCGGCGAGCGCCTGTTCGCCCTGTGGAACCCGCCGATCATCGACGAGGAGCTCGGCCTGCGGCGCAGCGTGATCGGCGAGGCGTCCTTCCTGCTCGAGCGGCTGGTCGACCGCGGGATCCGCACGATCGCCTTCGCCCGGACGCCGCGCGCGGCGCCGAGGTCATCGCCGACATCACCCGCAAGGCGCTGCCCGCGGCGACGAAGCGCGCGGGTCAAGGCGTACCGGGCCGGCTACCTGCCCGAGGAACGGCGCGCGCTCGAGCGGGCGCTGTCGAGGGGGGAGCTGCTCGCGGTCGCCGCGACCAACGCGCTGGAGCTCGGCATCGACGTGGGGGCGCTGGACGCGGCGCTGCTCGCCGGCTACCCGGGCACGCGGGCGTCGATGTGGCAGCAGGCCGGCCGCGCGGGGCGGCGCGGGCGAGGGCGCGCTGGCCGTCCTGATCGCCCAGGACGACCCGCTCGACCAGTACCTGGTCCATCACCCGGAGGACCTGTTCGACCGCCCGCCGGAGGCCGCGGTGGTCGACCCCACGAACCCGTACGTGGCGAAGCCCCACCTGATGGCCGCGGCCCGCGAGCAGCCGCTCGACCGCCGAGGAGCTCGCGTTCTTCGGCGACACGGCCGGCCGCGTTCGCCGCGGAGCTGGTGACCGAGGGCCGCCTGGTCGAACGCCGCGGGCGGCTTCACCACCGCGGCCGGGAGTCCGCCGCACGCCGCGATCGACATCCGGTCGGCCTCGGGCGCGCTGTTCGCGATCGTCGACGAGGACACGGGCGCGCTGATCGGCACCGTCGACGAGGCCCGCGCGTTCGCGCGGTCCACCCCGGCGCGATCTACCTTCACCAGGGCGAGCAGTACGAGGTTCGCGACCTCGACCTGCAGGGCAAGGTGGCGCTGGTGCGCTCGAGCCGAGGCCGATTGGTACACGCGGGTCCGAGACACGATCGACATCGACGTCCTCGGCACGATCGAGGGGACGATGCTCGGCACGGTGCGGGCGTCGTTCGGCGACGTGCGGGTCACCACCCAGGTCATCGGGTTCCAGCGGATCTCGACGATCACCCAGGACCCCATCGATCTGGTCGGGCTCGACCTGCCCGCCCAGACCCTGGTCACCCGGGCGCTGTGGTGGGCGATCCCCGACGCCGTCCTGGACGCCGCCGAGGTGAAGCCGGCCGACGTCCCCGGCGCGGCGCACGCGGCGGAGCACGCCGCGATCGGGCTGCTCCCCCTGGTGGCCACGTGCGACCGGTGGGACGTCGGCGGCGTCTCCACCGCGTTGCACGAGGACATCGGATCGTGCGCGATCTTCATCTACGACGGGTACCCGGGCGGCGCCGGGATCGCCGAGCGCGGCTACCGCTCCGGGACCCGCCTCCTGGAGGCCACGCTGACTGCGGTCCGGGAGTGTCCGTGCCGTGACGGGTGTCCCGCGTGCGTGCAGTCGCCGAAGTGCGGCAACGGGAACGAGCCCCTGGACAAGCCGGGTGCGATCCGGCTGCTGGCCGCGATGCTCGGCCACGAGCAGAGCCGGGTGGCGTGATGGCGGTCTACGTGGCGGTGTGCGGGCCGAACGACGCGAACGCCGAGGAGCTCGCCTGGGCCGAGGCCGTCGGGCGAGAGCTGGCCCGCGCGGGAGCGGTCCTGCTGAACGGAGGCCTCGGCGGGGTAATGGAGGCCGCCGCCCGGGGCGCGACCGCGGAGGGCGGGACGTCGATCGGCATCCTGCCGGGGACCTCGCGTCGCGACGCGAACCCGCACCTCACCCTTTCGATCCCCACCGGCATGGGCGAGGCCCGCAACGCGCTGCTGGTTCGGGCCGCCGACGCCGTGATCGCGATCAGCGGGGAGTTCGGGACGCTGTCCGAGGTGGCGTTCGCGCTGAAGATCGGCGTCCCGGTGGTCGGCCTCCACACCTGGGAGCTGTCCAAGCGGGGAACGGCGGTGGACGCCTTCGAGCGGGCCGAGGACCCCGAGGACGCCGTAAGCCGCGCGCTCGTGGCGGCGAACCCGCGCTAGCCCTCCGGCGCGGTCTTCACGTACCGGCGCAGGAGCAGGGCCAGGATCGCCAGGACCAGCCCGCCGGCCATGAACAGCCAGCCGTTGCGGCCCTCGTCCGTGCCCGCCTCCA
Source organism: uncultured Actinomycetes bacterium (assembly GCA_963742735.1). Taxonomy (GTDB): domain Bacteria; phylum Actinomycetota; class UBA4738; order UBA4738; family JBBDTT01; genus JBBDTT01. The sequence goes on from CAVUMN010000004.1 coordinate 355,550, forward strand.
GAGGTCCGCCGGCGACGGGGCCGCCGGCGATCGGGGTCACCTCGGTGGCCGGGCCGTACGGCAGGCCCGGGCTGTACTGCCCGTCCGGGTCGTTGGGGTCGCCGCCAGACCCGAGCGCGTCCCCCTTCGCGACGCTGGCTTCCTGGGCTCCGCTGACCTTCGAGCCGACGGTCCCCGTCAGCGGGCTGGAACGAAGGGCACGGATCCGGAAGCAGTAGCGGCCGGCCGCCAGGCCCTCCTCGGCGTGGTTGGTCGCGAACGTGGTCGTGCGCAGCGTGTAGGCGTCACCGAACCCCGGACATCCCGAGCCGGCCTTCGAGGCCACGTACACCTCGTAGCCGGCGAAGTCGGAGCGGTCGGCGGTGGCCACCTCGTCCCACGCCGCGAACGCCCGCCCCGCGCCGCCCTGGACCTCCAGCCCCTCCGGCGCCGGCGGCGCGTTGCTGATGTCGAGGGCCAGGACGGCCGCGGCGTAGGTCTCCTCGTCGTTCGGGTCGTAGTCGCCGGCCGAGCCCCCCCAGGCCCGGACCCGGAGCCGGTAGGTCCCGTTCGGGATCCCGGTCGTGTCCAGCGCGGCCTCCCACGGACCGCCGGCCTCGAGCTGACCCATCGACGTAGCCCCGGGCTGGTCCCACGGCTGGCCGGGCTCGGTGAGGACGTAGGCCACGTCCGACGCGCCGCCCAGGCCGCTGACCTCCGCCACCACCCGCACCCTCCCGCGGACCAGCGCCACGCCGTCGTCCGCCTGCGGGTTCGTGATCTCCACCGCGTAGGGGGCGGCGCCGGCCGGGGACGCCGGCAGGATCGCGAGGACGGCGGCGAGCGCGAGGACGATCGGGGGGAGCGAGCGGCGCATGAGGATCGAGTCTAGCTACGGGTTCGGGGGGCGCGGCCCAGGTAGGCCGCAGAAAGCCGGCGATCGTCGCCGAGCTCCGTCGCTGGGCCCTGGGCGACGACCCGGCCGAGCTCCATGACGTAGGCCCGGTCCGACACGGCGAGCGCGGCCCGGGCGGCCTTCTCCACCAGCAGGATGGTCACGCCCTCCTCCCACAGCCCGCGGACGGACGCGAACAGCTCGTGGACGAGCTTCGGGGCGAGCCCCGCCGACGCCTCGTCGAGCAGCAGCAAGCGGGGCCGCGACATGAGCCCGCGGGCGAGCAGCAGCTGGCGGCGCTCGCCGCCGGAGAGCGACCCGGCCGGGTTCGCCGCCCGGTCGGCCAGCGCCGGGAACCGGCCCAGGATGTCGTCGAGCATCCGGCGAACCCGGGGCCGGTCCCGCCGGTAGACGTGCGCGCCGACGAGCAACGAGTCCCGCACCGAGACGCTGCCGGCGATCTCACGGTCGGAGGGGACGTGGACCAGCCCGCGGGCGACGAGCCGGTGCGGGGCGAGGCCCAGGATCTCCTCGCCCTCGAACCGCACGCTGCCGGTCGCGAACGGGATCAGGCCCGAGATCGCGCGCAGCAGGGTCGTCTTGCCCGCGCCGTTCGACCCCAGGACGCAGACCACCTCGTGCTCGGCGACGTCGATCGAGGCATCGCGGACGGCCGGCGCGTCTCGCCGGTAGCCGGCGGTGAGCCCGGAGACGGTGAGCAGGGGAAACCGCTTCATCCCAGGTAGGCCTCCTTCACGGCCGAGTCGCGGCGGATGGACGCGGGCGAGCCGGAGGCGATCACGCGGCCGGCGTCCAGGACGGTGACCTGGTCGGCCAGCCGCATCACCATGTCCATGTGGTGCTCCACCAGGACGACGGTCGCTCCGGCGTCGCGCAGGCCGCGCAGGAACCGTTCCAGCTCGTCGACCTCCCCCGACGCCAGTCCCGCCGCGGGCTCGTCCAGGAACACGACCCGGGGGTGGGCCATCAGGACGCGAGCCAGCTCGAGCCGCTTCGCCTCGCCGAGCGAGAGGGTCGCGGCCGGCGCGTCCTCGAGCCCGGCGAGACCGACCGAAGCCAGCAGCGCCGACGCCTCGGCCCGCAGCGCCAGCTCCCGATCGCGGTACGCCCCCAGCCCCGCGGCGACGAAGCGCTCGCCGGCCCGCGCCGACGCACCGACCAGCACGACCTCCAGGCACGCCAGGCCGGGGAACGCGTTCGCCTCCTGGAACGTCCTCGCGACGCCCGCCCGCCCCGCCGCCGCCGGCCCGCGGCGCAAGGGCAGCCCGTCCACGTACGCGCGCCCGGCGTCGGGCGAACGCACCCCGGTGCACGCGTCGACGAAGGTCGTCTTGCCCGAGCCGTTCGGTCCGACGAGCGCGTGGATCGTTCCGGCGGCGACGTCGAGCGAGACGTCCTCGGCCGCGGCGAGCCCCCCGAACCGGACCGTGACCCCCCGCGCGGCGAACGCCGCGCCCGGCTCGACCATCGGCGGCGCCTCCGCGAAGCGGGCCGCCTCGGTCCGGCCCGGGCGGCGGCGCGGCCGCAGGCCGGCCAGCCCCTCCGGCCGCAGGATGACGAACGCCAGCGCCGCCATCCCGAAGACGACGAGCTCGTACCGGCCGAAGCCCGAAACGAGCGCGCGCGGCAGGAGCACCACCGCCGCCCCGACGGCCGGCCCGGCCGGCGACCGCGACCCCCCGATCACCATCATCACCAGCAGCAGCAACGAAAGCTGGAGGCCGAACGCGTCGGGCACCAGCAGCCCCTGGGAGTGCGCGTAGATCGCCCCGCCCGCCCCTGCACAGGCCGCCGAGAACCCGAACGCCGCCACCTTCACCCGGAACGGCTCGATCCCGGTCCCGGCCGCGGCCCGATCGCCCTCCCGCACGGCCGCGGCCGCGCGCCCCGGGGCGGACGTGCGCAGCGACGACGCGAAGAGCACCGCCGCCGCCAGCGCGACCCCGCCCAGCAGCGCCACCCCGAGCCCGCCCAGCTCGTGACCGAAGAACGACGGTGGCGGCACCCCGGGCAGGCCGGCGAACCCCCCGGTCATGTCCGGGAACTGCCCCTCCAGCTGGTACGCGATGTAGGCGAAGCCCAGGGTGGCCAGGGCCAGGTACTGCCCGCCGACCCGCAGCGACGGGGCCGCGAACGCGAGCCCCACCAGGACGGCCGCGGCGATCCCGACCAGGGCGGCCAGCCAGAACGGCCACCCCCCGCGCATCACCAGCAGCGCCGAGGTGTACGCGCCCGCCGACATCAGCGCCCCGTGCCCGAGCGACAGCTGCCCCGTGATGCCGGACACGGACCCGAGCCCCGTCGCCGCCAGGGCCAGCGCCGCGACCTCCGCCAGCGTGTACCGGGCCACGACGTCGGTCAGGACGAACGGTGCCAGCACCGCGGCCGCCGCGACCACCACGGGTGCCCGCGCCCTCATCGCCCCGTCTCCCGCCGCCCGGCGATGCCCTGCGGGGCCAGGACCAGCACCCCGATGGCCAGCGCGAACACGATCGCGTCCACGCCCCCCGCCGACAGGTCCGGGAAGCTCACGAGCAGCAGGCTCTCGAGGACGCCGACCAGCAGCCCACCGGCCAGCGCGCCGGTTCCGCTCCCCAGGCCGCCGATCGTCGCCGCGACGAACCCCTTGAACGTGAACAGGAACCCGAGCTGCGTCGAGACGAAGGTCAGCGGCGCGAAGACCAGCCCGGCCACCGCACCGGTCGTCGAGGCCAGCACGAACGTGAGCAGTCGGACCCTCGGCACGTTGACGCCGGCGAGCGAGGCGGAGTCCGGGCTCTCCGCGATCGTGCGTACGGCCCGGCCGAACGCCGTTCGCTTGAGCGTCACGTGCAGGCCGGCCGCGAGCGCCACCGCCAGCGCCAGGACGTAGAGGTACGAGGCCCGGAACGCGACCGAGCCGAGGCGCACCACGTCCTCGCCCCCCAGCGAGACCGGCAAGGGGTACGCCCGGTCCCCGAACAGGAGCGTCGCCCCGCCCCGCAGGACGGCCGCGAACAGGACGAGCGCCAGGAACCACGACAGCGGATCGCGGCGCCCGGCCAGCGGGGCCAGGACCACCCGCTCCAGCAGCGCGCCGAGCACCGCGGCCGCGGCCACGCCCAGGACCAGCGACTCCCACGCCGGCATCCCGTACAGCAGCCCGGTGAGCGAGACGAACACCGCGGTCATCACGACGTCGCCGTGGGCCAGGTTCACGGTGCGGGTCACCGCGTAGACCAGCGTGATCCCGTACGCCACGAGCGCGTAGACCCCACCGGTCCCCAGCCCGGCCACCAGCGCCTGCGCGAACTTGGCCATCTACAGCGCCCCGGGAGGCGGACGCGGAGGCCGGTACGCGCGGAAGAAGTTCACGTTCTCGGGGTCGGTCAGGACCTGCTCCACGATGCGCTGCTGGATGCGCTGACCCCGCGGCGAGCGAAGGAAGTCCTGGGGGATGTAGTACGCGCTGACCTGGACCTTGTAGAACGCGATCTCCCTCGTCCGGTCGGAGCGCGGGTCGGCGTCGTAGAGGAACGCGAAGTTCGACAGCCGCGCCATCCACAACGACCCGGCGTCGAACGCCTCGTGATCCTCTGGTGTGAACGCGTAGTCGGCGAAGACGCCCGTCACCGAGGTGCCGTCCTCCAGGGCGGCCAGGACGTCCTCCGCGTCGCGGGACTCCGCGCGGCGGACGGCCTCGGCCACGACCTTCACCGCGTCGTACGCGAGCATGTCCAGGTACGACAGCGCCGGGATCAACGTCAGCCGCTTCGGGATCGTCAGGACCCCGTACGCCTCCGAGTAGTCCAGGAACCACTCGACCAGCGCGGGGGTGAACCAGGTCTCGCGGCGAGGGAGGACGAACGCGGAGTTGTCGGTGGCGACCCCCGCCAGCGAACGGTAGTCGGGGTCGAACAGCGTCATCGGGCCCGCGATCTGGACGCCCCAGTCCGCGTCGCGAATCGCCCGGAGGAACCGCGCGGCGTCGTCGGGACCAGCCCAGACCACCACGGCGTCAGGGCGGTCCTCGCGCAGCAGCGAGACACCGGGTGAGGGGTCCGGGAGCCCGGGGGCGAAGTGGTGCACCGCGACCGGGGGGCTGCCGGCGTCCCGCAGCGCCGCCTCGAACGCGTCCGCGCCCATCCTCGTCTGCGGCTCGTCGGCCGCGACCATGGCGACGCGCTCGAAACGGCGTATCTCCACCAGCCAGCGGGCCAGCGCCGCGGCCTGGTCGGTCGCCGAGGGCGACAGCCGGAACACGCGCTCCCCCAGCTCGCCCTCGGGGACGATCGAGAGGTACGGCGTCTGCACCTCGCGCAGGGGACCGGTCGGGTCGGCGACCGCGGCCAGGTTCTCCGGCCCGAGGATCGCGCTCGCCTCCTCGCCCAGGGCGAGCTCGCGGAGGATCCCGGGGAGCCGGGCCGCGTCCGCGTCGTCGCGGTACTCGATCCGGATCCGCGTGCCGGCCACGCCGCCGGTCTCGTTCAGGTCCTTCGCGGCGAGCTCGGCCCCGCGGCGCATCGCGTTGCCAACCTCGGACTGCGGGCCGGAGGACGGCCCGACGACGCCGATCACGATCTGGTCGCCCTCGCCCGTGCAACCGGCCGTCGCCGCGGCGATCAGGACGCTCAACAGGACCGAGAGCGGCCGCCGCACGCCTCAGCCCTCGGCGCGCCCGCGGAGGCCCGCCAGCGCCCGCCGGACCGCCGCCCGCTCCGCCGGTGCGAGCCCCACCGCCACCAGGACGACCGCGTACACGACGACGCCGACCCCGGCGCTCACGCTCAGGTCCAGACCCCACGGCGCGAACCCCGAGAGCCACGCGTGCACCGCGGCCATGGCCCCGGCGCCGGCCGCGGCGGGGACGGCCAGCCGCAGGTAGTGGCGGTTGAACGGCTGCACGCCGACGAACCGCCACACCAACCACACGCGCAGCGCGTTGGAGGCCGCGAGCGTCACGGCCTGGGCGACGGCCGCGCCGATCAGCCCGTGGCCGGGGATCAGCCACAGGCACAGCAGGAGATCCACGGCGATCGAGGCCGTGTACACCAGGGCGTCCCACCCGGTCCGCCCCACCATGACCATGACGAAGCCGACGCTGCCCACCAGCACGTTGACGGTCTGCCCGGCCAGCAGGATGAGCAGCCCGGTCTGCGCCCGGGGTGTCGAGAAGTCCCCGCCGAACAGGCGAAGGACCGGCTCGGGCATGACCAGCAGCACCAGGATCACCGGCAGGGTCAGGGCGAACGTCGAGCGCGTCAGCAGCTGGAACAGCCGCCCGAGACGCTCCTTCTCGCCCCGCGCGTACAGGTCGGCCACGAACGGGCTGAACACGAGCGCCACCGAGGTGAGGAACACCACCACCAGCAACGAGACTCGGGACGCCGCCGCGTAGACGCCGGTCTCGACGCCGGCCTCGTCGTAGGCCTTCAGGACGAACACGTCGAGCACGAACAGCAGTTGTGCGAACAGGGCGGCCGGCGCACGGGGAGCGCCGAATCGGAGGAGGCGCACCGTCTCCCCCTGCGGGAGCGGAGCGCGACCCAACCCGTCGGTCCTGCGGCACCACGCGAAGTACGCCGCCGCGGTGGCAAAGATCCACGACCCGGAGTAGGCCGCGGCGCCGATGTCGGCCGAGCGATGCAGCCAGAACCCGGCGAGGATGAGGACGATCCACGCCAGCGGCTGCCCCGCCCAGTACACGAGCAGGGTGGGTGTCATGGTCTTCAGCCCTCGGGTACCCCCCAGGTAGACCTGGGCCAGCGCGACGAAGGGAAGGCCGATGGCGGCGGCCCGGAACGCGTCGGCGGCGATCGCCGAGCTCGTCAGCGCGTCCGCGAGCACCCAGACGCCCGCGGCCACGACCAGGCTCGCCACGCCCGCGATCGTGGCGGCTCGGTCCACGATCGCCCGCGCACGGGCGGGCTCGCCCGCTCCCGCGGCGATGGCGACCTCACGTACCGCCGCCATGTCCATGCCGAACCGCGTGAACGCCGCCCCGACGAATGCCACCTGCGTCGCCACGTAGACCACGCCGTACCCGCGGCTTCCCAGGGCCTGGGCCAGTAGCACCTGCGACCCGAACGTCGCGAGGACGGCGATGACCAGCCCGGCGACGTTCAGCCCGGCGCCGGACAGGATCGTCAGCTCGTCGGCTCGATCAGCGGGGATGACGGACTGCAGGACGCCGGCCAGGCGGCGTCGCACCCTCGTTACTCCAGGTATCCGAGGCCGCGGAGGTGCTCCTCCATCTCCGCGGCTTCCGTGTCGTCTGGGCCGCTGTCCTCGGCGGCGACGTCGGAGACCGTGGCCTCCCCGGAGCGGACGGCCGCCTCGTCGCCGACGACCGCCGATAGGACCTGCCCGTCGTGCTTGACGCTGGCCGGCGCGTCGACCGCGGCCAGAATGGTCGGCGCCAGGTCGACGAGCCCCGGCGAGTCGGCGAACGCTCCCGGGCGGACCCGAGGGCCGGCCGCGGCGATCACGCCCTCGACCCGATGGTCGCCGGCGGCCCACCCGGCGTCCTCGATGACACTCTTGGCGTGGGTCAGGCTGAACCCGGGCGCCGGCTCCAGGAGCAGGTCGGGCGCGTGCTCCAGGTGATCGCCCGAGAACACTTCCTCGCGCCTGCGGATACGGGCGATCGGCCTCTTCCCGCTCACCGGGTCGGTGAACGCGCCCAGCCGCTCGGCCGCCTCGTCGCGGACCCGCTCGAAGTCGGCCGGGTCGACGATCCCGTTCGGCTCGCGGCCGGCCAGGTTCACGCTGACCCCCTCCCCCGTCGAGCGGATCGAGGTGTACACGCGCGTCTTCGGCCAGTTGATCGGCTGGGGCAGCGACACCTTGCCGTGCAATCCCAGAAGGTCGTACACGCGCCGGGCGATCCCCCGGAGCTTCCCGGCCTGGATCCGGCCCACCAGGGCCTGCCCGGCGGTGAACTCCAGGAACCCCATCGACTGCAGCGCCTTGTCCATGTGCATGGCCCGGGTGCAGGCGTGGAACCCGTGGTCGCTCATGAAGACGACCAGGTCGTCCTCGCCGGCCCGGGCCACGAGGGCCCCCAGCCCATCGTCCAGGGCCCGGTACACGTCACGGATCCGCGCCGCGACCTTCGTCTTCGAGAGCTCCGCGTACTCGGGATGGTCGGGAGAGATGTGCGAGGCCAGGCAGTGCTGGATCCGGTCGGTGGCGACATAGACCATGCACGCCACCTCCCAGTCGCCCTCGTCGAGCAGCCGCTCGTTGACCCGCTGGCGTGCGTTCGTGATCTCCAGCGCCTCGTCCAGCAGCGGCATCGGCCGGTTGTGGAACGTCGTCCAGCTGATCCCGTTGATCGGCCACGGCGTCCCGTCGCGTTCGAGCTCGTCGGCCAGCGAGGCGGGATGGGTGAACGGGTGGCCCTTCGGGAGGACGCCACCGGCGATCAGCTTCCCCTCGACCTGCGGCGCGGGGAACGTGAGGGGCACGTCGGTGAACACCACGCGGCGGCCCGCGGCCTTCAGGTCGGCAAGGAACGAGCGCTCGCGGATCGAGTGATACGTCACCGGGTACTGCTTCGTGGTCCCCGGCCGAGTCTCCAGGATGTCGAACACGCCGTGACGGCCCGGCTCGACCCCGGTGAGGAACGACGGCCAGGCCGTCCACGAATGGGTGGGAAGCGTCGAGCGGAGCACGCCCTTCGCCCCGCGGTCGATCAGGGCCTGGAGGTTCGGCAGCACGCCGGCCTCCAGCATGGGGTCGAGGATCCTCCAGTCGGCGCCGTCCCAGCCGATGACAAGGACTCGCGACATCGCGGGCGAGTCTACCGGAGCAGACCCGCCCGTCCGGCGCTCTCGGGCCTTACGGGCAGCCCGTAGGCCCAGCCGTCGCCGCCCGGGCTGTCGTGGTTGTCACCGGTCACGGTTCCGGCCAGGTTGACGGTCGTGGCGTCTATGAGCTCGATGCCGTTGTGGCCGTTGGTCAGTCCGGTGACCGTCGTCCACGTCCGACCGGACAGCGCTCCGACGCCGGTGGTGTACGAAATAGTCAGGTTCTTCGGCTCGGTGGTGGGTGTGGCCCCGGTCTCGTTCGTCTTCCACAGCCGGAGCATGTTCACGGCCGTGCTGGCGAAGTCGACGGCGATGTGGGACGGGTCATCCGTGTTGAAGGACTCCGTGGTCCAGGTGAACGTGGCCGTGCTGCCGTCGATGGCGTTCGGGGGCGTTTCGTTCGAGACGCGCTCGTTCGGAAATCCGGCCACGCGGTCAGGGTGATCTGCGAATCCACGGCCCCCGCCGGGAGGGCCTGCAGCGCGAACATCGCGATCAGCAGGGTGAGAACGAGAAGTAGAGGAAGCACGGACCGTGCGCGCGCATGCGATATCCCTTCGCCGGGAGCCGGGTCTCTCTCGTGGGACCTTCTTGAAAGGACGAGATGTCGACGCGAAGGGGATACGGCCCGTCTGTACACCCGAACCTACGCGCGTCAACCGGATCGGTCGAGATGCGTACGCAGGGAACCCTCGGACGCTCAGACGCCGAGCATCGCGTAGCGCTCGATGAAGAAGTCGTCGGGGACGCCGACCCGCAGACCCTCGGCGAACGGGTCGACGTCGAACGCCACCACGCCGGTTCGCGTCTCCCCCGCCTCGATGGGAGAGAACATGAAGAACTCCGCCTTGGGCCCGCCGGCGATCCACAGCCCGGCCGTGGCCTGGGCGTCGGGGAGGTACAGGTTCCCTCCGGCGTCGGTCGCGAACACGAACGGCACCTTCCGCGCAGCCCCGGTGTTCGTGATCGTCAGCTTCACCACCGCGTAGGTGCCTCGCGGGAACCGCGCCGGCAGGCCGAAGTAGGGCACGCGCACGACGTTTCGCATCCTCGCGCCATCGCTGGTCCAGACGAGGTTCCCGACCTGCACCGGCTGGCCCCGGGGGAACGACCCGATCCCCAGCGGGATCAGCGCGTTCCCGGTGCGGCGGTTGTAGAGGAGCCCCGTCGCGAAGATCTGCCACGCCTCGGTCTCCTTCTGCACGTCCGCTCGCGGGTCGACGTCGAAGTTGAACGCCCCCTTCGCGATCCGAAACGCCCACAGGTCGCCCGTGTGGTACGCCTCGTGGTCCCCGGCCGCGAACATGAAGTCGTTCGTGACCCCGTGGACCGGCCGGTCCCGGGTGTTCTCGAGCACGTCCACGATCCGGTCGGCGTCGACCGAGCCCGCCCGCTGGGCCGCCTCCTTGTAGAGCATCAGCGTGTCGTAGACCACGGCCTGGGCGATGGGCAGCGCCGGGACCTGCGTTCCCGGGATCGCCCGGATCGTGTACCGCTCGTGATACCGGGCGAACCAGTTCGCCCGCCAGGACCCCGGCGGCGCCCAGTTGTTGATCGTCCGATGGGGCAGGACCGAGATCACCCCCTCGGCCGCCTCGCCGGCCAGCGAGACGAACTGGTCGGTCACCGCCTGCACCGGCGCCACCACCTGCACGTCCCACCCCAGGTTATGGACGGCCTTCGCGGCCTGGGCCGCCTCCCGGGCCAGCCCCCACACGAACAGCGCGTCCGCGTTCGTCTCCCGGAGCGCCGCGACCTGCGGCGTCAGGTCGGTGTCGCCCATCTGGAAGGTCTGCTCCCCGACCAGCTGGCGGCCCAGCACGTTCAGCGCGTCCTTGACCGCGCCGGAGCCCGACCGCCCAACGAAGTCGTCGGCGCGCAGCATCGCGATGCGCTGCGCCTGGCGAGGCCCGGTCAGGAAGTCGAACAGGGCCTGGCCCATGATCCGGTCGTACGGGATCAAACGGAACACGTACGGGTTCCCGAGGGCGTTCACGTCGCCCACCGGTGACAGGTCCAGGAAGTTGAGGGTCTTCGTCGTCCGGATGAGCTCGCTGTTGTTCTGGGTGGCCGTGAACGCCTCGGGCCCGATCAGCAGGTCCACCTGCTCGGTCTGGATCAGGTCCCGGACGCCCTGCTCGCCCAGGGCCGGGTCGTCGCGGAAGACGAGCTCGACCGGCCGCCCGAGGATCCCCCCCGCCGCGTTGATGTCGTTCGCGGCGAACTCGGCCCCCTGCCGATGCCACTCCGACACGAAGTCGAACACGGATACAATGCCCACCTTGATGGGTTGGGCCGCCTCGCCGGGTGTGGCCGGAAGCGTCGCGAGCAGCACCGCGACCGCCAACGACAAGCCGACTTTCCGCATCGGGTTCAGCCTACCCCTGGCCCCAGCCTGCGTCGGCGGCCGTCCGATTCGGCAGGGACGTCCCCCCCTGCGTCGAACATCAGCCCCACGCCCGCACGCCCCTGCGCAGCTCGCGCTCGGCAAGAGGGAGACCCGGTGAGGGGCCGAATCGGTCGCTCGGAGAACCTGCTCGCGGTGCTCGGCGCATTCGTCGCGATCCTGCTGGTCGCGGTGGTGCTGCCGCTGGGCGGCGACGTCCTGGCCCAGGACGCCGGCCCGACCGCCGGTCCCTCCGCCGGCCCGACCGGGGCCACGCCGGTGCCCGGCCCGTCCGCCACCCCCGCGGGCCCGACCCTGTCCACCGAGGGCTCGAGCATCACCGACACCGAGTACCTGAACGTCCCGATCGACGCCGGCGGCGAGATCACCGGACCACCAACCCTGAAGGACTGGCTCCGCGTCCGGGGCAAGGAGAGCTCGATCATCAACGTGCGGGACCCGGCCGCGTTCGAGGACGTGGACACCCTGGCCGGCTCGGCGAGCAGCCGTCCGGGCGAGGGCACTCTCGACTGGACCGTGACGCTCCCGGACGAGCTGTTCGAGGACCTCTACTACGAGGGGAAGGTCGAGGTCGCCGGCGAGGGCCTGTACCTGACCGCCGACGGCCCGAAGGCGCTTCCGGTCACGATCGACATCGCCTACTACATGGGCGCGCCCGGCTCGGAGACCCGCGTCACGGCCGACCAGTTCGCGGCCCAGCGCGGGCCGGCGAAGATCGTCTTCACCGTCGAGAACCAGACCGAGCAGATGGAGGAGCTCACCTACAACGACATCCAGACGAAGAAGGACGTCACCGCGATCGCCCCGGTGTGGACGCCCTACGTCGTGAAGATCGGCCCGATCCTGTTCCCCGACACCCAGTTCGACCAGATCCAGACCGATGGGGTCGCCACGCGCGTCGGCAACGGCACCGAGGTCACCTGGACCCTGAACCTGGCCCCTCCGGACTTCCCGCCGAAGCAGACGGCGATCGCCCAGTTCCTGATCGCCAAGCCCGACCTCCCCGAGATCCGGATCGCGGCGCAGCCCCAGTACCCGGCGGCCAAGGCCGACGCCATCACGTCGGAGGGCCTCCAGTTCCAGGGCGGCCGCCGCTCGTTCCTGTACGACGTGTTCGACCTGCTGCGCTCGAACCTGATCTCACTGACGGGCACCTTCGGCCTCCTGGACGACGCGTTCAGCAACCTGGCGCTGCCCCTGATCTCGCCGGACAAGGGCAACCGCGAGACCGGCACGTTCGACGACCCGAACCAGCTGTGGGCCCTGTGGACGCTCACGAAGGGGATGGAACAGCTCAACCGCGCCGTCGACGTGCTCGACTACTCACTCCAGCTGGCCCGCAACGGCCTCAAGGGCGAGATCGGGACGCTCTCGCAGATGCGCCATCTGCTCGGGAAGTCCACCGACCCGGCCGCGGTCGGCGTGGGCACGATCACGGAGCTCCCTCCGGCGCTGCTCGAGGCCCTCAACGACGCGCTGGCCGGCGGCGACCCCGCCGCCATCCCGACCGAGGTCGAGGAGGCCGTCCTGGGGATCCTCGACCAGGTCATCGCCGGCTCGATCTGGCAGAACATCAAGGACCTTGAGTTCGTGATGGGCTGCGTCGACTGCGGCACCGACCCGAACACCGAGCTCCCCGAGGCCCCGATCTCCGTGACCCCGACCAACCCCGTGGCCGGCCTGGTGGTCAGCGTGATCCGCCTGAAGATGGGCCTGTTCGAGCAGAACCTGGCCTGTCTGCAGAAGGAGGACCACAGCAACCAGTGCGCGACGTTCTCCGGCGTCTCGAACACCGACGAGTCCACCGCCGCGAACGACTGGCGCAAGTTCACGACGATCACCTTCCCGTTCGGCCAGGAGGAGATCGCCGACGGCCTGTATCACCTCAAGGTCGACGGTACCGACCTGGTCCAGGCGGCGCTGGGCAACAAGGACACGCCGAACTCGATCATCTGGGCGATGCACGTCCTGACCGACGGCCTCGAGGGGCTGTCCGACTCCTTCCACAACCTGGGCTCGACCTGGCGATACCTGGCCGACTCGCTGCAGAACTTCGGACTGTTCGGCGTCGAGACCGCCAAGAACACCCTGCAGCTCGACATCAACAACCTCGACCTGGCCAGCGCCCAGCGCAACGCGGCGGCGGCGCGCGTGAACCGCCGGCCGACGACCTTCATGGGGTCGCCCGAGGCCACGAAGCAGGTACCCGTGAACACCCAGTTCGTGCTGGTCTACTCGACCTCGCCCGATTCGGCGCCGATCGCCGGGGCGCTCGACACCGCGCGCGGGAAGTTCCTGGTCGCCCTGGCCTTCGGGATGCTGATCCTGCTGATCCTCGCGTTCGCCCGGTTCCGGTGGTTCCTGATATGAGGCGGCTGCGCGCGATCGCCGCCGTGCTCGTGGCGCTCCTGGCGTTCACGGCGTGCGGCACGCCGAACGCCGGCACGGGCGCGGGCGGGACGGAGCAGTTCGGCCCCGAGGCGGAGATCCCCCAGCTCGGCGGCGCGGCACAGGGCGGCGCCGACGAGGGCACCGGCGGCAGCCTGGGCGAGGAGACGATCGACGTCGAGGAGTCGGCCCCTCCGGGCCTGCACCTCGTAAGCGTCGTGGTCTCGCCGGTCACGGACGCCCTGCGCGAGGCCATCCACTTCACGGGGTTCCAGTCCGGCGGCACCCAGGGACTGCTCGAGCTCCCGATCTACGGGCTCAACCCCCGTCAGAAGATCTACTACCTGATCGCCTCGGTGATCAATGAAGGAGACCAGCCGGTCAGGAACCTCAAGGGCCGGGCCGACTTCTTCGACGCGCAGGGACGCCAGGTGTGGTCCGAGACGGTGGCCCTGACGCACTACCCGACCCGGCTCGCGCTGAACCCGCCGAGCCTGCCGAACACCGTCGACCCCCAGCCTCCCCTGGGGCCGGACATCAGCGGCTACCCCCTCTATTACTTCCCGACGAACGTCGGGCTGTTCGCGTTCGCCGTGCCGGACTCCTCGATCGCCGAGGACGTGCGGTCCTGGAAGCTGACCTTCCTGGTGAGCACCTCATGAGGCGTACGGCCGTGACCCTCGCCGCGTTCGCGCTCCTCGGGGCGGCCTGCAGCAGCTCGAACGACACCGCGCAGCAGCCGCAGGTCGGCCCCAGCGGTTCGGGGACGCCGGCGCCGGACATCGTCGTCGGCCTGCTGTACACGGTCGGCGGCCAGGGCGGGGAGTTCGCCCAGGCCGCCCTGGGCGTCGCCGACCTGGTGGTGGCCGACGCGAAGGACGACGGGGTCGACCTCGGGGTGGAGACCGCCGACTACGAGGGCGAGCCGAAGAAGGCCCTCTCCGCGGCACGGGACCTGGTGGAGCGGGGGGTGGCCGGCATCGTGGTCGCCACGGACGACCCGGAGGTGGCCGCCGCGCTCGAGGGCTTCGACGAGGTCCCGCTGCTGTACGCCATGATCTCCGCCGACGACGCGGTCTCGCCCGAATCCTTCTCGTTCCGTCTGACGCCCTCGAACCAGCTGCAGGCCGAGAAGCTGGCCCAGTACCTGGTCGAGCGGCGGGGCTACGAGCGGATCGCGATCCTGCACGATTCGTCCGCGTTCGGAGTGGAGGGCGGGGACGACCTGGAGACCGAGCTCTCCCTGGCCGGCGCCGACGTCGTGATGAAGGAACAGTTCAGGAGCGGCGGCGACGTGCACACGCCCGTCAGCTACGCGGGCCAGCTCGATGCCCAGGCCCTGGTCGTGTGGACGCAGAGCGCGCCCGAGGCGGGCCGCATCACGATCGACGTCCACAAGACCACCATGCCCTACCAGCTGGTGCTCTCCGGCAACCTGGCCACCGGCTCGTACGGCAAGAACGCGTCCAGCCAGGTCGTCCCGGTGGCGTTCCGCGACGGGATCCTCTCGGTGGGCACGTGGGCCGGCCCGTGGTTCGACGAGCTGCCCTCGATCGGCCGGTTCTTCTCCCGGTTCAAGGCCGAGCAGAGCGCCCTGGCGCCCGTGCAGGCCATCCCGATCTACGACGGCCTGCGCCTGCTGGCCCGGGCGGCGGGCGATTCGGGCAACGACCCGGCGTCGGTCGCCGCGGCGATCGAGTCCACGACCGACTTCCGCGGCGTCGGCGTTCCGATCTCCTTCTCGAGCTCCGACCACGACGGCATCGGCTTCGAGGACATGGCCGTCTGGGGCTTCACGCGCAACCAGCTGTCCGACGGCGGCGAGTTCTTCCCCGAGGTCGACACCGGCGGCGGGTTCTTCACGATCGTGCCGTCCTCGGTCGTGCTGCCGTCCCAGTTCTCCTACCTGCTCGTGGGGGTGAGCGACTGATGCGCCGAACCGTCGCCGTGGCCTCGCTCACGGTCGCGATCGCCTTCCTCGTCCTGCCTGCGGGGCCGGCCGGCGCGCGCGACTGGCCCGTGGTGGGCGGCGGCGACAAGTACCGCTCGGGCTACAACCCCGACGAGGTGGCTCCGTACTTCGTGCGCGGCGGCGCGGCGCTGCAGCCCAAGCCGGAATGGATCACGAAGATCTCGGACCTCCCGTCGGGCGTGTTCATCATGGGCGGGACCATGGTCGCCGACGGCAAGGTCTACGTGACCGGCGCCTCGACGAACACGATCCTTGCCCTCGACCAGAAGACCGGCATGCCGATCTGGCGGTTCTCGCCCGACGCGCGGGGCTCGAAGAACCTGCCCGGCGACGGCTACACCGGGGCGTACACGGCCACCAATGCACCCCGGTGGGTGAACGGTGTCGTCTACGCGTCCTTCACCAACGGGGTCGTGTACGCGCTGAACGGCGACAACGGCCGGAAGCTCTGGCGGTGGGAGGTCCCGGACATCGGCGGCCCGCTCGAGGTCACCGACCACACGCTGCCCGCCGACGTGGTGTGGGACTTCACCAACCCCGAGCACCGCGCCAACCCGCTGCGCCGTGAGGTGCCGCCGTTCACCGGCGACTACCCGAAGTTCCACTCGGTGGTGGACGAGTGCTTCGGCCGGGTCCACGTCGAGACCCTCGACGGCCGGCTGTTCTCGATCGACGCCAGCACCGGAAAGACGCTGTGGCACCGGTACGCCGGCGCGCCCGACTGGCCGGGAGAGTTCAACTACCCGGACAACGCGGTGGGCGGACTGACCCCCAACCTCGGCCGACCGACGCGGCGGTTCGAGGCGCGGCCGGGACCCGGCTGCCTCGGGAAGTACCTGTTCCTCCCCACCGAGGATGGCTACGTGAAGCTGTTCGACGAGAAGACCGGGAGGTTCCTCGGCGCCTACGACTTCCTGCATGTCGGCGACCTCGGGTTCGTCCACGACGGGGGCGCCGGGCTGGCCATCCCGCCCGGGACCGCGGCCAACCAGGGCACGACCCCGGACCTGGTCGTGAACTCGGTCAACAACCGGATGGTCCGCATCAACGTCCCGGACATGACCCCGCAGTGGCGCCACAGCGAGGGCAGCACGGGTCAGCTGTCCCTGTGTATCGATCGCTCCGACCGGTCCACGTGCACGGTAGTCCCGACCACCATGGACTCGATGTCGGACGGCCCGATCGGCGGCGCGGTGTTCGGCGGCAACCTGTCCGTCGACCTCGACCTCGGCGTGCTCGCCAACGCGAACCAGGACGGTCACCTCTACATGTGGCGGGACATCGACGTGCAGGGCCAGGACCCGCCGCTGATCGCGAATCCGGACGGCTCGGGCATCGGGACGTGGACCAGCGCCCCCAACCCGCAGTCGATCCCCAACCCGCCGAAGACCTCGATCTCGCACTACCTGCCGCGCGACGGCAAGAACGGCCCGTGGCAGTACGCCACCTCGGTCGTTTCCTCGTCGGTCATGGGCGGGGGCGTCGTCTACTACAACGCGTCCTGGGAGCACGCGATGTACGGCATCCAGTACGCCCAGGGCGGCCAGGTGCTGGAGACGCCGAAGCTCGTGTTCAAGTACACGCTCCAGCGGGACAAGGACTTCAAGTACCCGCCGTTCGGCGACACGTACCCCGAGGACATCGTCGACCTCGACCGCCTGTTCATGGGGTCGCCCTCCCTGGCCGACGGCCACCTGTACACCACGTCGTTCGACGGCAACGTCTACTCGTTCAACCTGCAGAAGCCCGTGGCGCGCACGCAGAAGAACCTCGCGCTCCTCGGCTCGGGCCTGGTCCCGTTCGTCCCCGCGTGGACCCAGGCCCGCGGTGAGTTCGACCGCGTCTGGACCGACGCCGACTGGTACCGAAACCAGCTGAACCCCAATCCCGACTACAAGCTGCCGGCGGGCCTGGTGCCCATCGGCGTGCCGGCCGCCGCCCTGGCCCTGTGGGTCCGCCGGCGGATCCTCCAGGGACAGCTGCTGCCCCAGCGCAGCCGGGTCGACCTCCGCCCGCCCGACCTGGAGATGCGATCGCGATGGCGATAGCGACCCGGCCCCCACAGCTGAAGCGGCCCGCGCGCGCGACGCCGTCCCGGCTCGAGGACACGCAGGCTTTCACGGTCCCCTGGCGGACGATCGCGCTCTCGGTCCTGCTGGTGATCGCCGTCATGGCGGCGTGGTCGGTGACCACCAACACCTACGCGGTCCTTGGGCAGCAGCGCCTGCAGGACCGGTGGGCGGACACGATCGCGCGGGGCGAGACCCTCGAGTCGCCGGCGATCGGCCAGGCCGTCGCCCGAATCTCGATCCCCGCCCTGGGGATCGAGCGCGTGGTGGTCGAGGGGGCCACGCACGAGCAGCTGCGGACGGCGCCCGGCCATCTTCCGGACTCCGCCCTGCCCGGCACCATCGGCAACAGCGTGATCCGCGGGCACCGGCTGCTTTGGTCCGGCCCGTTCCGCCGGATCGATGAGCTGAACTTCGGCTCGCCGATCATGGTTCAGCTCGCCGACGGCCGCGTCTACACCTTCCTCGTCTCCGGCGTGTTCCACATGCTCCCGAACGACCCCGACATCGTCTCCAGCGAGAGCGCGGGGCCGATGATCACCCTGGTCACCAGCGACCCCCCCTTCCGCGCCGACCGGGTCCTGGTCGTCAAGGCCTTCCTGCCCTTCGAGGAGACTTCGTGAAGCGCCTGGCCAGGTGGCTGGGGCCGTGGCCGGGACGGCTCGAGAGCGCCGGCCACGTCAAGCGCCGCATGCTGGTGATCGCCGTGGTCGGGGCGCTCTCGGTGGGCGGGGTGTACGCCGTGAGCCAGTTCGGTCCGGAGACCGGGCCGTTCACCGGTGCGGAGCTCCGAGACATGTCCGGCCTGCCGCAGCCACCGGTGCGCTTCGCGATCGACGGCGACGGCAACTATCACGAGCTCACCACCGAGGAGCTCCAGCAGCTCCAGGAGCTCCAGACGTTCATCGACAGCATCCCGGCCCAGAACTTCGGGGCGGGGGTCACGCTTCCGCAGGCCGAGGGGCCCACTGCGGACGACGGCGGAGAAGGTTAGGTTGAACCACCGAACCAGGGGAGGGGATTGACGTGCTTCCAGGCCTGCCCCCCGAGGAGCTTCGCAAGCGCCGCAACCGTCCCGACCGGCGCCTGAAAGGCGCGGACCGTGACCGGTACCCCTACGCCCACGCCGAGCACGGCCCGCTCACCGAGGACGACGCGACGTCGCTCGGCTTCGACACACGGGTGAACCGGCGCGACTTCCTGACGGTCGCCGGCAAGCTCGGCCTCGGCTCGATGGCCACGGCAGCCCTCTACCCCTCGTTCCTGGCCGCGTGCGGCAGGACGATCGAGGAGGGCCAGGGGGTCGGGTTCGGCGGGAGCGCCGGGACCGGCGACACCATCAACATCGGGATCATCTCGATCTACTCGGGCGTCGGGGCGTTCATCGGCACGCTGGTGAAGCACGGGGCCGAGCTCGCCGTGGAGCAGATCAACAAGCACGGCGTGGACATCCCGGCGGTCGGCGAGGGGTCGATCTTCCCGGACTTCAACGCCTACCAGGCGCTGTCCAAGGGCGGGGTCCTGGGCGGCAAGAAGATCAACCTGATCCAGCGCGACGACAACCTGTCCGCGAACACAGCCATCTCCGCGCTCCAGGAGATGATCTCCAAGTTCCAGATCAAGGGCGTGATCTTCGCCGGCCTCCTCGACGACATCTACGCCTGCAAGCGGCTGGTCCAGCAGGCGAACATGCCGGCCATCGCCTGCTACTCCGACATCTTCTCCACGGGGAACCTGTTCCCGCAGTCGGACTACAAGCAGGTGTTCCAGATCTTCCCGCCGGACGTGTGGGCCACCGAGGTCCTCGCCGACTACGCGATCGGCGACCGCGGGTACTCGTCGTTCGCGTTCATCGGCGACAACACGAACATCGGCAACCAGGGCCGGGGACAGGTTCAGAAGGCCCTCGCCGACCGGGGGGCGGAGCTCGCCGCGGCCGAGCAGTACAACGTCGGCGACACCGACATGACCGCACAGATGCTTCGGATCAAGGGGACGGGCTGCGACGCCCTGTTCCTGTGGGGCCTGGCCGGGGACACCGCGCACGGGCTGCAGAACATCGAGGCGCTGGAAGGCGGCTACGTCGACCGCGACCGCGCGAAGGCGGAGGGGTGGCATCCGCAGATCCTCGGGTTCCCGGGGGGCGCCGCGGAACGGACGTTCGCCGAGCTGGCCGGACCCGCCGCCAAGGCCGGGACGGTCTCCACCTGGTACATGGGCGGGCTCGGCTACATCCCCGAGTTCCAGGGCGCGGTCGAGCTCTTCGAGCAGCGGTGGGGCTCCGCTCCGACCGGCGGCGAGAACAACCCCTCCGACTCGTGCTTCCTGTTGGCGAAGGCATTCGACACCGCCGGGGGCACCGACCCCGCCAAGGTGATCGCGACGCTGGAGAAGACGAGCATCAACTTCTCCTCGGCGACGCCCCACTCGTTCGCGCCCGACCGGCACATCTCACTCACCAAGGAGGACATCGTCGGCGTCTGCCTGGAGCGCGGGAAGGCGACGTCGACCGAGCCGTCCTACGAGCTCGGCACGGAGTTCGAGGACTTCTTCGCGCCCGGGTACATCGGCCCGACGCACTTCGTGCGGCTGAACCTGGAGGCCAACCTGAAGAAGCACCCCGACCTCGAGAAGATCTTCCTGGAGAACGGGTTCGGGACCCAGTGCACCAAGGTGAAGGACGAGTCCAACGCGCACGGATTCCGCCTCACCAACGACTGCAAGATCCACTGAGGGGGGCCGGATGCAGCTGCTCCTGCAGAGCGTGATCTCGGGACTGCTCCAGGGCAGCGTCTACGCCGTGCTCGCGCTGGCCTTCTCGATCATCTACATGACCACCCGGACCATCAACTTCGCCCAGGGCCAGCAGCTGATGGTCGGGGCGTTCATCTACTTCGCGCTCCAGGTCGGGGTGGGACTCCCGATCCCGCTGGCGCTGCTCGGCGCCATCGTGGCCTCGATCCTGATCGGCCTGCTCGTGGAGCGGCTCGGCCTCCGGCCGCTGGGACAGTTCGACCCCAACACCAACATCGGTTGGATCCTCACCACCCTCGCGCTGGGCCTCATCTTCCAGGACCTGATGCGCCTCATCGCGGGGACCGAGAACCGCACCGTCCCCAAGGTGGTCGAGACGATCGCCGGCAGGAGCGCGATCTCGGGCATCGACATCCAGAAGTACCTGATCTTCGTGGTGGGCATCACCCTGGCCCTGGTCCTGGAGGCGCTGCACCGCAAGACGAAGCTCGGACGGGCGTTGCGCGCCACCGCCCACGACCGCAACACCGCGGCGCTGATGGGGATCAACCCCCAGTTCATGGTCCTGTACTCATTCGGGTTGGCCGGCGCCCTGGCCGCCATCGCCGGCTGGCTGATCGTGCCCGTCACCTTCCTGACGCTGGAGATGGGGACGTTCACCGGCCTGAAGGCGTTCGCCGGGGCCGTGGTCGGGGGCATCGGCTCCACCCGCGGGGCGCTGGTGGGCGGCCTGGTGGTCGGGCTCGCCGAGTCCTCCACGGTGTTGTTCCGGGCCCCGCAGTGGGGCAACGCCATCGTCTTCGCGCTCCTCATCGTGATCCTGATGGTGAAGCCCACCGGAATCCTCGGTGACGCCCTGATCGAGAAGGTCTGAGCGATGGCCCGGAACAGGACCTGGGAGCAACTGCGGGCGGCCTCCGAGGAGGCCAAGAAGGAGCGCGATCGCCGGAAGGCCGTCCGGCTGATACAGAAGATCGCCGCCGAGGGGCACGACCCGAAGCAGGTCGTGCGGGAGGCGATGCGGGGCAACGGCCGGCGCGCTGCGCCCGAGCCCGAGATCGACATCCCCCTCGACGGGGACGTCACGGGCGACGGCGTCACCAACTGGGAGGACGCGGTCCAGCACACGCCGTTCGACCCCCGGAGCCTGCTGAAGCCGAAGGTCATCTTCTTCGCGCTGCTGCTGGTCGCGCTGATCGCCTACCCGCTGGGTGGGTTCCGGCTGCTGCCGCTCGATCAGGACAAGTTCCTGTCGCTCAACTTCATCCTGCAGTACGCGATCATCATCACCGGCCTGAACCTCGTCGCCGGGTTCACCGGGCTGCTGTCGCTCGGCCAGTCGATCTTCACCGCGATCGGCGGCTACGCCTCGGCGATCATCACGCTCCAGATGTTTCCGGACTGGCACGGCGGGCCGTGGGTCGGGCTCGCCGTGGCCATGGTGGTCAGCGCGCTCATCGCCATCGTCCTCGCGTTGCCGTCCCTGCGGGTCCGGGGCGCATACCTGGCCATCGTGACCTTGGCCTTCGTTCCCATCTTCGCCACCGTGTTCGCCCAGGGCCCCTCCGGCATCTTCGGCGGGAGCGAGGGGCTGCGAGACATCCGCGCGGTGGTCCAGACCTCCACGGCCTCGGTGACCGAGGCGAACACGCTCTATCCGCCATGGGGCGGGAACCCGATGACGAATGTGGACCTCTACTTCCTGACGCTGGCGTTCCTCGTCGCGATCACCCTTGGCACACGGAACCTGATCAAGTCCCGGTGGGGCCGCGCGTGGATGGCCATCCGGGAGTCCGAGATCGCCGCGAAGTCTTCCGGGGTGAACGTCTACCGGTTCAAGATCACCGCCTTTGCGATATCGGCCGTGTTCGCGGCCATCGCGGGGTGGGTCTTCGTGCACAACGGCGGGTTCATCTCACCGAACTTCCCGTCGCAGATCCCCGAGTCGTTCAAGTACGTCGTGATCATGATCGTGGGCGGCACCGGGACCCTGGCCGGGCCCATCGTGGGCTCGGCGGTGCTCGAGATCGGCCGTGTCCTCCCGGAGCCGTTCGGTACCCGGAACTATCCCGACTTCCAGAACCTGATCCTGGGTGCGGTTGCCCTGTTCACGGTCATCACCGCCCCCGGCGGCGTCGTCGGCGTGGCCAAGCAGACGGCCGAGCGGTTCCGGCGCCGGTTCATCGGCGGGCGGCGGCCGACGGTGCAGGCGGTGCCGATCGCGCAGGAGATGACGCGTCCGCAGCCCCGCCTGGACCTGGTGGAGCTCGAGGACGACATCATTCTGGAGGCCCGCGAGATGTCGAAGATCTTCGGTGGCCTCCGCGCCAACAACAAGGTGTCGATCAAGGTCAAGCGGGGCACCGTCCACGCCCTGATCGGCCCCAACGGGTCTGGGAAGACCACGTTCATCAACGTGGTCACCGGCGTGTACACGCCCGAAGAGGGCTCCGTCTATTTCATGGGCCGCAAGATCTCCGGCGAGCCTGCCTACGTCACCGTCGAGATGGGCCTCGGCCGCACGTTCCAGAACCTCCAGCTGTGGCGGCGGATGACGGTCCTCGAGAACGTCATGGTCGGGCTGCACGTCCGGTCCCGGGCCAGCCTGATGGCCTCGGCCGCGCGCATGCCGTGGGCCCGCCGAGAGGAGGAGCGCCTGCGCCAGCGCTCGCTGGGCCTCCTCGCGTTCGTCGGCCTGGAGCGCTACGCGGACGTCCTGGCCGGCCAGCTTCCCTACGGACCGCAACGGCGGCTCGAGGTCGCCCGGGCGCTGGCGCTGGATCCCGCGCTGCTGGTCCTGGACGAGCCCGCGGCGGGCCTGAACCCTGCCGAGGTCGGGGAGTTCACCGACCTGATCCGCAAGATCCGCGACACCGGCATCACCGTGTTCCTGATCGAGCACCACATGGACCTCGTCCTGGCGGTGTCCGACCAGATCAGCGTCCTCGACTACGGCACGAAGATCGCCGACGGCAGCCCTCGCGAGGTCGCCTCGGACCCGAAGGTCATCGAGGCCTACCTGGGGGCGGAGGGCGGCGAGGCCGAGGACGAGGAAGCCGCCGCCGAGGCCGAGCGAGTGGGAGCGTAGACATGGCCAGGACCAAGGCAGCCGCGGAGACCGACGAGACCACCGAGCCCGAGGAGCAGGCAGCCGCGCCGGACGGCGGCGCGCCGCTCCTGAAGGTCGACACGCTGTCGGTCTTCTACGGGGCCATCGAGGCCCTGCGCAGCATCTCCTTCGAGGTCCGCGAGGGCGAGGTCGTGGTGATCATCGGCTCGAACGGAGCGGGGAAGACGACGACCCTGAAGACCCTGTCCGGCCTCCCCGAGCTCCTGAAGACGGTCCGGGGCCACGTGGAGTTCCGGGGCCAGCGCGTGGACGGCCTGTCCCCGAGCAAGATCGCCAAGATGGGCCTGGCCCACGTCCCGGAGGGCCGGAAGATCTTTCCCGACCAGTCGGTGCGGGACAACCTGCTCCTGGGCGCGTTCCAGCGCGACGACGGCGAGGTCGAGGCCGACATCGAGAAGATGTACGAGCGGTTCCCGATCCTCGGCGAGCGCAAGGGCCAGATGGCCGGGCTGATGTCCGGCGGCGAGCAGCAGATGCTCGCCATCGCCCGGGCCCTGATGGCCCGGCCGAGGATGATCCTGTTCGACGAGCCGTCGATGGGGCTCGCCCCGCTCATCGTGAAGCGGGTGTTCGAGATCATCGCCGAGCTCAAGAAGGAGGGGAAGACGATCCTGCTCGTCGAGCAGATGGCGTTCCAGGCCCTCGGCCTGGCCGACCGGGCCTACGTCCTGGAGACGGGCGAGATCACCCTCGAGGGCAGCGGCCAGGAGCTGCTGAACGACCCCCGGGTCAAGGAAGCGTATCTGGGGGCGTAGCCCCCGATTCGCCGCCCGCCGAAACCGATAGCTGGTCCCCGACCGCCCCCTGGATCTCCTCGGCCATGCGCCGCTGGAACGCGGTCATCAGGACCGTGGACGCGATCGGGTTCAAGCGCTCGACGGACTGCCGGATCCGGTCCCACTGCTGGGGGGGATGCCCGGCCGCCTCGAACGGCCCCCAGATGTGCTCCAGGAACAGACGCACGAACGTCCGGGCCACGGCGTCCGCGTCGCGGGCGACCTCCTCCATCACCGCGAGGGCCTCGCCCAGAGGAACGCCGAGGGCCACGACCTGCTCGCCCGCCCGCAGCAGCGTCGGGCTGTCCACCCGGAACCGGCCGTCCTCGAGCGGGCTGAGGATCCCGAGCTCGGCGCCCCGGCGGACGGCTTCGGGATCGAGCGTTCCGTAGCGCCGGGCGAGCTCCTCGGCCTCGATGATCTCCGGCTCCTCGGGCGCCCAGGGCACCAGCAGGGCGGTCCCGAACCGCAGCGCTTCGTCGACGCCCACGCCGGGGGCGACGTCGAGCAGCTTGCGGATGGCCTCGAGGTTGAAGCCGGCCTCCTGGAGCTCCCGGATCAGCTGGATGCGGGCCTCGTGGACCGCCCCGTAGTACCCGGTCCGGCCGCGGATCTCGGGCGGCGAGATCAGCCCCCGGCTCTGGTAGGCGCGGATGTTGCGGGCGGTGAGGCCCGTGCGCCGGGCCAGCTCGTCGATCGTGACCCCGAGGGCCGTCTCCACCTCCGCCATGTCGGCCGATCTTACCACTTGACAACGTTACATCAAGTTGTGTAACATTCGCATCTGTCACGCAGGAGGAGGGCCGGAGATGACCACCACGAGCACGCGGACCGCCCCGTTCACCCGGATCGACCACTTCGACGGGCCCGATCTCGAGACCACCCCGGCCTCCCAGCTCAGGCGGATCCGCGCCCAGGCGCCGATGTTCGCCGACTGGTTCCGCGCCACCGGTCGCGTGGACACCTTCGCGGCGCGTTCGCTGGTCACGCTCCCCTACCCCCGGCGCTTCGCGCTGTGGGACGCGTGCACGGCGCCGGTCCCGTACGTCTGGATGACGAACCGGATGTTCGTGATCCGGTGGCAGGAGGACGGCCGCACGCGGACCCTGGTCGCCGAGCCCTCCGACTACGAGCTCGGCCTGAACACCCCGTTCCTGCTTCGCAGCATCGACCGGCTGCCGATGCGCCGCGAGCGGGCGCTCGACGCCTTCTTCACTCGCCACGGACGGATCGTGGGGCACCTGGCCGAGATGGGGATCGCCCCCGAGGACGTGGACTACCTCGCTTTCGACCACCTGCACACCCAGGACGTCCGCCGGCTGGTGGGGACGAACGGGCCAGCCCAGGACCTTGGGTACGCGGACGGCCCGGTGCCGGCCCTGTTCCCCAACGCCCGACTGATCGTCCAGCACGACGAGGTCGCCCACGTCCGCGACGTCCACCCGTTCCAGGCCCGGTTCCATCAGAGCGACACCTACGGCGACATCCGCCAGGAGGCCCTGCTGTTGATCGAGGGCGACGTCCTGGTCGCCCCGGGGCTGGCGTTCCTCCGGACCCCCGGCCACACCTTCGGCAACCACACCCTGGTCGTGAACACGGGCCGGGGCATCTTCACCTCGTCCGAGAACGGGATCGCGGTGGAGTGCTACGCGCCGGAGGCGTCGCGGCTGCCCGGCGTGCGCCGGTGGGCAGCCCGCGAGGGCCTCGAGGTGGTCATGAACTTCAACACGCCGGAGTTCGCGAGCTGGCAATACAACTCCATGGTCAAGGAGAAGCTCATCGCCGACCCGATCCCCGGGCGGCCCGAGCTCCCGCAGGTGTTCCCGTCCTCGGAGCTGACGCGGCACTACCTGGCCCCGGGGATCCGCCCCATCTACGAGCACGGCGACCTGACGGTCGGCCGAGGGAGTGAGACACGATGACGTCGTTCCTGAAGGAACTGGCGAGCTACGGGACCGACTGGCTCTACCTCCTGGCGCCCCTCGGCGCGGGCCTGGCCTTCGCGGTGTGGGCCGTGGCCACCGGCGAGCCCGGCAGGGGGAACCTGGTCCAGCGGCTGCTCCACCGGGGCGGGTCCTCGCTGGAACGGGTTACGGGGCTTCCGGCGTGGTGCGCGGGCGGGCTCCTCACCGGCCTTTGGGCTCTGACCATCGCCCTGATCGGGTTCGTGTGGGACGTGGCCCTGCACGTGGACGCCGGGCGCGACACGTTCCTGTACACGCCGGGCCACATGGCGATCGTGACCGGGCTCGGACTGATCCTGGCCGCCGGGGCCGTGTCGATCATGCTCGCCACGAACGACGAGTCCGACACCGGGCTCCGCTTCCGCCACCTCCGCATCCCCCGCGGCGCGCTCGCCCTGGTGGTGCTGGGAGCCGGCGCCCTGGTCGGGTTCCCCCTCGACGAGTTCTGGCATCGCGCCTACGGCATCGACGTGACGATGTGGGGCCCCACCCACCTGATCATGATCACGGGCGCCTCCCTGTCGCCCATTGCCCTGTGGCTCCTGCTCACCGAGGCCGGCGCGCGGGCCGGGCGCCCCGGCTTCGTCCGCGGGATGCGGGTCCTGCTGGTTGGCGCGCTGCTTACCGGGCTGTCCACGTTCCAGCTGGAGTTCGACCTCGGGGTCCCCCAGTTCCAGCACCTGTATCACCCCGTGCTGATCGCGCTGGCCGCCTCCGTGGGCCTCGTGGCCGCGCGGACGATCCTCGGCCGCGGCGGCGCGCTGGTCGCCGTCGGAGGGTTCCTGGCCATCCGGGCCGCCCTGGCCGTGCTGACCGGCGGCGTCCTGAACCTGACCCTCCCCCGCTTCCCGCTCTACCTCGGCGCCGCCCTCAGCGTCGAGCTCGCGTTCTGGCTCGGGCGGAGGCTCCGGCCGGCGGCCCTGGCGCTGGCGGCCGGGGCGGCCGTGGGGACCGCCGGGCTGGCCGCGGAGTGGGGCTGGACGCAGGTGTGGGGCCGCCACCCCTGGGGCGAGTCCCTGGTTCCGAGCGCCCTCACCGCGGTGGCCATCGCGGTGCCCGGGGCCCTGATCGGGATCGCCCTCGGCCGGGTCGCGTCGTTCCGCACGGCCGGCATCCGGTGGCCGGTCGTCCTGGCCGCCGGGCTGGCGATCGTCGCCCTCCTGGGCGTGCCCCTGCAGCGCAACGCCGACCCCATCCGGGCCGAGGTCGTGACCCGGCCGGCCGGTGCCGGGCTCGTGGACGTCGAGGTCACGCTGAACCCGGCGAACGAGGGGTACGGGGCCGACTGGTTCGAGGTCCTGTCCTGGCAGGGCGGGCGCGCACGCGTCAGCCACATGGTGCCCCTGGGCGACGGGCGATTCGCCGCGGAGCGCCCGGTGCCGGTGGGCGCTCCCTGGAAGAGCGTCATCCGGCTGGCCCATCACGACCTGGTCATGGCCGTCCCCGTCTACATGCCGGCCGACCCCGAGCTCGGCCTGACGGAGATCCCCGTCGCCTCTCGTCGAGTGACGACCATCCAGCGCGACACCGACATGCTGATGCGCGAGGCGCACGGCGGACCCATCCTGCCGGCCCTCGTGGCCTACGGGTTCATCCTGGCGATCGCCGTTGTGTGGGTGACGGTGCTGGCCCGGGGGTATGCGGCGCTGAGCCGTCCTGGGCCCGGCACCGGCGGCGGACCGCTGTCCGGACGCCGCATCGTGGTCACCGGCGCCCGCGGGGGCATCGGAACGGCCGCGGTGAAGGCCCTGCGGGCCGAGGGGGCGCGCGTCGTCGGGGTCGACCGGCGTCCGGGCCCCGACGTGGTGGCGGGCGACGTCACCGACCTCGCCTCGATGGAGGCGGCGCTCGCGGAGGCCGCGCGGCGGCTGGGCGGCATCGACACCCTCGTCAACAACGCCGGCATCGGGCGCGCCCAGGACTCGGGAGCGGCCCCGGACCTGGATTCCCGGGCCACGCTCGAGGTCAACCTGCTGGGAACCTGGATCACGACCGCGGCCGCGAGGCCCCACCTGCTCGCCGAGCGGGGACACGTGGTCAACGTGGCCTCGGGGCTCGCGATCGTGAACGTCCCCTATTCGGCCGCGTACGCCGCCAGCAAGCGCGGCGTGCACGCCTACTCCGACGTGCTCCGCCTGGAGTACGGCGGCCGGCTCACCGTGACCACCGTCGATCCGGGCTACGTGCGCACGGCCATCCATGACCGGACCGCGGAGGCCGGCGTGTCGATCGACGGGCTGGTCTGGGCGGACTCGGTCAACCAGGCGGCGGCGGCCATCGTCCGGGCGTGCATCGACCGGCCCCGGGGCGTCTCCACCAGCGCCAGGACGGGTCTCGGCCTCGCCCTGGCCCGGCACTTCCCGCGGGCCACCGACGTCGTCGTCGGGTGGCGGTTCCGGCGCTCCGGCCGCACCCTCGCGCCGGCCGCCGCACCCCACCGGCCCGCCCTCCAGCCGCGGGAGGTACGGGCAGCGGGCTGACTCCCCCGCATTGGGTTCAATCCGGACATCTCATGCCTGGAAGAGGCAGGGATCGGGCCGGGAACGACGTATTTGAATGGGCAGGTGCGCCCACCTATGCTCGACCGACCCGCCAAGGAGGCTTGCCCCCCGATGCGATCCGCCCGCACGGTCTTCCGGACGATCACCCTGCTTCTCGTGCTCACCACGGCCTTCGTCGGGCTTCCCGCCGGTGCGGCCCTGGCGAATCACGGGTCGAACACGATCGACGCCGACCCCGAGACCCAGTCGAAGGAAGCCAACGCCGAGGGTGAGGCCGGCACCGCCACGATCACGGCGGTCTACTCCTCTCCCCTGATCATCGCGCTCGCGGGACCCAACATCGACTTCGAGATCGAGTCCGGGCCCGGCGACACCGACGGGAACACTCCCCGCTCGCCGGACATGACCTGCGACATCGGCCCGCTGATCCTCACCACCTGCTCGGTGGACTACACGGCGCCGAGCCGCGGGATCGACATCGTCCGCGTGTGGATCGACCACGACGCCGACGACCAGACCGTGGAATACGACAACGACGAGGGCCTCGACGAGACGATCGTGCCCGGGGCGGCCGAGCCGGACATCACCGACGTGGTCCACGTCAACTGGACGCAGGGTCCGGCGGTCAAGCTGGACTGCGACGACCGAGCGGGCGACGACACCGAGAAGTACTTCACCTCCGAGAGCCCCACCTACAAGTGCAAGGCCTCCGACGCCGGCAACGTGGGTCTCGAGGGCATCCTGATCGACGGCGAGAACCTCAGCTCCAACGGCGTCAACGATCCCGAGAGCGTCGACGCCGACTACGACAACTTCTGCACCACGGGTGGCGACGGCACCTGCACGGCCTCGATACCCACCCAGGGCGACATGGGCACCGCCGACATCTGCTTCTGGACCGACAACGACGAGGACAACGTGTACGACCCGCTGGCGGAGAACGAGGACGCGTCCGTCAACCACACCGACGGAGGCGACTGCGACAGCGAGAAGCACGACGAGCCCGAGAACAGCGACCGCACCGACGTCGTCCGGCCGACGTGGGAGCGGGAGACCGTCGCGCCGGTCAGCGTTCTGGTCCGCCCGAAACGGGGCGTGACCTACCAGCAGAACGCGATCATGCAGTTCCAGGCCACCGCCACCGACGCCAACTCCAGCGTGGAGCTGGTGCAGTTCGCCCTGCGCAAGTACCTCAAGAGCGGCAAGTGCGCGAACTGGGACGGCACGAAGTTCGTCACCGGGTCCTGCTCCCTGCGGGTGTGGATCAACGGCAGCTTCGACACCAAGGGGACCACCGACCCTGCGGACGACGTGTGGAAATACGACCTCCCGAACCGAATGAACCCGAGCACGGCCGGCGGTTACCAGGCCAAGGACTACGTGGTCCTGTCGCGGGCGTGGGACTCGTCCGGGAACATCGAGTCGGTGTTCACCAACGGACGGAACCGCAACGTGTTCGAGGTCGCGCCCTCCCCGCAGCCGGCGTAACCGCTAGCCGGATCCCACCGGGTCGGTCCTGATCAGCCGCGCCCGCACGATCAGCCGCTCGCGCGCGCTTCCCTCGGGATGGCAGGTCGTGAGGGTCAGGTAGAAGCCGTCGAGCTCGTCAACCACCGACCAGTCGGCAGGGTGGGTGACGAAGGGGCTTCGCACGACCTCGTACCAGCAGGTCCCCAGCGGCGTCTCCAGCACGATCTCGTCACCGATCTCCATCTCGTCGACCCGGGCGAACGGCTTCGAGTAGGTGGTGCGGTGGCCGGCGATGGCCGCGTTCCCGGACTCGCACGGAAGCGCCGTCCCCTGATAGTGCCCGGCCCCCGCCCGCAGGGACGAGAGCGTGGTGCCCTCCACGACGATCGCGTCCACCCCCAGGCTCGGAATCTCGATGCGCGTCAGCGCCGAGCCGGGCTCGATCGAGCGCGTCTCGTAGGCCTGACGGGTCTCCGGCGAGCGGAACTCCGTCGCCAGGCGGTCCTGCTTCCAGTCGGCGTACCAGTTCGTGGCGAAGGGGAACATGAACATCCCCACCCCGGTCAGGAAGAGCAGGACCGACAGGCCCATGAGCATCCTCCGGGCGACCGGCCGGCGCCGCCAGACGTCGAACAGCAGGCCCACGACCGAGCCCGCACGGCGCACCGGCCCGGGCGGGCGCTCGTCCGGGACCGAAGGCCGCGGCAGGACCTCGCGGGGGTAGATCGGGTCCTTCGGAAGCCGCGGCAGGACCGGTTCGTCGTCGGGGAGATCGCCGGTTGACACCGAGAGGGTTCCTCCGCCAATATATCGGTTCGATATATTGAGTCGATAGATCGTGTCGATATAGGGAACGCGGAAGGGATTCTAATGCTCGAACTCGCGGTGCTGGGCCTCCTGAAGGAGCGCACCATGCACGGCTACCAGCTCAAGAAGCGGCTGTCCGACACGCTGGGCGCATTCTGGCAGGTGTCGTATGGCTCGCTTTACCCCGCCCTCAAGCGGCTCCAGCGTGAGGGAGCCGTGGAGATGGTCTTCGCCAAGGAGGAGGTCGGGCGGCGCAAGAACGTGTACCGGGTCACGCCGCAGGGGGAGCAGCTGTTCCAGTCGCTCCTCGAGGAGACGGGCAGCGAGGCGGGCGAGGACCACAAGTTCCAGATCCGCCTGGCGTTCTTCCGGTACCTGCGCCCCGAGACCCGCATCGGGGTCCTCGAGCGTCGCCGGGCCTACCTGCAGGGGCGGCTCGCGCAGCTCGAACGCTCGTTCAGCGACTACCGCGAGCGGAGCGACGGCTACACGCTCAGCCTGATGCGCCACGGCGTTGACGCCGTCGAGCACGACATCAAGTGGCTCGACGGGCTCATCGACGCCGAGCGGCGCAACGCCAAGACGACGCCCACTCGGCGGCCGGCCAGGGGGACGCGTGCCCGCGCGACCCGGCCGACCCCCTCCAATCCATCCCCCGTCCCTCAGAAGGAGAACGCGTGATGACTGAGAAGATCCGGCTCGCGATCGTCGGCGTCGGCAACTGCGCCTCGTCCCTGATGCAGGGGATCGAGTTCTACCGCGGGGTCGACCCGGCCGACGACGTCCCCGGTCTGATGCACGTGAAGCTCGGTCCGTATCACGTCTCCGACGTGGAGGTCGTGGCCGCGTTCGACGTGGACGGCAAGAAGGTCGGCCACGACGTGGCCGAGGCGATCTTCACCGAGCCGAACAACACCACGAAGTTCGCGGACGTCCCGCCGCTGGGGATCGACGTCCTTCGCGGGCCGACGTACGACGGGCTCGGGCACTACTACCGCGAGGTCATCACCGAGTCGGACGAGCCGGCCGTCGACGTCGCCCAGGCGCTCCGCGACGCCCACGCCGACGTCGTCATCTCCTACCTGCCCGTCGGCAGCGAGGAGGCCACGAAGCACTACGCGCAGGCCGCGATCCTGGCCGGCGCCGGGTTCGTGAACTGCATGCCGGTGTTCATCGCCTCGCAGACCGAGTGGGCGAAGCGCTTCGCGGACGCCGGCGTGCCGATCGTGGGCGACGACATCAAGAGCCAGGTCGGGGCCACGATCGTCCACCGGATCCTCGCGAAGCTGTTCGAGGACCGCGGTGTCCAGCTCGACCACACCTCCCAGCTGAACTTCGGCGGGAACATGGACTTCATGAACATGCTCGAGCGCGAGCGCCTTTCGTCCAAGAAGATCTCCAAGACCCAGTCGGTGCAGTCCCAGCTCCGCAACGAGCTGTCGAAGGACGACATCCACATCGGCCCCTCCGACTACGTGCCGTGGCTGCAGGACCGCAAGTGGGCGCACATCCGCCTGGAGGGCCGCGAGTTCGGCAACGTCCCGATGTCCATCGAGCTGAAGCTCGAGGTGTGGGACAGCCCGAACTCGGCCGGCGTCGCCATCGACGCGATCCGCTGCGCGAAGATCGCCCTCGACCGCGGGCAGGGCGGCCCCCTCATCGGGCCCTCCGCCTACTTCATGAAGTCGCCGCCGGTGCAGTTCTCCGACGAGGGTGCCCGGGAGATGGTGGAGGAGTTCATCATCGGCAACGGCGCATCCTCGAAGGCCGACTGGACCGCGTTCTTCGACGCCAAGCCCACCAGCTAGGCACTCCCGCCCGAGTCCCGCCGTACGGGGGCGCCTCCACGTAGGCTGCCCCGCGTGACCCGGCCGATCGACCGCGCGAAGCGAGCGTTGAGCTCGGCCGATTTCCGGTTCCTGCTGACGGGGCGCCTGCTCTCCCAGTTCGCCGACGGGCTGTTCCAGGCCGTGCTGGTCACCCTCATCGTCTTCCTGGCGCCGGAGGAGCAGTCGACGGCCGCCGGCCTGGCCCGGGCCACCGCGATCCTGGTCGTGCCCTACTCCGTGGTGGGGCCGTTCGCGGGCGTGTTCATCGACCGGTGGTCGCGGCGGGGGATCCTTCGCACCACCCCGCTCATCCGCGGGGCCGCGGCTCTGGCCATCCTCCCGCTGGTGGGCGAGAGTTTGGTGCTATACGCGTTCGCCCTGGTGGTGACGTCGCTGAACCGCTTCTACCTGGCCACCGCGAGCGCCTCGCTCCCTTCGCTGGTCGAGGAGGACGACCTGCTCGTCGCCAACTCGATGGCCGCCGTGGGAGGCACCGTGACGACCTTCCTCGGGTTCGGGATCGGGACGCAGTTCGCCGACGCCATCGGGTCGGACCCGCTGCTGCTCGCCATGGGCGTCCTCTACGCGATCGCGGCGTTCATGGCCTCGCGGATCCGGACGCCGCTTCGGCCCAAGGGCCTCCGGGAGACGAAGAAGATCAACCTGGCCGGCCACGCCAGAGACCTGGTCGCGGGGCTGCGCCGCCTCCGGGCCACTCCGCCGGCGCTCGCCTCGATCGTGTCGCTCGCCCTCGACCAGATCATGGTCGGGATCGTCACGGCGCTCTCGCTCGTCGTGTTCCGTGACCTCTTCGACCAGGGGGTCGCGTCGTACGGGCGGATCGTGGGGGCCGGCGGCGTCGGCATCCTTGTCGGCATCGTCACGGTCGGCGTGCTCGAGTCACGGATGTCCAAGCCCCGCATCGTCGCGGTCGGGTTCGCCCTGGCCGGGGTGGTGTGCCTGGCGATGGCGCCGTTCGTCACCGGCTTCACGATGCTCGTCGTCTCGTTCACGCTCGGGCTCACGTTCGCGTACCGGAAGATCCCGGCGGACACGATCGTCCAGGAGTCGGTGCCCGACCGGTACCGCGGCCGGATCTTCGCCGCGTACGACTTCTGCTACGGGCTGGCGCGCCCGGTCGGGGTGGCCCTCTCGATCCCGCTGATCCCCGCGGAGGCCACGAAGGCGTCCACCGGCGGCCTCGTCGCGCTGGTCGGGCTCGTCTACCTGCTGTGGACGCCCATCCTGCCGTTCTGGATCCGCCGGCCGCGCCAGGTGACGATGCGCTTCTACTCGGGTGGGCGGGCCGAGGAGGTCCCTCGGGCGATCGTCGTCGCCGGGGAGGAGGAGCCCGTCGAGGTCGAGGAATCCGTCCTCGAGGAGGTCGACGGCAAGCGGCGGCGGCGGTATCGGCTGCGCGCCGAGGACGGCAACCTCATCGAGGTGTGGGCGCCGGAGGGCGCCGAAACCTGGACCGTGGACCGGTGGTAGGTTTGAGTTTCTGGCACCCCCCGACACCAAGGAGGACCCGCATGCTCAAGGACTGGTTCCGCCCGGAGCGCACCGTGCACGCGCACTGCGACCTGCCGTGCGGCGTGTACGACCCGGCCCAGGCGCGCATCGAGGCCGAGTCCGTGAAGGCGATCCAGGAGAAGTACGCGGACGGCGACGACGACTTCAAGACGCGCGCGATCGCCATCAAGGAGGAGCGCGCGGACATGGTGAAGCACCACCTGTGGGTGTTGTGGACCGACTACTTCAAGCCCGAGCACCTCGAGAAGTTCCCCGAGCTGCACGACACGTTCTGGAAGGCCACCAAGGAGGCCGGCGCCGCCAAGAAGTCCGTGGACCCGAAGCAGGGCCAGGCGCTCCTGGATCTCATCGCCGAGGTGGACCGCATCTTCTGGGAGACCAAGAAGTAGCGCCCCGCCGGCTGGTCCTGCTCTCCCTGGGCGCGCTGGCGCTGTTCGCCGCGTATCGCCGGTATCGCCCGTTCCCCGTCGTGGTCGAGGGCGGCTCGATGCTGCCGGCGATCCCCCCCGGCGCCTTCCTGGTCGCCACCGAGCGTGGCCGGGTTCGTCCCGGCGCCGTGGTCGTCGTCGACCGTCACGATCGAGAGATCGTGAAGCGGGTCGACCGCGTCGGCGACGATGGGGTGGTGGTCCTGGGCGACAACCTCGCGCAGAGCACCGACAGCCGGGCCTTCGGACCGGTCCCCGAAGCCGCCATCCGCGGGGTGGCTCGAGCCGTGTACTGGCCGAGCGCCGCCTGGCGGCTCCTCTAGGGCGAGGCCTGGGGCAGACGCTCCCCCTTCGCCGAGTGGGCGATGAGGGTCTCCAGGTGGGCCTGCCGCGTGGCCTCTCGCTTCGGGCTGACGACCCACCACGTCGCGACCTTGCGATAGCCAGGCGGCTGGGCCTCGAAGAAGGCCCAGGCTCGCTTCTTCGCGCGGAACACCGCCTTCTGTTCGTTCGTGAAGTCGATCTTGTCCCGTTCGAAGGAGTACCGGCGATCGACGTCGACCTCCCGCCGCTCGAAGGCCTCGAGGCCCGCGGACGCCACCTTGCCCCCGGCCCGGAGCCGCTCGAAGCGCTCCAGGTTCACATCGCTCCAGTACGTCTTCCGGACCCGCGGCGTGAACCGCATCGAGTAGCTGTCCTCGTCGATGCGCCGGCGGACGCCGTCGATCCACCCAAAGCACAGGGCCTCCTCGACCGACTCGTCGTACGTGATGCTCGGGCGGCCCGACGCCACCTTGTGGAAGCCCACGACCAGCTCCTTCCTCGTGGCGTGGTTGCGCTCGAGCCACCGCCGCCACGCTGCTCGTGTTCGGAAGAACTTCGGCTCGGTCACTCGGTCCCGCCGTCGAAGAGCACCACGTCGCAGCAGTCCGCCCATCTCGCATCGGAGGCCGCTCTCGAGGGCTCGCCGCGGCCCGGATGCAGCGTGGACTTTCCCTTCTTACGCTCCACCAGCCACCAACCCGTCCCGCCGTCGAGGCGCTCCAGCCAGAAGTGGGTCTCCCAGGAGCTGTACTGAGCCTTGGAGGCGCCCTGCTGAAGAACCGTGATCGCGATCCGCGTCGCCGAGCGCTCCGTCTCCCACGCCCCGGCCCGGCACCGCCGCTGTGGCGGCGCGTGCTTGCCGCATCGCTGCCAGTACAGCTCCCGACGTAGGACCTCGAAGGGGTCGTTCCGCCACGTGTGCTCCGGATCGCCCGCCGCAACCGCCGCGTTCACCCCGTCGATCCGCTCGGGGAGATAGGCGAAGCCGGTGTGCTCTTTGGCCGAGTTGATATCCCACTCGAGGACCCGGTCGACGCATAGGTCCTCGTCGCCGACCAAGCAGTAGTCCTGGTGGAGCGCGAACGCTTCCTCACGCGAATGCTCCCGCCCAACACGTTTGAGCAGGACCCATCCCGTTCGGCCGCACTCGAAGTCCTCCACCGCACGCGCCGCGATGAGGATCCGTGTCTGCGCGCCGGCAATGGTCCGGAACTCGTCCCACGCCAGCCCCGGCTCACCGACAGCGATCACCTCCCCGAGCAACCCCTCCTCCACAGGCGTGCACGCGTAGCCCGCGTAGAAGTCCTCACCGAGGAACGCACCGAAGACGCACGAGCCCGTGTCGGAGCACTCACCGGCCGTGGCGACCAGTGCCGATGCGCGAGACGGCGCGGGGTCCGGGCCGTCGGGCGGACCGCCGGGCGGACTGCCGGTGCAGGCGGTCAACACCGCGAGGGCGAGCGCAAGCATCCTTTGGCACATCACGGATAGGACGGTACCGCTTGGGGGGCCGTTCCCTTACTCGGCGAACTCGAGCGAGGCGGGCTCGACGTGGCCGCCCCGCACGGACGGCAGGCGCCACAGGACCAGGGCGACCAGCAGGATCACCGGCACCTGCATCAGCAGGGTCGCCGCCCGGGGACCCGCCGCGTCGGCGACCACGCCGTCGAGGATCCCCGCCGGGAACCGCATCCCGAGCGCGCAGAGCGTCCAGATCGCCATCACCCGCCCGCGCACGCGGTCCGGGACGCTCTGCTGGATGCCCGTGGTGAACAGCGTGATCGTCGCCAGGCTGCCGACGCCGGCGACGAACAGCGCGATCAGGCCCACCTCGTAGGCCGGGCTCAGCCCGAAGCCGACCATCCCCAGGGCCATCACGCTCAGGGTCAGCGCGCCCAGACGGATGTTCGCCTCGGCCCTGCGGAACAGCCGGCCGATGCCGAACGCCGCGGCGATGCTTCCCGCCCCGAACGCGGTGATGAAGATCGGAGCCGCCGCCCCGCTGCGGCCGAACTCGTCGACCGCGAACGCCGGCGCCAGCGTGTTCACCGGGTCCAGCGCGATCGCCAGCCCGGCGATGCCGAGCAGCATGCCCCGGACCGCCCGGTCGTCCCACGCCGCGCGGAACCCCTCGGCGAGGGTCGAGCGGGTCTCCACCACCGGCGCCGGCCGGGGCCGGATCCGCAGCAGCGCCACGATGAACACCACGAACGTCAGCGCGTTCAGCGAGAACGCCAGCGTGTAGCTCAGCCCGGCCAGGGCCGCCGCGGCGAGGACCGGCCCGATCACCCGGGCGAGGTTGAACGTGACCGCGGTGAGCCCGACCGCGGGCCCGAGCTCGCGCGGCTCGACCAGCGAGGGGATCAGCGCATGCATCGTCGGGATCGACAGCGCGTATCCGATTCCCAGCACGATCGACGTCGCGTAGATCCAACCCGGCGTGACCATGTCCAGCCCGGTCACGACCGCCAGCACCGCCACCGACCCGAACGACAGCGCCTGGGTCAGGACGAAGATCCGCCGCCGGTCGAAGCGGTCGGCCAGCGCGCCACCCACCAGCGCCAGGAACAGCACCGGCATGAACATGAGCGCGGTGGTCAGCCCGACCGCGGTGTTCCGGCCGGTGAGGTCGAACACGAGCACGGCCACCGCCGCGTTCTGGACGTAGGACCCGATCTGCGAGACGGCGTTGCCGATGAAGAACCACCGGAAGTCGGGGTTCGAGATCGCGGCCCGAGCCGGACCCGGCGGCTTCAGGGCGTCGGTCCGCGTCCCGCGGCCCACGCGTCCAGGAGGGCGTAGGCCTCGTCCTTGTCGATGGGGCCGCGATCCATCCGCAGCTCCAGCAGGTGGTCGAGCGCCTCGCCGACGACCGGGCCGGGCGGGACGCCCAGGTGGGACATGACCTCGTTCCCGTCGAGGGGTGGCCGGATCTTCTTGAGGTTCTCCTCCTCGGCCAGGCGCGCCACCCGCTCCTCGAGCTCGTCCTGCAGGGCGGCCAGCGCGCGGGCCTTGAACGGGTTCCGCGTGGTGCAGTCCGCCCGCACCAGCTGGTTGAGGGGGTCGAGCAGCTCGCCGGCGTCGCGGACGTAGCGCCGCACCGCGCCGTCGGACCACCCCATCGCGTACGTGTGGAAGCGCAGGTGCATCTCCACGAGCTTCACGACGTCGGCGATCTGGCGCTCCGGATAGCGCAGGGCCCGCAGCCGCTCCTCGGCCATGCGCGCCCCGACCACCTCGTGGTGGTGGAACGACACGCCGTCGTCGGTGAACTGGCGGGTCCGCGGCTTCCCGACGTCGTGGAACAGCGCCGCCAGGCGGAGGGTCTCGTCCTCCTGCCTGCAGCGCTCGATCACCGCCAGCGTGTGCCGGAACACGTCCTTGTGCTTGTGGATGGGGTCCTGCTCCAGGCGCAGCGCCGGCAGCTCGGGCAGGAACACCTCGGCCAGTCCGGTGTCGACCACGATCTCCAGCCCGCGCGAGGGCCTCGCGGCGACCAGGAGCTTGTTGAGCTCGTCGCGGATCCGCTCGGGCGAGACGATGCGCAGGCGCTCGCGCATCTCCTCGATCGCCGCGAGGACCTCCGTGGTGGGGACGGCCTCGATCGAGGACGCGAACCGCGCCGCGCGAAGCATCCGCAGCGGGTCGTCCTCGAAGGAGACGTGCGGGTCGAGCGGCGTGGCCAGGCGTTTCTCGGCCAGGTCGAGCAGGCCCCCAAACGGATCGACGAACTCCCCGTCGGGCAGACGGACGGCCATCGCGTTGATGGTGAAGTCGCGCCGCGACAGGTCGGCCTGGAGGTCACCGACGAAGGAGACCTCCGGGTGGCGGTCGTCTTCCGGGTAAGACTCCTCGCGGAAGGTCGTGATGTGCATCGGATGCTCGCCCTTCGCGGCGTCGACGGTCCCGTACTTCACCCCGGTCAGGAACTGACGGTCGGCCCAGCCGCGAATGACGCGGACGGTCTCCTCGGGCCGGGCGTCGGTCGCGAAGTCCAGGTCCTCGCTCGGACGCCCGAGCAGGGCGTCACGGACCCACCCGCCCACCAAGTAGAGCTCGTGGCCGGCGTCGCGGAACCGCTCGCCGAGCTCGGCGGCGACCGGCGTCACGTTCAGCAGCTCGCCGAGGCGGCGCTGCTGGTCGGGAGAGAGCTGCTGGGCCATGGCCCGTTGAGGATAGCGTCAGGTAATGGCGACGGGCTCGAGGCCGCGCTTGCGAAGGCCCTTGATGATCCGGGCGAGGGCGTCGACGGTGTTCGAGCGGTCGCCCCCGCCGTCGTGCAGCAGGATGATCGCCCCCGGCCGCGCGTCACGCAGGACGCGACCCACCACGGTGTTCACCGGCGGCCGCGTCCAGTCCCGGGAGTCGACCGCCCACAGGACCGTGCGCATGCCCCGCGCCTCGGCCTCGTCCCTGACGAACTCCGACCAGGAGCCGCCCGGAGGCCGGAACCCGACCGGGGCGATCCCCAGGCGGTTCAGGACGCGCTGCATGCGGTCCATCTCCCCGCGGATCTCCTTACGGGGACGGCGCGCGAACGGTCCTCCGATCGGATGCGCGTAGGTGTGGTTCCCGACCGTGTGGCCCTCCCGGATCATGCGTTTCACCAGCCCGGGATAGCGCTCCACCAGCGTGCCGACGACGAAGAACGTCGCCTTCACCTTGAAGCGCTTCAGGATGTCGAGGATCTTCGGCGTGTAGGTCGGCGACGGGCCGTCGTCGAACGTCAGCGACACCTCGAGCGGCGCGTTGTACGGCCCCGTGGGCCGGAAGACCGAGGAGACCAGCTTGCCCGAGACCTTTCCCCGGGTGGTGACCTGCTGCCCCGGGGCCGTGGCCAGGCTGGCCTGCGGGTTGGCGACCCGGCCGCCCGGCACGCGCACGACGTGCTCGACGAGCGACTCCACCCGGTCCCTCCCGTCGACCACCTCCACCACGTCGCCGTCGCCGAGCACCCGGCCGGGCTCGGCGGCCTCGCCGTTGACCTCCAGGTGGCCCGGGAACCGGCCCGCCTCGAGCACCACCCGCTCGACGTCGAGGAAGTCGCCGGCGAGCGGCCGGAGGTCCTCGGCGATGCGAACCTCGTCGAGCGTCGTCCCCGGCGTGAGGGACCGAACGACATCGCCCACCCGGACCTGGATGGGCGACGGCAGGTCGTCGAGCGGCAACGGCAGCGCCACGACGACCGCGGACACGCCGGCCACCGTGAGCCGCCGGCGCCATCGCACCCACCGGCGCCGGCGCCGGGATGGAGCGCGGCCGGGCCTGCCGTCCTCCAGCAGCTCGGGGCGTGCCTCCGTCTTCACCGCCCGATTGTAGGTTCGGCCGGTTTGTCCGCCGTGGAGGCCGGGTACCAAGCCAAAAGGCGTCCCGGCATACCCAACCCCGAGCGAGGAGGGTGATTCATGCCCGGCCGGAGC
This sequence comes from uncultured Actinomycetes bacterium, assembly GCA_963742735.1. GTDB lineage: Bacteria > Actinomycetota > UBA4738 > UBA4738 > JBBDTT01 > JBBDTT01. Next base: position 396,007 of record CAVUMN010000004.1, read on the forward strand.
AAGATGAGCCGAGCCGAGGCCGGCCGCAAGGGCGGCCTCACCACCAAGCAGCGCCACGGCCCGGAGTTCTTCGAGCGCATCGGGCGCATCGGAGGCAAGAAGGGCGGCGACACGACCAAGCGCCGCTACGGGATCGAGTTCTACCAGACGATCGGGCGCAAGGGCGGCTCGAAGTAGCCCGGCCCCGCACGGGGGCCTGGGGAGGCTCGACTAAGCTCCCCCGCGATGCGATCGAGCGTTGACGTGCACAACGCGCTGATCGAGCGCGGCGTCCCCCACGAGCTGGTCCCGATCCGGGGGCGCATGCGCAAGCCGGATCGGATCGCGGCCGTCTTCGGGCTCGACCCCGCCCAGGTGGGGCGGGTCGTCCTGTACGAGGGCGAGGGCCGCCTGGTCGCCGCGCTGCTGGCGGCGGCACAGCGGCCCGATCCCAAGCGGGTGGCGGCCGCCGCCGGACTCTCCAGGGCCCGCGAAGTTCGCGCCGCCCGGACCAGCCAGCTCACGGGGTTCCTGCACGAGGCCCTGCCGCCCGTGGCCCTGCCGGCCGAGGTCGACCTGTTCCTCGACGAGGGCCTTTCGAACGGCGACGTCCTGTACTTCCCCGGCGGCGAGGCGTCGTCGGTCCTGAAGATCCGCGGCGCCGATCTGGTTCGCGCCACCGGGGCGACCGTGGCGCGGCTCGTCCGCGAGTGAAGACCCGGTTCGCCGTCTCGTCCGGCGGCGTCGTCGTCCGTCCTTCGGGCGAGAGTTGGGAGACGGTCCTCGCATCCCGGCGCACCCGGGGCGGCGAACTCGTATGGGGCCTCGCCAAGGGCCAGATCGAGCCGGGCGAGTCGACGGAGCAGGCGGCCCTGCGCGAGGTGCAGGAGGAGACCGGGATCGAGGCCAAGCTCCTGGGCCCGCTCGAGGAAATCTCCTACTGGTTCGTGTGGGAGGGAGAGCGCGTCAAGAAGACCGTGCACTTCTACCTGATGGAGGCCACGGGCGGCGACGCCTCGCTCCACGACAAGGAGATGGAGGAGGTCCGCTGGTTCCCGATGGACGAGGCGGTCTCCCTGGCGGGCTACGCCAGCGAGCGCAAGGTACTCAAGGTGGCGAAGGCCGCGATCGAAGCGGCGACCTGATGGCTCGACGGTAGGATGGCCCACCGGCCATGAGACGGCTCCCGGCGGCCCTCTTCGTCCTGCTCCTGACCGTGTCCGCCATCCCGGCGGCCGCCCAGGACGATCCGGCGCCCCCCGTCGAGCTTCGGCTGCTGGAACAGACCGCCTGGAACGGTCCCCAGCGCGGCCAGCGCGTGCTCACGGTTCGGGTCCGCGCCCAGAACGACGGCGAGGAGGACCTGGGCCGCCTGACGCTGGCCATGACGATCTTCGCCCCGGCGCGCGGCCGCCTGGAGTACGAGGAGAGCCTGTCGGGAGACGCCACCGCGGAGATCGACACCGACCCGCGTGAGCAGCCCGGCCCGCTCCCCGCGGGAGGGTCCCGCGAGTTCGAGGTGGTGAAGACGCTCAACGAGCTCATCGATCGCGGTGACACCGCCGTGTACCCGATGAAGCTGGAGCTGCGCTCGGACGACGTCCCCGTCGCGACCATCCGCTCCCCCATCGTCTTCGTGGTCCCGGAGGAGGAGGTCGAGCCGCTGCGCGTGTCCACGACGATCGTGCTGGCCGACCGTCTGCACCAGGATCCCGCGGGCCGGTTCCTCGACCGGTCACTGGAGGCCGCGGTCGGCCCGGACGGATGGCTGGCCGGCGTCGTGAACGCCCTCCGCGACGACGATGACCTGGTGGCGACACTGGCGATCTCGCCGCTCCTCCTCCGGCAGCTGGCCGAGATGCGCGACGGCTACGAGGTGACGGGCGAGGGTGGCGGGGCGGTCGGCCAGGGAGCCCGTGGGGCCGCCGACGCGGCTCGCTCCCTCACCGAGCTGTCGGCGCTCGTCGCGCAGGGTGAGCCGGACCTGGCCACGTACCCGTTCGCCGGGCCCTCGCTTCCGGCCCTGGCGGCGGGCGGGCTGGACCGCGACATCCGCAACCAGCTCCTGCGCGGGGCGGCGCTCGTCGAACGGCTCGTCGGCCGCGCCCCGGACCCGTCGCTGATCCGGCCCCCCCTCGGCCATCTGGACGGCGAGTCCCTGGGCGAGCTCGAGGCCCTCTCCGAGGGCAAGCGGCCGACGGTGCTGCTCGATTCCGGGTCCGCCGTCCCTCCCGAGGACGCCGAGGGGCTCGGGTTCAGCCCGGCCGCGTCGGGCCGCGCCCAGGCCGGCGACGTCGAGCTGCCGGCCATCCTGGCGAGCGCGAGCCTGCAGTCCGTGCTCGAGACGGTTCCCGATGACCCCGTGCTTCGCGCGCAGGCCGCACTCGGCGAGCTCGCGGTGATCCACCAGGAGCGGCCCGGGGTGCTCCGCGGCGTGGCGGTGGTCCTCGGCGAGAGTCGGCGTCCTCAGGCCGCGTTCGTCCGGGCGTTCCTGGCCGGGCTGCGCTCGGTGCCCCTCCTGCAGGCGAGGCGCGCCGGCGAGTTCCTCACTGAGCTCCGCACCGACGCCGAGTTCCCGCTGGCCGATCGCTCCTCTCCCCAGTTCACCGCCGACTACGAGGCCGACATCCGCCAGACCCGCGATCAGATCGAGCGCTTCCGCTCGGTGTTCCTCGAGGCCGCCGACCTCTCCTCGACGATGGGCGAGCTGGTCCTGCTCGCGGAGGCCCAGCAGTTCATCCGCGACGAGGAGGCCGGGCGGGGGTTCCTGCGCCGGGTCCAGGGGATCGCCGAGGGACGGTTCGCCAAGATCACGACGGTGGGAACGGAGCAGCCCGTCACGCTCGCCTCTCGCAGCGGCCCCGTGCCGGTGAGCATCCGCAACGACGGGGGCGGGACCGCCGCGATCCGGGTGCACCTGCTCTCCCCGAGCCTCCGGTTCCAGGGCGGCGACGTTCGCGACATCACCGTGGAACCGGGGGTGACGACCTTCCCGTTCGTCGCCCAGACCCGACGCGGCGGCCGGTTCCCGGTGCAGCTGGTCCTGTGCCCCCCCGACACCGCGCCGCAGGACTGCGAACCGGGCGACCGGGCGGCGATCTCCGACGCCACGATCATCGTGCGCTCGACCGTGTACAACCGCGTGGCGCTCGTCCTGACGATCGGCGCGGCGGTGTTCCTGCTGGCCGGATGGGGAAGGCGGGTGATCCGACGGGCTCGGACGTGACCCCGCCGGAGGACGAGCGGCTCCTCAAGCACACCGCGGTGATGACCGCCGGCACCGCGCTGTCGCGGCTGACCGGGTTCGGCCGGCTGGCCGCCATGACGTTCGCGCTCGGGGTCGCGGAGAGCCGGCTGGCCGACGCTTACAACGTCGCCAACGTCACCCCGAACATGATCTACGACCTGGTCCTGGGCGGGGTCATCGCCTCGACGTTCGTGCCGGTGTTCGTGGAGTGGCTGCGAGACCCGCGGCCAGCAGGAGGCCTGGACGATCGCCCGGATCGTCCTCACCCTCACCGCGACCATCGGCGGGGCCATCACCGTGATCGCGATCCTGGCGGCGCCCTGGATCATCGACCTCTACACCGCGCGGTTCACCGGGTCCGAAGCAGAGGCCGCCCGCCGCCTGGCCACCTTCTTCCTGCGGTGGTTCCTCCCCCAGATCGTCCTGTACGGGCTCGGGGCGGGGATCATGACCGGCCTGCTGAACGCGCACCGCCGGTTCGGGGCTCCGATGTTCGCGCCGATCCTCAACAACCTCGTGGTGATCGCGACGTTCCTCACGTTCGCCGCGATCCACGACCGGGCCGTGCCGACCGCCGATGGGATCTCCACGGCCGAGCGGTACCTGCTGGCGATCGGGACGACCGCCGGGGTGGCCGCGATGACGATCGCGCTGGTGCCGCCGCTCAGGCGACTCGGGTTCCGGTGGCGGCCGGCCTGGAACTGGCGTCACGAGGCGGTGCGCACGATCGGGCGGCTCGCGTCCTGGCAGCTCCTGTACGTGGCGGTGAACCAGATCGGGCTGCTGATCGTGATCGTCCTCGCCGGGCGGGAGCAGGGCGGCTACACGGCGTACGCGGCGGCGTTCATCTTCTTCCAGCTCCCCTACGGGGTCTTCGCCGTCTCGATCATGACCGCGCTGTTGCCGACGCTCTCCAGCCTGTGGGTGGCCGAGGACCGCGCCGAGTTCCGAGGCCAGCTGGCCCAAGGGCTGCGGGCCACGGCGTTCATCGTGCTGCCGGCGGCCCTCGGCTACCTGGCCCTGTCCCGGCCGATCGTTCGGCTGCTCCTCGAGCACGGCGTCACGACGGAGGCGTCGACGGCGCTGATCGCGGACGTCCTGGCATTGTTCGCGCTCGGGTTGTTCTCGTTCTCCGCGTTCCAGCTCCTGCTCCGCGGCTTCTACGCGATGCAGGACACGCGCACGCCGGCGTTCATCAACGTCTTCGCCGTGGGGATCAACACCGCGGCCAATGTGGTGTTCTTCGACCTGTTCGGCGTCAAGGGCCTCGCCCTCGGTCACGCCACGGCGTACACGTTCGCGGCGGTCGTCTCCGGCGCGGTGCTGCGCCGGAGGACGGGAGGGATGGAGGGCCGGAGGCTGGCCGACGGACTGCTGCGGATCGGCGTGGCGTCCGCCGCGACCGGTGGAGCGGCCTGGCTCGCCGCCAAGGGAATCGGGGCGGTCCTCGGCACCGAGACGTTCCTCGATCAGTTGGCGCAGGTCGCCGTGGGCGTCGCGGCGGGACTTATGATCTTCATCGCGCTGGTCGTGTTGCTTCGCGTCGAGGAGTTCGGGCTCGTGAAGCGCTTCGTGCTCGGGCGGATCCGGAGGTCGTGATGGGGTCGCTGCGGTGGTCCGACGAGCGAGGCATCATCGCGTCCTTCTTCATCAAGCTCCTGCTCTTCCTGGCGATCACGGGCATCGCCGCGGCGGACGGGGCCTCGATCCTGTTCGCCAACCTCCGCTCCAGCGACGCCGCCTCGGCCGGCTCGACCGCGTGCGCGGTCTCCTTCCAGCGCAACCACACCCAGGAACAGGCGACCCTGGCCGCCCTCGAGGCGGCGAACCAGAAGGGCGAGGGGATCCAGGTCACCGCGGTGACGGTCAACCCCGACACCGGCGAGTGCACCGTGACGGCCCGGACCACGGCGGAGACGCTGGTGATCGGGAAGATCGGCTTCCTCAAGAAGTACGCGGAGGCCACCTCGACCGAGGTCGGGAAGCCCTCGACGGTGTGACCGTCGCGGTCGTCACCGACAGCGCGGCCGACCTCCCCAACACCCTCGCTCGATCACTGAACGTTCGGGTCGTCCCCCTGACGGTGAGCTTCGGCGACGCGTCGTTCCTGGACGGGGTGGACCTGACCGCGGAGGCGTTCTGGGCTCGGCTGGAGACCGACCCGGCGTTTCCCACCACCGCCGCTCCCCCACCGGCCGCGCTCCTCGCCGCCTACCGGGAGGCGGCCGAGGCCGGGGCCGAGGCCGTCGTCTCCGTCCACCTCTCGGGCGAGCTTTCCCGGACCGTGGAGAGCGCGCGAGCCGCCGCGGCCGACGCCCCCGTCCCCGTCGAGGTCGTCGACTCGCGGGGGGTGTCGCTCGGCGAGGGCCTGGTGGCGCTGGCCGCCGCGCGCGCCGCCGCCCGGGGCCTGGGGCTGCCCGACGTCTCCCGCGTGGCCGCGAGCGCGCCCGCCCGAACCCGCATGTTCGCGATGCTCGACGCGGTTGAGTCGGTGGGCCGGGGCGGCCGCTTCGTCACCCCCAATGCGCCGGAGCAGCTCCGGATCCGCCCGGTCCTCACCCTGGTCGACGGCCGGCCCGAGCTCCTGTCCCGGGCGCGAACCCGGTCCCGGGCGATCGCGGAGGTCCTGGCGCGGATCGCCGGGCCGGCCGAGGCGGCCGCCGTCATCCACTCCGGCGCACCGGAGCTCGCCGCGGTCGCGTCGGCCGTGCGGGAGACGACCGGCGCCGAGCCGGTCGAGGCCGTGATCGGCGCGGCGATGGGCGCCCACATGGGTCCGCGCGCCCTCGGCGTGGTCGTCATGGAAGGCGAGGGGCCCGAGGGAGCCGAATAGACTCGCGCGGATGGACGACAAGCCCCCGGCCCAGCGGCTGGCCGACCGGTATGTGCTGCGCGAGCGGATCGCCGCCGGGGGCATGGCCTCCGTGTGGCGGGCCGAGGACGAGGTCCTGGCGCGCCCGGTCGCGGTCAAGATCCTGCACAAGGACCTGGCCAAGAACAAGAACTTCCTCCAGCGGTTCCGCCAGGAGGCGATGTCGGCCGCGCGCCTGTCCCACCCCCGGATCGTCCGCATCTTCGACACGGGCACCGACGGCCCCCTCACCTTCATCGTGATGGAGCTGTTCGAGGGCGAGGACCTCGCGGAGATCCTGAAGCGCGGTCCGCTGGACCCGGACCGCGCGGCGTGGATCGTGTCGTGCGCGCTCGAGGGCCTCGCCCACGCCCACGACCAGGGCCTGGTCCACCGCGACGTGAAGCCCGGGAACATCCTGGTGGGCGGGGACGGAGTCGTGAAGGTCACCGACTTCGGCGTCGCGAAGGCGGCGTTCAGTGAGGACCTCACCACCACCGGCAAGGTCCTCGGCACCGTGCGCTACCTGGCCCCGGAGCAGGTCTCCGGCGGCGAGCTCGACCACCGCTCGGACCTGTACTCGGCCGGCGTGGTTCTGTACGAGTCGCTGACGGGCCGGCCGCCGTTCGAGGGCGAGACCGACCTGGCCACGGCGACGATGCGCCTGACCCAGGACCCCATGCCGCCGCGGGCGGTCCGGGCCGGCATCTCCCGGGGTATGGAGAGGGTCACGATGAAAGCCCTGGCCCGCAAGCCCGAGGACCGCTTCGCCTCCGCCGAGGACATGCGGATGGCCATCGGCCGAGCCCTCGGCGAGAGCACCGGCGAGATCCGGGCCGTCCCCGCCCCCCCGCGCCGCGCGCCGGCTCCGGCTCGGGAGGAGGACCACGGCCCGAGCGAGCCGTCCTTCTTCCGTTCGTGGGCCCTGATCCCCCTGATCCTGCTCTTCCTGGCGGCGATCGTCGTCGCGATCGGCCTGCTCATCGGCCGCCTGGAGGTCGGCGGCCCACTCGGCATCCGCGCGAACCAGGACCCGGGGGCCGAGCTCACGATCCGCTCCGCGGACGACTTCGACCCCCTCGGCAACGACCAGGCCGAGCACGCCGAGGAGGCGCCGAACGCCGTCGACGGGGACGCCGAGTCCGAGTGGGAGACCGACCGCTACTCCTCCGCCCAGCTCGGTGGACTCAAGGCCGGGGTCGGGCTGCTCGTGCAGCTCGAGTCCGAGGCCGGGATCGGCCGGCTGGTCGTGCGGTCCGAACTGAGCGGATGGACCTTCCAGGTCTTCGCGGCGGACGGCCTGAGCGCCGCCCCGGTCGCCGCGGACGCGCGGCCGGACGCCGACGGCGAGCGAGTCTTCACCGTCACCGGTGGCGTCGCGGAGATCGACCTCGAGCCGTTCCGAGCCCGGACCGTCCTCATCTGGATCACCGGCCTGGCGCCCGACGGCGGGGGCTTCCGGGCGTCGATCACCGAGGTCACCGTGCAGGAGGCCGGGTGAGCGGGTTCTCCGACGAGGAGCTCGTCCGCCGGTACCTGGACGGCGACGGCGGGGCGTTCGCCGACCTGGTCCGCCGGCACGAGACCCGCGTCTACAACCTGGCCTTCCGGCTGCTCGGCAACGCCGAGGACGCCCGCGAGGCCTCGCAGGAGGCCTTCCTGACCTGCGTCCGGAAGCTCCGCGGGTTCCGCGGCGACAGCCAGTTCGGGACGTGGCTGTACCGGGTGACCTCGAACGCGAGCTACGACCTGCTTCGGCGGCGAAAGCGCACCCCCACGCCGGTGGAGGAGCTCCCCGAGACCGAGACGCTCCACGACGAGGCCGAGGGCGCGGCGGGCGCGATCGACGTCCAGCGCGCGCTCACGAAGGTCCCCGAGGAGTTCCGGCTCGTCCTGGTGATGCACGACGTGCAGGGGATGCCGTACGAGGACATCGCCGAGGCCGTCGGGGTCCCGGTTGGTACCGTGAAATCCCGGCTGCACCGGGGCCGGGTGGCCCTCGGGCGGCTGCTCGGGGCTCCCGGGGAACAACCGGGGGGTCGCCGGGCGTCGAAGCGGGTTGAGGACACATGACCGAACGACACCCAGACGAGCTGCTCGGTCCTTTTGTGGACAACGAGCTCGAAGCCGAGGAGCGCCGGCAGGTCCAGGCGCACCTCGACTCCTGCGCGCGCTGCACCGAGGAGGTCTTCCTGGCGAGCCGGGCTCAGACTGCGCTGGCCGCGCTCGAGGAGCTCCCCGCCCCCCTCGGCCTGGCGACGCCGGCCATCCAGCAGGCCCGGCCCCAGAAGCGCTGGGCCGGGAGGCTCCAGTGGGCCGCCGGAAGCGCGGCGGCCGCGGCTCTGGTCATCGCCATCGCGATCGTCGTGTGGCGCGGCTCCGACGTCGGACGCAGCGGAGACGCCGCGGCCCCCGCTGCCGAAAGCGCCACCAACGCCCCGGAGGAGGACGCCGGAGGTGCCCCGGCCCCGAACGCCGCCGATGCCCCCCCCTTCTACGTCGAGACGACCGCCGACTACTCCCGGGAGGAGCTGGACTCCCTGGCCCGGGGAGACGACACCGTCGTCCTGGCGGAGGGCAACACCCTGGAGTACTCCGACGACCGGGCGTCCAAGCCGGTCGACGACGCGCTGGAGTGCGCGGGCGAGGCCGGCCTGCGCGCCGACGAGGGCTCCTCGCTCGACCGCATCGAGGCGGCGAGGTTCGAGGGCACCCGGGTGTACATCGTGTTCTCCACGGAAGAGAACGGCACCCACAACGTCTGGGTGGTCGACCGCGAGGCGTGCCAGATCCGTTACGTCGCGTCGAGCAGCGGATAACCGGCCCTACGGCCGGCGCAGCACCACGAAGTGCGACAGGCCGAACCGCCGAACCGCCGTTCCCTCGGCCCGGTACAGCACCCGCCTCAGCCAGTTGCCGAACGCGGGGTTGCGGGCCACGATGTTGTCGAACCCCGGATAGACGTAGGTGTGGACGACGACGACCGCGTCCAGGCCCGAGGACAGCTTGCGCATGTCCCGTTCGGTGTAGGCCTTCGCGTGGGGGACGAGCTTGTTGCGCAGCTTGAGCGGCAGGTAGTTCACGAGCGGGATGTTCCCGAACTTGTACCGCTTGCCCATGTAGATGCCGTGGGTCTCGAACGGGTACAGGCGGTTCGGCGCGTAGATCACGACGTGTCCGCCGCGGGAGACCACGCGGAGGCACTCCTGGAGGGTCTCGCGGTCGTCGCGGACGTGCTCGATCACCTCGTTCAGCAGGATGACGTCGAACGACTCGTCCTTGAACGGCAGGCTCTCCGATACCGCGGCGACCAGGTTCGGGACCGTCGACTCGCGCAGGCGCTTCTCGGAGATGTCGATGCCCGCGGAGAGCTTGGCGAGCTCCCTGATCCGCTTCACGTACGTCCCGATCCCACACCCGACGTCGAGGAAGCGCGTCCCCTCGAGCGGCGCGAACCGTCGGATCAGGTTGAGCCGCCGCTCCTGCCCGAACCGCCAGACGTACGAAGGTTCGCCGAGCTCGGCAGCTTCCGGAGACGGGTTGTGGACCACGGCCCGCCATCCTAGTCGAGGGGAATTCCCGCGCCCCTGAGCACGTTCTGGGCTGTGGGACAATGCCAATCGTGGAGGAACGCAACGTCGTCATCCTGGGGTCGGGCCCGGCGGGCCTGACCGCCGCCCTCTACGCCGCCCGCGCCAACCTGAACCCGCTCGTGCTCAAGGGGATCGACGCCGGCGGCCAGCTCATGCTGACCACCGAGGTCGAGAACTACCCCGGCTTCCCCGACGCGATCATGGGCCCCGAGCTCATGGAGGCCATGGAGAAGCAGGCCGCCCGCTTCGAGGCGGAGCTCCTGCACCAGGCCGCCACCAGGGTCGACTTCTCGAAGGCCCCGTTCGGCATCTGGGCCGGCGACGAGGAGTGGCGGGCCAAGACCGTGATCATCTCCACCGGCGCCTCGGCGAAGATGCTGGGCATCGAGTCCGAGCGCAAGCTCCTCGGCCACGGCGTCTCCACCTGCGCGACGTGCGACGGCTTCTTCTTCCGCGGCCAGGAGCTCGCCGTGATCGGCGGCGGCGACTCGGCCATGGAGGAAGCCATCTTCCTGACCCGGTTCGCCACGAAGGTCACGATCGTCCACCGCCGCGACACCCTCCGAGCCTCGGCGATCATGATCGACCGCGCCAAGGCCAACGAGAAGATCGACTGGGCGTGGAACTCCACCGTCGACGAGGTCCTGGGGGACGGCTCCGTGAGCGGCGTCCGGCTGAAGGACGTGAACACCGGCGACGCCCGCGACCTGGCGGTCAACGGCGTGTTCGTCGCCATCGGCCACACCCCGAACACCCAGCTCTTCGAGGGGCAGATCGACCTCCACGACAACGGCTACATCAAGGTGACCGAGCCGAGCATGGCCACCAACGTCCCCGGCGTGTTCGCCTCGGGGGACTGCGTCGACTTCAGCTACCGGCAGGCGATCACCGCGGCCGGCATGGGGTGCAAGGCCGCGATGGACGCCGAGCGCTACCTCGAGACGCTCGGGCACTGACGTGCGCCGCGTCCTGATCGCGGCCCTCCTGCTCGCGGGGGTCCTCGCTCCCGGCCCATCGGTCCGATCCGTGCAGGCCCAGCCCGCGCCGCTGATCCCCGAGCCCGGGTACCACCGCCCGGTCGAGGTGGACGGCAAGGTCTTCCCCGTGGCCCGCTCCAACTTCTTCGCCCAGACCTACTTCTTCGACGGCTGGCACGACCCGCGGTTCCGCTACATCGACGGGAAGTGGCAGCTGGTCGGTGTCCACGAGGGCATCGACATCGTCGCCGAGAAGGGGACGCCGCTCCTGGCGTACATGGACGGCGTCATCGAGAACGTCGGCTGGACGTTCTACTCGGGCATGCGGATCGGGCTGCGCGGCGACGACGGGAAGTACTACCTGTACTGCCACGTCTCCGAGGTCCTCACCTCGATCGGGCGCCGGGTCTCCGCGGGGGACGTCATCGCCCTCGTCGGGAACAGCGGCTACGGCGAGGAGTGGACCGAGGACCAGTTCATCCCCCACCTGCACTTCGGGATCCTGACGTCGGACTGGGTAAACCCCTATCCGGAGCTCGTTTCGCTGTACCGTGCGGCGGTGGACGCCGGTCACGACGGTGAGGCCCGCCTTGCCGAGCTGGCGGCGGCGAACGACGCGAAGGGATGGCACGCGCTGGCGGATGAGCTGTACACGACGTTCGGAATACCCCTCCCGGCGTGAGGGTTGTTCCAAGGAGCGGCGCTCGCCCGCGAGCGCCCGAACAAGGAGAAAACGACGATGAGTGAAACCGTGGCCCACGTGAACGACGGGGACTTCCAGGCCCAGGTGCTGGACTCGGAGACCCCCGTGCTCGTCGACTTCTGGGCCGATTGGTGCGTCCCGTGTCACATGGTGTCCCCCGTGGTCGAGGAGATTGCTCGCGAGAAGGGCGACAAGCTCGTGGTCCGCAAGATGAACGTGGACGACAACCCCGACGTCCCCCGGAAGTACGGCGTGATGAGCATCCCCACGCTGATCGTCTTCCACGGCGGCGAGGAGAAAGCCCGCGTCATCGGCGCCCGCGGGAAGGACCAGATCCTCAAGGAGATCGAGCCGCACCTGGCCTAGCCGACGGGAGCCGCGAGGTTCCCATTCCCCTACCCCTCGCCCGGGGCCACTCCTTAGACTGCCCGCGTGAGAGCCATCCGTACCGGTGACGAGGGCGACGACGTCCGCGACGTCCAGGCGCGCCTGGCGGGCCAGGGCCATCGGACCGAGCCCGACGACGCGGGCCGCTTCGGCCCGAACACCGAGGCCGCCGTCCGCACGTTCCAGCAGGCCCGGGGGCTGGTCGTGGATGGGATCGTCGGCGCCGGCACGTGGACCGAGCTGGTCGACGCCGGCTACGGCCTGGGCGACCGGACCCTCTACCTGCACTACCCCTACCTGCACGGCGACGACGTCGGCGAGCTCCAGCGGCGCCTGGACGCGCTGGGGTTCGACCCCGGCCGCCACGACGGGATCTTCGGGGACCGAACCGAGCGGGCCCTGCGCGAGTTCCAGCGCAACGTCGGCCTGCCCGAGGACGGCATCGTCGGCGCCACCACCATCCAGGCGTTCGGGCGCCTGAAGACCGGCGTCGAGGGCCCCGGTCGCGCCTCGGTCCGCGAGGCCGAGTCGGTCAGCCGGCTCGAGACCAGCCTGCTCGGGGCACTGATCGCCATCGACCCCGGCCACGGGCCCGAGGAGCCCGGCGGCGTGGGCCCGACCGGGCTCACCGAGGCCGAGGCCACCCTGGACATCGCCCGCGAGCTCGAGCGGGAGCTCCGCACCCGCGGCGCCGAGCCCATGCTCCTGCGCGGGGATCGCGACGACCCCTCGATCCGCGACCGGGCCGAGATCGCCAACCGGGAGGGCGTCGAGGTCGTGCTCTCGATCCACCTGAACACCAACCGCGGCCCCGGGGCGGAGGGCGCCTCCGTCTACTACTTCGGCCGCGCCGAGTCGGTGTCGCTCACCGGCCAGCGGCTGGCCGACGTGATCCTGGAGGAGCTGACCGCGCGGATGGGGCTGACCGACGGCCGGACCCATCCCAAGGCGTTCCCCATGCTCCGCGAGACCCGCATGCCCGCCGTGCAGATCGAGCCGTGCTTCATCACCAACCCTCGCGAGGAGGCCCTGCTGCGCGAGGAGGCGTTCCGCAAGGACATCGCCATCGCCGTGGCCGAGGCCCTGGAGCGGTTCTTCGGCTCGGCCCGGGACCTGGAGCCCGGCGAGCCGGAGGGGCTGGGAGCCTAGGCCAGGCCCGGCTCGGGGACCGCCGCGGGCACGGACACCGACGCGCGGGCCATGGCGGGCTCGGGCGTCACCGTGGCGCGCAAGTCCAGGCGCATGAGGGGGAACCGGGGGTCCTCACGAACCACGGTGAACCCGTTCGCCGCCAGGAACTCGACCGGCAGGATCCAGCCGCCGGCCCACTCCCGCTCGCCGAGGGCCTCGAGGGCCTCGTAGCCGCGGTCGACCAGGTCGCGGGCCACCGCGCGGATGAGCGAGGTCCCGTGGCCGCGGTTTCGGCGCTTGCGGACGACGAAGCAGTTCGCCAGGTACACGGCCATGCACACCTTGCCCGCCCGGAAGTGCTGGAGGCGGGGGAACAGCGGCGCCGGTCCGTACTGGGCGAAGCCCTCGGAGTCCTCGCCGTCCACGACGAGCTTGCCGCACGGCCCCCACTCCAGGAGCGTCGTGGAGAACCACTCCTCCTTCTGGAACCGAGCGTCGGCGCCCTCGACGTCGTCGGCGAGCTCCCAGAAGCACGACTCGAGGACCTCGGAGGGAAGGCGGGGCAGCACGTCGAGCGTCACGTCGAGGATGCGACGGCTCACGGGGCGCTCAGGGGTTCTTCGAGCGCCGACCGAGGATCAGCGCGACGAACAGGCCGAGGATGGCCCCGAGTGCGAAGGCCTTCGCGCCGCGACGGATCTCCTGGCGATCGGGCATCCGCCGCCGAGGGTACGCCGACGCGAGGGTCGCGTCCACCGACGCCCGAGGGCGCGCTGGTACCATCGGCGGTCCCATGGCGGAGTTCGGAATCGACCCGTTCACCGACCTCTACGCCGAGCGAGCCAAGGGCATGTCGGCGTCGGCGGTGCGCGCCCTGTTCGCGGTGGCCTCGCGCCCGGAGGTCATCTCGCTGGCGGGCGGCTCTCCGTACGTGCACGCGCTCCCCCAGGAGCGCGTCCTGGAGGCGGCGCGACGCGCGATCGTCGAGCGGGGTGACGTGGCGCTGCAGTACGGCGGCGGCCAGGGACATCTGGGGCTGCGAGAGCAGCTCGTGAAGGTGATGGCCGCGGAGGGCGTCGCCGCCGACCCGGAACACCTGGTGATCACCGAGGGCGCGCAGGAGGCCCTCGACATCATCGGGAAGATCTTCGTCGACCCCGGCGACACGATCGCCATCGAGGCGCCGGCCTACGTCGGCGGCCTGTCGGCGTTCAGCACGTACCAGCCCCGCTACCTGCAGATCCCCCTGGACGACGACGGGATGATCGTCGAGGCGCTCGAGGAGGCCCTGATCCGCGGCGAGCGTCCCAAGTTCGTGTACACGGTGCCGAACTTCCACAACCCGGCCGGTGTGACGCTGTCCTACGAGCGTCGCGTTCGGCTGATCACGCTTTGCCGCGAGGCCGGCATCCCCATCCTCGAGGACAACCCGTACGGGATGCTCCGCTTCGACGGCGAGGAGCTGCCCACCCTTCGCTCGATGGATCCGGAGAACGTCATCTACCTGGGGACGGTCTCGAAGGTGTTCGCGCCCGGTGTGCGCATCGGGTGGATCCTGGGCGGAGAGGGGCTGATCCAGCGCGCGGTGCTGCAGAAGGAGGCGGCCAGCCTGTGCTCGAGCCACCTCACCCAGCTGATCACCGAGGAGTACTTCGCCCAGGGCGATGACTGGCGCGAGGGCGTCGCCGGGTTCGTCGAGGTGTACCGCTCCCGGCGCGACGCGATGCTCCGGGCTCTGGAGACGCACTTCCCCGAGGGGTCCACCTGGACCCATCCGAGGGGCGGCTTCTTCGTGTGGGCGACGGTGCCCTCACACATCGACACCACCGAGCTGCTGGTCACGGCGGTCGAGCGACTGGTGGCCTACGTGCCGGGCGCGGCGTTCTACCCGGACGGCTCGGGACGCGACAAGATGCGCCTGGCGTTCTGCCTGGCTCCCGAGGCGGCGATCGAGGAGGGCATCCACCGCCTCGGGGATCTGCTGGCGGAGAAGACCGAGCTCTTCAAGTCGCTCAGCTCACGGGCCTGAACGACTAGACCGGCGCTCCCCCGTCCTCGGGGTCGTCCGTCTCCGGCGCCATCCCCGGGCCGGACCCGATGATCTCCGAGACGATCCGCTCCAGGTCCTCGCGCCCCGAGAACTCCACGATGATCTTGCCCCGGCGCTTCCCCAGCTTGACCAGGACCTTGGTGGCCAGCTGCTCGGACAGGATCTCCTCGACCTCGGCCACGGCCGGGTCGGTGTCCACGAGCTTCGGCGTGGGGGCGGCGACCGCGGGGTGCTCGGTGTAGGAGCGGACCAGCTCCTCGACCTGGCGCACGGACAGGCCCTCGGCCGCGGCCCGCAGCGCCAGCGCCGACTGGGACTCGGCGTCGGGCAGTGAAAGCAGCGCACGAGCGTGCCCCGCGCTCAGGCTGCCCTCGGCGAGCATCCGCTGGATGTCGCCGGGGAGCTGCAGCAGCCGGATCGTGTTCGCGATGTGGGCCCGGGAGTAGCCGAGGCGCTCGGCGAGCGTCTCCTGGCTGACGCCCAGGTCCTCCAGGAGCTCCTGGAACGCCGAGGCGAGCTCGAGCGGGGCCAGGTCCTCGCGGTGGATGTTCTCGATGAGGGCCTCGCGGAGGCTCTCCGTCTCGTCGGACTCGCGGACGACGGCGGGGATCGTGGCCAGGCCGGCCATGCGCGCGGCGCGCAGGCGCCGCTCCCCGGCCACCAGCTCGTAGCCGTCGGCGCGCTTGCGCACGACGACGGGCTGGAGCACGCCCACCTCCTGGATCGAACGGGCGAGCGCGGCCAGCGCCTCGTCCTCGAACGCCTCACGCGGCTGCCGTGGGTTCGGCGCGATCGCGTGGACGGGCACCTCGAGCAGGCCGCTCTCCTCGGTCGCGCCGGGGATGAGGGCCGAGAGCCCCTTTCCGAGGCCTCCGCGCCTGTTCACTCCTCGCCTCCTTCCCGCCTCCGGAACAACGGCCGGCGGCGACGTCTCTCCTCATCGGTGGTGGATTCGGTGGACTCCGGCCTCGGCTCGGCCGCGGGGGACTCGTCGGGCGGTGGAAGCTCCACAGGGGCCGGTGCGGTCGGTTCGACTGGTTCGACCGCTTCTGGCACGCGAGCGGGGGGTGGAGCGGCGATCGGCACGGGCTCGGGCTCGGCTGCGTCCTCGGTCTCGTCGTCGAGGTCCTCCTCGGGAGCATGCGCCTCCTCCTCGGTCCTGGCCGGCATGATCACCGCGGGGAGGTCCTCGTCGCCCACCGGCACCGGGGCCATACCGTCGTCGCGGGGCCGCTGCACGACCTCACGGGCCAGCGCCCGGTAGACCTGCGCGCCCTTCGAGGTGGGGTCGTACGTGGTGATTGGCTGCCCGTAGCCGGGCGCCTCCGACAACCTGACCGTGCGAGGTATGACCGTATCATACACTCTCGATCCGAAGTACCTCCGGACCTCCGCGACCACCTGCTCGGCGAGCTTCGTCCGCGAGTCGTACATCGTGAGCACGATCCCGGACAGCCGGAGCTTGGGATTGACGTTCTGCTGCACCAGGCGGACGTTACGGAGCAGCTGGCCGAGGCCCTCGAGCGCGTAATACTCGCACTGGATCGGCACGATCAGCTCGGTCGCCGCGGTCAGGGCGTTCACCGTGAGCAGCCCAAGCGACGGTGGGCAGTCCAGGATCACGAAGTCGTAGGCGGCCTTGATCGGGTCCAGGGCCCGGGTCAGGCGGGTCTCCCGGGAGAACTGGCTGACGAGCTCGATCTCCGCCCCGGCCAGGTCGATCGTGGAGGGTATGGCCGACAGGTTGGGGACCTCGGTGTCCACGACCGCGTCCTCCGCCGGCACGCCCGCGGTGAGCACCTGATACGTGCTCACCTCCCGGCGGGTGTGGTCGATCCCCATCCCGGTCGACGCGTTGCCTTGGGGATCCAGGTCGACCACCAGGACCCGCTGGCCCAGTTCGGCGAGCGCCGCGCCGAGGTTCACCGAGGTCGTGCTCTTGCCCACCCCGCCCTTCTGGTTGGCGACCGCGATCACGCGCGAACCCTCGACCATCGGTCGAGGTTCACCGCCCTCGTCTCCCGTCGCCGCGGCCGGTGCGGGTTCCTCCACCACCTGGATGGGCGGGGGCGCGTCCGGGGGTGGCTCGGGGCGTTCTATCGGTTCAGGAGGCTTGACCGGTTCCGGCGAGTCCGGTGGGGCGGGCTCGGGCTCGATGGGGGGCGTTGGCACCGGCTCGATCGGGGCCGGCTCGGCGGGAGGCTCGTCCGGGGGCTGCTCCGGCTCGGGCTCGGGGGCGGTCTCCGCCCGGGTGGCCTCGGCCGGGGTCGCCCTCGGCTCGGGAGGGGGGGTGAAGGCCGTCACGGAGGTGGGTTCGTCAGACACTCCCGGCCATGATAACCAACGGTCCACCACGATCAAGCAGGTCAGGCACCACGCGCACCTCGCCGTCCTCTCCCACGAGCGTGCGTGCTACGCCCTCGGGGTCCTCCAGGGAACGGCCGGCGAAAAAGACCAGGCGACCTCCGGGCCTGAGCAGAGGCTCGGCCAGGCCCCACGTCCTGGCCAGCGGGGCAAACGCTCGGGCGAGCACCAGGTCCGCCCGCACCCCCATCTTCTCCACCCTGGCCCGCTCGACGCGGACGTTCAGACCCAGCTCCGAGACCACGAGCTCCAGGAAGGCCGTCCGCCAGTGGCGGGACTCCACCAGCGCGAATGCCGTGTCCGGGCGCACGATCGCCAGCGGGATCCCGGGAAGACCGGCCCCGGAGCCGAAGTCGTACGCGATGCGGTCGGTCTCTCGGATTTCGGCGGCGGCCCGCAGCGAGTCCAGCACGTGGCGCTCCACGACACGCTCCTTGTCGGAGGTCCCGATGGCGCCGATCTCGATGGCCCGCG
The DNA here is from genome assembly GCA_963742735.1 of uncultured Actinomycetes bacterium. Taxonomy (GTDB): domain Bacteria; phylum Actinomycetota; class UBA4738; order UBA4738; family JBBDTT01; genus JBBDTT01. The sequence goes on from CAVUMN010000004.1 coordinate 413,763, forward strand.
TGGAGAGCAGCTCGGCGTACCGGATCAGCTTGTCCGACTGGTCTGGAGTGAGCTCGACGCCCAGCTTGGCGGCACCCCGCTCGAGGTCCTGTTTCACGTGAAACGGCTCTGGAGCCGACCCGGTGCCCTGTTTCACGTGAAACGAACGTCAGTCGGGCCGACGGATGACCACGCGGCGGTCGGGATCCTCGCCCTCGGAGATCGTCTCCAGCCCCTCGCCCATCGCCGCGACGGCGTCGTGCACGATCTTGCGCTCGTAGGCGTTCATCGGCTCCAGCGTCTCCGGCCTTCCGCTGCTGCGAACGCGACCCGCCGCCTGGCGTGCCCGCGAAGAGATCTGGGAGCGGCGACGCTTCCGGTAGTCCTCGACGTCCACGAGCACCCGGCACCGCTGGCCGGTCTTGCGGGCGACGGCGCCCCGGACCACCTCCTGGAGCGCCTCGAGCGTGAGCCCGTGCTTGCCGATCAGCAGCCCCATCCCCTCGTCGCTCTCCGCGCCCCACACGTCGACGTACATGATGCCGTCCACGTAGGCAGGCTCCACGTCGACGTCGAGCTCCATGCGGTCGAACAGGCCGTCCAGGAAGTCCGCGGCAACCTCGGCCTGCTCCTCGAGCTCCTCGGTGGTGAGCTCCTCGGCCGGCGCGCGCTTCGAGCGCACGCGAACGATCGCCTCCTGGCTCTTCAGGCCGAGGAAACCACCGCGTGGCTCCTGCACGATCTGCACTTCGGCCTGCTGCTCGGTGATCCCGAGTTCCTCGAGGGCGGCCTCCAGGGCCTCCTCAACGCTTGCGGCGCTTCTTTCGACTTCCTCCGCCACTGCGTCCAGAACCTCCTCTGCCGGCAGGGTTCGAGCGTCGCTGCGCGGGCTGACCGGCTCCGGGCTTCTTTCCGTTGCCCTTGCCATCGCCCTTTACGACCTCCTTCGCCACCGCGGGCTTCTTGGAGCCGTCCGCGGCGGCGGCCTTGGCCTTGCTGCGCATCATCACGCGCTGCTGCCCGACCTGCCAAACGTTCGTGGTTACCCAGTACAGGAGCACACCGGCGGGGATCGAGAACGAGATGAACCCCAGGAATACCGGCATGATCCTTCCCATCATCTGCATCTGGGGAGTGGTCTGCCCAGACATCTGCTGCATCTGCTTCTGCTGATACCAGGTGGTGAAGACCATCCCGCCGATCAGCAGGTAGTAGGGGAACGCCCGGACCGGGCTCCCCGCAGTGTCGGCGCGCGAGCACTGGCGGTGCTGCGCGGCCGAGCTCGCCTGGCTCGGCGAGCAGGCCAGCTCCATGCCCAGGAACTTGCTCCCGCGCTCGACGATGTCCTCGTAGAGCCTGCTGTCCTTCGGGAGATGCCCGGACCCCAGCGGCGACCGGCACACGAAATGATCGTCCTTCACCTCGCTCGTGGCCTCCGTCGGGAGGCACCTGAACATCTCCGGAGGGGCGGGGATCTCGGTCCCCGACTTCTGGTTCTGCCACCCCTCGACGTCGAATGTCTCATCCGTACCGTTCGAGCACTTGATCTCGTTCGAGCCCGGCGGCTCCAGCCGGGGGAGCAGGTTCACGTCTGCGTCCCCGGGGCTGGGCAGCCACGGCGCGCACACCGCGGTGTTCGGGATGTCGTCCGCGTTGAACTCCACGGGCAGGGCCACGGCCGGCGTGGCGGCCCGGAGCACCGCGTACAGCGCGATGAAGAACGGGAACTGCATCAGCAGGGGCAGGCAACCGCCCAGCGGGTTGACCTTGTGCTCCTTGTAGACCTTCATCAGCTCCTCGTTGAGCTTCTGACGGTTGCCCTTGTACTTCCGCTGGAGCTCCTTGATGACCGGCTGGATCTGCTGCATCTGCGCCATGGAGCGGGTCTGCTTGATCGTCAGCGGCAGCAGCGCGGTCCGGATCAGGATCGTGAGCAGGATGATCGCGATCCCGTATTGTTTGACGATATCATACAAGAACGCGAGGACCGTCCCGAACGCCCTGAGCAGCTCCCCTACGATCTGCTCCATCAGGCCGCCGCCCCGGTGCGACGTATGACGCTGTCAATCACGGGCCGGCGCTCGCGGGGGGGCGGGACCGGGTCGGGCCCACCGGCGGACAGCGGCGAGCAGCGCGCCACCCGCCAGGCCGACAGCGCGACTCCGCGGACCGCCCCGTGGGTCCGGATGGCCTCGGCCGCGTACACCGAGCACGACGGGTGGAAGCGGCACCGCGCCCCGAGCATCGGGCCGAGCGCCCGGTGGTACAGGCCGAGCACGCCCAGAAGCATGGCTCGCAGCGGCCAGCCCGCGGCGCGGAGGATCGATCGCATCGTCCTCATGCGGCCAGCACGCGGGCCCGCGCGAGCAGGCTCTCGAGTTCCGACGTCACCGCGTGCGCCCTCGCCCCTTCGATCGTTGGCCGCGCCACGAGAACCAGATCGTGGCCGTCGTCGACCCTCGGAGCGAGCGCCCGCCACGCCTCGCGCAGCAGGCGCCGGGCCCGGTTGCGCTGCACGGCCCCTCCGACCTTTCGGCCGGTGACGAAGCCGGCGCGCGGGGCCCCCTCTGAGGTCGCCACGTACAGTATCACCAGGTCCCCGCGCAGGGATGTGCCCGCGCTGAGCACGCGCTGGAAGTCGTCACGGCGGCGGAGGACGGGGGGCTTCAGGAGCTCAGGCGGAGAGCCGTTCGCGCCCTTTGGCGCGCCGGCGAGCAAGGATGGCGCGGCCGGCCTTGGTGCGCATCCGGAGCCGGAACCCGTGCTTCTTCTTGCGCTTCCTGACGTTGGGCTGGTACGTGCGTTTCACGAGCGAGGCCTCCTCAGGCGGTGGAGTATAGGGGCCCCGGCGGGCAACGGCGCCGGCCGGGTCGTCTCGGGGCCGCCGCCGGCGAGAAAGAGCGTCAAAACCCCTCCGCGCCCTGTCATCGGCGAATACCCCGGTGCTATCATCCGCGCGCTTCCCGGCGAGTTATCCCCAGTTCGCCGCTTCCCCGCGACAGACCCACTCAGTATCCACACCTGTGGAAAGTGCTTGTGGATAAGGCAACCTCTACAACGCCCGAGGCTCGTGCCCACACGCTGTGGGAACGCGCGGCTGCGATCGCTCGAGCCGAGCTAAGCGAGTCCTCGTACAAGATGTGGTTCGCCGACGTTGAGCCCACCAGGCTGGAGGGCGACACGCTCGAGCTCACGGCGCCGAGCCCGTACGTCAGGAACTGGATCACGGCTCGCTACCTGGACCTGCTCCACCGCGCGGTGGCCGACGCCGCCGGCAGCCAGATGCGGGTGGAGATCCGCGCCGAGGAGCCCACGCCCCTCGAGCGCCCCGACGACGAGCCCGAGCCTCCCGCCGAGGCTCCGGCCGGCCCCACGGCGCCGTTCACCGACCGCTACACCTTCGACTCGTTCGTGCCGGGACCGACCAACAAGTTCGCGTTCGCCGCGGCGATGGCCGTGGCCGAGGCCCCGCCCTCCCACGCCTACAACCCGCTGTTCATCTACGGGGGAGTGGGGCTGGGCAAGACCCACCTGCTGCTCGGCATCGGGCACCACATGATGCGGCTGAACCCGGGGATCCGCGTCAAGTACGTGACCAGCGAGCAGTTCGTCACCGAGTTCATCCGCTCGGTCCGCGAGCGCCAGGGCTACCAGTTCCAGCGCAAGTACCGCGACATCGACGTGCTGCTGGTCGACGACATCCAGTTCCTGGCCCGCGCCGAGGAGACCCAGACGGAGTTCTTCCACACCTTCAACGCCCTGCACGGCTCGGAGAGCCAGATCGCGATCGCCTCGGACCGCCCGCCGCAGGAGCTCTCCGCGCTCGAGGAGCGGCTGCGCAACCGGTTCCGGTGGGGCCTGTGCGTCGACGTGCAGCCTCCCGACCTGGAGACCCGCATCGCGATCCTGCAGATGAAGGCCATGCGGGACGGGATCGACGTGCCGGACTCGGTCTCGCACTTCATCGCCGAGAAGATCGAGCACAACATCCGCGAGCTCGAGGGAGCCCTGCTGCGGGTGGCGGCCTTCGCGTCGCTGTCCCGCGAGCCGATCGAACTGGCCCTCGCCGAACGGGCGCTCGAGGACCTGCTTCCCGAGGGCGGCCACGAGATCTCCGCGCAGCTGATCATCGACGAGACCGCCGAGTACTTCGGCCTGCATCGCGACGACCTGCTGTCCAAGAACCGCTCGCGGCCGCTGACGACCGCCCGCCACATGGCGATGTACCTGCAGCGGGAGTTCACAGGGCTCTCGCTGATCAAGATCGCGGAGCTCTTCAACCGCGATCACACGACCGCGCTCCACGGCATCAAGAAGATCCAGAAGCTCATGGCTGAGCGCGGGAGCGTCTACCGGCAGGTCCAGGAACTGACCCGGCGGATCAAGACGAAAGCCAGGGGAGTGTGATGGGGAAAACTCTGCGGCTTCGGTGGACGGATGGGCGCAAATCGCGGGGTTCGTTTACACGCGGTTCACGAACCGGTTTCCTTCCCGTCACTTCCCACAGCACGATTCGTGTCATTCCCCGCCGATACGCTGGGCGAATGAGGCTTATCCACCTTTCCCCAGCCCCTACTGCATCTACTGGTTCGTATATCCATGAAGGGTTGGAGGTGTCGTTGTGAAATTCCGCTGCGATCGTGACGTTCTGGCCGACGCCCTGCAGACCGTTCAGCGAGGCGTCTCCGCACGCCCCGGCATCCCCGCCCTGACCGGGGTGCTCATGACCGTCGCCGACGGATCCCTCACGCTGTCGACCACCGACCTCGAGGTCTCGACCGAGCTGACGGTCGAGGTCCAGGCGATGGAGGACGGCGTCGCCCTGGTGCCGGCCCGCCTGGCCTCGGACATCGTCCGCAAGCTGGATGCCGCCCCGGTCGAGTTCACGGTCACCGAGCAGCAGGCCACGATCTCCTGCGCCGCCTACGAGGGCCAGATCCGATGCCTGCCGGCCGAGGACTTCCCGGCGCGCCGCGAGCCCTCCGGGATCAAGGTCACCGTCACCGCGGCCGAGTTCGCCGAGGCCGTCAAGCAGGTGGCCCGCGCCGCGTCGAAGGACGAGGCGCGCCCGATCCTCACCGGCGTGCTGGCCGAGGCCAACCGCGAGGGGATCACGCTCGTCGCCACCGACTCGTACCGGCTGGCCGTCCGCGAGCTCACCGCGAAGGGGGAGGGCGAGACGAAGGTGCTCATCCCCGAGCGGGCCATCACCGAGGCCGGCCGGGCTGCGGAGGCCATGGACAAGGGCGAGGTGGAGCTCCTGCTCGAGGACAGCCAGGCCACGTTCCGGGCCGGGCCCCTCACGCTCACATCGCGGCTCATCGAGGGCGAGTTCCCCTCGTACCGCCAGCTGATCCCCGAGGGCTACGAGAGCACCCTGAGCGTCAACCGCGTGCAGCTCATGGACGCGGTATCCCGGGTGGGCCTGCTGGCCCGGGAGAACTCGCCCATCCGGATGGAGTTCAACGCCCTGGGCGTCCGGCTGTCGTCGTCCTCGCCGGACCTCGGCGAGGCGGTCGAGACCGTGCAGGCCGACTACACCGGCGAGGAGGTCACCGTCGCGTTCAACCCGGGCTACCTGATCGACGGACTGAGCGCGTCCTCCGGCGAGAAGGCCAAGGTCGAGGTGCGCGACGGCCTCAAGCCGGCCCTGGTCAGGGGGGACACCGAGGGGTTCCTGTACCTGGTCATGCCGGTCCGCCTTCCGGAGCCGGTCCGGACCGCCTGAGGGCGTTCCGGGGTCGCGTGCGCCTGGCCTGGGCGGAGCTCCGCGACTTCCGCAACCACCTCGAGACGCGCGTCGAGCCCCCGGACGGCCTGGTGGTGGCGGCGGGGGAGAACGGCCAGGGAAAGACCAACCTGCTCGAGGGCCTGTACTACCTGTTCGCGCTGGAGTCGCCGCGAGCCTCGGCCGACGAGCCCCTGGTCCGCCGCGGCGCCGAGTCGGCGTTCGTCCGGGGTGAGGTGGTGACCGAGACGGGCCGGCTGCTGATCGAGGTGGAGGTCCGGCCTTCCGGCGCGAACCGCATGCAGCTGAACCGGTCCCCGGTCCGGCGCAAGCGCGACGTCCGGCGGGTGGCCCGGGCGGTGTTCTTCGGGCCCGACGACATCGCGATCGTCCAGGGCGACCCGGGGGAGCGCCGGCGGTTCATGGACGCCGCCGTGGTGGCCCTGTGGCCGCCGCGGGAGGCCGCCAGGACGGCCTACGAGAAGGCCCTGCGCCAGCGGAACCGACTGCTGAAGGAGTGGGACCGTCCGGGCGCCCCCGACTCGCTGGAGGCCTGGGACGACGAGCTGGTGCGGACCGGGGTGGCCCTCCTCCGCGACCGCGGGGAGGCCGTCGGCCGCCTGCAGGACGAGACCGCCGACACCTACGCCGAGCTGTCCGAAGGCCATGCCCTGGAGGTCCGCTACGAGCCGTCCGTGGAGCCGGGCCCCGACGCCGAGGACCGGTTCCGGACCCGGCTGGCGGAGCGACGAGCCGACGAGCTCGCCCGGCGGACCACGCTGGTCGGGCCGCACCGCGACGACCTGGCGCTGTCGGTCCGCGACCTGCGGGCCCGCGCGTTCGCCTCCCACGGCGAGGCCTGGGCGGGGGCGCTGTGTCTCCGGCTGGCCCTGGGACGGGCCGTCGCCCGCGAGATCGGAGAGCCCCCGGTGCTGTTTCTGGACGACCCGTTCTCGGGGCTGGACCCGGGCCGCCGCCGGCGGCTGTCAGCCTCGCTGGTGGGCCGGGGCCAGGCCGTGCTGTCGGTACCCGACCGGGCCCAGGCGCCGGAGGGTGCCGAGGTGTGGACGGTGGAGGGTGGCCGTGTCCAGGCGGCCTGACCGGCGTCCTCGGAGCGAGGACGTCCACGGGATCGGGGAGATCCTCGACGGCCTGCTCGGGGAGAAGGCCATCGCCCGCGGCCTGCCGATCGGACGCCTGGCGGCCGGATGGCCCCAGGTGGTGGGCGAGAAGCTGGCCGAGGAGACCGCGCCGACGCGCCTGGAACGTGGCGTCCTGGACCTCATCGTGACCACCTCGGCGTGGGGCGCGCAGGTCCGGTTCCTGGCCTCCGACATCGCCCGGAAGGCCAACGAGCTGCTCGGATCCGAGGCCGTTCGGGAGGTTCGGGTCCGGACCGCCCCCGACCCGGCCCGAAAACCGCAAAATCGCACGTCAGAGGCCTGATTTCGCCCCGGTCGTGTCGGTCCCCGGTGGTATACTTCGTGGTGCTGAACCCCCGGTGAATTCCTTCCCATTTCGATGTTCGGCCGGGCCGCTGCATGGGCGCGCCCGGATGGAGACGGCGTGGCAACGAAACCGAAGAAAGCACCAGCGAAGCGCGGTTACGGATCTGAGGACATCACCGTCCTCGAGGGCCTCGAGGCGGTTCGCCGTCGGCCCGGGATGTACATCGGCTCCACCGGCCCCCGAGGCCTGCATCACCTCGTCTACGAGGTCGTCGACAACTCGATCGACGAGGCCCTGGCCGGGCACTGCTCCAAGATCCTCGTCCGCCTGAGGGCGGACGGCGGGGTCACCGTCGCCGACGACGGGCGGGGCATCCCGGTGAAGCCCATCCCCCGGATCAAGGACCGCCGGCCCGCGGTCGAGGTCGTCCTGACCACCCTGCACGCCGGCGGCAAGTTCGGCGGCGGCGGCTACCAGGTCTCCGGAGGCCTCCACGGCGTCGGCGTCTCGGTGGTCAACGCGCTTTCGGAGAAGCTCGAGATCCAGGTGGCCCGCGACGGCTTCGAGTACGGCCAGACCTACGAGCGCGGCGCGCGCAAGTCCGCCCTGAAGAAGGGCAAGGCCACCAAGAAGACCGGCACGATCGTCACGTTTTACCCGGACCCGGAGATCTTCGAGGAGCTCGTCTTCAAGCGGGAGACCCTCGTCGACCGGCTCCGGGAGATGAGCTTCCTGGTCCGCGGCGTCGAGATCGCGCTGTGGGACGAGCGCGAGGACCCACCGGCCAAGACGATCTACAAGGCCACGGGCGGCATCGCCGACTTCGTGAAGTACCTGAACCAGGGCAAGGAGGTCCTGCACACCAAGCCGATCTGGTTCGAGGCGAAGAAGGAGGGCTCCGAGGTCGAGGTGGCCATGCAGTGGAACTCCGGCTACGGAGAGTCGATCCACACCTTCGCCAACACCATCAACACCCACGAGGGCGGCATGCACGAGGAGGGCTTCCGCAAGTCCCTCACCAACGTCGTGAACCGCTACGCGCGGAACAAGGGCTTGCTCAAGGAGAAGGAGCCGCCGTTCCTGGGCGAGGACATCCGCGAGGGCCTCACCGCGATCGTCTCGGTCAAGCTCGCCGAGCCCCAGTTCGAGGGCCAGACCAAGACCAAGCTCGGCAACACCGACATGCGCTCCTACGTCGAGACCACCGTCAACAAGCACTTCCAGACCTGGCTGGAGGAGCACCCCGGAGACGCGAAGCGCGTGGTCATGAAGTCCACCTCGGCCGCCAGGGCCCGGCTGGCCGCGCGCCAGGCCCGCGACCTGACCCGGCGCAAGGGCCTGCTCGGCTCCTCCGTCCTGCCCGGCAAGCTCGCCGACTGCCAGTCCACGGACCCCGAGACCACCGAGATCTTCATCGTGGAGGGCGACTCGGCCGGCGGCTCGGCCAAGCAGGCCCGCGACCGGGCGTACCAGGCCATCCTGCCGATCCGCGGCAAGATCCTGAACGTCGAGAAGGCCCGGCTGCACAAGGTGCTGGAGAACGTCGAGATCCAGGCCCTGATCAGCGCGATCGGCACCGGGATCGGCGAGGAGTTCGACGTCACCAAGGCGCGGTACGGCAAGATCGCGATCCTGGCCGACGCCGACGTCGACGGCGCGCACATCCGGACCCTGCTCCTGACCTTCCTGTTCCGGCACATGCATCCGCTGATCGACGCCGGGAAGGTCTACGTCGCCCAGCCGCCCCTGTACCGGGTGAAGCAGGACGGCAAGTTCTCCTACGTCCTGGCCGAGCGCCAGCTCGAGGAGCTCCAGGCGGCCAACGGACACAAGAAGATCGAGATCAGCCGGTTCAAGGGGCTCGGCGAGATGAACGCCGACCAGCTGTGGGAGTCCACGATGAACCCCGAGACCCGGATGCTGAAGCAGGTCACGCTCGAGGACGGCGCGGCGGCCGACCGGATGTTCTCGGTCCTGATGGGCGAGGACGTCGAGGCCCGCCGCAACTTCATCCAGGCGAACGCCAAAGAGGCGTTCATCGACGCGTGATGGGATCGTCCGAGGGCGTGGCGAAGGCCGGACGAACACCTCTGCAGGCAGTTCACGATGACGACCTCGACGGGCTCCTCCGCGATCTTGGACTCTTGGCGCGCTTCGAGCGCGGCGAGCTCACGTGCAAGTTCAGCGGCGATCCTGTTGGCCGGCACAACCTCCACTCGTTCTTCCCGGAGTCCGGAGACGTGAAGTTCGTGTGCGACAAGCCGGAGTGCATCGCGGCGGTGCGGCTCCTCCTCCAGGAGGGGAAGGTGTCGCTGTGAACGCCCTCTTGATCGCGTTGGCGAGCTTCTTTGGGGGCTGGGTGCTGCTTTTCGTCCTGATGTTCCTCTTCCCCGAAAAGGCGCAGCAGTGGGGAGCCATCCTGGCCCGCATCGCCGAGAAGCTTCTCCGGCGGGGTGGGAAGGCGGCGGTGGCCTGGGACATCCAGGGCCGTGTCAACGCCTTCGGCAAGCGTCTGGCGAAGGAAGCCCCCGAGGTGGCGGAGCTTGGCGTGAAGGTCGAATGGATCGAGGGCGTTGACGATTCCAAGACGTTCATGCGCAGCAAGCGGCTCGTAGTGCGCATGCGTCGCGCTGACGACCAGGAGAAGAACTTCGTCCATGCGTGCATGGCAGTCCTCACTCAAGGATTCCTGCCCAAGGCCAAGCGCTACATCTCGCCCTCGCAGCGGGACGCCTTGGACCTCTTCGCAGCGAGGAAGCTCTTCGAGGCCGAGCGCCCGCGGGTCATCGACTCGTTCTTCGAGGAGTTCTACCAGCGGCGTGCGCTTGAGAACGAAACGGTGATGGAGCTACTCGACCAGTTCTCCATCGTCGACAAGGTCGGCCTTTTCTTCCCTGTTCTTGCACAGGAGCTGTGCTTCTTGGGGCAAAAGGTGTTCTACGGCCGCAAGAACGAGCAGATCGTGGCGGAGGTCGGCCAGTTTATCGACTTCCTCGAGCGATACGCCGATCGCAAGGTGGGGGACATGGAGGTCCCCCTCGAGTTCGAGGGACGCTACTGCCGTACGGGGATCACGATCATCGCCCTGAGGTTCAAGCGCGAGCTCGGGAACATCACCCCGTATGTGCGGCGCCTCGGACAGCTTCTCCAGCGTGGGCTCGAGCACCTCTATTTCGTCGGATCCGGTGAGCCGGAGAATCGTCGCTTCATGGAGGCGATCGCGCGCGCGGCCGAGGAGGAGCACGGCCTGGAGATTCACTCCGTGAAGGAGTTTCGGGCGAAGATCCGTTTTGGTGACCAGCGCCGGGAGGTCTCCAACTACATGATCCTCATGCGCAGCAGCAGGATCGAGCGGCATTTCGACAAGGAGTACGAGCTCGGGGCATCCGCCGTACGGGTTGGTGCAGAGGCTGCGACAGCCCAGGCGACCCGAGAAGAAGAGTAGATGGCGACCCTGTTCGACCGCGTCGAATCCGTCCTCATCGAGGACGAGATCCAGTCGTCGTTCATCGACTACGCGATGTCGGTCATCGTCTCGCGGGCGCTCCCGGACGTACGGGACGGCCTGAAGCCGGTCCACCGCCGGATCCTCTTCTCGATGATGGAGGGGAACCTCACCCCCGACCGTCCGCGACGCAAGTCCGCCGCCGCGGTGGGCGACGTCATCAAGAAGTACCACCCCCACGGCGACCAGCCGGTCTACGACGCCATGGTCCGCATGGCCCAGGACTTCTCGCTGCGGTACCCGCTCATCGACCCCCAGGGCAACTGGGGCAACATCGATGGCGATCCGGCGGCCGCGCAGCGGTACACGGAGTGCCGGCTGTCTCCGCTCGCCATGGAGCTCCTGCGCGACATCGACAAGGAGACCGTCGACTTCATCCCCAACTACGACGGGTACGAGGAGGAGCCGGTCGTCCTGCCGGCTCGGTTCCCGAACCTGCTCGCCAACGGCTCGTCGGGCATCGCGGTCGGCCTGGCCACGAACATCCCGCCCCACAACCTTGGGGAGATCATCGACGCCACGGTCGCGGCGATCGACAACCCGAAGATCACGGTCCGCGAGCTCATGAAGTTCGTGAAGGGCCCGGACTTCCCGACCGCGGGCTACATCATCGGCACCGAGGGGATTCGCGACGCGTACGAGACGGGGCGGGGCTCGATCCGGATGCGGGCCAAGATCGAGATCGACGAGAACCGCCAGGGCCGCCAGCAGATCGTCGTCCGCGAGCTGCCCTACATGGTCAACAAGTCCCGTCTCACCGAGAAGATCAAGCTCCTCTACGACACCGGCAAGATCAAGGACATCGCGTCGCTGGACGACCACTCCAGCCGTTCGGAGATGCGCCTGACGATCGGGCTGAAGCGGGGGGCGAACCCGCACGTCGTCCTGAACCAGCTCTACAAGCACACCCAGCTGCAGGACTCGTTCGGCGTGAACATGGTCGCGCTGGTCGACGGCGTCCCGCGGACGCTGAACCTGGGGCAGGCGATCCTGCATTACATCGACCACCAGATCGAGGTGGTCACCCGCCGCACGAAGTTCGAGCTCCGCAAGGCCGAGGAGCGCGCCCACATCCTCGAGGGCCTGCTGATCGCCCTCGCCAACATCGACGAGGTCATCAAGATCATCCGCGGGTCCGACGACGCCGACGAGGCGCGCGGCAAGCTGATGAGCCGCTTCAAGCTTTCCGAGATCCAGGCGAACTACATCCTGGACATGCCGCTGCGCCGCCTGACCAAGCTCGAGCGCTCGAAGATCGAGGAGGAGCACCGGGAGCTGATGGCGCTGATCAAGCGCCTGAAGTCCCTCCTGAAGGACCCGAAGAAGATCCGGGCCCTGATCAAGGACGAGCTGCTCGACATCCGCGCCCGGTTCGCCGACGAGCGCCGGACGGAGATCTTGCCCGACGAGGGCGACCTGGACATCGAAGACCTGATCCAGGAGGAGGACGTCGTCATCACGGTGACCCGCGCCGGGTACGTGAAGCGGCTCCCCGTCGAGACCTACCGCCGCCAGGGCCGGGGCGGGCGCGGCGTGATCGGGGCGAACCTCAAGGAAGAGGACGTGATCAAGCACGTCTTCACCACCACCACCCATCACTGGCTGCTGGTGTTCACCAACCGCGGCCGCGTGTACCGCACCAAGGTCCACAACATCCCCGAGGGCTCGCGCACCGGGCGGGGGCTCTACGTGGCCAACCTGCCGGGCATGGGGTTCTCGGGCGAGGAGCGCATCGCCTCGATCGTCGACCTCAAGGACTACGGCCAGGCCAAGTTCGCGGTCTTCGCCACCAAGAAGGGCATCGTCAAGAAGACGGTCCTGTCCGAGTACGACTCGCCGCGGACCGGCCTCGCCGCGATCAACCTGCGTGCCGAGGACGAGCTGATCGACGTGCGGCTGACCGACGGCAAGGAGGACGTGTTCCTCGTCTCCAGACACGGGCAGGCCATCCGCTTCAAGAGCGTCCAGGCCCGTCCGATGGGCCGCGCCACCAGCGGCGTGATCGGCATGCGCCTCGTGGACGACGACGAGGTCATTGCGCTGGCGCTGGAGGGCGAGGGCGAGGAGGTCATCTCGATCACCCAGCTCGGCTACGGCAAGCGCACGCCGCTCAAGGACTACCCGGTGAAGGGCCGCGGAACCCGTGGCGTGATCACCGCGAAGCTCACGGACAAGACCGGGCTGCTCGCCGGCGCCTTCGTCGGCAACAAGGACCAGGACGTGTTCGTCATCAACGCGACCGGCATCGTCATCCGCATCCTGGCCGGCCAGCTCAGGCGCACCGGGCGGCCCAGCCAGGGCGTTCGCGTGATGCGGTTGGACGGCGAGGACAAGATCGTGGCCGTCGCCCCCGTTCTCAACGTGGCCGAGGAGGCCGAGTAGCGGGGCATGCACATGGTGGCCAGCCAGTTCGGCGCCCCGAGCATCCCCGGGCGGGGCGTGGGCATCCTGATCGCGGTCTCCTGCGTCGTGGCCGGGCTGCTTCTGGCGTTCCTCGGGAGGACGCGACTTCCCGGCTCCGTCGTCGTCCCGCTCCTCGCGGCGTGCGGCGTCGGTTTCGCCGTCGCCGGCATCCTGTTCGAACCGTTCGAGTGGCAGGTCAACCGCGGTGAGATCATCGCGGCCGTCGTGCTCCTGGCGGCCTTCGCGCCGCTGCACGTTCGTGTCGCGCTTGGGCCGTTCGGCCGGAGGGCATAAGCAGGCGGAGCACGCCGCGACGGAGAATGCTTGCCCCCGGGCCTACCGCGGTTTACAACGAGGGACCTGACAATGGCACGAACCATGGAGTACGACCCCGCAACCCGAGGCACCTCTCGCGCGGCCGCACGCGGCCGGGTGCGCGTCGTGGTCCGACGGGTCGAGCCCTGGTCGGTGCTCAAGTTCTCACTGCTCTTCTACTTCTGCATCATGCTGATCTTCCTTTTCGGCACCGTGATCCTGTACTGGGTTCTGGGGGCGATCGGCGTGCTCGACTCGCTGGCCTCGTTCATCGGCGGCCTGTACGGCGACGACGCCTTCAAGTTCAACGGCGGCTGGATCTTCACGTGGCTGTTCGTGCTGGGGCTCCTCGGGGTGGTCGCATGGTCGCTCATCAACGTGTGCGTCGCGTTCCTGTACAACCTGGTCTCCGACATCGTCGGGGGCGTGCAGATCACCCTGGACGACCGCAACCGCTAGCCCGCCGGACTCTTGTCGGCGACGGGTTCGACCGAGTAGCGTGCCCTCTGTGCGCCGCATCCTCCTGCTGACCCTGCTCGTGGCGAGCGTCCTCGCGATCCCCTCCGGCGCTCCGGTGGGCGCCGTGGCGACCGTCGAGCCCTTCGGGTTGGGGACCGCGACCGCCGAGGTCGGCGGCGACGGCTCGTGCCCCACGGGGCACACCTGCCAGCGGGTGAGGATCGCCTGTCCCGAGGTGGTCGATCGCACGGCGTACGTCGCGTCGGCGACCCCGGCCCCGGCAAGCCCCCGAGGCATGGCGGTGTTCTTCGCGGGCGGCGACGCCACGTTCTACTGGGCCGGCAACGCCGAGCGGCTCGGGACGCTGAGCCAGATCCGGTCGGAGTACAACGTCCAGACCGTCCAGGTGCGATGGGAGGGCGGGTGGATGAAGTCCGGGGACGGGATGCCGGCGGGCGCCGCCCGGGCCGGGTGCCGGCCCGCGACGATCGCGAAATGGATCCGCGACAACCTCTATCAGCCCCCGGCCGTCCACCCGGGCGTGGGGAGATGCGGGTTCTGCCTGGTGGGCAGCAGCGGGAGCTCCTCGGCGGTGACCTACCCCCTCACCCACTACGCGGCGGACGCCTGGCTCGACGGCGTCATCGTCACCGGGGGGCCGGCGCATGCGGCGATCGCCCGCGGATGCCTGACGCGCCGCGGCGACGAGGGCTACACGTGGGACGCGAACACCGCGGCGTCCATGGACAGCTCGTACGGTTTCGTCGCCGGCGTCAAGGGCCCGTGCGAGCTCCGCGACCCCACGTGGGAGGACGAGTGGATCCGGGACGCTCTGGATACGAACGGCTCGGACTACCAGTTCGCGACGACGCGGTACCACATCATCATCGGGGACTCGGACACGCTGCAGCACTACCACTCCTCGGACTTCGTGGCCCGGGTGGAGGCGGCGGGAACCCCCTTCCTCGGCGTGGACGTCGTGGCCGGGATGAGCCACCTGCTGACCTCCATCGGGCTCTCTCACGTGAAGTCCGCGGTCGGCGCCGATGGAGATGACCCGATCGTCGCCTGCGCCAACGGCTTCGACGACGACCAGGACGGGGCCGTCGATACGTCCGACGGGGGGTGCGCCTCGAGCGCCGACGCCAGCGAGCACGGGGCCGCCGCATGCGACGACGGGCTCGACAACGACGGCGACGGACGGCGCGACCGGTGGAAGGACCCAGGCTGCGCCTCGGCCGCGGACGGGAACGAGCATGGGTCGCTCGCCTGCGACGACGGGGCCGACAACGACGGCGACGGCAAGACCGACTTCCCGGCCGATCTGACCTGCACGAGCCCGTCGGGGACGACCGAGGGCACGACCGGGGGCGGCGTGGTCGTCTCCATGTCGGCCTCCGCGATCTCCGTCACGGAGCCCGACCCGGGTGGTACGGCCGTCAAGTGCAAGTTCAAGGTCAAGCTCTCGGCCAGCCCCTCGACCGCGATCACGGTCTCGTTCGCCACCCAGAACGGGACCGCGCTGGCCGGCTCGGACTACACCGCGAAGACGGCCACCGTCTCGTGGGCGGCCGGGACCGCGACGCTCGTGAAGCAGGTGGCGGTCGTCGTGAAGCCCGACGCGACGACGGAGCCGAATGAGACGTTCTCCGGGGTGCTGTCGAACCCGGCGGCCAACGCGACGCTGGGCACGCCCTCCTCGACGGTGTGCACCGTCAAGAACGACGACTAGCAGCACCGGCTGCTCCCGTGTTTCGTTGACACGTTTTCCGGAGCGCGAGTACGCTTGGCCGGAGCCGGGGCCCGCATCACTGTGTGGGCATTCGCGGGCCTGTAGCTCAGGCGGTTAGAGCGCACCCCTGATAAGGGTGAGGTCGATGGTTCAAGTCCATCCAGGCCCACTCGGGAAAAAGGAGGCAGCATGGGTGAGGAGAAGAAGGGAAAGAAGCGGTTCTTCCTCTTCGCCATGCTCATCGCGGCCGGCGCCGCGCTGGTGACGGTCTTCAAGCGTCGCCGCGGTGCAGGCATCGAGGAGAGCGAGTGGCAGGAGCTCCCGCCCCCCGAGGGCGGCTAACGGCTCCGGCAAGGAACTCGCGAAGGGCTCGCCCGGAAGGGCGGGCCCTTCAGCGTTTCCGGAGGCGCCTGCGGGCCACGTCCAGGGCGTAGGGGGCCACGCCGAGCGGTCCGGCGTGCCGGGCCACCATGCGGGCGCGGTTGGCCACCGTGCGCCGCGCGATGGCGCCGAGCGACCACCGCGATCCCGAGGCCGTCCCGCCGGCGTGCTCGGCCCGAGCACGCTTCGCGACGACCACCCGCCCACCGTCGCGCCACACCCGCCAGCAGAGCTCCTCGTCCTCGACGTACATGAAGAACCGCCTGTCGAACCGCAGGTCGGTGTGCCCGGGGGCCAGCAGCATCGCCGCGCCCGGCAGCCACGGGACGGCCCGCCACCCGTCGCCGGCGGCTGCCTCCCCGTCCCAGGCCAGCGGCGCGGGGAATCGGTCCTTGGCGGGCCGGGGCTCATGGTGCTCGTCGAGCAGCACCGGCCCTGCGATCCAGGCGCCGGCGTCCTCCGCGGCGCGCAGGAGCTCCGCCACGGCGCCCTCGGCCAGGTAGGCGTCCTGGTTCAGGACGAGGGCCGCGACGCCACGGGCCGCCTTCAGTCCCGCGTTCGCCGCCCGGCCGAACCCGACGTTCCGCGGCATGGCCAGGACCCGCACCCGCGGGTCCAGGTGCGCCCAACGGAGGTCGTTGGCGACCCCCTCGTTGTCGACGACGATCGCCTCGAGGACCTCGGGCTGGGCCAGCGCCGCGGCCAGGCTCGCCCGAAGCTCGTTCCGCCCCCGGTAGTGGACGATGACCGCGGAGACCGACGGCTCCGTCACGAGCCTCGGACTCGCGGGCGGACCAGCTGAGCCATGCTCGCCCGCGCGTCGCGCGCCCGCTCGCGCAGCCAGATCGCCACGGGGTTCGCGAAGACTCCGTTGCGGCGCCGGATGGCCCGTAACCGCGCCTCGACCTCCGGGCGCCGCTCGGCGATGCGCGCGTCCATGAGCTCGCCCGCGTACCGGTGGAGATCCACATCGAGCGCGTTGCGCTCCCGGATGGCCTCCAGGATGGCGGGGTCGAGGTCTCGTTCGCGCGGCCGGTCCTCGCTCACGTTGCGGGTGAGATAGGCGTGCGGGCGCCAGCCGAGCTCAATACCCAGCAGGGCTACGAACTCGTCGAAGCGCTCTGTGACGCCGACCACACGCATCGTGCGCAGGTTCGCCTTCGCCTGCTCGAGCTGCCGGGGCGTGATCGAGATCGACCCCGCGAGCCCTGCAAGCCGGCGCGTCTGGCCGTTGTCGACTTCCCAATCTCGCGCCTCGGCGACATAGTCGGCGAGGGCCCGCGTGAGCCCCTGGTGGGCCGTTCGGTGGGCGTACATCGACAGCACCCGGGGCACCGGATCGCGGATCAGCGTGATGTAGTCGGCGGGGAACGGCAGCGCCTCGTGAAAGCCATACGAGAAGTGTCCGATCAGCAGGCGGAGATGCCCGACCCGATCGGGAGGCAGCTCCCGAACGAGCCGTCGGTACTGCCGCTGAGGGTCGGGTGTGCCCATCCCCGCGGGCTGCTCCTCCAGACCCTGCATGTAGCGCATGTGGTGTTTCGCCGCCTCTCCCGGCCCGGCGGGTTCCATCCACACCTCATCGCGGCGGAACCGTCGAGCGAGGAGGCCCCGGAGCGTCGATCCGGCGGTCTTCGGAACGTGAAGGAAGATGACCGCGCGCGTCACGTGCGCTCTTTCTCCCGCCGGAGCCGAACGTCGCGGGGCACCGGTCGCCCCATGAGGCGAGCGCTCAGCGATAGCGCACGGTCGTAGGCCGGGCGCATCCGCCGGTAGACGGCGAGTCGGCGACGGTACGCCGCCACGTCCCGGTCCGGGTCGATTCCGAGCTCCTCGACTCGCCGGTCGAGAAGCGCATGTGCGATCCGCACGAGCTCCAGGTCGTACTCGTTGTGGCGGCGGAGGATGTCCGCCACGTCGTCCGGCAGGTCTTCCACGCGAGGCCGGCCTCGCGACACGTTGTACGGCACGTAGCCGAGTTTGTGCCAACCGAAGGTTCGGGCCATGGCCAGAACGCTCAGGTCGAATCGTTCGGTCATGCCGACCACCGAGAAATGCTCACGAAGGTTACTCACCGCGCTCTCGAACTGTTCTGAGGTGATCGCGGCACCCAGGCTTGCTCCACGCGAGAGGTTTCGGGTCTGGAGGTTGTCCATCGCGGTGTCGCGCTCGGACCGGATGTAGTCCTCCACGGACATCCTCAGGCCGTGTCGTGTGGCGCGATGGTGGTAACCGGACAGGACTCGGTCCAACGGGTCGCGCAGGATCGTGATGTACGTGGACGGGCCTGGGACGGCCTCGTGGATACCGAACCGCATATGTCCCAAGACGACCCGAACCCGCGACAGCCGCTCGGGAGGCAGGGCCCGGATCTGCGCCATGTGGACGTCCAGGGGCGACTGGCTCACGGCATCGGGCTGACCCCCCTCCATGAGCCAACGCACGTGCGCCTGCCGTCTCTGATCTTCCGCGCCGCCCGGAAGCCTGGGGTTGTAGGTCGCCCCCGGCTTGTACTGGCGCCAGATCAGCTGTCGCAGCGTGAGCCCGCCGGTCTTCGGGACGTGCACGAAGATGATCGTTGGGTCGTCTCGGGCAGGTTCGACTCGGGAATCCACGACGCCTGGATTCTAGGGTCCGCTACCATGCCGTTGGCCGCCGACATGGAACCCCCATTCACGATCGTGTGCTTCTCCGGAGTCGACTGGAGGTCCCATCGCCAGCGGCCCCACATGCTGATGGAGTCCTTCGCCCGGCGGGGCGCCGACGTCGTCTTCGTCGACAACCTCGGGACGCGCCTGCCGCGCGTACGCGACGCAGGACGTGTCGCAAGGCGCCTGGCGGGGTGGACGACGCCCTCGCGGATCGAACGGCCCGCGCGAGTCAGCCGGCCCGCGGACGGTCGGAGAACGGGACAAATCCGTGTCGAGTCGCCCGTGGTGCTCCCGATGCAACAGCTCGGCCCGGTGCGCGCTCTGGGCCGCTCCACGCTCGTCCGGCGCCTCCGGCGCCGAGTGCGACCAGGTTCTGGACCCCTCGTGGTCTGGACGTACCTGCCGCTCCCGGTCATCGCGGACGCGGCCGCGGCCCTCGGAGCCGACCTGCTGGTCTACGACTGGTCCGACGACGCCTCTCAGCGCGTCCTCTCCTCGAGTGTGCGACAGCGCCGGCGCCTGGGCCAATGGGAGGACGAGATGGTCCGTCGGGCGGACCTCGTGTTCGTCGCATCCGCCGAGCTTCTGCGGTCCCGGGGGTCGGCGAATCCGAACACGCACGTGGTTCCCCACGGATCGCCCGGCGAGCACCGCCAGGGCAGGGACGTCGTGATGCCATCACCGTCCGAGCTGGCCGGTCTTGCCCGCCCCCGGATCGGTTTCGTCGGCAGCATCTCGGCCTGGATCGACCTCCCGCTGATCGAGGGCCTCGCCCGAGCGCGGCCCAAATGGTCGTTCGTTATGGTGGGGCCGGTGAAGACGAGCGTGAGAACCCTTCGGCGGCTCCCGAACGTCACGCTCATCGGCGAGCGGCCCCACGAGGAAATCCCCGCGTTCCTCGCCGGGTTTGACGTGGCAATCATCCCCTACCGAGTGACGCCGGCGATGGCTGCGGCGAGCCCCGTGAAGCTTCGGGAGTACCTCGAGGCGGGTCTCCCGGTGATCTCGGTCGACGTTCCCGAGGTCCACTCCTTCGCTCCTCGCGTACAAGTGGCATCTGGCATCGAGGGGTTCCTCCGGGAGATCGAGGGCGCCCTCGCGCGGCGGCGGCCCCGGCGACGGATCCCCAAGGGCGAGTCGTGGGATGAGCGGGCCTCCGAGATGATCGCCCGCATGGACCAGGCGCTGCTCGCCGCTCGATGAGCGACCCCTCCGCCTCCACCCTCCCTGCGAGGGTCTCCCGAGCTTGGGAAGTCCTCGCGGCCCTCACCATCAGTGAGATCCGTCAGGACCGGGACTTCACGCCCCTCGGCGTCCTGAAGTGGGTCCTCGAGCCGCTGATCTTCATGGGCGTCTACTTCATCCTGGTGGTCGCCGTCCTCGGTAAGGTCGGAAACAACTTCCTGCTGTTCCTGCTGTGCGCCCTGCTGCCGTATCGGTACTTCTCCGGCGTGGCCGGAGGTTCGCTGAGGCTCGTCGGACGGCATTCCTCGATCCTCACGAACCGCTCGTTCCCCCGTAGCGTGCTGCCGCTCGTGTTGATCGGGACAGAGGGGTTCACGTTCTGCATCTCGCTGGTGTTCCTGGCCCCGGTGATGGCGTACTACCGGATCGGCCCCACCCTGGCGTTCTTGTGGCTGCCGGTCGTGTTGCTGGTGTTCGGCGTGCTCTGTACCGGAGTGGCGTACCTGGGGACCGTCTTCGGGCTGTACCTCCCCGACTTCCGGAGCCTCGCCCAGAGCCTGATCCGCGTGTTGTTCTTCATGTCCACGGGCCTCGTCCGCAAGGCGCCGGGGTCGAACCTGCCGGCGCTGCTCGAGGCCAACCCGCTGTCAGGCGTGTTCGACGCCATCCGCGCCATCGTCATCCAGGGCCGAGCCCCGCAGGCGGGCGATGTGGTCTATCCGCTGGTGGTCGGCGTGGTCATCCTGGCCATTGGCCTGACGCTGCACCGGTGGCGCGAGCCGCACTTCGCCAAGGAGGTGTGATGGCGAGCGCGATCGCCCTTCGGGACGTGGGGATCCGGTTCAAGGTGCCCCGCCGAGGCCGCGGAGGTCGAGGTATCCCGCGCCTGCTCGGCCGGAGGCGCTCGAGGTTCTGGGGCATCCGCCACATCAGCTTCGAGGTCGGCCACGGCGAGGTGGTGGGACTGATCGGTCCCAACGGCTCGGGGAAGTCCACCCTCTTGCGGACGGTGTCGGGGATCTATACACCGAGCGAGGGTCAGGCCATCGTCGGGGGCCGGGTGGGCCCCCTCCTGTCGGCCGCCGCCGGCCTGGAACCGGGACTGACGGGCTGGGAGAACATCGAGCTTTCGGGGGTCCTGCTCGGCCTGACTCGCGCCCAGGCGAAGCAGATCATGCAGCCCGTAGCGGAGTTCGCCGAGATCCTCGAGTTCATGGACGCCCCGGTCAGGGTGTACTCCGCCGGGATGAAGGCCCGGCTCGGGTTCGCGATCGCGGTGCATACCGACCCGGACATCCTGGCACTGGATGAGGTCATCGCCGTCGGCGATCAGGAGTTCCGCGACCGGAGCGCGGCCAAGATCCGCGAGTTCATCTCCGCGGGGAAGACGGTCATCGTGACCAGCCACGAGGTCGACAAGATCGCCGACCTGTGCAGCCGGTTCGTGCGGCTCGAGCGGGGCCGGATGGTCGACGACGGACCTCCAGAGAGGGTCGCCAAGAAATACCTCGATGACCACGGGGGGAGAACCCCGCGGGGCGACCTCCCGCGAGCCCGCCGGCGCCGGCAGCCGTTGTGGGCCGACGCCGACGACGCCTGAGGCCGATCCGTTCGACATTTCGGCAGAAATCAGCGACCGGGTACTTGCCCAACCGCGAGCGTTTGCCGATAGTGCACCCACGAGAGGAAGGAGGTGGTCCTACTTGTCTGATGGCAGTTCGACCCTCGAGGTGACTGGCTGCTGAGTCACCCCCAGCGGGACCCGAGGCAGACCACCTCCTGAAGGTCCCGCCGCCAAGGGGAAGCTTGGCGGAATCCCAACCAGCTCACCGGCCCCGGAGGTCCCGGAGTGGTCGACCCGGGCGGCGTTCGCGCCGAGCATCCTCCGGGGTCGCTTCTTTTTTTGCTTCGCTCCGGCCCGGGTGCGATAGGTTCCCCGGCGTGAGGCGGATCGGCGCGCTCGTGTTGCTGATCGCACTGGTGGGCTGCTCCACGCCCGACCAGAGGGAGTTCTCGCCCCCCGATCGCGTCCGGCTCTCCGACGGAAGCGAGGGCGTCGACCGCGGCGAGGCCGAGGCGATCGACGGGGCGATCCAGATCCGGATGGTGGAGTTCGCCTTCGAGCCGACCGTGGTGATCGCCCCCGGTGGCTCGGCCCTGGAGGTCGAGCTCGTCAACGCCGGCCAGAACGTGCACGGGTTCGAGGTGTCCGCACTGGGGATCGACACCACGCTCGCCGAGGGCGCCCGCGAGACCGTCACCATCGCCGTGCCCGAGAACGGGGCGGTCGTTTTCGAGTGCAAGTTCCACCTGCCGCGCGCGATGCGCGGCGAGATCCGGGCCGGCTGAGTCAGCCCGCCTGGGCCTGCTCGGCTTTCTTGAGCCCGGCTCGCACCGATTGCGCCACCGGCTTTCCCCGGGTCAGGGCGATCAGGCGGATCGCGAACTTGCCGAGGAGGCCGATGCCCTCGCGGCTCCAGGTGACGTGGATGCGGCTGCCGCCCTGGTCGCCGGGTGCGATCTCGGCTTGGACGAAGCTGCCGGGCTTCGAGAAGTTGCTCTCCTTGACGGTCCACTTCACCGTCCCCGGCACCGACCAGTCGTAGCGCTCGATGGCCCAGATCTTCATCCCGGGCGCCTTGGTCCCCTCCTTGATCTCGGCCCAGGTGTCGCCGACCTCGAGGACCTCGTAGAACTCAGGGGCGATGCCCGGCCAGATCTCCGGCCGGTTGGCGGAGAAATCCAGGAGCATCTCCCTGACCTTCTCCGGCGGCAGCGTGGTCTCCACGTCCATCTCGACCTTCGGCATGGGCCGCATTGTTCACCGAGCGCCACGGCGGTAACAAGTGCCGCCCTACAATCGGGCGGGGGTGTAGCTCAGTGGTAGAGCACCTGCTTTGCAAGCAGGGGGTCGCCGGTTCGAATCCGGTCACCTCCACCCGGGCCTAGGCGTCCTCGACCGCCACCACCGGCAGGATGCGGCTGTGCGTGCGTCCCACCATGCCGGCCTTCAGCAAGGCCTCCTCGATGACGTGGCTGCTGGGGGCGTCGATCAAGAGGAAGATCTCGTGGGCGGACCGGTTCACCCACCATCCCTGCACGGTCATGCCCGTCTCGGCCGCCGAGTCCTTGAACCCGTCCAGCGCCGGGGCCAGCGCCTCCTCCTCTGCCTTGCCGCGAAACGCGCAGCTCTCCGGGTTGTGGGTGTTGACCACCATGTGCAGCATCCGACTCCTCCTTCCGGGACGTCCGCATCGTAGGGCTGATGCTATCCATCGGGGAGGAGCCGCATCGCGCGGGGTACGTTCTCGGGCATGCCGTGGCTGCGGATCGTCGTGCCGGCCGAGGACCTCCGCCCCGGCCTGGAGGCCATCCGTCGCGAATCCCACGTCCCCGAGGGGTTCCCGCCGGAGGTGGAGTCCGAGGCACAGGAGGCAGCCGGCCGAGGACCCGAGGCGTCCGAGCGCGCCGATCGCCGCGACCTGGAGCTGGTCAGCCTTGACCCACCGGGCAGCCGCGACCTCGACCAGGCGTTCCTGGCCGAGCGGTCGGGTTCCGGGTTCCGGGTGCGCTACGCGATCGCCGACGTCGCCGCGTTCGTGCGCCCGGAGGGAGCCGTGGACCAGGAGGCGTGGCGGCGCGGCCTGACGCTCTACCTGCCCGACGGACGCGTCCCCCTGCACCCGCCGGCCCTGTCGGAGGGCGCGGCCAGCCTCCTTCCCGGCGCCGAGCGGCCGGCGCTGCTGTGGACGATCGACCTGGACGACCGCGCGGAGGTCACTGAATCGCGGCTGGAGCGCGCCGTGGTCCGCAATCGCCGTGCCCTCACCTATCCGGAGGTGCAGGAGGGCCTCGACGCCGGCCACGCGGACGAGCCGTTGCGCCTGCTCCGGGAGATCGGGCGGCTCCGCCAGGACCGCGAGGCGGAGCGGGGAGGCATCAGCCTGAACCTGCCGGTGCGCGAGCTGACCCCGACCCCCGGCGGCTATCGGTTCAGCTTCGAGGCGCCGCTGCCCGTCGAGGGCTGGAACGCCCAGATCTCGCTGCTGGCCGGCCACTGCGCCGCCCGGATCATGACCGACGGCGGCGTGGGCATCCTGCGGACCCTCCCGCCCGTCGCCGAGGGTCAGGTCGAGCGGCTCCGGCGCGTCGCGCGAGCCCTGGAGATCGACTGGCCGCCCGATGCCACCCTCGGTGACGTCGTGCGCCGAGAGGACGGTGCCACCCAGGACAGCGCCGCGTTCCTGACCCAGGTGACGCATGCGCTGCGCGGCGCCGACTACCGCGTCGTGGACTCGAACCCGCAGGTGCACGGCGGCCTGGCGATGCTCTACGCGCACGTGACGGCGCCGCTGCGCCGCCTGGTCGACCGCTACGCGAACGAGGTGGTCCTGGCCCTCTGCGCCGGCGTCGAGCCGCCCGGCTGGGCCGCCGAGCACCTCGACCGGCTGCCCGAGGCCATGGCCGAGGCCGACCGGCGCTCGGACCGGATCGAGGGCGAGGTGCTCAACCTGGCGGAGGCGGTGGTCCTGGCGCCACATGTCGGCGAGACGTTCGCGGCGACCGTGATCGACCGGAGCCGGGAGAAGGCCACCGTGCTGCTGCGCGACCCGCCGGTGGTGGCCCGGATCGCGCCGGAGAGCCTGGAGTTCGGCCAGGACGTGAACCTGCGGCTCACCGCCGCGGACCCGGTCGAGCGGCGGCTTGCGCTCGAGGTCCTCTAGGCCAGACGTTCAACGCGGGGAGCGTCACCGCCGTCTCCCGAAGCGGTCGAGAAGCAACAGGTCCTTGGCGGCGCTCGGGTACCCGTTCGACCACCGCTTGTAGCGGCCCGCGGCGAGCTCGCGCCGGACCAGCGGCCAGCGGTGGGGGAGGGATTCCATGCGTCCGCGGGCCCCGAAGTGGGCGGCTTTGTCGGCGAGCTCCGAGAGGATCTCGGGGCCCACCGGGTGGGCATCGGCCCGTTCGGCAAGCCGGTCGTGCGCGTCGAGCAGCCCGCGGGCGAAGTCGCCGAACGCCTTCCGCTCCTGCTTCGTCATCCGGCGGACCAGCTGGGCCCGGCGCACGGCGTGGTGGGCCCAGGTCAGACGGTGGGGCTGCACGCCGATCCCCACGTGCTGCTCCGCATGCAGGCGATAGTGGATGGTCGGCTCTGGACTCATCCGGACGTCGGCGGTCGCGGAGAGCAGCATGCCGATCCACGCATCGTGGATCCAACCCTCGGGGATCGGCAGGATCAGATCGCGCCAGGACGCGCGCAAGGCCAGGGTCGCGCCCGTCATCAAGTTTCCGTCGAACAGGATCCGGACCTTGTCGGCCGGATCGGCGGCCGAGTACCGTCGCCACATCCATGACGTGATCCCAAGGGCCTCCCACAGCCGCCGCCCCCGGCTGCGGGAATGCTCGTCGATCAGCTCGGCATCGCTGAAGAAGAGGGCCAGCGCCGGTGACTCGTCGAACGCCGCCTCGATCCGCTGGAGCCGGTCCGGGAACCACACGTCGTCCTGGTCGCAGAGCGCGATGACGTCGCCGGCGCACGCCGAGATGGCCCGGCCGAAGTTCCGGCCCGGACCCAGGGGGGCCGGCTCGGGCTCGTGCATTCGCACCGGGAAGCCGGCGGAGGACCCGAACCCGGCGAGGATCTCCGAGGTGCGGTCGATACTGCCGTCGTCACAGACGACGAGCTCGTCGGGTGGACGGGTCTGGGCCGCGATGCTGTCCAGCTGCTGGGCCAGATAGCGCTCGCCGTTGAACGTGCACAGTGCCACGGAGATCCGGAGCCGGCGCGGGGATCGCCGCCGGCGTGCGCGATTCGGTGCCGGGCCGCCCACCTCGAACCCCAGCGCTCGGACTCGGTCCAGGTCCTCCGCGGGGAACCGGGAGAGATCCATGTAGCGGTGCATCCCGAGCGACACCGGCGCCGACGGCACCGCCGCCAGGCGGTCCAGCTCCCCGGGTCCGAGGTCCTCGCCGAGGTCCACCAGCAGCCGCTCGATCGTGGGCCGGGGGTGGGTGCACAAGTCGTCGTATCGGGCCACGACGAACCCGTCCCCGAACAGCCGTCGGCCTTCCTCGACGGCCCGCTCGTTCGCGGCCAGCCAGTAGCGAAGGGCGCGTTCGGGGCTCAGGACGCCGGGATCGATGCCGAACCGGGGCCCGAACGCGGCGAGGTGTTGCTGGTTCCGGCTGAAGGCCATGTCGAGTCCGTGACGGATCACGTGGACGTAGCGGAGCTGCCCCAGGTGCGCACGGATCGGCTCCAGCAGGAGATAGGTGGCCGGCTCCTTCCAGCCCCAGGTCTCCGCACCGCGCGGATGACGGCCGCGGGTCACGAGGGAGCGGGCCCGAGCGAAGGCCCATCGCCCCCGCCCGTCACCGAGGTGGTTGTGTCCGTGCCGAGCCACGTCGCGGGTGGCGCCCGACAGGAAGCGGGCCCGGGCGGGGGAGAGCCGAAGCCGTCCCTCCATCGCCGCGGCGAACAGCTCGAGGCCCGTGCCCAGCGCGCCGTCGGAGCCCTCCAGGGCGCCGGGAAGCCATCCGGGGCGCACGAACAGCAGCGTGAACCACAGGTTGTCGAGCGCCTCGTTCAGGTCCGGACCGAGGTCGACCCCGCGATCGAGGAGGATCTGGGCCACGACCCGGGTCCCGCTCCCGCCGACGCCCCCGACGGCTACCGGTGGGGGTCCGCCCGCGTCACGGCCCATCAGGCGGATGGAGGAACGTCCCGCTCGACGGGGTGGCGCTTCCAGTCGGGGCCGGTTCGGGCCTGCCGGGGCGCGAACCATCGGTACACCGAGTTGCGCCGGCGCAGCCCGGCGAGTTCGCGCTTGACGTCGACGCCGGAGGCGTCGAGCTGACGGGTGAAGCGCTCCCGAGCGAACTCGAGGAGCTCCAGGTCCAGCTCGTTGCTGCGTTCCAGGATCGAGACGAGATCGGGGGCGAGATCCTCCCGCCGGGGCCTCGCCCGGCCCTCGTTCTGGCGCCGATAGGCGGGCTTCCGCCAGCCGAACAGTCGGGCGGTCAGCAGGACGGTCTCGTCGAAGCGCTCGGTGAGCCCCACCACGGAGAAGTGCTCCTCGACGTGGCGTTTGGCGGTTGCCAGCGCCTCGGCGTCCGGCGGCCGGTCCCACGCCCGGAGCCCGGCGATCCGGCGCACCTGGGCGTTTTGAATGGTGCGGTCGCGCTCGGAACGGATGTACTCCGCCAGGCCGAGCGCGAACCGCTGCCGCACGACGCGGTGCTGGTAGGAGGACAACGCCCGGTCGATCGGATCCCGGAGCAGGGTGACGTAGGTGGCCGGGCGCTCGACGGCCTCGTGCAGGCCGAACTCGAAGTGCCCCATGATCGCCCGCAGCTCGGCCCGCCGCTGCGGAGGGAACTCGCGGAATCGTTGGATCGACCCCCCATGGGGTAGATCGGGCGGCGGCGGCCCGCCGGTCTCGAGGAATCGGAGGATTGCCTCGCGGCGCTCGGGGCCGCGCCCGGAGACGATCTCGAACCGCTCGCGGCCGTACTCGCGCAGCATGATGTCGCCGAAGGTGAGCCCGCCCGTCTTCGGGACGTGCATGAACAGCAGGGTGGGCATCGCGTCGTTGCGGACGGCGGCGGTGGGTTGGGCGGATTCGAGTGAAGGGCTCATAGCGCGCTGGGGATCTCGACTGGCGTGCCCGGTGCACGCGCTCGGCAGCAGATTCTAGCGGCCGGCCGGCGGGGCGAACCGGTGGGTCCAGCGGCCCGCGCTCCCCGGCCCCGACCGTAGAGGTCACGGGTCCCATGCAGGAATCGGAGGCCCCGTCCGCCAACGAGTAGGGATGAACGCTCGACGAACCCGCACCGGCGCGGCCCTCGTGCTGCTCGCCGCCACGATCCTGTCCACCCCGGCCCGGGCCCAGGAGGCCCAGGAGCCCGTGCCCGAGGTCGCCGACCTCGTCGAATCCGTGAGCATCATCCCGCCCGGCCAGGACGGCACGATGGATCTGCTGGAGTTCGCCGGCTTCACGGCGACCGAGGCAACGCCCGAGCACTACGCGGACCAGCTCGAGCAGTACGCCGGCCTGGTCGACGACGACGACGTGACGCCGGCCGACCTGGAGACCCACTACCACCCGCAGCAGTTCGGGCCCGAGGAGGTCGTCAGCGAGTACTCCCCGCGCGAGGGCGTGACCGTCTACCGCGACGCGCTCGGCGTCCCGCACATCTACGGGGAGACCACCGACGACGTCGAGTTCGCCCTGGGCTACGTCACCGGTGAGGACCGCCTGTGGCAGGCCGACGTGTTCCGTCACGCCGCCCTCGGCACGCTGGCCAGCTTCGCCGGAGCGAGCTACGTGGAGATGGACAAGGCCACCCGCCTGGACGGCTACACCGAGGCCGAGCTCCAGGAGATGATCGACGCGTTCCCGAAGGTGTTCCCGAAGAACGGCCTCGGCCGGTCGATCGTGGACGGCCTCGAGGCGTACTCCGAGGGGATGAACGCGTACATCGACGAGGTCTCGTTCGATCCCACCCGCCTGCCCGCCGAGTACGTGGCCACGGGGAACACGCCGGCGCCGTGGCGGCCGATCGACTCCGCCGCGCTGGGCGTGCTGCAGCTCCGGGTATTCGGCGAGACGGCCGGCTTCGAGTTCCGCAACGCCACCCTGTACCGCGAGCTCGTCCAGAAGCACGGGCAGAAGCTCGGCTGGAAGATCTTCGGCGACCTCCGCCGGAAGAACGACCCGTCGGCCTACACCTCGATCCAGCCCGAGGACGGGCGGTGGCCCTCCCAGGTGCTCCCCGCGTACGACCCGAAGGCGATCGCCATCCCCGACGAGCCCGAGGCGGCCGAGGGCGCCGCCGAGGCCGCCCGCGTGGCCCTCAACGACGGCCTGCGCCGCATCGGGTTCCCGCAACTCGGCACGCTCGCCTCGAACGCGTTGCTCGTCTCCGGCAGGCGCTCCACCAGCGGGCACCCCCTGGAGATCGGCGCGCCCCAGGTGGGGTACTCGGTGCCCCAGTTCTTCATGGACGTCGACGTTCACGGGGGTACGGCGGACCGCCGCCTGGACTTCCGGGGCGCGGCCGTTCCCGGCGCGTCGCTGCTGGCCGCCGTGGGCCGCGGCATCGACTACGCCTGGTCGCTGACCACCGGCGTCTCCGACGCGGTCGACATCCGGGCCGAGCTGCTGTGCGAGCCGGGAGGCGAGAAGCCGACGGTCGACTCGAAGCACTACGTCTTCAAGGGCAAGTGCGTGGCCATGGAGTCACGCGACGAGACCATCGACTGGAACCTCCCGCCCGCGAACCTGGCCGACCCCACCACGGCCGAGCTGCCGGGCTCGGAGACGATCACGATCGACCGCACCGGCCACGGCCCGGTGTTCTTCCGCGGGACGGTGGACGACAAGCCGGTCGCCTGGGTGCGCCAGCGGCAGTTCTGGAAGCGCGAGCTCGAGTCGTTCGGCGCCTTCGCCGGATGGAACTCCTCCAGCGAGACGAAGTCGGTCGCCGACTTCTTCCGGGCGGCCGACCGGATGACGGTCTCGTTCAACGTCTTCTACGCCGACTCCCGGAACATCGGCTACTACCACATCGGTGAGTACCCGCTGCGGGCCCGGGGCGTCGACCCCCGCCTGCCGTCGTGGGGCACCGGGAAGTGGGAGTGGCAGGGCGTGCTGCCGTTCAAGAAGAACCCGCACGTGATCAACCCGAAGCAGGGGTGGCTGGTGAACTGGAACAACAAGCCGGCCGCGGGATGGAACAACGGCGACGACACCTACTGGGGCGACGTCCACCGCGTTCGCCTGCTCGCGGCGAACATGCGCGAACGCCTGGCCGGCTCGAAGAAGATCGACCGGGCCGACCTGGTCGACGTGATCCGCGACGCCGCCACCCGCGACATGGACGCGTTCCGACTGGCGCCGCTGCTCCTTGCGGCGGTCGATGCGGGCGCCACGGGGCCGGACGCGGCTCGTCTGGACGCGGCGGCCGGGATCGTGAAGGCCTGGTATGACGCAGGGCCAGCACCGGGCCGACCAGGACCACGACGACCTGGACGACAACGGGCCGGCCACGGCGATCTTCGACGCGTGGTTCGACGCCCTCGTCCACGCGGTGTTCGATGACGAGCTCGGTGACACCATCGGCCTCGCCGGCGTGCCGATCAGCGACCGCCCCGAGTTCAACAACGGCTCGTCGTACTTCGCCGACTTCGGGAACTACCTGTGGAACGTGCTGGGCAGGCGCCCCGTGGCCCGCGCGTACTGCGACGACATGGCCACCCCGACTCGAGAGGGGTGCACCAAGATGATCCTGGGGGCGCTCACCACGGCTCTGGACGCCCTGACGACGGCCCAGGAGACCGACGTCATGGCCGACTGGACCCGCCCGGCGGACATGATCCGGTTCGAGGGGCAGGGCGCGGGCAGCGTGCCGGCCATCCCGTGGCAGAACCGGGGGACCTACAACCACGTCGCGGAGATCACCGGCCGGCGTCCGTAGCGCGCGGGAACGACTCCCGGAGGGCGCGGTAGGCTGCCTTCGTGCGGCTTGCCGGCACGACGCTCGAGCGGAACGCGCCGATCCCGCAGTTCCGCGTGGCCGAGTCCCTCTCGGACCGGGAGTTCACGCCGTGGGACGTGAAGGGCCGGCGTGCGCTGGTCCTGGCCTTCCTGCACGACGACTGCGCGGAGTGCGCCGCCTTCGCCGAGGAGGTCGCCGCCCGCGACGACCAGTTCCAGGCCGCGGACGCGACGGTGTACGCGGTGGCGCCCGCGCCGGTCGGCGCCGTGCCCACCCTGCTCGACCCGGACGGCGAGGTGGCGCGGACCTATCTGGGGGATGACGGCCTGGTGCCGACGGTGGTCCTCGCCGACCGATACGGCGCCGCGTGGGCGGCGTACCCGGGCTTCGCCCACGACCTGCCGACGGTGGGAGAGCTGGCGGCGACCGCCTGGCACATGGCCCTGCAGTGCGCGGACTGCGCCGTGCCGGTGTGGCCCGACGAGTAAACGGGAGGGGACATGGACGCGAGCAAGCTGAAGGACATCCCGTTGTTCGCGGGCCTGTCGGACCACGACCGCACCACCGTCGCGCGGTGGGCGGACGAGGTGGACGTCACCGAGGGCAAGCATCTGGTGGACCAGGGGCGATTCGCCTACGAGTTCTTCGTGATCCTCGAGGGCACCGCGGACGTGACCCAGGACGGCCGGCACCTGACCGACCTCGGACCGGGGGACGTCTTCGGGGAGGTCGGCCTGCTGGGCGACCACGTGCGCTCGGCGAGCGTGGTGGCCACCTCGCCCATGCGGGTGGTGGTCATGCTCGACCGAGACTTCAAGGCCATGGAACGAGATCTGCCTGAGGTGGCCGGACGGGTCCGCGCGATCTGCCAGGACCGCACCCGAGACGCCCTGACCGAGTGAGCCGGCCGGGGGGAAGGAATCCGGCGTAGAATAGGTTACCGACCGGTAGGTATGGACCACCGGAGCGTGCTCAGGAAGGAGACCCGCATGCGTGAGGCCCTGATCGTCGAGGCCGTCCGTTCACCGATGGGCAAGAAGAACGGGAAGCTCTCCGACTCCCACCCCGTGGACCTGCTGGCGGACGTGCTGAAGGCCGCCGTCGAGCGGACGGGCATCGACCCGGCGCAGGTCGAGGACAACATCACCGGCTGCGTCATGCAGACCGGGGAGCAGGGCCTGAACATCGGCCGCAACGCGTGGCTGGCGGCGGGACTGCCCGAGGAGGTCCCGGCCACCACCGTGGACCGCCAGTGCGGCTCGAGCCAGCAAGCCGCGCACTTCGCGGCCCAGGGTGTGATCGCCGGCGCGTACGACCTGGTCATCGCGTCGGGCGTCGAGAACATGTCCCGGGTGCCCATGGGCATCACCGCCCAGCAGGGCCCGGGGTTCCCGTTCCCCCCGTCCCTGATGGACCGTTACGACGGCGGCCTGGTTCCGCAGGGGATCAGCGCCGAGATCATCGCCGAGCGGTGGGGCCTGACCCGCGAGGAGCTGGACCGCTTCGCCGCGCGCAGCCACACCCTGGCCGGCGCCGCGACGAAGGAGGGCCGGTTCGCCAAGGAGATCCACCCCATCAAGGTCCAGACCGAGGAAGGCCTGGTGGAGTTCGACTACGACGAGGGGATCCGCGAGCCGAACCTGGAGAAGATGGCGCAGCTGAAGCCGGCCTTCAAGGAGGACGGCGTGGTCACGGCCGCCAACTCGAGCCAGATCACCGACGGCGCCGCGGCCCTGGTCATCGCCAGCCGGGAGACGGCCGAGAAGCTCGGCCTGACCCCGCGCGCCCGGTTCCACACGTTCGCGCTGGCCGGGGTGGACCCGATCACCATGCTCACCGGCGTGATCCCGTCCACGCAGAAGGCGCTGGGCCGGGCGGGGATGAAGCTCGAGGACATCGACCGGGTGGAGATCAACGAGGCCTTCGCCACGGTGGTCCTGGCCTGGAAGAAGGAGCTCGAGATCCCCGACGACTGGTTCGAGGAGCACGTGAACGTGAACGGCGGGGCGATCGCCGTCGGCCATCCCCTCGGGGCGAGCGGTGCCCGGTTGATGACCTCCCTCCTGCACGAGCTGGAGCGCTCGGGTGGCACGTACGGCCTCCAGACGATGTGCG
Source organism: uncultured Actinomycetes bacterium (assembly GCA_963742735.1). Lineage (GTDB taxonomy): Bacteria > Actinomycetota > UBA4738 > UBA4738 > JBBDTT01 > JBBDTT01. The sequence goes on from CAVUMN010000004.1 coordinate 446,165, forward strand.
AGGGCGGCGGCATGGCCAACGCCACGATCATCGAGCGTCTGTAGCGCTCGCACCCGCACCCGCACCCGCAACCACGGGCCGCGGAGCGTGTAGCGTCGAGCCATGGCGCGCGCGAAGCGAAGCCTCGTCGGCAGGCTGGTTTCGCTCGTCCTCCTTGGCGGCGGCCTGTATGCCGTGTGGTTCGTCCTGACCTACACCTCCGGCCGGTCGCTGGGCCTGCGACTCGCCGTCGCGACGCTGCTCGGCATGACGATCTTCCTGATGGGGCGGCGGGTCCTGGCCGGGTTCAGCGTGCCGGCCCCGGAGGCTCGCCTGGAGGAGCCCGAGGAGGTCGAGGAGCTCGAGGTCTACTTCGTGTGCGGCGAATGCGGAACGGAATACAAGGTCACGAAGCTCGGGGAGCTCTCGGTCCCGCGGCACTGTGGTGAGCCGATGCAGGTGGTCCGCCGGCCCGTCCAGGACGCGACCCTGAACTAGCCCTCGGCGATCTCCTCCGCCTTGGCCTTGAGGGTCTTGAAGTCCTTGCGCGGCCCCCGCGAGTCGTCGATCAGGCCGTCGGTCCGGTTGAAGCCCCACCCGGAGAAGACGACGCCGACCCTGGAGTAGACGCGCTTCAGCTGGGGCTCTCCGCAGGCCGGGCATGCGTCGGGTGGGACCGCCTGGCCCATCGGCTGGACCTCCTCGGTCCGTTCGCCGCACGCGCGACAGGCGTACTCGTAGACCGGCATCTCCCCAACAGTATGCTCGCCGCCGTGGCGTTCGTGACCGCTCCCGACGGCCTTCGCCTCGCCTACGACGACGACGGGCGGGGGCCGGCCCTGGTGCTGCTTCCCGGGTCGCTGGGCGACCGGGCCCAGTGGCGAGCGGCCGGCTACCTGGACGCGTTCCGCTCGATCGCGCGGGTGATCTCCGTGGATCCCCTTGGCCGCGGGGAGTGCGACGCGCCGCACGACGACGCCGCCTACGGGATCGAGCGCCACGCCGGGGACGTGCTGGCGGTGCTCGACGCCCTGGGCATCGAACGGGCGACCGTGTGGGGGCACTCCTTCGGCGGGCGCGTCGGGTTCGAGCTTGCCGCGCGCCATCCGGATCGGGTCGTGGCGCTGATCGCGACCGGCGCCAGCGGCCACGGCCTGAGCGCGTTCAGCCGGGCCCTCGCCGAGTCGTCCGAGGCGCTCCTGCAGCTCGGCCTGCCCGCCGCCGTCGAGCGGTACGCGCAGGCGGTGGACGTCCCCGACTGGATGCGGGAGAACTGGGCGCGGGGCGACGCGGAGGCCCTCGCGGCCTCCCTGCGGGCCAACGCCCGCTACGGCGGGGCGGACGACGCCTTCGCCTCGTTGGCGGTGCCGGTCCTGCTGCTGGTGGGGGAGGCCGACCCGGTGCTCGCCCAGGCCCGGGAGACCGCCGAGCGCGTCCCACGCTGCGTCCTGGTGGAGCTCGAGGGCCTCGACCACGTCAGCTCGTTCACCCGGAGCGACATCGCGGTCGCCCTCGCGCTCGAGTTCCTGCGCGACCTGTGGGGCTTCGCGAGCCCCCCGGGTCCGGGCGCCCCACGGTGGGGCCCCCGGAACGGTTTCCCCAGGTGGGGACAACCCTGTGGAGAAATGACAGGAGTGTAGTTACGCGGGTGTCAGCGCCACTGGGTGGCGGCGCCGAAGCCCACCGCGATCAGGCCCAGACCGCCCCACAGCAGGTACTGCTTGCTGCCCGCGACGTCGCCGCCGCCGGGAAGCAGGCCGTAGTAGGCCAGGATCACGTACACGCCGCCGAACAGCAGGCCGAGGATCACCGCGCCGTACCACTTCGGGGACGGCTTCGGCTTCTTCTTGGGGGGCGGCTGGTAGCGCTTGCGCTTGGACTTGGAGACCGGCATGACCGGCCAATCCTAGCGAACGATGGGCTGGGTACGACCGGCGGCCGGGGGGATACTTGGAGGCCATGGCCGTACGGACCCGACCCCCGACCGCGCCCGCCGCCGCGCCGCCTCCGTCGCGGGGCCGGCGCGTGATGCGTGCCACGGGCAAGACCCTCATCACCGCAGGTGTGCTGGTGCTGCTCTTCGTGGCCTACGAGCTGTGGGGCACCGGGGTGATCACCCAGCGCGCCCAGGACGGGCTCCGGCAGGAGATCGACCGCGACGGCCTGGCCCTGGCGCCGATCCCCGGGAAGGCCGTCGGGTTCATCGTGATCCCGAAGATCGGGCTGGACATGGTGTTCGTCCAGGGCACCGAGCGCGAGGACCTCATGAAGGGGCCCGGGCACTACCCGGACACGCCGCTGCCGGGCAGGCCCGGGAACGTGGGCATCGCCGGGCATCGCACGACGTACTCGCAGCCGTTCTGGGCCCTGAACGAGCTGCGGCCGGGCGACATCATCGAGCTCCGAACCCGGGCCGGAACGTTCCGATACGCGGTGCGGTGGCAGCGGGTGGTGAGCCCCCAGGCCCTCTGGGTCGTGAACCCGACGAAGGTCCCCGCGCTGACCCTGACCACGTGCAATCCCCGGTTCTCCTCGCGGGAGCGGCTGGTGATCCGGGCCCTCCAGATCTCGGGGCCGGGGACCCCGCACGGGGGGGGCGCGAGCTGATGTTCCGCCTCCTTCGCCGCCACCAACCGAAGGTGACCGCCCTCGCGGTCCTGTACTGGGCGGGCCTCACCGTTGCGGCCCTCGCGATCCTGTTCGTGGTGTTCTTCTACGTCGACCGGTTCCTCCCCGGCGGAGGGATGTTCTGAGCCGAGCCCGCGTCGAGCTGCTCGCGATCCTGAGGAGGAGGCGTACCGGGAGACCGGCCCGGATTAGTCCTCGGGCTCCAAGACGAGCGTCGACTCGGCGATGGCGTCCACGCCCGTTCGGCGGAGCGGCAGAGGATGGTGCTCGCCGGCCGACCACAGGGGGAGCAGGTCGGCGAAGTGGGGGCTGACCGGGTTCCCGGACTGGCCCACCGTGTGGGTGCCCACGCTGTCCTCGGGATCGGCCAGATCCATGATCTGGCGCCACGAGGGGATGACGGCCACGCCGTAGCCCGACTCGGGCTCGTACAGCGCCTGACAGACCGTGTCGTCGTCGCCCCCCATCTCCACGACGCCGGCCGTGAACAGCTCGGCCAGGTCGGGGATCATCGCCAGCCGTCCGGCGAACGTCACGGTGTGCAGCTCGCCCCACCGCCACGTCGCGACGTCCTCGCCCAGCCGTTCGGTCAGCTCGTCCAGCGCCGCGTCGAGAGCTCGGCGAAGGACCTCGTCCCGGGCCTGCCTGCCGTTGCCGCCCCACCACTTCGCCGTGGGGTGGGCCAGGATCTCCGGCAGGACCTGGTGGCGGAACGTGTTCGCCCACTGCCGCCGGCCGTAGTAGTGCGAGAACAGCTCGTCCCCGAGACTGTCGCGTAGGACGAGGTCGGCGATCTGTCCACACCATGCCTGGTAGATCGCCGCGGCCGCCGATCCGGTGGCCAGGTCGTGGTCCCACTCGGCGATCAGGGCGATGGCCTCCTTCTGCCGGTCGCCGGCAGGCTCGACCTCGGCCAGGTGCGGGGCGGTCTCCCGCGCCGTCGGCGACACCGTGTCCATGAGGATCCGGGCGAAGCTCTCGGGCGTGTGCCGGTCGGTCTCCGTCAGGAGCTCCGCGATCCGGGTCACGCGGCCCGGGGGCATCCAGTCCCGGGTGATCACGTGCGGGTAGGACAGGTCGTGCACGCGGTTGTTCGCGGTGGCCAGGAACCCCTCCGGCGGGTTGAAGGCCCACGGGAGCTCCTCGAACGGCACCCACCCGTCCCAGCCGAACTCGCTGGTCCAACCGGGGACGGGGAACGAACCGTCGCCCTTCCGGCGCATCGGATAGGTCCCGGTGAGCTGGTAGCCGATGTTGCCGTCGACGTCGGCGTAGACCATGTTCTGGCCGGGACACTCCCAGCCTCGGAGTGACGCGCGGAACTCCTCGAAGTCCCGCGCCCGGTTGATCCCGAGCACGGACTCGACCGACGTGCCGCGCTCCGCCCCCACCCACTGCAGCGCGTAGGTCTCCCGAAGGGGCACCACGGTCTGCTCGGCGATCCCCACCATGTACGAGTCGAGGATGGGGCCGTGGCGGGTCTCCGGCACCAGCAGGACCTCCGGCTCGGGGCGGCCGCGGATCCCGATCTCCTCGCGGTGGACCGTCACGGGCTCCCAGGCGTCGTCGTACCGGGCCGCGGTGCCGTCGTCGTTGAGCCGCTCCAGGTACAGGTCCATCACGTCGCCCTCGACGTTCGTGAACCCCCAGGCGATCCGCTCGTTGTGCCCGATCACCACGCCCGGCGCGAAGGGCAGGGCCACCCCTGAGGCGTTCAGGGTCGGACACGACAGGTGGACCTCGTACCAGATCGAGGGCAGCTGCACGAGCAGGTGGGGGTCGTTGGCCAGCAGGGGCTTCCCGCTCACCGTCCGGGTGCCGTCGACCACCCAGTTGTTCGACCCCCCTCCGGGAAACTGGGGGGCCCGGCTCAGGTACTCCAGCGGCGAGTGCCCCCAGCGCTTCCCGGCCTGGACGGCGCCGGGGTTCGGTGGGATATCGGGAAACAGGTCCAGAACGGCGCCCGGGCCCAACTGCTCCGCGATCTGCGCCCGTACCAGCTCGATGTCCCAGTTCCGCGACAGCGTGTAGGACAGCAGCACCTGCGCTCCGCCGCCGAGGACGAGCATCTCCTCGACCGACTCGGCGCGAAGGGGCTCCAGCGCCATCACCACGTACTCGGGCGGGAACGCCGTCATGCGTTCGCGCCACGCCATCTGGCCCCGGGCGAAGGGCTCCAGCGCGTCCAGCTCCGCCGGGGTCCGGGCCGCGGTGAGGGCGGCGGCGGCCCGGCCCCACCCCACGGTGCGGGTGAACCGGTCCAGGTGCAGGGTGAGGTCGCCGAAGGCCTCGGACAGCCGGCCGGTACCCACCCGGCACATGAACTCGATCTGGAACGTGCGGTCGGAGGCCATCACGAAGCCCTGGGCCAGGAACAGGTCGTGCTCGTCCTGCGCGTAGATGTGGGGCACGCCCCACCGGTCCCGGACGACCTCGACCCGCCCGTGCAGCCCGGCGAGCCTCAGCTCGCCCTCCACCGGGGGCAGCGCGGCCAGCGCCGCCATCCGAAGGGCATCCGCCATCTCGCTCATGTGGGGCTGAACGCTAGGCCAAACGCGGTTTGAGCGCGCGCGCGGCGGCGGGGGAGAATCGGCGGTCACCAGCCCGCACCGTGTCGTGAAGGAGACCGAGATGGACCACCGGCCCTGGTTCGCCAGCTACCCCCCCGACGTCCCGAAGACCCTGGCCCCGTACCCGGAGAAGTCCCTCTACTCCATCCTGGAGGACTCGGCCCGGCGGTTCCCCGAGCGGCCCGCAATCGCCTGGTTCGGCAGGCACATGTCCTACAAGGAGCTCCTCTCGGAGGTCGAGCGGTTCTCCGCGGTCCTGGCGGCCCTCGGCGTCAAGAAGGGCGACCGGGTGGGTCTGCTCCTGCCGAACTGTCCGCAGTACGTGATCGGCTACTACGCCACCGTGCGCCTGGGCGCGGTCATCGTGGGCAACAACCCGCTGTACACCGAGCGCGAGCTGACCCACCAGCTGACCGACGCGGGCATCGAGGTCCTGGTCACCCTCGACCAGCTGTACGACAAGGTCGCCGCGGTCCGGGAGCAGGTCGGCCTCAAGGAGGTCATCGCCACCGGCCTCGAGGACTACATGTCGTTCCCGAAGAACGTCCTCGCCCCCCTGCTGGTGTTCAAGAAGGCCGCCAAGAAGGAGGGCCGCGCGTGGCCGCCGGTGCCGAAGGACGCGCCGGTGAAGTGGTGGAAGGACCTGATGAAGGCGGCCGGCACCCCGCCACCGGTGGCCCAGGTCGACGCGAGGCACGACCTGGCCGGACTGATCTACACGGGCGGCACGACCGGGCTGTCCAAGGGCGCCATGCTCTCGCACCACAACCTGGTCTCCAACGCGATGCAGGGCGCGTCGTGGTTCGCCGACCTGAAGGACGGCGAGGAGGCGGTGATGTGCGTCCTGCCGTTCTTCCACTCCTACGGGATGACGGTGTGCATGAACATCGGGCTCATCAAGGCCGGCAAGCTGGTCCTGCTGCCTCGTTTCGAGCTGGACCTGACGCTGAAGGAGATCCAGAAGGAGAAGCCCACGCTCTTCCCGGGGGTGCCGCGGATCTACATCGCGATCAACGAGTCGCCGGAGTCGAAGAAGTACGACCTGTCCTCGATCCGCGCGTGCCTGTCCGGGGCGGCGCCCCTGCCGATCGCCGTGGCCCAGAAGTTCGAGGAGGTGACCGGGGCCAAGGTGGTCGAGGGCTACGGCCTGACCGAGACCAGCCCGATCACCCACGCGCAGCCGATCTACGGCAAGCGCAAGGAAGGGTCGATCGGTCTCCCCGTCCCGGACACCGACGTCAAGATCTGCGACATCGACGACCCCGACAAGGAGATGGCGCTCGGGGAGCAGGGCGAGATCGCGCTGTCCGGTCCTCAGATCATGATGGGCTACTTCAACAAGCCCGAGGAGACCGCGGACATGATCCGCACCGACGCCGAGGGCGTCCGGTGGCTGTACACGGGCGACATCGCCAAGATCGACGAGGAGGGCTACGCCTACATCGTCGACCGCAAGAAGGACATGATCATCGTGTCCGGGTTCAACGTGTACCCCACGGACGTGGAGCAGGTGCTGTACCAGCACCCGAAGATCGAGAAGGTCGCGGTGGCCGGCGTGCCGGACGCGAAGACCGGTGAGGCCGTCAAGGCCTACATCATCCTGAAGGCGGGGATGCAGGCCACGGCCGAGGAGATCATCGCCTGGTGCAAGGACGAGAAGACGGGGCTCACCGGATATCGGGTCCCCAAGCTCGTCGAGTTTCGCGACTCGCTTCCCGAGACGATGGTCGGCAAGATCCTGCGCCGCGTGCTCGTCGAGGAGGAGAAGCAGAAGGCCGCCGCCGCCGGCGGGTAGGGGCTGGCTAGGTGGCGCCGCCAGGCCCGTACACTCGCGTCCATGGCGGTTCGTCTGCTCGTTCTCGACAACTACGACTCGTTCACCTACAACCTGGTGCAGGCGTTTCAGGCGCTGGGGGCCGAGTGCGTGGTGCTGCGCAACGACGCGGCGGGGGTAGGCGACCTGGACGGCGCGGACGGGCTCGTCGTGTCGCCCGGTCCGGGCCGGCCTGAGGACGCGGGGGTCTCCGAGGAGCTGATCCTGGAGGCGGCGCGCCGGGGGACGCCCACGCTGGGGGTGTGTCTGGGCCATCAGGCCATCGGGCACGCCTTCGGCGGGACCATCGTCCGTGCGCCGGAGATCCTCCACGGCAAGACCTCGCACGTGCACCACGGCGAGGACGGCCTGTTCTCCGGACTGCCGCAGTGGTTCGAGGCGACGCGCTACCACTCCCTGGTCGTGGAGCCGGGGACGCTCCCGGACGACCTCGAGGTCACCGCGCAGACCGAGGAGGGCGTGATGATGGCCCTGCGCCACCGCACGGCGCCGATGTACGGGGTCCAGTTCCACCCCGAGAGCATCCTGACGGCCGAGGGCCCCAAGCTCCTCTCGAACTTCCTGGGGATCTGCGCCGCGGCCGGCTGAGCCGCGCGCTGCCTAGGCCGAGGGCTGTGCCTGCTGGGGCTCCGGCGCCTCGGAGATCGCCCGGCGGAGCTCCGAGAGCTGCACCCCGATCGCGTCCCGCACGTCCTCGACCCGGCGGCTGAGGCGGCTGGCGGTCTCGCGGCCGGTGCGCTCGGCGAGCGCGGCCAGGGCCTGATGAGCCTGCTCGAGGGCCGCGAGCCGGGTCTCCAGGGCGCCCACGCGACGATCGTCCGACAGCAGCGACTCCTGCGTCGGCCCGTCGAGCTTGCCGAGGCGGCCGTCGAGCTCGTCGAGCCGGTCCTGGAACGCTGACAGCCGCGCGTCGCGGGCGGCGATCTGCGTCCCGAGGCCGTCGCGAACGTCGGCGAGGTCCTCGGTGAGCTCGCGGCGGAGGTCCTCGGTCGCCCGGGCCGAGGGGTCGTGGGCGATGCGGGCGGCGGCCCGCTCGGCCTTCTCGTCGACGCGGCGGATCCGCTCGTCCAGGTCGTCGAGCCGCTCCGGGAGCATTTCCATCGCGGCCTGGACCTGACGGAGCGCGCGGAGCAGCTCGTCGACGCGGGCGGCGACGGTCCCCTCCAACGCGGCCTGCCGGGACTCGAGCTCCCGGCGCAGGTCCTGCAGCTCGGGCGCCGCGGGAGGCGGCTCTCGGAGTGGACGCGGCGCGCGTGTGGTGCGGACGGGGGCGGACACGACCACCTCACCTCGCTCGAGCCGGGCGATGCGGTCGGCCAGGTAGCCGACCCGGCGCGCGAGGCGGTTGCCGAGCTCCTTGACGTGTCCGGCCAAGAGCTCCTCGAGGGTCTCGAGGTCCATGGGGAGGGGATCGGGCGAGGGGTCCGAGGCTCAGTCCTCCTCGCGACGCCCCCGGCGCTTGGCGCCGGGCGTCTTGCGCTCCGTCTCGATCATCCCGGCAAGGCGCTCCTCGAGCAGGTCGGCCCAGCGCTCCTCCAGGAGCGCGAGGCGCCGCGTGACGTCGTCGCGGCTCTCGCTGGTCTCCTGGTCGACCGCCTTCTCCAGCGAGGTGAGCCGGGCGTGGATCTCCTTCTCGACGGCGAGCAGGCGGGGCAGGACCGGGTCCTCCGTGTCGGGCTCGGGCATGCCCTTCTTGCGCGCCACGCGCGAGGCCGCCTTCGCCACGGTCGCAGTCCGCTCGCCCATGACGTCCAGCGACTTCATCAGCGAGGCGTGGGCGTCGTTCAGGGCCGCGACCTCCTGTGCCGCGGAGCGCCGCTGGTCGTCGAGCTCGGCGACCGCACCGGCGAGCACCTCCAGCCGGCGACGGACGTTCGCCTCGGACGCACGGACCTGCTTCGAGAGGCGGTCGCCGAGCGCGGCGAACCGGTCGGCCAGCCCGCGCTCCGCGGCGTCGAGCCGCTCCCGCAGCTCCAGCTCGCTGACGCGCTCGCTCGTGGTCTCCTCCTGGATGCGCCGAACCGCCTCAGCGAGGGCGATCCGGAAGTCGGACAGCTGCTCCTGGACCTCCTGCTCGATGTGGATCTGGCGTGTGTCGAGTCGGTCGCCGAACTCCCGCTCCACGCGCTGGAGCGTCCCGGACACGTCGAGGTTGATCCGCTCCATCTCCTCCACGCGCTCCTTCAGGCCCCGCGTCGCGTTGTCCACCAGATCCCGTGCCGCGGAGGTCGCCCGGTCGTCGGCGCTGTCGAGGTTGGCGCGAACCTCGCCGACCAGCCCCGGGAGGCTGGCCTCGATCCGGCCGAGGCGCTCGGTCATCGCGCGGCTGACCGCGGCGACCCGCTCGCCCAGCGCTCCCTCGAGCTCGGCGGCGCGCTCGCGCCACTGCCCCGGGTCCTCGAGGCCGGCGCGGACCTCTGCGGTGAGTGCGTCCACGCGGGAGGCGAGGCCCTCCGTTTCGGACGCGAGGCGCGAGACCAGCTCGCGATTCATCCCCTCGAGGGAGGCGGCGCTCTGGGCGCCGACGGCCTCCGCTCGCGACAGCGCCTCGGCGCGGACGGACTCCACGGCGGACTCGGCCCGGCGGGCGGCGGCCTCCGCGGCGTCCAGCACCTCGGCCCGGGTGCGCTGCACGGTCTCGGTGAGGGCCGCGCCGGTGGAGAGCGTCTGGCCGACCGCGTCGGCCAGACGGTCGCGAAGCGCAGCCAGGCGGGCCTCCACCGTGCCCAGGACCTCCTCGCGCTGCGCCGTCAGCGCGGACAGGACCTCCTCGCGGCCGGCCTGCTGGACCTGCTCGAGCCGGGCGAGCCCGGCGGCGAGATCGCCACGGGCCCCGGCCTCGAACTGCTGCTGCTGCTGGATGTCGGCGCGCAAGGACTCGAGCCACGAGATGACTTCGTTCCGTCCCTCCTTCGCGCGCTCGTCGCTGGTCCTGGCCAGCTCCTCCATGGACCGGGCCAGGGCCTGCTCCGCGGCCTCGTGGCGGACGGAGGCCTCCTCGGCCGCCGCGGCCCGAGCCTCCAGCCGCTCGTCGGTGTCGCGGAGCCAGTCGGAGAGGCCGTCGGCGACCAGGCTCATACGCTCGGCCACCTCGGTCTCGCTCCGGGCCCGCTCGGTCAGGCCGGCCTGGAGCTCGCGGACCCGCTCGTCGAGGATCGCCTCGAGGGACTCCAGCCGTCCGGCCAGCGAGGACTGCACCACCTCGGACTGCAGCTCCAGCGCCGCGCGCAGACCCTCGGAGCGGTCGTCGAGGAGCTCGGAGATCTCGCGGGCGCGGCCGGTCAGCGCGTCGAGGCGGCCCTCCAGCGACTCGGTGTTCTCGTCCACACGGACCGTGAGCTCCCGGCGGACGTTCGACACGGCGTTCTCCAGGGCGAGGCGCATCTGCTCGGCGATCTCCATCAGTCGAGCGTCGTTCGTCTGAGTGCGCTCGTTCGAGGCGGCCTCGAGCGCCGCGGTGCGCTCCTCGAGCTGCAGGCGCAGGTCGCGGATGGCGTGCTCCAGCGCGCCCTCGCCGCGGGTAACCCGCTCGTCGATCTTCGAGGCCAGATCGGCCGTCCGTTCGGCGTCGATCGTCGCGCCCTCGCGGGCCGCGCGGGCCAGGTCCTCGATCTGCGCGACCCGCTCGGCCACGCGGACCTCCGCCTCGGAGACGGCCCGGGCCAGGCGGGCCTCGAGGGCCTCCTCCTCGCCACGACGGGACTCCAGGCGGGCCAGGATCTCGTCGCGGAGCGTCTCCGTGCTCACCCGCTGGGTCTCCAGGATGCCGACCAGCTCCTCGCGCAGGGCCTCCTCGTCGGCGCGGCGCGCCTCCAGCGCCGCGGCGGTCTCCCGGCGCTGGGCATCCACGGCGGCAGCGGACTCCTCGCGCTGGCTCTCGAGGCCGGACGCGATCTCCGCACGGAGGCGCTCGAGCTTGCCCTCCATGCCCTGGTCGAGGGCGTGCTGCACGGCCTGGCGGAGCTCCTCGGTCCTCGCGTCGAAGGCCGCCTTCGCCGCCTCCGCCCGCTCGGCGACCGATTCGGTGACCTGGGTCAGGCGCTCGTCGGCTTCCTGGCGGACCTCCGCGAGCTCGGCGAGGACGCCCTCGACCCGGCCGGCCACACTCTCCGCGTAGGACTGGAGGGAGGTGGCGCGGTCCTCCAGGCTCTGCACCAGGGCGTCTCCGCGCTGCCGCTCCTCGATCTCCCGGGCCTCGAGCCGCTCGGCGATCGCGCCGATCCGTTCCTGCCACGTCCCACGGAGTTCGTTCAGGAAGCCGGTGACCTCCTGGCGCAGAGCCTTCGCCCCCTCCTCGATCCGTGACTGGACGGCGTCGGGGCCGGAGTCGCGCTGGAGCTCCTCGATGCGCTGCTGGAGGGCGGCGAGCCCCTCGGTGACGGAGGTGGCGGCGGCCTCGGCCGCTCCGGCGCGCTCGGCCATCGTGGTGGCCACCTGCGCCAGGCGCTGGTCCAGGCTGACGTCGAAACCGGCGAATCGCTGGTTCATGAGGGCCTCGGCCTGGGCCATCCGCTCGTCGATCGACCGGCGCACCTCGCCCGTCTGTTGCTGGAGGGCGGCCAGGGCCTCGGCGGCCCCTTCCTCCGCCTGCTGGCCCGACGCCTCGGTCTGCTCGCTCATGGCCCGCCACAGGCCCTCGAGTTGCTGGCCGCTGCCGGCCAGGCCCTTCTCGAGCTCCGCCAGCCGGCGGGAGAGCGTCCCGAGGGCGGCGCCGTCGACCGAGCCGCCCTCGCCGGGGGACTCGGCCAGCCGTGCCTCGATCTCGCCCAGCCGCACGGCCAGGGTGGACTCCAGATCGCCGGTGCGCTTTCGGGCGGCGTCGCGAAGGTCGGAGAGGTCGCGGGCGAGCCGGCGGAGGCCCTCGGTCAGGCGCGCGATCTCGCGGGCGGACTGGCCGGGTCCGCCCTCACGGCCGGGAACGGCCGCGCGCAGCGGGTCCCTGCCGCGGTAGCCGCCGGCCGCCTCGGGGTCGGCGGAGAACAGCTCTTTCCAGCTCTCCGGGTCGCCCACGGGGCCACGCACGGGAAGCGGGGACTGGTCGTCTGGTTCGCGAGGTTCGGCCACAGTCAGGGGAAGTACAGAAGCTGGGCGGCTAGTCTAGACAGGTCGGGCCTGCGTGGTCGAACAATCATGCGTCCGGCTCGCGCGGCGCTCGCTCGCGGCGTAGCAGCCTCCAGGCCCCGTAGGAGACCGCGGCGGCCGCCACCGCGAGGGCCCCCAGCGCGGAGAGCAGGAACGCGATCGGGATCTCGGCCAGCATCCCGCCGGTCACGACGCCGGCCCGGCCTCGGCGGGCCCCGCGGACGCCTGCCGCCGGGTCTCGGTGCGGCGCTCGGCCTCCAGCCGCTCCAGTGCCACCGAGGAGTGGTCCGCGAACTTCATCGCCGCGGCGAGGGCCCGGTGCCCGGCCACGTTCGCGATCAGCCGGTGCATCTGCTGGCCGACCCGGCGGTACGACGGGTGGCCCTGGGGGGTGGTTCGCAGCTCGATGAGGTGCATGGCCTCGCGGGCGTTCATCTGCATGGCGAATCGGATCCGGTAGGCCATCGGCACCGCGTACTGAGCGAGGTCCGGGAACCCCCGTCGCGGATCGCGCCGGCGAGCGAGGCGCCCTCGGCCATGGTGCGCGTCCAGTCCTGGAGCAGGCCGGCCTCCTCGACCTCGGGGGGGATGTCGTAGCCCTGGTCGGGGGTGAGCCGCTGCCACTGGATCGTGAGCGGGCGGTGCCGCTGCAGGTCCCGGAAAGCGCCGTAGTCGCACAGGACGTCGAACCGGTAGTCCGACCGCTCGAAGCCTCGTCCCGGCTTGTGCCGGCGGTTCGTGCGATCCCCGATCGCGGCGCGAAGGACCGACAGCCGGTCCTCGGCGCCCATCGCCTGGGCCTCGGCCAGCAGGACGGCGTCGGGCAGGTCGGAGTGCTCGTACAGGCACGCCGCCACGACCTTCACCTCGCCGTCGGGGTCGAAGTCCGTCAGCTCCACCTCGGGCCCGGCGGCCTCGGCCCGGGCGCCGCCCACCAGGGCCTCGGCGCGGTCCGACAGTGCGCCGCGCGTGCCCGCCAGGTACCACGACCACTCCCGGCCGCGGCCGGGCATGTCGACGCGCGTGAGGAAGGCGGGGATCACCTTGCGGAGCTCCGTCAGCATCATGTCCGCGTACTCGCGGACCTCCTCCAGGGGGTGGGCCCGCATGCGCAGCAGGAGCTGCTCGTAGGACTGCCCCGTCGCGAAGATCCCCACGTTGCTGGTCGTCGCCGCGGGCAGCAGCCCGCGAAGCGTGTCGCACGCCTTGGCCCGGATCGTCATCCGGTACACGAAGTCCGAGTCGGCGGCATCCTGCGGGAACCGCTCGCGAAAGAACTCCTGGAGGGGCTCGAGCCATCGGGCGTACGTCTCGAACGCGGTGTCCAGCGTGGCGGCGTAGACCTCCGCGTCGGCCCCCTCGAGCTCCGGCGGGACCACGTACCGCCACCGCCCGCCCGGACGGTCGTCGTACGGAACGTAGCGCGTGGACTGCTCCAGGTAGGCGGCCAGGCGGCCGCGCTCCAGCACCTTCGCGAGCAGCTGAGAGGACTGCTCGCATGCCAGGTGGGCGCCGCCCAGCTGGGCGACGGAGTCGTCGCCGTACTCCAGGAAGATCCGCTCGTAGAGCTCCTCCGCCCGCTCCGAGCCGGTCTCGGCTCCGGCCTCGGCCGCGACCGCCTCGGCCTGGCCGGCGAACTCGTCCAGAAACAGCCGCCGGAGCGACTTGGGCGACCGCGAGTAGCGCGCGAAGAGCGCGCCCTTGACCGTTTCCGGGAGGTTGACCAGGGCGAAGACCGGGCCGTCCAGGTTGCTGAAGTGCGGCGCGAGGATCTCGCGCTCCTGGTCGGTGAACGTCTCCTGCACGTAGTCGATCACGGCGCCCGCCATGGTACTGGGCGCCACCGGCCCGGCTACGGCGGGGGGCTCTCGGTCGGGGACTCCGTGGGCGTGGGGGACTCGTCCTGGCTCTGGATCGTGATGTTGACCGCCGTGCCGGGAGGGACCTCGTTGCCGGGGCCCGGGTCCTGGGTGCACACGGTCCCGGGGCTCTGCGGCGGGATGCAGAAGGCCTCGGTGATGCTGCCGAGCGCCAGGCCCTCCCCCTCCAGGGTCGCCCGGGCCTGGTCGACCGTCATGCCGGTGAGGTCGGGGACCTCCGCGGTCTCCGCGCCCTGAGACACGGTGAGCTGCACGGAGGAGCCCTCGTCCCGCTTCGCGCCCGGCGGGGGATCCTGCTCGAAGACGATGCCCTCCTCGAACTCGTCGTTGAACTGCCGGTCGACGAACACCACGAACCCGAGGTCCTCGAGCTGCTCCCGGGCCTCGTCCACGGGCAGGTCGATCACGCGCGGGACCAACACCTGCTGCGCCCCTCGCGAGATGGTCACCTCGAGCTTCGAGCCCTTGTCGACGAGGTCGCCCGGGCCGGGGTCCTGCTCCAGGACCGTTCCCCCCGGCCGGTCGCTGATCTCTCGGCCGACGATCTCCACGGTCAGGCCCTTGTCCTCGGCGAGCGTCCGGCAGGCGGAGATCGGCAGGCCCTCGCAGTTCGGCGCCGCCACCTGCGCCTCGGTCCCGAGGATGTTGGTGACCAGGAACCACAGGCCGCCCCCGAGCAGGGCGAGCAGCAGGACCACGAGCGCCACGATCACGGCGGTGCGTCCGGGCCGGCGCTCCTCCTCGTCGCGCTGCGCGGGCATGACCATCGTCTCCCGGGTTTGCCGCGTCACGACCTCGGTCGCGTCGGGCGGCAGGAGCGGCGTGGCCTCCACCGGCCGTCCCGCCAGGAACCGTGACACGTCGGCGCGCAGGTCCGCCGCGCTCGAGTAGCGGTTCTCCGGGTTCTTGGCCATCGCCTTGAGGACGATGCGCTCCAGGGGCTCGGAGACGTCACGGTTCAGCAGCGACGGCCGAACCGGCTCCTCGCGCACGTGCTTGTAGGCGACCGCCACCGGGCTCTCGCCCTCGAACGGGGGGCGGCCGGTCAGGATCTCGTAGAGCACGACGCCCAGCGAGTACAGGTCGCTGCGAGCGTCGACCGTCTCCCCCTGAGCCTGCTCGGGGGAGAGGTAGGTGGCCGTCCCGAGGACCGTGGCCGTCTGGGTCAGCGACTCGCCCGCCGTGGCCCGGGCGATGCCGAAGTCCATGACCTTCACGTCGCCGGAGGGGGTGATCATGATGTTGCCGGGCTTGACGTCGCGGTGGACGATCCCCCGCTCGTGGGCGAAGGCCAGCGCGGAGGCGACGGCCTCCGCGATCTCCGCCGCGCGCTCGGGGAGCAGCGGCCCGTCGGCCAGGACGTCGCGCAGCGTCCGCCCCTCCACGAGCTCCATCACGATGTAGTGGGTGCCGTCATCCGAGCCGGTGTCGAAGACGTTGACGATGTTCGGGTGGTTCATCGCCGCCGCGGACTGGGCCTCCCGGCGGAACCGCTCGACGAAGGTCGCGTCGTTCGCGTAGCGGGGAGCGAGGACCTTGACGGCCACCGGCCGCCCCAAGACGGTGTCGATGGCCCGGTACACCGTGGCCATGCCGCCCTCGCCGAGGGTGTCCTCGATCTCGTAGCGGCCTCCCAGGGTTCGTTTGGCGGCGCTCAATCGTCGTCCTTGTCCTTGTCCTTGCCGTGACCGGGCTCCGCGAAGAACACGGTGACTTCGGTGCCTCGAGGCACCTCCTCGCCGGCGGCAGGATCGCTCCCCACGATACCGGGCTCGCCCCGGACCTCGACGAACTCCTTGAAGGCCAGGCCCGCCTCGTGCAACAGAGCCAGGAGCTCCTCCTGGCTCTCGGCCCCGGTGACGTCGGGGACGGTCACCAGCTCGGGGCCCAAGGACAGGACCAGCGTGACCGTCGTGTCGCGGGCGACCAGCGTCCCCGCCTCGACGGACTGGCTGACGACGCGCCCCGTCTGGTGGGTGTCGTCGTGGGCCTCCGTGAACAGGAGCTGCAGGCCGGCGGCGCGGGCCGCGTCCTGGGCCGCCACGCGTCCCATGCCCTCGAAGCTGGGGACCTCGACGCGCGCCGGTGGCGAGGAGGCGCTGCGGACCACGGCGACGACCGCGCCGATCAGCGCCAGCGACAGGACGATCGGCACCAGCCACGGCCACGGGCCGCGTCCCCGGCGGTGGCCGGCCGCCCGGTGCGGCGGCGGGGGCGGCTCGATCGGCAGGACCGCCGTCGCGTCCCGGGGAATGGCGACGGTCGCCTCGGGCTCGGCCGGGGAGGGTGCGGCGCGCAGGTCGGCCGCCAGGCCGGCGGCCGAGGGCGGGCGCCGGGCCGGGTCCTTCTCGAGGCATCGGTCGACGAGGGCCGCCAGGACCGGCGGGATGTCGGCGCGGACGTCGCGGACCGGACGAGGGGGCTGGCTGACGTGGGCCATCGCGGTGGCCACGGGCGTCTCCAGGTCGAACGGCGGCGCGCCGGTGAGCATCTCGTACAGCAGGATTCCCAGCGCGTAGACGTCCGAGGCCGGCGTGGCGCGCTCCCCCCGGGCCTGCTCGGGGGAGAGGTACCGGGCGGTGCCGACCACGGTGCCGGTCGCGGTGAGGTTCGCCGACATCGACGACGACGCGATGCCGAAGTCCATGACCTTCACCGGGCCCCGCGCGGAGAGCATCACGTTCGCCGGCTTGATGTCGCGGTGCACGACGTCCCCGGCGTGGGCCTCCGCCAGGGCGTCCGCCACGTGGGCGGCGATCTCCGCGGCCTCGGCGGGCGCCAGCGGGCCCGAACGGGCAAGCCGATCGGCCACCGTCTCGCCGTCGACGAGCTCCATCACGATGTACGGCCGGGAGCCCTCGTCGCCGTAGTCGAAGACCCCGGCCAGGTTGGGGTGCGACAGGCCGGCCGCGGCCCTGGCCTCGCGCCGGAACCGCTCGATGAAGCGCGGGTCGTCCGCGAGGCCCTCGTTGAGGATCTTGACCGCGACGCGGCGGCCGAGCGTCTCGTCCTCGGCCGCCCACACCGTGCCCATGCCGCCCGACGCGAGCTCCTCCCGCAGCCGGTACCGGCCCCCGAGGACGACGTCAACCTCGGGCCGATTCATGCCCCGGCCCCCAGCGCGGCCTGGATCACCGCCTTCGCGATCGGCGCCGCCACCGCTCCGCCCGTCGCCTCGTTGCCGAGGTCGCCGCCGTCGAGGACGACCACCGCCACCGCGATGCGTGGGCTCTCCGCGGGGGCGAACGAGACGAACCACGCGTGGGGAGCACGGTCCCCGCCCTGTTGGGCCGTCCCGGTCTTGCCAGCCACGGAGATCCCGGGGATCTGGGCGGCGGTCCCGGTCCCCGCCTCGACCACCGAGACCATCATCTGGGTCATCTGCTGGGCGCTCAGCTCGGAGAGCGCCTGACCGACCTCCTCGGGGCCGAAGGAGCGGACGATGCTGCCCGAAGCGTCGCGAATCTCCAGGACGAACTGGGGGGCCATCAGCGTCCCCCCGTTACCGATCGCTCCGGCCACCAGCGCCATGTGCAGGGGGTTGGTCTTCACGCTGCCCTGTCCGATGGCGGAGTTGGCGACGTCGGCCACGCGGTCCTCGAAGTACTCGGGCGGCGGGATCGTCCCCTCCGCGAATTCGATCGACGAGGGGATGTCCTGGTTGAACCCGAAGCGCTCCGTCTGCGCGACCAGCCGCTCGGCCCCGAGCGTGTCACCGATCGCGGCGAAGGTGACGTTGCAGGAGATCTGCAGGGCCTGGGCAAGGGTGATCTTCGCCGCGCCGCCCAGACAGTGGCCGCCGCCGAAGTTCGGGATCGTGTTGTCGCTTTCCGGCAGGTCGAACACCAGCGGGTTGTCCCACAACGAGTCGGGCCCGTAGCCGTTCTCCAGCGCGGCTGAGGCCGTGATCACCTTGAACGTCGAGCCCGGCGGAAACAGCTCCTGGGCGGCGTTCGAGATCAGGGGCTTCTGGCCGAACGTGTCGACGTCCAGTTGCTCGAACGCGGCCCGGGCCGCCGTCGCGTCGTGGGTGGCGAGCGGGTTGGGGTCGTAGGACGGGTTGGCCACCAGGGCCAGCACCTGGCCGGTCCGCGGGTCGATCGCCGCGACCGCCCCTCGCCGCGCGCCGAGGGCCTCGGCCGCGATCCGCTGGAGCCTGGGGGCGATCGTGGTCACCACCGCCGCGCCGCGGCGGTCCTCGCCCCGGACCTCGTCGATGAACCGCTGGGGCAGGAGCTCGTCGGCGCTGCCGGCCAGGTAGTCGTTGAAGGTCCGTTCGAGTCCCGAACGGCCCGAGACGATCGAGTAGAACCCGGTGATGTGGCCGTACAGCGAGCCGCCCGGATAGGTGCGCAGGTACTTGAACTCGTCGTCGGGGGTCGACAGCACGCTCCTGGCCAGGATCGTCTTGTCGTCCCGGGCGCGGATGTCGCCTCGGTGGACGTCGTACTCCGCGATCAGGAGCCGCTTGGCGTTCCCCGGGTGGTTGGCGAGCTCGTCGGCCGCGTAGACCTGGATGTAGTTGATCTGGACGAACAGGGCCAGGAACAGCACGAGCAGCGCCGCCCCGAGCCGCCGGATCTGACGGTCCATCAGGTCTTCGCCTCCGCGGGGGGCGTGGCGGCGGACACCCTGGCCAGCAGGGCCAGGAGCGCGAAGTTCGCCACCAGGCTGGAGCCGCCGTAGGACACGAAGGGCAGGGTGATCCCGGTGAGGGGGATCAGCCGCGTCACCCCGCCGACGATCACGAACGTCTGGACCGCGAGGCTCGTGGACAGGCCCACCGCCAACAGCTTGCCGAACCCGTCGTCGCGGCGGACCGCGGTGCGGAAGCCCCGGACGACCAGGGTGAGAAACAGCAGCAGCGTGGCGACGGTCCCCAGAAGCCCGAGCTCCTCCCCGATCGCGGAGAAGATGAAGTCGGTGAACGCGAACGGGATCAGGTACGGCGCGCCCTGTCCGAGGCCCGTGCCCAGGGTCCCCCCCGTCGCCAGCGCGAAGATCGACTGCGCCAGCTGGCTGGCTCCCTCCTCGGCCACCCGGGCCTGATCGAGGGCGTGCAGCCACAGGTCCACGCGGTCCTGGACGTGCGCGAACGCGAACCACCCCACCACCGCGCCGATCGCGAACAGCACGAGCCCGGCCACCAGGTACGTCCCCCGCGCGGTGGCCACGTAGAGCATGACCACGAAGATCGCGAAGAACAGCAGCGAGGAGCCCAGGTCCTTCTCGAGGAACAGGATGGCCAGCGACACCGCCCAGGCGACCAGCAGCGGCCCGAGATGCTTCGGCTCCGGCAGCTGGAAGGGGCCCAGCTTTCGCGTGGCGATGGCCAGCAGCTCCTTCTTCGCGTTCAGGTACGAGGCCAGGAAGATGACGATGAGGACCTTGCCGATCTCGGCCGGCTGGAAGCTGAGCGGGCCGATCTCGAACCACAGCCGTGCGCCGTTGATCGTGCGCCCCCCGATCGGCCCCACGCTGGGCATGATCGGCAGGAGCAGGAAGATGATCCCGAGCAGCCCGATCGTGTAGGTGAACTGGTCGAGGGACTGGTGCTCGCGGACCACGGCAACCACCACGACGAACACGATCAGGCCGAGCGCGAGCCAGCCGGCCTGCTCAGCGGCCAGGTCCGCGTTGAGCCGGAAGATCACGGCGAACCCGATGCCGGCCAGGAGCCCGGCGGTGGGGAGCAGCACCGGGTCGGCGAGCGGCGCGTACCGTCGGAGCACCAGGTGCGCGGCGAGGTATCCAATCGCGAACAGCAGCCCGTTCGCGAGCAGGGAGGGCGGGAAGGCTCCGTCGCGGCCGTAGCCGACCATGAGGTACGCCCCGATCGGCAGGAGGACCGCGAATACCAGCAGCCCGAGCTCCGCTCGGCGCATGGACCGCGCCTGGCGAAGGAGCCCCGCGTCCATCAGCCGCTCCCGGCTGGAGAGGGGGTCCGGCTCGGGGTGGGCGTCGCGTCCGGTGGGGCGGGCGGGGGGTTCTCGCGCTCGATGTCCGCGCGGATCTGTTCGATCACGCGGTGTGCCTCGGCCTCGTCGGCGACGCCGATGCCCTCCTCGAGGCCGGCCCACGAGCCGAGCTCCTCCGCTCGGGCCGCGGAGATGTCGGTTTCCTCCGCCACCGAGGACAGGCGGATGCCGAGGGGCTCGTCGGGGAGGCCCTGGAAGATCGCCACCCGGCCCTCGTGGACGCCGACGTACCACATGGTGTCCAGCAGGAGCTTGGTCCCCACCCCGGCGGCCACCAGCACAAGCAGGAGGACGCCCACGCGAAGCGGCCAGCGCCGACGGCGGGAGCCTCTGTCCTCCGCCGACCCCGTCCAGTCCGCGTCCTTGCCCACGGGTTCGCCCGGCGGCAGGTCCTCCATCAGGGTGTCGTCCGCGCCGGGGGCCGTCTCGCCGGGCTCGCGTGGCTCGATGGGGGCGACGGCCGGAACCGCCGCCGTCGGGAGGCCGTCCGCGTCACCATCTCCCGCGAGATCCAGGACCACCGTCGTGATGTTGTCCTGCCCGCCGGCCTCGTTCGCCGCGGCGATCAGCGCCTCCGCAGCGGCCTGCGGGTCGGGTGTCTCGGCGAGGATCTCGGCGATGCGGTCCTCGCCGATCATCGACGTGAGCCCGTCGGTGCACAGCAGGATCCGGTCGCCCGGCCGAAGCTCGACGGTGAAGTCGTCGACGTCGACCTCCGCGTCCACGCCGAGCGCGCGGGTGAGGATGCTGCGCTGCGGGTGATGGTCTGCCTCGTCGCGGGTGAGCTTGCCTTCGCGGACCATCCGCTGCACGAGCGTGTGATCCTCGGTGATCATCGACAGCTCGCCGTCCCGGAACAGGTACGCCCGGGAGTCGCCGACGTGGGCCAGCCGGGCCTCCTCGCCTTCGAACCACAACGCGGTGAGGGTCGTGCCCATGCCCTCCAGCTCCGCGTCCTCGGACGCGTGCTGGTGCACGACCCGGTTCGCGGCGCGCACCCGGTCGGACAGGCTGTGGGCGTCCTCGTCCGGCGCGACCTCCGCCAGGGTCTCCAGGGCCATGTTGCTGGCGACCTCGCCCGCCCGATGGCCCCCCATGCCGTCGGCCACCGCGAACAGTGGCTCCTTGGTCAGGTAGCCGTCCTCGTTGCCCTCGCGGGTCCGCCCGACGTCGGTGGAGGCCCCGACCGTGACGTTCACTTGCGGAGCTCCAGGATCGCCTTGCCCACCTTGATCCGGTCGCCGGCACCGATCGGCGTCGGGCCGGTGACCTTCCGCCCGTTCACGTAGGTCCCGTTGGTCGAGCCGAGGTCCTCGACGTGCCAGGCCCCGTTGCGCTCGGAGATCCGGGCGTGGAACTGGGAGGCGTACGTGTCGTCCAGGCGGATCTGGCACGCCTCGGCGCGGCCGATCTGGATGGTTCCGTTCAGCCGGTGGGTGGCGGCCTTCTTGCCGTTCTCGTTCAGGACCACGATCGAACCCGCCTCGCGGGGCCGGCGCGTCCCCCTCCCGGGCTTCGCGGCGGGCGCCGCCTTGCCCCTCGACCTGGGTTCGGGCCGCCCCCGGACCTCGTCGATCCCCACGCGGATCGCTCGGTAGACGAAGAAGTAGAGCAGGGCCAGGAAGGCGATCTTCATGACCGTCAGCACGAACGGCGTCACCGCTCGGTCAACCCCTGCGGAACTCGAGGACGGTGCGGCCGATCGTGATGCGGTCGCCCTCCTCGAGCTCCTGCTCGCCGATCGTGGACTCGTTGACCAGCGTGCCGTTCGTGGAGCCGAGGTCGGCCACCACCACGCGGCCGCCCTCCCGGCGGACCTCGGCGTGCTTCCGGCTCGCTCCCGGATCGGTCAGCACGATGTCGCATTCCGTCATGCGCCCGATCGTGATCGTGTCCTTGTCCAGTGGGTACGTGGTCAGGGGCTTTCCGTCCTCGAGCAGGACGAGCTCACCTCGGCCGGCGGGCACCGCGGCCATCTCGCCCGAGGCGGGGAGGTACGCGGTGTGCTCGCCGCTCTTGACGTCCTCGGCCTGGACCAGCTGGGCCTCGCATCGGAACTGGCCCCGTCCGAGCCCCGCATCGGTGTCGAACGTGACCTCCGGCGGGCCGAGCAGGCCCCAGCCCCGTTCGCGGGCGGCCTCGACCACGACGCCCTGGAGCTCCTTGGCGAGGGCTCCCTCGATCTGGGAGAAGTGCTCCCGGTCTTCCTCGGACAGCGTGAACACGTAGGAGTTCGGTACCCACACGTTGTTCACGCCCACCGTCCGCCCGGCCTCCATCTCGCGGACGATCCGCTTGCCGAGCTCGACGGGCTGCAGGCTGGACTTGAAGGCCTTCCCGAAGAAGCCCTCGACGATGTCTCCCAGGCGGCGCTCGAAGTTCCGAAGGTTCGGCATGGTTTGGGGTGGGTACCGGGGCGCCGCGGGGGAAGTGTAGCCCAGCGGCCCGAGCACCAAACCCTCGCCGCCGCTGGCCTCGCGGCGCATTCCGTACAATCGATGGGCAACCCCGGGCGGGTGGCGGAATTGGTAGACGCGCTAGGTTCAGGACCTAGTCCGGGCAACCGGGTGGGGGTTCAAGTCCCCCCTCGCCCACCACGACGGCGTCGGGATTGGCCATTCCCGTGCGTCATCGGACCCAGTAGAGTTTGGAAAACCGTGTCCCGTTTGCGCCTCCCATCCATTCTGATCCTTCAGGTCCTCGTCCTGGTGGCGGGCGGCCTCGGGGTGACGAGCGGGCTGCCCTCGATCGAGCCGGCCCAGGCGGTCACGCAGCCGAACATCATCGTGGTTCTCACGGACGACCAGCCGTTCGACCTGATCCCGCAGCACCCCGGCGTGATGCCGTGGGTGGAGGGCCGGATCACCGATCCCGACGATCACTGGACTCGCTTCGACAACGCGTTCGTGAACACGCCGATGTGCTGCCCGGCTCGGGCCACGATGCTGACCGGGCAGTACTCACACGTCACCGGCGTGCAGTCGAACGAACCGGCGCAGTGGAAGGCGGCGTTCGGCACGGGGACCACCAGCCTGGCCACCTCGCTGCGAACCGCCGGATATCGCACGGGGCTGTTCGGCAAGTACTTCAACGAGTACACCATGCCGGCCGACGGCCACGTGCCCCCCGGCTGGGACCGCTTCGTCGCCCACGACGGCATCACGGGCTTCTATTTCAACTACGACGTGCACGACCAGAGCGTCCGCGTGCATCACGGGACGGCTCCCGAGGACTACTCGACCGACGTGTACGGCGGCGAGGCGGTCGAGTTCATCCAGAGCACTCCCGTCGACACGCCGTTCTTCGCCTACTTCAATCCCGTGGCCCCGCACGAGCCCGCGACCCCCGCGCCCCGGCACGACGGCCTCCCGGCGCTCCCGCACGATCTGCGCGACGACCCGAACTTCAACGAAGCCGACGTCTCGGACAAGCCGGCGTGGGTACGCAACCGCGGGCTGGCGGGCGCCACCGTCATCGCGAACGAGAACGAGCTGTGGCAGGACATGTATCGGTCGCTGCGGGCGGTCGACGAGCAGATGCAGGACATGGTCGAGGCCGTCGAGGCCCGTGGTCAGCTCGACAACACCGTGATCGTGTTCATGACCGACAACGGGTTCTCCCTCCGTCACCACCGCCTGCACGGCAAGGCCTGCGCCTACGACGCCTGCACTCGGACGCCGCTGTTCGTCCGTCTCCCGGGGCGTCCCGGCAACCAGGTTCGGAGCCAGATCGTCAGCAACATCGACATCGCCCCCACGCTCGCCCAGCTCGGCGGGGCGACGCTGTCCAAGCCGCCGGACGGCCGCAGCCTGGTCCCGCTCATCGACGACAACGCGACGGCGTGGCGGTCCTCGGTGCTGCTGCGATGGGGAGGATCGCAGTGGGTCCCCAACTGGTGGGCGGCGCGTTCGCTGCAGTACCTGTACGTCGAGTACGACGCCGGCGGCGAGAAGGAGCTGTACGACGTCGTGGCAGACCCCTTCATGTTGCAGAACCGGGCGGGACAGGCGGCGTACGCGGCCGCCCAGTCCTCGATGGCGGCGACGCTCGCGTCTCTGAAGAGCGGGGGGTCGACCGACACGACGAAGCCGACGATCTCCATCACGACCCCCGCCGCCAGCGCGACGTACACGCAAAGCCAAGTCGTGAACGCCCAGTACTCGTGCGCGGACGAGGCCGGCGGCTCGGGTCTCGCCTCGTGTGTGGGCACCGTGCCGAACGGCTCCGCGATCAACACCTCGACGACCGGAACCAAGACGTTCACGGTCACCGCGCGGGATGTCGCTGGGAATCAGCGGACGGCCTCGAGGACGTACACCGTCACCTCCACCTCGCACTCGATCACGATCACCAAGAGCGGGGCGGGCAAGGGGTCCGTCCGCTCGTCAGACGGGCTCATCGTGTGCGGCAGCGACTGCGCCCAGACCTATTCCACGCCGAAGACGATCACGCTGACCGCGACCCCCGCCTCGGGCTCCCGGTTCGTTCGGTGGACCGGCAGCGTGCCCGCCGGCTGCACGACGCAGCGCACGTGCACCCTGACGGTGCAGGGCTCGATGACGGTGAACGCGAGGTTCGCGCCCGTCTGATAGGGAGGGACCGATGGCTGACGAGGACGTGCTGTCACGGATCAACGAGCTGGCGGGCGAGGAGCACGCGCTGTTCGAGAAGGAGGGGACCGGCTCGGCGACCGAGGACGACCGCGCCCGGCTCCAGCGCCTGCAGGTGACCCTGGATCAGTGCTGGGACCT
The DNA here is from genome assembly GCA_963742735.1 of uncultured Actinomycetes bacterium. Lineage (GTDB taxonomy): Bacteria > Actinomycetota > UBA4738 > UBA4738 > JBBDTT01 > JBBDTT01. The sequence continues at coordinate 470,867 of CAVUMN010000004.1, forward strand.
CCTGCACCAGCGCCGCGCCCGCCGCGACGCCGGCATGGACCCGAAGGACGCGAAGGTCCGCGACGCCTCCACAGTCGAGGGCTACGTCGACTGAGCTTCCCGTCTATCGGTACGGCCGCTCGAGCTTGGGAAACATCGGGAAGTGGCGGACGTTCTGCGTCCAGAGGGGGATGTCGAGGTGTTGGGCCGTCGCCGCGATGACGTAATCCACGACGTCCACGCCTGGATGGGTTCGCAGATACCGCCGGGCCAGTCCGCCGGCGCGCTCCGCGATGGCGTCGGAGACGTCGACCCACACCATCAGCCCGAGCAGCCCCCGCGTGGCGGCCTCCTCTCCCCGGCGGACGCCGGCGAGGACCTCCACCTTGGTCAGGGCCGAGGCGAACAGGGGCTCGTCGGCCTCGGTCTCCTGCCCCAGGAGGTCGCGGGCCTCGGCTCGACCTCGCAGGTGGTCGACCAGGATCGAGGTGTCAACGACCGCGGCGATCGCGTTCCTCCGCCCGGCGGCCCAGGCCGCGCCGGAGGCGGGAGACGTACGCGGCGCCGCTCTCGGTCCGGCCCTGCCACGCCCCGAAGCTGTCCGCCAGCGGCGAGCCACCGGCCCCGGCGTAGGTCCGGTCCACCGCCCGTCGAATGAGCTCGGCCATCGACACGCCGCTCTGACGCGCCAGCGCGGTCAGCTTCGCGTACTGGTCCTCCTCGAGCGTGATCTGGGTGCGCCTGGCCATGTGATGTAATCCTACATCACTGTGTCCCCGCTGACGTCTTCGGTCAAGCTGGAGGTGTCGTCGGCTCCCAGTCGCCGCCGGCAGACGCGTACCACTGCAGGCTGTTCGACCGCAGGATCCAGTGGCGTCCCCCGCGCTCGAAAGCCAGCGCATACAGGGCCTCGTTCATCTGGTCGGGGGTGAGCGCGCCGGCTCGCAGCTGTCCCAGCAGGGCCATGAACTGAACCTCGACCTGCCCGAACCGAGGATCCAGGGGGGGCTCCGGCGGGGCGGCCGGAGGAGCGGGGAACGTGGGCGGGGTAGGTGCGGCGACCGGGGAGGGCGCGGCGACGGGGGCCAGGGCCTGTTGGGGCCGTACGCCGGCGAGGAAGGTGCCGGCCGTCATTCCCGTCGAGCGCCACTCGGCCAGGTTGCCACCCATGTCCACGATCTCCTGGATCAGCTTCTCGGCGCTCGACTTCGGAACGCGGACCGCGACGACGCAGGGCGAAGCGTCGATCAGCGCCTTCGCGTCGTCCTTCGACAGGCCCAGCAGCTGCATCAACGTGCCCCGTAGGCGGAGCTTGGGTCCGAGGCCGGACTCCAGCAGGGTCACATTGAACAGCTCCTCCTCGGGAGGGGGCTGCCAGCTCTGCCCCGTCCAGGACGAGCCGTTCCACCACTGGAACCCGGTGCCGGCGGCGTCGGGGTAGTACCCGGGCGGGGATTTGGCCTGCGACATGGGTGCGATGGTGAGGTCCCGGTCCGCTTTGCGCAAGGCGCCCCTCCGGCCCGTGCGGGCGCGTATAACTCAAGGTGATGGCCGACGGACGCGGGTTCTTCGAGGCGATCGCCGAGCGCGTCGACGAGCGGCTGTACGGCGTCCGCGAGCCGCTGCGGCTGGTGCTCGTCGGCATCCTGGCCGACGCCCACGTCCTGATCGACGATGTGCCCGGCGTCGGGAAGACCACCCTGGTCAGAACGCTCGCGGGACTGCTCGGCCTGCGGTTCCAGCGGGTGCAGTTCACGCCCGACCTGATGCCGTCGGACATCACGGGGGCGTCGGTGCTCGACCTGGCCACGAACGAGTTCAGGTTCCGCGGGGGGCCGGTGTTCACCCAGGTCCTGCTGGCCGACGAGATCAACCGGGCCACCCCGAAGACCCAGGCCGCTCTGTTGGAGGCGATGCAGGAGCGCCAGGTCACGGTCGACGGCGTCACGCACCCGCTGCCCGACCCGTTCTTCGTCCTGGCCACGCAGAACCCCGTGGAGCTGGAGGGGACGTTCCCGCTGCCGGAGGCGCAGCTCGACCGGTTCCTGCTGCGCGTGGCCATGGGCTACCCCAGCCAGGAGGAGGAGGAGCGTCTGCTCGACACCGCCCCGGCCCGCCGCGGCCTGCCGGCGAACCCCGTCGCCGAGGCGGCGTGGCTGCCCGAGCTCCGGGCGGCCGCGGGGGCGATCCGTATCGAGGAGCCGGTCCGACGCTACGTCGTGGCCCTGGCCCGAGGCACGCGCGAGCATCCCGATGTGCAGGTCGGCGCCAGTCCCCGCGCCGTCGAGCACCTGGGCGACGCGGCCCGGGTCGCGGCCCTGATCGACGGCCGCGAGTACTGCCTGCCCGACGACGTGAAGGCGCTGGCCCGTCCGGTCCTCGCCCACCGCCTGGTGCCCACCGTCGACGCTCGGATCCGGGACCGCACGGCGACGGACATCCTCGAGGAGGTGCTCGAGGCCGTGCCGGTCCCCGTCGAGTCGGTCGGGTAGGCCCGCCACGGACACCCCCGAGCGCCGCCAGATCGCGCTGGGGACGGCGATCGTCCTGCTGCTCCTGTCGACGGCCACGGGCAACCGCCTGGTCCTCATGTGGGCGCTCGCGGTGGGGACCATCGCCGCGGCGGCGATCGCGTGGACCCGCCTGGCCTGGCGGGGGGTCGAGGTCTCGGCCCGGTTCCGTCCCGCCCGGGCGTTCGCCGGTGAGCCCGTTCGGCTGCGAGGTCCGGATCACGAACGCGAAGCGGTTCCCCCTGCCCTTCGTGGCGGTCCGCGCCCTGCTGCCCCCGGGGCTCCGCGCGGACGAGACGGGGCCCGCCGCGCTGCGGGGCTTCGAGCGCCGGTTCGCCCTGGGGCCCCGGTCGGAGACCACCCTGCAGCTGCCGGTGGAGGCGCTGCACCGGGGCGAGTACTGGCTGGAGAAGGTGGTCGTCGACCTGGTGGACCCGTTCCGGCTGGCGCCGCTGTTCCGGGAGCGAGTCCCCGAGGCCGACCTGATCGTCCTGCCCGAGCCGCGGGTGTCCGTTCCGGTCGACGTTCGCCGCCGGCTTCCGTTCGGCCGCCCGGCGCCGGCCGCGCGGATGTTCGAGGACCGGGAGCGCTTCGCCGGGGTCCGCCCCTACGAGCCGGGCGATCCGCTGAATCGCGTCCACTGGAAGCTCTCCGGCCACTCGGGGCTGATCCAGGTGAAGCTGTTCGAGCCGACGCGCAGCGCCGAGGTCCTGCTGGTCCTCGACCTGGCCGTGGGCGAGCCGTTCTGGGACTCGATCTATCCCGAGATCGCCGAGGACACGATCGGGTGGGCCTCCTTCATCGCCCGTGACGCCATCGAGTCCGGGTGGCGGGTGAGCCTGGCCGCGAACACTCACCTGTCGCGGGGCCGAGGGCCCTTGCGGGTCCGGGCCCGCCAGGCCGCGAACCACGAGGCCGCCGTGTTCGCCTCGCTGGCGCGCATGCCCGCCGACCCCACCGCCGACGCCGGGCCGGTCCTGCGCGAGGCGTCGCGAGGCCTGGCCCCGGGGGCCTCGGTCGTGCTGATCTCTCCGCGCCCGGGGCCGCGCCTGCGCATGGAGGTCGACGTCCTGCGCCGCCGCGGCGTGGAGGTCGTCCACGTCTCGCCCCTGGACCCCCTGGGCAGGGCGGTGGCGTGAGCGGGAACGAGGAGCGCGCTCCCGCGATGGCCGCGGCGGCGCTCGCCGCCCTGGCCGAGTCGATGGTGTGGTTCTTCCCCGTCCGGTTCGTGAGCGGGTTGCTCGGAGGATGGCTCGAGCCGACTTTGCCCCACCTGGCCCTGTTCTCGCTGGCGTTCACGGGGGCCGCCGTCGCGGCGGCGCGGTTCGGGGGCGGGCCGATGCTCCCGGCGGCGTTGCTGGTGGCCTCGGTGGGAGCCGGTGTGGCGCAGGGCGTGGGACTGCAGACCGCGCAGCCCGGCGGGCTGATCGTGGGGATCCTGGTCGCGCTGGGGCTCGGAGCCCGGGCGGGCTCGCTGGGGCTGCGCGACTGGCGCGAACCGATCCGGCTCTCGTTCGGCCTCGGTGCGGTCGCGCTCCTGATCGAGACGGTGGGCTCGGGCTTCGCCCAGGAGGCCGGCCGGCCGCTGCTGGCGGTCGCCCTCCCGGTGTTCTTCCTGGGCTCGCTCGGCTCCCGCGCGGCGAGCGTTCGGCTGGCCGACGGCTGGCGGGCCGGCGACGGGCGCCGGATCGGGTGGCTCCTCGGGGGGCTGGCCGGCGTGATGGTGCTGGCGGCGGCGTTCGGGGGCGCGGGCGGGCTGTTCCAGGGCCTGGGGAGCGTCGCCTGGCCGGTGCTCGGGGCCGTGTTCGGCGCCCTCCTGTGGCTGTTCGCCCAGGCCGCGCGGCCGGTCTTCTGGCTGCTGTCCAAGCTGAGCTTCGACTTCTCCCGGCTCCAGGAGGCGCTCGAGGACTTCCGCGCCGACGTCGGGGAGGGGTCGTCCTCGGAGGCCGCGTCCGAGTCCGGCATGGTGGCGCGCATCCTGGGGCTGTTCCTGATCGTGTCGCTGGCCCTGGGCCTGCTGTTCGTGTTCCGCCGACTGCGGGCGCGAAGCCCGACGGTGGGCCGTGCGCCGGCGCGCCCCGTCGTCGAGGAGGTGGAGCTCGAGCCGCTGGCGGCGGACCGGGGGCGCGGAGGCCGTCCGGGCGGGCGCCGGGGGCGGCTCCCCTCCGAGACGGTGCGCCGGTGGTACGCCGAGGCGCTGACGGCGTTCGCTCGGCTCAGGCTGCCCCGTCACCCGGCACGGACCCCCGCCGAGTTCGCGGTCGAGGTAGCCGGCGTCTACCCCGCCGCCGCCCCCGCGTTCGCGGAGCTGACCGCCGCCTACGAACGGGTTCGGTACGGCAACCTCACCGAGGAGGCGGGCTCGCTGAAGCGCCTCCGCGAGGCGCGCGGGGGGCTGCTGCGCGAGCTGAAGTCGGCCGAGCCGGTGCCGGAGGACGAGCCGGGCTCAGACCGTTAGCCGGGCTCGCAGCTCGTCGTAGTACTCCGGGAAGTAGCTCGCGATCCGGTCGAGATCGAAGTAGTCGAGGATGCTCGTCGCCGGCTCGCGCTCCAGCAGGAACTCGAACGACTCCCGGACGATCCGCTCCGGCTCCACGGCCCCGAGCCCGAGGTCCTCGATCATCGCCTTCGGGACACGGACGCGATGGGCCGTCCGGTTCCCGCCGTCGGTGACCTCGACGCCGAAGCTCCCGCCCATCGGCGTGACGCGGATGCGCTCACTCACTCCAGGGTCATCCCCACGAGCGGAGCGAGCCACGCGCGAGCGGGGTAGCGTTTCGGGCCATGGCGAAGGTCGAGGTCGAAGACCGGGGGGCGGTCCGGGTGCTCCGGATCAACCGGGCCGAGGTCCACAACGCGGTCGACGGCGAGACAGCCGGGCAGATCGAGGCGGCGATCGACGCGTTCGGGGCCGACGACGCGGCGCGGGTGATGGTGGTGACCGGCGCGGGGGACAAGGCGTTCTGCGCCGGCGCCGACCTGACGGACCTGACCGGGATCGGGATGCGCGCGGGCAAGGACCGGTCCTCGCCGATGGGTTTCGCGAGGCTGGACCCCGGCAAGCCGACCCTCGCCGCGGTGAACGGCTACTGCTTCGCGGGCGGGGTGGAGCTGGCCGCGTGGTGTGACTTCCGGATCGCCGACGAGCGCGCCGAGTTCGGCGTCCTGAACCGGCGGTGGGGGATCCCGCTGATCGACGGCGGAACCCAGCGGCTGCCCCGGATCATGGGCCTCGGCAACGCGCTGTACCTGATCGCGGCCGGGGTCCGGATCGGCGCGGCCCGGGCTCTGGAGCTCGGACTCGTCCAGGAGGTCGTCCCGGCCGGGACCTCGGTCGAGCGTGCCCTTGTCCTGGCGGAGGCCATCGCGTCCTACCCGCAGGTCGGGCTCCGCGGCGACCGGGCCGCCGCGCTCGCCGGGTTCAACCTGGACCTCGCCGAGGGCCTGAACCGTGAGGCGGAGATCGGCGACATCGCCCTGACGGACCCCGAGCTTCCCGAGGCGATCGCGCGCTTCGCCGGCCCCAACCGGCCCGAGTCGCCGCGGGGCTAGCTCCCCGCGGGGACCTCCTGGAGGATCCAGGTGTTGCCGTCGGGGTCGGCGAAGTCGGCGAACGAGTTGTAGCGCGAGTGGTCCGGGTCGACGCCGGGCTTCCATCCCTCGCCGGTCATGTGCCGGATGTCGCTGACCTCGACGCCCCGGCCGGTGAGCTCCGCGTGCGCCGCCTCGATATCGGTGACGACGAGGTGGGTGCCTCGGTAGGAGCCCGGCGTTGCGTCCGTGATCCCGATCCCGATGGTGATCGAGGCCGCCGAACCCGGCGGGGTCATCTGCACGACCCGAAAGTGCTCGTTGGGCTGATGGTCGACGTCCAGGTTGAAGCCGAGCTTCTCGGTGTAGAACGCTTTCGCCCGGTCCACGTCGGTGACCGGGATCAGCACGAGCTCGAGCTTGTAGTCCATGGATTCCTCCTCTGAGGGTCGCTACGCGACCGTGTCGCGGGCCAGCCTCAGGGCCTCGGCGAAGACGTCCTTCGCCGGGACGTCGGCTTCCCGCGCGATCCTCGCGCAGTCCTCGAACTCGGGGGCGACGCTCACCACGCGGCCCTTGCGGCGGCCGATCTTCACGCCGACCGCTCCGTAGGGTGTCTCGACCTTGATCTCCTCGCGTTCGAGCGCTTCCTTCTCCAGCTGCTGCGTCCGGATCCCGAGGGTCCCGGTCTCGGCGAAGACGATCTCCTTCATCGCCTCGGCGCGGTCGGGGGAGCACAGGACCGACAGGGTCACGCCCGGGCGCCCCTTCTTCATCACGATCGGGGTCAGCCACGCGTCCTGCGCGCCGGCCGCGAACAGCCGCTCCAGGACGTAGCCGTAGAGCTCGGGGTTCAGATCGTCGAGGTTGGTCTCCAGGACCAGCTCGCCGGTCATCGGCGAGGGCTCGGCCGCGGCCTCGAGGTGCTCCTCGCCTACGATGATCCGCAGCACGTTCGGGAAGTCCAGGCGATGCGTTCCGGCGCCGTAGCCCACGCCCTCCAGGCGCATCTTGGGCATGTCGCCGTAGCCCTCCGACACCGCGGACAGGATGGCCGCGCCGGTCGGCGTGACCAGCTCGAAGGGCACGCCCTTCGAGAACATCGGCGCCCCCCGCAGGAGCTCGACCACCGCCGGGCTGGGGATGGGGGCCATGCCGTGCTCGGTCCGGTGCATGCCGAAGCCCGTCGGGACGGCCGAGGCGAAGGACCGCTCCACCCCGAGCATCGACAGCCCCACCGCAACCCCGACGATGTCCACGATCGAGTCGAGCGCCCCGATCTCGTGGAACGTCACCAGCTCGATCTCCTTGTTGTGGACCTTCGCCTCGGCCTCGGCAAGGCGGCGGAAGATCCGGTGCGCGGTGTGCCGGGCGTCCTCGGGGAGCTCCGACTGGTCCAGGAGGGCGCGGATGCTCGCGTACGTCCGGATGACGCTGGCCGCCGGGGCGTCGACGTCGACCTTGATCGCCCGCACGCCCTGGACCTCGACCTCCTCGCGGGTGATCTCGAACGGCTCGATGGCCAGGCCCTCCAGGGTCGCGTTCAACTCGTCGAAGTCGGCGCCGGCGTCGATCAGCGCGCCGAGGGTCATGTCGCCGGCGATCCCGGCGATGCAGTCGAAGTAGGCAACTCTCACGGGCGGTCCCTGAGCATCCGGTACGCGAACTGCGCGGCGCCGAAGCCGTTGTCGATGTTCACCACGGCCACGCCGCCCGCGCAGGCGTTGAGCATCCCGAGGAGCGCGGCCAGGCCCTCGAACGCGGCGCCGTAGCCGACGCTGGTGGGGACGGCGATCACCGGCCGGGACGTGAGGCCCGCGATGAGCGAGGGGAGCGCTCCCTCCATCCCCGCCACGACGATCACCGCGTCGGCGGCCTCGATCGCGTCGCGCTCGGCCAGCACCCGGTGCACGCCGGCGATGCCCACGTCGGCCAGCCGCTCGACCTTCAGACCCAGGGACTCGGCCACGACCGCGGCCTCGTCGGCCACGGGGAGGTCGGAGGTGCCCGCGGTGACCACGAGGAGGGTGCCCGCGGGGCTGGCCTCGCGGCGGCCGACGACCACCAGGCGGGCCCGCTCGTGGAACTCGGCGTCGGGGGCGGCCTCCACTGCGGCCGCGTGCTGCTCGGTGGTCGCGTGGGTCACGAAGACGGGGCCGTCGGACGCCGCCGCGAGCGCCGCCACGAGGGCGCGAACCTGCTCGGGGGTCTTGCCGGGCCCGTAGATCGCCTCGGCCTGGCCGGTGCGGCGTTCGCGAAGAAGGTCCGGGCGGGCGTCGTCCTGGAGATTTCGGAGCGTTCGCTCGTCCACGAGAGGCGCGATCGTATACTGGCCCTTCGGAAAAGGCCAGGTCAGAGGCCGTGCCGCTCGAAGGACGCCCAATGACACTCTCCGCAGAGACGCTCACGATGCTGGTGCTCGCCAGCCTTGCCCTGAACGTGCTGCTGCTGTTCGCGGTCGCGGCTACGCGCGGGAAGGGGCGGGGGGCCGGCTCCGGCCGGGAGACCGACTTCCTGTCGGCCACGCTCGACGGCCAGAACCGCACGCTCGACCGTCTCGAGTCCGGGATCCGTCAGGTCGCCGCCGAGGTGACCCGGCTCGAGGGCCAGATGCAGAACGCGGTCCAGCACGTCGCGGTTGTTCGGTTCGACGCGTTCGACGACATGGGCGGGCGGCTGTCGTTCTCCGCGGCGATCCTGGACGCACACGGCGACGGCATGGTCATCACCTCCATCAACGGGCGGCAGGACACGCGGTGCTACGCGAAGCCGGTCCGGGAGGGCGCAAGCCCCCACAACCTCTCCGAGGAGGAGCAGGTCGCGATCCGCGAGGCGCTCGCGGGGGCCCGCCAGACCGTGGAGGCCTGATGATCTGGAAGCGCGAGGATGAAGCGCACGAGGAGCCGTCACTTGATCCAGCGAGGGAGGTCCGGATGACAGACCAGGCAAGCACGGAGGTCACGATCGTCGGTCAGGGCGCGAAGCTCGAGGGGACCGTGGTCTCCGCGGGGTCGCTGCGGATCGACGGCCAGGTGAAGGGCCAGATCAACGCCGACGGCGACGTCATCCTTTCCCCCCAGAGCCAGGTCGAGGCCGACATCCGCGCGGTCAACGTGACGGTGGCCGGCAAGTTCAAGGGCAACCTGATCGCGAAGCAGACCGCCGAGCTCGCCCGGGGTGGCAGGGTCGACGGCAACATCACGGCGAAGAGCCTGATCGTGGCCGAGGGCGCGATCTTCAACGGGCAGAGCCACATGGACCAGCAGGGCCAGCAGGGCGCGCCGCCCGCGCAGAACGCGCAGCCTGCGCAGGCCCCGGCCCCGCCCGCCCAGCCGCAGCCCGCCGAGGCCGCGAAGCGCTGAACCCAACCCCGCACGGCGTTCCCGAATAGGGTTCGTTCGGCATGCTCGACCTGAAGGCGATCCGCGAAGACCCCGGGCCGGCACGGACGGCCCTCGGCCGACGGGGCCTCGCGGAGGAATTGGACCGCCTTCTCGAGATCGACACTGGCTGGCGCTCGCTGACGGCCGAGACCGAACGCCTGCGGGCCGAACAGAATGCGACCACGAAGCAGATCGGGAAGGCCGACCCGGCCGAGCGCGCCAGCCTCATCGACGCCAGCAAGAAGATCGGCGACCTCCTCAGCGAGAAGGAAGAGGAGCTGAAGCGGGTTGCCGCCCAGCGGGACGAGCTCCTCCTGGAGCTCCCCAATCTCCCGGATGCATCCGTCCCCGACGGCGCGACCGACGAGGACAACGTCGAGCTGAAGCGCGTCGGGGAGCCGCCGTCGATCGCCGACCCCAAGGACCACGTCGACCTTGGCGAGGCGCTGGGGATGATCGACCTGGAGCGCGGGGCGCGACTGTCCGGCTCGCGGTTCGCGTACCTGCTGGGCCCGAGCGTGTTCCTGGAGCTGGCCCTGGTTCGGTACTGCCTGGACCTCCTCGACCCCCACGGGTTCGTCCCGGTGTCCCCGCCGGTGCTGGTCCGCGAGGAGGCCATGTACGGGACGGGGTTCTTCCCCACCGACCGCTCGCAGATCTACAAGACCGAGGAGGACGACCTGTACCTGGTCGGGACCAGCGAGGTCTCGCTGGCCGGGCTCCACCAGGGCGAGATCCTGGAGGCCGGCTCGCTGCCGCGGCGCTACGCCGGCGTCTCGACCTGCTTCCGCCGCGAGGCCGGCACGTACGGCAAGGACACTCGAGGAATCTTCCGGGTCCACCAGTTCGACAAGGTCGAGATGTTCTCGTTCGCCACGCCCGAGGCGTCCTGGGACGAGCACGAGTTCCTCATCGCGCGACAGGAGGAGATCGCCAAGGGGCTCGGCCTGCCGTACCGGTTGGTCAACGTTTGCCTGGGAGAGCTGGGGGCCCCGGCCGCGAAGAAGGTGGACCTGGAGGTGTGGCTTCCCGGCCAGGGCGCCTACCGGGAGCTGATGTCCTGCTCGAACACGACCGACTACCAGGCCCGGCGTCTGGAGTGTCGTCTGCGCGGGGAGGACGGCAACCGGCCCGTCCACACCCTGAACGGGACGGCGTGCGCGGTGGGCCGGACGTTGATCGCCCTTCTGGAAAACGGCCAGCGCGAGGACGGCTCGGTCGAGCTCCCCGAGGCCCTGCACCCGTACCTGCCGGAGGACCTTCGGGTGCTGACGCCCCGGTAGACTCGCCGCCCCGGGGGGAATGCCGGAGCGGACGAACGGGGCGGTCTTGAAAACCGCTGAGCCCGCAAGGGCTCCGGAGGTTCGAATCCTCCTTCCCCCGCCCTCCTGCGCGACCCGCCGAACTGGGCAGGGGGACGGATTTCCCCGTCCCCCTGCGCCCCGCGTTTGTGAGCTCAGCCGCCGGCGCGGACCTCCAGCGTTCCCTTCATGAAGGGGTGCACCTTGCAGAAGTACTGGTACACGCCCCGCGCGCTCGGTGCCCGGAACCGCCGAACATCGAAGAAGGCGCCCGTGTCGAAGTCGCCGCTGAAGGCGGTGACGGAGTGGGGAACGCCGCCGTTCTGACGCCCTCCGTCGACGTTCTCGACCCGGACGAGCTCGCCCGGCGAGACCTCCAGGGGTGTGGGGTGGAACGCGAATCCCTCGATCTGGATCCGCTCGAGGCGGGCGGCGCCTGCCGGGGCCACGGCCATCGCCACCAGCCCGACCAGGGCGAGCGCCAAGAACGCCCAGAACAGCTTGATCTTCCGCAAGGTGATGCTCCTTTCTTCCCCTCGGCCGTACGGCCGAGGGCGGATCACACCATCCCCTTTGGGCGCCGTCAAGGGGAGGTGTGGGCCCCGGGCCCGCTGGTAAACTCCCGCCGGAGACGTGGCTGAGTGGCCGAAAGCAGCCGCCTGCTAAGCGGTTAGGGGGCGTTGAGCCCCCTCGCGCGTTCGAATCGCGCCGTCTCCGCCCGGCGCCGGTAGCTCAGTCCGGATAGAGCGTCTGACTACGGATCAGAAGGTCGGGGGTTCGAATCCCTCCCGGCGCACCAGTCTCAAGGGCTCGCGGAGCCACTCGCTCCCGTGAGCTTCGTGCGAGTGGGTCCCTGCGCTCTGCCGGTCAGGACGAGAATGACCGCGCCGAGGTCCACAGCCATCCTATTGACCAGCTCCGCGGGACGGGTCTAACGTGCCGTCCCACAGGCATCCTGAGGAGAGAGAAAATGCGCCTCACCCGTTTGGTGCCGATTACGTTGGCGCTCTTGGCCTCTTCCTCAGTAGCAGCCGTCGAGACTCTGGCCACGCCGCCCAGCCCCCGGCGACGCCACCCACGGCCGCAGTCGGGATTCGCTTGCCGCTTCGCCGGTAGAGTTAGCACAGGCTGATGATCCCGGTTCCAACCGGCGCGACCATCCCGAACTCAGGCCCGGTGATGTCTTTATGGACCAGGGTGGAGTTGGCGCCGTCGTTCCCACGCCCGGTCGGGGGGTCACGATGTTTGGCTGGCGCGTCGACGACGTGGGCCAGACCCTCCGAATCGAAACCGAACCGGACGGCGCAGTGGTTGTGTTCAACGAAGGGAGGAGCGCCCCGCACCCGAAGAGGCCGGCCCGCCCGAACCCAACGGGTCCTACACAGCGCAGGGTGGTGGCACCGATGAATGCGGTGACACCCACTACCTGCTCATCGGCCATCCGACGACGCTAACCAAGTGGCTCAGCACGATGAACTGGCGATACAAGGAGACCAGCACTCCGTCGGAAGTTCAGATACCAAGCGCCGTCGACGCCCTCAAGGACGCTACGCGAAACATCACGACGGTTTTCGACAACTGCGGCTTCTCCGACACGGTGAGCGCGACGCACGCATATCTAGGGAACACGACCCAGAGCACAAACATCATCTCCAGCCAACCCGCCTGCGGAAATGGTAACGAGCAAAGCATGGTCGAGTTCGGCGTGCTGCCAAACGGCTACGTGGCCGTCACCTGCGTCTTCGACGTACTGCACGACTTTATCGAGCAGGGCCGTTCGGCGACCATCGTAGAGTCCGACATGAAGCTCAATAGTGCGGGCCCCACTAACGATCCCTATCTCTGGGTCGCCAACGCGGGGTCCGGCTGCAATGACAAGTTCGCCATCCGAGGGGTCGCAACACACGAGCGTGGTCATTCGTACGGGCTTGGCGACATCGATGCTGTGGCGCATCCCGAGTTGACGATGGGCATCGGTGGGCCAGCAGACTTTGATCGCATTACATGCAACGTGCCCGGCTACGAGGCAAGCGGCGAGATGCTCGCCTCGGTGGGCCTCGGTGATTATCTGGGACTGGACGATCTGTACTGAGCGTGGCCGCTCGGTGAATTTTTGAGCGTGCGTAAACCCACGCTCTCGTCCAAGACTTAGATAGGCCGTATGGAGCGGGTCTTGGACAATCGTGCCGATCCAGAACATCAGTCCGTCGAGCCTTCCCCGGGAGGGCGAGCGGCTTGGGCGGAAGTGGAGTCCCTCTACGTTGAGGGCTTTCCGAAAGTCTTTCGGGCGGTCTACTTACTCACGTTCGACCGTGAACTCGCGCGCGAATCCGCCCAAGAGGCGTTCGCTCGTCTCCTCGAGAATTGGACGCGACTGTCTAAGCATCCCTCGCCGATCGGGTGGGTGACGCTGACCGCCCTGAACCACTCGAGACGCCACCTGAGGCGAGCGCGGAGGGAGCCGCGAATGGCCACGTTCGGTCAACCGCCTACGAGACCAGCGGAGGACGACGTGACGCTGCGACTTGCTGTGAAGAACCTGCCAAAGCGGCAACGACAGGCAGTCGCGCTCTTCTATTTCGCCGACTTGGCGATCGAGGACGTCGCGTCAGCTCTCGGAATCAGTGCGGGGGCTACAAAAGCTCATCTCCACCGGGCCCGCGCGGCACTGGGCCAGATTCTGGGGGAATCCAATGGATAAGACCAATATCGATCGGTGGCTTCGGAGCCTTGCTACCACCGCGCCAAGTGCCGAGCCTGACATCTCTGATGTCGTACGACGTACCGAGGTGCGCTCGGTCAGGAAACGAGGATCGGCCATCGCCGCGGCGGTCGCGGTCATACTCATCGGCGCGATCCCGCTGTATTGGATCGGTCGAGCAATGGTAGGCGATCTCGCTGCGACATCAGGGCCCCACGTGGCGTGCGATGGCCATGCAACCGCTGTCGTATCCGCCGAAGTTCGAGCGACGGCCCGGGGGGTCCAGATCGTCGTTGAGAATCGCACAACGGAACCCATCGCGGTTACGGTAGTGGGGGTCGGTGGGTCGTCTGCCGCAGTCGGAGCCAGCGCGCTCCCGTACCCGGCAGGCGGCTCGGAGTGGCCACTGCCCCCAGGTCGTCTCCTCGTGAGATGCGCGACCTCCACTGGCGGGCAGTCGAACGCAGCGGAGCTCATGGTCGAAGATCCCGACGGGCACTGGCGCCCCATCTCACTTTCGTGTAGTCCCAGGACGGGACTCACCGATCCATTTCTGGATCCAGCCTTCGCGACTGAGGGCTCTCCTGAGGAGATCGTTCGTGCCTTTTTCGCGGAGCGCTCCATAGGCCTTGGCGAGGGAGAGACCCTTGAACGCGGGGGCTACCCGGGGTCGAGCGACCCCGTCTTTCGAATACGGAGGCAATCGACGGTCCTCGCATGGGCAGAAATGGAGAGCCCTTCTCCCGGGAGGTGGATGGTCGGTTCTTGGGCAGCTTGCGTCCAGACGTAGGCGCAGTAGTCCTGCGAATGAGATCCGACCTCGTTCGGAGAACGTAGGAAGCCCCCCAACCAAGCGGGCCACTCGCGCGCGACAACCCCGGATGCCGTTTCGCGTCCAGGTCCCTGCCGAAGTCGCGCTGACAACCGAGCTGCGGGAGCCGCAGGTCCGGCACGATACGCTTGCGAGGAAATGACCGCGAAGCGAATCTCAAGAAGGGGCTGTAACCGGTCGATTCGGTCCTTCACGTCAGGGTTCCAATAGGCTCCTGCCAGGGGCACCAGTGTCTCCGGGGCCCGAGTCCGGATCGGCCCCTTCGGGAGATTCCTCGGAGATCGTTGACGCGCCGCACGCACCCTCCATACGATGGGGCCCGCCTCCCTCGGAAGGTCCTCTTGCACTCACGACTTCAGCGCCTCGACCTCGGCCGCCGTGCCGTGACGCTGGCCACCGCGCTCGTGCTCATGGTGGCCGCGTTCCTGGCGCCCCGGGCCCAGCCGGCGCAGGCGGACCCGGTCACGTACGCCCTGGGCACGATCAGCGCGCCGCAGGCCGTCGGCGACTCCCAGTGTCCTCCGGGCGCCTCGTGCAGCAAGTTCACCATCACCAACTGTCCCGACGGGCTGGGCGGGACCGTCAAGGCGAAGAACGGCTTCTACGCCGACCGCGCGGCGACCGGGCCCGCGAAGGGGATGGTCGTCCTGTTCTCCGGCGGCTCGGGCACCTTCTACTGGAGCAACGACAACGCCGCGTCGGAGGGGTTCGTTCAGAACCTGCGCTCGGATGGCTTCCGGGTGATCGAGGTCCGGTGGAACGGGGCCTGGGAGGCCGCGGAGAGCGGCCAGCAGGCCGGGCCGGCGCGGACGGCGTGCCGTCCGGCCACGGTGATCAACTACCTGGGGTCTCAGGTCTTCCCCACGATGGGTCTGACCCGCGTGGAGGGCCGGTGTGGGTTCTGCATCGCCGGCACGAGCGGCGGCTCCGCGGCGACGTCGTACGCGCTGTCCTTCTACGGCCTCGAGGGCCTTGTCGACGGGCTGTTCCCGATCGGCGGGCCGACCCACGCCGCGATCCGGCTGGGGTGCACGGCGCCGCGGGGCTACGAGGCGTACAGCTACAGCGGGGCCAGCATCCAGCAGGTCGACCGCCCGTACGGCTATCTGACCAGCGGGACGGGCCCCTGTTCGCTGCGCGATTCGAGCCCGTCGTGGGCCGCGCGTTGGGACCAGGACGCGGTGGACGGAACCCTCGGCAGCGACTTCGCCTACGACCACACGCGGGTGCACGTCATCGTCGGCGGCGGCGACACGCCGATGCAGAACCACTCGAGCGACTACCTCGCGCGACTCGGCGCCTCGGGCTCGCCATACGTGTCCTACCAGCAGATCCCGGGGATGCCGCACGGGATCAGCCAGAGCCCCGACGGGCTGGCGGCGTTCCGCTCGGCCCTCAACCTGAGCGACCCGGCGAAGTTCGCCGCCTGCGGCAACGGTATCGACGACGACGGTGACGGCCTGAAGGACTTCGGGCCCGACCCGGGGTGCACCTCGGCCAACGACGCCTCGGAGCGCAGCATCGGCTCGTCGGCGGCGCAGTGCGACAACGGCGTGAACGACGACTTCGACAGCCGGCGGGACTACCCGTCGGACTCGGGCTGCACCTCGCCCACGGACACGCTCGAGACGTCCACGGCCGCCTGCGACGACGGCCTGGACAACAACGGCGACGGGAAGCGGGACTATCCCGCCGACCTGGAGTGCGCGGGGACGACCGACACCAGCGAGGGCCAGGCCCAGGCGACGTTCACCCTCACGGTGACGTCTCCCTCGAACGGACGTGTGACGAGCGCTCCGGCGGGGATCGACTGCCCGGGCGACTGCTCCGAGGCTTACGTCTCGGGAGCGTCGGTCATCCTCACGGCCTCGCCGGCGTCCGGCTTCGTGTTCTCCTCCTGGACCGGTGACTGCTCCGGCCAGTCGGGGGCGACGTGCACGCTGAGCATGAGCGCGAATCGCACCGCCGGCGCCACGTTCGTGGCCCAGCCGCCGAACACCCTGACCGTCAGCTCGCCGACGAACGGCCGGGTCACCAGCTCGCCGGCCGGGATCGACTGCCCGGGGGACTGCTCCCAGGCGTACTCGCCGGGCCAGGCCGTGAGCCTCACCGCGACGCCCGCCGCCGGCTACGCGTTCTCGTCGTGGGGCGGCGACTGCGCCGGCCAGTCCGGCCCGACGTGCTCGCTCACCATGAGCACGAGCCGCGCGGCGAGCGTGCAGTTCGTGGCCACCCAGGGCTCGGTCACGGTGACCAAGGCCGGGTCCGGCCAGGGGACCGTCACCAGCTCACCCGCCGGGATCTCGTGCAACGCCTCCTGCTCGGCCCAGTCCGCGTCCTTCGCGAACGGCACGTCGGTGCAGCTCACCGCGTCGCCCGCCTCCGGCTCGACGTTCGTCGCGTGGGGCGGCGACTGCTCGGGTACCGCGGCCACCTGCGTGGTCACGGCGACGGGTTCGCGCAACGTCACGGCGCGGTTCGACCAGGTCGGCGGCGCCGTCGCCACGGTCACGGTCTCGGACTCCGCGTTCACCCCGAAGACGCTGACCGTCGCGCACGGCGACAGCGTGAAGTGGATGTTCCAGGGCTCCGCCTCGCATCGAGTGCAGGACAACCGGAACCTGGGGAACTCCGGGGCGACCCCGACGGTCTGGTTCGACTCGGGAGCCAGGTCGCCCGGCGAGTCGTTCACGTACGCGTTCTGTGCGGCCGGGCTGTTCCCGTACCACTCCCCGAACGAGCCGGTGTTGATGACGGGCAGCGTCTCGGTGCAGATGCGCACCTCGGCCGCGTCCGGCTCGCCCTCCTCGACGTTCAGCCTGAGCTGGGCCTGCGGGGCGATGGCGGGGTTCCGGTTCGAGGTCGAGTACCGCTTCAAGACGTCCGGCGCGACCACCTGGGGGGCCTGGCAGGCGTGGAAGACCAATGAGGCTCTACCCAGCGGCGCGTTCGTTCCGACGAGCCTGAAGGGCGCCGGTTCCTACCAGTTCCGCTCGAAGCTCGAGAACGCGACGACGAACGTCCAGTCGGACTGGTCGCCGTTCCTCTCGATCACGGCCGCATAACGCGCGGGTAGCATGCATGACCGTGCCTGATCGCTCACCCCGGACGCCGATCCTCCTGCTCGTGCTCGCGGTGCTGGCGCTCGGGCTGCCGACGCCGTTCGCGGGTCCGGCCTCCGCCCATCCCGGACCGCACGATCCCTCCATCGGCCAGCTCACGATCGAGGCCGGCGGCGACACCGACTGCGCCAGGAAGGCGCCGGGAAGTACCTGCACCAGGTTCAGCATCCAGAACTGTCACGGGGTCGCGACGAAGCTCACCGGCTACTACGCGCGGGCCAATCCCCCGGCCGGTGTGCCCGTGCGCGCCGCGCTGGTGATCTTCTCCGGTGGCTCGGGCGCCTACTACTGGCAGCAGCAGGCGCCGGACGGCGGGTCCGAGGACCAGCGGATCAACGCCCTGCTGAGCGACCTGCGGGGCGCCGGCTTCGTCATCCTGCAGGTGCGGTGGGGGAGCGACTGGCTCGCGGCGGACGCCGGTCAGAACGACGGCCTGCACGTTGCCTGCCGCCCCGCCCGGATCTCCAGGTACCTCCACGACCACGTGTGGGCGCCCATGGGCGTCGACCACAACGTCGGCGCGTGCGGGTTCTGCCTGATGGGGGTCAGCGGCGGCGCGAGCTCGGTGGCGTGGCAGCTCACCCACTTCATGGCCGAGTCCTACGTGGACGCGATCTTCCCCAGCGGGGGGCCTCCCCATGCCGCGCTGGCGAAGGGGTGCGTCCCGTCGGGGCCGGCCGAGGCCCCGTACGACTACCTGGGAGGCTCGAGCGTCAAGCAGATCGACGCGCCCTTCAAGAGCGGGACGGGGCGCCACTGCCGGGACCACGACGCGCCCTTCCGACCGACGTGGGACGCGAACAGCATCGACACGCCGGAGGCGGGCGGCGACCACGACCACCCGGCCACGCGGGTTCACCTGATCGACGGCGGCGATGACCGGCTCCGCACCCACGGGTACGACTGGATGCTCCGCATGTGGGCCGAGCCGAGCCCCTACACGAGCTTCGAGGTCGTCCCCGGAGGCCCCCACTCGGTGAGCACCTCGGACGAGAGCATGGCCCGGCTGAAGACCGCCCTCCTGCTCACCGACACGAGCCGGATGGTCGCCTGCAACAACGGCCTGGACGACGACTGGGACGGGCTGGACGACGAGTCCGACCCGAGCTGCGCGTCGAGCACCGACCCGAGCGAGAAGGGCGCCGAGCTCGCGTGCGACAACGGCCTGGACGACGACGCGGACGGGTTCGTCGACTTCCGGACCGAGTTCGGCGACGCCGGGTGCTCGAGCGCGTCGGATGACACCGAGGGCACCGGCGGCGGCGGGAGCGGGCCTACCATCTCGATCGGCGACGGGTCGGTGACCGAACCGGACGCGGGGGCCACCGCCCCCTGCAGGTTCACGATCACGCTCTCGGCCTCCTCCACCCAGAACGTCGCCGTCCAGTTCGCGACGGCGAGCGGGTCGGCGACTGCCGCCT
This sequence comes from uncultured Actinomycetes bacterium, assembly GCA_963742735.1. GTDB lineage: Bacteria > Actinomycetota > UBA4738 > UBA4738 > JBBDTT01 > JBBDTT01. The sequence continues at coordinate 489,647 of CAVUMN010000004.1, forward strand.
CCGACTACACGTCGAAGATCGTCACCGCGACGTTCACGCCCGGCCAGGTGGCCAAGATCGTCGGGGTTCAGGTGCTGGGGGACGGGGCCGGCGAGGACGACGAGACGTTCTTCGTGAACCTCTCGAACCCCGTCAACGGCACGATCGGCGACCCTCAGGGGGTCTGCTCGATCCGTAACGACGACTAGGCGGCGCCGGGCGAGGCTCGCAGCCGGCACACGAACCCGAACGCCGGGTCCGCCGGCTGGGCCGGGGCCCGGTCGAGGACCGGCGCCCGCATCGTGGGCCCGCCCGGGCGCCCGGTGAACCGAAGGATGTCGATCCCGCGCTGGTGGTCGGCTACGAACACGTACCCGCCGTGCCAGTAGGCCGCCCACGCATTGGTGAGGTCACCCAGCCAGTAGCCGACCTGCCGGAGGTTGCGGGGGTTGGACGCGTCGAGGATGCGGACGCCCTGGCCGTAGAAGGCGTAGGCGAGCAGGCCGTCGCCGCGGTCCTCGAACCAGTGGGCCGAGTCGCACCCGGTCGAGCCCGGCTGGCCCTCGGGGGTCCACGTGTCGAGGACGCGCATCGGGAGGTCCTCGCCACCGGGCTTCCACGCCCGTCCGGAGAACGTGCCCCGCAGGTCGTAGGCGGCGAACCGACCCGAGGTCGCGCAGTTCGAGGTGATGTTCTCCTCGGTGGCCAGCAGCACCGTCCCTCGCGGAGCGCCCCTCTCGGCTCGGAGGCCCATGTTCCGCCACGCGTTGTGGATGAACCGAGAGGGCGTGGCGCGCTCCGGGGAGGCGCCGCCGCCGTAGGGGATCGGGGCGCAGCCGGTGGCGGTGGCCACCTTCCCGGTCCGGGGGTCGCGGTGCCGGCCGTGGGTCCAGTACCCCCACACGCCGCCTCCGCCGGAGATCCAGGCGATCCCGGCCGGGTCGACCCCGACGTCATGCGAGGACTTGATGCCGGCGGTCCCGGAGCCGCCCTGGTCGATCGGGCCGCACACCACGGGCGCGGTCGGGTCGGTGAGGTCGGTGGCCCACACGGCGCGGCCGCCGGTTGCCGGAGCCGAGGGCACCCCACGTGCGAGCCCGGCCGTCCAGATGTAGCGGCACCCCTCGACGCACTCGGCGGTGTGCCCGATCGGCATCGTCACCATGCCGATCTGGCGCAGGTTCGAGGGGTCGGAGACGTCGATGACGTGCAGGATCCCCAGGGGGACGATCGCGGCAGGGACCGCGTGGGTCGTGAACCCTCGCGAGTCGCGGGAGAGGAACACGAGCTCCCGCTCGACGTCGACCGTCATGTCCTCGTTCTCCCAGAGGTACATCGGGAGCGCGCCGAGGAGCTCGGGGGCGGCGGGGTCGGACACGTCGTAGCTGTAGAGCCCGAGGGTCGTCGAGACGAACATGGTGTCGTCGATGAACCCGATCGCGATCGCCGTCTGCATCTCCGGCAGGTTCGCGACCAGCTGCAGGTTCGGCGAGGCCGAGCCGGTGTCGAGCTGGGCCTCGGCGAGTCGGGACGGGACCAGCGCGGCGAGGCCGGTCACGAGGGAGAGGGCGACGATCCGCAGGCGACGCATCGGCGGAGAGACTAGACGCGGCGGGGGTCGGCCGCCGCGAACAGCCGGCACGTGAACCCGGTGCTCGGGTCCGCGGCCAGCGTCATGACGGGATCGAGCGCGGGAGCCCGGACCGCCCTGGCCGCGGGGCCCGGCTTGCCGGTGAACCGCAGGACGTCGATCCCACGGGTGAGATCCGCCACGTAGACGAGCCCGTCGTGCCAGTAGGCGGCCCACGTGTTCGAATCGGCCGGGCGCCACCATCCGAGCTGGCGGATGTTCCGCGGGTTCGACGCGTCCAGGAACCGAACGCCCTGCTCGTAGAACGCGTAGGCGAGCAGCCCGTCGCCCCGGTCGTCGAAGTAGTGGGCCGACGCGCAGGCGGTGGAGCCCTCCTGGCCCTCGGGCGTCCAGGTGTCCAGGGCCTTCATCCGGAACTTCGTCCGGTCGATGTCCCTCCAGCCCTGGCCCCCGAAGGTGCCGCGCAGGTCGTAGGTGGCGAACCGGCCGGAGGTCTCGCAGTCCGACGTGATGCTCTCCTCGGTGGCGTACAGAACGGTGCCCTTCGGCGCTCCCCGGGCGGCGCGCATGGTGGTGTTCCGCCAGGCGTTGTGCATGAACCGCGACGGTGTGGCCGTCTCCGGCGTGCCGCCGCCCCCGAACGGGATCGGCGCGCAGCCGGTGGCGATCTCCACCTTGCCCGTGAGCGGGTTGCGATGGCGTCCGGCCGTCCAGTAGCCGCGCACGCCTCCGGCGCCGGAAACCCACGCGATCCCACGCGCGTCCACCTGGACGTCGTGCGCGTAGTCCGTCTCGCCGTCGTTTCGGGCCAGGTCGATGGGCGCGGGGCACACCACCGGATTCGTGGGGTCGGTCAGGTCGGTGGCGAATACGGGCCGCCCGCCCCACGCCGCCGGGTCGGTCACGGCCGGCGCCGGCCCGGCCGTCCACACGAACCGGCAGCCGTTGATGCAGGTGCTGGTGTGCCCCGCCGGGAGCAGGGTGAGGCTGACCTGCTCCATCAGCGTGGGGTCGGATACGTCGATGACGTGCAGGGCCCCGTAGGGGAACCCGTTCACGGCGGGCGAGGTGAACCCGCGCGGGTCGCGGCTGATCAGGATGAGCTCGCGCTCGACGTCGACGTCCATGTCCTCGTTCTCCCAGATGTACATGGGGAGCGCGCCCAGAAGGGCGGGCGCCGACGGATCCGAGACGTCGTAGGAGTACAGGCCGTGCGCGGTCGACACGAACATCGTGTCGCCGATGAAGTTGAGCGCGATGGCGCCCTTCATCTCCGGCGCGCCCCCGATCGACTCCACGTTCGCGGAGCCGTTCGTGGCCTGAGCCCGTGCGGGCTCCGACCGCGGCAGGATCACCAGGGACCCGAGCATCGCGAGGAGGACGAGCCAACGACGGGGCATCTCGGAGTACTACGACGCGCGAGTGTCGGTCTCCTTGCCCGCGGCGGCCGGGCGGCCGGGCGGCTGGGCCGCTAGGCCGTGCGCTTGAGCACCAGGACGGCCATGTCGTCCCGGGGCCCGCCCTCGCCGAACTCGAGCACGGCCCGCTCGACGGCCGCGGCGATCCGCTCGGCGGGCTGGTCCACCAGGCCCCGGACCAGCTCGGCCAGACGTTCCTCGCCGAACTGCTCGTCCTCGCGTCGGCGCTCGACGATGCCGTCGGTGTAGAAGACGACGACGTCGCCGGGCTCGAGGTCGGTGATGACCTCCTGCACCTCGGCTCGTTCGAGGACGCCCAGAAGCGTGCCCGGCTCGCCCACGGGCTCGATCGCTCCGCCGGCCCGGATCAGGAGCGGGGCCGGGTGGCCGGCGCAGGTCACGGCCAGCCGCGCCCCGCCGGCGGCGGTGTCGAGGTTGGCGTACACGACCGTGCAGAACTTCGATTCGCCGCGCTCGAGCAGGACGGCGTCGTTCAGCGCGGTGATGACGTCGGCCGACTCCGGCCGCTGGAGGGCGGTCGCCCGGACCGTGTACCGCGTCAGGCCGGTGAGCACCGCGGCGTCGACCCCCTTGCCGCACACGTCCCCGATCACGATCGACCAGCGGCCCTCTCCCGTCTGGAACAGGTCGTAGAAGTCGCCGCCCACGTCGACGCCCTCGGCGGCGGGGTGGTAGCTCGCGGCCACCTGGAACCCCGGGATGACCGGAAGCTCCGGTGGCAGCAGGCTCTGCTGGAGAGTCTCCGCGATGTGGCTGCGTTCGCGGAACAACCGGGCGTTCTCGACCGCGGTCGCGGCGCGCCGGGCGATGTGGCCGGCGAAGTCCAGGTCGTCCTCGTCGAAGCCCCGGCCGGGCGTGGAGTTCACCATCGTGAGGGCACCGATGGTCCGGCCCCGCATGATCAGGGGCAGGATCATGAACGAGCGGATCTCGAGGGCCCGCATCATTGCCAGGTGCCCGACGTCGATGGCCCCCTCGACCAGGAGCTCGTCCGGGATGTCGTTCAGGATCAGCGGCCCGCCGTTGCGGATGACCTCCGCCGTGGCGTTCGGCGCGTCGAGCTTGACCGGGTAGCGCCGCCGGAACTCGTAGGCGAGCTCCACCTTCTCCGGGTCGACGTGCGCCACGGCGACGTGCTCGATCTCGCCGGCGTCGGTGACGACGTCCACCGCGCACCAGTCGGCGAGCTGTGGCACGGCCAGCCGGGCCACGGCCTGGAGGGTGCGCTCGTAGTTCAGCGACCCGGCGAGCACGGTGCTGGCCTCGGCGAGGAATGCCATCCGCTCGCGCTGCTCCTCGGTCTCCCGGAGCAGGTGCTGCAGCTCGGTGAGCAGGGTGTCCAGCCGGGCGCGGCCCTCGGCCTCCCGGCGCGCGGCGTCCTCGGACGCCCGATACAGCTGGGCGTTCTCGACCGCGACGGCGGCCCGGCGGGCGATCTCCTCGACCAGTGCCAGGTCGTCGTCCCCGTAGCGACGTCCCGACTCCCCAGAGATGAGCGAAAGCGCTCCCAGGGTGCGGCCCTTCGACACCAGCGGGACCACGATGTGCGACCGCAGGCCGAGCGTCTCCAGGATCCGGCGGTTCTCTGGATCGTGCGCGGCGGTGAGCGGATACGTCCGCTCGGTGATGTGCGACGCGATCTCCGGCTGACCCGTCGCCAGCACCCGCGTGATGGGGTGCGGCTGGGTCCAGTCCGGCGGGAATCGGCGGCGGAGCTCGCGGATGAGCTCCATGCGCTCGGGATCCCGGTGGGCCACGGCGAGCTGGCGGATCGTGCCGTCCGGCTCGAGCATGTCGACGATGCACCAGTCGGCCACCGCCGGGACCAGCAGCCCGGTCAGGGTGGTGAGCGTCGAGTCGACGTCCAGGCTGGAGGACAGCAGCTCGCCGGCCTGCGCCAGGAACCGCAGGGCCTGCTCGGTGCGCCGCCGTTCGGTGACGTCGCGGAAGATGTTGATCGCGAACCGGACCTGCCCCCGCGCGTCCAGGACGGGGGTGGCGGACACGAGCGACCACCGCTCCTCGCCGACGTCGACGATCCGGTAGCCGAGCAGGACTCCTTCGACCCGCTCGCCGAGCAGGGCCCGGCGGCCGGGGAGGTCCTCGATCGGGAGGGGCTTGCCGTCCTCGCCGATCACCTCGAACCGCTTCATGAGCTCGGGGATAGGCGTGGCCAGGAGCTCCGCGGCGGTCTCGAACCCGATCAGCGTGGCGGCGGCGTCGTTCGCGTAGAGCAGCTTGCCCCGGGGGTCCTGGACGGTGATGCCGTCGGCGACGCCCGAGAGGATGACCTCGAGCTGCTCGCGGGAAGCGCTCAGCTGCTCCCGGATGTCCTGGGGACTCAGGCTGGAGACGGCAGCCTCGCCGGGCCGATCCGGGGGCGGGGCGGCCGGCATCAGACGGCGTTCGTGGGGCCGGCGAATGGGGCGAAGCGGCTCAGGGACGTCCTTCCGCGAGGGGAGGCCAGGATACGCACCGCCCCGCCCGGAAGACAAGACGAAACGGCCGTTCCGGCCCCTCGCCATTTGCGGGACGCCCGAAGGGAGTACGGCGCGGCGGTATCGTCCGCGCATGTCCGACGAGGCGTTCATGGGAGAGGCCCTCGAGGCCGCGAGGGCCTGCCTGGAGTGGGGCGACGTCCCGATCGGGGCGGTGGTCACGCGCGACGACCGGGTGCTGGCCGCCGTCGGGAACGAGCGCGAGCGCCGGGGAGACCCGACCGCCCACGCCGAGATTCTCGCGCTGCGCGCCGCGTCGGAGGCCCTCGGGTCGTGGCGCCTCGAGGGCTGCACGATGTACGTGACGCTCGAGCCCTGCGCGATGTGCGCCGGCGCGCTGGTCCTGGCTCGTCTGGACCGGCTCGTCTTCGGGGCGGCCGACCCGAAGGCGGGGTTCGCGGGAAGCCTGGGCGACCTGGTGCGCGACCGGCGGCTGAACCACCGGCTGGAGGTGACCGAGGGGGTGCGCGCCGAGGAGGCCGGCGAGCTCCTCCGAGAGTTCTTCAGGGAGCGCCGCTGATCGCTTGGCGGAAGCGGCAGGATTCGAACCTGCGAGGGGCGGTTAACCCCTAAACGCTTTCGAGGCGTTCGCCTTCGTCCGCTCGGCCACGCTTCCGGATCTTCAATTGTAGGGATCGCTCCTGGCGGTGGCTCCGGGATTCGAACCCGGGAGAGAGTTGCCCCTCTACACGCTTTCCAGGCGTGCCCCTTAGGCCGCTCGGGCAAGCCACCGCAGCGATTGTAGGTAGCTCCTCGCTTGCCGGCCCGGCTTCGTATACTCGACGGCGGTGACCGTGCTAGGCGGGGAGCCAGCGGTGCCCTGAATCCGCAATCCGCTCTAGCGGGGCCGAAGGCCGCCTTCGGCCCGGATGGTCCGATAGGCCCTTCGTTCGGCTGCGTTGAAGGTCGGGTCCTGCGCGACACCAACTCGCGAACCCCGTCAGGTCCGGAAGGAAGCAGCGGTAAGCGGGCGCTGGTGGGTGCCGCAGGGTGACCTGGCTGGAGCCGCCGACGGGGGACACCGTCGAGCCGTCCGTGGTCAACGGCGGATGCACGGTCACCACCTTCATCTAGAGTGCGCCTAACCGACCCTTCCCCCCGGGGGTGTCCCGTTTGGAGCCACGTCAGCACCGGTCCCTGTACCGGAAGTACCGCCCGCAGGCGCCGGGCCAGATCATCGGACAGGAGCACGTCGTCCGGGCGCTGGTCGGGGCCGTCGGCGACGGCCGGCTCGCGCAGGCGTACCTGTTCTGCGGTCCCCGCGGCACCGGCAAGACCTCGACCGCCCGCATCCTGGCCAAGATGGTCAACTGCGAGAAGGGTCCGACCGCCGAGCCGTGCGACGAGTGCGAGCAGTGCGTCCGTATCCGCGAGGGCACCCACCTCGACGTCATCGAGATCGACGCCGCGTCCCACGGGGGCGTGGAGGACGCCCGGGAGCTCCGCGAGCGGGCCCCCACCGCCCCCGCGCAGGGCCGCGAGAAGGTCTACATCATCGACGAGGCGCAGCGGCTGTCCCGCGAGGCGTTCGACGCCCTCCTGAAGGTCTTCGAGGAGCCGCCCCCCGGCGTGCGTTTCGTCCTGGCCACCACCGAGCCCCACAAGATGCCGGCCACGATCGTCGGCCGGTGCCAGAGGTTCGACTTCCGCCGCGTGACGGGGGAGACCCTCGCCGCGCACCTGGCTACCGTGGCGAAGGAGGAGAAGTTCACGCTTTCGCCGGAGGCGGCGGAGGCCATCGCCCGGCACTCCGAGGGCTCGGTCCGCGACGCCCTCTCGCTGCTGGACCAGGCCGCGGTCCTGGCCGGCGGCGTGATCGACGCCGACGCCGTGGCCAGCCTGATCGGCGGCGCCGACCTAGACGGACGGTTCGAGGTCGCCGACGCGGTGGCGAGCGGGGACGCGAAGGCGGTCTTCGACATCGTCAACCGGCTCATCCAGGAAGGCCGCGACATCCGCAACGTGACGGCGCAGGCCATCGCCCACTTCCGCGACCTGTACCTGGCGTTGGTCGCGCCGGACCAGTCGGATCTGGTCGACGTGCCGCCCGAGCACCAGGCCCGCCTGGTCGGCCAGGCAGCGAAATTCACCACCCCGGGCCTGGACCGGATCCTGCAGCTGCTCCTCGAGGCGAACACGAACCTGCGATGGACCACCTCGCCGCGGCTGACGCTGGAGCTCGCGCTGGTGAAGGCCGCCGTGCCGGAGACCGACGCGCGGCCGGAGGCGCTGCTGTCTCGCCTGGAGCGGCTGGAGCGGCTGGCGGGGCTCGGGACTGGGGTTGAGCAGGTGGAAGAGGCAAAACCCGTTGAGCGGGAGTCGGCGGCGGCGCTCCCTCCGCGGGCCAGTCCCCGCCCAACCCCCGCTCCGGGAGCGTCGCCGCCACACCGTGCGCCCACTCGTACGCCACCCAGGACATCGAAGAAGCCGGAACCCCAACCCACCTCTGCGGCGCCCGATCCCGCGCCGGCGAGCGTTGCGTCGTCGCCCTCGACGGCTTCCGTGGACTCCGAGATGATTCGGAAGTCGTGGCCTGAGGTGGTCAAGGCGCTGGATGCGCCTGGGAGCAAGGCCATTCACACGCTGGCGCAGTACGTGCTGACGTCCTCCTATGAGGATGGTGTCTTGGAGCTCGTGTTTCCGTCGGGGAAGAAGTTCGCGGCGGAGAAGATCGAGGACAAGCAGACGATCCTGCGGGACGTGATCAAGCAGGTGCTGGGGGTGGCGCCGCGGATCCGGTGCATCGTCCGCGACGGGCCGCCGAACTCCGAGCCCGCGCTCGACGACGAGGAGCCCGTCCCCACCGAGGAGCAGGCCCTGGAGCGCGCCGTGGAGATGCTCGGCGCCGAGGTGGTCGAGGACTGAGGTGTTCGAGGGCCCGATTCAGGACCTGATCGACGAGCTGAACCGGCTTCCCGGGATCGGCCCGAAGTCCGCGCAGCGCCTGGCGTTCTACCTGGTGAAGGCGGCGAGCGCCGACGCGAAGCGGCTGGCCGAGGCCATCATCCAGGCGAAGGAGCGCGTCTCGTTCTGCCGCGAGTGCTTCAACGTGGCCGAGGGACAGCTGTGCCGCTACTGCGCCGACCCATCCCGCGACCCGACGATCATCTGCGTGGTCGAGGAGCCGAAGGACGTCGCGTCGATCGAGAAGGCCGGCATCGTTCGCGGGAGGTACCACATCCTGGGCGGCGCGATCTCGCCCATGGAGGGGATCGGGCCCGAGGACCTCCGCATCCAGGAGCTCCTGGACCGCGTCGGCCGCGACTCCGTGGCCGAGGTCATCCTGGCCACCAACCCGAACCTGGAGGGCAACGCCACGGCGATGTACGTGGGCGGGCTGCTGAAGCCATTGGGCATCCGCGTCACCCGGCTGGCCAGCGGCCTCCCCGTGGGCGGCGACCTGGAGTACGCCGACGAAGTCACCCTCGGACAGGCTCTCGAGGGCCGCCGCGAGCTGTAGCCCTCAGCCCCTCCCGACGCGCGCGGAGCCCACCTCGGCCGCGGCGATCGCGGCCGACAGGATCAGCGCTCCGCCGGCGAGCAGCCCCACCTGGCTTCCGTCGAGCGTCAGGCCGAACAGGCGCACCTCGTCGACGAGCGACGCGAGCCCGCCGATGCCGAGCGCGCCGAGGGCCAGCCCCAGCCGGAACAGCAGGTGGACGGCGCCGAACAGTCGGCCGCGCTCCTCGTCGCGGACCAGCGACTGCGCCAGCGACATCGCCAGCATCACCGCAACGCTGAACCCGAGTCCGAACCCGACCGCGGCGACGAACGCCAGCCACAGCACCGGCGCCAGCGCCATCAGGACCAGCACCGCCCCGCACAGGGCCACGGCGGCCCGGAACACCGCCCCCTCGCCGCGATGCACCAGGCTGCGGACCGCCACCAGCCCGATCGCCGCGCCGAGCCCCCAGAGCGAGGCCAGGTAGCCGAACTCGACGTCGCCCGAGCCGAGGGTCTCGTGGACGTAGGCAAGCCCCACCGCGAACAGCGCCCCGCCGCCGAACATCGCTACGCCCACGCCCATTCCCAGCGAGCCCAGCGCGGGGTTCCGCCGGGCCAGGCGAAAGCCGTCGAACGCGCCGTCCACCCACCCGCCGGAGGGAACGGCGGGTCGCGGGGGCGTCCGTGGCAGACCCGCGATGAGGATCGCCGAGACCACGAACGTCGCCGCATCGACGAAGAAGGGGGCGGCGAGGGGGTGATCGCGGAGGACGTCCGCGATCGGGACCCAGTCCGGGGTGTGCGTCGCAACCATCCGCAATCCCGAGAACAGCGCGAACGCGAACGGGATGGTCCCGTACGACGACGCCATCACCAGGCCGTTCGCGGCCGGCAACCCCGCCGGGGGAACGAGCGACGGCAGGTATGCGTCACGGGCGGGGAGGAACAGCAACGCCACGCACTCGTGGACGAACGCGATCGCGTAGAGCCACACGATGCCCCCGAACGGGACGGAGGCGATCAGACCAGCCTGAACCAGGTTGCAGACGACCATGAGACGCCGGCGGTCCAGACGATCGGACAGCACGCCGCCGATCGGTGCCGCGAACAGCGGCGGGACCAGGCGAATCACGAGGACGGCCCCCACGGCGAAGGGCGAGCCGGTCAGGGCCAGGGCCGCGGCGATGAACGCGACGGTGCCCACCCAGTCGCCGAGCGCGGAGATCGCCTGTCCGATCAGCAACCGGCGGAACGGGGGGAGGCCGACCACCGAACGAAGCGTGGGAGCCTGCGCGGTTCGGCTCATCCGGTCCGAGGAGGTTGGGAAGAGGGCGGGGAGGCGGCAGAATGCGAGTTCATGGTCGCCGTGGTCACCGACAGCGCGTCGAACCTTCCCCCGGACGTCGCCGCTGCGCTCGGCATCGAAGTCGTCCCAATGTATCTGAAGTTCGGCGAGCACAGCTATCGCGACGGCGTGGACCTGGTCGGCGAGGACTTCTACGAACGGCTCCTGCGCGACGGGGAGCTCGCGAGCACCGCGGCCCCCTCCCCGGGCGACTTCCTGGACGCCTTCGAGTCGGCGCCCGAGGGCGACGTCGTGTGCGTCACGGTCGCCTCGAGCGTCTCGTTCACGTACCAGGCCGCGTGCATGGCCCGCGATCAATCCTCGCGGCAGGTCACGGTCGTCGACTCCGGCGCCGCGTCGATGGCCGAGGGGTTCGTGGCGATGGAGGCGGCACGCGAAGCCCGCCGCGGCGCCGGCGCGGGGCTTGTCGTCGCCAGGGCGCGCGACGTCGCGAACCGGGCTCGTCTGTTCGCCGCGATCAACACGTTCGAGTTCCTCCGAAAGTCGGGGCGGGTCGGCAAGCTCCAGGCGTACGCCGCAACGCGGCTGGACATCAAGGCGGTGTTCCGGTTCCAGGGCGGCGACCCCGGCCCGGTGGCGCGGCCTCGTACCAGAGCGCGGGCGCTGGGCCGCGTGGTCGAGGAGACCCAGGCCGAGATCGCCGGCCGGCCCGTGCACCTGGCCGCGATCCACGCGGCAGCCGAGGACGAGGCCCATGACCTCATGCGCCGTGTGGCGGCCGGGGCGAACGTCGTGGAGTCGTTCGTGTCGCCGTTCACGCCGATGATGGGCGCCCACACCGGTCCCGGCGTCGTCGGGCTCGCCTTCTTCTGCGACTGATGCGTCTCTCCCACGCGCTCTGGATCGCCGCCGCCTACGTGGTGGGGACGTTCCCCTCGACCTGGTTGGTGTCGCGGGCCCTGGGAGCGCGTGGGCTGATCCGGGGGGCCCGGCGCGATCAGGGTGAGGCGGACGCCCACGTCATGGTTGCCCGCCGGCTGGGCGGCGGCTGGGGCGCGCTGGCGGCGATCCTCGACGTGTCCAAGGGCATCGTGCTCACGCTGGCGGCTCGACGGTGGGGCCACCTGCCCGACGCCTGGCTGGCGATGGCCGGCGCCGCCGTGGTGGTCGGCCACACGTTCCCCTTCTATGTTCGAGCCATGGCCGGGCGCGGGCTGGCCGCGGCCGCGGGGGTGTTCCTGGTCCTGCTCCCGGTCGAGATGGTGGCCGCCGGCCTGACGATGTGCGTGGGGTTCCTGGTTCGTCAGTCCGGGCTCTTCTCGACCCTCGGGTTCGGCAGCGTGGCCGCCGTCGCGTGGCTCCGCGGCCGGCCCGACGCGTTGGTGGCGATGGCGCTGGCGGTATTCGTCCTGGTGATCATCCGGCGCCTCGAGGGGACGGGCGAGGTGGCCCGGACGACCGGTCTGACCCGGGCCCGGGCGGCGTACTACCGGGGCGTGTTCGACTCGAGCGGCCCACCCGGAACCGAGCCGGAGTCCGAGGAAGCGGCCGGCTGACCGAGCTTCCCGAATCGAGCGCCCCCGCGCCCGTACACTCGGGCGAATGGGCGTCATCGTGCAGAAGTACGGGGGGACCTCGGTCGCCGACGTGGATCGGATCGTGTCGGTGGCCCGCCGCGTCGTGGCCGCCCGCCAGCGAGGCGACGACGTGGTCGTCGTGGTGAGCGCCATGGGAACGACCACCGACGACCTGCTGGCCATGGCGCACCGCCTGACCCCGGTGCCGTCGTCGCGCGAGCTGGACCTCCTGCTGACGGCGGGGGAGCGCATCGCGATGTCATTGCTGTCGATCGCCATCAACGGCGACGGCGTCAGCGCGGTGAGCTTCACCGGGAGCCAGGCCGGGATCATCACCGACACCACCCACGGCAAGGCCCGGATCATCGACGTGCGCCCCGGCAGGGTCCTGGAGGCCCTCGAGCGCGGCGCCGTCGTGATCGTGGCCGGGTTCCAGGGGGTGTCCACGGCCTACGACGTCACGACGCTGGGCCGCGGCGGCTCGGACACGACGGCCGTGGCCCTGGCCGCCGCGCTCGGCGCCGAGGTGTGCGAGATCTACACTGACGTGGCGGGGGTGTACACCGCGGACCCCCGCATGGAGCCCGCGGCGCGCCGCCTGCACGCGGTGTCCTACGAGGAGATGCTCGAGCTCGCCGCGAGCGGGGCGCGGGTCCTGCAGCTACGGTCGGTGGAGTACGCGCGCAACTACGGGGTGAAGGTTCACGTCCGCTCCTCGTTCACCGAGGAGGCGGGAACCTGGATCACCGAGGAGGACGAGCGCATGGAGCAGGCCATCATCTCGGGCGTCGCCCACGACGAGTCCGAGGCGAAGATCACGCTGGCCGACGTGCCGGACCGCCCCGGGGTGGCCGCGAGCATCTTTCGGGCCATCGCCGACGAATCGATCAACGTCGACATGATCGTCCAGAACGTCTCCCGCGACGGCACCACCGACCTGTCGTTCACGCTGCCGAGGGACGACGTGCCCCACGCGCGCACCGTCATGGAGAAGGTCGTGCAGGAGGTCGGGGCCAACGGCTACACCGTCGACGAGGACGTCGCCAAGGTGTCGCTCGTCGGCGCGGGGATGAAGAGCCACCCGGGCGTCGCCGCACGCATGTTCGAGGCCCTGGCCGCGGCGAGCATCAACATCGAGATGATCGCCACGTCCTCGATCCGGGTGTCGTGCGTGATCCGCGCGATCGACGTGGAGCGCGCGGTGCGCGCCCTGCACGCCGAGTTCGAGCTGGGCGAGGGCGACGCCCGAGAGACCCACCCCGTCTAGGATCGGATGACCATGCGCGTCGCCATCGTCGGAGCCACAGGTGCGGTCGGCCGGGAGATGCTCCGGATCCTCGCGGAGCGTTCCTTCCCCGCCGACGAGGTCCTCGCGTTCGCCACCTCGCGATCCGAGGGTCTCCGTGTTCCCTACGGGGACGGGGAGGTCACCGTGAGCGCCAACGCCCCCGGAGCGCTTGCTGGGGTCGATCTGGCCCTGTGGTCGGCCGGCGGCGGGCCCGCCCGCGAGCTGATCCCCGCCGCGGTCGAGGCCGGCACGGTCTGCATCGACAACTCCTCGGCGTTCCGGATGGCCGACGGCGTGCCCCTCGTGATCCCCGAGGTCAACCCCGATGCCCTGTCCGGCGATCCGAAGCTGGTCGCGAACCCCAACTGCACGACGATCACCGCACTGATGCCGCTCGCCCCGCTGCACCGGGCCTACGGCGTGCGCGAGCTCGTCGTGTCGTCCTATCAGTCGGTGAGCGGGACGGGTACGAAGGGCGTGCGCGAGCTCGCCGAGCAGGTCGAGAAGCTTCGAGGCCAGGAGGAGTCGCTGGGCCACCCCGACCCGGCGAGCCTCCCCGTGGGCGAGGTGTTCGGCAGGACGATCGCCTTCAACGTGGTCCCGCGCGTCGACGTCTTCCTGGAGGACGGGTTCACGGTCGAGGAGCGCAAGATCGCGAACGAGACGCGCAAGATCCTGGGGCGGGCGGGATTGCCGGTTCACGCGACGTGCGTCCGGGTCCCGGTGATGGTCGGCCACGGCGTCTCGGTTCTGGCCCGGTTCGACGAGGAGGTCACGCCGCACGACGCGCGGGTCCTCCTGCGCGACGCGCCGGGAGTGCGGGTGGTGGACAACATCGCCGCCGATTCGTTCCCGACGCCGCTGGACTCGGCCGGGATCGATGACGTTCTGGTCGGCCGTATCCGCCAGCCGGAGGGCGAGCCGCGGACGCTCCTGTACTTCGCGGCCGGGGACAACCTGCGCAAAGGCGCGGCGCTGAACGCCGTGCAGATCGCGGAGCACCTGGTCCGCTGAGCGAGCCCGGCTGCGTCTTCTGCGCGATCGTCGACGGCCGGGCGCCGTCCACGCAGGTCTTCGAGGACGAGCGCACGCTGGCGTTCATGGACATCAACCCGGCCACCGAGGGCCACGCGCTGGTGATCCCCAAGGCGCACGCCCGCGACCTGTTCGACGTCTCCGATGAGGACTCGGTGGCGATGTTCCGGACGGTCCGCACGGTGGCCGAGGCCGCGAAGGCGGCGTTCGACGTGGACGCCATCAACCTGCTCCAGGCGAACGGCGCGACGGCGTTCCAGACCGTCTTCCACGTGCACGTCCACGTGATCCCGCGATACCGGATCGACGAGATCCGCCTGCCGTGGATCCCCCGGCCCGGCGACCGCTCGAAGATCGCCTCGAACGGCGAGCGGCTGAGGGCCGCGTTCGGCGCGGGCTAGAGGTCCGGGATCGACCTCCGCAGGAGCTCGAAGCTGTACCCGCCGTCGACCTCCAGGACCTTGCCGGTCACCCACGAGGCGGCGTCCGAGCACAGGTACAGCGCCGCAGTCGCGATGTCCTCCGAGGTGCCGTTGCGCTGCAGGTGGGTCTTGGCGAGCATCTCCGCGCGGATCGTGGGGTCCTTGGTGTCCAGCCAGTTGAGGTACATCGCCAGCGCGTCGGTCTCGACCGCGCCGGGGGCGATGGCGTTCACCCGGACCTTCGGGGCGAGGTCCGCCGCCATGAGCGCCGTCATGTGGTGCATCGCCGCCTTCACGGTCCCGTAGGGCACGAACCCGCGGGGCGTGTGCACGCCGGCCATCGAGCCGATGTTCAGGACCGCGCCGCCGCCGCCCTCCAGGAGGTGGGGGGTAGCCAGCCGGGTCAGCTCGAACGGTGACGAGACGTTGAAGTGGAAGGACGCCTCCAGGTCGGGGACGTTCGTCTCGAGGAACGGCGTCGGGATCCAGCCGCCGGCGTTGTTGACCACCACGTCCAGGCCGCCGAGCTCCTCGACGGTCCGCCCGACCGCGGCCTCGAGGGCCTTCAGGTCGTTGACGTCGGTCGGCAGGACCAGGGCCCGGCGGCCGTGCTCGCCGACGGCCGCCGCCACGCCCTCCAGGTCGGCCTCGGTTCGCGCGAGGATGGCGACGTCCGCGCCCGCCTCGGCGAAGGCGACAGCGATCGCGGCGCCGATCCCCTTTCCCGCCCCGGTGACGATCGCCACCCGGTCGTCCATGCGGAACCGCTCGAGCACGCCCATGGCCGCCGAACGCTACTCCTCAGGCGGCTTGGGCGGCCAGGCGAGGTCGGCCAGCAGCTTGTTGAACGAGTGGCCAGAGTTGTCCCACCCCTCCCGGGCGTAGAACGCGTGGGCGCGGGTCCGCCAGTTCGCGGACTCGAGCTGCAGCCCCCATGCGCCCCGCTCGCGGGCCAGTTCCTCGCACGCGGCGAGCAGCGCGGCCCCGGCCCCCCGGCTGCGCGCGGCCTCGGACACGACCAGGTCCGGGATCCACCCCTCCTCGGAGTCGAAGTTGAGCCGCGGAGTGAACGCCAGGTCGATCATGCCGACGACGGCGTCGTCGTCCTCGGCCACGAACAGGAACCGGTCGGGATGGGCGAGCCAGGCCTCGTACCGCTCGCGGTGGGCGGGCTCAGCCGGGGTCCCGAGGACCACCGGCCGGCCCAGCTCCTGGAGGAGCGTCGTCACGGCCCCGAAGTCCTCGGGCTTCGCTCGACGGACGGCGATCGGCACGCGGGCGAGTGTAGGTGAGGACCCCGGCCACGAACGGTGGCGCGTACCGCAGGGCGGTCTGCACGACGAGCCCGGGCACCTCTCCGCCCAGCCGTCCGCCCGGCACGACGATCATCGAGGACGCGCCGAACGTCAGCGCCCCGCCCAGCAACGCGGGATGCGCCGCGGCGATGGCCAGCGCGAGCGCGCCGAGCAGGTGCCAGTACAGGTACCAGGGGGTCACGGCGACGTAGAGGAGCGACACCGCCGCCGCGGCCGTCCACGGGTCGTCCGGCGTCCGCCGCCACCGGGCGGCCCACACGATCCCCCCGGCGATGAGGGCCAGGGCGAGGACGCGTCCCGCCGCTCCTGCCGCCGTCGCGCCGGCGTTCGCGCTGTCGGGATTGCCGGCCGCGATCCGCACGACCGACCCGACGAGCGAGGCCGATGCCCGCGAACCGATCTCGCCCAGGCCACGGAAGGTGTCGAGCCCGCTCCAGTAGGGGGCGAAGGCCGCGACGGCAGCGCCGGCGGACGCCAGCGCGTGGCGCCCCGCGCTGCCGGCTCCGGAGCGCCGCCAGAGGACGATCAGCCACACCGCCAGGCCGAGCGCGGCGTACGGCTTGACGAGCGCCGCCACCGCGAGCAGCGCGGTGACCCCCCACGGACGACCCCGCCGCTCGGCCACCACCGCCCACGCGAACGCGGCCGCGACGGCGACGTCGGCGTGGGCGCCGAGGCCGGCCGACACGAACACCAGCGGGTTGAACGCGAACGCGAGCACCGCGAGCGATGGGGTCATGGACCCCCGGCGAAGCCCCGCAGCCCGGACCAGCCCCCACGCCGCGACCAGGGTTAGCGCCGCCGCCGCCGCTTTCATCACCAGGAAGGCCCCGGTCAGCGAGCGCCCCAGCCACACCGACGCCTGGGACAGCGCGGTCCACGCCGGCCCGTAGACGGATGCGGTTCGATGCCAGGAGGAGAACGCGAGCCACGGGCTGTGCGCGTCGACCGGCAGGACGGCGAACGGGCTGTAGCCGTCGAGGGCCATCCGGCCGTAGATCAGGTACTGGTAGATGTCCTGCGACTGCTGCGCCGGGGCCGGGATCAGGGCGGTGTAGAGCACCGCGGCGACCCCCAGGAGCACGCCCGTGCGCGCCCGCCCGCCCCGGGCCTCCCCCCACATCGCGATCGCCCACGGGACCGAGGCGACGACCACCAGTTCCCAGTAGTCATACGTCCGACCGCCCGGCCGGGGGCGGTAATACGGCGCGTCCTGGAGCGCCGGGCGGATCAGGAAGAACGCGGCCAGCGCCCCGAGCGTTGCCACGAGGGCGACCAGGGAAATCGCGGACGCGGCCCGCCCGGGCCGGACGTCTCGACCCTCGGGCGATCCGCTCATGGCTGAGTCGGGACGGCGGGATTTGAACCCGCGACCTCAGCGTCCCGAACGCTGCGCGCTACCAAGCTGCGCTACGTCCCGAGCCGCCAAGTGTAGCGGGCGACGAGCGCCGCGAACCCGGTCAGTCCTTCTCGATCCGGGTGGCCAGGGCCGTGCAGATGCCCCAGAAGGCCGGCCCCAGGGCGAAGTTCGAGAGGGCGGTCATGATGCCGTAGAAGTTCGTACCACCGGAGGCCAGGAGTGCGATGCCCTGGATCGGGAGCAGCCCCAGCAGGGCCCACCCGGCGACCCGCAGGACCTGCGCCACCAGGCGAGCGGTGACCCGGAACGGCGGGCGGGGCGCGGCGGCCGGGAGCTGGACGGTGGCGGCCGAGGCCGGCGGTGTCGTCGGCGCCGCGACCGCAGGCGTCTCGGACGGAGCGGCGACCCGAGGCGCTTCTGACGGAGCCGGCGCCGGCGCGGCGGCGGGCGTCTCGAGGGCCTGGTAGGCGCCCCAGGCGTCGGTCCATCCCTGGTCGGACTTTGGGTAGCGCTGGACCGGGCCGCCCGGGGCCTGCCGGTCCCAGATGCCGTACTCCACGCTCGTGTAGCCCAGGAGGTAACGCTGTCCCGAGTGCGAGAACGTGGGCTGTTCCGGGCTCGACATGGCGCCTCCTCGGTCTGGTTGCCTCGGAGATGATGGGCCTCCCACCCGCGGGCGTCCAGTCGCGGGGCGTGCGTCGGCCGAGGACGTGGTAAGCAGGACCCCATGCGCATCGCACAGATCGCGCCGCCGTGGATCGCCGTGCCTCCGCCGGCCTACGGGGGCATCGAGTGGGTCGTCGCGCTCCTCGCCGACGGCCTGGTGGAGGCCGGTCACGACGTGACCCTGTTCGCCACGGGGGACTCGCGGACCAAGGCCAAGCTCGACTACGTGTTCGAGGAGGGCCCGGGCCCCCGGTTCATCAACTCGATCTTCCACGACACCCTGCACACGATGCATTCCCTTCGCGACGTCTCGGCGTTCGACGTCGTGCACGTCCACTCGCCGTTCTCGACGCTTGCGGCCGCGGTGAACACCGGTGTGCCGGTGGTCCACACCCTCCACGGCTCGTTCACCGACGTGATGGTCCAGCTGTACGGCTACGTGGCGGACCGCGCCTGGTTCACGCCGATCAGCGAGGCCCAGCGGCGCCTCGGCCCCGACCTCCGCTACACCGACGTCGTCTACAACGGGATCGACACCTCGCTCTACCCGTTCCGCGACCGCGAGGACAAGGAGGACTTCCTGCTCTTCGTCGGCCGGGCGAGCGTCGACAAGGGGGCCCACCGCGCGGTCCAGGCAGCGGCGAAGGCGGGCGTGCCCCTGGTCCTGGCGGTCAAGATCGCCGACGCCGAGGAGGAAGAGCACTGGAAGCGCGACGTGGAGCCGATCCTGCCCGAGGGGACCCGGGTGCTCGGCGAGATCTCCGTGCAGGAGAAGGCCGACCTCATGTCACGCGCCCGGGGGCTCCTGTTCCCGATCGACTGGGACGAGCCCTTCGGTCTGGTGATGACCGAAGCGATGGCGTGTGGCACGCCGGTCATCGCCCGGCCCCGGGGATCGGTTCCCGAGGTGATCGCCGACGGCGAGACGGGGTTCATCGTCGATACCGTCGACGATATGGCCGAGGCGATCGAACGGCTCGGAACGATCGACGCGGTGGCCTGTCGCGCG
The DNA here is from genome assembly GCA_963742735.1 of uncultured Actinomycetes bacterium. Lineage (GTDB taxonomy): Bacteria > Actinomycetota > UBA4738 > UBA4738 > JBBDTT01 > JBBDTT01. Next base: position 508,577 of record CAVUMN010000004.1, read on the forward strand.
CGCGTGGAGGAGCGGTTCTCGGCCCGGCCGATGATCGAGGGCTACGCCCGGGCCTTCGAGCGCGCCGTGTCCGGCCGGCGCTGAGGCTCCGCCGGGGACGGGACGAGCTCGAGCACGGTCGCCTCGGGGCGGCACCAGAATCGGAACGGTGCGTACTTGCTGGTCCCCAGGCCGGCCGAGACGTGGACGAACGCACCCCCGAGCCGGACCAGACCCTTCGCCATGTACCGCGGGACCGAGCAGTTCGTCACCAGCGCCCCGATCAGCGGCAGGCAGACCTGCCCCCCGTGCGTGTGGCCCGAAAGCGTGAGGTCCCAGCCGAGCGCGGCGAGCTCCGGTGCGGGGTCGGGGGAGTGGACCACCGCGATCCCCACGCGCTCGGGGTGCTCGCGCGGATAGATCCTCGAGTCCTGGCGGTGGATGTGCGGGTCGTCGGCGCCCATCACCTCGAACGTATGGCCGCCGGTCTCGAACGCCACCCGGCGGTTCTTCAGGTGCACCCACCCCTCCGCGTCCAGCGCGGCCTGGAGCTCCGGGGCCGGATTGCGGGTGATCAGCCGCCGCTTCAGCGGGCTCCCCTTGAAGAAGTACCGCAGATAGTTGTAGGGCTTTGGGGCGTAGTAGTCGTTCGAGCCCAGGACGTACCACGAGGCCAGCCGGCCCCGGACCGCTCGGAGGGCGCCGACCGCGGTGTCCACCGACTCCTCCTCGCCGAGCACGTCCCCGGTCACGATCGCCACGTCCGGGACCGGGAGCGACTCGACGAACGCGCGCTTGCGCGGGTCGCGGTGCGTGAAGTGCAGGTCCGACAGGTGGAGGATGGTGAGCGGCTCCGACCCCGCGGGTAGGATCTCGACGCGGTACCGGCGGAGCGCGTACCACGTCCGCTCCACGAACACGCCGTACGCCACGCACCCGATCCCGAACGCGAGGACGCCGATGACGCTCCACCAGATCACGGCAGGCCAGTCTAGGTGAGCGCCGAGAAGGACCGGCTCCAGGCCGAGATGCACGAGGCCATGAAGGCCGGCCAGAAGGTGCGCTTGGCCGCGCTCAGGCTGCTCTCGGCTTCGGTGAAGAACCGCGAGGTGGAGCTGGGCCACGAGCTCAACGCCGAGGAGTTCACCGAGATGGCCAACCGCGAGGCCAAGCGGCGCAAGGAGTCGATCGAGGCCTACCAGGGCGCCGGCCGGACCGAGCTCGTCGAACGGGAGCAGGAGGAGCTCGAGGTGCTTCAGGCCTACCTGCCCGAGCCCCTCACCGAAGGCGAGGTCGCCGAGATCATCGACGCGGCGATCGCCTCGACCGGCGCCACCGGCCCCAAGGAGATGGGCGCCGTCATGCGCGAGGTCATGGCGAAGGTGCAGGGCCGCGCCGACGGCAAGGCCATCAGCGACGCGGTCCGAGCCCGCCTGGGCTAGGTCGTTTCCTGCGGGCCCCGGCCCGGCCGGAGGGCGCGGCGGCGGGCGCGGCCGGCCAGCAGCAGCGGGAACAGGATGAACGCGGCCGCGGCCCCGGCCCCGGCCCCGGTCGTTCCGCCCGTGCCGGTCGTGCTCTTGTGGGGCGGCCCCTTGTCGCACTTCGGTGTCGCGTCCGGGTCGCAGCTCTCGCTGGGCGTGGGGGACGGCTCCACGTAGTGCCCCACCACGATGCGCACCGTCGAGCCGACCAGCGCCTTGGTGCCGCCCTGCGGTTCCTGGTCGCGGACGATGTTGTCCTCGTTCGGCTCGTCCACGTCGACGAAGCTCTCCTCGACCAGGAACTCCGCGGATTCCAGCCTGAACCGGGCGGTCTCGGACGCGTCGCCCACGACGTTGGGCACGACGCGCTTCGGCGTCTTGCCGTTCGAGACGAAGATCGTGACTTTCGATCCGGCGGTGACCGATGCCCCGCCCCCCGGGAACTGCCGGAACACCGTCCCGGCGGGCTGGGTCGAGGGCTTCTCCTTGACCTCGGCGGTGAAGTTGGCCTCACCGAGGACGTCCACGGCCTCGGTCTCCTGGAGCCCGACCACGTCGGGGACCTCCGCCGAGGGGATCGGCGGCGCGGCCGGGAAATACGTCACCGGCATGCCCGCCGTGGCGCGGAGCATGAAGCGGTTCCAGATCGACGCCGGAGCGTTTCCGCCGAAGAGCGACCCGCTGATCGAGCCCCGGCCCTCGATCGGGATGCGGCCGCGGATGTCGCCGACCCACACCGCGGTGGACACCTGCTTGTGGGTGTAGCCGATGAACCAGCCGTCGGCGTGGTCCTGGGTGGTCCCGGTCTTGCCGGCCACGGGGCGGCTGATGCCGGACACGGCTCCCGTGCCGGTCCCGCCCTGGACGACCCCCTGGAGCATGGCCGAGACCGAGGCGACGATCTTGGGATCCACGACCTGCTCGCAGTCCAGCCGGTGCTTGTAGATCTGCTCGCCGCCGGGACCCAGGACCTTGGCGATCGCGAACGGCTCACAGAACGTCCCGTCGTTGGCGAGCGTCGCGTAGCCGGAGGCCATGTCCAGCGGCGTGACCTCCTTGCCCCCCAGGGTCAGCGAGCAGATCGCCTCGAGCCCGGTCTTGACGCCCATCTTCTCCGCGGCGCTCTTGACGTGCTGCGGACCGAGGTCGCTGATCAGTTGCGCGAAGTAGACGTTGACCGAATGCGAGGTGGCCTCGTCCATGTTGATGTATCGGTCCTCCGAGCCTCCCTCCGCGTTGCTGACGTCCCACAGGCCGTCCGGCCCGGCGCAGACGGGATCGGGGATCAGGACCGGCGACTTCGCGTTGTAGACCTTGCCCCGCGGGACGTCCTGCTCGAGCGCCGCCACCAGCGTGAACGCCTTGAAGGCCGACCCCGGCTGGCGAAGGCCCTGGGTGGCCAGGTCGAACTTCTGGGCCTTGAAGTCGCTGCCGCCGAGGAGTGTGCGGATGGCGCCGTTGGTCGCGTCGATCGTGACCACGGCCGACTGGGGGTCCTCGGGGAGCGGGAGGATCTCCTTGACCGCGCCCTTCGCGTACCCGAGCCACTTCGGGTCGAGGGTCGTCTGGATGCGAAGTCCGCCCTGGTACAGGGCGTGCTCCCGCTGCGCCTTCGTATTGCCGAACACCCCGGTCTCGTCGTTCAGGATCGCGCTGCGGATGTACTCGACGAAGTACGCGGCCTTGCCGGGTGCGTTGGTGGTGCGCTCCTTGTCCGAGAGCTCCACCGGGCTGGCCTCGGCTTCCTCGGCCTCCGCCTCCGAGATGACGCCGAGCCCGGCCATCCGTGAGAGGACCAGGTTGCGCCGCCGCAGGGCCTCCTCCGGCTTGGTGATCGGGTTGAACGCCTCTGGGGCGGCGATCAGGCCGGCCAGCATGGCCGCCTCGGGCAGGTTCAGCTGCGACGCGTCCTTGGCGAAGTAGAACTCCGAGGCCGCCTGGACGCCGTTGACGCTGCGGCCCATGTAGACCTCGTTCAGGTACAGCTCGAGGATCTCGTCCTTCGAGTACTCCTTCTCCAGACGAAACGCCAGGCGGGCCTCCTCGAGCTTGCGGGCGAAGGTCCGTTCGCCGCTGGTGAAGATCGTCTTGACGAGCTGCTGGGTGATCGTCGAGCCGCCCTCGGTGATCTCACCGGCCTTCAGGTTGGTGAAGGCCGCCCGCAGGATGCCTTCCACGTCGAGGGCGCCGTGCTCGAAGAAGCCGTCGTCCTCGATGGCGATGACGGCCTCGCGCACGACCGGGGCGATCTCGTCGAGCCGGACGACCTTTCGGTTCTCGTCCAGGTACAGCGTGGCCAGCACCGTCCCGTCCCTCGCGAGGATCGTCGAGCGCTCGGGGAACCGGGGGAACAGCAGGTCGCCGGGGGCGAGGTTCGTGAACTGGTCGGTGAACCGCACCGCGGCGTTGCCGGCCGCGCGGGCGGCCGGGGTCAGCGCCAGGGCCATGAGGCCGCCGGCCACCATGATCACGACGGCCATCAGGATGAAGCGCAGGCCTCTATCCGACAGACGGAGAGCGGCATCTCGGCCAAGCACGACCGGAGCGCGATGTGAAGGTTCTCGAATCATCAAAGAATGGTTTCCCTGGGCGCCCCCAGGATACCTGGGGACGCCGACGTCGAACCGGTGGATGGGCCGCCGCAATACACTGCGCCGCGGTGAAGCTCAGCGAGCGCGACCGCCGTACCCTGCGGGCCCTCGCGGCGACGCTCCTGCCGGAGGGAGGCCCGCTCCCCTCGGCGGAGGCGGTGGACGCGGCGGGCGCCGTCGGCGCGGTCGTTGAACGCCTCCCCGCGGCGCAGACCACCCGGCTGGTCGGGCTGATCCGGACGTTCTCCGCGCTCCCCATGGGACGGGGCCGGCGCCGATTCCGGAACCTGTCGCCCGCCGCCCGCGAGCGCGTCGTCGAGCGCCTCACCGCACATCGCGGCTATCGCGGCCAGATGTTCAATGCGTTGAAGCAGCTCATCGTCACCACCTGGGCCAGTGACGCGCGCGTCGGGGGTGCGATCGGCGACGACGGCCGGTGCCTGGCCGACAGCCCCGAGGGTCGGGCGCTCATCGCGCCCCTGCTGCCGGGCACCTAGATGGAGGCCCGCGCCCACCGCACCGGCCGCCTGCTGAGCCCGGTCGCCCACCCCGACATCGGCGACGGCTTCGTCAGCAAGACCGACGTGGTCGTGGTGGGCAGCGGCGCCGGCGGTGCGGCCGCGGCCAAGGAGCTCGCGGAGAGGGGCCTGTCGGTCGCCGTCCTCGAGGAGGGCCCCTACGTCACCAGCGAGCAGTTCGACGCCCCGCCGTGGGAACGGTTCACGCGGCTCTGCCGCGACGGGGGGATGACCGTCGCGATCGGCAAGCCGCTCATCCCGATGCCGCTGGGACGGGCGGTGGGCGGGACGACCCTGGTGAACTCCGGGACGTGCTTCCGCACGCCTCGCAAGATCCTGGACGAGTGGGGCTCCGCTCACGGCATCCCGGGACTGGACGCCGCGACGATGGACCCGATCTTCGACCGCGTGGAGGAGGTCATCTCCGTCCGTCCGGTGCCCTGGGAGCTGATCGGCGCGAACGGGCTGCTGGCCCACAAGGGGGCGCAGGCCCTCGGCCTCTCCGGCGGGCCCATCCTGCGCAACATCACCGATTGCCACGGTTGCGGCCAGTGTGCGTTCGGGTGTCCGTCCGACGCGAAGCAGGCGATGCACCTGTCCTACCTGCCGAGGGCCGAGGCGGCGGGGGCGCGGCTGTTCACCGGCGTGCGCGCCGAGCGCGTCCGGGCCCGCAACGGACGCGCGCCGGCCGTGGAGGCCACGGTCCTGGACGCGAACGACCGGCCGGCCGGCACGGCCCGGTTCGAGGGGGACGCCGTCGTGGTGGCGTGCGGGAGCGTCCTGACGCCCCTGATGCTCGGTCGCAGCGGGCTGGCTCGCGGCAACCGGTGGCTGGGCCGGAACCTGCGGATCCACCCGGCCACCACGGTGGTGGGGCAGATGGACTCGGACGTGCAGTCCTGGCGTGGGACCCTCCAGTCCTACTACGTGGACGCGGGGTGGGAGTCGCACGACGTGATGCTCGAGTCCACGAACCCCCCGCCGGCGATCGGGGTGGGCGCGCTTCCCGGGTTCGGGCTCCCGCTGTTGGAGCGGGCCGCCGAGTATGGGCGGCTGGCGTTGCTGGGCCTGCTGGTCTCCGACACGTCGACGGGGCGGGTCCGCCGCGGCCCGGGCGGGACGCCGTTCGTCACGTACCGCATGAACGATCACGACCTGCGCAACGTGCTGTGGGGGATGGCGCTGGCCGCGGAGATCCTCCTGGCCGCCGGTGCCCGCGAGGTGTGGACGGGGCTCCCGGCGGCGGAGACCGTGACGTCGCCCGCGGACCTCGACGCGGTGCGAGAGGGCCCGCATCGCGCGGAGCATCTGAAGCTCTCGGCGTACCACCCGATGGGCACCGCTCGGCTGGGCGCCACACCGGCCGACTCGGTGTGCGACCCCTTCGGCCGCGTCCACGGCGCGCCCGGCGTGTGGGTGCTCGACGCGAGCGTGTTCCCCACCTGCCTGGGTGTGAACCCCCAGGTCTCGATCATGGCGTTTGCCACCCGCGGGGCCTGGGCGCTGTCCGAGGAGCTCGGCGGCTAGTCCCCGAACAGCGCGTCTCCCAGCCGCCTGAGGCCGTCCAGGTCGTGGACGTCCCCGTCGAGCTCGGGGACGCGCACGAGCTGGGCGTCGTCGTGGCGGGCATGGAACCGGTCCAGGGCTTCGTCCTCGCGGTCCTCGACGTCCTGCCATGCCAGGCGGGTCCAGACGGCCGCCGCGGCCGCGCGTGCCTCGGCACCGCCCTCCTCCTGCAGCCGGCCGGCCGCCTCCGCCGCGGCTTTGGGTAGGCGCGAGTGTCCACCGTGCCACCGGTTGGCGACCACCGCGCCGAGGGGCATCCCCGACTCGGCCAGCCGGCGCGCGAAGAAGGCGGCCTCCTCCAGGGGCTGGTGTTCGGGCGAGGTCACCACCACGAACCGGGTGGACGGCTCACTCAGGAGCGCGTTCACGTGCGCCGCCCGTTGCTTGAACCCGCCGTACATGCCCTCGAACGCGGCCAGGAACTCCGCCGTCTCGGCGAGCAGCTCCGCGCCGGTGACCTTTCGCAGCACCCGTCCGAACGCCTGCGCTCCCAGGTTCGTGATCTTGAACGCGCTCCGGCCGGCGACCGCGGTGGGCGCCAGCAGCAGTCGCAGGAAGCGGCTCCCCAGGAACTCGGTCATCCGTTTGGGCGCGTCCAGGAACGACAGCGCCGAGCGCGTGGGGGGCGTGTCGATGACGATCACGTCGTAGTCGCCCCCGACGGCGAGCTCGTAGAGCTTCTCCATGGCCATGTACTCGCCGGTCCCCGACAGGGTGTCGGCGATCCGCTGGTAGAAGCCGTTCGCCAGGATGCGGTCGCGCTGCTCGGAGTTCGAGGCCTGTTCGGCGACCAGCTCGTCGAGCGTTCGCTTGGTGTCGAGCTGCATGGCTTCCAGCCGCACGCCCCTGCCGGCAGGGATCCGCACCGCGTCCCCGGGGATGTCGGGAAGGCCGAGGGCCCCGGCCAGGCGGCGCGCCGGGTCCACGGTCAGGACGATCGTCCGGCTCCCGCCCTCCGCGAGCCGTAGCGCGATCGCCGCCGAGGTCGTGGTCTTCCCGACGCCACCCGGCCCGCACACCACGACCACCCGGGCGCCGCGCAGCGCCCGTCGCAGCGGGCTCACCGAACGCCCTCCACATGCGCGGACAGCTCGTCGAGCTGTTTCGCCCCGAAGTCGTGCGCGAACAGGTGGGGGACCTCGACCCGCTCGAGCGTCCCCAGCCGCCGAATCTGGGCCCGCTGCTCCGCCCCGGCCCGGCGGTGGCGCGCGGTGACCTCCAGGGCGGCGGCGGCGGCCGGCCGGCGAACGGCGGCCCCGGCCCCGGCGAGCAGCTCGCGAAGGCGCTCGGGGGTCAGACCGTCGAAGGGCTTCGCCGATCCCCTCGGCAGCGCCGGCGGCAGGACCCGGTTCACGACCACCGGGCCGAGGGGGACGCCGATATCCGCGATCGCGGCGCGGGCCTCGAGGGTCTCGTCCACCGGGAGCTCCTCGGGGGTCGTGACCAGCACGACGCGCGTGCGCCTGCGGAGGAACGTCCCGATCGAGCGGGCCTGGCGACCGGGCCGGCCCACCCGGATCAGCTCGGCGAACGCCTCCGGCGCCTGGAGGAACGGAACGATCTGGCCGGTGGGCGGGGCGTCGGCCACCACCACGTCGTACCGCGGCCGTCCCCTGGCTCGCGCAGACCCCCGCCGCCACTCCGCCGTCTCGTAGACCTTCCCGGCCAGCATCAGGTCCCGGAAGCCGGGGGCGACCTCGGTGACGACGTCGACCGCCCGCGTCCGCACCAGCGGCCCGGCCAGCTTCCCCATCCCGTAGAAGAGGCCGAGGTAGTCGAGGAGCGCCTCGCGTGGCCCGAGCGACGCGACGGAGAACCCGAACTTCGTCTCCCGCTCCTCCTTGGAGCGCGACAGGCCGAGGAGCCGGGCGGCGCCGGGGCGGCCCTCCAGCTCGAGCAGGAGGGTGGCTCGCCCCCTCCGGGCCGCCGCCATGGCCAGGGCCGCGGCGATCGTCGTCTTCCCCGTCCCGCCCTTGCCGGAGACCAGCAAGACGCGCGCCTCGTCGGTGGGCATCCGCGAAGCCTACGGCGGCCCCTGTCTGGGAGAATCCGCGCCCCATGCGACGACTCCTGCTCGCGGTCCTGGTGGCGTCCGCGCTCTGGCCGCTGGCCCCGGCGGGCGCCCAGAGCGTCGAGCCCACGCACGTGGCGGACGTCGTGAAGATCCAGGGGGTCATCGACTCGCGCGTGGCGCGGCTGATCGAGCGGCGGATGGAGGACACCCCGGACGGCGGCGTGGTGATCCTGCAGATGGACTCGCCCGGGACGATCGGGGTGGACGTTCTTGGGCTGGCGGATCGCATCTTCACCTCGCCGGTCCCGGTGGTGGTCTGGGTGGGGCCGCCCGGTGCCCTTGCCCAGGGCTCGGCCGTGCTGCTCCTCGAGGCGGCCCACGTGGCGGCCACCTCGCCGGGCTCCGGCGTCGGGCCGGGATCGCCGGCCGACCTGGTTCGCCCCGACCGAGGCCAGGCCATGGCCGCGGCGTTCGGGTTCGCGAGCCGACGTGGCCGGGAGGAGGACTCCGTCTTGGACTTGTGGGAACGGAGCGCGCCCGTGCCACCGCAGGATTCGCTGGACCTCGGCCTGGTCGACCTGGCGGCGCAGAGCCTGCTGGATCTCTTGAGCCAGCTCGACGGGATGGAGGTCGAGACGTCGGCGGGCACACAGACCCTGGTGACCGAGGGCGATCCCGAGGAGTTCGGCCTGCGGTTCAGCGAGCTGGGCCCGATCGACCGGACGCTCCACGCCGTGGTGGCGCCCACCGCCTCGTACGTGCTGCTCGTCCTCGGGTTGTGGGCGATCGCCTTCGAGATTGTCCAGCCCGGGGTGGGCCTGGCCGCGGTGGTCGGGGTGATCTTCGTCGCGCTCGCGGGCTACTCGCTGACGATCCTGAACCCGAGCTGGGCGGGGGCGGCGTTGATCGGCGCCGGCGTCGCGCTGCTGACCCTCGACGTGAAGCTGCGGAAGCTTGCCCTGCCGACGGTGCTGGGCGCGGTGGCGTTCGGCGCCGGTTCGCTCCTGATCTACGGCCGAGCCGACGAGCGGATCGGGCTGTCGGCGTGGGTGATCTGGCCGTTCGTGATCGCCACCGTGCTGTACTTCGGGTTCGTGTTGACCGTCGCCGTCCGTTCGCGCGAGCGGGCCATCGCCGCGACGGGGAGCGGCCTGGTCGGCCTGGTAGGCGAGAGCGCCAGCGACCTCGCACCGGAGGGCCAGGTTGTGGTGAAGGGCGCCATGTGGCAGGCGCGTTCGCTGGCCGGCCCGATCCCCGGCGGCAAGACCGTGCGCGTCCGCAACGTCGACGGCCTGGTCCTCGAGGTCACGGCGGAGCCCGCACCGCAGCCCTGAGCCCGGGAACGCTGGGGGCCGGGAGATCGTCCTACTCCCTGACGGACGAGAGGCGTCCGGGAATCGAGGACCGGGTCATGCTCCGCAAGCTCACGCTCATGACGCTCACCGCGCTCTTCCTGCTCGTCGCCGCGCCGGCCTGGGCGTGCGGAGGACTCGTCGCCCCCAACGGCACGATCGCCCTGGTCCGGACCACCACGCTCGCCGCCTACCACGACGGCATCGAGCACTACGTCACCTCGTTCCAGTTCGCGGGCGGCGGCGCCGAGTTCGGCTCGATCGTCCCGCTGCCCGGCGTCCCGACCAAGGTCGAGCGCGGCGGCGACTGGACCCTCCAGCGCCTGGTCCGGGAGGTCGCCCCGCCCGCCGAAAACACGGCGCTCCTCTTCAGCGCGGGCGCGCCCGCCGCGAGGGACGGCGTCGAGATCCTCCTGGAGACCACCATCGACGCCCTGGACATCACCGTCCTCAAGGGCGGCGGGTTCGCGGTCGGCGAGTGGGCCGAGGACAACGGCTTCAGCCTCACGCCGGACGCGCCGGAGGTCCTCGACTTCTACGCGCGCCGGAGCCCGATCTTCATGGCCGCCCGGTTCGACGCGGCCGCCGCGCGCGAGCGCGGACAGAGCCTCGGCGACGGCACCCCCATCCACCTGACCATCCCGACCCCGAACCCGTGGGTCCCGCTGCGGATCCTGGGCCTCGGCCGCCAGGCCGAGGAGCTGATCCAGGCCGACGTGTTCCTGCTCACCGACCGCGAGCCGGCGATGCTTCCGAAGCCGGGCGCCACGTTCGAGCTGGAGCGCAGCGAGGAGGCGAGCGACCTGCTGATGGCCGACCTCCGCAGCGACAAGGGCATGGAGTGGCTGCCGGAGCGCGGGATGTGGTTCTCGTACCTGAGGTTCGACACCGAAGCCGGGAAGCTCACGCACGACCTGGCCCTGGACGTGACGGGTGTCGGCCAGCCCAACCCCGTCGCGGCGGGACTGCCCGTCTCGGCGCGCGTCGAGCCGCTCCCCGGGCTCGGCTGGTTCCTGGTCGGCGGCGGCCTGCTGGCCGTGGCGTTCGCCCTGACCATGCTGTCGACGCGGCGGTTGACCCCCGCCCGTCCCTGACGTGCGCCGGGCGACCGCGCTCGCGATGCTCCTGCTCCTCGCGGCCGTCGGCATCGGCGGCTGCGAGGGCGGGCCGCGCGAGGTCCGCCTGGAGATCCGGCACTCGCGGTTCTCGACCGGGACGATCGAGGTGGAGGCCGGCTCGACCGTTCGCTTCGTGATCGCGAACACCGACCCGATCGCCCACGAGTTCATCCTCGGCGACCAGGCCGTCCAGGACCGTCACGAGAACGGGACCGAGCCGAAGCACGGAGCCCGGCCGGGCGAGGTGTCGGTCCCCCCGGGCGAGACCCACGCCACCACCTACACCTTCGAGGGCCCGGGGACGCTGATCTTCGCCTGCCACCTTCCCGGTCACTTCGCGTACGGGATGCGCGGCGAGGTGAGCGTCCGATGAGGGCGATGAGGGGGTTCGGGGGGGGAGCACGCCCAAGGGTGGGCCCGAGTCCGTTCCAGACGGCGTGCGGACCCCCGAGGCTGAATGTGAAAGGTCCGTGAAGGACGGAACGTCCGGAAACCATCGGGCGTCTACTGCCGAAGAACTGTGATGAGGGAACGCTGATGGCGACGAGCACCTGGTGGATCGGCTGGCAGCACCGCGCCGCGTGCCGCGGCGAGGTCGCCGGCCTGTTCTTCCCCGACAGCTCGCTGGAGACGCGCGAGGAGCGCCGGGACCGCGAGGCCGCCGCGAAGGCGATCTGCGCGACCTGCGAGGTGCGCACCGAGTGCCTGGAGTACGCCCTCCGCGCCCGCGAGACCCACGGCGTCTGGGGCGGCCTGAACGAGTACGAGCGCCGCGCGGTCGCCCGCGAGCGAGACCAGCAGGACCGTCGCGCCGGCTGAGCCGCACGCCCGGACCTTCCTCCGGGGCGTGTGCATGGCATGATCGGCCGCGATGGGCGCCGAGGACCGTCTGGCCGAGCTGGGCATCGAGCTTCCCCCCGCCAACCCACCCCTGGCCTCCTACGTGCCGGTCGTCGTGACCGGCACTCTCGCGTTCGTCTCCGGGCAGGTGGCGATGGATGCCGGCGCCCCGATGTGGACCGGACACGTGGGGGCCGACGTGTCCCTCGAGGACGCCCAGGCCGCCGCCCGCCGGTGCGCCATCCAGGCTCTCGCGGCCCTCAAGGCCGAGCTCGGCTCGCTCGACCGGATCCGGCGGATCGTGAAGCTGACCGTGTGGGTGGCCTCCGCCCCGGGCTTCACCGATCAGCCGAAGGTGGCCAACGGCGCCAGCGACTTCCTGCAGGAGGTGCTCGGCGAGGCCGGCCGGCACGCCCGGGCCGCGGTCGCCGCGCCGGAGCTGCCGCTGGGGGTGCCCGTCGAGGTCGAGCTCATCGCCGAGGTCGGCTGAGCGTCAAGCCCGCAGGCGCCCCCCGCTCGTATGCACAGGCTGAGGCCGGGCGCCGGAACCGTCCGGCGCTTCACGTTGTAGGGAGGGCCATGCGAGGAGCGGCACGGCGCGGTGTCGCGGCGATGGGAGCCGCGCTCCTCGCCCTGTCCGGATGCGCCGAGTCCGGCGGCCCGGGCCCGACGCCGGGCCCCGCCGTCGACAGGAGCCTGGTCGGCGAGGTCCTCACGAACGACGACCCGGGCGGCCTGCTCTACCAGCCGCTGCCCGAGGGCGAGCCCCGGTCCATGCGCCTCCCCGAGGACGTGGCGTTCACGCCGTGGGCGGTCCCCGCCGGCGACGGCGCGGTCGCCCTGGTGTTCAGCGAGGCGGGGAGTCGGCTGTACCGGGTTGGGCCCGGTCAGGAGCCGCGGCGGATCCTCCGCGATGTGGGAGACCCCACCGGCCTCGCCGCCGCCCCGGGCGGCCTCGTGGTGGGGGACTGCCGGCACCAGGTGCTGGTCCTGGCGGACCTGGACGGAGGGGGCCGCCGGAACGTGGGCGGAGGATGCATCGGCGCCGTCTCGCCCGACGGGACCCAGGTCGTCTACGCCACCCGGGAGGCCGTGTGGCGGGCGCCGGTCTCGGGGTCCGACGCGCCCGTCCGGCTGTTCGCCCTGTCCGACGTTCCGGGCCTGGACGACGCGCTGACCGAACCGCGTCCCAGCGTCTTCGAGATGGCCTGGGGCGAGCCGGGCCTGGCCCTCGCCGTGGGCAACGAGGAATCGGCCGCCGTCGTGGTGGCGAGGCCGAACGGGGTGCTCAGCGCCATCCCGACCCTGGGTTCCAACACCTTCGTGACCTTCCTGCGATGGCAGCCGGGCGGTCGGCTGCTCGGCCTCGCGACGGGCCAGACCGGCAGCGAGGGCTTCTTGCGGCTCTACGACCCGGACGAGAAGCGGCTGCGCACGATCGGCCTGCACTCCCGAGGGTTCGTGTCCGCCGTCTGGGCGCCGGATGGCGCCTCGGTCCTCGCGGCCACGGGCGCCGGCTTCTTCGGGTCCGGCGCCGGACACTGGATCCACGTCGACCTGGAGGGCCGCCGGCTCGGCCGGGTCCTCGCGAACGGAGCGCTGCTCTATGGCTGGCTTCCGTAGCGCGCCGTTCCGCCTGCTTCGGTTCCCGGCCACGCTCGTGGCCGTCCTGGTGGCCGCCCTGCTGCTGGCGGTGGCCGGCGCGGCGTCGCACCTGTTCGTGGACTCCGCGGGGAACGCGGCGCTGCAGCGGGAGATCGACAACACCGCCGGCCGGGTCCCCGCGTTCGAGATCCGCAAGCCGAGCGCCGTCGTGGCCGACGTCCTGGACTACCGCCGCGACGTCGTCCGCCGCCACCTCAGCCTGCCGGGGCTGGGGGCCCCGGTCCTGGCCGGCCTCGGGTCGCTCACCCAGGTGTCGATCCCCGGAGCGGAACCCTTCGAGCAGGCCCGCACGTTCACCCGCGACGGCGCGTTCGACCACGTCCGCGTGGTGGACGGCGGCCACGGAGAGGGGGTGTGGCTCCCCGACCGCCTCGCGGACACGATCGGGCTGGAGGCCGGGGACACCGTGCGCCTGTACCGGGGCGGGGACGACGTGGACGTGCGGGTCGCGGCGGTCTACGCCCACCTTGGGTACGAGCCCCCCGACGCGTACTGGGCGCCGTTCTCCGGGCTCATCTACCCGCCCACCGCCGAGATCAAGGCCGGCCGGAGCGAGGACCCGCCGCCGCCGTTCGTGATCATGGACTACGAGACCTATCTCGAGGTCCAGCCCCGCCTGGACGACCGCGCCGAGTTCGTGTGGGACTTCCCGCTGGAGGGCCGGCCCTCGCTGGACGAGGCCCGGGTGCTGTCCGCGCGGCTGCGCGAGGTCGGCGGCACCCTGTCCGACGAGACCACCGAGCTCGGGGGCGCGCTCGCGTCCGGGAACTACCAGACGCCGGTGACCACCTGGGTGGAGCAGGCGGAGCGCACGGTCACCGCGATCCTCACGCCGATCGAGACGATCTCGCTGGCCGGGCGGGGCGTGGCGCTCGCCGTGGTCATCGCCGCGGGCGTGTACGTGATCCGCCGGCGCAGGGTCGAGTTCGCGCTGCTGCACGCGCGCGGCGTGGCGCCGTCCCGGCTCGGCGCGCGCGTCGCGGTGGAGTCCGTCCTCCCGCTGGCGATGGGGACTGTCGCCGGGGCGGCCGCCGCCGTCGGGCTGGTATCCGTCCTCGGGCCGGGCCGGTTCACGGAGGCCGCGGTCCGGGAGGCCGCCGTCTCGGCCGGGATCGGGGCCGCCGTCGGCGTGATCGCGCTGGGCATCGCGGCGGCGGCCACCGTGCGCGGCCTTGACGCGCCGGAAGCGGGCCGGCTCCGGGGCGTGGTCGGCCGCATCCCGTGGGAGGCCGTCGTGCTGACCCTCGCCGCCGCCGCGCTCTACGAGACGCGGATCCGCGGCGGAGAGCCGCTGGTCGACGCGCAGGGCGTGGTGCAGATCGACCGGCTGCTGCTGCTGTTCCCGCTGCTGCTCCTGGCGGGCGGGGCCGGCGTCGCGGTCCGACTTCTCCGGCGGCTCCTGCCGCGTCTGGGGCGGATTCGGGCCCGGTCGCCGTCGATGTACCTGGCCTCCCGCCGCCTGGCCGGCGCGCCGCGCACGGCGAGCCTGCTGGTCACCGCGAGCGCGCTCGGGCTGGGGATGCTCGCGTACGCGGGGCTGCTCACCACCTCGATCCGGGGCAGCGCCGACGTGAAGGCCCATGTGGCCGTTGGGAGCGACGTGGCCGTGCAGCTCGTGCGGGCCACCGACGAGGAGCCCGACCTGCCGGTCCCGTCCACGAGCGTTCGCGTCGTCGATGAGGTCCCCCTCGCCGGCGGCTCGGAGTCAACGCTCCTCGGCATCCGCGCGGAGACGTTCGGCGAGGCGGCGTTCTGGGAGAACCGGTTCGGGGCCTCGCTCGACGACGTCCTCGCCGCGCTGGCCCGGGAGGGGGGCGACCTCCCCGTAGCGCTGGTGAACGGCGGGGGCGATCCGACCGCGATCAGCTTCCCAGGGGCGTCGATCCCCATCCAGGTCGTGCTGCGGCTCGACGCCTTCCCGGGGATGTCGCCCAACCGGCCCACGGTGGTCGCGAACGTGGCCCGCCTCGAGGCGGAGCTGGACCGGTCCGACCTGACGCTGGCCTCCATCGGCGGGCGGCAGGAGGTGTGGGCGGTCGGCGGCCAGGACGAGGTCCTCGCCGCGCTGGAGGCCAAGGGCAACCGGTGGACGTTCGTCCGCGCGGTGGACGAGGTCCGCGACACGCCGGCGTTCCAGTCGCTGGCGTGGACGTTCGGGTTCCTCGAGGCCCTCGGGGTCGCCGCGGGCCTGATCGCCCTCGTCGGCCTGGTCCTGTACCTCCAGACCCGGCAGCGCGCGCGGGAGATCTCCTACGCCCTGGCCCGGCGGATGGGGCTGACGCGCGGCGCCCACCGGCGTTCGGTGGCCATGGAGCTCGTCGGGATGCTCGTGACGGCGTTCCTGGTCGGCGCCGCCCTGGCCCTCTTGGCCGCCGTGCTCGTGTACGGGAAGCTCGACCCGCTGCCATCGCTGCCGCCGAACCCGGTCCTCAGGGCGCCGGTGACGGTCCTGGCCGGCGCGGGCGCCGCCATCGTCGTCGTGGCGTGGCTCGGCGCTCGCCTCGTCCAGCGAAGGGCCGACCACGCGAACGTGGCGGAGGTGATGCGCGCTGCCTGAGGTCGCGACCCTCGAGGCCACCGCCGGAGCGTGCACCGGCGTCGTCAAGATCTACTGGACGGCGACGGGAGAGGTCCACGCGCTGAAGGGCATCGACGCGGCGTTCCCCGCCGGCGCGGTGACGGCCGTCGTCGGGCCGTCGGGGAGTGGGAAGTCCTCGCTGCTCAGGATCCTGGCCGGGCTGGACCACGCCACGGCCGGGTCCGTCCGGGTCGGCGACGCGGACTTGGGCGGGCTCGGCCGCCGCCGGCTGCGCCGCATGCGCCGCTCGCTCGTCGGCTACGTCTTCCAGCGCCCCTCCGACAACCTGATCTCCTACCTCAGCGTCGCCGAGCACGTCCGCCTGGCGGCACGCCTGCGCGGGCTGCGCGGCCGGCACCAGGGGGACGACGTCCTGGCGATGCTCGGCCTGGACAAGCGCCGTCACAACCTGCCGCGGCAGCTGTCGGGAGGAGAGCAGCAGCGGCTCGCGTTCGCACAGGCCGTCGTGGGCGCTCCCGCCCTCGTGGTGGCCGACGAGCCGACCGCCGAGCTCGACAGCGAGACTGCCGCGGCGCTGGTCGCCTCCGTGACAGAGCTCGCCGCCGGCGGCTCGACCTTCGTCGTCTCCACCCACGACCCCGACGTCGTCCGGGCTTCGGACCAGGTCCTGGCTCTGCGCCACGGCGCGCTCGAAGCGGAGACCCGCCAGGACCGCCGGCTGTCGGTGATCGACGAGGCGGGGCGCATCCAGCTCCCCCCGAGGCCCTGAAGCTGTTTCCCGGACGCCGCGCCGAGATCGCGGTGGAGGACGGACACGTGAGGATCGATCCGCCGTGAGGCTCCAGCCCGACGCCGTACCCGTCCTGACCGGCCGGGCCCTGGTGAAGACCTACCGGCGCGGGCCCGAAGAGGTCCACGCGCTGCAGGGCGTCGACCTCGAGCTTCGCTCCGGCGAGGTGATCGGCCTGGTCGGCCGGTCCGGCTCCGGGAAGACGACGCTCCTCAACCTGTTCGCGGGTTGGGAGCACCCCGACTCCGGTGAGGTGGCATGGGCCGAGCCCGCCGACCGGCCGGTGAAGCGGCGCGGCCGTACGGCGGAGGCGGCATGGGACCGGATGGCCATACTCCCGCAGGGCCTCGGGCTCATCGAGGAGCTCCCGGTCCGGGAGAACGTCGAGCTCCCCGCCCGGCTGGCCCGGCGCCCCGAAGGGTTCGGCCGGGCCGAGGCGCTGATCGAGGCGCTCGGGCTCTCCGCGCTCGCCGACCGGCTGCCGGCGGAGGTCTCCCTCGGCGAGCAGCAGCGCACCGCGCTCGCCCGTGCCCTGGTCCTGCGCCCGGCGATCCTGCTCGCCGACGAGCCGACCGGGCACCAGGACGCCGGGTGGAGTGTGGGCGTGTTCACGGCGATCCGCGCGGCCGCGGCCGAGGGGACCGCGTGCCTGATCGCCACCCACAACCGAGAAGTGCTGCGCTACACGACCCGGGTGGTCCAGATCGCCGACGGCCTGCTCAGCCAGGCTCCTCCGGTCCCGGCCGAGGAGCTCGCAGCCGCCGAAGGTCCCCGCTCCGGCGAGTGAGCCCGGAGGCGTCGAACCACTCCAGCAGCGGAATCGCGAACTTGCGCGTGGTCCCGATCGCCTCGCGGAACGCGCTGGCCGTCAGGCCCTCCTCGGCCGCGGCCAGTCGCCGGATCGCGGCCTCGGCCTCCGCGACCTGCTCGGGCAGCAGGTAGAGCTCCCGGCTCACGGCCACGGCGCGCCCCGTGGCCGCCAGGGCGTCAAGGACCTCCCGGTCGGCGCCGAGCTCGGCGGCGGTGGGAGGTGTGGGCCAGCCGGCGCGCAGGGCCTCCTCGACGCGGCGGCCCTCGGCCTCGCGGGCGCCGAGGTCCACGAGGTGGCCGGCCAGCCGCACCGTCGTTGCGTCGCGCTCGATCGTCCCCTCGGCGGCGAGGCGATCCAGGACGGCCTCGCCCAGGTCGGGCTCCGCCACCGCCAGCGCGCGGCGCACGGCGTCGAGGTCCATCCCCGGTGACAGTGGGTGGTCGCGGTGGTGGGCCTCGAGCGCGGCGGCCACCGCCGCCCGGAACCGTTCGAGGGCCGCGGCGTGCACCCACCAGCCGCCCAGGCGTTCGGCGTCCCCGACCGCCTCCGCCCGAACCCCGGTGAGGACCGGGACGTCGGCGGCACGGACCGCGCCCCGCTCGGCAACCAGCACCGACGGGAGCCGCTCGCGGGGGACCCGCCTTGCCGCGAGCCGTCCGGGCGCGTCCCCGCCGGGGCGTGACGGCGGATCGGGGTCGAGGACCCGCCCGCCGGCGACGGTCTCGCGACGGCCTGCCTCCCGCAGGACGAACGGCTCGCCCACGTCCAGCACGACGGGGGCGGAGAGGCTCACCCGGACGTAGCCCTCCTCGGCCGCCCGCAGGCGGTCGGTACCGAGGAGCCGGATCCGCGCGTCCCGCTCGGCGGCGCCCGCGTGGATCTTGAAGGAGCCCCGCGGGGTGACGTCGTGCTCGAGGCCCCGGACCGCGCGCAGGGTTCCCTCGAACGTTCGGGTGGCCCGCCACTCGCCCGGGTGGACCAGGGCGTCGCCGCGGCGGGCCTGATCGGTCGACAGCCCGGTCAGGTTCACGGCGACCCGCGAGACGGGGACCGCCAGGTCGATGGGACGGCCGTGGGTCTGCAGGCCCCGGATCCGGGCCCGTTCGCGGGAGGGGAGGAGCTCCACCGCCTCCTCGAGCCGCAGCGGGCCGCCGGTGAGCGTCCCGGTGACCACGGTCCCGCTGCCCCGCATCGAGAAGGCTCGGTCGACGAACAGCCGCGGCCGACCGCCGGTCTCCGGCGGGGGCGTCGCCCCCAGCATCGCGTCGAGGGCCTCGACGAGCTCGGCGATCCCGTCGCCGCGGAGCGCCGAGCAGGCCACGATCGGCGCGCCCTCAAGGACGGTGCCGGCCAGCCGCGCCTGGACCTCGGCCCGGCGCCCGGCCAGGCCCTCGGCGTCGGCCAGGTCCGACTTCGTCAGCGCCACCAGCCCCGCATCGGCCCCGAGGACGTCGACGATCTGCAGGTGCTCCTCGGACTGCGGCTTCCAGCCCTCGTCCGCGCCCACCACGAACACGACCAGGCGAACGGGCCCAACGCCCGCGAGCATGTTCTTCACGAACTTCTCGTGGCCGGGGACGTCGACGAACCCGACCTCTCGGCCAGAGGGCAGCGTCACCCAGGCGTAGCCGAGGTCGATCGTCAGCCCGCGCCGACGTTCCTCCTCCCACCGGTCGGGCTCGATCCCGGTGAGCGCCCGGACCAGGGCCGACTTGCCGTGGTCGACGTGCCCCGCGGTCGCGACGACGTGCCGGGTGCTCACGTCGCCAGCAGCTCGAGCCCCGTGAGCTCGGGGAAGTCGTTCCTGCCCGCCCACGCGTACAGGATCCAGCCGAGGTGATACGAGCGGCACTCGCGATTGACCTCGAGCCGAGCCGCGGGGGCGAACTCGGCGCGCGCGCGACTCAGCCGCCCTCGCGCGAACCGGCGGGCACGCTCGAACCGTCGCGGCCGGCGGATCGAGCGGTCGATGAAGAACGGCTCGGCCGAGACCATGGGCACGCCGAGCTCGTTCTGCCCGAACAGCCACCGGTAGCTGCGGCGGATGGCGTCCTCCACGGGCGCCCCCCGGTCCAGGGCGGGAAGCAGGAACAGCATGGCCATCGCGTCCTGGTGCACGCTGTAGAGCTGATACCAGTCCACCACCCGGCGTCGCCGGACGTCGATGAACCACGGCCATTCGCCGCGGGGGCCCTGCAGGGCGAGCACCTCGGCGAGCCCCGCGTCGAACGCCCCCGCCGCCTCCGCGTCGCCCAGCCCGTGACCGGCCTCCGACTGCGCGGCCAGGTAGTAGGCGACCGCACCGAAGGAGGTGAGGCCGCGTCGGAGCCGGGACCGCTCGTGGCTGGGGAGCGCGGTGCCGGGGGCGACGAGCTCCTCGCGCATCCGCGCGGCGACCTTCACGGCCGCCTCCGCCGACGCGGCGTTTCCGGTGGCCGCCGCGTGGGACGCCAGCCCAAGCACACACCACGACCGCTCCTGCGCGTTCAGCCGCCGGTCACCGGCGCTCGTGGCGATCAGCTCACCCGCGAGCCCGCGGGCGGCATCGTGTCCGGCCTCGGTCAGGCCCCGAAGCAGCAGGCCGCGATCCCCCGGGTTGGTCACGCCGCCGCTCCACCGCCGCACGAAGGCCTCGACCGTCCCGCCCACGTCCCATCCCAGGTTCGGTGTTCGCACCAGCCCGGCCAGCGTGTTCACCGTGTACCGCAGGCGCCCGGGGTTCTCGAAGTCGTGCACGTAGGCCCCGTCGCGCAGGCGGGTCGAGTACGCGAACAACCCCAGGTCCTCGTCGTACATCTCGCGCAGGAGCCCCGCGGAGCGGTGGAGGAGCGCGGGGGCGGTCATACCCCGTCGTGGAGCGACAGTTCGCGAGTCACGGCGTCGGGTTCGGAGGCGGCGGCCAGCGCGAGGAGCATCCAGCTCTGGGTCCACCGCAGGAACAGCCGCGCGTCCACCCGTCGCCGGTGCACCCGATGGACGTACCGGCGCCGCGATGGGTCCCACGCCGCGGCGTCCGCGTCCTGCAGGATCGCCCGCGCCGCGCCGGGCCCGTCCAGGAGCAGGGCGCCGAGCGCGACGACCGCGTGGTTGTGGGGGTCGATCGGATACCGCTCGCCCGGGCGGTAGCAGAGCTTCCCGTCCGGCAGGAAGAACGAGCGGCGGAAGTAGTCCTCCAGCCGTCCGGCGGCCTGATCGTAGGTCGCCACCTCGGGGAGGGGGAGGGCGCGGGCGATCACGCGCACGCAGGCAAGCACGTACAGGTGATGGAACGCGTCCGTCCAGTCGCCCGACGGCAGGTCCGTGTACGGGATCCGTCCCTCGTCGTCGACGGCCGCCACCGACGTGGCCGAGGTCCGCGCGGCCACGTCGAGGAAGTCCTCCCGGCCGAAGCGCGCGCCCACCAGGCTCAGCGCGGCGCCGCCGAGCAGGTTCGCGTTGTGGGTGTTCGCGCGCGAGTGCGCGAAGTAGCCGAGGAACGGCCCCCCCGGCCCCTCCCGCAGGTGCGCCGAGGCGTAGTACCTCCCCGCGTCGGCGAGCAGCTCCGCGTGGCGCGAGGTGGCACCCCGGGCGTCGTCGTGGACGAGCGCGAACATCGCGAACGCTCCCGGGACCATGGCAGACGCACGCCGCGCGTTCACCGCGCCCTCGCGGGTGGCCCACGTGTAGTCGTACCCCCAGTGGACGCCGGCCGGACCCCGGACCGCCATCGCCCGCAACGCCCGCAACGCCTCATCCGCTCGATGGCCGTCACCCAGCAGCCGATGGGCGAAGTAGGACGTCACGTAGATCTTCGGGTCCTCGATCGGCCTCACGCCGAGCCCCCGCCGCAGCAAGTCCGGCGCCACCCGAGAGCCGAACTTGCTCAGGGCGAGCTGGCCGAGGTGCCATCGCTTGGGGACCCACCCGAGGACGGGGGAGTTGGGCAGGTCGAACGGGTCGTGGCCGCGGTAGTCCGCGAACTCGATCAGCTCGACGAGTGCCCGGATGCGCGCGCGCATCCAGCCGGGGTCATCGCCCGGCGTGTGCCGCTCCCGCCCGCCGTTGATACGCCTCCGGGGAGTCATTGATCACCAGGTAGTCGCCGATGGCGAGCGCGTCGAGATGGGCCTGCTTGAAGGCCTTCACCGCCTCGTCCGGGGTGCAGATGATGGGTTCCTCGTGCATGTTGAAGCTCGTGTTGATGATCGAGGGGATGCCGGTCAGCTCGTGATAGCGCGTGAGGGTGTCGTGGATCGACGGATTGACCTCGCGGCGGATCAGCTGCGGCCTGGCCGTCCCGTCCACGTGCACGCACGCCGGTGACTGCTCGCGCATCGGCTTCGTGGCGTCGAACGTGATCGTCATGAACTCGGCCGTGTGCTCGGCGCCGCCGACGCCCTCGTAGCACTCGGACGCATGCTCGGCAAGGGTCACCGGCGCGAACGGCATGAACTCCGAGCGCCGCAGCTGCTTGTTGAGCCAGTCGTTCGCGGTCGGGTCCTTCGCGTGGTACAGGATCGAGCGGTTCCCCAGGGCCCTGGGGCCGTACTCCATCCGCCCCTGGAACCTGGCGATGATGTAGCCCTCGGCCAGCAGCTCCGCCAGCCGCCGCTCGAGCTTCCCGTCGCCGAGCTCGGTGTAGGGCAGGCCGCCGCGGTCCAGGGCCGCGCGGATCTCCGCCGCCGAATACTCCGGACCCAGGTAGACGTCGTCCAGGCGGTAGGGCTCGAACGGGCGCACCGCGTGGGCGGCGAGCATGGCCGCGCCGAACCCCGTCCCCTCGTCGCCCATCGCCGGCTGCACGAAGATGTTCCGGAACCCCAGGGCCTTGATCCGCTGGTTCAGCTTCACGTTGGCGAACACGCCGCCGCCCACCACGATGTTGTGCTCGGCAGGGTCGGGCACGTGGCGGCGGATCAGGGCCAGGACGTCGCGCTCCAGGAGGAACTGGATCGCCGCGGCGATCTGCTCGCGCGTCCACGCGCCGAACATGGTTTCCCGAATCTCCCGCAGGCGCGGGAGGTTGGCCTCGGGGTCGACGTGGATCAGGTGGAACCAGTTGACCTTCGCCCCGCGCCGGTACTGGCCGCGCAGCCACTCGTCGAGGCGCGTGACCAGGTCCTCGTCGGCCTCGGCGTACGCGGCGAGGCCGGTGACCTTCCCCGGGTGCTTGTCGGGGTCGAACCCGAGCATCGCCGTGACCAGCTCGTAGGACTGGCCGGCGATGTGCTCGCTCTGGAAGTAGCGGTGCTGGATCTCGAAGCCGGTTCCGCGGCCGCGGCCGACGCACGCCGACAGCAGGTCGCCCACGCCGTCCACCGACAGGACGATCGCCTCGTCCATCCCCGAGCAGTAGTAGGCCGAGGCCATGTGGCAGCGGTGGTGGTCGTAGCCGGCGTCCACGCGCTTCCCGGCGAAGTCGTTCGTCGAGATCGAGAAGCGGTGGAGGTCCCGGTCCCGCTTGATCTTCTTCCGATAGAACAGGCCGGCAACCTCGCTCAGCCGCTCGACCGGGGGGATCGACCACCGCCCATGGCGGAGGCCGTCCCAGTAATAGGCCGCCTCCCGGGCGATCCGCTGCGGCGTCCGAAGCCGCGCGAACGCGAGGGTGGAGCCCTCCAGGTCGTATCGGTCGGCGGCGTAGGCGTACGCCAGCCGGGGCATGCCCCGCTGGAGCTTCACGCGCGTGAACCGCTCCTCGCTCGCGGAGAAGATCGGCCGGCCGCCGTCGTCGACGAGCGTGACGCTCGCGCAGTGGCTCTTGCTGATGCCGGTGGCACGAACCCGGGTGCCGCGCGCAGGGGCTGACATGGGCTGATGGTACGCGAGCCGAACCTACCCGCCACCCACGTTGCCCAGCGTGTACCGGATGGCGCGGGACAGATCGGGATCCTCCTCGGGGGCCACCGCGCGCAGGTCGAACACCACCGCGTCCGCCTCGACCCGGCAGAACACCGGCGGCTGGCTCACGCGCAGGGCGGCCGCGAACTCCTCCGGATGCTCGACCGGGAGCCGGACACCCGCGGAGCCGATGGCGTGCCCCGGCGCCGACCCTCCTCCGGCGGAGGCCTCGGTGTCGACGACCGCCGCCCCCGCGAGCGCCTTCGCGATCGCGCGGGCCCGGGCCCGCAACTCCCGGCGCGTGGCGCGCATCGTCCGCCAGAACGGCACCGCGTCGACCTCGCCCCGCGCATGTGCGCGGAGCGTCGCCACCAGCGCGGCCACCGTCATCACGTCCACGCGCAGCGCGCGGGCCATGGGGTTCTTCCGAAGCCGTGCCACCAGCTCGGCCCGGCCCACCAGGATCCCGGCCTGCGGCCCTCCCAGGAGCTTGTCGCCGCTGAAGCACACCAGGTCCGCGCCCGCGGCCAGGGACTCGGCGGCCGAGGGCTCCTCCGGCGGCATCCCCGCGCTCCGTTGCAGCAGCCCGCTGCCCAGGTCGTGGAGCAGCGGGACGTCCTTTCGGTGGGCCGCCTCGGCGAGTGCCGCGGTGGCCACCGATTCGGTGAACCCGCTCACCCGGTAGTTGCTGGGGTGGACCTGCAGGATCAGCGCCGTCCTCGGGCCGATCGCGCGCTCGTAGTCCGAGCGCCGGGTCCGGTTCGTGGTGCCGACCTCGACGAGCTTCGCGCCGCTCGCCGCCATCACGTCGGGCAGGCGGAACTCGCCCCCGATCTCGATCAGCTCGCCCCGCGAGACCAGGACCTCCCTGCGCCGGGCCAGCGCGCTCAGTGCCAGCAGCAACGCCGCGGCGTTGTTGTTCACGACCAGGGCGTCCTCGGCCCCGGTCAGGGCCCGCAGCAGGTACTCGGCGTGCGCGGTGCGGCGGCCGCGCTTGCCGGTGTCGCGGTCCACCTCCAGGTCGGCGTAGCGCCCGGCCACCCGGCGCACGGCCTTCACGGCCTCCTCGCCCAGGGGCGCCCGCCCCAGCCCGGTGTGCAGCAGCACACCCGTGGCGTTGATCACCGGCTGCAGGCCGATCGACGCGCGGGCCGCCCGCCGCGCCGCGATGGCCAGCAGCACCGTGTCGTCGGGGACGGCCCGCCCCCGGCCGGCCTCGGCCCGCGCGTCCTCGAGCGTCTCCCGGATCGCCAGACGGACCACGTCGCGCCCGAAGTCCCCCGACGCCTCGCGGGCCGGCGGGGTTCGCAGGAGGGCGTCGACCGACGGGAGGCGTCGCCGGGGGTCGCCGGCCTTCGCCACGAACTTACAGCCCGAGCGTGCGGGCGATGATCAGGCGCTGGATCTCGCTGGTGCCCTCCACGATCCGGAGCATCCGCACCCAGCGGTAGATGCGCTCGACCGGGCCCTCGGACAGCAGGCCCATGCCGCCCCAGATCTGGACGGCCCGGTCGGCGACGCGCCCCACCATCTCGGTGTTGTTCAGCTTCACCATGGAGGACTGCAGGATCGGGTACTCGCCTTCGTCCACCAGCCAGGCCAGGTTGTAGGTCATCAGCCGCGCCGACTGGGCCTCGACCGCCGAGTCGGCGAGCATCCATTGAACGGCCTGGTTCTTGCCGATCGGCTTGCCGAACGCGGTCCGCTCGTTCGCGTACTCCACGCTGATCCGGATCAGGTGCTCGGCGATCCCCACGCAGAGCGCGCCGATGTACGCGCGCCCGGAGTTCAGGAACTTCATCGCGGACTGGAAACCAAAGCCCACCTCGCCGATGACGCGCTCGGCCGGGACGCGGCAGTCCTCGAAGATCAGCTCGCCCGTGCCGGTGTCGCCACCCATGGTCTTCTGGTTCTTGCCGCGGATGAACCCGGGCGTATCGGCATCGACGAAGAACGCCGTGATCCCGCCGGCGGCCTTCTTGTCCGGGTCGGTCACCGCGAACACCAGCGCGTGGTCGGCGCGGGGGGCGTTGGTGATGAAGTGCTTGCGCCCGTTCAGGACCCAGTCCTCGCCGTCTTGAACCGCGCGGGTGCGGATGCTCTGCGCGTCCGATCCGGTGTCGGGCTCGGTCAGCGCGAAGCACATCGTCGTCTCGCCGCGGCACAGCGGCGGCACGTACTTGTCGCGGACCTCCGGGCGCAGGTCCATCAGGATCGGCGTGGGCGCCTCCGGCGAGGGAGGCCCGAGCGCGAAGGACCCCATGCGCAGACCCGTCGTCCCGCCCGCCTCGACCAGAAACGTGTAGCCAAGGTTCCCCAGGCCGCCGCCGCCGACGGCCTCGGGCATGTACGCGGCGTAGAAGCCGGACTCGGCCGATCGGCGGCGCAGGGCCAGGCCCTCCTGCCGGGCCTCGTCGGGCAGGCTCTCCTCCTGGAGCGCCTCCGCGAACCGCTCCTCCAGGGGGCGCGCCTCGCGCTCCAGGAACGACCGGAACGAGGACACCAGGTCCTGGTACTCCTGCGGGATGGTGAAGTCCATGGCCGGTAACTGTATCCGCGTTGCGTGGCGGGGGCCGGTGGGTATGTATCGGGAGAAGGCAACGACCCACGGAGGAGGGGGAACATGAACCTTGTCCGGCATTTCATGGCGACCGAGGTCGAGACGGCCACCCAGGACACGCCGATCGAGGAGATCGCCCAGATGATGGCGAAGGCCGACGTGGGCTCGATCCCCATCGTTCGAGGCAACAGCCTGGAGGGCATCGTCACGGATCGGGACATCGTCGTTCGGGTCGTGGCCGAGGGTCATGCCGGTTCGGCCAAGGCGATCGACGCGATGAGCACGGACGTCGTGACCGTGACCCCCGACCAGAACGTCAGTGACGCCCGCGAACTGATGGCGGCGGGACAGATCCGCCGGCTTCCGGTGGTCAAGGGGGACGAGCTGGTCGGCATGATCTCGCTGGGCGATCTCGCCGTGCAGGACCCGAGCGAGCGGGCCACGGGCGAGACCCTCCAGGAGATCAGCCGGTCGGCGGACACCGAGATCACGAACGAGGGGAAGGGTCCGGTGAAGGGCACCCCCGACCGCGTCCGCGAGGCCGGCTAGCGGCGCCTCCGCCCACACCGGCCGGCGCCGCTAGACTGCACGGCGCATGGCCGACGACACCCTGATCAGCCCGGAGCCCCCCAGCGCGTACGCCACGCTGGGCGAGCAGCTCCTGGTGCGGGGCGGCGGTGTGGACATCATTCCCGTCGAGAAGGGCCTGTCCACCGAGGAGATGCTCCTCAACATCGGGCCCCAGCACCCCTCGACCCACGGGGTGCTGCGGATCATCCTGGAGCTCGACGGCGAGGTCATCACCCGAGCCGAGCCCGTGATCGGTTACATGCACCGCGCGGCCGAGAAGCTCTCCGAGGTCCGCGACGTCCGCCAGATCGGCGTGCTGATGAACCGCCACGACTGGCTCAGCTCGATGAACAACGAGCTGGGGTTCTACCTGGCGGTCGAGAAGCTCGTCGGCGTCGAGGTGCCCGACCGCGCCAGTTGGATCCGGATGTTGATGGTCGAGTGGAACCGCGTCCTCAACCACCTGATGTTCATGGGCTCGTACCCCCTCGAGCTCGGGGCGATGACGCCGATGTTCTACGCGTTCCGCGAGCGCGAGATGATCCAGCACCTCATGGAGTCCGCCACGGGCGGGCGGATGCACTTCATGTTCTGTCGCGTCGGCGGCCTGAAGGACGATCTCCCGAGGGGGTTCCTGCAGGAGTCGGCCTCCCTGGTCACCTACATCCGCAAGAAGCTCCGCGAGTTCGAGGACCTGATCCTGGGCAACGAGATCATCCACGCCCGGACGAAGAAGGTCGGCATCCTGGACCCCGAGGTCGCGCTGTCGTACGGCGTCTCCGGCCCGGTCCTGCAGGCCTCGAAGACGCCGATGGACTCCCGCAAGGACGAGCCGTACCTGAAGTACGAGGAGGTCGACTTCGACATCCCGATCGGCCCGCACGGCGACAGCTACGACCGGCTCTGGGTGCTCGTTCAGCGCGTGTGGCAGTCGGTGCGGATCATCGAGCAGATCCACGACAAGATTCCGCCGGGCCCGTACGTCACGCCGAAGGTGAAGCCGAACCCGAAGATCCCCGAGGGCGAGGTGTACGTGCGCACGGAGAACCCGCTCGGGCTCATGTCGTACTACCTGGTCGGCGACGGCACCGAGTTCCCCTACCGGCTGAAGATGCGCACGGCGTCGTTCTCGAACGTCTCGATCCTGCCCCACCTGCTGCCGGGGGCCCTGGTCGCCGACCTCATCGCCATCCTCGGCTCGATCTTCTTCGTCGTCGGCGACGTCGACCGCTAGCGCGAGTCCACGTCAGACCGCGTCGCCGTAGCCGCGCGGCGTTTCCGTTACGGCTGAGCCCACCTGACCGTCACGGTGCCGTTGTAGGCGATCCGCGGCGTGCCGCTCGGGCTCCCCACCAGGGAGATTCCGCCCAGCTGGGGGCCGCCCACGTCCGGGAAGAGCGTCGAGATCTTCCAGCCCGAGGTCGTGAACACGGCCCACCGCAGCGCATACGGTCCCGACCCCGTCGTGAAGGCGATCTGGGGAGGCCCTGACTGCGAGGTCCGGATCACGGGGTTGGTCGCCGTCGAGTTGGCGAGCAGGAGCCTGCGCGACCACGAGTCCGTGGCGGCCTGGAAGGCGTACATCAGCCCTGAGTTCGTGATGTACGCGATCCGCGGCTGCTCGCCCTTCGTCGTGATCGAGGGGAGCCTCGCGGAGGTGCTGGCCCCGGAGACCACCTCCGTGTCCCACCCGAGCTGCGTCTGGCCGGCGAAGCGCACCTGGCCCTCAGAGGAGTACGCGATCTTGGCAACGTCCTCGAGCAGGAAGAGCGAGGCGGTGCCCGCCACGTCCGGGTCGATCTCCTCGGTGTCGTACGTGTCGGCGTCCGGGTCGTAGATGCTGTAGGAGAGCCCCCCGCCGTTCGTGGGCTTGTGGACGATCCCCAGCGTGCCGTCGGAGAGGACCTTCAGGTCGAGCACCCGCGCGTCGATGGTGTCCTCCAGCGTCCAAACGCCCTCGTCAGTCCGGAAGTACAGCGGGCTTCCGTCCCCGATCTCCAGGAAGGACACCCACGGCGTGCCGTCGTCGGCGTCGAGGGCCAGCTGCGGGTTCGCGGACCCGTAGAAGACGCCGTTGGCCACGACGACCTCACGGTGCCAGACCCCGTTGACGAGGGTGGCGAACTTGATCCCGTCCGTGGACGGGAGCGGGTGATCCTTCACGTAGACGACGGAGGTCTTGGTCACTCCGTTGTCGATGAACGCCGCGTCGGGGTCGCGGCCGAGATCCTCGATCTTCGACGAGGTCCAGGCCGCCGAGGCGGGCGACGCGAGCGCCGCGACCAGCGATACCGCAAGCAGGAACGGGAACAGACGTCTGGCGCGCATGCGAACACCTCCGGGTCAGGGGGAACTCACCGCACTCTACAATGGGCGTCACCCCGCGTCATATGTCCGTTTTCCCTTTACGCATCCCCTCGCACGGCCGCCAGCGGTGCGTCCACGCCGATGCCGAACGCCATGACCTGCAGCGAGCCGAGGCCGCCCGGGTCGATCAGCAGCGACTCGCGGCTGCGCTCGGCCCACCGGCGGGCGGCCTCCAGGTGCCGCCCCTCGTCGACGGCCTCGGCCGTCGCCACCCGGTCGGCCTCGGCGCGCTCGCCGAACCCGAGCGCCAGGAGGGCGTCGCGCTGTGACACCGGACCCCACACGCGCAGGCCGAGACGTTCGCCGAACGTCGCGAGCGCGGTGAGGTCGACGCCCGCAGTGATGTCGGCCGAGCCCGGGTGCAGCAGGAGATCCTGGCCGGCCTGGTGGCCGCGGTAGGTCTGGGGAGTCCGGGGGCCCTCGCCGCCATAGTCGAAGATCAGGACGTAGCCGCGCTGGAGGTCCCCGGCGGCGCGCTGGAGCCAGCGCTCGGGCTCATCGCTGATCGCCACGGTCGCTCCGGCGTCCACGGCGCCGGCGCGTCCGGCCAGGGAATCGTCGGCCGGGACCGCGACGAAGGTGAGGTGCTCGTTCCCGTCCAGGCCGACCAGGAGCTCGACGACGCCCTCTTCCTGTTTCCGCGCGAGCCGGAACGGCAGGTTGTCCAGGAGCTCGTTGGCCAGCACCACGCCGGTGACGCCGGAGGGGCCGTCATCGGGGCTCGTTGCCTCCAGGCGGGCTGCACGCAGCGCGCGGATCGCGCCCGGCGTGCGCTCCACGCCCACGTACCTGACGGTCCGGGCCAGCGGCGGGTGGGCCTCGAAGGCCGAGAGCACCTGGCGCGCGAGCGTCCCGTCGCCGGCCGCCCACTCCACGACGTGGAAGGGGTCGGGCTGCCCGAGCAGGTCCCACGCCTCGCCGAGCTGGCGCGCCACGAGCGCCCCGAACGCCGGCGACACGTGCGGGCTGGTCAGGAAGTGTCCCTCCACGCCCACAGGCGGCTCGGCGTAGAAGCCGTCCTCGGGATCGTAGAGCGCCGCGTCCATGAACGCGGCGAACGTGATGGGCCCGGACTCGGCGATCCGGCCCCGGAGCCGTTGGGCGAGGCGGCCTGTTGCTACGGCGTCGCCTCGAAGACGCCCGTGGCGTTCACCGTCGGCCCCGTGCCCCCGGTCGAGAGGTCCGTGCAGTCGAAGCTCCCGGACACGCCCTCCTCGGACGGGTCGTCGAACGCAAGGGTGCATTCGCCGCGGATGGAGGTGAGCAGGGCGATCTGGGGGTCCGTGACCGTGACCGTGATGACCAGCGTGTTGGAGGTCGGGCCGTTCGTGAACACCCCGGCGATGCCGAACGAGTTCCCGGTCGTGTCGGCGTAGGGGAGGCTCGAGCCGCCGGCCTCGTTGAACGTGGCTCCCACCTGCGTGAGGGGGACGTCGAAGCTCTTGTTGATCCCGCCCGAGAGCTCCACGTGCGCGGTCCCCTGCGTGAAGTGGGTCCCCGGCAGCGAGGGCAGCCCGGTGGGGTTCGTGGGGACGTTGATGGTGGGGAGGATGTCCGACGTCTCGCCGCCGCAGCCGGCCATGACCAGGCTCGCGACCACGAGGCCGAGCAGGGCCGGGCGAAGCCGTCGGGTCACGTATTCCTCCTCGGTCGGGTTGGTCCAATGCTGCCACAATCGCGGCGTGCAGCCACGACCTGCGGCGACCGTCGTCGTGGCCCGGGATGGGTCCCACGGCGTGGAGGTGCTCGTCCTCGAGCGATCCCCCGCGAGCCGCTTCGCCCCCGGCTTCGTCGTGTTCCCCGGAGGCTCTCAGGACCCCGGCGACGCGGCCCTGGCCGAGCGCTGGTTCGGCTCGACGGCCGAGGCCGCCCGGGCGTGCGGGCTCCGCGAGCTCTACGAGGAGGCCGGCATGGTCGCCACCGCGAAGGGGCTCGTCGTTGGCCCCGATGGGGAGCGCGACATCGAGCTGGTCGAGTTCGACCCGCCCCCGGGGGACGCGATGCCCCAGATCTCCCGGTGGATCGCGCCGGAGTTCCTGCCGAAGCGGTTCGACGCCCGCTTCTACGCGCTGGAGGCGCCCGCCGGGCTGGACCCGATCCCGGACGGAATCGAGATCGTCCGCGGCTGGTGGGCGGAGGCCGACCACGTGGTCGCCCGGTCGGCGGCGGGGGAGGTCTCCCTGATGTGGCCGACGTTCAAGACGCTGCAGGCGCTGCGGGAGTGCAACACGGTGAAGGACGTCCTGGCCCTGCACGTTCCCCAGGTGGAGCCGACGTTCGACGAGCTGGAGGCCGCACGCCGGGCGAGCGAGGGGCTCGAGGCTCCCGGGTGATCCGGGTCGTTCGGGTCCTCGCCCCCAACCCGGGGCCGTTCACCCTCGAGGGCACCAACACGTGGATCGTCGGGGAGAACCCCGCGATCGTGATCGACCCGGGCCCCGACGACGACGCCGGCCACCTGCTCTCGGTGCTCGACGTCGCCGGCCCGGTGGCAGAGATCCTGGTGACCCACGACCACCCCGATCACCAGCCCGGCGCCGAGCGCCTGTCCGAGGCCACCGGCATCCCGTACCGGGCTCACCGGCCCGGCCCCGGCGGGGTGAAGCTCCACGACGGCGAGGTGGTCACGGCCGGGCAGGTCGGCCTGCGAGCGATCCACACGCCCGGCCATTCGGCCGACCACACCGCGTTCTTCCTGGACCGCGAGGGCGTGCTGTTCACGGGCGACGCCGTGCTCGGGCGGGGGACCAGCGTGATCTCGCCGCCGGACGGCGACCTGAGTGCCTACCTGCGTTCCCTCTCGGCCATGCTGGCGTTGGAGCCGCGCACCATCTACCCGGGCCACGGGCCGGCGGTGTTCGACGCGCCGGGGAAGCTGCAGGAGTACCTGGACCACCGGGCCCAGCGCGAGGAGCAGGTCATCGACGCCCTGCGGGGCGGCCCGAAGACGCCCGAGGAGATCGTCCCCGGCATCTACGGGGAGGAGGGCGTGCCCGAGGAGATGTTCCCCATCGCCGCCCGATCGGTCCTGGCCCACCTGCAGAAGCTCGAGCGCGACGGCCGAGCGGTCAGGCAGCGCCCCGCCGCCGCCAACCGGTTCGCCCTGGCCGAGGCAAGAGCCTGCGAACGCTGCGGACGACCGGCGGCCCCGCACAGCCGGTTCTGCGGACGCTGTTCGGTCGCGGTTCTCCAGGAAGGGCCCGCGGCGACCTGAGGTCAGGTGGCGCGGCGGGCGAGGCTCTCGGGGTCGGTGACGACGTACTTGCGGCCCTGCATCGCCAGCCACCCGCGCGCCACGAACGAGGCCACGGCCTTGTTCACGCTCTCGCGGGCCGCCCCGACCATCTGGGCGAGCTCCTCCTGCGTCACGGCGAGGTCGATCAGCGTCCCGCCGTCGTGGGCCGACCCGTAACGTTCGGACAGGTCCAGGAACCGCTTCGCCAGCCGGCCCGGAACGTCGGAGAAGATCGCGTCCTGCAGGGCCTCGCTCGTCTCACGAAGCCGAACGGCGAGCACCTCCAGCAGCTGCCACGCGACCTGCGGATGGTCCTCGACGAACGGCCGGAACCCGGCGCTGGAGAGCGCGAGCACGACCGTGTCCTCGATGGCGGTGGCGTCGGCGGTTCGGACGCCGCGATCGAGCATCGCCAGCTCGCCGAGGACCTCGCCCGGCCCCAGCAGGGCCACCACGACCTCCCGGCCGTCGCCGGAGAGGTTCGAGACCTTCACGGCGCCGGACTCGATCACGTACAGCGAGTCGCCCGGGTCGCCCTGATGGAACAAGACGGTCCCGCGCGGGAGCTGACGGCTCGTCATGCGCGATCCCAGGTCGGCCAGGTCGGGTCTCGGGACGCGCGCGAACAGAGGCACGCTCGCGAGGGTGGACAGGGCGTCGGGGCCGACCATCTCGGGCGAAGTGTACGGAACGGAACCCTCGGGCGCGTCGCGGATCGGCCTTCACAGCCGATCCGGTCGCCTGCTACGCTGCTGCGTCGGCGGCCCAGCCCGGTGGCCGTTCTCAGGAGGCGCGCCATGTTCCGCAAGATCCTGGTTGGCACCGACGGGTCCGACAGCGCGACGATCGCGGTCGCCCACGCCATCGAGCTCGGCCGAGCGCTCGACGCAGAGGTCACCATCCTCTCCGTCTATGCCACCCCCCGCGTTGACGCCCCCGAGGTCATCTCCTCGCGCCACGGCGACCCCACGGCGGACATCGCGCGGGCCGTGCTCCGCGACGTCGAGAAGCGCTTCGAGGGCAAGGGGAAGTTCGTCACCCGCGCCGAGGAGGGCAGCGCCGCCGAGGCGCTGATGGACATCGCCGAGTCCGAGGACTTCGACCTGATCGTGATCGGGAACCGGGGCATGGCCGGCGCCAGCAAGTTCATGCTCGGCAACGTCCCGAACAAGGTCACGCACCACGCCCCGTGCTCCGTGCTCGTCGTGGACACGGTCGACGCGCAGGAGCCCGGCTACCGGAAGATGCTGGTCGGCACCGACGGGTCGGACACGGCCGCACGCGCGGTCGCCGGCGCGGTCGAGCTCGCCGAGAAGGCGAAGGCCGAGCTGTGGGTGGTCTGCGTGGCCTCCTCGGAGCCCGACGCCGACCGCGTGCTCGCCAAGGTCCTCGAGCAGTACCCGGACGCGAACACCAAGGGGCTGGTCGGCGACCCGGCCGAGGCCATGGTCGAGTTCGGCAACGGCGAGGGTGTCGACCTCGTCATCGTCGGCAACAAGGGCATGACCGGCGCCCGCCGGTTCCTGCTCGGCAGCGTCCCGAACAAGGTCTCCCACCACGCGACGACGAGCGTGTTGATCGTGAACACGACCGGCTGATGGCGCGCGAGGACTCCCTCACGACGGTTCCTCTGTTCTCCGGGCTGTCCAAGCGCGAGCTCAAGCGGTGCGGCTCGGTGGCGAAGGTGGTCACCTTCGATGCGGGAGACGTCGTCGCCGAGGAGGGCGAGGAGGGGCTGGCGTTCTACGTGATCATCGAGGGCCAGGCCGACGTGAAGCGCGGCGGCAAGGTCGTCGCCAAGCTGATCCCCGGTGACTTCTTCGGGGAGGTCTCGCTGCTCGACGGCGGGCCCCGTACGGCGACGGTGGTCGCGACGACGCCCCTGAAGCTCCTGTCGATCCTCCGGTGGGACTTCCGGGAGCTCCTGAAGAAGGACCCCGGACTGGTGCCGAAGCTCCTGAAGGAGCTGGCCCGGCGGCTCCGTCAGATCGAACGGCCGGTCACGGCCTGAGCGCGCTCCCCGCTCCCATGCGTCCCGAGGGCCGTCTGCCCAACCTGGTCCCGGCGGTCCTGCGCGACGTGCGCGAGACGCTGCAGATGCGCTGGGTCGACTCCGCCATCGCCGACGCGGCGGGCTACCCGACCTTCTTCACCGCGGCGTGGTCCGCCATCCGGCCGAACGTCGGCCCCACGTTCCTGAACGGCGCCCGGGCCGTCCGCGACCTGGCCGACTCGGGCCTGGCCGACCTGAGCGTTCCTCCTCACCACGACTGGGTCCGCCTGGCGAAGCTCGAGGACCCCGAGGTGGCCGAGATCGGGCTGATCCTGCGGGCGTTCCGCGACTCGGTGCCCAAGTCGGCGATCGTGGTCCACGCGCTGGCCCGCTCCGCCCGCGGCCGGTCCGCCGGAGGCAGCGGCGCCGAGGAGGCCCCGCCAAAGCGCGGCGTGCCCGGCTGGCATCCGCACGTCACCCTGGAGACCCCAGAGGAGATCGAGAAGACGCTGGACGAGGCGGCGACCCGGCTTCGCTCCGACGCACCTCCGGACGTGCTCCTGGCCCTGGCGAAGTGGCCCGGCTACACCTCCCGCGCGTGGCGGGAGGCCCGCCGCGCCACCCGGACCGACGCCTGGACGAAGTCCCACGCGCGGATCCGCCGCGCCGTCGCCGAGGCCGTGCGCGGGCTGCCCCATGTCATCTCGCTGCAGTGGAGCGCCCTGAAGGACCGGGGGTTCTCCGAGGAGGAGCGCCGGGACGTCGGCGACGTCCTGGCCCGCTACGACGCCGCGATGCCGGCGGCGATCCTGCTCGGGCAGTGGCTGTGGCGCGCGGCCGGCTCTCCCCTGGGCTCCAAAGGAAGCTGATGCTCGCCGAGTTCTACCGCCCGCCGGCCGAGGGCGAGGCCGCGGCGCCGCCCCCGCCCGCCCACGGGGGCGAGCCGGTGAAGCCTCCGCCGCCCGAGATCGTCGGCCGGGCCCGGTGGGACGGCCGGCACGTGCAGATCGAGGCCCAGGACCCCGACGTCGAGGCCGCGCTTCGGCGGATCTTCCGACCCTCGTCGGTGATCGCCGAGGACCCCACGACCGGCTCGAGGGGCGCCCACGGCCCGAGCACGGTCCAGCCGGGGAGCCTCGAGTGGTTCCGGCGGGCCGCCCAGAACCGCGCGAAGGAGGAGGGCCTGGCCGTGCGCCTGGTCGCCGCGACCGGCCCGGGCGGGTGGGACCCCGCCGCCAGCTACCGGCCGTTCCGCGAGCAGGTCCGTCTGATTCAATCGCGGGGATGAGCTCCGAGCGCCGACGCGAGACCGACTCCATGGGGGCGGTCGAGGTCCCCGCCGACCGCTACTGGGGCGCGCAGACGCAGCGCTCGCTGCACCACTTCTCGATCGGGGACGACCGGATGCCCGTGGAGGTGGTCCGCGCGTTCGGCCTCCTCAAGCGCGCCGCGGCCGAGGTGAACCGCGACCTGGGGCTGCTCGAGGCCGAGGTCGCGGACCTGATCGTGCGGGCCGCCGACGAGATCATCGGGGGCGGGCTCGATGATCACTTCCCGCTCTACGTGTGGCAGACGGGCTCCGGCACGCAGTCGAACATGAACGCGAACGAGGTGATCTCCAACCGCGCCATCGAGCTGGCCGGCGGGGAGATGGGCTCGAAGGCCCCGGTCCACCCGAACGACCACGTGAACCTGTCGCAGTCCTCCAACGACACGTTCCCGACCGCGATGCACGTAGCCGCGGCGAACGCGATCGTCGAGCGGCTGCTGCCGAGCGTCCGCGCGCTGCGCGACGCCCTGGACGCCAAGGCCCGCGAGTTCGACGACATCGTGAAGATCGGCCGGACCCACCTGCAGGACGCGGTTCCGCTCACGCTGGGCCAGGAGTTCTCCGGCTACGTCGCGCAGCTGGACGACGGCATCGCGCGCATCGAGGCCACGCTGCCCGGGCTGTACCGGCTGGCGATCGGCGGGACCGCGGTGGGCACGGGGCTGAACGCGCCGGAGGGGTTCGGGGCGAAGGTCGCGGCGAGGATCGCCGAGCTCACCGAGCTGCCGTTCCAGGCCGCGCCGAACCCGTTCGCCGCGCTGGCGGCCCACGACGCGATGGTGTTCGCGCACGGCGCGATCCGCACGCTGGCCGTCTCGCTGATGAAGATCGCCAACGATGTGCGGTGGCTGGGCTCGGGCCCGCGCAGCGGGCTGGGCGAGCTCGAGCTTCCCGAGAACGAGCCGGGGAGCTCGATCATGCCGGGCAAGGTCAACCCGACCCAGTCCGAGGCCATGACGATGGTCTGTGTCCAGGTCATGGGCAACGACGTCGCGGTGATGGTGGCCGGCTCGCAGGGCAACTTCGAGCTCAACGTCTTTAAGCCGGTGATCGTCCGCAACGTGCTGCACTCGGTGGCGATCCTGGCCGACGCCTGCCAGACCTTCCGCGAGTTCTGCGTGGAGGGCATCAAGCCGAACCGCGAGCGGATCAAGGAGCTCGTCGACAACTCGCTGATGCTCGTGACCGCCCTCAGCCCCAAGATCGGCTACGACAAGGCCGCCGAGATCGCGAAGAAAGCCCACGTCGAAGGCACGACGCTCAAGGAAGCGGCCCTGTCCCTCGGCTACCTAACGGAGGACGAGTACGACGCCGCGGTGGTCCCCGAGAACATGACGAAGCCCGATCAGATCTGACGGAGCGGCCGAGTTTCGGGACGGCGCCCTCGAGGACACGGTCGAGCTGCTCGCGGACCCTGAGGCTTTGAAGGAGATCGAGAAACCGCGCCGGGAGATCGCGCAAAGGGATGTCCATCGGCGCAGACGAGCGCGCGAGCGCTATCTCCGTTCGGAGCCAGAGGAGAAGTGAGCCGCAGAATCTGACGGTCCGTCAGAGTTCCGTTTCGGCATCCACTTGCTCGTGACGAGGGCAAGAGATCCGAGAACGGCGTTGCCCAGGAGCCACCCCGGGATCACGTAGAACAAGAACAGCACGTCGGACCAGTACGGGAGGAGGGGATCCGGGTCGCACCCAGCCGGGAGCGGTAGTGCTTCGCAAGGGTCTCTCACCAGCCGGAGTCCGATCAGCCAGCCGATGGCCGCGGCATTGAACGTCAACCACAACACCATGAGGAACCGGGTCTTCGGACGACGTTTGTGGATGACCGCCGCGACGAAAAGGACTGCCGGCAAGGTGAGCAGCAGTCCGATGGCGACGAGATTCGCTGCAGCCACTAGTTAGTCGCCGTTCGCGGCGAGCCAGGCCCGTCCCGGGTCGCAGAAGGCGGTGAAGTCGCAGTTTCGGCAGTGGGGGCCGGGGGTGGGATCGAAGTCCCTCGCGCCGATCCCGGTGACGAACTCCCGCACCCGCGCGCGGACCTCGTCGGCGCTCGGCGTCGGCACGGTGACCTCGGCGTCCGAGGACAGGTAGTAGTAGGTGAGCTTCAGCTCCTCCGGCGCCTTCTTCCAGATCTCCATCGCCGCCAGCGCGTAGATCGCGAGCTGGAGCCCGGAGCCGCCGTCGGTCTCCTCGGGCTTCCGCCCGGTCTTGAAGTCGACGATCTCCCACGGGCCGTCGAATGCGCCGTACACCGCGTCGATCCGCCCCCGCACCAGCGTCCCGTCGACGAACAGCTCGAACGGCCGCTCGGTGAACAGCGGGATCTCGCCGGCGTACCGGCTGGCCCGCCACACGTCCTTGAGCCGCGCCTCCTGGCCGGGGCCGGCGTCGTCGGCGGGGGAGAGGTCGGGGAGCGCGTCCAGGTCCAGCAGCCGGCCCTGGCCGCGCGACTCCTGTTCGATCCACCGGTGGATCGAGGTGCCGAGGGCCGCGGCCGCGCTCGGCCGCCGCGGCAGGGGACGCACCGCCGACCAGTAGAAGCGTTTCGGGCACCGGGCGTACGTCTCCAGCCCGCTCACCGAGAGGCCGCTCGGCAGCGGCCGGGCCCGCGACTCCGTGGACGGGTCGCGTTCACCGAGGGCGGCGATGCGCTCCACCGCCGCGGCGCGCCGGCGGTCGTACTCGCTCCGTTCGCCGGGATCGAGTCCCGCGGCGAGCCGCTCCGGCAGGTCGGGGTCCTCGCCCACGCCCTCGGCCGCGCTCCGCCACCCCGACGTGAACACGCCGTCCGCGGCCTCCGGGCGCGCGTCGATCGGCCATTGCGCGGCCCGGGCCTGCCGGATGGGGATCAGCGGGTTGTTCTCGGGCAGGGCCTCCTCCTCGGTCAGCTTGTCCTGGAACAGGACCTCGGTCTCCTCGCACGCCGCGATCTCCTGATAGAAGCGCCCCGGGACCAGCGGCTGCTCCAGGTTTCCGTCCGAGCCCTCGTACCACTGCCCGGAGCTGACCACGAGCAGCTCTCGGGCCCGGGTCAGCGCGACGTAGCAGTTTCGGCGCTCGGCCTCCTCGGCCCTGAGCTTCAGCTCGGCGCGCCACGGCTTCACGCCGTCCTTCGGGTCGGGGAACCCGTCGAACTCGCGGCGCAGCGTGTAGGGCACGGACGCCGCCGACGTCAGCGGGTTCTCGTCGCGGCCCGTGTCGGGGAAGATCGAAGACCGTCCCCACTCGCCGCCCTCGGCCATGCCCGGCACGAACACCACGTCCCACTCCAGGCCCTTGGCTTTGTGGATCGTCATGAGCTTCACCGTGTCGGCGCCCGAGGGCTGCACGGCCTCGAGCTCCTCCTCGGCCTCCTCGGCCCGGTCCAGGTAGTCCAGGACCGCCTGCAGCGTGGCCTCGCCGGCCAGCGGCGCGAAGCCGGCCAGGTGGTCCAGGAAGGCCAGCACGTTCTGCCGGATCCCGACCGCAGCCTTGCGCGGCGACGCGTCGAGCTCGGCCAGCAACCCCGTGATCTCCGCGATCGCGAAGCAGAGCTCGGCCGGGGGCAGGGCCGCGCGCGCCCGAAGCGAGGCCAACTCTTCGGTGAACTCCTGCAGCCGCTCCCGCGCCTCGTCGGAGAGGTCCGTGACCTCGTCCAGGTGATCGAGCGCCTCGACCAGCGCGAACGCGGTCTCGCCGGGGGAGGGGTCGTCCTCCTCGGCCACCGCCAGCCGGAACTGGTAGTTGTGCTCGGCCGACCACGCCGACAGCCGGGCCAGGTCGCGGTACCCGATCCGCCACCGCGGCCCCAGGAGCAGCCGCGCCAGCGAGACGTTGCGCGAGGGGTCGGCGATCACCCGCAGGTACGCGACCAGGTCGACGATCTCCGGCGCGCGAAGCAGCCCGCCGACGTCGACGACCTCGGTCGGGATGTCGGCCGCGCGCAGCCGCTCGTCGATCGTGCGGAACAGCCGCTTCTTCCGGCACAGCACGGCGATCTGCCCGTAGGCCCGGCCGCCCGCGACCTGTTCCTGGATGAGCTTCGCGATCTGGTCGGCCTCGGCCGTCTGGTCCCGTGCGACGAACGCCACCACGCGCCCCTCGCCCCGGCTGGGGTGGGGGATCAGGCGCTTGTCCTTCGCGCGGCGCTCCTCGGGGACGGACTGGATGACCTGGTTCGCCACGCTGAGGATCCGGCTCCCCGAGCGGAAATTCACGAACAGGGGCCGGTGGGGTGCCTCGGCCTCGCCGGGCGCGGCGAACTCCGAGCCGAACTCCAGCAGGTTGCGCAGGCTCGCGCCGCGCCACGCGTAGATGTTCTGGTCGGGGTCGCCGACCGCCGTCACCGGGAACGGCGGCGGGAACAGCGCCCGCATCAGCCGGGCCTGGGCCTCGTTCGTGTCCTGGTACTCGTCGAGCAGGGCCACCCGGTACCGGTCGCGCAGCTCCTCGCCGACCTCCGGGAACTCCTCGGCCAGGCGGACCGCGAGCTCGATCTGGTCGCCGTAGTCCACGCGATGGTGGAGCCGCTTGCGCTCGCGGTAGTCGGCGACGGCGCCGGCCAGCTCGACCCGCTGGCGAGCCCGGGCCATCGCCCGCTCCAGGTCCCGGTCGAGCTTCTGGCCGTCCATCGAGCGCAGGAACTCCCGACTGGCCCGCGCGACGTCATCGGGGGAGACCAGCAGGTTCGCGCACTGGTCGGCCAGCTGCAGGATCTGCCCGGTCACGTACGGGGGATGGCGGACCTCGAGCTCGTTGAACGTCCGGTCCTCCATCACCTGGGCGACCAGGTCCCACTTCTGGGCCTCGGCCAGCAGGCTCGCCCCCGGCTCCAGTCCGAGCCGCAGCGCGTAGGTCTGCAGGAGCATCGCCCCGAACGCGTGGTAGGTCAGGACGGTCGGCTCCTCGGTCTCGTCCAGGCCCAGGCCCTCGACGGCCACGCGCGTCTTGCGGGACAGGTGCTCCGCGGCTTTGTTGGTGAACGTCAGGCCGAGGACCTCCGACGGCAGGGCGCCGTCGTGGCCGGCTTCGATCCGGCCGAGCTTCACCAGGCTGAGGTACGCGATCCGGGCCGCCATCAGCGAGGTCTTCCCCGAGCCCGCCCCGGCCACGATGGCGAAGGAGTGCAGCGGGTGGCTGATCGCTTCCCACTGCTGCATCGTGGGGACGACCCCGCCCATGGCCGCGACGATCTCGGCCGGGCAGTCCTCGAACGGCGCGGCCGGGTCCACCCCCGAGGGGGCATTCGTGCGAGCGGCCGGGCTCACAGCCCCACCTCCGCGCCCTCGGGCCAGACCGGGCACAGCGAGCGGTACGCGCAGTTGCGGCACTTGGCCTCGGGGTTGGGGGCGAACGCCTCGGCCCGGATCCCCTCCAGGTAGCCGTGGATGCGCTCCTCGAACTTCGGGATGTCCTCCTTTGTCGGACGCGAGGTCCGGCGCACCGTCCCCGCGTCCGAGGTCCCCAGGTAGACGAGCTCCATCCGGTGTGGGTTCCCGAGCTTGCGCAGCTCGGGGTCGCGCCGGGCGGCCAGCAGGTACGCGCCGAGCTGCAGGTCCTCCTCCGCGTCCTTCTGGGCGATGGTCGAGCGGCCCGTCTTGTAGTCCAGGACACGCAGGCCCTCGGGCATCACGACGACGGCGTCGATCCGCCCCCGCAGGATGGCGCCGTCCAGCGGGAACCGGAACGCATGCTCCACGACCGCCGGGGGCACCTCGGACTCGCTGGCCATGAACTTCTCGAACATGCGCGTGGCGTCGATGCGCCGGCGGTGCTCCACGGCGCGGCTGGGGAACACCTCCGGCCGCCACAGCTCGTCGAGCCGGCGCTCCAGCCCCGCCAGGGTCCGTTCGATCGTGCCGTTCCAGAACTCCTCGATCACCTGATGCACGCGCGAGCCGAGCCACATGTGGTGGCTCCCGGTGAAGTCGAGCCCGAGCTCGGTGTCGTAGAGGTACTGCAGCGGGCAGTTCTCGAATGTGGACAGCCGGCTGTAGGAGGTCTTGAACTCGCCCACGTGCAGCGGCGGGCCCGGCGTCCAGTCTCGCGAGCCCCACCAGCGCTCGGGGCGGGCATCCAGCGCGGCGAGTCCCGCAAGCGCCGCGAGCCGTTCGGGGTCGGGGCGCTCGGAGTCGGCCAGGGTCCGGCGGTGCTCGGCCTCCGCCTGGGCGAGGGTTGGCGGCGGGCCCGGGTCGGGCGCGCCCCAAACGTCCGCGGGGACGAAGCGGCTCGGCGTGCGAGGCCGGCGGGAGTCGCGCGACTCACACGAGGTCAGGACGGTCCGTCGTCCGCGGGACACCGCCAGCCGGAACAGCGCGCGTTCCTCGCGGAACCGCTCCTCGAACCGCTCGCGCGCCGTGCGCGGCGCGTCCAGGTCGTCCAGCGAGACCAGGGGCCGCGGCGCCGACAGGCTCGGGAACTCGCCCTCCAGGCAGCCCACCACGAACGCCAGCTCGAACTCCTCGCCGTGCGCCCGGTGTGCCGACAGGATGCGGACGGCGTCGGGCAGGCGGTCCTCCGGCGGGACGAACGGCTCGGGCCCGAAGTCGGCCTGCTCCAGCGCGTCCAGGTACTCGGCCAGCAGGCTCCACGGCCGCCGCTCACGGAACCGGGACAGCGAGTTGCCGAAGGCGTACAGCGAGTCCAGGTCGCGGTTGGCGCGCTCGGCCGGGGCGGGGTCGTCCGAGTCGGCCTGCGCGACGAGCCCGCGCGGGTACGGGAGCCGCTCCCACAGCGCGAAGAACACCTCGTCGGGCCGGCGCTCGTCCTTCACCTGACGGGTGAGCAGCTCGACCGTCTCCCACAGATCGGCGAGCCGTTCGCGTATCGGCGCCGGGACGTCCTCGGGCGGGGACTGGCACAGCTCGAGCAGCGAGACCATGGGCACGCTGGCGCGGGCCGCGCGGCGCAGGGTGCGCACGTCGTGCGGGTGCAGCCCGACGACGAAGGACACGAGCAGGCCCTCCAGGACCTCCTCCCGCCGCTCGGGGCGCAGCGCGAACCGCAGCAGGTGGACGATCGGGCGGACCGCCGGCTCGGAGACGAGCGCCGACGCCTCGCCGCTGACGACGTGGGGGACGCCGTGGTGGGTGAGCGCCCGGCGCAGCGCCGCGACGTACTCGCCGTGGCGGCGGACCACGATGGCCACGTCGCCCCAGGGGACGGCCGCCTCCAGGTGGGCCCGCAGGATCTCTCGCGCCACCGCGTCGGCCTCCTCCGAGGGCTGCGCGAACCCCCACGCCTCGAGCTCGGCCGCGTCCAGGCGCGCCCCCGCGGCCAGCGCGTCGCACAGCCGGCGAGGACCGTCTGCCAGCCGGTGGCAGCGTTCCAGCGCGACGGTGTCGACGTCGCCGCGCCCCGCCAGTCGCGTCACGGGCCGGCCGGTGGCCCCGCGGAACGAGAACACCCGGCCCGCCGGGTCGGCCGCGACGACGACCGTGGCCGCGCCGGACTCGAGGGTCGCCAGGAGGCGCTCGGCCGCCGGGGCCACGTCCTGGTAGTCGTCGACCAGGACGTGCTCGAGCTCGGGCCCGCCGAGCTTCTCGGCCGCCGCCACGGCCTGGTTGAGCAGGCCGGCGAAGTCGACCTCGTTGGCGCTGCCGATCGCGTCGACGTAGCGCCCGTAGAACCGTGACACCTCCGCAAGGTCCGCGCGGCCGGCGGCCTCGGCGCTCGCCAGCAGGTCCTCGGGCTGCAGGAGCCGCTCCTGCGAGCGCAGGACGAAGTCGGCGACCTCGCGGCCGAACCGGTTGAGCCCCAGGTATCGCCCGAGGGTGGGCCAGTCCTCCGGGGACTCGGCGCCGAGGAGCTCCGCGACCCGGCCGTACTGCTCGGGCGCGGTCAGC
Organism: uncultured Actinomycetes bacterium; assembly: GCA_963742735.1. GTDB lineage: Bacteria > Actinomycetota > UBA4738 > UBA4738 > JBBDTT01 > JBBDTT01. The sequence goes on from CAVUMN010000004.1 coordinate 551,536, forward strand.
AGGCGGGGCGGCTCCGCGTACTCCAGGGCCTCGAATCGCTGGCCCAGGACCCGAAGCGCCAGGCCGTGCCAGGTCAGGACCGGGAGGTCCGGCAGGCTCCGGCCGAGCCGGCGGAACAGCCGGGTCCGCGCCGCCTGGGCCCCGCGCCGGGACAGGCAAAGCATGACCATCCTGTCGGGGTCGGCGCCGCCCTCGATGAGCCGCGCGAACCGCTCGAGCAGGAGCGTCGTCTTGCCCGTCCCCGGCCCGCCGGTGACCAGCAGGGGCCCGCGGGCGTGCTCCAGGACGCGCGTCTGGGAAGGGTCGAACGAGAGGGGGGACATCGACCGAATGCTACTGCGAGGTACCGACACGACCTCCGGGACGCGGAACGGGCGGGCCCGGAAGGGCCCGCCCGTGGTTGCTCGTTCGGTGCGCCTTATCCCTGGCCCGAGTGGTCGCCCTCGTCGTCGGCGTTGCCCGGCCCGGAGTTCTCCGAGGGGCCGGAGTTGTCGTCGCCCTCGTCGTCGGCGTTGCCCGGCCCGGAGTTCTCGGACGGGCCGGAGTTGTCGACACCGTCGTCGTCGTCGAACGGGCCGTCGTCGAACGGGCCGTCGTCATCGGCGCTCGGGGTGGGGTTCGGGGTCGGCCCGGCGGTCGGGTCGTCTTCGGGGATCTGCGGTCCCGCGCACCTGGGGTCGTTCGCGTGCTCGGGCTCGTCGCACGGGCCCTTCACGTCGATCGTGCCGGGGGTCGTGGACGAGCTCTGCCCCAGCGTCACCGCCGCGGTGGCAATCCCCGCCGCGACCAGGATGAAGGCCGCCGCGACCAGCATGAGCTTCAGCGATCTTCCGAACATGGTTCCTCCTCTCGTTTCGAACGTGGCTCCACCGTAGAGAGGGGGGTGCTAGGGGCCGGCCAACGCCGGGGAAAGGGGGGGTGAAGGGCTCAGTCGTCCGAGGAGTCGTCCCCGCCGCCGGGCCCGGAGTTGTCGCCGCCGCCCGAGCCGCTGCCGGAGGAGTCCGAGCCCGAGCCGCTGCCGGAGGAGTCGTCCGCGCCCGAGTCGTCGGAGCCGCTGCCGGAGGAGCCCGACCCCGAGGAATCCGAGCCGGACCCGGAGTTGGAGCCGCCGTCCTCCCCGTCCTCGACCTCGCCCGGCCCGCTCGAGCCCGAGCCGTCCCCGCCGAGGTCCGGTGTGGCGGCCGTGGGGGTCGGGCCGTCGTCGTCCTGGGGGACGAGCGGGGTGGGTGGATCGACCGGCCGCGTCGGGGTGGACAGGTCCCTCCCGGCCAGCGCGTACGCACTGAACGTCAGCCCGACGGCGAGCGCGATGCCGCCGACGGCCCACGCGGCGGCCAGGGCGTACCTCTTCATGCCCATGACGGTAGTCACCCGCGGACCAAGAACCCCGGGCGGCCGGGATAAGAGCGGGTTAAGAGACCTCGGGGAACCCGACCTCGACGCGCGTGCCGCCGCCGTCGCGCGCCCCCACCTCGACCGAGCCGCCCCACCGGTCGGCCAGGTCCCGCACGATCGCCAACCCGAGCCCCGAGCCGCCGGGCGCGACGCCGTGGCCCCGGTAGAAGCGCTCCAGCACCCGTCCGCGCTCCTCCTCGGGGATCCCCGGCCCCTCGTCCTCCACCGCGAGCGTGGCCCGCCCGTCCCTGCGGGTCACGTCGATCCGCACCGCCCCGGGCGCGTACGCCAGCGCGTTGTCGATGAGGTTGTCCACGATCTGGTTCACGTCGGCGTCGGAGGCCGCGGCCATCGCTCCGTCCCCCCGCACCTCCACCGAGCCACCCGCGCGCCGGGCGCGCTCCTCCCATCGCCCGGCGGCGGTCCGGGCGACGCGCCCGAGGTCGCTCGAGGCCGGCGCCCCGCCCGCCTCGATCCGGCGCGACATCATCAGCAGCCCCTCGACGATCCCCGCCAGCCGGTCGGCCTCCTGCTCGGCCGCCTTGATCTGGCGGCGGAGGTCCTCCGTCGGCGCGTCGTCGGCCGCGGCCTCCAGCCGCAGCTTCAGCCCGGTCAGCGGCGTCCGCAGCTGGTGCGACGCGTTGGCCACGAACTCCCGCTGTGCGGTCACACTCCGCTCCAGCCGGTCCGCCATCGCGTCGAAGGTCCGAGCCACCTCGCCGATCTCGCCGGTGCTCGTCACCCCGGACCGCGCCCCCAGCTCGCCCTCGCCGAGGCGGGTCGCCGCGCCGGTCAGCCGGGTCAGCGGCCGCGAGAGCGTTCGGGCCAGGATCCACGCGATGACCAGCCCCGCGATGAGCCCGGCGATACCGATCGCCGCGGTCCCGGCCACGATCCGGCGCACCTCGCGGTTCACCCCCTCCAGGCTCACCGACACCCGCACGATCCCGTCCACGCGCTCCCGCCCGTGCACCGCCGCGGCGGCGGTCAGGATGTCCTGCCCGAGGTCGTCGCTGAACCGCTGGTCGATCTCGAACGGGGCGGGGTCGTTCTCCCGGAGCAGCGCCGAGATCTCCGGCCGGCCGGCGTAGGACTCGCCGACCTGGCTCGGCACGCCCGAGTCGGCGAGCACCACGCCGCGGTCGTCGGTGATCAGCAGTCGCGCGCCCTGCAGGTCGGGCTCCTGTTCGTCCACGAACGCCTGCATGTCGGCGCGCAGCTCCTCGTCGTCGGACCGGTCCAGGTCCCCGCTCAGCTCCAGGGCGTCGGCGATGGCCTGGGCCTGGGTCAGGACCCGGTTCTCCTCCTCGCGCAGGGCGCGGCGGTTGAGCGTGATCGCGAAGGGGATCTCCAGCGCGACGATCACGACCAGCAGGATGTAGGCGAAGGCCAGGAGCAGGCGGGTCCGGACCCGCACCTCAGTCTCCCGACAGTTCCTCGGGAGGGGCGAAGCGGAACCCGACCCCGCGCACCGTGTTGATGTAGCGGGGGTTGGCCGGGTCGTCCTCGAGCTTCTTGCGCAGCCAGGAGATGTGGACGTCGAGGGTCTTCGTCGAGCCGAACCAGTGCGGGTCCCACACCTCGTCCATGATGTCCTCGCGCCGCTGCACGGTCCCCGCCCCGCGCATGAGCATGTGCAGCAGGTCGAACTCACGGGCGGCGAGCTCCACCGGCTCCCCGCCGCGGGCGGCGGTGCGCGACGCGGGATCCAGGGCCACGTCCCCGATCGTGATCGGCTCGACCCGCGCGCTCACCGGCCGGCCCCGGCGCAGGACCGCCCGGATCCGCGCGGCGAGCTCCTTCGCCGAGTACGGCTTCACCACGTAGTCGTCGGCGCCGAGCTCCAGGCCGAGGACCCGATCGAGCTCCTCGCCACGCGCGGTGACCATGATGATCGGCACGTCCGAGCCGGAACGCATCTCCTTCGCCAGGTCCCGTCCGTCGCCGTCGGGAAGCATCACGTCCATCAGCACGCAGTCGAAGCGATCGCGCCCGAACGCCTCCCGAGCCTCACCGGCCGTCGCCGCGAGGTGCGGCACGAAGCCCTCGCGGGTCAGGCTCTCCGCGAGCGGCTCGGAGATCGCGGGCTCGTCCTCGACGACCAGGATGCGCGGCTTCGACATGTGTCCGAGCGTAGCAATCCCCACTTCAAGGCCCGGTTAAGAGTGAAGCCTCCCCGGGCGGAGCTCAGGGCGCGGACGTCTTACCCTCATCCTCGGCCACGGCCGTGGCGTCCTCGAGGGACTGGAAGACCTCGGCCATTCGCTCGACGCCGGAGAGCTGCAGGGTCCTCGAGGCCTGGGAGCCCTCGGGAAGCACCAGGCGCAGGGACTGGCCGTGCTCGCGGAGCATGGACGAGAGCTCGAACAGCACGCGGACCCCGGAGCTGTCGATGAACTCGAGCGGGGTGAGGTCAAGGACGAGGGTGGTGAGCGCGTTCCGGGCATGGACGAGCAGGTCCTCCCGAAGCTGCGGGGCCGTGGCCAGATCGACCTCGCCGTCCACGGCCAGGATGACCATGTCGCCCTCGGGCTCACCCACGCGGGTCACCTGGGTCATTCGGCGCTCAGCCTCCGATCCATCCGGACGGTCGTCCCACCCGCTGCATGTTCGACCTCCACCGTGTCCATGATCGCTCGCATGAGGGGGATCCCGCGACCCCGGTCTCCGGATCGCGGCGGGCGCCAGGCGCCGGTGTCGCGGACGATGATGTCCAACCGATCAGCATCGTACACCGCCTCGAGGGTCACCCAACCCTGGTTCGCGCCGTAGGCGTGCTCGATCGAGTTCGCCACCGCCTCGCCCACCGCGGTCAGCACGTCCTGGGCGACCTCGGGGGGCAGCCGGTTCTCGTTCATCCACCGCCGGAGCGCGCGACGGCCGACCGCCAGCTCGCGGGCCCGGGCGCGCACCGACAGCTCCAGGCGGGGCTGGCCCGCCAGCTCGCGACCGAGCATCAGGATCGCCACGTCGTCCGACTCACGCTCCTCGAGGAGCATCGCGCCCAGCAGCTCGTCGGCCGCCTCGCCCACGTCCAGCGGGTCCTTGACCAAGCCGGCGGCCAGCCGGAGGCGCTCCAGACCCACGGTCAGCGACTCCCCCCGGCGCTCGATGAGTCCGTCGGTGTACAGCATCAGCGTCGTGCCCGGCTCCAGGGGAACCACGTGCTCCCGGAAGGCCGTGTGGAGGTCCGAGCCCAGGGGCGGGTCGTGGCCGCCCTCGGTCTCCACGAGGTCGGCGTGTCCGTTCGCGATACGGATCGGCGGGACGTGGCCGGCAACGACCATGCGCATCGAGGACAGGTCCGGGTCGATCGTGGCGTAGATCAGCGTGGCCAGCTCCCCGGGATCGAAGTGCGCGACCAGCCGATCCAGCCGGCCCACCACCGCCCCCGGAGAGGGATCGAGCACCGCGTACGCGCGCAGCGCCGTTCGGATCCGGCCCATCATGGTCGCGGCGCGCAGACCGCGACCGGCCACGTCACCGATCGCGACCGCCAGCGCCCCTCGCGCAAGCCCGAAGGCGTCGTACCAGTCCCCGCCCACGTGGATGTCGCCGACCCCGGGGAGGTAGCGGGTCGACAACCGGAGGCCCGGGATCACCGGGATCGAGTCAGGGAGGAGGCTTCGCTGCAGCGTGTCCGCCACGAACCGCTCCCGCTCGTACAGGCGGACGTGTAGCGCAAGCGCGACACGATCGGCCACGAGCTGGAGCAGCCTGATGTCCGCCGGCGAGAACGCGCGCCGGACCAGCGTCCCCACGTGCAGGACGCCGACCAGGCTTCCCTGCACGATCAGCGGTACGCCCAGCATCGACTGGACGCCCTTCTCCCGAAGGATCGGGTTGAGGACGTTCGTGTGGTCGACCTGCTCGATGACGACCGGACGGAGCTCCGCGGCGATCTTGCCGGCGAATCCCTTCCCCAGCGGGATGCGGACGCCCTGCTCGACCTCCTCCTCAAGCCCCTTGGCGGCCCGGGCCACGAGCTCGTTCGCCTCGGCGTCGAGCAGGAGCACGGCCGCGGTATCGGCCTCGAGCACCTCACGGACCCGCTCCAGGAGCTCGTCCATCAGATGCTCGAAGGACAGGTGTCCCAGGGTGGCGTCGGTGACCCGCTGGAGCCGCCGGAGCTGCTCGATCGGGTCGTCGTCGAGCGTCGGAGCCGACGCGAGGCCCTGGAGCGGGTCGGCGGGCAGTCTCCTGCTGGCAGTCAAGGAGGCCAGCGTATGCCCTACGGGTTGCGCGCGAACAGGTTGAACCGCCAGATGCCGAACTGGTCGCCGCCGCACCCTTCGATGTCCGGCCACACCAAGAACAGTTGCAGGTAGGCCTGGCCTCGCTTCGGCGGGGTGAACGACAGGTCCAGGGCCACGATCTCGCCGCCGACCACCCTCGGGGTGACGGTCACGGGGTGCGTCCTCGTCTCCCCGGCCGGCCCTCCGTTGCGGGCGAGCTTCTGCCAGGAGTACAGCTCCACGTTCGACGGGCCGTGGGAGATGCCGGCGATCCGGATGGAGACCTTCGGCGTCGCGAACGGGACCACCAGCGGCCGGCCCGGCGGGTCGCCGAACTGCCCGGTCCCGATGAAGTTCGCCTGGATGCAGGTCTCGGGGCTGTCGCGCCACACCCACTGGATCTCGACGAAGCCGGCGTCCTGGTGCTGGCCGGCGAAGTGCAGCACCGGCTCGGGCGGCTCGTGGTCGTGGGCGCTCGCCACCCCCGGCAGCGCCGCGACGGTCAGGGCCGCCACCATCAGGAACGCGATCCGAACACGTGCTCGCATGGGGCCACCTCCTCGAGGGTCGGACGATACGGGATGGCCGGAGGTTCCGGGTTGTGAGGAACAGGCCGGGAGACAAGACTGGTGAGCCATGGCCGCGTCGAATCCGATGGAGCTCGCGAACCGCCTCCGCAAGGGGCTGCGCCTGCGCGCCACCGTCGCGGACCACGAGGCGTACGACCCCGAGTTCATCCGGGAGAACCTCCCGGCCATGTGGCTGCTGGCCACGCTGTACTTCCGGGCCGAGGTCCGCGGGTTCGAGCACGTCCCCGACGCGCCGACGCTGCAGGTCGGCAACCACAGCGGCGGCATCGTCATCCCCGACACATGGATCCACGGCCTGGGCTGGTACGCGTACTTCGGCGTCGAGCGCCCGCTGCGCCCGCTCGTCCATTCGGCGGCGATCAGCGTGCCGCTGGCGGGCGAGGTCCTGCGCAAGACCGGGTGCATGCCGGCCTCGCCGGCCAACGCGCGGGAGGCCATCCGGCGCGGCGAGGACGTCCTGGTCTACCCGGGCGGAGACGTCGAGACGTGGCGCCCGTGGTCCAAGCGCAACCAGATCGACTTCGACGGCCGCACCGGATTCCTCCGGCTGGCCGCCGAGGAGGGCGTGCCGATCGTGCCGGTGGTCTCCATCGGCGCCCACGAGACGTTCCGCGTGCTGACGGACGGCAAGGACATCGCCAAGCGGTTGGGGATCGACAAGCTCCTGCGGATCAAGGTGTTCCCCCTCACGCTGGGACTGCCGTTCGGGATCAACCCCGGCCCGATGATCCCGCACTTCCCGCTGCCCTCGAAGATCGTCATCCAGTGCCTGCCGGCCATCGACGTCACCAAGAAGGACGTCACCGACGCGAACGTGAAGAAAACCTACGACCACGTCGTCGACGTGTTCCAGACGGGCCTCGACAAGCTGGCCGCCGAGCGCAAGCGGCCGGTCCTCGGATAGATGCGGGTCCAGCGCACCGTCGAGGTGCTCGCGCCGCCCGAGAAGGTCTTCGAGATCCTGGCCGACCTCCGGGCTCGCGCGAAGTTCATGGCGGACCTCGAGACGTGGGAGCACATCGCCGGGCCGACCGAGGGCGAGGGCGGCCAGTATCGACTGCGCCAGCGCATCGGCCCGGTGGCGATGATCAGCTACGTCCAGGTCGTGGACTGGAAGCCGCCCGAACGGTTCGCGTGGACCTCGCTGAAGGGACTACGAACGTGGGGCCGGTTCACCGTGAAGCCCATCGAGAACGGCAGCCGGGTGACCCTGCGACTCGGCTACGCGAGCGGCGAGAACCTGCTGAGCTTCGTCGTCGACCGGGTGGCATCGCCGTTGGTGCGCAGGCAGGTGGACACCACGCTGCGGATCCTGGCCGACCGAGTGGTCGAGCACCTGTCGCGCAAGGTCAAACGCGTCGCGCTGCAGGCCGCCGAGGAGGAAGCCGACATCCCTCCGGTGGCGCGCCTGACCAGCCGCCCCGCCCCCGCCACGCGCGCTCCCCGGAGGCCCAAAGGCCTCGACCGCGAGAACCGCAAGCCCGTGAAGCGTCCCGCCACCTAGTCAGCGCAACGGGCTTCCACTAGGCGGCAGGGTCCAGGATCGCGAGCTTCTTGAAGTACGAGCGGTAGAAGCCGCGGTCCCGGGTGAGCAATCGCTCGGCCTGCACCTGTGCGTGTGCCCCGACGAGGAAGTCGCCGACGAGACGCGTCCGCTTGCCACCGGCCTTCCGGTATTCCCGCCAGGCCGTTGCGGCGATCTGAGCCGTCGGCTCGACGATCACCGAGAACCCGATCTCGCTGACCTCGAACGCCTCGCGCGCGGCCTCCTTCGACTCGAAGAAGGCGCTGACCTCCGCCCAGACGACGTCACAGGCCGACAGGACGCCTTCATCCAGGCACCTGGCGAGCGCCGCCTTCGAGCCGGGCCCGAACTCGGGGTCAGCTCGATAGACGTCGAGCAGCACGCTCGAGTCGACCGCCGTGATCATGGGAGGTCTGGCTCGCCCCGGATCTGGTTGATGAAGTCGTCGACACTCTTCGCCCAGGGCGGGAGCTTGGCGATGCCCCACACGGCGTCGAAGGGATTGTCGGACCGCACCTTCTTGGCCACGAGCTTCCCCCGTTCTTCGCGGAACTCCAAAACCTGGCCCTTCTCGAGCCCGAGGGAATCACGCAGCTTCTTGGGGATCGTGATCTGCCCCTTCTCCGACAGGATGGCCGTCATACCTTCAGGGTCCGAATTCATACCGTAAGGGTATGACACGACCTAGCGAAGCACAACGGGATCGCCGTGGGGGCCGGTCTCGGCGAGCTCCCGGGTCTCGCCGCCCGGCCAGGTCGTTAGCCGCACCAGGTGGCGCCTGGCCACCTCGATGGGCTCGGTCGAGAGCCAGGCCACCGGCGCGTGGGCCGAGGCTCGGTCGCCGGCCCCGCGGGTGGCGGCCTTCACTCGCTGCTTGTCGTCGTCGCCCAGGTACTGCCAGACGACCGAGTGGAAGACGACAGTCGCCACGCCCCCACGAGGCTCCGCCAGCTGGCGCTCCAGCCATTCGCCGGCCGTCGCCCGCTCGACCTCGGCCGGCACCTCCGCCGCGATCCGGATCGCGCCGTCGAGCAACGTGAACCGCTCGGCCTGGTCGGCCCACACCGACGACCGCAGGCCGAGCGCCGCCTCGGGGTCGGTCGGATCGAGGGGGTTCGGATCGCAGCCCCGGCGTTCGGCGACGGTCGCCTCGGTGGCGAACACCTCGGGTGGGCGGCTCCATCGGCCCCTCAGCCGGACGAGCGAGTCCTCGGGCCCCCACGCCGCGCGCTCCTGCTCGTACCGGTACCGGTCCCATCGAAGGTTGAGCCCCGCGGACGATCCGATCTCGAGGATCCGCAGTGGCAGTCCCGTATGCCGCGCCAGCTCCAGGAACCCGAGCACCAGCCCGGCCGATCGCCCGACCTCGTTCGTCTGGCAGGGGAGGGCGACCAGCGCGGGAAGCTCCTCCAGGTGCGCCTGGAGGGTCTTCCGCAGCGCCCCGGCGATCCGCTCCGGCGGCTCCGCCCCGCCTACCGATGGGTAGAACGGCGCCATCGCCGGCGCCCGGCCGGTCAGCACCAGCCGGTGCAGCGCGGCGTTGAGCCGCAGGGCCATGGCCGAGTTCAGGTCCGACTCGAGCTCCTCGCGGAGGACCTCACGCGTCGGGCCACCCGCCTCCAGGTCCCGGGCGGCGGCCTCCAGGATCGCCGACGACAGGGGCGAGTAGCTGCCCGTGATCTCGGCCGTGAGGCGGAGGACTCCGGCCGCCGATTCGACGGTCACGCCGGGGCGCCGGCCTCGGTCAGGCTGAAGGCGTCGCCCGCGCGATACGCGCGCTCCTCGTCGCCCGCCACGATCGTGATCGCGCCTCGGCCGATCACCCGGAAGTGGTCGCCGTCGCCGACCATCGCGGTCTCCTCGTCGAGCAGAACGTGGAGGAAACCCGGGGTGAGGGCCTCCTTGACCAGCGTCTGGAGCCCGGGGATGTACTTGTCGAGCGCGTCCCAATGCGGTGCGAACTCCACGCCGGTGAAGTACGCCAGCCCGCCGCCGAAGACGTCGGGCCCGAAGTCCGGCCTCGCGGAGTCGGGGGCGTGCTCGCCCAGGAACGCCACGCCGGCGCTGCATCCGCCGAACGCGGTGCCCGCGCCGATCGCCTCCATGATGCCTCGCCACGCCGGCGTGTCCTGGAACGTCTCCACCAGGTACTTCGGATTCCCGCCCGAGAAGAACAGCAGCCCGGCGCCGGCGAAGAGCTCGGCCGTGTCCTCGCGCAGGGCGTCCTCGCGGGTCTTGATGATGACGACCTCGGGCTTCAGGCCCATGCGGGTGTAGTGGTCCATGCCCATGGTTGCCCAACGGTCGAAGACCGCGTCGCCCTCGGGAGCGCTCGCGGTGGGGAGGATCAGGACGCGGTCCGAGCCGGTGCGGGCGTGGTCGATCATCCAGCGGTCGACGTCCTCGGCCCACGGGAGGAACTCTCCCGATCCCAACAGGCCGAACACCGGATGCTCGGACGTGCCCACGATCCTCCTCTCAGCGTGGCGGGCAGTATGCCAGGTGGACTGTGCCCGCACGGGGCGGAGACAATGTCCGCATGGCAGGCGGGCCGATCGCGGGGCTGATGGGCGAGCTGCTCATCGAGCTGCAGGAGCTCTTCGGCTTCCTCTTCTCCTCCAAGTTCGCGCAGAACCGCCACCTGCCGACGGCCAATGACTTCGTGTTCGGCAACCCGCACGAGATGCCGCTCGAGGAGATCGGCCGGGCCCTCGCCGCCGCGACCGTGCCCCAGAACGAGAGCTGGTACGCCTACAAGCTCAGCGAGGACGAGCCGCGCGAGGTCATCGCCGCGACGCTGCGGGCGTCCCATGGGCTCGCGTTCACGCCGTCGAACCTGCACATGACCAATGGGGCGTTCGGGGGGATCGCGCTCGCGCTGCGAGCGCTGGTCGACCCGGGCGACGAGGTCATCTACCAGCTGCCGCCGTGGTTCTTCTACCACCCGATGATCCGGTCGGTCGGGGGAGTGCCGGTCCCGGTGATGGTGCGGACGGACGACTGGGACCTGGACCTCGAGGCGATCGAGGCGGCCATCACGAAACGAACGCGGATGGTGATCCTGAACACGCCGAACAACCCGACGGGGCGGATCTACCCCGCGGAGACGCTGGCGAGCTTGGGGGAGATCCTGCGAGCGGCCAGTGACCGCAACGGCCGACCGGTGTACCTGCTGTCCGACGAAAGCTACAACCGGATCGTCTTCGAGCCGAACGTGTTCGAGACCCCGTTGCGGCATTACGAGCGCTCGTTGCTCGTCTACACCTACGGCAAGACGTTGCTGGCGCCGGGGCTGCGGATCGGATACCTGGCCCTGCCGCCGGGGGCTCCGGACGGGGATGCCATCGGCGGCGCGCTGATGATGGCCGCGACCACGAGCGGCTGGGCCTTCCCGGTGTCGCTCCTCCAGCAGGCACTACCGGATCTGGAGAAGCTTTCCATCGACCTGGGCGAGCTGCAGAAGAAGCGCGACCGGATGGTGAGCGAGTTGCGCGACGCCGGCTACGAGCTGCACGAGCCCGAAGGAACCTTCTACCTGCTCCCGAAGTGTCCCGGTGACGAGGACGAGTTCATCTACCGCCTCGCCGACCAGGAGGTCTACGTGCTGCCCGGGAAGCTCATCGATCTGCCAGGGACCTTCCGAGTCTCCCTGACCGCAAACGACGAAATGATCGACCGAGCCCTCCCCATCTTCGCCTCCGCAGCCCGTCCGTAGACCCCCACCCGGGGCCACAAGGAACCCCCAACCGGAGGATTGACCCAAGCGAAGTCCCAGGCGCACCATTTGGGACAAGGAGCGCCTCATGTCCGCAGATGTAGCAGCCATCTCATTCGAGCGTCCTCGCCGGGACGCTTCGTTCCAGTGGCTCACCATTGGACTGGCCGTACCTTTCATCGCGGCAGCGGTACCGCTAAACCTCCCCGCGTTCGCGGATTGGCGCCTCCTCGTATGGCTCGCGGTGATCGCAGGCGTCGAGCTCTTTCCTATCCCCACCCAGAGCGGCGCTCAGTTCTCCGTCACGGATCCACTCACGATCGCTCTGGCGATCATCTATCCGTCCGGAGTGGTGTTGGTTCTGATGCTATTGGCATCGTTCGATCCACGGGAACTGAAGCGCGAAGTCTCCTTCAGACATGCCCTCTGGAATCGTGTGCAGTGTGCCGTGTGCGCCGCCGCCGGGGGGGTGGTCTTTCACTGGCTGGCAACGCCGGCGTCCTCGTGGGGGCGGTTGACCCTCGCAACGGTGGCGACGACGACCGTCTACAACGGGCTGAACCTGACGGCGGCAGGACTGGTGATCGGTCTCAGGGACCACCTTCCTATCTGGACGGCAATCCGCGGCCTTCTATTGGACTCTCCAGTTCAATCTGCTGCCAGGTACCTAAGCTTCGCGCTGATGGGCATGCCAATCGCTCGTCTGTATGCCCTGACAGAGGACGGCGTGTGGATCCTCGTAAGCTTCTCCGTCCCGCTTGTCATCGTGGCCCGAAGTTCCTATCTCCACATCCGCTCGGCACGTAAGGCCGCGGAGATTTCGCAGCAGCGGGCGGATCTCCTGCGCACAATCTCCGATCGAGCCGCGAAGGAACGCGTCGAGGAGCGGGTTCAGCTCGCTGGCCTCCTGCATGACGAGGCCATTCCCAACGTCGAGGGCATGAATTTGACCGCCAATATCGCTCTGGCGTCCTTGGACTCGGGTCGCGAGGCTGCCGCGCGCGTCGCCCTCGGAGAGATTCGAGAGGCGAGCCTTCGATCTGCCGCCGATCTCCGAAGCGTGGTGGGGGACCTGCGCCGCTCACCCCTGGATGGAAAGTCTCTCTCGCAGGCGCTCGGGGAACTGGACAGCACTTGGCCCTCGGGTCCGCCAGTGCTCGTCGATGCCGAGGCAGGGGCAGACATACCCGCTGCCGCCGAGGTTCTGCTTTACCAGATCGCGAGGGAGGCGGTGACCAACGCCGTCAACCACTCCCGTGGGAGTCGGGTACATGTCCGCCTGAAGGCCAACAACGGTGTACTCGAACTCGCCGTATGCGACGACGGAGTCGGGTTTGACGCCTCTGTGGATCGTCCGGGGCATTTTGGGTTGGCTCTCATGCGTGAGCGGGTGGACGCGCTCGCGGGCGAGCTCAGGATCGAGCCCTCGCCAAGTGGGGGAACGTCAGTCCGCGTCTGGATCCCCGACCGATGGGAGCAAGAAGAAAGCCCGGCACCCGTCTAGCTATCACGGATGCCGGGCGTTGATGCTTGCGTCTTGACTGCTAATGCTTGTGGGCCGCGCCGGACGCGAGAACGAGCGTGAGCAGGCTGCCGATCAAAGTTGCTACGCGGACGAACTTGGTCTTGATGCTCAACTCGCACCTCCTTCGGGGCTATGGGAGGTGCGACGTGTCTCAGGGGCACCTGGGGCGCCACGCCTCCACTTGGAGCTATCAGTTCGTGACGATAAGTGACTATCCCTTTCATGTAAACACCCGTCGTTTGGCCTACACCGGATGCAGTAGGGGTTGACCTCCGGAGAGACCTCGACCAGGATTCCTTCTATGGCGCTCCAGTCTGCCCGCCGTACCACGTTTCCGCGGGCCCATTCCCGGCTATCTGCCTTTCATCTAGCGGTTTCGGTACCGGTTCTCGTACTGCTGACCTATACAGCCGCGGGCCGGGATTGGTCTGCGGACGATCTCCACCTCCTCTTCTGGGTCGCGGTGGTAGCAGCCGCCGAGCTCTTGCCGGTGCCTGGGTGGGGGGGCACACAACTAACGATCTCCCTGCCCCTATTCATTGCGGTTGTGCTCCTGTTTCCTGCGGAGATGGCCGCACTGGTGATCTTTGTCGGAAGTTGGGATCCCAGGGAATTCCGCCGCGAGGTCTCGGCTTTGAAGGCGATCTTCAATCGGTCTCAGTCCGCGATGTCCATCCTCGTGGCCGGCCACGTTTTCCATGCCCTGGCGAATATTCAGTCCGACTGGTGGGTGTTGCTAGCGGGTGCCGCCGCGGCAACCCTGGTCTTCGAGCTGCTGAATGCCACTTTCGTTGCGATTGCTGTGAGTCTGGACAGGCGGATCTCTATCTGGTCCGTGTACGCCGACTTGGCTGGCGGGAGTCTGACTGAATTCCTTTTCTTCTATGTCGGCCTCGGGTTGCTCGGCATTCCTCTCGCCCGCCTCTACGTTGAGATTCCGTTTGGCGAATGGGCAGTCGTCTTCTTCCTGTTCCCGCTACTGCTCGCCCAGCAGATGTTCTCGCGAACCCAGGCACTAACCAGCGTGACTAGCGAGCTCAAGGAGCGGGAGAAGGTTCTTTCTGCGCTGTCCAGTCGGATGGCTGAGGAGCGGTACGACGAGCGCAAGCAGATCGCCGGATACCTGCACGACGACTTGGCTCAGATGCTGTTCCGCCTTGGGCTGCAGGCCGACTCGGCCCGGAGCCAGATCGAGCGGGGGCAGCCTGAGAAGGCCGTGGAGTCGCTCGATAACGTCGAGGCCATCAAGGACGACTCGATCAAGCTCGTCCGAGGCCTAATCCAGGACCTCGATCGCTCGCCTCTGGGCCGCGCGGGGTTGGCTACTGCGCTTACGACCCTCGCCGGCGATCTATCGAAGGATGGACGGATCCGCTTCCACCTCGATGTCGCGGACATTGAGCTTCCCTCGCCGATCCAGCTGCTCGCGTATCAGATCGCGCGCGAGGCGGCGCAGAACGCGGTGAAGCACGCCGAGCCCGTGAACGTCTGGATCTCGCTTCAGGACGAGAGTGGGGAGCCTGTCCTCCGGGTGCGCGACGACGGCACCGGGTTCGACCCGGCTGCGCCCTCGCCGGAAGGGCACTTCGGGCTCTCGATCATGCGCGAGCGGGCCGACCTCGCCGGCGCCTCACTCGGGCTGGACTCGGTTCAGGCGCAGGGCACCGAGGTCAAGGTGGTGTTCCATCGGACGTGGGTGCCGAGCTCGGACGGTCAGTCCCCCGCCCCAGCCGATCGCCAGTCCGCATCCTGACCACCAGCAGCATCCCGACGCCCGCGTACAGCACCACGTCGCCCACGCTGACGGCCAGGTGGATCGGGTTTGGGATCGGGACCACGTCGCCCAGGAATCTCAGGTGGTCCTCACGCGTTGCCAGGTGGTGCTTCTGTCCCGGCGCCAGCCGAAGCTCGTCGAGAACCTCCTCCTGGTCGGAGTTGATGAGCGCCTCAGCGCTCACCGGCATGCCCCAGTTCGCCGCGATCACCACGAAGTTGAGCAGCACGCCCACGACGATGAGGGGCAGGCCTGGCTGCCGCAGGTTCGCCATGGCGAACGCGAGCAACAGCACGAACGAGAGCAGCAACATCGCGATCGGAAGGTCGCGGCCCCACGACTCCGGATAGGGAAGCACCTGCAGCCCGTAGCCAACGAGTGCCAGGCCCCAGTACCGCAGCTTCAGCTCCGCCAGGTTCTTGAAGCGGCCTCCCACCAGGAGCCCCAGCCCGAACGAGACGGCGAGCAACAGGAGAACGAGGCGCACGCCCGGAGTGTAGGGGCCGTCGGCGGAGGGAACCATAGCTGCGCAACGACGCAAGCAAAGGGAGGGCGCGACATGGGCTGGATCGCTTGGATTTTGATCGGTTTGGTCGCCGGGCTCATCGCCCGCGCGGTGGTTCCCGGGCGCAACAAGCTCGGGATCGGAGGAACGTTGGTCCTCGGGCTGATCGGCTCGGTCGTCGGCGGGTTCCTCGGCGACCTGCTGACCGAGGGGAATCAGGACTTCAGCCCGGCGGGCCTGCTCGGCTCGATCGTGGGCGCGATCATCGCCTTGCTCGTCTACCGCTCGATGTCGGGACGCAGCCGCGTCGCCTGACCGACAGCCCACACGAAACGGAGGGCGGCCCCGACCGATGAGCTTCGTCGACGACCTGGCGGAAACGGTGTACGACGCCGTTGAGGACGTGAAGGCCTACCTCGGGTCACCCGAGGGCCGCGAGCTGCGGCGTAAGACCGCGGCGGGCCTGATGCTCGCGGCGCCCGTCATCGCCAGACTCCCCGCCATCCGGGCCACCAAGCTCGGAAAGGTCGTCGGGTTCGCCGGCGGAGCCGCCCTCATCGTCAAGGCCGCGGAGATGATCCGCGACTGGGAACCCACGTCGCCCGTTCCGCTCGGCACCGAAGCCTGACGTCGCGCTAGGGTCGGGGGGATGCCCGACAATATCGTCCACAAGGTCCTTCGCGAACATCTGGTGAGCGGCGATCTCGTCGCCGGCGAACCGATCACGTACCGCATCGACCAGGTCCTGCTCCAGGACGCGACCGGCACCATGGCCTGGATGGAGTTCGAGCAGCTGGAGGTCGACCGCGTCGTCCCGCGTGTCCTGCAGTACGTCGACCACAACATGATCCAGCTCGACTACCGCAACCCCGAGGACCACTTCTTTCTCCAGACCATGGCCGCCCGCCACGGCGCGACCTACTCCCGCCCCGGAAACGGCATCTGCCACTACGTGCACCTCGAGCGCTTCGCCGCGCCCTACGCGACGCTCGTCGGCGCCGACTCCCACACCACCACCGCCGGCGCCCTCGGCTCGTTCGCGCTGGGGATCGGAGGCATGGACGCCGCCGTCGCGATGGCCGGGCACCCGTTCGAGCTGGAGTGCCCGGCCGTCGTCCGGGTCGTCCTGGAGCGCGAGCTCTCGCCGTGGGTGTCGGCGAAGGACGTCATCCTGGAGATGCTTCGCCGGCTCACGGTGAAGGGCGGGATCAACAAGGCGTTCGCGTTCGACGGGCCCGGGGTCGCGACCCTCGATGCCGCGGAGCGAGCCACGATCTGCAACATGATCCTGGAGCTCGGCGCGACGGCCGGCATCTTCCCCGGCGACGAGCAATGCCGGCGCTGGCTCGAGTCCCAGGAGCGGCCGGGCGACTTCCGCGAGCTCCTTCCGGACGAGGGTTGCACCTACGACGAGGTGATGGTCATCGACCTGGCGGAGCTGGAGCCCCTCATCGCCCTGCCTTCCAACCCCGACAACGTCGTTCCCGTGCGCGAGGTCGCCGGCACCGAGGTCGCCCAGGTCTGCGTCGGCTCCAGCGTGAACTCGGGCTACGAGGACCTCGCCATCCCCGCCGCGATCGTGAAGCAGGCGGTGGTGGCGCCGAACCTGGACATGACCGTGTCGCCCGGCTCGCGGCAGATCCTCCGCGCGATCACCGACAGCGGCGTCCTGGCCGACTACATCGTGTCCGGCGCGCGGCTGCTCGAGCCGGCGTGCGGGCCGTGCGTCGGCATGGGCCAGGCGCCGCCCGAGAAGGCTCCCTCGGTCCGGACGATGAACCGGAACTTCCCCGGCCGCAGCGGGACCGCCGACGACCGGGTCTATCTGACCTCGCCGGCCGTGGCGGGGGCGACCGCGTTGCGGGGCGTGATCACCGACCCCCGCGACCTGGGCATGGACCCGCCGAACGTCGAAGCGCCGGCGCCGATCGTCGACGACGGCCTGCTGATCCTCCCGCCCCCGCCCGACGAGGCCGTGAAGGTGAGGATCTTCCGCGGCCGGAACATCCAGCCGCCGCCGGTGCCGCCCGACCTGCCCGAGTCCCTCGAGGGCCGCGTCCTGATCGTCCTGGGCGACAACATCTCGACCGGCCTGATGTCCCCCGACGGCGTGATCGTGATGGCCGAGCGCTCCAACATCCCCGCCATCTCGGAGTACTGCTTCCGCAACGTGGACCCGGAGTTCGTCCCGCGCGCGAAGGAATGGGGCGGCGGGTTCATCGTGGCCGGCGACGGCTACGGCCAGGGCTCCTCGCGAGAGCACGCCGCCCTCGCGCCGCTCCAGCTCGGCGTGCGGGCGGTGTTCGCCAAGGGCTTCCATCGGATCCACTTCCGGAACCTGATCAACAACGGGATCGTCCCCGTGCTGATCGACGACACGGTCCACGCCGCCGCCGTCCTGGGCGACGTGTGGCGCCTCCCCGCCATCCGCGCCGAGATCGAGAGCGGAAGCGAGTCGTTCACGCTCGAGATCGGCGACCGCGCGTTTGCCGTCGCCGGCGATCTCAACGCCCACGAGCGGAAGCTGCTGCTCGCCGGGGGACTTCTGCGCTACTTGAAGTCGCTCCGCTGAGGGAGTCTCAACCCGCGGCGGCCAGGGCGTGGAGCGGCCACTCGTCGGGGACGCCCTTCAGCGTGTGGGTCCCGCGGTCCTCGAAGGCGAGGCCGGAACCGGCCACGAGCCCCTTCACCATCGAGCTGACCAGGATCTCCCCGGGCTGGGCGAGCCCCATCACCCGGGCGGCGATGTGGATCGCCATCCCGCCGACGTCCTCGCCGCGCAGCTCCACCTCGCCGGAGTGGAGGCCACTCCTGATGCGCAGCCCGGCGACGTTGAGCTGGTCCCCCAGGCTCGCGGCCGCGCGCACCGCCCGGGCGGGGCCGTCGAACGTGGCGAGGATGCCGTCGCCGGTCGACTTCACCAGCCGGCCGCCGAACTGCGTCACGGCGCGGCCGGCCATCTCGTCGTGGCGGTCGAGCAGCTCGCGCCAGCGACGGTCGCCCAGCTCCGCCGCCTGCTCGGTCGAGCCGACGATGTCGGTGAACAGCACGGTCGCCAGGACGCGATCGGGCTCGACCGGCCCGAGGCGGCCGGTGACGTGCTCCTCGATGGCCTCCAGGTACGCGGTCTGCTGACCGAGCCAGCCGAGCCCGCTCATGCCTTCGAGGGGAAGCAGCTTCGCGCCCGCGATGTGCTCGACCAGGTAGGAGGCGTGCTGTGGCGGGACCATAGGATCGCCGGGCACGTAGACCACCAGCGTCGGTGCCTGGATCAGTCCAAGCGCGTCGCGCGCGTCGATGCCGAGCACCACCGGATAGAGCTCCGTCGCCTGCCGAGGGGTCATGGCGGCGCGTTGGAGGCGCGCGAACCACTTGCGGAAGCCCGGGTCGGCCGAGCGATCCGCCGCGAAGAACTCGGTCATCATTCCGGCCTCGCGCCCCCAGTGCTCACCGATCCCCGCCGTGAACGCGTCCATCGCCTCCGGCGGCATGCCGTAGGGGTAGTCCGGAGCATGTGTGATGCGGGCGCAGGCGCAGGTGAGGACGAGCGACGAGACGCGCTGCGGGTGGGTCGCCGCGAACAGCATGGCCATGGCCCCCGCGTCGTTGGCGGCCATCAGCGACGGTCGCTCCATCCCCGCCGCCGTGATCACTGCGTTCAGGTCGTCCATCCAGTGTTCCCAGGACGGGTCGGTTTCGCCGCCGGCGAGATGTCCGGATGCCCCCATGCCCCGGCGATCGAAGATCACCACGCGGCTGAACGAGCCCAGGCGGCGAAGGATCCGTTCGAAGTCGGGCTGCTCCCAGAGGTGGTCGATGTGGCTGACCGCCAAGCCGAGGGAAACGACGAGGTCGGGACCCTCCCCGAAGACCTGATAGGCGACCTCGGAATCGCCCACGCTCGCGTACTGCGTTTCGGGGATATCCATCAGTTGGAGCGTAGTCCCGCCAAGGGACTGGGGTCGCCGCCTAGTCGGGAGGCCGGACCAGGCTCGCCTTGCGGAGCAGGTTCCACGCGACGACCAGCGCCACCACCGCCGCGCCGACCCAGAGCTGGCGCGTGTGAACGGGGGATGCGGCGGTCTCCATGTGCGGAGAGCGGGCCGCGGCCAGCCCCCAGAGTCCCAGCGCGGCGGCGGCCAGCGACGCGACGACGAACGCGGTCGGGGTGCGTCGTCCCGAGAGCCCCTGGAATGCGCCGGGCCCGGAGAGTCGCACCGCCAGGACGACGATGGCGATCTCGAACGCGACGGTCACGCCGTCGACGAACCCGGCCGGCTCGGCCATCCACGGCTCGGGCCCGACGGGCACGCCCGTCGTTCGGGTCACGAACCACAACAGGACGAAGGCGGCGTTGGCCACAGCCCCGACGATCAGGAAGCGCCGGGTGATCGAGCGCATCGCCCCGATCGCCCATCCGATCTGGAACGCGGCCGAGACCGCGAAGAACACGCCGAACAGCCAGTGCTCGCGGGCGTGCTCGGGCATCGCCGCACCGTGGATGCCGCCCGCCGCCGCCGAGAGGCCGCCAAGAACCAGGCCCGCGAAGACGCCGAGGTCCATCCCGACGGTGCGCGGGACCGCGCGCGCGGAGGAGTGTGCGGTGAGGGTCTTCGTCGATGTCGCCAAGGGTTCCTCGCCAAGAGGGTTCGACGCCATTCGCGCCGCACCTTTCTCCGGATGATCTTCCCCCGGAGGGACGGCGGGACTAACGTTGCGTCAAGGGTCATCCGCCGATCGCCGGGGTGCGAACGGCGGGATGAGAGTTCCGGCGGAAGGGGGAAACGTGCAGACAACGAGCATCCAGAAGGCCGCGCGCCTGTTCGGCGTGGTCTTCCTCCTGGTCGGCGTGACGGGGCTGATCCCGTGGGAGGACGGCTACTACGACAAGCTGTTCGACTTCTCCGGTGAGGGCGCCAATCAGCTCGGCTTCCTCGGGGTCAACATCCTCGAGGTGGCCGTCCACTTCCTGTACGGGTTCGCGGGGTTCATGCTCGCGAAGTCCTTCTCCGGCGCCCGCACCTACTTCCTTGGTGGCGGCGCGATCTACCTGGTGGTGTGGCTGTACGGCCTGCTGATCGACACGACCAGCAGCGCCAACCTGATCGGCGTCAACGACGCCGCAAACTGGGTGCACTTCACCCTGGCCGTCGTGATGATCGGCGTCGGCCTGACCCTGGGAAGGGCAGCCGAACCGGCAACACCCGCGTAGGCTTCAAGAGGACTGGCGATCCGGCCCCGAACCATCCGGTCCGGGGTCGCTTCGCGTTTCGGGAGGCTGGCGTGGACCATCCGGTTCGGTACACGTTCGAGACGTTCTGGCGCGTGCGCGAGAATCCCGGCGCGGTTTGGGACGTGCTCTACGACGTGCCGTCCTATCCCCACTGGTGGCCGCAGGTCCGCGAGGTGGGGGAGCTCTCGGGCGAGACGGAGAGCTACGACGTGCTCGTTCGGTCGGCGCTGCCGTACAACCTCCAGTTCAGGCTCAGCCAGAACGTGGCCGATCGTTCGACGGGGATCCTCGAGGCGGGGCTCGACGGCGATCTGGCCGGATTCTCTCGATGGACGATCCGCCCGGCGCGCGCCGGGGCGATCCTTCGGTTCGAGGAGGAGGTCGTCACCACCAAGCCCCTGTTCAACGTCGTGGCCCCCGTGGCCCGGCCGCTGTTCGTGGCCAATCACTGGTGGATGATGCGGTCCGGCGAGATCGGCCTGCAGACCTTCATGTCCGGCTACCGCTTCGGCCAGCAGGGGCCGCTGGGCAAGCACCAGCAGGTCGCGCGGGCTCGGGCGAAGCGGGCTCAGCGGGCTCGCTGAGCCCTTCGCTCCAGCACCCACCCCACGACCGCTCCGTATGCCGCGTGGTCCGCGTACTGCGGCCATTGCGGCAGTGCGGCGATCTGGGGGAACCGCCTCCGCGCGACGATTCCCAGGTCCAGGGCGCCGATGCCCAGGCCCGCAACCGCGCCCCACAGCACCGCCCGCCGGCG
Source organism: uncultured Actinomycetes bacterium (assembly GCA_963742735.1). Classification (GTDB taxonomy): domain Bacteria; phylum Actinomycetota; class UBA4738; order UBA4738; family JBBDTT01; genus JBBDTT01. The sequence goes on from CAVUMN010000004.1 coordinate 572,790, forward strand.
GGGGAGCATGAACGACAGCGCCACGCCCCACCCCAACGACACGACCCCGTGGACGAACGGGGACGCGAGCACCTGCGCCGTCCCCGAGGCGTTCGGCAGGGCGATACTCCCCGCCGCACGGACCGTGTCGAAGACGTTGCGGCGAGTGACCAGCGCGTGCACCGTCGAGGGGATCCCCGACCACACCGCGGCCACCGTCCCGGCGGCGAGTCCGTCGCGGATCCGTGGATTCATTCCGGGTCGAGGTCCACGCGGACCGTCACCAGATCCGTTCCGACCCGGCGCACCATCCACGAGTTGATGCCCTTCAGCCCGACGGCCTTCTGGCGCGCGAGCGGATCGTCGTCCCACAGCACGTGTGCCGTGCCCGTGCGCCAGCGGCGGTGGGTCCGGATCCGGACCCGCGGGTTGGCCTCGATGTTGCGGATGTAGCCGGCCTTCCGGCCGTGCTCGGCGATGATCCAGAACGTGTCGCCCCGCAGTCCGTCGGTCACCGGGTTCTGCCGGGGCTCCCCGCTCTTTCGGCCGATCGTCTCCAGGAGCGCCACCCCGAACGCCCGCCCGGCGAACGGCTTCGCGATCGGGTTCACGATGTGCTTCTGGAATCCCCGGATGAACGCGCCCTTGGCCATTCCCCGAGTCTGCCACGCGTACCGACCTTCGTTCGCGGGAAGCCCTACCCTGTAGGGGTCATTCCCGAGCCGGGAGGGGCGGATGTTCGACGCGTTCAGGGACCAGCTTCCGGACATCGATCCGGAGGAGACAGACGAGTGGATCGCCGCACTCGACGAGTTGATCGACACCTCGCCGGCCCGCGCCCGCTTCCTGGTCCGCCGCATCCTGCAGCACGCGTGGTCGCGCCAGATCGGCGTGCCGTCCATGGTCTCCACCCACTACATCAACACCATCGCCCCCGAGCAGGAGCCGTACTTCCCCGGCGACGAGGAGATGGAGCGGCGCATCCGTCGCCTCATCCGGTGGAACGCGGCGGTCATGGTCTCCCGCGCGAACAAGCACCACGAGGGGATCGGCGGCCACATCTCGACCTACGCCTCCAGCGCGTCGCTGTACGAGGTCGGGTTCAACCACTTCTTCCGCGGCAACTCCTTCGCCCCCGAGGGCGGCGACCAGGTGTTCATCCAGGGCCACGGCGCGCCCGGGATCTACGCTCGCGCATTCCTGGAGGGCCGCCTGAGCGAGCAGCAGCTGGAGTACTTCCGCCGTGAGGCGTTCGAGGGCCTCGGCCTGCCCTCCTACCCCCACCCCCGCCTGCAGCCCGACTTCTGGGAGTTCCCGACCGTCTCTATGGGCCTCTCGCCGCTCAACGCCGTCTACCAGGCCCGCTTCAACCGCTACCTGCAGCACCGGGGGATCAAGGACACCAGCGCGCAGCGGGTGTGGGCGTTCCTCGGCGACGGCGAGATGGACGAGCCTGAGTCCACGGCGGCGCTGTCGCTCGGCGCGCGCGAGAAGCTCGACAACCTGATCTTCGTCGTGAACTGCAACCTGCAGCGACTGGACGGCCCGGTCCGCGGCAACGGCAAGGTCATCCAGGAGCTCGAGTCGATCTTCCGAGGCGCCGGGTGGCACGTGATCAAGGTCATCTGGGGCCGGGAGTGGGACGGACTGCTCGCCAAGGACACCGACGGCGTCCTGGTCAACAAGATGGACACCACCCTCGACGGCGAGTTCCAGAAGTACGTGGTCGAAGACGGCGCCTACATCCGGGAGCACTTCTTCGGACCGGACCCCCGGCTGCGGGAGCTCGTCGGCGATCTCACCGACCAGCAGATCTGGGCGCTGCGCCGCGGCGGCCACGACTACCGCAAGATCTACGCGGCCTACGCCACGGCGATCGAGCTCAAGGACGCGCCGGTGGCGATCCTCGCGAAGACGGTCAAGGGGTGGGGCCTCGAGTCGATGGCCGGGCGCAACGTCACCCACCAGACCAAGAAGCTCTCCGAGGAAGAGCTCAAGAAGTTCCGCGACTCCCTGGAGCTGCCGATCAAGGACGAGGAGATCAGCGAGGGCGTCGCCCCCTACTACCACCCGGGGAAGGACTCGAAGGAGGTCCAGTACATGCTGGCCCGCCGGCACGCCCTGGGCGGGTTCGTCCCCGAGCGGAACTTCAACTGGCGGGGCGTCGACCTCCCCAAGCCCGACGTCTTCGACCAGTTCGCCGCCGGTTCGAAGCAGGCGGTGTCCACGACGATGGCGTTCGTCCGCCTGCTGCGCGACCTGCTTCGCGACGAGAAGCTCGGCAAGCGGATCGTGCCGATCATCCCCGACGAGGGCCGGACCTTCGGCATGGAGTCGCTGTTCCCGCAGTTCAAGATCTACTCGTCGCTCGGCCAGCTCTACGAGCCGGTCGACGCCGCGCACCTCCTGGCGTACGTAGAGGCGAAGGACGGGCAGATCCTCGAGGAAGGGATCACCGAGGCCGGCTCCATGGCGAGCTTCACCGCCGCCGGGACCTCCTACGCCACGCACGGCGAGGCGATGATCCCGTTCTTCATCTTCTACTCGATGTTCGGGTTCCAGCGGATCGCCGACGAGATCTGGTCGTTCGCCGACCAGCGCGGCCGGGGCTTCCTGCTGGGGGCCACCCACGGCCGGACCACTCTGAACGGCGAGGGCCTCCAGCACGAGGACGGCCACTCGCTGCTGATCGCGTCCACGAACCCCGCGGTGCTGGCCTACGACCCGGCGTTCGCGTTCGAGGTGGCGACGATCGTCCGCGACGGCATCCGCCGCATGTACGTCGAGGGCGAGGACCTCTTCTACTACGTCACCCTGTACAACGAGAACTACCCGCAGCCCGAGATGCCCAAGGGCGTCGAGGAGGACCTGCTGAAGGGGCTGTACCGCTTCAAGCAGGGGCCGAACGGCAAGAAGATGCACCGCGCCCAGATCCTGGGGAGCGGGACGATGCTGCCCCAGGCCCTCGCCGCGCAGGACCTGCTGGCCGAGCACCACGACGTCTCGGCCGACGTGTGGAGCGCGACCTCGTTCCAGCTGCTGCGGACCGACGCGCTCGAGGTCGAGCGGTGGAACCGCCTGCACCCGGGCGAGCCGGCCCGTCAGCCGTTCGTCACCAAGCTGCTCGAGACCGCCGAGGGCCCGGTCGTCGCGGTCACCGACTCCATGCGCTCGGTCCCGGACCAGGTGTCGCGGTGGGTCCCCGGGCCGTACGTGTCGCTCGGGACCGACGGGTTCGGCCGGTCCGACACCCGCCCGGCCCTGCGGCGGTTCTTCGAGGTGGACGCGGAGCACACAGTGGTCGCGGTCCTCTCCGCACTGTCCTCGATCGGCGAGGTCAAGCCCGAGGCCGTGGCCGAGGCGATCAAGACCTACGACATCGATCCCGAGCGCGTGGCACCATTCCGATCGTGATCGCGAAGGCTCGCGTCCTGCTGCTGATCGTCGCGCTGTTCGCCATGGCCGCGTGCGGGGGCGGCGGCGGGACGCCCACCGGGTCGAGCCCCGAGGGCGACACCGTCACGCAGGATCCCGCGAACGCCGAGGTGGACGCGGCCGCCGAGGCCCTGCTGAAGAACGCCCTGCGCGCGGCGAACGTGTACAACGGCGATAACGGCGACAGCTACGAGGGCTTCGACGCCGCGGCCGGGGCGAAGGCGGACGAGGCCATCACCTGGGTGGACGGCACCGATCCGGAGGTGAGCCAGGTGTCCATTACCGACGTGACCAAGACGAACGTTCACCTGGTCACGCGCTCGGAGAGCGGGCTGTACTTCTGCCTGCGCAACCTCCTGCAGTTCGGACGCGGGGAGTACCTGACCGGCTTCGGGGCGGCGTTCGCCGACGTGGACGAGCAGCCCGAGTGTCTGGGGGAGGGCGGGAACTGACCCCTTAGGGGGTGTGAACCGGCTCGCCCCCGAGCGGCTTGATCTCGACCTTCCCCCCGGCCTCCTCGACCAGGGACTGCGTGTACTTCTTCGTCATGACCCAGGTGGCCACCGCGAGCACGACGTTCATGCCAAGGACCACGGCGACCTCCCACGGCTTGTTCACGTGCTCGGCGAGGCTCTCCGGCGGGACCTTGGCGTAGATGACCTGCTCGTTGTCGATGACCAGGAAGGTCAGCACGTACAGCGTGGCGATGACGCCCCAGTTCAGGATGGGCGCCCACGGGCGGGCGGCCTTCTTCTCGGGTGTGTTGTAGAGCTTCTGGAGCGCCCGGCGCGGCCCCACGTCGAGGAACCGGTAGGCGACGATCCACCAGAGCAGCAGGTAGTAGTTGAACCAGACGAAGGCCGCGGCCGCGACGGCGATGTGCAGCGAGACCTCGAACAGGTTGCGGAACACGACCCAGCCGCCGATCAGCTTGCCGAACGACTGGGGGTTGCGGTTGAGGAACGCGGCGATCGGCAGCGACGACGAAAGGATCGCCACCCGCCCGCCCCAGTACCAGAGCGTGCTCTTGTTCGCGACGGACCACGGCCCGATCACGAACAGGTCCGCCGACACCACGATCATGTGCAGGGTGAAGAGCCGGACGGCGCCGCGGTTGGAGTAGAGCGGGTTGAGCAGGCTCGCCGGAGTGCGATAGGCCTGCCAGATGAGCCGCACGCCCACGCCGAACCCCCAGGCCAGCAGGGCCGTGTACACAATGGTGATCAGGACGTCGATGGCGCCGCGAGCCTACCGCGATGGCGGTCGGACCGAAACGCCTTGACGGCGTCCGGACGCGGGGCTAGCGTCGCTCGCCGTGACCCTCGACGAGGCGCTTCGCGACCGGCGCATGGAGATCTGCCGCGGCCACATGACGGCCGAGAACGCCCACAACTTCGACGACGCCATCGGGTTCTTCGCGCGTCCGCGCTACGAGGTCGTCGCCACCGGTGAGACCTACGAGGGCGCCTCGGGCGTCGAGCTGTTCCTGAACGAGAACCTCAGCGCCTTCCCGGACTTCCACTACGACGTCGAACAGATGCATCACGCCGAGGACGCCATCGTGACCGAGGGCGTGTTCCGGGGCACCCACGAGGGCACCTGGCGAGGCCTCCCCGCAACCGGGCGCAAGGTCGAGTTCCCGATGCTCCTCGTCTTCGCGTTCGAAGGGGAGGCGATGATGGGCGAGCGCGTCTTCTTCGACCTTCACACGGTCCTGCGCGAGCTGGGGATCGCCCGCGACCCCAACACCACCGGCGGAAAGATCGAGTCGATGCTGTTGCACCCGGTGACGATCGTGAAGGCGCTGTTCCGCAAGCTGAAGCGCCGGCCTGGGGCCAAGTCCTAGCCCACGAACACCTGGACGAAGGCGGTCGCCTTCGCCCCCCTGTCGTCCACCACCGTAAGGACCGCGGTGAACGTGCCGGGGCCGTCGTAGGTGTGCCCGATCGACGAGGGCGGTGCCCCCTTCCCCTGGGTGGAGGTCTTGTCGTCGAACGAGAGGTCCCAGGAGGCGATCGCGCCGTCTGGGTCCCCCGTCCCCTTCGTCGAGAAGGTGACGTCGAGCGGGACGTCGCCTTGCTCGGGGTCCGCCTTCAGCACGGCCACCGGCGGAGCGTTGGGCGGCGGCGGTTTGGAGACGGCAACCGTCACGGCGTCGTCCGCCGTCGTCCCCGTTTCGGAGGTCACGACCAGGCGGGCGGTGAACATGCCGGGCTCCGCGTAGGTGTGCTCGATGACGCCGGGCCGGCCGGCCGAGACCTCGGACGCTCCGTCGCCGAACTCGAGCTGGAACGAGGCGACCCGGCCCCCCGTCGCTCCGGACCCCGATCCGTCGAAGGCGACCTGGAGGGGAGCGTCGCCGGCCGCGGGCGAGGCGTGCAGCACGGCCCAGAGGGACTCCCTCGGCGGCTTCTTGACGCCCGCCTTGGACGGCGTCACGGCTGGTTCGTCGACCGCGATTCCGCCGGCGGGCTCCGAGGGAACGTCGCCGCGCGGTCCCACCAGCATCAGGATCAGGACCGCGATCAGGGCTACCGTGCCGCCTCCCACCAGGCCTCCGACCAGTGCAGCGCGGCGGCAGGAGGCCCGGCTGGTGGAGGGCGCGTCCGGGGGTGCCCCCGAGCTCCAGTCCCACCCGGCGCACGACAGCTCCAGCTTCTGGACGGAGGACCCCGTCTCCGGTGCCCAGGGCCCGGCCTCGTAGCGAACGACCGTGGCGTCGAAGACGGTGTGCGCAGCGGTCCGAGCTCCGCCCTCGTCCAGCACCTCGATCTCCAGGTCGAGGGCCGTCGCCTGGTCTCCACTCCGCGCCCAGCGATCGAACGCCTCGTCCAGCACCGAGCCGGCCTCAAGGACCAGCGCGCGTCCCGACCCCTCCATCTTCTGTGGCGTGCCCGCCCGCACCCTGGACTCGACGCGGTCGCGCATGGTCGCTGCGGAGGCCTTGACCCGGTCCCAGGGGCTGAGCCCCTCGGCCTCGGCGAAGGAGGCCACAGCCCGTCCCTCCAGGAGGATGCGGAAGCGTCCGCCTGAGGAGCTCGGGGCGGATGGGGCGCTGATCGGAGGTGCCTCCTTACCCCGGCGGGCTTCCGACCCGCCGCCAGGGCGCGAATGCGTTCGTGACCCCCTGGAGGGCCGGCCGGAGCTCCGGGTAGTGGCGAAGCAGGATCGTCTTCATCGTGGTGTTGTCGATCCATTCCAGCCCGGCCTGCGTGTAGACCTCCGGGCGATAGTCGGTCGTCAGGAACCGGTCGCTGTTCAGCCGGCGTGACGCCATCAGGACGAACACTCGAAACGCGGTGTCGCTGAACCCGAACCCCTTCGGGGGCTGCTCGCCGTACATGCCTACCATCAGGTCGACCCGCTCGAGGTCACCGTCGTACACCTGCCGCAGCTGCTGCTGCCACTCGGGGTTGGGGGTGAGGGTCTCGAACGACTCCACCGGCTTCAGGTGGAACAGGCGGCGAAACTGGTTGTAGCGCGGCACGCCCCGCTCGCGGATGCGCAGGATGTCCGTCGCGGCCAGATCGAGGATCGTGCCGTCCGGCCGTTCCAGGTGTTGCATGAACCGCGGGTAGTTGTGCAGCTGGATGGCGCCGGGGTTCGCGATCCCGAACGAGTACAGCGCGTCCGCGACGGAGATCGACTCCAGGCGCTCCTGGACGTGCAGGGCGTTCAGCTCCGGAAACGTCCGCTCCTCGATCAGCTCATCGTTCGCGATCCGGCGGAACGTGTAGTCGTCCGGGATGAGCGGGTGCATCCGGTACACGGCCGTGAACTCCTCGGTCAGCGAGTAGGGAACGCGGAAGTGGTCCGTCTCGGCCCCAGGGATGCCGCTGATCACCTCGCTCTTGCTGATGCGCCCCCGGCGCTTCTTCACCTTCTCGCCGGCCATGCCCCACCAGTTGACGCGCATGGCCAGCTGGCTGGTGGGGTGGGCGATGATCGCCGGGGTCCACTCCACCGTGTGGATCTTCGCCATCAACGCCGCGTTGATCAGCCGCGCCCGGTGGTACAGCTCGTCGTCGGTCCAGCTGGGGTACTCGGACTTGAGCCGGTCACAGATCGCGTTGTGCTCTCGCATGAACAGCGTGTGGAGCAGCGCGAGGCCCACCCAGAAGTTGCCGGCAACGTCGGCCAGGTCCAGCCCCTGCTGCAGGTCCGCCGGGGGGAGCCCGTCCGGCCCGATGCGAAGCTTGCCGTCCTCGTTGGCCCGCACCTTGGCCGCGAACTCCGGGTTGTTCCCGTAGATCTGTGAGCCGTCCCACCAGTGGCTGTCGTTCGTGACGAACGCGGGCGGTTCGCCGTTGTCGACCCAGGAGGGGTCGCGCCGGGCGCGGGGGATCCGCATCGGCGTCTCCGGCCAGGCATCGCCCTCCCGCAGCTCGATCTCCCACGCCGTCTCCCAGTCCCCCTTGCCGTGGCTGAACCAGTCGTGGACCTCGAACTGGATCCACGCCGCAGCCAGGACGTTGACGATCGTCGCCGGAACGAATGTGTCTCGGGTCAGCAGCTCTCGGCTCACCGTGCGCGGGTTGGGAGAGAGCAGGCTCTCCTCGCTCTCCGGGAATGCGTTGGCCAGGGGGATGTTGCGGCCGAACCGCGTCCCTGCCGCGCCCATCGCGGGGTTGCTCAGGTCGTTGAAGGTTCCGTCGAGGGTGCGGGCCTTCAGGTACTGCACCTCCACCGACCGGGGCGGCAGGGAGTCCTTGAAGGGGGCCGCGCTGTCGTTGTCGACCAGGTTCTCGCGGCGCAGCCGGTCTCGCACGCCGGCCAGGGTCAGCAGTCCCAGGTACTTCGGAAGTCGATCCCAGCCGAATCTGCGATCCAGCCGCGAGGCGATGTTCTGAACGATCCGGCCGCCGGTGGAGTGAGGGTCCACGAGGGTTCCTTCCTGTGGAAACGGGACGTGAAGGTTTCGCTTTGAGCTTTTTCGCATCCTACGCGCAGACCCGAGGGGCCCGCCAGGGAACCGTGGCGGCTACAGGACCTCGGCGGCCTCGGCTCTGGCCTGCTGCTCGCCGGGCTGTTCGCCCACGTGCTCGCGCTGGGGCGCGCCCGACGGGATGAACCGGAAGGCGATCACGGCCGCGGCGAAGAGGACCGCGGAGGCGACGAGGAGCGCGAGGTGGAACCCGTCCAGGAACGCCCCACCGAACGCCGCCTGCACCGCCCCGACCTGCTGGGGGTTCAGCCCCTCGAGCAGCGCCGGGTCCAGGCGTCCGTGGCCGGCCGACGCCACGATCGCCGTCTGCTGCGCCGCGGGGAGGCCGAGGCCCGCGATCGTCGTGGTCAGCGAGGACTTGAGCTTGGTCGTGAGCAGCGTCCCCAGCAGGGCGATGCCGAACGTTCCCCCGACCTCGCGTGAGGTGTTGGTGGTCGCCGACCCGAGGCCCGCCCGCTGCGGTCCGACCGCGTTCATGACCGCCGCGGTCATCGGCGTCATCGTCGAGGCCATCCCGATGCCCATCACCATGAAGATCGGCAGGATCACCGCGAACGACGTGTCCGGGCCGATCCGGCTCAACAAGAACAGTCCCGTTCCGGCGAGGGTCAGGCCGAACACCATCGGCCACTTCGACCCGATCTTCGACGCGAGCCGGCCCGCGTTGGGCGCGACCAGGATGATCATGACCGTCATCGGCAGGAACCGGACACCGGTCTCGAAGGGCGAGTAGCCCCGGATGAGCTGCATGTACAGGCTGGTGAAGAAGAAGATTCCGAACATCCCGAGGGACAGCGAGAACGCGACGGCGTTGCCCGCCGCGAACGAGGGGATCCGGAAGAACGACAACGGCAGCATCGCGTGTTCGTTGCGGTGCTCCCACCAGATGAAGGCCGCGAAGAGCGCCGCCGAGAGCACCAGGCTTCCCACGATCACGGGATCGCCCCATCCGCGCTGGTTGGCCTGGATCAGCCCGTAGGTCACGGCGAACAGCCCGCCGCTGCCCAGGACGAGCCCGGTGATGTCCAGGTGCCGCAGCTCCGAGGAGACCGACTCCTTGACCACGCGGCTGGCCACGATGAAGCCGACGATCCCGATGGGCACGTTGAGGAAGAAGATCGACTCCCAGCCGACGTGCTCGATCATCCAACCGCCGAGTGTCGGTCCCAGGGCGAGCGCCAGGCCGGACACACCGGCCCACATGCCGATCGCCTTCGCCCGCTCGTGCGCCGGGAAGGTGACCGTGATGATCGACAGCGTCCCGGGCATCAGGAGCGCCGCGCCGATGCCCTGCAGCGCGCGGAACGCGATCAGCTGGCCGGTGGACTGGGAGAGCCCGCACAGCAGCGAGGAGGCGGTGAAGACCGCGAGGCCCAGCAGGAACATGCGCTTGCGCCCGTAGCGGTCGCCCAGGATCCCGCCGGTGAGCAGCAGGCTCGCGAACGCCAGGACGTAGCCGTCCACGATCCACTGCAGGCCGCTGACGCCCGCGTTGAGCTCGCGAGACAGTGTGGGCAGGGCCACATTGACGACGGTGTTGTCGAGCATCGCCATGAACAGCGCGAAGCACATCGTCAGCAGGACGAGGATCTTCTCGCGCTTGTTCTCGCCTTCGAACATCCGGGCACCCCTCGCTTTCCAGGCCGAAGGTTAGTCGCGATCCGAAGAATGGCCGGTGCGGGCCGGGATACGCTCGCGCCGATGGCGCTCGCCGACGTGCTCGAGGGAGTCCTGGTCGTGGACCTGTCCGTGACCGCGCCCGGTCCGTACTGCACGTCGCTCCTGCGCCGGATGGGGGCGCGGGTGGTGAAGTTCGAGCCGCCCACCGGCGACCCCGCGCGACAGTTCGTCCGGACGTACGAGGCGCTGAACCGCGGCAAGGAGAGCGTGGTGGTCGACCTGTCGCTGCCGGAGGACCTCGCGATGGTCCGGTCGGCGGCGGCCCGGGCCGAGGTGTTCGTCGAAGGGTGGCGGCCGGGCGTGGCCGAGCGGCGCGGCCTGGGGCCGGACGTGCTCCTGGCCGAGAACCCGCGCCTCGTTTACTGCTCGATCTCCGGGTACGGCGCGGCGAGCCCGCTTCGCGACCGTGCCGGCCACGACCTGAACTTCGTCGCCGCCAGCGGCATGGCGAGCCTGCTCGCGCGCAACGCCGATCCGGTGCCGCCCGGGGCGCCGCTGGCGGACCTGGCCGGCGGCACGTTCGGCGCTCTCGCGGTCCTGGCCGGGGTGATCGGGGCCCGCGCCACCGGGACCGGCGGCTACTACGACGTGTCGATGGCCGGCGCGCTCCGGGACTGGGTGGACTCCATCGGGGGCGCCGAGACCGTGGTTTCGCGCAACCCGCTCGACGACGTCCCGCACTACGGGATCTTCGCGACGTCCGACGGACACCACCTGAGCCTGGCCGTCGTCTACGAGACCTCGCTGTGGGAGGGACTGTGCGACGCGCTCGGCATGGGTGACGTCCGCAACCTGACGTTCGCCGAGCGCGTGTCCGCCCCACAGCTCCGCGACCGGATCGCGAAGGTGGTCGGCGAACGCCCGCGGGCCCTGCTCGAGGCCGACCTGTCCGCGGTCAATACGTGCTGGGCGTTCGTCGACCCGCCGGGACTCGCCGCGGTGGAGGCGTTCCTGCCTCCGGCTGCGGAGCCCAGCCCCGCCCTGGGTGCGCACACCGAATCGGTGCGGGCCGAGCTCAGCGCCACTCGACCAGGGTGACGCTGCGCACCTTGAGACGGGCCGCGGCGCGCTCGCGCAGCAGCAGGCCGGCTCCCTCGGGCGAGCGGGTGTAGACGAGCGCCCCGCCTCCCACCCAACGCGCCCACGCCCGTCCGAAGGCCTCCGCGAGCTCCTTCCTGCGCCCGAAGACCGCGGGAACCGGGTGGTAGAACGGCCGCCGGCGGCGGGCGACGCGCATGACGCTGCGCAGCAGGTACCAGAACGGGCGGTAGAACGTCCCGGACAGGGACGCCTCCTCGCGGACGACCAGGTACCGCTGGTCGGCGACGGGATCGAACAGCTCGCCGTAGGCGGTCGCGAACAGGTCCGCCGCCGCGGCGTCCTTGGTCCACAGGTGCACGTCGTAGGTGCCCTGGACGGTGATCGTCACCCGGACCTGCTCGGGGCTCGCCGGCGCCAGGCCCGTCTCCCGTAACGCCTCGGCGACGGCCTTCCCGAAGTCGGCCAGGTACGAGTCGACCGGCAAGTCGATGAACGCGGCCCGCACGTAGCGAACGAAGAACGGCGCTGCCAGCGCCACCGGCGCGACGAGGGCCACCCCGATCAGCGCCCACATCAGCGCGCGGTTCGGGATGTCCAGGAGCCGCGGGATCACCTGCCAGATGAGGACGGCGTAGACGATGGCCGTCGACACGGCCGTGTTCAGCAGGGCCCGGAGCGATCCGACCCACGAGAAGGCCGTCTTCAGGCGAACGTCCTCGGCGGCCAGGACCGTCCCCCGGAACTCGAAGTTGTCGTAGGCGTCCCCGACGCCCCACCGCTCGTACGCGGCGGGCCGGTCGCGGGCCCGTTCGAGCGAGCGCTCGTTGATGGCCTTCGGCGACACCAGCGCGAGCGGGTCGGCAAGGAACATGAGCCGTTCGTCCACGTGCGCGGCGCCCTTCACGATCCGCCGCTTCGGCCCGAGACCCCACACGTGGCGGTGCTTGGCCAGCAGGCGCCGGAGGTCGCCGTCGCCCTGGTCCAGGTTCCGGTCCAGACAGACGATGTCCCAGTTGTTGGCGACCTTGCGCGGCGCCGCCGGGTCGAGGCGGATCGAGCGCCCCCGGATCTGGTTCACGCTGGCGTACGTCCCGGCGGTGGTCAGGTCGACAAGCGTGTTGAGGCGAAGCGAGTCCCATCCCTCCGACAGCAGCCCGCGCGTGCCGACCAGACAGCGGGTCACCCCGCGCTCGAACATCGACGTGACCAGCGCCACATACTCGCGGGGGCCCCAAACGCCGCCCTCGGCCACGATCACCGCCAGTCCCTGTCCGGCGTCGCGAGCCTCGACCCCCGCGGGGTGACCGCGCTCGGTCACCCACGTCCGGGCCTCGGCGATGAAGCGGTCGGCGAGGCCAGCGTCGACCAGCACCGAGCGGCCGGTAAGCATCACCGGGTCGAGGGCGTTGGTGGCCGGGTCCGCGACCAGGGCCCGGATGGCCCGGACGGCCCCGCCGGCCTCGGGGTCCAGCACGCCCTCCAGGCGGCGCAGCGCCGTGGCCGAGGACCGCTCGAAGTCGGTCAGCACCACGGCCCGGAGCTCGGTCCCCATCGCCTGGGACTCGGTGCACAGGACGTCCACCATCGCCTCGACCTTGCTCGAGGAGTACGCCAGGACGCGGTCGATCGGGGAGGGCCCGGCGCGCCAGCCGGTCTCCGTCATCGTCCACCCCAGGGTGCGCAGGGTGGCGCGAAGGTCGCCGAGCGTCTCGACGTCGGCCGGCTCGCGTGAGGGCCGCAGGATCCCCAGCGACCACTCCCGCAGCAGCGCCATCCGGTCGCGGGCGTCGGGCGGCCGGCGCATCTCGGGGATCGCCTCGACGTCCTCTGCGAGCTCCTGCCCCGAAGCGAGCAGGTACCGGACGCCCGCCACCGCCAGGTCGAACTCCTCGGACAGCAGGGTTTCCCAGGCGACGCCGGTTCCCGGCCGGTTGATGCGCGCCTCCAGGTGGGGGAGGAACCGCGGGTCGGCGAACGCGCGGGCGAAGGCCTCCTCCAGCAGGAGGTGGCGCGAGCGCAGGAACCGTCCCTCCTCCGGAGTCGGCTCGGTCACCAGGACCAGGTCCTGGTACGGCGCCAGGCTCCCGCTCTTCACGACGGCGGGCGTCGGGACCTCGAAGTCGATCCCGTTCACCAGCGCCAGGTAGTTCTCCATGCCCTCGGGCTGGCCGTCGGCGGGGGGCGTCGCGGTGAGGCCGACGACGAGCGCGTCGGGGAGCCGCCGGATCAGCTCGCGCAGGATCATCGCCCAGTAGTCGAGCAGGTGGTGCGCCTCGTCCAGGATCACCACGCCGGTTCCGGCGGCGACGATCCGCTCGACCAGGTCCAGGGCGTTCGGGTGCAGCAGCTGTCCGATGTCCGCCTCCCCGGTAGCCAGGAGACGGCGAACCTCGCGGCTCGCGCGGACCGACACGCCGCTTCGGTACTCGGCGGCCGCATCGTGCCGGAGCCCGTTCAGGTGATCGGTCGCGCTCTCCTCGCTGCGACCGGCGTCCACGAGCTCTGACAGCCATCGGGCCCGCCCCAGCCGCTCGGTGAACTCCTGGTCGTGGGCCCGGGTGCCCAGGCTCTGGTACGTCAGCGAGCTGATCGTGCGGAGCTCGCGGGGGTCGGTGCTGACGTGGAGAAGGAGCGCGTCCTCGCCCTCGGTGTCGCCCTCCGGGCGAAACAGCCGGACCTTCTCCGCCCACTGCTCTTGGATGGTGGTCGTTGGGGAGAACGTCACCGTCGGGCGGCCGATCCGCCGCGCGATCTCGAGGCCCACGATCGTCTTCCCGGCGCCGGGCGGGGCGACCACGTGGAAGGTGCGTACCGCCGGGTCCCGGGCCTGGAACCGCTCGAGGATCATCGTCTGGTACACGCGCCACGGGTATCGGAACCCCATCGACGCGTGGACCTGCGGGGCGAGGCTGAGACGTGTCTCGTCCACGGCCCCCGATGCTCCCACGCCCGGCGGGAGGGATGGCTTCACGGCGCGGGGAATCCTTCGGAGATGCGCCGCCTCGTTCTCGTGCTGGCCCTGTTCGCGTTCGCGCTGCCGTCCCCGGCGGGCGGCGAGCCGCTGATCCCGGGGTTCCCCGCGTGCGGCCGTCCCCTGGAGAACGTGCCCCCCGGTGCTCCGCGGAACGTGGAGCTCGCGACCGTCACCGACACCGAGTTCGTCGTCACCTGGCTGACGTGCTCGGCGGACGGGCGGCCACTCGCGACCGACACGACGGTCCAGGTGGCCGAGATCGGGTCGGACGTCATCTCCGAGGGGACGATCGGGCGCCCGACGCCCTTCCACTACGCGAGGCTCGGCCTCCTGACGCCGGGCACGATGTATCAGTACTCGGTCTCCTCCGGGGGGCTCCCGGCCGCGCTCGATCGCCTGAACCCGGGCGTGTTCCGCACCCTGGCCCGCCCCGCCGGGCGTGAGCTGTTCCGGCTCGGGGTCCTGGCCGACACGCACCTGGGCGAGACCGTCTCGGGCCTGGCTACCTCGTCGCCGTTCGAGCTGCCGCCGCCCTACCGGAGCGATCGTCCCTACCCGGAGGTGATGGTCCGGGCCGCGGTCGCCGGGTTGAACCGGGAGGGGGCAACGTTCACGGTCCTGCCGGCGGACGTCTCGTCCCACGGAGAGCGCGCCCAGCTGGCGGCCCTCCGCGGGGTGTTGCGGGGGTTGCGCAGCCCCTACCTGATCGCCCGCGGCGCGCACGATCGCGCCAACCAGTACGACGCGTCCCGGCGGGACTGCGGGCCGGACGGCGACTGCTTCCGGGCGATCTTCCGACCCGGCGTCCGCCCCGATCCCGAGCCGGTGCACCGCCCGGCCGCGGCCGTCCACCGAGGGTGGAGCCTCATTGCCCTCGATTCCGCGAACCCGGCCTCGGGCCTGGGGGAGATGCCCGCCGAGCAGCTGGCGTGGCTCGAGGGAAAGCTGACCGTCGCCGACCGGACGGGACGGCCCTCGATCGTGTTCCTGCATCACCCGGTGGCGCACTACTCGACCACGCTCGCCATCCCGCCGGCGACGTTCGGCGTCGATCAGGCCGACGCGAACGCGCTCCTGCAGGTGATCGCGGACCACGACGTGCGGCTCGTGATCTCCGCCCACACGCACCGGAACTGGATCGCCTACGACCCACGCACGGGCCGGACGCCGCTCATCGAGGTCGGCCCGTCGAAGGAGTACCCGGCCGGCTACTCGCTGATCCGGGTGTTCGAGGGCGGCCTGCTACGCACGTGGATGCCCACCGACTGCCCGTTCTGCAACGTGTGGCGCGAGAGCACCCGCGGCGAGTACGCCGGGTTGTACCCCCTGTACACGACGGGGTCCCTCCGGGACCGCGGCTTCGAGCACGCCTTCGACGGCCCCGACGTACCCGGGGTCCCGTCGCTGCCGCTGGGGGCGTGGCCTCCCTTCCTCTGCTCGGCCTAGGATTCGCGCGCGCCGTCGTCGAACCACTGGGGACATGCGCAGGCTCCTCGTCGCGGTGACCATGGCCACGCTCGTGCTCGGATCCGGCGTCCCCGCGGGGGCGGCCCTCGTGGATCCGGCCTCGCATCCGGACGGCCTGAGCCCGTACAAGCCGCCCCACTTCCGCTGCAAGCAGTGGCAGCGCTACCGCACCGACGAGAGCCCCGCGATCCCCGGCCCCGCCCAGGATCCACTCTGCGTCGACTACGACAAGCGCGACATCACCGTGGACAACCTCGGGGCGGTGCTGTTCGCCTACCAGGAGCCGTTCCGGTTCGCGGCGGCGGCCGGAAAGTGCCGGTACTGGCAGGTCGACCACTGGTCGATCCAGGTTTCGCGGCCGGGTGAGCCCGTCCTGGTGCAGTGGGATGGCTCGTACTGGTTCGACCTGATCAACGGCGAGGCCGGGGGCATCCTGCGCAACTTCCGAGTCGCGGGCCATCCCGCGGACGTGGGCGCGGCGGCCTCGCTCGTCGAACGCGTGGACCCCGAGGCCGGCGCGGTGCTGCGAACCTATGGCGCCCGCGGCGGCGGGGGCGGCGGCACCGTCCACGCCAACAACCCCACCGGTCAGTGCCCCTAGACCCGGCAGAGTTCGGGCTCACCCGGCGCGACCTCCTGAAGCGAGCGGCCCAGGCCGCGGCCGTGGGGCTCGCGGCGACCCAGCTCCCGCCGTTCGCCTGGGCGTGGCCTCGGGAGGCGAGCGCGCACGTCCCCCCCACCGGGCCGCCCGCCGACCCGTACACGGTGGAGACCATCGAGGCGTTCGCCGACACGATCATCCCGGGCCAGAAGCGTTCGGCCGACGACCGCGCGATCGCGGGCGCGGTCAGCGGGCCCGGCGCCGTCCAGGCGGGCGCGGTGGACATGTGGTACTTCGGCCCGCTGCAGTCCTCGGCCGTGGCCCCGCCGTTCGCGGTCGCGTTGAACGCGTTCGCGCGGATCCGGTTCCCCCAGACCGCGGTGACGCCCCCGGAGTTCGTCCTGCTGGACTTCGACCAGCGCACCGAGCTCCTGTACACGCTGTACGACCCCTCAGCCCCCGACCGGCAGTTCTGGGTGGTGGGCGCGGCCATCGTGTTCCTGGCGTTTCACACCGCCGGGTTCCTGCACACCGCCGACGCCGTCCGCGAGGGCCACCCCGGGCTGGCGTGGCTTCGGTTCCCGAAGCCGGACCCGGACGGCCTGTGGCGGTACCCCGAGGCCTCGTACCGCCGCCGTCTGAACCGGTTCCACCCCCGGACCACGAAGCGGGGCCACCCCGCGTGAGCCCCTCGTACGAGACGACGGACGTCCTGGTCCTGGGCACCGGCTTCGGCGGGGCGATCCCCGGCTACCACCTGGCCGCCGGCGGGGCAAAGGTCCTGTTCCTGGAGCGCGGCCCGTACCTGAGGACCGAGGACTTCACCCACGACCTGCAGATCGGCACGTACACGCGGGTCGTGGACGCGATCATCGGCCAGGGCGTCGCGGTCGCGGCCGGGAACGTGGTCGGGGGGTCCTCGGTGGTGTACTTCGCGGCGTCGCTGCGGGCGCCGTCGTTCGTGTTCCGCCGGCAGCTGCCGGCCGGCCGGCCTCTCTGGCCCCGGCAGATCACCCGGGCCCGGCTCGACCCCTACTACGACCGAGTCGAGGAAACCCTGCCCGTCGCCCAGGAGGATTGGAACGACGTCAGCTTCGCCGGGGGCGTGTTCGCCGCGGCGTGCCGGCGGGCCGGACACACGTGCAACCCGGTTCCGGTCGCGGTGGACCTCGACGCCTGCACGAACTGCAACTGGATGGTGAACGGCTGCCGGTTCGGGGCGAAGCGCTCGATGCTGCTCAATTACCTCCCGGCGGCGGAGGCCGCGGGGGCCGAGATCCGCCCGCTGCACGAGGTCCAGCGCATCCGCCCTGCGCTCACCCCCGGCTATCGATACGCGGTCGACTTCCAGACGGTCGACGTCGACGACTACCGCGCGTACACCGACGCCGGCGTCATCGAGGCCAAGGTCGTCATCCTCGCCGCCGGGGCGATGGGCTCGCCCGTCATCCTGGAGCGGTCCCGTCCGTTCCTGCCGCTGCTGTCTCGCCAGGTTGGACGGAACTTCTCGCCCAACGGCGACATGGTCACCACCGAGGTCGTCGACGAGCGCAAGGTCCGCTCGCTGCTCGGCCTCTCACGGGGGCGGGTCGCGTACGACGCGTATCCCATCGGCCGGCCGATCACGTCGATGACCTACGACTTCATGGACCCCTTGCGCCCGGAGGGGACGCGGTTCGGCATGCAGCACATCTACTTCCCCCCGACCCTCAACGTGATCCCCAACGACGGCGTCTCCCACCAGGGGTTCCTCGGGGAGGGCAAGCGGGACGTGTCGCACCGGTGGCGATCGTGGGTGTCGGTGCTCTCGATGGTCGAAGACGGCAACGAGGGGACGTTCGGCCCGCCTCCCGCCACGGGGAACTTCGTCCGCCTGGCGCCGTCCGCCGCGCTGTCCACCCTGGACTACCCGGCCTCGGAGTTCACCCTGAACGCGTTCGGAACCGCCGACCGCGAGGTCCGGCGCATCTTCGAGAAGGACGGCCTGGCGAGGCACCTGGAGTGGACGGGCGAGGCCGCGTTCCTGTCCGCGCATCCACTCTCCTCGTGCCGGATGGGGACGAGCGTCGACGAGTCGGTGGTGAACATAGACAACCAGGTGTGGGGCTACCCCGGGCTGTTCGTCACCGACGCCTCGACGATCCCGACTTCCCTGTGCGTGAACCCCTCGCTGACGGTGGCCGCCATGGCGGAGCGCGCGTCCGACCGCATCGTCCGCATCGCCCCGGAGCTCGGCGTACGCGTGCACGCGGACGCGCCCGTCCCCGAGCGGATGTAGCGTTCGGGGCCGTGGACGTCCGGTTCGTGACCGCGAACGGCGCCGAGACCCACGGCCCCGCGGACGTGAAGGCCCTCCTGGAGCGCGGGGACGGGTTCGTCTGGGTGGACGTCTCCGAGCCGACCGAGCCCGAGGTCGCCCGGCTGCAGGAGAGCTTCGGCTTCCACCCGCTGGCCCTTCGCGCCGCGGCGGAGCGCAGCCACGTCCCGAAGATCCACCCGTACCCCGACCACGTCTTCCTGGTCCTGCACGCGCCCGAGCCCGGCGACGCCGGGCACGTACACCTGGTCGAGCTCGATCAGTTCGTGGGCCTGCGGTACCTGGTCACGGTGCACGGGCCTCTCGGCGAGGGTGTCCCGCTCGAGGCGGCGCTCCGGGAGACCGCCTCGGTCGCCGCGAAGATCGACGAGGGCCGGTTCCGTCCGGGCTCGCCGGCGGAGCTCTCGCACGCCATCGTCAGCGCGCTCGCCCGGCGGATGGAGCGGTTCGTCTCGAGCCTGGCCACCGGCATCGCCGCCCTGGAGCGCCAGGTGATGGCGGGACACCTCAAGGATCCCGAGGGAGCCCTGGAGGAGATGTTCCGCGTCCGTCACGAGCTCCTCACCGTGCGAACGATGGCCGCGCAGAGCCGGGAGGCGTACGTGCGCACGAACGCCCTCGCCCGCTTCCTGCCCCCCGACGCTCACCCGTACATCGAGGACCTGATGACCGAGTTCGACCGCATCCGCGCGCTGGCCGACGGCGAGCAGGAGTTCCTGCAGGGGATCCTGGACTACTACACGTCACGGACCTCGACGAAGATCAACATCGCCATGGAACGCCTGGCCCTCATCGCCGGGGTGATCCTGCCGATCAACGCGATCGCCGGGATCTACGGGATGAACATCATCGTGAACGACCGCACCGACTTCGGGCACCTCGCGGTGCTCGGCGCGTTCATCCTGCTGGTCTCGGGCGGCATGCTCATGTGGGCCAAGCGCCACGAGTGGTGGTGATCACGCCCTGACGAACCGCTCCGCCACGATCTTCGCCGCGTAGGTCCCGTCGCCGTAGTAGAAGCGCATCCCCGAGGAGCAGAAGCACGTGAACGCCACCTCGACCCGGAGGTGGTGTCCCTTCAGGACCTCGTAGGGCTTCGCCGGCGTGAACGCGTACGTCGTCTCGTTGACGGCGGCGCCGGCCTCGTAGCCCGCCCCCGCGCTGGCGATGGGCATCTCCGAGCCGTCCGGCGCCACGTCGATCAGCGCCGCGGTGATGGTCCCGACGATTCCCTCCGACAGCGGCTCCTGGAGGAAGGCGGTCAGGTCCACCTTTCCACCCAGGATCAGGTCTTTGGTCAACGCCGGCCCGTCGAAGGCGACCGGCACGCCACCGAAGGTGGTCGTCCACAGGTTCCCGCTGGCCACGTGCAGGCTGTCGCCGGCCCTGGCCGCGATCGCGCCCACGTCGCCCGGCGCGTCGAGCTCACCCCCGGCGGGGTCTGGGTTCGGGACGCCGGTCCCGGAGTCGGCCCCGGGCGTCAGGAACAGCTGCGTCGTTCCCACCCGCTTCGTCTTGCCGGGCAGGACGCCGCCGCGGACCGCCGCGGCCTTGGGCGGGACGGGCGGCCTCGGGGTGACCCCCGCGTAGAGCCCGGGTCCGCCCCGCTGCTCGGCGATCCACGACCACCCGCCCAGGTGCGCCGGGTTCGAGTCGTCCGGGTAGGCGATGAGTGCCCGGCCGTCCTTGGTCAGCCCGATCTGCAGGACCTCGGCCAGGTTGCGGTTGCCGCCGGTCACGTCGCACAGGAGGCCCTCCAGGCAGATCTCGCCCGTGTGCACGACGTGGTCGCTCGCGCGGACCTGGGTCCACTTCGACCCCTTCGCCAGTGCGCGCAGGCTGTACGAGTAGTTGACGTACCACTTGGCGTCCGCGACGGAGGGTTCGGCCGCCGCCGTCCCCAGCCACGCCAGGCCGACCCGGCCCGCGTCGCCGGCGATCACGTACGGGAACACCGCGGCGTGATCCGAGGGCCCGCTGACCTTCACCGGAGCGCTCCAGGTCATCGCGTGGTCACGCGAGAAGGACAGGTACACACCGTGCAGGTCCGACCAGGCCGCATACAGGTTTCCGGCCCGGTCCACGGCGATCGCCGGGAAGAGGCCCTGCAGGCTGGTCCCCGGGGGCGCGGCGAACACCTTGTGCACCGTCGGGTTCGCGCCGCCGGGCTCCGTGATGGCCACCCACACGGTGCGCGGCTTCGTCAGCGGGGTGAGGTTCTCCTCGGTGGAGTCCTGGGCCAGGAACGCGAATGCGGCGCGCCCGTCCCGGTCGGTGATCAGGTTCGAGTGGATGTTGCCGTTCCCGAGCCCGGGAGCGGGGCCCCCGCCGAACTGTGTGAGCATCTCCGGGGGCAGCATGCCGAGCGGCGCACCGAACGTGCGCCCTCCGTCGGTGGACTTCACCATCCACACCTGGCTGATGAAGATGTCGTGGTAGGTCAGGTACACGGTGTCCGGCCCGTACGAGGCCTGCCACTGGCGGTCGACCCCGACGAAGTTCGCGACCTGTGGGTTGTACTCGAGCGCCTCCCCGACCCCACCGGTGACGGCCATCCCTATCGTGGCCAGGGAGTTGAGCGTGGAGACCTGGATGTCGCCGTCGGTGGAGATGGACAGCTCGTTGTCGCCGCCCCCCGGCGTGGCGCCGGTGGCGTCCGTTACGCCGGGAACCCCGTCGATCTTCGCGACGTGGGTGTAGGTGAACGTCTTGGGGTCGCGGACCCACATGTTGACCCCGCCGCCCGCCCCCTCCTGCGCCGTCGCCCAGATGATCCCGTCCGGGTCGGACTTGACCTCGGGCTCGAGCAGCTGCCCGCACCCGATCGGGCCGGCGATGGTCAGGTCGCAGGTCAACTCGACGTTCGGGAAGAACGTCACCGGCGCGGGCACCTTGGCCTTGGTCGCCCTCGCCTGGACCGGCGAGAGCTGAGCCACGAGGGCCAGCACGAGCAGCGCTGCGGCGACCGCGGGCTTTCGCATCATGAGGGTTCCTTTCGAGGGGCGGGACGCATGGCGCTGACTCCTTCGCCAAGGAGGCGGCCGGTTCCTACCCCGCTGAGCGCGGCCGAGAGGCCTGGGGCTTACGGAGTCGCGGTCGGGGGAGGCGTCGCCGGGGGCGGCTGAGCAGGAGGGGGGCCGCCGCGGCCGCCCGGCGCACCGGGACCGCCGCGCCCACCACCACCGAAGCCGCCGCCGCGTCCGCCGGGGCCTCCGGGCCCACCGCGCCCACCACCACCGAAGCCACCGCCACCACCGCGTCCACCGGGACCGCCGCGGCCGAAGCCTCCGCGGTCGCGGGTCGGGCGGGGCTCGGGCGGACGGACCTTGATGGTCCGGGGCTTGAAGCCTTCGCGCTCCAGGCGCACATGGTGATGGTCGTGCAGCTTCTCGCGAGCGGTCTCACGCCATCCCTCGGTCGTGAGTCGCTGGAGCCAGCCCGCCGCGGTCTTCCGCATCCGCTCGGTTCCGGGCTCCTTCAGGAACAGACGGAGGTACTTGACCTCCTTGTGCTCGCCGGCCATCGATCCTCCGTGCTCGGGTGGGTGGGGCGGCCCCAAACACTACAGGAGGCCCGGACGAAGTCGCCGGAAACTTTTTCGGCGTTCTGGGTTTGGCCTCGGCGCGAGCGGGTACCCGCTACCAGAGTCATCCTCGGTGGACCGGATTCTCTCGAGGAAGGGGCGCCTTCGAGAGCCGGTCCACCCGGGATGACTCTTTGTGTGTGGGATGTCTGGGGGTCCCCAGAAATGGCGACGCCGCCCGAGGTTTCCGGTGGCGTTTGGCGGGTAGCTTGGGGCTGAGCCGTCCGGTGTGGACCGGATCTCTCGAGGAAGGGGCGCCTTCGAGGGCCGGTCCACTCCAGGCGGCTCGACCTCTGTCCGGGGTCAGCCCCCCGGCCACTCCGGCTTCTCCGGCTCCTGACTGAACAGGTCGTCCAGGGAGCCGCCCGGCTTCTCGGGTTCCCGGGCCAGCACGTCGTCCAGGCTCGGCGAGCTCAGGTCTCCCGCCGCCTCGAGCATCTGGTCGAGGTCGCCGCCGGGGTCACCCTTCAGCCGGATCCGCAGCGCCGCCAGCACGGCGGCGTGGGGCTCGGACAGCCCCTGGTTGACCTTGATCTCGGTCAGCGCGGTCTCGGCGCGGCGGAGAAGGGCCTCGTCGTTCACTCCGCCAGTCTGCCACGCCGCCGCCGGGAGCAGGAACGCGTCCGGGCGGGTCGAACTCTCGTGTTGATGCTCACTCGCGCCCGCACGCTTACTCTGCTTGTCGTCTCCGTCCTCCTGCTGACCGGGGGAATTCCCCTGCTGCCCCCCGCCTCGGCGCAGATCCCCCCGCTCCTGCCCCCGGGGTCCAATCCCGGCACCGGGCGGGTGCGGGCCGGCGTGGGCGTGGTCGACACCACCTGGCACGTCGGGGCATCCGCCGGCCAGTACGCCGGCGACCCCGTCCTGGATGGGGAGGGCATCCCGGGGATCACCCCCGAGTCGCACTTCGACCCGCACCGCCACCAGCTTCGGCGCGAGCCCTCCTACGGGGTCCAGTCCCGGCTGTCGGCGAGAGCGATCGTGGTCGAGGGCCCCGACGGGACCCGGATCGCGCTGCTCAAGAACGACCTGTACATCCCCCAGGACATGCTGTGGCGGCGCACCGCCCAGATCCTCGAGGCGAACGGCACCTCCGGGATCGACCGCACGCACCTGACGATGATGGCCACCCACAACCACTCGAGCCCGTTCTACAGCTCCACCTCGTGGGGCCCGTGGGCGTTCCAGGACGCGTTCGACCTGCGGTTCTTCGAGTACTACGCCCAGGCCCAGGCCGCCGCCGTGGAGAAGGCCGCCGCCACCCTCAAGCCCGTGAGGGTGGGGGCGTCCGTCTCCTACTTCGACAAGACCCACCGGCACTCGTTCGGCCCTTCGATCGCCGACGACGGGACGCCGGCCGGGTTCCCGAACGGGGAGACCGACCACGACTTCATGGTCGTCCGGTTCGACGACGTCTCGAACCCCCAGGCGCCCAAGCCGCTCGCCATCCTGGCCAACTTCGGGGTCCACCCCGAGTTCCTGGAGGGCAACAACCTGGTCTCGGCCGACTACATCGGGCCCCTCGAGCGCATGGTCGACCGCGCCACGGGCGCGATGATGCTGTGGACCCAGGGGAGCGTGGGGACGGCCGAGCCCGAGCGTTCGACGTACCACTCGATCCACGAGCGGCTCGAGTTCACGCACAAGGACTACGCGCAGGCCGAGTACGGCGCGCGTCTGATGGCCAACGCCCTGCTCGACACCTGGAACGACGTCGCGGCCGGCACCCCCGAGCAGGCCGGCCGGTTCGTGCCGTTCAAGACCGTGTTTCCGGTGGCGATGGTGGACCGCTGGTTCCCCGGACACGTGTCGCACCCGTACCCCGGCGTTTCGAACTGCCGGACCGACGCCGTCTTCACGGGCGAGCCGCGGCTCCCGATCGTCGGGCTCCCCGACTGCACGAGCCCGCAGGACCTCGCCCGCGAGTATCTCGGCGTCGAGATCCCGCCGCTGCCGGTCGACCCGGGGATCACGACGGACACGTTCGAGGCCGCGGGCATCCCCGTCCCGGAGAACTACTCGGCGCCTTCGTACAACTCGCTCGAGGAGTCCATGGGCGTCCACCTCCAGGCCGCGCGTCTCGGCGACATCCTGCTGGTGATGTGCTCGTGCGAGCAGTGGTCCGAGCAGACCAAGAACATCAAGACCCGCACGGACCTCAAGGCGAACAACATCTGGCGGGGCTTCGACTGGGGCGCGCAGTGCACCCAGAACCCCGACACCACGTGGAAGTGCCCCAACCCCGGGAACCCGAGCACCTTCCTCGAGCCGGTCACCGACCACGAGTACAAGCGGATGCGGGCCCAGGTGAACAACGACGCCCTCGGATGGGACAAGCCGAAGAACGTCCTGGCCGCGGAGTCCGAGCCGGTGGACACCACGCAGATCTGGGGCAACTTCACCCAGAACGAGCTCCCGATCGGCCCGCACAAGCCGGGCCACGGCTACCCGCTGACGGTCACCCTGGGCATGGCCAACGACTACAACGGCTACATCGCGTCCTACCGCGAGTACTCGCGGGGCGACCACTACCGGAAGGCCCTCACCGGGTGGGGCGCGCACTCCTCGGATTACCTCGCCACCCGCCTGGTGCAGATGGGCGGGCAGCTCAACGGCGGCCCGCCCCCGCCGGCGGAGACGCTGGATCCCAGGGAGGTCGTCGACCAGCTGATCAACGACGCGAAGGGGATCGTGCTGGGGGCGATCGCCGAAACCGTGATCCCCGCGTACGAGGCCCTGCTGCCCGACGACGGCGAGGACCCGAGGTTCCTCGCCCAGCCGAAGGACGTCACGCGCTTCTCCACCGCGTTCTTCCAGTGGTACGGCGGTTCCAACTACACCGACAACCCGAACGTGAAGGTCCAGCGGCGCGTTGACGGCGTGTGGAAGGACTTCGGCGACATGTCCGGCGAGGTCGTGCTGACCCTCGAGTTCCCGAAGGGTCCCCTCAGTGTGGTCCCGTACCTGCTGGGCGACCAGTCCTGGGCGTGGACGGCGCACTTCGAGGCGTTCGACTCCAGGTTCCAGAACCTCGGTGAGCGGCCGGGCTCGACGCCCGCGGGCGAGTACCGGTTCGTGGTCGACGGCCACCACCGCGACGCCGGACAGGCCGTCCCCTACCACCTGGAGTCCAAGGTCTTCGACGTCCGGCCCTGGGACGGCATCACCGCGAACGACCTGCGGGTCGACGCGGACGGGACCGTCAGCCTGAAGGTCGGCCCCCGAAGGACGATCGCCGTCCCCGGCATCCCGGGCGGGGCCGAGATCGGCCCGATCGACTACCCCGACTCCTACGCGTCGCCGATCCCGTTCATCCGCGACGTCCGCGAGTTCCGCCGCGACCCGGCGGCGCCGAACGACCCGAGCCTGCTGGAGTGGTACTGCTTCCCGTGCACGTTCCGGCCGTGGGCCGACACCGGCCAGGCCGCGGTCGTGAAGGTGACGCTCATCCGAACGGGCGGGATCCACCAGACCTACGAGGCGACCCTCGGGGCCGACGGGCGCTGGCACACCAGCCAGGCCTTGCTGCCCGGGGAACGGGCCTTCGTCGACTCCGGCGACATCCACGACACGTACGGGAACTTCAACCGGGCGGCCTCCGCGACCGTCACCCGGCCGCTGGTCTGAGCACGGCGGTTTGACGGGCCGCCTCGGCGGCTGCGGGAATACGCGGCATGCGACCCGTGCACGCCGCGCTGGGATGGGCCATCGTCGCCGGCTTCGGCCTGCTGTGGCTGTGGCCGCTGGTCGCGTGGGCGGCCCGCCGGGGCGACATCCACCGCTGGTACTGGACCCTGCTCGGCACGATGCAGGGGACCCTGCTGGTCCAGCTGGTCGCCGGGGTGGTCCTGCTCGTCGCCGGGGGCCGGATGCCGGTGCTCCACTACTTCTACGGCTCGCTGTTCCCCGCGATCGTGCTCATCGGCGCCCACGTCGTGGCCCGCGACCCCGACAACGGCTTCACGCCGTGGAAAGTGTTCGGGTTCGCCGGGTTCGTCGCATTCGGCCTGACCCTCCGGGCCCTCACCACGGGCCTCGGGATCGGCTAGAAATCACCCGAAACCGGGCCCTTCCGTCACCACTGGACTAGTTCGAAGCGACCGCCGAAATGGCCACGGGGGGCTATTCACCCCGCCGCGTCCGTCGAAAAGACTGGTTCGCGCCCGGACGTGACGTCCGGCGGGGGACCCCTCCCCCGCCCGCGATGGAGGAGGTCTCACAGATGCGAACCCGATCCCAGGTGCTGGGCGTGGCTACGGCCGTCATCGTGCTGTTCCTCGCCGGCTTCTCCTACGCCGGCCCCTTCAAGAGCAACCCCATCCTCGCGCCGGTCGACGACCTGGCGCAGGACGTGATCGTTGAAGACGTGGTCGAGCCGATCACCGGCGCGATCGGCTCGGGTATCGGCGGGAAGGGCTCCGTGGCCGCCCCAACCGTCACCTCCGACGACGACCTCGCTGGCCACGACACCCCGGATCCCGAGAGTCCCGACCACGCGTCGGGCGGCGTGCTCGACGCCGACCTCGCCGGCAGCGCCCTCGCCGACGGATCGGTCACGCGCGCCGAGGTGGACGACTCGGACCGGGCGGCGGGCGACGCGACGGTGCTCTCGCTCCTCGGGAGCGAGATCATCGGCGCGCACTCGTCCTCGGACGGCACGACCAGCGAGGAGTTCGACATCCTCGGCCCGATCTGTGACGCGAGCGGCGGCGCGCTCTGCGTGCAGCTGCTGTGGGCCTCGACCACGTCCACCCAGGACGCGTCCACGTCGAGCTCCCAGTCGCACACGGCCCTCGCCTTCGTGTGTCTCGGTGGGACCGCCACCAACGCCGACCACGTCTGCGACGGGCCGATCGGGGCGAGCGTGGGCGAGAGCCACAGCGGGTTCGTGCGCGACCGGATGACCGGCAGCTCGACCGCGGCGCACTCGACCGACGCGGCGGACCTGTGCCTCGGCGGCGAGGACCCGGCCGGCCTGTGCTCCGGCCTCGGGGCGAACGTCCTGCACGCCGCGGCGGCGGCCGACACGAGCGGCTTCTCCGCTCGCGACTCGCAGGTCCTGGGCGTCGAGGTGCTCGGCGAGAACAACCCGGTCCTGGCCGACCCCCTCGGGCTGGCCATCATGCCGGACTGCCCTCCGGACCTCGGGGTGCTGTGTCTGTACCTGAACCAGGGCGAGGACCTGCTCGGCAACGGCGCCGTCGGCGCGGCCCAGCAGGCCCTGCACCTCAGCCTGCTGAATGAGCTGGTGCTGGGGCACGTCAGCACCGCGGAGGCGCTGGTCTCCCAGCGCGCCGCCCCCGGCGGCCCGACCTGCAACGACGGGGCGCCGATCCCGCCGTCGGGCGTCTGCCCGCCGCTGGACAAGCCGCCGCTGGCCCAGGTCCCCGGCGGTTTGCCGGTGACCGGTGGCGACCTCTGGCTGCCCTTCGCGATGGCCCTGAACCTGATCGTCGCGGGCTGGCTCGTGCTGGCGTGGGACCGGAGGAACCGGCTGGTGTCGGTCGCCTGAGCTACTTCACCGCAGCAAAGGGCCCGCTCGCTCGGTAACGTTCGAGCGGGCGGGCCTTCTGCTCGTTCGAAAGGGGGGTGCTCGATGAGGAAGCTCGGGATGGCGGTGCTCGTCGCGATGCTCGCGGTGGTGCTCGGGGCGTCGGGGGCGGTCGGTGCCGCGTTCGACACGGACTTCGCCTCCGACCTGAGCGGCGGACAGGAGGTCCCCGCGGTTGACACCGAGGCCACCGGCGGGGCGAGGTTCGACGTGATCGACCTCGGGAACGGCCGGCGGGAGATCAAGTTCCGGCTCGGCGTGTTCCACATCGACCACGTCACGGCCGCCCACATCCACCTGGGATGTCCTGGGGAGAACGGTCCCGTCGTGGCGTTCCTGTTCGAGGGTGGGCCGACCGGCGAGGTCAACGGCCGGTTGTCGCAGGGGACCATCCGCCGCGGCAACCTGGTCGGACCGCTGGCGGGCCGGGGCGTCCAGCGTCTGGTGGAGGCCATGGAGTCGAACTGCACCTACGTGAACGTCCACACCACGGAATGGCCGGGCGGGGAGACCCGGGGGCAGATCTTCGGCACGTCGCCCAACCCGTAATCGATTCGCGGCGGGCGTCGTAGGCTGACCGCGTGACACGCGCGGCCACTATCGGCGAGCTTCGGGCGAGCGGCTACGCCGATCGAAGCGTCAAGGAGGAGCTCCGCGCCAACCTCCTGGAGTGGTTGGGGCGGGGCTCCTCGCCGTTCCCGGGGATCGTCGGGTTCGACGAGTCGGTGCTGCCCGCTCTGGAGCGGGGCGTCCTGGCCGGCCACGACCTGATCCTGCTGGGGGAGCGGGGCCAGGCCAAGACCCGGCTGATCCGTTCGCTGGTTGCCCTGCTGGACGAGACCGCGCCTGCGATCGAAGGCTGCGAGATCTCCGACCACCCGTTCCGGCCCATCTGCGCGTCCTGCCGCGCGCGCGTCGAGGCCGACGGGGACGCGGTCGCGGTCGTGTGGATCGATCGCCAGTCGCGCTACGCCGAGAAGCTGGCGACGCCGGACATCTCGGTGGCCGACCTCATCGGCGACGTCGACCCGATCAAGGTCGCCGAGGGCCGCCATCTGGGCGACGAGCTCACGATCCACTACGGACTCGTCCCCCGAACCAACCGCGGGATCGTGGCGATCAACGAGCTTCCGGATCTGCCGGAGCGCATCCAGGTGGGGCTGTTCAACATCCTCGAGGAGCGCGACGTGCAGATCCGCGGGTACAAGATCCGGCTGCCGCTGGACCTGCTGGTCGTGGCCACCGCCAACCCCGAGGACTACACGCACCGTGGGCGGATCGTGAGCCCCCTCAAGGACCGGTTCGGGACGCAGGTCCGCACCCACTACCCCGAGACGGTCGAGGACGAGGTTCGGATCATGGTCCAGGAGGCGGCCGCGCCGGCCGCCGGCATCCCGGTGCACGTCCCCCGGTTCGTCAACGAGGTCCTCGCCGCGCTGACCGGCGAGCTCCGCCGCTCGCCCCAGGTGAACCAGCGCTCGGGGGTTTCGGTGCGGTACTCCATCGGCAACCTGGAGACGGTCGTGGCCAGCGCCGTCCGCCGCGCCGCGCGGCTGGGGGAGGCCGAGGCCGTTCCCCGCCCCGTCGACTTCCCGGCCGCCCTGGAGTCCTCGCTGGGAAGGATCGAGTTCGACACGATCGAGGAGGGTCGCGAGGAGGAGATCCTCGGGCGGGCCCTGCGGCAGGCCGTCCTCGCGGTGTTCGGCAAGCGGCTGGGCGGCGCCGACCTCGGCGCGGTCCTCGACCGCTTCCACGAGGGACTCGTCGCCGAGACCTCGGACCTCACGCCGGCGAGCGGGTTCCTCGAGCAGTTCGGCCCGGTCCCCGGGCTGGCCAGGATCCTCGAGCGCCTCGGGGTAGAGGAGGAGTCTCCGGGTGCGGCCGCGGCGGCGCTGGAGTTCGCGCTGGAGGGTCTGCACCTGACCAAGCGGCTCAACAAGGACTCGGCGGGCCGCCTCGGCGCCGTTCGCTACACCGGTCCCGACGCGACGTCTCGGGACTGAGCCGCGTGCGCTTCCGGTACTCGGAATGGGACGGGACCCAGGACCCCCTCGGGCCCGATCTGTCGGCGGCAGACCTGCTCGACGCGATGGGGGAGGAGATCCTCGCGGGAGGCGGCGCGGAGCGCGCGCTGTCGCGGCTGCTTCGCCGGGGCCTGCGGGGCCAGTTCGGGGGCCTGGACGCGCTCCGGGCCCGGCTGCGCGACGCCCGCCGGCGGCAGCAGGAGGCCCTCGACCTGACGGGGCCGCTCGAGGAGGTTCGCGAGCGCCTCGACGAGATCCTGGACCTCGAGCGCCGGGCGCTCGCGGCGCGGGACGACGAGGACGCGCGGTTCGGCGAGCTTCGCCTGGCCCAGCTGCCCGAGGACGTCGCCGGCCAGGTCTCGGAGCTGAAGGACTACGACTTCGCCGATCCTCAGGCCGCCGAGAAGTTCGACGAGCTGATGAAGATGCTGCAGGAGCAGGTGCTCGGCGCGTACTTCCGGCAGCTCGGCCAGAACCTGCGGGACATGACCCCGGAGCAGATCGCGCGCCTCAAGGACATGCTCGCCGAGCTCAACACGATGATCGACGCCCGGGAGCGGGGCGAGCACGCGCAGGCGCAGTTCGACGACTTCATGTCGCGGTACGGAGACCTGTTCCCCGACAACCCGAAGACCCTCGACGAGCTGCTGGAGAACCTCGCCCGGCGGATGGCGGCCATGTCGCGGCTGCTCGCCTCGCTGCCCCCCGACCGGCGGCGCGAGCTCGAGGACCTCGCGCGGCAGGTGATGGGCGACCTGGACCTCCAGTTCGAGGTCGACCGCCTGGCGTCCGCGCTGGCCGGCCGCTTCCCGGGGATGCCATGGGACGACCCCGCGTTCACCGGCGGGGAGGAGGCCATGCCGCTGCAGGCGACGGTCGACGCGATGGAGCGTCTCCACGAGTTCGAGGACCTGGAGCGGTCCATGCGCGGCGACTATGCGGGGGCCGGGCTGGACGACATCGACGAGGAGAGCCTCCGCCGAGCGATGGGCGAGGACGCCGTCCGCGACCTGCGCCGGCTCAAGGAGATCGAGCGGGCCCTGGAGCAGGCCGGCCTGTTGACCCGTGAGGGCGGGAGCCTGCGGGTCACCGCCCGCGGCGCGCGCAAGCTGGGGGAGCGGGCCCTGGTGAAACTGTTCGAGGCGCTGCGCCGCGACCGCGAGGGCAGCCACGCCGTGCGCGAGGCGGGGGGGGTCGCGGAGCCGACCGGCGCCACCCGCCCCTGGCGGTTCGGCGACACCGGGCGGATCGACGTCCAGCGCACCGTCTTCAACGCCGTGTTGCGAGGCGGTCCGGGCGCGAAACCGCGGTTGAGCGCGGAGGACTTCGAGCTCGAGGAGGCGGAGACGCGGACCTCCACCGCCACCGCGTTGCTGCTCGACCTGTCGTTCTCGATGCCGCTGCGCGGACACTGGGTGCACGCGAAGCGGATGGCGCTGGCGCTGCACGCACTCATCGAGGGCCGCTACCCGCACGACACGCTGTACCTGATCGGGTTCAGCGACTACGCGCGGCGGATGGTTCCCGAGGACCTGACCGCCGCGGGGTGGGAGCGTGTCTACGGCACCAACATGCAGCACGCGTTCAATCTGGCCTCCCGGCTGCTGGGCCAGCACCCGCGCGCGGCCCGGCAGGTGATCATGGTCACCGACGGCGAGCCCACGGCCCACCTGGAGGGCGAGGAGGTGTTCTTCTCGTGGCCGCCGGTCCCCGAGACGATCCAGCGCACCCTAACGGAGGCCGTCCGCCTGTCGCGCTCGGGCGTCACCCTCAACGTCTTCATGCTCGAAGACGAGCCGCGGCTGACGCGGTTCATGGAGCGCCTCGCCCGCCTGACGAACGGACGCGTGTTCCAGATGGCCGGCGAGGGCCTGGGCGAGTTCGTCGTGCGCGACTACGTCCGCCGCCGGGCCTCCTGAGCGGGGCTACTCGATGGGGGCGCTCCAGACGGCGCCCTCGCGATCCGGACCCCGAACTTCGTAGCCCACCACCAACAGGGTGCCCCCGCTCACGACGGCTCCCCGGCCCGCCTGCTTGCCCGAGCCTCCGAGGACCGCGTCCTCGCTCGGCTGCTCCCAGGTGAGCCCGTCGGGCGAGAACCACACGGCGGCATCCTGGCCGTCGTCGCCAACCGCGACGAACCCGCCCTCCCAGGCGGTCACGAACCGCATCTCCTGGCCTCCCGGTTTCGAGAAGACCTGCTTCGCGACCCGGCGCCACGCGTGACCGTCGTCGGACGTCCACACGGCCGCGTCGGAGCCGTCGCCCCCCGAGTCGTAGCCGACCGCCACCAGCCGGTCCTCAGGCCCTGCCACGATCGCGGCGATCTGCTGGTCGCCGGCGCCACCGAGGGCGGCCTCGTCGTGGGCGACGTGTTCCCATCCCTGGCCGCTCTCGGAGAACCAGACCGCCGCGTCGTCATCCCCCCCGGAGTCGTCGAATCCCCCGGCGACCAGGAGGTCGATGTCGCCGGCGACCGCCCGCAAGCGCTGTTCTCCCGGCCCACCGAAGACGCTCTCCACCGGATCGACCCGGAACCAGTCGGTGCCGAAGGTCGAGGTCCACACCGCCGCGTCGCCGTCGCCCCCGGACGTGTCGTATCCGACGGCCACGAACTCCCTGGAGGTGGCGACCACCCGGTTCATCGTCTGCTCGCCGGCCCCTCCCAGCACCCCCGTGGCGTCCTCCACGCGCTGCCAGGTGAGCCCTCCGTCCGGCGATTGCCAGACGGCGGCGTCCCCCGCGTCGTAGCCCACGGCGAGATTGACGCTTTCCGTCAGGCCGGTGACTTGCTGGCGGCCGGGGCCTCCGAACACCTCCTCCTGATGGGGGACTCGGTCCCACCGGTTCCCGTCCACGGACCGCCAGATCGCCGCGTCCTCGTCGCCGCCGGAGGTGTCGAACCCCGCGCCCACGTAGCCGGCTCCCCCCCGAACGATCCGCGTGATCTCCTGGTCGCCCTCGCCGCCGAGGGGCGGCGAGGTGATCCGGGTGAAGGCCAGGCCGTCCGTCTGTCCGGTGGGGGAGCCCGAGGGCGGACTGCCTCCGTCGCGTGGATCGGTTCCGTCCTTGCGGAGCAGCAAGAACGCCCCGGCGGCAACCACGACGGCGGCCACCGCGCCAACCAATATCTTGCGTCCGGGGCCGGCGGTCGCGGGGGCCCGGGGCGGCGGCGGGCCGGTCCCATCCGCGGGCGCGGCCTTCGGAGTCGGCTTCGGCCCGCGCCGGGGGGCCGTCTTGGGCGGGGGCGGGGGCTCCGACCTCGCGGGAGCCTCCTGGGCCGAAGCCGCCTCGGGGGCGGCCTCCTCCGGCGGCGGCGAAACGTCGGCGGTCTCGGTGCCCTGCGCCGCGGCGGCGGCGACGGCCGCACCGAGAGCCACCGAGTGCTTCGGGTGCGCGTTCACGGCGACCGGGCGGCCGAGCTCGGAGGAGATCATCTGCGCGACCAGTGGGATCCGCGAGGATCCGCCCACGAGCAGGACGGCGCTCACGTCCGCGGGCAAGACCTTGGCCGATCGCAGGGACCGGGAGAGGGCGGCGATGGTCTCGGAGATGGCCGGGCGGACCATCGACTCGAACTCCGCCCGCGTCAGCCGAACCTGGGTCTGGACGTTGGGCAGCAGGACGGGGATGGCCGCGTCGGTGTCCGAGGACAACGACTCCTTGGCGTCCACGCAGTCGCGTCGCAGCCGGGCCACGGCGGCGATCGCGCCCGGGTCGGTCGGGTCGAGCTCCTCGAAGGCCTTCCCCAGCGCCGTCCGCACGTGGCCGAACACGACCTCGTCGAAGTCGATGCCGCCCAGGCGCTCGATGCCCTCCGGCGTCCCCAGGATGCCGAACCCCGAGGAGGTCTTGCGGAGGACCGCGGCGTCGAACGTCCCGCCCCCCAGGTCGTAGACCGCGACGATGTCGCCCGGGGCGATCCGCTCGGTGGTGGCGTGGAAGATCGCGGCCGCCTCGGGCTCGGTCAGCGTCATCGCGTCGCCGATGTCCGCCAGCCGGATCGCCTCGGACAGCAGGTCCTTCTTGAACGGGCCCCAGTTCGCCGGGTGCGTGATCGCGATGCGTTCGGGGTGCTCGCCCTCGCGCTTCGCGATCGCGTCAACGACCCAGCGCATGAGCTTGCCGGTGAGGGCCTCGGCCGAGAACGGCGTTCCCCCGAGCAGCAGAGGTGTGGGGTCCCCGACGCGGCGCTTGAACTCGCGGGCCACGCGGCCCGGGTCCGTGGACGCCCGGTGCTCCGCGGCTTCCCCGATCAGGAACGAGCCGTCCTCGCGGAGGTACAGGACCGAGGGGATCGAGGCCGCGCGGCTGCCGAGGGTCGCGGCCTCGACGCGGCCGTCACGCGCGACGGCCGCCGCGGTGAAGGTCGTGCCGATGTCGATGCCGAGCTGATACGCCATGCGGGGCGCATTGTCGCAGGACGGCTCCGCCCTTGACGGAGTCGCGAGGCCGCGGGCATCCTCGGCCGGTGGATCGGGCCGACGCAGCGACGGACGGGCATGTCGACGAGGCCCGTGACCTCCTCGCCGCCGCGACGAGGGCGGCGCGGGCGCACGACCGCGCAGACCTCGCCGAGCGCGTGGGTGAGGCCGCTCGCCGCCTCGCCGAGCCCCGCACGCGGGTGGCCGTGGTCGGCGAGTACAAGCAGGGGAAGAGCTCGCTGGTCAACCTGCTGCTCGAGCAGCCCGTGGTTTCCGTCGACGACGACGCCTCCACGGCCGTTCCCACCCTGATCCGGTTCGGCGAGCGGGCCGCGGCGGCGGTGGTGACCCGCCGGTCGGAGGACTCGGACGACGCCGAGCGCCGGGAGGTGCCCGTCGACCGTCTGGCCGAGCATTCCTCGGAGGGCGGCGACCCCGCACGCCGAGCGTCGATCGAGGTGTCGGTCCCCCGTGACCTGCTCGCCTCCGGGATCGAGCTGGTGGACATGCCGGGGGTGGGCGGCCTCGCCTCGCCGACCGCCGCCGGAACGGTCGCCGGGGTGGCGGCGTCCGACGCCGTGCTCTTCGTCAGCGACGCCTCCCAGGAGCTCACCGCGCCCGAGCTCGAGTTCCTGCGCGCCGTCGGGAAGCTCGGCCCGGACGTCGTCCTGGTCCTGACGAAGGTCGACCTGTACCCGGAGTGGCGCCGGATCCTGGAGCTCGACGAGGGCCACCTTCGCGCGGCCGCCATCGCCGCCCAGGCGGTCCCGGTCTCGGGCGCGCTTCGGGCCCGAGCCCTGGAGTCCTCGGATGCGGGCGTCGACGCCGAGTCGGGCTACCCGGCCCTGGTGGCGCGCCTGGGTGCGATGGTCGCGGGGGCGCGCGATCGCTCGATCCGCGCCGCCGCCCGGTCGGCGGTGGCCGTGAGCGAACAGCTCCGGGGGCCGCTCCAGGCGGAGCGCTCGGCGCTGGCGGACCCCGGCGCGGCGCGAGCGCTCCGGGACCGGCTGGATGGGGCTCGGCGGGAGGCGGAGGCGCTGCAGGACGACGCCTCGGGATGGCAGCGACTCCTGGCCGACGGCGTGGCCGACCTGGCCAGCGACGCCGAGCACGACTTTCAGGCCCGGTGCCGGACGGTCGTGAAGGAGGCCGAGGCGGCGATCGCCGACGGGTCGGCCGACGCGTGGGAGCCGTTCGAGGCCTGGCTCTACCACCGCGTCACCGCCGAGGTGGTCGCGAGCTTCCTGGCGCTGGCCTCCCGGGCGAACGAGCTGGGGGCCGCCGTGGCCGAGCGGTTCGGCGCGTCCGCCCCCGAGAACCTGCCGGTCGAGAGCGAGGAGCAGGTCCGCGCCGGCCTGGAGGAGCTCCAGGCCACCGTGGCCCGGCTGGACACCGAGACCCTCGCCGGCCACGCGACCGTGGCCGTGCAGAACGGTCTGGACGGCGGCATGTTGCTCGGCTCGTTCGCCGGGCTTGCGGGGATCGTGATGATCCCGATCTCGATCGGGTTCGGGCTGCTCCTGGGTTGGAAGGCCGTGTCCGGACGGCGGAAGGCGGAGCTCGAGGCCCGCCGTCAGGAGGCGCGCAACGCCGTCGCGCGCTACGTCGAGGAGGTCACCTTCCGGGTCGGCAAGGAGTCCCGGGACACCGTCCGGCGCATCGAGCGAGCCCTCCGCGACGCCTTCGTGGAGCGCGCCGACGAGGCGCGTCGCTCTGCCGACGAGGCCTGGGCTGCGGCCGAGCGGGCCGCGGGGGCGGGGGAGGCCGACCGCGCGAGCCGGCTGCCGGCCGTGGAGGCGGGCCTGGCGGAGCTCGACGCGATCCGGGCGCGGGGCGTGGCCCTGCTCGACGCCCTCCCGGAGACCCCATGAGCGCCTCCCGCGCGATCGACGGCGTCCGGACCCTGCTCGCCTCGGCCCGGGCGGGCGACGATCCGGCGCCCGCGCTGGACGCCATCGCGGAGCGGCTCGACGAACCGCTGCGACTGGCCATCGCGGGTCGCGTCAAGGCCGGCAAGTCCACGCTCCTCAACGCGCTTGTCGGGCAGGCCCTGGCGCCGACGGACGCCGGCGAGTCCACGCGGATCGTCACCTGGTATCGAGACGGCCCCACGTACCGGGCCACCCTGTATCCGCGGCAGGGGCCGCCCCGTCAGGCCCCGTTCCGCGCGGGCGGCGTCGGGGCGGACGTGGACCTCGGGACGCTCGGCGCCGAGGACGTGGAGCGGCTGGTGGTCGAGTGGCCCTCGGCGGCGCTCCGGGAGACCACGCTGATCGACACGCCGGGACTCGCCTCGGTCTCGGGGGTGGCCGCCACCACGACGCTGCCGTTCCTCACTCCGGAAGACGGTGACGCCCAGGCCGACGCGGTCCTCTACCTGTTGCGGCACGTACACCCGGCCGATCTCCAGTTCCTGGAGGCGTTCCATCAGGAGCGCTCCGCGATCTCGCCGGCGAACGCGGTCGGCGTACTGTCCCGCGCGGACGAGGTGGCGGGCGGACGCGCCGACGCGATCGACGTCGCGCGCCGAACCGCCGAGCGCTACCAGCAGGACCCAAGGCTCCGGCGTCTGTGCGGCGTGGTCGTGCCGGTGGCCGGGCTGCTCGCCGAGGGCGCGGCCACGATGCAGGAATCGGAGTTCGAGGCCCTCGCGCACCTGGCGAAGCTGCCGGCGGAGGCGACCGACGAGCTGCTGCTCTCCGTGGACCGCTTCGGCGCCTCTGACGCGCCGGCGGAGCCGGGACGGGCGTCGCGGGCGGCGCTGCTCTCGCGCCTGGGCATCTTCGGGGTCCGGCGCTCGATCGGCCTGATCCGCGCGGGCGTGTCGAGCTCGGTCGACCTGGCCGCCCAGTTGGCCGAGGACAGCGGCATCAACGAGCTCCGCCGGGTGCTGGCCTCGGCGATCGCCGCCCGGGCCGGCACGCTCAAGGCGCGCTCCGCGCTGGCGGCGCTGGAAGGGATCGCGCTGGCGAGCTCGGCGAACGGATCCGAGGACCTGCTCCGCGAGGTCGAGCGCCTGCAGTCCGGCGCGCACGAGTTCGTGGAGATCGAGCTGCTCGGGGCGCTGCGGGCGGGGGCGATCACTCTGCCCGGTGATCGAGGACCCGAGGCCGAGCGGCTCCTGGGAGCCGCGGGCGGCTCCGCGGCAGGGCGCCTCGGCCTGCCGGAGGACGCGCCGGCCGACCGGGTACGGGTCGCGGCGGTCGAGGCGGTGGCCCGCTGGCGCGAGCTGGGGGAGAGCCCGCTCGCCTCTCCGCAGGTCGCCGAGGTGGCCCGCTCGGTGGTCCGCACCTGCGAGGGCCTCGTGGCGGAGCTCGCGTGAGGGCCCGATCGCGGTTCCCGGCGGCGATGCTCGCGACGATCCTCGCGGTGGCCCTCGTCGCGTGCTCGGGGTCGCCCGACCAGCGACCATCCCTGGGCCCCTCCGAGCTCTCGCCGTCCGTCCCTCCGGTCGAGCTGACGTGCCCGCCGGCGGGACCGGCCGCCGGGACCGGGTCCTGGCAGACCCACGAGGCGCTGAGCGGAGCGTTCACGTTCGACTACCCGTCGGGCTGGACCGACGAGAGCGGGGACATCGGGACCCGGCCGGCGGACCTCCTGGCGCCGGAGACCATCCGCGAGCTCGGCCTGGACGACGAACCGGTCGACGCCGACGTGGTCCAGGATCCGGCGGCCGACGACAACCTGGGCGCGTTCCAGGTGCGCGGCGGGGACCTGGACACGGCGACGGTCTACGCGCGCCAGGAGGATCTCGTCGACGCGTTCGTCAACTTCGAGATCACGAAGTCCGATCTGGAGGCGTGCGTCGGTGGAACGCCGGCGCTCGGGCTCGAGATCTCCGGCGAGCGCTCGCCCGGCGCGGGCACGCGCGTCCAGCACCTGTTCTATCTGGTCCGCGACGGCGTGCTGTACGTGCTGTACGTCGACGCCGCCGACCAGGCCGGCGTGACGACCTTCCACAAGGTCTTGCGGACCTGGGCGTGGACGGAGGAGGCGGCGTCGCCGGACGGCGCCGCGGTCTCCTTCCGCCTGACGGGCACGACGCAGCAGATCGATCCCGACGCGGACAAGCCCGACGGCTTCACCTTCTCGGAGACGTTCCCGGCCGACGCCCAGCGCGTCTACGTCGTGTACATGTGCGTGGGCGGCGACGCGAACGTGAAGGCCACGTTCGCCCGCGAGGGGACCGTCGTCGGCGAGGGCGCGCAGCGAACACCCCGGGGCAACTGGGGGTTCTTCTTCCTCCCCGCGCCGGAGGGCGGGTTCCGGCCCGGCGAGTACCAGATCCAGCTGGAGATCCAGGGGACCGAGGTCGTCGAGCAACTGGAGTTCCGGATCGAGGCGTGAGGCCCGCCTGATCACGCGGCCCGGCCTATCATCGAACCGTGGGCACGCTCATCCTGATCCTGCTTCTGCTCGCCGCGCTGACCGGCGTGTTCTGGACCGTCCTGAAGGTCACCGCGATCGCGATCCTCACCACGATCCTCACGATCATGGTGCTGGTCTGGATCGGGGTCTGGCTCATGAAGCGGCGGTTCAACCGGTTCGTGAACGACCCGCGCGTCCAGGAGCAGGTCCGCCGGTATCGGGAGGGTGACGGCGGCCCATCCGGCCACGGCGG
Organism: uncultured Actinomycetes bacterium; assembly: GCA_963742735.1. Classification (GTDB taxonomy): domain Bacteria; phylum Actinomycetota; class UBA4738; order UBA4738; family JBBDTT01; genus JBBDTT01. The sequence continues at coordinate 611,432 of CAVUMN010000004.1, forward strand.
CGCCATCCCCGCGCAGGGCTGGAAGAAGCCCGAGGAGCCCCCGCCGGGCTGAGTGGTACAGTCCCAAACCCCGCGCACCGGAAGCCTCCGGCGCGCCACCGAAGGAGTTGTGATTGGCGAACGGCGCGATCGAAGAGCAGGGTGAACTCGTCTGGGAGGGCGAGGTCGGCGGCGTCAGGCTGCGCGTCGACATCCTTCCGTCCGGACGGCTCACCGCCCGCTGGCGGAGCCAGGGGGGAGAGCGCCGAGTCGTCGTCGACACCGAGCAGGAGCTGGAGCGCCGCGTCCTGTTCGGCCTGATGGTCGGGGGCAACGCCGACGCCGAGGCGGTTCGCAACCTGCTGGGCCGCGTCGCCGAGGCGAAGGCCGACCGGCCCGATCCGACGCAGGCGCCGCGCCGCAAGAAGAAGCGCACGCGGCCATCGCGCCGCGGCATGCCTCGCCCCCGCCGCCGCTAGGCGTCTTCGCGCCGCCCTAGCCCGTTCCCGCCGCCACGACCTCGAGGACCTCGTCCGCGTACCGGTCGAGCTTGGCGGGTCCGACGCCGGGCACCGAGCGGAGCTGGTCCCGCGTCCGCGGCCGAAGCTCGGCGATCGAGGCCAGCGTGGCGTCGTGGAACACCACGTACGCGGGCACGCCGTCCACGCGCGAGCGCTCCAGCCGCCACCGCTTGAGCGCGTCGAACAGCTCACCGCCGGCGGCGACCGTCACCTTCGGGCCTCGGACCCGCGGCGAGGACGCCGGCTCGGCCGGGGCGATGCCCTCCAGGAACGGAGAGCGCCCGGCGCGCGTGCCCAGCGGCCACGTGATCGCGAGGTGCGTGCGGGCTCGCGTGACGCCGACGTAGAACAGCCGCCGCTCCTCGTCCACCGGCGCGCGCGACCGGCCGCTGCGGAACGGCAGCTCGCCGTCGAGCAGCCGGGGAAGGAAGACCGCGTCGAACTCGAGCCCCTTCGCGCGGTGGTAGGTCAGCAGCTGCACGCCGCGGCCCTCCGTCTCGGTCGAGAACCGCCGCCGGAGCTCGCCCACGAAGCCCTCGAGGTCGCCCTCCGGGTTCGCGGCCGCGTACTCCGCGGCGAGCTGACGGAGCCGGGCCAGGTCGGCCTGGCGCGTCACCTCCTCGTCGGCGTCGGGCTCGTGCTCGGGGTCGAACCCGAGAGCCTCGGTGGCCCCGTGCACCGCGGCGGCCACGTCGCCGCCACCCCCCCGCAGGCGGGCGAGCACGCCCCGGGGGCCCGGCCGTCGCAGAAACGCGCCGTCGCGGACCTGGTAGGCGATCCCCGCCCCGGCGAACGCCTCCTCGTACGGCTCGGTCCGGGCGTTGATCCGGACCAGGACCGCCATCTCCTCCAGCGGCGTCCCCGACGCGTGCAGCCGCCGCACCGCCTCCAGGACGAACGCCGTCTCGGCCTCCTCGCTCGCCACCGAGTGGACCAGCGGGTCGGGCCCCTTGGGCCGCGTCGCCCGCAGCCGTTTCTCGAACCCGCCGAGCGACGGCGCCAGCCGGTTGGCGACCTCGAGGATCTCGGGGACGAGCGGTAGTTCTCCTCGAGCCGCACGACGCGGGCGTCCGGGTAGCGGCGGGCGAAGCCGAGCAGGTGCTCGGGCGAGGCGCCCGTGAACCCGAAGATGGTCTGGTAGTCGTCGCCCACCACGCACAGCTCGTCCCGACCTCCCAGCCAGGCGTCCAGCAGGGCCTGCTGCAACGGGTTCACGTCCTGGTACTCGTCGACGGTGAAGGCCGCGAACCGCGATCGCATCGTCTCCGCGGCCTCCGGGTGCTCGGCGAAGAGCCGAACCGCCAACCCGAGCATGTCCTCGAAGTCCAGCCGGTCCATCGCCCGCTTGCGGCGCTCGTAGCCCGCGTAGACCCGCTCCATGAGCTCGGGGGGGATGGGGGGCACGCGCTCGCCGAGGGCGCCCAGGTACCGCTCGGGCGGGACCATCCGGTTCTTGGCCCACTCGATCTCCGAGGCCAGCTCGCGGCGCGCCACGAACTTGTGGGGCATCGGCAGCGCGTTGGCCAGGCTCGAGATCACGGGGGCCTTCGCGTCGAGGATTCCCGGCAGGGGCTCACCCGTGTGCGCCGTCCACATTCGGGAGAGCTGCCCGAGCGCGGCGGCGTGGAACGTCCGCGCCTCGACCCCGCGCACCCCGAGCCGGGCCAGCCGGGCTTTCAGCTCCCCGGCCGCCTTCTCCGTGAAGGTCACGGCCAGGATCGCCTCGGCGGGGAACGCCCCCGAGGCGACCTGATGGGCGATGCGCCGGGTGATGGTGGTGGTCTTGCCGGTCCCGGCCCCGGCCAGGATCGCCACCGGGCCGCGCACGGCCGTGGCCGCCTCGCGCTGCTCCGGGTTCAGGGGATCGAGGATCGGATCGGCCACCCCGCTACCGTAGCGGCCGGGACCGACACTCAGCGAGACGGCGGAGCTACGAGGCCAGCCAGCCCGAGATGGCCTCGGCCAGCTCCTCCCCCTTGTCCTCCTGCAGGAAGTGGCCCGCCCCTTCGACGAGCCGGAAGGGGGCCGCGCCCGGGATCCGATAGGCCAGCCGCGCGCCGGCCCGGGCCGGAAAGATCGGATCCGAGTCGCTGAACATGACCAGGGCCGGCTTCGCCCAGGCGAACAGCGCCTCGCGCGTGGCGACCATCTCGGCGACGCCCGGGTCCTCCTCGCTCATCGGCACGAGCAGCGGGAACATCGCCGGCCCGGTCTTCGCGGCCGGTTCCGGGAACGGGGCGTCGTACGCGGCCACGACCTCCGGCGCGATGCCCTCGACCGAGCGCTCGATGACCAGGCCGACCGGGAGCTCGAGCCCCGTCCGCTCGGCGAAGTCGCGCCACGCCTGGAACCCCGGGGTGGGCAACCCGGGGCCTGGACGAAACAGGCCGGTGTTCAGGATGACCAGCCGCACGAACCGCTCCGGACGCTCCACCGTCGCGACGCGCAGGCCGACCGGGCCGCCCCAGTCATGGACGACCATCGTGGCCCCGGTCAGGTCGAGCTCGTCCACGAGCCACGCCACGGACGCGACGTGGCGGGCGTAGGTGTAGAACTCCCGTTCGGTCGGCTTGTCCGAGCGGCCGAACCCGAAAAGGTCCGGCGCGACCACCCGATTCGACGCGGCGAGCGGCGGGATCATCTTCCGGTAGAGGTAGGACCAGGTCGGTTCGCCGTGCAGCATCAGGATCGGCTCGCCGGCGCCCTCGTCTACGTAGTGCATCCGCAGGCCGTCCTGGTCGAGGTACCGTGGCTCGAACGGGTAGCCGGGGAGGTCGGCGAACCGGGCGTCGGGGGTGCGGTAGGCGTCCAGGGCGGCGGCTACGGGTTGAGGACGAAGATCTGGTTCGGGTCGCTGAAGTAGATCCGCCCGTCGGGCGCCGCGACCATCGCCAGGACGCCCTCGTTGTGGTCGTACAGGATCGACGTCGAGGTGATGTTCTGCCGATCGGCGCTGAGGATCGACCTGCGGATGGTCCCGTCGTTCCACGCGCCCATGAGGAGCGTGCCCTCGGTTGCCGCCCCCAGCCCGCACGCGTCGCAGAACACCAGGCCGGTGGGGGCGATGGTCGGGTTGAAGAGCGCCTTCGGGAACAGCCGGGGCGCCGGGCCGTCTCGGTTGGTGTCCTCCGCGTCGGCCGGGGAGCCGCAGGACTGGTTCGGGCCCCACGCGAAGTTGCCGCCGGCCACGATCTTGTTCTCCTCGTCGTTGCAGCTCGGGCCGTTCTCGCTGATCCACAGCGCGCCCGTCTCCGGGTCGATGTCGAGGCCGAACATGTTGCGGTGCCCGTAGGAGAAGACCTTGTTCCCGAACGGGTTCCCGGCGACGGCCTTGCCCCCGCCCGTGAGGCGGAGCACCTTGCCCAAGAGGTTGGCCGTGTTCTGGGCGTTCGCCGGGACGCCGATCTCGCCGACCAGCACGTAGAGGCGCTTGCCCGGCCCGAAGAGCAGCGTGCCCCCGTTGTGGATCGTCCCCGCCTTCATGGTCGTGATGACCAGCTGCGAGACTCCCACCCCGTTCTGGACCTTGATGCGGATGAGCTGGTTCTGGGGCTGGCCGCTGACCGTCCGGGTCACGTAGGCGTACACGAAGGGCTTCGTCGGGTAGTCCGGATGGGACACGACGCTGAGCAGTCCCTGCTCGCCCGCGGTGGCGACGTTCGTGAACGTCCACACCAGCGTGCTGGAGAGGGTGGCGGGGTCGAAGAACCGGACCTCGCCGGTGAACCGCTCGCCGTACACGATCCGGCCCGCCGGAAGGAACGAGAACCCCGCGGGGAAGTCCAGGCTCGAGGCGATCGCCGTCACGGAGACGGCGTGGGCGGCCGGCACCGGCACGCTCACCGACAGGGGGATCTGCAGCAGCAGCGCGGCGAGGACCGCGACCAACGCTCGCTTCATCGCCTCAAGTATCGGCTATTTCCGCCGGGAGCAAACGCCCGGGTCAGGTCCGGCCGGCCTCGATCGTCTGCTGGACCTCCTGGGCCCGCTTGGGGTCGATCCCGGCGATCTTCGCCGCCGCCTCGGCCTCGGCGCTCAGGGCGCGGTTCTCGTCGAGCTTGCGGGCCAGCGCCTCGTCCTGCGCCGAGAGGGTGTCGGGGTCCTCGTCCTTGTAGTGGTACACGCCCATGTCCTTGTAGGCGGCCTGGATCTTGGGACCCCAGAGGCCGATGTCCTTTACCGTCGGCACGATACGGCTGAACAACATCTTGCGGAACTCCGTGAGCATCTCGGAGGTCTCGACGTACTCCATGCACTTGTCGACGTCGAAGCCCAGGGTCTCCCACACCTCCTTCGCCATCAGCCGGTCGCGCATCAGGTAGCAGGCCTCGACCACGAACTCCTCCCGCTCGTCGCGCTCGGCCTGGGTGATGTTCGGGTAGAAGTCGCGCAGGGCGAGCCGGCCGAAGGCGACGTGGCGGGCCTCGTCCTGCATCACGTAGGTGTTGATCGCCTTCGCCAGGGGCTCCTCGGTGTAGTCCCGGATCAGGGAGAAGGCCGCCAGGGCGAGGCCCTCGATGATGACCTGCATCCCCAGGTAGGTCATGTCCCACCGCGAGTCCTCGATGACCTGGTTGAGCAGGGTCTTCAGGTGCGGGTTGATCGGATAGGCAAGGCCGATCTTCTCTCGGAGGTACTTCGAGTACATCTCCACGTGGCGGGCCTCGTCGATGACCTGGGTCGACGCATAGAACTTCGAGTCGATGTCGGGGACGGTCTGCACGATCTTGGCCGCACAGATCAGGGCGCCCTGCTCGCCGTGGAGGAACTGCGAGTTGAGCCAGGACCCCATGTGCAGCCGCAGCTCCGCCTTCCCGGCCTCGTCGAGGGCCTCCCACATGTCCGAGCCGTAGATCGGGATGTAGTAGTCGGGGGCGTTGTCCTCCGATCCCGGTACCACGTCGATCGACCAGTCCAGTCGGTGTTGCGCGTTCCACTGTTTGTCCTTGCCCTTCTCGTACAGGTTCAGCAGGCGATCGCGCGTCTCGTCGTACTCCCAGTTGAAGATCGTGGTGCTGCCGGAGGGGACCTCCCACCTGGTCTGCTCGATCGGGTGCGTGTAGTAGCGAGTGCTCACCGGCGCGCCTCCTTCTGTTCCTGAAGTGCCTTGGACAGGATGCGGGCGATCTCTCGGGCGACGACCTCGGGCGGGTCGTCGGGCGGGGTCAGGGCGTAGGACAGGATGGCGCGGGCCGCGAGGTCGGCGGCGCGGTGCACGAGCGAGCCGTCGACGCCCGGCCACGCCGACGCGAGCTCTTCCATCACGGCGCGGGCGTTCTCGAGGACGCCGCCGCCGCGGGTGGTCAGGTAGGGGAGCAGGATCTCCGGCTCCGAGGCCAGCAGGCGGTCGAGCAGGGGGTGCCGGCGAGCCAGCTGCAGACAGAACAGGACGGAGTCCTCGATGGCGGCCTCGAGGTCGTCGTGGTGGGCGTAGGCCGCGCGGGCCCCGTTCAGGAAGGCCTCCTCCTCGCGGAGGACCAGCTCCGTGACCAGAGCGTCCTTCGAGTCGAAGTAGCGGTACACGCTCTGCCGGGAGAGGCCGGCCTCGCGCGCGACGTCCTCCATGGTGAACCGGGAGAGCCCGAACGCCGCCACGGCGCGGAAGGCGGCGTCCATGATCCGCGGCCGTGTCTCGGTGCGCAGGGCCTCGGCCGTCGTCGCCATGAGCGTGACAGTAGGACGAAATCTGTCAAGTTGTCAAGCGAGGTGGACCGGGTGGAACGAACCGAGCGTCCAGAGCGTCAATTCCGGTGAGCGACGCATGAACTTCAGTCGCGGGGGAAAGAAATCGGACGATCCCGACGCCCGGGAAGGGGAAGCAGATGGCGCTTCGAATCGAGGATCTGGAGCGGGAGTCGCTCTACCGCCGCTACCTGGAGGCGCTGAACCGCCACGGCCAGCCGGAGGAACCGGTGCCGTCGCCGGGTCACGCGATCCGCCACTGCCCCACGTGCGGCGCGCACACCATGTTCACCCTCGACCCCGAGGGCACGTGGTACGAGTGCACCCGCTGCAAGCACTACGCCTGAGCCGTTCTCGCTGTACGTGCCGGTCCGCCGCCTCTCCCGCGGCTTGCGCGCGTCGAAGGGCTAGGTGGATCTGGTGCGCCCCGAGATCGCACGCATGACGGCTTCGGCCTCCCCCGCGTCGGGCGCGGATACCAGGATGATCAGGTTCTCCTCCCGCCAGATCACGAACGTGTAGCCGGCGAGCTCTCCAGTTCCCGGTTGAATCCAGTAGGTTTCGATCCCGGCCACGTCCCGCTGATCCGGCTTTGCGTTGGCCTGGTCGGCGAAGCCGGCCACGAAGTTCCCGACGAAGTTCGGGGCACCGGCCCGGCCCGGGTCCGTCTCGATCACGATCAAACGAGCGACCTCGTCGCCGGCCGCAGCATCGACGGATCGAACCTCGACCTGTCGCACGATGCCCTGGCCGCCCCCCGCCCGGGTGAACTGCAGTTGGATCGCGGCGTAGGTTTCGTAGTCCAGGTTCGTGAGCTCGTACCCCTCGACGCCGAGGAAGACCGAGGTGACCGGAAGCGCCCGGACCGCGGAGGGCGTCGGCCGTGGATCGTCGGCTTCGGCGGTGAGCCGGATCGCGTACGGGAGGGCCGCGAGCGGCGCGACGGCCAGCGGGATCCACCAGTTCCGGACACCCTTGCGCCGGAGCACCAGCGCGGTGACCACGAGGGCAAGCGGGATGAAGATGACCCCGGCCAGCCTCCCGGCCTCGTAGGGGGTGAGGGCGATCACCAGCCCTGGCCCTGGAAGAGTGCGTCCAGCTCCTCCTGGGTCCCGGTCGGGTACAGCTGCTCGAAGGTGCACTGTTCGGGCGGCTTGTCGGGGCGCCATCGGACGAACCGTGCGCCGTGGCGAATGCGATGGCCGGTGACCTGATCGAAGCTCACCTCGACCACCAGCCGGCCGTCGAGCGGCTGGAACTCCGCCTCCTCCTCCGCCCGCCACCGGCTGGCGCCGCCGGGGCGTGCGCCGGTGAACGCGTCTCCGCCCCGATGGGGCTCGAGCACCTTGACCAGCTCCTTGCGCTCGGCGGCCTTGAACCCGCTCGTGAAGCCCACGTGATGGAGCTTGCCCTCGTGGTAGAGGCCCAGCAGCAGGGAGCCGACCGCGGTGCCTTCCTGGTCCTTCGCCCACCGGAAGCCGGCCACGACGAGGTCGGCCGTCCGCAGGCGCTTGACCTTGATCATCTCCCGCTCGCCGGAGCGGTACGGACGGTCCGTTCGCTTGGCCACCACCCCGTCGAGGCCGGACACGTCGAACTCGGTGAGCCATCCCGCGGGCCACGTCGGGGTCGGTCGTCTGCGGCGACAGCAGCAGTGGCGGTTTGGCCTTCGCCAGCGCTCGCTCCAGGCGTGCCCGCCGCTCCCCGAACGGCGTGTCGCGGAGGTCGTCGTCGCCCTCGGCCAGCAGGTCGAACGCCACGAACGACGCGGGGGTCTCCTTGGCGAGCCTGGCGACGCGCGACGCCGCCGGGTGGATCCGCTGGAGCAGGGCGTCGAAGTCGAGCCCGCCCGGCCCGAAGATGACGATCTCCCCGTCGAGCACCGCCCGCGACGCCGGGCCCGAGCGGATCGCCGCCTCGATGTCGGGGAAGTAGCGGTTGAACGGGAGCTGCTTGCGAGACGTGATCTCGACCTCGTCGCCGTCCCGGAAGCACAGGGCGCGGAAGCCGTCCCACTTCGGCTCGTAGGCCCACGTCGCCCCGGTCGGGACGTCCGCGGCGGTCTTCGCCTCCATAGGGGCGAGCGGCGGCGGGAAGGGCAGCTTCACGGGTTGTAGGTCGGGCGCTCGGACGGCTTCCTTCGCGAACGGCGTGAAGTGGGCCACGCGGACCTTCAGGAACAGGGCCCGGGCCTCGACCGCGACCTCGCCGTCGACGGTCCCGGTCATGACCGCGAAGATCTTGCGCCCCTCCTCGCGCTCGACGTGGCCCTCGAGCTCGAGGGTCGAGCCGACCGGCACCGGCCGGCGGAAGTCCACCTCGATGCGGGCGGTGACGGCGAGCGTCTTCAGGAGCCACAGCAGGAACCCCATCGCCTCGTCCATCGCCGCCGCGACGACCCCGCCGTGGGCCAGACCGGGCGCGCCCTGGTGGTGCTCGGTCACCGTGAACGAGCCCCGAACCTTCAGGTCCCCGCCCACCATCCGCATGTGCAGTCCCGTCGGGTGCTCCGCGCCGCACCCGAAGCACTTCACGTAGTGGGAGGGCAGCGGGCGAAGGCCCTCGCCCTCGATCCCGGCGTGCGGGTCGCCCGGCACCCCGACGGCCCGGGATTCGTCGCTCATCAGGTCGCGAAGAGCCGGCGGCGGGCTCGCCTGCGGCCCACCGCGTAGCCGATCCCGTAGCCGAGCCCGCCCGCGGCCGCGGCTCCCGCGCCGGCTGCGGATGCGATGAGAGCGCGGCGCCGCCCGGTCCGGAAGTCGAGCACCGGCCAGCCTCGCTGCCGCGCGAGCGCCAGCAGGCTGTGGTCCGGGTTGGTGGCCACGGGGTTGCCGACCATCTCCAGCAGCGGCAGGTCGTTCAGGGAGTCCGAGTACGCGTAGGACTGCGCCAGGTCGATCCCCTCGGCCTCCGCAACCTCCCGCACTCGGCGGGCCTTCTCCTCGCGGTGACAGAGGTCGCCGTCGAGCTCACCGGTGTAGACGCCGTTCGCGTCGACCTTCGCCCGGGTGCCGATCACCCCGTCGAGCCCGAGGTCCTCCCCCATGAGCGCCAGCAGGTCCTCCGGCGAGGACGACGAGACATACACCCTCCGGCCCTGCCGTTGGTGACGCGCGATCAGCTCCAGCCCCTGCGGATAGAACCGGGGCGCCAGCTCGCGGCGGACGATGCCGCGTCCGACGTCGAGGACCTCCTCCCGCCGGCGGCCCTTGGCGCCCGCCAGGGCGCCCTCGCGCGCGCGGTCGATCTTGTCCTGGTCCTCGGTGCCGAAGACGATGAACCCCAGCTGGTCCAGCGCGAACCGGGCGAGGTCCTTCGGCCCGATGACCTTGCGTCGGAACATCTCCCGCGCGATGGGGAACAGGCTCGAGCCGGGCAGAAGCGTCTTGTCGAGGTCGAAGAAGGCGGCTTGGGTCACGGAGAACCTCGTTCGGCTGGGAGATCGAAGTGTAGCCGGGGGGGTTCAGGCCGGGGGCCGCCGCGACTAAGCTCCCTCGCCATGGCGGAACGACGATCCGGGCAGGAGCCGAGCGCGCGGCTGACGCGCGCCGCGGCGGAGCGCCTCCAGGCCGAGCTCGAGGAGCTGACCGGGCCGGGACGGGCCAACATGTCCGTCCGGCTCCAGCACGCCCGTGAGCTGGGGGACATCAAGGAGAACGCCGAGTACGACGCCGCCAAGAACGAGCAGGGGCTGATGGAGGCCCGCATCCGCCAGATCCAGGCGATGCTCAAGGACGTCCAGCTCGTGGAGGGCGTCGCCGACGAGGACCACGTCGGCGCCGGCATGCTCGTGACGCTTCGCCCCCTGGACGACGACGACGCCGACCCGGAGACGTACCTGCTGGCCCACTCCAAGGAGGAGCGGGTGGCCGGCGCGCGGACCATCACGCTCGAGTCCCCGCTGGGGAGCGTGATCGCCGGCAAGGGCGTCGGCGACCGGGTGACCTACGCTGCTCCCGGCGGCGAGTTCTCCTACGAGGTCGTCTCGTTCCAGCCGAACTCGGGGTAGGCAGGCCCGGGGAACCGGCACATACTGACCGAGCAATGCCCCGACTCTGGCGCCCCGCTCTTCCGCTCGGCGTGCTCGCAATCGCCGTCTTCTATGTGCTGCCCAGCGCGACCGCGCAGAGCATCTTCTACGACGTCTTCGCCTTCGTGTTGGTCGCGGGCATCGTCGCCGGCATCCTGATCAACAAGCCCGAGCGCTGGCGGCTGTGGGTCATGCTGGCCCTCGGGCAGGGCCTGTTCCTGGCCGGCGACGTCCTGTGGGGCATCTACGACCAGTTCCTGCACGTGGACCCGTTCCCGTCCAAGGCCGACGTGCTCTACCTGCTCGGCTACCCGCTCATCGCGGCCGCCCTGGTGATGCTGCTGCGCCACCGCTCGCCCGGCCAGGACCGTCGCGGGCTGATCGACGCGATGGTGATCTCGGTGGGGCTCGGCCTCCTCGCCTGGGTGTTCCTGATCCGCCCCTACGCCGTCGACCACACCCTCACCCTCGCCGAGCAGGTCATCTCCATTGCCTATCCCACGATGGACGTGCTCCTGGTGGCGATCGCCGCGCGATTCGCGCTCAGCGCGGGCTCGCGAGTTCCGTCCTTCTACCTGCTGATGGCCGGGCTGGTGGTGCTCCTGGGAGCCGACGCGGCGTACCTCTACGGAGACCTCTCCGGCGCCTACGGCACGTCCACCGGGAGCCTGGTGGACGGCGCCTACCTGGTTCCCTACCTGCTGATCGGGGCGGCCGCGCTCCATCCCTCGATGCGGCGCCTCTCCCAGCACGACCCGCTGCCGCAGGGCCGGCTGACCTGGTCGCGGCTGGCGCTGCTCGGGGCCGCGTCCCTGACCGCGCCCGCGGTCCTGGCGATCCAGGCGGCCCGCGATGAGCCGATCGACGTGCCCGTGATCGTGGGGGGCTCCGTGATCCTGTTCCTGCTGGTGCTGACCCGCATGGCGGGGCTCTTCCGCGAGGTGGAGGCAAACGCGGGCGAGCTCGAGTTCCAGGGCGAGGCCCTGCGCTCGGCCCTCAGCGAGCTGCGGGAGACCGAGGCCGACCGGCGCCGGCTGCTCGACCGCATCCTCTCGGCGTCCGACCGCGAGCGCATGCGCCTGGCCGCGGACCTGCACGACGGCCCGATCCAGCGCCTGGCGAGCATCAAGTACGGGCTGGAGCGGGCGCGTCTCCACCTGGAACGGGGCAAGTACGAGTCGTCCCGTCAGCTCCTTGGGGACGTCGAGCGGCAGCTCTCCCTGGAGACCCACGCTCTGCGCCGGCTCATGGCCGAGCTCCGCCCGCCGGCCCTCGACGAGAGCGGCCTGGTGGGGGCGGTGCGCGATCAGGTGGTCGGGTTCGAGCGGGAGACCGGGGTCGACTGCGATCTGCAGGCCGACGTGGAAGGACGGCTAGACCCCGAACTCGAAACGGTGCTATACCGCGTCATTCAGGAGGCGCTGACGAACGTGGCAAAACACGCGAGAGCCCGGCACGTCGAGGTGAAGATCCGCTCGCTGGACGGCATGGTGGACCTCGACGTGATCGACGACGGTCTGGGGTTCGACCGCGGACGTGCCAGCGAGAAGGCGCGCAACGGCCACCTCGGCCTGATCGCCATGCGGGAGCGTGTCCAGATGGCGGGGGGCACGTGGGCCGTAGACTCCGTTCCCAACGAGGGCACCCGGGTCCAGGTCCGATTCGAGAAGGTGAGCGCGTAGATGGCCGAGAACGCACCACGGCTCCTGCTTGTCGACGACGACGGCGGCATCCGCCAGGCGCTCCGCAACCTGCTCGAGGACGAGGGGATGGACGTCGTCGGCGAGGCCGGTGACGGCGCCGAGGGCGTCGAGCGCGCCAAGGAGCTCACCCCCGACGTCATCCTGATGGACATGCGCATGCCGGGCATGGGCGGGATCGAGGCCACGAAGCTCATCAAGGACGTCCTGCCCACCACGCAGATCGTCATCCTCTCGGTGTACGACGACCAGGTCCTGCTGCAGGACGCGAGCCAGGCGGGCGCGTTCGCCTACCTGGTCAAGGGCTGCTCCGCGAAGACCATCCGCGAGACGATCAACAAGGCCCATGCCCTGAAGCACGACCTCGACGGCGGCTCGTCGGGCAACGGCGAGGCCGCGCCCGAGGCCTAGCCGCCCTTCGGCTGGCAGGCCGGACACCAGAACGTCACGCGCTCCCGCGTCGGTTCGCCCTGCATCCCCCGTTCGATTCGGGTGCCGCACCGGCGACAGCTCTCTCCGGCTCGCCCGTAGACCCAGTGCCGCCGTCCCCCTCGCGGGTCACCGGTGGTGATCTGCCGGCCGGTGTGACGGTTGGCCTCCATGAGGCGCTTCATGAGGTCGACCAGGCGCGGGAGGTCCACCGCGCCGGCCGGCGTCCACGGGTGGACGCCTCGCAGGTACAGGGCCTCCGACTTGTAGACGTTGCCCGGTCCCGCGATCAGACGTTGATCCACCAGGGCCTCACCGATCGGGCGCGCCGGATCGGCTCCGAGGTTGGCGGCGGCGGGCTCGGGGTGCCAGTCGGGTCCGAGGACGTCCGGGCCCAGGTGGCCGACCACGTCGTCCTCCCGGTCCGTGCGGAGCAGCTCGACGATCCCGAGCTTGCGGCCCACGGCGATCCACGGCTCGGTCTCCAGCACCGCTCGGATCTCGTCGCCCGGCCGCTCCCATCGTTTGCCGGGCTGGTACAGCCGCCACTCACCGTCCATCTTGAAGTGGGTGTGCAGCGTGAGCCCGCCGTCGGTCCGGGTCAGCAGGTGCTTTCCGCGAGCGACGGTTTCCAGGACCGTCTGGCCCGACAGATCCGCGGTGGCGTGCTGGGGGACCCGAAAGTCCGTGCGGGTCAGGACCTGTCCCGACAGCGCCGCGTCAAGCCGCCTGGCTGCGAGATGAACCGTGTCCCCTTCAGGCATGTGAGGATCGAACCATGGGTCGAGGGCGTCGACGATCGCCGTTCAGGGGCATCATGCGCCGGCTCGCCGGCAACGAGGACGAGGACGAGGTCGGCGACTATGACGTGATCGATCCCCATCCGCGCGCGGACTGGCGCTGGCAGCACTGGACCATCGGGCCAGGAGTTCGTCGTTTCACGATCCGAGACTTCCTGGTTCGCCTCGGGATCCTGGCCGCGTTCCTCGTGTCGGTCTTCCTCGGAGCATGGCTCCTCTACCGATGAGGCACAGCGAGCGACAGGGCTGGCTGAGCCGGGTTCGAGGATGGATCGGCAGCGGAGGGCGCTGGCAGGGGAACGCCGTTGATGAGGCGCACCAGCGGGCCGGAGAAGCCGGCTTTCCGGGAAGGCGCGCGCTCAGTACCCGTCGGGCCTATTACTTGCCCTCTCGCAGATCCCTCGCGCGATTCCTCATGTTCGCGTTAGCGGCGGCGGCGGCGTTTCTGCTCGTCGTCTTGTTGATCTCGGCGATCGGCGAGATCCTCGACTGATTAGGCGCGGAGGCGGAGGCCCTTGGTGGTCTGGCGGAAGCCGGCGCCGGCGAGGGCCGTCGCCAGGGGGGTGTTGTCGAACACGGTTTCGCCGTCGGACTTCTCGACGGTCAGGGTTCCCAGCAGGCCGTCGCGGATCGCGAGGGCGAGCGCGTCGACGGCGCGCTGGATGTCCTCGGGGTCGCCGGTGTAGGTGAGCAGCGTCCGCCCGCCCTTCTCCACGTAGACCACGAGCCGTCCGTCGACCAGGACCACCGACGCGCCGGCCTTGCGGCCCGGACGGTGTCCCGCCCGCTCGGCGTCGCGCTCGGGCCACGGCAGTGCCGCCCCGTACGCGTTCGCGGGGTCCGACGCGGCGAGGACCAGCGTGAGCGGGTCACGGGGATCCTCGCCCATGCCGCGCATGCGGTCGACGGCGCCCGGCAGCGCGAACTGCGCGCCGCCGAGGCCCTCCACGAAGTAGCCGCGCCGGCATCGGCCCGACTCCTCCATCGCCTTCAGCACGCCGTAGACGCCGGCGAACCCGCCCGTCACGTGCTCGGACATCGACGCGCCGCGGGTCACGATGCCGTGGCGCTGCAGGAGCTGCTCGGCCGCGGCGTGCAGGCGCCGCGTCGGGTCGGCCTCGCGGCCGGGGAGCAGGCTCCATCGTCCGGCACCGGCGGGGGGCCCCAGCCGGCTCGGCAGCGGCGGGCCACGTCGGGCCGTCCGGCGCCGGGGTGACGCCTTCAGCCCGCCCGCGGTGTAGGCGCGAAGGGCGGCGAGCGTGTCGTTCGTGGCCAGCCCGGCCCACACGAGCTCCCACAGCGAGGAGAGCACCTCCCGGTCGTCGGTCGAGCCCACGGCGTCGACGATCTGCCGGAAGAACAGGGCGCCTTGCGACTCGAGCGCCTCGCGTACCGCCTCGGCGCCCGGCGAGAGCTCCACGGGCATGGGGGAGGGCAGGAGCAGGGCCGACCGGTCCGCGGTCGCGAGCACCACCCAGCCGTCATCGTGGCCGAGGGCGCCCGCGCCGGCCCACACCACCTCCCCCGAGGCGGTCAGCTCGTCCAGGAGCCGGGGCTCGAACCCGGGCAGGCGCGCGGGGAGGACCTGTCGTTCGAGGGCCGAGGCCGGGACCGGCGCCCCCTGCAGCTGCTCGACGGCGCGGAACACCTCGTCCAGGCCGGAACGCCGCGCGCCCGAGGGCCCGAGCCCCTGCCACGCCACCAGGAACCTGGCGAGGGCGTCCTGCGGCACCGGCTCGACCTCTCGGCGAAGGGCCGCCAGCGATCGCCGGCGAAGCCGCCGGAGCACCTCGGCGTCGATCCACTCTCGCGCGGCCCCGCCGGGGCGGAACTCGCCCTGGACCACCCGCCCGGTCCCTTCCAGCCGGCGGAGCGCCTCCGCCGCCACCGCCACGCCGATGCCCAGCCGGCCGGCGGCCTCCTCGGCCAGGAACGGCCCGTGGGTCCGGGCGTACCGCGAGACCAGGTCCCCGAGGGGATCCTCGACGGGCTCCAGCAGCGATTCCGGGACCCCCGGCGGAAGCGCCACGCCGAGCCCGTCTCGCAACCGCGCCGCGTCCTCGACGGCCGCCCATCGCTCCTCGCCCGCGACCCGGATGGCGATCGCCTGGTGCGAGGCGCGGAGCTCGTCGAGCCAGGCCTCCACCTTCGCCGGCTCGTCCGATCGGGCCGCCGCCTCCGCGGTCGAGAGGTCCCCGAGGCGTAGCAGCAGGTCGTGCAGCGCCTCCGGCCCCCGGGCCTTCCGGTCGCCGGTCAGGTGCTGGAGCTCCAGCTCCAGGTCGCCGAGCGCGGCGGAATCGATCAGGTCGCGGAGCTCCTCGCGGCCGAGCAGCTCCGCCAGAACGCTTCGGTCCAGCGACAGGGCCTGCGCCCGCCGCTCCGCCAGCGGCGCGTCTCCCTCGTACATGAACGCGGCCACGTATCCGAACTGCAACGACGAGGCGAACGGGGACGGGAACGGAGTGTCGACCTCGACCACCCGGATCTCCCGGCGGCGGATCGCCCCCATCAGCTCCTGGAGGCCCGGCAGGTCGAAGACGTCCTGGAGGCACTCACGGAACGTCTCGAGGATGATCGGGAAGGTCCCGTACCGGGACGCGACCTGGAGCAGCCCGGCGCTGCGCTGTCGTTGCTGCCACAGCGGCGTGCGTGACCCGGGCCGGCGGCGGGGCAGGAGCAGGGCCCGTCCCGCGGACTCCCGGAACCGGCTGGCGAACAGCGCCGAGGAGCCGACCGCCGCCACCACGAGCTCCTCGATCTCCTCCGGCTCGAACAGGATGGAGTCGGCGGGCGGGACCTCGTCGGCCTCGGGCAGGCGAACGACGATCCCGTCGTCGGTGTACATCGTCTGGACCTCCAGGCCGAGGCGCTCCCGGACCCGGGACTCGATGGCCTGCGCCCACGGCGCGTGGACCGGCGCCCCGAACGGGGAGTGCACGCACACCCGCCAGTCGCCGAGCTCGTCGCGGAACCGTTCGATGACGATCGTCCGGTCGTCGGGCAGCGCGCCGGCCGCCTCCAGCTGCTCCTCCAGGTAGCCGGTCAGGTTGCGGGCGGCGTTCTCGTCCAGGCCGGCGTCCCGGAGCCGGGCGAGGCGCCCCTCCTCCGGCAGCGCGACGAGCTCGCGGACGTAGGCGCCCCGAGCGCCCGCCCAAGCTCGACCGGCCGCCCGGGCGCGTCGCCGTGCCAGAAGGGCATCTTCCCGGGCTGGCCGGGCGCCGGCGTGACCAGGACGCGGTCGTGGGTGATCTCCTCGATCCGCCACGAGGACGCGCCCAGCACGAAGACCTCGCCCGGGCGCGACTCGTAGACCATCTCCTCGTCCAGCTCGCCGACGCGGGTGCCGCGCCCCCGGCCAGGAACACGCCGAACAGGCCGCGGTCGGGGATCGTCCCGCCGCTGGTGACCGCCAGCCGCTGCGCGCCCGGCCGCGCGGTGAGGGTGTCGCGCACGCGATCCCAGGTGAGCCGCGGGCGGAGCTCGGCGAACTCGTCGCTCGGGGTATCGTCCGGACAGCATGTCCAGGACGCTCTCCAGGCCACTGCGCGGAAGCTCGGCGAACGGCGCGGCGCGGTCGCACGAGCGCCTCGACCTCGTCGACCGTCCACGCGATCCATGGCCGTCATCGCCACGATCTGCTGGGCGAGGACGTCGAGCGGGTTGCGGGGGTAGCGGATCGCCTCGATGGCGCCCGGCCGCCATGCGCTCGACGACCACGGCCGACTGGACCAGGTCGCCCCGGTACTTCGGGAACACCACGCCGCGGCTGACCTCGCCGACGCGGTGGCCGGCGCGGCCGATCCGCTGCATGCCCGGTGGCCACCGACGTGGGCGACTCGACCTGGATCACCAGGTCGATCGCGCCCATGTCGATGCCGAGCTCCAGCGAGCGAGGTCGCCACCACCGCGGGAAGGCGTCCCCGCCTTGAGGTCCTCCTCGATCTGGAGCCGCTGCTCGCTGCTGACGCTAGCCGTGGTGCGCCCGCGCGAGGGGCTCGCCGGCGATCTCGTTGAGCCGCGCGCACAGTCGTTCGGCTAGGCGCCGCGAATTCGCGAACACCAGGGTCGACGGTGTGCTCCCGGATCAGCTCGACCAGGCGCTGCTCGACCGCCGGCCACACGCTGGTGCGCTCCTCCGGTGAGCGCGGATCGCTCGCCGATTCGCCCGGGGCGGCGAGGTCCTCGACGGGGACGACGACTGACAGGTCGAGCCGCTTCTCGCTCGGGGGCTGGACCACCGTGACCGGGCGGCCTCCGGCCAGGAACGCGGCGACCTCCTGGACCGGACGGACGGTGGCGGATAGGCCGATCCGTTGCGCGGGCCGCTCCAGGAGGGCGTCCAGGCGCTCGAGGGACAGCGTCAGGTGGGACCCGCGTTTCGTCGCGGCGACCGAGTGGATCTCGTCGATGATGACGGTCTCCACGGAGCGAAGCGCCTCGCGGGCCTGGGAGGTGAGGATCAGGTAGAGCGACTCGGGCGTGGTGATCGAGGACGTCCGGCGGGGTGCTTGCCGAAGCGGCGGCGGTCCTCGGCCGGCGTGTCGCCGGTCCGGACCGGGACGTCCACGGAGGGTTCCGGGAGGCCGAGCCGCTGAGCGGCGCCGCGCATGCCCACCAGAGGGGAGCGCAGGTTCCGTTCGACGTCGACCGCGAGCGCCTTCAGGGGCGAGACGTAGACCACGCGCAGCCGTCGCGACGGCTCGAGGGGTGCCGGGTCGTTGGCCAGGCGGTCGAGGGCCCACAGGAACGCGGCGAGGGTCTTGCCCGAGCCCGTCGGGGCCACGACGAGGGCGTGCTCGCCGGACGCGATGGCGTCCCACGCCCCGGCCTGAGCCGGCGTGGGCTCGGGAAACGCCGCCTGGAACCACCCGCGGGTGGCCGGGGAGAAGCGATCGAGGGGGGAGGCGCACGGGTCGATCCTAGACGCCGGGGCCGATACGGCTCTTAGACGGACTACGCCGAGCGATGCGAGCAGGTCTCGGGCGTGTGACGTCTCCCGCGCCGCGCCGATCCGCGCCAGGTCCTCGTACGCCGCGGCCGCCTCCGCGCGGGCCCGCGCGGGCGAGGCGCTGACCAGCGCGGAGGCGAGGTCGAGGCGCGTGCGGGCGTCCTCCCAGCCGGCGTCGAGCGACGCGAACCGGTCCAGGGCATGGCGCAACGAGCGCGACGCCACGTCGGGCTGGCCGTCGGCCGAGGGCGGCCCGCCCCTCGAGCCGGTCGGCGAAGGCCGGCAGGGCCTGCAGCCCGTTGTCGGCGGCGTGCTGCGCGCCTCGCTCAGCAGCTTGTCGGCGTCGTCCCATTCACCGGCCTCGGCGACCAGCTCGCAGCGGGCCTCGAGGATCAGGCCCGGCGTTCTGGCGGCTGGTGTTGGGGTCCACATCGTGAAGGATGGTGCGCGCGCGTTCGAACTGGCCCCGGCGGGCGAGGGTCTCGCCCAGCCAGCTGAGATCGACGCCGAGCGGGGAGGGGCGTGCGTCTCGGAGACGTGGCCAGGCGTTCAGGTAGCGGTCGGCCGCGCCTCGGTTGCCCATGCAGTCCAGGAGGAAGGCGGCGCCGCCGTACGCGCGGAGCGCGAAGCCGGGTGGCTCGTCCCAGCGGTCGCCGAGGAACTCGTTCATCCGTGCCAGCGTGGCCAGGGCGTCGTCCCAGCGGCCGATACGGATCAGGGCGAGCATCCGCCAGGTCAGGCGTGCAGAGGTCGACGCCCGGCGTGCCCTCGGAGAGGGCCGACACCCTGGTCCGCGTTGGCCAGCGTCGCCGCGTAGCGGCCGACGTGGAACTCGCCCCAGGCGGCGACCGCGTACAGGTCGCCGAGCTCGAAGGGGTCGCTCAGCTTCGGGACCAGCGCGAGCCGTCGCTCGAGGATCCGCTGCTGTCCGCCGTAGTCCCCGCGGCCAGATCGCTCGCGGCGAGCGGCGTCGAGCGCGGCCGAGGCCAGGTCCGGTCGTCCAGCCGCTGGGCCATGGCCGCGGCGTCCTCGGCGTCGCGCCGAGCCGCTTCCTCGCCGTCCTCCGCGAGGTCCTGTGCGGAACGCGAAGGGCCAGAAGGCCCGGGCCACCAGGAGCCGGACCCGCGTCGTGGTGTCGCCCGCCTCCAGGTTCTCGAACCCGAGGTCGATCACCTCGCGGACCTCGTTCGGCGGCCGGGGTCGTCTTCATGGACCCCGGCCAGCGCGTGGGCAGGTCGGCGCGCTTCGCGCACAGCCGCGCCAGCCGGCGGCGGTCCTCCTCCGTTTCGCGGGGCTGAGACCTTGATGGCCTCGTCCGTAGACGTTCCAGCGCATCGTCGCCCCGGTACTGCAGGAACTGGCGCGTCTCCCAGGGCCTCGAGCGCCTCGGAGTGCTCGCGGCCGTCCATGGCGATCGAGTCCGCCTCCTCGGCCAGGTGCATCCGCCTTCTCCAGTGCCAGACGTCTTGCGCGCCTCCTTCGAGGCGGAGAGCAGGGTCGAGACCGCGCCGGCCGCAGCGCGCTCGGTGTCCGCCGCCTCGGACGGCGGGTCGTCCTGGGCGGCCCGGAAGGCCTCCAGGAAGTGGTACGCCAGCAGCTCGGCGAACTCGGCCTGCCGCTCGCCGGCGGTCGTCTCGATCCACTCGGCGACCCGCCCGTGCGCCCTGGCGCGCTCCGCGCGGGGGAGCGTGCCGTAGGCGACGTCACGGGTGAGGACGTGCTTGAAGATGTACTCGCGCTCTCCGCCGATGGTCGAGCCGAGCCGGGCCGAGACGAGGTCGCGGCCCTCGAGCTGGCCGAGCAGCTCCTCGAGGTCCGTCGCCGTCGCCGTTGAGCAGGTTGCCGACGGTGCCGGTCCAGAAGACGCGCCCGACGACGGCGGCCGACTGCAGCGCCCGCTTCTCCGCCGGCTCGAGCAGGTCGATGCGCGCGGCGAGGACCGCCCTGCACCGTGTCCGGGATGACGACGTCGTCGATCGCTGCCGCCGCCATCCAGCCGCTGCCGCGGCGGACGATCTGCCCCTCGTCGATCAGCTGGCGGATGATCTCCTCGAGGAAGAACGGGTTGCCCTCGGCCCGGTCCAGGATGCGGTTGCGGAGCCGCTCGGGGAGCTCCTCGACCGTCGAGCAGGAACCCGACCAGCCGCTGGGCGTCCTCCTCTCGACAACGGTTCCAGCGAGACCCCGCTGGCAGTTGCGGCGCCCGCCGCCCCATCCCGGCCGGCGCTGGGTGAGCTCGGGACGGGACGGGGCACAGGAACAGGACCGGTCCGACCACGCGCTCGGCCAGCTCCTCGAGCAGGTCGAGCAGGGCCGGGTCGGCCCAGTGGATGTCCTCGACGATCACGATGACCGGGCGCTCGCGGGCCAGGCCCGAGAACAGCGAGCGCCACGCCGCGTGCAGCTCCAGGCGGACCTGCCGTGGCGGGATGCTGCGCGAAGTCGTGCCGGGATCCTCGAGGCCGACGGTGTAAGGCGAGGGCGTCGGCGGCGCGCGCCGGCGTCCGGCGACAGGCCCTCGGCCAGGACCGAGCGCGCGAACGTCCGGATCTTCGCCAGGGCCTCGGCGGCGGGGTCCGTGGTCGAGCACGCCGGCCTGCTCCTTCAGGATCTCGCGCCAGCGGCCAGTAGGTGACCCCGTCGCCGTAGGGGAGGCACCGGCCCGCGCAGGACCAGTGGCTCGGGCTGCTGCAACCCGGCCCATTCCACGAACTCGCGGGTCCAGCCGGCTCTTGCCGACGCCCGGGTCGCCGTAGATCGTGACCAGGTGCGGGCTGGCCCTCCTCGTGACCCGGCCGTAGACGCGCTGGAGCAGGGCGAGCTCGTCGTCGCGGCCGACCATCGGCGCGTGCAGTCCCGGGACTCCACGCTCCACGATTCGCTCGGGCTGTGGCACGGGACGCCACGAGCTCCATCGCCGTGCGATCGGGCGATCCTTGCCCACGAGCTGGACCTGCGCCCAGCGGACGGAACCGGAAGCTGCGGGCCGCGCGGGCGGTACGCCGCGAGACCAGGACCTGCCCGGGCTCGGCCTGACTGCTCGAGCCGGGCCGCGACGTTGACCGCGTCGCCGGTGACGATCGCCTCGCCCGGGCGCGGGTCGGTGACCGCGATGACCTCGCCGGTGTTGATGCCCACGCGGATCTGCAGCTCGACGTCGTGGGAGCTCGAGAGCCCCTCGTTCAGGGCGACCAGGCGAACGAGCATCCGGTACGCGGCGCGGACCGCCCGGGTGGGGTCGTCCTCGTGGGCCTGGGGCACGCCGAACGCGGCCATGATCGCGTCGCCGATGTATTTCTCGACCGTCCCGCCCTCGGCCTCGATCTCCTTGCGCATCGCGTCGAAGAACGAGCCCATCACGTCGCTGAGTGACTCGGGATCGAGCCGCTCGCCGAGCGATCGTCGAGCCCACGACGTCGGCGAACATGACCGTGACGATCTTGCGCTCGCGCCCGGGCTCGGGCAGCTCCTCGACGGGCGTTCCGCAGGCCGAGCAGAACCGGGCGGCCTCCGGGATCTCTGCGCCGCAGCGCCTGCACGCGGGGACCAGGGACGTGCCGCACGACGCGCAGAAGCGCGCGTCGCTCGGGTTTTCCGCTCCGCACGTGGCACAGCGGTCCATGGGCAGAAGTGTAGGTCGCCGAAGCCGCCGGGCGGCGACGTCCATCGGGTCCATGTGTCCGCACCGTCCCGCACCCGCAGGGGGGATTGTTTGCATTGGTGGTGGGTAGGTTCCGCCCTCGAGACCGACGCGGAAGGAGGAACCCATGCGAGGACGCATGCGAATGCTGGCCGTGCTGCTGGCGGTCGTGGCGCTGCTCGGGGCGGCGTGCGGTGACGACACCCCCAGCGGCGACGGCGGAACGACCGGGGCACCCACGGACGGGGTCGACGGCGAGGCGCAGCCGCTGGCGGCGCTGGACAACGAGTTCAACCCGTCGGACGTGACCGTCGAGTCCGGCGGGACTATCGGCTTCACCAACATGGGAGAGAACGAGCACAACTTCTCCGTCACCGACCAGGACATCAGCGAGGACGTCGAGCCCGGCGACTCCACCACCATCACGATCGATCTCGACGCGGGGAGCTACGAGTTCTTCTGCGAGTACCACGAGAGCGCGGGGATGACGGGGCGACTGACGGTCCTGTAACCCCCTCGCCGACCGACGCCCAAATCCCACACCGGGAGGGGGGCCGGACCTAGACTTCGGCCCCCTTCCCCAACCCGAGGGCGTCGGATGATCTCGCATTCCTCGCGCCTTCCTCGGCCCCGGCGTCTCGGCTGGTGGTCGAGGTTGCATCGTCTCCGCGCGCCCCTCGGCCGCGACCTGGGCATCGACCTGGGCACCGCCAACACCGTGATCGTCGTTCGGGGCCAGGGCGTCGTGCTCACCCAGCCCTCGTACGTGGCGATCG
This sequence comes from uncultured Actinomycetes bacterium, assembly GCA_963742735.1. Taxonomy (GTDB): domain Bacteria; phylum Actinomycetota; class UBA4738; order UBA4738; family JBBDTT01; genus JBBDTT01. Next base: position 633,937 of record CAVUMN010000004.1, read on the forward strand.
ACCGTGACGAGGGCCGGATCATCGCCATCGGCTCCGAGGCGAAGGAGATGGTCGGACGGGTCCCCGATCACATCGAGGTGATCCGCCCTCTCCGCGCGGGCGTGATCTCGGACTTCGAGGCGGCCCAGGCCATGCTCCGGGACCTGATCCACCGGGTCCACCGCCGGCGCGCGCTCGTGAAGCCCCGGGTGGTGGTGTGCGTGCCCTCCGGGGTCACTCAGGTGGAGGAGCGGGCGGTGGAGGAGGCCGTGGTCGAGGCCGGAGCCCGCAAGGCCGTGATCGTGACCGAGCCGCTGGCGGCCGCGCTGGGCGCGGGGCTTCCGGTGGACGGCCCCAAGGGGTCCATGGTCGTGGACGTTGGCGGCGGGACCACGGAGGTCGCCGTCTTCTCCCTGGGCGCCATGGTCGTGGGCCACTCGGCCCGGGTGGGGGGCGACGCGATCGACCAGGCGGTGATGGCCTTCCTGCGCAAACAGCACGGGATCCAGGTCGGCGAGCGAACCGCGGAGAAGATCAAGTGGGCCGTCGGCACCGCGTGGCCTCGGGACAACGAGACGATCGCGGAGATCCTCGGGCGCGACGTCGTCGACGGCCGTCCCCGGCGGGTGCTCATCGCCGAGGACGACTTCCGGGAGGGGATCAACGAGCCGATCCAGGCCATCGTCGACGCCGTGACCGGGGTCTTCGACCGGATGCCCCCCGAGCTGACCCCGGACGTGGTGGCCCGCGGCATGACCCTCACCGGCGGAGGCGCGCTCCTGGCCGGTCTGGACGAGCGGATCCAGGACGAGACCGGCGTGCAGGTGTTCGTGGACCGCGAGCCGCTGTCGTGCGTGGCCCGGGGCGCCGGGCTGCTCCTCGAGCGCCTCTAGGGGGCGAGGGCGGCACAAACGAAAGCGCCGGAGTCCGAAGACTCCAGCGCTTTCACGGCGATTTCTACGCCATTGGCCGGGCGCCGGTCAAGCCGGCGTTCGAGTTTTGTCACTCTTTCTACTCCGCGGCCAGCGCGGGCAGCTGCCTCCATGCCCCGGCCACGCGCTGGAGCACGGTCAGGCCCCCCATCCCCACGAGGATGACGAGCACCGGCAGCATGGCCCCAGGCGCGGTGAGCCCGATCATCAAGGCGACGTAGCGCTCCATGCGCTGGAAGAACCCCTCGCTCACCTTGACCCCGTAGGCCTCGCCCTCGGCGCGCAGGTGGCTGACCCCCAGCGAGATGACCAGGGCGCCGAGCGCCAGACCGGCCTCGAGCCGGAGCCCCTGCTCCGCGAGGGACCAGAAGATGGCCCCGAACATCAGCATGTCGGCCACCCGGTCGAGCGAGGAGTCCAGGAAGGCGCCGAACTGGCTGTCCTCGCCCCGTTGTCGCGCGACGGACCCGTCGAGAACGTCGAAGATCCCCGCGGGGATCAGCAGCAGCCCGGGAACGAACCAGGCGCCGCCGACGATCAGGAACGCGGCCACCGCGCTCGTGAGCAGCGAAAGCATGGTGAGCTCCCACGGCCGGATTCCGGACCGGATCAGCCCTGCCAGTGCCAGGCGGAACGGCCACGTGAAGACCCGCTGGAACAGGGGGCCCATCGCGCTCGGGTTCCGCCGGGGGCCGGGGAGGTCGCGCGCCTTCGGGTTCCGGGAGGTGGGCTCGCCCATTGCGGCGGAGCCTACCTCCGGCGGGTCCGTGCGGGGAGCTTGCATCGTTGAGGCGGTTGCCTTCACGCTTGCCCGGGTACGCGTGTAGAAGGCAAGCCAAGCGCACGAAGGAGGTTCGCATGCCTGCGAAGGACAAGGTCAAAGAGGTCGGGTTCGCGGCCGTCGGCGCCGCCGGCCTGGCGGTGGAGACGGCGAAGACCGTTGCCAGGACGGCCACGAAGCGTGCGGAGGGCGCCCGGAAGTCCGCGACCAAGGTCGCCCGCGACGTGACCACGCGCGGCAAGCGGGTGGCCGGGACGGTGACCACGCGCGGCAAGCGGGTGGCCGGCAGCGTGACCAACCGAGCGTCCGGGACCGCGAAGCGCGCCGTCGGCCAGGCCAGGTCCGTGGCGAAACGCGCCGCGTCCACGACGAAGCGGACGGCCAAGCGGGCGCCCGCCAAGAAGTCCTCGGCCAAGAAGTCCCCGGCGAAGCGGTCCGGCACGAAGAAGTCCACGGCGAAGCGGCCCGCTGCCCGAAAGGCCGCGGCGAGCCGGTCGAGCGGCTAGCCGGTCGCCGGCTCCGGCTGGCACGCGGGGCAGAACCAGGTGGTCCGGCCGGCGGCGACCGTTCGCTCCAGCGCGGTTCCGCATCTCGGGCAGCGGGCGCCCGGCCGGCCTCGGACGTGAGAGAGCCACGATCGCTTGCGGCTCAGGTAGTCGTAGCGGTCGACGGCCTCACGCAGCACCGACCGGCTCACCCTGGCGAGGTTGAGGACCTCGTCGTCGGAGAGGTCCTCGAACCGGCGCCTGGGATGCAGACGGGCCTGCCACAGCACCTCGTCGGCGACGAGGTTCCCGATGCCGCTCAGGAGCGACTGGTCCATGAGCGCCGACTTCACCTGTCCCCGCCGCGTCCGGAGGCGTGCCGCCACCGCTCTCGGCTCCAGGGCGAGGGCGTCCGGCCCCACCTGGGCCAGCACGGCCCCGAGGCCCGGCTCGTCCAGGGCCAGCCAGAGTCCGCCGAGCTTGCGCATATTGCGAAACCTGATCTCCCCGGCGTCCGTCTCGAAGATGACGCGGTCGTGACGGTGGCGGCCGGCCGGGTCCTCCGCCCAGCTCAGTCCGCCGTCCATCCCGAAATGCAGGACCACGGTGGGGCCGTCGGTCGGGGCCAGGAGCCACTTGCCGATCCGGCCGGGGTCCTCGAAGCGCCGCCCTCGCAGGGCCGCGTCCAGGTCGCGCCCGCTCACGCCGCCGCGGAGGATCCCCGGGTCGGTGACCACCGCGCGCCGGACCGTGCGGCCGGGCGCATGGGCGGCCCAGGTGCGCCGCAGATGTTCGACGTCGGGGAGCTCGGGCATGGCTCGAGAGTGTAGGCAGGGGCCGCGTTGAGATCGCGACCGGGGCTCTGGAGGGTCCTGTGGCGCGGCGCCCGCCGCCGGTGCCCTCGCTGCGGGGCGGGCGGCCTGTTCGAGAGCTGGTTCAGGATGCGCCCGGCCTGTGCGAGCTGTGGGCTGGAGACGGAGCGGCGCGAGGAAGGCTTCTGGCTCGGCGGGATGGCCATCAACCTGGGGATCACGCAGGTCCTGTTCTTCGCGTTCCTGATCGGCGGGATGGTCCTGACGTGGCCGGATCCACCCTGGACGTGGCTGCTGATCGGCGGCCTCGCGATGAACCTGGTGCTGCCGTTCCTGTTCTATCCGATGTCGAAGTCGATCTTCCTCGCCGTCGACATGCTCATGTTCCGGATGGACCCGCGGCAGGATCAGCCGCAGGGTCCGTACGATTCGCCGAGCGAGCCGAGGAGGGAACAGTGAGCTGGACCACGGTGGGGAAGGCGGGCGAGGTCCGCGACGGCGACATCCGCACGTACTTCATCGGCGACCGGCGGATCGCCGTGGCACGCGAGGGCGACGCCCTGTACGCGTTCGACGACGAGTGCCGGCACCAGCGGTGCTCGCTGTCCGACGGCGACGTCGAGGAGGCCACCGTGATGTGCCCGTGCCACGCCGGGACGTACGACCTGACCACCGGCGCCGTGATCTCCGGCCCTCCCCCCGAGCCGATCGGCGTCTATCCCGTGGCCGAGGAGGACGGGGAGCTGCGCATCTCGGTCGACTGATGCCCGAACGGATCGCGATCGTGGGCGCGAGCCTGGCCGGGGGGACGGCGGCGGCGACGCTTCGCGACGAGGGCTTCGACGGCGAGATCGTCCTGATCGGCGAGGAGTCGCAGCCCCCGTACGAGCGACCCCCGCTCTCGAAGGAGTACCTGCGGGGCGAGGAACCCTTCGAGCGGGCCCTCGTCCGGCCGGAGGCGTTCTGGGCCGAGGCGGGGATCACCCTGCGCACCGGCGAGCGGGCGGAGTCCCTCGACCTCGCGGGTCGAACGGTGCGGCTGGCCGGAGGCGACGAGGTGGCGTTCGACCGGCTGCTGCTGACCACGGGCGGCGTGAACCGGCGGCTCCCCGTACCGGGCGCGGACCTGGACAACGTGCTGGACCTGCGCACGGTCGCCGACGCCGACCGGATCCGGGAGGCCGCGTCCGGCGCGACCTCGGCCGTGGTCGTGGGCATGGGGTTCATCGGCGCCGAGGTGGCCGCGTCGCTGCGGCAGCGCGGCCTGGACGTGACCGTGGTCGAGGTGGTCACGACGGCCCTCGTCCGCGCGTTGGGGGAGGAGGTCGGCCGCGCGGTGGAGGCCTGCCACCGCGACCAGGGCGTCGTGATGCGGTTCAACGACGGCGTCGAGGCGTTCGAAGGCGACGGCCGCGTCGAGCGGGTCCGCACGAAGACGGGCGACGTCGAGTGCGACCTCGCCGTCGTCGGGGTCGGCATCCGGCCCGCGACGGAGCTCGCCGAGGCCGCGGGTCTCGACATCGACGACGGCATCGTCGTCGACGAGCTGTGCCGGACCTCCGCCGAGGGCGTCTACGCGGCCGGGGACGTGGCCCGCCACGTCCACCCCCTGGCCGGCGGCCCCATCCGGGTGGAGCACTGGAACAACGCGATCAAGCAGGGGGAGGCCGCCGCGCGCAGCATGCTGGGGGTGGGCGAGCCGTACGCCGAGGTGCACTGGTTCTGGTCGGACCAGTTCGAGCACAACCTGCAGTACGCCGGGTTCCACGGAGACCACGACGAGCTCGTGGTGCGGGGAAGCCTGGAGGAGCGTCGGTTCGCCGCCTTCTACCTCGAGGACGGGAAGCTGACCGGCGTCGCCTCCCTCGACTGGCCGCGCGACGTCCGCCGCGCGCAGAAGCTGATCGCCGCCGGCGTCTCGCCGGACCCGGCCGCGCTACGCGATCCCGGCGTCGATCTGCGTACGCTGGCTCCGGCAAAGGAGACGCCATGAGGCTCGGCATGGTTGGGCTGGGGCGGATGGGCGGCAACATGACCGCCCGGCTGATCCGGTTCGGGCACGAGGTCGTTGCGTTCGACCCGGCGGCCGACGCCCGTGAGCGGGCCGGCGCGGCCGGCGCCGAGCCGGTCGATTCGATCGCCGGGATCGTGGCGGCGCTCGAGGGGCCCCGGGTGGTGTGGGTGATGGTCCCCGCCGGCCCGGTCACCGACTCGATCCTCTCGGAGCTCGGCGCCGCACTGTCCGAGGGCGACCTGGTCGTCGACGGGGGCAACTCCAAGTACACGGAGTCACAGCGCCACGCCCGGGAGCTCGCCGCGAACGGCATCGCCTTCCTGGACTGCGGGACGAGCGGCGGCGTGTGGGGACTGGAGAACGGCTACTGCCTGATGGTGGGCGGCGAACCGGACGCGTTCGCGCTGGCCGAGCCGGTCTTCGCCGCGCTCGCGCCCGAAGGCGGATACGCCCACGTGGGCCCCTCCGGCGCCGGACACTTCGTGAAGATGGTCCACAACGGCATCGAGTACGGGTTGCTCGCCGCCTACGGCGAGGGCTTCGAGATCATGCGGGCGTCCTCGTTCGACCTGGACCTGCCGGAGATCGCCTCGATCTGGCAGTACGGCAGCGTGGTCCGGTCGTGGCTGCTCGAGCTCCTGGTCGGCGCGTACGAGCAGGACCCGGGCCTCGAGGGCGTCCGCGGATACGTCGAGGACTCCGGCGAGGGGCGGTGGACGCTCGAGGCCGCGATCGAGGAGAACGTGCCGGCGTTCAGCACCGCGTCGGCGCTGTTCCTGCGGTTCCTTTCGCGGCAGGACGAGTCCTACGCGGCGAAGGTCATCGCGGCGCTGCGCCAGCAGTTCGGCGGCCACGCGGTGAAGGCCATCGAGACTCCGGAGTCGCCCGAGGCCGGCCCGGGGGGCGAGGGCTGATGGCGGTCAAGCCCGTCGAGCCCCAGGCGGTGGTGATCTTCGGCGCCTCCGGCGACCTGACCCGGCGCAAGCTGCTCCCCGCCTTCTACCACCTGTTCCTCGAGGACCTGCTGCCCCGGGCGTTCGCGGTGGTCGGGTCCGCGCGCACCGAGATGACCACCGAGCAGTTCGCTGAGCACGCCCGGGCGTCGGTGGCCGAGTTCGGGCGGACGAAGTCGCTCGACCGCTGGGACGAGTTCGCGGAGATGCTCTCCTATGTCCCGGGGGACTTCGCCGAGGAGGGCGGCTGCACCGCCCTGGCCGCGCACCTCGGGGATCTCGACGGCAGCCGGGGAACCGAGGGCCGGCGCTTCTACTACGCGTCCACCCCGCCGTCGGTCTATCCCGGCATCGTTCGCCGGATCGGAGAGACCGGGATGGCCGAGAACGGCCGCGTCGTCCTGGAGAAGCCCTTCGGTCAAGACCTGCAGAGCGCGCGAGAGCTCAACACGATCCTGCACGAGGTCTTCCGGGAGGAGCAGATCTTTCGGATCGACCACTACCTGGGCAAGGAGACCGTCCAGAACATCCTGGCCTTCCGGTTCGCGAACGGGATGTTCGAGCCGATCTGGAACCGGCGCTACGTGGACAACGTGCAGATCACGGTGGCCGAGGAGATCGGCATCGAGGGCCGGGGGTGGTTCTACGACCAGACCGGGACCATCCGCGACATGGTGCAGACCCACCTGTTCCAGGTGCTCACGTTCCTGGCGATGGAGCCGCCGGTCTCCTTCGACCCCGAGCGTCTCCGCGACGAGAAGGTCCGGGTGCTGCGGTCGATGCAGCCGGTGGACCCGGCAAGGGTGGTGCGCGGCCAGTTCCGGGGATACCGGGACGAGCCGGATGTGGCCAAGGATTCGGACACCGAGACGTTCGGGGCGCTGCAGGTCGAGGTCGACAACTGGCGGTGGGCGGGCGTGCCGTTCAACCTCCGAACCGGCAAGGCGCTCGCGCGCAAGGTCACCGAGATCTCGCTCTCGTTCCGACATGTGCCCTACAACGTGTTCCGCGGCACCGACGCGGCTCCCTCCGGCCGCGACGCGCTGGTCATCCGCGTGCAGCCCGACGAGGGGATCTCGCTGCACCTCAACATCAAGCGGCCCGGCCTGGGGATGGAGCTCGACCGGGCCACGCTGGACTTCGACTACGACCGATCGTTCAACCAGCCCCTGCTGGAGGCCTACGAGTACCTCCTGCTCGAGGCCATGGAGGGTGACCACTCGCTGTTCACGCGGGAGGACGAGGTGGAGCGGGCGTGGGAGGTCCTCCAGCCGGTGCTCGACGACCCGCCGCCACTGCTGATCTACGAGCCCGGCTCGTGGGGTCCCGAGGAGGCCCAGGAGCTGATCTTGCCGCGGCACTGGCACGTCACTCCGCCGCGGGAATAGCCCGGAAGGAATGCGCCCCGATGGTGTCGAATCGGTACCGCCATGCGCCCTGCCCGCTCTCGTCGCGCCCTGCTCGTGCTGCTCGTTCCCCTGATCGTCGGCCTGCCGGTCGGGGGGCCGGTGGCCGCCGATCCGCTCCCGGTGGTCGGCCAGGACCACACCGTGGACCCGGTCGTGCTCACCGGCGCGTCGTTCCGGACGTGGTCCGGCGGCCCGGAGATCACCTTCCGCCGTCCCCAGGTGGCCCAGGCCACCCCGGCCAACCCGAGCGACTGCGAGGACGAGGCCGGGAACGAGCACGACCCGTCCACCGACCACTCGTGCAACCAGGAGCCCGACGCTCGCTTCGCTCCCGGCAACGGGGTTCCCGTGGACGGCCTGCTGGGCTACCGCTGGACCGGGAGCGGCTTCGAGCAGATCCCGTTCCAGGTGGACGAGAAGTTCGTGCGGTATCTCTCGAACAACCGGTCGGACTTCGCCATCTACTCCGGCGTCGACCAGCACACGACCTACGCGTGGGACCGGGAGGGCTTCCGGTACACCGACGACGACCCCTCGAACCCCTGCCTGGCCACGCCCCGTAACGGCCTCGTGGCTCAGCCCGACCCGGTCGAGGGCCTCGACGACAACGACGAGCTCGTCTTCATGTGGCGAGACGCGGCGGGACAGGCTCCCGCGTCGGCCGAGCTGCCGGCGCAGATCGCGGACATGCGCCAGGTCACGGTCGTGGATCCGACGAATCCCCTCGACGTCCGCTACGTCTACGTGGCCCTGCGGGAGGCGGCCGGTCCCGACCCCGCCTACACGGCCCAGACGGGCTACGTCCGGTACGAGCGCGACGCCGACGCGGACGTCTACCACTTCTCCGAGTCCTCCTACGAGGGCTACGGCGCCGCGCCACAGGGCCCGTACTACGACCCCGCCACCGGGCGGTGCGTGCTGAGCCCGATCATCCAGCGTCGCCCCCTCGACACGGCGTGGGTGACCACCGATACCTACAAGTTCCGCTACGACGGCCGCTGGCTCATGACCCAGCTCCTGGTCCGTCAGCCCGACGGCTCGTACGGCCCCGACCTGATCGACCGGTGGAAGGCCCGCGCGTTCCAGCAGGACCCCGACTCCGAGACCCCGTGCTGCGGCTACGAGGAGGAGGACACGAACTGGGGCGGCTCCTCGATCCTGATGGGCGAGCGGTCCGGCGCGGTTCGGACGATTCGCGAGACGTGGGGGGCGGACTCGGGGACGAACGTGATCCGCCGCGAGGTGTTCTACCGCGACCAGATCCAGTACCAGACCTACCTGCGGGTCCACGTGATCCCGCCGCTCGACGGCATCTACCAGCAGTGGGACTACAACGCGAACCGCATCACCCGGTACTACAACCCGCAGAGACCCGCCGGGGTGAAGGTCGACGGGATGAACGACGAGGTGTTCGGGAACTTCGACGACCCGTGCACCGCGAAGTGGGACGGCACCCACACCCACGACGTCCTCACGCCGACCTATCGCGAGGCCTACCGGACCGCCGGCCTGTGCGGCTTGCCGTACCACCAGAGCGTCGACCTTCTGGACCCGACACACTCGGCGGTGAACTCCGCCCTGCAGTGGGAGCAGCTCGCCGGCCCGTACGGGTCGATCGTCACCCGCAGCGCGCTGAACGAGGTCACCGCGGGCGGAGCCGTCCAGTCGATCTTCGCGGTCCCGTACTACCGGGACGACGCGTGCTTCGACGACGGGACGGGGACCGACCCCGGCCCGCGGCTGCGTCCCCGGAGCAACAACGAGCCGACCACGTACGTGAACCCGGCGAATCCGGGCGGTACCGTCCGGCCCCGCCGGTGCTGGACCGACAGCGCCGGTACGCCCAACCCCGCGTTCGCGCCGCAGGGCGACATCCGGGTGTTCCAGGGATCGATCGGATCTCACGGCCTGCACCTGCTGTTCGTGGCCGAGTCCGACAACGCGTCGCTCACGGTGCCCCTCACCGAGATCGACGGCGTGCAGCGCCAGGTGATCCTGCGTGGCGAGCAGCCGAACGTGGGGGAGCGCTACGGGCGCTGGATCGAGTTCCCGCTCGTCGCGCTGGTCGGCGCGCTCCCGGTAGGCATGACCCCCGTCCCGGCCGGGTAAGTACCGGCTTCACGGCGCCCCATCCCCCGATCGCCCGCTGGTGAGGTGGTTGCTCGTGCTGGCGCGCCATGCGGAGCTCGTGAGCGTGGAATGGGCCCTGGACCACGGGGTTCGGATCCTGATCGTCCTGGCCGCCGCGACGGTGGTCTCGTGGCTGGCCCGGCAGTCCTTCCGGCGGATGCGCCGCCGGCTCGAGGGAACGGAGACCGTCACCCAGGAGTTGGATCCGACCCGGTCGGCGACGCTCACGACCTCGCTCTCCAGCGCGATCCGCGTGCTGATCTGGACCGTGGCCATCCTGTTGGTTCTGGGGGAGTTCGGGATGAACCTGGCCCCGTTGCTCGCCGGCGCCGGGGTGGCCGGCGTGGCCCTCGGGTTCGGCGCCCAGAACCTGGTCAAGGACTTCCTCAGCGGCTTCTTCATCCTGCTCGAGCAGCAGTTCGGGGTGGGGCAGGTCGTCTCGCTGTCCACCGAGGGCGGACCCGTCGAGGGCAAGGTGGAATCGATGAGCCTGCGGGTCACCGCGGTGCGGTCGTTCGACGGGACACTCAACGTGGTGCCGAACGGCAACATCCTCCTGGTCGGGAACCAGGCGCGGGGCTGGGCCCGCGCGATCGTCGACGTGAGCGTGGACTACGAGGAGGACCTGGACACCATCCGCGAGCTGCTCGATGAGCTGTTCGAGGAGCTCCGGGAGGACGAGGACCTCGCGGGCATCCTGTTCTCCGGACCGAAGGTCCTGGGGGTCGAGGCGCTGGGGGACCAGGAGGTCGTCCTCCGCGTGGTCGCGCGGACGAAGCCTTCGCGGCGGCCCCACGTCGAGCGGGAGCTTCGCCGGCGGATCAAGGAGCGCTTCGGCGCCCGCGGCGTGCGGGTGCCCATGGGCCGGCGGGTGCTCGTGTCGTCGGGGTTCCCGGGCGAGTAGCCCGGCTCAGGCCACCGGCGCGATCCGCAGGACGCGCGCGGAGTGCTTCGTCGGCGCCGCAACGACGTAGCCCGCCCGGAGCTGGGTGCCCGTGACCGTGCCGAGCCACGCGCCGGTGACGACGTCGGTGACCCGGTAGGTCAGGTCGGCGCGGACGCTGCGCAGGCGCAGGCTCACGCTCGCCTGGTTCGTGTTCTGGCGGAACGCGAAGACGTAGCCGCGATGGGTGTCGGGGTTCCACGGCTGGAGGGCGGCCCAGTTGGTGCCCGGCATCGGGTCCGCCAGCAGTGGATACACGACCATCTTCCCGAGCTCGTCCCGGTGCGCCTTGTACAGGTCCGTCCAGAACCTCGTGCGCGTGACCTGAGCCGGTGTGAGCGTCGGCAGGTCGCGCCAGAACGTCATGTGCGACAGCATCGCCGCCGCCATGAGGTAGTCCACGCTGTACGTCCCCAGGGCGGTCGCCGCGGCCTGACCGATCGAGTACGTCGGGACGTACGGGGCGACGAGCCACAGGTTGTGCAACAGGATGTTCGGCGCCGGGGACCCGTTCTGGAACCACGACGGCCCCCGTGCCACGGACTCGTACGGCCACATCCGGAAGTCGTTGGTCTCGTCGATCTGGAAGGTGACCTCCGGGTGCCGCGCGTGCAGCCGGTCGATCATCGACACGAACACCTCGCGGTACCGATACATCGAGGTCGGGAACGGGTTCACGCAGTCGAGCCACACCAGAAAGTCGAACTTGAAGTACCGGGCGCCGTCCCGGGTGATGGCGCGCTCGATCTTCGCCTGGAGGTCGTCGATCATCCGGCCCCCGATGGAGACCGCGTCGGGGTTCCAGACGCCGATCCCGGCTTCCGCCGAGCCGCCCAGGATGGCCTCGCCGAGTGGGGTCCCGTTGGCGAGCCCCGTGGCGGTGCCCAGCGGCACGCACGACCACAGCGGGTTGGTGCGGAACGCGGCCGAGTCCGGGTGGAACGACATCGGGCTCATCCACAGGCCCAGGTTCATGCCCCGCTGCTCCAGGTCCGCGCTGATCTCGGGGAACCCGTTGGGGAACCTCCGAGGGTCCGGCTCCCAGTCGCCGGAGTTGAGCTGCCAGCCGTCGTCCAGGATGAAGGTCTCGATCCCGAGCTGCTCGGCCACGGCCACCTGGCGGAGGTACTCCGCCTTGTCCACGGAGTCCTTGGCCCCGCCGGGGGTGTTGTAGGGCAGGCGGTCCCCGTCGATGTTGTTCGTGTTGAAGGTGATCGCCCGGGGGTAGCTCCACCCGCCCGCCTGCAGGTACTTCTCGTGCTGCCAGGGCTCGTCGTCGGGGTGCGTTGACAGGCCCACGAAGGCCGGCTCGAGCACCAGAGGAGCGAGGGCCGTGGCGATGCGGTGCCGAACGGGGACCGGGGTCGGGTTCTCGACGTGCACGTCGGACTCGATCGGCCCGGTGACGATGATGTCCTGGGTCAGGTCGGTCTCCGCGGCCACCCGCCCTCCGGCGAACGACACCCTGGACGAGGGCAGGTTCGGCCGCTGGGAGACGACGAAGACGCTCTGTCCGCCGTTGTGTCGAGCCGTGACCCAGTTGCCGTACTGCTCGTACGGCCCGCCCTTCGGGCCCTGGGTCTGGACCCGCCAGTCGCTGCGTCCGCCGCGCGGGGCCTCGTCTCCGATGGTGATCGAGGGCGACCATCCGTCCTCGTCGCGCCAGTCGCTACCGGAGTGGAACGTCTGCCCGATCGGGGTGATGTTGCTCGTGAACCGGGTGGTGAGCTCGCCCATGGAGTAGCCGGTCACCGGCAGGACGACCAGGGCCTTGACCACGGTCTGGGTCCGGAATCCCGCGAGCCCGGGCCACGCGTCCACCAGGTAGTCCACGGCGAACAGCGCCGGGCCCGAGAGATGCATGGTCACCCGAGCGCCGCCGTTGGGCAGGGCCGAGCGCTCGGCCGAGTCCAGGGTGAAGTCCGAGGACGTGAAGTCCAGGATGCCGACGGTGATCGTGAAGTCGTCGGACGTCCCCGGCGCCACCCACTCGAGGGCGGTGCGCTTGTCCAGGAACGAGGTGGTCTGGAACCCGCCGCCGGCCGTGTCTCGCCACTTGCGCACCACCGTGCCGGTGTCGATCTGCACCTTGTCGTCGCTGAGCTCGATCTGCAGGATCGGGTCGGCCAGGGCGGGGCGGGTGGCGGGCTGGCCGGACAGGCCGAGCGCCAGGAGCAGGGTGAGCAGGGCGCGGGGCGCCCGGAGCGCGGACATAGGTTGACCGATTCGCGGTCGGCGGGCGCGTTCCTGCATCCTTGCTCCCGTGCGGCAGCAGGTCGTGTTCGGGCAGGGCTTCGTCGAGGCGGAGCTTCCCGACCGCACGCAGGTGATCTCGGCGGGGGTCTCCATCCCGCTCGAGCCCGTGGCCGACCTGGCCGGAGCCGTCCGCGCCGCGCTGGACGCGCCGCTGGACCTTCCGCCGCTGCGCGAGCTGGCCCGCGGCAAGGGCCGGGTCACCGTGGCCTTCGACGACGCGACGGTGCCGTGCTACGCGCCGATGTGGGTCGAGGCGATGCCGAAGATCCTGGACGACCTGGCTGCGGCCGGCGTGCCCCGAGAGGCGATCACGCTGGTCTGCGCCAACGCCCTGCATCGCCAGTTCACCCACCAGGAGCTCGGGCGGCTGATGGGCGAGGGGCTCGTCCGGGAGTGGGCCGACCGGCTGGTGTGCCACGACGCCGAGGACGCGTCAAACCTCGAGCACCTGGGGACGACGGCGTCGGGGTTGAACGTGGAGCTCTCGCGCCACGTCACCGACGCCGACCTGGTGATCTACCTCAACTGCTCGACCACGCGCGGGTTCAGCGGCGGCTGGAAGTCGGTGTGCGTCGGGCTGTCGACGTACCGGTCCATCGCCCACCACCACAACCCCGACGACATGTCGATGTCCCTCGACGGCAACCGCATGCACGAGATGCTCGACGAGATGGGCGCGCTCGTGGTCGAACGCCTCGGTGCCGACCGGGTGTTCAAGGTCGAGACCGTCCTGGCCAACCCGCTGCAGGTGGCGAGGGTCGTCGCCGGGACGGTGGACGCCTGCCGCGCCGAGGTCCTCGACGTCATGCGGGCCAAGCAGCCGTCCCGGCGCTCACTCGTGGACGAGCGGACCGACGTGGTGCTGTACGGGGTCCCGGACTGGAGCCCGTACGCCGCCTACTCGTACACCAACCCGATCCTCACCCTGATCTCCACCGGGCTGGGGTACCTCGGCGGGATGATCGAGGCGGTCGGGAAACCGGGGTGCACGGTGATCCTGGCGACGCCGTGCCCGAACCGTTGGGACGACGAGCGGCATCCCTCCTACCGGGAGGTCTGGGAGCGGGTGCTCCCCGAGACGCTCGATCCGTACGAGGCGCAGCATCGGTACGCGGGGGAGTTCGCGAGCCGCGAGGACTACCGGCAGGCGTACCGCGAACGGTTCGGCTTCCACGGGGTCCACGGGATCATGGCGTTGTACCCGCTCAAGCGGCTGAAGCACGCCGCGCGCGTGATCGTGGCCGGTGCGGAGGACGCGGGCGTGGTTCGCCACGTCGGCTTCGAGCCCGCGGCGTCGATCGAGGACGCCCTGTCGATCGCCCACGGGCACCACGGTTCGGAGGCAAACGTCGCCTTCGTCCCGTATCCGCTGGCCCTCAGTCGCAGCTAGCGAGTTCGCGACAGGGCCCGAGCGGGTACATCTACGTCCACGAAGTTCACGAAGGAGGAGGCCATGGGTACCGCGTTGCTGATCATCCTCCTCGCGCTGCTGCTGGGCGGAGTGGGCCTGGCGGTCGAGGCGCTCAGGTGGGTGTTGATCATCGGGATCGTGTTGCTGCTGATCGGTGCGTTCAGCGGGTTCCGGAGCTACGGGGGCCGAGGGGTCTAGCGAACGCCTAGCTCGGGGCGCGCGATGTACAGCGGTGAGGTGAGCGCGCTCATCAGGTAGTGGTGCGTGAGGCATCGCGGCCGCTCGTCCTGCGGCAGGGTCGCCGGCAGGCAGAGCAGGTCGGATGCCTCTCGCGCATCCGCGAGGTCCTCGACGTACACCTCGGCCCGGACCCACGTGCTGCCCGCCTCGGCCGCGAAGGTGTGCGCGAAGTCGTTCGACGTGATCGTCACCTGCTCGAGTGACTCCCCGCCCGTGGTGACGAGCTGGAGGACCTGGCCGAAGCCGTTGCGCACCCGAACCCGGAAGCTCGAGGCGGGCGGCACGGTGCCGCCGACCATCGTCTCGTAGATCCCGTTGCGGTTCGCGTCGGCCTCCAGGTACACGAGGGTCGGCGCCTGCGTCGGCGGGTTGGCGCTCACGAACGTGCGCCCCAGCCGCAACCCGTTGAGGATCTGGCGCACCGTGGTTCCGCTGGAGTAGATCCACGTGGTGGGCTGGCCGACCCCTTGAATCGGGAACGTCAGGCGCCAGTGGCTGTCGCTGCCGCCCGTCGCCGCGACGTGCTTGCCGGTGTCGAGCCAGGCGTTCCAGAACTCGAGCGCCTCGGGGTTGTTCGAGGCGACCAGCCCGTCGCCCTCGAGGTCGCGCTGGTTCGCCCACGGGAGGTTCCAGACCTCGATCGTGTCGAAGTTCGAGACCTCCGGGCCGTAGCCCCAAGTCGGGTCCATCGGGTGGTTGATCTGGAACAGTCCGCGGTCGGCGTGGAGCGCGTCGATCATGGCGTTGACCGCCGGCGCCTCGTCGTTCCCGCTGTCGTAGACGCGGTGCGCGCCGAGCATCTGGGCGTGCCCGTGCAGCGAGTTCTCGTACGCGGGGATCAGGGTCAGCCTCGAGGAGTGGTAGCCGGGGTCGGTCTGGTGCTCGACGGTGTTGTGGTCGGTCAGGGCGATGTAGTCGAGGCCCCTCGACTCGGCGTTCGCGATCTGCTCGGCCGGGCTGAAGCCCCAGGTGTAGAACTCGTCGCCGCACTCGGTGCCGTCGTGGCGGGTGGTGGGCGTCTCGCAGACGTCGTGGGACCAGTAGGTGTGCACATGGAGATCGCCGGCCAGCCAGCCGTAGTCGGACTTGGCCTTGATCGGCCCGGCCCCGGCCCCGGAGGGCATCGCCAGGACGACCGCCGCCACCAAGAGGGCGAACGAAAGGAGGGCGCGGAGCGGGCGCTGGGCCACGTGGGGTGGATTCGCCCCGATTGACGCCGGAACCTGCCGAACGCCGGGGGCCGTTCGGGGGTTCATGGCGGTGTGGAGGTTCGACCTGCCACGCTTGCGATCGTGAGCGAGCCCGCCCCGGTCGGCTTCGAGGACTTCTTCCGGGCGCACTTCGTCACGCTCGGGCGGGCGCTGTACCTCCTGACGTCGAACGCGGGCGAGGCGGAAGACCTCGCGCAGGAGGCGATGGCCAGGGTGTTCGAGCGATGGGACCGGGTGGCCGCGATGGACTCACCCGAGGGCTACCTCTACAGGACGGCGAATGAACCTCCATCGAAAGGGACTGCGCCGGCTGGCGGTGCGCGCCCGTCGAACGCCCGGCGCGACGCGACCGGACCCGATCGCAGGCGCCGAGGCGCGCGCCGAGGTGCACCGGGCCCTGCAGTCGCTGACCCGGGAGCAGCGCGAGGCCGTGGTGCTCGTCGATTGGGTGGGCCTGACCGGGGACGAGGCCGGCGCGATCCTCGGCATCGACGCCGCCAGCGTCCGAGGCCGCCTCCACCGGGCCCGCGCGACCCTGAGAGAACGCTTCGGGGACGGCGATGAGTGACGTCCGGACGATCCTCGAGCGCGGCGTCCAGGGCTTCGACCCGGGCGACGGGCTCGACCGCACCCGGAGACGGGCGCAGCGCCGCCAGCGCAACCGTCGACTGTCGGCGGGAGCCCTCGCCATGGCGATCACCGTCGCCGGCGTCGCCGTCGCGGCCAGGCAGTTCTCGCGAACCGAGCTTCCTCCGCCCGCGGAGAGCCCTCGCGTGCTGCCCGACCTCGAGCTCGAGGCCGACGTGACCAGCCCGACCGTTCGGTGGCCGGAGGTGCTCTCGCTCCCGTTCGGGCCAGGTGAGAACGAGCTCGGCTTCGAGAGCTTCGCCGGCGAGGATGCGAATCCCATCGGACCGTCAGCCTTTGCGGTGGCGGCCGACGGCTCCTTCTGGATCGTCGACGAAGAGAAGAACCGGCTCGTGCACGTGGATCGCGCGGGGGGATTCCTCGGATCAGTCTCCGGGGTCCTGGACGGATCGCGCGTGGCGCAGGCTCCGGACCTCGTCCTCGCGGAGGGCGACCTCTTCGTTCTCGGGCGATTCGGGGACACCTTCGTCCGCGTCGAGGAGGGCGGTGCGATCGTTCCGATCCGCGTCACGTTGGACAGGCAGACGGTCTTCCCGACGTCGCTCATCGGGACGCCGGAGGGCCTGTATGCCCTCCTCGAGGGCTTCTCGGGTGACCCTCCGATCCCGGGCGTGCATCGGATCGACGTCCGGCCGGCGGGTGAGGATCGGGCAATCGACGCCATCGCGACAGCTGTCGACGGTATCGCGACGATCCACGGCGTCAGGCTCTCTCTCGAGACGGGGCATCGCCTCCGCGCCGAGGCGACGTCGCGACGCGGCGCCGAGGAGCGCCGACGGGTCATCGACATCCGGTCCGCGTCGGGAGGAGAGCGCTTCGAGGGCAGGGGCCGGATCGTGGAGCTCGCCATCGGGCCGTCGTCGCTGGCCGCGTACGTCGAGGTCGGCCCCGACGAGGATCATGAGGGCGGCGCCTGGGTGCTCCAGCTCGACGACAACCTCGAGCCGGTTGGCTGGGATCACGTCCCGGCCAACAACATCGAGGAGTACTTCGACGTCTCGCAGGTCGGTCGCCATCTGGCCTTCGGCCCCGACGGCAGCCTGTACCTGATGCTCGTCGACCTGGAAGGCCTGCACATCCTTCGCATGACGGAGGAATCCCGAGAGGACGCTTCCTTCGCGCCGTCCGAGGTCCAGTTCTTCGACGAGCAGCATGGCATCGCAACGGTCGTGGTCGACGATCCAAGCCTCTGCATGGACGGTCGCTGCGGAGGGCAGATCCGCGTGACAGACGACGGCGGTCGGACCTGGTCTACGACACGCGAGTTCATGGGGCCGGCTGGTTCCTTGACCCTCGTTGGAGCTTGGGGAGAGGCCTGGGCGAAGACCAGCAAGTGCGGTACCGAGGCCTGTCGCCCGATCCTTCTGCACTCGGGTGATCGCGGGCTGACCTGGGAGGTCCGCAGCGAAACCCGTGGCCTGATAGACGTTGTCTTCACGGATCCGCAGCACGGCTGGGGGACACTCAGTCCGCTCGGCGATCAGGAAGAGCTACTCGCCACCAGTACGGATGCGGGCCGCACCTGGAGCCCGATCGAAACTCCGTGCGATGGGGAGGATGCCCGTATCGACGGGTTCGCGCTCATGCACGCCACCACCGGGTGGATCGCTTGTT
The DNA here is from genome assembly GCA_963742735.1 of uncultured Actinomycetes bacterium. Lineage (GTDB taxonomy): Bacteria > Actinomycetota > UBA4738 > UBA4738 > JBBDTT01 > JBBDTT01. The sequence continues at coordinate 651,755 of CAVUMN010000004.1, forward strand.
CGGGCGGTGGCCTGCGAAGCCGAACGGACCGGCTGTACCAGACGATCGATGGCGGACTGAGCTGGAAGCTCCTTAACTCCGGCACGACGCTCGGCGGTTCGCTCCCGGAGGGTTTCTTCGGGGGGCTATGGCTCCGCTACGACGGCGTCGGATTCCTCTCGCTCCTCGGCGGCGGATCGTACGTGACCACGGATGTGGGTCGCTCGTGGGCGGCTCTTCCGAGGGAAATCCTTGATCTGTCGTTCGTCAATGAGACCTTGTTCGCTCGGATCGTGAACGATGATGGCGGATCGACCCTGGCCGAATCTCAAGACGATGGCGTTACGTGGCGTGAGATTCGATCGTTCAGAGGGCTGCGTTAGATGGGGGCGAAGGTCGCGGTGAAGTGGGGGAGGTCCAGGGGGGCCTCCAGGAGCTTCAGGCCGTTGATCTCCTCGCGCTTCGCGTAGAGCCGCACTAGGGCGTCGGCCACGTACTCGAGGTGGTTGTCGGTGTAGACGCGGCGGGGGATGGCTAGGCGGAGGTACTCCCACGGCGGCATGACGACGGCCTTGGTCTCGGGGTCGATCTCGGCGAAGGCCAGGCCGCCCAGGCCCACCCCCCGCACGCCGGCCTCCAGGTACAAGGCGGCGGCCAGCGACTCCGCCGGGAAGTTCGCCTGCGTCAGGTGGTCCAGGAACCGGCCGCAGTCGATCATCACCGAGTGCCCGCCGGGGGGGCGGATCAGCGGCACCCCGGCGTCTAAGAGCCAGCCGTGCAGCAGCCGGACCTGGCGGATCCGCGCCGCCAGGTACTCCTCGTCCATCCCCTCGATCAGCCCGGTGGCCATCGCCTCCAGGTCGCGACCGGCCATCCCTCCGTACGTCAGGTAGCCCTCGTACAGGACCGCCCACTTCCGGGCCTCGAGCCAGTCGGCCTCGTTGCGGAACGCCAGCCAGCCGCCGATGTTCACCAGCGCGTCCTTCTTCGCGCTCATCGCGGCCATGTCGGCCAGCGAGAACACCTCCTGTGCGATGTCGCGAACCGACCGCCCGGCCTGGTCGGGGTCGCGCTCCTTCACCAGGAAGGCGTTCTCGGCGAACCGCGCCGCGTCCAGGAGCAGCTTGATCCCGTGAGCCCGGCAGAACTCGCTGACCGCCCGCGCGTTCTGCAGCGAGACGGGCTGCCCGCCGTTCGTGTTGCTGGTGACCGTGAGGATGCACAGGGGCACGTTGGCCGCCCCCTTCTCAGCCACGAAGCGCTCCGCCTTCTCCAGATCCAGGTCGCCCTTGAACGGGGAGGGGTCGTCGGGGTCCAGGCCCGCGTCGACCACGAGGTTCACCGGCCACGCGCCACGGTTGTAGATGTGGGCCCGCGTCGTGTCGAAGTGCATGTTGCCGATCACGAACTGGCCCTCCTGGACGTACGCTCGCGTGTAGACGGTCTCGGCGCCGCGGCCCTGGTGGACCGGCAGGACGTGCTCGCATCCCGTCAGGTCGCGGAGGACCGTCTCGAGCGAGGACCAGTTGCGCGCGCCCGCGTACGCCTCATCGCCGCGCTGGATGGAGGCCCACTGCTCCGAGCTCATCGCCGAGGTGCCGGAGTCGGTCAGGAGGTCGACGAACACGTCGTCGGATCGCAGTCGAAAGACGTTGAATCCGGCGTCGGTGAGGGCGCGCCGGCGCTCCTCGTCGGGGATCCTGCGGATCGGCTCGACGGACTTGACGCGCCAGGGCTCGGGCGAGGGCGGGGGTGGGTCGGCCTGATCCGCCAAGGCACCTCCTCGTGCGCGCGCTTTCGGGTGGCTCGGCTAGCCTACGCCCCTGATGGCTGAGACCGTGATGATCGACTCGGGGGGAAGCGATATGGCCAGGGATCCAGACTGGGTGTTCGAGAAGGCGATCGAGCTCACCGCGGCCACGATGGCCGGCCGGGCTGGGCAGGGACAGCCGGCGGAGTACATCGCCGACGTGTTCAAGGCCGCGCACGGGGCGCTGAAGGAGGCCGCGGAGGGCCTCAGCGACAAGCGGAAGCCGGGGTTCTGAGGGCCCTCAGGCCGAGCCGAGCCAGCGGGAGATGTCCCGCATCGAGACCACGCCGACGACCTTCTTGCCGTCCATGATCGGGAGATGGCGGTAGCCGCCGTCGAGCATGACCTGGAGGGCCTCCTGGACCGGCATGTCTGAGGGCACCGAGGTCGGGTTGGCCGTCATCCACTCGGTGACCTGGTGGCCCGACGCGTCGTGGTGCTGCGCGAGGGCGCGGACGATGTCGCGCTCGGTGAAGATGCCGGCCATGTCCTCGCCGTCCATCACCAGGATCGAGGACACGCGGCGCTCGCCCATGACCGTCGCCGCCTCCGCCACGCTGGAGGACGGGGGAACCGTCACCAGGTCCTTGCTCATCAGGTCGCCGATGCTCGCCATGCCGCGAACCTTACCAATGCTGCCCGCGCGGCCGCGAGTCGGATCGGGGACGGCGTGACCGCACGTTCCTTGCTCCGCTGGTTCGAACCCCGGAGGGGTGCCTATCCCTGGCGTGGGGGCTCGCCGTGGGCCGTCCTGGTGTCCGAGGTCATGCTGCAGCAGACCCAGGCGGAACGGGTTCGCCCGTACTTCGAGCGGTTCGTCGGGCGGTTCCCGACCCCGGCGTCGCTCGCCTCGGCCCCTCCCGCCGAGGCGATCCGGGAATGGGCCGGCCTCGGCTACAACCGCCGCGCCGTGAACCTGCACCGCGCGGCCACCCAGATCGTGGCCCGCCACGGCGGCGAGGTCCCCGCCGAGGTGGGCGAGCTGCGCGCGCTGTCGGGCGTCGGGCCGTACACGGCCTCTGCGGTGGCCAGCTTCGCCTTCGGGTCGCCGGTACCGGTCGTGGACACGAACGTCCGGCGGGTGCTCGCCCGGTACGCGCTCGGCGTCGAGCCCCGCGAGGCCCTGGACGCGGACGTCGCCCGCACGGCGGCGGAGCTGCTCCCCGTCCGACGATCCGGGGACTGGAGCCAGGCCCTGATGGATCTGGCCCGCGACGTGTGCCGCTCTCGCCCTCGGTGCGAGACGTGTCCGATCGCCTCCGGATGCGTGTACCTGGCGGCCGGCCGGGTCCCGGGACGTGCCCCGAACGGCCGGAGCCAGCCGGCGTTCGAGGGGTCGGTCCGGCAGGCCCGGGGCAGAGTGGTCGCCCTGCTCCGGGAGCGGGGGACGGTCACGGTGGCCGCCGCGGCGCGGGCCGGCGGGCTCGCCATGCCGGCCGCGAGCGAGCTCATCGACGGGCTCGCCCGCGACGGGCTCTGCGTCGCCTCGCCGGCGGCTCGGGCCGGCCGCCCGAGGGGCCGGATCCGACTTCCGTGAGCCGCGGGAACTCCTCCCCGTCTCGTCCCGTCGTACAACCAGTCAACGGAAGGGGTCCGCGATGAAGCGTTTCCTGGGTTGGAGTGTGGCCGTGCTGGCGCTGGCGGCCGTGGTGGGGCTGGTCGCCAAGGGCGGAGGCACGACCGACCAGGCCGCGAGCCCTGCGTACGCGCCGATGGAGGCGAGCGGCGGGCCCCAGGCGTCGGACGAGGCCACGGCTCGGAAGGCGGCCACCTACGGCGTGACGGAGAGCAACCAGCTGGGCGTGTCCGCCGGGGAACCCGCACCCGGGCCGGTCTTCGCGCCGGCCGGCGCCGACGGGGACAGCGTGGCATTCAGCGAGGAGTCCGGCGGCCTGGCCCTTCCCGAGATCGCCGAGCCCGGCGTCGACCCGAAGGTCATCAAGACGGCCTCGCTCGAGGTGGAGCTCGCCGACGGGACGTTCGACCGGTCGTTCCGCGACGCGTCGCTCGTGGCCAGCAGCCACGGCGGCTACATCCAGTCCTCCTCCACCAGCCGGTTCGACGAGGCGCGGAGCGCGTCGCTCGTCGTCCGGGTGCCGGCCTCCCGGTTCGACCAGGCGCTCGCGGCGTTCAGGGAGCTGGGAGACGTCGTCGCCGAGGACGCCTCGGGCCAGGACGTCAGCGCGCAGTTCGTCGATCTCCAGGCCCGCCTGCGGAACTGGGAGGCTCAGGAGTCGGTGCTGCTCCGGCTGATGTCCGAGGCCAACACCATCGACGAGAGCATCAAGGTCCAGCGCAACCTCTCGGATGTCCAGCTGAACATCGAGCGGCTCCGCGGGCAGCTGCGCCTGCTCCGCGACCAGACGGACCTGGGCACGATCGGGCTGACCCTCACCGAGGGCGACCAGTCCGCGCTGTCGGAGAAGCAGGAGGACGACTCGATCCTCGGCAAGGCCTGGCGGGACGCGGTCGACGGCTTCCAGAACGTGCTGGCCGCGACGGTGGTCGGCCTGGGCTACCTGGTCCCGATCGCCCTGCTGGTCCTGATCGTGGGCTTCGTGGTCCGGCGCACGCGGCGCGCGCCGGCCGCCGCGGAGTCGTAGGGGGGCGCTACTCGCCCTTCAGGGCGGGGAGGACCTCGGTCCCGAACAGCTGCACGGCGTCCCGGGCGGTGTCGTCGTCCATGCCCGGGTAGTACAGCCGGACGATCAGGTGGAACTCGCGCCGGCCGGCGAACGCCTCGGCCACCGGCGCCAGGCCGGCAACGACGTCCTCCGGCGTGCCGTGGAGCGTGAGCCCTTTCAGCGTGTCCTCCGCGACCTGGGGGACGTCCAGCCCGTGGCCGGGCGTGTCCGACCCCGCTCCCCACGCGGCGTACACGCCCAGCTGGTGGTTCGCGCCGTCGCGGACCTTCGCCCAGGCCTGCTCCGGGTCGCGGTCGACGAACGCGTTCTGCAGGAGCGCGAACCCGAGCGCCTCGGGGTCCTTGCCGGCCTCGCGGGCCCCCTCCTCGGCCCACCGAACCGCTTCCTTCGAGCCCTCGAGCGGGGAACGGCTGCGGATGTAGCCGTCGGCGACCCGGCCCGCGCGGCGGATCGTCTTCTCGTCGAAGCCCCCGAGGTAGATCGGGGGCCCGCCCTCCCGGGCCGGCGCGGGGGTGACCTTCACGTCCTCGTACCGGTGGACCTTCCCCTCGAACGAGAACCGCTCGCCGGTCCACGCGCGCCGGAGGATCTCGATCGGCTCCAGCGTCAGCGCGAGCCGCCGTCCCTCGGGGATGCCGAACATGCGGAACTCCTCCTCGCGCCACCCCCGGGCGAGCCCGAGGATCAGCCGTCCGTCGGAGAGGTTGTCCACGACCGCGGCGTCCTCGGCCAGGCGCAGCGGGTCGTGCATCGGGGCCAGGACGACGCCGGTGCCGAGCGTGACGCGCTCGGTCACCGCGGCGATCGCGGCGAGCATGGGCAGCAGCGAGGGAAGGTAGCCGTCGGACGAGCCGTGGTGCTCGCTGACCCAGATCGAGTCGAACCCCAGGACCTCGGCCTCCCGGGAGAGCTCCAGGATCGTCCGGTACTCCTCGGCGAACGTCCGGCCGGAGCCAGGTGGAACCTGTCCGGTGAACAGCCCGAGCCCGATCTTCACGCCCACGACCGGAAACGCTATACAAAAGGACAGGAGGAAGATTGCGGACGTGAGCATCCCCGAGACCGCCACCGTCCTGTTCACCGACGTGGTCGGGTCGACCGACCTGGCGAACCGCGTCGGCGACGCGGAGTGCCGGCGCCTGCTCGGGTCCCACGAGACCGTGATCCGCGAGGAGCTGGCCGCGCACGACGGCCGCGAGATCAAGACGATGGGCGACGGCTTCATGGTCTCGTTCCCGAAGCCCGAGGGCGGGCTGGCCTGTGCGGTGGCGGTCCAGCGCCGGCTGGCCGCGGAGGCCGAGGGCGTGAGCGTCCGTATGGGGCTGCACACGGGCGAGGTCACCGAGGAGCGGGGCGACCTGTTCGGCGTGGCCGTCAACGCCGCGGCCCGGGTCGCGGCGAAGGCGCGGGGCGGTCAGATCCTGGTGTCCGAGCCGCTGCTGGCCGCGCTCGACGGCCTGGAATCGGTGGACCGCGGACTGTTCTGGCTGAAGGGGTTCCCCGACCGGTGGCGCCTGTACGAGGTCCTGTGGCGGGAGGGGTCCGCGGGTGCCCAGGCCGCCGCCGGGAGCGATCGAACCCCCTTCGTCGCCCGCGACGACGAGCTGGCCGACCTGCGCCGGGCGCTCGAGGCGGCCGCGGGTGAGCACGGCTCGCTCGTGCTGATCGGCGGCGAGCCGGGCGTCGGCAAGACGCGGCTGACCATGGAGCTGGCCGCCGAGGCCGACGCGATGGCGATGCGCGTCCTGACCGGCCACTGCGTCGAGCGAGAGGGAGCCGCCCCGTACATGCCGTGGGTGGAGGTGCTCGAGCAGGCCCTGGCCCGGGCGCAGAGCCCAGAGGCCTTCCGAGGGCTGCTCGGCGAGTCGGCCGGGGAGGTGGCCCGCATCGTCCCCGAGCTCCGGAGGGTGTTCGACGACATCCCCGCGCCGCTCGACCTGCCCCCGGAGCAGGAGCGGCGGTACCTGTTCAACTCCATCCGGGAGTTCATCGGGCGGGCGGCGGAGATCCGCCCGCTCCTGATCGTCCTGGACGACCTGCACTGGGCCGACGAGCCGACCCTGCTCCTGTTGGAGCACGTGGCCGAGGGTCTGGCCGGCGCGCCGGTGCTGGTGCTCGGCACGTACCGGGACGTGGAGCTCGAGGTGGGCCGTCCGCTGGCGCGCGCCATCGAGGACCTTCGCCGCCGCGGCCTCGCGCAGCGCCTGTCGCTCCGCCGGCTCGACGAGCGCGGCGTCGCCGACATGCTGCGCGGCCTGACCGGCCAGGATCCGCCCGCCGAGCTGGTCCGGGCGATCTACACCGAGAGCGACGGCAACGCGTTCTTCGTCGAGGAGGTGTTCCACCACCTGATGGAGGAGGGCCGCCTGCTCGACGCGGCGGGCCGGTGGCGCACCGACGTCGCCGTAGCGGAGTTCGACGTGCCCGAGAGCGTGCGGCTGGTGATCGGCCGGCGGTTGGAGCGGGTCACCGAGGACGCCCGGAAGCTCCTGGCCGCGGCGGCGATCCTCGGCCGGGTGTTCGACGCGGCGGCGCTGGAGACCGTCGCCGGGGTGGACGAGGACCAACTGCTCGACGGGCTCGAGGAGGCCGAGCGCGCGCGGCTCGTCGCCGCCGTCGAGGGCCCGGGGGAGCGCTTCGAGTTCGCCCACGAGCTGATCCGCCAGACCCTCCTGGCCGAGGTGTCCACGCTCCGGCGCCAGCGGCTGCACCTTCGGGCCGCCGACGCGATCGAGGCGGGGGCCGAGGGACGACAGGAGGAGGTCGCGGCCGACCTCGCCTACCACCTGATGCAGGCGGGGGCGGGCGCGCCGGTCGAGCGAACGGCGAAGGCGTTGCACCTCGCCGGCACGCGCGCGCTCGAGGCGGTGGCCTTCGAGGGCGCCGTCGGCTACCTGGAGTCCGCGGCGTCGATGCCGGGCGCGTTCGACGACCGAACCCGGGCGGAGCTGATGCACGGCCTGGGGCAGGCCTACGCGGGCGTCGGCCGGTGGGATGAGGCCCTCGAAGCTTGGGACCAGGCCCTCGACGGGTTCGAGCGGCTGAAGGACGAGGAGACGGTGGGCCGGATCGCCTACCCGATCTCCTACCAGCTGATCTGGGGCGCGAGGTTCGAGGACGCGTTGATGGCGGTGGGCCGCGGCCTCGGGGCCCTCGGCGATCGCGAGACCCTGGACCGGGTCCGGCTGCTCTCGAACGGTGCGCTGCTGTTCGGCGGCGGCGGGTACGCGGAGGCGTCGGAGCAGATGGCAGGCGATGCGCTCGCGATGGCCGAGCGACTCGGCGACGACCGGGTCCTGGGCGAGGTGCTCTCGACGCGGGCCATCGTTCGATGGCAGTTCTGCCGGTTCGCGGACACGGTCGAGCTCGGGCTGCGCGCCGCCGATCTGCTCCGCGCGGAGAACGCCCTCTGGGAGCTCGCCGCGAACCAGGGCTTCGTCGCCGTCGCCCTGGCGTGGTGCGGCCGCTTCGAGGAGACGCTCGAAGTGGCCGGCGAGGCGATCCGTCTGGGCGACCGCATCGGCCATCCGGGCGCGCACCTCACGGCGCATCGCGGCCGATTCAACGCCGAGTTCGTCGGCTCGGGCGACCTGGCCATCCTGGCCGCCGCGGCCGAGGAGGACCGCGACATCGCGACGGCCAACCAGCTTCCCTGGATCGCGCAGTCCTACGTGTGGATCGGCCTGGCCGCGTTCCTGCGCGGCGACTGGAGCCGCGCCCGCGAGTCGTTCGAGGAGGCCGTGCGCCGTGAACCTCCCGCCCCGCTGTTCACGGGGTGGGAGCGGGGCACGCTCATGTGGCTGCTGGCCCATCTTGGCGACCAGGACGGCGCCCTCGAGCTGTGGTCGCGCGACGGGGTGGAGATTCCGGTCGAGGGAGAGGCCATCGGGCTCGGCGCCAGCGCGATGCTCCTGTTCGGTGTCGAGACGTTCGCGATCCTCGGCCGCCTCGAGGAGGCGGCGGCAGTGTACCCGGTGGTCCTCGCGCACTCGAAGGTTATCGACGCCCGGATCTGGGATCTGGCTCCCACCAAGCGCATCGCGGCGGTGGCCGCGGCCTGCGCCGGTGACTTCGAGGCGGCGGAGCGGCTGTTCGATGCCGCCGAGGAGCAGGCGCGGGCCTGGCCCCACGTGATCGAGCGGGATGCCGAGGGGCCGCGGTGGCGGGCCTGGATGCTGCTCGAGCGGAACGGGCCCGGCGACCGGGAGCGCGCCGCGGAGCTCCTGACCGGCGCGATCGACCGGTATCGCGACCTCGGCATGCCGAGGCACGTCGAGCTGGCAGAGAGGATGCTGGCGAGCACATGACCGAGAACGCCTCCGGGACGAAGACGATCCTGTTCACCGACGTCGAGGGATCGACCGGCCTCCGGACGCGCGTCGGGGACGACGCCGCCCATGCGGTCCTGCGGGAGCACGAGGAGCGCGTGCGCGAGCTGATCGCGAGCAACGGGGGCCGGGAGGTCAAGTCGCTCGGCGACGGCTTCATGGCCGCGTTCGTCTCGGCACGCTCGGCCGTCGACTGCGCGGTCGCCATCCAGCGCGCGTTCGAGGCCTTCGGCGAGGAGGGGCTGCGCGTGCGGGTCGGGGTCAACGCGGGGGACGTTCGCGAGGAGGCCGGGGACCTCTACGGCTCGGCGGTGAACGCGGCGGCCCGGATCGCCGCCGCCGCGAACGGGCGGCAGATCCTGGTGTCCGGCGTCGTCAAGGATCTGGCCGGCACGATGCCGGGCGTGCAGTTCGTGGACCGGGGCCTCTACTGGCTGAAGGGGTTCCCGGAGAAGTGGCGGCTGCACGAGGTGCAGTGGTCGGCGGGGCGGGCTCGGACCGCGTCGCCGCTGGGGCCGGCGGAGCGGACGCCGCTGGCCGGCCGCGAGGAGGAGATGGCGGACCTGCGGCGCCTGCTCGACCAGGCGCTGGCCGGCCGCGGAGCCCTCGTCCTGATCGGGGGGGAGCCCGGCCTGGGCAAGACCCGGCTCGCCGAGGAGATCCTCGAGGAGGCCTCGGGCCGGGGGTTCCTGGCGCTCACCGGCCGGTGCTACGAGATGGAGGGCGCTCCTCCGTACATGCCGCTCGTGGAGATCCTGCACACGGCGGCGAAGGTGGTCCCGCCCGAGGTGTTCCGGGAGGCGCTGGGCGACGCGGCGGGGGAGGTGGCCCGTCTGCTCCCGGAGCTCGGCCGGCTCTTCGCGGACATCCCCGCCCCGGTCGACATGCCGCCCGAGCAGGCCCGCCGGTACCTGCTGAACAGCCTCCGGGACTTCTTCGACCGCACCAGCCGCCGCCGCCCGCTGGTCCTGTTGCTCGACGACCTCCACTGGGCGGACGAGTCCTCGCTGTTGCTGCTGCAGCACACCGCCGAGCGCCTGGCCGACATGCCGGCCCTGATCATCGGAACGTACCGGGACGTCGAGCTGGACGTTGGACGCCCGCTGGCGATGAGCCTGGACTGGCTGCTTCGTCACCGGCTGGCCCACCGCGTGGCCCTGCACCGCCTGGGCGAGGACGGCATCCGCGACATGCTTACGGGCCTGGCCGGTCAGGACCCGCCGGACCCCCTGGTCAAGGTCATCTACTCCGAGACCGAGGGCAACCCGTTCTTCGTGGAGGAGGTGTTCCGACACCTCTCCGAGGAGGGCCGCCTGCTGAACGAGGAGGGCGGGTTCCGTGCCGACCTCATCATCGACGAGCTCGACGTGCCGGAGGGCGTCCGCCTGGTCATCGGCCGGCGCCTGCAGCGGCTCGAGGAGGACACGCGAAAGGTCCTCTCGGCGGCCGCGGTCCTCGGGCGGAGCTTCGAGTACGAGCTCGTGCGGGCGATGGACGGGTTGAGCGACGACCAGGTGCTCGACGCCGTGGAGGAGGCGGAGCGGGCCCGGCTGATCGTCCCCGCGGGGACCGGCTCCCGGTACTTCTTCGGACACGAGCTGATCCGGCAGACCTTGCTGTCCGGCCTGTCGCTGCCCCGGCGCCAGCGGCTGCACCTGCGGGCCGCCGAGGCGATCGAGAGCACCCATTTCGTGGCGGGGGACGCCGCCGCCTCGGACCTGGCCCATCACCTGTTCCAGGCCGGGGCCGCCGCCGACCCGGACAAGACCGTGCGGGCGCTCGCCCTGGCCGGAGAGGTCGCCATGCGGACCATGGCGTTCGACGACGCCCTCCGGCACTTCGACAACGCGCTCGCCCTGGAGCCGGAGGACCCCCGGACCCGGGCCGGCCTGCTGCACGGACGGGCGCGAGCCCTGCGCAGCCACGGGCGGTGGGACGAGGCCCTCGATGCGTGGCGCGAGGCCCTCTCGCTCGCGGAGGCCGTCGGCGATCACGAGGCCACGGGCCAGATGGCCTGGGAGCTCGCCCATCAGCTCGCCTGGGCCACGCGCTGGCAGGAGGCCGCGGAGACGGCCGCGCGAGGGCTCGCCGGCCTGGGGGACGCCGAGACCGCGGAGCGCGCCCAGCTCACCCTGCTGTGTGGGATCGCCTTCGCGATGGGGGGCAACGGCGCCTTCGGGTGGCAGATGATCGAGGAGGGGGCGGCCCTCGCCGAGCGGCTGGGCGAGGGCGAGCTGATCGGGTATGCCGGCTACTGCCAGGCGATCTACCACTGGGCGTACTGGAACGCCGACGCGTGCGTCGAGGCCGGTCGCCGGGCGATCGAGCCGCTGCGCGCGGCGGGCGACCTATGGGACCTCGCCGCGCTTCTGGGCTTCATCGAATTCATGCTGTTCGCCCAGGCCCGCACCGACGAGGCGCTGCCCGTCGCCCGAGAGAGCCTCGAGCTCTCCCAACGGCTGGGACATCGTGGAGCCGAGCTGATCCCCGGACGAACGATCGCCTACCTGGAGCTGTTCTTCGACGGTCGATGGGAGGAGTTCGACGCCTATCTCGATCGCGACATCGAGATCTGCCGCACGATCGAGTCGCCGTTCATCCACGACGCCTACTCGTGGAAGGGGATGGTCGCGCACGCGCGGGGGGACTGGGCGGAGGCCCTCGCGTGGTACGAGCGCGGGGCCGAGGAGGCCGTGCCGGGCCTGTGGGCGCCGATCCATCCCATGTTCCTCGCCCGTCACCTGGCCCGGATGGGCGACGGGGACCGGGCGCGCGGACTGATCGAGGAGCACCTGCCGTTCCTGCCTCGCCCGTCCGAGGGGCCCGTCTCGCTTGGATCGTGGGTGACCCTCTCGCTCGTGGTGGACGCCTTCGTCGAGCTCGGCGAGGACGAGCGGGCGGCGGAGCTGTATCCGCTGACCCTCGACTACCTGGCCGCCGGAAGCGTCGGCCAGCCCTACGAGCCTCTCCCGGTCGAATTCCTCGCTGGGCTCGCCGCCGCCGCGGGCGGCCGGTGGGACGACGCCGAGGCCCACTACGACCGGGCCCTCGAGGGGGCCGCGGCGTACGGAAACCGCGTCGCGGACCCGGACATCCGCTCCCGGCTTGCCGCCACGCTGCTGGGTCGGAACGGGCCCGGCGATCGGGAGCGCGCCGTGGAGGTCCTCGGCGAAGCGATCGACCGCTATCGCGACCTCGGCATGCCCAAGCACGCGGAGCGCGCGGAGGGCATGCTTCAGCGAGCCGAGCCATGACCGAGACCGCGACCATCCTGTTCACGCACGTCGAGGGGGCCACCGCGCTGCGCGCGCGCGCCGGCGACCAGGCCACCGATCAGGCGCTGGCCGCCCACGAGGCGATCGTGCGCGAGGCCATCGAGCGCCACGGCGGGCGCGACGCCGTCTCGTTCGAGGAGGGGTTCACGGCGGCGTTCGTGACCCCTCGGGCCGCGGTCGACTGCGCGGCGGCGATCCAGCGGGCGATGGACGCGTACGCCGACGAGGGGCTGCGGATCCGTGCCGGCGTCCACCACGGACCCGTCGAGGAGGGACCCGAGGGAGCCGTTGGCCCCGGCGTCACCGGCGCGGCCGCGATCGTGGCCGCCGCCCGGGGCCGTCAGATCCTGGTCTCCGACGAGGTTCGCGAGCTGGCCGGCACGATGCCCGGCCTCCAGTTCGTTGACCGCGGTGAGTTCCGGTTCTCGGCAGACGGCGAGCCGACCCGGGTCCACGAGGTCCTGTGGTCGATCCGCCGGGAGCGGACGGCCTCGCCGATCCCGCAGGCCACCACGCCGTTCGTCGGCCGCGAGGCCGAGCGGGACGAGCTTCGGGAGGTCCTCGACGCGGCGCTGGCCGGCCGCGGCTCGCTGGTGATGATCTCGGGCGACGCGGGGGTGGGGAAGTCCCGCCTGGCCGAGGACCTGGCCGAGGAGGCGTCGCGCCGTGGGTTCCTGGCCCTCTCCGGTCGCTGCGAGGACCTGGAGGACCCTCCCGCGTTCATGCCGCTGCTCGAGATCCTGCGGACCGCCATGAGCCTGGTGCCGCAGCAGGTGTTCCGCGAGTCGATGGGGGCCGCATTCTCGGGGATCGCCAGCCTGCTCCCGGAGCTCGCCGAGGAGCCGCCGTCCGGCGCGGCGCCCGATCGGGAGGCGCTCCTGGACGCATGCCGGGACTTCCTGGAGCGCACGAGCCGGCGGCGTCCGACCCTGTTGATCCTGGAGCACCTCCAGTGGGCCGACGCGGAGAGCGTCGCCCTCATCAGACACTCGGCCGACCGGCTCGCCCAGCTCCCGGCGGTGCTGGTGGGACTGTACCGCCCGGGCGGCCTGACCGAACGGCCCCTGGGTGCGGCCCTCGACGGGCTGCTGTCCCTGCCCGTCGTTCGGAGCCTTGAGCTTCAACGGTCGGTCCCCGGAACACCGTGAGCCGCCCCGAACCCGCGAATGGGGGCGAGACCACCAACACGACGATCCTGTTCACCGACGTCGAGGGATCCACGGACCTGCGCACCCGTCTGGGCGACGAGGCCGCCAATCGCGTCCTGGCCGACTGCGAGCGCAGCGTTCGGGACGCCGTCGAGGCGAACGGCGGTGAGGTCGTGAAACAGCTCGGAGACGGCGTCATGGCCACGTTCCAGTCGGCGCGCGCCGCGGTCCTGGCCGCCGTCGATGTGCAGGCGCGGACCGCCCGGGACGGCCCGCGGGTCCGCGTCGGCGTGCACTTCGGCGAGGTGGCGCGGGAGGGCGGCGACCTGCAGGGCGCGGCGGTCCACGCGGCGGCGCGCATCATGGCGAGCGCCGCGGGCGGCCAGGTCCTGATCTCCGAGCGTGCCCGGGACATGGCCGGCCTCCTGCCGGAGGGCACGCGCCTGATCGACCGCGGCCTGTTCTGGCTGAAGGGGTTCCCCGAGCGGTGGCGCCTGGTCGAGGTCCTCGGAGAGTCGGCGGACGAGGGTGTGGTTGCGTCTGCCGGCGGCGCGCCGTACGTCGGCCGCGACGACGAGCTCGCGGACCTCCGCCGGGCCCTGGAGGCCGCGGACGGGGGGCACGGGTCGCTGGTGATGATCGGCGGCGAGCCCGGCGTCGGGAAGACCCGGCTGGCGGAGGAGACGGCCGCGTTCGCCCGCCGCCGAGGCATGCTGGTGTTCACCGGCCGGTGCTCCGACATGGAGGGGGCACCCCCGTACCTGCCCTTCGTCGAGATCCTCGAGGCGGTCGCCCGGTTCGTTCCCCTCGACGCGCTGCGCGCCGCGCTCGGGGAGACCGCGGGGGACGTCGCCCGGGTCGTGCCCGAACTCCGCCGTCTGCTCCCGGACCTCCCGCCGGCGGCCGACCTTCCGCCGGAGCAGGAACGCCGCTACCTCCTGAACGCGGTCCGCGACGTGCTCGCCCGCTCGGCCCGGATGCACGCCCTGGTCCTGATCCTCGACGACCTGCACTGGGCCGACGAGCCGTCGCTGCTGCTGCTCGAGCATCTCGCCGAGCTGCTTCCCGAGCTCCCGTGCCTGGTCGTGGGGACCTATCGCGACGTCGAGCTCGAGGTGGCACGCCCCCTGGCCCGGACCCTCGAGTCCCTCCTGCGCCGCAAGCTCGCCGCGCGGGTGTCGCTCCACCGGCTCTCGGAGGACGCGGTGCGCGAGCTCCTTGCCGCCCACGCCGGCCAGCACCCGCCGGAGGGGCTCGTCAAGGTGGTGTTCGCGGAGACCGAGGGCAACCCGTTTTTCGTCGAGGAGGTGTTCCGCCACCTCGCCGAGGAGGGCCGGTTGTTCGACGAGTCCGGCCGGTTCCGCACGGACCTGGAGATCTCCGAGGTGGACGTGCCCGAGGGCGTCCGGCTGGTGATCGGGCGGCGTCTCGACAGGCTGTCGGAGGCCGCTCGAGAGGCCCTCACCGCCGGCGCGGTCCTTGGCCGGGTGTTCCCGTTCGCGCTACTGGCCACGGTCGCGGAGCGCGAGAACGAGGAGCTGCTCGACGCTATCGACGAGGCGGAGCGGGCGAAGCTCCTGGCCCCGGCCGGCCACGGTCGCGACGAGCGGTACGCGTTCTCGCACGAGCTCGTGCGACAGACCCTGCTCGCCGGGGTGACCTCCGCGCGCCGGCGCCGGCTCCACCTGCGCGCCGCCGAGGCGATCGAGGCCGCTCACGGCGAGTCGCCCGAACACGCCGCCGACGTCGCGCATCACCTGCTCACGGCGGGCGCGACGGCGGACCCCGCGCGGACGGTTCGGTGGCTACGGATGGCCGGGGAGCGCGCCCTGGAGGCGGCGGCGTTCGAGGACGCGGCCCGGCACCTGGAGGCAGCCCTCGAGCTCGAGACGGGGCTCGACGACGCCGCCGAGGCCGACCTGCGGTTCTCGCTCGGCATCGCCCAGCGGGGAGCCGGCCGGTGGGAGGACGCCCTGGCCACGTGGATGGACACGCTCGGCCGGTTCCGGGCCCTCGGCGAGCGCGAGCGCCTGGCCGAGGTTGCGTGGCACGTGGGCTACCAGCTGCTGTGGGCCGGCCGCGAGGAGGTCCTGGCTCAGGTCCTGACCGAGGCGCTCGTGGACCTGGAGGGCAGCGACTCGGCCGGCCACGCGCGGCTCCTCCTCGGCGCGGCCGTGGGGTTTGCCACCGTCGCCCAGCTCGCCGGTTCGGAGCTGATGCTGGGCAAGGCCGAGGCGATGGCGGGAACCCTGAACGACGACGTGCTGAACCGCGACCTCGACCAGGCCCGCGCGGTCGTTCACTGGACCTTTCCGGGGCTCGCCGAATGCATCACCGCGGCCCGCCGCGCCGAGGTCCGGATGGAGGCGGCGGGAGCTCTGTGGGATCTGGCCAACATCCGGAGCTTCATCGTCGCCGCCCAGATCCTTTCCGGCGAGGTCGAGGAGGCGATCGCCCTCGGCGGGCCGACGCTGGAGCTCGCCGACCGGCTCGGGCACGTCGGCGCACACATCTACGTCAGCCGCGCGCTCGATCCGACTCGGGCGCAGACGAGTGGCGACGCGAAGGGACTCCTGGTCTCGATGGAGTCCGAAGCCACGCTGGCCCACGACGCCGGGATCGTGTGGGCCGAGTCGAACGCGGTGTGGCACTGCGCCATCGCCGAGCTCTGGCTGGGCCACTGGGACGACGCGCTGGCCAGGGGACGCGACGGGATGACCCGGAAGATCCCCGCGGGCTACGAGGGCTGGGGCGACGGGGTGCTCGCCGTGATCCTCGCCCTCGCCGGCCCGCGCGAGGAGGCCGTCGCGTGGATCGAGGCACGGCTCGACAGGGTCCCGACGCCTGGAGAACGGGGGACGATCGGAGCGTGGATGCTGGCGCTGTTCCTGACGGAGGCGCTCGCCGTAGTCGGGAACTGGGACCGGCTCGCGTCCCTCGCGCCCGTCATGGAGGGTCTCCCGGCCACCGGCATCGCCTATCGGGTCATCGACACGCGCTCGGCGAAGGTCTCCCTCGGCCTGGTCGCGGCCGCGCGCGGAGACGCGGAGGGCGCGCGGGCGGCCTTCGAGGAGACCGTCGCCGACGCCGATCGCCGGGGGTTCGTGATCGAGGGAGCCGAGACGCGGCGTCTGTACGCGCTCGCCCTGGCCCGTCTGGGCATCGAGCCCGAACGTGCGGCCGCCCTGCGCGCCGAGGCGGCGGTGCGCTACCGCGAGCTC
Organism: uncultured Actinomycetes bacterium; assembly: GCA_963742735.1. Classification (GTDB taxonomy): domain Bacteria; phylum Actinomycetota; class UBA4738; order UBA4738; family JBBDTT01; genus JBBDTT01. The sequence goes on from CAVUMN010000004.1 coordinate 668,161, forward strand.
GGCATGGACCGCCACGCGGCCCTGGTCTCTGGCTGACCCCCTAGGCCAGCGCCGGGGCGATCTCCCGGCCGAACGCCGCGACCGCGTCCAGGTCTCGGTGCTCCAGATGCTGGAGGTACGCGCGGGTCGCCCCGGCGTCGCGATACCGGCCCAGCCGGTCGATCAGCTCCTGCCCCCGCTCGGGGACGCGCCCCATCCAGGTCAGGCGGACCTCCGACGGCCTCCGACGGTGGCGCTCGCAGGCCTCGGCCAGCATCGGCCCGACCGGCGCGAGCTCCTCGGGTTCCACGCCCAAGACGTTCAGCTCGTCCCCCCACCGCGCCGCGAGGTCGGCGGCGCGCTTGCCGCCCCGGCTGCCCACGAGCAGGGGCGGGTGCGGCGACTGCGCGGGCTTGTGCAACCCGGGGGAATCCTCGAGCCGGTAGTGCTCGCCCTCGTGGGTGAAGGTGTCCTGCGTCCAGGTCTCGTGGACGATCCGCAGCTGCTCGGCGAGCATCGCCATGCGGTCCCCGAGCGGGGGGAACGGGAAGCCGTAGGTCCGGTGCTCCTCCTCGTTCCAGCCGGCGCCCATACCGAGCTCCACCCGCCCGCCGCTGACGTGGTCGGCGGTGACGACGGTCTTCGCCAGGTGCGACGGGTGGCGAAAGGTCACCGGCGAGACCAGCGTGCCGAGCCGGATCCGCTCGGTCCGCGCCCCGAGCGCGGACACGACCGTCCACGCGTCGAACGATCCCTGCTTCGGTCCGCGGTGGAACGAGAGGTAGTGGTCGGAGGTGAACAGGCCCGTCAGGCCGTTCTCCTCGCAGGCGCCGGCAAGCGCGAGCCAGTCGTCCCAGGTCACGCCCTCCTGGCCCTCGATCATCAGACAGATCTCCATGGGGATAGATTGTCCTCCCCACCTATGGAGGTGCGCATGCCGGTCTGGCCGAGCGAGGAGTGGAACGCCGAGTACGTCAAGCTCATCAACGCCTCGAAGGAGTACCAGGAGGCCGCCCACGACTGGGAGGGTTCGGTCGTGTACGGGATCGAGGCCGACCCCGAGAAGGGCCTGGCCGAGAACGTCTACGCCTTCTACGACCTGTGGCACGGCCAGTGCCGCGAGGGCAAGCAGGTCACGGCGGAGGAGGCCGCGCAGGCCGACTTCGTGATCACCGCGCCGTACGCGATCTGGAAGCAGATCTCGACGAAGGAGCTCGACCCGGTGAAGGCCCTCATGCAGGGCCGGCTGAAGATGAAGGGCGACCTGGCGAAGGCCATGAAGTACACCAAGGCCACGATCGTCCTCAACGACCTGGCCACCCAGGTCGCCGACACCGAGTACCTGGACGAGCTCCCGAAGGAACGCCTCCAGGAGCTCAAGGACCAGGGCCAGCCCGTCGCCGTCCCCGACTAGGCCGTGGCGGGAGCGGGGAAGCTGACGGTCGCGGTCACCGGGCCGACGGGCGACATCGGCAAGGCCGCGGTCCGCGCGCTGGAACGCTCCCGCGAGGTCGGTGAGATCCGGGGCATGGCCCGCCGGCCGTTCTCGGCCGCCGCCGAGGGGTGGAAGAAGACCGAGTACGTGCAGGGCGACGTCCTGGACGCGAAGGCCGTGGCCCGTCTGGTGAAGGGGGCGGACGTCGTGGTCCACCTCGCTTTCATCATCATGGGCTCGGACGAGGAGAGCCGCCGGATCAACCTCCGCGGCACCCGCAACGTCTTCAAGGCCGCGGTCGCCGCCGGGGCCAAGCGGATCGTGTACACCTCCTCGGTCGCGGCGTACGGCTTCCGCGACGACCACCCCCCCTCGCTCACCGAGGACCAGCCGGCCCGGGGGAGCGACCACCCGTACTCCGCGCAGAAGCACGAGCTGGAGGCCGTGGTCGAGAAGCTGACGGCCGGCACCAAGACCAAGGCCTACGTGTTCCGACCGTGCGTCGTCGCCGGGCCGACCGCGCTGGCGATGGTCGAGGAGGTCCCGGCCGCGATCCGCAAGCTCTCCAGGATCCGCGGGATCCAGCCGGTGGTCCCGGACCCGGGAGTCCCGCTGCAGATCGTGCACGAGGACGACGTCGCCACCGCGATCCGGGCGGCCGTTCTCGGACGCGGCGAGCCCGGCGTCTACAACCTGGCCGGCGAGGGAACCGTCTCGCTCTCGGAGGTGGCCCGGGCCTACGGGTGGCGCTCGGTCGGCGTGCCGAGGGCAACCCTCAAGGTCGCCGCCGACGTGGTGGCCGCCCTCCCGTTCCTGCCCTCCAAGACGCGATGGGTCGAGGCGCTTCGCTCACCGATGCTGATGGACACATCGAAGGCGAAGCGGGAGCTGCGGTGGCGGCCGAAGCACGACGCCCGCTCCACGCTGCACCAGACGGTGGCCGCGGCGCGGGAGCGGGGCCTGCTCTAGCTCGTCTCGGGCGCCGGGTAGGCGCGGACGCCGGCGAGCCAGGTCTCTCGTACGACCGTGCCGTCGGCGAACGGGTCCCCGGAGAGCACGGCCAGGTCGGCCCGGTAGCCGGGAAGGATCGCTCCCGCCTGTTCGATCCCCAGCACCCGCGCGCCGGCGAGGGTCTGCGCGCCGAGAGCCTCGGAGGGGCTGAGCGCCTGATCCGCCGCCAAGAGGTTGCCGCCTTCGGTCATGCGGGTGACGGCGACGGGCATCGTTCGCAGGGGCGGCGCGGACGCCGTGGGCGCGTCGCTCGACAGGGCGAACGCGACCCCCGCGTCGGTGAAGCGGCGAAGCGGGACCGGCGGAAGGGCGTCCGCGACGCCCATCGAGTGGATCACCTCGCCGTACTCCGAGAGGTGAGCGGGCTGGACGACGGCGGTGATCCCCAGCCCGGCCATCCGGTCCGCCTCGCGCGGATCGGTGAACATGGCGTGCTCGATCCGAGCTCCCTCCGCGCCGGCCGCCTCGATCGCGTCGACCGCGTAGCGGACGCCCTCGTTGCCGATGGCATGGATCGCCACGCCGAATCCTCGACGGACGGCCTCGCGAGCCATCGCATCCAGGCGGTCGGGCTCGTAGTGTGCCAGCCCGATGCGGATCGCTCCGGGGGCCGGCCGCGGCCGCAGGAGCCGAAGCTCGTCGAGCGGGCTGCTTCCCCCGCCGGCCCCGGCGCGGCTGCGGACCATCCGCCCGGCCACGGGGTAGGGGATCCGCATACAGCCCCGCTCCGCGCCGTCGGCGAAAAGCTTGACGGGACCCACCGTGACCCGGCCCATGACCTCTCCGGTGACGGGGCCGGCGAGGGCGTCCCGGGGGGTGGCGAACAGACCGCCCCGGCCGACGGGGAGCGCGACGATGTCGATCGGCAGGTCCGCCTTCACCAGCAGCGTGAGCTCCTGGGGGGTCGCGCCGGTCTCTCCGATGGCGACGACCCCTTCCGAGAGCAGGAGCCGGGTGTAGTCGCGGGCCCGCTCCGCCCATCCCACGCCGAGCGCCTCGAGCTCGACGCGCTTCGCCGCGATCTCCAGCACGCCGAACGCCCGCTCCCAGGCCCGGCCGTTCGGCTCGCCGCGAAGGTCGCGCTCGAGCTCGCCGCCGGGCCATCGGGGGGTGCCTCGTCCGAAGCCCACCGCGGCCAGGGCGGCCGAGTTGGCGGCCCCGGAATGCATCGAGCGGTGACACATCAGGACCGGACGGTCGATGCTCACCCGGTCGAGGTCGGCGCGGCCGATCCGAGTCCCCCGCCCCATGAACGCCTCCCGGTAGCCGAACCCCACGATCCACCGGCCCGGAGGGGTCGCGCTCGCCCCTCGCCGGAGCCGGGTGATGACCTCGGCCGTGGACCGCGCATGGGTCAGGTCGACCCAACCCGGATGCATGAGCGCGTGCGAGAAGTGGTGGTGCGGGTCGACGAACCCCGGGACCACGACGGCGCCACCGAGGTCCACCGCGTTCTTCGGCGCGCGGCCGGGAAGCTCGTCCCGCCGGCCGGCCCACTCGATGCGGTCCCCGTCCAGGACCAGCGCGTCGGCGTCGGGGAGCGGCGGGTCGCCCGCCCACACCGCGGCGGCGGTGAGGAGCGTCCGGTCGGCCATGCTCGCTTAGGCCACCGCCGGCCCGACCTCGTTACCGAGCCACTCTACGGTCGGGAGCAGCTCGTCCATCGTCAGGGCGAGGTCGATGGACAGGAAGTCGGCTTCGGCCTTCGCGTAGGCGGCGATCTGCTCGAGCATCTCCGGCCGCGACCCGCGGATCGCCGGGCGATCGGGGGTGAAGTCGGCGGCGCCCTCCGGCGCCAGACCGACGCGGACGGCGATCATGATCGCCGCCGGGTCGCGTCCGGCCACGCTCGCCTGGGAGCGGATCCGGTCGGCGCCCTCCCGGACCTCCTCGGGCGTCAGGTCGAACGCCAGCCAGCCGTCGGCGATCGTCGCCGTCCGCCGCAGGGCGGCCGGGGAGTTCCCGCCGATCAGGATGGGCGGCCCGCCGGGCGTGAACGGCCGCGTCGCGAGCTGGACGTCGGTGAAGTTGACGAACTCGCCCTCGAACGAGGTCGGCTCGACGTTCGTCCACAGATGACGCATCGCGGCGAGGTACTCGTCGGTCATCCGCCCGCGCGTCTTCGGGTTCACGCCGAGGGCCTCGAACTCCTCGACCAACCACCCCGACCCGATCCCGAGGAGCACCCGGCCCTCGGAGAGGCGGTCGATCGTGGCGATCTCGTTCGCCAGGACCAGCGGGTTCCGGTACGGAAGGACCAGGATGCTCGAGCCGACCCTGATCCGCTCGGTGGCGCCGGAGACGAAGGACATGACCGCCACCGGGTCGAGCCAGTCGATGCCCGGCTCGTAGGCCCACCACAGGCCCTTGTCCGACTGGGGGAACGGGTAGGTGCTCCCGGTGCGTTCCTTGGGGAGCACGACGTGGTCGGCCGTCCACACGCTGTGCAATCCGGCCTCCTCGGCCGCGCGAGCGACCTGGATGACGAACTCGCGGAACGCGACCGGCCCGATCGTGGGCAAGGAGATGCCGATCTCCATCGCGGCAGCCTAACGGTAGGGTCCGCGGGGTGCGCACCCTGATCCAGACGGTGGAGGCGATCGCGTCGGGGTCGATCGGGCCGGCCGAGGCCGTCGGCGACGCCCTCGACGCGATCGAGGCCTGGCATTCGGTCACCAACCTGGCCAGCCAGGTGTGGGCGGACGAGGCCCGCGAGCTCGCCGCGACGCTGGGCGACCGCGCGGTGGGGCCGCTCCACGGCGTGCCGGTGATGGTGAAGGACCTCTACGACGTGCAGGGCCACGAGACCACCGGGTGCTGCGACGCGTTCGCGGGCGTCGTCGCCCAGGGGACCTCTCCGCTCGTGTACCGGCTGCGCCGCGCCGGGGCGATCGTAATCGGCAAGACGAACCAGCACGAGCTCGCCGCGGGTTCCTCGAACCTGGTCTCGGCGTGCGGCGCCACGCGGAACCCCTGGGACCTCGAGCGGCTCACCGGCGGCTCGAGCGGCGGTTCCGGCGTTGCCGCCGCGGCGGGCTGCGTGCCGCTGACGCTGGGCTCGGACACGGGTGGGTCGATCCGGATGCCGGCCGCGCTGTGCGGCGTCACGGGGCTGAAGCCGACCCACGGGCGGCTCCCGCTGCACGGCATGATGCCGCTCAGCCCCTCGATGGACTGCCCGGGGCCGATGGCGCGGACCGCCCTGGACGCCGCGTTCGCGTTCTCGCTGCTCGACGGCGAGCGACCCGACCGGGTGCCGGGCCCCGTGAACGGCCTGCGCGTGGGCGTGCCGCGGGAGGGTCTGTTCGCGGGCCCGATGGAACCGGACCTGCGGGCGGGGCTGGCCCACGTCGAGGAGGTCCTGACCTCGGCCGGGGCGACGATCGTGGACGCGCCGCTCGGCGGGCTCGAGGACGCCCCCGACGTGTGGACCGACGTCGCGTGGCCGGAGTTCGCCGAGGCTTACCCCGACCTGGACCTCGACCGGGTCTTCCCGCAGACCCGCCGGTCCTACGAGTTCGGCCGCGACCTGCCGGAGGAGCGCCGCCGGTCCGCCCGGTTCCGCCGGGCGGAGATCCGGACGACGTTCGCCCGCGCCCTGGAGGCCTGCGACGTGCTCCTGCTTCCCGCCACACCGGTGACCGTTCCGCGCGCGGACCGGGACGAGGTCGAGGTCGAGGGCACCACGATGCACGTCTCGAAGGGGGCGCTGGCCTGGTTCACGCGCCCGGTCAGCCTGGCCGGCCTGCCCGCGCTCTCGCTGCCCGCGGGGTTCGACGCCGGGGGGCTGCCGCTCGGCGTGCAGCTGGTCGGCCGCGACCGCGACGAGTGGACGCTGCTGCGCGCGGGGGCCGCGTTCCAGGAGCGCACCGACCACCACCTGCGGGAGCCCGTCCTCCCTAGGTGAGGCGCGCCCGCACCGCCTCGCTCTCCAGCTCGCGCAGCGCGTCGCGGGCGATCCACCGGGCGGCGTGCGTCCCCCGGCTCTCGATCCGACGGGCCACCCGGATCGCGCGGACGTTCAGGGCCGGGTTGCGCTTGCCGATCTGTCGCAGGGACCAGTTGACGGCCTTGCGGACGAAGTTCCGGTCGTCGTCGGACTCGCGCTCGATCGCCCGCAGGAACGGGGTGAACGCCGGATCCTTCGCCCGCTTGTCGTGGACCGCGAGGGAGGCCATCAGGGCGAACCCGGCCCGCTTCTCGAACTCCGGCTCGCGGCCGCCCCATTCGAGGGCCTTGGCCCACGCCCACGGCGTTCGGTCGAACAGGTTGCCGCACGCCACGTCGCACACGTCCCACGCGTCGAACGAGGCGGCCCAGCGATCCGCGAGGGCCTCGTCGGTCAGGGCCGGGTCGGCCACGAGGACCGCGAGCAGCCGCCCCTCGTGCACGCCGGCGTCCCAGAGGTTGAGGGCGAGCGCGTGGTCGCGCTTGATCCGGCGCGCGAGCACTCGCAGCTCGGTGAGGGTCGTGCCCACGATCTCGGTCTCCGGTCGGATGCCGAACCGCCTGAGGCCATCGATCCCGCCAGGCCTCGCCAGCGAACGGATCTCCTCGAGGGCCTGCGCGACGTCCATGGCCCGATAGCATCGCCCGCCGTGGACCGGCGTGACGACCTGATCGGCGGCGGGTACGCCGTCGTGGCCAGCGTGGCGTTCAGTGGCGTGACCGTGATGGGCCGCAGCCTGGCGGTCGCGGGCGTCGACGTGACGAGCATCCTGGCCGTTCGGTTCGGCGTCGCCTCGCTCGTGCTGTTCCTGGTCCTGCCCGTGGCGCGCCAGCCGGTCCGTCCCCCCGGCTCGGAGTGGCCGAAGCTCATCGCCCTGGGCGTGTTCGGCTACGCCGTGGAGGCCGGGTTCTTCTTCGCCGCCCTCCGGGAGGGGACGGCGACGGCCGTCACGCTGTTGTTCTTCACGTACCCGGTCGTGGTCACCATCGGGTCGATGCTGCTCGGGCGGGGGATGCCCGGATGGCTGGTCGCCGGCTCGCTGGTGGCGGCCCTGGCGGGGACGGCGATCGTGGTCGGCTCCGGCGGGGGGATCGACATCTCCACCGTCGGGATCGTCCTGGCGCTGGCCTCCTCGGTGATGTTCAGCGCGTACTTCCTGGGCGCCGAGGCCACCCTGCGCGAGACGCCCTCGCTGACCGGGGCGGCGTGGGTGGCCGGGTCGGCGTCGGCGGCGCTGGCGGCCACCGCCCTCGTCACGGGGAACGCCGAACTCCCGGAGTCCTCCGCCCAGACCCTCACCCTGCTGGCGATGGGCGGGCTGACGGCCGTGGCGTTCGTCACGCTCTTCGGTGCGCTTCGACGGCTGGGGGCGGTGCGCACCTCCGTCGTGATGGCCACGGAGCCCGTCGCGGCGGCCGCCTTCGCCATCGCGTTCCTGGAGGAGCCCCTGCGCGCGCTGATGGTGCTGGGGGGCGTGCTGATCGTCATGGGCGCCGTCGGGGCGAGCGTCGCCCGCGGCGCGCCCGAGGGAGAGATCCCGGTGGGGGAGCACTAGGCTGGAGCCCATGGGCGAGGTTCGCGTCGGGATCACCGCGTGGACGGAGAAGACCCTCATCGAGGGCTCGGACTTCTACCCGCCGGACGCGAAGTCGGCGGAGGCGCGGCTGCGGCACTACGCATCCCAGTTCCCCGTCGTCGAGGTGGACTCGACGTTCTATGGGATGCCCTCGGAGCGCAACGCCGTCCTCTGGCACGAGCGCACCCCCGCCGAGTTCGACTTCCACGTCAAGGCGTTCGCGCTGCTCACCGGGCACCCGACCCGGCCCGAGGCGCTGGTGAAGGACGTCCGCGACGCCCTCCCCGAGGCCGTACGCCAGAAGCGAACGGTCTACCCGAAGGACCTTCCCGAGGAGCTGCTGACCGAGGTGTGGGAGCGGTTCCGGCAGGCCCTGATGCCGCTGCACTCCGCCGGCAAGCTGGTGGCGATCCTGTTCCAGTTCCCGCCGTGGTTCGTCATCTCGCGCCGCGCGAAGGAGGACATCATCCGGGCGACGGAGCGCCTGCCCGACTACCGGATCGTGGTCGAGCTTCGGCACAAGACCTGGATGGAGGAGCGCAACCGGGAGGAGACCCTCGAGTTCCTGGCCCAGAACGACATCCCGTACGTGGCCGTGGACATGCCCCAGGGGTTCGACAACTCGCTGCCTCCCGTCGCGGAGGCGACGTCGAAGGAGCTCGCGGTCGTCCGGTTCCACGGCCGCAACGAGGAGACGTGGACCAAGCGCGTCGAGACCGCGGCCGAGCGGTTCAACTACCTCTACGAGGAGAAGGAGCTTCGGGAGTGGGTTCCCAGGGTGAAGGCCCTGAAGGAACAGGCGATGGAGACCCACGTCCTGTTCAACAACTGCTACCGGGACTACGCCGTGCAGAACGCCCGCCAGCTCGCCGCGCTCCTCGAATAGGCTACGCGGGCCGTGGCCGACACCGTCCCCACCCCCGCGCCCACCGACGACCTCTCGAGGCCGCTGGTCGACCCGGACGCGCTGCGCCGCTACCTGGACGAGCGCCTGGGCGAGGGTCCGCCGATCGAGGTCGAGCGGCACCAGGTCGGCCACTCGAACGAGACGTTCTTCATCACGCGGGGCGACGCGAGGTGGGTCCTGCGCCGTCCGCCGCGGGGCGCGTTCCTGCCCACCGCGCACGACGTCAAGCGCGAGTTCACCGTCCTCGACGCGCTGAAGGACACGCCGGTGCGCACCCCTCGCCCGATCCTGCTCTGCGAGGACACCGAGGTCATCGGCGTGCCCTTCTACGTCATGGATCGCGTGGACGGGGCGGTGATCCGCGCCGAGCTGCCGCCCGCGTTCGCCGCCGACGTGGCCGCCCGTCGGGGGCTGGGTGAGGAGGTCATCGACGCCCTGGCCGAGCTGCACGCCGCGGACTGGCGGGCCGTCGGCCTGGAGGGCTTCGGCAAGCCGAGCGGCTACCTGGAACGGCAGCTGCGCCGGTGGGCCGGCCAGCTCGAGCTGACCGAGCCGTTCTCGCGACGGGTGGACGAGCTCCACGAGATCAGCGACTACCTGAGGTCGAACGTTCCCGCTTCAGGCGACGCCACGATCGTCCACGGCGACTACCGGCTCGACAACGCAACGTTCGCCACCGAGGCCCCCGCGCGCCTCCTCGCGATCTTCGACTGGGAGATGTCGACCATCGGCGATCCGCTGGCCGACGTCGGCTGGCTGATGACGTCGTGGGTGGAGCCCGGGGACCCCACCGACCCGGTGTTCGCGTCGCTGGCGCAGGTGACTCGGGAGGAGGGGTTCCCCACGCGCGCCCAGATGGTGGCCCGCTACGAGGAGCGCACCGGACGCGAGGTCCACGCCCTCGCCTGGTACATGGTCCTCGCCATCTGGAAGCTGGCGATCCTGCTCGAGGGCTCCTACGCGCGGCATCTGGCCGGGCTCACCGACGACCCGTTCTTCGCCTCGCTCGAGGTCGGGGTCCCCACGATCGCCCGCCGCGCTCTCGACGTGGCCCGGGGCGGCGCCTGATGGCCGAGCACGAGGCTCTGTTGGTGGACTGGGGCGGGGTGCTCACGACCCCGATCCTCGAGTCGTTCCAGGCCTTCGTCGAGGAGCACGGCGTCGACCCCGAGGCCCTGCCCCGGCTGTTCAAGGACGCGTACGGGGGGGACGCGGACGCCGATCACCCGGTGCTGGCGATCGAGACCGGACGCATGTCCGAGGAGGAGTTCGGCCGCAAGCTCGCCGAGGCGCTCTCCGAGGGGCTGGAGACCCCGATCGATCCCGAGGGCCTCCGAGACCGGCTCTTCGCGACGATCCGCCCGGACGAAGCGATGATCGAGGCGGTCCGGCGCGTGCATCACGCCGGCTTCAAGACCGCGCTCGTCTCGAACTCGTGGGGCGGCTCCACCTACGCGCCCGACCTGATGGAGGACCTGTTCGACGGGGTGGTCGTGTCCGGACGGGTCGGCCACCGCAAGCCCGACCCGGAGATCTACCGGATGGCGGCCGAGCTCATCGAGACGCCGCCCGACCGGTGCGTGTTCGTCGACGACATCGGCGCGAACGTGAAGGGGGCCGAGGCGGTGGGCATGACCGCGCTGCTTCACCGGACGGCCCAGGAGACACTCCCCGAGCTCGAGCGGCTGTTCGGGGTCTCGCTCAACGACGGGAGGTAAGGCCGGTGGACTTCGAGCACAGCCCGAGATCGCAGGAGCTCCAGGCGCGGCTCCTGGAGTTCATGGACTCCCACATCTACCCGAACGAGCGCGTCTACGAAGAGCAGCTGATGTCGCAGGACGACGTGCACGTGACGCCCCCGATCATGGAGGAGCTCAAGGCCGAGGCCCGAACCCGCGGCCTGTGGAACCTGTTCCTCCCCGACCCCGAGCTCGGCGCCGGCCTGTCGAACCTGGACTACGCGCCGCTGTGCGAGATCATGGGCCGCAGCGGGATCGCCTCCGAGGCCACGAACTGCTCGGCGCCCGACACCGGCAACATGGAGATCCTCGCCGAGTTCGGCACGCCCGTGCAGAAGGACACCTGGCTGAAGCCGCTGCTCGAGGGCGAGATCCGGTCGTGCTTCGGGATGACCGAGCCGGACGTCGCCAGCTCCGACCCGACGAACCTGCACTCCACGATCACCCGGGACGGCGACGACTACGTGGTCAACGGCCGGAAGTGGTGGACGAGCGGCGCCGCCGACCCGCGGTGCCGGGTCTGCCTGTTCATCGGCGTCTCCAACCCCGACGGCGACAAGTACCAGCGCCACAGCCTGGTCCTGATCCCCATGGACGCGCCGGGGGTGAACGTCCTGCGGACCCTGCCGGTGTTCGGCTACGACGCCGGCCACGGACACTGCGAGATCGCCTTCGAGGACGTGCGCATCACCGTCAAGGACAGCCTCCTGGGCGTCGAGGGCGGCGGGTTCATGATCGGCCAGGCCCGCCTGGGGCCCGGTCGCATCCACCACTGCATGCGGGCGATCGGCATGGCCGAGCGGGCGCTGGAGCTGATGATCAAGCGAGCGCAGTCCCGGGTGGCGTTCGGGATCCCCCTGGCGAAGCAGGGCGTGATCCGGGACTGGATCGCCGAGGCCCGAGTGCGGATCGAGCAGTCCCGACTGCTGACCCTGAAGGCCGCGTGGATGATGGACACGGTGGGCAAGGACCGTGCCCGGACCGAGATCTCCGCGATCAAGGTGGCCGCGGCGGACCTGGCAACGTGGGTGGTCGACCGCGCGATCCAGGTCCACGGCGGAGGCGGCGTGTCGAACGACTTCCCGCTCGCGCAGATGTACGCCTACGCGCGCACCCTGCACCTGGTGGACGGGGCGGACGAGGTCCACAAGATGGTCATCGCCCGCGAGGAGCTCGCCCGCTTCAAGCCCGAGGCCTAGCCCGGCCTTCCCGCCCGCTCGATCAGCTCGTCCAGGAGCTCGGCGTTCACCGTGCCCAGGACCCGGTAACGAAGGTTCCCGTCGGCGTCGGCGATCACCGTGGCCGGCAGCCCCGGGATCGAGAGCTCACCCAGGATGCGACCGGGGAAGTCGACGATCGAGGGATACGTGACCCCGAACTCGTCCAGGTAGGCGCGGGCGGCGTTCTCGTCGTCGCGGTAGTTCACCCCGACGAACGCGACGTCCGCGCCCCCGAGCCGCTCCCACGTCGCCTGAAGGTCCGGCTGCTCATCCCGGCACGGCGCGCACCAGTTCGCCCAGAAGTTCAGGACGACGACCTTCCCCCGGTAGTCCCCGGGCTCGACCCGCCCCCCGGCGAGGGCGGGGCCCGACAGGTCGGGGAGCGTGCCCGAGATCTCGACGACCCCCGTCTCCACCTGGCTCGAGCCGGGATCGCCGGTGGTCAGGGCGACGGCGAGCGCCACCAGCGTGATCACCACTGCGGAGATCACGAACGACCCGAGGTACGGCTGCAGGCGTGACCTCGCCGGGCTACTCGACAGTCAGCGTCCCCGTCATCTGCGTCGGGTGGGCCTGGCAGTAGAAGAAGTAGTCGCCGGGATCGGGCGCCTCGAACGTGTAGGTCACCGTGTCGGGACCGGTCACGAACTCGCCCTCGAAGATCGCCGGCGCCGAGGCGTCGTTCCCATCGGTCACGGCGACGTTGTGCGCGACCCCGTCCAGGTTCTCGAACACGATGGACACGTCGGCCCCGTGCGTGTGCACGGTCAGGTCGGTCGGGTCGAACGCAGTGTTCTCCGCGGTCAGGTCGGGCTCGCCGGACGGCTCCTCGGTGGGGGGCGGCTCGCCCGACGGCGGCGGCTCACCGGACGGCGGCGGGCCCTCACCGGTCCCCGGCTCGGCGCCCTCCTCGGCGTGGATCGTCCCCTCCATGTTCGGGTGCACGTCGCAGATGAACCCGTACGCCCCGGGGGGGAGCGGCTCGACCTCGTACGCGATCGTCGCGGGACCGGTGAGGAGCGCCCCCACCAGGTGGCCGGGGTCCCCGGGCGCCGGGTGCTCGGCGCCCTCGCCGATGTGGACGTTGTGGTCGGTGGCCGCGTCGCGGTTGTCGAACTCGATCTCGAACGCCTCGTTCGCGGGGACGGTGACCTCGGGGGTGGTGAACGCGACCCCCTCGGCCACGATCGTCACGCTGGGGAGCTGCTCCTCCGGGGGCTCGGTGAACGGCAGCGCCACCGCGCCGCCGGCGACGACCAGGGCCGCGGCGATCACGATGAGCGGGAACGCGGCGGGCCGGTTGCGCACCCAGCGTCCGGCCGAGACGAGGGCCGCGCCGACCAGGACGTTCAACGACAGGAACAGCGCGATCATCACGGCCGAGGTCTTCGAGACGGCGAGCAGCATCCGCGACGTCGAGAACACCAGGACGAGCATCAGGACCAGCGAGACGAGCGGGATGGCCACCGGGGGCAGCCCCGTGGGGCGCTTGGGGGCCTCGGGCTGGGGAGCCGGCTCGGTGCGCTCGTCCACCGTCTCGCTCATGGCCTGCGGGAGCCTACCCGGTTGATCTCGCGCTCGACCGACTGCCACTCGACGGTGTTGGGACCGCCGCTGCGCTCGGCGCCGGCCCACTTGAAGAACACGATCGTGAGGACGCCCCACAGGATCGCCCCGCCTCCCAGCTTCATGATCAGGCCCGCGATGCGCATGTCCTCGAGGGCGGAGAGACCCCACAGCCGGGGGAACGTCTCGTAGACGTGGTACAGGGGCGCGCTCCCGAACGTCAGGAACGAGGCCGGCACCGTCGGCAGGATCGACTGGAGGAACAGGTAGAGCATCTGGCCCGGATACGACAGGCGGGGGAGCTCGGCGAGCGGGCTCAGCACCGGCCACCACATGATCAGCCCCGACAGGACCAGCACGAAGTGGATCGCGAAGTGCAGCGGCTCGGAGTCGACGGAGGCCTCGACCACCGCGGGCCAGTGCGTGGTCACCAGCACGGCGTTGAACACCACGAACGCGACCGCCGGCTTCAGCACCACCCGCGCCACCGGCATCACCGGGCGGAGGAACGCCCGCAGAAGCCAGTCGGGCGTCCCTCGGATGAGCAGCGGCGGCGCGATGAGCGTGAACAGCAGGTGCTGGGTCATGTGTGCGCTGTAGAGGTAGCCCTCGGAGAGGTCGTGCATCGGCCACTCGGCCCCGACGAGCATGACCACGACGCCGGTGACGAACAGCGCGATCTGTCCGCGCGTGGCCGCCGGCTCGCCCCGGCCCACGTACCGCGGGCCGAGCCACCGCAGGGCCAGCCCGTAGAGCACCAGCACGCCCGCCATGACCGCCCACACATCGGGGTGGGGATGCCAGGCGGGGAACTCAGCCACCAAGCACCGTTCCGCTCGACCGGTTCGCCAGCGTGAGGAACAGCACGATCGCGTACACGGACGCGGCCAGGATCAGCCCGGTGACGAACAGGCGCTTGAGGATGGGGGCGTCGAAGCGCAGGTGCATGAACCACAGCACGACCAGCGCGAACTTCAGCCCGGAGAACGCCACCAGCAGGCCGATGAGCGGCCCGTTCGGCAGGTCGATGTAGTACAGGCCGACCTCGAGCGCGGTGATGATCGCCAGGATGACGGCGACCTTGATGTACTCCTTCGGACTGGGGTGAGGCTTCGTGTGGGGCGCCGGGGCGCCGGCCGGTCCGGCCTGGTGACCGTGCTGGGTGTCCATGGCTCAGCCCCCTCCGGGCCGGGCGGGCGCCGGGACCAGGTACACGAGCGTGAAGATCACGATCCACACGACGTCCACGAAGTGCCAGTACAGACCGACGAGCTCCACGGCCTCGCTCTTCTCCGGCGGGATCTTGCCGGCCAGGCTCATCTGCTGCAGCGAGAGCAGCATGAGGATCCCGATCGTCACGTGGGCCCCATGGAAGCCGGTGAGGACGAAGAACGCGGTGGACGCGACGTTCGTCCGAAGGGTCAGCCCCTCCTCGACGAACGTCGTGAACTCGTAGACCTGGCCGGAGATGAACACCATCCCCAGCAGGGCGGTGGCCACCAACCACACCCGCAGGCGGCGCTCGTCGCCCCGCTGGATCGCGGACAGGGCCAGCACCATGGTCAGCGAGGACATCAGCAGTACGAACGAGGACACGGAGGTGAACGGGATGTCGTAGACGTCGTGGGGGATCGGGCCGCCCGAGGTCCCGACTCGCCCGCGGTAGAGCAGGTACGTCGAGATGAGCGCCCCGAACAGCAGGCACTCCGAGGCGAGGAAGGTCCACATCCCCACCTTGGCGTGGGACATGCCGGTGTTCGTCGGGGGGTGCTCGGCCTGGACCGCCGCCTCGGCGTGCGCCTCGACGCTCATTCGCTCGAGGGCTCCATGGCCCAGCCGTACAGCCCGGTCAGCAGCAGGGCCACCCCGATCACCAGCATCGCCGGGGAATAGATCAGCCCCCACCCGAGCAGGGGGAACCCGAGCGACGTGAGGATCGGGTAGTAGGAGGGCGACGGCATGTGGATGCTCCCGTGTCCCTCGCCGTTCGCGTCACCGTGCGCCTCGGCGGCGCCGGCGACCGCCGGCGCCAGCCGGCCCTCCTCGTCCTCCGCGTACTTCTTGTGCCAGAAGTCGTCGACCTCGTGGACCTCGGGGATCTCGTCGAAGTTGTGCGGCGGGGGCGGGGAGGAGGTCGACCACTCGAGCGAGCGCCCGTCCCAGGGGTCGTCGCCGGCGACCTCGCCCTTCCTTCGTGTGCGGACGACGTTGTACATGAACACCAGGATCGAGACCGCGATCAGGAACGCGCCGACGGTGGAGACCATGTTCCAGAAGTCGAACCCGTAGTTCGCCGGGTAGGTGTGCGTCCGCCGGGCCTGGCCCCTCAGGCCCAGGATGTGCATCGGCGCGAACGTCAGGTTGAACCCGATGAACATCAGCCAGAAGTGGAGCTTGCCGATCCGCTCGTTCAGCAGCCGGCCGGTGATCTTCGGCCACCAGAAGTAGATGCCGCCGAACAGCCCGAGGATGGCCCCGCCGAACAGCACGTAGTGGAAGTGGGCCACGATGTAGTAGGTGTCGGTCTGCTGCGCGTCGCTGGGCACGATCGCGTGGGTCACGCCCGACAGCCCGCCGATCGTGAACATGGCGATGAACCCGATCGCGAAGAGCATCGGCGTCTTGAACCGCAGGTCCCCGCCCCACATCGTCGCCAGCCAGTTGAAGATCTTCACCCCGGTGGGCACGGCGATGAACATCGTCGACATCGCGAACGCGGAGTTCGCCACCGGGCCCAGCCCCACCGCGAACATGTGGTGGGCCCACACGCCCCATCCCATGAACCCGATCGCGATCCCCGAGAACACCACGACGGAGTAGCCGAACAGCGGCTTGCGGCTGAACACGGGGAGGATCTCCGAGACGACCCCCATCGCCGGCAGGACCAGGATGTAGACCTCGGGGTGGCCGAACAGCCAGAACAGGTGCTGCCACAGGACCGGGTCGCCCCCGGCCGCGACGTTGAAGAAGTTGGTCCCGAACAATCGGTCGAACATCAGCTCGAACAGCGCGACGGTGATCACCGGCAGCGCGAACACCAGCAGGAACTGCACGACGAAGGTCATCCACGTGAACACCGGCATCCGCATGAACGTCATGCCGGGCGCGCGCATGTTGATGATCGTGACGAGCAGGTTGACCGCCGAGACGGTCGAGGCGATGCCCAGGATGATCAGGCCGATCGCCCAGAAGTCCATGTTGTGGTTGCGCCCGAGGGTGTCGAGCACGCCGCCCTGGGTGCTGTTCGGTGCGTAGGCGAACCACCCACCGTTCGGCGCGCCGCCCAGGATGAACGAGGAGTTCATGAAGATCGCCCCGCTCAGGAACACCCAGTAGCTGAACGCGTTCAGCCGGGGGAACGCGACGTCGCGCGCCCCGAGCTGCAACGGCAGGAAGTAGTTGAAGAACGCCGCCGACAGCGGCATGACGACCAGGAAGATCATGGTCGTGCCGTGCATGGTGAACAGCTGGTTGTAGGTCTCCGCGGAGATGAAGGCGTTCTCGGGCTTGGCCAGCTGGATGCGCAGGATCAGGGCCTCGATGCCGCCGAGCAGGAACAGGAAGAACGCGCTGTACCCGTACAGGATCCCGATCCGCTTGTGGTCGACCGTCGTGATCCACGACCACCAGCCGGTGGTGGCCGCCGGCCGCCGCAGGCTCCACCTGCGGGCCGCCGGCATCGTCTCGGTCGCCATCTCCCTCAGTCCGTCCTTCCCACGTTCACTCGAGCGACAGCAAGAACGCGACCAGCGCCTCGATCTGGTCTGGGGTGAGCCCGTAGTCTGGCATCCGCGAGCCTGGCTTCATGGCGGCGGGGTTCTCGAGCCACCGCGTCAGCTCCTCGGCGTTCATGTCGAAGAGATTCGCGCCGAAGGTCTCCCGCGAGGCCAGGTGGGTGAGGTCCGGGCCGATCCGCACGTCGGCACCCTGCAGGCCGTTGATCGCGTGGCACTGCATGCAGGACCGTCCGTCGCCGAAGTCCCTGAACAGCTCCATCCCGCGCTGGGCCAGCGGGTCGCTCGGGGCCACGTTCGCCGCCGCCTCCTGCTCGTCGAGCCACGCCTCGTAGTCCTCGGGCGACTCCGCGACCACCGCCATCCGCATGTACGCATGGCTCAGCCCGCAGTACTCGGTGCACTGGCCGGGATACCGGCCGGGATGGTCGGCCTGGAGGATGAGATGGTTGACCCGCCCCGGGACCACGTCCTGCTTGCCGCCCAGCTTCGGGATCCAGAACGAGTGGATCACGGGGATCTCCGCGTTCTGGTTCCGCGCCTCGAGCGTGAAGTAGACCGGCCGCCCGGTCGGGATGTGGATCTCGTTCGCGGTGACCAGCCGCTCGTCGATGTACTCGACCTCCCACCACCACTGGTGGGCGATGATCCGCACGTCGACGCGCTCGGCGGGGTCCGGCTCCTTCGCCAGCTCGAAGATGGTGGCCACCGTGGGGACGGAGATGGCCGCCAGGAGCACGGTGGGGATGAGGGTCCAGCCGATCTCCAGCCGCTTGTTCCCGTGGACCTGCTTGGGGATCGCGTCCACGCCCTCGCGGTGGCGGAACCGGTACGAGATGAACAGGACCAGCCCCTCCACGAGCACGAACACGAACGCCGCGATCCACATCACCGGGATCAGCAGGTCGTACTGCTTCTGGGCGACCGGCCCCTCGGGCTTGAGCGTGTCGAGGGGCCCCGTGTCGGAGCACGCCACGAGCAGGAGAAGCGCGGCGACCCCGGCGAGGAGCGCGCCGGTTCGGGTCCAGCTCGTTCGTGGGCGTCGCGCGGTCATGTCCTCCATCGGGGGGTTCGTCCGTGCGGCGGGCGGAACGATATCAGTTCCCCTTCGAGCACCCCGCCGCGAGTCATACCCCCGCGTAGGAGTGCAGTCCCACGATGAACAGGTTCACCGCGTAGTAGGTGACGAGCAGCGCGGCGAATCCGCCCACGCCGACCCAGGCGGCCTTCCGCCCTCTCCACCCGGCCGTGGCTCGCGCGTGGAGGTAGCCGGCGAACACCACCCAGGTGATGAACGCCCACGTCTCCTTCGGGTCCCACCCCCAGTAGCGGCCCCAGGCGCGCTCGGCCCAGATCGCCCCGGCGATGATGGCGAAGGTCCAGATCGGGAACGCCACGGCGATCGTCCGGTACGCGAGCCGGTCCAGGGTCGCCGCGGACGGCAGCAGGCCGCGCCGCCGGGTGCCGGCGGCCGTGGCCGGCTCGTCCGCGCCGGCGGCGTAGTCGGGGGGCGCCGTCTCGTCCAGGTCCTGCGAACCTCCGGCGATCGGCACGAGCTCGGCGGCCTCCCGCTGCTCGCGGCGGTCCTTCACCAGGTACAGGATCGAGAAGATGCCCCCCAGCGTGAGCAGCGACGAGCCCGTGATCACCGAGATCACGTGGATCTCTCGCCAGTAGCTGTTGAGCGCGGGGACGAGCGGAGCGGGGTAGGTGTACAGGGCCATGCTCGCCACGGCCATGGTGAGCGCCGCGAACCCCAGGACGAACGCGCCGGTCGTGCGGACCTTCGCGCGGACCTCGACGAACAGCAGGTAGCCGGCCACGACCAGCAGGGAGAGCAGCGAGGAGTACTCGAACATGTTCCCCCACGGGCCCCGCCCGGCGGCAACGCCCCGGGCGACCACCGAGCCGGCGTGGACGGCCAGGCCGGCCCACGCCAGGCCGCTCGCCCACCGTCCGATCGGCTCGCGGCGCGTGCGCAGGTGGAACGCGTACAGGGCGGTGGCCACGGCGTACGCCGCCAGCGCGCCCCCGAACAGCCATCGGGAGAGGCTCGCCACCTGCTCGGACGTCATCGGCGTTCCACCTTCCCCAGCTCCTCCACCAGGCGGGTGAACTCCTCCTCGAACTGATCTCGGCGCTGCAGGGCGAAGCCGCCGACCTTCAGCACCGTCCCCCCCTCGCCGGGCTCCGCCCGAACCCACAGCTTGCGCCGGGAGTCGTACAGGGCGGGCAGCAGGCCGGCGAAGATGAGGATGGCCGCGGCCAGGATAATCCCGAGCCCTCGATCGCGGCTCACCTGGAGCACCGTGTACTCCCCGAGGTCGGGGAACGCGAGCGTGAGCCCCCCGATCTCCTCGGTCTCGCCCTCGCCCACCAGCCCGTCGGCGAACGGCTCCATCCCCGTGGTGTCGAGCGTGGTCAGGGTCTGCGACGCCGTGGTCGGCAGGTCGCCGCGGTACGCCGTGTACGTGATGAACGGGTCCCGGGCGATGAGCATGGGGAGGGCCTGGCCCGTCTGCAGGCCCCGGGCGAAGGCGCGGGAATCCGGGAACAGCCTGAGCTCCAGCGCCACCTGGGGCCGGAGCGAGGGCAGCCGCAGGACGCCCCGCCACGGCAGCGTGGCGGGGTTCGCGCCCTCCCGGGCCGGCGACGACACGAACACCAGCGGCGCCGACGCCAGGAGGCGGTCGCCGTCGCGGATCTCGATCACCGGCGCCCACCCGTAGCCGGCCTGAAAGATCTTCACGCCGAGCGCGCTCGCGGGGTGGTTCACGCGGATGTCCACCGGGCCGATCGGGTTCCCGTCCGGTGCCAGGAGGTCCGCTCGCGTGACGAACTCGCGGGGGGAGCCGTCGGCGCGGTAGTCGACCTCGAAGTCGCGGACCTGCACCTGGAGCCCCGAGTGGTCCTCGCGGAAGAAGCGGCCCTCGCGGGCCGACCCGTCGTATCCGGCGTGGACCTCGGCCCACGTCTCGCCCTCGGCGATCACCGCGGTCCCCGTGAATCCCGTCCCCTTGCCCCAGATCACTCCGATCAGCAGGAGGAAGAACGACCAGTGGAATACCAGGCTGCCGGCCTCACGGAACACGCCCTTTTCGGCGGCGATCGTCCCTCCCCCCCGGTCCGGTCCGCGGACGCGGAATCTCCTCCGGCGGAGGATGCGCCGGGCGCGGGTGAGAGCGGGGCCCGGCTCCTCGGATACCGTCCGCTCCGCGTAGTGGCGGAAGCCGTCGAGCTCGCGGACCAGCTCGGGCCGGGCGAACAGGTTGCGGACCAGGGCCCGGGTTCGCGGGAACAGGCACGCCGCCAGCGAGATCAGCAGCAGCGTGTAGATCAGGGTGAACCACCACGACCCGAACACGTCCAGGAGCCCCAGCTTCCGGAACAGCTCGGCCCGGAACGGATGGTCGCGGACGAGCTGCGCGATCTTCCCGTCGCCCAGCCCCACCTGGGGGACCAGCGACCCGGCGACCGCGGCCAGGGCCAGCAGCAGCAGGAGGATCAGCGCGGTGCGCATCGACCGCAGCGTTCTCCACGCCAGGGCCAGCGACGCGCGCAGGCGGTTCCCGGGTCCGGCGGGCATCCGCGCGCTAGGCGCCGGCGCGCGCGACGGTGTCCACCGCGACGGCCGCGAACAGCAGCCCGAGGTACCAGATCGAGTGCCGGAACATGGCCATAGCCATGGCGGGCCGGCCGTCGGAGCGGTGCAGGCGAACCGCGTCGGCGACGAACCAGGCGCCGAGCAGCCCCGCGGCCACGGCATAGCCGGGCCCGACGTCGCTCACCGGGATCAGTGCGATCGAAGCGGCCGCGGTCAGCACGGCGTAGACGAGGCTCTGCCGCGTGGTCTCCGCGACGCCGGCCACGACCGGGAGCATCGGCACGCCGGCGGCCTCGTAGTCCTTGGAGTAGCGCAGCGAGAGTGCCCAGAAATGCGGAGGCGTCCACAGGAACACGACCAGGAACAGGATCACCGCCGGCAGGTCGACGCGTCCGGTCACCGCCGCCCACCCGACCAGGGCCGGAGCCGCGCCGGCCGCCCCGCCGATGACGATGTTCTGCGGGGTTCGCCGCTTCAGCCACAGCGTGTACACCAGGACGTAGAAGAGCAGGGCGCCGAGCGAGAGGGCGGCAGCGGGCAGGTTGACGGTGGCGGCCAGCCACGCGAACGACGCCACCCCGAGGATCACCCCGAACGCGAACGCGCTGGCCGGGGTCACCCGGTGGTTCGGGAGCGGGCGCCGGCGGGTCCGGGCCATGACCTCGTCGATGTCGCGGTCGAAGTACTGGTTGAGGGCGTTGGCCCCGCCGGCCGCGACCGTACCCCCGAAAAGGGTTGCGAGGATCAGCCAGCCCGACGGCATCCCGCCCTCGGCCAGGACCATGGCCGGAACGGTGGTGACCAGCAGCAGCAGGATGATCCGCGGCTTGGTGAGCTCGACGTAGGCGCGGACGACCTCGGTCACCGACCGCCGCAGCGCGACGTTCGCGGCCACGCTCATGCCGGCTCCTCACGCGTCGTCCGCGAGGCGGCGGCGGTACCGACCAGCGCGGCCCACACCAGCGAGGCGAGCACGACGTGGGCCATCGCCGCGGGGATCGCCAGTCCCGACCAAACATTCGCGGCCCCGACAACGATCTGGACCGCCAGCGCGGCCGCCGCGACCGCGGCGAGGGCGTAGGCGGCCGGACGCTGCCCCCGGGCTCGGGCCGCGGAGACCGCCACCCACGCGACGAGAGGCACAGCCGCCGCCGCGAGCAGACGGTGAACGAACTGGGAGACACGGTCGGTCGAGTACACGTCGGGCAAGACGCGCCCGTCCATCAACGGCCAGTCGGGGAACGCCAGGCCCGCCCCGCGGCCACGCACGTACGCCCCCGCGAGGACGACCAGGAGGACGGCGCCGGCGGCGAACCACGCCCGCCGGGCCAGCCCGTCCACCGCTGGGGCCCCGCCCGGGGACCAGACGAGGACGGTGAGATACACGAGCGTCCCGACCAGGGCCATCGCGGTGGCCAGGTGGAAGGTGACCAGCACCGGGCTGAGCCCGTGCTTCACGACCAGGGCGCCCAGGGCGGCCTGTACGAACAGCAGGCCGAACGCGACCGTGGCGGGCACAACGATGTGCCGCTCACCGCGGTGGCGGCGCCTCGCGGTCCAGGCAAGGCCGCCGATCAGCACAGTCAGCACCGGCGTGGCCAGGCGGTGGACGTACTCGATGAGCACGTTCGCGTCGAGCTCGGGGATGATCCGGCCGTTGCAGACGGGCCAGTGATCGCCGCAAGCGTCGCCCGAGCCCGTGGTCCGGACGAGCGCGCCGAGGGCGATGGTCACCAGCGCGGCGATGGTCGCGGCGAGGGAAAGCCGGCGGAGGGCCCGGCCCGGGCGCGGGACGTCGCCCGCCTCCGGAGGGCGCGTTTGGTAGCGTGCCGAGAGGAGCGACTCCCTTCGAGACATGCGTTCTCCAGTATCGCTCGCGCGCCTCGTCTCCGTCTGCCTCGCCGTCGCGCTGACGGCGTGCGGCGCGACGAACGGCCGTCCCGTCCCCGGCCCGACACCCAGCGTCGGGCCGGTGGCAGTCGTGCTCTCCGGCGACCTCGCCGTGGGCCAGAACCGGTTCCTGTTCACGCTCGTGGATGCGCGAAGCCAGCGCAACGTCGCCGTCCCGGAGACGCGGGTGAGCGTGGAGTTCTTCGACCTGGCGTCGTCGCACACGTCCCCGGTCGCCCGCGGCGACGGAGTCTTCGTCTGGGCCGACCCCGACCGAGAGGGCGTGTTCGTGGTCCCGGTCGTCCTCGGCGCGGCGGGAGCGTGGGAGGCCGTGGTCCGGCCGGAGGGGGCGCCCGCGTCCCGGGTGGGGTTCGAGGTTCGGGACGAGCCGTCCACCCCCAGGATCGGCTCGAAGGCGCCGGCGTCGCCCACCCGCACACTCGCCGACGTCGGGGGGCGGGTCGGGGAGATCACCTCGGACCCCCGGCCGAATCGGCGCTTCTACCAGCGCTCGATCTCCCAGGCGATCAGCATGGCGATCCCTTTCGTCGTGGTGTTCGGGAGCCCGGGGCACTGCTCGGGGACCGGATGCGCGCACATGCTGACCGTGGCCAAGCGGGTGGCCGCGACCACCAGTGAGCTGACGTTCATCCACGTCGAGGTGTACCGGGATCCCCAGGCCCCGACGCCGCAGTCGGTGCACCCGGCGGTGGGGGAGTGGGGCTTGCCCAGCGAGCCGTGGCTGTTCGTCGTCAACGCCCGCGGAAGCGTCGTGGCGAAGTTCGAGCGCGTGGTCTCCCAGGAGGAGCTCAGTGGGGTGATCGCCTCCCTGTACTGACGCCGAGTGCGAGGTAGCGTTCGTGCGTGCGTTCTCCGTTCCTGATCCCACGATTCGACGACGCCACCGTCGAGCTCCAGGCCCGCGTGGACGAGGTCCTCGAGATGGCCGTCGACGGCCTCGCCACACGGCTCGAGCCCGACGCACGCGGAGCGCTCCCGCTCGTGGCGGCCTTGCGCGAGGCGGTCCTGTCCGGAGGCAAGCGGTTCCGGCCGATCCTGTGCGTGTGGGGGTACCGGGCCGGTGGCGGCGAGGACGAGGCCGCGATCGCGCGGGCGGCGGCCGCTCTGGAGCTCGTCCACGTCTTCGCGATCGTGCAGGACGACCTGATGGACGACGCGCTCATCCGCCGCGGGCGGCCTGCCCTCCACGTGCGGCTGGCCGAGATCCCCGGGGAGGAGAGCCAGGGCGCCGCCCTGGCGCTCCTCGTGGCGGACCTGGCCATGTTCCTGGCCGACGAGCTGCTGGCGGGCGCCGCGTTCCCGGCCGAGCGGATCCTGCAGGCTTTCGCGCCGTTCAACCGGATGCGCGTCGACGCCGTCGCCGGGCAGTACCTGGACCTGATCGGCAGCGACGACCTGGCCGACCACGACGAGGCGGAGGCGGCCAAGATCGGCGCGCTGAAGACCGGGGGCTACACGGTCGAGGGCCCGCTGTCCGTCGGCGCGGCGCTCGCCGGCGCGGACCCGGCGGTCTCGGACGCGCTCTCGCGCTACGGCCGGGCGGTGGGACGGGCCTTCCAGATCCGCGACGACGTTCTGGGCGCCTTCGGCGACGAGGGCGACACCGGGAAGGACGCCGGGGCCGACCTGCGCCGCCGCAAGCCGACGGTGCTGCTCGCGAAGGCGCTGCGCGCGGCGTCGGAGGCGGAGCGCCGGTTCTTCGAGGCCCGCCTGGGCCGGCCCGACCTGACCGAGGGCGAGCTCGAGCAGGTGCGACAGGTGATCATCTCGAGCGGGGCGCTCGAGGAGACGCTGCTGCTGATCCGCTCGCTGCTTCGCGAGGCGAAGGGTGCGGTCGACGTCCTGGCCATCCCCTCGCCCGCCCGCGACGGCCTCCGCGCGCTCGCCGACCTGCTGGCGCTGAATCCCGCCTAGCCGCGGATCAGGCCGTGGCCTTGATCCCGCTCCGGCGGTCGATCTGCTCGCGGACGAAGGGGTCGGCGAGCCACGCACGTGTCGCCTCCAGCCAGCGCCCCGGCGCCTCGAGCTGCGGGACGTGGCCGACCCCGCGGACGATGCGAAGCGTCCAGTCGGGCCTCCGGCGGATGAGCTCCTGCGCCGAGCGGACCGGGACCAGCCGGTCGGCCGCGCCGTGGATCACCAGGGTCGGCGCCTGGACCGCCTCCACCATCTGCCAGGTCCGCTTCGGGGCCAGGGTTGAACGCACGAGCGTGCGCGCGGCGCGGAGGAACGCGTGCACCGCGTAGCCCATCTCGGCTCGCTCCTTCGCCAGCTCGATGTGGGCGTCCAGCACCGCGGGGTCGATCCGCGAGGGATCGACCGTGCACAGCTTCATGGTCTCGCGTACGAGCCCCTCGGGGCCGGCGCGGCGGGCGCGCCGCCGGGCCACCAGCTCGCCCAGTCCGGGCACCACGTTCGCCGCGAACAGGGCCACGACGAGGGGATCGATGCGCGACCCCGGGGCTCGGGGGACCGCGGGGTCCGTCAGGATCAGCCCGGCCACCGACGATCCGCCGATCGCGCCCTCCATGATCGAGATCCATCCGCCCATGGAGTTCCCGACGACGACCGCGGGACGGCCCACGACCTCCTCGATGAAGCGGTGCACCAGCTCGCGGTTCGCGTGGGGGGTCGCCGAGCGTGCGTCCAGCGGGGTGCGGCCGAACCCGGCGAGGTCGAGGGCGTGGACGGCGCCGTGCTCGGCCAGGCCGGGCGCGATCGGCAGCCAGTTCAGGAGCGATCCGCCCAGGCCGTGAACCAGGACGAAGACCGGCCCGTCCGCGGGACCATCCCAGAGGACGTGATGCACGGGGCCGTTCAGGTCGGCCCACTGCGAGGGCGGCACGAGCTTCCTGCGGACCATGTCAGCCGAAGCGTACCGGGTCGGGGGCAGAATCCGGCGCGAGTACACTGGCTCGAATGACCCCCGAAGCGGCCCGCGTGGGCGTCGTGATGGCCATCGGCGGCGCCGAGGACAAGCTTCGTGATCGCGCGATCCTCGAGCGCTTCGTGCAGCTCGCCGGCGGGACCAGGGCGCGGATCGCGATCATCAGCACGGCGTCGTCGCTCGGCGACGAGGCGACGGAGCTCTACTCCGCCCTGTTCGCCCGCGAGGGCGCGGCCGAGAGCTTCGGGTTGCGCCCCACAACGCGCGAGGAGGCCAACGACCTCGGGCTCGCCGAGCTGATCGGCGTCGCCACCGGCATCTTCATGACGGGCGGCAACCAGCTGCGGCTGGCCAGCATCGTGGGCGGGACGATCCTCGGCCAGGCCCTGCTCGACGCGCACACCCGCGGCGCGGTGATCGCCGGGACCTCCGCGGGGGCGAGCGCGATGTCCTCGCACATGATCGCCTTCGGCCGCGCCGGCGCCAGCCCGAAGCACCGGATGGTCCAGCTGGCTTCCGGCTTCGGCGTCCTGCCGGGCGTGGTCATCGACCAGCACTTCGAGCAGCGCAACCGCCTGGGCCGGCTCCTGGCCGCGGTCGCGCAGTCGCCCGGCCTCATCGGGATCGGCATCGACGAGGACACCGCGATCGTGGTCGACGACGGCGTGCTCGAGGTGATCGGCAAGGGCGCGGCGACGATCGTCGACGGGTCCCACGTCGTCACGGACGCGTTCGTGACGAAGGGCCATCGGCCGATGATGGTCTCCGGGGCGAAGCTGCATTCGCTTCCCTCTGGGTGGCGCTACGACCTCCGGTCCCGGACCCTCGTGCACGAGGACGGGACCCTCGAGCCCCGCGAGGCGGCGCGGCTGACGCTGGCCGGCGAGCGAGCCCGGAAGCTGGCGCGCCGGATCGCCGCGGAGGGAGCCGACGACCGGGCCCCCGAGCGCGCGGAGAAGCGCCGGGAACGGGAGCGCCGCCGGGAGGCCTCGGAGTGAGCGCGGTCCGCAAGGAGGACGTCCCCGCCCCCAAGAAGCCGGCGAAGAAGCGGGCGCCGAAGCCCACGCCGGGGCCGAAGGTGGCGAAGCTCCAGCCCGACCTGACGATCCTCGAGTCGCGCGTGTACCGAGGCCCCAACTACTGGTCGTACGAGCCGTGCATCCGCCTGCTGGTGGACCTCGGCTCGCTCGAGGAGTGGCCCTCGAACACGATCGCCGGGTTCACCGAGCAGCTCCTGGACCTGTTGCCCGGCCTCCAGGACCACGCGTGCTCGCTCGGCCGGCGGGGAGGCTTCGTCAAGCGGCTCCGGGACGGGACGTGGGCGGGCCACGTCGCCGAGCACGTGGCCCTGGAGCTCCAGCGCGAGACCGGGACGGAGATCCGCCGAGGAAAGACGCGCGGCGCCGACGCCACCGGCCAGTACAACGTGATCTACGGCTACGCCGAGGAGACCGTCGGCCTGACCGCCGGCCGGCTCGCGGTGAAGCTCGTGAACCATCTCGTCGAGGCGGATCCCGGCTTCGACTTCGTCGCCGAGCTCGAGTCGCTGATCCTGCTCGCCGAGCGGGCCGCCTTCGGCCCGTCGACCCAGGCGCTGATCGACGAGGCCGTCTCCCGGGACATCCCCTTCATCCGGCTGAACGAGGCCTCGCTGGTCCAGCTCGGGCAGGGCGTCCATCAGAAGCGGATCCGGGCCACGATGACCTCGGCCACGCCGGCGCTCGCCGTCGACATCGCGGGCGACAAGAAGCTGACCAACAAGCTTCTGGGTGCGGCCGGCGTCCCCGTTCCCAAGTCGCAGGTCGTCCGGGAGGAGGACGAGGCCGTCCGGGCGGCGCGCGGGATCGGGTTCCCGGTGGTGACCAAGCCGCTCGACGGCAACCACGGCCGGGGGGTCTCCATCGACCTGCGGACCGACGCCGCCGTCCGCAAGGGGTTCCGCCTGGCCCGCGAGCAGACCCGCGGCGGGCGCGTCGTCGTCGAGACGTACATCGCCGGCAACGACTACCGGGTCCTGGTGATCGGCGGCGTCATGGCGGCGATCGCCGAGCGCGTGCCGGCCCACGTGACCGGCGACGGGACGCAGACGGTCGCCCAGCTCCTGGAGGAGACCAACGCCGACCCCCGGCGGGGGATCGGTCACGAGAAGGTCCTCACCAAGATCAAGCTCGACGACGAGTCGGTCGCGCTGGTGAAGGGGCAGGGCTACGCGATGGACGACGTGCCCCCCAAGGGCGAGATGGTGAAGCTGAAGCTGACCGGCAACATGAGCACCGGCGGGATCTCCATCGACCGGACCATGGAGGCGCATCCCGACAACGTGGAGATCGCGGAGGAGGCCGCGCGCGTGACCGGGCTCGACGTGGCCGGGATCGACTTCATCACCCCGGATATCTCGACGCCGGTCCGCGAGACGGGCGGCGCGATCGTCGAGGTCAACGCCGCGCCGGGCTTCCGGATGCACACCAATCCCACCGAAGGCGAGCCGCAGTACGTGGCCAAGCCGGTGCTGGACCTCCTGTTCCCGGCCGGCGCCTCCTCGCGCATCCCGATCGTCGCGGTGACCGGATCGAACGGGAAGACGACGACGGTGCGGATGATCGCCCACATCTTTCGCGGCATGGGCCGCAAGGTCGGGATGACCTCGACCGACGGCATCTACATCGACGAGCGCCTGGTGAAGAAGGCCGACGCCAGCGGCCCGAAGTCCGCGCAGATGGTCCTGCAGAACCCGCGGGTGGACTTCGCCGTGTTCGAGGTCGCCCGCGGCGGCATCCTTCGAGAGGGCCTCGGCTACGGCCGCAACGACGTCGCGGTCGTCCTGAACGTGACCGGGGACCACATGGGCCTCGGCGAGGTGAAGTCGATCCGCCAGCTGGCCGCCGTGAAACGGGTGATCGTGGAGGCCGTCCCGCGTGGAGGGACCGCGGTCCTCAACGCCGACGACCCCCACGTCGCGGAGATGCGCAAGCACTGCTCGGGCTCGATCGTGTTCTTCTCGATGGAGCCGAACAACGAGCTCGTCGAGCGCTACGTCCGCCGGGGGGGCCGGGCGGCGGTCCTGGGTGAGGGCGCCCACGGCGAGATGATCGTGATCCGCGACGGGCGGCGGACCATGCCGCTGGCCTACACCCACCTGCTTCCCGCGACGTTCGGCGGGCGGGCCCGGATGAACGTCCAGAACGCGCTCGCCGCCACCGCCGGCGCGTATGCGGCCGGCGCGCACCTGCACGACATCCGTCAGGGGCTGCGGACGTTCTCCACCAGCTACTACCAGGCGCCGGGGAGGCTGAACCTGTTCGAGCTGGATGGCGTGAAGGTCGTCGTGGACTACGCGCACAACCCCGCGGCGCTGCAGGCCGTCGGCCAGTTCGTCGACTCCATGACGTCGTCGCTGGGCGAGTGGCAGGCCGGTCTGCGGCTGGGGGTGATCGCCACGCCCGGCGACCGGCGCGATCAGGACGCCCGCGAGATCGGCAAGATCGCCGCCCGGTACTTCGACGAGATCATCGTGCGCGAGGACCGCAACCTCCGGGGCCGCGAGCCCGGCGAGACGGCCGGCCTGATCGTCGAGGGGATCCGCCAGGAGATGAAGAAGGGCGCCCGCTGCGGGTCCGTCCAGGTGGTCCTCGAGGAGATGGAGGCCACCCGCACGGCGCTCGACCGGAGTCGTTCGGGCGATCTGGTGGTGCTCTGCATCGACTACGCGACCGACGTGTGGGCCGAGCTGCAGGACCGCCTCGAAAACGCGAAGGCCGGCGTGGGCGGCGTGCCGCCCGGGGCCGGGCGCGAAGGCGACCCCGACTTCGGCCGCCCCGTCTAGCCCCCCTCCGAGTCCGCCTTCTTCCCTCGATGCCACCAGCGCGTCGCGACGACCCTCGTCTGCTTCGCCTTCTCCTTCGCGCGCTCGAGGGCCACCTGCGCCCATGTGTACTGCGTGGCGAGGACGGCCAGCCCCGCGATGATCACCAGCAGCCCCGGCCCGGGCAGGACCAGCATGGCCACCCCGGCCAGGATCAGGACCAGGCCGACGATGGTGACGGCCACGGCCTTGGAGTTCCGGCCGATCCAGCGCAGGACGTCCATGGGCTTCACCATCGCGAGTTCATTCTCTCCCGCGCCCCCTGGCCGCGAGCGTCCGTACCCGGGCCGGGGTCAGGCGGCGCGCGCCCGCCGCGTCCAGCCACGCGAACACCTCCGGCCGCATCGCGAGGGCGGTGACCGCGACCACGTCCCCCCGCGCCGACGCCTCGAGCATCGAGCCCAGCGCGACCACCTCGTCGGGGTGGATGTCGATCTCCTGCGCGCCCCCGTCCACCGCTCCGGCGCGCATCCGGTCGATCAGCTCCTGCCGGTCGCGGCCTCGCAAGTACCGCAGGAGCTCGGCGATGCCGACCCGGTCGGCCCTCCGCGCGGCGATGTAGCCCAAGCCGTGCAGGATCGCGTCGCTGCGGTCGCCCGCCGCGGCGATGGTGATCCACACCCGCCCCCCGGGCTTATGGAGCCCGGTGCAAACCTCCAGCAGTCCCTCCAGTCCGGCCTCGTTGTGCGCGTAGTCCACGACGACGACGCGGCCGTCGAGCTCCCACAGGTTCATCCGCCCCGGGTTGCGCTCCGGATCCAGGACGAACGTCCGCAGCCCGTCCAGCACCGCCGTCTGGGGGAGGCCGGCGCCCAGCGCCGCCGCCGCGGCCGCCATCGCGTTCGCGAGGTTGATCGAGGACAGGCCGGCGATCGTCATCGGCACGTCCAGGGTCGGCATCAGGTGACGGACCCGGCTGCCGGTGAGGAGGGCCAGGTCCCCGTCGACCACCGAAAGGGCCCGGCCGCCCTCGTCGAGGGTGGCGCGGATCCACGGGTTGTCCGGGCTGAGCGCGAACGCGAACGCCCCGGCCGGGGACAGCCGCCCCATCGCGATCACCCGCGGGTCGTCGGCGTTGAGCACCGCCCAGCCGTCGCGCTTGGTGATGCGCGTGATCGTGGCCTTCACCTCGGCGAGCTGGTCGAGCGTCTCGATCCCGTGGAGCCCGAGATGGTCGGCCGACACGTTGGTGACGACCGAGACGTCGTTGTAGGCGGTGCCGATGCCCCGGAGGAGGATCCCGCCCCGGGCGGTCTCCAGGATCGCGAGCTGCACGCCCGGCTGCGCGAGGGCCATCCCCGCACCGCCGAACCCCGAGTAGTCGCCCTCCTCCACGCGTTCGTCGTCCAGATAGACGCCGTCGGTGCACGAGTACGCGGTGACCAGTCCGGCGGTCCGCCCGATGTGGGAGAGGAGGCGGACGACCGTGGTCTTCCCGTTCGTTCCGGTGACCTGGATCACCGGGATCTTCGGGCGAGGGAGCGAGGGCCGCGCGCCGGGGTCGACACGGACCAGGCGCCGGGCGGCGTCCTCGACCGCGCGGTCGATGGGACCCCGGGCCGAGACGGCCCGCTCGAGCAGGCCCTCCAGGAGCGGGGCGAGGGCGGTGGCCGTCCCGCGGTTGCGCCACGGGTAGGCGAGCACGACCTCGTCGGCCGCGGCCCCGGCTCGCCACCGGACCCCCACGCGCACCTTGCGCGCGAGGGCGACGCGCCGCGCGAGGTGGGCGGCCAGCCGGGCCACGAACCGCCGGCGGTGATCGGTCCCGGGCGGCCCGGGCGCGATCGAGGCGGGGAGGGCGGCGTTGCGGGCGGCCCTGGCGGCTCGTTCCTCGGTGAGGTCGAGCCAGCCGGCGACCGACATCGTCAGCTTCACGGCGGGACGGGTGAAGTAGAGGTTCGGTCCGTCGAGGACACGAACCTCGGTCACCCGTGCGAGCGGCGAACGCGCCGGACCCCGAGACACGCGCGGATCGTAGACTCCGCGCCCGTGGATGCCACCGCCATGCTCCAGGCCGCGCAGCGCGGCTACGACCGCTTCCTCGACGACCTTCGTTCCCTGGTCGGTCTCGATTGCGGGTCGTTCACTCCCGAGGGCGTGAACCGAGTGGCCCAGTTCTGCGAGGACCGCCTGGGCGGGCTGGAGTTCGAAACGCGCCGCGTCCCGCACGTCCAGGCTCCCGGCGAGGCCGAGCTCGGGGACTGCGTCGTCGCCACCCGCGCCGGTGCCGGAGGCCCCCGCTACGTCCTGATCGGGCACATGGACACGGTCTTCCCCGAGGGGACCGCCGCCGCCCGCCCGTTCAGAATCGAGGCAGACCGGGCGTTCGGGCCCGGGGTGTGCGACATGAAGGCGGGACTGCTCGCCGGCTTCCACGCGCTGGAGATCCTGTTCGAGTCCGGGTGGGACCGGTTCGGCGAGGTGGCGTTCGTGTGCAACCCCGACGAGGAGATCGGCTCGACGTTCTCCGGGCCGGTCATCCGGCAGGTCGCCGAGGGGCGCGACGTCTCCTTCGTCCTGGAGTGCGCCCGAGAGACCGGCGCGATCGTCTCCGCGCGCAAGGGGACCACCGGGGGGCCCATCGAGGTGGTCGGTCGCAGCGCCCACGCCGGTGTGGAACCCGAGCGGGGCCGCAGCGCCATCCTCGCGGCGGCGCATCTCATCCGCTCCCTCCACGATCTGAACGGCCGGTGGCCGGGGGTGACCCTGAACGTGGGCGTCATCGAGGGGGGGACGCGCCCCAACGTCGTCCCGGACCGATGCCGGATGGAGATCGACATCCGCGCGCCCGAGGCGGCGTCGTTCGACGCGGCCAAGTCCGAGGTCGAGGCGATCGTGGCCGGGGTGCCGCTCGAGTGCACCGCGGCGATCCGCTGGTACGGCGAACACCGGCCCATGGAGCGGACGGAGGCGACCGCCCGGCTGGTGAAGGAGGCGCAGGCCGCCGCGCTCGAGCTCGGGATCGGGGACCTGCCGGAGGCGGCGACCGGTGGGGCCTCGGACGCGAACACGACGGCGGGGATGGGGATCCCCACCCTCGACGGGCTTGGGCCGGTCGGCGGTGCCCCCCACTCCGACGACGAGTGGCTGGACCTCTCGAGCGTCGTCCCCAGGGTCGCGCTGCTCGCGCGTCTGATCGAGCGCGTGGGCGGGTAGGCGATCGCCGTGACCACCGTGGAGGAGCTCCTGGAGGAGGGCGCCCGCCGGATCGCCGCCTCACCGCACATCGATCACTGGCAGGAAGACGCCGACGTCTACGACGCGGAGTCGTTCCTGCAGGAGGTGATCGGCGACCTCGATCCGGCCGCCGAGGTCCGCACGCGCGACGAACGACGGTTCCTGGAGATGATCGATCGCCGCG
The DNA here is from genome assembly GCA_963742735.1 of uncultured Actinomycetes bacterium. Taxonomy (GTDB): domain Bacteria; phylum Actinomycetota; class UBA4738; order UBA4738; family JBBDTT01; genus JBBDTT01. The sequence continues at coordinate 700,902 of CAVUMN010000004.1, forward strand.
CGGCCGGGGAGCCGTCGTCGCGGATCCTCGGGTTCGTCGATTTCCTCGACATCCGGATCCCCGTCCACGAGGGCGCGTTCTACCCGCGGATCTCCAGCGAGACGATGGCCACCGAGGCCGGCAGGCGGCTCCGGAGGCGGAAGCAGCCGGTGCTGGTCGACCTCGCGACGGGCGTGGGCACCGTGGCCCTGGCCGTGGGCAGCGGCGTCAAGGGCGCGCGGGTCTACGGGGTGGACGTCCTCCCCGAGGCCGTCCGGGGAGCCACGTCGAACGCCAGGGGCCTGGGGTTGAAGCGGGCCACGTTCCTGGAGGGCGACCTGTTCGAGCCCCTCCCGGACGACCTCCGGGGAACGGTCGACGCGATCACGATCCATCCGCCCTACGTGGGGGTGGACGAGGTGCGCGACCAGCCGAAGGAGATCGTCGACTACGAGCCGGTGGTCACGCTCACCGACGGCTCACCGGACGGGCTCGGCATGGTCCGCCGGGTCGCCGCCGAGTCCGTGGACTGGCTGCGCGCCTCCGGATGGCTCCTTATCGAGGTTGGCTCGGACATGGGCAGGAAGGTGGCCGCGATCCTCCGCAAGGCCGGCTACCGCGACATCACCACTGTCCCCGACGAGTACGGCGTCACCCGCACCGTCTGCGCCCGCCGCCCCCGCTGACCGCGGCTCAGGCGGTCGCCAGCTCGTCGTCGCCGGCGTGGTAGCGGGCCAGCGCCGGGGCGAGGAAGACCATGAGGCCGACGCCCGCGATGCAGGCCAGGCCGCCCGAGACGACCGAGAACACGGGCGAGACGAGCTGGGCCACCGCGCCGGCCTCGAAGTCCCCCAGCCGTGGACCACCGGTGACCACGAGCGTGTTGATGGCGGTCAGCCGGCCCCGGAGACGGTCGGGGACGGACAGGACCAGGATGGTGCTCCGGAAGACCGCGCTGATCACGTCCGCCGCACCCGCCACGGCCAGCCAGACGAGCGCCAGCCAGAACCACCCCGGGGCCCAGGCTGCCACGGCCCCGAACGCGGCGATCGCCAGCCCCCAGAGCGCCACGGCCCACATCACGGCGCGCCCCTGGTGGCGGACGCGCTTGACCCAGCCGGACGCCGCCGCCCCGAGCACCGCCCCAGCGGCCGGCGCGGCGAACAGCAGCCCGGCGCCCGAGGGCCCCACGTGGAAGACCTCCGCCGCGAGCACCGGGAACAGGGCGCGGGGCATCCCGAAGATCATGGCGATGAGGTCGATCCAGAACGTCGCCTGGATCGCCCGCCGTCCCTTCAGGTACGCGAAGCCCTCGCGGATCGCGGCCAGCCCGGTCGCGTGCTCCTCGCCCGCCTTCAGCTCCGGAGGCAGGGGCGGCAGGAGGAGGGTGGCCACGATCGCGGCGGTGAACGAGATGACGTCGATGCCGTACGCCCAGCCCAGGCCGAGGCGGGCGATCAGCAGGCCGCCGATGGCGGGGCCGACCAGGCTCGTTCCGTTGTACATGATCTGCCCCAGCGTCAGCGCGGAGGGGATGAGCTCCTCGCCGACCAGCCGGGGGGTGGTGGCCACCCGAGCGGGCAGCTCGATGCCGACCAGGCCCGCGATGAGCGCGGCGACGACATACACAACGGCCACCGACGGGTTCGGGAGGAGCGCGTTGAGCAGGAGTACCGCGCTGAGCGCGGCGAAGCAGATCTCGCAGACCAGGATGATCTTCTTCCGGTCGAGGCGGTCGACGATCGCCCCGGCTCCGACCGACGCCACGACCAGCGCGACCAGCTGGAACAGGCCCACGAGCCCCACCGCCGCGGCCGATCCGGTCAGATCGTAGATCTGCACGAAGAGCGCGACGACGGTGATCTGGGAGCCCGTGTGGGAGACGAGCTGGCCGAACCACACCCGGCGGTAGGCCTTCGAAACCCTCAGGGGACTGAGGTCGATGGCCAGTCCGCGGAGGCGCGAGGAGGACATCAGCCGAGGGTAGCAGCGGCTCCCGAAGCGGCCGATCGGGCGGAACGTTCCGCGCGGCCGGCGCGTCTTCATCTACGCCTTGACACGGAGGATTAGAGTGCCCGAGATGCGTGCCCCTTCCCCTTCGTCGTTCCTCGTCTCGGCGGCGCTCCTGTTGGCCCTGATCGCCGGCGTCTCCCATCCGGCGGCGGCGGCCGACCCCCTCGTCGTGGAGATCGTCCAGCCCGAGGACGGCACGACCGTCTCGGGGAGCGTGGCGGTGAGCGCCACCACCGGCGGGCCCGCGGCCACGAGCGTCGCCTTCGACTGGTCCGACGACGACGGCGCGACGTGGACGCCGATCTCGACCGACTCGAACGGCGTGAACGGCTGGTCCGCGACGTGGAACCCCGGGAGCTACGTGGGCGGCGCGCGCCTGCGGGCGACGGCCACGGATGGGGCCTCCACCGCGGAGGACACGGTGAACGTGACCGTCGAGGAGGTCCCCCTGGACCTCAGCCTGACGGCGCTCCCGAACCCGTTCAGCCCCAACAACAACGGCATGAAGGACACCACGACGTTCACCGCGGTGGCGAGCGATCCGGCCACGATCTCGTTCAAGCTGCTCGACGATGGCGGCGCCGAGATGCGGACCTTCCCGGGCCTCCTCGCCGCCTCGGGGACGCGGACGTTGGTGTTCGGCGGCAACGCGGAGGGGGGCGGGATCCTTCCGGCCGGCTCGTACACGGTCGAGGCCGCGGCCGTTACCGCCGCCGGCGGGTCGGCCACCGCGACCGCCCCGCTTCGCATCGACGTCGGGTTCCCCGACGCCTCCTGGGAGTCGATCTCTCCCGAGCCGATCTCGACGCAGTCCTCGATGTCGTTCACCTACTTCGGCTGGGATCGGGCGGAGCAGCTGAACATCGAGCTGCACCTGTACGACCGCGTCGGCGAGGTCGGCCAGCCCCTGCTGGGGCTCGTGCGGGAGCGGGGGACGCGCACGCTGAGCTGGTCGCCCCGGTACCGGGGGGGAGAGCTGCTGTTCCCCGGCCGGTACCGCGCCCGCGTCCGGGTGGAGGACGACGCCGGGAACGTCACCTGGACTGGGTACAGGGCGTGGCGCGTGCACCGGGCCGTCAGCGCGAAGGTGTTCAAGCGCCTCAACGGCGCGGGGAACCGCGTCGCCCTGACCTTCGACGACTGCTACTCCTGGGCCGGCTGGGACGGGCTGCTGGACGTCCTGGGCAGCCGGGGAGTGAAGGCGACCTTCTTCTGTTCGGGCAACTACATCGACGACTTCTCGAAGACCGCACAGCGGACCCGGGACCAGGGACACACCATCGGGTCGCACGGGTGGGATCACGCCTCCATGCCCGGGCGCACGCTCGCCGACCAGGAGCAGCGACTGCGCAACGACCAGAACACTTGGTGGACCCACGCGCAGGAGACGACCGCCCCCTACTTCCGCCCGCCGTACGGCTCCTACGACTCGACGACGCTCAAGGCGGCCACCAACACGGGCCATCCGCGAGTGATCCTGTGGGACGTGGACCCGCAGGACTTCTCCACCTCGAGCTCGTCGCTGATCGCCTCGCGCGTGCTGTCGGCCGTCCGGGCGGGGAGCATCGTCGTGATGCACGCCCTGCCCCAGACGGCGGCCGCGCTCCCCGCGATCCTCGACGGCCTCAGGAACAAGGGGCTCACGCCGGTCTCGCTGGCGACCCTGTTCCGCGAGGCCGGATTCCACTGAGTCCCGCTACCATCGAGCCGTGAACGAGGACCTGACCGAGGCCCGCTCGGTCTACGACCGGCGCGACGAGATCCAGATCCTTGACGTCCGGGAGCTCTACGAGTGGGTCGCCGGACACGTCGACGGGTCGGTGCACCTTCCCCTCAACGCCGTCCTCAACGGCAAGGAGGACCTCGACCCGGCGAAGCCCGTGGCCGTGGTGTGCACCGTCGGCAGCCGGAGCGAGGTCGGCGCGCTCATGCTTCGGGCCCGAGGCTTCGACGCCCACAACGTCGACGGGGGTCTGCACTCCTGGGTGGCCGAGGGCCTTCCCCTCGTCGCCGACGACGGGTCGCCGGGCCGGGTCGCCTAGAACTCCAGCGAGCAGTTCTCGCAGGCGAACCGTCCACTCGCCTCGCGCTTGCTGTGGCCGCCGCACCGGTGGCAGCGCCGGCAGCTCCCTCCGTAGGCGCACTCGATGGAGTCCGTGGTGGTCCCCGGCTCGTCCCAGGTGGTGGCGCCTTCGGCCGGTCGCGGCAGCTGGATCGAGAGCATGTGCAGGCCGTCGGGTCCCGCCACGAACCCGTGCGGGTGGGCGGCGCCGCGTCCGACCACCGACCCGGGGTGCAGGGGCACGGGGGTCGCGCTGAACAGCGCCCGGCCTCCGCCCGCGACGACGACCACCCACTCCTCCGAGTCGGGATGCGTGTGCGCGAAGGCGACCTGACCCGCGGCGAAGCCCTGAAGCGAGATGTAGTAGCCGTCGCCGGCGGTGATCGGGACCCGGCGGAACCCCGAGGGACACGTCCCGATCAGGTCCTCGGGGTGGGTGTGGAACACGCCCAGGTTGTTCAGGACCTCGTCCAGGTGGCCCACCGCGCGGTCGCTCACGGCCGCATCGAACACGCACTCGGCCCGCCTGCGCAACCGCGGGTAGAGTCGGCGATCGCATGACCGGGACCTTCATCAACGTCGCGACCGTGCTCGTGGGCACGGCCCTGGGGTCGTTCCTGGGCGACCGGCTCCCGGCCCGGATCCGCGAGACGGTCCTGCACTCCCTGGGGCTGGTCACGCTGGTGGTCGGCCTGGGGCAGGCACTCGAGTTGTTCCAGCCCCCGCTGTCGAAGTACCGGGCGAGCGTCGTGGTGATCCTCGGCGCCATCCTGGTCGGCGGGCTGATCGGCGAGGCGCTGCGGATCGAGTCGGCGCTGAACCGCGCGGGCGAGGCGCTCAAACGCCGGTTCGGCAAGGGGCAGGCCCGGTTCGTCGAGGGGTTCGTCGTGGCGTCGCTCGTGTTCTGCGTCGGTCCCCTCACCGTCCTGGGCTCGGTCCAGGACGGCCTGTCCGGCGACTACGACCTGCTGGCGATCAAGTCCCTTCTCGACGGGTTCGCGGCCATGGCGTTCGCGTCCGCCCTCGGATGGGGCGTCGGCTTCTCGGTGATCACGATCCTGGTCTACCAGGGCGGGTTGTCGCTGGGCGCGGCGGCGGTGCAGTCCGCGTTCACCCCGATCACCATCGCCGCCCTGACCGCGGCGGGCGGCATCCTGATCCTGGGGATCGGGCTGCGCCTGCTGGAGCTCAAGGAGATCCGCATCGCGAACCTGCTCCCGGCCCTGATCCTGGCGCCGGTCGCGATGGCGTTGGTCGAGCGCTTCGCCTAGGCGGCCCGCGCCTCGCGCCGGCCGTTCGCCTCCGAGGTGTTTTCCAGGAGCCGGATCACGGCGGCCTCGATCGGGCCCTGTGTCGCGAGCGCGCCCGGCTCGGCGCCCTCGCCCAGGCGGTCGAGTGCTGGTTTGATCGTGGAGCCGCCCAGGTAGGCGTCGATCACCCGCGGGTCCAGGTAGGAGGCGCGGCACACGGCCGGCGTGTTGCCCAGGTACTGCGCGACCTCCTTGACCGCCCGGGCGACGGCGCGCTTACGGGCCGTGACGCTCCTCGCCTCGGTCGAGACCGCCAGCGCCACCGCGGCCAGGACCGTCGCGGACCACGTCCGGAAGTCCTTCGCGGTGAACTCGCCGCCGGTGAGCTCCCCGATGAACGCGTTGATGTCGCCGGAGCGCACGTCGACCCACTCTCGCCCCTTCCGATAGGCGAGCAGCTCGGCGTGGCCGTCCGTCCGCCGCTTCAGCGAGCGAACCACCGCGGCGACCTGCGGGTCCACCAACGACTGGACCCGCCGCTTCTGGCCCTTCGACACGTAGTCGAACGTCACGACGTCGCCGGCGACGTGCGCGTGGCGCCGGCGCATGGTGGCCAGTCCGTACGTCTGGTTCTCCTCGGCGTAGCCCTCGGTCCCGATCCGGAAGAAGCCCAGGTCGAGCAGCCGGGTCGCGCAGGCGAGCACCCGTTCGCGAGTCAGGCCCCGCCTCTCCAGGTGCACGCCGCACGCCGCGCGGAGGGAGGGAATGACGCGCGCGAACTCGAGCATGTGGTCGAACTTCTCGGCGTCGCGCCGGATCCGCCAGGCGTCATGGTACCGGTACTGCCGGCGGCCCCGGGCGTCGAGCCCGGTGGCCTGGATGTGGCCGTTCGGGACCGGGCAGATCCAGACGTCCTCCCAGGCGGGAGGGATGGCCAGGTCCCGGATGCGGCCGAGGGTCGCGCGCATCGCGCACCCGCCGTCCCCTCGGATCCAGGTAGGTGAACCCGCGGCCGCGGCGGCCGCGCGAGATCCCCGGGCCGGAGCAGTCAACGCGCCGAAGTCTTGGCATGGCGACCGGTTGTTCCCGTGGGGCGTGCCGCGGAAACGAGCGTGTATCGTCCGCCGGCATGACGCGCGTGCTCTCCGGCATCAAGCCGACCGGCGAGGTCCACCTCGGCAACTACGTCGGCGCCCTGCGCCAGTGGGCCGCCGACCAGGACGAGCACGACTGCTTCTACTCGATCGTCGACCTGCACGCGATCACCGTGCCGCAGGACCCGGTGGAGCTGCGCGAGTCGACGCGCCGCCTGGCCGCGATCCTGCTCTCGGTCGGGCATCGACCCCGACCGCTCCACCCTGTTCGTCCAGTCCCACGTCCACGAGCACGCCGAGCTGGCGTGGGTCCTGGGCTGCTTCACGGGCTTCGGAGAGCTGCGCCGCATGACCCAGTTCAAGGACAAGGCCGGGAAGCAGCAGGAGGAGCAGCTCACCGCCGGGCTGTACACGTACCCGGTCCTGCAGGCCGCCGACATCCTGCTGTACCGGGCGGACCGGGTGCCCATCGGCGAGGACCAGCGCCAGCATCTGGAGCTGACCCGCGACATCGCGACGCGGTTCAACAACCGGCTCGGAGAGACGTTCGTGATCCCCGAGGCCGCGATCCCGAAGGTCGGGGGGCGGGTCATGGACCTGCAGAACCCCTCGGCCAAGATGTCGAAGTCCGAGGAGTCCCCCCAGGGGACGATCGACGTGACCGACTCCCCGGAGGCGATCCTGAAGAAGGTCAAGACCGCGGTCACCGACTCCGGCCGCGACGTCGTCGCGTCCGAGGACAAGCCTGCCGTCACCAACCTCCTCGGGCTGCTCTCGGTGGCCACCGGCCGCCCGGTACCCGACCTCGAGGCGGACTACGTGGGGAAGGGCTACGCGGACCTGAAGCGCGATCTGGGAGAGGCGCTGGTGGTCATGCTCTCCCCGATCCGGGAGCGGTTCGAGTCGCTCATGGCCAACCCTGCCGAGCTCGAGCGGCTGCTCGAGGTGGGGGCGAGCAAGGCTCAGGCGGTCGCTCGGGAGACGCTGGCGACGGTCTACGAGCGCGTCGGGTTCTTGCCCCGCCGGGGCTGATCCGCAGACTTCGCGTCGGGTTCCGAGGCCCACACCGCGCGGTCGGCCGCCCACTCCCGCAGGGCGAGGACGTCCTCGACCCGGGCTCGTGACAGCGGAACGGTCGAGGCGAGCTCGGCGTCGATCTCTGCGGTGGTGAGCTCGCCCCCTCCCGCGTAGGCGCGGTAGAGCGCCCCGACGATGGCCGCCTCGATCTCCGCGCCGGTGAACCCCTCGGACGCTCCGGCCAGCCGCTCCAGGTCGAAGTTCTCCGGGTCCCGGTGGCGGCCGTTCAGGTGCAGACGCAGGATGGCGCGGCGCTCCTCGGCGCTGGGGAGGTCGACGAAGAACACCTCGTCGAACCGGCCCTTGCGCAGCAGCTCCGGCGGCAGCGCGCGCACGTCGTTGCACGTGGCCGCGATGAAGACGCCGGGGGGCCGGTCCTGCATCCAGCGCAGGAACGTGCCGAGGACTCGGGTGCTCACGCCGCCGTCGCCTTCACCGCTGGTGGCGAAGCCCTTCTCGATCTCGTCGATCCACAGGACCACCGGGGCCATCGACTCGATCGACTCGAGGGCCTCGGCCAGGCGCTGCTCGGACTCGCCCACGTACTTGGCGTAGATGCGGGCCGGGTCGAGCAGGACCAGTGGGTGCCCCCACGTGCGGGCGAGGGTCTTCGCGACGAGCGACTTCCCGCACCCGGGCACCCCGGTGATCAGGATCCCCCGGGGAGGCTCCAGCCCGAACCGCTCGGCCTCGGCCTCGAGGCCCTTGCCGCGCAGGCGGAGCCACGCCTTCAGCCCCTCCATGCCGCCGACGTTGTCGAGCGTCCCCAGGTCGGCCTCCACGAGCTCCAGGACGCCGCTCGACTCCACCCGCTCGGCCTTCGCCTCGCGGACGAACGCGATGTCCTCGGGGGTGAGGGCGCCGTCGCGGGTCGCGGCCTGCTCGAGCAATCGCTCGGCCTCGGTGAGGGAGAGCCCGCGAAGGGCCCCGGCCATCGATCCGATCGCGCCGTCGTCCAGGGTCACCGGGGTGCCGCGGGCCCGGAAGTTCTCCAGGCCGCGCCGGACCAGCTGCTCGATCTCGGCGTGGCCCGGGGGGTCGAGCTTCCAGGGCAGCGCGAGCCCGGTCAGCTCCGGCGGGACCGTCCGGTCCGGCCCGGTGAGGATCACGGTCCGGCCCGGGGCCGCCGCCTGCGCGAACTCCTTGATCCGCCGGAGCGCCACCGGGTCCTGGAGCACCGCGCCGGCGTCGGCGAACACGAACACGCCGGGCCCGCTGAGCTCGTCCATGAACTCGAACGCCTTCATGACGTTCACGGTGCCGTAGGTCGGCTCCCCGCCGTCGCGGCACAGGCCGCGGGTCACCGACCACATCCACAGCGGCACGCCGAGCGTCCCCGCCGCCACCCGCAGGATCTGCAGGAACCGCTGCTCGTCGCGCATCTCCGCGATGACCAGCGGATACTTCGAGGCGAGGAGGATTCGGAGGTCCTCGGTCCCGTCCATGTGGCCCGGATTATCCCGCGCACACCGGCGCCGGCCGTGGTTGGTTCGTTTGGGCCGGTCCCAGAGCAGGTAGACCAGGGTTCGATGAAAGCGCTCATCGCCCGCATCGACGAGTACCAGCGGCGTCACCCCTGGCTGGGGTTTCCCCTCGCGGTCGCGAAGAAGTTCGGGGAGGACCGGGCGGGTCACCTGGCGGCGCTCATCGCGTACTACGCCTTCTTCTCGCTCTTCCCGCTGCTGATGGTGTTCACCGCGGTCCTGGCCTTCGTCCTGCGCGGCAACGACGAGCTGCAGAGCGCGATCCTGGACTCGGCGCTCACGCAGTTCCCGGTGATCGGCGAGCAGATCCGCACGAACATCGGGTCGGTGGCGGGCAGCGGGCTCGCCCTCGGCGTGGGGATCGCCACGGCGCTGTGGGCGGGCATGGGTGTCACCAACGCGCTGCAGGTGGCCCTCAACACCGTCTGGGACGTTCCGATCCGCCGCCAGCCGAACTTCCTGATCGCACGGCTGCGGAGCCTGGCGATGCTGGGCGTGCTGGGTGTCATGACGGTGGGAGCGGCGATCCTGTCTGGGCTCGGTTCGGGGGAGGGGGCCATCGCCATCTCCCTGCGTGTCGTCGGAATCATCGGGGGGATCCTGGTCAATCTCGCGCTGTTCCTCCTGGCGTTCCGGATCCTCACCAACCGCAAGCTCTCGTGGCGGGACGTCTTCCCGGGCGCGGCGACGGCGGCCCTCGGCTGGGCGGCGCTGCAGCTCGTGGGGTCGTGGTACCTGACCAACCAGCAGCGTGGGGCCGAGGCAACCTACGGCGAGTTCGCGTTCGTGATCGGGCTGCTGATCTGGCTCTACCTGGGATCGCAGCTGACGATGTACGCGGCGGAGATCAACGTCGTCCGCGTGGAGCGCCTCTCGCCCCGTGGCCTGCGCAAGGAGCCGATGACCGAAGCGGACCGTCGCGCGCTCCGCCGCCACGCCAGGATGGAGGAGCGCCGAGAGGACGAAGACGTCGACGTGAGCTTCGACGGATCCGACCCCGAGGGCCCGTCCTCGGCGCGGGCGGTCCGGCGCGCGCGGGAGGCCCTGGACGAGGCCACCGAGGCCGTGGAGGACGCCCGGGCCGCCGTCGAACGCGACGGCAAGGACGATCGCGGCTAGTTCGCGATTGCCGGGTGTTCACAACGGGAACAACCCCTGCGTCAGCCGACGAGGAGGCCGGAATGGACGCGATCACGCTGCTGAAGGAAGACCACCAGAAGGCTCGCAAGCTGTTCGCGGACTTCGAGGGACTGGGAGACACCGCCTACAAGACCAAGCGCGAGGTCGTGGACAGGATCATCGAGGAGCTCACGGTCCACGCGTACATCGAGGAGCAGTTCTTCTACCCGGCCGCCCGGGAGCTGGAGGCCAAGGACGGCGGCGAGGAGCCGGAGGAGCTCGTCAAGGAGGCCGAGGAGGAGCACGCGCAGGTGAAGACTCTCCTGGCCGAGCTGGAGGGCATGAGCCCGGAGGACGAGTACTTCGACGCCAAGGTGACGGTGGTCATCGACAACGTCCGCCATCACGCCGAGGAGGAAGAGGAGGAGATGTTCCCCAAGGTGCGGGACGCCATGGGCCGCAACGACCTTCAGGCGCTGGGGGAGCGGATGGAGGGGGCCAAGCAGGCGGCGCCCAGGCTGCCCTCCGAGGAGGCACGAAAGGGGGCGGCGTGATGGCCGCCCGGTCGGTTCGCCGCGTCGCGGCCGTCTTCCGTCACCGGGCGCAGGCCGAGCGCGCCGCGCAGTCGCTCGAGCGGCTCCGCCTGGGCGACGACATCCAGGTGACCCTGGAGGACCGCCGCATGACCGACGATCCGCCGGACGAGCCGCCGGCGGCCGTGGAGGACTTCGAGTACGAGCGGGACCGGGAGGTGGTCGGGCACGTCTTTCGAACCACCGCGACGCTCTCGATCCTCTACGCGATCGGCGGGGCGCTGGTCGGTGGCGGGGCCGGCTGGGCCATCTGGGGCTGGTCCACCACCGGCTTCTGGATCGCCCTCGTCGTCGGCGCCGTCACCGGCACCGTCCTCGGGGCCATGCAGGGTGGCATTTCGGCGGCGATGGACGAATCCGAGAAGGAGGAGGGCACGGTGCTGATCGCCGAGACGCGCGACCCGCGCAGCGCGCGGTTCGTCGAGGAGGCCCTGCAACGCCACGGGCCGGCGAGGATCGACACGTCCGGGGCCCGCGGGAGGCTGGCCGGCTAGCGGCGCTCAGTCGCCGAAGAGCTCGACCGTGACGTCCGTCCCGGCGGCCAGCCCACCGGGGGGGATCATCGCGAAGCCGTCCGCCTCGAAGGCGTGGGACAGCGCCTGGCTGGAACGGCTGGGCACGGGCGCCGCCTCGTGTCCGTCCAGGACGACCGGGCAGTAGAAGGTTCGCACCGGGTCACCCGCCACCGCGTCCGTCAGCACCCCGGGCACGCTCCGCGACTCGGGGGAGCGGCCGGCCAGCCGGCGCAGGGCCGGCGCCACGAACACGTGCGCGCAGGCGAGCACGCTCCCGGGGTTCCCGGGGAGCCCGAGGACGGGCGTGCCCCGAATCGTTCCGAACAACACCGGCTTGCCCGGCCGCATGGCGACCTTCCACAGGTCCACCTCGCCGGTGCGCGCGAGAACGGCGCGGACCCAGTCGTGCTCCCCGACCGACGCACCACCGCTCGTCACCAGGAGGTCGGCGGTGTCCGCGCTCGCCGCGAACCAGGCCTCGATCGCCCCCGGGTCGTCCCCGACCAGATCGGATCCCGTGACCTCCCCCCCGGCCTGGGCGCACAGCGCCGCGAGCAGGGTGCCGTTCGCGTCGTGCACCTGTCCGGGCCCCGGCGGCCACCCCGGCGGCACCAGCTCGTCGCCGGTGGACAGGATCGCGACGCGCGGGCGGGGGACCACCGAGGCTTCGTCCCGGCCGAGCAGCGCGAGCACGGCGACGTGGGCGGGGCGCAGCCGCGTGCCCGACTCGGCCACGAGCGTGCCCGCGCGCAGGTCCTCGCCGGCCGGGCGGACGTGGCGTCCGGCGGCTGCCGGCACGCGCACGGCGACGGTGCCCGCGCCGGTCCCGGGGTCGGTGTCCTCCCAGGGGACCACGGCGTCGGCCCCCGGAGGCACCGGCGCGCCGGTCATGATCTTCGACGCGGTCCCGGGCTCGACCGCCCCGCCGGTCGTGCCCGCGGGGACGTCGCCGGCGACCGTCAGGACCGTCGGGCGCTCGGCCGAGGCCCCCGCGACGTCGTCCGCCCGCACCGCGTACCCGTCCATGGCCGAGTTCGCGAACGCGGGGACGTCGCGGTCGGCCACCACGTCCTCGCCGAGGACCAGCCCGGCGCAGTCCGCGAGCCGCATCCGCCGCGGCGCGAGCGGTTCGAGGGCGGCGAGGACGCGCGCCACCGCCTCGGCGGGCGGAAGCAGGGGCTGGGCGAGCTCCTCCGGGGTGACCTCTCGACGCACGACCGCGATGCTACTCGCGGGTGATCGTGACCTCGGACTCCATCACGGCGAGCGCCTCGTCCAACGTCGTGGGCATGGGCTTGTACCGCCACTCCAGGTACAGGGCGAGCTGGTCCTCGTAGTGCGCGGCCTCCTGCCCGAGCAGGTTCACGAACCCGCTCTGCCCCGGCGGGATCACGCTGCCCGCGCTCGACGCGCTCCGCCCGAGCGGACCCGAACGCCTCGGCGGGCTCAGGTACAGGACGACGTGGCCGTACGTTCCGCGGTCCATCTCGATGAGGTCCTGGACGTCGCCCGGCGTCCCCAGGTCGTCGGAGTTGTCCAGCCCCGCCTGGGCGAAGACCGTGTCGGCGAACAGGTCGGCGTTGAGGCGCTGGTAGTGCTCCTCCGCCACGGCCTGCCGCCAGGTCTCCGGCTCCTCGTTCTCGAACTCCGCGGCCAGCGAGGCGACGGCGGCCTCGAACGCCTCGGCCGCGAGCGTCCTCGCCGGCGTGGCCCCCAGCCACTCGAACCCCTGGGCCAGGCGGTCCTTCGTGGACGAGCAGATGCCACAGCAGGGTCTCGCTCGCCTGGCCGGCCTGGTCGCCGAGGTCGTCGGCGAAGGCCTGCGTCCGCATCGTGGCCACCCACCGATCCAGGATGGTCTTGCCGGCGTCGTACAGGCCGTCCTCGTCGAGGTCCGTCAGGAACCCGTCCCACCCGCGGAGCACCGCCGCGGCGGACCTCCCCAGGTCGGTCTCGAGGGCCGAGTCCGCGTGGGAGGAAGGGGCGGAAGAACGCGTCGCGGTGGTGCCGGAACGCGCGCGTACTTGAGGTTGTCCACCAGATCGTCGTGGTCGACCTGCTTGTCGGCGTTGATGTCGCCTCCCGTGAGCGGGTCGACGAGCTGCCGCCCGCCCGGGTCGAGGGCGTTCTCCAGGTCCTGGGCGTTGTCGACCACCGAGTAGGCGCGCTCGCGCTTCCAGCCGAGCGCCGGCTGGTTGTTCCAGTTCGCCAGCCACGAGCGCTTGAAGTTCACGGCGTGGGGGACCCGCTGGATGGGCAGGAGGCCCTTCCACTCCGAGCCGCCCCGCCCGTCCTGGGGCAGGCGGAGGTCGACGCCCTTCGCGCGGACCGGGTGGTTGCCCGGGTGCCAGTACCCGAAGTTCCCCTTGTCGTCCGTGTAGAACATGTTGTGGTTGGAGGAGAGGTAGTTCACGTACGTGGCGTAGTCCTGGAGGCTCCTCGACTGGTTGTAGCGGAAGAACCCCTCGACGGTCTGCTGCTCGCGGTTGAACCAGGCGTACCGGATCGAGTACGCGACGTCGTTCTCCAGGTCGAAGCCGACGACCGGGCCGTGGCGGGTCCGGCAGATCTCGGACTCGTCGAACGGCACGCCGCGGAGCGAGAACGTCTCGGTCCGGCAGTCCATGTCCTCGTACGTCCCGTTGAACAGGTACTGCCGGTCGTTGTCGGGGTTCAGCTGCTCGACGTAGGTGTCGGTGAGGTCCGACGCGCCGGTGGTCGTCGTCCAGGCGAAGCCCCTGCCCCGGCCGATCAGGACCGCGGGGCCGGCACCGGCGAAGGTCATGCCGGTCGCGTCGAGCTTCCCGTCGGCGCTGTGCAGGCCGAAGTCGGCCAGCCACTGGGGGAGGAGATATCCGACCTGCGGCCCGCCGGTCTGTGAGGCGTTGCCGGCCTCGGACATGCGCGGCCCCGCGATCTGCGCGTTGGACCCGAAGCTGAACATGGTGTGCAGCGCGGCCCACAGCTTCTCGAGCGGCTCGAACGCCTTCAGGGCCTTCACGGGGTCGGGGATCAGCGCCAGCTGCTCCAACGTGCCCCGGGCGCCCGGACCGGCCTCGGGGGCCGGACCCGCGATCGTGACGGGGCCCAGCCCGAGGCGGGCGTCGTCCTCGAGGACGCGCTTGGACTGCGCCTCCGCGATCCGCGCGTGCGTCGGGAACCGCTGGTACCGGTAGTCGCGGGGGATGGAGATCGGGCCGTCCGGTTCCTCGGTGACGACCAGGTCGTTGAACATCCGCAGGCCCTTGCCCGGGCCGTGACGGTCGACGAGCGTCGCGAGCAGGCTCGCGTAGGAGACCTCGTTCCCGCCGCCCGAGCCGAACGACAGGATCAGGACGTCGCCCAGGGCGACGCTGTCGGTGACGGTCCACTCCCGGATCACGGGCTCCCCGTACTCGACGAACTCGAAGGGGAGGAGCGATCGGGTCGGCCTGGGCCTGGGCGATCCACGCGTTGATGCCGTCGGCGAACGCCTGCAGGTTGTCGCGGATGTCCTTGGGATAGCGCGTTGTAGCGGGCGACGCGCTCCTCCTCGGTGTAGGTGAAGAACCGGACCTCCTTGTCGATGTCGACCACCAGGGGACCCAGCAGGTGCGGAGAGCTCGCCCCTGCCGATCAGGCGGAACACGTGCATCTGCCACAGACGATCCTGGGCCAGGGCGTAGCCCGCGCCGTAGGAGACGTCGGTGGCGGTCGCGCCGAACACGTGGGGGACACCGAACGCGTCGCGGACGATCCGGATCTCCGAGGCGGCGCGCGCGGGGGTCGCCGGCGCGAGCGTGGCGGCGACCAGCGTGACCAGGATGACGGCGAGGCTGCGGCGCATGGGTCCCCTCCTCGGGCGCGAACGGGGCTCGCTGTCGGATTCGTCCTCGGGGGCCCGGCCTCCTGCCCGGGAGGAACGCGGCCGTCCGCCACCGAACCCTCTGCCGCATGACCCGTGCCCGCGTCCGTCGCCTGGCGCCGGTGGCCGCGATCCTGGCCGTGGCCGTGCTCGCCGCTCCCGCCGGCGGCGCGCCTCGACGGCGCGCGCCGAGGACCTATCCGCTTCGCCCCGTGACGCAGCCGGTCTACCAGGCCCTGGCGGATGAGCTCGTCCAGGTCCCGACCCGCGGAGGGGCGGTGTTCGTGCGGATCGTCCGGCCCGCCGTGCCGGCCGGGGTGCGGGTGCCGGTTATCCTCACGCTCACCCCGTACTCGACGGGGACCGGCTCCGCGGCCGACGGGCTCGCCGAGTTCTTCGTGCCGCGTGGGTACGCGCGCGCGGTGGCCGACGTCCCGGGGACCGGCCAGTCCGGGGGGTGCTGGGACTACGGCGGCTCCCTGGAGCGTTTCGCCGGGTACGACCTGGTCGAGTGGCTTGGGACCCGGCCCTGGTCCAACGGCAAGGTCGGGATGATCGGCGGCTCCTACGACGGCACCACCGCCAACATGGTCGCCGCCGACAACGCGCCGCACCTCGCGACGATCGTGCCCGAGGTCGCGATCATGCGGTGGTACGGGTACGCGTACCACGACGGCGTTCGCTACTTCGTGATGGATCCGGGCCAGCGCCAGGGTGCGGTCATCGATGAGCAGGGGTTCGACACGCCGATCGGCTTCGACCTGGGGTTCGGCCTGGCCCCGCCGACCGACCCCGAGCATCCGGCGTGGCCCGATCGGATCGCCGCGCGGCTGTGTCCCGACGTGAAGGCGCGGCACCTGGAGCGCGCCTACGCCTTCGACTCGGACTACGACGCCTTCTGG
This sequence comes from uncultured Actinomycetes bacterium, assembly GCA_963742735.1. Taxonomy (GTDB): domain Bacteria; phylum Actinomycetota; class UBA4738; order UBA4738; family JBBDTT01; genus JBBDTT01. The sequence continues at coordinate 716,834 of CAVUMN010000004.1, forward strand.
CTGGAGCGCGACTACCTGAAGGACGTGGGCCGTCTCGCGATCCCCGACGGGATCGAGATCCCGGTCCTCGTGGTGGGCGGCTGGCAGGACTACAACGTGAAGCACTCGGAGTCGAGTCGCTGGTTCACGGCGATCCCGGCGGACGACCGCCTGACCCGGGCCGACGAGGGCGTCCCCATGAAGATGCTCCTGATGGACCAGGTCAGCCACGGCCTCCCGGTCCACGACGAGATCCCGTTCGAGAAGATCCTGCACGCCTGGTTCGACCGGTACCTGCTCGGCCATCTGACGAACATCGCCCGCCAGCCGCGGTCGATGTCGGTGACCCAGGAGGGGACGCTTCGGGTCGACGCCACCTGGCCGCCGCCCGGCACCGCGGACGGCCCGCTGTACCTGGCTCCCGGCGGAGCCCTGACCTCGGACGCCCCGGACGCTCCGGGACCCCTGGCTGCCTACGCGGACGTCCCGCTGATGACGGAGTCGCTGGCCCTGGCCATGAAGGGCGGCGACACGATGGCGTGGTTCGAGAGCGAACCCCTCACGCGGGAGCTTCGGATCGCGGGGGTGCCGCGCCTGGACCTGCTCGCGTCGTCCTCGGACGTGTCCACCCACTACACGCCCGTGCTGTTCGACCTGGGTCCGCCGGCCAATCCGGAGGCCGCCCAGTGCGTCTTCGTCCCGCCGCAGGACGCGTGCGTGATCTCCCGGGGGTTCCTGAACTCACGGTATCGCCGGGGCCTCGACCAGAACGAGGACCTCGAGCCCGACGAGCTCTACCGGGCGCCGATCCGGTTCATCGACAACGACTGGGTGATCCCGGCGGGACACCGGATCGGCGTGGCGGTCATGTCCTCGAACCTGTGGTGGGCCGTCCCCGACGACGTTCGCTCGACGAACGCGCTGTTCACCCACCCGGACTCGCCCTCGGTCCTGGTGCTACCGGTGGTGGGCGGCCCGGCCGCCCTGACGGCGGCCGGGCTCTGACCCAGCCTTAGAGCGTCCCCGCCGTGACCAGCGTGTAGCCCACGCCGGTCACCTGCGAGGCCCGGGCGATCTGGGGTCCGACGCGAGTGATCCCGACCAGGCCGGCGTCCACGCCGCCCGTCCCGAGAGACGCGAGGTGGAGACCGGTGGTGACGACGATCCCCACCGCGCGACCGTCGGCCGAGGTCACCGCGCTCCCGGAGTCGCCCGGCACGACCAGCCCGAGCGCATACACATGGTCGGGGTCGGGCATCCCCAGGGCCAGCGCGGAACGCGCCGGCACCAGCGAGCCGATCCCCAAGCCGTTGCCGAAGTACTGCAGGGTCGTCGTCGCCGATCCCTGGTCGCCGTTGATCCCGGTGGGCCCGCCGAAGTGGCACATCTGCGGGTTCACCGGCACGCCGGCATCGACGCGGATGAGCGACATGTCCTTCGGGTCCCCCAGGACGGCGTACGCGAACTCGCCGATCCGGTTCCCCTGCCCGTCGCGGGCCACGGGGCCGGTGCCCGGCGCCCACGAGGACTCGCCGTCGCCGTCGAGGATGCAGTGCCCCGCCGTCCCGATGTAGGTCCGTCCGTCGGAGCCGGCGTAGACGAAGTTGAACGTGCACTGCCCGACGTCGCTGTTCACGATCGCGCCGGGCCGGACCCCCGGACACGATCCGACGCCCACCGGCGCCGCGGTGCGAACCGTCGGCACCTCGATGAGGCGGCACGCCTCACCGCCCAGCGTCCAGCTCCCTGCGCTCGATCCGAGTCCGAGCCCACCGAGTGGGCCGGCGCTCGCGGGCGCGCCGAGGGAAAGCAGGACCACGGTCAGAGCGCACAGGACGAACGCCGTGCGCGAGAGACGTGGAGTCCTCATGAACCACCTCCCATGCAGCAAGGTCCCGGGGCGTGCCGGGACAGCCAAGGGGCACTCGGGCTTGCCCTGTTCTACCTCGATTGCCGGGTTTGAAACATGGGGTCGGCGCAAAGTCGTCCGATGAGCACCGGAACGTGGGGGTTCGTCGGTTTCGTGCCGTCTTCTGGTGGTTGGGCGACCCACCATGGCACGCCCCGGTCGTGGGATCATGCGGCGGCGATGGGGCTTGGTGAGCACAATCTCGCCGTCCTCGGCGACCGGGCGCACGTCCGGCTGGCCGGAGGAGGCGTGGTCCATTTCGAGGGCCACGCGCTGACCGGTGACGAGGCCTTCGCGCGAGCCAACCGCCTGGGCGAGGGGTTCCGGCAGCTGGGGATCGCCCCCGGCGATCGCGTCGTGGTCTTCATGGCCAACCGGCCCGAGGTTGGGATCGTGTACCAGGGCCTGTGGCGGGCCGGCGCGGTCATCACCCCCGCGATCTTCCTGCTCCCGCCTCCGGACCTTCGTCACATCCTGGAGGACTCCGAGGCGGTGGCCATCGTCACCACGCCGGAGTTCGTCGCGAACGCCCGCGCCGCGGCGGAGGGCGTTCCGTCCATCCGGTGGATCGTCCTGGCGGAGGAGCCGCAGGAGGGGACCGTCTCGCTGGAGGAGCTCGAGGGCTCGGCCGGCGGCGAGATCGTGCCGCGCGAGGACGCCGACCTGGCCGCGGTCATGTACACGGGCGGCACGACCGGTCGCGCCAAGGGCGTGATGCTCTCCCACGAGAACCTCGCCCGCACGGCCGCGGCCGCCCACGAGGCAAGCAACGTTCCCGGCGTCAACCGGACCCTGGTGCCGATCCCGCTGTCGCACTCCTACGGGCTGATCGTGACGGTGATCGGCCTGCAGGCCACCGAACCGGGCGAGGTGGTCCTGCTCCGGTGGTTCGAGCCGCAGGCCTGCCTGGCGGCCATCCAGGAGCACGCGCTCCAGCGCGCGACGATGGTTCCGACGATGCTCCAGGTCCTGCTGGACCAGCCGCTCGAGGACTACGACCTCTCCTCGTTGCGATACGTCACGTCCGGCGCGGCCCCGCTCCCGATGGAGGTCGCGCAGGAGTTCGAGCGCCGCGTCCCCAACGCGCAGATCCTCGAGGCCTACGGCCTGACCGAGAACGCGGCCGCGCTGACCATCAACCGCCCCGGAAGCCGGCGGCTGGGTTCGGTCGGGCAGGTCATCCCTGGTGGCGAGCTGGCGATCCTGGACGAGGACGGGAAGCCGGTTCCGACGGGGGAGACCGGCGAGATCTGCTACCGCGGCTCCGGCGTGATGCTCGGCTACTGGCGGGCGCCCGACGTGACCGAGGAGACGCTGGCGGACGGCTGGCTGCACACGGGAGACATCGGCCGGCTGGACGACGACGGCTACCTCTACGTCGTCGATCGCAAGAAGGACCTCATCCTGCGCGGCGGCTTCAACGTATTCCCCCGCGACGTCGAGGACGTGTTGGTGCAGCATCCGGCCGTCGCGATGGCCGGCGTGGTCGGGCGGCCGGATCCACGGATGGGGGAAGAGGTCGTCGCGTTCGTCTCGCTGCACCCGGGGCACGAGGTTTCGCCGGAGGACGTGATCGCGTTCGCGAAGGAGCGGCTGGGGAAGTACAAGTACCCACGGGAGGTGCGGGTGGTGTCCGCGATCCCGGTGACCCCGGTGGGCAAGATCGACCGCAAGGTCCTTCGTGGCCGGGCCGTGGCCGACGAGTAGGGGGCGGGCGGATGTATCGGTGGTGGGTGTTCGCGCACGTCGTCGGGGCCTTTCTGTTCGTCGGCGCGCACGGAGCGTCGGCGTTCGTGTCGTTCCGGATCCGCCGCGAGCGCGACCCGAAGACGATCAGCGCGCTCTTGCAGCTCTCGCTCGCCAGCGTGAAGCTCGCCTACCTCGGCCTCCTGGTGCTGATCGTCGCGGGCGTGGTCGCCGGGTTCCAGATCAACGCGTGGAGTCGGGGATGGATCTGGACCGCCATCGCCGTTCTGGTGGCGACCACCGGGTTCATGTACGCGGTCGGGACGACCTACTACAAGAAGGTGCGCACGGTCACCGAGGCGCTGGTCGGCGGCTCCGAGGCCGTGACGCCCGAGCAGTACGCGGAGGTCCTGTCCTCCCGGCGGCCGCACCTGCTCGCTGCCGTCGGCCTGGTGGCGCTGCTGGTGATCCTCTGGTTGATGCTGCTCAAACCCTTCTAGGGTTGGTCGCGTGAGCTACCAGACGATCATCGTGGCCACCGACGGCTCCGAGAGCGCGCTGATCGCCCAGCGCCGCGCCATCGGGCTTGCCCGCCCGCTGTGGGCGAAGGTCTTCATCGTCACCGCTTTCTCCGAGCCGGGGATCCCGCGCGACGTGGCCGAGGACGTCCTGCGCTACGCCGCCCAGGATGCCCGGCGCGGCGAGGTCGACGTGAAGACGCTGTTGGTGGAGGGACCTCCCGGCGACGCGCTCCCCACCGCCGCGGCCGACGGGTGGGCCGACCTGGTCGTGGTCGGGAGCGCCGGGATGGGCAAACCCGCCCGGCTGCGGATGGGGAGCGTCGCGGACCTGGTGGTCCGGGGCGTGCCCTGCGACGTGCTGGTGGTGCGGACCACCGGGCCGACCCCGACCGATCCGAGCCGCGGCTATCGCACGATCGTGGCCGGGACGGACGGCTCGCCCACCGCCGGCGAGGCGGCGCGGCGGGCGTTCGAGCTCGGGGAGATCGTGGGTGCCGGCGTCACGCTCGTGTCGGTGGGCGATCCGCTGCTCTCGGCCATCGCCCTGGAGCGGACCGTCAAGGGCCACCCCGGAGGATCGGAGCCGACGACGGTGGTCCGGCAGGGTGATCCCGTGGAGGAGATCTGCGCCCTCGCCGCGGAGCGCGGGGCCGACCTGATCGTGGTCGGCAACCAGGGCCTCACCGGGGTGAAGGGGCGCGTCCTCGGCTCCGTCCCCGGGGACGTCGCCCACCGGGCGCCGTGCGATGTGCTGATCACCCGGACGGGCGGCCACAAGCTCGAGGACCTGAAACCCGGCACGGCGTCGGTCGTCGACATGGACGGGCGGAAGGCGGCGGCGTACGTGGACGACGAGGGAACCGCACACGTGCTGTCCGCGCGATGCCGCCATCTGGGCTGCACCGTCGGGTGGAACGAGGCCGATCGAACCTGGGACTGTCCGTGCCACGGCTCGCGGTACACCTTCGAGGGAAAGGTCATCCAGGGCCCGGCGACGAAGGACCTGCCCGTGTTCGGAGAGTCCGAAGCCGCCGAGTCGTGACCCGCCGCGCCCTCCTCGCCCTGGCGAGCGCGCTGGCCCTGCTGGCCGTCCCGCCGGCGGTGGCGGCGGAGCCCCGTCCCGACCCCCACACCCAGCCGCTGCTGGACGGGTGCCAGCGCAGCAACACCTTCACCCTGGCCCGGACCACCCCCGAGTGGGTGTACGTCGACCGAGCCGCGGCGATGGAACAGCTTCTGGCGGGGGATCCGCTGCGCGGGGTGCGTCGCGCGTCGGGCCGGGTGGTGGAGAGCCGGCCGGCGGGCGAGGACCTGTACATCAGCCACGACTTCCACGACATGAACGTGATGTTCGTCCCGGACGCCCCGTCCGAGGGGTTGCTCGCTCAGGGACAACAGGTCATCGAGGGCGAGCTCGAGGCCTCGAACATCCCGTTGTGGGCGATGCCCGCGGCGGGAGACCGAGTGGTCATGAGCGGGTCGTGGATCTGGGACTGCGGCCACTGGGGGAACTCCGCCGCCGACCCCACCGGGCTGTCTCAGTTCCTGGTGTACGACCCGGTCGAGACGGGTCAGGACCTGCTGCGGCCCGGAGCCATCCGCGGCGAGCAGACCGAGCTCCACCCCTTCCACGAGCTGGCCACCACCCGGCTCGACGCGGCCGGCCGGCTCGCGGGCCGCCGGGTGGCGACGGAGCTGTCGAGGCTGGACGTGTGGATCAACGGCGACGGCGGGCCCGCCCTCTCCGAGGAGGACTGCGCGCTCCAGGGCATCCCCATGACGGCCTTCACCGAACGGCTCTGCTCGGATGTGCGCGACGTCGGCGGGGACTACCGGTACGTGCTCCCGCTGGGACCTCGTCCGTCGCGCGGCTCGCGCGTGGTCGTGAACCGCGTCCGGGTCCATTCCGAGACGCACCCGGCCGTCGCGAAGGTCCCGGTGAGTGTGCGGCCCGACGCGGCGCGGGGGCGCGTGACCGTCTCCTTCTCGCTCCCGCACTCGGCCACGGCGACGCCGTTCGGCGTCACCGTCGAGGCCGGGTGGACGGGAGCGCGCCGTGCGGTCCGGCATCGGGTGCGCCTGGACTCCATCCACATCTCCGGGGCCCTCGACGGCGACACCGAGCCGAACGCCAATCCGGTCTCGGCTCCCGAGCAGACCCCGGCGCCGGGGGAGTGGGCGCTCTACGCACAGGTGAGTGGCCGCTGGGCGCGGCTGCCGGTGGCCCGGGTCACCGACGGGCAGACCATCCCGCTCGGCGTCACCTTCGACTTCTGGCTGCCGCGGGGCGTCCAGCCCACCCTGTTCGTCTCCGGCCACGAGTGCGACGAGCCGATCATCACCTGCTCCGACGAGCGCTACGGCGCCGAGCCCACGGAGGTGTCCACCGAGCTCGGGTTCAACGACCGACCCGGCCGCATCGAGCTGATGAACGCGGGCGTTCCGCTCACCCTCGGCACCGCCACGTATGCGCCCATGACCAACCCCGCCGGCGCCGGCAACGAGGACCTCTCCGACGCCACCTGCGGCCCCAACGGCTGCTACCAGCTCAAGGTCACCTGGCAACGGGGGTAGGCTTCCGCGCCGTGGACGTCACCGAGCGGACCGAGATCGAGCGGCGGTACCAGAGCGGCGAGAACGTGTGGCCCGTCGGCTTCGAGGACTGGCAGGGTGAGGCGGAGCGCATCCTGGATGCGCGGGCGTTCGACTACGTGGCGGGCGGGGCCGGGACCGAGTCCACGATGCGCGCGAACCGCGAGGCGTTCTACCGGTGGCGGCTGCGGCCGCGGATGCTCTCGGGCAACGCCGAGCGCGACCTGTCGGTGGAGGTCCTGGGGTTGCGAGCCCCGTCGCCCTTCCTGCTGGCGCCGGTGGGCGTTCTGTCGATCGTCCACCCCGAGGGCGAGCTCGCGGTGTGCCGCGCCGCCCGGGCCACGGGCGTGCCGTACTGCGTGAGCACCGCCGCGTCGCACTCCATGGAGGAGATGGCCGAGGCGATGGGGCCCGACCACCCGAAGTGGTACCAGTTCTACTGGCCGCGGGACCGGGAGGTGGCGGCGTCGTTCCTCGACCGCGCGGCCGCCGCCGGCTACGGCGCCATCGCCCTGACCGTCGACACGCTCACCGTCGGGTGGCGAGACCGCGACGTTCGCAACGGCTGGTACCTGCCGTTCCTGGAGGGTGAAGGGATCGGCCAGTACACGGCGGACCCGGCGTTCACCTCGAAGCTCGCCGTCTCGGCCGACCAGGACAAGGCGGCGGCCGGCGCGACGATGGCCGGCATGTTCTCGAACCTGGCGCTCAACTGGGACGACCTCACGTGGCTCAAGGAGCGGACGGAGCTGCCGGTGCTGTTGAAGGGCATCCTCACGTCCGAGGACGCGCTCCGGGCCCGGGACGCCGGCATCGACGGCATCGTCGTCTCGAACCACGGCGGGCGGCAGGTCGACGGGTCGGTCGGCGCCCTCGACGCGCTGGTCGAGGTTCGCGACGCGGTCGGCCCGGACTACCCGATCGTGATGGACAGCGGCGTGCGCCGCGCCTCGGACGTCCTCAAGGCGCTGGCCCTCGGGGCCGACATCGTCCAGATCGGCCGGCCCTACGTGTGGGCCCTGGGCGTGGGCGGGCAGGGGGGCGTCGAGCACTTCCTGCGGACGCTCATGGGCGAGATCGACGTGACGGCCGCGCTCATCGGCATCCGTCAGACGGCCGACCTGGGGCGATCTTCGGTCGCGTACGTCTGAGCGCACCCGGGCCGGGATTCGTGTAGAACGAGGCCCAGCCGTGATCCGCAAGCCCGCCCGCATCGTCGTCGTCAGCGCCCTGGCGCTTTCGCTCGCGCTGCCCTCGGCGCCCGCGCCGGCCGCCACCGGGACGGCCTTCCCGGCGCTCCACGCAACGCTTCGGGCCACGCCCGAGGAGGTTCGGCCGGGCGAGCCGGTGACGATCCGCGGCTCCGTCGCGAGGATCGACACCGCCACGGGGCGAGCGATCCGCGGGGTGCCGGCAACCTACGGGCTCCGGGTCGAGGGCCCGGGAGGCGCCCCGCTCGCCGAGCTCGGGCCGTTCACGGCCGGCCCGAAGGGGGAGGTCGCCGAAACCGTCCCGGGCGCGGTGACGCACGGGGTGACGGAGACGTCCACGCTGGCCGTGCGGCTCGTCGGCGCCCGGTTCGGCGCGGTGGCCGTGGCCGACGCCGGGGCGGCCGGCGTCTCCGTGTCGGTGCCGCCCACGACGCTCGAGCTCGAGAACCGCTTCGTGTCCTCGGTCGGCTGGGTGAAGCCGGGGGAGAGCTATCCGTTCCGGATCCTGGTGCGCAACCACACCTGGAGTCCCCGATACCGCGCCGTGGTACGAGTCCGCCCCGCGCGGGGGATGCGCTTCGTTCGCGCGGCCCCGGCGGGCCGGGCCGGGAGCGCCGCGATCGAGGGCGGCGAGATCGTGTGGCGGATCGGGAAGGTCCGGGCCCGCACCGACGCGGGGGCCTCGGTGACCTCGCTCATCGCTCTGGCCCGGGCCGACTCGCTCCGCCAGGACCCGAAGATCTCGTGGCGCGATCTGTCGACCACCGCAACCCTCACGTACCGGTACGGGCCCAAGCCGGGGATCTCCGACCGGAGCCACGGGCCGAAGGTCGTGCCGCCGGGCGGCGCGTACGAGACCGCCCGCTACGGGGACCGCCCCTTCCCGGTCGTCCCGGTCGACTACTTCGACCGCGCGCACGAGCCGGCCCACACCGCGGAGGGCCTCGCCGCGATCATCAACTCCGAGGACATCGAGGGCTCGACCTTCAACCTGTACCAGGAGATGTCCTACGGGCAGCTCTTCCCCCACGCCACCATCCCGTCGGCCGGCGTCGGAACGGCGAGCTTCGACGTGGCGTGGAAGAGCGATCGCTACCGGGAGAGCGGGTTCCAGTTCACGGAGCTCGCGCCGGCCGGGACGTGCCACGGCGTGAGCGCGTCGGCCCTCGTCGCATCCCCCGCCTACGAGGAGCGGATCGTCGACGGCTGGTACCGCCTGCCGGGCACCACGGACTACTACGGCGACGACCGCTTCGGGTTCGCCGCGGTGGGCCAGATCGCCGGCAACGCCCTGCTCGCGGACATCGACGGCGCGTGCGGGCCCGCGGCGAAGGCGGTCTACGACGCCGCGCACATCGCCGATCCCGACATCGACTACTCGGACTTCGACACGGACAAGGACGGCGTCGTCGACTTCTTCATGATGGTCTTCGCCGGCGTCGGCGGGAACGGCGGCTCGCAGACCACCGTGCCGCCCTACGACAACATCTGGCCGCACTCGTTCAGCCTGGAGTTCGCGTACAGCGACCCGGAGACCGGCCTGGCCGGCTACATCACCGACGACCAGCTCCGGGACCTCGAGGATCACCCGCTCTACTACACCAACGCGTCCCGCACGGTCATGACGCGCAAACGCACCGCGTTCCCCGTCTACGTCCGGGTGGGGCCGTACAACGTGAACCCCGAGACCGCCGTCGAGAAGGCCAGCGTGATCTCCCACGAGTACGGGCACTCGCTCGGCCTGCCGGACTTCTACTCGAACGCCCGGAGCGACTACGGCGACTTCAACCTGATGGCCACCGACAAGAGCCAGAACATGGACGTGTTCGCCAAGCAGGAGCTCGGGTGGCTGATCCCCCGAGTGCTGCGGCGGGGGGAGTACACGATCCAGGACTGGCGGGACTCGAAGGTCAACTCCCACCGGATCCACTGGCGGACGCCGGACGGCACCCCGTACGTCCTGAAGGGGGGGAACGTCCGCAACGGGACGGCGTTCGCCGTGAAGCTTCCCGCGCGGCGGCTCCTGGATCTGGAGAAGATCAAGCAGGGGGCCTCCCCGAGCCACGTCTGGTGGTCGACGTCGGGGAACAACTACGGGTGCCCGCCGGGGGGCGGGCGGAACCTCGACGTGTTCCTGCCCGAGCTCGAGAAGCTGCCGGCGGGCACGCCCGTGACCCTGACGTTCAACCACTACTGGGACGTCGAGTGGGACTTCGACTACGGGTTCGTGCTGATGACCGGAGACAACGGCCAGTCCTACGACTCCGTCCCCTCGGAGAACGGCTACACGACCGAGGCCTCGTTCAACCCGCAGTCGATCCCGTGCCAGACGCTGTACGGGAACGGGATCACCGGCACGAGCGGGTCGTTCGAGGCGGGGACGGAGACCCTCGACCGTACGAACGGCGACTACCCGGACGGCCCCTTCCTGGCCGACCAGTACGACCTGAGCGCCTACGCGGGGAGCCCGGCGGTCCTGCGGTTCGCGTACTCATCGGACGGCGGCGTGGCCCACCCCGGCTGGTTCATCGACGACGTCAAGGTCACCGCGACGGTCGACGGGCAGGAGCGCATCATCTACACCTCGAACTTCGAGCGCGGGCGCGACGAGGCCCGGCTGTTCAACGGCGGGTGCAAGGGGGCCATCGCCACCGCGGCCGTCTGCACCAAGCCGTGGCTCTACGTGCAGGGCGACGGCGCCTCACCCTTCGACCACGCCTACTACCTGGAGATGCGAGACCGGTCGGGCTTCGACATGGACGGGCAGAACCAGAACGACCGAGAGCCGATCGCGTTCGAGCCCGGGCTCCTCATGTCGTACACCGACGAGACGCACGGGTACGGCAACAACGGGACGGACGACCCGCCGGCCCAGTCTCCGATCGACGCGCAGCCGGAGGCCGGGAACAACAGCCCGAACCTGAACGACGCGACGTTCAACGTCGACGAGACGTTCTCGGACTTCGGCGACGGGTACACGAACAGCTACCAGGACGACGCCTCGGACGACGGCAACTGGCACTTCGCGTACAACTGTCTCGCGCTGCGCGTGGTCCGCATGGCCGGGACCGACGTGGGCCCGGACGTCAGTCCCGGGAACCTGATCGGCGACGTCCACTTCAGGATCGGCGGCGGCTGCGCGAAGTGGGATTACGGCTACGGCCTGTCGGTCACCGCCGGCGCCGGCCGCGCGGCGGCATTCCGGCCGCCCCAGCACCGTCCGTAGCTAGACGTCCCCGGCCGCGCGGCGCGACTCCTCGGCCGCCCACCGGAAGATCCCCTTCGCCATCGTGGATCGCTCGCCGGCCGTGCGGGCCTCGAACACCTCCGCGTGCGCGGCGAGGACCTCGGGATCGCGGGGCGCGGCCAGCCGGGCCGCCTCGGCCAGGTGGCCCGCCAGCCGGTGTTCGCCCGCCGCCGAGAGCTCCCGCGCCCGCGCGGCCAGGCGCCCGGCGCCGCCGGCCAGGGCCGCGAGCTCGCCGGCCAGGGCGTCTTCGGGCGCCGGCTTCAGGGTCGCCGGGTTGCCGTCGTACCACCCGCCGTACAGGCGCCACACGTTGCGGACGATGAACTCGGGCTCGTCGTACACGGGCTGGAGATACGGGAGGTTCGCCAGGCGGTCCGGGACCTCCACCGCGTGGATGGCGTCGTCCAGGCGGCCGCCGGCGTTCATCACCGACATCGTCTGGACGACGAGCGACTCGAGCAGCTCGGCGGTGTGGGACAGGGCGTCCCGGATGCGGTCGGCGCCGATGATCGGCCAGCCGTGTCCCGGCAGGAGGACCTCGGCCCCAAAGCTCGCCATCCGCCGCAGCGCCGCGGCCCAGTCGTCGGGGTAGCGCTGGACCTTCTGGGGATTGCCGGCGTTCGGCGTGCACCAGATGAACAGGTCGCCCGCGCACAGCACGCGTCGCTGCGGCAGCCACGTCCACGTGGCGTCGTCGGTCTCACCGCGCGCATGCCTGAGCTCCACGAGCTCGTTGCCGACCGAGACCGCGAGCGACTCGCGGTACGTCTCGTCGGGATACCGGTACTCGGTGGGCCACTCCAGCCCCGAGGCGGAGAACTGCCGGCGGTTGATGATCGCGTTGTAGCCGGCCGTGAACCGGTACCGGTCGAACCGCAGCGGCACGTTCTCGTGCGCCACCACGTTTGGTGGCGTCCATCGCTTCGCGCGCGCTTCCTCCTCGAACGGGCCCAGGCCGAAGACGTGGTCGATGTGGCCGTGCGAGAAGACCGCGGTGTGCAGGCGATCGGACGTCCACCCCCGCAGGGTCTGGTGAACCCAGCCGGCCGACGCCGGGTTGCCCGAGTCGACCAGGAGCAGGCCGCCCTCGGTGCTCACCGCGGTGACGTTGGCGAACGCGTGCAGGAAGGCCACGCCCCCGCTCACCTCGACGAGCTCGCCCGATCCGGCCAGCGGGTGCGCGTCGTCGACGCGAAGCTCTCCGCGCCAGGCCCGCTCCGCGTCCTCCAGAACGCCCATGCGTTCTTTTACCCCGAGCGCCGTCCGGCTGCCGCCGTCTCGCCGCGGAGGAACACCGACCGCAACAGGTCGTCGCGCCCCCGGAGCTTCGACGAGGGGCCGGAGAACCGGATCTCCCCGCGCTCCAGGAAGTAGGCGCGGCTCGCGACGTCCAGGGCCATGTCCACGTGCTGGTCGACCAGGAGCACCGAGAGTCCGTCGGCGTTGAAGCGTCGAAGGATCTCCAGGAGCTCCTCGACGACCTTCGGCGCGAGCCCCAGCGAGAGCTCGTCGACCAGGAGCAGGCGCGGGCGCATCACGAAGGACTTCGCCAGCGTGAGCATCTGCTGCTGTCCGCCCGACATGCTGCCGGCCGACTGCCGGCGCCGGTCGGCGAGCTGAGGGAAGTACTCGAAGACCTGCTCCACGGCCTGCCGCCGGGCGGCCTTGTCGCGGCCGAACAGGAAGCCGCCGAGCTCGAGGTTCTCCTGGACGGACAGGCCCGGGAACACCCCTCGTCCGCCCGGCATCTGCACGATGCCGGCGCGCACGATGTCGGCGGGGCGGACCCCCCGCAACGAGGCCCCCCGCCAGGTGACCTGGCCCGCCACCGGCTTCAGGATCCCCGAGACCACCCGCAGGATCGTGGTCTTTCCGGCGCCGTTCGTCCCCAGCAGGGCGACCATCTCTCCCTCCCGGACCTCCAGGTCGATGTCGAACAGGACCTGGACGGGGCCGTAGAAGGCCTGGACGTCGACGAGGCGAAGGACCGGCTCGGGGGCGGGGACGCGCGTCATCCGGCCCTCCGCGTCCGGCCCAGGTAGGACTCCAGGACCCGGTCGTTCGAGACGACCTCGTCCGGCGTCCCCTCGGCGATCACCCGGCCGAAGTCGAGCGCGATGACCCGTTCGGAGACGGAGAGCAGCAGCCGCATGTCGTGCTCGATGAGCAGCAGGGCGCACCCCTGTTCGTCGCGGACCCGGGTCAGGAGCGGCCCGAGAGCCTCGACCTCCTTCTGGGCGATGCCGCTCGCCGGCTCGTCGAGGAGCAGGATCCGCGGCTCCAGGGACAGCACCGACGCGAGCTCCAGGAACCGCAGCGTTCCGTAGGAGAGCTGCGTGGGATAGGCGTCGCGCCACGGGCGGAGGTTCACGACGTCGAGCATCGCCTCGACCCGCTCGCGGGCCACCCGCTCGTCCCGCCGCCACGACGGCAGCCGCAGCATCGCCGAGAACGACCCGCCCGACAGGTGCCGGTGCTGCGCGACGACCAGGTTCTCGTAGACGGTCAGGTTCCGGAACAGACGGACGTGCTGGAACGTCCGCCCCATCCCGGCGGCGACACGCTCGTAGGGCAGCAGGTGTCCGACGTCCTCACCGTCGAGCAGCACCTGTCCGGCGTCGGGCTTCAGGAACCCGCCGATCACGTTGAACAGCGTGGACTTGCCGGCGCCGTTCGGGCCCAGCAGCCCCACGATCTCGCCCGCCTCCACCTGGAGGTCCACGCCCTCGAGCGCGGCGATGCCGCCGAAGCGCTTGCCCACCTGCCGGGTCTCGAGGAGGGGAGTCATGACAGCGACAGCACCAGCCAGGCGATCGCCACGTTCGCCCCAAGGACCCCGGCCGCCACCGCGATCCCGAGCACCGGTCGCCGGCGGATCAGCTCGAGCTGCAGCTTGCCGATCTGCATGAGACCGCCCGGGCGGAACATCAGGAACAGGATCACGGTGAACCCGGTGTAGATCCCGAAGAACGCGAAGAAGAACTCCGCGCCCTGGAAGACCTGCTGCTGGATGACCAGGGCGATCGCCCCGAGGAACGCGCCGAGCGCCCGGTCGATGCCGCCGATCGCCACCAGGGTGATCAGCACGATCGAGGTGACCTCGGCGAACGGCGGCCGGAACGCCGACGGGCTCGGGTTCAGCAGCAGCGCGGCCAGGAAGCCGCCGCCGATCGCCGCGATCATCCCCCCGATGACGAGCGCCACCAGCTTCGTCTTGTAGACATTGATCCCCAGGGCCTGGGCCTCGAGCTCGTTGTCGCGCACCGCGAGCATCGCGCGGCCGGTCCGCGAGGTCCGCAGCCCCTCGACCATCCACAGCAGCAGCAGGACGACGACCAGGCACAGCCCGTAGAACATTCGGTCCGAGGCGAAGTCGACCGGCCCGAGCCGCGGCCGTTCGATCAGCCAGCCGGTGTTGCCGCCGGTCACGTCGCCCCACTGGAAGAACGTCTCGCCGAGCGCGTTGGCCATGGTCAGCGTGGCGATCGCCAGGTACAGCCCCTTCAGGCGGATCGATGCCACCCCGACGAGCACCGAGAACGGGATGGTCGCCGCCGCGCCGAGCAGGATGGCCAGCCAGAACGGCCACCCCCACGACGCCATGGCCAGGCCGGTGATCATCGCGCCGATCCCCGCGAACGAGTACGGCATCAGCGAGATCAGTCCCGCGTAGCCCGTGACGACGGTGACCGACAGCCCGAGCATCGCGTACACCAGGGCGTACTGGCCGGCGAAGAACCCGAAGTCGCCGAAGGGGATCGGCAGGAGCGCCAGGAGTCCGAGCAGGCCGAGTCCGATCAGGCGGGCTCGCCGCCCGGAGCCGGTCACCGCGGAGGGCACGGGCGGCTCGGTCTCCGGAGCCCTGGGCCGGGCCTCGACGTCGACGGCCATCACAGCTCCAACGCCTCGAGCTCCTGCTTGGTCGCGAAGAACCGCTCGGTTCGCAACAGCAGGAGTCCGACGATGAGGATCGCGGCGATCGAGGAACGCAGGTCGCTCCACGGCTTCGGCGCCAGCACCAGGAGCTCGCGTGCGAGGCCGAAGACGAAGCCTCCCACCACGGCCATGGGGAGGTTGACCAGGCCGCCCACGAGGGCGGCGCCGAACGCCGGGATGAGGAGCGTCCCGAACGGCGTCAGGTCGAAGGTGGTGATCAGCCCGCCCTCCTCCCCGCCCGCATGGGGCAGGACCATCAGCAGCGCCAGCGCGGCCAGCGCCGATCCGATCCCCCACGCGATCGTGGAGTGACGGGCCTCGTCGATCCCGGCGAGGGCGGCGGCCTCCCGGTTCTGGGCCACGGCCCGCAGTGCGCGCCCGGTCATGGACGCGCGGAACCAGACCAGGAAGCCGAACGCGACGCCCACCGCGGTGACCGCGGTGAAGATCTCCGTGGAGCGAACGTTGACGCCGCCGATGCGCAGGTCGCTCACGGGGAGCCAGGGCGGGATCGAGGTGAACGCCTCGAACCCCAGGATCATCTGGGCCAGGGAGGACAGCAGGGTGGCCATCCCGATGGAGATCAGGATCACGATCAGCTGGTTGGCGCGGTTCAGCCGGCGGAACACCAGGCGGTAGGCGAGCGCCCCGATCATCACGGCCACCCCGAGAGACAGGACCGCCGCCACGGCCGCCGGCATCCCGGTCTTCGCCAGGAGGGCATAGCCGACCATCGACAGCAGGCCGATGGCCCAGTGCGCGAAGTTCAACACGCCGGTGGTGCGGTAGATCAGGACCAGCCCCAGCGCGAGCAGCCCGAAGACGGCTCCGGCGGACAGGCCGAACACCGTGACCTCGATGACGGGGGCGGACGAGGTCATGTCTTCACGAACGCTCGATACAGCCAGTCGATCGAACGGAACGGACGCGTTCGCTGGAGCCGGCGACCCCACGGGAAGCGGCCGATCCAGCGGAACAGCAGGAGGAGCGCGACGAGCAGGCCCGCGGCGAGCGTGGCGGGGACCACCCACCGGCCGGTCTCGACGCGGGACACCGCGAACTCGGGCTCGGGCGGCGCCGCCACCGGGGTCGCCGACGGCGAGGGGCTCGTCGACGGCGTCGGCAGGCTGATGCCTGGGCCGATGGGCCCCGTGTCGATCCCGCCCGGATCCACGATCGGGCCCGGCGTCACCCGGTCCCGGCCCATCGTGGCGTGGAGCTCGGCCCCGCCGAACAGCACGGTCTGGTTGGGCACGGCGAGGTACAGGCCCGCCGCGACGACGTCGAGGCCTCCACCGTCGTCGGCGGCCTTCACGAACGGCGCGGCCAGGCCGACCTGCATCCCGCCGACCTCGATGGGCTGGCCGGGAGCCAGCGCGATGGGCTCGCCGCCCAGTCGCACGCCGACGGCCGCGGTCGTGACGGAGTACCCGAGCCCCTCAGGGGTCCCGTCCGAGGAGAACGACACCGTGGTCTCCAACAGGTCCATGGTGAGCTCGCCCCCGGCCCACACCGCGTCGTGGAGCGAGCTGTGCACCAGCCCGTGGACCCTGCCGCCGCGCTCGAACAGGTGCACGACGGTCCGGCCCTCCTCGGACTCGGCGCCCACGGCGATGCCGCCGAACGTGCACTCGCCCTCGCGACACTCGGCCAGGTGATAGGTCTCCGGCGTCTCCGCCGACCGGGACAGATAGTGCGCGTACTCCTCCGGGTTGTCGGCCGGGGCACAGCGCTCCTCGTACACCGCTCGGTTGGGGCTGAACGCGTCGGACTCCGTGTGCATCGACGGCTCCTGACGCCCGGAGAGGTCGACGTAGGAGTCGGTGGCCAGGCCGCCCGCCTCGAAGACGCCGCCGAGGTTGCTGAGGGTGCCGAGGGAGAGCTGCTCGTTCAGCGTGATGGGGCTGGCCAGGGGCGGCCGCTCCGCGGAGCCCGCGTCGTCGCCCGATCCGCCCGTCGCCGGCTCGACGCCGGCGAACGGCTCCGGCTCCGGCGCCTCCTCGCCCTTGCCGAGGGCGACCGCCGGCGGGCAGTTCGGCGCGTGGTCGTAGGCGGCGTCGTCGCAGCGGTAGGGGTCCGTCTCGGGGTCGCAGGGCTGGGCCGTCTGGGCCGCCTCGATCACCTCTCCGGACAGCGAGACCCGATAGGCGTACGCGCGGGCCTCCCGGATCGAGAACGTGAGGACGGTCTGCGTCGCCGCGGCGGCGGGCGTCGCGCCGAGCAGCGGCGCGACCAGGCAGGCGGCGACGGCCAGCCGGGCGAGCGCGGGAGCTCTCACAGGCGCGTGAGGGACTCGGGGACGCCGACGTCGTCGATCGTGATGAAGTCCCCGGTCAGGTCGTCGAACCAGGGCGAGCGGCCGGTGAAGCGGATCATCCACATGGCCTTGGCGCCGAAGTGGTCGCCGTCGCTCAGGTTGAGGATGGGCCCGATACCACTCGACCAGTTCCGGAGGTTGCCCACCGTCTCGGCGAAGGCCTCGCGCGAGAGCTCCGGTCCGGTCATGGCGAGCCACAGGGCGATGCCGGAGGTGATCGCGGCCGGCCCGTAGGTCACGGCGTCCTCGGGCTCGCCGCGCAGGTAGGTGTTCCGGAGGTCGCGGAGGTTCTTCACCGAGGGGTACTTGTTCTCGTCGGCCCACGGGATGCAGGGCAGCGTGGAGCAGTCGGTGATCATCCCCTCGCACGCGGTCGTGCAGACCTCGGCGAGCGCCGTGACCCAGCAGGACGGCACGGTGCACGCCCACTGGACGCCGGCGTCCGCGCCGCGCCATCCCTGCCGGCGGGCCTCCATGGCTCCGAACACGCCCTGGAGGGCGTCGAGGGCGAGCACCGCGTCCGGGGCCTGGCCGTTGTAGCAGGTCCGCAGGCGGGCGATCTCCGAGCGCATCCCGTTCGGCGCCTCCTGCGAGCGCTTGAGGACCACGCAGTCCTCGGGGATGGGCCGGCCGAAGTGCTCGGCGATGTTCATGGCGACCTGGACGATGGTGTCGCGGGCGTACGGGTCGGCCAGGATGCCGATCCGCTGGCGGCCCAGCTCGTTGAGCAGGTATCCCATGTGGATCGCGACCTGCGTGTAGGGGTCGATGCCGGGTGAGAAGTTCCACGGCGCGAGCGACGGCACCGGCATCTCGCCGTAGTGGCACCAGATCGCGGGGACCGCCTTCGAGTTCTGGTACTGGGTGGCCGGCCCCATCAGCGAGGTCTGCAGGTAGCAGTCACGAACCAGGAACACGTTCTCGACGTCGATGAGCCGCCGCATGCCCGCCAGGGCCTCCTCGGGCGTGGAGGACTGGAGCGAGAAGATCTTCAGGGAGACCTTCCGTCCGTAGATCCCCGGCCGCCCCGGACATCCCCAGTTGACGTGGGCCAGGTGGCCGTCGAAGTGATCGACCTTGTTCAGGTAGTCGACGGTGACCCGCATCACCCTGGCCGTCTGCTCGCCGAGCGGCCGGAGGGCGCCGGTCAGGGGCAGGATCGTCCCGAGCTCGATCGCGTCGGCGGTGAATCCCTCCTCGGGGTTCGAGTTCGTCGCGCACTTCGCGTTGGCGCCGGCTCCGCCCGTCGGCGTCGCGCCCGGCTCCCCGAGGTTCACGCCCTCGTTGCCCTCCGCGGTGGCCGGGGTGGGGGAGGTCCCGGGCGGCAGCGGCGCCCCCGCCACCGTGGTGACCTCCAGGCCGTGCCCGCCGCAGGCCGCCGCGAGCAGGGCCCACGTGAGGAGCAGGACCCACCGCGGGCGCCTCACGACCGGGCCTCCCGGCGAAGGTCGAGCTCGCGGAGGAGGCCGGCGAGGACGCCGATCCCCACGACCACCGCCCCGACCAGCATCAGCCACGCCCCCCAGCCGAAGCCGGCGTGGAACTCCACGAACTCAGGCGAGGGCCGCTCCCGGGCGACCAGGCCCGCCGCGCGGGCGTCCAGCACCCGCAGGCGCCAGACGACCAGCCCGATCCCGGCGGCGGCGGCGGCCACCGGGGCGGCCGTGGCCAGACGCGACCGGGCCAGCCAGCCGAGGGACGCCACCAGGGTCACGGCGCCGACGATCGCGATGAGCCACCCCGTTCGGCTCGCGTAGCCGTAGCTCCGAAGGACCACCTCGGCGCCGGCGCCCTCGATCAGCCTGCGGGTGGCCCGGAGGTGCAGGCCCAGCCCGCCGGCCACCAGGAGGGCGCCCCCGCCCGCCGTCAGGCTCGGCGCGAGGGTTCGCGAGAAGGTTCGATAGCCGATCGCCGGGCGCGACGAAGCTCCGGCGGTCGCGTTCGAGGCGGACCGCTCCACGGACACCGGCTCCCTCACCTGGACGACAGTCATGGTGGTACGAGCATCGGGGCGTTGCGGGCGCTCGTGTAGAAGCGTATTCCGCGCGGCGGCCCTCAGTCCTGCGTCCGGCCTGGACGAGCTGGATCTAGCCTCGGTCCAGGTCCAGCGAGCACGAGTTGATGCACCACCGCTGGCCCGTCGGGTTTGGGCCGTCGTCGAACACGTGGCCCAGGTGGCCGCCGCAGCGGGCACACGTGGCCTCGGTTCGGATCATCCCGTAGGCCGTGTCGGTCTCCAGCCGCACCTTGGTGGGGTCGAGGGGCTCCGTGAAGCTCGGCCACCCCGTCCCCGAGTCGAACTTGGTCTCCGAGGAGAACAGCTCGGCCCCGCACGCCGCGCAGCGGTAGACGCCCGTGCCGTGCTCGTCCCAGTACGCGCCGGTGAACGCGCGCTCGGTGCCCTTCTCCCGCAGCACGTGGTACTGCTCCGCGCTCAGGCGCTCCCGCCATTCGTGCTCAGTGGTGGGCAGGTCCGCCTGGTCTCCCGAGGTCTCCGGTCTCATGTTGCCTCCTTCCGGCGTTGCATCCACCTGAACGAGCACGCCCCGGGGGTTGTTCCCGCCGTGTCCCCCAGGTGGGCGACGGCCACAGGGGCTGCTCCGCACCGCCGCCTGGCCGACAGCCGACCTCCCGATTGAATCAACACGGTCCAGGCAGCACGATGGCAGGCGATGAGGCCCCTGAGCGAGTTTTCGGCACCCACGTCCCGCGGCCTGCGCCGCGTGCCCGGCGGCGGGCTCCTGGGCCGGGTTCGTGGGCACGACCGCGAGGCCGCGGCCCCGGGAGTGAGCACGGCCTCCCTGCTGGAGGGGCTCGGGGACGAGGGCTACGCGATCGTCCACGGCGTGCCGACCGCGCGGGGACGTCTCGACTACGTGGTGATCGGGCCGACGGGCGCCTTCGCGATCCAGTCCGAGCCCTGGAGCGGCAAGGTCCGCGTGAGCAGTGAGCCCCGCCTGACCGTCGACGGCCGCGACGAGCACGCGACCGTGCGCCAGGTCCGGGGCGCCGCCAACGACGTGCAGACCCGGCTGTCGCGGGCCGGCGTCGTCCCGTGGGTCGAGGCCGTGATCGCCGTTCCTCCCAAGGCCGAGCTGCCCCGTCCGCGCATGCCCGTCTCCACCGAGCGGGTGACCCTGGTCCAGACCGGCGACGTGGCGAGCTTCATCCGCCAGCACACCGGCCGGCTCTCGGCCCAGGACGTCGTCCGCGCCGTCGAGGCGTTCACCGGGCAGACCGCCCGGGCCTGAGCCGCCCGCCCGCTGGCGCGGCGGCACCGAACTCGTCCACACTTGCGCCCATGGCTTCGAGCGACCTCGTCGGGTCGACCGCCGCCCAGATCGCCGACCGGGTCCGGGCCGGCGACGCCGCCCCCGCCGAGGTGATCCGGGCGCACCTGGAGCAGATCGACCGGGTCAACCCGAGGCTGAACGCGTTCCAGGTCGTCCGGGCCGAGCGTGCGCTGGCCGAGGCGAAGGCGCTGGGCCGCCGGCGGGCCGCGCTGTCCGACCTCCCCCTCGCCGGGGTCCCGTTCGCGGTCAAGGACAACGTGCCGGTGGAGGGCGAGCCCATGCGCGACGGCTCGCCGGCGACCTCGGACGCGCCGCAGGCCCGCGACCACGTCGCGGTGGCTCGGATCCGGGCCGCGGGGGGGATCGTGATCGGCCTGACACGGGTGCCCGAGCTCTGCATCTGGGGGACCACCGACGGGCCGTGGGGGATCACCCGCAACCCGTGGGATCCGTCGCGGACGCCGGGGGGTTCCAGCGGCGGCTCCGCCGCGGCCGTCGGCAGCGCCATGGTCCCGGTGGCCCACGCCAACGACGGCATGGGCTCGATCCGGATCCCCTCGGCGAACTGCGGGCTGGTGGGGATCAAGCCGGGGGTCGGGGTGATCCCGTGGGGCGATCAGGCGAGCGAGTGGTTCGAGCAGGCCCAGCACGGCCCCCTGGCCACGACCGTCCAGGACTGCGCCCGGTTGCTGTCGGTCATGGCCGAGCGCCCCGAGTGGGCGACGGTGAAGCGGCCCCGGGCGGGAGCGGTGCGGTTCGCGGTCTCGGTGAAGTCGCCGCTCGCCGGCGTACCGGTCGACGCGGAGTGGAAGGCGGCAGCGCGGTCCACCGCGGAGCTGCTGGCCGGCGCGGGGCACCGGGTCGAGGATCGCGACCCGCCGTACTCGTCGAAAATCCTCCTGGGCAACATCCTCCGCTGGTATGCCGGTTCCTGGGAGGACGCCCGCGAGCTCGACTGGGCGAAGCTCCAGCGCCGGACGCGCGGACACGCCCGCGCGGGACGCGTGGCGCTTCGGCGCGGATGGGTCAAGCCCGCGCAACGGGAGACGTGGCGCGCCGCGCTCGAGCCGCTGTTCGAGGCCCACGACGTCCTGCTCACGCCCATGCTCGCGCAGGTCCCCATCAAGGCGGTGGCCTGGGACCGGCGGGCCTGGGCCGCAAACCTGCTCTCCAACAGCCGCTACGCCCCGTTCGCCGCCCCCTGGAACTTCGCGGGGTATCCGGCGATGGCGGTCCCGGCGGGGATGCACTCGAAGGGGATGCCGCTGTCGGTGCAGCTGGTGGCCAAGCCTGGCGGCGAGCCGCTGCTGCTCTCGGTGGCCGCGCTTCTGGAGAAGCTCCGCCCCTGGCCGCGCCACGCGCCGATCGCCCGGGTCTGAGCCCGGACAGGTCCGGGACCCCTCGGGGACGAACTCCTCACCCGTATGGTCGCCCGCCGAACGCTCGCCTTCGTCCTGCTGTCCTGCCTGGTCGTGGGACTGCTCCCCGCCCCGGCCTCGGCCGCGCTGCCCGTCCCGAACCCATGGCGCACCCGGCGGATCCTGAACATCGCCCATCAGGGCGGGGAGAACGAGGCCCCTTCGGACACCCTGTTCGCCCTGAAGACCGCGATCCAGAAGGGCGCGGACGTCCTGGAGATCGACGTGCATGCCACGGTGGACGGCCAGATCGTCGTGCTGCACGACACGACGGTCGACCGGACGACAAACGGGACCGGCCGGGTCGACCAGCTCACCCTCGCCCAGATCAAGGCGTTCGACGCGGCCTACTGGTTCGTTCCCGACTGCGGCACGTGTCACAACCGCCCCGTCTCGCAGTACGCGTACCGGGGGATCGCCACCCGGTCGCGCCCGATGCCTCCCGAGCTCGCGGCCCAGGGGTTCGCGCCCAACGACTTCAAGATCCCGACGCTGCGCGAGGTCCTGATCCGCTACCCGAAGACGCTCATCAACATCGAGATCAAGAACACGTTCCCCGACACCACCGGCTACGAGAAGAAGCTCGCCACCCTCCTGGCCGAGTTCGGCCGGACCACCGACACCATCGTCGTCTCCTTCCTGGACCACGCCACCGAGCTGTTCAAGCTCTTCGCGCCGAACGTCAGCACGGCGACGGGGACCGTGGAGACGGCCCTGTTCAAGGTCTCCTCCGAGGGGCCGCTGCCCGGCCTGCCGAACCCCCGCTACCACGCGATCCAGCCGCCCATGGACTTCTTGGGGATCGAGGTGGTCAACGCGGACTTCATCGCCGCCGCCCACCGCAATGGCTTCGCGGTACACGTCTGGACGATCAACGACCGGCCCACCATGGAGCAGCTCGTCCGGTGGGGCGTGGACGGGATCATGACCGACTACCCCACGCTCCTCGAGCAGGTCCTGACGGAGATGGACGTCCGCTACAACGTGTGACGGCGGCTACGTCTCGCTGAGGATCCGCTCGACCGCGGCCAGGCTCTCGTCGAAGGAGAGCTTCCGGCCGCGCTCCCAGGCGGACTCGGCGACCTCCTCGGACAGGGCCGCCCGGGCTTCCACCGCGGGGTCGCCGTAGACGTCCGTGAGGACCTCGAGGGGCGCCCCGCCGCCGGTGAGCTCGCGGAGGGTCGCGTCGGCACCGAACAGCATCAGCGCCTCCTCCGGGCGGTGCTCGTAGACGAGCATCGCCGCCGCACTCCACACGCACTGGGCCAGGCCGGTGGGGTTGTCCGCCTGACGGAACAGCTCGATCGCCTCCGTGAGGTCGCGCCGGGCCTCCACGGGCTCGCCGACGATGGCCCGTCCGATCGCGGATCCGGTCAGGCTGTCGGCCAGCCCGAAGCGGTTTCCCAGCTCCCGGTAGGTGGCGACGACGGACTGCAGCAGCTGCAGCGCGCCCTCCACGTCTCGGTCCTTCAAGTCCTCGTACGCCATGAGCGAGTTCGCGTTCGCCTCCAGGAGCCGATCCCCGGCGCTTCGGGCCAGGGCCGCGCTCTCCTCGAGCGCCTGCCGAGAAGCCGCGCGGTCGCCCCCGATCAGGTGGATGAACGCCAGGTCGAACAGCGCGTTCGCGGTCCCCGCGTCCTCACCGATCCCGCGCCACACCGTCAGCGCCTCGTCGTAGTACCGCCGGGCCGTCACGAAGTCGTTCTGCCAGTAGACGATCCCGCCCGCACCGGTCAGGGCCTTGGCCCGGTGGCGGGTCGGCGTCTGCGCGGCGGGATGCTCCAGCGCTCGAGCGGCCCAGCGGCGGCCCTCGTCCAGATGACCGCGCTGATGGAAGAAGCGCCACAGGGACCCGAGGATCCGCATCGCCGGCTCGGGGTCGTCCCCCTCGAGCGACCAACGCAGGGCCATTCGCACGTTGTCGTGCTCGCGCTCGATCGTGCCGAGCCACGTGACCTGTTCCGCCCCGGTCAGGTGTGGCTCGGCCTCCTCGGCCAGGGCCACGAAGTGCCCCGCGTGCCGTCGCCGGACCTCCTCGACGTCGAGGGCTCCGTCGAGCTTCTCCTCCGCGAACTCGCGGATCGTCTCGAGCATGACGAACCGCGGCTCCCCGTCCTCGTCGATCTGGCGAAGGAGGCTCTCGTCCACCAGGTCGGCGAGCCCGTCGAGGGTGTCGAGCTCGAGCTCGTCGCCGGGGTTGGTCACCGCGTCGGCCGACTCGAACGTCGCGCCGCCCATGAACGCGGCCAGTCGCGCGAAGAGGGCCCGGTGGGGATCGTCCAACAGGTCGTAGGACCACTCGATGGCCCCGCGGAGGGTCCGCTGCCGCTCGGGGAGGTCCTTCGCACCGGAGGTCAGCAGCTGCAGCCGGTGCTCGAGCTTCGGCAGCATGGCCTGGGGTGAGAGCAGCTTGACCCGCGACGCGGCGAGCTCGAGCGCGAGGGGCAGCCCGTCCAGGCGGTAGCAGATCTCGGCGACGGCCGGCGCGTTCTCGTCGGTGACGACGAAGTCGGGCTTGGCCGCCCGGGCCCGGTCGATGAACAGGGCGACCGCCTCGTACTGGCTCACCGCCTCGGCGTCGGGGAGCGCCGCGGGATCGGGCAGCACGAGCGGCGGCACCGGGAACTCGTGCTCGCCGTAGATGTGCAGCGGGATGCGGCTGGTGGCCAGGACCGTCAGCCCGGGGGAGGCGGCCAGCAGGTCGGCGACGACCGAGGCCGCGTCCGTGACCTGCTCGTAGTTGTCGAGGACCAGCAGGAGCTCGCGCTCCTTCAGATGCTCGGCCAGCATCTCCACGGCGCTTCGCCCCGGGTTCTCGGGGACCCCGAGGGCCTCGGCGATCGTCGGCGCGACCAGGGCCGCGTCCATCAGCGGGGACAGGTCCACGAAGAAGGCTCCGTCGCGGAAGGAGGTCAGCAGGTCCATCGCCGTTCGCAGGGCCAGGCGGGTCTTGCCCGTGCCGCCGGGCCCGGTCAGGGTCAGCAGGCGCGCCTGCATCAGCCGCTCGGCGATCTCGACGAGCACCTCGCCGCGGCCGATGAACCGGGTCAGCTGCGCCGGCAGGTTGTTCGGCCGGGCGTCCAGCCCCCGGGGGGCGGGGAAGTCGGGCTGGCACCCCTCGATCACCAGCTGGTGGAGGTGCTCGGGATGGTCGAGGTCCTTCAGGCGGTGTGAGCCGAGGTCGCGAAGGGAGGCGCCCGGGGGCAGGGACCGCTCGACGAGCGCACGCGTCGCGTCGGAGAGCAGGACCTGGCCACCGTGAGCCGCCGCCGCGATGCGCGCGGCGCGGTTGACGTCGAGGCCCGCGTAGTTGTCGCCGCCCCGGATCCCCTCACCGGTGTGCAGGCCCATCCGGACCCGGACCGTTCGCCCCTCGGGCCATGGGTGGGCGACGAGGGCCCGCTGCGCCTCGTGTGCCGCCGCCACCGCCGCGACCGGGGAACGGAACACCGCGAAGAAGGCGTCGCCGTCCGTGGAGACCTCCACGCCGTCGACGCCGGCGATCGCCGTTCGGATCAGGCCGGCGTGGGTCTCGAGCAGGTTGGCGTAGTCCTCAGCCGCGGCCTGGAGCAGTCGCGTGGAGCCCTCGATGTCCGAGAACAGGAACGTGACGGTCCCGATCGGCAGGTCGCGCTCGCGCGGCTCGCTCACGAGGGCGACCGTACGACGGTTCGACGGAACCGAACAAGGCCGAGGCGCGTCCGAACCCCTCGGGGGGCCTCGTGGCCTCGAAGATCCGCTCCGCCGCGCCGTCCACAGGTCACCGTCCTCCATGGGAGGGCCCCGCCGCGCGCGGCTCCAGACAGGACACGTGGTTGCTCGTGACTCGAGCCACATCCCGGCCGGAGCCGGAAGGCACCTTGGGTGTCCCTCCCAGGTTGCCGGGCCCGGCGAACCGGGCCGCTCTCGATGCGGGCCGAAGGATAGCGGCGTTCGTCGCCGGGCGACAAACGGGGGGGAGTGCGGGGGGTAGCCTTCGAGGATGGCCGGGGCCGCCGAGGTGACGCCGCTCGACGTCGGGTTCGACCCCACGGACCCCGGGTTCGTCGCCAACCCGTATCCGGCGTACGCGAGGCTCCGGGAAGCGCACCCGATCCTGCACAACCCGCTGACCGACCAGTGGGTGGTGTCGAGGCACCGCGACGTCAACCGGCTGCTCCGCGACCGGCGGTTCGGCCGCACCTACCTGCATCTCGCGACCCCCCAGGAGATGGGGCACGTCCCCGAGCCGGAGTGGCTGGCCCCGTTCTGGTACGTGATCCGCAACGGGATGCTCGACCGCGAGCCCCCGGACCACAGCCGGTTGCGGACCCTCGTCTCCAAGGCGTTCACGCCGCGCACCGTGGAGCGGCTCCGGCCCCGCGTGCAGGCCCTGATGGACGGCCTGGTCGACCGCGTGGCCGGCGCCGGCGAGTTCGACCTGCTCAAGGAGCTCGCCGAGCCGCTTCCGGTGACGGTCATCGCCGAGATGCTCGGGGTCCCCGAGTCCGACCGTCACCTCCTTCGGCCGTGGTCGGCCGACATCTGCCGGATGTACGAGCTGAACCCCACCGACGAGGACGGCCGGATCGCCCTGGGCGCCGCCACCGAGTTCGCCGAGTACCTCCGCGGGCTGATCCGCGAGCGGCGGGACCGGCCCGGCGAGGACCTGATCAGCGGCCTGGTGCACGCGGTCGAGGAGGGGGACCGGCTGACCGAGGACGAGGCCATCGGGACCTGCGTGCTGGTGCTGAACGCGGGCCACGAGGCCACCGTCAACGTGACCGGAAACGGATGGTGGGCGCTGTTCCGCAACCCGGACGAGCTCGCGCGCCTCCGGGAGGACCGCGCGCTCCTGCCCGGCGCGGTCGAGGAGCTCATGCGCTACGACACGCCGCTGCAGATGTTCGAGCGGTGGGTGCTCGAGGACGCCGAGATCCTGGGGGTGCCGGTCCCGAAGGGCAGCGAGCTGGCGCTCCTGTTCGGCAGCGCCAATCACGATCCCGAGGCCTTCGACCGGCCCGACGCGCTCGACGTGGGGCGCGAGCCGAACCCGCACGTGAGCTTCGGCGCGGGCATCCACTTCTGCCTGGGTGCGCCGCTGGCGCGCGTGGAGCTCGCGATCAGCTTCGGGACGATCCTCGATCGCCTCCCCGGCCTGGAGCTGGTCGAGGAACCCGAGTGGAAGCCGAACTACATCATCCGCGGGCTCACATCCCTGCGCGTACGCAGCTGAGCGTTCCCGGGCAGTACGCTTCGCTCGTGGATCGCGTCTTCCGATGCTTCGTCGCGCTGGGCGACAGCGTGACGGAAGGGGTGGGGGACCCGCTGCCCGCGCGCCGGCTCCGCGGATGGGCGGACCGGCTGGCGGAGGGGTTGCGCACGGTCAACCCCGGCCTCGAGTACACGAAGCTCGCGGTGAAGAGCCTGACGAGCCGTGAGATCCGAGACGCACAGCTCGAGCCCGCCCTGGCGCTGGAGCCCGACCTGGCGGGAGCGATCGTCGGCATGAACGACGTGCTGAAACCCGGGTTCGACCCCGAGAACGTCCGCGAGCCGCTCGAGGACGTCGTCACGCGGCTGCAGGAGGCGGGGGCGACGGTCCTGATGGCCACCCTCCCCGACGTCACCCGGATCCTTCCGCTGCCGGAGCGGGTCAAGGCCCCGATGCGTCCCAGGCTCGAGGCGGCCAACGACGTGGTGCGCGCCATCGCGGCGGCGCATGACGCCGTGCTGGTGGACGCCAGGGACTGGCCGGAGGAGCTCCGCCGGGCCAACTGGAGCATCGACCTCCTGCACCCCAACTCCCGCGGCCACCTGCTGATCGCCCGGGCCTTCGCGGACAAGCTCGGCCTGCCCTCCGACGCCCTTCCCGAGCCGGAGCGCGTCCGGATCGTGGGCGCGGAGTCGGCCCGCCACGCCCGGTGGCTGGCCCAGGAGGTCGGCATCCCCCAGGTCCGCCGTCGGGCGGCGCGGCCGGCGGCCGCGATCGGGAAGCTGGGACGACGCCTGGGCCGTTCTTGAACCGGCCTTAACCTCACGCCCCCTAGCGTCGTGGCCATGAAGCGTCTCCTGGCCCTGATCGTGACCGCCGCGCTGACGGCCGTCGGCTGCGCGGGCTCGGCGCCCGCCCCGGCCGAGCCCGCCGGCCGGGCCACCCCGTCTCCGGCCGCCGCCGGCCCGTCGGCGCCCGCCCGGCCGGCGAAGCCGGTCGACCCCCGGACGGGCGGGCTGGAGATCGGGCTGGCCGAGTGGGCGGTGACCCTGGAGGCGGGCGCCATCCGTCCCGGGCGAGTTACGTTCGTGATCCACAACGGCGGCACGCGCGGCCATGGGTTCGAGATCGAGGCCGAGGGCCGCGACTCGAGCGGTCACGGCAGCGGCGGCGGATTCAAGGTCGAGGACCGGCTCTTGGAGCCCGGTCAGACGTCGCGGGTGGTCCTGGACCTCGCCCCGGGCGTCTACAAGGTCGAGTGCCTGGTCGACGGCCACGACGACCTCGGGATGGAGACCCTCCTGGAGGTCCGCCCGGACGCGCCGCTGGTTCGGCCGGTCCGCCGCGCCCCCGACGCCGTCGCCATCGAGGGGATCGCGTTCCGCCCCGGCGAGCTCACCGTGCCCGCGGGCACCGAGGTCACGTGGACCAACCAGGACCCCACGGCGCACACCGTGAGCGCGGAGGACGACTCCTTCGACTCCGGCGTCCTGGACCCGGGCGCCTCGTTCTCCTGGACGTTCGAGACGACCGGGACCGTGACCTATCTCTGCCGGATCCATCCGGACATGCAGGGGTCGATCCGGGTCGACTAGGCTCAGCCTTGGACCGCTCGAGGAGGAGACGTTCGATGGCGCTCGGCTACGACAGGCCCCTGTACATCCTGGCTTTCGACCACCGCGGGTCGTTCAAGAAGGTGTTCGGGTTGTCCGGCGACGTGTCGCCGGAAGAGCGAGAGCGGCTCTCCGACGGCAAGATGCTGATCTACGAGGGCGTGCAGCAGGCCCTCGCGGACGGCGCGCCCCGCGAGGCGACCGGCATCCTGGTGGACGAGGAGTTCGGCGCGGACATCCTTCGCCGGGCGAAGAAGGACGGCGTGCTCTTCGCGATGCCGGCGGAGAAGTCGGGACAGGACGAGTTCGACTTCGAGTACGGCGAGGACTTCGGTGCCCACATCGAGGAGTTCGACCCGACGTTCCTGAAGGTGCTCGTCCGCTACAACCCCGAGGGCGACGCGGAGATGAACGCGCGCCAGACCGAGCGCCTCAAGCGCCTGTCGGACTGGCTGCACGCGAACGACCGCAAGTTCCTGTTCGAGCTTCTGGTGCCGGCCGAGCCCCACCAGCTCGAGAAGGCGGGCGGGGACGAGGATCGATACGACGCGGAGATCCGCCCAGCGATGATGCTCACCGCGATCATGCAGCTGCAGCTGGCGGGCGTGGAGCCCGACATCTGGAAGATCGAGGGCATCGACGCTCGGGAGGACTGCGAGCGGATCGCCATCCAGTGCCGCTCGCACGGGCGCGACGGCGTCGCGTGCGTCGTCCTGGGCCGGGGCGCCGACGACGACAAGGTCGCCCACTGGCTGGGAATGGGGGCGGGCATCCCGGGCTACATTGGCTTCGCGATCGGGCGCACGATCTGGAACCCGCCGCTGAAGGCGTTCCTGGCCGGCGACCTGGACCGCCCGGCCGCCGTGAAGGCGATCGGCGACAACTACCGCAAGTTCATCGACGTGTGGGAGCAGGCGGCCTCCTAGACGAGGCCTCGCCGGATCGTTGACGTCGCTCCTCGACCCCGAGGACCTGCGCAGGTTCGCCCAGGGGACGCATCGCCGGATCGGCGAGAAGCTCGGCGCCCACGTGATGGAGGCCGACGGGGCGCCCGGGACCGCCTTCGCGGTCTGGGCTCCGGGAGCGGCCTCGGTGAGCGTTGCCGGCTCGTTCAACCGCTGGGACCCCGAGGCCAACCCCCTGAGCCGGGTAGCCGACTCCGGGATCTGGGAG
Organism: uncultured Actinomycetes bacterium; assembly: GCA_963742735.1. GTDB lineage: Bacteria > Actinomycetota > UBA4738 > UBA4738 > JBBDTT01 > JBBDTT01. The sequence continues at coordinate 746,923 of CAVUMN010000004.1, forward strand.
GGGTTCGTCGCTCGCGTGGCGTCCGGCGCTCAGTACAAGTTCCATGTCGTCTCCGCGGGCGGTCCCGCCGGCGTGTTCAAGGCCGACCCCTACGCCGCCCACACCGAGGCGGCCCTCCAGGGGGCGTCGATCGTGTGGGACGAGGCGTATCGATGGGACGACGCCGCCTGGATGGCTGCGCGAGGCGTACGCCAGGCCCCGACCGCGCCCATGTCGGTCTATGAGATGCACCTGGGTTCGTGGGCCCGGGTGGGGGGGAGGGGAATCGGTCGCTCTCGTACGCCGAGCTCGCGCCGCGGCTCGTGGACCACGTTCAGCGGGCCGGGTTCACCCACGTCGAGCTGTTGCCGCCGATGGAACACCCCTTCTACGGCTCGTGGGGCTACCAGATCACGGGATACTTCGCGCCCACCAGCCGCTACGGGACGCCTCAGGACTTCAAGGCCTTCATCGACATGCTGCACGGCCGGGGGATCGGCGTGATCCTGGATTGGGTCCCCTCCCACTTTCCGGACGACCCCCACGGACTGGCTCGCTTCGACGGCGGACCCCTGTACGAGTACGCGGACCCTCGGCTGGCGATCCAGCCCGAGTGGAACAGCCTGATGTTCGACTACGCCCGCGGGGAGGTGCGGAGCTTCCTCATCTCGAGCGCCCTGCACTGGCTGAGCGAGTACCACGCCGACGGGCTTCGGGTCGACGCGGTCACCTCGATGCTGTACCGCGACTACTTCCGAGGGGCCGGGGAGTGGGTACCCAACGCGGAGGGCGGACGGGAGAACCTCGAGGCGATCGAGTTCCTCCGAGACCTGAACGACGCGGTCTCGGCGGTTCAGCCGGAGGTGGTGATGATCGCGGAGGAGTCCACCAACCGGCCTGGCGTCACCCGCCCCAGGCGGGAGGGCGGGCTCGGATTCGGCCTCAGGTGGGACATGGGCTGGAGTCACGACACGCTCGACCTCCTCCAGCGCGATCCGGCCGAGCGACCGGCCCACCTCGGGCGCCTGGCGGTCCGTCAGGGGTACCTCCCCGGCGAACGCTCCGTGCTGGCCCTGTCCCACGACGTGGGATCACTGCTCGGCAGGATGCCCGGCGACGACCCGGAGCGGCGGGCGACCCTGCGGCTCCTCCTCGGCCTCATGTACGCGCAGCCCGGCAAGAAGCTGCTGTTCATGGGCGGGGAATTCGGTCACCCAACGGCGTGGAACCACGATGACGCGCTGGCGTGGGAGTGCCTCGACGAGCCTCGCCACGCGGGGATCCTCCGATGGGTGGGCGAGTTGAACGGTCTGTACCGCGACGAGCCCGCGCTGCACGAACGCGACGGCGGCGAATGGTTGGAGTGGATTGGCACGTCCCGCGAGGGGGTGGTCGGCTTCCTTCGCCGCGCGGAGGGTGGCCGGGTGGTGCTCGTCGCCGCGAACGTCACCCGGGAGATGCGTTCCGGATTCACGGTGAGCGTCCCGCTCGAGGGGCGATGGCGTGTGGCCGCCAACAGCGATCGGGAGGTCTACGGGGGCGCCGGCGCACACGTCGCCGACGAGCTCGTGACCGTCTCCGCACCCGCCGACGGCCGGGACCCGTCGTTGATGTTGGAGCTGCCCCCGCTGGCGATCCTGTTCCTGCGCCCCGAAGCGCCCTAGCCGCGGTAGACCGAGACCTTCGTCCCGAGGTGCAGCTTCGGCCACAGGCGGTCGATGCCGGACATCGTCACCCGGACGCAGCCGTGGCTCGCGGGATAGGGAGGGACCGACGCCGATCCGTGGATGGCGAACCCGCGCAAGTAGAAGCTCGAGCGATACATCGGCCCGACGCTGCTCTCGTACCAGCCGTCCTTCTGCAGGTAGACCTCGTAGTCGCCGGTCACCGTCATCGCCACCTTCGTCACACCGCGGGAGACGAACGTGTAGCCGCCGCCGGTCGAGACGTCGACGATGCGCCCGATGTCGCCCTCCTGCAGCAGATACAGAACCTGGCGGGTCAGGTCCACCTCGATGGAGGTCCCCCTCCGCTTCGGATGGCGGGGCACCGGGATGATCGGGTCCGACAGCGCCCGCCGCGTGGCCCTGCCGACGACGCCGTCTCGGGGCAGGCCCTGGACCTTCTGGAACGCGACCACCGCGTGATGCGTGTCGTCGCCGAACCGCCCGTCGATTTCGCCGACGTCGTAGTCGAGGTTCGCGAGGATCCGCTGCAGGATCCGGACGCCGGGACCCTTGTTCCCCTGCTCGAAGTCGCGGTTGGGCAGGACGAGCGCGGGTGCCGGCTCGACCGACGGCGAGGGTTCGACCGGCGCGGGCGAGCTGGGACTCGCCGAGGAGGTGGGCGCGGCGACGGTGTCGGACGTGCGCTGCGTCCAGGCGAGGGCGCCGGCGCCCGCGAGGGATCCGGCGATCACGGTCGCCAACAGGATGGCGGGCCAAGCCCGCCGACGGCTCGGGGGTGCGTCGGTCATGGTCGCCCGCATTCTGCGCGGTCGAGGGGACCCGTGCCAGTAGCCATGCGTGTAACGTCCCCGCGATGGCGCGTACGCAATCGGTGAACCTGCTCGACGGGGACTTCTGGGCGGCCGACCCCCTCAGCGCGCTCGACTGGATGCGCCGCCACGAGCCGGTCTACCGCGACGAGACCAGCGGGATCTGGGGGATCACCCGACACGCTGACGTCCGGACGATCGGCGCGGACCCGCGTTCGTTCTCCAGCGAGGACGGAGCCCGCCCGGACGCCCCGCACATGCCGATGATGATCGACTTCGACGACCCCGAGCACGCCCGCCGGCGGGGGCTCGTGGGACGGGGATTCACCCCTCGGCAGGTCGCGTCGCGCGAGCCGCGGATTCGCGAGATCGTCGACGACATCATCGATCGGGTGTGCGAGCGGGGAGCGGCCGACTTCGTGTGGGACCTCGCCGCGCCGCTGCCGCTCATCGTGATCGCGGAGCTTCTGGGCGTCGCGCCGGAGGACCACGCCGACCTGCTTCGGTGGTCCGACGAGATGCTCCGCGCGCTCGGCTCGCCGGACCCCGGCGCCATGGACGTGGCGACGCGCGCGTTCGGCGACTACTCGGGCTACATCTCCCGGGTCATCGACGATCGGCGACGGACCGGCGACCGCGAGGACCTGGTCGGCATCTTCGTCCACGCCGAATGGGAGGGTCAGACCCTCGACGACGACTCGCTCGTCTACGAGACCCTGAACCTGCTCATCGGCGGAGACGAGACGACGCGGCACGTGATCTCGGGGGGGATGTACGAGCTCGTGCGGAACCCGGACCAGCGCGAGCTTCTGGCCGCCGACCCCGCCCGGATCCCCACGGCGATCGAGGAGATGCTCCGGTGGGTGTCACCGATCAAGGGCATGGCTCGCACGGCCGTGCGGGAGGTGGAGGTCGGCGGACACGCCTTCCGTCCGGGCGACCGCGTGCTGCTGCTGTATCCGAGCGCCAACCGCGACCCGGACGCGTTCCCGGACCCCGACCGGTTCGACGTGGCCCGCACCCCCAACGACCACGTCGCGTTCGGGCACGGGCCGCACTTCTGCCTGGGGGCCAGCCTGGCACGGCTGGAGATGCGCGTGATGTTCGAACGGCTGCTGGAGCGCCTGCCGGACCTCGCCTACGCGGGCGACGCCCCGCCGCCGATCCGCCGCGCCAACTTCGTGACGGGATTCGAGTCGATGCCCGTCACCTTCACGCCGTCGCGGCCCTCAACCCGGACCTGGGCGGCTCGCCACTCGAAGACCTGCGGCGGCGGTGCCGGCGGAGGCTGGTCGGCGGGCCAGTTCCGGAGGTCGAGCCCGTTCACGTCGCGGAGGAAGTCGAGCCACCAGTTGTCGTACTCGGACTCGGTGAAGGCGGCGCGGACCTTCTCCGGGTCCTCGAGCTCCCAGGTGTTCACCATGAAGCTCCCCATCGGGGTCTCCTGGAGGAACACGTTGAAGCTCGTCCACCCTCCGGCTTCCCGGTTGAGGCGCTCGAACTCCTCCTGATGCTCCGCGACCTCCTTGGCGAAGTTGCGGACCCGGTCCTCCTGGCCCGGCACGATGGGCAGTGCGACCGCTCCGAAGTGCCCCATCACGACCTCCTCTTGTCGGTGGACGTGACGAAGCGTATCGGCGTGCCGGGCCGGAAGGAACGGGAGCTCTAGGCGGTTCGACGGGCGCGGGGGGCGACGCGCCGGCGGCGGCCGCCGGAGCTGAACACCACCCGCGGGGGGACCACGATCATGCCGTCGGCCTTGAACTCGTCCTCGAGCTGAAGGCGGCTGGCCATTCGGCCGGCGTCGCCCTCCTGCTCGGGCAGGACGAAGGTCACGGCGATGCCCGACCGGCCCGCGCGGGCCGTGCGGCCCACCCGGTGCACGTAGGCCTTGTCGTCCTCGGGCGGGTCGAAGTTGACGACGTGGCCGATGCGGTCCAGGTCCAGGCCGCGCGAGGCGACGTCGGTGGCGACCATCACGCGAACGGCCCCCGAGTCGAAGCGCTTGAGCGCGCGCTCACGGGCTCCCTGCTGCATGTTTCCGTTCAGGCAGGCGGTGGCCACGCCGCGGCGACCGAGCCGTTCCGCGAGACGCTCGGCGCCCCGTTTGGTCCGGACGAACACCAGCGTGGGCCCCTCGACCTCCTTGAGCATCTCCACGAGCGCGTCGACCTTGCGATCGGCGCGAACGGCGACGAACTTGTGCTCCACCTCGTCGACCGTCTGCTTGGGCGACTCGATCTCGTGCCAGCGGGCGGCGCGGGTGTAGGACTTGGCGATGTGACCGACCGCGCCGTCGAGCGTCGCCGAGAAGAACAGGGTCTGGCGGTCGCCGGTAAGCCGGCGGACGATGCGGTCGACCTGGGGCTGGAAGCCCATGTCGAGCAGGCGGTCGGCCTCGTCGAGGACCAGGATGTTCACGTCGTCCACGGAGACCATGCGCCGCTCGAGCAGGTCCTCCATGCGACCGGGGGTGGCCACGATCACGTCGGCCTTCGCCGCGCGGTTGGCCTGCTCGCGAAGCCCGACGCCGCCGTAGACGGTGGCCACGCGGAGGCCCTTGGCCTTCGCGATCGGGCCGAACTCGTCGGCGACCTGCGTCGCGAGCTCGCGGGTGGGGACCAGGACCAGAGCTGACGGCCGGCCGGAGCTCTTCACGAGCTCCACGATCGGGATCGCGAACGCCAGGGTCTTGCCCGAGCCCGTCCGGGACTTGGCGAGCACGTCGTGGCCCGCCAGGGCGTCCGGAAGGACCATGGACTGGATGGGGAAGGCGCTCTGCACGCCGCGGCCCTCGAGGGCCTGACAGACGGCGCGGGATACGCCGAGCTCAGAGAACTGAGTGTTCATTCGGTTGCACTCCTTTGCAATGGGCGGGTCAGCGCCCACGACTCGTCGAGGATTCGCCGACCTCGACGCCATCCGAAAGGAGGAACCGTAGGAAGAAGAAGCCTCACAGGTTCGCGAAGATCGCGATCCGTGCGAAGAGCGTACCAGGTACCCGGGCCGTTTCCTGGGAGGCGGCGTCCCGCGCGGCCGATCCCGGGGATTTGGAGCAGGTTTTTCCGATATCCACAGAGGAGTCGGGCGGCCGCGGTCGAACTCAACCCCCAAGGCCCCGGAGGCTCGCCGCGGTGCCGGATGGACGTCGCGCCAGCTGTCTAGACGCCCCTCCGGCTATGCCCGCGGTGGCGAACCCCGGGGTCGAGTGCTGTCCGCCCTGCGCTCCAGGACGATCACCGGGATCCGGCGGGTGGTGACCCGCCGGTCGTACTCCGCGTACGCGGGGTCGGTCTCCACGGCCCGCGCCCACAGCCGCTCGCGCTCCCCGCCCTCGGCCTCGTGTCCGGTCACCGCGAAGCGCTCGCCCTTGCGGAAGAGCGTCGCCTTCGGATCGACCCGCAGGTTCCGGACCCAGTCGGGATCGGCCGGGTGTCCGGCGTTGGAGCCGACGCACACGAACGCGTCGCCGTCGGCGATGAACGGGATCGTCACGCTGCGCGGCTCCCCGGTCTTCCGGCCGGTCGTGGTCAGCATCACGATCGGCATGCCCTGGAACGTGGTGCCCACCCGGCCGCCGGTCACCCGGAACAGCCATCGGTGGAGCCGCCAGCTCGTCTCGAGCAGCTTCGTGCGTCGCACCGCCGCCATCGCGGTGCAGCCTACCGCGGAGGTTCAGTCCCAGAGGACGACGATGATCGAGGCCAGGGTGATGCCGACGATCGCGTAGCCGGCGTTGATCGCCACCAGGTTGCGGGGCCGCTTCTCGTACATGGCGTTCAGCACGAGCTGCGCGGTCACGAACGCGATGCTCACGCCGAGACCCAGCTGGACCCCGTCGCTGAGGTCGGTCCCCCCGGTGGTCTCCTTGAGGAAGGCCAGCCCGACCGTGGTGATGAACAACAGGACCAGCCCGCCCAGGTACGTAAGCATCGGACTGGGCGCGTTCTCGGCCGTGACGCCGGTCAGCGCCTGCCACGTCTTGCCGAAGAGCACCGGGGAGTACCACAGCGCACCCACCAGCCAGTACGCGACCGCCCCGGCGAGGATCGCCAGGTAGTTGAGGTCCTTGAAGTCCGAGAGCTCCATCCCTTCCCCCTTCCTCGGCTTGTCGGGCGGAGCTTGTCACAGGCCGCCGCGGGTTCCCAGGACCGAGGCCCGCAGGAATAGGCTTCGGGCTGCAAGAACGCCCGCGAGCTGGTCGACGCCCGGGTCGAGGTGATCTCCACGAAGCTGCCGCGATGAGGGCGACCCAGTACGGCCTGCACCTGGAGTCGGGCCCGATGCGCCGCAAGACCATGGTCCACGTCCTCGACCTCCTCGGGTGCGTCGTGATGATGCCGACCACGGACGAGGCCGTGGACGAGGCGCCGGCGGCGATCCGGCGGTACCTGGAGTTTCTGGCCGCCCACGGTGAGCCGGTCGATCCGAAGGCCGCGTTCGGCACGGCGATCCGCGAGCACGTCACCGAGGGAACCTTCCTGGGACAGGGCGGGGCGCACTTCGCCTGGGACGAGCGGACGATGCGCGCCGGCGAGGTCCGGGCCGCCGCGGCGCGGTTCGGCGGGCTGCGAGCGGCGCTGCTCGAGGCGGCGGAGGAGATCCCCTCGACGTGGCTCGCCGTGAAGCCGGCGACGGGTGACCGGGCCCTCGGCGGGATCCTGTTCCACGTCCTGGGAGCGTCGAGTGGCTACCTCAGCTCGGTGATCGGCGGCACGCCGGAGATCGGCCGCCTGCGAACCCAGGCGGAGAAGGGCGAGCTCCGCGCGATCGACGGGCTCCGGGCGCAGGCGCCGCTCCTCGCCGAGCGGCTCGAGCAGCTCGCCCCCGGCGGGAAGTCGCGGGCGGCGCTGAAGCGGCCGGAGCAGGTCACCCGGGGGATCCGCCGGCTCCTCGAGCACGAGTGGGAGCACCTGGAGGAGCTCCGGCGCCGGATGGCGTAACGCCCGATTCGGGAGGAGCCCGCGCGGGCGGGGTCGAACCGAGAAGGGTGCGCCGGTCGCTCGTTCTCCTGCTTGTCCTCGCGCTGCTGCCCGCCGCGCCGGGGGATCGGGCGTCCGGCGCGCCCGCATCGGGGACGCCGAAGCTGATGCCGCGAACCATCGACGCGCGGACCCTGCCCCTTGGTCACCGCGGCCGCTGGATCACCGACCGCCACGGCCGGGTGGTGATCATGCACGGGGTCAACATGGTGATGAAGCTCCCGCCCTACGACCCCGGCCGTCTGGGGTTCGGCGAGGACGACGCCGACTTCCTGGCCTCGGAGGGGTTCAACACCGTGCGCCTGGGCCTGATCTACAAGGGCCTCGAGCCGAACCGCGGACGCTACGACGACGCGTACCTGGAGCGGATCGCGCGGCTCGCCCGGATGCTGGGGCGCCACGGCATCCACGTCCTGCTCGACTTCCATCAGGACCTGTTCAACGAGCGGTTCCACGGCGAGGGGTTCCCCGACTGGGCGGTGATCGACGACGGTCTTCCGGCGCAGCCGGACGTCGGGTTCCCCGGCAACTACTTCGTGATGCCCGCCCTGTGGCGCGCCTTCGATCACCTGTGGGCGAACGACCCGGGGCCCGACGGGGTGGGGCTGGCGGACGCGTACGCCGCGGCCTGGCGGCACGCCGCGACCCGGTTTCGCCGCGAGCCCGCCATCTTCGGCTACGACCTGCTGAACGAGGCCTGGCCCGGTACGCCGTGGCTGACGTGCTTGAACCCGGCGGGGTGCCCGGTGTTCGACGCGTCGCTGAAGCCGTTCTACGACCGGATCATCACGCAGATCCGCAAGGTCGACCCGACCCGGCTGGCGTTCTACGAGACGCACCCGATCTTCGGCGGCGGCGGGGACGTGGCCATCCCGGACCTCGAGGACCCGAACGTCGGGTTCTCGTTCCACGTCTACTGCCTGGGGGCGCTGTTCGGCGGCTCGCAGACCGGCGCGCCGGAGCAGGTCAACTGTCCCCTGGGTGAGGACCGCCCGTTCGAGCGGGCGGAGGCCCAGAGCGCGCGGACCGGCGACGCGCTGTTGATGACCGAGTACGGCGCGACCGACGACCTGGACACCATCACGCGGGACGTCGAGGCGTCGGACGCGCACCTGATGTCGTGGCAGTACTGGTCGTACTTCGGCCTGGACCCCTCCGGCGAACGATCGGCCGAGGGGATCATCATCGACCCCCGCAAGCCGCCACGGCCGGGCAACCTGAAACAGCCCAAGCTCGGCGTCCTGGTCCGCCCCTATCCGCGGGCCGTGGCCGGCACGCCGACGTTCTGGCGGTTCGACGCCGACGGGCGTTCGTTCGTCTTCCGGTTCACGACGGACCCGCGCATCCGCGTCCCGACGGAGATCTTCATCCCGGCCCGCCACTACCCGCGCGGCTACCGGCTCGCGGTGGAGGGTCCCGCTCGAGTGGTCTCCGCGCCGAACGCCCCACTGCTGCTGCTGCGCTCGACCGGTGCCGGTGTGGTGACGGTGACGCTCAGCCCTCGCTGAGGGCGATCGGGGCGCCGAGCAGCTCGTCCGGGATCGAGAACGCGTCGACGAGGTCCACGGCGACGGGACGAAGGTCCGCGCAGGCCTCGTTCACCAGCCTGACGATCGCCTTGGAGCTGCGCGGCGACAGGTGGCCGTGCTCGATGAACCAGCCCCGGTCGCGCTCGATCCTCGACAGCGCGTGGAGGTCGCCCAGGCGATCGAGCGCCTCGCGCGCACCCTTGTTTCGGACCTTCCGCGTGCGGGTCGTGAAGGACTCGATGACCACGCGGTCCACGTGGGCCATCGCGGTCGAGACGACGTGGTCCTGAGCCGCGACGAACGCGCCGAACGGGTCCTCCTTCATCCCCTTGCGGAGCCGTCGACCCAGCCCCTCGAGCAGGTGCTCCTCCCGGAACCGCATCGCCTGCAGGTGGGCGCCCCTGGGAAGGAGCTCTCCCTCGCCGGCCTGGCCGGGGACGGCCGCGATCATGCCGACCAGCCCGGCCGGCACGCGCTCGCTGATCACGTCGACCACCCGGGACGCCACATAGCGCATCGTCTCGAACAGGTCCAGGTCGCCGAACTCCTCCTGGTAGTCGGTGAGCAGGCTGCGCGCGACGAGCTGGAGCAGGACGGTGTTGTCGCCCTCGAAGGTCGTGAACACCTCGGTGTCGGCGGCCAGCGAGGCGAAGCGGTTCTCGGCCAGGTAGCCGGCGCCGCCGCACGCCTCGCGGCACGCGCGGATGGTCTCGACGGCGTGCCAGGTCGCGTAGGCCTTCAGCCCGGCCGCGTGCGCCTCCAGACGGCGGCGGTCGCGCGCCGACGTCCGAGCCCTGGACTGCGAGCGCGCGTACGACGCCACCAGGTCCTTCACCGCGAAGTCCAGCGCGTACGTCGTCGCCAGCGCGGGCAGGAGCCGCCGCTGGTGGGTCCGGTAGTCCAGGAGCGGGACCTCCTCGCCCCCGGGCGGGCCGAACTGGCGGCGGCGGTCCCCGTACCGGATGGCGATCGTGAGGGCGGACTTCGCCGCGCTCACCGAGGCGGCCGCGATGCAGATCCGCCCCTGGATCAGCGCGCCGAGCATCGTGAAGAAGCGACGGCCCGGCTCCGCGATCGAGCTCGAGTAGCGGCCGTCGGCGTCGACGTCGGCGAACCGGTTCAGCAACGCGTCGCGGGGGACGCGCACCCGCTCGAACCGGATGCGGCCGTTGTCGACGCCGTTCAGGCCCATCTTCTGGCCGCAGTCCTCGATGCGGACGCCCTTGCGGGGCCGCCCGCGGGCGTCGCGGATCGGCACCAGCAGCGCGTGGACGCCGTGGCCCTCGCCGGCCACCTCGAGCTGGGCGAACACCACGGCCATCCGCCCGTCGGCGGCCGCGTTGCCGATGTAGTCCTTGCGGGCCGACGCGTTCGGTGTGTGCACCACGAACTCGCCGGCCTCGGCGTCGTAGCGCGCGATCGTCTCCAGCTCCCGGACGTTCGAGCCGTGTCCGGTCTCGGTCATCGCGAAGCAGCCGGGCAGGTCCCCCGTCCCCGCGTCGCGCAGGTAGCGCGCGTGATGCTCGGCGTTCCCGAGCTGCTGGATCGCCCCGCCGAACAGCCCGATCTGCACGCCGAGCTTCACCAGCAGCGAGAGGTCGTGGAACGCGACGGTCTCGAACAGCGCGATGTTGCCGGCGGCGTCCCCGGCGCCGCCCACCTCCGGGGGAAACGCGGTCAGCCCGGAGCCGTCCTTCAGGAGCTGTCGCAGCCACCGCATGACCAGGGCGCGATAGGCGTCGGTGTCGAGGCCGTACCGGTAGGCGAACCCGGGCTTCGACAACGCCGTGCGGCATCGTTCGCGGAGCTCGGCGTGGTCGCCGTCGAGGACCTTCGCCAGTGCGGGGACGTCGAACGAGGGCGGGGCGGCCGGGGGGCGGGGTCCGTCCCGCTCGGCCTTCGCGGAGTTGGGGGAGGCGGTCGACGTGGTGGGCGAACCCTAGCCCCGGGGCTCGCCCCTCACAAGCTCGGGCCGGGTCACGACGGGGTCGCGGCCGGCCGGCGCGCGGGCCGCTCGAACCGGCCGAAGAGCCACACCAGCCCGACCAGGAACACCGCCGGGACCAGCTCCCACAGGGGCCGCTCGGCCCACCACGAGGCGGTGGTGTCGCCCTGCTGTCCGAACCCGATCGGCCACAGCACGAAGATCGCCAGCAGGAACGCCGTCATGTGCCACAGGAACAGGGTCATCACGATGGTGTTCAGCGAGATCACCGCGGCCCACACCTTTCGGCGCTGCAGCCAGCGGGACAGGACCGGACGCAGCAGCATGACCGCGCCGATGCTCCAGATCCCCATCGCCAGCATCATCAGCGTGGGCGGGTTCGTGTTCGTGATGAGCTCGACGTCGGTCCCCAGCAGGCTCCGGGGGTAGATGCTCACGCCGGGCCACACGCGGTTCAGGTTGGTGAACGCCATCATCGCCAGGAACCCGATCACGGCCATCGCCGCGAACCCCTTCGTCCCGAGCTTCAGCAGACGGCCTTCGGCGTAGAAGTAGCCGAGCTGGTGGGCGAACAGGAACACCAGCCACACGTTCGCGAACCCGATCCCCTCCACGTCCAGGCCGAAGCGGACGATGTCGACCGCGATCGCCCCCAGGACGAACGCGATCGGGACGGCCGCGCCGAACCGATCGTGGAGCCAGATCGTGACCGGGCTCACCATGACGACGACCAGGTACACGGCCAGGAACCACAGGGGGCCGAACGGGATCGTCGCCCCCGGCGGGCGCATCCCGCGGAGCCAGGGGACCTCGGGCCTGACGCCGCCGGTGTCGGTCAGGTGCAGGATCACCTGGATCACCACCCAGATCCCCACGAAGATCAGCGACGGCTTCAGGAGCCGCTCGGCCCGAGTCCACAGGAACCGCCACACCGGCTCGCCGCGCTTGCGGTACGAGCGATACGACGTGAAGTTCGAGAAGCCCCCGACGAAGAAGAAGATCGGGATCACCTGCATGGCCCAGGTGAGCATCCACAGCCAGGACGTCAGCCCGATCGCCGAGACCGACCGGATGATCCCGTCCTCCCAGATGATCACGCCGATGAACCAGTGGCCGAAGACCACGGTCACGATGCTCGCCGCGCGCAGGAAGTCCATGAACCGGTCCCGGGAGCCGGGCGTGGCGTCGACCAGGTCCTGCAGGGTGGTTTTCGGGGCGGGCATCGGCGTCAGTATCGCGCGCCGGGGCGCTCGGCCGAGTTGCCCGAGGGTTTGTTTATAGACTTGACGAAATGGCGCCCATCGGGACCGAACGCGTCGCCGCGGCGTGGACCGACGTCCGCGTGCTGGACACGGACCGCGGACCGATCGAGGTGGCCACGGCCGGCGCCGGACCCGCGGTGCTGGTGATCCACGGCACCCCCGGCTCGTGGCGGCAGTGCTTCAGCCTGGCCGAGGACCTGGCCGACGCGTACACGATCGTCGCGCCGTCGAGGCCAGGCTACGGGCAAACCCCGGTGTCCTCGGGCCGCACCTTCGAGGAGCAGGCGGCGGCGTACGCCGCGGTCCTCGACGCGCAGGGGATCGAGCGCGCCGCGATCGTGGGAGCCTCCGGAGGCGCGCCGTCGGCCCTCGCCTTCGCGCAGACCCAGGCCGGCCGGTGCACGGCGCTGGTCCTGTGCTGCCCGGTGGTGCCGATGCGCATCCGGCTCCCGTGGCCGCTGCGGTATCTCCTGGCGCCTCGCGGGCTCGGCGAGGCGCTCTCCGGCCTGGAGCGCTCGATCAACCGGCGGCGCATCGAGGATCCCAAGGCCGTCGACAAGTGGCTGCGTACGAACCTGACCCCTGACGAGCTGAAGCGCATGCTCGAGACCGCGGGGATGCGCGAGGACCTCGTCGAGTTCTCGCGGACGCACCTCGACGCGCCGGCCGGGCTCGCCGGTCTCCGCAACGACCTGGCCCAGGTGCGATCCGCGAAGCGCGCTCCCGAGGCGGCCGTGGAGGTGGGCGCGCCGACGCTGGTGATGCAGGGCGACGCCGACCCGGTCGTCCCGCTCGCCGACGCCCAGCACCTGGCCGCCGTCATCTCCGGGTCCGACCTCGAGGTGTACGCGGACGCGGGACACGCGTTCTTCTTCACCCGCCGGCGCGAGGTGAACGAGCGGCTCCGGACGTTCTTCGGGCGGGTGCTGCGATGAGCTGGCGGGTGGGGTTCGGCTCGGCGGCCATCACGCCCGCCGTGCCCGTTCGCCTGGCCGGGTTCTCCGAGCGGACGGAGCCGGCGGCGAGCGTCCACGACGAGCTCGAGGTCCGGACGATGTGGATCGACGACGGGACCCGTTCGGCCTGCCTGCTGGTACTGGACCTGCTCGGGCTCTCGGAGGAGTTCTCGGATCCGGTCCGCGACGCGATCGCCGGCGACCTCGGCGTGGGCCGGGAGGCGGTACTGACCGCGGCCACGCACACTCACAACGGCCCGAACGCGATCCGCGGCGGCGAGCTCCTGGGGTGGGGCAGCCCGGAGGGCTACGCGGAGCTGCTCGTCGAACGGTGCCGGGCCGCGGCGCAGGCCGCGCGCGACGCCGCCGAGCCGGCCACCCTCCACGCGGCCGGCGCGGCCCTGCCCGAGGGCCTGTCGATGAACCGGCGCGGACTTCCCTACGATCCACGGTTCTCCGTTCTGGACGTGCGCCGCCCGGACGGGAGCCGCGCGGGAACGCTCGCCAACGTGTCGATCCATCCGGTCGTCCTCGGCTCGCCGTGGCTCGAGGTGTCCGCCGACTGGGTGGGCCCGTTCCGGACCGCGCTCGAGGCCGCCGGCGGCGGGACCGCGATCCTGCTGTCCGGCCCGCTGGGCGACGTGAACCCGGTCGAGCACCACCAGGACGTTCCGACGCACCTGGCCGGGGCGATCGAGGAGGCCACCACGCTGGCCGCCGGCGTCGCGGAGGCGGTGTCGCGTGCGGTGGAGGCGGCGGAGCCCGTGACCGGCGGCCTGGCGGTCGCGTCGGACTCCGTGACGGTTCCCGTCGCCGGCACGCCGCTCGCCGGGCTGCTCGGGGTGAGCGAGGTCACCGTCGAGCTGATCGAGTGGGCGATCGGCGACGTCCGGCTGGCGTCGGTTCCCGGGGAGCCCTTCCACGCCCTGGGCCGGCGGATCGAGGCGGCCCGCCGCGGCGTGACGCTCATCGCGGGGCTGGCCCCCGTGTGGGCCGGCTACCTGCCCGAGCCGTACGGCGAGGGGTACGAGGAGACGGTCTCGCTGGGCCCGGAGGCCGTACGGGCGATCTCCGACGCGGTGGTCGGCGGCGTGCTTCAGGGGGCCGCGACGTGACCACCGGGTCCGGCACGGTCGTGGGCGAGAGCCGAAACGGCGGGCAGGTCTCCTTCGCGCCGGTGATGTCGCCGACCCGGATGGGCGACGTCAACCGGTCGCGGGTCCTGCAGGCGCTGTGCGACGTCGGCCCGCTGACCCGCGCCGAGCTGGCCCGCCTGGCCGGCGTCCCGCGGGCCACGATCTCGGGCATCGTCCGGCCCCTGCTGGACAGCGGCCTGCTCGAGGAGGGGGACCCCGACCGCAGCGTGGCCCGGGTCGGAAAGCCCGGGCGGCCGCTGTGGTTCCGCTCCGGCGCCGGCCTGTCGGGCGCGGTGGCGCTTCGCGGCGACGGGTGCGAGGCGGCGCTGGTGAGCGCCCGCGGCGAGATCGTCGCGCACCACCAGGCCGTGCTCTCCGACCCGGGCGATCTCGCGGCCGTGCACCGCGACCTGTTCGGCTGTCTCGAGGGTGCGCTGGGATCCAGGCGCGGCGAGATCCTGGGGATCGGCGTGGCCGTCCCGGGGGTGTGCGACTCGTCGACCGGGACCGTGGTCGGCTCCTCGCAGGTCCCGGCGCTCACCGGACATCGGCTCGGACCCGAGCTCCAGCGGGAGATCGGCGTGAAGGTGGTCATCGACAACGACTCCCGGGCCCAGGCCCTGGGCGAGAAGTGGTTCGGGGAGGGCCGAGGGTTCAGCCACTTCGCCGCGATCCAGACCGGCCACGGCCTGGGCGCCGGCCTGGTGCTGGGTGGCCAGGTGTTCCGGGGGACCGGCGGCCGCGTCGGGGAGATCGGCCACATCCCGGTCGACGGCGAGGGAGTCTGCGCGTGCGGGCTCCGCGGATGCTGGGAGACCATCGCGACCCTGCGCTGGGTCCGGGCGGAGGCGAGGGCGGCGAAGCTCCCGGGGGCGGCGGCGATGGATGCCCGCGCCTTGTCGAGGCTCGCGGAGGAGGGATCGGCTGGCGCGGCGGACCTGCTCGACCGGTACGCGGCGAACCTCGCCCGCGGGGTGGCCACGCTGGTCCAGGTCGTGAACCCCGACCGGATCATCCTGCACGGCGACGCCGTGGGCGGGGGCGAGCCGTTCCGCGAGGCGATCGCCGGGCACGTCCGGTCGCGTTCGCTGCCCCACCTCCGCGAGGGGGTGGACATCGTCCTGTCCAGGCTCGACCAGCAGGCCGGGCTGCTCGGCGCGGCTGGACTCGTCCTGTCCGAGACGTTCAATCTGGCGACATGACCGCGCGGGCCGTCTGCGTCGAGCTCGGAGGAGGAGGCGCCCAGACCATCGTGTTCGAGGCCGACGGTCGGACGACGTTCCACGACGGCGCCCGCAACGAGGACGGCCCCCTGCTGCTCGCCGTTCCCGGCATCGTCAAGGGCGACCGCGTGGTGGCCGCCTCGAACCTCGGCTGGTACGACGTCGACCCCGTCAGGGAGCTCGGGCTGCGGGGTCCCGCGGACGTGGTGGCCAACGACGCCGAGGCCGCCGCCCTGGGCGAGTCGGTGCTGCGCGGGCTGGTGGACCTGGCGTACATGGGCCTGGGGACCGGGATCGGCGGCGCGATCGTCTTCGAGGGCCGCGTCGCCCAGACCGAGGTGTTCGGGCACCGGACCGGCTACTCGGACCTGCCGTGTCCCTGCGGCCGCGTGGGATGCCTGGAGACCGTGGCCGCGGGGTGGGCGCTGCCCAGCCCGGTTCCGCCCGAGCGGATCCCCGAGGTCGCGTCGGCGCTGGCCACGGCGCTGGAGGACCCGTCCCTGCCGAACCTGGTCGTGGTCGCCGGGGGGCTGGTGACCGACAACCCCGTGATCGTCGAGGAGCTCCGGGCTCGCGTCACCCGCCGGACCGTCGAGACGTCCCGCGCCCCGGCCCAGGCGAAGTCCGCGGCGGCCTGGGGCCTGCTCCGCCTGGCCGGCCTGGACGCCGGCGTCCCGACCTAGGGGACCCGCAGCCGGTCGGCGAATTCCAGGAGGTCTTCCAAGGACTGACCGCCGAATCCGAACACCTCTGTGAGGTGCTCGCCTTCGATCCACACGAGGTACGCGGATCCGCTCGGAGTACCGGGGGCGCCGGCACCAGTCACGCCTCGCACCTCGAGCAGCTTTCCACTGTCCCAGAACCCCCCTTCGATGCTCTCGGACGCATCCTTCGCGTAGTCCTCGGAGCTCCGAGCGTCGTCGGTGTATGTGACCCAGATGCCATTGCCGAGGATGAGTCCGAGGTTCAAGCTGCCGAGTGCCCATCGTTCCGTCACCCACCCTGACCGCGAGTTGCTCGGCGGCGGTCCCGGACACTGGCATCGAGAAAGCATCGAATTCGCTTCCGCCTTGGAGACCGGCCGACCGCCTGGGAACGGATGAGGAGGGAGGGAAAACCCCTTTGCCAGCGAGAGGTCAGGTCCTTGCGGGGTGGCCAGAACGACGGGAGTCCGGTTGACCGACGGCCGTTCGGCACGATGGGACGTCACGAGGTTCAGGCCGAAGCCCACCGTCAGAAGACAGATCCCGACGGCGCTCGCCCGTCTCGCGACCGTCCAACGCTTCGCCACGGTTTGGTCTCTTCTATCTGCTGCTCAATCAGCTGTACGAGAGGGATGGGTGCTCAAGCTTGGACGCCGCCGGCGTTCGCGGCCCGGTCGAGGGCGGCCGACGCGAGGCGATCGGTCAGGTTCTCGCCGGTCATCAGGCCCTCCGCGAGCGGAACCAGGTCCTCGCCGTCGCGGCCCGTGACGGGGTAGTGCGCCCACCGCACGCCGAACAGCTGGTAGCGCGACGCACGCGCGCGGGCCCACACCTCGGCCAGTGCGAACGCGCCGGACGCGCGGGCCTCCGGGGGCGCCTCCAGGAGCAGCAGCGCGAACTGCATGGCCATCGACTCGGCGTCCCACTGATCGAGCCAGGGGCCGACCTCCGCCGCGAGCGCCGGGTCCAGGCCGTTGCGGCACCCGCCCACCAGGTAGGTCCGCAGCGGACCGGGGTCGCCGGCCAGGGCGGCGTCGACCCACCCGGCCACGTCCGGGTCCTCCGCGGGGTCGCCGGCCCACGTCCGCGACGCCCGGGCCAGCGGCTCCAGGCCGGGCTCCTCCGCCACCGCGTCGGCCCAGGCCGCCTCGGGATCGACCGACGGGTCGAGCCAGAACCGCACCCCGGCGGCGAGCCCCACCCGGCTGGCGCGGGCCAGGGACATGAAGTTGAAGAAGACGCCGGAGGTGGCCTCGGGGAGATCCGGGTCGCGGCCGCGATAGGGCCCCAGGTGGAGCACGCTGGACATCGCGCCGTCGTTGACCGGGTAGTTCTCGGCGAACAGCAGCGGGCGGCCCAGCTCCTCGGCGAGCGAGCGGGCCATCGCGCCTTCGACGCGCGGGCTGACGATCGAGGGGCCGGTCCACATGGCGTCGGCGCCCTCGGGGAGCCCGTCGTGGTAGGCCCGCAGGTACTCGGTGGCGCGGTTGGTGGCGTAGTCGGTCGGGCAGGTCACCCACCGCACGTCCGGCCCCAGGCGCTGGGCGGCGAACCGGATGCCGCCGGCGTGGGCCGCGCCCAGGTCGGACCCACCCGGCGGGACGTCGTCGAACGCGACGCCCAGGACGCGCGCCCCGAGCTCGGCGAAGGACTCGAGCTTCGCGGCGAGGGGCTCCTGGTCGCCCGGGGACCAGTCGAGGCCGGGGGATACGACGAGGGCGACGTCCACGCCGGCGTCGTGGCCGGTCGCCAGCAGCTCACGGAATTGATCCTGGCGGTCGGCCGGATAGGGCTCACGCCATCGCTGGCGGTGGAACGGGTCGTCCTTGGGGGCGTAGCCGTAGGCGTTGAACCCGTGGGCGCCGAGCCATTCCACGAGGTCGAGGCGGTCCTGCGGTTCGAGCGGGGGACCGTAGTACCCCTCGACCGCGCCGAGCCATCTCATCGCCTTCGGGCTCCATTGCCGGGCCCCACGGCGGTAGGTAAGGTGCCCTTCCGAATGCCCATCGCATGCTCAGGATAAGTGCGCCCGCACCGCCGGACGGCCCGCCCGTCACGGTGGCCGTCGATGGGTCCTCGTTCGCCGCTCCGGACGGTGCCGCCGTCGAGCTCCCCGAGGGATGGGCGATCACCGCCGGGCTGATCGACCTCCAGGTCAACGGGCTCGAGGGCCTGTTCCCGGTGGTGGACCCGGCGTCGCTGCCGGCGCTCGATCGCGAGCTCGCCGCGCGCGGCGTGGCCGGCTACCTGGTGGCGGTGCCCTCCGGCGATCCGGAGCAGGTCCGGGCCCTGGCGGACGCGGCGGAGGCGTTCGCCGCCGAGCCGGGGTCGGGGCTGCTCGGCCTGCACCTGGAGGGGCCGGTCCTGGCGCCCGAGTATCGCGGCGCGCACCGCGAGGAGCAGCTGCGCCCCGGGGACGACCCCGAGGCGCTGGCGCTGCTCGATCTTCCCGGCGTGCGGCTGGTGACCGTGGCTCCGGAGGTCCCGGGAGCGCTGGCCTACGCGCGGGCGGCTCAGGACCGGGGCATCGTCGTGGCCGCCGGCCACACCGGCGCGACGGCGGAGCAGGCCCGTGAGGCCATCGACGCCGGCATCCGGCTGGTCACCCACGTCTTCAACGCCATGACCCCGGTCCACCAGCGCGCCCCGGGGCTGCGCTGGCCTACCTGCAGCATCCGAACGCTCGCGTCGCGTTCATCGCCGACGGCGTCCACCTGCACGACGACCTGGTCGAGCTCATCCTCGCCACCGCTCCGGACCGTTGCCTGCTGGTCAGCGACGTCGCGCCCAACGACGGGGTGGACCCGGATCACGACGGGCTGGCCGGGTCGGCGGCCACGATCGCCGACGGGGTTCGCCGCGTGGCGACCGTCCACGGGCTGGGCCTCACGGCGGCCGTCCGCCTGGCCAGCGAGCGTCCGGCCGAGGTGCTCGGGGACCCGAACCGCGGGCGGCTCGAGCCCGGGGCGCGGGCCGACATGACGATCTGGGCAGCCGACGGCGCGGTCGCCGCGACCTTCCGCGGCGGCCGGCTGGTGCAC
This sequence comes from uncultured Actinomycetes bacterium, assembly GCA_963742735.1. GTDB lineage: Bacteria > Actinomycetota > UBA4738 > UBA4738 > JBBDTT01 > JBBDTT01. The sequence goes on from CAVUMN010000004.1 coordinate 766,177, forward strand.
CGTTCGGACGCCCTCAGCCTGTAGCCCGGCGGCGCCTCACCGGACGGTGCGGGCGCCCTCGAGGAAGACCGAGCGGAGCAGGTCGGGGCGCTTCAGGAGCTGGGCGGTGGGGCCCGAGAATCGGACCTCGCCCTTCTCCATGAAGTAGGCGCGCTCGGCCAGGGTCAGCGCGACGTTCACCGACTGCTCGACCAGGACCACCGTCACCCCGTCCGCGTTCATCCGCCGGACCGCCTCCAGCAGCTCCTGGACGACCGTCGGCGCGAGCCCCAGGGACAGCTCGTCGATGAGCAGCAGCTTCGGCCGCAGGAGGAAGGACTGGGCCAGGGTGAGCATCTGCCGCTCGCCGCCCGAGAGCAGCCCCGCGCGCTGGCGGCGGCGCTCCTTCAGACGGGGGAACATCGCGAGCGCCTCGGCCATCCGCTGTTCCGCGATCTCGCCGTCGTGGCGGAGCAGGAACGCGCCCATCCGAAGGTTCTCCTCGACGGTCAGCCCCGGGAACACGCCCCGCCCGCCGGGGACCTGGACGATGCCCCTGGCGACGGTGTGCTCCGGCGCCTCGCCGGTCACCGGCTCGCCCTCGAACCACACGTTGCCGCCGTCGGGCTCCACGATCCCCGAGATCGCGTTCAGCGTCGTGGACTTGCCGGCGCCGTTCGTGCCGAGCAGCGCCACCACCTCGCCCCGGCGGATCTCGAGGTCGACGCCGAACAGGACCCGCACACCGCCGTAGGAGACCGTCAGGCCCTTGACCTCCAGCAGGACGGCGGCCTCGCCCTGCCTTCGCGGCGTGTTCGGGGGCAGCCGCTCGACGTCGTCGTCCAGGTAGCGCGCGGCCTGGAAGAAGTACAGGACGCCGCGGAGGAACACCGGCGCCATCGACGAACGGCCCACCGCAAGCTGGCCTCCGCCGAGCGACGCCAGCAGACGTCCACCCGACGCCCGCCAGCGCGACGAGCCGCCCGAGGGCGAACGCCGACGCGCGGATCTCGGGCGGCGCGACGCTCGCGATCACCGCCAGCAGGCCCGGGGTGACGAACGCGAACACCGCGACGACGACCCAGATCAGGAACACCAGCGGGGCAGGCTCGGCGCGATGGGCAGGATCGCCAGGGCGATTCCAGCGAGCACGCCGGACCAGCACAGGATCCGCATCCCGTCGCTCGGCCTGGCGTCGATGCGGCGCTGCATCACCGTGGTGCCGATGATCACGCCGGCGATCGAGATCGCCGTGCCGGCCGCGAAGAGCAGGGAACGCTGTCCGGGGCGCACATCCCCACTCCTCCTCGAGGAAGAACTGGAGAGCGTTGCCCACGCCGAATACCGCCCCGGCGGTGAACGCCAGGCCGATCCACTGATAGCGGAGCGACCGCACCGCCCACAGTCGCCGGGCCATCCGCGCGCAGGGGCGGCGCCTCGGGCGCCTCGATCGCCTCCCACCGTCCGCGCGGCGGGCTCCTTGAGCCGGGCCGCCAGGACCAGGAGCACCAGGGTCGGGATCGCCAGCACGAAGAACGGCACCCGCCAGCCCAACTGGTCGGCGATGAACCCCGCCAGAACGGCTCCGAACATGATGCCGGCGGGGTTCGCCAGGGAGTGGATGCCGAACGCCTTCACCCGCGCCCGCGGCGAGTAGAACTCCGCGATCAGCGCGGCATGGATCGGCTCGTTCACGAACCGGCCGAAGCCCGACTGCCCACCCGCGCCACGACCAGCACCCACAGCGCCGGCGCCAGGCCGGTCAGGAGCGAGAACGCGCCCCACGCCGCCGCGGCCGCGATGGCCATCGGCATGCGCCGCTTCCGGTCCGCGACGTGGGCGACCGGGAGGACGAGCAGCGGCACAGGAGCACGACGAGAACGCTGATCGCCCCGAACAGCCCCACGCCGATCCCGAAGTGCCGGGCGATCTCCGGGCCGAGCAGGCCGAACGCGTAGGTGTCGAGCTCGTCGGCGGCGTTGAGGGCGAACAGCACCGCGATCGGCATGGCCGCCTCGCCGTTCAGGTCAGGTACGAGCGGGCCCGCGCGCGAACAGCTCCCTCACCTGAGGGCGGCCTCCTCGAGGGGTTCCGGCGCCGGCTCGGCCTCGGCGGCGGCGTTCGGCCTGCGGGTCGATCCCGGTCACCCCCGGGCCAGCAGGTCGCGGGCGCCGAACATGAGCGCGCGGCGAGGCCGCCCGGAAGGAACAGCAGCAGGATCAGCAGGCCGAAGCCCGTGGTGAGCAGCCCGATGTACTGGCGAGATCTGGCCGAAGAGGAACGGGATCCCGCGCAGGTAGAAGGCGCCGAGGATGGCCCCGGCTGGGGACCCCAGCCCGCCGATCACGACCGCGGCCACGATCGGTGAGCGAGCGGATCGAGGGGAACGACCACGCCGTCGGCCAGCCCCACGCCCGCGGACCACAGGAACCCGGCCGCGGCGGCGACGACCCCCGAGATCGCGAACGCCCCGAGCTTCGTCCGCACGACGCTGACCCCATCGACGCCGCCTGCGCGGGGTTGTCGCGGACCGCGATCATGTTGCGGCCCACGCGGCTGTCCCGGAGGGCCCGCACCACCACGAGCGCCGCGACCAGGAACGCCAGCCCGACGCCGTAGTAGATGCGGTTGGTCATGTAGACGGGCCGGGGGAAGAACCCGTCTGCCGCGAACCACGGCTGCTTGAACAACCACAGCTCCGCGGAGAGGGCGAAGGCCAGCGTCGCCACCGCCAGGGACGCGCCCTCCAGGCGCAGCGCGGGCAGGCCGAGCAGCAGCGCAGCGCACCGCCCAGGGCGGCGGCGATCACGAAGGCCACCCAGAACGGCAGCTGCATCTCGACCACCAGCTGCGACCCGAAGACGCCACCCACGCCGGCGATCGCCCACTGGCCCAGCGACATCTGACCCGCCCAGCCGGTCAGCACCGTCATCGACACCGCCACCCCCGACACCAGGAAGATCGTGGCCAGCAGGAACGTGGTCGACGGGCCGAGGACGAACGGGCGGATCGCGACGGTGGCCAGCCCGGTCCCACGCGGCCCAGGACGACGCGGCGCCAGCGGGGATCGCCGGCGATCTCCACGGGCAGGGGCCGGACCGGCTCGGTCGCCTCCCACGACGAGTCGTCGGTGGCCCCGGCCCGGCCCCGGGAGCCGCGGCGCAGCAGCAGCGCGCCCAGCACGACGACGAAGAGCACCAGGAGGTCAGGCTGCTCTGCCCGGTCCAGAAGAAGACGACCTGGTCGACCACGCCCAGGCCGAGCCCGACCGCGAAGGCCACCGGGACCGACTCCATCCTCGCGATCGTCGCGGCGGCGAGACCCCGCATCAGGAGCGGCAGCCCCACCGCCTCGGTGGAGGCGAACCCGATGATGGGCGCCAGCAGGACGGCGGCGACGCCCGAGAGCAGCCCCGCCACCACCCACGCGATCGTCGAGACCCGGCGGACCGGGATGCCCAGGAGGCGCGCGCGCTGGGCGTTCTCGGCCGCGGCCCGCAGCGCCACCCCGTACCGCGACCAGCGGAGGAAGGCGTAGACGGCCAGGGCCAGGAGCGGCCCGACGATCAGGGCGATGATGTGGCCCGGCTGCAGCACGATGCTTCCGAACTCGATCGGCTCGAAGTGGATCGGGACGGGGAAGTCCTGCCCGCCTCCGAAGAACCCGGCGAGCTCGCCGGCCGCGATCCTCGGCCGGGGAATGATCAGCCGCAGCACGATGATCAGCTGGGCGATCCCGATCGTGGCGATGAGCAGGATCAGGCGAGGGCTGCGGAAGAGGCGCCGCAGGACGATCCGTTCCACCCCGGCCGCCAGGACGGCGGTCGACAGCAGGCTCATCCCCAGGGCCGGCCAGTAGTCCCAGTGCGCGTTGTGGAACAGCGCGAGCATGACCGCGACGGTGAACGCGCCCAGCTCGCCGTGGGCGAGGTTGATCACCCGGTTGGCCTTGTAGATCAGGACCAGTCCGACCGCGAGCAGGGCGCCGCCCATGCCGATCGTCAGGCCGAGGACGACGATGTCCACCGCTACGCCATGTCGATCGCGAGCGGCTCGCTCATCGCGGCGCCAGACGGTCTAGGTGAAGTACCTGCGCAGGTCCTCGCACCCGCCGTTGCTCGGCCCGAGGAGGCGGTAGTAGCAGGGGTACTCGGGGAACGTGTACGCCTTCTCGTTCCACTTGACCACCGTGTAGTGGCTGAACCCGCGCGTCTTGAAGGGCCCGTCCGCGTCGGGGATGGAGAAGTCCATCGGCACATGGCCGTCGTAGAAGAAGTCGTTGGTGATTCCGTTCGCCCCCAGCAGAAGGGTGTCGGAGCTCAGGGTGCCGGTGAGCTTCACCGCCCTGCGCATGATCTCCGCGGTGGTGAGGATCTGGGCGCACGCGATGTTCGTCGCGGCCGACGTGGACGAGCCGTCCTCGCCGTTGTACCGGCGGTAGATCTCGGCGCACTTCCCCGCCGAGGGGTGCTCGCCGGTGGGCACGCGCGTGGACAGCCCGTACGCGCGGTTCCACTGCGGACGGTCCATCAGCCGGCCCGCGTAGTCCTGGTCGGCCTCGACCATGAGCGGGTTCCAGGTCCACGTCGGGTTCCACCGGTTCTGGGTCGCCGCCTTCGTGAAGAAGATCAGGGCGATCGGGTTGCCGGCCATGAACCAGACCTGGTCGCATCCGTCCCGCTTGGCCCTGGCCGCGATGGCGTTGGACTGTTTCTGGGCGCTCTCGACCTTCTCCTCGTAGACGATCGTGTCCATCGAGAACTGGAGCCCGTGCTTGCGCATCTTCTCGTGGAGCACCGCCTCGGCGACGTCCCAGTTGCCCGACGCGCCGTTCTCCGGTCGGATCAGGCAGGGTTGGTGGTTCTGGGTCTCCAGGTAGTGCCTCCCGAAGCTCGCCCAGGCGTCGAACGCGGGGCCGATCGGCTCCAGGAGCATCAGGCCGTTCGGCCCGTACTTCGCCAGCGAGGCAGGATCCTCGCGGCCGCCGAAGACGGGGAGCTTGCGGGCGATCAGGTAGTCGCTCTCAACGTGCAGGCCGGGGATGGCGAGGAACACCTTGTCCTCCTCGAGCATCTGGATGGCTGCGGCGATGTTCTTCTCGGTGCACGTTCCGCCGTCGTCGACGATGACGGGCCGGTACTCGCGGCCGCCGATGCCACCGGTGTCGTTGATGTGGCTCACGAACGCGTCGATGGCCCGTCGGGGGTTTCCTCCGGCCGGCCCGAGGAGCTGCGCGAGCTGCGCCGCGTCGCCGCACTGACTGACGTTGTAGGAGATGCCGACCTTCACGTAGTCGTCGGTGACCCCCTGGTCGAGCAGCCCGAAGTCGGGGATCTGGTCGGGGGTGATCGGGGGCGGCACCGTCGGGGTGTTGAGCCCGGGCTTCTTCTTCTTGCCCTTCTTCTTGTCCTTGGGAGAGGGGGAGGTGGATCCGTCGGGGCCCACCTCGCCGGGGCCGATCGTCGGGTCCTGCGACTCGCTCGCGGAGGCCGGGGTGGTGTCGGCCGCCTTTCCGACCGGCCCGAGCGCGGCCAGCCCGGACATGAACACGACGGAGATCGCGATCGCGATGGCCCGGGTGGCGAGCCGGTGCTGGAGGAGGCGCAGGAGCGAGCCGATCATCGAGTCCCTTCCGGCGGGCCGGGGAGTTGAAAACTACAGATATCTCGCGGACCGGGCAAGCAATCCGCGCGAGGCTCGATGCTACTGCTTGGTTCGCGGCACCCGAGCCCGGTTCCTGGCTGCCGGCTTCCTGGTTGCGGAGGCCTTCTCCGCGGCGGGCTTCCTCGCCGCGGCGCGCTTGCGGGGGCGGATCGCGCCCGAGCGGTTGATCGCCTCCGGGTCCGCGCCCAGGTAGGACCGGATCACCTCCGGCTCGTGGACGACGTCGCCGGGGAGGCCCTCCGCGATCACCCTGCCGGTCTCCAGCGCGTACACGCGCTCGGCCAGGCCGAGGAGGAGCGGCATGTCGTGCTCGATGAGCAGCAGCGCGCACCCCGTCGTGTCGCGAAGCCGGCGAAGCACGGGGCCGAGCGCCTCGGTCTCTCGCTGGGCGATGCCCGAGGACGGCTCGTCCAGCATCACCACGGACGGCCGCTGGGCGAGCACGCATCCGAGGTCGACGATCCGCCGGGTCCCGGTCGAGAGCTCCCGGACGAGCTTGTCGCGGAAGGCGCCCAACCCCAGGAGCTCGATGAGCTCCATGGCCGAGGCTCGCGCCCGGGCCTCCGCCCGGCGCGAGGAGGGCAGGGACAGGGCCGAGGCGACGATCCCCGGTGCCCGGATGGTGAGCTCCGTCGCCACCTCGAGAGTCTCGAGGACGGTCATCGTCGGATAGAGGCGCGCGTCCTGGAAGCTCCGGCCCAGCCCCGCCGCGGCCCGCCGGTGGGGGAGCATGCCGGTGATCTCCGTCGGCCCGACCCACGCCCGCCCCGAGTGGGGGAGGTAGCCGCTCAGGCAGTCGAACAGGGTGGTCTTGCCGGCGCCATTGGGCCCGATGATCCCGACGATCTCGCCGTCGGCCACCTCGACGTCGACGCCGTCGAGCGCGCGGAGGCCCCCGAACGAAACCGAGATCCCTCGGGCCGCCAGCGCCGGCGGACGATCGGGCTGTGGGGCGGCGTTAGCGATGGGACGGACCCGGCCAGGGCAGGAACGGCGCGACGGGCGGGGGCGCGATCTCCGTGTAGTACCGCAGCATCCAGTACGGCAACAGGTAGTCCACGCCCGGCGCTCGGTAGTTCGTTGCCTCGTGGCCGTCGAGCTTGGTGGGCGGACGCTGCCATAGGAAGTCCTCCGCGGTTCGCTCGGTGACCTCCAGGGGCACCGCGTGGCGGAGGTCGGTGCTGACCCCCGGGAACACGGTGATCGTCTGACCGGCGATCACCCAGTCCAGCTGGTCTACCGGCACGCACTCGAGGTCCGAGCCGCACCGCGCGCTGTTGAGCGGGTCGGTTCCGGCGACCATGTTCGCGCGGTACACCTTCCACTCGCGAAGATGCCGCACCGCGTCCTGGAGGCGGCTCGCCTCGCCGGTGATGGCGTAGGTGATCGTCTCGAAGTGGGCGTTCTTGTCGTCACGGGTGGTGTGGTCCATCACCGACAGCGCCTGCTTCACCAGGAGCTGCGACACCGCGTCGGGCGCCAGCCGGGTCACGTTGTACCCGGTGAGGTGATGCAGGTTGAACTTGTAGTAGCCGTCGTTCGGCTGCAGCGCGTCGATCTCCATCGACAGCGCCAGGATCGGGCCCTGGGTCAGCAGCTCCTCGGCCCACACGGCCTGCCAGGTCAGCTTCTGCTGTGCCGTCCCGGCCTTCCGGTTCACGTGCAGCGCGGCCAGCGCCATGTTCAGCCGGGCCAGGGGGACGGTGACGAACATCGGCGAGATGAAGTTCTCGAAGTCGTGCCCGAAGATGTCGATCGGCGAGACGTCCTCGAGCTCCTCGGGCGGGAGCGAGAGGTTCCCGTGGGGCCGCGGCGTCGTCCACGCGTAGGTCAGCGTGTAGCTGGTCATCGCGCTGATGTCTTCCTTGATCTGGCGGCGCATGGCCGGGTCGTCCCCCGAGACCAGGTCGAACGCGGTGAGCAGGCCGAACGTCGTGCCCGCATACGCGTCGCGACTGGTGCCGTCCTCGCAGTAGTAGGACTTCCCGTCCTCCCACGCGAGCGGGCCGAACACTCGGGGTCCGTGGGGAAGGTCCCACGTCTGCCACCAGGGGGCGTCGGTGGGCGCGCACGCCCGCATCAGGTAGCCGGCCTCGCCGTGGAACACGCCGCCCCCGAAGCCGGGCGGGTCGAGCGAGGGGCTGAACGCGTAGTCCCAGTTCCGGGAGATGTTGATCAGCAGGTGGTACTTGGCGACCATCTGGTCGATCCGCGCCTTGGCCTCGAGCTTCTGCGCCATCCAGAACGCACGGTTGAAGCCGAGCTCGATCTTGCGCTTGGCCGTCGCGTACCGGAACGACTCGGCGGCCAGGTAGGTGCCGGTCCACAGCGCCGAGTCCGCGAAGTTGTCCAGCCGGGGAACGATCGTGGCGTCGCCCGGGAAGGCGTTCCGGTTCTGGAACCGCACGTTGTAGACCTGGCCGTTCGCCATCTGCTCGGGGATCTTGGCCTCGAGGCCGAGCGCGTACGTCTGGTCGTCGACCGTGAGGACGGTGGGCGCGGCGATCGCGGGCACGGGCCGCAGTACGGCCGCGAACAGCGCCACGGCGGTGAGGACGAGCGTCGCCCGGAGGCGGACGGAGGGCGCGGGGGATCTCATCGGGTCCTTTGGAAACTACGCGTGCGTTTCCTCCCTCGTCAAGACCTCGACGACGGCCGTGTAGTCGGGGATCTTGCACTCCGGGTCGTAGCGTCCCGTGGCCAGCACGGCGTTCCCCTCGGGGAAGAACACCTGCACGTTTCCCGGCTTGATCGCGGCCACCTTCACCCGCGCCGGCATCTCGCCGTGCTCCGAGCGAAGGGTCACCGGGTCTCCCTCCCGCAGCCCCAGCCGCGCCGCGTCCTCGCCGGCCAGGAAGACCGCGTCGCGCTTCGCGCCGGTCAGGGGGTCCTTCGGCTTGTGGACGATCGTGTTGAACTGCTTTCCCCGGCGCGTGGAGAGCAGGAAGCGGCCTTCCGGGATGTCCATCTCCGGCGGGGAGACCGGCGTGAACCGAGCCCGGCCGTCGGGGGTCGGGAACGTCCACCCCTCGCACAGCCGGGCCCCGCCCCACTGGACCTGGTCACCGGTCGTCCGCAGGTCCTGGATGCCCTCGTAGAACGGGACCACGCGGGCGATCTCCTCCCGGATGGCCTGCGCGTCGGCGAACTCGACCAGGCCGGCCCGATCGGGATCCACGTGGCGCGCGAGGTCCAGCATGATGTCCCACTCGGCGCGCGCCTCGCCGATGCGCGGGCCCGGGATCTCGGGCGAGAACGCGATCCGGCGCTCGGTGGTCGTCTCCGTGCCGCCGCCGGGCTGCTCGTAGCGGGTCATGGCCGGCAGCAGGATCACCTCCTCGCCGGGCTCCACCAGCATCTGCGAGGACACCACGATGTCCTGGTGCACGCGAAGCGGAACGCGCTCGAGCGCCTCCCGCGTGAGCGGCGGGTCGGGGAGGACGTCCAGGAAGTTGCCCCCGCTCGAGTACAGGACGTCGAGGCCGCCGCGGTGGGCGGCGGCGACCATCTCCGCCGCGGTGAGCCCGGGCGCGCCGCCGACCTCGAAGCCGTAGCGACCGGAGAGCTCGGCCGCCGACTCCGGGGTGATGGGGATGCCGCCCGGGAGCACGGTGGCGTACGCGCCCATCTCGGCGCCGCCCTGGACCCCCGAGTGGCCGCGGATCGGCATGAGCCCCGCGCCCGGCCGGCCGATGTTCCCCCGCGCGAGCCCGAGGTTCACGATCGCCCGGACGTTGTCCGTGCCGAACCGGTGCTGGGTCATCCCCATCGACCACACCAGGACGGCCGAGCCCGCCTCCGCGTACATCCGGGCGAATCGCTCCATGTCCGCTCGCGACGCGCCCGACAGCCGCTCCAGGTCCTCGAACGCCTGGCCGTCGAGCGACGCCTGAAGCTCGGCGAACCCCGTCGTTCGCTCCAGGAACGAGGAGTCGAACAGGCTCCACTCCAGCAGGACCTTCATCACGCCGTTGATGAACGCGACGTCGCCGCCGGTGTGCACCTGGAAGAACGCGTCCGTCATCTTCGTGCCGAACATCGCGCTCTCGATGTTCGAGGGCACCCAGTACCGCTCCAGGCCGGGCTCGCGGTACGGGTTCACCACCGCGACCTTCGTGCCGCGCTTGCGCGCCAGGTAGAGGTACTTCATGAACACCGGCTGCGCGTTCGCGACGTCGGAGCCGAACAGCACGACCAGGTCCGACTCGATGACGTCGCCGTAGGAGATCGTGGTGGCCGCGACGCCGATGGCGTCCTTCAGGGCGGCCGTGGAGGGCGCGTGGCAGACCCGCGCCGCGTTGTCGACATTGTTGGTGCCCAGGAACCGGGCCACCTTCTGGGCGACGTAGTAGACCTCGTTGGTGATCCCGCGGGCGGTCAGGTAGAAGCCGATCCGCTCGGGGCCGGCGGCCCGGATCCGCTCGGCGATCCGAGACAGCGCGTCCTCCCACGTGATCCGCGCGAAGCCCGGCTCACCGCGGCGGCGGAGCATCGGGTACGGGAGCCGTCCCAGCGCGCGAAGGTCGGGGCCGGTCCGCTCGCGCAGGGCGGGGACGTCGGCGAGGACCGCCGGGTCCAGCGCGCTCATCGTGTTGAGGCGCAGAAGGTTCAGCCGCGTCGTGCACAGGTGGACGCCCTCGATCGTCCAGTCCTTGAACCCGGCGACGCCCAGCGCGCATCCGTCGCACACGCCGTGCTTCAGGATCCGCCACGCGTAGCCGAGGGCGTCGCGGTTGTCGATGGCGGTGCGGAGCATCTCGCCGTAGTGGTTCGGCTTGACCTCGCCGATGCCGTTCGGCTTCCACCCGGCCCACAGCCGCGGCTTGAGGCGCTTCGGGGCCTTGACCTTGTGGGCCGGGCGGTCAGGCATCCAGCCGGATTCGCTCGGGGTGGGCGTAGACGTTGAACCGCTCGCCGCGCAGGAAGCCGACCACGGTCATGCCGAGGTGCTCGGCCGCGCGGACGGCCAGGCTGGAGGGCGCCGAGACCGCGGCGACGATCGGGATGCCGGCCACCGCGGCCTTCTGGACGATCTCGAACGAGGCTCGTCCGGAGACCATCAGGACACCGTGGGACAGCGGGATCGCGCCGGCAAGCAGCCGCTCGCCGGCCACCTTGTCGACCGCGTTGTGGCGCCCGACGTCCTCGCGGAGCGTGACCAGGCGGCCGTCCGGATCGAACAGCCCCGCGGCGTGCAGACCGCCCGTCTCCTCGAACATCGGCTGGGCTGCCCGGAGCGTCTCCGGGAGGCCGAGCAACGTGGAGCCGGGAAGGACGGGCCCGTCGCCGAGGGCCGCGCACCGGACCTCGACCTGCTCCAGGCTGGCCTTGCCGCAGATGCCGCACGAGGACGTCGTGTACGTGTTGCGCCGGACCGACTCCGCGTCGAACGGGCGTCGCAGGCGGACGGTGACCACGTTGTAGTGCTGCTCGTCGGGTGGGAGCTCGCAGTAGGCGAGCGTGTCGATCTCCTCGCGCGAGGTGATCAGCCCCTCGGTCAGCAGGAAGCCGGCGGCGAGCTCGAAGTCGGCGCCGGGGGTGCGCATGGTGATCGCGACCGCGGAGGGCTCCCGGCCCGGGCCGCCCACGCGGATCTCCATCGGCTCCTCGGCGGCGAGCCGGTCGCCCCGTTCCTCCCCTCGGCCGCCCTCGACCGAGAGCACGCGCGCGTTCGTCACGTTGCGCCGAAGCGGAGCGTCGATCATCGGGGGCGAGTGTCCCAGACGTGCCCGGACCCGGGCGAGGTCGCCGGGCGTGTCCACGTCCTCGAGCACGGCCCCGTCGATCTCCACGGCCGCCGGCGAGATCGCCTCGAGCAGGTCTCGCATGGCGCGCTTGCCGTCGCGCGCGAGCTCCACCGCCACGTCGAGGTCTTCCGGCGAGTACCGCGCGCACAGCGGCTGGGCGATCCCGTCCACGACGGGGACGACGGAGCCGCCCGGCGCCGCCGCCAGGGCGTGGAGCGCCGCGTCGTCGACCAGCGGCATGTCGGCCGCGAGGACGAGCACCGCGCCCGAGTGACCCCGGCCGCGAAGGGCCAGCCATCCGGCGGCGATCGCGGCGAGGGGGCCCTGTCCGGGGGGCTCCTCGCGGACGGCCTCCAGGCCCGATCGCCCGGGCCCGACCTCCAGCGCCGGCTCGGCGACCGCGGAGAGCACGCGCGCCCCGCGGGCGGCGAGCGTCTCGCCCCCGAGCACGATGGCGGCCTTGTCGGCGCCCATCCGCCGGCTCGCCCCGCCCGTCAACAGCAGCCCCGCGACCACGGGGACGAGTCTCCGCCATCCCGGTCCGTCCGGTCGACTAGCCTCCTGGTTCGTGGAGTGGCCGGAGCGGTTCGCCGAGCAGCTCGCCGCCGCGGCGAGCGAGGAGCTCACCCTCACCAAGGCAGAGGAGGCGATCGTCCTCCGCCTTGCCCGCGAGGTCGCCCACCGGACCGACGACCGGAAGAACGCGCCGGTCGCGTCCTACCTGGTGGGCCGGTTCGTGGCCGCGCGCGTCCGCGCCGGGGCGTCTCCACGCGAGGCGCTCGACGAGGCCACCGCCCTGGCCGAGCGGCTGCTGCCGCCTCCGGTGGAGTGAAGGCCGCGCCGACGCGCCTGGGCGACCTCGCCGAGGCGTCCTCGGCGGTCACCGCCGCCTCCGGGCGCCTGGAGAAGATCCGGCTGCTCGCCGACCTGCTGTCCCGCCTCCGGCCCCAGGAGGTCGAGACCGCGGTGGCGTATCTCTCCGGCTTCCTGCCGCAGGGGACGATCGGCGTCGGGTGGGCGGCCTTGCGCGACGTTCCGCGACCCGCGGCCGATCCGTCCCTCACCGTCGCGGAGGTCGACGCGATCCTGCGGGAGATCCAGGCGACGACCGGGCCGGGCTCGGTGGCCCGGCGCCGGGAGCTGATCCACGACCTGTTCGGACGGGCCACCGAGCCGGAGCGCCGGTTCCTGCTGGGGCTGCTGTCGGGCGAGCTCCGACAGGGCGCGCTGGAGGGCGTGATGATCGAGGCCGTGGCCCGTGCGGCCGGCGTCCCCGCGGCGGCCGTCCGGCGGGCCCGGATGCTGGCGGGCGAGCTCGGGCCGGTGGCCCGGGCCGCGATCGAGTCCGGCGAAGCGGGCCTCGGGACGTACGGGTTGGAGCTCCTCCGGCCGATCCAGCCGATGCTCGCGAAGACCGCCGACTCACTGGCCGAGGCCATCGAGAAGCTGGCGCCCGCCGCGGTGGAGTGGAAGCTCGACGGCGTCCGCGTGCAGGTCCACCGGGTGGGGGACGAGGTCCGGGCGTACACGCGGAACCTGGCCGACGTCACCGACCGCCTCCCAGAGCTGGTGCAGGAGGTCCTGGCACTGATGTGCGAGTCGGTGATCCTGGACGGCGAGGCGATCGCGCTGCTCGACGACGGCCGCCCTCGCGCGTTCCAGGAGTCGATGAGCCGGTTCGGCTCGCGGACCGAGGTCGAGGCCCAGCGCAGGCGGATGCCGCTGTCGGCCGCGTACTTCGACTGCCTGCACCTGGACGGCGAGGACCTCATCGACCGGCCCCTGGCCGAGCGCGTCGTCGCCCTCGATCGCGTGGTCCCCGAGAAGCTGCGCATCCCCCGCAGGGCGTGCTCCGAGGTCGGCGACGCCGAGCCGGTGCTGAAGGAGGCCCTCGCCGCCGGCCACGAGGGCGTGATGGTGAAGGCCCTCGACGGGCCCTACGAGGCCGGCCGCCGCGGCGCCGGGTGGCTCAAGGTCAAGCCCGCGAAGACGCTCGACCTGGTCGTGCTCGCAGCCGAGTGGGGCCACGGCCGGCGGCAGGGGTGGCTGAGCAACCTGCACCTCGGCGCGCGCGACCCCGGTTCGCCCGGTGGCTTCGCCATGCTCGGCAAGACGTTCAAGGGGATGACCGACGAGATGCTCGCCTGGCAGACCGAGCGCCTCCAGGAGCTCGAGACCCACCGCGACGGCATCACGGTGTACGTCCGGCCCGAGCTCGTGGTCGAGGTCGCGGTGGACGGGGTCCAGACGAGCACGAAGTACCCGAGCGGGATGGCCCTTCGGTTCGCGCGCATCAAGGGCTATCGGCACGACAAGGGACCGGAGGACGCCGACACGATCGAGACCGTTCGGGCGATCCACGCGGGAGGATCCGGCTCGTGAACGCCGAGAGCGTCCTGGCCGTGGTCGCCGCGTCCTACGGCGTGGTGATGGCCGTCTCGCCGGTGCTGCAGATCCGGCGCATCCTCCGGCTGCGGTCCTCGGAGGACGTCTCGGTCGGCTACCTGGCCGTGATCACCGTCGGCTTTGCGATCTGGACCACCTACGGCGCCGTCATCGGCGTCCCGGCGCTCGTGATCGCGAACAGCGTCGCCCTCGTGGTCGGCGTGGTCACGATCCTGGTGGCCCGCCGGTTCCGGAGCCGCTGAGCAGCCGGGCGGCGGTGCCGCCCAGGAACGCCTCCATGGCGGGCTCGGACAGCGGCAGCGACCGTGCCGCCTCGAGGGCCTTCGGCATCGGCAGGAAGGGATGGTCCGAGCCGTAGAGGACCTTCCCGATCCCGCGGGAGGAGTCCATGAACCGCGCCAGGCCGGGGTCCAGGTACTTCGAGGAGTAGGCCGTGGTGGACAGGTACAGGTTCGGCCACTTCATCATGTACTGGATCAGCAGCGCCTCGTACGGGTGGCCCATGTGGGCGCCAATCACCACCAGGTCGGGGAAGTCGAGCAGGACGTCCTCGAGCAGGACCGGGTCCTGGCAGCCCGAGCGGACGAGCGGTCCGGGAATCCCGACGTTGATCGCGACCGGGAGCCCGAGGTCCTCGCAGGCCGCGTACACCGGGTAGTAGAGCGGCGCGTTGATCGGGTGCTGCTCGACGAGGGGCGCGACCCGGATCATCACCAACCCCGGGTGCTGCGCCACCTCGCGGATCCTGGCGACGTTGCGGGTGGGCTTCGTGGCCTGGTCGACCATCGCCGCGACGAGCAGCCGGTCATCGAAGCGGCCGGCGAGCTCGAGCATCCCCTCGGTCCCCGACGAAAGCGCGGCCGTCAGCACGCCCTGCGTGACGCCGAGGGCGTCCATCAGCTCGAGGGTCTCCTCGGCGCCGGTCCCGCTGGAGACGTCGCTGCCGAAGAACTCCTCGATCCGGCGGTTCTGCTCCTGGTTCAGGAACGTCCGGGCGTCGTCGCGGCCGAGGAGGTTCACCCAGATGTCGATCACGGTCGGGTCGGCCATCGGCGAACCCTACCCGGACGCGACGGCTAGGTCTGCGACCGTCGTCGAGCCAGGAGGGTGCCGCCGACGGTGACCACGAGCAGGGCCGCGACGATGGCCGCGATGCCTCCTCCGCCCAGGCCGCCATCGTCATCCGCCGGCCGGGCCACCACCGTCGGACCGGTGGTGGTGGTGATCGGGGTCCGAGACGGGGACGCGGCGGGCGTCGTCGCGGTGGCGGTCGGCGAGGCGCTCGGCGTGGTCATGGTGGGGATCGGGCTCGGCGGAGGCGGGGGTGGTGCGTCGTTGTCCTGGATCGTGATCGTCGAGGGATCGTCGACGTCGTAGCTGGGATTCGGGGCGCACCCCGCAGGGTCGTGCAGCCGCACGCGGAACGTTTCGTTGGGCTCGTCCGTGGCGTCGTTCGTCACCGGCACGGACAACGACATCGAGATCTGGGCCCCGTAGCTGAGCGTTCCGCTCCGAGCCGAGTAGTCCTGTCCGGCCTTCGCCGTCCCGTCCACCGTCTGGTACCGGATGCTGCTGGACGCGAACCCGGCGTCCCGGCTGACGGTGATCGTGACGCTGCCGGCGCCCTCCGAGACCGAGTACGCGTCCCGGTCGAACGTGAACTGATGGCACGCCGCGCTCGCGGGAGTCGCGGGCCACACGCCGAACGCCCCCATCACCGCCAGAAGGATCAGGATCCGAGCCGGCCGGTTCATACGTCCCTCCCTGGTCCGCCTAGTTTGCACCCCAGGGCGGAGTTGGGGGATCGAGTCAGCCGCGGTAGAAGGGGCTCGCGTAGGCGACGACGCCCCCGTGGGCGCGGTACGGCGCGGTCGCCTTGGGGTCCGGCTTGCGAGCGGGGTCGGTGATCCGCAGGAACATCCAGTCCTCGGCACCCCGGACGGTGAACCGCACCGGAGGGTCGTTCGGACGAGGGACCCGGATCTCGACGGCCTCGGCGATCTCTGGGCCGGACGTGATGGCCTCCACGATCAGCCGTCGCCCGGTCCACGCCGGACCGCGGTCGATGTCGAGCCGCACCTGCAGGCGGCCCCAGTCCCGCTTCACGACGCCGCCCATCGGCACCCCGTTCGCGGAGGCGTCCAGGCGGAGGCCGGCCTCGAACGTCGCGAAGGTACGTCGCGCCTCGAGCGCCTCGCGGACGCCCGTCCGGGTGAGCTTGGTGACCCACAGGCCGCCGCGGGCCCGGCCCGGCCGGCCGTAGGGCGGGCCGTGTTCGTCGCTGACGCCGAGGAATCCCACCCGCCAGCCCGCGTTCAGGCATGCGTCGAAGGGGTTGCGCCGGCCCCGGTCGGCGTCGAACCAGAAGAAGTCGCGGTCCCGGTTGAGGGCCTCGAACTGGACCATCCTTGCGGCGGCTGCGGTGTCGTACGCGAAGTCGTCGAAGGTCCCGAACTCGTTCGGGTGGTTGAAGCAGCCGATGCCGTCGCTGCCGCCTCCCTGGACCGGGCGGTCGGGCGAGGACGCCAGCCAGTCCCAGAACCCGTCCATGTTCGCGATGTCGGGGGTGTCCTCGAAGTTGTCGACGATCTCCGAAGGCAGCCCGATGCGGTCGGCCTCGGCGGCGGCCGGCGGCGTGAAGAACGCGTTCTGGTGCAGGGCGTCGGTGAACTCGCGCGAGTACCACACGTTGATGTGGCCGATCGTGGGCGTGCTCCACTCGAACCCGGGGACGACCACGAACGACCCCGGCCGGTCGAAGCGATCGGCCACGGCCTTCACGGCCTCCCAGTCGGTCTGGTTGATGCCCTCGATGATCCGACAGGGAGCCTCGTGGTCGCCGCAGGTCACCTCGCCGTGGTCCTTGCCGGAGATGGCGTGCTCGGTGAGCGAGGCGACATCCAGGCCGTGCCGGCGCATGTCCGTGTACGCGACCTCGGGCGAGCCGGCCGCGTCACCCGAGATCAGCGTGTGGTTGTGCAGGTCTGAGTGGACGAGGAACCGCCCGCCGCGGGGAAACACCTTCGACCGGCGTGAGGCCCCTCTGGCCACCCCGCCGAGCGGCGTCGCCAGGGCATGCAGCGGCCGCATCGCGAGAAGGCCGCCGAGCCCGGCGAGCCCCGTGAGCATCGAACGCCTGCTGATCTGACCCATGTCCCCGTAGGGATTCGCCGAACGGAGCGCCGGCCCTTCCCCACGAAGCGGGCGGGGGGAGCGGATAGACTGCCCCTGGATCATGGTCGAATCGGCCACCAACGGGCGCCTGATCGAGGTCGACGGGGTTCGCAAGGCCTTCGACTCGCACGTGGTCCTCGACGGCATCGACCTCCTGGTCGATCGCGGGCAGGTGATCGTGATCGCCGGGCCCTCCGGATCCGGCAAGTCGACGCTCCTGCGATGCATCAACGGCCTCGAGCCGATCGACGAGGGAACCATCCGGTTCGAGGGCCGCCCGGTCCTCGCCTCCGACAAGGCCGTCCACCGGCTGCGCGCCGACATCGGCATGGTCTTTCAGTCCTTCAACTTGTTTCCGCATCGCTCCGTCATGGACAACATCACCCTGGCCCCGGTCGAGGTCCGGGGGCTCGGCCGGGAGGAGGCCGCGGAGCGCGCCCGCTCCCTGCTCGAGCGGGTGGGTATCCCGGAGAAGGCCGGCGAATATCCCGCGGACCTCTCCGGAGGACAGCAGCAGCGGGTGGCGATCGCGCGGGCCCTGGCCATGGAGCCCAAGCTGATGCTGTTCGACGAGCCGACGTCGGCGCTGGACCCCGAGATGATCCGCGAGGTCCTCGACGTGATGCGGGATCTGGCCCGCGACGGGATGACCATGCTGGTCGTCACCCACGAGATGGGGTTCGCCCGGGAGGTGGGCGACCGCCTGGTCTTCATCGACGAGGGGCGGATCGTCGAGGACGCCCCGCCGAAGGAGTTCTTCGAGGGCGCCCAAAGCGAGCGCGCCCGCGAATTCGTGGACAAGATCATCCACCACTAGACCGGTCGCCCCACGACGGACGCCCCAGCGAGCCGGCCGCACCACGGCCGGGAGGGAGGTTCGGATGCGACAACGACGAGGGTGGCTGACCGCGCTCCTCGCCACGGTGGCCCTTCTGGGCGCCGCGTGCGGCGACGGGGACGGCGGCGCGACGCCCACGCCCGGCGGGAACGATCAGGAGTTCCCTGCGGGCAGCACCATGGCGGAGCTCCAGGAGGCCGGGGAGGTCGTGATCGGCGTCAAGTTCGACGTCCCGCCGTTCGGGTTCCTGAACCCGCAGACCGAGGAGGTCGAGGGGTTCGACGTGGACATGGGCAAGGCCATCGCCGAGGAGCTCGGCGTGGAGCCGAGGTTCGTCGAGGCGATCACGGACAACCGGATCCCGTTCATCAAGAACGGCACGGTGGACATCATCCTGTCGACGATGACGATCACCACCGACCGTGACGCGGAGATCGACTTCTCCGAGCCGTACTTCATCGCCCAGGGCCGGGTGCTGGTGCCGGGGGACTCGGACATCACCGGCGTGCAGGACCTGGCCGGGAAGACGGTCTGCACGGCGCTGGGCTCCACCTATGAGGAGAACTTGAAGGAGAACGCCCCGGAGGCGGAGCTTCGCCTTGTGGACACCTACTCCGAGTGCCTGGAGCTGATCCAGAACGGCTCGGTGGACGCCGTGTCCACGGACGACGTGATCCTCACCGGGATGATCATCCAGGACGACAGCCTGAAGCTGGTCGGCGAGGGCTACACGACCGAGCCGTACGGCGCCGGGATCGCAGACGGTGACACCGAGTTCGGCGAGTTCATCAGCGGGGTCATCGCCGACGTGAAGTCGGACGGACGGTGGGAGCAGTTCTTCCAGGACTGGATCGGGCAGCACACGGGCGAGCCGGGTGAGGTCCCGACCCTGACCCTGGAGGAAGCCCTGGAGCTTCGTCCGTGCGTCGAGACCTGCTGAGGTTCGCGAGAGAGAGCGCCGAGCGGTGAGCGATCTCTGGGACGTGCTGGTCCGGCACTTCCCGGAGTTCCGCTCGGGGTTCCTGGTGACGCTCAAGCTGGTGGCGATCTCGCTCGCGATCGCGCTGGCCGTGGGAACGATCGTGGGGGCCCTCCGGGCCGCGCCGACCCGCTGGGTCCGGTGGCTCGGGGGCCTCTACGTCGAGTTCTTCCGCAACATCCCCCTGCTGGTCCTGTTGACCATCGCGTTCGCGGGCCTGCGCCGGGCCGGCATCGGGATCTCCCCCCTGGTGGCGGCCACCGCGAGCCTGGGGTTGTACACGGCGGCGTACGTCGCCGAGGCGATCCGCTCCGGGGTGTTCTCGGTGAGCAAGGGCCAGATCGAGGCCTCGCTGTCGATGGGCATGACCTCCCGCCAGACCCTGCGGCACGTCGTGGTCCCCCAGGCGGTCCGGACCGTGATCCCCCCGCTGGGCAGCCTGGTCATCGCCATGATCAAGAACTCCGCGATCATCGGCGCCGCCCTGGCGCTGGCCGACGACCTGCTCAAGGAGGCCCGCCAGATCAACGCGCGAACCTTCCAGACCAACGAGGTGTTCTTCTGGGCCGGGGTGGGATACCTGCTGCTCACGATCACCGCCACCGTCGCCATCCGGTACCTCGAACGACGACTGGCGATCCGGCGATGAGCTACCTGGTCGATCCGGAGAACTGGCGGTGGCTGTTCGCCGGGAACAACGTGCCGTTCATCCTCCAGGGCTTCTGGATCAACATCCAGATCGCGGCGGTAGCGATGATCCTGTCGCTCTCGTTCGGCCTGGTGCTGGCGCTCCTGCGGGTTTCGGTCGGACGGGTTCGCCGCACGGTGGCCGGCCTGTGGATCGACGTGTGGAGGAACCTCCCGCTGATCCTGGTCCTGCTGTACCTGGCCCAGGCGATCCCGACCTCGTGGCGGGACGCCTACCGGCAGGCGGTGCCGGAGTGGCTGCCGTCGGCGTTCCAGTCGCAGTTCTTCCTGGCGGCGATCATCGGGCTCACCCTCTACAACTCCTCGGTGATCGCCGAGATCATGCGCGCGGGAATCCAGTCGCTCGATCGCGGCCAGGGCGAGGCCGCGGCGGCGCTCGGCCTTCGCCGCGGGCAGGCGATGCGCAAGGTCATCCTGCCGCAAGGCCTTCGGCGGATGGTCCCGGCGACCGTGTCGCAGCTCATCACGCTGATGAAGGACACCACCCTGGTCAGCATCATCGCGATCGCCGAGGTCATGCGGCACGGCAGGATCGTGAACAACACGAGCGGGAGCCCGTTCGTGGGGACGGGAGTCGACGCCCCGCTCCTCCAGGTGTTCCTGACGGTCGGGCTGATGTTCGTGGTGGTGAACCTGTCGCTGTCGCGGCTGTCCCGTCGCCTGGAGATCCGCGAGCGCCGCCGGACGGGGATCGAGGTCGAGCGGGTGACGGGCGTGGAGGACCAGCTCGTCGTCTCGGAGGTCTAGCGGGCGGCGAGGCGCTCCGCGAGCTCGTCGAGCAGAAAGAGGCTGACGTCGTCGGAGGTTCGTTCGTCCACCCTGAACGGCCGGTCCAGGACCTTGAGGAGCTTCACGAGGTAGATGAACAGGTAGGAGACGAAGGCCAGCACGACCAGCGATTCCGCGAGCGTCCCGATCCGCGTGAACGTCAGCGTGAGGATCCCGAGGAACACGATCGTCTGGATCAGCAGGTAGGTCGAGGGCAGGAACTCGATCTTCTGGACGTGGTAGATGCGGAGCAGGGCCTTGCGGATGGTCCCTTGCTCGCTCCGGAGGCGGGCGATGAACGGCGGCGGGGTGCCCAGCCGCTCGAGCTCGAGAAAGGACGGCGAGAGCCGGTTGACGGCCTCGAGGCAGGTGCGGGAGTTCGGGGTGGAGAGGTCGGCCCGGAACGCCTGGACGATGCCGAGCAGTGAACCGCGTAGCCGCGACAGGTCGAACGCGGTCGCGGTCTGTGCGTGGGACGTGCAGTCCTCGTGGATGGCCTCGAGCGCGGCCGTGATCTCGGCCGGCATCTTCTCGCTCTCCTTGTAGTCGGCCAGTGTCCCCGCGACGATCAGTCCGATGACGAAGATGCCGCCTCCCACGACGGTCGTGAACAGGGGGCTGAGATCCAGGAACTCCAGGTCGAACCGGTCGATCAGGAGTTTGACCAGCAGGATGCCCGCGACCAGCAGGGCCGTCTCGAGCGCGACGCGCACCCGCTTGAGGGCACGACCGGGCCGGCGACCGTCGTCCGGGCTCATGGGACGCAGGCTACGTGACGGCGGTGGGGTGCACCACCGGCCGGTAGCCCTCGCGGAGGACGGCCACCGAGGACGGCGGCGTCAGCAGCACGGCGTCGCCGCGCGACGGCCGGTCGACTGGGTCGCCGTAACCGGCCGGGGACCAGGGGACCAGGCGGTCGTCCAGGACCAGCGCCGGCGTCTGGCCCGACGCGACGTACGCGCCCTCCGGCAGGTCGCGCCAGGCCATGGCGTGACGGCGCTGACGCCGGCCGTCCACCCGCTCGCCGTGGAGGCGGAGGTCCATCGGGTCGGCCCCCGGCCGTTCGCCGAACGCGGACCTCCACGCGTCGAGCCAGGCGTTGTACTCGCTCCGGCGACACAGGGCGCACGGCCGATGCCCCGCCGCGAGGGCGACGGCCTCGTCGAGGAAGAACAGCGGCGTCCAGCGCCCCGGCGCCCACTTGGGCGCGACCCAGCCCTTGAACTCCAGGACGCACGTGATCCACCGGCGGACCTGCCAGGCCCGGACGATCCTCCGGTCACGATGGATGTTCCCGCGGTTGCCCATGTACGTGCCGCGCTGGTCGATGGCGACGATCTCGCCGAACGGAGTCACCCGGTTGCGCTCGGCCACGTGATCCATCCTGACCGAAGACGGATTGGCGGAGGCGGACGGGAATCGAACCCGCCAGCGAGCTTTCACCCGCTCACCGGTTTTGAAGACCGGGGGGCCCACCAGGCGCCCGGACGCCTCCGCGGGAGAGCATACGGGCGGGCCCTTCAGGCGGATCGGATCCCCAGTCGGTCCAGCCGGTCGCGGGCGGCCTCGCGATGCGGTGTCGCCTCGCTCGCTCGACCCAGCGCGGTCGAGCAGCGCGCCGCGCCCAGATGGGCGAGGCCCTCCTCCAGGACGACGCCCCATTCGGCCCACTCGACCGCGGCGTTCCGATACGCGTTCAGTGCCTCCTCGGTCCGACCCCTCGCCTCGAGGAGCGCCGCCCGGGCCGTGTTCCGGATCCGCAGGTAGCGCTCCAGGCGCGCGCCCTCGGTTCCCTCCAGGACGTGCTCGGCCAGGGGAAGGTCGTCCGCGGCCAGCGCGAGCCGGGTCAGGTGGTGGACGTCGAGGAGCCGGACGGCAAGCCCGTCGCCCTGGGTCTGGCCGACGGCCTCTCGGACCAGGTCGGCGGTCCCGGCCGCATCGCCGGCCGCGTTCCGCGCGATCCCCGCGGCCACGAGCGCGGACTGCAGCAGGGGAGGTTCCCCGAGGGGCCGCATGCGTTCGAGCACCTCCTCGCAGAACGCCAGCGCTTCGGCGCCCTCGCGCCAGGCGCGCACGAACCCGATGTCGGCCATCGCGTAGACCTCGTCGTACACCGAGCCGGTCCGGCGACCCTCCTCGACGATCTCATTTGCCAGCCGGAGGACCTCGTCCCACTCGCCGAAGTCGAGCAGCGGCGTGATGGTGGAGTTGTGGATCGCGGTGACCATCTCCCGCACGCCGCGGGATTCCGCGAACGCGACGCCCTCGCGCAGAACCTCGAGTGAGGCCCCGGGGCCGTCGCTCAGGATCAGCGCGCTCCCCAGGTTGTTGTAGGTGACCGCGGCCGCCCGGACGAGTCCCAGTCCGATCAGCTCGTGTAGCGCCTCCCGTTGCTCGGCGATCCCGTCGGCGTCCCCGGTAACCAGGCGAGCGAAGCCGCGAAACGCGTGCCCCCGCGCCGCCGCCTGGGGCTCGCCCACCTGTCCGGCGAGGGCGATCGCCCGCTCGGCCTGGGGGATGCCCTCCCCGTAGCGCCCCGAGACCACGGCGCTGCCGGCGCTGGTGGCGTAGGCGCGAGCCAGCTCCCGGCTCGGGGGCAGGGCCTCCAGCGTTCGGATGGCCTCGGCGAGGAGGGTCCACCCGGCCGAGGTCTCGCCCCGGTACTCGAGGACCACCGAGCGTCGGACCATGGCGTCGGCCGCGTCCAGGTCGTCGCCCGCGGCGAGCAGACCCTCTGCGGCCTCCGCGAACGCCGCGTCCGCCTCCTCCAGGCGGCCGGACTGCAGGTTCGCCTCGCCGAGCGCGGAGAGGACGTGCGCCCGGTCGGGATGGGACGCCGGCAAGAGCTCCAGTGCACGACGGAGCTGATCCATGGCGCGCTCCACGTCCAGGGACATCGCTCGGGCCGCGGCCAGCCGCAGATACCGGGCCGCCGACTCCGAGAGCGCCTCCACATCCGAAGCCCCGGCCGCGCGCGCCAGGTCGAGGGCGCTCGTCGCGTGGTGCACCAGGATCTCGGCAACGTCCTCCAGGTTTCCGCCGCCCACCCCCTCGATCCACTCCGCCGCCGCCCGGTGCTGCTCGATGCGGGCGGCCCGGGGGAGGGTCGCGTACGAGACGTCGCGGAGCAGGCCGTGCCAGAACGCGTACTCGGCCTGCCCGTCCAGCGACGAACGGGCCACGCCCCGCACCAGCTCTCGTCCCGCGAGCGCGGTGAGGTCGGATCGAACCGCGGCCTCGTCTCGGGTCGTGAGGGCCGCGGCGGCGCCCGACCAGAACACGCGACCGATCACCGAGGCCGCCTGCAGCAGGCCTTTCTGCTCCGGGTCCAGCGCGTCGAGCCGCGCGGCGATCAGGGCGTGCACGGTCGGTGGCAGCTCCAGGCCGGAGTCGTCGCCGACCAGCTCGCCCTGGGGCCCGACGAGTCCCCGGTCGCGGAGGGTTCGGACCAGCTCCTCCGCGAACAGGGGATTGCCGCCGGATCGTTGGAGCAGCAGGTCCCGCGTCCCGGTGGGGAGCGACCTCGATCGAAGGAGCCCCGCAACCAGGCGCTCGGTCTCCTCGGCGTCCAGGGGCAGCAGCGTCAGGACCGTGGTCGCCGCCGCGCCGGGTCCCCAGGACGGATGACGTTCCAGTAGCTCCGGCCTTGTCGTGCCGACGATCAGGAGTCGAGACGACGCGACGTTGGCGGCGACGTGATCCAGGAACGCGAGCAGGGCGGGGTCGGCCCAGTGCAGGTCCTCGAACACCAGGACCAGGGGGTCGGTACGCGCGACGTCCTCCAGCAGGCGGCGCCACGCCGTGAACGCCTCCTCCCGCTCGACCGGGGCTCCGGCCTCGAGGCCGGCCAGGGGGGCCAGCCGCGCCTTGAACCATGCCCGCTCCGAGGGGTCGGTCTGAATGCCCGCCAGGGCGGCCTCGAGCTTCGCCTCGCGATCAGAGGCGGGGTCCGAATCCTTGATCCCGGCCCACGCCTTCACGATCTCGCCGAGCGCCCAGAACGTGATGCCTTCCCCATAGGACAGGCACCGGCCGCGATACCACCGAACGTTCACCGGGAGGGCCCCGCACGCGGCGCGGAGCTCGGCGACCAGGCGCGACTTCCCGACGCCTGGCTCCCCGGAGATCGTGACGAAGCCCGTGACGCCGTCGTCGACGGCCGCCCGGAGCGCATCCTCCAGCGTCGCCAGCTCCCGCGTCCGGCCGACGAACGGGGCGGCCCCGGTTCGGTCGGAGGTCCCGCCGACACGCCGCATGGCCCGCGCCCGCCACACCCGCAGCGGCTCGGCCTTTCCCTTGGCCGACACCGCCGGGAGCTCCTCGTAGTCAACCGCCCCGGCCGTGGCCCGCTGGGTCGCCTCGCCGACCAGGATGGCGCCGGCCTCGGCGGCGGTCTGGATGCGGGCGGCGGTGTTCACGACGTCGCCCAGGATCCGCTCGCCCTGGCCGGCCTCCGCGTCCGGGGCGACCGCCGCCTCTCCCGTGCTGATCCCGATCCGGACGGCGAGCGGGTCCTCCTCGCGGCCCTCGTTCAGCACGGCGATCTCCTCGGCGATGTCCACGGCGGCGCGCACGGCGCGCTCGGCGTCGTCCTCGTGAGCCACCGGCGAGCCGAAGACGCCCATCGCGGCGTCGCCGATGAACTTGTCGACCGTGCCGCCGTGGCGCTCGATGGCTCGCCGAGTCAGGTCGTGGAAGGGCTCGATCAGCGCCCGGACGTCCTCGGGATCGGCCCGATCGGACCGAGCGGTGAACCCGACCAGGTCGCAGAACAGGATCGTGACCAGGCGGCGCTCGGTCCTCGGGGGGGCCGGCGGCGCCGCCTCGAGCGGCGCCCCGCAGTGGGGACAGAACCGGAACCCGGTCTCGCTCTGCCGTCCGCAGGCGCCGCAGGTGATCACGTGCGCGAGCGTACCCGCGCGGACTTACCCCGGGTCGGGGATGGGTGCGGTCTCGGCACGGCACGCCTCGCCCGAGCAGAGGCGGAGCCCCTCGAGCACCACGGTCAGGGCGGCCAGCGTCTGCGCGTAGGCGGGGTCCAGGTGGACCGAGTTGAGCTGGAACGGGTCGCGCTCCAGGTCGTACAGCTCGCGTTCGCCGGTCATGTACTCGAGGTACGCGTAGCGCTCGGTACGCACGCCCTGGTAGCCGATGACGGTCTTGCCCAGCGGAATCGGGTTGCCGCCACCACCACCGCCACCACCGCCGCCACCCTCGAGCTGCTGCCGGAAGAACGTGACCGCGGAGCCGATGGGGAAGAACGCCTCCAACAGGATGGGCCGCAGCGTCCGTTCCCGGGGACGCCGCAGGAAGGGGAGGAATGAGCGGCCGTCCATCGTCACCGTCGGCTCGGCGCCGGTCAGCTCGGCGATCGTCGGCGCCAGGTCGGCGTTCACGACCCGTTCCTGCACCATGGTCCCGGGCCGGATCCCCGGCCCGCGGATGAGCAGCGGCACGCGAGCCGAGTTCTCGTAGCCGAGGATCTTCTCGTCCGGCGTCCGGTGCTCGCCGTGGAAGTAGCCATTGTCGGAGGTGAACACCACGTAGGTGTTGCGGAGGACGCCCTCGGCGGCCAGGGCCCGCATGACGCTCCGGACGGCCTCGTCCACGGACTGCAGGGACTCGATCTCGTTGCGGTACCGGTCCTCGATCACCTCGACGTCCTCGGGCGTGAGCGAGGGCTTGAGCTGCATGAACAGGGGCTTGTCGGTCATGTCGTCCTCGTTGAACGAGGGCGGCCGCGGCATGCGGACCCGGGCGTACTTCCCCTTGTGGCGGGGCGCAGGACGGGGCCCGGTCTGGATCGCGAGGGTGTCGACCTCGCGGTGGGGCGCCAGGAACCACAGGTTCAGGAAGAAGGGCCTGTCCGAATGGGCAACGCGGTGGATCGCGGCCACCGCCTTCCTTGCGTACACGTCGGTCTGGTAGAGCGCGGGGTTCTCGACGCCGGGATCCCCGTACGTCTTCGTTCGTCCGTTCTCGTTCAGCGTGTAGCCCCACATCCGGTAGGTCGAGGGGTCGATCGCGCCGTACCACTCGTCCCAGCCGGGCGGCACCTCGGTGGGGTCCGCCACCCCGTACTCGTTGAGGAACTTGCCGACGTGGACCGTTCGGTAGCCGGCGGCCCGAAGCCAGACCGGGAGGGTGTTCTCGGCGTCCAGGCGCTCGTAGCCCCCGGTCGGCGGGTCGTTCTCCAGGACACCGTGGTTGTGGGCGTACTGGCCCGTCAGGAACGTCGCCCGCGACGGGCAGCACAGCGGAAACGACGACAGCGACGTGCGGAAGGAGGCCCCGGGCGAACCGATCAGGGCCCGCGTGTACGGCAGCCACCGCATCTGCTCGACGGTCTGGTCGTCGGTCATGATCACGACGACGTTGGGGCGCGACCGCGCGGGCCGGGCCTGGGTCGTGGGGCCCTTCGGGCCCTCCGGGGTCCCGGACGCCCGCCCGTCGGGGCTTCCCGCCACGAGCGACGTGGCGGCGAGCAGCAGGGCGAGAACGAGGCGGGCTCTCATGCCCAGAACCGGTCGATGTCGTCCTGGTCGTCCGCGAGCGCCCAGCGCTCCTCGAGCTTCGCGTCCGGGGTGAGCTTCAGGACGTGGGCGACGACGTTGTCCTGGTGCCGGTCCTGACGGTCCGCGGTCACGTGGACGAGCACCACCGCGAACTCGTCGTTGGCGAACACGTCCAGGATCTCCGTCTCGACGGTGCCCTCGGTCTCCTGCCAGATCCGCACGAACAGCGACAGGAGCTCGGCCTTGCCCCGGTAGGTCCCGGCGATGGCGTGGGTGCCGGGCTGGTGCCAGACGACCTCGTCGTCCAGCAGGGAGTCCAGGCCGGAGAGGTCGCCCTTGGCGAAGGCCTCGAACCCCTGGCGGACCCGCGGGACGTTCGGATGGTCGTTCGCCACGGGGCGGGTTCTATCCCGCGCTCGGGGCGGGTGTCCAGGGTGGGGCCCGCGAATAGACTGGGTCAACGCCCATGAATCATCGGTCCCGCCCGCCGTTCGCCCTCGTCCTGCTGGCCGCCCTCGCGGCCGGTATCGCCACGCCCGCCACGCCCCCGGCGCCTCCGGCGATCCCGTGGGCGTCCCAACAGGGGATGCTCGCCTCGATCGCCGAGGAGGAGATGCCGGGCGACCTGTTCCTGTTCTCCCGGACCGCGAACGGCGCGGCGCCGACCGCCGAGACCTTCGAGCGCGCGGCCACCGAGTCCCGCGCCGTGACCCGGACGACTCGGCGGGAGAAGCCCGCGCTCGCGTCCCGGACGTGGATCTTCAAGGGCCCGGCGAACGTCGGCGCCCGCGTGTCCGACATGGTCACCGATCCGAGGCAGAAGGACACGGTGTACGTGACCGGCGCGTCGGGCGGCGTGTGGGTGAGCCGCGACGCCGGGATGACCTACACCTCGACGTGGCCGGCGAGTTACCCCCAGTCGATGGGCGCACTGGCCATCGGACGCGACGGCGCGTTGTGGGCCGGCACCGGGGAGGCCAACCCGGGCGGGGGGAGCCTGACTTACGGCGGCGGCGGCGTGTACCGCTCCACGAACCGCGGCAGAACCTGGACGAACGTCGGCCTGCGGACGGTCTCGCGCATCGGGCGCATCGCCGTCGATCCCCAGGACCCGAAGCACGTCTTCGTCGCGGCCACCGGGCACCTGTTCCTGCCGGGCGGCGACCGCGGGCTGTACGAGACCCGCGACGCCGGCAGGCACTGGCGGCTGGCCCTGGCCGGCGACAACCCCACCACCGGCGCGGTCGACGTGGCCATCGACCCGTCGGACTCCTCGAACGTGATCGTCGCGATGTGGGACGCGATCCGCTACCCCGACCGGCGGATCTACACGGGAATCGGCTCCGGGCTGTTCCGTTCGACCGACGGCGGCGCGAGCTTCGCGCGGCTGGGTCCGCTCAACGGCCTTCCTCCGGCGCTGAGCGGCATCGGCCGGATCGGCGTCGCCTTCGCCCCCAGCGACCCGAGCCGCGTCTACGCCGTCTACGCGAACAACGAGGTCGGGACGTTCCAGGCGTGGTTCGTTTCGCCGGACGGCGGAGGCACCTGGCTGGCGCCTCCCGGAGCGCAGGTCACCCTGGCCGCGTCGCAGAGCGTCTACGGCTGGTGGTTCGGCCGGGTGTTCGTGGACCCCGAGAACCCGCTGCACGTCTTCGTGACCGGGCTCGACCTCTCGGAGTCGATCGACGGCGGGCTCAGCTTCCCGAACGTGCACGCCGACATCCACGTCGACCACCACGCAATGGCCTGGGACTCCCGCGTGCCCGATCGGGTCTACCTGGGGAACGACGGCGGCGTGTACCGGTCGGACACCAACGGGAGCCTGATGTCGTGGACCCACGCGACGCACATGCCGTGGAACCAGCTGTTCACGCTCGACGTGTCGGCGCAGGTGCCGTCGCGGATCAACGCGGGCCTGCAGGACAACGGATCGGTCCGGTCGTGGGGTGAGGGCGGCTGGGAGGAGTACAACGGCGGCGACGGCGTGAAGAACGCGATCAACCCCACCGACCCGCAGAACGTGTTCGCCTGCTCGCAGTACGGGGCGTGCGCTCGCTCCGACGACGGCGGCGACAGCGCCGCCGGGATGTCGAAGGAGGGGACGCGCGACGGCTGGCTGACCCCGATCGAGTTCGCGCCGGGCTCGGGCGACGTCATGTACTGGGCGGGGGACACCCTCAACCGCTCGGACGACCGGGGCGCCAGCTGGGCCGGGATCAGCCCCGACCTCGGCAAGATGGACCCCGGCGGAGAGATCAACCCGCTGTACGCGGCCCACTACGGGACCGTCCAGGCGATCGGCCTGTCCGCCTCGGCCCCGGACACGATCTACGCCGGCACCGACAACGGCTACCTGTGGAAGACGACCGACGCCGGAGGCGAGTGGACCGAGCTGACCTCGGACGCGCTGCCGGGGACGTGGGTGACCGCGATCGCCGTCGAGCCGAGGAACGCCGGCCGCCTCTACGTCTCGCACTCGGGCTTCCGCGAGGCCGACGAGGACGCCTACGTCCTGTACTCGAGGGACGGAGGCGCCACGTACCGGGACGTCTCCGCGAACCTTCCGGCGGCCCCGGTGAGCGACCTGGTCCTCGTCGGTGGCTCGCTGTACGCGGCGACGGACGTGGGGGTGTTCGTCACGAAGACCTCGAGGATCCGGTGGTACCGCGTCGGCGCCGGCCTGCCGAACTGCCCGATCAACGACCTGAAGTACGTGGCGAAGAACCGGACCCTGTACGCGGGCACCTTCGGCCGCGGCGTTTACGCGATCGTCCCGCCCGCGTTGTAGGGGTCCGCCGGAGGCTCCTCCCCGGTCAGCTCCCGGATCAGGGCCGGGCGGTCGAAGTACTCCTTGCGGGCGCGCAGGTCCAGGTACACGTAGACGATCACGACGGTGACGTAGGGGGTAGCGAGGGCCGACGCGAGGCCGCCCGCCAGGCCGGCGCTCAGCCATGCATCAGGGAACGGCGCCGTGAAGGCCGCGCCCAGGAGCCCGACCACGACCACCGTCAGCACGTACACGCCGAACACGATCCAGCCGTTGCCCTTGACCAGGCGCCACGAGCGGCGGAGGGCGGCGGTCCCGCGGACCTCCTCGACGATCAGGGCGGGCATGGCCACCAGGAAGCGCACGGCCAGGATGATCCCCGGCACGATCAGCAGCAGGAGGCCGCCGAACACGGCCAGCCCGGTGAGCAACGTCACCCACAGGATGGGACCGAGCCGCTTCAGCGCGAACCGGTACGCCTCCCCGGCACGGATCGGGAGCTCCGCCACGCCGAGGATGGCCGCCCGCGTCAGGGCGCCGGTGAGCAGCTGGGTGATGACGAACCCGATGATGCTCGCGACGAAGCTTCCGGCGATGGCGCGCCAGAACCGCTCGTCGACGATGACCTGGCCGGTCGCCGGATCGACGTTCACCGTGAAGACCTCGTTGAGCAGGTAGTACTGCAGCAGGGTCAGGGGGACCGCCACGATCGCGGCCATCCCAACGAACGGCAGGAAGCCCCGGCGATACACGCGGAACGCGGACTCGAGGATGGCGCCCCGATGCGCCGCCCCGGGTGGTTTGGGTGGAGGAGGAAGGTCGGGCCCGGGCGGCGGCGGAAGCTCCGTCACACCGAGAGCCTACTCACCACTCCTCGAAGCCGTAGCGCTCGTGGGGGCCCAGGACCATGTACTCGAACAGCCCTGTGCCGACCGTCCCGTCGGGGAGCTCGAACCGCGCCACGGAGTCGACCAGGCCCCACAGGTTCGCCCGGCCCATCTCCGTGGTCAGGTCCCATTCCACGCCCTGGACCACGAGCGGGCCCTGGTACATCCCGTGGCGCCAGTCGGGCTCGAACCCGTACCCGGTGCCGATCCCGACGTGCAGGCGGAGCAGCGGCGTGACCTTGACCTCGAGGTCGCCAAGCCGCAGGAGCGCCGACTCGACCTCGCGGGTCCCCTCGATGAAGGTCAGCTCGTGGCCGGGGCGGCCGAGGTCCTCCGGCTCGGCGCCGTCCTCGCCACCGGCGGCGAACGACGGCACGCGCGCGGCCTCCTCGATGATCCGCCGCCCGTCGGGGCGCTCCTGGGCGATGAAGTACGTCGCGAAGTCGGGGAACTGGGCCGGCGCGTTGATCCAGAAGAAGCCCGGCAGCGGGTCCTGGCCGCGGATACCAGGCGGCTCGGGCTCGCCGATCGGGCGCACGCCCCACGACCGGTCCCGTGTGCCGCTCCATCGGTCGGGGGTCACCTCGAAGCTCGTGTCGCCCACCGTCAGCGTCCCCGTCCACCGGCCGGTCTGGGCCATCCGGCACGTGTCGATCAACAGCCGCCCGTGGGGGGCGCGGTCGGTGTGCCGCGGCTCCAGGTGCGCGGGGTCGAACCCCTCCCACGTCAGGTCGAACTCCAGGCCGTGCTCGTTCGGCTCCAGGAGCACCCGCAGGGCGTGGAGCCCCTTGAGGACCTCGATCCGGAACGGCCCGACGCTCAGGTCGCTCCGGTCGGACCCCAGCTCGCGCGAGGCGCGGACCACGCGGTGCACCTTCCCGTCGTTGATCACCGCGAACGCATCGGCCGTCCCCAGGTTGGGGTACTGGCCCATCCCCGTGATGAGCATCAGCTCGCCGTCGCCGGCATGACAGTTGAAGTAGTACCGGTCGTAGAAGTTGCGATCGCTGGTGGCCGGGTGGCGGACGGGCTCGGCGATCTGGTGGACGGGCAGGTCGTCGAGCGGGCCGAGCACGCTAGACCCGCGCGTCGTCCAGGTAGAGGCGCAGGAGCTTCGAGGAGGTGTTCTCGAGCGACATGAACTCGCGGGCGCCGGGCATCGCGCCCGAGTCGTCGAGCAGGTCCAGGACTCGCGTGAGGATCGCCGCGTACCGCACCGCCCCCAGCAGCTCCCACCAGTCCAGGTCGCCGGCGTCGTAGCCGGTCTTCGCCTCCCACCGGGCGATGGTCTCCTCGCGGGAGGGGAACCCCTCCAGCCGGGGGACGTCGCACGCGTCGCTGTGGTGGCGGTCGAGGAGCAGGAACCACGCCAGGTCCGCGACCGGGTCGCCGAGCGAGACCATCTCCCAGTCGACGACGGCCTGCACCTTCCCGGCCTCGTCGAAGAGGATGTTGCCGATGCGCGAGTCGCCCCACACCAGGGCCGGGCGCACGTCGCGGCTGGGGACCTTCGCCTCCAGGATCTCGAACGCCTGGTCGAGCAGCGGGTACGGCCGGCCCTCCAGTGCCCAGTCGGCGTACGCGTGGTCGCGGCGGAGCTGCTCCTTCGCGTCGACCACGTCCAGGAACGTCACCCCCGCCCACTGCAGGTCCAGCCGGTGGATGGAGGTCATCGCGTCCACGCCGTTCCACCAGATCCGAGCCCGGAGCTCCGGCGAGCCCTCCTGGAGCCAGCCGGACACGTGGTACGGCGGGTTGTCCGGCGCGGCCCGGCCGTCCAGGCGGCCCATCACGAAGAACGGTGAGCCGAGCACCGTCGGATCCGGCTCGAACCACAGGATCTCCGGGACGGGAACGACCGTGGCCGACAGCGCCTGCATCACCCGGACCTGGGTGTCGAACATCGTGTCCGGGAACACCTGGTGCTTCGCGGGCTCCATGCGCACGGCGATCCCGCGCGTCCTCGTCTCTCCGGCCGCGTTCGTCCACGCCGCGTCCGCGAGCAGCGTCTCGTTCGAGTAGCCGGACAGCGCGGGAGCGTCGAAGCCGCCGAGCTCGACCTTGGGCGTGCCGATCCGCCGTGCGAGCCAGCTCGCGAGGCGGTCGCGGACGTCGGGGTCGTCGAGGCGCGCGGCGATGGCCATGGGTGGCTAGACCGGCGGCTCCGCGGTCTCGGGAAGGATCGTCTTCTGCTCCAGGTACTCCTCGAGGCCCTCGCGCCCGAACTCGCGGCCGATGCCCGAGGTCTTGTAGCCGCCGAACGGCGCCTTGAAGTCCATGGAGTAGCCGTTGACCGCGAGCGAGCCGCTGCGGACCCGGCGGGCGAGGTCGACCGCGTGGTCCCGGTCGGCCGACCACACGGATCCGGCGAGCCCGTACTCGCTGTCGTTCGCGATGCGGATCGCCTCGTCCTCGTTCTCGTACGGGATCACGCACAGGACCGGGCCGAAGATCTCCTCCCGGGCCACGCGCATGCCGTTGTCGACGTCGGCGAACAGGGTGGGGCGCACGTACCAGCCCACGTCCATCCCGTCCGGCCGGCCGTTGCCGCCCACCACCAGGCGGGCCCCCTCCTCCTGGCCGAGGGCGATGTACTTCTCCACCCGCTCCTGCTGGCGCTGGGAGATGAGCGGGCCGATCTCGGTGGTCGGTTCGAACGGATCGCCGACCCGGAGGGCCTCGAACATGCCGGCGAGGGCGTCGAGGACCTCGTCGTGGCGCTGCTTGCTGACCAGGATGCGCGTCTGGGCGATGCAGGCCTGGCCGGTGTTCATGAGGCCGTAGAACTTCATGCCGCGGATGAGGCGGTCCATGTCGGCGTCGTCCAGGACGATCGCCGCCGACTTGCCGCCCATCTCCAGGCTGCACCGCTTGAGCTGCTCGCCGCAGATGGCGGCGATGCGCCGGCCCGCCGCGGTCGAGCCGGTGAACGCGACCTTGTCGATGCCCGGGTGGCGGACGAGGTGCTCGCCGACCTCGCGGGAGGCGGGGAGGATGCTGACCACCCCCTCCGGGATGCCGGCCTGCTCGATGACCTCGCCCAGGACGAAGCCGGTCAGCGGCGTCTCCTCGGCGGGCTTCACGACGATCGTGCACCCCGCCAGAAGGGCCGGCGCCAGCTTGGACATGACCGTGAACTGGGGAACGTTCCACGGCGTGATGGCCGCGGCCACGCCGACGGGCTCGCCGCGGACGATGGCCTCGCCGAACACGCCCTGGCGGGTTTCCTCCCACGGGTACTCGGCCGCGATCTCGATCATCGAGTTGAGGATCCACAGCGGCATGGGCGCCTGAGCCAGGCGGGAGAAGAAGATCGGCGCGCCCATCTCCTCGGTGGTGATCTGGGCGATGTCCTCCAGGCGGGCCGCGTACATCCCGGCCATGCGCGAGAGGATCTCGATCCGCTCGGCGGGCGCCATCCGCGGCCACGGCCCCTC
Organism: uncultured Actinomycetes bacterium; assembly: GCA_963742735.1. Taxonomy (GTDB): domain Bacteria; phylum Actinomycetota; class UBA4738; order UBA4738; family JBBDTT01; genus JBBDTT01. The sequence goes on from CAVUMN010000004.1 coordinate 800,045, forward strand.
GTCGAACGCGGTTCGCGCCGCGTCCACGGCGCGGTCGACGTCGGCCTCGGTGACGAGCGGCAGCCGCCCGACCGGCTCCTCGGTGGCCGGCGAGATCACGGTGAGGACCTCGGTCCCCGACGGCTCCTCCCACTTCCCGCCGATGAACAGCCGATCGTGCTCGCGCATCACGCCTCCAGGATGGTCGCAGCGCCCGCTGCGAGGGGAAAACGGTATACCGCCCACATGGAGATGCGCGACCTCGGGAGCGCGGGTCTGAGGACGCCCGTCGTGGGGGTCGGGACGTGGCAGACCTTCGACGTTCCGGCTCGGCGGGACGAGGACGTGCGGAGCCTCGTCGATGAGGCCCTCGAGGTCGGGGCGAGCCTGTTCGATTCGTCGCCGATGTACGGCCGCGCGGAGGAGGCGCTGGGCCGCGCGCTCGAGGGGCGGCGGGACCGGGCGTTGATCGCGACGAAGCTGTGGACGGCCGACGACGAGGAGGCCGGGCGGCAGGCCGAGCGGGCGCTGGCCTGGTACGGCGGGCGGGTCGAGCTGTACCAGGTGCACAACCTGCTCGCGTGGCCCGAACGGCTCGACCTGCTCGAACGGCTCCGGGACGGGGGCGCGGTCGTGGCGATCGGGGCCACGCACTACTCGCCGTCGGCGTTCGAGGAGCTGGCGACCGTGATGCGGAGCGGCCGGATCGACGCCGTCCAGGTTCCCTACAACCCCCGCGAGCGCGAGGTCGAGCGGGAGATCCTCCCGCTGGCGGCCGAGCTCGGCCTGGGGGTGGTCGTCATGCGGCCGTTCGCGGAGGGCGGCCTCATGCGCCGGCCCCCGGACGAGCGCGACCTGGCGCCACTGGGGGAGTTCGGCGTGACGACGTGGGCCCAGGCCCTGCTCAAGTGGATCCTCTCGGACCTCCGGTGCACGGTGGCGATCCCGGCGACCTCGACCCTGGGACGGACCCGTGAGAACGCCGAGGCCGGGGATCCGCCGTGGTTCGGGGAGGAGGAGCGGGCGCTGGTCGCCCGGCTGGCGGGCGAATGACCCCACAAATGAAGCCGCCAGAGCCCGAGGGCTCCAGCGGCTTCAACGACAACCTACCCGTTCGAGCGCCGAGTATGCAAGCCGGCGCCCAGGATTTGGCACTCTTTCTCGGGAGGTCGGCCGTGGTGGGTTCACACGGCCCCACAAACGAAAGCGCCGGAGTCCGAAGACTCCAGCGCTTTCATCGCGCAAGATAGGGCACCCGTCGTCGCCGGCGCAAGTCGAAGCCCGGGTTTTGTCACTCTTTCTAACGGGGGGCCACGAGCAGCGCCTGGGCGCCGGCGCCGATGCGTCCGCGCTCGTCCCACAGCACGCTGTGGGCCACGCCGGCGCCCTCCGGGCCGACCCGGGTGATGGCGTCCAAGCACACCCACTCGCCCTCGGGATACCGGGCCAGGTGCACCGTGAGCTCGGTGTTGATGAACAGGAACCGGTCGAACGGGAGCGTCGCGCTGATCCCGTTCCCCGAGTCCGCCAGCGCGAGCACTCGGGTCAGGGGCGAGATCTCCTCGCCGGCCACCAGCGGGATCCTGGGCCGGGCCCAGGCCGCCGCCGGGCCGGGTTCCATGAACGAGCCGGCCGCGCCGCGCCACTCCATGCCCAGCAGGTAGTTGGGCTCGTAGGGCGCCCAGAAGTTCTCGAACGGCCCGCATTCGTCGGGGCCCGGGTGGGGCGTCGGGTCCAGGCCGATCTCCGCCGTCCGATCCGGCGGCGCGAGGATCCGCCACGCCGAGGCACGGGCCACCTCCTTCCCGCCGGCGGACATCGACGCGACCACGTACTGCGTCCGCCGGGTCTGTTTCGCGACGCCGCCCTCGATGACGAGGGGCTCGATCGGGATGGGCCGCAGGATCTCGGTGGTGTACCGAACGACGCGGTATCCCTCCGGTCCGAGCGCCTCGATGGCCCGGCCGAGCAGCGCCGAGGGCGGCCCCGCGTGCTGGCTGTCCGGGCCCCACGGCCCGCGCGTCCAGTCTGTGGACACGAACGCGTCCCCCTCGGGGAGGTAGAAGGCGTCGGTCATGCGTCCCACGAGATCGGCTTCACCGAGAGACCGGGCAGCGGCTCGGTGATCGGCGGCCGGGCCGGCGAGAGCAGCCGCCACGCGCACAGCGCTACCCCGCCCAGGACGAGCGCCCACGCCAGGACCTTCAGCAGCAGGGCGACCTCGTCGGCCGCCTCCACGGCGTTCAGGCGGTCGAACGCGAACGCCCAGTCGTGGTCGCCGCCGATCAGCTGGAGCTTCTCGTACGGCGCGTCGGCGACGTAGACCGAGACGTCATAGAACGAGGTCCCCGCCCACGCCGCGCACAGGCCGGCGGCGAGCAGGTCCTCCCGCCACCACAGGAAGTAGGCGGCGATCCCCAGGGGGACCAGGACCTGCGTGATCGAGCCCATCATCGCCGTGAACAGATCGGGGAACGGATAGGTGAGCAGGTGGCCGAGCTCGTGGAAGCCGAGATCCACCAGCCCCAGGAGCGGCACCCGGTCGCCGAGGACCAGCGGGAAGAACCCCAGAACGAGACACCCGGCCACGCCGGCGAGCATCGCCGCCCGGGCGCGGGTTACCGGTTCAGCAGCCACTCGACGTTGCCACCCATCAGCTTGTCCCGGGCGGTGCCCTCGACGTCGTCGATGAACCGCTCATAGGTGACCCGCGGCTCGGCCAGGCCCTCGGCGTGGGGCCAGTCGCTGCCGAACATGAACAGGTTCTCGGACCCGGACTGGCGGATCAGCGTCCCGGGCTGCTCGTAGCCCATCGCCCCCACGCGGACCTGGCGGCGGAAGTACTCGCTGGGCGTGCCCTGCAGCGGCACGGGCGGTCCGTTGTGGCGGGCCGCGTAGAAGTGGGTGGCGCCGTCGAGCGTGGCCAGGAACACCGGCACCCACCCAGCGGTCAGCTCGATGACCCCGAGCCGAAGCGTCGGGTGGCGCTCGAGCGTGCCCATCAGGATCAGGTTGGCGATCGCCAGGGCCGCCGGCACCCACAGGAAGATCGAGTCGAGCAGGTGGTCCACCGGCTCGGGGTCGCCCTCGTACCAGGCGGCCTCCCACGGCTTGCGGAACCCGCTCACGTGATAGATCGGGGCCACGCCGTGGTCGGCGAACGCCGCCCAGATCGGGTCGAGGTCGGGGTGCGACGGCGCCTTCCCGTTCACCGTGGCCGGGGCGATCATCGCCAGGGTCAGGCCGTCCTCGCGGATGCGGGCGATCTCCTCCAGGGTCCAGTCCCGGTCGGTCAGGCTGAGGTGGGCCACGCCGTACAGCCGCCCGCCGCCGGCGGCCTGGGACTCCGCCATCCACCGGTTGTGGGCCCGCAGGTTGGCGAGCATCGCGGGGACGTCCTCGGAGAGCAGGTCCTCCCAGAGCAGTCCGAAGTTGGGGAGCACGACCGCCGCGTCGAGCCCGAACCCGTCGAGGGCGGCCGCGCGCGCGGCCGGATCCGTGTAGCTCGCCGGCAGGGCCTCGTCGTACGGGACGGCGGCCGGCTCGCCGGCGGCGAGGGCCGCCCGGGTCAGGCCGATCTCCTTGGCCTCGCCCGGGTGCTGGACCTCCGCCAGGTAGAGCCTCCGCCCGCGCCACGTCAGCCAGGGGTAGCCGAGCTCGTCGTCGTCGATCGAGAGGGCGTCGTCGCGGAACGCCGGGTCGATGTGGTCGCGCCACATCGTCCGCGGCTCGAAGAGATGCATGTCGCCGTCGATGACCCGGGCGCTCAGGGGATCGCCACCACCTTCGTCACCCTGCCGTTCGCGAAGTCCTTCGTCGCCTCCGGCAGGCCCTCCAGCGGGATCCGGACGTCGACGTGGCTGCGGACCTCGGCCCGGCCGTCCCGGATGAATCCCACCGCGCGGTCCCACTCGTCGGGGCGGTAACAGAACGAGGCGATCAGGTCGATCTGTTTCGGCATCATCACGATCGGCAGGATCCGGGCCTCGGGGGCGATGCCGACCAGGACCACCACGCCGCCGGGCGCGGCCAGGCCGATCGCCTGCTGAACGGCCTCCGCGCGGCCGGTGCACTCGAACACGACGTCGGGGGGACCGCCGATCGCGCGTTCGAGGGCGCCGTCCTCGCCGGGCGCGACCGTCGTCGTCGCTCCCGCCTTCATCGCGAGCTCGCGCTTTCCCTCGATCGGATCGACGCCGCCGACCGGGCCGAGTCCCTCCAGGAGCGCGGCGGTCAGGGTGGCCAGGCCGATCGCGCCGAGCCCGACCACCGCGGCGGTGGCCCCGGGCCGCCCCGCGCGGGCGACGGCGTGCAGCGAGACCGCGAGCGGGTCGGCGAACGTCGCGTCGACCGGGTCGGCGCTTCCCACGTGGCTGCACCACGACACGGGGACGGCGATCCGTTCCGCGAACGCGCCCGGCCGGGCGAAGACCAGCCCGTTGGCGACGCCCTCGGGACAGAGCTCGGCCCGACCCGTGGTGCAGAACGCGCAGCGGCCGCAGAACGCCATCGGGCGGATGGCGATCAGGTCTCCTTCGGAGAGCCCGGAGCCGTCGGGAGCGCTCAGGATCCGGCCGGCGCCCTCGTGGCCGATCACCGCGCCCTGGGGATAGCCGCCCTTCAGGAGGGTGAGGTCCGAGCCGCACAGGCCGCAGGCCTCGACCTGCAGGAGCGCCTCGCCGTCCGCCGCGACGGGTTCGGGCACGTCGCGGATCGCGAGCTCGCCGGGTCCCTCGAGTACGGCCGCCTTCATGGGTGCCGGTAGGGTATCCCGGTCATGGCGGAGGTCTTCAAGGACGCCGACGTCGCGGCGGGCGCGCTCGACGGGCGGCGCGTCGCGGTGATCGGGTACGGCAACCAGGGCCGGTCGTGGGCGCTGAACTTCCGCGACTCCGGCGTGGACGTCGTGGTGGGGACGATCGGCGACGATTCCCGCGCGGCCGCGGCCTCCGACGGCTTCCCGGCCACCGACATCCCCGACGCCGTTCGCGACGCCCGCGTGGTCTGCCTGTTGATCCCCGACGAGGTGATGGGCGACGTCGTCCACGACCACGTCGCGGGGGGGCTGGCGCCGGGCGACGCGCTGTGCTTCGCCAGCGGCTACGCGGTCGCGTTCGGCGAGGTGGAGATCCCCGAGGGCGTCGACGTGATCATGGTCGCGCCGCGGATGCTGGGGGTCGGCGTCCGGGAGACGTTCGAGTCGGGGGAGGGGTTCATCGCGTTCGCCGGCGTCGAGAGCGACGCGACCGGCGAGGCTCGCGACGTGTGCCTCGGCCTGGCGAAGGCCCTGGGCGCGACCCGGCGCGGGTGCCTGGAGCTGACCTTCCAGCAGGAGGCCGTGATCGACCTGTTCATGGAGCAGGCGATCGCCCCGGCCCTGGCCCGCGTGTGGGGCGACGGGGCGTCGGCCCTCCTGGAGGCCGGCCTGCCCCTCGAATCGATCCTGGTCGAGTTCGTCCTGTCCGGTGAGGTGGAGCGCACCTACCGCGCGCTCCGCGAGATCGGGTACGCCAGACAATCCAAGCTTCACAGCCAAACGAGTCAATACGGAACCCTGTCTCGGGCCGAGCGGTTCGCCGACCTCGACGCGCTCTCGCGCATGCGGGAGACCGTCCGCGAGATCCAGAGCGGGGAGTTCGCGGCGGAGTGGGCCGCCGAGCGCGAGGCCGGCTACCCGCGGATGAAGGCCCTGGAGGAGGGCGGGGCCATGGGCGCCATCGCCGACCTGCAGGACCAGGTCCGGGCCATGTTCGAACCACCTCCCGAATGATCCTGGTCACCGGCGCCACCGGGTGCCTGGGGGCGAACCTGGTCGAGCGACTCGCCCCGGAGGTGCCGGTGCGGGTCCTGGTGCGCGACGAGTCGAAGCTCCGGGCGATGCTCGGCGATGTCCCGGTGGAGGTCGTCCTCGGGGATCTGACGGACCGTCAGATCGTGGCCGACTCGGCGAAGGGCGCGGACACCATCCTGCACACGGCGGTGATGAACTACGGCGCGCCCGGGTTCTCGGCGAAGCGCTCGGCCGAGGTCAACCGGACGGCGATGGCCAACGTGCTGGACGCGGCGGAGGCCGGCGGCGCGCACGTGATCTTCTCGAGCTCGCAGAGCGCGTACGGGGTGCCGGTCCGCTCGCCGATGCACGAGGACGACCCGCTGCGCGGCACGGGCCCCTACTCCGCCAGCAAGGTCGAGTGCGAGGGCCTGGCCATGACGGCGTGGCGGGACCGCGGCGTGCCGGTGTCGGTCTTCCGGCTGCCGGGGTTCCACGGCCGTCACCTGACGCAGCCGAGCATGCTGAAGCAGCTCGAGCGGGTCGTGTCCGGCAAGACTCTGGCCATCCCGAGGTCGAAGGGCCTCTGGGACTTCGGCTCCGCCGACGACATGGTCACGGGGATGCTCGCGGCGATCGGGAACCCGGCCTCGCACGGGCTGGCGTTCAACCTCCCCGGCTCCGGACCCATCAAGCCGGTCGAGTACTTCCGCGTCTGGGCCGACGTCTCCGGCTCCGGCGCTCGCGTCATGGACCTCCCCAAATCCACGATGAGCATCGCCGCGCTGTTCATCCCGGAGGTCAAGGAGCACCTCTACTTCTTCTCCCACGACATCCTGCTCGACGGCACCCGCGCCTACGAGGTCCTCGGCTGGCGGCCTCGCGACTCCTATCCGGAGGGGATCGCCAGGACCGTCGAGTGGATGCGGTCGCGGACATGAACGTCGTCGAGGCGCCCGGCCTCGGCTCGTACGTGGATCTCATCAAGGCTCGGTACCGCGACGATCCGTCGTGGGTGTTCCCCGACGTCGGGTTCCTCAAGGGGCTCCTGTCGGGACGGTCGGCGTTCCTGCGGCACGCCGAGGCCCGCGGGTTCGCGGCGCGTCGCGACGGCGACACGGTGGGGTTCGCGGTCGCCTTCGCCGACCCCCGGCTGCGGGAGAGGGCGGGCAGGCCCGTGGGCGCGGTGGGCTTCCTCGAGTGGCTGGATCCCGAGGCGCTGGGAGCGGTGACCGGCGCGGCGGGCGGCTGGCTTCGCGAGCGGGGCCTGACGGAGGCGTGGGCGCCGTTCAACGCCAACGGCTTCTTCGGGGCAGGGCTGCGCGAGGATCGCTTCGACGAGCCGCCGTTCCTGGGCTGCGCGCACGACCCGCCCGGCGCGGGGGAGGACCTGACGCGCGCGGGCTTCGAGCCGCTGACCCGCTACCTGGACTTCTCGGTGGACCTCACCGCCGACGCGTGGCGAGGGCCTTCGGCCGGCGCGGCGGGCGTGGAGTTCCGCGTGGTGAACCGCAAACGGTTCAAGGACGAGATCCGCACGTTCGTCTGGCTGCACAACGCGGCGTTCGCCGGGGTGTGGGGGGAGGCGCCGATCAGCGAGGAGGAGGGCGTCGAGCTGATGGGACCCTCCAGGCTGGCCGTGATCCCGTCGCTGTGGCAGTTCGCGGTGGCCGAGGGGCGCGACGTCGGCTTCGTCGTGTGCTTCCCCGACTTCAACGAAGTCCTGGCGCCGCACCGCACGCTCGTGACGTCGCCGAGCGGGGTGGCGAAGCTCGCCCTGCGGCGCAGGCGCGTGAAGAGCGTCGGGCTGTTCGCGGTCGGGGTCGATCCGGCGCTCCACGGCCGGGGGATCGGCACCGCGCTGGTGGCCCGGGCTTGCCGGGCGGCGGCGGACCTGGGATACCGTCGCCTGGAGTACGCGCTCGTGGCCGAGGACAACCGCGCCTCGCAGTCCACGATCGTGCGGTTCGGCGGCGAGCGGCACCGGACGTTCGGGATCTACGCGAAGACGCTCTAGGGAGGCTCGACTCATGGAGGAAGGCCGGCAGCACGGAGGCTGGGCGGTCGCCCGGGCCCTGAAGGCGCTGGGTCAGGAGCGGCTGTTCGGCATGGCCGGGGGGTCACGTGATGCCCGTGTTCGACGGATGCCTGACCGAGGGGATCCCGGTGATCGACACCCGCCACGAGCAGGCCGCCGTGCACATGGCCGAGGGGTGGGCCACCTCGACCGGCGAGGCCGCGGTCGTCGCGGTGACCGCCGGCCCCGGCGCGACGAACGCCGCGACGGGCATCGTGAACGCGCAGCAGGCCGGCGCGCCGGTGGTCGTGTTCTGCGGCTCGACCGCCACCCACCTGGACCACAAGGGCGCGGTGCAGCAGCTCGACGCGACCGCGCTGTACTCCCACGTCGCGAAGTGGACGCGGTACGAGCGCGACCCCTCGCGCCTGGCGTCGTCCCTGGCCGAGGCCCTCCACCAGTCCCGGAGCGGCCGCCCGGGCGTGTCCATCCTCCAGGTCCCGATGGACGTCCTGATGGCCGACGCCGTTCCGCAGGCGCCGTGGGAGGCCCCGGCCGATGCCCGCGGCGCCCCCGACCCGGCCGCGGTCGACGCCGCCGTGAAGGTCCTGGAGTCCGCCGAGCGGCCGGTGATCCTGGCAGGCGGCGGCGCGCACTGGTCGCGGGCCGGCGACGCCCTGCGCGCGTTCACCGAGCGGACCGGCATCCCGGTCACCACGACCAGCGCGGCGCGCGGGCTGCTGCCCGACATCCACCCGAACTGCCTGGGCTATCTGCTGCACGGCGGCATGGCCGTGGTGGGCGGCGACGCGATCCTGATCCTCGGCTCGCGGTTCAACGCGAACCTCGTCTACGGCGGCCCCCCGATGTTCAACGAGGCCCACCGGGTCGTGCAGGTCGACGTGACCGCGGAGGGCCTCGGCGGCTGGAAGGCGGTCGAGGTCGGCATGGTCGCCGACGTCCGGCTGGCCCTGGAGGCGCTGACCGCGGCCTGGACGGCGCCGCCGGCGAAGTTCGACGAGTGGCGCGGCCAGGTCATGGCCGCGGCGGAGATGTCGAAGGAGACCTGGCGCGGGTACTGGGAGCACCACCCGCCGGGCCCGGCCCACCCCGGCCGCCTGGCCGCCGAGGCCGTCGCGGCGGGACGCGAGGTGTGCGGCGACGACATCACGTTCGTGGCCGACGGCGGGGACTGCCTCGTGTGGGCGCTCTCGGAGTTCCCGGCCCTGCACCCCGGCTCCGGCCTGCAGACCAGCACCGCGCTCGGGACGCTGGGCGTCGGCGTGCCCTTCGCCAACGCGGCGGCCCTGGCCCACGGCCACCCGGTGGTCGCGATCATCGGCGACGGCGCCTTCGGCCTGGCCGCGATGGAGCTCGACACGGCGGTGCGGCACGACCTGCCGGTCGTGATCTGCGTCTCGAACAACCACGTGTGGGGCGACGTCCGCAACGAGGCCCAGAACTGGTTCGGGAAGGGCCGGATCGTCGCCGCCGAGCTCCCCGGGACCGACTACGCGGCGCTGGCCCGCGCCCTGGGCGCGCACGGCGAGCGCGCGGAGACGCCGGAGGAGATCCGCCCGGCGGTGGAGCGGGCCCTGCGGACCGGCGGCCCCGCGCTGGTGGACGTGGAGACCGACCCCGAGGTCATGTCCGACCTGCTGAAGGGCCTCGCCGAGATGGGGCTCATGTAGCCGGATGGCCGACCTCTCCTACGACGTCGCGGTCATCGGCGCGGGTCACAACGGGCTGACCCTCGGGACGTACCTGCAGCGGGCCGGCCTGTCGGTCGGGGATCTTCGATCTGGCGAAGAACATCGGCGGAGGGCGCGTCGACCGAGGAGGTCACCCTCCCCGGGTTCACGCCACAACCTGCACTCGATGCTGCACTACTGGATCTCGCACGGCCCGGTGTACTCGGAGCTGGACCTGCCGGCGAAGGGCCATCGCTACGTCTATCCCGACGCCCAGTACGCGATCGTGTTCAAGGACGGCCGGTCGCTCGTCCTGTACAAGGACCTCGAGCGCACGTGCGAGCAGATCGCGCGGTTCTCTCGGCGCGACGCGGAGGCGTACCGCGACCTGTACACGCGCTTCGAGGCGATGCTGCCCGCTGCTCATGGAGGCGTCGTTCCAGCCGCCGATGGCGCCCTCGACCGCGGGCCGGTTCCTGGAGGGGACGCCGGACGGCCTGGAGCTGTTGCGGATGCAGGCGTCGTCTCCGCGGACCTTGTGCAACGAGACGTTCGAGTCCGACGAGGTCAAGGCGTGGATCGCGCTGATGGTGGCCCAGGCGGGCCACCCGTGGGACGTCGAGGGCGCCTCGTTCATGGTCATCGGCTCGTTCGCCGGCGTGCACGCTGTGGCCGTTCGGGCTGTCGGTGGGCGGATCGCGCGAGCTGGCGGAGGCCATGGGCCGCGGGTTCCGCGAGGCGGGCGGGGAGATCCACACCGAGTCCGCGGTCGACCGGATCGTCCTGGAGGGCGGCCGGGCCACGGGCCTGGTGCTGCGCGACGGCCGGACCGTCGAGGCCCGTCGCGCGGTGGCGTCGAGCGTCGAGGTCCGCCCCACGATGCTCGAGCTGGTCGGCGAGCAGAACCTGGATCCGGAGTTCGTCGCGCAAGGTCCGCCGGTACAAGTCGGACGCGATCGTGCTGTTCACCCCGCACCTCGCGCTGAACGAGGCCCCCGCGTACACGGCCGCGGAGACGAACCCGGACGTCGCGAACGCGTTCGCCGTCGGGTGGGGCGTGGAGTCCGACCGAGGAGATGGAGTCGCAGTTCGCCGACGCCCGCGCTGGGCGGCTGCCGTCCCGGCCGGGCGGGCATGAGCTTCGCGCCGACGGTGCTGGATCCCATCGCAGGCTCCGCCCGGGCAAGCACACCGCGTTCGTGTGGCAGCTCACGACGTATCACCTGCGCGAGACCGGATGGGACGACGCAAAAGCCGCGCTCGGAGAGCGCCCTGATCGAGGAGTGGCGCGCGGTACGCCCCGAACCTCACGCCGGAGAACGTGCTGGCGCGCTTCGACTACTCGCCGCTCGACATCGAGCGCTCCAACCCGTCGATGGTCGAGGGCGGCGCGGTTCACGGCGACATCTCTCCGGACCAGATGGGCCCGTTCCGTCCGATCCCCGGATGGAACTACCGGATGCCGGTGGAGGGCCTGTACCTGTGCGGCGGCTCGACCCATCCGATGGGCGGCGTGATCGGCGCCTGCGGGCGGAACGCGGCGACGGTCCTGGCCGACGACCTCGGCGTGGAGCGGTGGTGGAAGCTCCCCACCGAGCAGCCGGGCAGCGTGTGGGCCGCGCTCGCCCAGTCGCCCGTGCCGTGATCCTGCTGGAGACCCTGGCCCGCCGCTGGTATGTCGTCGCCTTCGTCCTGCTGTACGTCGCGACCAGCGTGCCCGACCGGGGCTGGCGGGCGACGATCCGCTTCTACGTCATCGCCACGCTCGTCGCCTTCGCGGCCGAGTTCTCGAGCACCCGCAACGGCTTCCCGTTCAGCGACTACGCCTACACCGAGGCGACGCGCGGCGAGGAGCTCTACCTGTCGAACATCCCCGCGTTCGTCCCGTTCTCCTACGCCGTCATGATCTACGCGGGCCGCTCGCTCGGGGCGCGGCTGGCGCGCGCGGTCGGCGGGCTGCGGCTGGTGATCGCCGGCGCGCTGGCCACGATGGCCATCGACGTCGTCGTGGACCCGATCGCGGTGCGCGGCGAGCAGTGGTTCCTGGGGGATCTGTTCGGCTACGCCAACGGCGACTGGTTCGGCGTGTCCTTCGGGAACTTCGCCGGATGGGTCCTGGTTGCGGCGGTCGTCATCGCCCTGGACCTGCTGCTGGGGGGCCGCTCCGAAACTCAGCTCCCCCGCCGGGGTGTCCGACTCGCCGTGATCGTCCTGGCGTTCAACGTCGCGATCGGGCTGTGGATCGGGGCGACCCTCGCGGTGCTCGCCTCGGTGGCCGCCGCGGCGGGCGTGCTCCTGCTGATCCGCTGGCTGCTCCGGCCGCGGGTCGCCGTCTCCGCTTGAGGGTCACCGCGGGGTCCGCGATTTGCACGGCCGTGGGCGGAGATCTCGCGGGGGACGGCGAATATCTCCGACGATGAACATTCCCCTGAACGCCCCCCGCTCCGCCCGCCTGGCCCTCGTCCTGCTGATGCTCGCCCTGACCGCAGCGCCCACGGCGGCAGCGGCCAAGCCGAAGGCCAGGCCCATGCGGCACGTGTTCGTGGTCGGGGCGGAGGGCGACAACCTCAACGTCTACGACGCGACCATGGGCTTCAAGAAGCAGACGGTCATCCGCAACCACGAGGTGGACCCAAAGGGCCTGAACATCAACGCCCAGATCTGCTTCTTCCCGCAGAGGTTCACCCCGGGCAACCAGATCTGGTTCATCGCGGGCGAGGACACGGAGCAGGGCGGCGGCCGGCGCCAGGGGTGGGGGATCTTCCGCCTGACCGGCAGCCGGATCGGCAACTTCAGGGCGAAGATGATCGGCCGCCTCAGTCCGACCTTCCAGGAGCACGCGGTCAGCAACGTCGAGAACTACGGCTGCGGCTTCACGAAGGACGGGCGGGTCCTCACCACCGACGTCGGCGACCAGTACCCGGGCTTCGACGGCAACGGCCAGCTGACGATGTACTACCCGCCCTACAACGACTTCGACGTGGACTACTGCAAGCTCGACGTCGAGATCGCCACGGCCAGCGGGATGTACGTCGACCCGAAGACCGACGACATCTACGTGGCCAGCGCGCGCCCGGACGCCTTCCCGCCAGCGGTGTCCACGGGCGGGGTGTACCGATACTCCGGGCCGTACCCGAAGAAGCCGACGGCCGCGGCGGGCTGCGGCGCACAGGACGCCACCGGCGGCCCGATGGCCGACGAGGTGAACAAGGAGCTGTTCATCGCGCCGGCGCCGTACTCGCTGAACGCGAGCGGCGTCGCCCGCTCGAAGACGGGGACGTTCTACGTGAGCAGCGTGTTCACCGGCCGGATCGACGAGTACGACGCGGAGGGCGGCCACCTTCGGTCGATCCTGGAGCCGCCACTGGGTGAGTTGCCGCCGTACTCCACCGGAACGCCCTACGGGATCGGTGTCGACTCCCGCGGGAACCTGTACTTCGCGGACCTCGGCATCGGGATCGGCCCACCCCCGGGGCCGGAGGACGACGCCGGCTCGGAGTTCGCGATCCGGTTCGACGCGGACGGCAACCCGTCGGAGCCGATCATGTTCGACGACGGCCTGGACTTCCCCGACGGCATCGGGATCCTCGAGCTGGTGGGCTCGAGGCAGGTCTACCCGTGAAGCGCCGGCTCGCCCTCGGGCTCATCCTCGGGCTCCTCGCCGGAGTGGTGCCGGCCGGACCGGCGTACGCGCTTGGGGAGGAGCCGCTGTGCGGGCACGCGATGGGGCGAAACGTCAGGAAAGCCACGGCCAGGACGCTCCGGGTGGCGCAGTTCAACGTCCTGCACGGGCAGTCCGACACCGGCGCCGAGACCCTCGCGGCGCGGCTCAAGCTGCAGATCGACGTGCTGGCGAAAGCGCGGGTCGACGTCGTCGGGATGCAGGAGGTCTCGAAGACCACGTCGCACGGGCTCGTGGTGGAGCGGCTGGCCGACGGCCTGGCCAAGCGGGTGGGGGGTCACTGGTACTGGTGCTGGTTCGCGTCGAACCCGCACTTCCCGCTGGAGCCAGACGTGCAGCCCGGCGGGGGCGGCGGTCCGTTCTCCGAGGTCATGGCGACGCAGGCTCGCAGCGGTGAGGCCGAGTTCCGGGAGGGCATCGCGATCCTCAGCCGCCACGAGATCACCCACGCCCAGGTGCTGCGCGTCCGTCCCCGGAGCTACGAGGCCGTCGTGTGCGTGCCTCCGGACCCGATCGACTGCAACGCGGCGGGCTTCTTCGACTCGCGCTCGGTGATGTGGGTGCGCATCGACGCGCCCTCGGGCCACGACGGCTACGACGTCTACACGACCCACATCGCCCACGGCCTCACGCCGCTGTCCGACACGACCAAGCTCCTGCAGACGCAGGAGGCGCTGGACTGGATCGACGGCAACGGGCAGGACGAGGCGACGCCCGACGTCTTCGTCGGCGACTTCAACTCCGAGGAGGGTTCGGCCGTCCACGACGAGGTGACCGGCGCCGGCTGGACCGACACCTACCGTGCGGCCAACCGGACGGCGAAGGGCTTCACGTCCGACCAGGACCCGCTGGCTCCGAGAGCCACGGTGAGCTCGCGCATCGACTACGTGTTCGCCCGTCCGGGCACGTGCGGGTTGAAGGTCCGGTCGAGCGCGGTGATCGCCAACAAGGTCTACCGGGTTGCCGGCAAGCCGCTGTGGCCGTCGGATCACTACGGGCTGGTCTCCGAGATCGCCTGCGGTCGCGCCTGATCACGATCCCCACCGGCTAGCATCGGTCGGGTGATCGAGCCCAGACGCGAGCGCCTGCGGTATCCCGAGCTCGACGTCTGGAGCGCGGGCGACGGCCCGCCGGTGGTCATGCTCCACGGCTGGGGGCTCTCCGGGCGCGCGTACCGCCCGTCGCTCTCCGCGCTCGGGGCCAGGGGCTACCGGGTGGTCGCGCCGTCGGTCGCCGTCCTGAACGACGGCTGGACCATGGCCCGGTTGGTGGATCGCACCGCCGACGCGCTCTACGCCTGTGGCGTCGCCCAGGCCACGGTGGTCGGGCACTCCTTCGGGGGCGCCCTGGGCGTGGCCCTCGCGGTGCGGGAGCCCGAGCTGGTGTCCTCGCTGGTGCTGGTCGACGCGTTCGTCGTCTCGCCCGGGGCGCGGAACCTGGCGCGTATCGCCCTCCCCGGACCGCACTGGCGGATCGGAACCCTCGGCGCGACGGCGATGGCCCTGGGGCGATCGGCGGTCAGCGACGGCGGGCTACGGAGCCTGGCCCGCTCGGCCCGGTGGGTGCTGCGCCGGTCGCTGGAGGACGAGGCGTCCTCGCTCCGCGACCGCGGTATGCCCTCCGAGGTGCTGTGGGCGGAACGGGACACCCTGCTTCCGCTGTGGCTCGGGCAGCGCACCGCAGCCGCTCTGGGCGCGCCCCTCGAGGTGATCCCGCCGCGGCCGGACGGATGGCCCCTGGCGCGGGCGCCCGACCACGACTGGCCGATGCGCGCGCCGGCCTTCTTCGCGGAGCGCATCGACGCGGCGCTCCGCCGGCTCGGAGGTACGGCGTGACCGGCGCCGAGCCGCGCTGCATGGCGCGCCCGGGGGGCGGGGCGTGCACCCGCCGGCCCGCGCCCGGCAAGCCGTACTGCGCGGGACACCTGGGGCCGCTGCACGCCAGGTCGTGGTCGGACGTTCTGAGCGAGTGGGGCGGCGCGGCGAGCCGCACGGTTCGATCGCGAACGGGCCGGGGCGATCCGCCGCCGGAGGGGTTCGACCACGACCTGGTCGACGCCCTGCTGCCGATCGCCCTGCCGATCTACCGCTGGTACTGGCGCGTCGAGACCGACGGGATCGAGAACATCCCGACCGAGGGGGCCGCCCTGCTTGCCTCCAATCACTCCGGGACGCTGCCCGTGGACGGCGCCATGCTGAAGGTGGCGATCCTGGTGGAGCACGGGCGCAACCCGTGGTTCCTGGCCGGCGACACCGTGTTCAAGTTCCCGGGGCTCCGCGAGCTGACCACCGCCGCGGGCAACGCCCGCGCCGACCGCGACTCGACCCTCGAGCTCCTGGAGCGCGGCGAGCTCGTCGGGGTGTTCCCGGAGGGGGAGAAGGGCCTCGGGAAGGGCTGGCGGCAGCGGTACAAGCCGGTGCGGTTCGGTCGCGGCGGCTTCGTGGAGCTGGCGATGCTCTCCGGCGCGCCGATCATCCCCACCGCCGTGGTGGGCGCCGAGGAGACGTTCCCGATGGTGGGCGACTTCCGGTTCCTGGCGCGGCGATTCGGCCTTCCGTACCTGCCGGTGGTCCTGAACCCGATCCCGTTCCCGTCGAAGTGGATCATCCTGTTCGGTGAGCCGATCCCCACCGCGCAGTACGGGCCGGAGGGGGTGGAGGACCGCCAACTGGTCCTGGAGCTCTCCGAGCTCACCCGCCAGACGGTGCAGGCGATGCTGCTCGACGGGCTCGCGCGTCGTCGTACGGCCTTCTTCTGACGCCCGAAGCCCGCGATAGGCTGCGCGGGCGATGGAGTTCGACCTCGACGACGATCAGCGGGCGCTGCGCGACGAGGCCCGCCGGTTCCTGGAGCGCGAGGCCCCGGTCGGCTACGCGCGGGAGATGCTCGAGGACCCGCGTGGCTGGCGCGACGACCTGTGGCGCAAGGCCGCCGACCTGGGGTGGACGGCGCTGCCGTTCCCCGAGGACGCCGGGGGCCTGGGCCAGGGGTTCGTGGCCCTCGCGATCCTGCTCGCGGAAATGGGCCGCGTCGTCCACCCCGGGCCGTTCCTCTCGACCGTGGTGCTGGCCGGGCACGCCGTCCTCGACGCGGGGACCGAGGCCCAGCGCAAGGAGATCCTTCCGGCGATCGCGGCGGGCGACCTGATCGCGACCCTGGCGTTCGACGAATCGCCGGCCCGGTGGGACGAGGCGGGGGTGTCGCTGGAGGCGCGCGCGGACGGTGGCCGGTACCGCCTGACCGGGGAGAAGCGGTTCGTGACCGACGGCGCCGAGGCGCAGCGGCTAGTGGTTGCCGCCTGCGGGCCCGACGGCGTGGGGCTGTTCCTGACCGAGGGCCGCGAGGGCGTGACCGCGACGGCCGTCACGGCGATGGACCAGACGCGCAAGGCCGCCGACCTCACGTTCGCCGATGCCCCGGCGGAGCTGCTCGGCGAGCCGGGGTGGGACCGTGTGCAGCACGTCCTTGACCGGGCGGCGGTGGCGCTGGCCGCGGAGATGCTCGGCGGCGCCGAGCGCGTCCTGGAGCTCTCGGTGGAGTACGCGAAGGAGCGGGTCCAGTTCGACCGGCCGATCGGGAGCTTCCAGGCGGTGAAGCACCGCGCCGCGGAGATGCTCCTGGACGTCGAGTCGATCCGCAGCGCGGTCTACTACGCGGCCTGGGCGCTGGAGCGGGATCACGCCGACGCGTCCCTGGCCGCGTCGATGGCCAAGGCGTATGCGTCCGACGCCTTCCGCCGCGTGGCCGCGAGCGGGATCCAGATCCACGGCGGGATCGGGTTCACCTGGGAGCACGACATGCACCTGTACTTCAAGCGGGCCAAGGGCTCCGAGGTCGCGTTCGGCGACGCGACGTGGCACCGCGAGCGGATGGCCGGCCTGCTCCGGGGCCGCTACGCCATCCCGGAGGGCGCGCGCTGATGGGCTTCGACTACGCGGGCAAGGTCGCGGTCGTCACCGGCGCCTCGAGCGGGATCGGCAAGGCGATCGCGCTGGACCTCGCGTCGCGGGGGACGACGGTCGTGGCCCTGGCGCGGCGCAAGGAGCTCCTGGACGAGGTGATCGCCGAGGCGAAGACGACGGCACCGGAGAGCCGCGCGGTCGTCGCCGATATCTCGGACCGGGCGGCGGTCGAGAAGGCCATGCGGGCGGTGCTGAAGCGCCACGGCGCCGTCGACGTCCTGGTGAACAACGCCGGGATCCCCATGCGAAAGCACGTCTCGCGCCTGACCGTCGAGGACGTCGAGAACGTGATGCGCATCAACTTCTTCGGCAGCGTGTACGCGACGATGGCGCTGCTGCCGTCCATGCTCGAGCGAGGCTCGGGCCACCTGGTGAACATCGCGTCCGTGGCGGGGCGGCTGGGAAGCCCGCGCGAGGCGGCCTACAGCGCGTCGAAGTACGCGATGGCCGGATGGAGCGACGTGCTGGCCTCGGACCTGCTCGGCTCGGGCGTTCAGGTCCACCTGGTGAACCCGGGCCCGATCGACACCGAGATCTGGGGCCACGTCCAGGAGCCCCCCGCCTATCAGGGCAAGTTCTTCCCGCCGTCGGTGATCGCCAAGGCGGTCCGCAGGTCTCTGGAGACCGGCTCGTTCGAGCGGTGGGCGCCGAGGCGCATGCGCTTCGCCAGCTACTTCAAGACGTTCGCGCCCAAGCAGTTCGCCAAGGGCACCGCGAAGTACGACCGCAAGCGCGTCCCCGACCCGACGAAGTACCGCGACTGACTCACTGCGCGATCTGGTACCAGAGCGTTTCCCGGAAGAGATGGAGCACGGGACCGCGCCCGATCGTCCTATCGGAGGCGTTTGGGAGGTGGGAGCGAGAACTGTCCTCGGACCGATGACGCCTGATGTCGACGGGTGCCGCTCAAACCGCTCACCTGCGGCTACGGGGGTTGCGGTTCGACGCGCCGAACGCGACAGTCTGGAGGGATGGTGAGCGAGGAGGTCCCCGCCGACGCCCCGATCGACTGGGAGCGACTGGCCACGAGTCTTGATGCTCTCGAACATGCGAGCACGCGGAAGGGGCAGCTCGCGCTGGCCGAGATCATCGGCGCCGACCGGCTGCGCGCGTCTGTCGACTGGTACGTCGCCGGCCTGCCGGGCTTCGAGCTCGCACGCTTCGCGCTTTGGAGGCTGCAGCCGCTTGCGGCGCGCGATCGATGCATCGAGATCTGGCGGTCCGATGCTGAACCACTCCGGCGTCAGCTCGCGGTCGAGCTGCTTCGTGTTGTCGCAACGGCCGAGGACCTCCACCTCGTCGGTGAGTTCCTGGCCGATCCCGATGCCGGCGTGCAGTTGTGGGGCATCGGCGTCCTCGATCAGCTGGTGTGGTCCAACCAGCTCGAGGCGGAGGAGGCTGCGCCGTTCCTCGACTTGGCGGCGACGCACGCAAACCCCGAAGTGCGCGAGCGATGCGACTTCATCCGCGAGGTTCTGCGAGGCCGCGACACGATCGAGGACTGAACGCACCAGTGCCCGCTTCGTGGATCCGCTCGCCGACGCCCGACTACGGAACGGCGCCCGGATCGCGGAAGTGGCTTCCGCGTGGACGCTTAACCAGGTAGGCCCGACTGTCCTTCCAGACCCGCTCGAACTCCTCGCGAGTGATCTCGACGTGCGGGTAGTCGCCCCAGTCGTGCTCGGACCCCTCCGGAACCCCTCCGTAGCGTTGCTGGTACTCCTCGAGCTCGGGCGTCGCCGCCTGGCGCCGGTAGCCCTGAAGCTTCCAGAACTCGGCGAGACTGGCCGCACCGACAGGAACCTCCAGCTCGCCCATGAGTTCGACTGCCCTGAGCACCTCGCCGGCGTCGGTCAACTCGTACAGGAACGTCATTCGGCTGCCATCTAGGCCGTCGACCGGAACGCCGATGAGATCTGCCTCGTCCCACTTGGCTCGAACCCAACGAACCGCAGGATCAAGTTGCCGACCGAAGTCTTGTTCGATTGATGCAGTCCACCCTTCAACGAGTGGATCGTCAACTTGCTGGGGGTCTACAGCTCGATGCCGAAGCCCCGCTCCGCCCCCGAGCGTGCTACTCGGAGAGCCGGCGGTGCTCCCACGACGGGTCAGGCGGTCCGTCACCGAGCTCGCGCTGGAGTGCAGCACGATCGCGCCGGAGTTGGTCGAGCGTCGATACCGGCGGCTCAACGTCGTCGAGGGCCATGCGCTTGCCGGCGCTGCGCCGGATCGCTTGGCGGAGGTCATCGAGCGGGTCTGGCTCGATCTCGGCTGCGTGGCGCTCGTCCGCACGGCGGTCCTCGGCGACGACAAACACGTCGTTGCCGTGCGGGCCTCGAGAGAGCGCCGTGTAGGCGTGTTCTCGGGAGGTCGTGTCGTCGAGGAGGACGAGGGAGCGGTCGACGGTTGCGCCCTGAGCCTTGTGGATCGTGGTGGCGTAGCCGTGGGTGAGGTGACCGGCCTCGGCGTAGGCGAACGGGATCAAGAGCCGACGACCATCGCTGAAGCCGAGTCGCGTTGTCGGCCGGCCACTCAGGAATCAGAGCGCGCTTCAGATGTTCGCGACTAGCTCTCGTCGAGCTTCCAGAGGCGGACGGCGTTGCCGGCCAGCATCTTGTAGCGCTCGCCCTGGTCGACGCCGGCCATCATCTCGTTGATCAGCTTCCGCGAGTACGGAAAGTCGTTGCCGTGGTGCGGGTAGTCGGTCGACCACATGATGTTGTCGACGCCCGCGGCGTGGCGGTTCTGGACGCCGTTGAAGTCGACCATGAACGTCGCGGCGAAGTTCCTGTACCAGTAGTAGCTCGGCTCGCGCTTCAGCTCGACGCCGCCCCAACCGCGATTGCGCCAGTAGCGGTCGTCCATCTGCTCCAAGAAGTGGGGGATCCAGCCGACCCCGGTCTCGATGAAGATGATCCGCAGGTCGGGGAAGCGGTCGAACACGCCGGAGAAGATGAGCTGGCCGATGATCGGCGGGGTGTCCTTGAACACCGACGCCAGCCCCCCGACCGCCTTCTGCTTCTGCTTCGCGGTGCGGTCCGACACGCCCGGACTGGTGGCCTTGCCTCGCTCGAACGCCTTCACGCCGGCGCCGCGGGACATCAGGCGGATGTGGATGCTGACCGGGATGTCGAGCTCCTGGGCGGCCGCCCAGAACGCGTCGTCCTCCTCCGAGAGGTCCTCGCCGCCGGTGGGCCAGGAGGAGATCACCACGCCCTTGAACCCGACGTCCTTCGACTTGCGGAGGTACTTCACGCCCGTGTCCACGTCGAGGTTGGGGATCTGCTGCAGCCCGACGAGCCGCTCGCGGTCGGGCTCCATCCACTCGTTCCACAGGAAGTCGTTGTAGGCGTCGATGCCGGCCAGGGAGACCTCGGGGTCCGGGTACCCGAGCCAGTGGCCGATCGTGCGCTGGGGCGGGAAGTGGATCTCCGCGTCGATCCCGTCGATGTCCATGTCGCCCAGCCGCTCCTTGCCGATGTAGCAGGCCGGGCGGATGTCGTCGTAGGAGACGCCATGCCAGCGGAACTCCTCGAACCGCTTGCCCGGGGTCGAGACCAGGCCGATCGGGTCGGGGTCGCCGCCCACGAACTGCCACGCGTCGCCGCCCTCGTGGTCTTTCACGAGCGTCGGGGCGTTCTCCTGGAACTTCTTCGGGAGGTGGTTCTTCCAGATGTCGGGGGGCTCGAGGATGTGGGTGTCGGCCGAGATGATCTCGTAGCGCATTCGGTATTCCTCCCGGGTCCAGGTGTGCGGGCCAGCGTACACCTGACGCGAGCGTCAGCGCCACCGGCAGGAGGGGGCCGGGGGCGCGTTGAACCAGTTCAGGTGCGCCTCTCTCGTCTCGCGGTCCCGCTGTCCTTCGTTCTGGCCGCGGTGGGCCTGCCGGCCGGCTCGCCGGCCGTCGCCGCCCCCGCCGGCGCCGGGCAGTTCGTGCTGAGCCCCGAGGGCAACCACCTGTGGGCGTACGACGCCGCGACCGGCGCCGCGCAGCTCGTCAACCTGGCGCAGAACGGAAGCGGCGACCCCGGCGTGGCGCCGCCGAAGGGCTCGTCGAAGCGAGACATCAACGGCCAGGTCTGCGTGACCCCCGACCAGCGCCACGTCATCACCGGCGAGGACACCGTGATCGGCTCCGGCGGGAGCCACGACCCGCGCATCGCGGGATGGGGCTACTTCGCGATCTCGGGCTCGCGTCTCGGCGAGATCCGCATCCGGCAGGTCGGCAAGCTCGCCCCGGAGGCCGGGACCGGCCCCGGGTACACCGGCGACCCCGACAACTTCGGGTGCGGCTTCCTCGATGCCAGGCGGCTCGTGACGACGGCCATCGGCAATACGCTCCCGGGCGAGCCCGCGAACGGCCAGCTGTTCCTGTGGTTCGGCCCGTTCGATCGCCGGTTCCGCTCGGAGAAGACCGAGGACAAGACGACGACGTTCTTCGTCGGCGAGGTGCCGCACTGCGAGCTCGACCACACGCTCGCGACCGCGGGCGGGATCGCCGTCGACCCGAAGAACGGCGACGTCTATGTGGCCGCGAACCGTCCGACCGAGATTCCCGGGGGCGACCCCGGCGGCATCTGGCGGTTCAGCGGCCGGTTCCCGAAGACCCCGAAGGAGTGCACCAGGGCCTACCTCGACAGGCACGTGAGGAAGGAGCTGGTGATCCCCATCGAGCCACAGCTGCCCGCCGACCCGACGGCGCCGACGCCGAGCGCGGTCGTGGTCAGCCCGGACGACACCCTGTACGTCTCGAGCGTGTTCTCGGGGACCGTGTCGGAGTTCAGCAGGGACGGGGTGTGGAGGCGCGACCTGTACCCGCTCTCGCCGGTGGCGCCGCGGACCGGCCCGACGACGCAGACGCCGTTCGGGCTCGCCATCACCCGCGACGGCGCCCTGTGGATCGCCGACCTCGGCATCGCCCTGGCCGCGCCCGCGCCGGGACAAGGCTCCGTCATCCGGGTGCCCCTCGGCGACGCCGTCGCCGTGCCGGAGACGGTCAAGGACGGGCTGACGTTCCCGGACGGGCTGGGCGTGTACTCGCCGCGGGCGGGCGCGTCGAGGCGGGGCGCCGCGACGTCGCAGTGGCCGTGCGGCAACTGGGGCATGTACGGCCGGACGCTCTCCCGGGAGTTCTCGACCGACTGTCCCAGCGGGATCTCGCCGGAGACGGTCTCCGCGCTGCAGCCGGCCTGGACGTTCCGGGTCCCGCCGGCGCCGGGAGACCAGACCACGTTCACGGCGACGCCCGCCGTCGTCGAGGGTGTCGTGTACGTGGGGAGCTGGAACGGGAAGTTCTACGCGCTGAACCTCGAGGACGGCTCGGTGATCTGGGAGCACGAGACGATCCCGGCCGTGGGCGCCACGTTCGGACCGATCGTGTCCTCGGCGGCGGTGGCCGACGTGCGCGGCCGCAGGACGGTGTTCTTCGGCGCGGGGCCGCGGCTGTACGCGCTCGACGCCGCCGACGGACGCGAGGTGTGGACCCGGCACTTCGGCAAGCTCCCCCGCGGCGAGGCCGACCCGGCGGAGGTCGAGTCCTCGCCGGTGGTGTGGAAGGACACCGTCTACGTGGGGATGGACGTCCACAACCAGCGCGGCGACGAGACGGGGAACAACCGGGGCGGCGTCTTCGCGCTGAACGCCGCGAGCGGCGCGATCAAGTGGGAGTACCACCCGGAGCGCACGGCGCGGCAGTCCGCGTCGGGATGCGGCGGCGTGTGGGGCTCGCCGACCATCGACGCCGGCACGGGCCTGCTGTACTTCGGCACCGCCAACTGTCCGGCCGTGAACGACAACCCGAAGCTCCCGATGGAGGAGATCACCGCGCTGCGGGCGGCGACCGGCACGCGGGTATGGACGTTCCGCCCCCACCAGCCCGCCGGGGAGGAGGCCTACGACGACCAGGACGAGGACTTCGGGGCCACGCCGAACCTGTTCCGCGACACGACCGGGCGGAAGGTCCTGGGCGCCGGAAGCAAGGACGGGAGCTACTACGCGCTCGACCCGCGGAACGGCAAGGTCCTGTGGAACACCTCGGTCACCTCCCCAGCTCCGGGGGTCGGCGGGTTCATCGGCTCGCCCGCGGTGCTGGACGGGAACGTGTTCGGCGGCGTCGCGATCGGCTCACCCACCTGGTACCACTCGCTCGACGGCGCCACCGGCGAGCTGCGATGGAGGGGCGCCGCGGGGCCGAGCTACGCCGCGTCGGCGGGCGTCAACGGAGTGGTGTTCTCCGGCGCTCTCGACTTCACTGTGAAGGCGTTCGACGCGGCGACCGGCAACGTGCTGTGGGTCTCACCGGCCCTGGGGGCGGTGTCCTCGGGCCCGGCGATCGTGGGGGACTGGGTCCTGATCGGCTCCGGGACCTCGACGTCCGACGCGTGCGCGAAGGACCTTCCGGCCTCGGACGTGTGCGTCGCCTTCTTCGACGCCGCGCTGTCGCAGCAGGGCGGCCTCCACGCGTACCGGCTGCCCGCGCTTCCCTAGGGCGTCCAGGTCTTCCGTTCGGCTCCCGGCTTGTACCAGGGGATGAACTTGCGGTTCTCCATGTCCCGGCCGGGGTCGTAGAGCGGCTTCACTTCCTCGCCGACGGCCTCGTGGCGCTCCTCGTGCTCCCAGTCCTTCATGGTCTGGTAGCTGTCCCACTCGCTGATCACGAACCACCGGCCGTCGATCATCGAGCGGCCGAAGTGCGCCCACCGGTAGCCGGGCTGCTTCTGGGCGAGCTCGAACATCTCCTCCATGTATTTCGCGAACTCGTCCTCCTTGTAGTCCTTCACGAAGAACTGGAGGACCGACAGCCAGGTCGTGTCGTAGGGGAAGCCGGCGTCGTCCTGGGGCGGGAGGCTGTTGATCGGCTCGTCGGCCACGCGATTCCTCCTCGGGTGCTCGGGTGCGGCATCGTATCCGGGCCATGACCTCCGACCCACTCGATCTGGACGCCGTCGGGCTGGCCGAGGCGATCCGTCGTGGGGAGCTGTCACCCGTCGAGGCGGTGGAGGCCGCGGCGCGCCGGATCGAGGCGGTCGACCCCGTGGTGAACGCCGTGATCCACGAGCGCTTCGAGCGGGCGCTGGACGAGGCGGAGGACGGACTGCCCCAGGGCCCGTTCCGGGGGGTCCCGCTGCTGCTGAAGGACCTCGGCTGCGCCTCGGCGGGGGACCCCCGCCACGACGGGATGCGCTTCCTGCGAGACCTCGAGTGGGTGGAGGCCGCCGACTCGGAGCTCACGGCGGCATTCCGCGCGGCCGGGTTCGCGATCATCGGCCGGACCAACACCCCGGAGCTGGGGCTGCTTCCCACGACCGAGCCGGAGGCGCACGGGCCGACCCGGAACCCGTGGAACCTCGAACGATCGGCGGGAGGATCGAGCGGCGGCTCCGGCGCCGCGGTGGCGGTGCGGATGGTGCCGGTCGCCCACGCGAGCGACAGCGGCGGGTCGATCCGCATCCCGGCCAGCGCGTGCGGGCTGGTCGGCCTCAAGCCCTCCCGTGGGCGCACGCCTCCCGGCGATCCGGCCGACTCGCCGCTGGGAGGCCATCACGTGCTGACCCGATCGGTCCGGGACGCGGTGGCCGTCCTCGACGTGTTGTCCGGAGGCACGTTCGCGTCGGCGTCCACGGTGCCCCTCGAGGGGCTGCGGGTCGGGTTCGCCACGGCGGCGTCCGGCGCGATGGTGCCCACCCATCCGGCATGCGCGGCGGCGGCCGAGGCGCTGGCCTCCCGGCTGGGGACGATGGGTCACCACGTGACCGGCGGCGGCCCCCCGGCGCTCAACGACCTGGATGCCGCCTCGGCGTTCCTATTCGGCCTGGGGGTCGCGTTCGGGACGGAGGCGGCCGACCGGCTCGCCCGGTGGAGCGTGGCCACCGGACGGCGGATCGGACCCGCGGACGTCGAGGTCCACACGTGGGCGCTCGCCGAGATGGGACGGTCGCTGTCGGACGAGACGATCGGCCGGGCCCTGGCCGACCTGGAGTCCTTCTCCGCCGCCGTCATCGGCTGGTGGGACGAGCACGACCTGCTGGTGACGCCGACCATCGCCGAGCCGCCGCCGCCGCTGGGTGAGTTCGTCTCGACGCCCGAGGATCCCCTCGCCGCCGGGCTCCGCGCGGGCCGGCTGACGCCGTTCACGACCCCGTTCAACGTCACCGGCCAGCCCGCGATCTCCCTGCCGGCGGCGTGGACCGACGACGGCCTGCCGATCGGCGTCCAGCTCGTGGCCGCCCCGGGCCGGGAGGACGTCCTGATCCGCGTGGCGGCCGCGCTCGAGGAGGAGCTCCGCTGGGAGGAGCGCGTGCCGCCCCGACCTCGGACGCGTGACAGGTGACGCACGCGTCAGGGAGGATGCGGGCGTGACCGGGATCCGAGACCGCGCGGCGATCGTCGGCGTGGCCCACACCGAGTTCTCGAAGTCGATCGGGCGTCCCGAGCGCACGATCGCCCTCGAGGCGATCCGCGGCGCGCTCGACGACGCCGGCCTGCAGCCGTCCGACGTGGACGGCCTGGTGAAGTTCACGATGGAGCGCACGGTCGAGGTCGAGATCGCCCGCAACCTGGGCATCCCGAACCTCCGGTTCTTCGGCGAGGTCGGCTACGGGGGCGGGGCGGGGTGCGGCGCGGTCGGCCACGCGGCGATGGCGATCGCGACCGGCATGGCCGAGGTGGTCGTGGTGTGGCGGGCCCGGCTGCGGGGCAGCGGCGGCCGTCCGTGGGCGTCGAAGTCGAACCGCGTCGGCGACGAATTCCAGTGGTTCCTGCCGTGGGGCCTGTCGCGGCCGGTGGACCAGATCGCGATGCTCACCCGCCGCCACATGATCGAGCTCGGCTCCACCGAGGAGCAGTTCGGGGCGGTCGCGGTCGCCTTCCGCGAACACGCGCAGCAGAATCCCGCCGCGATGATGCACGGCAAGCCGATGTCGATGGAGGACTACCTGGCGGCGCGCTGGGTCAGCGAGCCGCTGCGGCTGTTCGACTGCTGCCTGGAGTCCGACGGCGCGCTGGCCGTGGTCCTGACCACGCCGGAGCGGGCGCGGGACCTGAGGAAGCCGCCGGTGCTCGTCCGGGGCGCTTCGCAGGGGACGGGTCCCGACCACACCGTGATGGCGAACTACTTCACCGAGCGGCCGCTCGACTCGCCGGCGAAGTACTCGGCCGAGGACCTGTGGCGGCAGGCCGGCATGGGGCCGGAGGACATCGACTGCGCGCAGTTCTACGACGCGTTCTCGCCGCTCGTCGTGATCTCGCTCGAGGAGTACGGGTTCTGCAAGCCGGGCGACGGCGGGCCGTTCGCGGCCGACGGCAACCTCCGGCTGGGCGGGCGCCTGCCCACCAACACCAGCGGCGGCTCGCTGTCCGAGGCGTACGTCCACGGGATGAACCTGGTCGTCGAGGGCGTCCGACAGATCCGCGGCGAGAGCGTCAACCAGGTCGAGGGCTGCGCGAACGTGCTGGTCACCAGCGGCAACGGCGTGCCCACCAGCTCGCTGATCCTGGGGGCGGCATGACCGATCCGGCCGCGAAGTCGCCGCGCCCGGTCCCGTACCCCGACGACGCGTCGGAGGGGTTCTGGGAGGCCTGCGCGCGCCACGAGCTGGTCATCCAGAAATGCTCCGAGTGCGGGACGTTCCGGTACCCGCCGCGGCCGATGTGCCCGTCGTGCAGCTCGATGGAGTACGGCTCCGAGCCGGCGAGCGGGCGGGCGAAGGTGTGGTCGTGGGTGATCGCCCACCCGCCCGTCCTTCCGGCGTTCGCCGACCGGGTGCCGTACAACGTGGTCGTGGTGGAGCTCGAGGAGGGCGTCCGGATGGTCGGCAACGCGGTGGAGTGCGACAACGAGGACCTGCACGACGGGATGGCCGTCGAGGTCGCGTGGGACGACGTCGAGGACGGCGTCTCGATCCCGGTGTGGAGGCCCGCGTGAGCGCTTCGCAGGAGCCCCTCGACCTCCACCGGTTCTTCCACCCGAAGTCGATCGCGCTGATCGGGGCGACCGACGACAAGCGCCGCGCGGGCTACGCGCTGTTCCTGAAGGTCCGCGAGCGGGGCGAGCGGGAGGGCACGGTCGTCTACCCCGTGAACCCGCGGCTCGAGGAGCTCGACGGGGTGAAGTGCTACCCGAGCCTGGCCGAGGTGCCGGGCGAGGTCGACGTCGCGGTGATCATGATCGGCGACGCCGAGCGGGGGCTGCGCGACGCCGTCGCCAAGGGCGCGGCGTTCGCGATCATCTTCACGGCCGGGTTCGCCGAGATGGGCGAGGCGGGCGCGGCCAAGGAGCGCGAGCTGGCCGAGATCGCCCGCGAGGGCGGCGTCCGCCTGTTCGGCCCGAACACCAACCTCAACGCGTTCGAGACGTTCCCGGAGACCGACGAGCGCAAGCTGGCCCTGGTCACCCAGTCGGGCCACCAGGGGCGGCCGATCGCGCAGGGGACCGACCTGGGGATCGGCGTCGCCTACTGGGCGCCGACCGGCAACGAGGCCGACCTGGAGTTCGCCGACTTCGTCGAGTACTTCGTCGACCAGCCCGAGGTCGCCGTGGTCGCCGCGTACATCGAGGGGTTCAAGTCGATCCCGCGGTTCCGCGAGGCGGCCGACAGGGCCATGGCCGCCGGGAAGCCGCTGGTGATCGTGAAGGTCGGTCGCAGCGAGCCGGGCCAGCGGATGGCCCTCGCCCACACCGGCCACATGACCGGCTCGGACCAGGTGACCGACGCCTTCTTCGACCAGTACGGGGTGATCCGCGTCGACGACCTGGACGAGCTTCTGGAGACCTCGGCGCTGTTCACGCGGACGAAGGAGCCGGAGGGCGACGGGCTCGGGATCTACGCGATCTCCGGCGGGACCGGCGCGCTCATGGCCGACCTGGCCGGCTGGGCCGGGCTGCGGATCCCGGCCCTCACCGAGGAGACCCAGGCCCAGCTCCGCGAGCTGATCCCCGAGTACCTCACGGTCGCGAACCCGGTCGACAACGGCGCGCAGACCGTGAAGGGCGGCATGAACAAGCGGCTGATGGACATCACCCTGGCCGACCCGAACGTCGGGGTCCTGGTGTGTCCGATCACCGGCGTGCTGCCCTCGATGTCGAAGATCGTCACGACCGACATCGTCGAGTCGTACCGCGACAACGAGAAGCCGGTGATCGTGATCTGGGGTTCGCCGGTGGTCGACGACGAGGGCTACCGGATCCTGGTCGAGGGCAACGTCCCGATGTTCCGCTCGTTCCGCGCCTGCGCGATCGGGCTCAAGCGGTACCTGGGCTACTGGGAGAAGCGGAAGGCCCACGAGGTCCACGAGGTCGCCGAGCCGAACGTCCCCGCGGCGCTGGCCGAGGTGCTCGCGGGAGACGGCGCGCTGTCCGAGCTCGAGTCGGCGCAGGTGGCGGCGGCGTACGGGATCCCGGTGGCCGGCTCGACCCTGGTGGGCAGCGCCGACGCCGCGGTCCAGGCCGCAGCCGACGCCGGCTACCCGGTGGTCCTCAAGGCCTGCGGCCGGGGGATCCTCCACAAGTCCGACGCGGGGCTCGTGCGGCTCGGGCTGACCGACGATCCGGCGGTTCGCGCCGCGTACGAGGAGCTCGCCGGGGCCGGCCGGGCCGCCGCGGGCGAGGACGGCTTCGACGGCGTCCTGGTGCAGGAGATGGTGGCCGGCGGCGAGGAGGTCATCGTCGGCGTCAGCCGGGACCCGCAGTACGGACCGGTGGTGCTGTTCGGCCTCGGCGGCGTCTTCACCGAGGTCATTCAGGACGTCGCGCTTCGGGTCGCGCCGCTCACCCGCCGCGACGCCCACGAGATGATCCGCCAGATCAAGGGCTTCCCGGTCCTCGACGGCGCCCGCGGCCGTCCCAGGGCCGACGTCGCCGCCCTCGAGGACCTCATCCTCAACGTCTCGCGTATGGCGATGGACCTCCGCGAACGCGTCCAGGAGCTCGACCTGAACCCCGTCCGCGTCCGCCCCGAGGGCATGGGCGTCGTCGCCCTCGACGCCCTGGTCGTCCGGAGGTAGCCGTGCTGGGCGGGTACGTCGCCGCCGCGCTCCTCACCCTCTCCGGGCTTGCCGGCGTCCTGATCCCCGACCGCGTCGCGACCGCGCTCCTGACGCGATTCGAGGGCGCGCGGGGACGCCTCGAGTTCCGAGTCGCCTACGCGACGTTCGTGGGGCTCGGGGCCTGGGCGCTGGCGGTGGGTGACCGCGAGGTCTTCATCGGCATCGGCTTCCTCTGGTTCGCAGCGGCCGCCGTTCGACTCGCCTTCACGGTGGTGGACCGCCCGAAGATCGACACGACGTACTGGGCGTACCTCGCACTCGAGCTCGGCCTCGGCGCCGCCGGCGTCTTCGGCTCCGGCTAGCCCCGAGGGAGGCCGAGGGCTCGCTCGGCGAGGATGTTCTTCTGCACCTCCGTGGTGCCGGCGCCGATGGTGGTCATGCGCATGAACAGCTCGTCGCGGGCCCAGCGGCCGTCGTCGGTGGCACGCGGGTCCCCGCGGAGGCGAAGACCGTCCGCGCCCAGTCCCTCCATAGACAGCTCGGCGAGGTCCTGCGAGGCGGTGGACCACAGCAGCTTGCCGAGCGAGACCTCGGGCCACGGCGGCTCACCCCGGGTGGCCTTGGTCACCGCGCGGAGGGCGATCAGCCGGATGATCTCGATGTCGGTGGCCAGCTTGGCGAGGTGCTGGTCCATCACCCGGCGCGCGACCGGGTCCGACGGCCACATCTCGGGTCGGGCCATCAGCGCGTCCAGGCGCTGGCGCAGCTGCACCCCATAGGTCACGGTCCCCACGCGCTCGTGGGTGAGCGTCGACATGGCGACGCGCCACCCGGCGCCCTCGTCGCCGACGCGGTCGGCCGCCGGGACGCGGACGCCGCTGAAGAACACCTCGTCGAACTCCTCGCCGCCGGCCATGTCCCGGATCGGCCGGGCGTCGACTCCGTCGGCGTGCATGTCCACGACGATCAACGTCAGGCCTTCGTGCCGGGGACCCGGCTCCCCGGTCCTGCAGAGCAGGAAACACCGGTCGGCGCGGTGGGCGTTGGAGGTCCACACCTTCTGGCCGTTGACGACGTAGTCGTCGCCGTCGGGGACGGCGCGGGTCTGCAGCGCCGCCAGGTCGCTCCCCGCGGCGGGCTCGCTGAACCCCTGGCACCAGATCTCGTCCGCGGAGAGCATCCCCGGGAGCCACCGGCGCTTCTGCTCGTCGGTGCCGTGCTCCAGCAGGGTCGGCCCGATGTTCCACACGCCGATCGCGTTGACGATCGTCGGCGCCGAGGCCAGGGCGAGCTCCTCCTGGTAGACGACGAGCTGCCCGATGGTGGCGTCCCGGCCCCCCCACTCGGCCGGCCAGCCCGGGGCGGCCCAACCGTCGCGGTGCATCGTGGCTTGCCACGCGCGGCGGAACGCGAAGGCCTCGTCGGGATCGCGGGGGGTCTCACCGGGATGGTTCGCCCCGAGCCACTCGCGAACGAGCGAACGGAGCTCGGCGTCCGCCGGCGCGTCGTCGAAGTTCACGCGGGCCTCCGGTCGACCATACGGCCGGCGTCCTCGCCGACCGTTCCGGCGGGGACCGCGACGACCTCCGTTCGCACACGGACGGTCCCCTTCAGCCGGTCGGCCAGCCGCTCACGTGCGGCCTCGTCGAGGCGGCCCTCGACCTCGACCGCGAACCGATCGAGGCCCTTCGCGTCGTGATCCACGATCGCCCGCCAGACCGGGGCGTCGCCGTCGCGCTCCAGCGCCTCCGCGACCTGCTCCGGGTAGACGAACATCCCTCGCACCTTTCTCGCCTCGTCGATCCGGCCCATGAAGCGGAACCGCTGGGCCGTGCGCCCGCAGGCACACGGCTCGTCCACGAGCATCCCCCGGTCGCCGTTGCAGAAGCGCAGGAGCGGCCGGTAGGGGTTGTACACGGTTGCGGTGACCGCGCCCGGCTCGCCGCTCGGCAGCGGGTCGCCCGAGGACGGGTCGGTGATCTCCAGGATCATCATCTCGGGCACGTGCATGCCGTCGGCCGCCCAGCACTCGAAGCAGGGGAGGAGCCCGTCGGCCGAGCCGTAGAGCTGACGGACCATGGCACCCGTCGCGTTCTCCAGGGCCGCCCGCCGCCCCTCCGTGAGCGTCTCGGCGGTGGTCAGCGCCGCCGCCAGCGAGAACTCGCGTGACGGGTCAACCCCGAGCTCCACGGCCTTGGCCACGATGATCTGCAGGAACGAGGGCGTGCCCAGGTAGCCGGTGACGGCCACGTCGCGAAGGATCTGGACCTGCAGGTCCGTGTTCCCAGTGCCCGCCGGGATCACGGCGCACCCGAAGGCCCCCATCGCCTCGTCGAACATGATCCCGGCCGGCGTCAGGTGGTACGTGAACGTGTTCAGCACGATGTCGTCGGGGCGCAGCCCGATCGCGAAGAACACCTTGAGCAGCGGGTTCATCGACTGCGGGATCTCGCCGTAGGCGTAGAACTGCGGGCCGGGCGAGACGAAGATCCTGCGGGCCTCGCCGTACGGGACGGTCATGAACGACTCGCCCAGCTCCCCGGTCGTCTCGGCCTTGCGCGTGACCGGGATCCTCGCCAGGTCGTCGAGCGTCCGCACGCCGTCCGGCGTCAGGCCGGCCTGGTCGAGCTTCGCGCGATACGTCGGTGAGCCCTCGTAGCAGTAGGGCACGATCGTGGCGAGCAGCCCTTCCTGCAGGGAGCGGATCTCCTCGCGGGGACGGGTCTCGGCGGCCTCGTCGTAGAACCCCCGGAGCCGGCCCGGGTCGCGGGTCATGTCAGGTCTTGGGTCCGGTAGAACTGAAAGACCTGCGAGAAGAACTGCTGGGTCTCCTCCGGAAGCTCGGCCGGGCCCCCGAGCATCTGGGTGTACAGGAGGGTCTCCGCGGCGCGCTCGACCTGCCGGGCCACCATCAGCGCCTTCGGGAGGGTCGTCCCCACGGTGACCAGGCCGTGGGACGCCAGGAACACGGCGTTCGAGTCCTCGCCCAGCGCCCCCTGGACGCCCTCCGCGATCTCCTCCGAGCCCGACATCGCGTACGGCGCGACGCGGACCTCCCTGCCGACGTACACCCCGAACTCGTCGAGGAACGCGGGGAGCGGCTTGCGCGCGGCCGCGAACGCGGTCGCGACCCTCGGGTGGGAGTGGATGACCCCGTTCACCTCGGGCCGAAGCGTGTAGCAGGCCAGGTGGACCTTGTGCTCGACCGAGGCGAGGCGGCTGCCCTCGACGACCTCGCCCGCGAGGTCCATGACGATCAGGTCCTCCGGTCCGATCTCGCCGTACGGGACGGTCGACGGGGTGATGAGCATGCCCGCCTCGACACGGTGGCTGACGTTGCCCGACGTGCCGATGGTCAGATCGAGGGCCTCGAACTCCCGCGCCACGCGCACGACCTCGGCCCGCTCGGCCTCGTACGTGGTCGTCATCTCCTCGCCCATCTCGGCGTCATCCTGTCATGCCGCTCACCCGCAGCGACGTGGCGTCGAGGCGGTCCACGGCCTCGCGCCACGACCCGTAGGCGCTCGCCGTGTCGCCCCACGACGGCTCGGGTTCCACGGTCTGGCCCGGGTCCGCCATGGCCTCCACCGCCTCGGCGACGCCGGCGTGGGCGCCGGCGCCCACCGCCGCCAGGATCGCGGCTCCCCGGCCCGACGCGTCCGGCGAGGTGGCGGCGCGAACGGGGCGTCCCAGCGCCGCCGCCAGGACCCTCACGAACGTCTCCGAGCGAGCGATCCCGCCGGCCACGGCGACCGAGCTCGGCTCGCCCCCGACCTCCGCGGTCCACTCGAGTCCCGCCCTCGCCGCGAAGGCCACCCCCTCGATCACCGCCCGGGCCACGTCCTCCCGGGGCCGGGCCAGGGCCAGCAGCGGCGCGGCGAACGTGAGCGCGCCCGTGCGCAGGAGCGGGAAGTCGCCCACGCGACTGGCGACGGGATCGACGAATGCGACCCCGCCCGAACCGGGCTGGCCCGCGGCCGCCAGCGCGTCGAGCTCCCCGTGGGTCGCGCCCATGACGTCGGCGAACCACGACAGCGCCGCGCCCGAGCCGCCGCAGTGGGCCTCCAGGACGAACCCCCCCGCGGGATGCGGCGAAGTCCACAGCCGCATCTCGGGATCGATCGCCGGCTCCGCCGAGACCTGCTCGGCCAGCATGGTGGTGCCGGCCACCACGATGGCCTCGCCGGGGGACGTGACCCCCAGCGCGAGGGCGGCGACCTGGGTGTCGGCCCCGGCCGGGACGACGGGGAGCCCGGCCGGCAGGCCGAACCGCCCTGCGGCGTCGGCGGTGACCTCGCCGGCCGCCGCGCCGGACGCCAGGATCGGCGGCAGGATCGCCGGGGGCACGCCGAGGGCCTCGCCGAGCTCCGCGCTCCACGTCCCGGCGGCCAGGTCGTACACGAGCATCTCCGCGGCCTGGGTCGGCTCGGTGGCCGCCACGCCGGTCAGGACGTGAACGAGCCAGTCGCTGAACGCGAGGGCGGTTCGGACGCGCTCGTGGACCTCGGGGCGGTACGCGCGGAACCACGCCAGCCGCGCGGGGAGATACAGCAACACGGGGAGCCGGCCCGCGGTCCGGTAGACGAGGTCGCGATGGTCCTTCTCCATCCCCAGGCCCTCGGCGACCTGGCGGCCGTCGGCGTTCGGTCCCGAGTAGAGGACCTCGCCGGCCTCGTCCAGGAACACCACGCCGGTCCGCTGCGAGGTCACCCCGACCGCGCGAAGCTCGGCCACGTCCACCTGGGCGACGGCCTCCTTCGCCGCCTCGGCGAGCGCCGTGAGGGCGATCGCCGGCTCCAGCTCGCACATCCCGAGGTTCTCGGTGGTGTAGGTCCACGGCCGGCCGGCCGACGCGACGGTGGTCCCTCGCTCGTCGACGATCAGGCAGCGGCCGCCACTGGTCCCGAGGTCGAGCCCGGCGAACAGGCTCACCGCGCCGCGAGGAACCCCGTGAGGGCGTCGGGGTTCGCCACGTTGCGCGGGCTGCCGCCGTCCAGGAGCGTCCGCAGCCCGTCGGCCATCGCGTTCGTGTGGTTGATGACGGTCTCGTCGGTCGAGCCGCCGATGTGGGGGGTGAGGACGACGTTGGACATCGAGACGAGCGGGTGGTCGGGGGGAAGGAACTCGCCCTCGAAGTGGTCGAACGCCGCGCCGGCCAGGCGGCCGCTGCGCAGTGCGTCCAGCATCGGGGCCTCCTGGACGATCGCGTACCGAGCCGAGTTCACCAGGTACGCGCCGGGCTTCATCTTCGCGATCTCGGCCTCGCCGATCATGCCCTTGGTCTCGTCGGTGACCAGGGCGTGGATCGACACGACGTCGGACGCGGCGAGCATCTCGTCCATCTCCAACAGCTCGATGTCCTCCTCCCGGAGGACCTCGGCGTTCGCGTACGGGTCGAACGCGACCACTCGCGAGCCGAGGGCGACCAGACGGCGGCCCACGGCCCGCCCGACCTGTCCCGCGCCGACCAGGCCGATCGTCAGGCTGGAGAGCTCCCGGGCCCAGTAGCGGCGCTGGGCGATGCCCTCCTCGGTCACCCACCGCGAGCCGCGGACGTCGTCGTCGGAGGCCACGATGCCCCGGGTCACCGCGATGATCAGGCCGAGGGTGAGCTCGGCCACCGCGTTCGCGTTGCGTCCCGGCGCGACGAGGACGGGGATGCCCGCTCGGGTCGCCGCGTCGAGGTCGATGTTCACCGGATCCCCGCGCGTCGCGCCGATCACGCGCAGCACGCCGGCGCCCTCGATGACCTCGCCCCCGACCCGGTCGGCCTCGACGATGAGGACCTCGACGCCGTCCAGGCGCGCCACGAGCTCGTCGGGCGGGTGGAGCCTGATGGACGGTGTGGCGTTCCAGGGGTCGAGCTCCAGCTCGCCCATGGACCGAAGCGCGTCCAGCCCGGGGCCCTGGAGCGACGCCAGCGACAGCATCTTCATCGCGCCGGAGCGTATCGGAACCCCTATCCTGCGGCCCGTGCGGATCGTCCGTCAGATCGCGCGAGTCCTCCTCAGCCTCCTGCTGATCTTCGCGCTCCTGGTGGGGTACCTGTTCTGGACCACGCCCGGTCCCCGCGAGACCCAGGGATGGGACCGGCTCGACGATCTGGACGCGGGCCGGGGCGAGGCAGCCTCGGCGGTGGCCGAGGGCAGGCGTCTCTACGTGATCGGCGGGCTCCAGGGGGCGTTCGCGTCGGCATCCGACCGGGTCGACGTCTACGACGCCACGACGGGCACCTGGTCGCGGGCGCCCTCGCTCCCCGAGGCGCGTCACCACCCGGCCGCCGCGGCCCTGGGGGGAACGATCTACGTGACCGGCGGCTCGAAGAAGGCGACCGACTGGAGCCCCGAGACCAACGCCTGGCGCCTCTTGCCCGGGGCCGACGCCTGGGAGCCGATCCAGCCGTTGCCCGAGGGCCGGATGGGTCACCAGATGGTGGGGTTCGACGGCCGCCTGTTCGCCGTGGGCGGCCGCGGCGGCGCCGACGTCCTCGTCTACGACCCCGACGGCGGCTGGACACGGGGCGCCCCGATCCCGCAGCCGCGGGACCATCTCGCGGTCGTCGAGAGTGGCGGGCGCCTGTTCGCGATCGGCGGCCGCGACGACGAGATCCGCGCGCGCGTCGACGCCTACGACGTCCTTGCCGACCGGTGGACCGAGGAGCCGCCGGACCTGCCGATCCCCATGAGCGCGATGGCCGCGGGCGTGCTCGCCGACGGCATCCACGTGGTGGGGGGCGAGGACCCACAGACGGTCGGCGGCGGCGTGATCGAGGCGCACTGGGTGCTGGGGGACGACGACTGGGTCGAGGCCCCGCTCCCGATCGTGGCCACCCACGGATCGGCGTTCGGCGTCATCGACGGGTCGCTCGTGATCGCCGGCGGGGCTCGTCGTCAGGGCGCGTGGTCCGTCCTGGGCTGGACCGGGATCACCCAGTGGTTCGCCGGCTAGCTCCGGAACCAGCCCGCCGGGTCCATCAGCCGCAGCGTGTGCAGCTCCTCGCGGGTGGGCGGCTCGACGCGGCGAACCTCCCGGGCGACGCGGAGGTCCCAGCCGCACGCCTCGCGGGCCTCGCGCACGCCGGCGTCGACGTCGTCACCCGCCACGGCGACCAGGACGAGCTCGTCGCCGTCCTTCTCGTACGTGCCGAGCTGGGACACGACCGAGCGCACCCGTCCGCCCGGTGCCGTGACGTAGGCCACCCGCTCCACGAACCGTTCGCGCGACTGGGCGGCGACCACGACCGTCTCCCTGGCGCACGTCACGACGTCGTTCGCGCCGCCGGAGCCCATGAGCATCCGGTCGGGCAGGCGGGTCGAGTTCAGGTTCCCGAGCCGGTCCACCTGCGCCGCGCCCAGGGCGCCCACCGCGCGCGCGGTGGACCCTCCGACCAGGACCGACAGGGTCCAGTCGATGTCGGCGAGCATGGTGCAGCCGGGGAAGTTGCGGGGGTTGAACAGGAGCGGGTCGCCGGGAACCGGCCAGTAGCCGATCAGCCCCATCTCGGCGGCGAGGTCCACCGGGATCCCCTCGTCGCGAAGGGCGAACGCCGCGAGCCACGCCGCCAGGTTCGCCATCCCCGCCCCGGCGAGGATGACCCGGTGGCCCTCGGCGCGGATCCGTTCCGCCAGCACGCGGCTCCCCGTGACGATCGCCGCCTCGAGGGCCGAATGCCCCGCGTCCAGGTCCACCTGCGGCAGCGCCGCCTCGAGGTCCTCCCGCCAGGTCTCCGGCCGGACCCGCCGCCGCAGCCCGGCGACACGCTCGGCCCCGAGCAGCTTCACGTACGCCTCGTGCGTCGGCCGGTCCAGGACCCAGTCGCGGATCCAGGCCTCCATCAAGCGCGGGTCGCGCGACGCCTCCCGGATGGCCAGCCAGAATTCGAAGTCGTCGGCGTAGCCCTCGACGGCGTCGTCGAGCCCCGCCGGAACCAGCCCGCCCGGATGGCCTCCCAGCGGCGCCTCGACGACGGCCGCGACCGCGCTCGCCGGGATGCGGGTGAGGTGCGCATGGCTGCGCAGGTACTCCGGCTCGACCAGCCGCTCGACGGTGACGATCGCGCCCCGTCGGGCGGCGAGCGCCCCGTAGACGTTCTCCATGAGCGGGGGCGAGAGCAGGACGTTGCCGAACGGATCGGCCGCCGGCGCGTGCAGGATCGAGACGTCGGGGACCAGGGCGGAGACGAGCCCGAGACCCGGCTCGAGCTCGCGGTACGCGTGCGGGGCGTTCTCCTCGCCCATCGTCGAGCCGGCGAGGGACGTCGTCGTCGTCCACGCGTGGCCTCGGGCCGCGGCGGCGAGGCGCTGTACGAAGGTCAGCAGCGACCAGTGCTCGATCTCCAGGCCGGTGTCGAACGCGCGCTGGTAGACCGGGTTCGCCCCGGGGGACATGTACGAGTCGCCGATCCAGCTGGTGACCAGCCGGCGGGCCAGGTCGGCATGCACGAGAGCCGCGCCGGGCGTCGTGAACTGCACGGCGAGCAGGTCGAACGCGGGATCGGTTCCGCGGAATTGCCGGAGCAGCTCCCAGAAGGCCGCGCTCCAGCGCGTGTGCGTCACGCCGAGATGCACGGCGTCGCCGGGCCGCACGTGGCGCTCGATCGCCTCGTCCAGCGAGACGACCACGTCGCCGCGGGGCTCGGGCGCACGGAACCGCCGCTCGAGCAGCGCCTCGACTTCGGGGTCCATGTGGGTGGGTAAGATGCCACGTCCCATGACCCCCGCGAGGAAGCGCACCGCCGCCGCGACCGCCGAGCCCGTCCGACGCGCGATGGGACCCCAGGGTGAGCGCACCCGCCGCAAGCTGCTGGAGGCCGCCCGGACGGCGTTCAAGGAGCGCGGCTACGCCTCGACGCGGGTGGACGACATCGCCCGGGAAGCCGGGACCAGCCACGGCGCGTTCTACCTGTACTTCTCGAACAAGGCCGACGTCCTGGAGGCCCTGGCGGTCGAGACCTCGGAGCGGATGATCAACCTGGCCGACGAGCTCGAGGGGATCGAGGTCGGAGCCGACGGCTACGCCCACATCCGCACCTGGGTCGACACGTTCGTCCGGTCCTACGCGCACGACGCGCCGGTGCTGAACGCGTGGGTGCAGGGCGCCACCGAGGATGCCCGCTTCGACAAGCTCGGCCGCAACCTCCTCGGCCGCTACTCCGAGAAGATCGGCAAGGCCATCGAGCGCAGCGTGAAGCGGGACGGCCGGCCGCTGGACTCGCGCATCGCGGGGACGGCGCTCGTCGCGATGCTCGAGCGGGTCTGCTATTTCATGATGGTTCGCGGCGCCGGCCTGGACCACGAGGCGGCCGTCGACACGCTCACCACGCTCTGCTACCAGGCCATCTTCGGGGCCCACCCCGAGCCCAGCGCCGCGCGCTGACGGCTACCTCGCGGGCGAGAACACCACCGGCAGCGACGGCGGCGAACGGAAGGCGTACCCGTGCACGTGCGGATCCTCGGCCTGCGGGTCGAGCTCCAGGTCCGGCAGCCGGTCGAACAGCGCGTTCAACGCGACGGTCGTCTCGAGCCGTCCGAGGTGCGCGCCCAGGCAGTAGTGGTGCCCGCCGCCGAACGCGAGGTGAGGCGGGCCCTTCCGGCGCAGGTCGAAGCGAGCCGGATCCTCGAACCTCGTCTCGTCGCGGTTGGCCGAGCCGATGAAGCCCGTGAGCCCGGAGCCGGCGGGAAGGTCGACGCCGCTCAGGGTGACCGGGGCGGTCGTTCGTCGGGAGACGAACTGCACGGGCGACTCCCACCGAAGGGCCTCCTCGATGGCCGGCTCGAGCAGCGCCCGGTCATCCCGCACCGCGTCCAGCGCTTCGTCGTCCGTCAGCAGCGCGAACAGCAGGTTCCCCAGCAGCCGGAACGTCGTCTCCGCCCCGGCCGGCAGGAGCAGCCGGAGGAACCCGAGGATCTCCTCGTCCGGCAGCGCCTCGCCGTCGAGCTCGACCGCGGTCAGCTCGGAGATGAGGTCCTCCCGTGGATCGGCCCGGCGCTCCGAGATGATCCCGGTGAAGTAGGTCCCCAGCTCCTGCGACGCGGCGATGCCGCGCATCGGGTCGACGGCCATGCTGATCATGTCGATGGAGAGCCGCGCGAAGCGGCCGTAGTCGTCGGAGGCGATCCCCAGGATCCGGGCGATGATCCGGATGGGCAGCTGGAACGCCAGCTCGCGCACCAGGTCGGCCCGCCCCGCCCCCGCGAACCGTTCGACCAGCTCGCGGGCGGTGGGTTCGATCTGGGAGACCTCCCACGCGGCGAGGACCTTTCGCCGGAACGCGTGCGCCACCAGCGCCCGGTGCTCCTGATGCTCCCGGCCGTCCATCTGCAGGATGGTGGGACCGAACACCATGCCGACGTCGTCGGCGTAGGACGACGACGAGAACGTCGTGTTGTCGCCGAGGATCCGCTCGACGTCGTCGTACCGGTACACGCCGATGATCTCCCGCCCGAAATGCACGGTCGTCGAGACCGGCGCCTCCCGGCGAGCCCGCGCGTAGTCGGGGTACGGGTCGCGGACGTCGCCTACCGCGGTGTCGGCGAACAGGTCGAGGCCCGCGAAGGCCTCGTCCATGGTGCCGGCGCCGCTCACGCGGCGGTGAAGGCGACCGGGACGGACGTGGGCGACCGGAAGGCGAACCCGACCACGTGCGGGTCGTCCTCGCCGGGCTCCAGCCGCAGATCCGTGAGGCGGTCGAGGAGCGCGCCCACGGCGACCTGGGCCTCGAGCCGGGCCAGGTGGGCGCCCAGACAGAAGTGCGGCCCGTCGCCGAACGCCACGTGGGACTGGGGCGCGCGGTCCAGGTCGAAGCGCTCCGGCTCGTCCCACCGGAGGTCGTCGTGGTTCGCGGCCCCCAGGGCCACGGTCACGGGGACCTTCGCCGGGATGGTGACGCCGGCGATCTCCGTCTCGGCCGTGGTCTCCCGCGCGGCGAACTGGACGGGCGACTCCCACCGCAGCGCCTCCTCGACCGCCGGCGCGACGAGGGATCGGTCGGCCCGCACGCGCTCGAGCGTCTCCGGCTGCGACACCAGGGCGAACATCGCGCTGCCGATCAGCCGGTAGGTCGTCCCGGCGCCGGCGGGGACCAACAGCCGCAGGAAGCTGTGGATCAGGTCGTCGTCCAGGCGCTCGCCGTCGAGCTCGGCCCGGACCAGGTCGCTGATGAGGTCCTCGCGTGGCTCGCGGCGCCGGTCCTCGATCATCGGGTCGAAGTACGCCTTCAGGCCCTCCTTCGCCTCGAGCGCGCCGGCCGGGTCCATCACGGAGCGCTCGAGCTGGACGGCCCGCTGCAGCCACATCGCGGTGTCCTCGCGAGGCACCCCGACCATCCGGGCGATGATCAGCGCGGGGAACTGCCACGAGAACTCGCGGACCAGCTCCGCGTGTCCACGTCCGGCGAATCGATCGATCAGCTCGTGCGCCGTCGGCGCGATCAGCTCGGACTCCCACCGGCGAACCGCCTTCGGCCTGAACGCGTGCCCGATCAACCCGCGGTGCGTGACGTGGTCGCGCCCGTCCATCTCCATGACCGTCCGGCCCAGGAAGGTCCGCATCCAGCGGCCGTTGATCCGGCTCGAGAACGTGTCGGGGTCCCCGAGGACCCGTTCGGCCTCCTCGAAGCGGTAGACCATGAAGACGGAGGCGCCGAAGTGGTCGACGTTGACGACCGGTCCGCGGGCGCGGGTCTCCGCGTAACCGGAGTAGGGATCGCGAACGTTGCCGATGTTCGCCTCGGCGACGTCCAGCGCGGGCGGCTCGGCCTGCACCTGCACGGAAGGATCATCGCCCACGGCGCGCACGCGGGGTCAACCGGTACGCTCGCACGTGTGACCAGGGCGGAGCGCCAGGCCGAGTACCGCAAGCGCGGGTACTGGCGCCCGGAGACGCTCGCCGGCCGCCGAGCGACCATCACCGCCCGAGGCCCCGGGGGCGTGGCCATCCTCGAGGGCGGACGCTCGCTCACGTTCGGGGAGGTTCACGAGCTCGTCGAGCGCCTGGCCGGACACCTCGCGGCGTGGGACGTCGGCCCCGGCGACGTCGTGTCCTGGCAGCTGCCGAACTGGTGGGAGGCGGTGATCGTCCATCACGCCGCGCTTCGGCTCGGGGCCGTCCCCAACCCGCTGAACGCGATCTTCAAGGCCCGCGAGCTCCAGTTCGTCCTGCCCCAGGCGCGGCCGAAGGTGCTGATCGCCGCGAGCCGGATGCGCCGGTTCGACTCGGGGCCCCTCGCGGTGAAGCTCGCATCCACGGTCGGCACGATCGAGAACGTGGTCACCGTTCGCGGCGCCGTGCAGGGTGCCGCCGAGCTCGAGGACCTGCTGAGCGAGCCGTCCCCGCCGCCGCCCCCGCCGCCGAAGGACCCCGCCGCCGACGCGCTGCTCCTCTACACCAGCGGGTCGACGGGCGATCCCAAGGGCGTCCGCCATTCGCACGAGACGCTCCTGTACGAGATGGAGTCGCTCGTCCCCGTCCACGCCCTGAGCCCGGAGGACCGCTACCTGGGCGGCGCCCCGGTCTCGCACATCGCGGGGCTCGTCTACGGCGTGCTGATGCCCTTCGCGCTCGGGACGAGCACCACGTTCATCGAGCGGTGGGAGCCGGCGCGGGCGCTGGAAGCCATCGAACGCGACCGGGCAACGTTCCAGACGGGCACGCCGACGTTCCTGCAGACGCTGGCCGAGGACTCGGCCGCCTCGAGGCGAGGGCTGTCGTCCTTCCGGCTGTTCTCCACCGGCGGGGCCACGATCCCCGTCGAGGCGATCATCGAGGCCGGCCGCCGGCTCGGTTGTGTGGTGAAGCGCGCCTACGGCTCGACGGAGGTGCCGACCCTGACCGGCTCCGCGCTCGACGAGCCCGAGGACGTTCGGCTGCGCACCGACGGCCGCGCCATCCGGCCCGCCGAGATCCGCATCGCGCGCCGCGACGGGACCGAGGCCGACCGCGAGGAGGAGGGCCAGATCCTGGCCCGCTCGCCGGAGGTGTTCCGCGGCTACGTCGATCCCCAGCTGGACGGGAGCGTCTTCAACGCGGAGGGGTGGTACCGGACGGGAGATCTGGGACTGCTCGACGAGCGGAAGTGCCTTCGTGTCACCGGTCGGCTCCAGGACGTGATCATCCGAGGGGGCGAGAACATCAGCGCCCGCGAGATCGAGGAGCTCCTGCTGGCCCACTCCGCGGTCTCGGAGGTCGCCGTCGTGGGTGTGCCCGACGACCGGCTGGGCGAGACGGCGTGCGCCGTCGTGGTGCTGCGGAAGGGCTTCGTGCTCACCTTCGAGGAGATGAGCGCGTACCTGCGCGCCCGGCAGATCGCCACCCAGAAGATCCCCGAGCGGCTCGAGGTCCGGACGCGGCGGCTGCCCCGCACCGCCAGCGGCAAGGTCCAGAAGGCGGCGCTGCGCGAGGCGCTCACGGCGGGCTAGACGACGCCGTCGGCCCGGAGGGCGTCCAGATCCTCCGGTGTCACCCCCAGCAGCTCCGTGAGGATCTCCTCGGTGTGCGCGCCGAGCTCCGGGGCTCCGGTCGGGACGCGCAGCGGCGTCCGGTCCAGCCGCGGCGTGGGGGCCTGCTGGCGGACCGTACCGAGCACGGGGTCCTCGATGGAGACGATCGCGTTCCGGGCCAGGACGTGGAGGTCCGCCGCGATCTCGTCGGCGGCGTAGACGCGACTGACCGGGACCTGGTGCTCGACGAGCGTCCGCTCGATCTCGTCGATCGTCCGGGTGCGGCACCACGCCGCGACCTCCTCGTTGATGGCGTCGGCGTTACGGGCTCGCGCCTCGAGCGAGGAGAAACGTTCATCGTTGAACAGTTCCGGGCGTCCCATCGCGCCGCACAGGCGGGGGAACAGGACGTCCCCGGCCGCGGCGATGCACACGTAGCGGCCGTCGGAGGTCTCGTAGTTGTCGAGCGGGGCCGAGTTGGGCAGACGGTTGCCGGCCCGCTCGCGGACCAGGCCCAGGCGGTCGTGCGCGGCGATCGTCCACTCCATGACCCGCAGGACGCTCTCGTAGAGGGCGGCCTCGACGCACTGACCCTCGCCGCTGCGCTCACGCTCCACGAGCGCCGCCAGGATCCCCACGGTGTTGAACAGCCCGGTCAGGTAGTCGGCGATGACGACGCCCGGACGGACCGGTGGCCGATCGGGGTGGCCGGTGATGTGCAGGAGCCCGCCCAGGGCGATCCCGTTGCGGTCCAGCCCGGGGCGGTCGGCGTACGGCCCGTCCTGGCCGTAGACGGTGACCCTCGAGACGATCAGGCGGGGGTTGATCGCGCGCAGGTCCTCAGGCGCCAGGTTCCACCGCTCGAGCGTCCCCGGCTGGAAGTTCTCGACCAGGACGTCGGCGTGGGGGACCAGCCGGCGGAGCAGGTCCTGGCCGGCCGGCTTCGAGAGGTCGATCGTCACCGAGCGCCGGCCGCGGCCCTCCACGGCCCAGAACAGCGACACGTCGCCGTCGAAGGGCGGGATCGTTCGAAGGAAGTCGCCCGTGCCCGGCCGCTCGACCTTGATCACATCCGCCCCGAGCTCTCCCAGGAGCGTGGCCGCGAACGGGGCGCCGATGCGCGTCCCCAGGTCCAGGACCCGGATCCCGTCGAGGGCGCCGGTCACTTCGGCTTCGGTTGGAACGAGGCGTCGCGGTCCTCGAAGACCTCCTTCATGGAGCCCTTCTGCTTGCGCGCCTCCAGGGCGTCGAGCGAGGCCTTCGTGTTGTGCTGGAACTGGTGGACCATGAAGTGGTACTCGAGCGCATGGCGCCAGCCGGTCAGGTCCTGGGCCTGGTTGATCGAGCGCTTCACGTTCTGGACGGTGACCGGAGGCATCTGGGCGATGCGCTCGGCCAGGGCGAGCGTCTCCTTCTGGAGGGCCTCCGCCGGGAC
This sequence comes from uncultured Actinomycetes bacterium, assembly GCA_963742735.1. Classification (GTDB taxonomy): domain Bacteria; phylum Actinomycetota; class UBA4738; order UBA4738; family JBBDTT01; genus JBBDTT01. The sequence goes on from CAVUMN010000004.1 coordinate 843,999, forward strand.
CACTCGGTTCACCAGCCCGAGCCGCCAGGCCTCGCGCGCGTCGATGGCGTCGCCGGTCCACAGGAACTCCTTGGCCTTGCGGTAGCCGAGCTCTCCGGGCTCGATCAGGACCTCGACCGCGGCGCCGGTCATGCGCAGGACGGGGTTCTGGAAGGTGGCGTCCTCGGCGGCGACGATCAGATCGCACATGGCGGCGAGCATCAGCCCGGCCGCGACGCAGTGGCCCTGGACCATGGCGATCGTCGGGGTGTCCAGGTCGCGGATGGCCAGGCACTTGTCGAAGTAGAGCTTTCGCTCGTGCTCGAACTTGCCCTCGGGGGTCTTGCGCTTCTCGTGCCACTCGTCGGCCGCCGCCTCGCCGACGTAGGCCTTGAGGTCGTGCCCGGCCGAGAAGTCCTTCCCGGCGCCGGCCAGGACGATCACGTTGACCTCGGGGTCGCCGTCCGCCTCCCGCATCGTCGCGTCGAGCTCCAGGATCAGCTGCGTGTTCTGGGCGTTGCGAACCTCGGGCCGGTCCATCGTGACGAGGGCGACGTTGCCGAGCTGCTCGACGTGCACCGCGCGATCGGCCATCGCGGCCATCCTATCGGCGGGGGCGCGGGCCGAGCGTGGGGGATCAGCTGTCTCGCACGTACCTCACCAGGCGTTCGTCCAGGTCGTAGCCGGCGGCCTCCCAGAACGCCCGGGCGCGATCGTCCTTGACGTAGACGAGCGCCTGGATCCGGCGTGCGCCTCGGGTGCGCAGGGCGTCCTCCGCGGCGTTCACGAGCTCGAGTCCCAGCCCGGCCCGCCGGTGGTCCGGCAGGACGGCCAGCCGGTAGATCGATCCGCGCCAGCCGTCCCAGGCGGCGACGATTGCGCCGACGATGTCGCTGCCGTCCGTGGCGACCAGGAGCGACTCCTGGTCGCGGTCCAGGAGCGCGGTGACGGCCTCGGGGGAGTCGGGAACGCCCGGCTCGGCGGCGGCATCCCGCCACAGGCCGAGGACCGCCTCGACGTCGGCCCGCGACGCGGCCCGGATCTCCGTCACGATCCCTCGCGCGCCTCGACCAGGCGCTTGAGGCCGGGCATCTCCTCGTCGTTCAGATGCTGTTCGAGCCACGGCCCGAACGCGCGCTCGATGCGCTTGGAGCCCGGGCCCTTGAGCCGGAAGTCCTCGGTGTGGCTGACCCGGATGCCCCCCTCGACGGGCTCGAACTCGAAGGACCCCACGAAGGCCTCCTGCATCAGGTTCGCCGGGAAGTCGAAGCTCACCGCCTCGATGTCGATGCGCTCGGGGAGCTTCAGGGTGATCTTGAGGACGTTGCTTCCCCGCAGGAGCGGCCACTTCATGTAGCCGGTGGTGCGGACCAGGATCGTGTCCCCGGTCCGCTCGAGCACCTCCTGCTTGAGGATCTTCGTGTCGGCCTGCGGGTAGCCGTTCGGGTCCAGGATGAACTCGACGATCGCGTCGAGGGACGCGTTCACGACGACGGTTCCGGTGGCCTTCATTTCGGCTCCCTCGGCAGGCCCAGGATCCGCTCGCCGATGATGCCCTTCTGGATCTCGCTGGTCCCGCCGGCGATCGAGGCGGCACGTGACCACAGCATCCCCCGCTGCCACCGGCCCCCGTCGACCGCGCGCGGGTCCTCGGAGGTCCGCAGCGCGTCGGCGCCGATCAGCGCCCCGGCGGTTTCGTTGAGGTGCTGGCTCATCTCGGTCCAGAACAGCTTCACCAGGCTCGACTCGGGCCCGATCGGCTCGCCGCGGGCCAGCCGGGTCAGCGTTCGCGCGTTGTGGAGGCGGAAGATCTCCACGTCCATCCACGTCTGCGCGAGCCGCTGGCGGGCGAGGGGGTCGGCGTCCAGGCCGTCGGCGAGCGCGCGCCGCCACAGCAGGTCCCGCGCCACCTCGTGCAGGACCTGTTCCTTCCACACGAAGCTCGTTCCCCGCTCGTTGGCGAGGGTCGTGCCGGCGACCTGCCACCCCGCGTTCTCCTCGCCGATGAGGTTCTCCACGGGCACCTCGACGTCGTCGAAGAACACCTCGTTGAACTCCGACTCGCCGGTCAGCTGGCGGAGCGGGCGGATGTCGACGCCCTTCGACTGGATGGGGATGGCCAGCATCGAGATCCCTCGGTGCTTCGGCACCGACGGGTCGGTGCGCACCAGCGCGATGCCGTAGTCGGAGAACTTCGCGTAGCTCGTCCACACCTTCTGGCCGGAGACGACGTACGCGTCGCCGCGGCGCTCGGCCTTCGTGGACAACCCCGCCAGGTCGCTGCCGGCGCCGGGCTCGCTGAACAGCTGGCACCAGATGTCCTCGGCCGACAGGATCCGCGAGAGCCAGCGGTCGCGCTGGTCGTCGGTGCCGTGGGCGATCAGGGTCGGGCCGACCAGGTTCACCCCGGCGCGGCCCAGGATCTGGGGGGCGCGGGCCCGGGCCAGCTCCTCGTTGTAGATGGCCACCTGGAGCAGCGACGCGCCCCGACCCCCGTACCGCTCGGGCCAGTGGATCCCCACCCACCTCCCCGAGGCGAGGGTCCGCTGCCAGTCGCGGAGGGTCTCGACCTCCTCGAACGTGGCGGCGACGTCGACCTCGGGCGGGCGGTGCTCGGCGAGCCAGGCGCGGAACTCCTCGCGGAACGCCTCCTCGGCGGGGGAGAGATCGAAGTCCACGCGGGCATGGTACGCCCCGAGGACGGCCCGACCTGACGGGCTTGTCACCTCGAGCGGGTGGCGGCGTAGGATACGGACGAGGGACCCCGAGAGGAGGGCGACGATGGCCCGCGAGTACCAGGTCATCTCCACCGACGACCACATCATCGAACCGCCGGGCCTGTTCGACGGCCGGCTGCCCAAGGCGTTCGCGGACCGCACCCCCGAGCTCGTCCAGACCGACGAGTCCGCCGCGTGGCACATCCCCGGCGCGGAGAAGCCCATCGAGATGAGCGGGCTCGGCACCGCCGCCGGCCAGAAGATGGAGGAGTTCAGCCCCAAGTCCAAGACGTTCGACCAGATGCGCCCGGGCTGCTACGACCCGAAGGAACGCATCGCCGACATGGACATCGACGGGGTCGACCTCCAGACGTGCTTCCCGACGCTTCCGGGCCTGGCCGGCCTCACGTTCATCGAGCTCGACGACAAGGAGTACTCGAAGGCCCTGTTCACCGCGTACAACGACTGGCTGGTCGACGTGTGGCAGGGGGCGGACCCCGAGCGGCTGCTCGGCGCCGCGATCCTTCCGCTGTTCGACCCCGAGGCGTCCGCGGCCGAGCTCCGCCGGGTGGCCGAGCGCGGCATCAAGGTCATCTCGCTCCCCAGCGCGCCGGGCACGATCCCCGGCGTCGAGCCGTTCGGCGACCCGTCGTGGGAGCCGATCTGGGACGCGATGGAGGAGACGGAGATCCCCGCGGAGATCCACATCGTCTCGGGCAAGAACGACCTGTCGGGGCTGGTGAAGGGCGCCGGCGCCACCGGCGAGGTGTTCGTGGCCCTCGCGCCCTCCTCGAACATGACGGCGATCGCGACACTGCTGTTCTCGGGGATCCTGCGCAAGCACCCGAAGCTGAAGTTCATCTCGGCGGAGTCGGGGATCGGGTGGCTGCCGTACTTCATCGAGCGCGCCGACTACACCCACCGCAAGCACCAGTTCTGGACCGGCACGAAGATCGACGTGAAGCCGTCCGACCTGTTCGCCCAGTCGATCTACGCGAACTTCATCAGCGACCGGGCGGGCATCGAGCTGCGGCACATGATCGGGGTCGACAACATCATGATCGGCACCGACTACCCGCACACCGACTCGTCGTGGCCGAACACGCAGCAGACCATCAAGGAGCAGCTGGGCGACATCCCCGACGAGGACCGGCGAAAGATCCTCTCGGAGAACGCCGTGAAGCTCTTCAAGCTCAACGGCGCGTAGCCGGCTCGTGAACCTCGGCGACCGGCTCCGCCGGGCCGCCCGCGAGCACCCCGAGGCGCCCGCGTTCGTCCACGGCGACGAGCGGCTCACCTACGCCGACTGGGACGAGCGCTCCGACGACTTCGCGCGGACCTTCGAACGGTTCGGGTTGACGCCCGGCGACGTTGTGGCCCTCCTGTTGCCCTCCGCCCCGGAGTACCCGTTGGCCTATCTGGGCGCGGCGAAGGCCGGGTTGGTCACCTCGGGCATCAACCCTCGGCTCGGGCCGCGAGAGCGGGAGCACATCCTGGCCACGTCGGGGGCTCGGGCGATCGTCACCGACGACGGCGTCGAACCGCTCGCGGCCGCGGAACCGGTACGCGACGAGCCCTCGGACGATCCGGCCGTCGCCATCGTATGGACGAGCGGGACGACGGGGCTCCCGAAGGGCGCCGTCTACCGCGAGTCCTCGCTGGAGGCCATCGCCCGTATCGAGGCCGCGATCGACCCGCGGCCCTCGGGACGGAACCTGGCCGGCGTCCCCCTCGCGCACATGGCGTTCATGACCAAGATCGCCGCCACGATCCACCGGCTGACGTGCACGGTCTTCATGCCCGGCGCGTGGACGGCGCGGGACGCCCTCGACCTGATCCAGGGCGAGGGGATCACCCACATGGGCGGCATCCCCACCCAGATGCGGCTGATGCTCATGGACTCGGGCCACAACCCACGGGACCTGTCCTCCGTGCGGGAGTGCATCGTGGGCGGCGCCCCGGTCTCGCCGGAGCTGGTTCGCGAGATCCGGAAGCGACTGAAGGTCCCGGTGGTCGTTCGCTACTCGTGCACCGAGGTGGGCCTGTGCTGCTCGACGCGCGAGGGCGACCCGGACGAGGTCGTCGCGCGGACGGTCGGCCGTCCGCTTCCGGAGGTCGAGATCCGCATCGCCGAGGACGGCGAGATCCTGGTTCGGTCGCCCGCCATGTTCGCCGGCTACTGGAACGAGGAGGAGCCGGGGGTCGACGCGGAGGGCTTCTTCCACACCGGCGACGTCGGCGAGCTCGGCGGGGACGGCAACCTTCGGCTCCTCGGCCGATCGAAGGACGTTTACATCCGGGGCGGCTACAACGTGTATCCCGCGGAGGTCGAGGCGATCCTGCTCGAGCACCCGAAGGTCGCCCTGGCCGCGGTCCTCGGCGTGCCCGATGAGGTCCTGGGGGAGCGCGGCCTGGCCCTCGTCGTCTCGAAGGACCGCGCCCATCCGCCGGGCGAGGAGGAGCTGAAGGCGTTCGTCGGCGAACGGATCGCCGACTACAAGGTCCCCGACGCGATCGAGGTCCGCGCCGAGCTCCCCCTCACCCCGATGTTCAAGGTCGACAAGGCGGCGCTACGCGACGACCTCAGTCGAGGGCGTTGAACAGGTCCTCGACGGGCTCGTCCTTGTCCTCGTCCTGATCCTCGTCCTCAGGACCGGACAGCAGACGCAGGTCGGTCTCATCCGGCTCGTCTTCCGGGCCCCACGGTCGAACGGTCTCCATGGCTGGACCTCCTCCTCGTGTCGGGTCACGGGAGATGGTCCCCGTCGAAGGTGAGCGGAAGGGGGTGACTTCGAGGGCCTGCAGGTGAACGTGCGGGGAAGGTCCGGTTCAGGCGGTGCGGGCGATGATCATGCGCTGGATCTCGGAGCTTCCTCCGGCGATCCGCATGACCCGGGCCAGGCGATACAGGCGCTCGACGGTCGTGCCGCGCATGTAGCCGATGCCCCCGAAGATCTGCACCGCCCGGTCCACGACCTGGCCGACCATCTCGGTGCAGAACAGCTTCGCCATCGAGATCTCGCGGAACACGTCCTCGCCGGCGTCGACCCGCTTCGCGGCGTCGTAGCACATGGCCCGCGCGGCGTAGAGCTCGGTCTCGGAGTCGGCGATCATCCACTGGATCGCCTGGTTCTCGATGAGGGGCTTCCCGAACGTCACCCGGTCCTTCGCGTACTGCTTGGCCTCCCGCAGCGCGAGGTCGGCCATCCCGATCGCGAAGCTGGCCATGGTCAGGCGCTCGTTGCCCAGGAACTCGACCGCGTAGCGGAACGCCTGTCCGGCCTCGCCGATGAGGTTGTCCTTCGGGACGAACGAGTCCTGGAAGATCACCTCCGCCTGGATGTCGTCGCCGCCCATCGTCTTCTGGATCTCACCGACCTGGTAGGCGTCGGCGTCGACCAGGAACATCGAGTAGCCGCCGCCCTCGGCCCCGTCGACCCGCGCCAGGACCTGCAGGAAGTCGGCGAACGGCGCGTTGGAGATGAAGTGCTTAGTCCCGTTCAGGACCCAGCCGTCCTCGGTGCTCTTGGCCGTGGTCTTGATCGCCGCGAGGTCCGAGCCCGCCTCCGGCTCGGACAGGGCGATGCCGGTGGTGACCTCGCCGCGCATGAGGGGGAGCAGGTACTTCTCGCGCTGATGCTCGGTGGCCAGGGAGTACAGCATCATGTTCGGGCCGAAGGGCAGGTCGCCGAGCATGAGCATCCCCAGGTGGTTGCCGGCGCTGCGGGAGACCTCTTCGCGGACCAGGCACATCTCGTACTCGCCCAGGCCGGCGCCGCCGACGTCCTCGGGCATGGACATCGCGTAGTAGCCGGCCTCGACGCTCTTGCGCTGGACCTGCTTGCAGAGCTCGTAGAACTCCGGGCCGACCTCCTCCGCGTGGGTGACCTCGGGGTGGGCCTGTTCGAGGGCCACCACCTCGCGGTCGATGAACGAGCGGATCCCGGCGATCAGCTCCTTGATCTCGGGTCGGATGTCGTGATGCATGTCAGAGGTTCTTCGCGATGATCAGGCGCTGGATCTGGTTCGTCCCGCCGCCGATCGGCCCGAGCAGCGAGTCCCGGACGAACCGCTGCATGTCGTACTCCCGCAGGTAGCCGTAGCCGCCCATCACCTGCATGCCGTCGATGCACACCTTTCGCGCGGTCTCGGTGGCGTAGACCTTCGCCTGGCTCGCCTGGACGTTGCAGTCCTGTCCCGTCTTCTTCAGCCAGGCGGCGTAGTAGGTGAGCAGGCGCGACGTCTGCACGCCGATCGTCATGTCGGCCAGGATCTGCATGATCATCTGGTACTCGATGATCGGCTTGCCGAACTGCTGACGCTCCTTCGCCCACGCGATCGCGTCGTCGGTCGCCCGGGCCATCATCGCCGTGTACTGGGCGGCGATCATGATGCGCTCCAGGTCGAGCTGCTTCATCAGCTGGAGCCAGCCCTGGTTGACCATCTCGGGCCCGCCCATGACCTGCTCCTTCGAGATGCGGACGTCGTCGAAGAACACCTCGAACAGCCCGATGATCTCGCTGCCGATCTTGCCGAGCTTCCGGTACCGGATCCCGGGCGTGTCCATGGGGAGCATGAAGATCGTCATGCCCGAGTAGTCGCCGCCGGGGGAGGTGTTGGTCGCCAGCATCATGTGCGTGGCGCAGTCGACGCCCGAGATCATCGTCTTCTGGCCGTTGATGACGAAGTCGTCGCCGTCCGCGACCGCGCGGGTCTCGATGTGCACCGCGTCGGACCCGGCGTTCGGCTCGGTCAGGCCGAAGCAGCCTCGGAGCTCGCCGGCCGCGATCTGCGGAAGCCACGTGCGCTTCTGCTCCTCGGAGCCGTTGAAGTTGATCATCTCGCCGGCGAAGAACACCGGCAGGATGAACAGGCTCGCCACCGCGGCGCTCCCGTAGCAGACCTCCTCCATGGCGATGACGAAGTCGAAGACATCGCCGCCGGTGCCGCCGTACTCGGCGGCGAACGGGAGGCCGAACAGGCCGGTCTCGCGGACCTTCGGGATCAGCTCGTACGGGTAGCGGCCCTCGTCGTCGAGCTGGCGGTCGAGCTCGGGCGGGCACTCCCGCTTGATGAAGTCGCGAAGCATCTCGCGGAAGGCTTCCTGCTCGGTGGTGAGTGCGAAGTCCATGACCCGATCATCCTCCCCCGGAGGGCCGGAACTTCGGAAGTCGGAAGGCGCTGCCGAACGCGTCCCGGTCGGGCTCGTCGAACCAGACCTCGACCGGCATGCCAATCGTGACCTCGTCCGGCGGGACGTCGGTGACGTTCGTGGTGAGGATGGGGCCCTCGTCGAGCTCCACGTCGGCCAGGACGTAGGGGACCTGCGCGGCGAACGCCGGGTGCAGCGCCTTGTGGACCACGGTGTAGCTGAAGACCGTGCCCTTCCCGCTCGCGGGGATCCACTCGAGGTCCTGCGAGAGGCACACGCGGCAGCACGGGCCGCCGGGGAGCTGGACGTGGCCGTTCCCGCATTGCTGGACGCGGAGCTCCTCGTTCGCCGTGCCCTCCCAGAATCCGCGGGTCTCGGGGATGACCACGGGCTTGGCCGCGGTGACCAGCTCGGCGACGGGGCCGGCCATGGCCGCGATGTCGGGCGCCGCGGCGCGTCCGCTCCTCGGCTGATCGGTCACCGCGGCTCCTTCGCCAGGATCAGGGTGGCATGCGCCGCCTGGAACCCGCCGTGACCGGAGATCGCGCAGATCTCGGCGCCGGGCACCTGCCGCGCATCGGCCTCCCCGCGGATCTGGCGCACGCCCTCGGCGATGTGGTTCCAGCCGGTGATGTCGGCCTCGGAGAGCATGCCGCCCGCGGTGTTGGTCGGGAGCGAGCCGTCGAGCGCCAGGTTGCCCTCCAGGGCGAACGGGCCGGCCTCGCCCTTCTTGGCGAACCCGTAGTCCTCGAGGGTGATCAGCACAGTCGACGTGAAGCAGTCGTACAGCTGGGCGACGTCCACGTCCTCCGGGCCGATGCCGGCCATGTCGTACGCGCGCTGCGACGACCGTGCGCCGGCGAAGTGGGTGTAGTGGGTGGGGTCCTTGAACGCGTCGAGGTTGTGCCCCTGGCCCATGCCGGCGATGTACGCGGGCGGCTTGGCCAGGTCCTTCGCGCGGTCGGCGCTGGTGACCACGATCGCCACCGCGCCGTCCGAGGTGATCGCGCAGTCGTAGCGGCGGAACGGCTCGGAGACGAACGGCGCGGCCAGGTACTCCTCCATGGTCAGCGGCTCGCGGTACTGGGCGTTGAGGTTCCTGAGGGCGTGCTCGCGGAAGGCGATCGCCACCGCGCCGAGCATCTCGTGGGTGGCCCCGAACTCGTGCAGGTAGCGCATGGCGCTGCGGGCCTCCATGACGGCGCCGCCGGCCATGCCGAAGGCGATGTCGTCTGCCTGGCCTCGGCCCATCTGGGGAAGCCCGAACAGCATCGGCAGGCCGGTCTTCGCGTTGTCGCCGAAGACGCAGACCGCGACCTCGCACAGGCCGACCTCGATGGCCATGGCGGCCTCCTGGACGAGGGCCGCCGCCGTGGCGCCACCGATCGACTTGGTCGAGAGGTAGTTGGTCTGCAGGCCGAGCATGCGGCCGAGGATGTGGCCGTGGAGCAGCAGCGGCTCCGCGAACTGGGGCTCGGTGAGCAGGCCGTCGACGTCGTCGATGCTCAGGCCGGCGTCCTCGAGGGCGAGGCGGACGGCTTCGGTCTGAAGGGTCCACGCGGTGGAGCCCGGAACCTTGCCGAAGGCGGTGTTGCCCACGCCGGCGATGGCGGTGCGAAATGCGATCCCCATTGCGCGCGGAGTCTCTCACTCCGCGCCGGGGATTCGAGCGGCTACTTCACGACGCGGTAGCGGAGGTGGGTGGCCAATGGGGTGTCGATCACCTCGAGGGGCTCCAGCTGCAGCTGGCCGTCACCGAGGTTCTCGAACATGCGGGTGCCACCGCCGAACAGGACCGGCACCAGATGGATCTGGATCTCGTCGAGGAGCCCGGCGGCGATGAACTGCTGACCGAGGGTGGCGCCGCCCATGACGCTGACGGACTTGTCTCCGGCGACGGCCTGGGCCTGCTCGAGAGCGGACTCGATCCCGTCGGTCACGAACGTGTAGACGCCGCCCTCCGGGCTCGTGGCGGGCGCCTCGTGGGTGACGACGAACAGCGGCGTCCTGACGGGACCGGTGGGTCCGTCGGCGCCCCACCACGGCAGCGAGTGGTCGTACGTGGTCCGTCCGCAGATAACCGCCCCTCCGCCGGCGACGAGCCCCTGGATGTAGGCGCGGCTTGCCTCGTCCTCGTTGAACGCCCACTCGTGCAGCCGCTCCCCACCCTCGCCCAGCGGCTCCTCCGCGGTCTGGTTCGCCGCCGTCATGAACCCGTCCAGCGACATGCTCGTATCGAAGACGACCCTGCCCATCGCCACCTCCCGTATCTACTGAGGCGATCATCGTGCGCCAGACTCCACGCATGCGTCTGGGGCTCGTCGTCCGCACGTCCGGTCCCGATGCGGCGCGCTCGGTGAGCACCGTCCCCGGCATGGCCGAAGACCTCGGGTTCGACTCGGTGTGGGTCTCCGACCATCTGGTGGTGCCGCCGGAGTTCGCCGAGCGGTACGGCGGCGATTGGCTGGAGGCGGTGACCGTCGTCACCGCGATCGCTGCGTCGAACGAGCGGATCGACGTCGGGTTCAGCGCCCTGGTGCTTCCCTACCGGGCTGCCGCGCTGGTCGCACGGCAACTGGCCACGCTGTGGGAGCTCTCGGGAGGACGGTTGACCGCCGCGGTGGCGACGGGGTTCCTGCCGGAGGAGTTCGAGGCACTCGGAGTCGCCTTCGACGAACGGATTGCGCGAACCGACGTGGCCATCGAGGCCATCCGCGAGGCGTGTCCCGACGCACCTCTGCTGGCGGCCGGGAACGGGCCGGCCATCCTTCGTCGCGCCGTGAATGTCTGCGACGGGTGGCACCCGATCGCCCGCTCCCCGGCCGAGATCGCGGCAGCCATCAAGGACGCTCCACCGAAACGGGTGGTCCTGCGCGCCCGGTTCTCCCTGGAGGATGCGGAGGCTGAGCGGCCGCTGTACGGCACGGCCGACAAGGTCCGCGACGACCTGCGCGCCTACGAGGAGGCGGGGGTGGACGAGGTCGTGCTCGACTACGCGACGCGAGACGCGGACGAGGTCGACGCGCAGATCAAGCGGTTCGCCGAGGAGGTGCTGGACACATGAACCAGCGGGAGATCGAGACGCCGACGGCCGACCTGATCGAGGAGGCCATCGACGCGGGCGACGCGGCCCGGGCGAAAGCGTTGCTCCGGTCGATGGTGGGGGACTGGGAGCGGAACAAGGACTACTCGATCAACTGGATCACCAGCCTGCTGTCGTTCATCGGCCGGCGGATGGGCGAGCCGGCCGTCGAGGAGGCCCTCCGCGACTTCGGCGATCGCTACCTGAAGGAGCGGCGCGAGGGTCTGGACGACCTCCCCAAGCGGAAGGTCATGGAGGGCCTGGTCCGGGCGATGAAGGCGAACGGCGCCGACGTCGAGCTCAGCGAGCATGACGACCAGTGGGAGGTCAGCTTCCGGTGCGGCAGCGGAGGCAAGCTCATCGACGAGGGCGCCTACGGCCCGCCCAGGGACTATCTGACACTCCGTCAGACCGGCCCCGCGACCTTCGGCCGGGGCGAGCTCCCCGTGTACTGCGCCCACTGCTCGGTGAACAACGAGATGCAGCCCATCGAGTGGTCCGGCGCGCCACTGACGGTCCAGGAGCCGCCCACGCAGCCCGGCGAACGCTGCGTCCACCACGTCTTCAAGGACGGCGTCCCGACCCCCGGGGAGTGGTACCGAAGGGTCGGAAAGGAGCCGAGTTAGTTTCCAGGTTGTCGTTTGTCGATCACGAACCAGTAGAGCCGTCGGAGGTCTCGTATCCCGCCCAGGTTTGTTGGGGTGTACGACTTCGAATTGATACGGGCTCCCTGCAGGATGCCTCCTCCAAAGAACGCGACTCCGCGCGCGATCTGAACCTCATTGATGTCGAGCTTCGCGAGCATTTCTGTGATCAGGTCGCGCTCCCGGAAGCCCCTCTTCATCACATAAACGTGGCTGTCAGTGGCGACGATGACTCTCCGGCTATTGAATGGGTTTGCGAATACCTCGCTCGACAGGACGGCCTCACGAACCCGTTCTCCTGGTTCCATCCAGGCGTTCATCAACTCCCGAACCCGTTGCCGATCGACGCGGAGCACGCGCTTCCTCGCGTCAGTCCAGGCGTTCGATGATCGTGGCGTTGCCCTCGCCGCCGCCTTCGCACATCGTCTGGAAGCCGTAGCGGCCGCCGGTTCGCTCGAGCTCGTGGAGGAGGGTCGTCATGATCCGCGCGCCCGTCGCGCCGACGGGGTGCCCGAGCGAGATGCCGCTGCCGTTCACGTTGACCCTCTCCATGTCGGGCTCGAACTCGCGAGCCCACATCGGCACGATCGAGCCCATCGCCTCGTTGCACTCCAGGACGTCGAAGTCGTCCATCGTCATGCCGCTTCGCTTCAGGATCTTCTTGGTCGCGGGGATCGGACCCTTCAGCATCACCACCGGATCGGTCCCCACCACCGCGAAGGCGTGGAACCGCGCCCGCGGCTTGAGCCCCAGCCGGTCGCACGCCTCCGGCGAGGCAATCAGCAGCGCGGCCGCGCCGTCGCTGTAGGGCGAGGAGTTGCCGGCGGTGATGTCCGGGCAGTCCGGGCGCACCGGCGGGAGCGACGCGAGGACCTCCATCGAGGTCCCGGGACGGATGCACTCGTCGGTCGTCATCTCCTCGACCGAGCCGTCCTCGCGCGCGACCTTGATCGGGACGATCTCGCGGTCGAACCGGCCCTCCTTGGTCGCCTCGGCCGCGCGCCTGTGAGACTCGACCGCGAGCTGATCCATCTCCTCGCGGCTGATGCCCCACTGCGTGGCGATGTCCTGGGCGGCCTGGAACTGCGTGTAGAGGTTCTGCGGGCCACCCACCGCGTCCATCCAGTTCTGGCTGAACGGGAAGCCCGGGCCCGTGCCGTTCGCGCCGAGGGGCACCCGCGACATGGCCTCGACCCCGCAGGCGATCGCGACGTCGTAGTGGCCGGCCTGCACGCCCGCCGCCGCGAAGTGCGCGGCCTGCTGCGCCGAGCCGCACTGCCGGTCCACGGTCGTCGCGGGGACGTCGAACGGGAGCCCGGCGGCGATCCACGCGTTACGGGTGACGTTGACTCCCTGCTCGCCGGTCTGGGTCACGCAGCCGCCGATGACGTCGTCGACCTCGAGCGGGTCGATGCCGGCGCGGTCGATCAACCCGCGCAGGACCAGGCCGAGCAGGTCGATCGGGTGGAAGCCGGACAGCGTCCCGTTCTTCTTGCCGATCGGTGACCGTGCCGCTCCGACGATGTACGCCTCGCCCGCCGTCATGACGCCGCCTCCTCGGACCCGTTCGGCGAGGCCTCGGGCGCCTCACGGGCCTTGCGCATCTTGCGACGCAGGGCCGACGTCCTCCGCGTGTCGACCTCGAGCGAGTAGTCGTCGAGCTCGCCGGTGAGGATCACGCCGTACTCGCGCTCCGCGGCCTCGCGGCTCACGTACTCGTCGAGGACGTCGTCGCGGACGGCCTTCGGGTCACGCTCCAGCGCGTCGCCCCATCCGCCGCCGCCGGCGAAGTGGTACTCGATGCGGCCCGGCGGATCGAGCGGCTCGTACAGCGCGGTGTGCTCGATGATCCGCTCCTGCGGCGTGCCCGCGCCCAGGGTCAGCTTGTTGGGCGATCCGTCCTGTCCGCCGGCCACCCCGCGCGCCGAGTACTTCATGCCCAGGACGAACGTGTAGACGGTCTGGGGGAAGGTCGCCTCCTTCACGTAGAACGACCCGCACTGGCCGCGCCACTTGCCCGGCCCGCCGGTGTCGGTCTCCAGGTCGTGCGAACGCTGGCGGTTGGGGAAGATCGCCTCGTTGATCTCCGCGGTGGCCATGATCAGGTTGCCGAAGCCGGCGTTCGTGCACCCCCACCCGTCGGTCCCGTACCCCGCGTTCGAGGTCGTGGACGTCACATCGACCGAGTGGTCGATGAAGATCACGTCCATCAGTGCGGTGCCGGGAGGCGCGGTGGCCATCTTCTTGGGGTCCACGCCGAACAGGACCGTCGGCATCGCCGCCTTGTACACCTGCGGGACGGCCTTCTCGGGGATGGCCTGGGACAGGGCCATCGAGACGGCCTCGGAGATCTCGCAGCCCGGGTGGTGAGTCCCCATCGACACGGGCTTGCCGTGGGCCGGGTTCACGATCGTGTTCTCCGGATAGACGATCTCGACCGGGCGGAACAGGCCCTCGTTCTTCGGGACGTCGCTGGGGATCATCGAGCAGAGCTGGGCCATGGTCATCGACCGAGTGTTGCCGCGCGTGGACCACGCCTGCAGGAACTCCCGGTCGTCCGAGCCGGTGTAGTCGATGACGAGCGAGTCGTCCTTCACCGTGACCTTCACGTGGATCTTCACGTCCTTGTTGCCCTTGACGTCGTGGTCGAAGAACGAGTCGGCCTCGTACTCGCCGTCGGGCCACGAGCGGATCTCGTCGCGGAACCGGCGCTCGGTCAGGTTGATGGTGTGCTCCACCGCCGAGCGCACCGTGTCGGCTCCGTACTTCTTCACCAGCTCCTTGATGCGCCGCGCCCCGAGCTGGGCCGCGCCGACCTGCGCCCGCAGGTCGCCCTCGTACGTCGGCGTCCGGTTGTTCGTCTTCAGCAGGTAGAAGACGTCCTCGCGGGGGACGCCGGCGTCGACGAGCTTCAGGGCGGGACAGCGGAACCCCTCGGCCCAGATGTCCATCGCGTCGGCCGGGTAGCCGCCGGGGGTCTGGCCGCCGACGTCGGCATGGTGGCACTGGATCGACGCGAACAGGACCAGGTCGCCCTTCACGAACACCGGCGCGAAGATCGACCAGTCCGGGAGGTGCCCGCCGCCGTGGTACGGGTCGTTGCACGCCACGACGTCGCCGTCCTTGAACCCCTCGCGCCCGAAGAAGTCGAGGGCGAACCGCACCGGGCCCATCGAGCTGAGCATGAACTGGGGGATGCCGACGTCGAGCGCGGCCAGCCGGCCGTACTCGTCGAGGATCGTCGCGTTGCGTTCGTTCGACTGGTTGAGGATCGGCGTGGTCGCGGTGAGCGAGACGTGGGTCGCCATCTCGAACGCGATGGTCTCCAGCGCTCCGCGGATGACCTCGGCGGTCACCGGGTCGATCGGCTTGACCTTGGGCCGGACCTTCGCCGGCAGGACGTCCCAGTCGCCTTCCACGATCCCGGTGCTCACTTGGAACCTCCCCGTGTCGGCCACGTAGTTGCCCTGCCGGTCCAGCTTCGCGGTCCATCCCGGCGGGATGACCACGGTGGTGAACGGCTCCTCAATGATCGCCGGGCCCTTCACGCTCTGGCCCGCGCGCAGGGCCGGGCCGTCGTAGACCTTTGTCCTGCGGAACCTCCCGCCGAACCACGCCTCGCGCGTCTCGCCGGCGACGGGTGGATTGCTGCTGCCCGGCGTCCTCGGCAGCGGCGGCGCCTTCAGACGGGCCGACGAGCGGACCCGCAGGGCGGCGATCATCGGCGTCTCGCCGCGCCGCGCGTAGGTGTGGAGGTCCTCGTGCATCGAGTGGAACCGCTCGGCCAGCCGCTCGAGGCCCTTCGCGTCCATCGTCCCCTTCAGCGGCACGTCGATGTCCCAGGTCTGGCCCGGGTAGCGGACCTGCGCGAAGCGCTCGTGCGCGTACTTCTTCGAGGGGAGGTCCGCGCGCGAGAGCTCCTCCGTCGCCATGGCCTCGAGCTCGCCGAAGATCGCCTCGAGCTTCTCGGGCTGGGCCTCGTTGGTGTTCACCAGCGTCGCCCGCACCCGGTCGACCAGGTAGTCCGAGACCAGCAGCCCCAGCGCGGAGAACGCCGGGGCCGTGCGGGGGATGACCACCCGGCGGATCCCGAGCTCATCGGCCTGGTGCAGCGCGTGGACCGCGCCGTTGCCGCCGAACACCAGCAGCGCGAACTCGCGAGGGTCCAGGCCGCGCTCGGCCGAGACCCGCACGATCGCGTTGTTCATGTTCGCGTTCACCAGCCGGTGGATGCCCCACGCGGCCTCGACGCCGTTCAGGCCGAGTGGCGCGCCGATCTGCTTCTCGATGACCTCGGCCAGCCCGTCCGACTTCAGCGGGAACTCGCCGCCGGCGAAGTTCTCCGGGTTCAGGTAGCCGAGGACGAGGTTGGCGTCGGTGACGGTGGGCTGGGTCCCGCCGCGGCCGTAGCAGATCGGGCCGGGGTCCGAGCCCGCGGACTGGGGGCCGACCTGGAGCGCGCCGGCCGTGACCGAGGCCAGCGAGCCGCCGCCGGAGCCGATCGACACGACGTCGACCATGGGCAGCGCCACCAGGTACCGGTTGATCCAGTTCCACGAGGACTTCACGTTCGGCTCCGCCGCCCGAACCAGGCAGACGTCGTAGGACGTGCCGCCCATGTCGACCGAGATGAAGTCCGGAACCCCCGCCTCCTTGCCGACGACCGCCGCGCCGCGGACGCCGCCGGCGGGACCGGACGCGAGGGTGGCGATGGGCCGCCCGAGGGTGGACGAGGCCGTGGCGATCCCGCCGCTCGACTGCATCACCAGGAGCTCGTGGGCGAAGCCCTTCTTCTTGAGCTGCTCGGTCAGGCGCTTCAGGTAGCGCTGCACCGGCGGGCCGACGTAGGCGTTCACGACGGTGGTCGACGTGCGCTCGAACTCGGGGGCCGCGGGGTGGACCTCGTGCGAGAGCGAGACCATCCCGACCTTCGGGTACTCCTTGCGGATGATCTCGCCGATCCGCACCTCGTGGGCCGGGTTCACGAAGGAGAACAGGGTCACCACCGCGATCGACTCGATGCCGGCGCCCTTCAGCCGGCGGACCGCCCGGCGGACCTCGTCCTCGTCGAGCTCCACCAGGACGTTGCCCTGGTAGTCGAGCCGTTCGTTGAGGGGCAAGCGGAACCGGCGCGGGGCGATCTGGGGCGGCTTCGGGTACGAGGGGTCCCAGATGTTCTCCTTGTAGCCGCGCCGCAGCTCGATCTCGTCGCGGGCGCCCTTCGAGACGAGCAGGCCCGTCTTCGCGCCGTTCAGCTCGATCATCGTGTTGTCGGCGGTGGTGGTGCCGTGGACGATCAGGTCGGTCTGCTCGAGGAACTTCCGCAGGGTCAGGCCGTTGCCGTCGGCGATGCGCTCCAGGCCCTCCATCACCCCGGCGGACTGGTCGTCCTGGGTCGTGAAGTTCTTGGTCAGGCCGAACGTCGCCGTCCGGCGCGACCGTGAGGAAGTCGGTGAACGTCCCGCCGACGTCGATCCCAACCCGGTAGCCCATCGACCCTCCTACTTGAGCTGCACGTAGACGTTCTTGGTCTCGAGGTAGCTGTCCAGGGCCTCCCGGCCGCCCTCCCGGCCGAGGCCCGAGTCCTTGTAGCCGCCGAACGGCGTCCCCGGGTTCACGAGCAGCCATGAGTTCACCCAGACGGTCCCCGCCCGGATGGCCTTGGCCACGCTGTGCGCGCGGTTGAGGTCGTTGGTCCACACCCCGCCGGCCAGGCCGTAGGGGGTGTCGTTGGCGATCGCGATGGCCTCGGCCTGGTCCGCGAACGGGATGACCGAGAGCACCGGTCCGAAGATCTCCTCCCGGGCGATCCGCTGGTCGTTCGTCACGCCGGTGAGGATCGTCGGCGGGACGAAGTAGCCGTCGGCAAGGTCGCCGGCGAGACGCTCGCCGCCCAGGACCACCTCCGCGGAGCCGCGGGCCTCGTCCACGATCCCCAGGACTCGCTGCAGGTGCGGCTCGGAGATGAGCGGGCCCATCAGCGTCCCCGGCTGGAGCGGGTCGCCCACGGTCATGCCCCCCGCGGCCGCCTTCACCCGCTCGACGAACGCGTCGGCGATCGAGGCCTCCACCAGCAGCCGGCTGCCGGCGAGGCACGTCTGTCCGGTGTTGAGGAAGATGCCGGACGCCGCGGAGAGGGCGGCCGCGTCCAGGTCGGCGTCGGCGAACACGAGGTTCGCGGACTTGCCGCCGAGCTCCAGGGAGACCTTCTTCAGGTTCCGCCCGGCGATCTCGGCCACACGGCGGCCGGTCTCGCTTCCGCCGGTGAACGCGATGCGGTCCACGCCCGGATGCTCGATCAGGGCGGTCCCGGTCGAGCCGTCGCCGGTGACCACGTTCACGACCCCCCGCGGGAAGCCGGCCTTGGCGACCAGCTCGGTCAGGCGCAGCGGCGCGAGCGGGGCGAGCTCCGACGGCTTGAGGACGACGGCGTTGCCGGCCGCCAGGGCGGGTGCCAGCTTGAACACCGACAGGGAGATCGGCGCGTTCCACGGGATGATCGCGGCGACCACGCCGATCGGCTCCCGGAGCGTGTAGTCGAACACCCCCGGCGCCGTGACCGGCACGACCGCGCCCTCGATCTTGTCGGCCCATCCGGCGAAGTACTCCAGGTACTCGGCGGAGAAGAGGGCCTCACCCATCGTGAAGCCGTGGGGCATCCCCATCTCCTCGCTGGCCACCCGGCCGATCTCCATCGCGTCCTCGGCCAGGAGCTGCGCCAGACGAAGGAGCAGCTTTCGGCGCTCCTGGGGCGGGGAATCCGCCCACCCGCGGTCGAGCGCCTTGCGGGCCGCGGTCACGGCCGCGTCCACCTCCTCGACGGTGCCGGTCGGCACCGACGCCAGGGCCTTTCCGGTGGTGGGGTTGAGGTTCTGGATCGACTCGCCGGCGCCCTCCCGCCACTCACCCCCGATGAACAGCTTGGTCACGGTCTCGGTCGTCATGCCCCCACCCGCTCGATGACCATGGCCGAGCCGAGCCCGCCCCCGGCGCACATGGTCGCCACGCCGTATCGGCCCTCACGCCGCTCGAGCTCGTGCAGGAGCGTCGTCACCAGGCGCGCGCCGGTGCACCCGACCGGATGGCCGAGGGCCACGGCGCCGCCGTTCACGTTGACCTTCTCAGGATCGAGACCGAGCTCGCGGACGCAGGCCACCGTCATCGCCGCGAACGCCTCGTTCAGCTCGATGAGCTCCATGTCCTCCAGGCTCAGGCCGGCGCGCTTCAACGCCTTGGGGACGGCCTCGATCGGGCCGGTCCCGGTGTAGTTGGGGTCGACCCCCACGCTGGCCCAGCCGCGGATCACGGCGCGAGGCGTCAGGCCGAGGGCCTGCGCCTTCGACGCGGAGGTGACCACCAGCGAGGCCGCCCCGTCGTTGATGCCGCTGGCGTTGCCGGCGGTGACCGTGCCGCCCTCCTTGTAGACCGGAGGGAGCTTCGCGAGGGCCTCGAGCGTCGTGTCGCGCCGGGGGCGCTCGTCGGTGTCGACGGTCGTGGACCCCCGCTTCCCGGGGACCTCGACCGGGAGGATCTCCTTCGCGAACCGTCCCTCGTCGATGGCGGCCACCGCGCGCTGGTGCGAACGCAGCGCCCATTCGTCCTGGTCCTCGCGGGTCACGCCGTACTTCTCGGCGACGTTCTCGCCGGTGTTCAGGCCCACGGAGAACGGTCCCATCTCCAGCGGATGGGTCAGCGGGATGAAGTACTCGGCGGGTTTGCGGGCGTACGCCTGGGCCGGCCGGCGCTGCAGGAACGGCTGCTGGGACATGCTCTCGGTCCCGCCGGTCAGGAACGCCTCGCCGGTGCCCGCCCACACCGCCGTGGCCGCCTGGATCACGGCCTCGAGCCCGGTGGCGCACGCCCGGATCACCGTGTAGCCGGGGACCTCGCGGGGGACCCCGACGGCCAGCCCGATGAAGCGGCCGGCGTTGCCGCCGCCCCCCACCGTCTCGCCGATGATCACGTCGTCGAACACGCCCGGGTCGATCCCCGCGCGGGAGATGGCCTCCCGGCACGTGGCGATCGACAGATCCCAGGCCGAGACCGGTGCGAGCGCGCCGCCCGCGTTGCCGATCGGCGTGCGCACCGCGGCGACGATGACCGCGTCTTCCACGACTCGCTTATAGCCCCTCGGGCCCGGTGCGTGCGACCCCTCGCGCCTGGCTCACGAGCCGGAGCACCAGCGGACCCATGGCCTCGTGCATCGGGTTGTCGCTCTTGCCGGTGGCGAACCGGTGGTAGCTGCCCTCCAGGATGCAGGCCAGCTTGAACAGCGCGAGGACCACGTAATAGTCGAGCCGGTCCAGCGAGCGGCCGCTGACCGAGGCGTATCGCTCGGCCAGCTCGGCCCGCGCCGGCAGGCCCGTCCGGTCGGCGAAGTAGGCGCTGGTGAACCGGGCGTCCTCCTCGTCCGGGTCCTGCCAGCCGGCGAGCAGCCACCCGAGGTCGAGCAGCGGATCGCCGATCGTGGACTGCTCCCAGTCGACGATGGCGGCGAGCCGCGCCGGGCTCTGCGGCGCGAACATCACGTTGATGAACTGGTAGTCGCCGTGCAGGATCGCCGGCTCGGTGCCCTCGGGGCGCGCCTCGTCGAGCCACCCCGCGACCTCGTCCAGCCCCGGGAGGTCGCGGCTCCGGTAGGTCTCCAGCTGTCCGAGCCATCGCCCGACCTGCCGCTCGAGGAAGCCCTCCGGCTTGCCGAACCCCTCCAGCCCGACGGCCCGCCAGTCGACGTTCGCCAGCTCCGCGATCCCCTCGACCAGACGCAGCCCCATGTCCCGGCGGACGCCGGCGTCCCGGTCGAACGGCGGCGGGAGTGGCTCGCGCGGCGCGAACCCCTCGACCTTCTCCATGACGAAGAACGGCGCGCCGATGACGGCGTCGTCCTCGCAGAGCAGCAGGGGCGTCGGATGCGGGACGGCCGTGCCGTCCAGCGCCTTCAGCACCCGGAACTCCCGTCCCATGTCGTGCGCGCTCCTCGAGACCTTGTGCCGGGGGGGACGGCGCAGGATCCAGGTGTCGCCGCCGCGGACGAGCTCGAACATCTCGTTGGAGGCCCCGCTCGAGACGCGGTCGGCGGTGAAGGGCTCGCCCGCGCCGGGGAGCCGGTCGCCCACCCAGGCGTCGAGCGCGGGAAGGTCGATCAGGCCGCGGTCAGTCAACGCTGAGCGCGTCCAGGACCGTGGCGAACCTCGCCCGCGCGGCCTCGCGGCGGGTGGGGACGTGCTCGCTGGGCCACGGGCCGTCGTGGGGCTCGACGTCCTTCAGGGCCCGGCGGGCGATCGTCACACGGTGGACCTCGTCGGGTCCGTCCATGATCGGCAGGGCCCGCGCGAGCCGGTACATCCCCTCCAGCGGCAGGTCTTCCGAGTACCCGAGGGCGCCGTGGATCTGCAGGGCGCGGTCGATCACGTCGTGCAGGGCTCCGGAGACGAAGACCTTCGCCGCCGCGATCTCGGTCCGGGCGCCGGACGAGCCCTGCTGATCGGTGACCCACGCCGCGTGCAGGACCAGCAGCCGCGCGGCGTGGATCTGGATCCACGAGTCGGCGATCCAGTTCTGGACGGTCTGCTTGTCGGCGAGGACGCTGCCGTGCGCGTAGCGCGACACCGCCCGCTCGCGGAGCATGTCGAAAGCCCGGCCCATCTGGCCCAGGTAGCGCATGCAGTGGTGCAGGCGGCCCGGGCCGAGCCGCTTCTGGGCGATCGTGAACCCCTCGCCCTCGCCGCCCAGCAGCGCGTCGGCCGGCAGGCGCACGCCCTCGTAGAGGATCTCGGCGTGGTGGGGCCCGCCGTACATTCCGGCCACCTCGCGAACGATGTTCACGCCCGGGGTTCCGCGGGGGACCAGGAACATCGACGCGCGGGAGTGGGGCTCGGCGCCGGGGTCGGTGACCGCCATGACGATCAGGAACTCGGCGATCGCGGCGTTCGAGCTGAACCACTTGTGCCCGTCCAGGACCCACTCGTCGCCGTCGCGGACGGCGTGCGTCTCCAGGAGCGTCGGATCCGAGCCGGCGTTCGGCTCGGTCATCGAGAAGCACGACCGGATGCGGCCGTCCAGGAGCGGCGCCAGGTACTTCGCGCGCTGCTCCTCGGTCCCGTACATCGCGAGGATCTCCGCGTTGCCGGTGTCGGGGGCCTGGCACCCGAACACCTCGGGCGCGTGGCGCGTCCGGCCGAGGATCTCGTTCATCAGGGCGAGCTTCACCTGGCCGAACCCCCGGCCCCCGAGGTCGGGACCCAGATGGCAGGCCCAGAGGCCGCGTTCCTTCACCGCGGCCTTCATCGGCTCGGTGACGGCGCGCAGCTGTTCGTCGGTGAGCTCGAGCGTCTCCAGCGGCGTGACCTCGTCGCGGACGAACGCGCGCATCCACTCGAGATGGGGCTCGAACTCCGGGTCGGTCGAGAAGTCCCAGCTCATCCGGCGGCGAGCTCCCGCTTGCGGGCCTTCCAGCGTTCGATCATGTCGATGAACGCCTGGGGGTTGTACGCGTCCTCCTCGTAGGACCACCGCCCGTCGCCCGCGTACTTCAGGAGGGTGAGGTTCGCCTCCTCGTGGACGCTCCCGTCGCCGGGGTCCTCCATGCGGTTCCAGATCTTGCAGGCGATCCAGCCGCGCTCGGTGTCGACGATGTACCACTCGATCGGGAACAACGGCATGGCGTTGCCCGGGAAGACGCTCATCACCTGGGTGATCCAGGTCCGGATGGCCTCGCGGCCGTGCATGGTCCCGAAGAGGTGCTCGACGTAGGTGGCGTCCTCGGTGAACAGGTCGGCCCACGCGTTCCAGTCCTTCGTGCGTCCGGCCTCCTCGCCGACGCGCTGGTAGTCGGCGAAGGCCTCCTCGAGCTCGTCGCGCGACCAGGTCTCCATCGCCCGCAGCCTAGCCGCGGAGCGCGGGCAGCACGTCCCGCGCGAACAGCTCGGTCCCGGTCGTCACATCGGCGCGGCCGAAATGGCAGACGAAGTGGGTGACGCCGGCATCGGCGTACTCGCGCAGGCGGGGCAGGACCTGCTCGGGGGTCCCGGCCACGACCCGCTCGCCGTACAGGCGGGCGTTGCGATTGTCCGAGCCGCGAGCCCGCTCGGCGCGGGCCGCGACGCGGTCGCCGTCCTCGTCCACCCACACCGGTCCGTAGTACGTGACCTCGGGCATGGGCCGCCCCTCGCCCTCGGCGTAGGCGCGCAGGCGATCGGCGCGCGCGGCGACGTCCTCGGGCGCCAGCAGCGGGGCGTTCCACGCGTCGGCGAACCGCCCGGCGACGCGGAGCAGCCCGTCGCCCCGCCCGCCGATCCAGATCGGGGGACGCGGCGACTGGAGCGGGCGCGGGCAGTCGGCCACGCCGTCGCCCGAGTACCAGCGGCCGGTGAACGCGCGCCCCTCCCACATCCCCGTCAGCACCTCCAGGGCCTCGGCCAGGCGTTCCGCGCGCTCGGCCCCTTCGAGCCAGGGGTAGCCGAACGAGTCGTACTCCGCGCGGTAGCCGCCGGCGCCGATGCCCAGGTTGAGCCGGCCGCCGCTCAGGTGGTCGAGCGTGGCCGCGGCGCTCGCCAGCCATGCCGGGTTCCGGAACGCCTCCGCGAGCACCAGCGGGCCGCATCGGATCGTCGAGGTGCCCAGCAGGACGGCGGTCAGCGTCGTCCACGCCTCCCACACCGGGCTGCCCGGGGCGACGGCGATCACGCGGAGGTGGTCCTCGACCCACACGGAGTCGAACCCGAGCGACTCGGCGAGACGAGCGTGCTCGACGACCGTGCCCAGGTCGGCCCCCTCCTGGGGGACGAGGATCCCGACCTTCACGAGGCGTTCACGAGGCGTTCACGAGGCGTTCTTCGCGGCGAGCTGGACCGCGTCGACGCAGTCGTCCGCCGTGATGCCCGCCGCCGCGTCGGGCTGATCGACGTCCTCGGCGTCGAGGACGGAGCGCACTCGTGTCAGCAGCTCCTCTCGGTCGGCCGCGTTCGCCCCCGCGAGCGCGCCGGCGACGCGCTCCATGGCGTCGGGCGGGGACAGGTGCATGTCCCCGGCCATCAGCGCACGCACGATCGTGCCGGCCTCGTCCACGGCCACGCCCGCACGGACGAGCTTCTTGCCCTTCACGTTGGCGAAGCCGACCCGCGAGCCCTCCGGCGCCGTCTCGGTGAACCGCGAGGTCGAGGTACGCCGGACCCAGTCGTCGGAGCTCACCAGGTCGGCGAAGCCGGGCGCGCCGGCCGCCTCCTCGACGGTGAGCTCGCTGTCCTCCAGGTCCAGGCCGAGCACCTCACGGCTCGCGGAGGCGATCGCGTCGCGGAACTCCTCGTAGCCGAGGTCGGTGCCGCGGACGTCGGCCGGCGTGCAGATGTAGGCGACCGCGTCCTTGATGACCTTGTCCTTGAACTTCTCCTCGGGGACGCGGGCGACGCGCGCGTACAGCTCGAGGTCCGGGCGCTTGAGGTTGAAGAACGAGCCCACCACGTTCACGCCGAGGGCGGTCTGGCTGATCAGCGCGCCGAGCTTGCGCCCGTTCCAGCGCAGGTCGGAGCTCCCCTCGAAGGCCACCTCGGCCAGCCCGAGGTCGTCCAGGGCCCGGCGCATGGCCGGGCGGAAGTGCTCCAGCGCCTCGTCGAGGTCGGGCCACCGGGCGGGGGAGAGGAAGTACGAGAACATCGCCACCGCGTCGGTGTCGTAGAACGCGGCGCCACCGCCCATGATCGGCCGGCGGAAGACGTCCACGCCGGCGTCGCGAGCCGCCGCGAGGTCCAGCACCGCGTCGACGTCCTCGAACCACCCCACCTGGAAGTGCCCGCGGCTCCACCGGGCGGTCATCAGGATCTCGGGGCCGCCGTTGATCACGCTCCCGGCCATGGTCGGCATGCGCCCGAACATCACGGGGGCCTCGACGGGCCCGATGTCGACGAACCGCCAGCGGTCCGGCATCCGCGGCTAGGAGGAGACCGTTCGCTCGAAGCCCTGGGCCACCGCGGTGGTCGCCTCGAGGACCTCGCGGACCCCCCACTTCGACCGCTCGAGGAGCTCCTCGGAGGTGCAGTACTTGCGGATCATCTCGATGGCCCGGCCGGCATGCTCCTCGTCGGCCTCGAGGTGCATGAAGAAGAACTCCAGGTCGTGCTCCGATAGCCCGTACTGGTCCCGGTAGATCTGTCCGAGGAAGGCCATCGTCCACGTCCGGGCCTCGATGCCGTAGGACAGCGCCGCCAGCCCCACCACGAAGTGCTCCTCAATGCAGAGCTTGAGGATCCGATCGACCCACTGGCGGCTCTCCGGGATCGGCTCCACGTCGAACGGGTCGGGGATGTCGGCGCCGAGGGCTCGCGCGAACCGGGTGACCAGCTGGATGTGGTCGCGCTCGTCGTCGCCCTCGCCGTGCTCCTCCCAGAGGTTCTCGAGCATGAGTTCGCGCACGTCGCGCGGAGCGGCGTTGGCATACACGGCGGCGATGAACCGTTTGAACTGGTCCACCTGGAACGGGTACGAGGTCGCGAAGGGGACGAGCTTCTCCTTCGGGATCAGGCCCTGGGCGAACTGCTGCATGAAGGGCCGCTCCTCGAACAGGACGCTGCGCGTGACCTCCTCGAGCTCCTTCACGACGCGGTCGGGATCGACGGCGGTGGCTGTGTTCGGTGGCATCGTTCGATGATTGCACGCGAATCGGAGGCGCTGCTAGGTTCGCCGCTCTCACCCACTCGCAAAGAAGGAGTCAACGCATGGGCTTGCTGGACGGACGCGTCGCGGTGGTGACCGGCTCGGGCCGGGGGATCGGCCGGGGGATCGCCCTGGAGCTGGCGAGCGAGGGCGCGAAGGTCGTCATCAACGACGCGGGCGTCGACGTGGACGGCCGCGGCGGCTCGGAGGACCCGGCCGCGCAGGTCGTCAAGGAGATCGAGGCCGCGGGCGGCGAGGCCGTCGCGAACTACGGTGACGTGTCGAAGTGGGACGAGGCCCGGGGCATCGTCCAGGCGGCCGTCGACGCGTTCGGCAAGATCGACATCGTCGTGAACAACGCCGGCATCCTCCGCGACAAGTCGCTGCTCAAGATGGAGGAGGAGGAGTTCGACGCGGTGATCGGCGTGCACCTGAAGGGCACCTTCAACGTCACCCGCCACGCCGCCGGGCTCATGAAGGAGCAGGGCTATGGCCGGATCATCAACATCGTCTCCAGCGCGGGGCTGCGGGGGAACTTCGGGCAGACCAACTACTCCGCGGCCAAGGCCGGGATCGCGGGCATGACCCTCACGTGGGCGATCGAGCTCGGGAAGTACGGGATCACGGTGAACGCCATGGCGCCCGCGGCGGTCACCCGGATGACGACGGGGCTGCTCACCGCCGACCCGGAGAAGATCCCGCCCGAGATGGACCCGAAGAACAACGCGCCGATGATCGCGTTCCTGGCCAGCGAGGCCGCCGGACACGTGAACGGGCAGGTTCTGGGGCGCCGCGGCTACACCTACACGATCTTCCAGCAGTACAAGATCATCGCCGGCATGTACCAGGCCGGCGGGTGGAAGCCGGCCGACGTCGCGAAGCAGTTCGACACGATCCTCGCCGGCTACATGACCGCGCCCGGCATGGACATCACTATCAAGAAGCCGGAGAAGGCGGACGGCGAGACGAAGGCGGGCTGATGGAGGTCAGCTACTCGGAGGAGGGCCGCGTCCCCGGCCCGCCGGAGGCGGCCTACGACCTCCGCGTCGACTTCACCCGGCTGCCCGAGTACAACCCGAATGTCTCGAACCTGGTCCGCACCGACGGCGGTCATACGAGCGGCGCCGGCGCGGTATACGGCTTCGACATGACGATGCCAGACATGGGCGCGGTGTCGGGCGTGATCTCGGTTTTGGAGGCGGACCGGCCCTCTCGCGTGTACACGCGGACGGACTCCGGGGTGTTCTCCGCACTCGAGGAGGTCCGCTTCGTGCCCGACAGCGAGGGAACGCGGGTGACGTTCGACGTGGTCGTGGAGGTGCCCGACGACATGGAGGCCGTCGCCCCCATGGTCGACGCGTCGGGGCGCGAGCAGGTTCGCCTGGAGCTCGACCACATGGCGAAGGTGCTCGGCTCGTGACCGGCCGCCTGCAGGGCCGGGTGGCGATCGTGACCGGCGCCGGCCAGGGGCTCGGCCGGGCCTACGCGCTGCGCTTCGCGGAGGAGGGCGCGAAGGTCGCCGTCGCGGAGATCAACGACGCGAACGGCGAGGCGGTCGCCAAGGAGATCGCCGACGCGGGCGGTGAGTCGATGTTCGTCCACGTCGACGTCTCGGACGAGGAGTCGACCCTGGCCATGGCCAGGGCCGTAGCCGAGCGTTTCGAGCGCATCGACATCCTGCTCAACAACGCCGGGCTGTACTTCGACCTCGACCAGAAGGACGACTCGCTCGAGTACCTGAAGCACGTGATCGACGTGAACATGCTCGGGCCGTGGCTGTGCGTCCGCGCGGTGTTCCCGTTCATGAAGGCCCAGGGCGGCGGGAAGGTCATCAACCAGTCGAGCGGCGCCGCATGGATGTACGCGATGTCGGGCTACGCGATGCGCTCCGACGCCGAACGCGTCCCGAGCTACCACTACTCGGTGTCGAAGGCGGGGGTGAACGCGTTCACCCACTTCCTGGCCGCGGCCCTCGGCCAGTTCGGGATCAACGTGAACGCCATCGCGCCGGGCGTGGTGATGACCGAGGCCACCAAGAAGCACGTCCCCGAGCAGATGGTGGGGATGATCAAGATGGCCTCGTCGCTGCGCCGCACCCTGGAGCCCGAGGAGATCACCGGCACGGCGGTGTTCCTGGCGAGCGACGACGCGAACGCCATCACCGGCCAGGTCATCCCGGTCGACGCCGGCGTCACGATGCTGGGATGACCCCCGAGCCGGTCGACGTACCACACGACCTCGAGCCCTCCCTGCAGCGCCTGCTCGGGATCAAGATGTCGTTCGGCCCGAACGGCGAGGGCATCGCGTGGGTCGAGATCGACAAGGACAAGCACTACGGCCGCACGCGGGTGCACGGGGGCCTGTTCCCCCCGCTGGTCGACGTGGCCGGCGCCATCGCGGTCGCCCGCGACTCCGACGACGCGCTGAACGCCGTCGACGCCACGATCGACATGCACGTGAGCTACCTGCGCAAGGCCCGCGAGGGCGACCTGACCGCGACCGCGCGGATCGTCCGCCGCGGCCGTCGGGTGGCGGTGTGCGAGGTGGACCTCACCAACCAGGGCGAGCTGTGCGGCAAGGCCATCGTCACGTACCTGCTGCGCCCGAACTCGAAGCCCGACCCCGAGGGCGGATGACCGAGCTCTTCGAGGCGATCCACACGCAGCGGGCCATCCGCCGGTTCACGGACGAGCCCGTGACCGACGAGGAGATCCATCAGGTCCTGGAGGCCGCGACCAAGGCGCCCAGCGCCTCGAACACCCAGCCCTGGTCGTTCGTCGTGATCCGCGAGCCCGATCGTCGCCGCCAGCTCGCCGAGCTGTACGCGAAGAGCTGGGAGATCGCGAGGAACTTCTACGGCGACCCCGAGGCGGCCGAACACGACTGGGAGCGCCGGATGCTCGTCGCGGTGAACGGGATGGCCGCGTCGCTGGAGTCGGCCCCGGTCCTGATCCTCGCGTGCCTGGATCGCGCCCGGCTGGGCCCGCTGGTCACCACCGACCTGGCGACGCTGCTCGATCCGCCGTCGGCGTACGGAGCGATCTGGGCGGCGGTCCAAAACCTCCTGCTCGCCGCGCGTGGCCTCGGACTGGGGACGGTTCCGACGACCCTCCACCGCCTCCACGAGCCCCAGGTCCGCGCGCTCTTCGAGCTCCCCGACACGGTCGAGCCGATGGTCCTGGTGGTGATGGGTCGGCCGGACGCGCCGTTCGGCCCCACGTCACGGGACCCGGTGGAGCAGGTGACGTTCGCGGAACGCTGGGGAGATCCGCTCTAACTGCGAGAGACGCGGGGCTTCGCCCCAACGGCAAGGGCGATGGCCGTCAGGTCAGATCGCACGGAGTCGAATCGGTCGTCGAACCGCTCCATCCGATCCTCGAGGCGGTCCATCCGATCCTCGAGCGACTGGAAGCGCCCGTTCATGAAAAAGCCGAGAACGCCGGTCGCGATCGCGACGACGACAGCATTGACGATGTTGTTGGTCAGCTCCATGAGTGCTCCCCGCTTCCGGGGGAGATCCCGACCGCCCGAGCGTAGCACCGGCCACCGACAACACGAGAGGACCGGTCAGAACGATCGGAAGAGGCGCAGTCGCTTGGCTTCGGCGCTGTCCCACCTCTTCCACCAGCTCACCCGCCGCAGTGCTTTGACCCGCCGAACGGCTTCGACGGCGACCCGCCGCGCTTCGTCCTCCGGAAGTCCGCCGATCGACGAGATGAAGCTCGCCAGGTCGGCCTCGTCGCGCCACCGCGTACCCCATCGGAAGGGCAGGCCCATCCGCCAGCCCGGCGGGTAGATCCTGGCCCTGTGGCGTCGATCGTCGATCTCGAGGTAGAGCGGCCCGGTCGAGGTCTCGGCCACGAGCCCGGAACCGATCATTCGACCCAGGTGACGTGCTTGAGCTCGGTGTACTCCTCGAGGCCGGCGCGCCATTCGCGGCCGATGCCGGACTGGCGGTAGCCGCCCCACGACCCGTTGAAGTTCGGGACGGCGACGCCGAGGCCGACGTAGCCGGTGCGCAGCCGTCGCGCCACCGCCTGAGCCCGGTCGCGGTTCGAGGACACGATCGCGCCGGCCAGCCCGTACATCGAGTCGTTGGCGATGGCCACGCCCTGGTCCTCGGTGACGTAGGAGATCACGCACAGGACGGGGCCGAAGATCTCCTCCTGGGCGATGCGCATGTCGTTGCGCACGCCGGTGAACACCGTGGGCTCGAAGAAGAACCCCCGCTCGAGGTGCTTCGGTCTGCCCCCACCCGCGGCGAGCGTGGCGCCCTCCTCGAGGCCCGAGGCGACGAAGCCCTCGACGCGCTGGCGATGCTGCTCCCGGATCAGCGGCCCGACCTGCGTGCCCGGGTCCCGAGGATCGCCGACGGTCACGCTTCGGCACGTCTCGACGACGCGCTCGACGACCGCGTCGTGCATGGACTCGGGGACCAGCAGGCGCGTGGTGCAGCCGCACCCCTGTCCCGCGTGGATGAAGCAGCCGGCCACGGCGTTCATCGCCACCTCGTCGGGCGAAGCGTCGTCCAGGACGAACAGCGGGGACTTGCCGCCCAGCTCCAACTGGATCTTCTTGATGGTCTGCGCGGCGGCCGCGCCCACGCTCCGGCCGGCGGGAACGCTGCCGGTGAACGAGACCATGTCCACCAGCGGGCTCGAGACCATCGCCTGGCCGACGTCGACGCCGCCGCCGCCGATGACGTTGACGACGCCGGGAGGCAGGTCCGCCTCCTCGACGGCCCGGGCGATCTCGAACGCGTCGAGGGGGGTCCACGGCGCCGGCTTCAGCACGACCGTGTTCCCCATCGCCGTCGACATCGCGACCTTCCAGCAGTTGACGAACAGCGGGAAGTTGAACGGGGTGATCGCGGCCACGACGCCGATCGCGTCGTGGATCAGCAGCGAGCGCACGTGGAGCGGCTCCGTGGCGGGCTCGGCCTCGCGTTCCCACGCGAACGCCTCGGCCCAGTCGGCGACCTTCGAGAACGCGTCGATCGGCCACCGGCCCTGGAACGTCTTCGCCAGGATGACCGTGGCGCCCACCTCGTCGGTCACCAGCTCGGCCAGGTCGCGCCGGCGCGCGTAGAGGGCCTCGCGGACCCGGCGGAGCGCCGCCGCCCGCTCGGCCACCGGCATCCGCGGCCACGGCCCCTCGTCGAACGCCGTTCGCGCCGCGGCGATGGCCCGTTCGGCGTCCCGGGGGTTCGGGATCGCGGCGTGGGCGATGACCTCCTCGGTCGCGGGGTTCTGGATCGCGCTGACCTCGTCGCCGTCGGGCTCCACCCACTGCCCGCCGATGAAGAAGGACTCCACGTCGCGATCGCTCACAGGCCGGCCATCCTGGCGATCAGCTCGCGGTGCAGGTGGGCGTCGCCTCCCAGCACCTGCAGGCTCTTGATCCGCCGGGCGTAGAGGTGCATGTCGTGCTCCCAGGTGTAGGCGATGCCGCCGTGGACCTGGATGCCCTCGCCGGCGATCCACCCGCACGCGTCGGACGCGTAGGACTTCGCCGCGCTCATCGCCATGGCGGCGTCCTCGGCGCCGGCGTCGGCGGCCCAACAGGCGTAGAAGGTCGCGGCGCGCGAGGCGTCCAGGAGCGTCGCCATCTCCGCGCAGCGGTGCTTGATGGCCTGGAACGAGCCGATGGGACGGTCGAACTGCACCCGGTCCTTCGAGTACTCGACGGTCAGGTCGAGGACCTTGCCCGCCACGCCGACCATCTCCGCGCACTCCGAGGCCACCTGGATCGGGTAGATCGACGCGGGATCGCCGTCGAGCGGATACGCGGTGGCCCGTTCGAACCGCACCTCGCCGACCGGGCGTGTCAGGTCGAACCCCTCCCGCGGCGTGACCTCGAATCCGTCCTCGACGACGAAGAGCCGGTCGCGATCCTCGGCGCGCGCGGAGACCACGAACAGGTTGGCGGCGGGCGCGTCCAGGACACCGAGCTTGGTCCCGGTGAGGTGCCAGCCCGTCTCGTCGCCGTCGGCCTCCAGACGCACCTCGGCGTACGCGAGCTCGTCGAAGTGGGCGAGGGCGGCGATCCGTTCCCCCGAGGCGATGCCCGGCAGCCACTGCGCTCGCTGCTCGTCCGTCCCCAGGCGATCGATGGCCATCCCGCACAGGGCGACCGAGGACAGATACGGGACGGGCGCGAGGGCCCGGCCGAGCTCGCCGAGGAGGAGCACGATGTCGAGGTAGCCCATCCCGAGCCCGCCGTGCTCCTCGGGGAAGGGCATCGCCATCCAGCCCAGGTCCGCCATCTGCTTCCAGAGATCGGCCGACCATGCGGCGGGGTCCTCGAGGTTCACGCGCAGACGGGCGGGCGGGCACTGCTCCTCGAGGAACCGGCGGGCTTCTCGTTGGATCTCGTACTGCGCCTCGCTGAAGTCGAAGTCCATCTAGGCGGGCTCCTTCGGCTTCGGGGCCCACACCTCGCCCCGGGGCATCCCCAGGATCCGCTCCGCGATGATGTTCTTCTGGATCTCGCTGGACCCCGCGGCGATCGTCTGCGCGAACGACGACATGAACCCGTTGTGCCAGCGGCCCTCGCGCGGCGAGTCGCCTCCGTACAGGAGGCCCTCGATGCCCTCCATCTCCAGGGCGAGCAGGTTCATCCGCCGGACCATCTCGCTCCAGTACAGCTTGGCCATCGACGCCTCCAGGCCGGGCCGTCCGGTCTTCAGGATCCCGGTCACCATCCGGAGGCCGATCGCCCGCATGACCTCGACCTCCGCGTAGCTCGCCGCGAGCCGCTCGCGGAACGCGGGGTGCTTCGACAGCGGGACCCCGTCGCGCGTGCGCGACCGCGCCTGTTCGAGCAGGTCCAGCAGGTAGTTGCGGAACCGGATCTGGTGGGCCAGGAACGCGGGTCCGCGCTCGTGGGCCAGGGTGGTGTTCGCGTAGGTCCACCCCATGCCCAGCTCGCCGAGCAGGTTCTCCTTCGGGACGCGGACGTCGGTGAAGAACACCTCGTTGAACTCGGCCTCGCCCGTGATCTGGCGGAGGGGGCGCACGTCGATCCCCGGCGACTGCATGTCGACGATCACGTAGCTCAGGCCCTTGTGCTTGGGCACCGCCGGATCGGTGCGGCACAGGACCAGGCACCAGTTCGCGATGTGGGCGTAGGACGTCCACACCTTCTGGCCGTTCAGGACGAACTCGTCGCCATCCGGGACGGCTTTCGTCTGCACGTTGGCCAGGTCGCTGCCGGCGTTCGGCTCGCTGAATCCCTGGCACCAGATCTCCTCCATGGTGAGGATCGGGGGCAGGTAGCGGGCCCGCTGCTCGTCGTTGCCGTAGATGCGGATGGTCGGTCCGGACAGGTTGATCCCCACGAAGTTGACCGAGATCTGCGGGGCCCGGGCGCGGGCCATCTCCTCGTGGAAGATCACCTGTTGCATCAGGGAGAGGCCGGCGCCGCCGAACTCCTTCGGCCACGAGATCCCCGAGTAGCCGCCCGCGGCCAGCCGCCGCTCCCAGTCCCGGGCCACCTCCAGGCGCTCCTCGAGCGTCTTCGGCTCGACGTGATTCGGCCCGCCCCAGCCGTCGGGAAGGTTGCCGGCGATCCACGTCCGGATCTCGTCGCGGAAGGCCAGCTCGTCGGGATCGAGCGCCAGGTCCATCGGCCGCGACGATAGCCCGCGCTACGATCCGGCGCGATGGACTACGAATACATCCTGTTCGAGCGGCGCGGGAACGTGGCGTGGGTGACGCTGAACCGTCCCGACGTCCGCAACGCGATCAAGCCCGAGATGCGCGAGGAGCTCATCCGCGCGTTCGGCGAGATCGCCGGCCACGTCGAGCTCCGCGCGCTGGTCCTGACCGGGGCGGGCGACGGGTTCTGCACGGGCGCCGACATCGGCGGCGCGAGCAAGCGTCAGGGCGAGGGCGGCCGGCGGCTGGCCGGCGCGGCCCGCGACATGATCAAGGGCGGCGCCCAGCGGCTGTTCCGAACACTGTGGGAGCTCGAGGTCCCCACGATCGCCGCGGTGAACGGGACGGCCGCCGGGTTCGGCTGCCACCTGGCCTTCGCGTGCGACCTGGTCATCGCCAGCGAGTCGGCCAAGTTCAACGAGGTGTTCCTGCGCCGGGGCCTGGTCCCCGACGGCGGCGGCGCCTACCTGCTTCCGCGGCTGATCGGCCTGGCCAAGGCGAAGGAGTTCGTGTTCTTCGCGGACTCGTGGCCGGCGGCCGACGCCGAGCGCCTGGGCCTGGTGAACAAGGTGGTGCCGGCCGATGAGCTCGAGGCGACGGCCACGGAGTGGGCCGACCGGCTGGCCGCGGGACCGACCCGCGCGATCGGGCTCGCGAAGCGGCTGCTGAACCGCTCGCTCCAGTCGGACCTGGAGACCGCGCTGGAGGAGGAGGCCCTCGCCCAGGAGCTGATCATGGGGACGAACGACATCAAGGAGGGCATGGTCGCGTTCAAGGAGAAGCGCGACCCGAAGTTCACGGGCACCTAGGTGCTGGTCGACTCGCACTGCCACCTGGAGCCCGAGCTTCCCCTCCCCGGGCTGCTGCAGGCCATGGACGCCGCCGGCGTGGACCGCGCGGTCCTCCTGGCCGCCGCCCAGGCCCCGATCGCGTCCGTCCCCAAGGTCGGCGCCGCGCTGTTCCGGGGCTGCGTTCGACTGCCGGGCGTCGGGATGGCCGTGTATCGCGGCGCTCTCAAGTCCAAGCGGGTCGTGCCCTTCCCGAGGCCGGACAACGACGTCGTGTTCGACGCGGCCCGCGCCCACCCGGAGCGGTTCGTGCCGTTCGCGTTCCTCAACCCGGCCCTCGGCGACGAGGTCCACGGCGAGCTCGACCGCCGCCTGGCCGAGGGCGCCGCCGGCGTGAAGCTCCATCCCTGGCTCCACGGCTACCGGCTGACCGACGCCATGCCCGTCCTGGTCCGTGCCGCGGTCGCGGGGATCCCCGTGCTCGCGCACCTGGGGACCGGGCCGGCGGAGGACGTCGAACGGGTGATGCAGCGGCTGCCGGCCCTCAAGCTCGTCCTGGCCCACGCGGGCATCCCACACTTCGAACGGCTGTGGCGGCTCCCGGGGATCCGGTTCGACGTGGCGGCGCCGCTGGTATCGCCCCGGACGATGCGCCGGCTGGTGAGGGCGGTCGGCGCCGAGCGCGTCCTCTACGGCTCGGACGCGCCGATCGGGATCCGCGGGGGCGGCGGCCACGCCTACGCCCTGCCGCCGCTGCCCGACCGGGCCATGGGACAGAACCTGCTGGACCTGCTCGCCTGAGCGACTACGCCGGGTGGAACACCGGCAGGGACACCACGTCGTCCTCGGCCCTCGCCTCCGCGCGGAAGGCCACGGCGACCGGCATGTCGCAGCGGACGTCCTCCGGGGCGATGCCCTCGATGTTCGAGGTCATCCGGACGCCCTCCTCGAGCTCGACGATGGCCACCACGTAGGGGGTCCGTTCGTTGAACGGCGGGAGGTCGTTCTGGTGGACCACGGTGAAGGTGTAGACGGTTCCGCGGCCGCTGGCCTCGATCCACTCGGTATCCGAGGACCAGCACTTCGGGCAGTAGGTGCGCGGATAGAAGAAAACCTCGCCGCACGCGTTGCACGACTTGATGAGGAGCCGGCCATCGCGGGCGGCCTCCCAGTACGCCTCGGTCTCCACGTCGGGGACCGGCAGATGCCAGGTCTTCGTCCTCGGCATCTCGGGCATCTACTCGACCCCCAGGATCAGCGTGCCGGTGGAGGAGAACCACCCGCCGGTGCCGTTCACCGCGGCGAGCTTCGCGCCCTCCACCTGGCGACCCTCGGCCTCACCGCGGAGCTGCCGGGCGGCCTCGATGACCAGGAACAGGCCACGCATCCCCGGATGGTTCGAGGACAGCCCGCCACCGTCGGTGTTCGTCGGCAGGTCGCCGTCGATCGTGAGCCTGCCGCCCTCGACGAATGCCCCCCCCTCGCCCTTTCCGCAGAACCCGAGGGCCTCGAGGGTGAGCAGGACCGTGATCGTGAACGAGTCGTAGACCTGGACGACGTCGATCTCGTCCGGCTTCACACCGGCCATCCCGAACGCCCGCCGGGCGCTGTGGACGGCGGGCGACTCCGTGAAGTCCTCCCACTCGGCCATGTTGTGGTGGCTCGACGCCTCCGCCGCGCCGAGGATCCACACCGGGGCTTTCGGCAGGTCCCTGGCGCGGTCCTCGCCGACCAGGACGACCGCCCCACCTCCGTCGGAGCGGATGCAGCAGTCGAGCTTGTGCAGCGGGGTGCAGATCTGCCTCGAGCCGACGACGTCCTCGACCGTGATGGGGTCGCGGTACATCGCGAGCGGGTTCCGGGCCGCGTTCGCCCGCGTCTGGACGGCCACCTCCGCGAGCTGCTCGGGCGTCGTGCCGAACTCGTGCATGTGCCGGGTCGCGGCCATGGCGTGGCGGCCGATCACCGTGTGGCCGTAGGCCGACTCGAACTGGGCCGGGCCCCGCGCGTCGATGGCCACGTTCGAGCTCCGGATCTTGCGCTTCAGGTCGGAGCGCGAGGTGGTCGCATAGGGAAGCAAAGCCACGTCGCAGAGCCCCGCCTCGATGGCGCCGACGGCGTGATGCACGAAGAACTCCCACGACGACCCGCCCACCTGGGTGCCGTCGACGTAGCCGGGGCGCAGCCCGAGGTACTCGCCGACGACGACGGGATGCATGTGGTGAGCGCCGCACGAGAACAGGCCGTCGACGTCGCCCTTGGTCAGGCCGGCGTCGGCGAGGGCCAGCGACGAGGCCTCAGCGTGGAGCTGGAGGGCCGTGGCGTCGGGGACCTCACCGAACCGGGACTCGGCCACCCCGGCGACGGCGACCCTGCGGCGAGGCATGCGAGCAGGCTAGCGAACAAACTGTTCGCCGTTGAACACTTCGAGCCATACCGAGAAGGAGGCGTCTGAACGATGGGAGCTCTGGAGGGGAAGGTCGCCGTGGTCACCGGCGCCGGCCGCGGCATCGGCCGCGCGGAGGCCCTGCTGCTCGCGGCGGAGGGCGCCTCGGTCGTCGTGAACGACCTGGGCGGCGACTGGGACGGCACCGGGAAGGACGATCGCCCCGCGCAGGTGGTCGCGGACGAGATCGTGGCCGCCGGCGGGAAAGCCGTCGCGAACTACGACGACGTCTCGTCGTGGGCCGGCGCGCAGGCCCTGATCCGTCAGGCCATCGAGGAGTACGGAGACGTCCACGCGCTGATCAACAACGCCGGGATCCTGCGCGACGGGATGATCTTCAACATGACCGAGGACCAGTGGGACGCGGTCGTGAACGTCCACCTCAAGGGCCACGCCGCCACCACCGCGGCGGCCACGGCGCACTGGCGCGAGCGGGCCAAGGCCGGCCAGGAGGTCAGCGGCCGGATCGTGAACACCTCCAGCGAGGCCGGGCTGTACGGGCTGAAGGGCCAGTCGAACTACGCGGCGGCGAAGGCGGCGATCGCCGCGCTCACTCAGGTCACCGCGCGGGAGATGAAGAAGTACGGCGTGACCGCGAACTGCATCGCCCCTCGCGCCCGCACGCGGCTCATCACCCAGACATTCGGCGAAGGGGTCATGGCCGCACCGGAGGACGAGGGGGCCTTCGACCTGTTTGCGCCGGAGAACGTCGCGCCGCTGGTGACCTTCCTGGCCAGCGACCTGGCCGCGCACATCAGCGGGCAGGTGTTCGTGGTCCACGGCGGGCTGGTGACGCTCATGCAGGGATGGACGGCGGCCGGCGAGATCGACCGCGGGGAGCGGTGGACGGTCGACGAGCTCTCCGAGCGGATCGGCGAGCTGTTCCCGAGCAGGTCCTCCTCGCTGGACTGACGTGACCGAGGAGGCCGTCCGGACCGAGGGGGTCCTCGACCCGAATGAGGCCCTCGGCGACGACGAGCGGCGGGCGCACCACGAGGGCGTCCTTCGGGAGACCCTCGGGGTGGTCTGGGCGTCCGACGCCGGCTACCGGGCGAAGCTCGAGGAGGCGGGGCTCGCGCCGCAGGACGCGCTCGGCCTCGGCGACCTCGGCCGCATCCCCATCACCCGCAAGGACGAGCCCGGCTCGGCCACGATCGGCCTCGGGTCGATCCCGCTGCACGAGGCCCGGCGGATCTACGTTTCGCCGGGGCCGAAGTTCTACGCGTCGCAGCGCCGGGACGACCCGCCGCCGGCGAAGGGCACGCGCACGCCGATGGCGCTGGCCTTCCACGCGATGGGGTTCCGCGAGCACGACATCGTGCTGAACACGTTCAGCTACCACCTGGTTCCCGGCGGCCACGGGTTCGACCAGCAGCTCGCCACGGCGGGCTGCGCGGTGGTCCCCGCCGGGCCGCAGAACACCGACCTGCAGGCCCAGATCCTTGCCGGGCTGCCCGTGGCCGGCTACGTGGGGACCCCCACGTTCCTGAAGCTGCTGTGCGACAAGGCCGGCGAGCTGGGGATCTCGACCCGGGACGACTGGAGCCTTCGGGTCGCGTTCGTGACCGCCGAGCGCCTGCCCGAGTCCCTCCGCGAGGACCTGGAGGCGCGGACCGGCGCGCGGGTCCGACAGATCTACGGCTCGGCCGACGGCCTGATGCCCGCCTACGAGTGCTGGGCGAAGACCGGCATGCACCTGCACCCCGATCAGGTGCTCGAGGTCCTGGACCCGGAGTCGTGGGAGCCGGTCCCTGCGGGCACGCCGGGCGCCGTCGTGGCCACAACGGCCGTGAACCCCGCCCGCCCCCTCCTGCGGTTCGCCAACCTCGATCTGGTCGAGCTTCGCGACGACCCGTGCCCCTGTGGACGGACGGGCCCACGCATGGCCCGGTTCGTCGGCCGGATGGACGAGGCCACCAAGGTCCGGGGGATGTTCGTGTATCCGAACCAGGTCGGCGAGGTGGTGGGCCGCCACCCCGAGGTGACGCGGTGGCAGGCGGTGGTCTCCCGGTCCGAGAAGGGCACCGACGACTTCGCCGTCCGGCTGGAGCTGCGCGGGCCCGAGCCCCCGGGGCTGCGGGCCACGGTGGCCGAGGGCATCCGCGGGCTCGTCCGGCTGCGGGCGGACGTCGAGGTCGTCCCGCCGGGCACGTTCCCCGACGACGCAAAGCAGCTCGAGGACCTCCGCCCCACGGACTAGCCCGGAAATAGACTCGCGCGCGATGGCCGACACGCCGCCGCCGCGGCTCCTTCCCTCCCTCACGCCCCAGACCGAGCCGTTCTGGACCGGCGGCGCGAACGGCGAGCTCCGCATCCTTCGCTGTGAGACGTGCGGGCACTGGATCCATCCGCCCGCCCCCGTCTGCCCGGTCGATCTGTCGCGAGACGTGCAGGCCCAGCCGGTGAGCGGACGGGGCACCGTCCATTCCTTCACGGTGAACCATCAGCCGTGGAACCCCGAGGTGCCCACGCCCTACGTGATCGTCCTGGTGGAGCTGGAGGAGCAGCCCGGCCTGCGGGTGCTCTCGAACCTGGTGGGCGTCGATCCGGACGACGCCGCGATCGGCATGCCGGTCCG
The DNA here is from genome assembly GCA_963742735.1 of uncultured Actinomycetes bacterium. Lineage (GTDB taxonomy): Bacteria > Actinomycetota > UBA4738 > UBA4738 > JBBDTT01 > JBBDTT01. The sequence continues at coordinate 882,690 of CAVUMN010000004.1, forward strand.
GGTGCGGTTCGAGCCTGCCGGCGACCTCCACGTCCCCGTGTTCGAACGAGACGGGACATGAGCGAGCGGTTCGAGTCGCGAGCGGTCATCTCGGGCATCGGACAGTCCGACGTCGGACGCCGGCTGGGCCGCGACGGGCTGGCCCTCACCGTCGACGCCTGCCTGGAGGCCATCGAGGACGCCGGCCTCACGCGCGAGGACATCGACGGGCTGTCCTCGTACCCGGGGGCGATGTCCTCGGGCTCGGCCGGGTTCTCCGGGCCGGGGACGCCCGAGGTCCAGGATGCCCTGCGGCTGAACCTCGACTGGCACGGGGCCGGGCCGGAGGGGCCCGCGCAGCTGGGGGCGGTGATCAGCGCCGCGATGGCCGTCGCCGCCGGCCTGGCCACCAACGTCCTGGTCTACCGCACCGTCACCGAGGGGAGCGGACAGGCCGGGGGCGGGCGAAGGGGGATCGGGCTCGGCGAGGGCCGCCCTCGAGAGGTGTCCGGCTACCTGCAGTGGCTGCTGCCGTTCCACGCGTACTCGGCGGCGAACTGGGTGGCGCTCTACGCGCAACGCCACATGCACGAGTTCGGGACGACCCGCGAGCAGCTCGCGCAGGTCGCGCTCAACGGCCGTCGCAACGCGACGCGGAACCCGAAAGCGGTCTACCGCGAGCCGCTCTCGCTCGAGGACTACCTGGCGGGCCGGCCGATCAGCACGCCCCTGGGCCTGTACGACTGCGACGTGCCGTGCGACGGCTCGACGGCGGTCGTGGTGTCCCGGGCGGAGCGCGCGAAGGACGCCCCCGCCGCGGTCCGCCTCGAGGCCGTGGGCTCGGCGATCCGCGGCCGGCCGTCGTGGGACCAGTGGGAGGACCTGACGACCATGGCGTTGCGGGACGCCGCGGCCCACCTGTGGTCGCGTACGGACCTCGGGCCGGGCGACGTCGACGTGGCGCAGCTGTACGACGGGTTCAGCTTCGTCACGCTCGCGTGGCTCGAGGCCCTGGGGTTCTGCGGGAAGGGGGAAGGAGGGCCCTTCCTGGTCGAGCGGGTCGCGGCCGGGGAGCTCCCGCTCAACACCGCCGGCGGACAGCTCTCGGCGGGGAGGCTGCACGGGTTCGGCCTGCTCCACGAGGCGTGCCTTCAGCTGCGGGGAGGCGCCGGCGAGCGGCAGGTTCCCGGCGCCGCCACGGCCCTCGTCGCGGCCGGAGGGGGCCCGCTGGCCGGGGCGCTCCTGCTGACCCGATGAGCCGGATGTGCAGGTGAACGCCCCCCGGCGGCGTACCACCACCGTTAGGATCGGCCCGGGAGCCAACATGGTTCAGAGATCACGCCCCGCACCCCTGCTTGCCCTGCTCGGGGTGCTCTGCCTCATCGCCGCCGCGTGCGGCTCCAGAGTCGTTCCCCTGGAAGGCACCCAGGTCGCCGGTCCCGGTGGGCAGGTCATCCAACCCACCGACCCGGGTGCCACCGTCGACCCGAACAACCCCAACCCCACGAACACCCCCGGGACGGGCGGGACCACGCCGCCCGAGAACCTGCCCGACTGCAAGGGTGGAGCGACCGACGTGGGGGTCAGCGCGGACAAGGTGAAGATCGGCCTCGTCGCGGCGAAGACCGGGCCGCTGCCCCATCAGTTCGACGCGAACATCGAGGCCGTCGACGCCCACCTCAAGATGATCAACGCCGAGGGCGGGATCTGCGGGCGCCAGTTCGAGCTCCACATCCGCGACGATCAGGGCAACGGGACCCGGAACGAGGCGGTCGCCCGCGAGCTGGCCGAGGAGGAGAAGGTCTTCGCGTTCGTCGGCAGCACCTCGGCGCCTGACGACCGCGGGATCGCCAAGGTCTCCCGCGAGCACAAGATCCCGGACATCGGGTTCCCGCTCACCTATGAGCGGTCGGAGAGCCCGTACACGTTCGGCGTGCCGGGCCAGCTCCGGCGCGAAACGATCGGCGAGGGCGCCACCGGCGGCCCCTTCCTCATCAAGGAGCTCGGGATCAAGCAGATCGCGATCCTCTGGCTCGGGGAGAGCCTCGTGTCGAAGGCGAACGCCTGGGCGTTCGAGGCCACGTTCCTGAAGTCCGTCAACGGCGACCTGAGCATCTGCTACGAGCAGGAGACGACGGTCCTCGACAACAACTTCCAGAACTACGCGATCGCGATGAAGGGCGACTGCCCGCCCTCGGACGGGCCGCTCGCCGTCTTCTCCACGATGGAGAACAGCTCGAACATCAAGCTCGCGGACGCGATGCGACAGCAGGACGTGCAGTACGAGGCATTCATGCCGACGTTCACCTCGTACCTCCCGGCCTTCATCCGTCCCTCCACCGAGAACGCCTACCTGGCGATCCCCCAGCTCCCCTTCGAGCGGTGCGCTCAGGGATCCGACGGCCGGCCGCAGCCGCCGTGCTCGCACCCCGAGCTCAACAGCTACGTGACCGCGCTGCACCGCTACGTGCCGGGGTTCCGCGCGCCGGGCAGCTTCGGCGCACCGGGCTGGGGGCAGGCCGCGCTGTTCGTCGAGGCTGTACGCGACTGCGGCGCCAACCTCACCCGGGTCTGCATCCTGAACTTCCTGGAGACCACGGGGCGGTTTTCGGCCAACGGCTTCCTGGCGCCGGCCAAGCCCGGCGACCATCGCATCTACACGGCCGACCTCGTGATGCAGGTCCGCAACGGCCGCTTCACCGAGCTCCGTCCCAACGACCACTCGGGGCATCCCGAGGCGCCGGACATCTGGGACGACAGCCGCCTGTACAACTGGTGGGACTACTACTGCGCGCACCGGGACCAGTTCACCGACGAGAGCCGGCCCGCGATCGACGAGTTCGTGACGAGCTGTTGAGGGACGCGCGATGAGCCAACGGCGCCGCAGGGTATCGGTCCTCACCGCGGCGGTGGGTGTCCTGTGCTTGGTCCTGTTGATCCCCGGCTCGGGGACGGCGCAGACGGTCGTGTTCGACTCCTACCGGGTCCAGGGCACCGCCCGCGGCATCGAGTTCTCCTTCACGTTCTCCGGGAGCCTCTTCGAGCCGCTGCTGCACGTCGGCGTGCCGTACGCGCGGACCGACCTTCGCTCGGAGGCCGGAGCCACCGCCGACGCGGTGGCCGGCCAGGTCTACCCGGGTGACCTCATCTCCAGCCAGGCTGGGGAGCAGTTCCCCGGCGTGGCCGCGGCGGGGTTCCCGCCGGGCCGCGAGAACGTCAAGGACCTGATCCCCTTCCCGGGTGCCGGGCCGGTGTCCGCCGGCGTGGGCCACGTCGAGGCGATCGCCGCGGCCGACCGGGCCTTCGGAACCGTCACCACCGCCAACGGCGGCTTCGCAAACGGCGAGGTGCCGCTGATCTCCGCCGCCAGCATCCGGGTCACCAGCGACGGCACACGCACCGGCGAGGGGGTCGGGCAGGTGGTTCGCTCCGTGGTCAAGGGCCTCGAGGTGAACCTCGCCGATGGCTTTGCCATCCGCATCGACTCGGTCCGGAGCACGGCGCAGGCGACGTCGGACGGCGTGGACGGCCTGGCCGAAGCCCACCTGACGATCGGCGACGTGGTCGTCGAGCTGGGCGGGCAAACGTTCCCGGCCACGATCGACGACCGCGGGATCCGTCTTCCCGAGCCCCTCCAGGACGTGGCCGGGATCCCCCTCGACCTCGAGCAGACGATCCGCGCCGGCCTCCGCCAGGCCGGGATCTCGATCACCACCGCAGGGCCCGTCGAGATCGTGGACGGGGCGAGCGCCGATGCCTCGGTGGGAGGGCTCGTGTTCGGGTTCACCGGCGAGATCCCCGCCGTGGGCGTCCCCCAGACGTTCGCGCAGCTGATCGCGCAGGCGCAGGGTTCGATCCCCTCGGAGATCACCGACCCGATCTGCTTCCAGGAGACCATCTCGCCGGACTTCCCGCTCCCGCTGTGCGTGAGCCCTGCGCTCCTCCCCGGCCCCGGCACCGGGATGACCCAGACCCTGTCGCTCGGCAACGTCAACGCGTTCGCCGTGGCCAGCCTGGCGCCGCCGCCCATCGACGACGGCGACGGCGGCCCCATCGACAACCCGCCGGCGGGCAACGTGGACATCCCGCCCATCGACAACCCGCCCATCGGCAACGGGGACGGCAACGGGGACGGCAACGGGGGTAGCGGCGGCGGGCAGCTCACGGGATTGCTCGCCAGGATGCCCCCCGGCGCGCTGCTCGCCGCAGGTATCGTGCTCCTGCTGGTGGCCGCCGGGGCCGCCGTCTTCCCGCTCCGCAGGCCGTGGAGGGAGATGCAGCCATGACGAACGGACGCGTGCGCGCTCCCGGCCGCCGCGCCGGCGGGGGACAGGCGATGAAGGAGGCCGCGTCCGGCGTATCCGGCAACGGGGCCGACGCGAAGCCCGAGCCCGCGAAGTCCCCGGCGCCCCGCGCCGGGCGCCTGAAGGAGTTCGTCGTCGCAAACGCCCGCGCCCTGATCGCCGTGGGGCTGATCGGGATGGGGATCGTGATCGTGCTGCTCGGCTGGTACGGAACGGCCTACACGAACATCCTCACCGAGCAGATCCCGTACTTGGTGTCGGGGGGGCTGCTCGGGCTCGGCCTGATCATCGTCGGCGGGCTGCTGGCGGTCTCGGCCATCCAGTCCCGCGAGCTCCACGAGATGCGCAGCGACCTGGTCCGCATGGCCCTCTCGCGCGGCGAGGCGGGCGGCGCCAAGGCCGGCCCGGCCGACGGCCAGGTCTACGTGGTTCCGGGCGGACGCAGCTTCCACGTGGCGGGGTGCCCGCTGCTGGAGGGGAAGGACGGCGAGGCGTACGCGCCGTCGCGGGCCCGAGACGCCGGGTACGCCGCCTGCAAGCTCTGCGGGCCCGAGTAGACCCCACGTGGAGATCTTCTTCCGGACCCTGTTCATCGGGGTCGTCGCCGGAAGCGTCTACGCCCTCGCGTCCACCGGCCTGGTCCTGACCTACCGGACCTCCGGCGTCCTGAACCTCGGGTACGGGGCGCTGGCCTTGCTCATGTCGTTCGTCCACTGGCAGCTCGGCGTGGTGTGGGGCTGGCCGCTGTGGCTGTCGGCGCTCGTGGTCATCCTGGTGGTTGCACCCATCGTCGGGGTGTTGCTGGACCTCGCCATGTTCCGGCGGCTGGCCGGCCAGCCGCCGGTGATCCTGATCATCTGCACGGTCGGCCTGTGGGTGCTGCTGCAGGGCATCGTGGTGTTCGTGTGGGGCTCGGAGACCGAAACGGTGCCCTCCCTGTTCCCCACGGAGACCGTCGGCGTGTTCGGCGCGCGCATCGGCGTGGACCAGATCGCGATCCTGGTCATCGCCCTGGGGGCGGCGGCGACGCTGGCCGCGTTCCTCCGGTTCACCAAATGGGGGATCGCCCTGCGGGCGGTGGTCGACAACCGCGAGGTGGCGGGCCTGATGGGCATCAACTCGGGCCTGGTCTCCGCCGGCTCGTGGGCCCTGGGGACCTCCTTCGCGGCGATGACCGGGGTGCTGCTCACTCCGCAGCTGCTGCTCGATCCGAACTTCCTGCCGCCGTTCATCATCTCCTTCGTCCTGGGGGCGGCGATCGTGGGCTACCTGCGCAGCCTCGCCCTGGCCTTCGCGGGCGGCATCCTGCTCGGGCTCATCCAGGCGTTCCTGATCCAGTACGGGACGTTCAGCGGAATCCTCGGCAGCGTCACGCGCATCGCCCCCTTCCTGGTCCTCGCCGTGCTGATCCTGTTCGCCCCGCGGAGCGTTCGCCGGGCGGGCACGGGGACGTCGTTCGTGGTGCGGATCCGGGAGGTCGCCGACAAGGCACCGGCGGGCGCGGCGATGGCCGTGGGCGCGGCCGTCTTCGTCGCGTTGGCCTTGCTGCCGCTCCTGGTCGGCGGCTCGGTGTCGTGGCTGCTCGCGGTGACCGCCGGGCTGGTCAACGCGATCGTGTTCCTGTCGCTGGTGATCCTCACCGGCTACTCGGGACAGATCTCGCTCGGGCACACCGCGTTCATGGGGATCGCCGCGTTTACCACGGCCCACCTGGTGTCGGGCGCGGGGCTGCCGGTGTGGGTGGCGTTCGCGCTGGGCGCGCTGGCCGCGGTCCCGGCCGGAGCCCTGGTCGGGCTCATCGCGGTCCGGCTGCACGGGCTGTTCCTGGCACTGATGACGCTGGCCTTCGCCTTCGTGATCCAGGAGCTGTTCTTCAACAAGCCGTCGGTCTCGGGGATCGAGGGGAGCGTCGTGGTGCCGCGGCCTCCCGGCGCCGAGAGCAACGTGGCGTTCTACTACCTCGTGGTGGCGGTGCTGGCGGCGTGCGCGCTGCTGGCGGTGAGCCTGCGGACCGGGCGGACCGGCCGGGTCCTGGCGGCGATGCGGGACAGCGAGACCGCCACGCGGGCCCTGGGGATCAACGTCGTGAAGTACAAGGCGATCATCTTCGGGCTCTCGGCCTTCATGGGAGCCATCGGCGGCATCCTGTTCGCGATGATCCGCCAGGCCGCCGACCGCCTGGACTTCCTGCCGTTCTACTCGCTGATCTACGTGACGCTGGCGGTGATCGGCGGGCTCTTCCACGTGGGCGGGGCCATCGTGGCCGGCCTGCTGTTCGGCCTATACCCGAAGCTGTTCGGGCAGAACGAGCTGATGCTCGACATCCAGCTGATCCTGTTCGGCGTCGGCGCGACGCTGGCGCTCGCCCGCGAGCCGGAGGGGATGTACGGCGAGCTCCGCCGCGGGGGAGCCAAGCTCCTCGCCATCGTGCGACGCGACCGGACACCCGCGGCCGCCGAGACGGCGAAGGAGGCCGGATGAGGGAGCTACGCGCCGAGGACGTGACGGTTCGATTCGGGGGCCTGCTCGCCGTGACCGAGGTGTCGCTCGCCGTCCCGGTGGGCGGCTTCGTCGGCCTGATCGGGCCGAACGGCGCCGGCAAGACCACGCTGTTCAACGCGATCAACGGGTTCCTCGCGCCCACCTCGGGCCGGATCCACTTCGGCGACCTGGACATGACCGACCTCCCCACGTGGCGGCGGGCCCGGCTGGGGATCGGCCGGACGTTCCAGAAGCTCGAGCTGTTCGGGCGCATGACGGTCTTCGACAACCTGCTCTCCGCGGCGGAGGCGGGGACCAGCCGGCTCGACGTCGCCTCCGACCTGCTCCACCTGCCCCGCCGCCGGAGGGAGGAGCGCAAGTGCGCGTCGATCGCCGAGGAGTTCATGGACCTGCTGGACCTTGGGTGGGCTCGCGACCGCCTCGCCGGCGAGCTCCCCGTCGGAACGGCCCGGCTGGTCGAGCTGGGGCGGGCCCTGTGCGGAGGATCGCAGGTGCTCCTGCTGGACGAGCCGTCCTCGGGACTGGATTCCTCGGAGACCAAGGCCTTCGGGAGGCTGCTGACCGTGCTCAACCAGGAGCGGGGGATCGGGATCCTGCTGGTCGAGCACGACATGGACCTGGTGCTCGACGTCTGCAAGGAGGTCTACGTGCTGGACTTCGGGCGGCTCATCGCCCAGGGGCCTCCCGCCGGGCTGATCTCGGACCCGGCGGTGCGCGCCGCCTATCTCGGGGAGGAGGACCGTGGCGCGAGCGCTGCTCAAGCTTCGGGGCGTTGAGGCCCGCTACGGCCGCTTCGTCGCGCTCCAGGACGTCTCGCTGGTGGTCCCCGAGGGGGCCGCGGTGGCGCTGCTCGGCCCGAACGGGGCCGGGAAGACCACGCTGCTACGAACGGTGTCGGGGATGCTCGCGCCCTCCCGCGGCGAGATCCGGTTCGACGGGGTGCGCATCGACGGGATGCGCGACCACCGAATCGCGCGGATGGGCCTCGCGCACATCCCCGAGGGACGGGGGATCTTCCCGGGGCTGACGGTCCGCGAGAACCTGGCCATGGCCGCGAACGCCGGCGACAGCCGGGGCGGCGTCGACCGCGCCCTCGAGCTGTTCCCGGTCCTGGCCGAGCGGCGGGACCAGGTGGCGGGGACGCTCTCGGGGGGTGAGCAGCAGATGCTGTCGCTGTCCCGCGCGATCATCGTCCGCCCCCGGCTGCTGCTCCTGGACGAGCTCTCCCTCGGGCTCGCCCCCCGCCTCGTCACCCACCTGTTCGATACCGTGGCGCGCATCCGCGACGAGGGCGTCTCGATCCTGCTGGTCGAGCAGTACGTGACCCACGCCCTGCGCCTCGCCGACATCGTCCTGATCATGGCCAAGGGCAAGGTGGCGTTCATCGGCGAGCCCGGCGAGCTGGAGAAGGACGAGCGGCTGGTCGAGTCCTACCTGGGCCACGCGGGGACGGCGAGCTACGCGATCGCCGAGGCCCCGGCCAAGCCGAAGCGGAAGCGCGCCGCGACCCGCAAGCGCGGCCCCGCGAAGCGCGCCGCGCGCTAGCGGATCCGCGGCTCGGGGCGCTCGCCCGAACGGAACGACTCCTGGCCCTGCCGCAGCGACTCGGCGTCGTTGCCCATCTTCACGAAGGCGAACGCCTGGGCCAGGGCCTGCTGGCGCGGCAGGTCCTGCGCCGCCCAGATGGCTCGCAGCGTTCCCTGGATCGCGAGCGGCGGCTGCTTCGCGATGGTCTCGGCGACCCACCCCGCCGCCGCGGCCAGCCTCTCGCCGGGGACGACCTCGCTGACCATCCCGACCTCGTAGGCCCGCCGCGCCGACATCCGCTCGTGGTTGCCGAGCAGCTGCAGCCGGAGGACCTCGCCGAGGGGGAGCCGCTGCAGGATGTGCATCGACTCGAACGACGACGCCATGCCGTAGGTGACGTGCGGGTCGAAGAACGTCGCGTGCTCGGCGGCGATGATGATGTCGACCTCGCCCAGGAAGTAGAAGGCGCCGCCGCACGCCATGCCGTTGACGGCGCACACCACCGGCTTCCACAAGTCGTTGCTCTTCGGCCCGATCAGCGAGCCGGGGTCGTCGAACATGAACGGCCCCGAGCCGGCCGAGCCGACCGCGGAGTCCGCCGGGGCGGCGTCGAGGATCTCGGAGCGGTCGATGCCGGTGGTGAACGCCTTCCCGCCGGCGCCGGTCAGGACCACCGCGTGCACGTCGTCGTTCCCGCGGAGGTCCCGCCACAGCCCCTGCAGCTCCCGCTGCATGGCGACGTTGAACGCGTTGTGGACCTCCGGGCGGTTCAGCGTCACCCACGCGACGTGGTTGCGTTCCTCGTAGAGCAGCGTCTCGAAGCTCATTCGTCCACCACCCTGGCAGGCTTGTACGCCGGACGGGGGAGGGCGCCGGTCTCCACCAGGTCGACCTCGGCCGGGACGCCCAGACGCTCCTCCAGCAGCCCGGTCACCCGCGCCCGCAGCGTCGCGTTCGGATCCCGCGTCTCGACGCGCACCCGCAGCGCCGACGTGTCGGGCGAGCGGACCATCTGGAACTCCAGGGCCGGCCGGGTCACCTCCTCGACGTCGTCCAGGGCCTCGGAGACGTCGATCGGCAGCAGGTCGCGGTCGGCGGCGCGAACCAGGTCCGCGGCGCGGCCGTCCCAGAACCCGCGGGCGTGGGTCTCGCCGCACGGGCACGGCGAGCGGTCCAGGCGGACGACGTCCTGCAGGTCGTAGCGGAGCATGAAGTTGTCCTTGGTCAGCGTGGTGACGACCTCGGTGCCGCGCTCGCCCTCGCCGACCGGCTCGCCAGTGGCGGGGTCGACGACCTCGACGATGGCCTCGTCCTCGCACAGGTGGGAGCCCTGGGAGTGGCCGCAGGAGGACCCCAGGAACGCGAAGCACTCGATGCCGGCCGAGAACGTCCGCCACGGGATGACCTCCTCGGGCTCGGGCATGCCGAGGTCCTCCCGTGGGTCGAGGCCCATCTCGATGGCGGTGTCCCAGAACAGGTGCCGGGGCGGTCCGAACATCTCGTAGCCGGTCGGGCGGAGCTCCTTCCACAGGGCGATCGCCCGCTCGGCGTCGGCCTTCGACACGGGCGGGCCGACCGCGACGTTCAGCGCGCCGAACGCCTCGAGGGCCCCGCCCAGCAGGGCCTGTCCGCCGTACAGGCCGCCCGGGTGGGCATGGGTGATGACGTCACCCGGGCGGTACCCCTGCCGCCAGAACATGCGGGCGGCCGCGTCGTGCTCGACGTCGAGGTCGTGCCGGGTGAACAGCATGATCGTGGGCCGGCCCGTGGTTCCGGTGGACGTACCCAGGCGGATGCACTGCTCCAGGGGCGCGCCGCGGTAGTCGCCAAGCGGCGGGTTGGCGGCCTCGGACTCGCGCAGCTCGGCCTTGGTGGTGGTCGGCACGCGGCGGAGGTCGTCGAGGGTCTTCACGTCGTCGGGCCCGACGCCGGCCGCCTCGAGCTTGCGCTTGAAGAACGGGACCGGCTGGTCGAACACGCGGGCCACCAGGTCGCGCAGCCGGAACTCCTGGGTCGCCACGATCTCCTCGCGGGAGAGCGTCTGGATCTCCGGCCGGTAGAAGTCGCCGGGCGCCGAGATGCCGGCGCCCCAGCCGCGGTCGGCCGGTCCGCTCACCCCCCGCTCATCCCCGGCTGGGGAGCGCGGCGGTCGCCGTCCCGGTCAGGATGACCTCGTCCTTCTGGTTGGTGACGGCGAGCTCACAGTCGACGCGGGCCTCGTCGTCGTCCTTGTACTTCTTGGTGACCTTCGCGCCGAACGTGAGGGTGTCGCCCGGGTAGACCTGGCCCTTGAACCGAACGCCGTACGCGCGCAGGTTCCCGACGCCGAGCCAGTCGGTCAGGTAGTGGGAGAGCACTCCGGCCGTGAACATGCCGTGGCCGAACACGCTCGGGTAGCCGACCTTCGTGGCCACGGTGTCGTCGTGGTGCATCGGGTTGAAGTCCCCCGACGCGCCCGCGTACTTCACGAACATCGTTCGGGTGACGCCGTCGACCTTGAACTCCGGCCCCGCGTCGCCCTCCTCCACGTCCTCGAAATGGGTCTCGCTGCGCTCGTGCATCGTGGGCTCCTAACTGGCGGCCTTGGCCGTCTCGACGAGGACGTTGCGGGATACCAGGGCCACGTCGCCGTCCTGGTTGACCCACTCCGTCTCCAGCACCAGGAAGGTCATGGTCCCGCCGCGCTTGCCCTCCTTCTCGTACACGTCGGCGACCTTCGTCGTGCCGGTGATCGTGTCGCCCGCCTTGATCGGAAGCCGGTACTCGAAGTGCTGCTCGCCGTGGAGGACCCGCAGGTAGTTGAGGCCCAGGTCCGGCGGCGGCCCGTCGGACTTCCGCGGCCAGAACGCCTGGGTCATCGCGAAGGTCGGCGGCGCGAGCGGCGCGGCGTCCTCCAGGTACGCGGGATTGTCGTCCAGGATCGCCGTGGCGAACTCGCGGATCTTCCCCCGCTCGATGGGAACGGTCGTGCTGCCGGTGACGGTCCCCACCATCGACTTGTCGGCCATGCTGCCTCCCTCGAAGATGACTGCCGCCGGAGTCTAACGAGCAACTACTGGAGGCCGAACCCCCATGCCGATCGAGGTCGAGAAGGACGGCGGCATCACGACGATCACCATCAACCGCCCCGAGCGGCGGAACGCGCTCGACCTTCCGCACTTCGGGGCCCTCGCCAACGCGTGGGTGGAGTTCCGCGACGATCCCAGCGCGCGCGTGGCGATCGTCACCGGCGTCGGCGATTCATTCTGCGTGGGCGCAGACCTGAAGAGCTTCGTCCCCATGGTGACGGACAACGTGGAGGCGCTGGCGTCGGGGACGTCGGATATTCCGGCCGACGCGGGGCTTGTCGCGGTGCTTCGCGAATTCGACCTCTTCAAGCCGGTGATCGCCGCGGTGAACGGCGTCTGCGCGGCGGGCGGCATGGAGATGCTGATGGGGACCGACATCCGCGTCGCGTCGGAGAACGCCACGTTCGGGGTGGTCGAGCCCCGGCGCGGGCTGTTCCCCGGTGGAGGGACGACCGTCAGGCTCCCACGGCAGATCCCGTACCCGTGGGCCATGGAGATCCTGCTCACCGCGGAGCGCGTCGACGCGGAGACGGCCTTCCGGATGGGCATCGTGAACAAAGTCGTCGGGACCGGCGAGCTGCTGGCGGAGGCCCGCCGCTACGCCGAGGTCATCCTCGAGAACGCACCGTTGGCCATCGAGGCCGTGAAGCGCTCGGTGATGACCGCCCTCGGGTTGCCCCTCAAGGAGGCGTTCGCGCAGGAGCTCGAGCTGGCAGCTCAAGTGTTCATGACCGAGGACGCCCGGGAGGGACCGCTGGCCTTCGCGGAGAAGCGAAAGCCGCAATGGCAGGGCAAGTAATCCCCGGCGGACCCCTTCGGCTCAACTACTTCACGCCCTCCTGGGCGGAGCGGCGGCGCACCTTCATCACCGAGCGGAGCCGCCTCAACTACGCGACGTTCGTCGATCGCTTCGTCGAGCTGTGGGGGGAGCGGACCGCGTTCGCCCTGGACCACGTCATGGACTACCCGGGCTTCACCGGCGACGTCCTGTCCTACCGGGACCTCGGGCGCCTGGTGAACCGGATGGCGCACGCCCTGCGCGAGCTCGGGGTGAAGCGCGGCGACCGGGTCGGCCTGATCACCATGAACCGCATCGAGATGGCGTTCGTGAACTTCGCGGCCGGCAAGCTCGGCGCGATCCCCGTCCCGATGAACTTCATGCTCAAGCCGAACGAGATCGAGCACATCGTGCAGACGGCCGGGGTCGAGGTGCTGGTCTGCGACCCACTGGTGTTTGCGATGACCATTCAGCAGACCGCGAACGTCCCGAGCGTGAAGACGTGGGCGATGGTGGGCGAGGAGCCGGCGCCCGAGGGCGTCGTCGCCATCCGCGACCTGATGGAAGGAGCCCCCGACTTCGTCGAACCCGTCGAGCCCGAGTCGGAGGAGGACGTCGCGTTGCTGTTCTTCACCAGCGGGACGACCGGGTTCCCGAAGGGCGCGATGATCACGCACGCCGGTTCGATGGTGTTCCCGCGCCAGCACGGCCGGGCGTACGCGCTGAGCCCCAGGGTCTCGAAGCAGCTCTCGCTGCTGGTGATGCCCGTCGCCCACGCCGGCGGCTACGCCGCGATGATGGCGCAGCTGACCACGGGCACCCCGGCGTTCTTCGTGTCGAAGTTCGACCCGGCGGGGATCCTGGAGGCGGTCCAGACCTACCGCGCCACATTGATGTCGGGCACGCCCGCCATGTACCGCATGCTCATCGACGCCGGCATCGAGAACTACGACCTGAGCTCGATCCGGATCTGGGCCGGCGGCGCCGACGCGTTCACCGACGATCTGATCCGCACCATGCGCTCGCTGGCGGCGCGCACGCTGCCGAACGGCCGGGTCCGCCGGCCGCTGTTCGTCCGCGGCTACGGGATGGCCGAGAGCAACTCGTACCTGGCGCAGGCGTTGCTCGAGGCGGGCGACAACTGCCTGGGCTGGGTGCTGCCGCCGGTGAAGCACCGGATCGTGGGCGAGGACGGCAAGGACGTGGCCCGGGGCGAGGCGGGCGAGCTGTGGGTGCGGGGTCCGAACGTCACGAAGGGCTACTGGAACGACCCGGTCGCGACCGAGCAGGCCATCCGCGGCCCGTGGTTCCGGACCGGCGACGTCGTGCGGCAGGGCAAGTGGCGGATGCTCTACTTCGTCGACCGGCAGAAGGACGTCATCAAATCCGGCGGCTACAAGATCTCCGCCGCCGAGATCGACCAGGCCCTGTGCCAGCACCCCGACGTGGAGCACGCCGCCACCGTGGGTATCCCCGACGCGGTGAAGGGCGAGCGCCCGATGGCCGCGGTGGTCCTGGCGCCGGGCGGGCAGGCGACGGGGGAGGAGATCCTGGAGTGGGCCCGCGAGCGCCTCGCCGCCTACAAGTGCCCCCGGCGGATCTTCGTGATGCCGGACCTGCCGTTCACCTTCAGCATCAAGCCCAAGCACCACGAGGTCCGCGAGCGGATCCTCGCCCTGCTGGACGCCGAAGCCGCTCGGTGACGCTCGAGCTGCCGCGCGGGTCCACGGGGATGCTCGTGATCGAGCTCCAGAACGACCTGGTGCACGCCTCGCTCACCGAGCGCCGAGGGCTGGCCGGGGCCCTGGCCCGGGCCGTCCGCGATCGGGGAGTGCTTCCCCGGCTGGCCGGCCTGCTCGACGCGTGCCGCGCTGCCGACGTTCCGGTCCTGTACGCGATCAAGGAACGGGAGCCGGGCCGGGAGCAGCCCGACACCGCGCCGATCTACCGGATGTCGGGGGAGGAGCCGATCCTGGTCACGGGGACGTGGGGCGCCCAGGTCGTGGACGAGGTCGCGCCCCGCGACGGCGACGTGGTCCTGCCGCGACTCGAGTCGATCGACCCCTCCCACGGCTCGGACCTGTGGCCCACGGCCGACCGGCTGGGGTTGACCACCCTGGTGATGGCGGGGATCTCGACGACGCTGGCGGTCGAGGGGGCCGTTCGCGGGGCGGCCAATCGTGGACTGCGCGCCGTCGTCGTCGAGGACTGCTGCGCGAGCGTCCCCGAGGAATGGCACCGGTTCTCCGCCGACAACGTCCTGCCGCTCCTGGCCGACGTCGTCTCCGCCGAGGACGTGATCGGAGCCCTGGCGTGACGAGGTTCGTGGTCAGCCTGCCGATCCGCCGGGGGGACGAGGGCTTCGAGGATCCCTCGACGCTGGCGGAGCTGGTCGGTGCGGCCGAGGCGGCGGGGTTCTGGGGGGTGACCGCCCCGGACCACGTGGTGGCGCCGGACGCCTGGGCCGCGGCGGGCGGCGGCGAACGGTGGTTCGACCCGTTCGTGCTGTTGGGGTTCCTCGCGGCACGGACGTCCTCGATCCGCCTGATCACCCACATCATCGTGCTGCCGTACCGGAGCCCCTTCTCCGTGGCCAAGGCGGTGGCGTCGCTCGACCGCCTCTCCGGCGGACGCGCCGTTTTCGGCGCGGGGGCGGGATACCTGAAAGAAGAGTTCGAGATTCTCGGCGTGCCGTTCGAGGACCGCGGCGCCCGCACCGACGAGTATCTGCGCGCGATCGAGGTCTGCTGGACGCAGGAGCGGCCGGAGTTCTCCGGGGAGTTCGCGTCGATCCACCGGGCGGCCCTGGACCCGAAGCCCGTCCAGACCCCGCGACCCCCGATCTGGATCGGCGGCAACAGCCTGCGGGCGGTGCGCCGGACGGTGGAGCTGGGGGACTGCTGGACGCCGTTCGTCGCCGAGCCGGAGGACGTGCGGGCCGGGCTGGCCCACGCCGAGGGCCTCGGACGGCGGGTGGAGGCCGCGGCGCCGCTCGGCCGGGTGCAGGCGGAGGCGCCCGAGCGCGATGGAGGCGTCTGGGGCGACGCCGTCTCGCCCCGCGTTCGCGAGTACCTCGATGCCGGCGCCGGCTACGTGAAGGCCGGGTTCGGCGGGCGGGATCCCGGCGCGTGGCTTGCCAACCTGCGGTGGTTCGCCGCGGAGGTCATGCCGGCGTTTCGGGGATGAACCGGTCGACGTCCTCGGACAGGAACCCGCGCCGCTCCCCGGGAGTGCGCCACGCCGCGCGGACGCGCATGCCGATCCGAGCCTCGCTCGCGGGGACGCCGACCAGGTGGAGGAACGACGAGTCGGCGCCGTCGAGCTTCACGTGCCCGAGGACATAGGGGATCTCCACCTCCTGTCCGGGGAAGGGGACGTTCACCACGACGTAGGTCTCGACGACCCCCTCGTCGGCGACGCGCTCCCAGCCCTCCGTGCGCTCCCAGCACCGGGGGCACGTCGGCCGCGGCGGCACGTAGACGCTTCGGCAGACCGGGCAGCGCACGCCGTGGATCTCGCCGGCGCGGAGCCCCTCGGCGAACCGGGTGAGCAGCCGTCCCGCCGAGAACCGGAACGGGAGCCGGAGGTCGGTGCGGATCGCCTCGACGGGCTCGCCGGCGGGCGGCCGCTCGGCGAGGACGCCGTCCGCGAGGACGAACCGGTCGAGGTCCAGGATCGAGCCCGTCGGCGCGTCCGCCCACGCCGGGCGAACCCGCATCCCGCGGGCCAGGCCGGGGTCGCCCCGATGGATGAGGTCGGTGCCCGCGCCGTCGAGGCGCACGGCGACGAACGCGTGGAGACCGTCGACGACGGTGATCCCGGTGACGGTCCCTTCCGGCCCCACCTCGACCCAGTCGGCCAGACCGGATCCGCACGTCTCGCAGTGGTCGTTCGCGGGGATGACCACGCGGTCGCAGGACGGGCATCGCCGTCCCCAGATCACTCGGTCGCGCAGTCCGGCCAGGAACCGTCCCAGGGCGGGCCCGGTCGAGTGCCGGTACGGGAACGCGACCTCGAAGTCGACCCGGAGCGGCTCGGAGCTCATGGCGCCTCCGATCCGAACGCCATCATCGCGAAGTAGTTCGAGGCGCCGCCGTAGGCGTGGCCGACGGCGAGCCGCGCCCCGTCGACCTGGCGGTCGCCGGCCCGGCCGCGGACCTGCTCGACCGCCTCGACCATCCGGAGCATCCCGGACGCCCCGATCGGGTTCGTGGACAGGACGCCGCCGCTCGGGTTCACCGGGAGGTCTCCGCCGAGCTCGGTGACGCCCTCGTCGAGGAGCCGCCACCCGTCGCCGGGCTCGCAGAACCCGAGGTTCTCGTACCACATGACCTCGATCCAGCTGAACGGCTCGTAGATCTCGGCGACGTCGAGGTCGCGGCGAGGATCGGTCACCCCGGCCTGCGCGTAGACGGCCTTCGCGCACGTCCTCCCGGCCGCAGGATCGAGCGCGTCGCGTCCGGGGAACCCCGCGGCCTCGGCCATCGCCGCCGCCCCCCGCACCCACGCGACGCTCGGACGTCCGGCCGCCGCGGCCTCGGTCCCGAACACCATCGCCGCGGCCCCGTCCGAGGTCGGGCAGCTCTCGAGCCGCCGGATCGGGTCCCACAGCATGGGCGAGGCCGTGACCTCCTCGAGGGTGACGGGCTCGTGCAGATGGGCGAAGGGGTTGCGCGCGGCATTGCCTCGAGCCTTCACGGCGACCCGCGGTCCGATCTCCTGCGGCGCGCCGGACCGGTCGATGTACTGGCGGCAGTACGGGGCGAAGAACGCGCCGGCCCCGGCGCCGAACGCCCGGCCGAACGGATTGCGAGGGGACAGGCCCCACAGCGCGTCGCCCTCGGAGTGCTTCTCGAAGGCGACGGCCAGGATGCGATCGAAGAGCCCGGATCCGACGTGCGTCGCGGCGGACACGGCGGTCGAGCCCCCCACGCTCCCCGCGGTGTGGATTCGCAGCACCGGCTTGCCCACCGTGCCCACCGCGCCGGCCAGCCACTGCTCGGGCTGGGTCACGCCCTCGAAGAAGTCGGGGGCCGTCCCCACGACGACCGCGTCCACGTCGGCGTGCGTGAGGGATGCGTCCCCCAGGGCCCGGTCCACCGCCTCCCGGACGAGCCCGGACAGGCTCACGTCCGTCCGTGCCTTCGCGTGGTGGGTCTGCCCCACGCCGAGGACGGCGACTCGGTTCACCGTCGGTCTCCCTCAAGCAGCCAGACCATCGACTGTTGGAGCGCGTGGCCGGCGGACGTGTGCGCCAGCCCACGGGAACCCGGGTGCTCCATCACCCGGCGGGCGGCCTCGGCGAGCCGGATGAGTCCGGTCGCGATCACCGGATCGGCCGCGAGCGGGCCGCCGGAGGGGTTCACATCCACGGCCCTTGCCGTGAGCCCGAGGGCCTCGAGGAGCAGCGGTTCCTGGTGGGCGAACGACGCGCCGACCTCGGCGACCTCGACGTCCTCCCAGCCGGCAAGCTGCCGCGCCCGTGCGGCCGCGACCTCGGTGGCAGGAGAGCGGGACAGGTCGCGGTGGCCGAGGGCGCCGGACTCGGTGCGGTGGTCGGCGCCGGCGATCCACGCGCGAGGACGGTCGGACGGACCGGCCTCCTCCGCGGCCAGGACGATCGCGCAGGCCCCGTCGGCCGCTCTGGGGCAGTGGCGCACCCACAACGGCGACGCGACCGGCCGGTCGTCGTCGACCGCTGCCGCACCCGAGCGCTCCACGACCGCGTCCAGGTCCTCGAGCGTCGTTCCCGTCCGGGCCAGGAAGGCGTCCGCCTGCAGGGCGGCGGTGGTCACGTGGTCGAGCCCGAGCGGGGCCAGGACGAACGGGTCGAGCTGGCTGTTCGTGATGTCGCGGAGCGAGCTCTCGGAGGTCTTGCCCCACGCGACGACGAGCGCGCTGTCGGCCTCGCCCGACAGGATCTTCAGCCACGCGTAGTAGGCGGCCCACGCGCCGTCCATCTCGACGTGCGACTCGTTGACGGCCGGCCAGGTCCCGAGCGCCTCGAGCCCCTGGACGAAGTTGAACGAGCGGCCCTCGAGCATGTCGCTCGACGCGGAGACCGTGAAGCCGATCTCGCGGCGGTCGAGCCCGCTCGCCTCGACGGCCGCCCGGCTGACCTCGAACGCCAGCTCCGGCGTCCCGGTCTCCGGGTCCGGCGCCAGGCCGCTCCGGGCCACGGCCAGAACCCCCACCCGCCGCACGACGCGTCAGATCCTCCGCTCGCGGCCGGCCCAGTACGGCTCGCGGAGCTCACGCTTCTGGAGCTTCCCGTTCGGATCGCGGGGAAGGGCCTCGACCAGGTCGACCGACCGGGGGCACTTGTAGTGGGCCAGGCGTTCCCGGGCGAAGGCGATCAGCTCGCCGGGGTCGAGCTCGCCCCACGGCTGCACGATCGCCTTCACCGACTCGCCCCACTCGTCGTCGGGCACGCCGATGACCGCGACGTCGGCCACGGCGGGGTGTCCGAACAGGACGGCCTCGACCTCCGCCGGATAGACGTTCGCCCCGCCGGAGATGATCAGGTCCTGCTTGCGGTCGGTGAGGTACAGGTACCCGTCGGCGTCCAGGAAGCCCATGTCGCCGACGGTGTACAGGCCGCCCCGCCACGTCTCCGCGGTCTTCTCCGGCGCACCGGCGTACTCGAATCGCGCGCCGCCCATGGGGGAGATGTAGACCAGGCCGACCTCTCCCGGCTCCAGCTCGCGCCCGTCCTCGCCCAGGACCTTCACCGTCAGGCCCTGCGCGGCGCGCCCGACGCTCCCCGGCTTCTCCAGCCACTCCTCCGAGGAGATCACCGTCGCCAGGCCCTCGGTCGCGCCGTAGTACTCCCAGACCGTGCCGGGAGGGAACAGTTCGAGGACCCGGCGCTTCACGTCCACGGGACAGGGCGCCGCGGCGTGCAGGACCCGGCGGATCGAGGAGAGGTCGTACCGGGCGAGGACGTCGTCGCCCAGCGCCAGGATCCGGATGAAGTTGATGGGCACCATGTGGGTCCAGGTGACGCCCTCGTCCTGGATGAGGCGCAGGCACTCCTCGGCGTCGAACCCGTCCATGAGCACCACCCGCTGCCCGAGCAGGACCGCGTAGTGGGCGTAGGCGCACGGGGCCGTGTGGTACAGCGGCCCGCACGCCAGGTGGACGCCATCGGGATCGTCGACGCCCCACGAGGCGGCGTAGTCCCTCGATCCCTGCGCGCGGGCGGCCGGGTCCGGGTTGACCGGGCGATCCACTCGCTTGGGCCGGCCCGTCGTGCCCGACGTGTAGTACTGGAACTCGGGGTACGGCGGGTCGGCCCACTCCGCCGAGGGGGAGGGGTCCTCCGCGGCCAGCGCGGCCTCCCAGCCCGCCCCCGCCCTCAGCACCGGTACGCCGGTGCCCGGCTCGGGGCCCTCGGGCTCGGCGACCAGAACGCCCGAGCGGGAGTCCTCGACCAGATAGGCGACCTCGCCGGCCTTGGAGCGCCACGGAACCGTCACCACGGGCGCCCGCAGGCGGCCGGCCGCCGCGGTTGCCTCGAGGAACTCCGGCCGGTTGCGCAGGGCCACCGCCACCCGCGTCCCCGGCCCCACGCCGACGCGCGCGAGGGCGCGCGCCGCGCGGTTCGCGCGCTCCGCGAACGCCTCCGTGCCAAGCCGGCGTCCCTCCGCCACGACCTCCACGGGCGCATCTTGACCGCTCCAGCGGACCGCGCGTAGACTGACGTCAGCGTCAGTTCCCCGTTACCCGGAGGTGCATCTCGTGAGCGCCATCCCTCTTGAACGCGACTCCAGCCCCGCCCGGACCCGCACGATCGCGCCCGCGCCCAAGGACTGGGGCCGGCTGGTGGCCGAGGGCCGCGCGGCCCGCGCGCAGGCCGACGGGGGCCGGTGGCGGATCGGCCACCTCGCCGACATGGTCGAGCATCGATACCGCTCGCGGGCCGTCCAGCAGTTCGCGGAGGACATCGGCGAGTCGTACTCCACCGTCCGCCGCTATCGCTGGGTGGTCACGCGGTACGAGCCCGGCGTCCGCTTCCGGTTCCCCGGGCTCGCCTTCTCGCACTTCCAGGCCGTCGCCGGGCTGCCCGACCGAATGGCGTGGCTCGAGCGCGCCGAGCTCGGCTGCTGGAGCGTCGACCGGCTGGTCAAGGAGTCCCGGGGCCGCGAGGGGGCGGGAGCTCCGCAGGTCCCGCGGCTTCACGCCGCACTGAGCGGGGCGGTCCGCTCGCTGGCCGACGTCGAGTCGCTGGACGACAAGCAGCTCGCCCGGGCCGCCGAGGAGTGGCTCGGGGAGACCCTCGACGAGCTCGAGGAGCGCGTCGAGGCCGTCCGCACGCGGATCGCCGGCGTGTCCAAGCCGAAGACCACGTCGCTCAACCGCTACAAGGTCACCGGCCGGGCCGCCAAGAAAGGCGCCGCCGCGCAGCCCGCGGCGAACGGCAAGCCGAAGTCGACCCAGAAGCTTCCGGTCAACCCCTTCTAGCCGGCCTCGCCGTCCAGCAGCTCCACGAACCGCTCCGCGAGCATCATCGTGGTCAGGTTCGTGTTCGCCCGCGGACCGTCCGGCATCACGCTCGCGTCGCACACACGCAGCCCCGCCACGCCGTGCACGCGCAGGTGGGGGTCGAGCACCGGCCCGATCGCGCACGTCCCCACCGGGTGATGGTCGGTGAGGGCCACCGCGCGCAGCAGCTCGCGGAGCTCGGCCTCGGGTGTCGAGGGGTCGGGGAACGCCACCTGGCCGATGACCGCCTTGAGCGCCGGCTGCCCGTAGAGCTCGAAGATCAGGCGGACGCCCTGGACGAGGGTGTCGAGGTCCGACGGCTCGTCGAAGTAGTTGAGGGCGATCCGCGGCGCGGCGTCGGGGTCGGCCGACGCGAGCCGCACCGTGCCGCGCGACCGGGGCTTCGCCCCGAACCCCGCGATGACGAACCCGCCGGGCGGCATCGGCGTGCGCACGGCGTACTCGGTGAACGGCCCGAACAGGTGCAGCGCTTCCTCGCCGTCCGGGCCCTCGGTCCGGAGCATGAACCGCAGCAGCAGGTTCGAGTCGATGTCGGCCGGGTCGCGCGCCACCGCCAGCACGCCGAGCGACGGGTGATCGATCAGGTTGTCCCCGACCGGGAGGTCGGCGAGCGCGTTCACCCCGTGCTCGGTGAGATGCGCCGGCGGGCCGATCCCGCTGCGCATCAGGATCGCCGGCGAGGCGTACGCGCCGGCGGACAGGATCACCACGTCCGCGGAGAGCTCCTCGCCGCCGGCGATCACCCCCGTCGCGCGGCCCTCGCGGATCACGACCCGGTCGACGACCGTGTCCGGCCGGAGCTCCAGCGTGTCCCGGCGGCGCGCCTCGCGCAGGTAGGTGACGAGGGTCGACTGGCGCGCCCCGTCGCGGACGTTCGCCGGCTGCGGGCCGGCCCCGGTCGCACCCGGCGCGTTCTGGTCGGGCTGGTCGGCGTACCCGGCCTCCAGGCAAGCCTCGAACGCCGCTCGCGTGGCGGGGGCCGCGGCGAGCAGGTTCGGGCGCTCGATCCGGATGGGCCCGCCGCGACCGTGGTACTCGCGGTCCCCGAACTCGGCGTCGTCCTCCAGCCGGGACAGCGAGGGCAGGCACGCCTCCCACGACCACTCGGGGATGCCCCACGCGTCCAGGTCGGCGGGCTGTGGCCGCACCGCGGCCACCGCGTTCACCGCGCTCGACCCACCGACCACCCGGCCGCGGGGGAGTGGGATTCCCCGATCCTGCGCGAAGTACCCCCAGTCGTACTCGTGGACGGGGATCCGCAGGTCGGTCGTCAGCAGCTCGGGCGGCGCGTCGGCGTAGTCCGGGCCGGCCTCCAGGAGCAACACGCGGCGGCCCCGCTCGGTCAGGCGTGCGGCGACGATCCCGCCGGCCGAGCCGGCGCCGACGACGATCGTGTCCCAGCCGGGCACTTCGAACCCTGCGCTAGAGCATCGCCATCATGCCGCCGACCATCTCCGTGACCTGGCTCACCACGCCCGGCTGGACGATGACGTTCACGACGGCGGGCTTGTTCGAGTCGATCGCCCGGCGGATGGCCGGGCCGACCTCGGCGGCGTCCTCGACCCGCTCGGCGTGGCCCCCGAAGGCCTCGGCGATCTTCTCGTAGGACGCCACCGCCAGCTTGGTGGCGTCGTTCTGCGAGAACTGCTTCCCCTGCTCGTGGCGGATGTTGCCCCATGCCCCGTTGTTCGCGATGACCGCGACGAACGGAAGGTTGTGGCGGGCCGCGGTGTCCAGCTCCATGGCCCCGAAGCCGAACGAGCCGTCGCCGATGCACATGACCACCGGCCGGTCCGGCGCCCCCGCCTTGGCGCCGACGGCGTACGGCACGCCGACGCCGATGGTGCCGAGCGCGTCGTGGGTGGTCAGGAGCGAGCCCGGACGGTTCGCCGGGAACACCGTCACCGCCCACGTGTGGATGTCGCCGCCGTCGCTGACCAGGATGGCCTCCGGGCCGGCCTCCTCGAGGATCGCGCCGGGAACGACTCCGGGTGGGACGGGCGACCCCTCGCCCTTGAGCGTGTCCCGCCACTGCATGCTCATCATCTGGCTGCCCTGCTTGGCCGCGGCCAGCCACTCGTCCTTGGGCTTGCCGTCCCAGGCCGCCGTGAGCTGTTCCAGGACGACCCGCACGTCGCCGAGCAGCCCCAGGTCGGGGGTGCGGTTGAGCCCCACCGAGCTCGGCTCGATGTCGACCTGGATCAGCTTCTCCTGGCCGGTGAACAGCGGGGGCCCGCCGAACGTGACGCTCACGTCGAGCTTCGTGCCCAGCAGCAGCACGGCGTCGGACTGGAGCAGCGCGATGCCGCCCTGGGAGAGGGGCCCCAGGCACGCGTCGTGGGTGTCGGGCAGGAGCCCCCGGGCCGCGTTCACCGAGGTGACCGGGATCTGCGTCCGCTCCACGAACTCGCGCAGCGCGCCGGCCGCGCCCGACCAGAAGGCGCCGCTGCCGGCGACGATCACGGGGTGCTCGGCCTCGGCCAGCATCTGTGCGGCCCGGGCGAGGCCCTCGGGCGCGGCGCCGGGCGGCTCGGGCAGGACCACGGGCTCGGCCTCGGCGTCGGTCTCGGCGAGCTGGACGTTGTGGGGGAGCTCGAGCATGACGGCGCCGGGCCGTCCCCCGACCATCCGTCGCCACCCGGCGGCCAGGTAGCTGGGGATGCGGTCCGCGTCGAAGATCGTCTCGTTCCACTTGGTGGACGCGTTCGCCAGCGCCCGCCCGTCGATGTCCTGGAACGTGCCGGACATGCGCATGGGCGTGGACGTCCGTCCGGCCAGGAGCATCACCGGGCTTCCGCACGTGTTCGCCACGGCCAGGCCGGTGATCGCGTTGGTCACCCCCGGGCCCGCGGTGACGGCGGCGACGCCGGGCTTGCCGGTCACCCGCGCGTAGGCCTCGGCCTCGAGGACCGCGCTCTGCTCGTGGCGAGCGCCGATCACCTCGATGCCCTCGTCGGCGCAGCCGTCGAGGAACGGCAGGATGTGTTCCCCGCACAGCGCGAACACATGCGAGACGCCCTGAGCCTTCAGCCACCGCGCCGCGAGCGCGCCTCCACGCATGGTCAGCCTCCCTGAGAAGTGGTCGTGGAAGTCATTCGATCACGAACCCTCCGGCGCGAACATCGCGGAGATGAACCGCATGGCCGGATGCACCGGCGCCGGGTCGATCGTGACGTCGAGCACGGCCGTCCGCCGCATGCCGAGCACGCGCGCCAACCCGTCCTCGAGCGCCCGGAGGGTCGCCGCCTGCTCCGCCCACGCCCCCAGGGCCAGGGCGAGGACCTTGTACTGAGCCCCGGGCAGCTCGGCGGCCACCGAACGGCCGAAGCCCATCTCGGCCTGGCGCTTCACGATGCCCCACGCATGGTCGTTGCCGATGACCACCTTGACCTGCACCCCGTGGCGAACGGCCGTGTCGAGCTCCATCGCCTGCAGCCCGAACGCGCCGTCACCCACCAAGGCGATCGAGGGCTCGTCCGGCCGGGCGAGCTTCGCGGCGATCGCGAACGGGATTCCGTTGCCCAGGGTCGCGAGCGGGGTGGCGAACGAGCTCAGCAGGCGCCCGGCCCCGTGGGCGGGGAGGCCGCCGATCGCCCACAGCGCGAGCTCGCCGGCGTCGACGGAGAACGTCGCCGGTCCCGGGATCGCCGCCAGGGCCTCCACGAGCTTCGACGGGTGGGCCGGCCGTTCCGGGTCCGACGGCAGGTCCGAGGCCGGCTCCATCACGTCGTGGAGCTCTTTCAGCCAGGCGTCCGTCGGCAGCGCATCGAGATCGTGCTCGAGGACGACCAGCGCTTGGTGTTCGTCGCCCACCACCGCGACATCCGGGTCCCGGGGGCGGCGGACGCGATCGGCGTCGGCTTCGATCCGGATCAACCTTGCTTGCGCGAAGGGATGCCCGAATCCGAGGACGATGTCGATCTCGGTGCCGATTGCCAGGATGAGATCGGCGCGGGCGAAGGCCAGCTGACCCAGCGCGCCGAGGAAGCTGGGCTGCCCCAGCGCCAGCTCGTGGTCGTCCGGAAGGACCCCCCGCCCGGCACGAAGTGTGAACACGGGAATCCTGGCCTTTTCCGCCAGCCTCGTGAGAACCGGCCCCGCGCCGGACCAGAACGCTCCCTCTCCAGCCAGGATCAGCGGCCTCTCCGCCGTTCGCAGCAACTCGGCCGCGTCCTTCACCGTCTTGGGGTACTTGAGGACGGGGTTGTAGACCGCCCCGATCACGTCGGGCACGCGCGCCTCGGCCAGCTGAACGTCCAGCGGGAGCTCCAGCAGGACCGGACCTCGTTCCGAGCGGGCGTGACCGAACGCGTCGGCAATCGCGCCGGGGATGGCGCCGGCCGAGCGGACCGTGTCGGACCATCGCGTGAACGGGGCCAGGGCCGCGTGATGGTCGACGTCCTGGGGGTGGCCGGCGCCACGCTCCGACTGACGGATCGCCCCGGTGAGCACCACCATCGGGATCCCGGCCATCGACGCATCCGCCACCGGCGTCTGTACGTTCGTCAGCCCCGGTCCGCCGGTCACCAGGACGACGCCCGGACTGCCGGTCGCCAGCGCCCATCCCTCGGCCATGAACCCCGCTCCGGCCTCGTGCCGGGCGTCGATCACCCGCAGGCCCTCCTCGGCGCAGCCGTCGAGGGTCGCGGTGATGTGGTCGCCGCAGAGGGTGAACACCGGGCCCGACCGGTTCGCGGCCAGGGCGGCGGCGACGAGCCGGCCGCCCCTCACGCCTCGAGATCCTCGACGACGTCGAGCGGGTCCTCGCCGCGCGCCGCGCGGCGGACGTTCTCGATGGCCGCGCTCAGGATGCGCATCACCGACTCGTTGGTGACCCCGGCCATGTGCGGCGACAGGACCAGGTTGTCCAGCCCCGTCAGCGGAGAGTCCTCCGGCGGGGGCTCCGTCTCGAACACGTCCAGCGCCGCGGCGCGTATGCGCCTCGCCCGCAGGGCCTTCGCCAGCGCCTCGACGTCCACCAGCGCGCCGCGGGCGGTGTTCACCAGCACCGCGGTCGGCTTCATCAACGCCAGGGTGCGCTCGCCGATGATGCCCCGCGTCGACTTCGTGAGAGGCGCGTGCAGCGACACCACGTCGCTCGCCTTCAGCAGGTCGTCGAGCTCCCGGAACTCCAGGCCGAGCTCGCGCTCCTGGTCGGCGTCGGGGCGCACGACGTCGGTATAGAGGACGCGCATGTCGAACGCCCGCGCTCGCTTGGCGACCTCGCGGCCGATCCGTCCCAGGCCGACCAGGCCCATCGTCTTTCCGGCCAGCTCGACCACGTCACCGCCCTCGAAGAGCATCCGCTGCACGCCCCACCCACCCTCGCGCATCATGCGGTCGCCGGCGAGCACCCGGCGGCTGGCCGCCCCGGCCAACAGGATCGCCATCTCCGCCACGGTGTGTGCCTCCGCGCCCGAGGACGCCACGGAGCACACCGGCACGCCCGCAGCGTTGGCGTCCGAGACGCTCACGTGGTCGTAGCCGTGTCCGGGGACCTGCACCATCCGCAGCTTCGGCATCCGCGAGAGGAGCGCGGCGTCCACGCGCTGGGGGGCCGCGGGCATCAGGTACTCGGCCTCCGCCGCCACGTCGTCGGGGACGTCGGCGCCGTCGCGGTACGCGTGCACATGCCATCCGTCGCCGAGCATCCCCTCGTACCCGGGGCCGGCAAGCTCCGGCGGCGCGGGGGGCGGAACCAACGCGACCAGCAGCGGCATTCCGAGGCCCTTTCGTAGAGTCGGGCAATAGGGTCGATCCAGACACCGCGCGCTCGCCGGCGTCCGCGACGCCGATATCCTCACCGACCCGCCGCCGTCATACCATCCCGGCGTGCTCGATCAGACCTTTCCGCGCACGCCCGCCCGCGCCGCCCTCTTCGAGGACTACCGCGCCCGCGGCCTGTGGGGGGACCGCACCTTCAACCAGGTCCTGGAGGAGGGCTGCGTCGAACGCTGGCCCGACGCCGAGTTCCTGGTGGCGTCCATGCAGCGGCCCGCGGCGACCACCTACGGCGAGCTCCACCGCCGCGGCCAGGGCATCGCCGGGGCGCTGTACGAGCTCGGCCTGCGCAAGGGCGACGTCCTGGCGATGGAGATGCCGAACTGGCTGGAGGGCTGCGAGGTCTACCTGGGCGCCGCGGCCCTCGGCCTGGTCGTCGTGCCGATCATCCACATCTACAAGTCGAGCGAGGTCGAGTTCATCCTCCGCCAGTCCGGTGCGAAGGCGTTCGTCGTCCCCGACCGGTGGACGAGCGTCGAGTACCTCCCGATGCTCGAGGAGATTCGGCCGCGACTGCCCGACCTGCAGCACGTGATCGTGGTCGGGGAGGAGGTCCCCGACGGCGCGCTGGCCTACGAGGAGGTCGCGTCGAAGGCCCACGCCGAGTTCCCCCGGCCCGAGCTCTCGCCCGACGAGCCGCACATCCTGGCCTACACGAGCGGGACGACCTCGGAGCCGAAGGGCGTGGTCCATTCGCACAACACGCTGTTCGCTGAGACGCGGGCCATCGCCGCGGCGAGCGGCGGCGACGAGCACGACGTGTTCCTGTGCCCGAGCCCTCTCGGCCACATCGCCGGCATCTACTCCGCGCTGATCTCCCCGTTCCTGCTCGGCTACAAGAAGCTGATCCTGATGGACGGCTGGGACTCGAAGTGGGCCCTGGACCTCATCGCCGAGCACGGCGTCACCCGGACCGGCGGCGCCACGTTCTTCCTGATGACCCTCATCAACGACCCGGCGTTCGGGGAGACCGACACGTCCTCCATGGAGCTGTTCGGCGTCGGCGGCGCGAACATCCAGTCGTTCCTGCTGGAGCAGGCCGACGGGCTCGGGCTGTTCACGATCCGGTCCTACGGCTGCACCGAGCATCCCTCGGTGACGATGGGAACCCTCGACGACGCGGTCGCGAAGCGCGCGTACACCGACGGCCGGCCGATGCAGGACGTCGAGCTGAAGCTGGTCGACGACGAGGGGAACGAGGTCGCTGCCGGCGAGGACGGCGAGATCCTGACCCGCGGCCCCGACCAGTGCCTGGGATACGTGGACGCGCACCTGGACGAGGAGGCGTTCACCGAGGACGGCTGGTTCCGGACCGGCGACGTCGGCCGCCTTGACGAGGACGGCTACCTGGTCATCACCGACCGCAAGAAGGACATCATCATCCGCGGCGGCGAGAACATCTCCGCCCGCGAGGTCGAGGAGGTGCTGACCAGGCACACGAAGGTCATGGAGGCCGCGGTGACCTTCGTCCCCGACCCCAAGTATGGCGAGAAGGTGGTGGCCTTCGTCATCATCGCCGGCTCCGAGCCCCCCACCCTCGACGAGCTCATCGCGCACTTCCAGGAGCAGGGCGTCGCGAAGCAGAAGACGCCGGAGCGCCTGGAGATCGTCACCGAGTTTCCCCGAACCCTGGCCGGCAAGGTCCAGAAGCACCTGCTGAGAAAGCAGCTCGAAGGCGCCGGCTAGCTCAGGCGGGGCGCCACTCGACGCTCCCGACGCGAACCGGCTCGGGGATGCCCTTGGCGGCGATCTCCTTCGATCCGGACACGGTGAACCCGTCGCCGGCCTCGGCGAGGGTGTCCTCGCTGGCCAGGATCTCGCCCCCCTCGGCGGCTGCGGCGATACGGGCGGCCTTGTGGACCTCCCCGCCGCTGTAATCGCCGCCGCGCCGGGTCGCCTCGGCCGAGTGCACGCCGATCCGGACCTGCGGCGCGAACCCGTGGGCGCGGCGGTGCTGGGCCAGCGCCCGCTGGACCCCGACGGCCGCCGCGAGCGCCGCCCGGGCGTCGGCGAACGCCACGAAGAACCCATCGCCGGTGCCGTGGGCCACCTCGCCGCCGTTCGCCGCGAACTGCGACCGAAGGGCCTGGTCGTGCCACCGGAGCAGGTCCTCCCACGCCTCGTCCCCGATTGCGCTCACGAGGTCCGTCGACTTCACGATGTCGGTGAACATGAAGGCTCGAGTGACGCGCTCCGACGCCGTTGCCCCGGCGGCCAGCTCCCCGAGGAGCGCGGTCGCGTCCGCGTTCGCAAGCTGCGCCCCGATGCGGTCGAACGTGGCACACGCAGCTCGGAGCTCCGCAACCGCGGCGTCCTCATCGCCGAGGGCCCGGTAGGCGCGTCCGAGGAGGACTCGGACCTCCGCGACCTCGAACGGCGCCTCCAGCTCTTGCCACCGCTTCCGCGCACTCTCGAGGTCGGCCAGCGAGCCCTGTGCGTCGCCCCGCGCCAGGCTGACGGCCCCGCGGATCCGCGCCGCGGCGGCCTGCAGGGAGGCGACGTCGTAGGCGCTGAGGATCTCGTCGGCCTCGGAGGACGCCGCAGCGGCGGCCTCGGCGTCCTCCGCCGCGAGCGCGATGTCGGCCCGCGCGATGAACAGCCGGAACCGCGACAGGGGGTCCGTCGAGCTCTCCAGGGCCCGCGTGATCCCCGACGCGGCCGAGCCGGCCTTGCCCTGTGCCAGACGAAGCAGCGAGAGCCCGGGCTGCGGATCCCGGCCGTTCTCGCTGGCTCGGGTGTAGGCCTCTTCCGCGGCGTCCAGGTCGCCCATGCGACGACGGACCTCGCCGATCTCGTAGGCGGCGTCGCCGGCCCCGAACGCGATGTTGAACCGGGGGAGCTCGACGGCCGCTTGACGGGCCTCCTGCTCGGCGGTCGCGAAGTCGCCGTGGAGCCGGTGGAGCTCGGCGCGATGGATCCGGCAGAGCCCCGGGAACCCGGTGATCGACTGTCGCTGGCACCAACGCAGCGTCGCGTCGGTCCACTCGGCGGAGCGCCGGTAGTCGCCGAGGTGCGAGCAGAACCCGATCATGCTGCAGTACACCCGGCCGGTGTAGTGGGTCGAGAGCTCGCCGCCGACCGCGGCCACCATCGCCTCGTCGATGAGCCCCAGTCCCTCGGCGAGGCGTCCCTGCTTGCAGATGACCTGGCCCTTGTCGTGCATGGCCAGCGCGTACAGGTTTCGGTCGCCGGTTCGCTTGGCGACGGCGAGCGCCTCGTCGAACAGCGCCATGGCCTCCTCGACCGCTCCCTCGAACTCGTACTTCGTGAAGCCCTGGATCGCGGCCAGGTAGCCCGTCACCGGGTAGTCGGGGTGGCCCTCGGCGAGCTCCCGGGCCCGGACCAGCCACGCCCCGAACTGCGGTATGGACAGGCGCATCATGTGCTGCTCGGCGATCTCGAACGCGGCGAACGCGGCCGTCGCCGTGTCGCCCTCCCCGAGGTAGGCCCGGTAGGCCCGCTCCATGGCATCGAGGATCCCGTCGCCCTGCCCGGTCCACCACGCGGCCTGCGCCAGGAGATCGAGGTCGGCGGCGGAGAGGGGCGACTGCCCGTCGGCCTCGACGAGCGCGTCATAGGCCTCCTGCCAGGCGTGGCGTTCCATGGCCTCACGGGCGGCCCGGACCAGATCGACGGCCGGCTGGCTCACGGTCGAGATCGTACGCCCGGCGTCTGGAGGGTGATCCGGAACATCTAAACTCGCCGGGATGGCCGTTCCCGCACCGGTTTCCGTGCGCGCGGTCGGTGCGTCCCTGCCCGACCTGCGCGTCGCCTCGTCCGACGTCGCCGCCGCCTGGGGCGGGCGCGCGAAGGGGACCGTCCGCGTCTGCGACTTCGACCAGGACCCACTCACGCTGGCCTGGGACGCGGCGACCGCCGCGCTGGCGGCGGCGGACCTCCGTCCCTCGGAGGTCGACTACCTCGGCTGGGGGGTCGCCCGGCCGCCGTTCGCGGAGGGGCCGAGCCACGCGCTGCTCGCGGCCTCGCTCGACGTGCCGGCCGACGCGGAGGGCGCGCTGTTGGCGGGCTCGGCGACTGCCGGGCTCGAAGCCCTCTTCGCCGCGTGGGACGCGATCGCCGCGCACGCCGCGCGGGTCGCGCTCGTCGTCGCCTCCGACGCCACCGTCCCCGGTCCGGGCACGTCGCTCGAGACCCGGACGGGCGCCGGCGCGGTCGCCTTCGTCCTCTCCGGAGCCGGGGGCCGCGCGCGTCTGGTCGCCCGGGCGTCCCGGAGCGTCCCGACGATCGACCGCTACCGCGGCGACGGCGAGCCGGCCAGCCGCGACCTCTACGACGGCCGCCTGTTTCGCGAGGAGGTGTTCCTGCCCGAGACGTCCTCGCTGGCGACGATCCTGGCCTCCGACGTCGGCTCGTGGAGCCTTCCGGACCCCGACGGCCGGCTCGGCGCAGCGCTCTCGAAGCGGCTGGGCGGCGAGCACGCCTCCGCCGACCTGTTCGCCCGGGCCGGAGAGACCGGCGCGGCGGCGCCGCTGCTCGGCCTGCTGCCCGCGCTGACCGGGCCCGGCCGCTCCGGCGCGATCGCCCACGGCGGCGGCCGCACACTCGGCGTCGTCGTGGAGGCCGAGGATGCCGTCCCCGGCGCCGATTCGCTCGCCGCGCTCCTGGACGAGGGCCGCGACGTCCCCTACACGACCGCCCTGCGCAGCCGCCGGCTCCTCGAGCCGACCGGCGAGCCCGTCCCCATGGGCGTGCCTCCTGGGAGCGCCCAATTCGTCCGCGGGGGCCGCGAGTTGCTCTCGCTGCAGGGCGCGCGCTGCGTCGACTGCGGCACGATCGCCACGCCCCCCGACACCCACCCGTCCTGCCTGAACTGCGGCGGCGGCAAGCTCGAGGTCGTCCCGCTCGCCCGCGCCGGAGGCATCCACACCTTCTTCGTGAACTTCGCGATGCCCCCGCCGTTCATCGCCCCGCTACCGATCGCGATCCTGGACCTGGACGACGGCTCGCGGCTGATGCTCCAGGTGACCGGCGGGGCGGAGGATCTGCAGATCGGAGAGCGTGTCGAGCTGGTCCTGCGCCGCCACGTGGTCGAGCGCGGCGCGCCCGTCTACGGCTTCAAGGCCAGACGAGCGAGGGGAGTCTGAACGTGAGCTGGAACCGCGTGGCGATCGCCGGCGTCGGGATGATCAAGTTCGGGGAGCTGTTCGACCAGAGCTACGAGCAGATGGCCGCCGGCGCGTTTCGCGCTGCGGTCGAGTCCGTGGACAAGGGCTTCGACACCGCCGACATCGGCACGGCCTTCGTGGCCACCCAGCGCGGCACGCTCTGGGGTCAGGAGGGGATCGGCGGCAACACGGTCCCGTCCGCGATCGGGATCGTCGGCGTCCCCACCACTCGCGTGGAGAACGCGTGCCCCTCGGGCTCCGACGCCTTCCGCATCGGGGCGATGGCGGTGGCCAGCGGCGTGTACGACGTGGCCCTGGTCCTGGGCGTCGAGAAGATGCGCGACAAGGCGACCGAGGAGTCGCTGCTCGCCCGCGCCACCCAGGGCCACCCGATCTACGGCCGGGGTGAGGTCGCGCCGGCCCTGTTCGCGCCGTTCGCCACCCGGCACATGCACGAGTACGGGACGACGAAGGAGCAGCTCGCTGCCGTCGCGGTGAAGAACCACCACAACGGCACGCTGTGCCCGTACGCCCACTTCAAGGCCGAGGTCACGATCGAGCAGGTCCTGGCCAGCCCGCCGGTGTGCCACCCGCTCAACCTGCTGGACTGCTGCCCACAGACCGACGGCGCCGCCGCCGCACTGCTGGTGAACGCCGACATCGCCGACCGCTACACGGAGAAGCCCGTCTACGTCGCCGGCTTCGGCGTGGGCATCGATCACCCCGGCCTGCACGAGAAGGCCAGCTACACGGAGCTCGCCGCGACCGTGCAGGCGAGCAAGCGGGCGTACGCCATGGCCGGCCTGGGCCCGGACGACATCGACATGGCCGAGGTCCACGACTGCTTCACGATCACCGAGATCCTGGATATCGAGGACCTCGGGTTCGTCGAGAAGGGCAAGGGCGGCCCCGCGGTCGCCGACGGCGAGACCGCCCTCGACGGCCGCATCCCCATCAACACCAGCGGCGGCCTGCTCGCCAAGGGCCACCCGATCGGCGCGAGCGGCGTCGCCCAGATCGCGGAGTGCTACTGGCAGCTCCGCGGCGAGGCCGACCAGCGCCAGGTCGAGATCCGCAAGGGCAACGTGCTGCAGCACAACGTGGGCGGGCGGGGCTCCGGCGTGAGCGTCGTCAACATCCTCACCACGAACCCCAACTAAGTGGACGAGGTCGCGTACCAGGTCGCCGGGGACGTCGGCGAGATCACCCTGAACCGGCCCGAGGCGAAGAACGCGCTGAACATCCCGATGCGCGACGAGCTGGTCCGGATCGTCCGCGAGGCTCGGAGCGACCCCGCCGTTCGCGCCCTGCTGGTCACCGGGACCGGTGATGCGTTCTGCGCCGGTGCGGACATGGGCACCACGACGGTCAGCAAGTCGGCGGAGGCGGGGTTCGACACCCGTTCGACCCAGGAGGCGCTCCGGGTGGGGGTGCAGACGCTCGTCCGCGAGCTGTGGGAGCTCGACAAGCCCACCGTCGCCGCCGTCAACGGGACGGCGGTCGGCCCCGGCGCGCACCTCGCCCTCGCCTGCGACTTCGTGGTCATCGCCGAGGACGCCCGGCTGATGTGGTCGTTCGCGAAGTGGGGACTGGTCGTGGACGCCGCCGGCGCGTACCTGCTGCCCCGGCTGGTGGGCCTGCCTCGCGCGAAGCGGATGGTCCTGCTCGGCGAGGGCTTCACCGGTGCCGAGGCGGTCGCCGAGGGCCTGGCGTATGCGTCGGCGCCCGCCGGGGACGTGATGGCGAAGGCCACCGAGCTGGCCCGGACGCTGGCCGCCGGCCCAACCCGGAGTCTCGGACTGTCGAAGGCGCTGCTGAACCGCAGCTTCGAGACCGACCTGCCCACGAGCCTCGACCTGGAGGGCGCCTACCAGTCGCTGGCCACCACGAGCGAGGACCTCAAGGAGGGCATGGCCGCCTTCAAGGACAAGCGCCCCCCGAACTTCACCGGCCGCTGATGGATCCGCTCGCCGACAACGAGGAGCAGGCGGCCCTCCGCAAGCTCGCCCGCGACGTGGCCGAGCGCGACCTGGCCCCCAACGCCACCCACTGGGACGAGACCGAGGAGTTTCCCCACGCGTCGTGGGACGCTCTGAAGTCGGCCGGCCTGTTCGGCGTGACGGTCGGCGAGCCATGGGGCGGGGCCGGTCTCGGCGACGTCGAGTCGGCGATCGTCCTGGAGGAGCTCGCCCGCGCCGACGTCGGAAGCGCGATCCTCTGCCAGCTCACCTTCAACGGCGCGCCGCGCGCGATCGAACACCTCGGCAACGAGCGCATGAAGGACCGCTGGCTGCCCGCCGCCGCCAGCGGCGAGCACCTGTTCAGCGTGGGCATCAGCGAGCCCGACGCGGGCTCGGCCGCGAACCACCTCACCACCCGCCTGAGCGCCGACGGCGACGGCTTCCGGCTGGAGGGCTACAAGAACTACGTGACCGGCGGCCACGTCGCCGGCGCCTGCCTGGTGTGGGCCCGGTGGCCGGGCAGCGAGGGCTCCAAGGGGATCGGCTCGGTCGTCGTCGACCTCGCCGCCGACGGAGTGAAGGTCGTCGGTACCCACAAGAAGATGGGGCTGCGCGGCACCAGCGAGGCCGAGCTCGCGTTCGACGGGGTGCGCGTCGAGCCCGACGACGTCCTGGTCCCCGGGGCGGAGGACCAGTCCAGCTTCGTCTCCCTGATCTCGCACCTGAACCACGAGCGATGCGGGAACGCGGCGATGTGCGTCGGGGCCGCGCAGGGCGCGCTCGAGCACGCCATCCGGTACATGAACGAGCGCCGGGTCGGGGAGCGGATGCTCGCCGACTACCAGGGCTTGCAGTGGAAGATCGCCGACATGGCCATCCGCCTGGAGGGCGCGCGCCTGCTGCTCTACCGGGCGGTCGGCAAGGCCGGCCCGCACGGGACGCCGCCTGCCCTGGAGACGGCGCTGGCGAAGGCCGCCGCGAACCTGGCCGCGCGCGACGTGTGCGACGAGGCCATCCAGATCTTCGGCGGCTACGGCTACAGCCGCGAGTACCCGGTGGAGCGCATCTACCGCGACGTCCGGGGGCTCCTCATCGGCGCCGGGACGGTGGAGGTCCAGCGCAACTTCATCGCCGGCCACCTGCTGAGGGGCAAGACCCCGCCCGGCCCCGCCTGGCGTACCTCCTAGGCGCCGACGGGCGCGGCCTCGGTCTCCGGCGCGTCGGCTTCGATGACGTCGGCGGGCTCGTTGCGGGCCCGGAGTCGCGCGTAGACCGGGAGCGAGAGCAGGGTGGCCAGTCCGCCGACGACGAACCCCGCCGGCACCGAGCGCTCCTGGGACAGGTAGCCCAGTCCGGTCTGTCCTCCGACGCTGCCCACGCTGCCGACCAGCGAGACGAACGAGACCAGGGTCGCCCGCTCGGAGCTGGGGATCGAGCCGTGGAGGTAGGCCTGGCCCAGCGGGCGGAGCATGCCCCCCGCCACGGCGCCGAGCAGGAACACCGGGACCGTGATCCAGAACGAACGGACGGCGCCGGTCCCGATCATCGCCGCGGTGAGGACGGCCTGGCCCGCCAGCAGCAGGGTCGTTCGCCGCCTGCCCGGCTTCGCCAGACGGCTCACCAGGACGTTCCCGGCGATGCCGGCCAGCGCGAAGAGCGCGGCGATGACGCCCGCCAGCCACACGGCGTCGCGGCCCCACAGCTCCAGGAAGTACGGCTGCCACGCGTACCAGGCCCAGGAGAAGAACCCGAACGACACGAAGGCGTCGAGCATCAACAGCCGCACCGATGGCGTCCGGACCCCGAACGTGAGGCCGGCCCGCGCCACCTTCCGCATCTCGCCGACGATGCCCTTCAGTTGCAGCGTCCGGGGCGTGAACCCCAGGTCGTGCATCGTCCGCACGCCGACGGCGAAGGCCAGTAGCAGGAGCCCGGCGCGCACGACGTACGGAAGCGACAGGTCGGCCTGCCCGAGGATCCCTCCGCCGACCGTGCCGATGATCATCCCGACGCTGGAGACGACCCCCGCCCGCGCGAACACGCGGTCCAGAGGCCGCGTGTATCCCGTGGCCTTCAGGGCGTCGACCAGCCACGCCTCGACCGCGCCGGTGAAGAAGGTGTAGCCGAGCCCCAGGACCACGCCGGCGACGCAGAACAGCAGGAGCCCGCCGCCGATCGCGGCCACCCCGACATACATGAGCGTCCCGACGGCGAGGATCGACGCCGAGAGCAGGAACGACGCCCGTCGTCCCCGCGTGTCGGCGACGACGCCGGTGGGGACCTCGAACAGAGCCATGGCCGCGGTGAACGCCGCGTTGGCCACGAACACCTCGAAGATCGTCAGCCCGGCGTCCAGCAGGAACAGCGTGTTGATGCCCCAGATCAAGGAGGCGGAGACCGTGAACAGCGCGTTGATCGTCAGGTAGGTGCGGATCACGCGCTCGGGATTCATGTCCGTGTCAGCGTAATCCCGCCGCGAGCTATTCCGCGGCGCGATCCAGCTCGCGGCGGAACGAGCCCGACCCGCGGGCGTTCGCCCCGAGCTCCCGGATCCGCTCCGCCAGCCGGGCGTCCGACGTGACGACGGTGATCGACGACGGGTCGGCGTCCTCGGAGACCATCCGCACGATCTCGTGGTCCGCGGCGTTGCGCCCCCGCCGCGACGCGAAGGCCACCTCGACCGCCCCGTGGCGGCCCGGCTCGACGTCGGGCGGACGGCGGTCGAACACCACCGTGATCTCGCCCGGGCTCGCGGCCGCGTACCGGCCGAGCTCCTCGATGAACCGCCGCACGGCGCGGTCGGGGTCGTTCCACCACTTGTCCGGCCGGGACCCGATGACGTTCATCCCGTCGACCAGCAGGCGCGATTCGCGAGCGGCGCTCAGGTCAGCTCGGCGCCATCCGCAGGGCGCCGTCCAGCCGGATCGTCTCCCCGTTCAGCATGGGGTTCTCGGCGATCGAGCACACCAGGTGGGCGTACTCCTCGGGCTTGCCCAGGCGCTTCGGGAACGGGATGCCGGCCCCCAGGGCCTGGCGCTGCTCGTCGGGCATCAACGAGAAGAGCGGCGTGTCGAACAGCCCCGGGGCGATGGTGTTGACGCGGATCCCCCGGCTGGCCAGGTCGCGGGCCGCGGGGAGCGTGAGCGAGACGATGCCGCCCTTCGAGGCGGCGTAGGCGGTCTGGCCGATCTGCCCATCGAACGCGGCGACCGACGCGGTCATGACGACCAGCCCGCGCTCGCCCTCCTCGTTCGGCTCGTTGGCGTTCATCGTCCACGCCGCGTGGCGCAGGAAGTTGTACATGCCGATCAGGTTGACGCGGATCACGCTCTCGAACGGGTCGACCGGCGCGGGGCCCTCCCGGGAGATCGTTCGCTGCGCCCACCCGATGCCGGCGCAGCCGACCGCCAGCCGCACCTCGCCGAACGCCTCCACCGCGCCCTCGAACGCGGCCCTGACCGTCTCGCCGTCGCCGACGTCGCACGGGAAGGCGCGGGCCGCATCGCCGAGCTCGGCTGCGAGCTGCGTCCCCCGGTCCGCGTTGTAGTCGGCGATGGCCACGCGGCCGCCCCGGGCCACGATCGCGCGGGCCGTGGCCTCCCCCAGGCCCGACGCGCCGCCGGAGACGACCGCGGAGATCCCCCTCAGGTCCATGTCGGCACCTTACCCGTACCCACCTCAGGCGAGGAGCCGCGCCGCCGCCGTGACCGCGGCCGCCAACCCGATCACCAGCAGCGTCGGCGCCCGCCGCCACCCGGCCACCAGGATCGCGGCGGCCCCCACGCCGATCGCCCGCTCGTCCAGCACCAGCCGGGGCCCCGACGCGAACGTCTGCGTGACCACCAGCGCGGCCAGGACCGCCGGCGCCAGCAGGATCAGCGCGCCGTCGAGCCTCGCCGGCAGGGGCCGCGCGCCCAGGACGACGGGGCCGAGGGCCTTGAAGACCACCGTCACGCCGCCGACCAGGGCCACCACCACCCAGCCCCTCATCCCGCACCCCGACGTCCGAAGGCCCCGGGAAGGCAGGCCGCCGCGGCCGCGATGATCGGCACGCCGGCCGGGGCGAACGGCAGGAGGGCGAGCGCGATGGCCGCGCCGCCCAGCGCCGCCGCCATCGCACGGCGGTTGCGGAGCTGCGGCGTGAGGAGGGCCAGGAAGAGCGCCGGGAAGGCGGCGTCCAGGCCCAGCGTCTCAGGGTCCGGGAGCGCGGCGGCCCCGAGCACCCCGAGCAGCGTGCCCCCCACCCACCCAAGCCACAGCAGGACGCCGGCGCCGAGCAGGACGTCGCGGTCGATGCGGCCGTCGCCCCGGTTCGCCACCGCCCACGACTCGTCCACCACCAGCTGGGCCAGCAGCGCTCGCCGCCACCAGGGCCCGTTCAGCACGGAGGCGACCGAGACGCCGATCGGCACGTAGCGGGCGTTCAGCAGCGCCGCCGCCGCGACCGCCGCGGCGATCGTCCCGCCGCCCCCCAGGATCGACACGGCCGCGAACTGGGCCGAGCCCGCGAAGGTCGTCGCCGACATGACCACCGGCGCGACCGGACCCATCCCCGCGTCGCGCGCCAGCAAGCCGAACGGGATCCCGAACGCGGCGACGGCGACGGCGAGCGGCCAGCCCCGGCGGAACCCGGGCCGGAGGAACGAGAGCGACGGGGCGGGCACCTAGTGGGGCTGGTGCGGCCCGGCGGCGGCCTCCAGGCCGGCCGCGACCGCGCGCAGCTGCGCCTCGGTCAGCTTGCCGGTGAAGTGCTCGCGGACGCCGCGGAGGTGGGTCACCGAGGCCCGCTTCAGGTGCGCGAGCCCCTTCGGCGTGAGCAGCACCCGCCACGCCCGCGCGTCCTCGGCGTCCTCCGCTCGTTCGACGAGCCCCTGCGCAACCAGGCGGTCGACGGCCCGCGTGGCGCCGCTGGGGGAGAGCAGGACCCGCTCGGCGAGCTCGCGCATGCGGAGCGCCCGGTCCGGTGCGCGGGCGAGCCGGAGAAGAACATCGTACGAGGCCATCGAGAGGTCGTGCTCCTCGCGGAGCTCGCGGTCGAGCCGCTCCACCACGTCGTGCGACGCGTGCAGGAGCGCCTGCCAGGCCCGCAGCTCGGTGTCGCTCAGCCGGCTCACGAGAGGAGCCTAGCAAGAAATTAATTGCGTACGCAACTACTTTGGCATAGTATTTGCGTACGCAACTAAATCAGGGAGGGACGAACATGCGCTACGGACTGAACGTTTCGCCGTCGGCGGCTCAGGGAGCCGACCCCGTGGGCGACGCCCGGCGGGCCGAGGAGCTGGGGTTCGACTTCGTCTCGGTGAACGACCACCTTCACGGGACGAGCCCCACGTTCGAGACGTGGACGCTCCTGACGTGGATCGCCGCCGCCACGACGCGGATCGGCGTCGCCAGCCGGGTCCTGGGCGTGCCGTACCGGTCGCCGGCGGTCCTCGCCAAGATGGCCGAGAGCCTGGACCGCCTTTCGGAGGGCCGTCTGATCCTGGGCCTCGGCGGCGGTGCGTCCAACGAGGAGTTCCGCGCGTTCGGGCTCGGCGAGCCGACGCCGGGGGAGAAGGTCGCCGGCCTCGAGGACGCCATCCGCATCGCCCACGGTCTGTGGTCGGAGCCCGGCTTCACCTTCGAGGGCGGCCGGTACCGCGTGGAACGCGCCGAGCTCGAGCCGAAGCCCGTCCGGCCGATCCCGATCTGGGTCGGCACGTACGGACCCCGCATGCTGGACCTGACCGGGCGGCTGGCCGACGGGTGGATCCCGTCCTACGGGTACGCGCCGCCGGAGGCGATCCCGACAATGCGCGGACGGATCCTCGCCGCCGCGGAGGGCGCCGGCCGCGACCCGGCGGCGCTCGAGCTCGTCTACAACGTCGAGGTCCGCGTGGAGGACCGCCCGAGCGGCACGCACGCCGAGGTGAGCGGGTCCCCGGACGAGCTGGCCGAACGGCTGGCCGGCTTCGCCGCGCTCGGGTTCACGGGCGTGAACCTGTTCCCGGTCGGCGGGGGGCTCGCCGAGCAGGCCGAACGCCTGGCGCGGGAGGTGATCCCCGCGATCCGCTTTGAGACGGACATCACAGTTCCGTGAGCGACCAGAGGGGAATATCCTTGGGGAGGAGGCCCGCATGGTCCGCTACTACTGCACGTGGTGTGGGAACACCGCGAAGCGGGACGGCCGGAACGACACCGTCCGGTGCGGCCGCTGCGTGCAGGAGGCCGTCCGCCTGTTCCACTACTGGCCGTGGACCGTGATGATCCCGCTGGAGCCGGGCGAGCGTCCGCCCCCGCCCCGAGCCTCTCGCCGCCGGTTCGAGTTCCGCGACGTGCAGTCGCACCAGGTCACCGGGCGGACCGAGGTCGTGGGGGCGCCCCGCCTCCGGCTGAAGCCCGTCCCCCTGTAACGCCCACGCTCGAAGCCGAGCAAGTTCACACGCCTGTCACCTTCCGGCAATCGGTGCGCAACGTTCGCGCGCCATCCTGGGCTCGCGTCCGAAGGGAGGTGGGCACATGCAGGACCGGGTCAGGATGGGTCTGGCGGGTCAGCCGAGCGTTGCCGCCGGGCGACACCCCGAGGCATGGGGCTCCGTTGCCGGTGGCGAGGTCGGCGCGGTCGTGGAGGCCGTGACGGCGCGCTCGTTCCTGTACGAGGACCCCGGATCCTTCCGGGCGGGCGTGGCGGAGCTGCTGCGCGCGCTCGGGGCGGCCGGGGTGTTCGCGCCGCTTCCCGCGTAGCCCTACGGGATCGCGACGAGCTTCGTCGGCGGATCGACCAGCGCCTCCGCGACCTCGTCCCACGACACCGTCGTGCGGATCCGGTCGGGGTCGATCCGCCCGGACGCCACCAGGTCGATCACGCGCGGCAGCATCGGGCCGACGTGGGGGCGCCCGATGAAGAACGTGATCCCGTTGTCGTACATCTCCAACAGCGGCACCGGCGTCGGCGTGTAGTAGATGCCGATGCTGGTGCACACGCCCCCGGGCTCGGTCGAGCGCAACGCCACCGCGAGGCCCTCCGGCATCCCGCTGGCGTCGACGGTGACCCCGAACCGTCCGGCCTTGCGCTCGGGGAGCTCGGCGATCGTCTCGGCCCCGTACGCTTCCGCCGCGGCGCGCCGCTCCGCGTTCCCGTCCACGTAGACCACCCGCGAGGCGCCAAGCGCGCGCGCCACGTCCACCGCGTAGAGCGGGATGCTCGCCGCCCAGCCACCGACCACCAGCACCTCCGCGCCGGCGTGAGCGCCCTCCAGGGCCGGGGCCACGGTTCGCCAGCCGTCGGTGATGTTGTCGCTGGCGGTGGCGAGCGTGGCCGGCTCGATCCCCTCCGGAATCCGGAACAGCATCCGCTCGGCGAACGGCACGCGGACCAGGTCCGAGAACGCGCCGCCCCACTCGTGGCCGCCGAGCGCCCCGAACCCGTACATGGCCCGGTAGGGCACGCCCTCGCCCTGGCAGTTCGCGGTCAGTCCGAGCGAACACCGGTCGCACTCGCCGCAGTAGATCTGGAACGACACCGCTACGCGATCGCCGGGCGCGAACGACGTCACGCCGTCGCCCACGTCCACCACCTCGCCCGCGAACTCGTGGCCGATCGCATACGGGCCGGGGATCGGCGCCAGGCCCCGGACGACCGCACCGTCCAGGTCGCAGGCGGCCACCGCGAGCGGCCGAACGATGGCCTCACCCGGCCCCCGCAGCGCGGGCTCGTCGACGTCGCGCCACTCGAGCTTGCCGGGCTCCACGAACCACAGGGACCGCACGCGCGGACCCTATCGGCGTTTCGGCCGGCGCGCCGCGCGTAGAGTTCGCGCATGCCCGCCAGGCGCGAGGCCGCGGCCCTCGATCGCCGCACCCGGTACGAGGAGATCCTCATCGTGCTGGGGCTGACGGTCCTGTATTCCGTCGTCCTGTCGGTCATCGATCTGCTGTCGGTGCCCCTCAAGGGCAGCTCGGTGGCCACCATCTCGCAGTCGGTGTTCGTGGCCCGCCACCTGGCCGGGATCGTCTTCGCGCTGGTCCCGGTGTGGCTGGTCGTCCACCTCCTGCGTCGAAGCGGCGATGGACCGGAGGCGATCGGCTTCCGTCTGCGACTGCCCGGCGACGACCTCGCGCTCGGCATCGCCCTCGCCGTCGTCGTCTCCGCGGTGGGGCTGGGCGTCTACGTGCTCGCCTTCGAGCTCGGGCTGAACCGGCTGGTGATCCCGGTGCCGCCCCTCGATCACTGGTGGACGGTGCCGGTGCTGGTCCTCGACGCGGCCCAGAACGGCTTCCTGGAGGAGGTCGTCGTCGCCGGGTACCTGCTCCACCGGCTGGGACAGGCCGGGTGGTCACCGCGCAAGGCCCTGATCGCGACCTCGGTCCTGCGCGGTTCGTACCACCTCTACCAGGGGTTCGGTGGGTTCGTGGGGAACCTAGCCCTCGGGATGCTCTTCGGATGGATCTTCCAGCGGACCCGCCGCGTGTGGCCCCTCATCGTGGCCCACACGCTGGTGGACGTACTCGCCGGGGTCGGCTACATCGTGTTCAGGGACCGTGTCGCCTTCATCTGAGCGCGGGGGGAGCCGGCTCCGCCGGGTCCTGGCCGTCGCGGTCACGGCCGGGCTGGTCTTCGCGCTCGCGCTGCCCTCCGGGCGCGCGGCCGTGCCCGACCGCGTCCCGATCGCCGGGTGGAAGCCGCTGCCGGCGGCCTCGAAGGTGCGCGTCTCCCGTGAGGCTCGAGCGGCGCGGAAGGCGATCCTGG
This sequence comes from uncultured Actinomycetes bacterium, assembly GCA_963742735.1. GTDB lineage: Bacteria > Actinomycetota > UBA4738 > UBA4738 > JBBDTT01 > JBBDTT01. Next base: position 924,949 of record CAVUMN010000004.1, read on the forward strand.
GTCGGCACGCGCTGGATCCTCGCTACGTCACCCTCGCCTGGTACGGCGTCTCGTCGTTCATCGTCACGATCCGCGGGCATCTCTTGCTGTTCGACGCGTGGGAGATCGTCGGCGCGCACAAGGACTACGTGCCGATCGGGCGGGAGGACCTGGCCGCGATCGACCCCGAGGCCATCCTGATCGGGCACGGGCACTTCGACCACGCGGCCGACGCCGGATACGTCGCCGGGCGAACCGGCGCCGCGGTCGTGGGCAGCGAGGAGATCTGCGACCAGGCCAAGGCGTACGCGAACGAGGACGGCCTCGCCGGCAGGTTCACCTGCGCGATCACCGGCACGGCCACGACGCCGGCGCCCGGCACCATCCAGTCCTTCCGGCTGTTCGAGGACGTCGCGCCGGTTCGCGTCCTGCAGCACATCCACTCCGCCAGCGAACCGCCGTCGGCCGAGAACCCGCCGGACCCGTTCCTGCCGGTGTTCGACCCTCTGCCGTACGTCGAGCACTTTCAGGACGACCCCGAGGAGCTCCAGAAGTTCATGGAGAGCCTGGACGACGCCCAGGGCGGGACGTGGATGTATCACCTGACGGCCGGCGCCTTCACGCTGCTGATCGGGGACTCGGCCGGGCCGATCTGGGACTCCGCGGACGTCCGGGGGGCGCTCGACTCGTTCCCGGGATGCGTCGACGTCATGGCCAACGCGATCCTCGGGTTCGACCAGCCGGTGTCCGGGCTGCGCGATCCCCGGCTCTACGTCGAGCACGCCCACCCCCGTGTGTTCGTCCCCAGCCACGCCGACGCGTGGGCGCCGGTGCTGTCCGCGGGGCAGGACCGATACGTCGACGAGTGGTCGACCCAGATGGCCGAGCTCGATCACCGGCCGCAGGTGGACTTCCTGATCGACCCCGAAGACTACCTGGCCGAGCGGGCCTACCGGGTGGCCGACCGCCGGTGGCGGGCGCCGATGCCCGGCTCCCGCTGCGCGAAGCGCTAGGAGCCCCGGACCGCCTCCAGCGCCCTGCGGGCCTGCTCCAGGTGGAACCGGTCGTGGCCGGCGATCAGCCGGAACGACAGGTCGTAGGACTCCGGGCCCCGCTCGGCGTGCTGGCCCACTTTGGCCCGCTCCTCGCGGGTCGATCGCGCCCACATGTCGAGGTTCGCCCTGCGCAGGATGCGGAACCGCTCCATCAGGTCCTGCGGGTCGTAGTCGTTGGCGTGGAGGTTGTCGATCCACAGGTCCTGGTCGTAGCCGATGAGCGGTGGTTCGTCGTGAGCCACGATCCACCGGTATCGCCCCGCGTAGACGATCTCGGCGTCGGCCACATGGGCGAAGCACTCCAGGACCGACCATTCCTTCGCCTCCGGCCGGTCGCGCACGCGGGCCCCCGCGTCGGCGATCAGGAAGGAGAAGGCATCCGCCGTCCCCTGCTGGACCTCGGCCGGGTCGTCGTTCCCCAGGTAGGCGAGGATGGCTTCCTGGTAGGCCTTGCCCTCGCGGACCGGATCGGGGACGTCGTTCACGCGCGCATCATGCCAGCCACCGTTCGGGTGCGCCGGGAGGCGGGACGACCGGGCTTCGCCGCCTGAATCCCTGCAGGGCGTAGCGGTCGCAGGCCGTCTCGGCGCCCGATCGCCGGCCGAGGATCTCCCGCAGGTACCAGTGGTAGTACTCGTGCAGGTACAGGAACCGGAGCACGTCGCGGCGGTTCCGGAACGGGACCATCGCCACCTCCCACGCGAACCGCAGCCCCTTGCCCGGGATCCGCCGGGCCCGGTAGGGGACGCGCTCCTCGAACGCGTAGAAGGGCTCCGGGACCTGCAGGGTGATCCGGCGATCCTCGAAGTCGCACATCGCCACCAGGTGGGGCTTCGTCCGGTAGCGGAGCGGCTTCACGATCAGCCCGTAGCCGTCGGCGACGGGGAGGCCCTCCAGCGCGCGGACGATCCGATCCGGCTCCCACTCGCTCAGGAACGTCTCCATCCGCATGTCGCAGATGATGGCAGGGATCGGCGATATGGCCGGAAGGCTGGCCTACCATTGGACGCGATGGAGGCAGCCTTCTTCGATCTCGACAAGACCGTCATATCCAAGTCCAGCTCGCTGGCCCTGTCCAAGCCGTTCTACCGGGCAGGGTTGGTATCCCGCTCGACCCTGCTCAAGGGCGCCTACGCCCAGCTCGTCTACCTGCTCGTGGGGGCGGACGAGAAGAAGATGGACAAGGCCAAGGACGGCATGCTCGCGCTCTCGAAAGGGTGGGACCGGGCCCAGGTCGAGGAGGTCGTCCGCGAGGCCCTGATCTCGGTCGTGGATCCCTACGTCTACCAGGAGGCGCTGGACCTGGTCGCCCTGCACCAGGCGCTGGGACGGAAGGTGTACATCGTCTCGTCCTCGCCCGAGGAGGTGGTCAGGCCCCTCGCGGAGCATTTGGGTATCCGGGACGTGATCGCCACCCGGGCCGAGATCGTCGACGGCAAGTACACCGGCAACCTGGAGTTCTATTGCTACGCGGAGAACAAGGCGGTGGCCATCAAGGAGGTCGCGGAGCGGGAGGGGATCGTCCTGTCCGACTCCTACGCCTACTCGGACTCGGCCACCGACCTACCGATGCTCGAGGCCGTCGGGCACCCCGTTCCGGTCAATCCGGACAGGGAGCTGCGCAAGGTGGCCGAGCGCGAGAGTTGGCAGGTTCGAGACTTTCGGCGGCCCGTGCCGCTCAGGAAACGCATCCACGTTCCCCGTCCGACCCCCTCGGTGGCCGCCGTGGTGGCCGGCGCGGGCCTCGCCGCCGTGGTCGGCTGGGTGTACGTGCGTCCGTGGCTGAACCGGCTCGTCTCGGGCGGCCGGAAGGCCGCCTGACCGGCTCGAGCGCCAGACCGTAGGCTTCCTTGCTCAATGCGCGCTCGAAAACCACCCGTATCCACACGAGCCCTTCGGCGCTTTCATTGATGGCGGGCGTGGACCCGGTCGGGGAACTCGTGCTCCAGGCTCGTGAAGGGGACGCGGAGGCCTTTGCCGGGCTCTACGACCTGTTTCACGCCCGCCTGTATCGCTACTTCGTGGCCAATGTCCGGGATCGGACGGAGGCGGAGGATTTGACGGCAGACGTGTTCGTGGAAGCGGCGCAACGCATCCGGGCGTTCGAGGGGAACGGGCCGGCCTTCGCGGGCTGGCTCTTCGCCATGGCGCGCAACGACCTGGCCGACATCCGCCGGCGACTTCGCCGGCGCATCGTCGAGCCCATGGCCGAGCCGCCCGAGCCGCCCATGCAGGAGGACCACGCCGACTCCGTCGCCAGCCGCCTGGATGCCGGCTCGATCCTGTGGGCCGTCCAGCGCCTCACCGACGACCAGCGCCAGATCGTCACCCTCAAGTTCGCCGGCGGCCTGTCCAACGAGGAGATCTCGGAGGCCACCGGGAAGCCCGTCACGGCGGTGAAGAGCCTGCAGCACCGGGCCCTGTCCACGCTCAAGCGCCTGCTGGAGGCGGGACCGTGAGGCGGCGGAAGATCGATCCGGAGATCCTGGACCGCGCGATCGGTCAGCCGATCGGCGCCCAGGAGGAGCTCGAGGACCTGCTTCGCGTCTCCCAGGCCCTGTCCGAGGCCTTCGACATCGAGCCCCGCAAGCAGGCCGTCGCCCAGCACCGCGCGGCCGCCCTCGCCGCGTTCCGTGTCCCGGCCCCCCTCCCCGGCCGGGCCGCGCGCGAGCTGGCCAGCCCGTGGGAGTGGCTCCCGCAGCTGCGCGTGCGGGCCCTCGCCACCGCGGCCATCGTGATCGGCGTGCTCGGCGCGCTGCTCGCCGGCTCGTACGGCTCGCTTCCGGGCGACACGCTGTACGGCGTGAAGCTCGCCGCCGAGGAGGTCCGCCTGGCCGCGGCCGTCGACTCTTTCGACAAGGCCGTGGTCCACCTGGACATCGCCGACGCGCGCATCGACGAGGTCGTGAAGGCCCACGAGGCCGGACGCACCGACGCCATGCGCGAGAGCCTTCGTCGCTACTCCGAGTCGATCATCGCCGTGGAGACCGAGCTCCGGACGGGCGACGTCAGCGACGCCCAGGCCCGCGAGGTCCTGATCGCCGCCGCGGCCACCCTGGAGGACCAGCAGGGCGTCCTGGAGGAGCTCGCCCCCGAGACGCCGGCGCCGGCCCAGCCGGACCTCGAGGACGCCCTCGACACGCTCGAGGAGCTCGAGATCCCGCCGCCGCCTCCGGCGGACGACGAGCCGTCGCCCGGTCCCGCCACGCCGACGCCGACCGAGTCGGTTTCCCCGACGCCGGCCGAGACCCCGAGCGAGGAGCCGACCCCGACGGAGTCCGAGTCGCCGGCGCCCGAGCCGTCCGAGTCCGTGGCCCCTCCCGAGGAGTCCGGTGAGGGCGACGCGGCGGGAGATCCCGGAGCGAATGGGTCGCAGTCCGAGGCCGTCACCGAGTCCGGCGCCGGGGCCGAGCAAGCCCCGCTGGCCTAGGTCCCGAATCTCCCGCTCCGCCCGTATCCGGACCCGGATTTCGTCGCTTCAACCGTTGAGCCAGACCGTCCCCAGCTCCCCTGGTGGCGGAACGGCCCGCAGCACACACAAGGCCAGGGAGCCGCGAGCGGAACGCGTTCCCGGGGTGGCGGTCTACGGGCAATCGCCTTCCCAACTCGCGAATCGCACGCGGCTCCCGCGGCTCGTCAGGGCGGGGGGAGCGGGCACCCCCCGCCCTGGCGCGTTTCCCGTCCCGATCCCCTCGCCTTCGGGTTGCTCCCCGCCGAATTCCCGGGCGTAGAATCGCTCCCGAGAGGTCTTCGGACCACTCGCGAAGGGAGCGGTACCCACGCTCGGTCTGCCGCGGGAGGCAGGTTCGAGGACAGACCCCCCTCGGGGGGCCGGTCCCCGAACAGGTGCAGCCAAGAGCGCTTTGGTAGCTGCTCCCTTCGTCTTTGTCCGCCTCAGCAAGCCGAGGTGCCATGCGTGAGTGACGAGCCGGGAGGGCGCGGTGTGGCGTTGGTCCTGGCGGTCGCGGCCGTCCTGGCCGCCGGGCTTGCGGCGCGCTCGGCACTGCTCTCGTCCTCGGCGGCCGGGGCCCGTCAGATGGCCGTCCGGACCGAGCTGAAGCTCGGGGCGGCCATGGTCGAGGACGTTCGCTACGTCTACAACACCGAAGGCCCGCGGGCGTTCCGGATCGCGGCGGCCCGGATCCGGTCCGAGGAGTACCGGCGGCGCGCCGGCGCCTCCCGCGGCGACGTTGCCGCCGCCCTGCGTATCGAGGCGAACGCGCAGCGGCTCACCGCCGACGCCCTCGCGCAGTCGGAGGCCGACCTCGACTTTCCGAGCATCGCCGCCGACGACACCTACCTCACTCCCTCCGGCGGCTACGACCTCGGCCGGCGCCTGACCGACGTCCGCGCGGAGAACCCGGACCTGGTGGTGCTCGACCCCGCCGGCATCCAGGCGGAGGGGGAGCGCAAGGCCGACCTCGCGGTGAAGCTGCTCGGCGCGACCGTGCCGGTGGGCTTCGCGTTCATGTTCGGGGCCCTGGCCCAGGCGTACGCGCGCCGGCGGCGGGGGCTCCTGGTGGGGGCGTGGATCGCACTGGGAGTGGCCGCCGTGATCGCCGTCCTGATCGAGGTGACGGCCTGATGTCCGTGGTCGACATCGAGCTCGCCCACGAGGTCGACGAGACGCCCTATCCGCGGCGGCTCGCGGCGCTGGTAGGGGTCGTGGCCGTCGTGGCCGCCCTGCTGGGGGTCCTGCAGATGCACGCCAACACCCAGGAGGGCCGCTCGCAGGCCCGGTCGTCGCGCCTCACCGCCGAGATCGCCCGGGGGCTGGAGGTGCAGGGCCTGGTGTTCGCCTTCCAGGGGCCCACCATCCAGATCGTCCTGTCCGAGGGCATCGCCGCCAACTCCCGCGCCCTGGCGGCGCTCCAGGCGGGCGAGGGGTCCGCGGTGGCCGGCGCGGCGGCCGAGGTGGAGGGAGAGGTCATCACCCGCCTCTCGGGGATCATCGACGAGATGTCGGCGCCGCCGGGCGAGGAGAGCGGGCTCGACCCGGTGACCCTGGAGACGTTGCGGCGCGACCTGGAGGGGCTCTCCGCGCTGGCCGACGAGCAGAACCGGGAGGTCGACCGGGCCGAGCGGTTCGGCCTGATGGGCGACCGCGCCGTGCTCGCCCTGACGATCGTCGCGCTGGCGGCGGTGCTCCTGGGCCTGGCCGGGGTCGTCGGGGCCGGCCGGGGCGGGAGGATCGTCCTGGTCTCCGCGCTCGTGGCCGTCCTGGCCTCGATCGGGACCGGCGCCTGGTCGCTGCTCTCCTAGGCGCGCCGGCTCAGCCGCCCACCGCGGTGGCCCCGACGAACTCGAAGTGCATCCCGTCGGGGACGAGCCAGCGCCCGCCCCAGGTGAACCCCCACCGCTCGAAGATCGCCACCAGGCGCTGGTCCATCGTGGGGACGCGGCCGAAGAGGTTCTGGGAGACGTTCAGGTCGAGGGCCGCCCCCCAAGCGTGGTGGGAGATGCCGGCGCCGGGGTCGCGGTTCAGGAACCTCGGGCCGTAGCAGCCACCGAAGTCCCCGGTGTCGATCAGGCGGGCGAGGCCGGCGCGCCGGATCTCCTCCATCGCCCCCCGCAGCTGGGGGAACAGGGCCCGCGCGCACCGGACGTCGCCGAGGATCGGGACCGCCTCGGTGGCGATGTGCTCGGCCTCCCAGGCCGGGTCGACCCGCAGCCAGCCGTCGGCCGTCGGCCGGGCCGCGAACTCCCCGAAGATCGTCTTGAACGTGACCGGCGGCAGTACGGCGTCGCCGTGGCGGAAGTACGGGGTCTCCCCGGGCGCGCGCAGCCGAAGGGCCGTCCCGGGCGGCACCAGCGAGCGGACCGCCGCGGCCAGCCGGTTTCGGGGCGTGCCGGGGACCGGATCCAGGAGGGCGTACCGCGGCCGGGTCACCCCGAGGCGGCCGCCGAGCTCCAGGGACGCGAGGACCTCGTGGGCGCCCAGGAACTCGTCGGGGAGGACCCCCGCCACGCGGGCGCTCGTGCCCCCGAACCTGAGGATCCCGCCCTCGCCGAGCCGGCGGAGCTCCGCCGAGGCGGCGCCGAGGATCACCTCCCCGCGCGACAGCGCCGCCACGAGCGCGCGCTCCGCCGGCGGGACGAACGGCCGGTAAGCGGCGGGGTCGACCGCGGCGAGCTCCAGGGGGACGGCCAGGCCGCCGGGAGGCCGGTCGACGATCGCTCCCGAGGCGGAGCGGGACTCCGTCAGCCAGGCCGTGCCGCTCATGACCACGACCGCGTGCCGGATCGAGCCGAGCGCCCGGGCCCGGCTGGCGAACCCGTCGGGCATCCGTCCGGGGGTCCACGCCAGGAACGCGCCCGGGGCCTCGGCGACGCGAGGCGGGGCCGGGGCGACGGCGATGGGTGCCTCGGGCGCGAGGGGCGGCACGTCCGGACCCTGCACGGCGAGGGTCAGCAGGGCGCCGGCGACGAAGCCCACCAGGACCGCCAGCCCGCGCGCGACGCGGCCCCGGCGCCTCACAACGGCTCCAGCTTCGCGACCAGGCGCAGGATGGCCTCGAGGTCCAGCCCGGGCGCCGCCGCCGAGTGGTACACGCCGTCCTCCACCCACTCCAGCTCGTGGCGGGTGGGCGACCACCGGCCCATCGCGCCGCGCACCTCCTGCTGGATCTGATCGGTCCCCGTCGGCGGCGGCAGGGGCTGGCCGGGCGCCTGATGCAGGCGGAAGCCGTACGCGGAGGCCTCGAACCCGGCGCGGCGGTAGACGATCGTCACGCCGGCCTCCATCCCGTTGGTGGTCGTGTAGAGGGCGCCGGCGAGGTCCATGCCGTCCACGGGCCCCGAGGGGACCAGCAGGGGGCCGGCCGAGCGCGCCGCGGCCACGCCGAGCGAGACGCGCTCGACGAGGGTGTCTCCCGGCCCCGCGCGGGTGTTCCACGACGGGGGCGGCTCGAGCCCGATCACGGGGATGGACCCGGCGACCAGAAGCAGGTCGGCGCGGGGGAGGTTCGACTCCAGGTACAGGTCCCATCCCTGGGCGTGGACGGCCAGGCGGCGGCCGGTGCGCGTGCCGGCCGGCTCGTAGAAGGCCACCCCGCCGTTGGGCAGCTCGACCCGCTCGGCGAGCATCCCCACGTTGCCGAACAGCGCCGGGGTGCGGTGGGTCCTGGTCTCGTGGACCCGCAGCCACGCCAGCCCGCGCGCATAGGACAGCACCGACTCGCGCGTTCCCCGGAACGTCCCGCTCCGGTACGCGTCGAGGCCCGCGGTGTTCGAGGGCTCGAGCGGTTCGAAGCCGGCCGCCGTCGCCAGGGCCTGGCCGGTGGCGTCGACGAAGCCCCGGTCCCGGGCCGAGGCGGGCGGCCCCGCGAACCAGGCCTCGGGCTCCTCCGCCGCCCCGGGCTCGTTGAGGACGAACCGCGTGACCTCGGCCTGCAGGACGACGGTCCCCGGGGGCTCGAGGCCGATGCCGTTGGCGGCGGCCCACGCCTCCCGGTCGGCCCCGCCCGCGGAGGCCACCTGGAATCGCAGCGGCAGCCACGCCTCCCGGTCCAGCCACACGTCGACGGGGTCCGAGGGGTACTGGGGGCGCCACGAGCCGGCCTGCTGGAAGAACTCGAACAGGGGAGCGAGCTGCTCCGCCGGGGCGCGCACGCGGAGCGCGTCGCGGTCCAGGACGACGTCGGGACCCAGGACCGTGACCCGTTCCGATCCGGCCAGGGCGATGACCGGGAGGACGCCATCGGTGGGCATGGGGGCGTCGGCGTCGAACGGCGCGCGGCCGGTGAACGAGCGCTCGATGTTCGCGACCGGGCCGCAGGTGGGGGCGGCGGCCGCGGGGCAGGCCTGGGGTCCGGTGAGCGACCACCGGTCGGCCAGGACCCGCAGCGAGTGGTCGTTGCGGCCCGGGAGGGTGGCCGGGTAGCGGGTGAGGTCGTGCAGGTCGATGCGGAACGCCTCGGGCGCGCGGAACTCGACGTCGGCGCGGAAGCTGCGCTCGGCGACGTCCGGGCGCCAGCCCCGCTCGGTGATGTCGAAGCTCGCGGCGTAGGACGTGACCCGAGGGGCCGAGGCGAACACCAGGGCGGGGACCTCGGACGCGCCGGCCACCTTCGGCTCGCGGCGCAGGATCAGGCCGCCGGACACGATCGCGGCTCCCGCGACGGCTCCGGCCAGGGCGGCCACCGCCACCCGGCCCGCGTTGGACCACCGGCCGGAGGCGCGGTGGACCCCGCGGCGGCGGGAGGGCGCGAGGACGCGGACCGTCCGGGCCTCGGCGCGGACGCGCTCCATGATCGGGCCGACCAGGTCGGGGACGTGCTCGGCGACCTCGAACCGCACGGCCTGGCGGACCCGGGCCGCGCGGTCGGCGAAGGCCTGGCAGCGGGGGCACGTGCGGGCGTGCTCGGCGTCGTTCGCCCGCATGGGCCGGACCTCGCCGTCCATCCGCTCCGACAGGGCCGCCTGGACGTGGTCACACACCATCGGCGGCCTCCTCGGACTCGGTGAGCGAGGCGATGAGGGCCTGCCGCGCGCGGTGGACCCGGCTCTTCACGGTGCCCTCGCGGGTCTGCAGGACGTTCGCGGCGTCGGCGTAGGGGAGCCCGAACACCTCCACGAGCAGGAACGGTTCGCGCAGGCGCGCGGGGAGGGCGTCGAGGGCCATGGAGATCTCCACGCGGGCCTGATGGTCGGGCGCGGGGACGGGGTCGAAGCGGACCGGCGGGCGCCCCTCGCGGCGGGTCGCGTCGGTCGCGCAGTTGCGCACGATCCGGAACAGCCACGAGCTGAACTTCGAGTCGCCGCGGAAGCCGGAGAGGAACCGGTACGCGCGGACCAGGGCTTCCTGGGCGATATCGTCGGCCAGGGAGCGGTCGCGGACCAGGGAGCGGGCGAAGCGCCAGACGTCGGCCTGGTAGGCGCGCACGAGGGCCTCGAACGCGTCGAGGTCGCCCTCCTGCGCCCTTCGGAGCAGCCCCGGATCCGGCTCCTGCACCCGCACCTCCGACCGGCCGGGGTCAGCCTACGTCCCCCGGGTCGGGGCGGGCGCCTCGGCGACCGAGGAACAGGCCCACCACCAGCGCGAGCATGGCCCAGGCGAGGATCTCGGAGACGGGCTTGGAGCCGAGCCGGGACTCGTCGACGCGGCCGCCGGCGAGCTCGACCGTCTCGGGGGTCGCAAGCCGCACGGCGGCGATCGCCTTGGCCAGGCGCTCTTCGGCCGCGGCCAGGCGTTCGTCGGTTGACTCCTCGGGAAGGCCGTCCAGGACGGTGACTTCTTCGTCGACGTGCTCGACTGCCTTGCCCTCAACCACGATCCGACCGGCCATGCCGCTGTGGTACGAGCAGACGTAGGGGTACCTGCCGGGCCGGTTGAAGCGAACCGTGTACAGGCCCTCGAGGTCCTTGCTGTCGAACAGGCCGAATGCCGTGACCGTATGCGGCACGACGATGCCTATGGGCGCCCACGTCACCGATTGTCCGGCAGTGATGTTCAGGGTCCTTGATGTGAAGCAGTAGTCGCGTACCCACACGGTCAGCGCCGGTGGCTTCTGTGTCGCGGGAGGGCAAACGGCGCCGCCGCCGCCACCGCCGGCCGAGGCCGGGGCCGGGGCGAGCCCGAGCAGCAGGAACAGGGCGGCCGTGAGCAGCGCGGCGCGTCGAATGGCTCTCACGATCGATCTCCTTTCGGAACGGATCCCACGTAGAGGGGACCGTCCGAACGGGCCGATCGTTCCGGCTACCGGGAGACCGAGACGAACACGTCCTCGGCCGTGGCGGCGATGAACAGCTCGCGGATGAGCCCGCCGTGCAGCTGGATCGGCATGCCGACCCGGGCATCCTGCGCCGGATCCACGCGGATCAGGACCCCGGAGGTGCTCGCGACCCACACGGCGTCGTCCGTCACGGCGATGTCCTCGGGAGCGTTGGGCAGTGGGATGGGCTCCTGCAGCTCGAGCGACCTCGCATCGAGCCGAACGAGCGTGCTCGCCTGCTCGTCGCCCCCGGTCCCGAACTCGTCCGAGGTCACCCACGCGGAGCCGTGTCCCACCGCGATCGCCGTCGGCTCCGCGATCTCCGTCGAGTCCAGCTTCTTGCCCGTGCGCTCATCGATGACGACGACCAACCCGTCGGCGTCGGCCACGTAGACCCGGCCCGCATCGGCGGCGATCGCCACCGGAGAGCTCGCGTACGACGTGACCTCCCGGGCGCGGCCATCGTCGAGGGACACGCGGATCAGCGGCCCCGCGGCGGTGGTCGCCCACACGAACCGCTCTCCGACGGTGAGCGCCGTGGGCTGCGAGGGAAGTTGCACCGGCTCGGACACCGTGCCGTCCGCCGCGTCGATCTCGTACAGCAGGAAACCGGAGGCGACCTGGCCCGGGTCCACCGGGGCCGGGCCCACCGCCCCGACGAACACCCGCCCACGGCCGGTGGCGACGAACAGAGGCTCGACCGGGCTGTTCGCGGGTCCGAGCCGGATGTGTTCGACGTAGGCGTCACGGGTGAGGCTCCACTTTCCGACGGCGCGACGCTCGGCGATCCACAGGAAGCCCCCCTCGACGGCCACGTCGTACGTGATCGCCTCGGTGTTGACGCCGGCCTCCCGATGCTCGGCGATGTCGACCCGGTACAGCGCCGACACGGGGTCGGCGGGCCCGGGCGAGGAGGTCGGGCGCGTCGGCTCGGATGGGTCCGGCCGCAGGAGGAGCAGGCCGGTGACGACCACCGCGGCCCCCGCCGCCGCGAGCCAGATCCGCCGCCGGCCGGGGCCCGGCTCCGCAACGATCACGGGAGCGGAGTCCTTCTGGGCGAGCTCGCCGTCGCGGATGACCGTGAAGACCTGGCGGGAGCCCTCGATGCCCTTCAGGGCATGCGCGCCTCGATCCTCGAACCGGATCCCGGAGCCCTCGGTCAGGTCGCGGGCGGTGGCGGAGACCAGGACCTCGTTCGGGTGAGCCAGCCCGGCGATCCTCGATCCGATGTGCACGCCGAGTCCGCCCGGCTTGTCGCCGACCAGGACGGCCTCGCCGACGTGGATGCCGGCGCGGACGTCGATGCCGAGGGGCCGGATCGAGTCGATGATCGCGCAGGCGCACCGGATCGCCGAGTCGGGGCTCTCGAACGCCGCGAAGAACCCGTCGCCGGCGTTGTCGATCTCCCGGCCGCCGTGCCGCTTCAGCTCACGGCGGACCGTGGCGTGATGGTTGCGAAGGATCTGCCTCCACCGCTCGTCCCCGAGCTCTCGGGCACGAACGGTCGAGTCGACGATGTCGGTGAACAGGACGGTGGTGGGAAGACGCCTCCCCCCGCCAGAGCTTCTCGACGCCATGCCGGGAGCGTGGCGACGCCCGGGGGTGCCGTCAAGCGTGCCGCGCTAGCGGCCGCCGCGGGCGGAGGGGTGCTCGACTTGGACGGCCAGGCGCTCGATGCGCTCGGCGGCCTCGTCGAAGAGCCCGAGGGACAGCGCGCCGGTGATGGCCAGCAGGTCGGTCTCGTGGCGGGGGGCCAGGCGCGCGCCTCGCTGCACCCGGGTCTCGAGCGTGGTCATCGCCAGCTCGACCCGGTCGAACCCGTCGGTCTCCTCGCCGCGCTCACGGGCGTGCTCACGAGCGTCCCGCCAGGCGGTGAGGTCGACGACCGTTGCCTCCATGCTCACCGATGGTAACGGGGGGGTCTGACACGCCAAAGCACATCGATGGAAATCGGGTGAAACCGCAGGTCAGGAGGCTGGATCGGGGGCCGGAACCGCTCGGCGGACCGAAAGGGCCAGCCAGAGCCCGAGGCCGATCACGGCGGCGCCTCCGACCGCGAGCACGACCAGGAACGTGCCCCCCAGCCCGGGGGCGTCCCCGGAGGCGAACTCGGACAGCGAGCCGAGCGCGGTGATCCGGTCCCAGGCCAGGAGCTCCAGGAGCGTGGCCCCCACGGCGACGGCGCCCACGGCCCACCATGCGGATCCCATCCGGATCCGCTCGAGCTCGGGCGCCAGCAGGTAGCCGGCCAGGAACGCGACCGCGTACATCGCGAAGGCCAGGACGACGATCCCGACCGGCAGGCCGGCCGGGTCGACCCAGTACATCCACATCCACTCGGCCGAAAGGGCGTAGAGCGAGAGCGAGACGGCCGTCAGCAGGACCTGGACCGCGGCACCGGCCAGGAAGCCGGCGGAGGACAGACGAGAGCGGCCGGGCCGGAGCGTGGTGATGCCCAGGCGACCGAACAGCAGCCCGGTGCCCAGGGACAGAAGCCAGTCCAGGAAGATTGTCTCGACCACCCCCTCGCGCGGGCATTGTACGGGCGGGGGGTCACCTGGGGGTGTCACTAGAATGGGCAACCTCGTGACCGACTCGTCCGCTCCCAGTCCCGTTGCAGAGATCCTCGCCGCGCTCGCGTACGGCGAGCGGAAAGCGGCGGAGCGCGCGCGTTCGAACGTGGCCCTGGCGCCGGACGGGCGGACGCGCTCGGCGCAGGGGGGCGTGGCGGACCGCGAGCAGCGGAACTTCGAGCTGATCGAGGCTCGCCTGCGCGAGCTGGCCGACCCCGAGCTCGAGGAGCGGTTCCGGCCGTTCTTCGACCAGTTCTTCGAGCGGACCGAGCCGGCCGACTGGGCCGAGGCCATGACGTGGCACTACGTGGGCGACGCGTGGGTCTCGGACTTCGCCGACGTCCTCACGCCACTGCTCGATCCCGTGTCCGCCGAGGTGATCCGCCGCGTGCTCGGCGACCGGGAGGGCCAGGAGGGCTTCGCCCTCGACGAGCTCCAGCGGGTCATGGACGGCGACACGAGCTGCGGGAGGCGGATCGCGTCCTACGCGCGGCGGATCGTGGGGGAGGCCCTCACCCAGACGCGGAGGGCTCTCCAGGCGACGCGGGTGCTGTCCGGGCTGATGGGCGGGTTCGAGGAGATGGAGAAGCGGATGGTCCTGGACATCCTCGAGGGCCACCGCATCCGCCTCGACCGCCTGGGTATCGAGCCGGTCGACGAGCCCGAGCCCGCGGAGTAACCCCCGGGTCGCATGGCCGATCCGGTTCGAGCCCATCGGCGGATTCACGAGTTCGCGATGAGCCTTCCCGGTGCGTGGGAGGACCACCCGTGGGACGAGACCGTGGTCAAGGCCGGCAAGAAGGTGTTCGTGTTTCTCGGCAGCGAGGCGGGGGGCGACTGGTGGCCCGGGTTCACCGTCAAGCTCGTCGACTCGCTCGAGCAGGCGCTGGCGATCCCGGGGGCGGAACCGTCGGGCTACGGCCTCGGCAAGAGCGGGTGGGTGAGCATCCGGCTGCGGTCCAAGGGGCTCCCGCCGGTCGGAATCCTTACCGACATGGTCGAGGAGAGCTACCGGCTGGTGGCGCCGAAGACGCTCGTGAAGGAGCTGGACGCCGCGGTTGTGGGACGTTCAGCGAGCTACCACCAGACATTCCGGGATCAGTAGATGTTCTGGCGCGTGGCGATGTCGGTCACGAAAACCTCGCGGGCCTTGTCGTCCACCGTGTAGACGATCCGATACATGCCGACCCGGCTGCGGTAAACGTCTGCTGACCCTCGCAACTTCTTCGTGCCCCTCGGCCGCGGATCGACGGCCAGCTCTTGAAGGCGGTCCCTGATGGCCCTGGCGCGGTCGGCGGGGAGCGACTCGAGTGCCGCCGCCGCCTTCCGATGTAGTCCGACGTAGAACGGGCCCATTGAATTACAGTATACAGTACGGTTGAACGTACGCCAACCCATACGAAATAACGATTGACCTTCCGTACAGAGTCACCTATGCTCTCAGGGAGAGCTATTCCCCGCGGGGGGCAAAGAGGCACCCGCACGGCGAGGGGGGGGTCCAGCCAGATGGCTCGAGGCGAAGCACTTGTGGGAGTGACCGAGGCGAGGGAGAGGCTCCGCGAACTCCTTGACGATATCGAGGATCGCAACGTGGTGATCCTTCGACACAACCGCCCGGTGGGCGTTCTTATCCATCCCGATCGTCTGGAGCGACTCATCAGTCGGCTCGAGGATGCCGAGGACGCTCTGACGGCCCAGGAGCGGGCCGGTGACCGCCATGAATCCGTGTCCCTGAACGACCTCCTTGACGACGGGCCGATCGCGACGACTGGCTAGGTCCCCCGAAACTGACCCACCACTGACGCGTCCGGCTGAACGACCCCGGCCGGGGCCGACGGATTTCCCCCAACCGGGTCGTTGACTCGCCCCGGCCGGGCGATGTGCCGTGCCGTTGGGTCGGGCTATCGTCGCTTCGCTCGCGGAACGCATCGCCCGACCCCACTCCGAGAGCCTCCTTCCCCGCACACGCTTCGTCCTTGAGCGTTGGAGGCACGGTGAGTCGAACCGTCACGACGGTGGCCCTCGGCTTCGAGAAGCTGAGCCTGTCCGAGGAGGTCCTGCACGTCCTGGAGCGCGACCCCGCGTTCCGGGTGGTCGGGACCGCTCCCGACGAGGCGACGCTCTCCCGGCTGGTGCGCGACGCGCACCCGGCCGCGGTCGTCGGCTCGCCCGGGGTACTGGCCCGCGCCTACGGCGACGGAGCCGTGCGGCTCGCGGTGGCCGAGCAGGAGTCGGTGGCGACGCTTCGGGAGGCCATCCGCGCGGGCGTCGCCGGCTTCTACCTCTGGCCCGAGGAGCGCCCGCGATTGATCGACGACGCCGCGCGGCTGGTCCGCCGACGCGACGAGGCCGCGGGGCCGAAGGGTCGCGTGGTGGCCGTCTACGGGCCGCGCGGCGGCGCCGGTGCCACGTTCGTCGCGACGCACCTGGCCGCCGCCGCCGCCCGCCTCGAACGCTCCACCTGCCTGGTCGAGTGCGACCCGTTCTTCGCCGATCTCTCCGGCGGCGCTCGGGGTCGACGCCGAGGACGGTGTGCGCACGATCGAGGACCTGGTCCCCGTCCTGGAGGAGCTCTCCGCCGAGCACGTCCGCGAGGTCCTGTTCGAGCACCCGGCCGGCTTCTCCGCCCTGCTCGGGCCGCACGATCCGGCGGCGGCCGAGGCCCTGCGTCCGGCGCACCTCGCGGCGGCGGTGGGAGTCCTCGCCGGAGCGCACGAGCTGGTGCTGCTGCACCCCGCGCCGGGCCGTCGACGACCTTACCCGGGCCGCCCTGGGGATGGCCGACGAGATCCTGCTGGTCGTGTCCCTCGACGTCCTCGCGATGCGCGACGCCCGCCGGACCCTCTCCTTCCTCGAGGGCCTGGGGCTCGGCGGACCGCAGCCGGGTGTTGGTGAACCGAGCCGCGCGCGCCGAGATCGTGCCGGAGGACGCCGAGCGCGTCCTCGGGCTTCCCGTCGCGGCCGTCGTGCGTCTCGATCGCACCGTCCCGGCCGCCCAGAACCGGGGCGAGCTGGTGCTCGGCCGGTCGCCGCGAACCTCGCGGGCACTGATGCGGTTGGCTCGGTCGCTCGCGGAGGTGGCCGCGTGACCGCGACCGCGACCGCGCCGGCGCTGAAGCGGGCCGTTCGTCTGGGCCTTCGAGACCAGGTGGACGTGCACGACCTCGAGCGGCTGAGCCCGCCCGAGCGCCGCCTGCACGTCCGCGAACACGTCCTTCGCCTGCTGCGTGAGCAGCGGGCGATCCTCCCCGCCGGCGAGCTCACCGAGCTCGTCAATCAGATCAGCGATGACGTCGTCGGCCTCGGACCGATCGAACGCCTCCTCAAGGACCCGGAGGTGAGCGAGGTGATGGTCAACGGGGCCGACGACTGCTACGTGGAGCGAAAGGGGCGGCTCGAGAGAGTGGACGGCCTGTTTGAAGAGGGGGAGGAGCAGGTCTTTCACGTGATCGAGCGCGTGGTTTCACCGCTGGGCCTTCGCATCGACGAGTCGTGCCCGTATGTGGACGCCCGATTGCCGGATGGCTCGCGGTTCCACGCGATCATCCCGCCCCTTTCGCTCTGCGGCCCTTCGATGACGATCCGCAAGTTCGGGTCGAATCCGCTGCGGCCGGACGACTTGGTCCGGCTCGGCACGCTCACGCCGCCGATGCTCGAGTTCCTCGCCGCGTGCGTGCGCGGCCGGGCGAACGTGGTCGTCTCCGGCGGCGCGTCCAGCGGGAAGACGACTCTGCTCAACGTGCTGTCCTCGTTCATCGATCCGGGGGAGCGGTTGATCACGATCGAGGACGCGGCCGAGCTCCGCCTGTCCCAGCCGCATGTGATCGGGCTCGAGGCCCGCCCCGCCAACGTGGAGGGGCGCGGCGAGGTGACCGTGCGCGACCTGGTGCGCAACGCGCTGCGGATGCGTCCGGACCGGATCGTGGTCGGCGAGGTTCGCGGAGGCGAGGCCCTCGACATGCTCCAGGCCATGAACACGGGCCACGACGGCTCGCTGTCCACCGCGCACGCGAATTCGCCGCGGGACCTGCTGGCCCGCCTGGAGACCATGGCGCTGATGTCCGACGTGGACCTGCCCGTGGCTCACGTGCGGGAGCAGGTCGTGGCCGCGATCGACCTGGTGGTGCACCTCGCGCGACTCCCCGACGGGCGGCGGGCCGTGTTCGAGATCGCCTCCGTGGAGCGGGGCAGCGGCGGCCGATCCGGCCTTCGCTCGCTGTTCCGATACGAGCGGAGCCGGAACCGCTTCGCCCCGACCGGAGCGGTGCCGGCCCTCGTGTCGGCGCTCCGCGAGCGGGGAGAGCGCATCGACCCCGCCTGGTTCAGGCCCGAGGCGGGGCCGGCGTGGAGACGCTGAGCCTGCCGCTCGCCGCGGGCCTGCTGGGAGCGGCCGGCGTGCTGTTCCGGTTCGCGGCGCGGCGGCGAACGCTGGAGAGGCTCCTCGGCGCTGCCGACCCTATTCCCGAACGAGAACCGTCTCGCCCGCGGCGGTGGCTCGAGGATCTGCGCCGGCGCCGGGCGAGTCCCGCGCCCCACGAGGAGGCGTTCCACCTGGCCGGGCTGGCCTCGACGCTGGCGGCGTCGCTTCGCGGTGGCCGCACCCTGGTTCAGGCCCTGGAGGCCGCGGCCGCGGACGACGGCACGCCCGGCTGGGTGCGGGCCGCGGTCGGCCGCGTGCTCTCCGCGCGCTCGGTCGGCGAGTCCCTGGACGCGGCGCTCGGTGGGCTGGCAGCCGACGTTCCGGGGCCGGCCGAGCTGCTGGTGACGGCGTTGCGTGTCGGGGCTCGGACCGGGGTGGGGCTTCCGGCGCTGCTGGACCAGGTCGCGGGGTCGCTTCGGGCTCGCGCGACCGCCTACCGCGATCTTCACGTTCAGACCACCCAGGCCCGCGTGTCCGGCACGGTGCTCTGCCTCCTTCCGCTGGGTTTCCTCGTGCTCGCCGCGCTCTCGTCGGCCCGGGACGTGCTGCCGGTGCTCGCCTCCCGAGCGGGCGCCGCGGCGCTGGTCACCGGGCTGGCGCTGCAGGCCGCCGGGGTGTGGTCGATCCGCCGGATCGTCCGGGTGGAGATCTGAGCGCGATGCACGCGCTGGCCGGCGGGTGGGCGGCCCTGGTCTCGCTTGGCCTGGTGCTGGCGGCGCGCCGCCGAGTGGATCCTCGGGTCCGCGGCCGGCTGGCGTCCCTACGAAGGCCCGGCGAGATGGAGATACGGTCGTCCGGCCGCTCGCGCCGAGCACTGTGGGGCGCGGTGGGCGGGCTGGTGGGCATCGCGCTGGGAGGCGGATCCCCCTGGGCGGTGCCGCTCGCACTGGTGATCGGCGCGGCCGCGTTCCGGCTTCCCGGGATGGCGGCGGCGCGGCGGGAGCGGGCCAGGCGGGAATCGATCGCGCGTAGCGTGCCCGACCTGCTGGACGTGCTCGCGATGTGCGTCTCGGCCGGCCTCGGTCCCGAGGCGTCGCTCCGGCTCGCCGCCGGTAGTCTCCGGGGCCCGCTCGCCCTGGAGGTCGACCGGATGCTCGATCTCGTCGGGGTCGGCGCCCGTTGGCGGGATGCCCTCGCCGAGCTTGCCGAACGGTGCGGCTCGGCGGAGCTCGGCCGGCTGGGCGAGGCCATCACGCAGAGCGAGACCGTCGGCTCGTCGCTCGGTGGGGCGCTCGGCGAGCTAGCGGCCGAGTCGCGTGCCGCGCGCCGTGCGGCCGGCGAGGCCCGCGCCCGGGCCGCGCCGGTGAAGCTCCTGTTTCCGCTGGCGCTGTTGATCCTTCCCGCGTTCCTCCTCCTCACGGTGGTTCCGGTCGTCCTGGCGACGCTCCGGAGCCTCTAGCCGAAGGGAGGCTGCATGCATCGACTGTGGGTGGGGTTCGTGTCCTGGCTCGTGGCGCGCCGCGACGAGCAGGGCGGACAGACCACCGCCGAGTACGCGCTGGTGATCCTCGCCGCCGCCGCGGTGGCCGTCGCCCTGATCGCGTGGGCGCGTTCGTCGGGGAAGCTCCCGGCGTTCTTCGACGGGATCATCGATCAGGTGACCGGCAGCGCCGAGTGAGGCGCGGCGCATTCGAGCACGGGTCGGCGACCGTCGAGTTCGCGCTGGTCCTGCCGCTCGTTCTGCTGGTCGCGCTCGCGCTGCTCCAGGCGGGCGTGCTGATGGCCGACCGGCTGCTGGTCGCCAACGCCGCGCGGGCGGGCGCCCGGGAGGCCGCGGTGTCCATGGACGACGCGACCGTGCGCGACGCCGTGGCGCGGGCGGGAGGCCTGGATCCGGCGCGGCTCGAGGTGGCGATCGAACGCACCGGCGGGGCCGGTACGTCCGTGAGCGTCACCGTCACCTACCGGGCGAGCGTCGCCGTCCCGCTCGTGGGGTGGCTGTTCCCGTCGAGCCTCGAGATCGCCGACCGAGTGGCGATGCGCCAGGAGGTCGATGGCTCCCCGTCCTGACCCGGAGCGGGGCTCGATCTCGATCCTCATGGCGGTGGCGGCCGGGCTGGCCGTGCTCGTCTCGCTGCTGGTCATGGACCTGTGGCGGGCCGCGCTGGCCCGGCAGCAGGCCCAGACCGCGGCGGACGCGGCCGCCCTGGCCGCGGCGGGGGCGATGGCGTCGCCCTTCGGCGGCTCGCCGGTGGAGGCCGCACGGGACCTCGCCGAGCGCAACCGGGCGGAGCTGACCGCCTGCGCGTGCGACCCCGCGGATTCCGAGGCCGTCGTGACCGTGCGGGTGCGCTTCCGGCTCTTTGTGGTGCCGGGAGGGAGCGGGACGGTCACGGCGAGGGCGCGGGCAGTGGTGGAGATCGTGGCCGAAGGGGGTGCGGAGAGCCTTCGGCCCTGGTTCGCGGTCCGGGTGGGATGCCTGAGCCGGCTCGTGCCGGGGATCGTCGTGACGTCGGGCTTTCGGACACGCGAGCAGCAAGCCGCCCTCTACCGGACGAAGCCCGGCCTGGCCGCCCCGCCGGGCCATTCGTTGCACGAGCTCGGGCTGGCCGCCGACCTGGCGTTCCCCTCTCCGGCGGCCGGGCGGCGGGCCCACGCGCTGGCGCCCTCGTGCGGGCTCGGGTTCGAGGTCCCGGGCGAGCCCTGGCACGCCGCGCCCCTCGGCTGGGAGTGATCCGGGCGCCACAGGGCCTTGGTACATTGCCCGCATGGCCAGGCCGTTGATGGAGGACGCATTCGCGCATCACATGTGGGCGACGCTTCGGTTGGTGGATACGTGCCTCGCGCTCAGCCCCCAGCAGCTGGAGACCACGGTCCCGGGGACCTACGGCTCGATCCTCGAAACGCTTCGCCACTGCATCGGGAGTGACGCGTGGGACCTGTTCGTCGCGACCGGTGACCGCGCCCCCCTCATCGACGAGGACGAGATGCACCTCCCGGAGCTCCGGGCCGCGATGGAGAGCCACGGGCCCGCGTGGTCGCGGCTCCTGGCACGGGACCTCGATCCGGATGCCGTCCTCAACGAGGTGGACGAGAGCGACGGGTACGAGCGGAACATCGAGATGGGCATCCAGCTCGCCGCCGTGCTGCAACACGGCACCGAACACCGGAGCCAGGTCTGCACGATCCTCACGACGCTCGGCTGGGAACCGCCGGCCATCGATGCCCTGGAGTTCGGCATGCAGGTGGGCCGGGTCGTGGAGATCACCCCCGCGTCCTGAACCCGGCCGCTTCGTCGGCCCCCGGGCGTACAATCCCGGCCATGGCGATGGCGAGGCCCCGCCGGAAGGCCCCCGAGCTGGGGGTGGTGGACTACACCCTGGCCAAGCGGGCGCTGGTCCGTGACGTGCAGCGCGGCCTGCTCGCCCGCTCCGACATCTGCGACGCCCACCCCGAGCTGCTCCGGGCCGCACGCTACGTGGGCGAGCCCACCCAGCGGGCCTGTCCGGTGTGCTCCCAGGAGGACCTCCGCCTGCTGGCCTACGTCTTCGCCGACGACCTCAAGCGCGACAACGGCCGGGTGTGGGAGCTCGACGAGGCCCTCGCGCTGACCTGCGCCGCCAAGGGCCGGGCCTGCTACGTGGTCGAGGTGTGCACGAGCTGCTCTTGGAACCACCTGGCCGAGGCCTTTGTCGGGTGAGGCTCCGGCCCGCCTGACCGCCCGGCCCGCCCGCTCCGGCCTCCCCGCACGTCCTTGATCGCCCTCCTCGGGATCCCCCTCGCCCTGGCCGTGGGCGTGCTCGCCGACCTGGCCGGGGACCTGGCCCGCCGCGCCGCGGGCGGCCCCCGCTCCGGAGGGACCCCCGGCGACCTCATCCGGGCCCTCCGGAAGGCGCGCACCCGCGAGCCCGCCGGCGCACTCCAGGCCCTCGGGGCGCTCTCGGCCCTTCTCGGGGCCGGGGTGGCCGGCGCGTGCGTGCTCGGGGCGCTGCCCGGAGGGCTCCCGACGGTCGCGCTCTCGCTGATGCTCACCGGCGCCGGGGCCCGGCTGGCGCTGTCCGACCCCACCACCCGGGCCCGCGCCGAGCGGGCCGCCGGCGACCGGCTGCACGCGGTGGCGTTCGAGGCATTGCTCGGGGTGGCCCTGGTGGCCGCGTTCGCCCGGTGGCGGGCCCCGGACCTGGAGGCGATCCGGGGCGCTCAGGCCGTCCTGGGGCCGGGGATCGCCGTCGGTCCGGCGCTGCGGGCGGCCGCGTTCGGCCTGGCCTCGCTGGCCGCGCTCGTCGCCGGCGGGGCCCGCGTTCCGAACGCCGCCGCGGCCGCGCCCGGCCGGGGCCTGAGCCCGGAGGGCGCCCTGCTGGCCTCGCTGGCCCGGTGGTCCGGCCTGGGCGCAGCCGCCCTGGTGGGCGCGGCGCTCCTGGGCGGGCCGGCGGTGGGCTCCGCGGGGGAGTGGTCCTCGCCGGTGCTGGCCCTGCCGATCTGGACGGGCGCCGTGATCGCCTCCGCCGCGCTGGCGGGGCTCGCGTCGTGGGCCCTGGGGGCGCGGCCCGCGCGGATCGGCCCGCGGCTCGTGGGGCTGGGCCTGCTCGCCATCGCCGTCGGTGGATCGTTCGCGCTGGGGGTGATCGGGTGAGGAGCCTCCTGCCCCTCACGATCCTGGCCCCCGGGGCCGCCGCCGTGCTGTCCCTCGTGCCGGGCCGCCCGGTTCGCCGCGCCCTGTGGTTCGCGGCCATGGCCGCCGCCCTCGCCGGGGCGGCCGCAGCGTTCTGGGAGGCCTACGGCGGGGATCCCCTCGTGTGGCGGGGGTTCCGGGGCGGGCTCCTGGCCTCCACCCTCGTGGCGTCGCTCATTCTCGGGACGATGCTCGCCGGGGCCCGCGCGTCCCGGCTCTCGCCCGAGACCGAACGGCTGGCGCTGATCGGCCTGGCGGTGGGCGCCTGCGGCGCCGCGGCGTGCGCGCTCCAGACGGGGACGGCCGCCCTGGCCCTGTTCGTCCCCCTGCCGACCCTGGGGGTGGTGGTGGCCACCCTCGCCGGGCGGAAGGCGGCGCTTCCGGCCGCGGGGATGGTGGGCCTCGCCCTGACCGACCTGGCCGCGGTGGCGGGGCTGTGGCTGATCACCGACGCCGCCGACTCCAGCATGCTGAGCTCGGGAGGCGTCTCCGACGCCCTCGGCGCCGGCCTGGTCCTGGCGGCGGCGGCCGTGAAGGCCGGGGCCGTGTCCTTCGCCGGCGCGTGGGCGGCGGGCGACGGCGTCCCGGCGGCCCGTCTGGCGGTGGTCCCGGTGCGCGTCCAGGGGCTGGCCCTGGCCGTGGTGGCCGGCCTCACCCTGCGGCCGGCGGTGAGCGACGAGGTACTGGTCGGCTCGGCCGCCGTCCTGGTCCTGGCGTGCGGGCTGTCGGCGCTGCTGCCCGGCCGGGGAGCCAACGGGATCGCCGGCGCCGGCCCGGCCGTGGCCGGCGTCGCCCTGGGCATGGGCGGCGCCATCGGGGCCCGCGGGTTCGCGCTGCTGGCGGCGATCCTGCCGCTCCTGTGGGGGCTGGCCGCGATGCTGCTGGCCGAGGACGAGCCCGGCCGGGAGGCGGCGGAGCGCGGCTCAGGCTGGGGGATCGCCTCGACGGTCGCGGCGGGCGCCGTCCTGGCCTCCCTGGCGCTGCTGCCGCCGGGGGGCGGGTTCCCCGGCGCGTGGCTGGTGCTCTCCCTGGGGATGGCCCGCGCGCCGGCGGACCTCACCTGGCTCATCCCCGTGGGCGCCGTCCTGGTGGGGCTCGCCGCGGCGGCGCACGGGGCCGTGCGGGCGGTCCGGGGCGCGGTCGTCTCCCGCCTGGCCGCGGTCGGGCTGGCCGGGGCGGCCGCGTCGCTCTACGCCGGGGTCCTGTCCGGCCGGCTCGCCCTCGGGTGGCTGGCGCGCGTGGGCCGGGACCTGGGCCTCCCGTCGGTGCTCCCCAGCGCCGGCGCACCCGACCTGCCCCCGTTCCCGGCGGCCGGCCTGGCCGTGGCCGCGGGACCCGCCCTGCTCCTGGTGGGGCTGATCGCCGTCCGAACCCGCGGCGTCCGCGGCCCCGGCCCCGAGGCCTCGCCCCAGCGCGCGCGGGAGCTCCCGCCGGCCCCGCTGGGGATCAGCCCTCGGGACCAGATGCGGTTCGTCGTCGTGAACGCGATCCGCGGCGCGCGGACGGCCGTGCGGCTCGGCCGGGCCTGGCGCGCTCGCGGGCAGGCGTGGGGCGTCGTGCTCGTCGCCGAGGCCCTGGCGTTCCTCGGCGTGGCCCGGATCGTCCTGGCCGCCGTGGACCGGGGCTTCCTCTAGGTCCCGGCCAGGTCCCGGCGCAGTTCGGGGCGGTCGGTAGAATGGGCGAACCGTGGCCTCTCGCACGGTCCCAAAGCGCAAGGGACCCCCCAGACACGCGCCCAAGAAACCCGTTCGCCGCAAGAGCCAAAAGCGCGGCTTCTTCCGCCGTTTCTGGTGGCTGTGGGCGAGCCCGCTCATCGCGCTCGCCGCCGTGCTCGCCACCGTGTTCGTCGTCTACACCCAGCTCGAGCTGCCCGACGCGCCGCCCATCGCGAGGACCACGCAGGTCCTGGACCGCCACGGCAAGCAGATCACCACCTTCCACGCCGAGGTCGACCGCACCCCGATCCACCTCAAGGACATGCCGCAGCACCTGCGCAACGCGGTCATCGCCATGGAGGACCGGGACTTCTACGGGCACAAGGGGGTCAGCTGGTGGGGGATCGCCCGCGCGGCGTGGGCCGACCTTCGCAGCCGCCGCCTGGAGCAGGGCGGCTCGACGATCACCCAGCAGTACGTGAAGAC
The DNA here is from genome assembly GCA_963742735.1 of uncultured Actinomycetes bacterium. Lineage (GTDB taxonomy): Bacteria > Actinomycetota > UBA4738 > UBA4738 > JBBDTT01 > JBBDTT01. The sequence goes on from CAVUMN010000004.1 coordinate 949,442, forward strand.
CGTCTACACCGGCAACGAGAGGACGATCCTGCGCAAGGTCAAGGAGGGCATGCTGGCCCTCAAGCTCGAGAAGCAGTTCACCAAGGACCAGATCCTGGCGCGGTACCTGAACGCGATCTACTTCGGCCGGGGGGCGTACGGGATCCAGGCGGCCTCGCGGACCTACTTCGGGGTGGCCGCGAAGCAGCTCACGCTCAACCAGTCGGCCACCCTGGCCGGCATCATCTCGGCGCCGGAGTCGTACAACCCCGTCACCAACCCCGAGGAGGCGAAGGTCCGCCGCAACCTCGCCCTGGGCCGCATGGTCGAGGAGGAGTACATCACCCAGGCCACCGCGAACAAGACCCGGGCCCAGGACATCGAGGTGGTCGTCCGCGCAAAGCCCCAGCTGGTCGAGCACGGCGCCGACTTCGTCCACTACGTCCGCCGGCAGCTGCTGGGCCAGCTCCACGACGAGGAGGTGTTCGCCGGCGGCCTGCGGGTGAAGACGACCCTGGACCTGGAGTGGCAGAAGGCGGCCGAGACGGCCGTCGCCAAGTACCTCGGCACCAAGGGCGACCCGTTCGTGGCGCTCGTGGCGATCGACCCGAAGACCCGTGAGGTCCGGGCCATGGTGGGCGGCGGCAAGAACAAGAACTCCGTGGACTTCAACTTCGCCACCGAGGGCCACCGGCACGCGGGGAGCGCGTTCAAGCCGTTCGCGTTCGCCGCGGCGATGGAAGCCCGCATCTCGCCGTTCTCGGTGTGGACCGGACCGAGCTCGATCACCATCGACGACCGCCGGTGCGACACCCCCGGCAAGGTCCCCCCGAGTGGAAGCCCAGCAACGCCGGCGACTCCAGCGCCGGACGGATGAGCCTGCTCAACGCGACCGCGCTGTCCGTTAACACGATCTACGCGCAACTCGTCACCGATCTCGGGGAGGGGCCGGCGTCGGTGGCCGAGCTCGCCCAGCGAGTGGGGATCCGCTCCCCCCTGTCCTCGGTGTGCTCGATAGTCCTCGGCGCCGGAGGCGACGTGAGCCCGTTCGAGATGACCAATGCGTACGCCACGTTCGCGAACAACGGCGTGTGGATGGAGCCGACCGGCGTGGTCGAGGTCAAGAAGGGTGGCTCGACGGTCGAGCTCACCCGGGAAAAGAGGAGGCGCGCGCTCACCGCCAACGATGCGCACCTGGTGAGCTACGCCCTGCAGGGGGTGGTCCAGTACGGCACCGGCACCGCGGCCGGGATCGGGAGGCCCGTGGCCGGCAAGACCGGCACGTCGCAGGAGGGCACCGACGCTTGGTTCTGTGGGTACACCACGCGGCTGGTGACCTGCGTTTGGATGGGGTACCGGACCCGGATCCCCATGCATGACATCGGGGGGTTCACGAACATCTACGGCGGCACGATCCCCGCCCTGATCTGGCACGACTTCATGTCGCTGGCGACGGCGAACGATCCGATCGAGGACTTCCCGACCCCGTCCTTCGAAGGCAAGGACCTCAGCCCCTTCGAGCCCGACCCCGAGCCCACCGGGTCCCCGTCGCCGTTGCCCTCGCCGAGTCCCTCGCCGTCGCCCGAGCCCTCGCCCGAGCCAAGCCTGAGCCCGTCGCCGGATCCCTCGGAGAGCCCGCCGGATCCCTAGTCGATCAGGCCCCGCCGCAGGGCCTCGGCCACCGCGGCCGTGCGGTCTCCCGTCCCGAGCTTCTGGTAGACGTGCTCCAGGTGGGTCTTGACCGTGTCGACCGACACGAACAGCCGCTCGGCGATCTGGGGGTTGGTCGATCCGTCCGCCAGAAGCCGGAGGATGTCCATCTCCCGGCTCGTGAGCTGGCCGGGGCCGGTCCGCGCCCGGGGCGCGTTGAGCTCCTCGGTGACGAACGGGGCCAGGTCCGGGTCGAGGACCATGTGTCCCTGGGCGACCATCTTCACCGCGTCCATCAGCACGGTCGCGTCCCGCGTCTTCAGGATGTACCCCCGGGCGCCGGCCCGGACGGCCTCGACCACGTAGTGCCGCTCGTCGTACGCGGACAGGATGATGACGCCCGTCTCCGGCGAGGTGCCGGCCACCTCCCGGGTGGCGCTGATCCCGTCCAGGTCGGGCATGTTGATGTCGAGCACGGCCACGTCGGGGTGTTCGGCGGCGATCAGGTCCGCGGCCTGGCGGCCGCTCTCGCACTGGGCGAGCACCGTGATGTCCGGGTTCGTCTCCAGGTATCCCTTCAGGCCGCGGCGGACCAGATCATGGTCATCGGCGACGATCACGCGGATCACGGGCCCTCCCCAAGCTTCTCGCCTGGGGCATTGTTAGCCCTTTAGAAGACGTAATACCAATTGACGAAGAGCACGGTCATCATCCCGAGGCCGATCGCCGACGTCGCCACGATCGTGTCGTGGACGCCCCGCCGCTCGCCCCACTTCGCGAACGCCCAGAACACCGGGAAGATCGGGAGCAGGAACCGGGGCACGGACATGAACGGCCGGGGCTCGAAGATGTAGACGAGCGGCGCGGCCAGGCTCGCCCAGGCGTAGACGCCGAACACCGGCCGGAACCGCCACACGGCGTAGCCGCACGCGATCAGGCAGGGGATCACGATCAGCCAGTCCAGCAGGTGGTAGCCGCCGGCGTACACCCCGATCCAGCGGAACGCCTCGCGGGTCGCCTTCGCGATCGTCGACAGCGGGAACGACGCCTCGCGCTGCCAGGCCTTCTGCTGGTGCAGGGGCGCGAGCCAGTCGCCCGAGAACCGCTCCCAGAACCACAGGTACGCCCCGGTGCCGGCCACCACGAGCCCCGACCACAGCCACGCGAACGTCAGCCTGGAGTTCGCCTCGCCGGCCGGCTCGCCGCGTTCCCGCGCCTCCCGCCACTGGTGCATCGCCTCCCACGCCAGCGGCGCCACCAGCACCAGCCCCACGTTCCGCGTCAGCGCCGCCAGGGCGCCGCACACCCCGGCGACGGCCCACCTCCTGCGCCGGGCCCCCCACAGCGCCGTGATCGCGAGCAGCAGGAACAGCGACTCGGAGTACGGCGCCAGGAAGAAGAACGCGGTCGGGAAGATGGAGATGTACAGCACCGCCCGCCGCGCGTGGTCCTCGGAGAGCTCGCTGCGGGTCAGGAAATACAGCACCCCGAGGGCGGCCAGGAAGGCCAGGTTCGAGATCAGCAGCCCGGCGGCCAGCGGGTGCCCGCCCATGAGCCACGACACGCCGCGGATCGCCAGCGGATAGCCGGGGAAGAACGCCGCGCTCCCGTCCCCGTCGATGTACCCGGTCGAGGCGATCCGCAGGAACCACAGCGCGTCGAACCGCTCGAACGACGTCACCGCGTTGTCCCACCCCAGGGTGCGGGGCAGCGGCGGAGCGAGCCAGCCGTCCACGTCCACGGGGCCGGGGATCCCCTCGACGTCGCCGGCCCGGAACGCGGGCAGGACCGCCACCGCGACGACGGCCAGGATCGTCAGGCCGATCCGCATGGCCAGGAACACCTTCAGGACGTAGAGCCACCCGCGCCGGAGGTCCTCGGCCGTGGTGCCCGGCCCGGCGGCGGGCTCCTCCGCCGGCGGCGGCGGGAGGTCCCGCGCCGCCTGCGTCCTCACGCCATCTCCTCCACGGGGAACCGCGTCAGCCTGGGGGCCACGTCCTCGGCCCGCCGGTCGGTCGGCATGCGCACCCACACCACGAGCGCCCAGATCAGCACGGCCATCCGCGCGAGCAGCGCCAGCTTGAACGAGCCGAACGGCACCCCGCCGCCGATGTTCGGGTCCAGCTCGGCGAACCATCGGAACCGCGTGAAGTAGACGGCGATGTCCGTGAGCGAGAACGCCACGAAGATCGGGATGTTCGGCAGCGCCAGGGCGAACCACGGCAGCAGCCACAGCCCGTACTGCGGCGAGTAGACCTTGTTCGTCAGCAGGAAGGCGACCAGCAGCGGGAACCCGAACGACCAGGCGGGGAACCCCGGCTCGCGAGCCGACTTCACCGTCCACAGCGTCACCGTCAGCGCGACGAAGGTCCCGAGGGTCAGCACGTTCAGCAGCGTCTGGTTCCACGCGAACGATCCGCCGCTTCCCGTGATCTGCTCGGAGATCAGGAACCAGATGCTGTCCCAGTCCGCGCCGCGCTCGGAGTTGAACCGGAAGAAGACCGTCCAGTTCTCCCACCCGAAGGCCGCGAAGGGCAGGTTCGCCGCCGCCCACGCGCCGGCCGCCACCAGCGCGACGCGGATGGCGCCGGGACGGTCCTCCTTGAGCCGGCCCAGGGCGAACGGGACCACGAGGAGCCCCGGGTAGAGCTTCGTCGCCGCGCCCAGGCCGAGGAGCCCCCCGGCCCAGCTATGTTCTCGGCGGAGGTAGTAGTAGGTCCCCGCGGTGGCCAGGAACACCGCCAGCAGGTCCCAGTTCATCAGGCCGTAGATCAGCAGCGTGGGGGCCATCGCGAAGTACATCGCCCGGGCCCCGGCCATGCGCCCCAGCAGGATCGTCGTCCCCACCGCGGCCGCCCCCAGCAGCAGCGCCGTCGCGAAGAAGAACGGCTGCCCGGGAGCGGGATTATCCAGGTAGTAGGGGTTCCCCGGCACCGGCTCGGCTGAGTCGGCGGTTTTCGGCAGAGGAAGGGCCGTAAACCATTGAAGGGCGCCGGTAACTACGGGGTACTCGTTTGCCGAGTGGATGTAGGGAACGCGGCCGAAGTCCAGTCGTTCTCCAATGAGCGATCCATCCGGGCCACCTCGGGGGCTCGACCACAGCGGCAGGATGTCCGTGTAGCAGGGGAGCACGAAGTAGGCGTGGGGGTTCTCCCCGTCGGAGAGGCCCCGCCCGTATTGCTTCCCGTCCCAGTCCTGGAAGATGCAGGGCGCCTTGGTCAGCCAGAACCCGAAGAACAAGCAAAGCAGGACGGTCGTGACGATGACCCCCGTGCGCACGACGAGCTGCGTCTGTCCGTACTCCGGCGGTGGCGAGGGAGGGAGCCCGACCCGAGGCCGCATCGGGTGAGTATCGCCTATATCCTGGCCACCCCATGGGCCGTCAGTTCGTTCGTTTCGCGTTCTACGCGGTCGATCCCGCGTTCCGGCTGCTCGAGCCGGAGGCGCGGGAGCGGGCCAAGAAGGACCTGGCCGAGACGCTCGAGTCGCGGGCGTCCTCGATGCTCGTGCGCACGTACTCGACGGTCGGGTTCCGGGGCGACTGCGACCTGCTCGTGTGGTCCGCCTCCGAGGACCCCGACGACCTCACCGCGCTGGCCGCCGCCGCGAATCGCAGCGAGCTGGGCCCCTACCTACGCGTCGCGCACTCGTACTTCTCGATGACCAAGCCCTCGAGGTACGTGGGCTCGCACGAGCACGAGGGCCAGGAGGGCCGGCGAACGGTGCTGACGCCCGGCGACGCGGCGTTCCTGTTCGTCTACCCGTTCTGGAAGACCCACGAGTGGTACCAGCTGCCGTTCGACGAGCGCATGCGCCTGATGAAGGAGCACTTCGAGATCGGCCACAAGTACCCGAACGTCCGGCTGAACACGACCTACGCGTTCGGCCTGGACGACCCCGAGTTCGTGCTGGCGTTCGAGGCCGACGACCCGTCGGAGTTCCTCGCCCTCGTCGAGGAGCTGCGGGCAGCCGAGCAGCGGCCGTTCACCCTGCGGGACACCCCGATCTTCACCTGTCGCCGCATGACCGCCGCCGAGGCGCTCGACCAGATCGCCTAGCTCCATGCTCCGTGCGCGCGTCGAGGTGCGCGGCCTGGACATCCACTACCGGCAGTGGGGCACCGCCGAGACGCCCACCGTGGTCCTCGCCCACGGCCTGCCCGACGGCGGCTTCGTCTGGTCCGCGCTGGCCCGCGAGCTCGAGGGGGTCCGGCGCCTGATCGCCTTCGACCTCCCCGGCTTCGGCGAGTCCGACGCGCCGAAGGGGTTCGCCCACACCGTCTCCGCGTACGGGGACGTCTTCGACGGGTTCGTCGAGTCGCTCAACCTGGACCGCTTCGACCTGGCCGTGCACGACGTCTCCGCGGCCTACGCGCTGCCGCACGCGGCGGCACGCCGAGAGCAGCTGAGCTCCCTGCTGATCCTGAACACCCAGGTGTTCACCGGATGGCGCCACCATGCGCTGGCCCGCCGCTACCGCCGGCCGGTGCTGGGACGCCTAATGACCCTGCGGCCGCCCCGCGGGCGGTTCGAGAAGCTGCTGCGCCCCGCGTTCGCCGCGGAGCCTCCGCGCTGGTACCTCGACGAGCTGTGGACGGTGTGGAGCCGCCGGCGAACCCGCCGGGCCGTGATGCGGTTCTACCGCCAGAACGAGCCCGAGGCGTGGGCGCCGGCCGAGCGATCCCTCGAGCGGCTTCGCGGGGTCCCGGCGACGGTGGTGTGGGGCGACACCGACCCGTTCATCCGCGGGGACTACGCCGAGCGGACCGCCGACGCCCTGGGCGCGGACCTCTTCCACGTGCCCGACGCGGGTCACTTCCCCATGGTCGAGCGCCCGCAGGAGGTGGCCGCGGCGGCCCGGACGCTGTGGGGCTAGGTGCGGGAACCTTTCGCGTCGCTCCGCCCGTCGAACCGGACAACCCAACCAGGAGGAGCCGGACCATGACCAGGAAGCTGATCGCGCTGCTGGCGATGCTCGTGTTCGGGGTCGCGTGCGGCAACCTGAACGACACCGGCGCCGGGGGAGGCAGCCCCGAGGACCCCGTGACCAGCTCCCCGGTCGATCCCGGCGAGCCCATCCCCTCGCCGACGCCCCGCATCGTCGAGCCCACCCCCGGCCTGACCGGTGTGCACCCCAACGCCTTCGACAAGGCCGTATCCGTGGACGGCGACACCGTCCGCGTCGAGTACTACCTGGGGGTTGAGGACTGCTACGGCCTGGACCACGTCGAGGTCGAGTACGGCGAGGAGGTCGTGATCATCACCCTGTACAGCGGCAGCGTTCCCGGCGCGGAGGTGTGCATCGACATCGCGGAGTTCGTGGCCACCATCGTGGACCTGGACGAGCCCCTGAACGGCCGGACGATCGTGGACGGCGCCGCGGACGAGAGCGCGGACGACGGCGAGTACGGCTACTAACCCGCGTCGAGCGCCTCGGCCTTGTTGGGCGCGGGCGTGTTCGGGAGGTGGAGCAGCGTCCGCACCCCGAGCACGCCCGGGATCTTCGCCGCGGCCCGCTCGAGCCGGCCGATCTGCTCCGCCCGGTCCACCTCGCCCCGCAGCACGATGATCCCGTTCTCGGCGTTGATCTTCACCCGGTCGCTCGGGATGTCGAGTCCGACGAACAGCTCGCTCTCGACCTTCGCGGCGAGGGTGGGGTCGTTGTAGGAGTGATCGAGCGTCCCGGGCCCCTCGGCCCGGGTCACCCCGAGGACCCTGGACCGGATCCGACGGCGCCGCTCAGGGCCGTTCTCGGGGTCCAGGAAGTACATCGCGGCCGCGCCGGCCGCGGCGAGCATCGCCGTCCTTCGGATCGCTCCCATCCAGAACAGTGTTCCCGCGGACGACGAGGGGGAAACGGCTACCGCGACGCGAGCACGTCGGCCAGCGAGGGGTTCGAACGGTCCCGCTCGGACAGTATCGGCGTGGTCCCACCCCAGTCGATGCCCAGCTCCGGGTCGTCCCAGGCGATCCCGAACTCGTCGGGGTTGGCGGCGTCGTACTCCTGCGTCACCAGGTAGCAAAGGGTCATGTTCTCAACGGCGTACAGGCCGTGGGCGACGAGGGGAGGGATGAACACGCCGCGCGGCTCGTCCTGGCTCATCTCGAACTGCTCGACGTGCCGGAACGTCGGCGAGGCCTCCCGGATGTCCACCAGCGTCACCCGGCATCGCCCCCGGGCGATCGTCCAGTAGTCGGCCTGTCGCTTGTGGAAGTGCAGCCCCCGGAGCACCCCCGCGCGGGAGTACGAGAGCGAGGACTGGACCATCTCCGGCGCGCCGGGCACCCAGGACTTCTTGTACGCCTCCTGGAACCGCCCGCGGTCGTCCGGATGGGGGGAGAGGTCGAACCGGTGGACGCCCTCGATCGCCACCTAGGCCCGGGCGGCGTCGGGGACCCGCAACGTGAACCGGCAGTCGTACTCGCTCTCCAGCGAGAACGAGTCGTTGACCAGGCCCTCGTCCACGTCGACCTCGAGGGTCCGGTCGTCGTCGTAGAGCTTCGCCAGCCACGCGTGGGCGAACACCGGCACGCCCCCGGCCTCGCCGATCCGCACCGCGTCGGGCTCGACCAGGTAGTGGTCGTAGAGGAACGGCGCCGTCGAGTCGCAGCACCCGGTCCCCAGGACCATCACCAGGTCGGTCTTGCCCGCGTCCGCGACGCGGCGAACGACCTCCTCGGCGCGGCGGGTGGCGGTGATCTTCAGTCGGTCACCCCGATGATCTGGTTCCAGATCTTGTCCTTGGGGGCGAGCTGCTCCACCCGGACGTACTTGGTCTCCAGGTACTCGCCGAGCCCCCACGGTCCGAACTCGCGGCCGAGACCCGACTGCTTGTAGCCGCCGAACGGGGTGGCCGGCGTGATCATGTGGTGGGAGTTGATCCACACCGAACCGGTCTCCATGCGCTTCGCGACCTCCTGGGCCCGGATCGTGTCTCTCGACCACACCGAGCCCCCGAGGCCGTAGATCGAGTCGTTCGCGATCCGGATGGCCTCGTCCACGCTCGAGTAGCGGATCACCGAGAGCACCGGCCCGAAGATCTCCTCCTGGGCGATCGTCATCGAGGTCTCGACGTCGCCGAAGATCGTCGGCTTGTAGTACGAGCCGTTCTCCAGGCCCTCGCCCGTGGCCCGCTCGCCGCCGGTGAGCAGCTTCGCGCCCTCCTCCTGGCCGATCTCCACGTAGCGGTGCACCGCGTTCAGCTGGGTCTCGTTGATCAGCGGGCCGAGGTCGGTGCCGAAGTCGGTCGCGGGCCCGACCGTGAGCGACTCGACCTTCTCGACCAGCGCCGCGACGAAGTCGTCGTAGAGCACCTCGGGCAGGAGGAGCCGCGTCCCGGCCTCGCACGACTGGCCGGAGTGCATGAACATCCCCCACAGCACACCGGGGATCGCGTCCTCGAAGTCGGCGTCGTCCAGGACGATCTGCGCGCTCTTGCCGCCGAGCTCCAGGGTCAGGCGCTTGATCGTCCCGCTGGCGATCTGCATGATCCGGCGGCCCACCTCGGTGGAGCCCGTGAACGAGATCTTGTTCACGTCGGGGTGATTCACCAGGCCCTCGCCGACCGAGGCTCCACCGCCGGCGACGATGTTCACGACGCCCTTGGGCAGGCCGGACTCGGCGAAGATCTCGCCGAGGGCCATGGTGGTCTCCGGCGTGTAGCTCGCCGGCTTCAGCACGACCGTGCACCCGCTGGCCACGGCGGGGGAGAGCTTCCAGAAGGCCATCAGGTACGGGTAGTTCCAGGGGGTGATCGAGCCGACCACGCCGACCGGGTCGCGGCGGATCTGGTGCCACGCCGGCGCCGGGAAGTCGTAGTTGGGCCCGGGGACGACGTAGTCCATCTTCGAGGCCAGCTCGCCCAGGTAGCGCCAGAACTCGTGGGCGTAGGGCACCGTGAACAGGTTGGCCAGGCGGGCGGTGTGGCCGGCGTTCTCGGACTCGAGCATCGCGAGCTCGGAGGCCTTGTCCTCCAGGCGCGCGTGGATGTCGAGCATGATCTTGAAGCGGTCGGCGGGCTTCATCGAGGGCCACGGGCCCTCGTCGAACGCCGTGCGGGCGGCGGCGACGGCGCGGTTCGCGTCCTCCGCTCCGCCCTTGGCGACGGTCGCGACGGCCTCGCCGGTCGACGGGTTGTAGGCCTCGAACGTCTCCCCGCTCGCGGCGTCGGTGAACTCGCCGTCGATGAAGAGCTTGTAGTCGCGCATGGGTCGGCTCCCTCCTGGATTCGAGTGAGGATACCGCGGCGGAACCTTGCTCTGCCCTCGTGCGTCGGTATGCTGCGATGACCATGAATCGACGGTGGCTGGCGGTGCTCCTGGCGGCGGGGATGCTCCTGTCCGCGTGCGCCGACGAGGCCGAGCCCGGGGCGTCCCCCTCGGCGCCGTCGCCCAGCGGGTCGCCGACGCCGATCGAGCTCGAGGGCTCGACGTGCGAACCCTCCCAGGGTGGCTCGGATGCGAACGTCCCCGACTTCGTCGAGGTCATCCCCGAGCACGTGGAGGGGATCGACCGGGTGACCTTCCGCTTCGAGCCGGACGCGTCCGCGACCGAGGCGCCGAGGTTCAACGTGCAGTTCGTGGACCAGCTGACGACGGACGGGGAGGGCGCGCCCGTGGACGTGGCGGGCGAGCGCTTCGTGTCCATCGGCTTCCACGCCATCGGCGTGCGGATCGAGGGGGAGACGCCGGAGGAGGTCTACACGGGGCCCCGGGAGTTCATCACCGGCTATCCGAACATGCTCGAGATCGAGCAGCTCGGTGACTTCGAGGCCCAGGTGTCCTGGGGGATCGGCCTGAGCCGCGCCGGCTGCTACCGCGTGGAGTCCTCCGCGTCCGAGATCACCCTGGAGTTCCCCTCGCCCTGACGGGGAGGTTTTCGCGGGCTCTGGTAGTACCATTTGCATGACGCCGTGCACTCACGAAAGGAGGCGCGAGCCATGTCGGTCACCGTCCGTGACCTGCGCTCCTGGAAGGCGGAGGGTCGTCGCTTCGCGATGCTCACCGCGTACGACTTCCCCACCGCTCAGATCCTCGACGAGGCGGGCATCCCCGTCCTGCTGGTCGGCGACTCGGTCGCCAACAACCAGCTCGGCTACGAGAACACCCTCCCCGTCACCATGGACGAGATGCTGCATCACGCCAAGGCCGTCGCCCGCGGCGCGAAGGACGCGCTGCTGGTGGGCGACATGCCGTTCGGGTCCTATCAGGGCTCCATGGAGGAGGGCATCGCCAACGCCACCCGCTTCCTGAAGGAGGGCGGGATGCACGCGGTCAAGCTCGAGGGCCCCATGGTCGACCTGGCTCAGGCCCTGGTCGAGCGGGGCATCCCAGTCATGGGCCACCTGGGCCTCACGCCCCAGTCGGTCCACGCGATGGGGGGCTACCGGGTTCAGGCCAAGACCGAGGAGGCCGCGGCCCGTCTGACGCAGGACGCCATGACCCTCGACAAGGCCGGGGTGTTCTCCCTGGTGCTGGAGGGCGTCCCCAGCGCGGTGGCCGAGCGGGTGACCGCGTCGATCTCGGCGCCGACGATCGGGATCGGGGCCGGGCCTCACTGCGACGGCCAGGTCCTCGTGATCAACGACCTGCTGGGGATCGGCGGCGGCACGTACCCGAAGTTCGTCAAGCCCTACGCGAACCTGCGCGAGGAGATCACCCGCGCCGTGACCGCGTACCGGCAGGACGTGGAGTCCGGGTCGTTCCCCGACGCGGCCCACTCCTACGAGTAGCGGTTAGGGCGGGGCGCGCTCCGCCTGACGCAGCGCCCGGCCATCGGGCGCGGTGAAGGCGGGTCTCCCCGCCAGCATGCGCACGGTGAAGCCGTCTTCGTGCACCGCGCGATGATGGCGCCAACACAGCAGCACGAGATTGTCCTTGGCGGTCCGGCCGCCCCGACCCCAGTGGACGACGTGATGCACCTCGCCCCACGACGGGGGCCGGTCGCAGCCCGGAAAGCGGCAATGCCGATCGCGAGACTCCACCGCCCTCCGTAGCCCTGCCGGCACCACCCGCGTCTTCCGTCCTACGTCGAGGGGCTCCGAGCCGGGCCCCATGACCATTCGCACGACCGAGGCATCGCACGCCATCCGTCGCGCCGCTTCGCCGGAGAGCCGCCCGGCGTCCTCGAGGTCGGCCTCGCCGACGGCGCCGGAGAGGATGGCGGGATCGACTCGCACGGTTACGACCGGGCGTTCGCCTCCCACGGTGGGTCGATCTCGTCGGGCGAGGAAGCCCCGGCACAGCTCGCCCAGGGCGTCGGCTCGCCGTTGCGGCCCGGTGCGGCGGTCTCCGGGCACCGAGCTGGCGTCTATCACCGCGCGGAGGGCCGTGATGATCCCTTGTCCGTTCTCCGAGTCCAGCAGCCCCTCGATCCGAACCATCCCGTCGAGGGTCGTTCCGACGTCCACGCGACGCGACGCATGTCGGCGCCGCTCCGCCGCCTCGGCATCCTCGAGTGAGGCTCGCCACGACTCGGCCCGCCGACGGAACGCGCGCATCGGGAGCTCGGTCGCGGCCTGAACCAGCTCGGACTCCGAGGCCTCGAACGCCATCGGGTCGGCCTTGCGGACCTCCACGAGGGTTCGCAGCGCGGTTCCCCCGAGCCGGCCGGAGCTCAGTGCGCGCCGGGCCGCCGGCATCTCCTCCAGCGCTCGCGCCGCCTCGAGGTCGCGACGCGCCTCTGGCCAGGGGATACGGTGCTGGTCGGACAGCCACGCTTCACACGAGGTGGCTCCCATGGACGCCCACTGACGGGTCCGGTCGACCTCAGCCAGCAGGCGGAGCCGCTCGGCTCCGAGGGCCACCCACCTTCGATGGACGGCGCTGAAACGATCGAGAGCGGAGGGTTCGAGCGAGGTCGCGGGCTCGGCCATGCCGAAACGCTAGCGCGACCCAGTGACACGCCTAGCGGACCAGTCTCGACAGCCTCCGGTCGGCGAGGATCTTGCCGCCCGTCTGGCACGTGGGGCAGTACGTCACCTCGTGGGACTCGTAGGAGATCCGGCGGAGGTCTCCGCCGCAGCGCGGGCAGGGTTTCCCGTACGCGTTGTGGACGGTGAAGTGGTCGCCGAGCTTCGTGGGCAGCCCGCCGGTTCGGCCGCGCTCGACCTCGAGCGCCTCGGCCAGGACGTCGCCGGTCGCCTGCAGGAGCCGATCGCGATCCTCGGCCGGCAGCGACGCGAGCGAGGCGAACGGCGAGAGCTGGGCCCGGTGGAGGATGTCGTCGGAGTACCCTCGCCCGATCCCGGCCACCGTCCGCTGGTCGCGGAGGATGGTGTGGATCCGCCTCCCGTCGGCCCCCTCGCGGATCAGGGCGGCGAACTCGGGGGAAGCGGGCTCGGGACCCAGCTTGGCCAGCGGCCCGGGATCGTCCGCCGCCAGGACCCACCAGCCCGCCTTGCGGTCGGTCCCGAACTCCTTGACGAACATCGCCCGTTCGCCGAACGCGAACCGGGCCACGGCGCCCTTCGGCTTGGTGGCCTTGGCCGGGTCCTCCAGGTCGATCCGGCCGCCCTGGGACAGGTGCACGAGCAGGTGGAGCTCGCCGAGCTCGAGGATGAGGTACTTGCCCCGGCGGCCGGTGCGCTCCAGGGTCCGTCCGACCAGCGCCTCGGGCGATGGGTCGTAGGTCTTCAGGCTCGAGAACTGCAGCGGGGCGTACGCGGTCAGCTCGCGGCCGGCCGCGAAGTCCGCGACCCGCTCGGCCAGCGCTTGGATCTCGGGGAGCTCCGGCACGCCTCCAACTCTCGCACAGGGCCGCGGGGACGGACCCGGGGTCAGGCCGCGCGGCGCGCCAGGGGAAGCGTGAAGTAGAAGGTCGAGCCCTCTCCCGGCTTCGAGTCGACGCCCAGGTCGCCGTGCATCAGGCGGGAGTACTCCCGGACGAGCGACAACCCCAGGCCGGTCCCCCGCAGGGCCGACCCCTCGGCGTCTCCGCGCCAGAACGGCTCGAACGCCCTGGAGGCCTCCTCGGGGGTCAGGCCCGGCCCGCGGTCGACGACCTCGATGCGGCACGCGCCCGAGAGCGAGACCGTGCGCACCGCGAGCGGCGTCCCCGGCGGCGAGTACTTCACCGCGTTCGTGAGGAGGTTGTTCAGCGTCCGCCGGACGAGCGCCGGGTCCGCGGTCACCAGGAGGTTCTCGACGTCCACCTCCAGCGGACGCCCCCCCAGCAGCGGCGCCAGCGAGTCCAGGATGGAGGCCAGGCACGGCGCCAGCTCGAACGTCTCGAGCTGCACCCGGACCTTGCCGGCCTCGACCGTGGCGTAGTCGAGCAGGCCGTCGACCAGGTTCGTCAGCTCCCCGGCGTGCTCGTGGATCTTGTGCACGAACGTGCGGCGCAGGGCGGGCTCCAGGCGCTCCCAGTCGGTCACGAGCGACTCCGAGAACCCCAGGATGGAGGTCAGCGGTGTCCGGAGCTCGTGTGAGACCGAGCTCACCAGCCGGCTCCGCATGTCGAGCATGTTCTGGAGCTGGGACACGAGCCGGCGCTCCAGCTCGAACCGGGTGAGGTTCGCGAGCGCCATGCCGGCGAAGGACGCGAAGGTGCCCGCCAGCCGGATCTCTTCAGGCAGGAACTGGCGGGGCTCGTTCGAGGTCACCACGAGCGCCCCGATCGGGCCGTCGGACCGGTCGACGAGGGGCACGAGAAGCTGTTCGGTCGGCTCGTCCGGATCGCGAGGGGCCGTCTCGGCGGCCAGCAGCGCTTGCGCCTCCTCGATGACGCCGGGGGCGAGCGTCCCACCTCCGTCCAGCCCCTCGAGCGTGAGCCCGTCGGGGCCGGAGACCAGGACCCAGCACGCATCCGCCCGCAGCAGGCTCCGCGCCCCACGGGCGATCTCGGGAAGGATCTCGCTCCGGTCCCGCGCCGAGGTCACCAGCAGGGCCAGCCGTTCGAGCTCGGCCGCGCGACGGGTGAGGTCGTAGTGCCGCCAGGCCTTCCCGACCGCGGCCGGGAGGGTGGCCAGGTAGCCGGCGCTCTTGGCCACGTAGTCGATCGCGCCGCCGCGCAGGGCCTCCACGGCGACCTCCTCCGAGCCCCGCCCCGTCACGACGATCACGGGCGGGCCTCCCCGCTCGCGGATCCGCGCGAGCACCTCGATGCCGCTCATCCTGGGAAGGCCGTGGTCCAGCAGGACCAGGTCCACCCCCTCGAGCGCGTCCAGGGCGCCCTCGCCCGAGTCCGCCGTCCGAACCTGAAAGCCGCTCTCGCTCAGGGTGCGTTCGGTGAGCCTGCGGTGGTCGGGGTTGTCGTCGACCACCAGCACGGAGATGGGCGATCCCAGCGTCACGATCACCTCGGGGGCTCCGGGAGCGCGCTCAGCTCGGTCCAGTAGCGGCGGATGCCCATGAGGCCCTCGCGGAACGCCCCCACCGCGGTCGGCTTCGTGACGAACGAGTTCGCGCCGAGCCGGTACGAGGAGTCGATGTCCTCGGGCCGCTCCGACGCCGACAGGACCACCACGGGGATCGAGCGGAGGTCGGGGTGCTCCTTGAGCAGCCGGAGGACCTCGAGCCCGTCCACCCGAGGCATCTTCAGGTCGAGCATGATCAGGTGCGGCCGCTCCCGGTCGGCGTACTCGCCGGCCTGGTGCAGGAAGTCCAGCGCGTCCTGCCCGTTCGCGACGGCCTCCACCTCAAGCTGGACGCCGTCCATGCTCCGCAGGGCCCGAACGATCAGGAACCGGTGGTCCTCGTTGTCCTCCGCGATCAGGATCCGGATGGGTGCTTTCATGTGCGCGCCTCCACTGGCCAGCCGAGGACGGATTCCGCGGGCACCTCGATGCGGAAGTCGGCCCCGGATTCGCCGTCGGCGATCCAGATCCGCCCGCCGAGGTGCTCCACGATCTTTCGGCAGATGGACAGGCCGATGCCGGTCCCGTCGCCGCCCGGGCCCTCCAGCCGCTCGAACACCCCGAAGACCTTCTCGCGGTCGCTCGCCGGGACCCCGGGACCGTTGTCCGTGACGCCGATCTCGCAACCGCCCTCGTCGGCCGGCCCGGCCGAAACGCTGATCCGCAGGCCGGGCCGGTCTCCGTGCTTCACCGCGTTGTCGAGCAGGTTCGTGAACAGCTGCCGGGCGCGGACCCCGTTCATCCACAGGATGGGCAACGCTCCGACCTCGACCGTGACGTTGTCGTGGGCGGTCTCGATCTCGCGGGCGAGCTCGCCGACCAGGTCCGCCAGCCGCACCTCCTCGGGGTCGGTCTCCACCCGGCGGACCCGGGACAGCTCGAGCAGCCCGTGGATCAGGCTCTCCATGTACGAGGTGTTCGCCGACATGCGGGCCAGGTACTCGCGGCCGGCGTCGCCCAGCACGGAACCGAAGTCCTCCTCCAGGTAGCCGACGTAGCCGCTCAAAGCCACGAGCGGGCTCTTCAGGTCGTGCGAGACGCTGTGGAGGAACGCCTCGAGCTCCGCGCTGCCCCGTTCGACCTCCACTCGCGCCAGCCGCTCGGCCTCGAATAGGGCGGTTCGCTCCAGCGCCAGGTCGACGAAGGCGCCGGTCGCCTCCAGCAGGCGGGCTTCCTCGTTGCCGAACAGCGGGGTGTACGGGCTCGTCTTGATCGCGAGCCAGCCCGTCCGAAGGGGCAGCGTCATGAAGCCGGGCTCGACCACGGCGCCCTCGTCGGACCCCAGCCGGGCCAGGATCCGAGCGGCCTCGCCGGGCTGCATCCCGTACACGCCGAGGACCTCGCCTCCGGCACGGGCGAGCAGCGCGCCGCCGCCCCCGAAGATCGGAGCGATGTGCGGCAGCAGCGCGGCCGAGACCTCGTGGCTGGTCGTCGCCGCGCTGACCCCGACGGAGGCCTGCCGCAGCGAGTGCTCCTCGGGCCTCCGCCAGAGGGCCCGGAGGGCCGCCGGAGGGTCGAGGGCCAGATAGAACAGGATCGCGCACGCGATCCCCAGCACCTGCTGGACCAGGTCGACCGTAGGAGTCTCGGCTCCGCCCGCGGCGCCCGACACGACGACCGAGGCGTTCAGGCCCAGCGCCGCGGCCGAGAGGAGCCGGAGGCGGCGTCGCGGCAGCGTGGGCTGCGACCTGCCCGCGGTCCACAGCCGCACCGACACCCACAGGGACAGCACGGTCCACTGGACGACGATCGCCAGCACGTAGATCCGGGTGGCGCCGGTCTGGGGCTCGCCCTCGGCGGGGAAGGAGGGGAGGGCGAGCGTCCAGAGGATGAGGGCCCCGGTGAGCGCCGCGCCGGCGGCCTCGGCCCATCTCGGCGGCCGGACGAACGCGGCGGCGAACCGGAACAGGAAGTAGGGGAAGGCCAGGACGACCGCGATCAGGATCTTGACGAACCACAGGGGGAGGTCGTCGCTGTCGGGTCCGGCGATCCATGCGACGAGCACGATCGCCGCCAGGCTGCCGAACGCCGCGGCGGCCCACGCGGCGGGCGCGCTGCGGTGGCGGACGTAGAGGGCGAGCGAGACCAGCGCGAGCGCGGTGAACGCGACGCGCTGCACCCACTCGAGTACCGCGACGGCGCTTTCCAACGCTCAGATCCTCACTCGTGTGCAAACGGGGTACTTGCGGAGTATCGGCAGGGGTGCGCCGGAGACCAATGGCCCGAAAGGCCCAGATCGAAGGGCCAAGAGGGACTATCCCGGTGCTCGACCCGGCGTCGTGTCATACCCACGCGCTACTGTGCGCACGATCGAGCCGACCACACGGCTGGTAGCATGGGCGAACCGCACCTGCTCCCCCAGGGGGCCGTTCAGTCCAGAGGAGGCGGCATTGAGAGAGTACGAAGTCATGCTCATCCTGGAGCCGGAGTCCGACGAGTCCGTGGTCGGCTCGGTCTCGGACCGCATCACGGGGGTCATCTCGGGTGCCGGCGGCTCCATCGCCAAGGTCGATCGCTGGGGCAAGCGTCGGCTGGCGTATGAGATCGACAAGCGCACCGAGGGCTACTACCTCGTGACGCAGTTCACCGCCGAACCCACCGTCGTGTCCGAGCTCGAGCGGGTGCTCGCGCTCTCCGACGGCGTGGTTCGGGCCAAGGTGGTGCGGCGAGATGCCGCAAAGGCCCTTCCCCCCGCTCCGCAGGAGCCATCCCAGCCGGGCGGCGGAACGCAGGACGAGGTAGGTGAGGCAGATGGCGAGTGAGAACCAGGTGACGATCGTCGGCAACCTGACCGACGACCCGGAGCTGCGGTACACGCCGAACGGCGCGGCCGTCGTGAACTTCACGGTGGCGGTCAGCCGGCGGACGAAGGACGAGGCCACCGGGCAGTGGAAGGACGCGGACACGTCGTTCCTGCGCTGCAACGCGTGGCGGTCCATGGCGGAGAACATCGCGGAGTCCCTCACCCGGGGCAGCCGCGTGGTCGTGGTCGGTCGCATCCGCCAGCGCACGTGGGAGACCCCCGAGGGCGACAAGCGCTCGGCGGTGGAGATCGAGGCGGACGAGGTCGGGCCGAGCCTGAGGTGGGCGACGACGAAGGTCGAGCGCCAGTCCAAGGGCGGCGGCGCGTCGGACTGGGGCGACAGCGTCTCGGTCGGCGCCGGGGGGCCCGCGGAGGAGACTCCGCTCGACGCCCCCTAGATAACGGGAGGACAGTTTGGCGAGGGGTAAGCCGAAGCCGAAGACCGGCGGTGGTGGAAGCACGCGCCGCCGGGAGAAGGAAGACAAGGCCTGGCTCAAGAAGCCGAAGCGCAAGGTCTGCGTGTTCTGTCGGGACCACGTCACGCACGTGGACTTCAAGGACACCAACCTGCTGCGCAAGTTCGTCTCGGACCGGGGCAAGATCCGCGCCCGGCGGGTCTCGGGGAACTGCGCCCAGCACCAGCGCGACGTGGCCCAGGCCGTGAAGAACGCGCGGGAGATGGCGCTTCTGCCCTTCAGCGTCCGATGAAGATCATCCTGCAGAAGGAGGTCGAGAGCCTCGGCGTGCCCGGCGACGTCGTGACCGTCGCCGACGGCTACGCGCGCAACTACCTGGTGCCCCGAGGCCTGGCGATCCCCGCGAGCAAGGGCGCGGTCAAGCACGCCGACCGCCTCCGGATCGGGCACGAGCAGCGCGTCGCCAAGTTCAAGGTCGAGGCCGAGGCCATCGCCCAGCGGCTCGTGGCGACCTCGGTGCGCATCGGGGCCAAGGCCGGCGAGGAGGGGAAGATCTTCGGGAGCGTCACCTCCGAGCGGATCGCCCTGGAGCTCGAGAAGGCCGGGTTCACGATCGACCGCAAGCGGCTGCACCTCGACGAGCCAATCCGCAGCCTCGGCGCCCACGAGGTCACGGTCCATCTGCACCCCGAGGTGACCGCAACGGTCCCCGTGGAGGTCGTCCCGGAGTAGCGGGGGCACCATCTCACCTGGGCGGGTGACGTGGTTCGGTATCCTGGCCAATCATGTCCGCCCGTGACTCCACTCTCGTCGTCGGCGGGATCCGTCGCTCGGTCGCGTTCTTCCCCTCCGGAGGGGACGGCCTGTACGGCTCGATCTACGAGTCGGTGGATCCGGCGGAGATCGCTCCGGTCGTGCTTTCCCCGTCCTGGGGGGACTACTTGGTCGGGACGCTGCAGTTCGGCCACGAGCTGGCCATTCTGATCGCCGAGGCTGGCGGCGCGGCGCTCGTCTACCACCCGCCCGGCATGGGCGACAGCCTCGGGGATCCCGGCCGGCTGACCCTCGGCCGCCTCGCGGAGGCAGCCGCGGACGCCGCGGCGCACATGGGTGAGCACACCGGCCGCCAGGCGCGCATGGCCGGCATCCGCCTGGGCGCCCTGGCGGTTGGGCCGGCCGCGAGCCGGCACGGCCTCGACTCGTTGCTCCTGATCCAGCCCTTGCTCGAGCCAACGGTGGCGCTGGCGTCATTGCGGAAGGCCGGCGCCACGGTCGAGTCCTCCGCCGAGCACATGGCGGCGGCCGTCGCGGCCCTCGACATCCCGGGTTCCGTCACCGCCGTGTACTACGCCACGCCGTCCCCTAGGGCGATGCCCGAGGCGGTCGAGCGGTCGGTGGTAGCCGGCGACTGGCGGCACAGCCAGTCGCGGGCGGAGGACCTGGCGCCGCCGATCCTCGCATGGCTCCGGTCGCCCCGCGGAGAGGCCGCGTGAGCGACCGGCCGGTCGTGATGTCGACGTCCTTTGGGCCGATCGGGGCCATCATCAGCCTTCCCGAGGGCGAAACGCGTGCGGCCGGCATGCTGCTCAAGGGCGCCGGGCCGGCGCGGTTCGGCCGCAACTCGAAGCAGGCTCGGATCGCGCGCATGCTCGCCGAGGAGGGGGTGGCCGTCCTGCGGATGGACTACCCGGGCCAGGGCGACAGCTCGGCGGCGCGGGGCGATCCCGACGACCCGGTCCCGGCCATCCGAGAGGTCCTGGAGTGGTACCGGCAGTGGATCGGCCGGCGCGATCCGGTCCTGATGGGCCCCTGCTACGGGGGACGGCTGGCAGTCTCCGTGGCCGCGCAGGAGCGGGAGCTCGGCGGAGTGGCGGTCGTGGTCCCCTACCCGTGGGCCGTCCACGGAGGCACGGCCCGAACTGCCATCCGGACGATGGCCGCCAACCGGCTGGGAGTCCGGCGGCCAGACCGCCGCCTCGTGGCGGAGCTCGCCTCGGTCGCGGGGCGCGTCCCGGCCAGGATCATCGCCGGCGAGGCCGATGAATTTCTGCCGGCCCTGCGCGTGGTCGCGGGGCGGGTCCCGGCCGTGAGTCTCGAAATCGTCCCGGGCATCGCCCTGCGAGGAGGGGTGCCCGGGGGCAGGGTCGTCTACGCCGACCGGCTGGCTCGGTTCATCCTGACCTCGGTTCCGGCGCCCGCCGGGCGATGAAGACCCGGTCTCGAATCAGGCGGTTCGTCCGGGAGCAGGTGGTGCTCGGCGGGGAGGCCCCCACGGCTGACCCCCTGGCCGACGGCTCGCTCGACTCCCTGGCCATCGAGCAGCTGATCACCTTCCTGGAGGACACCTTCGGCATCCAGATCGCCGACGAGGACACCGTCGAGGAGAACTTCGAATCCCTCGACGCCCTCACCGCGCTCGTCGAGTCCAAGCGCCGAGCCGGGAGATGACCGAGCCTCGGACCCTGGTGGACCTGCTTCCCACCGCCGCGGATACCTTCTGGGCCGCCTTCCACGAGGGCAAGGAGACGGTGCGTCTGGGCGCGCCGGAGCTTCAGACACAGGCGGAGGAGCTCTCGGCGCGCCTGGTCCGCCACGGCGTTCGTCCCGGCGACCGAGTCGGACTCCTGGGCCCCAATCACCCGCGCTGGCTCGGGTCCGCCTTCGGCATCTGGCGAGCGGGTGCGGTGATGGTCTCGCTGCCCTATCCGCTGCGAGTCCGGAACGCCGAGACGTTCAGCTCGCAGGTCGGCACCCTCGCCGGGGCGGCGGGCTGCCGCGTGGTGCTGGCCGCTCCGGCCTTCCTTCCGGCGGTGCGGGAGGTCCCGGCGATCGACTGGAGCGAGGCCGCCGAGGACCCCGTCCCGTCCGCCACGGTGTCACCGGAGGCTCCGGCGTCGATCCAGTTCACCTCGGGCAGCACGGCGGCTCCCAAGGGTGCGCTGCTGAGCCACCAGGCGGTCCTGTCGGCCCTCGCCTCGCTCCGCGACGCGACGGACTACGCGCCGGGGGAGCAGATGCTGAGCTGGCAGCCGTTCTTCCACGACATGGGCTTCTACGGCCTCCCACTGCGGGCGGTGTTCGAGGGCTTCGGCATCGACCTCATGACGACGGAGGCGTTCGCCAAGGACCCCGCGTCCTGGTTCCGCCTGGCCGGCGAGCTGGGAAGCACCGTGATCGCGTCCCCCCCGTCCGCGTGGGCGGCAGCGATCGCCGCCGCCCGGCGAGTGCCGGACGGCGTGGACCTGTCCACGGTGCGGCGGGCGGCCTTCGGCGCCGAGGTGATCGACCCCTCGACCGTCGAGATGGTCGCCGGCTGGGGAGAGACGGTGGGCCTTCGCCGGGAGGCCTTGCAGGCCGCGTACGGGATGGCCGAGGCGACCATCGCCATGTCGATCACCCGCGACGACCAGGGGGTGCGCGTCCTCGCCCTCGACCGGGAAGCCCTCCTGAGGGGCGATGCCCGACCGGGGACGGGTCGCTCGTCGAAGCGCGTGGTCTCGAACGGGCCGCCGCTGCCGGGGGTCGAGCTCCGCGTGGGGGACGTGCGGGCCAAGTTCGAGGAGGATCGTGTCGGCGAGGTCTTCATCCGAGGCGGGGGGCTCATGGACCGGTACGTCGGCCCCTCGGTGGAGGACCCGTTCGTGGACGGGTGGCTTCGTACAGGGGACGTGGGGTTCATCCACGACGGCGAGGTGTACATCACGGGCCGGTCGAAGGACGTCATCATCGTGTTCGGCCGGAACTACGCGCCGGAGGACCTCGAGTGGGCCGCCGGATCCGTACCGGGCGTCCGCGCCGGGCGGGTGGTGGCGTTCTCGCCCTCCGACGCCGAGGGCGAGGTCATCGTGGCCGTCGAGCCCCGGGCGGGGGCGGATCCCAAGGAGCTTCCCGTGCTGGTCCGCCGGGCCGTGGCCAACGAGGTTGGGCTCACCCCCAGCCGGGTGCTCGTGCTCTCCCCGGACACGATCGAGAAGACCACCAGCGGCAAGCTTCGGCGGAGCGCCCTCCGCGAGGCGTTCGACCGGGGCGAGATCCCCTGAGCGCCCGTACGCTGCCGGCCGCGTTGCGGAGCGCCGGACCGGCGTTCGAGCTCCAGGTGGAACACGGCGCGGAGGTCGTGAGCCTCGACGCCGCCGGCCTGCTCGAGGAAGCCCTCGGGCTCGCCGCCGTCCTCGGCGAGCGAGGCGTCGGGCCGGGAGACCGGGTGGGGATTCTCGGACCGAACGATGCCCGATGGGTGGTGTCCGCCTGCGCGGTATGGGAGCTCGGCGCCGTGGCCGTCCCGGTGGCGTATCCCGTGCGAGTGCGGAACCTGGAGGCCGTCCGCGGACAGGTACGGGCGCTGCTGAGCGCGGCGGAGTGCTCCGCGGTGCTCGTCGACCCAACGTTCGCCCGCCTGGTGACGGATGCGTTCCAGGTCGTCGACTGGAACCTCACCACGCCGGGCCCGGCCCCTGGTCACGTGGCCCGACCCGGCGACCCGGCGGTGCTCCAGTTCACCTCCGGGAGTACCTCGGCCCCGAAGGGAGCGCTCCTCAGCCACGGCGCGATCCTGACGGCCATGCATTCGGTCCGCGAGGCCCAGCCGCTCGGGCCGGGGGCGCGGCTGTTCAGCTGGCAGCCGCTGTTTCACGACATGGGCCTGTTCATGTTCCCCCTTCGAGGCGTGGTCGAGGGCCTGCCGGTGCACCTGATGACCACGGAGGCATTCGCGAAGGACCCCCCCTCGTGGCTCAAGGGGGCGGCGCGGGTCGGGGCGACGGCGCTCGGGGCGCCGCCGTCGGCCCTGGCCGTCGCCATCAAAGGGCTCGAAGGATCCGGCGAGCATCCGGACCTCTCGGCGGTGGAGCAGACGATCATCGCTGCGGAGATGGTCGATCCGAACGTCATCGATCGGACCGAGCGATGGGGCGCGGCGTCGGGCTACCGCCGCGAGGCCATGACGGTCTGCTACGGGCTGGCCGAGGCGGTCGCCCCCGTGACGATGCGCGTCGGGCCGCCTCGCATCCTCGACGTGGACGGCGAAGCCCTCGCGGCCGGGACCGCGGTCTCTCCGGGGGCCGGCACCCCGAAGCGGCTGGTCTCCGCCGGCGCCGCCATGCCGCGCATCGAGGTCCGCATCGGCGATCCCCGCGATCCGTTCGAGGAAGGCCGGGTGGGGGAGGTCCTGGTCACGGCGGAGAGCCTCATGGACCGCTACGTGGGGCCGGGGGAGGCCGAGGACCCTTCGACCATGGATGGCTGCGGACCGGCGACCTCGGCTTCCTCGATGAGGGCGAGCTCGTGATCACCGGCCGGTCCAAGGACCTGATCATCGTGTTCGGCCGGAACTACGCGCCGGAGGACCTGGAGTGGGCTGCAGCGACCGTTCCGGGTGTTCGGGCCGGGCGCGTCGTGGCGTTCTCGCCCTCCGAGGCCGAGGGCCAGGTCATCGTGGTCGTCGAGCCCCGGGCCGGCGCGGATCCCTCGGAGCTGCCCGTGCTGGTTCGGCGGGCGGTCGCCGATCAGGTGGGTCTGACCCCGAAGCGGGTCGTCCTCGTGGACCCCGACACCATCCCCAAGACCACGAGCGGCAAGCTTCGGCGCTCGGCGGTGCGCGACGCGTTCGACCGCGGTGAGCTGCCGGGCTGACCCCGGCACGGCGTGTCAGAGGCGGTCTCTACGCTGGATGCATGATCGGGCCCAGAAAGTGTGACAAGGGCGGGCGGGTTATCCCCACGCCGCCGGCCCATGCGGGGGACGGGTTCCGGGGGTTTTCCCCTTCCGTTCCACCCGTTGTCCCCCCGCGACGACCGGGTTATCTGCGTTGTAACGCACAGGCGCTCGGAACTAGCGTCTCGCGTTCGGGGAGTCCGCCCGAGCCAAGGGAACAGGAGGAGGTCTGATGGCGCGCCCCGCAGAGCACCTTCAGCCCGCCCGGCCCGAACGGATCCCTCCGCACAACCTCGAGGCCGAGGAGTCCGTCCTCGGCTCGATGCTGCTGTCGGCCGAGGCGATCGGCAGCGTCACCGAGGTCCTGCGCCCCGAGGACTTCTACCGCTCGGCCAACGAGAAGATCTACCGCGCCTGCCTGGACCTCTATGGGCGCGGCGAACCGGTCGACGCGATCACGGTGGTCGAGGAGCTCAAGCGGCGGGACCAGCTCGGCGACGTCGGCGGCCACCTGTACATCCACAACCTCGTCGAGTCCGTGCCCACCACGGCCAGCGCGGGCTTCTACGCGAAGATCGTCGCGGAGCACGCCCTCCTGCGCCGGCTGATCGACGCCGGCTCGAAGATCATCACCAAGGCCTACTCGATCCCCGAGGACCCCAAGCAGGCCGCCGACGAGGCGGAGGGTCTGGTCTACGCCGTGTCCCGCCACCGCGACCAGGAGGAGGTCGTCCCCCTCTCCACCCTGATCCACGACAGCATCGAGACCCTCGAGAAGCTCCACGAGCGCGAGAGCGCGTTCGCCGGCGTCGCCACCGGCTTCGCCGACCTGGATCAGATGACCTCGGGCCTGCAGCCCGGCAACCTGATCGTGGTCGCCGCCCGTCCCGGCGTCGGCAAGTCCTCGCTGGTGACGAACCTGGCGCGGAACGTGGCCGTGGACGCCGGGGTCCCGGTCGCGATGTTCTCCCTGGAGATGTCGCGCTGGGAGATCGGCATGCGCCTGCTGTGCGCCGAGGCCCGCGTGCCGTGGGACAAGATCCGTTCGGCCCGGGTGGGCCCGGAGGACTGGCACCACATCGTGGAGGGCGCCGAGGCGCTGCACGAGGCGCCGCTGCACGTGATCGACGCCGGCAACGTGAACATCGTCGACATCCGCGCCAAGGCCCGGCGCCTGAAGGGCAAGGACAACCTCGGGCTGATCATCGTCGACTACCTCCAGCTGATGTCCAGCCACACCCGTCAGCGAGAACCGCCAGACGGAGATCGCCGAGATCAGCCGCTCGCTGAAGCTGCTGGCCAAGGAGCTCGAGATCCCGGTCATCGCCGTCTCCCAGCTCAACCGCGACCCGGAGCGCCGCCAGGACAAGCGGCCCCAGCTCTCGGACCTGCGGGAGTCCGGGCGCCATCGAGCAGGACAGCGACGTGGTGATCTTCATCCACCGCGAGGACTCCGAGGACCCACAGACGAAGGGGACGGCCCGGCTGATCATCGCCAAGCACCGCAACGGGCCCACCGGCGAGGTCCAGCTCACCTTCCTCCCGCACCTCACCCAGTTCCGGAACTTCGCTCGCGTCTCGGGGTGAGCGCCCCGCCTCCCGACCGCGCGTGGGTCCGAGACATCCTCCGGCGGCTTCGCCGGCGCTACGGCCCGCTCGACCCGCCGCCGGTCCGGGAGCCGCTCGACGAGCTGATCCTCACGGTCCTGTCCCAGAACACGAACGACACCAACCGGGACCGGGCCTGGGCGTCCATGCGCGCGCGCTACCCCCGCTGGGAGGACGTCGCCCGTGCGCGTGAGCGTGACCTGATCGCGGCGATCCGGGTCGGGGGGCTGGCCAACACGAAGGCCCCGCGCATCCGGGCGATCCTGCGCGAGATCCGCGAGCGTGAGGGCGGCTTCGACCTCGCCTGGATGCACGAGGCCTCGGACGCCGACGTGTCCGCGTACCTGGCGAGCCTCCCGGGCGTGGGGCCGAAGACCATCGCGTGCGTCCTGGCCTTCTCGCTGGGCCGGCCGGCCCTGCCGGTCGACACCCACGTGCATCGGGCCGCGCTGCGACTCGGCCTGATCCCGCCGGGCCTCCCGGCCGGCCCGGCTCACGCCGCCATCGAGGCGGTGGTCCGGCCGGGGGACCGGCTGGCGATGCACGTCGGCCTCATCCGGCTGGGCCGGGACGTCTGCCGGGCCGGCCGGCCTCGCTGCGAGGGCTGCGTCCTGGCCGAGGTCTGCCCCACCGCGCCGTCGATCCTGGGCTCGGAGACCCCCGCCGGGGCGCGATAGAATGAGGCCACTCGCGGGTGTGGTTCAATGGCAGAACGTAAGCTTCCCAAGCTTGAGACGGGGGTTCGATTCCCCTCACCCGCTCCAAACGCCCGGCCCCTTGGAGTACCCTTCGCCGCCAATGACCATCGGCGACCGCGCATGATCCTGTCCGATCGCTCCATCCGCGAAGAGCTCGACGCCGGCCGGATCGAGATCGACCCGTTCGATCCGGCTGCATCCAGCCCTCCTCCGTAGACCTGCACGTCGACACGACGTTTCGCACCTTCCACAACGCGCGCTACCCCTACATCGACGTACGCAAGGAGATGGGCGAGCTCACCGAGCTGGTCGAGATCACCGGCGAGGATGAGGCGTTCATCCTGCACCCCGGCGAGTTCGTGCTGGGCTCCACGCTGGAGCGCGTCCGCCTCCCCGACGACCTTGGTGGCCCGCCTCGAGGGGAAGTCCTCCCTCGGGCGTCTGGGCCTGCTCATCCACTCGACCGCCGGCTACGTCGATCCCGGGTGGGACGGCTACCTGACCCTGGAGCTGTCGAACGTGGCCAACCTGCCGATCACGATCTACCCGGGCATGAAGATCGGGCAGATCTCGTTCTTCCGACTGAGCACCGCGGCTGAGGCGCCGTACGGGTCTTCGGCCGCGGGGAGCAAGTACCAGGGTCAGCGCGGTCCCACCCCGAGCAAGTTCTTCGAGGAGTTCCGGCCCAAGGGCCAGGGCTGAGCTCAGCGGAGGCCGGGGGGCTCAGCCCTCCTTCAGCTTGAAGCTCTCCAGGACCAGCTGCGTGGGCCCCACGATCTCGTCGGGGTCGCCGTCCCTGGCGGCGAACAGCACGATCGAGTAGTTGGTGCTCTCGCCGACGTGGACGGTCACCGCGAGGAACCGGATGCCGGCACCCTGCTGGTTGGTCCCCGTCCCGTTTACGACCAGGGCCTCGTGGTCGGCGATGGTCTGGGTGTCGGGGCTGCCCGTCTCCACGCTCTCGTTGTTCTCCTCGATCTGGCCGACCAGGACCTCGGAGGCGTCGGCGAGGGTTCCCTCGGGTCCCACCCCGAACGACACCACGACCAAGCGGTCCGGATGCTTGATCGTCGTGCGCGTGTCGTCCTCGACCAGCTCCCAGCCCGTCGGGTAGTCGAAGGAGTACCCGGCGCGGGCGTTGGTGAAGTGCGCCGTCTCGATCTCGTCGGGCGTGGCCATCTCGGCGACCTTGTAGACGCCGATCCCCGCGCCGACCGTGACCGCCACCGCGACCACCGCCCGCAGGCTGGTCCAGACCGGCCCCCGGTCGCGGCGGGTCCGCCGCCGTTGTGGCCGGTGGCTGGGTGGACTCTGCGGTTCGCGTTGACGCGGCGGGCGGATGTGGTCACCCGGCCCGACGATCCATTCGTCGCCTCGAAGGCTCACGGGCTCATTCTCCCGAAAAAAACGAGGGGCGGGCCGGAGCCCGCCCCTCGACTGCCTTGACGGATCGCGTTAGGCGATCGCCATCTCCCTCTTGCGGTCCCATGCGACCAGCCACGCGCCCATGAGCATCAGGTTCAGCGCGATGGCCAACGGGATCACCGTGTCCAGACCGGTCACCGGAAGGCCTCCCGGAGGCTTCGGGATCGGCTGGCACGTGCCGTCGGTCCCGAGCACCTGTCCGGGCGGGCACTGCGGCGCGCAGTCCGCGCGGGTCGCTCCGGGCGGACACGCCGGCCCGGTGTTCTCCGCGAGGGTCTCCGCGTCGGCCAGGTGGCCGCCGACCAGGTCGGCCCCGCCGACGACTCCGGCCAGCACCGCGATGTGCAGGGCCTCCTGACGCGAGGCGCCTCCGCCGGTGTAGACGAAGGACTCACCCTGGTTCAGGTAGACGCACAGCAACGCGGCGCCCGCCGGGCATCCCGGGGGAAGCGCGATCTCGGTCGGATCGGTGATCGTGATCACCGGGGAGCCGGCCAGCTCCAGAGCCAGCAGGTAGGAGCTGCGCTCGGTCGTGCCGTCTCCGGTCTCGGAGTTGGCCTCGGAGTGGGACTCGGAGTGCAGCGCCGAGGCGCCGAGCCCCGAGCAGGTCCCCAACAGGGGATCCTCACCGGTCGGGCCCACGCAGACGTCGGCCAGGTCGGAGGCCTGGTCCGCCTCGGTGTTGCCGTTGGTGTTGTCCTGGGTGATGGAGGAGTGGTTCTCGCTCACTCCGGCCCCCACCAGCCCCGCGCAGTTCTCGGTCGGGGCTTCCTGGGTCCCGCCCACGCACGCGAAGGCGATGGCCTGGTCCGCGGTGGCCGAGGACTCGTCGTTGCCGACGGCCGAGGTGGTCTCGGCGAAGAGCAGGCCCACGCAGATCGCGCCCCCGGACTCCTCACACAGCACGCCGGGTGCGACCCCGCCGGAGGCCGTTCCGCCCTCACAGTCGACGGCCGGGCACTCCGAGTGGGCTCCGATGATCTCCGAGCCCAGCAGGGCGAGCACGACCACGTCGCCCGAGGCGGTGCCGTCGTCGCCGATCTCGGCGTTGTTCTGTCCCACGACGACCAGGCCCTCACCGGCCAGATCCAGATCGGCGAGCGAGCCGCCGGCGTGGTCGGGCTTGGTGGGGTTCTCCGTCTCGTGACCCTCGAGGTCCGAGTCATCCGTCGGGTCGTCGGGCGGCTCGGCGGGTGCGGCGCCGCCGGGCTGCTGCACGCTCGGCGTGTAGGCCTCGCCGCTCGAGCTGCCGCCGGTGCCGCTTCCGATGCCGATGCCACCGACGCCGCCGGCGGCACTCGCGGCTCCCTGCCACACGAGCAAGGCCAGCATCAGGCCGGCCGCGATGATGGTGACCATCGTGCGTCCGTGCTTCATACGCACCTCCTGCTTCCTAGGGCGCTCTGTCGTCTTCTCTCAGGCAGGAACGCGTCGTCGCTGGGGCGCGTCGACGGGCTCGAAGCCGCGAACCGGTCCTGCATGCCGATCCGATCTATGCCCGCGTCATCCTACCCAGAAACCAGCCCCGAGGGGAGTTGGGTCAACCACCTCGGAAGGATTTGTGCGCGCTTGTCCGACATGGGAATAGTCAATCGATGGCCCGAACGGCATGGTTAGGGAAGAAGGAACCCGTCCCAGGTCGGACGCTCAGGAACCGCTGGTGAGAGCGGCTTCCGGGGCCTCGTCGCTTGCTCCGGTGGCCCGGCCGCCGTTGGAGCTGAGGGACTCGGAAACCACCTGAACGATGTCCAAAACCCGGGTCGAAGAACCTTTTTGCTTCACGCCGTCGTCGAGCATGATCAGGCAGTAGGGGCACGCCACACCGATGGTGTCGGCACCCGTGGCCACGGCCTCGTCGGTGCGCTCCATGTTCACGCGCTTGCCGATGCGCTCCTCCATCCACATGCGCGAGCCGCCCGCTCCGCAGCAGAACCCCCGCTCGCGGTGGCGGGTCATCTCCACGGTGCGCACGCCCGGGATCAGTTCGAGCACCCGCCGCGGCGCGTCGTACACATCGTTGTGCCGGCCCAGGTAGCAGGGGTCGTGATAGGTGAGAAGGGCCTCGTACTCGCCTCCGCCGGCCAGGCGCCCCTCCGCCATCAGGCGGGCCAGCAGCTGGCTGTGGTGGACGACCTCGTAGGTGCCGCCGAGGTCCGGGTACTCGTTGGCCAGGGTGTTGAAGCAGTGTGGGCAGTTCACGATGATCTTGCGGACCTTGGCGTCGCCGAGCGTCTCGATGTTCTGCTCCGCGAGCATCTGGAACAGGTACTCGTTGCCGATTCGCCGGGCCGGGTCGCCGTTGCACAGCTCGCGCGGGCCGAGGATGGCGAACGGGACCGCGGCCTTCTGCAGGACCTTCACCATGGCGACGGAGATCTTCTTCGCGCGATCGTCGAACGAGCCGGCGCAGCCCACCCAGTAGAGGTACTCCGGAGCGGCATCGCCGGGTTCGAGGACCCGCACGCCGAGGTCCTTCGCCCAATCGGCGCGGGTCGACTGGGCCAGCGCCCACGGGTTGCTCGCGTTCTCGAGGTTGCGCAGCAGGGTCCCGGCCTCCGCGGGGAACCGTGACTCGGCCATCACCAGGTTCCGCCGCATGTCGACGATGTGGTCGATGTGCTCGATGTTCACCGGGCACTCCTGCATGCACGCGCCGCAGGTGGTGCAGTCCCACACGACCTCGTCCTCGACGACGTTCGGGTTCAGCGCGATCAGCTCGACCTCGCGGCCGTCGTCGCGGGCGTCCAGGATCTTCTGGCCCTCGTCGAAGATCTGGTCGCGCAGGTTCATGATCAGCAGCTTCGGCGAGAGCGGCTTCCCGGTGTTCCACGCGGGGCAGACGTTCTGACACCGCCCGCACTCGGTGCAGGTGTAGGTGTCCAGGATCTGCTTCCAGGTGAGCTGGGTGATGTCCGAGGCCCCGAGGCTCATGTCCTCGTCCATCGACTCCAGGTCGATCTTCATCGTGCGGAGCTTGCCCCGGGCCTTCGTGTTCGTGAAGAACACGTTGAGGGTCGACGTGATGATGTGCAGGTGCTTCGAGTACGGGATGTAGATCAGGAAGCTGACGATCACGACGGCGTGGGCCCACAGGAACACGTTGCGGAAGACTTCCACGGTTCCCTCGGCCATCGGCTCGAACAGGTTGGCCAGCCCCCGTGAGACCGGGGTCCACGCAGCGGGGGACTCGTTGACCCCGAGCGCGATCTTCGTCGCGTTCAGGAAGGCGAGGGTCAGGACCACGCCCATGATCATGATCAGGATGAAGTCGGCCTCTTCCAGGTGGCTGCCCTTGAAGCGGTCGGGGCGCTCGACCTTGCGGATGTAGAACGCCATCAGGATCCCGATGAGCACGAGCGTCATGAACACGTCCTGGATGAGCCCCAGCCACGCCGTGCGGCCCACGAGGGGGATGGCGAACGAGGGCTGCACGATCTCCCCGAACACCTCGACGAGCGTGGTGGCCAGGACGAGGAAGCCCCAGAAGATGAAGGCGTGCATGACACCGGGCTTCGCGCGCTGCAGGATCTTCTTCTGGGCGAGGGTGACGGTGGCCTCGAGCTCCAGCCGCTTGGGGATGTCGTCGAAGCGATTGACCTTCTGTCCCAGCAGCACCAGCCGGGTGAGCGTGTAGCCGCGCAGCAGGAACAGGCCACCGGCCGTGCCCAGGAGGAACAGGAGGATCCCCGCTCGGATCAGCACGGGCGCGAGTCTAGGGGCCGCCCTCCGGGGCCCGCAAACGGCCCCGGCTCACGCGGACGGATCAGCCCCAGAGGCCGGCGCCGGCGATGCCGGAGAGCGGACCGTCGTCGGCCCAGACGTTGACGGCCCGGAGCTGATACTCGAACCGGTTGCCCAGGGCTGTCTCGATCCCGAAGTCCGTGTACGAGGTCCGGGTCCCGGCGATGTCGACGAGCTTGTTGAAGGGGCAGTCGCCGCACGAGCGCCGGTAGATCTCGTACCGGGCCAGCGGCGCGCCACCCGTGCTCGAGGGCGCGTTCCACCGAAGGGAGATCGCGTATCCGGAGAAGCTCGCTTTCAGGTTCCGCGGAGCGGTGGTGCACCCCGTCCGGCTGATGAACCGGTTGACGCAGAAGGCGAGGTTCCAGTGGTTGAAGAGGTACTCGCCCGATCGCGGCCTGGGGTCGAAGTAGGAGTCCTTGCCGCAGTCGTACTGGGTGTACGAGCAGATGGTCCCGCTCGAGCACATGACGTCCCGGCCGTCCACGCAGTGCCCGTGGCGGTCGTTGCCCCAGGCCGATTCGGCGACGGCGCCCATCGTGTGGGTGGCCTCGTGGAGCAGGGTGCTGGCCACGCTGCCGCAGGCGGTCACGGTGGCGTAGGCGATGGCGTGGTCCGGGCCCCGGTTGGCGCGGTTGTTCAGGGCGAGGGAGGCGTCGCCGGAGCGGCGGGCCTCGCCGCATGCCCCGCTGCTGACCGAGTCGTCGTACCAGACCCAGTACTTGACGAGCGGGTCGCGCAGGCCCGCCTGGATCAGGTCGTACTCGATGTGCGCGAAGTCATCCCCGCCGGCGGGCGTGCGGGTCACCACGTTCAGGACGGTGATCTGGCCCTGCCGGTTGCACTCGAACTTCAGGTCCAGCCGCGAGGCCCCGGCGCGAGCCGCCTCGTCGTGGACGAAGGCGTTCGCGCGGGTCACGGCGCTGCGGATCTGTCCCACGGTGCTCCAGTAGCGGTCGGCCTTGTCGTACGGACGGGCGTAGACGGCCACGGACCGGAACTGCTTGGCGTTGGTGCACACGGGGTTGCGGTACCGGGCGGGGATGTCGTTCGCGACCCCGCTCGGGTAGGCGGCGTGGATCTCACCGTTCGAGAAGATGGATTCCGCGCCGAGCGTGCTCGGTGCTTCGGCCGGCGCGCCGGCCGGTCCACTGATCGCGACGACGACGGCGACGATGACTGCTGTGAGGGTGCGGGTCACAGGGGTGGCTCCCTCCCATCGAGATGCCAGGCCGAATGGAGGAGGGGTTACTCCTTTCGCCACTGGATTCCTGCCACGAATTCCGTAGTTCGTCCGGGGGATTTACAAATCGTCCGGATCGGGCGTTTCCTGGATGGGAAACGGCTTCAGGAGACCTCGAACCGGCCCCGATGCCCGCGCTCCAGATGGCCCGAGATCGAGCAAAACATGACGAAGGTGCCCTCCTGGGGGGGCGCCTGGAGGGGCAGGCGCACGGTCTCACCCGGATTCGCCGTCATCTGCAGGGACAGCTCGTTGATCGTCAGGGTGTGGACGCGGGAGTCGGGGTTGTGGAAGACCACGACGATCGATTCGCCGGGGGCCACCACGACGCTGGCCGGCTCGTAGCGATAGCCGGGGGCGCTCACCGCGACGTCGCGGACCGAGCCCGAGGTCGTGGTCACCGGCGGCGAGGTCTCGCCACCCCGGGTCGCCGTGCTCGGGGGAGGTCCGAACCCATCCGGCTCGGAGGTGCACCCCGCCAGCAAGGCGAGCCCGAGCACGAGGGGAGCCCATCGCGTCCGCATGCGGAGATCATCGCACGGGCGCCCGGCGCCCGGGAATAGCCCGGCCGAGCACAGAGTTGTACATATCGCACTCAAGCTTTATCCTGCGATCGCACCTACATCCCCTGAGGAGGAATGCAATGTCGAGAGCGGTAGGCATCGACCTGGGGACCACGAACTCGGTGGTCGCCGTCCTGGAGGGCGGAGAGGCCGTCGTCGTCCCCAACGCCGAGGGCGCGCGGACGACCCCGTCCGTGGTGGGCTTCTCGAAGGCCGGGGAGATCCTGGTCGGCGAGGTGGCCAAGCGCCAGGCGATCACCAACCCGGATCGCACGATCCGGTCCGTCAAGCGCGAGATGGGCACGTCCTGGACCGTCGAGATCGACGGCAAGAACTGGACCCCCCAGGAGATCTCCGCGCAGATCCTCCAGAAGCTGAAGCGAGACGCCGAGGC
Organism: uncultured Actinomycetes bacterium; assembly: GCA_963742735.1. Taxonomy (GTDB): domain Bacteria; phylum Actinomycetota; class UBA4738; order UBA4738; family JBBDTT01; genus JBBDTT01. Next base: position 982,968 of record CAVUMN010000004.1, read on the forward strand.
GTATCTGGGCGACACCGTCACCCAGGCCGTGGTCACCGTCCCCGCCTACTTCGACGACTCGCAGCGCCAGGCCACCAAGGAGGCCGGGCAGATCGCCGGGCTCGAGGTCCTGCGGATCATCAACGAGCCCACCTCGGCGTCGCTCGCCTACGGCCTGGACAAGCAGTCCGACCAGACGATCCTGGTCTTCGACCTCGGGGGCGGCACGTTCGACGTGTCCCTGCTCGAGATCGGCGACGGGGTGTTCGAGGTCAAGGCCACGAGCGGCGACACCCACCTCGGCGGTGACGACTGGGACGAGCGGGTCATCGACTGGATGGTCACCCAGTTCAAGAACGCCCACGGCGTGGACCTGTCGAAGGACCGCATGGCGCGGCAGCGCCTCAAGGAGGCCGCGGAGAAGGCCAAGATCGAGCTGTCGCAGGTCCAGGAGACCCACATCAACCTGCCCTTCCTCTCGGCCACTCCCGAGGGGCCGCTGCACTTCGAGGAGAAGCTCACCCGCGCGGACTTCGAGCGGATGACCGAGGACCTCCTCGAGCGGGTCGCCGGCCCGTTCCAGCAGGCGGTGAAGGACTGGGGCAAGGACGTGGCGGGCATCGACCACATCGTGCTCGTCGGCGGCTCCACCCGGATGCCGATGATCCAGGAGCTCGTCCGCAAGCTCACCGGTGGCAAGGACCCCCACAAGGGCGTGAACCCCGACGAGGTCGTCGCGGTGGGCGCCGCCCTGCAGGCGGGCGTGCTGAAGGGCGAGGTCAAGGACGTCCTGCTCCTGGACGTGACCCCGCTGTCCCTGGGCATCGAGACCCGGGGGGAGATCTTCACCAAGCTCCTGGAGCGCAACACCACGATCCCGACCAAGAAGTCGGAGATCTTCTCGACGGCCGCGGACAACCAGACCCAGGTCGAGGTGAACGTCCTGCAGGGCGAGGGCGAGACGGTCCACAACCCTGGGCTTCGCAGCCTGGGGCGGTTCGACCTGGTGGGGATCCCGCCCGCGCCGAGGGGGATGCCCCAGATCGAGGTCACCTTCGACATCGACGCGAACGGCATCCTGTCCGTCTCGGCCAAGGACAAGGCCACCGGCAAGGAGCAGGCCATGACCATCACCGGCGGAACGGCCCTCCCCAAGGAGGACATCGACCGCATGGTCAAGGACGCCGAGGCGTTCGCCGCGGAGGACCACCGTCGCCGCGAGGCGGCCGAGGCCCGCAACGCCGCGGACAACCTGACCTACCAGGTGGACAAGGCGCTGTCGGAGTACGGCGACAAGGTGCCGGAGGCCGACCGCGCGGCGGTCACCACCGCCAACGACGAGCTGAAGGAGGCCCTGAAGGACGACGACGTCGAGGCCATCAAGGCCAAGACCGACGCCCTGATGACCGCCTTCCAGGCCGTCGGCCCGGCGCTCTACCAGGCGCAGCAGCAGGAGCAGTCGGCCGCGGCCGGTCCGGAGGGCGAGGCCACGGCCCAGCCCGAGAACGACCAGCCCGAGGACGAGGTCGTCGAGGGCGAGATCGTCGACGAGGGCGGCGCATGACGGAGCGGAAGTCGCCGACGGCCGAGGAGCCGGACGCGACCGAGCCGGTCGAGGATGCCGTCGAGGTCGACGAGCTCGCCGAGGCGCGGGCGCGGGCGGCCGAGTACCTCGACCACCTGCAGCGGCTGCAGGCCGAGTTCGAGAACTTCCGGAAGCGGACGATGAAGGAGCAGACGCGGGCCCTGGAGTTCGGGTCCGAGGGGCTCGTTCGCCGCCTGCTCGAGGTCGTGGACGAGTTCGAGCTCGCGCTGGCCTCGGCCGGTTCCCGTCCCGAGCTCGCGCCGTTCACCCGAGGCGTAGAGCTGGTGCACGCGAAGCTCCTCGACGCGCTCCGTGCGGAAGGCGTGGAGCCGCTCGACGCCGTCGGCAGGCCGTTCGACCCCGAGCTCCACGAAGCTCTCATGGGCTCGAGCGACGACGAGGGCGAGCACTACGTCGAGGACGTGCTCCGGACCGGATACCGGCTGAAGGGCCGGGTCATCCGGCCGGCGGGCGTGCGCGTCGGGACGCGGCAGCCCGCGCCGTGAACGGCAACGTCAGCCGCGACTGGTTCGAGAAGGACTACTACGCGGTCCTCGGGGTCGCGAAGAACGCGTCCCAGGCCGACGTCAAGAAGTCCTATCGCAAGCTCGCCCAGAAGCTGCACCCCGATGCGAACCCGGGCGACGCGGCCGCCGAGGAGCGCTTCAAGGAGCTCTCCCAGGCCTACGACGTCCTCGGCGACGAGAAGAAGCGGGCCGAGTACGACCGGGTGCGGGAGATGGTCGCCTCGGGCGCGGGCTTCGGCGGCGGCGCGGGCGGCTTCGGGGGCGGGTTTCCGGGGGGCGGCTTCCCCGGCGGCGTCCGGGTCGAGGACGTGGAGTTCGACGGCGACCTGGGGGACCTGTTCGGCTCGATCTTCGGCGGCGGCGGAGCTCGAGGGGCCGGCCGGCGGGCCGCGGCGAGCCGGGGGTCCGACCTGGAGGCCGAGGTCCGCGTCTCGTTCGACGAGGCCATGCGGGGCACCGAGGTCCCACTGAGAGTCTCCGGGCCGGCGCGCTGCGACGTGTGCAACGGCAGCGGCGCGAAGCCGGGCACGTCGGTGACCACCTGTCCGGACTGCGCCGGCACCGGGGCGGTCGCGGAGAACCAGGGGTTCTTCTCGATGAGCCGGACCTGCCCGCGGTGCCGGGGAGCGGGGCGGCTGATCGAGACGCCCTGCGAGTCCTGCCGGGGCTCCGGCGTGAAGAGCCGGACCCGGACGGTGACCGTGAAGATCCCCTCGGGGATCAGGGACGGCGCGCGCATCAAGGTGGCGGGCCGCGGCGAGGCCGGCCGCGGAGCCGGCGGCGCGGGCGACCTGTACGTGCGGGTCCGGGTGGAGCCGCACAAGGTCTTCGGCCGCAAGGGCAGCGACCTGCTGCTGTCCCTGCCGATCTCGTTCCCCGAGGCGGCCCTGGGCGCCCACGTCCAGGTCCCCACGCTGAACGGGCCGGTCACCCTGAAGGTCCCGGCCGGGACGGCGAACGGCAAGACGTTCCGCGTCCGCGGCAAGGGCGCGCCGAAGTCGGGCGGCGGGACCGGCGACCTCCTGGTGACGGTCGCCGTCGCGGTCCCGTCGAGGCTCTCGAAGAAGGAGAAGGAGCTGCTCGAGCAGTTCAACGAGCTGCATCGCGACGACCCGCGCGCCGGGCTGGGCGTCGACTGAGGAGGAACCCATGGGAACCGAACCGCGCAACCGGGCCGGACGAGGCGATCGGGCCGTCTACATCATCAGCGTCGCGGCGGAGCTGACGGGCGTCCACCCGCAGACGCTGCGCATCTACGAGCGCAAGGGCCTGCTGTCGCCGGCGCGGACGACCGGCAACACCCGCCGGTACTCCGAGCGCGACATCGAACGGCTCCGCGCGATCCAGCGGCTCACCCAGGAGGAGGGCGTGAACCTCGCCGGCGCGCGCATGGTGATGGACCTCCAGGAGGAGCTCCTGCGCACCCGCGAACAGCTGGAGCGGATGCGCCGAGAGGTCGCCGCCCTGCGCCGCGAACGCTCGCGCGGGCGCGGCGGCGCGCTCGTGCTTCGCCGCGAGGTCCAGGACCTGTTGGGAGGCCCCCGATGGCCCTGAACGAGCTGACGATCAAGTCCCGGGCCCTCGAGGCGGCCGCGTAGCTCGGACCTCCGCGGGTCTGGGCCGAAACGAAGCTGCAACCTGCTGTTTACCTGGGCGACATCGGCCTGAAATCTCCCTCCGCCACACTCGGGTGGATCACGTTCGGGGGAGGCGATTGGACGGGCTGATCGAGGCGCCCGCTGGCGACTGGGTGGTCTGCGGACCGCTCTGGGTGTCGCCGACCGTGCGGTGCGAGGCCCGGCTGCACGGGGACCGCGTGGCCATGTCGCCCAGCGAGCTCCTGATGCTGACCCGTCTGGTGGAGGCCGACGGGGCCATCGTGTCGCGCGACGAGCTCTACGGGCTCTCCGTGGGTGGGCGGCTCCGAAGGGGCTCGCGAGCGGTGGACATCCACATGGCGCGCATCCGCAAGGCGCTCGGCGCCGCCGGCCGGCTGCTCATCGGCGTACCGAAGCGCGGCTATCGCCTGGACACGCTCGAGCTGGTTCGCCTGCATCCCGAGCCGGCCTCCTAGCGCTCCCAAACGCCGGCGGATTCCGCATACTTGGGGCCGATGGAGCCGTTCCTGATCTTCGTCCTCTTCGCGGCGCTGATGATCGTCGTGGCCTACTTCGCCTATCAGGCGAAGAAGAAGCGCCGGCTGGCGCTTCAGGCGTTCGCAACCCAATACGGCATGACGTACTCGCAGTCGGACCCCCACGGCCTGCTCAACTACGCGTTCGGTCTGTTCCAGCGGGGCGAGGGGCGGGGGATCGAGAACGTGCTGACCGGCGCGTGGCAGGAGTGCCCCGTCAAGGCGGCCGACTACTGGTACTACACGGAATCGACGGACTCGAAGGGCCACAAGAGCAAGAGCTATCACCACTTCTCGGTGGTCGTCGTGGACGTCGCGCTGGGACTGCCCCCGGTCAGCCTCCAGCGCGAGGGGTTCTTCACCCGCCTGGCCGACCACGTCGGCCTGCGGGACATCGACTTCGAGTCGGAGGCGTTCAACCGTGCCTGGAACGTGAAGGCCGACGACCGCGAGTTCGCCTTCAAGCTCGTGGACGCCCGCATGATGCACTTCCTGATGGCCACTGAGGGGTTCGGCTACGAGGTGTGCGGCCCGTGGCTGCTCATCTTCAGCAAGCGCCTGAAGCCGACGGAGCTGATCCCGCTCCTGGGGACCGCGAAGGGATTCCATGACCAGATTCCGCGGCTGGTGTGGAACGAGTACGGTAACGCCTCGCAGACGAAGGAGGGAATGACGCCGTGACCGTGTTGTGGATCGTCCTCGGGGTGGTGGGCCTGCTCCTGATCGCGGGCATCGTCTCCTACAACCGGTTCGTCGCACAGCGGAACCTGATCAGGAACGCCTTCGCGAACATCGACACCGAGCTTCGCCGCCGGTACGACCTGATCCCCAACCTGGTCGAGACCGTCCGCGGCTACGCCGCGCACGAGCGCGAGACCCTCGAGGCGGTCATCCAGGCCCGAAACGCCGCCGTGGCCACCACCGGCCAGTCGCCGGCCGCCCAGGCCGCGGCGGAGGGCCCGTTCGTCGCCGCTCTGCGACAGCTGTTCGCCGTCGTCGAGCAGTACCCGAACCTGAAAGCCAACGAGAACTTCCTGGCGCTGCAGGCCGAGCTGACCAACACCGAGGACCGCCTGCAGGCGAGCCGGCGCTTCTACAACGGCAACGTCCAGGACTTCAACCGGCGGGTCGAGTCGTTCCCCTCGAACATCATCGCGAGCATGTTCAACTTCAAGCAGGAGGAGTTCTTCGAGATCGAGGAGGCCATCCGCACGGCCGGGCCGCCGCAGGTGGACTTCACCGGCGGGGCCGCCGCCGGGCCGCCCCCCGCCGCACCTCCGGCGACGACTCCGCCCGCGGCAGGGCCTCCGCCGGCCGGGGGTCCTCCCGGGGCTCCTCCGGCGGTGCCTCCACCGATCCCGCCCCCTGCGGCGCCTCCGGCTCCGTAGCGCCGGCCGGGGTCCGGGCCAGGGCGCGGGCCGCGAGGGCCCGCCAGATCAGGGCGTAGGCGAGGGCGACGCCGGCCAGAGAGCTCATGACGATGCGCGGGTCGAACCGGCTGGCCGCCGAACCCGCGATGACGTTCGAGATCGCGATCGACGCCGTGACCAGCATGTAGTCGAACGCGAACACCCGGCCGCGGATGCGGTCGGGCACCAGGACCTGCAGCCCGTAGGTGGACAGCGTCCACTGGGCGCCGCCGCCCAGGTGCGCCCCCACCGCGAACATCGCCGCGATCCACAGCGCGGGCATCCACGGGAACAGCAGGTAGAAGACGCCGAAGGTCGCCAGGGCGATGCCGATGGCCGTGAACAGCCGCGAGTCGTCGCCGCCGATGAACCGCCGACCCAGGAACGGCCCTACCAGCGCGCCCAGCCCGCGGGCCCCGAGCAGGATCCCGATCCCCGCGTCGCCGGCGTCGAACACCTTCGCCGCGAACACCGGCAGCAGCGAGATCACCCCGCCGGCGAACCCGAACCCGCCCTTCACGGCGAGCAGCGCGAACACGCGGGGCTCCCGGCGCGCGTACCGCACGGTCTCGACGACGGCGTCGCGGATCGGGGGGTGCTCCTCGCGCTCGCGGATCTCGGAGAAGCGGCGCCGGATGGTGAGCAGGATCGCCGCCGACAGCGCGAACGAAACCGCGTCGCCGATGAACGCCGCGTCGCGTCCGAGCGTGGCCGAGACCAGGCCTCCGAGCGCCGCCCCGACCGCGAGCATCACGCCCCAGGCCGAGCCGACCAGGACGTTCGCGGCCGGCAGGTCCTCGGGGTCCACCACGTTGGGCACCGCCGCCGAGGACGCCGGCTCGAAGAGCGCGCCCAACGAGGCCAGCGCGGCCGAGAGCACGTAGATCAGCCAGACGTCCTCGCGGCCGTTCACGAACAGGAATCCGAGGGCGATCAGGGCGCGGGCCGAGTCGGAGATGATCATCAGCCGTCGCCGGTCCAGCCGGTCGGCCAGGACTCCGCCCACCGGGCTGAGCAGCGTGAACGGGATCAGGTGCGCGACCAGCACGAGCGAGGTCAGGAACGGCGAGCCGGTCAGCTCCAGGACCAGGCCGTACAGGGCGACCTGCAGGAACCAGTCCCCGGCGAAGGAGATCAGGCTCGCGGAGTACAACCGCGCGAAGTCGGGGTTGCGCCGAAGTAGCCCCCACGCCTCGCGAAGCCCGCCCCGAGGCGGTCCGACCTTCGCCGAATCCTTGAGCTCCATGCGGCTCAGGGTACCGAGGTTGTACGGTTTCTCGGTCGTCCCCCGGCGTGTGGAGGTTTCCCGAATGCTCGACGCGTTCACCTGGTACCGGCAGTCGGCGTATCGCTACGACGGCAACGGCGTGACGGTCTACATCGACCCGTGGGGGCTGCCGGACGACGCCCCGCCAGCCGACGTCATCTTCGTCACCCACGCGCACCTCGACCACTACAACCCCGAGGACTTCGAGCGGGTCCGGTCCGAGAAGACCACGATCGTCGCGCCGCGCGACGTCGCGAACGACTGCGGGCTGACCGGCACGATCGTCCCGGTGGCCCCCGGCGACACGGTCGACGCCGGAGGGGTCAAGGCCGAGGCCGTCCCCGCCTACAACATCGTCGAGGACCGCCTGGACAAGCATCCGAAGACGAACAACTGGGTGGGCTACGTCCTGTCGCTGGGCGACGCCACGTACTACTTCGCCGGCGACACCGACCACGTGCCGGAGCTCAGCTTCCTGAAGACCCAGGTGGCGTTCGTCCCGATCGGGGGCACGTACACCATGGACGCCGACGAGGCCGCCGGCCTGATCCGCGAGATCCGTCCAACCATCGCGGTGCCCAACCACTACGGGTTCATGGTCGGGACCCCGGCGGACGCCGATCGGTTCAAGTCGTCGTGCGACCCGATCGAGGTGCAGATCCTGGAGCCGCAAAACCCGTTCGAGCGGACCTGATGGCCGCGCCGCTGCGGTCCTTCGGCCGGCTGGCCGTGTGGGCGGTCCTCGCCGGCTCGATCGTCGCGGTCGTGGCGGCGGTGACGGGGGTGCAGAACTGCGACAGCGTCTGGTCGACGTCCGAGTGCCGCGAGCTCGTGCGGACGCTGTCGATCCGGGTGGGCATCTTGACCGCGGTGGCCACGGCGGTCATGGCCCTGTTCGTGGCGGGGCTCGGACGGATGTCCGAGCAGGACGAGGCCGACCGCCGGGAGCGCCGGATGGGGACGCTCGAGCAGGACTAGTTCGGGCGGTTCGAGCCCTTCCCGGGCGCGACGGCCCTGGAGTACAGTGCCGCCCGAGCGTCCCGATCCAGCAGGAGGAACCCTCTATGGCAGCCGGCACCGGCCCCGTCCCGTTCACCGACAACTACTCCGACCACTCCACCGAGGCCGGCTATCAGTTCGAGTTCTTCTGTGAGCGCTGCGGCAACGGCTACAAGTCGGCGTTCGACGCCTCGGCGATGGGGGTCGGCGGGAAGGTGCTGGGGGCGCTCGGGGGCCTGTTCGGCGGCAAGGTCGCCAGCGCCTCGTACGGTGCGGAGCACCTGAAGGACCTCACGGGATCCCAGGCCAAGGACAAGGCGTTGACGAAGGCCGTCCAGGAGATCTCGCCGCTGTTCAACCAGTGCCACAAGTGCGGCAACTGGGTGTGCAAGAACATCTGCTGGAACGAGGAGGTCGGGCTCTGCGTCGACGACGCGCCGAAGCTCGAGCAGGAGATGGCGTCCGCCCAGGCCCAGGCCCAGCTCCAGCAGGTGAAGGACAAGATCGCGAAGACCGACTACACGGCCGGGATCAACGTCGAGCGCAAGCAGGTCGCGCTCTGCCCGAGCTGCGGAACCGAGGCTCCGCCGTCGGGCAAGTTCTGCGACAACTGCGGCGCGGCGCTGGCCGGCGTCCCCGTCGTGTGCGGCAAGTGCGGCACCGAGAACGAGCGCGGCAAGAAGTTCTGCGCCGAGTGCGGCAACTCGCTCACGGCCTGACGTGACGGTCCAGAAGGGACAGGTCTCGCTCGACGGGGCCGCGGCCGTCGCGGCGTCGGTCGAGGTCGGCGAGGACGCGGTCTCGATCGCCCCGGAGGGCGCCGAGCCGATCGCGCTGGCGCTGGTCGACATCACCGACCTGTTCGACGACGACTACACGCTGCGGCTCACCGACTACGCCGGCGCGCGCTACGACCTGTCGATGCTCGGGACGGCGTACGGGCAGGTGGTGGAGGAGCTCCGCCAGCGCCGGGACGACCGGCTCCAGAAGGAGCTCCTGCTGACCGGCGTGAAGCTCGCCGACACCTACCCCGGCAAGCTCTTCGGCGGCGCCGAGCCGGCCGACGTGGAGATCCGCCTGTTCGAGGACTCGCTGGTCGTCGTCCCCTCGCGGGCCCAGATGTTCGGGATCCCGTACTCGTTCGTCGAGGGCGTCGAGTGGAACGAGGAGCTCTACCAGACGACCGTTCGCGCCGACGACGGCCAGACGCTGGTGTTCGGACACCTGGCGAAGCGCTCGGAGGAGTTCCGCGACGAGCTCAACCGACTGATGGCCGCGCTGGCGAAGCGAACGGCCGACACGTTGGGGGCGTTGCTGCCGGGAGTGTCCGCCGACACGGCGGGCCGACTGGCGGCCGTCATGCGAGACGGGAGAGCCGCGCAGCAGGCAGCGGTGGATGCCATCGACCCCGCGTTGTGGCCTCTGCTCGAGACGGCGGTCGTGGGAACCGCGGAGCTCCGCGAGACCTACGAGCACCTCAAGTCGATGACGCCCGCCGGCCAAATGGCGCTCGGCATCAAGTCGGTGAAGGCCGTGGAGGCCGAGCCGGGGGAGGAGCCGCCGCCGCCGGCCCAGGGCGACAACCACCTGTGGTTCTTCGCCCCGGTCCTGGAGAAGGGCAAGGCCATCGCCCACGAGATCACCAGCGAGGAGGGCCACGCCACCTACCTCTACCGGACGGGGGCGGACGAGGTGGCCGCCTCGATGGCCAGGATCAACCGGGCGATCCTGACGCTGAACTTCCGGCGGGAGCCGATCTACGCCTCGGACGAGGAGCTCCAGACCGGGAAGTTCTCTCGCTACCGGGTGGCCCTGCGCTCGCTGGACTACCTCAGATTCGCCCGCGAGCGGTTCCTGGGGAGAGCCATCCACAACGACTCGTGGGCGAGGCAGGTCGACGAGGCCGTGGCCAAGGGTTGAGCGGTTCACCCCTGGGTTGAGAGAATCAGCCACCAATAGAGGAGGCATGCCTTGGCCGTCATCAAAACGATCGATCTCGTGGGGGTCTCGTCGGAGTCGTGGCGCGACGCCGCGCAGCAGGCCCTCGCCGAGGCGTCGAAGACCCTTCGAGGCATCGAGGGGATGGAGGTGCTCGAAACGTCGGCCCAGGTCGACGGGAGCCAGATCTCCGAGTACCACACGCACGTGCGCATCAAGTTCCGGATCGAGCGGTAGGGCTCGAGGGTGCCGGCGACGATCCTCGTCGGGACCCAGTGGGGTGACGAGGGCAAGGGGAAGGCCACCGACCTGCTGGCGGACGAGATGGACTTCGTCGTCCGCTATCAGGGCGGCAACAACGCCGGGCACACCGTCATCGCCGGCGAGCGGACCCTGAAGCTCCAGCTGATCCCCTCGGGCATCCTGTACCCGCACATCACCAGCGTCATCGGCGACGGCGTGGTGGTGGACCCGGGTTTCCTGCTCAACGAGATGGCCGATCTCGAGTCGCAGGGGATCGACACGTCGCGGCTGCGGCTGTCGACCAATGCCCACCTGATCATGCCGTACCACCTGGAGCTGGACCGGGTGACCGAGCGGTTCCTGGGGCGCAACGCCCTGGGGACCACGAAGAAGGGGATCGGTCCCGCCTACGCGGACAAGGCCGCGCGCATCGGGCTGCGGGTCCAGGACATGCAGGACGAGGACATCTTCCAGAAAAAGCTCGACATCGTCCTCAAGGAGAAAAACCTGGCCCTCACCAAGATCTACAACCGGCTGCCGCTGTCGGCCGAGGGGATCACCGAGCAGTACATGGAGTACGGGCGGAAGCTCGCGCCGCACATCGAGGACACCTCGCTCCTGCTATACAACGCGCTGCGCGACGGCAAGCGGGTCCTGCTGGAGGGCGCGCAGGGGACGCTGCTCGACCTGGACCACGGGACGTATCCGTTCGTGACCTCGTCGAACCCCGTGGCCGGCGGGGCGCTGACCGGTTCGGGCCTCGGGCCGGGGGAGGTGTCCCGGGTGGTCGGGATCACCAAGGCCTACGTGACCCGGGTGGGCTCGGGGCCGTTCCCCACCGAGGACCTCGGCGACGCGGGCGCGCAGATGTCGGAGCGCGGCCGGGAGTTCGGGACGGTCACCGGGCGGCCGCGGCGGTGCGGCTGGTTCGACTCGGTGTTGCTGCGCTACGCGGTCCGGGTGAACGGCCTGACCGAGGTGTTCCTCACCAAGCTCGACGTGCTCTCGGGCCTCGAGAAGCTGCGGATCGCCGTCGCGTACGAGCACAAGGGCGAGCGGTTCGAGGACTTCCCGCCCCACCAGACGATCTTCCACAAGGCCGAGCCGGTGTACGAGGAGCTCGACGGGTGGACGGAGGACCTCTCCGCGGCGCGCTCGTTCGCCGATCTGCCGGCGAACGCCCGGGCGTACGTCGAGCGGATCGCGGAGCTCGGCCGGGTTCCGATCCGCTACGTCTCGGTGGGGCCCGCCCGCGACGCGACCCTGCAGGTGGCGGGGGGCTCGGGGGGGCAGCCCGCCCCAGAGTGCCTCGGAGTCCGTTCCGGCCCAGCGGGCGAACCCCCCGAGGTCGAAATGAGGATCCTGGTCGTCGGCGGGGGAGGGCGCGAGCACGCCTTGACCTGGGCACTTTCGCGGAGCCCGAACGTCGACCAGCTGTACGCGACGCCGGGCAACCCGGGGATCGGCGAGCTCGCACGGTGCCTGGCGATCTCGTCGTCCGACGTGACCGGCATCGCCGACTTCGCCGAGCGCGAGGCGATGGACCTGACGGTCGTCGGGCCGGAGGCGCCGCTGGTGGCCGGCCTGGCCGACGCGCTGGGGGAGCGGGGCCTGCCGGTGTTCGGTCCCACGCGTGACGGCGCGGTCATCGAGGGGTCGAAGGCGTACGCGCGGAAGGTCTGCGAGCGCCACGGGATCCCCGGGCCACGCGGGCGCGACTTCACCGACGTGGCGAAGGCCAAGGCCTTCCTGGACGAGCTCGAGGCGCCGTACGTGGTGAAGGCCGACGGCCTGGCCGGGGGCAAGGGGGTCGTCATCGCGGAGGATCGCGCCGCGGCCGAGGCGGCGATCGACGCGTGCCTGGTCGGCCGGGCGTTCGGCGACGCCGGCACCCGCGTCGTGATCGAGGAGCACCTGGTGGGCGAGGAGATCTCGGCGATCGCGCTGACCGACGGCGAGCACGTGCGCACGCTGGCGCCGTCCCAGGACCACAAACGAGCGCTGGACGGCGACCAGGGCCCGAACACCGGCGGGATGGGCGCGTACAGCCCGGTCCCGGCCGTCGACGACGCGACGTGGGCGACGATCGAGACCGACATCCTGCAGGCGACCGTGGCCGCGCTGCGCGAGGAGGGGACGGTGTACCGCGGGCGTCCTGTACGCGGGGCTGATGCTGACCGCCGACGGCCCGAAGGTCCTGGAGTACAACTGCCGGTTCGGCGACCCGGAGACGCAGGCGCTGCTCCCGAGGATCCGCTCGGACATGGCCGATCTGCTCGCCTCGTGCACGGACGGGACCCTCGGGCAGCAGCAGGTCGAGTGGGATCCGAGGCCGTGCGTGACCGTCGTGGTGGCCTCCCAGGAGTACCCGGCGTCCGGGCCGAAGGGGTTCGAGATCACCGGCCTGGACGCGGCGGCGGAGGTCCCCGACGCGTACGTGTTCCACGCGGGCACCGCGCGCAAAGACGGTAGAGTGACCACGGCCGGAGGGCGCGTCCTGTCCGTTTCCGCGCTCGGCGACGATCTCGGCGAGGCGCGCGCCCGGGCCTACGAGGCCGTCGAGAAGATCCACTTCGAGGGGATGCGGTACCGCCGGGACATCGGCGAACGCGCCATGGGGAGGACGAGTGGCTGAGGGAAGTCCGCTGGTGGGGATCCTGACCGGGTCCGCGTCGGACCTCCCCGTGATGAACCAGGCCGGCGCGATCCTCGAGCGCTTCGAGATCCCCCACGAGATCAACGTGATGTCCGCCCATCGCAACCCCGAGGCCGTGGACGAGTACGCCAAGGGCGCCGAGGCCCGCGGGATGCTGGTCCTGATCTGCGGCGCCGGCCGCGCCGCCCACCTGGCGGGCGCGGTCGCCGCGCGGACGATCCTCCCCGTGATCGGGGTTCCGGTGAGTGCCGATCAGCTCGGCGGCGCCGACTCCCTGTACTCGACCGTGCAGATGCCGAAGGGCGTCCCGGTGGCGACGGTCGCCATCGACGGCGCCACCAACGCCGCCATCCTGGCCGCCCAGATCATCGCGGTGGGCGACGAGAAGGTCCGCACCAAGCTCCGCGAGTTCAAAGAGTCACTCGCGGAAGGCTTCAAGCTCTGATCCCCCGGTACACGCTTCCCGAGATGGGGGCGGTCTGGTCCGAGCAGGCCAAGCTCGGGCACTGGCTGCGCATCGAGGTCCTCGCCTGTGAGGCGTGGGGGGAGCTGGGGCTCATCCCGCCCGACGACCTCACCGCCATCCGCGACCGCGCCGCGTTCGACATGGCCCGCGTGCAGGAGGTCGAGAGGACCACCGGGCACGACGTGGCCGCCTTCGTGCAGGTAGTGGGGGAGTCCATCGGCGATGAGGGGCGGTGGGTCCACCACGGGCTCACGTCGTCGGACCTGCTCGACACCGCGCTCGCCCTGCAGCTCCGGACGGCGGCCGACCTGATCCTCACCCGACTGGAGCGGGTGCTCGGGATCGTCGAAGACGCTGGCGCTCGAGCATCGCGACACCGTCACCATCGGGCGCACCCACGGGGTCCACGCCGAGCCCACCACGTTCGGCCATAAGCTGGCCAACTTCGCGTTCCAGCTCGACCGGGACCGCGCCCGCCTTCGGCGCGCGCGGGAGGCGATCTCGGTCGGCAAGGTCTCCGGCGCCGTCGGCACCTACTCGCGCGTCGATCCCAAGGTCGAGGAGTACGTGTGCGCACGGCTCGATCTGCGTCCGGCCGAGGCTTCGACCCAGGTGATCTCCCGCGATCGCCACGCCGAGTTCCTCTCCGCGCTCGCGGTTGCCGCGGCCACACTCGAGACGATCGCCCTCGAGGTTCGCCACCTGGCCCGGACCGAGGTCCGCGAGGTGGAGGAGCCGTTCGCCGAGGGGCAGAAGGGCTCGAGCGCGATGCCCCACAAGCGGAACCCGGTCCTGTCCGAGCGGATCTGCGGTCTGGCCCGTGTCGTCCGCGGCAACCTCCAGGCGGCCCTGGAGAACGTCGCGCTGTGGCACGAACGCGACATCAGCCACTCGTCCGCCGAGCGGGTGATCCTGCCCGACTCCACGATCGCCCTGGACTACATGCTCAGCCTGGCCGAGGAGGTCCTCGGCGGGCTCCGCGTGTTCCCCGAGCGGATGCGCGACAACCTGTGGGCGAGCGGCGGCGTGGTGTTCAGTCAACAGGTCCTGCTGGCGCTGGTCGAGAAGGGCGTGCCCCGCGACGACGCCTACCGGGCGGTCCAGTCTGCGGCCGCCGCGGCGTGGGACCAGGGGGAGGACTTCCGGGCCGCGCTCCTGTCGGATCCGAACGTCGCCGGCACGATCACCGCGAACGAGCTCGACCACCTGCTCTCGCCGGAGCGCTACCTCGGGAACCTCGAGCCCGTGTTCGCCCGACTGGAGAAGCTGGAGGTCGCCGAAGGATGAGCACCGAGCTGTTCGCCCAGGGGAAGGTCCGCGACATCTACGAGGCCGGACCCGACCGGCTGCTGATGGTGGCCAGCGACCGGATCTCCGCGTTCGACGTCGTGCTGCCCAACCCGATCCCCGACAAGGGCCGGGTCCTGAACGCGCTCTCCCTGTTCTGGTTCGAGAAGACCGCCGGCCTGGTCGAAAACCACCTGATCTCCGCGAGCGCCGGCGAGTTCCCCGAGCCGTTCACCGGCCGGGGGGATCTGGCCGGGCGGGCGATGCTCGTACACCGCGCGGAGATGTTCCCGATCGAGTGCGTCGCCCGCGGGTATCTCTCCGGGTCCGGGTGGAAGGAGTACCAGGCCAGCGGGTCGGTGTGCGGCATACCGCTGCCCGAGGGCCTGACCGAGTCCGACCGGCTCCCCGAGCCGATCTTCACGCCGGCCACCAAGGCCGTGACCGGACACGACGAGAACATCTCGATCGAGCAGGCCGCGGAGATCGTCGGCGAGGGGATGGCGCAGAAGCTGAAGGAGCTCACCCTCCGCGTCTACGAGCTCGCCGCCGGGATCGCGCTCGAGCGGGGGATCATCGTCGCCGACACGAAGTTCGAGTTCGGGTTCGTGGACGGCGAGATCGTCCTTGCGGACGAGGTGCTCACGCCGGACTCCTCGCGGTTCTGGCCGGCGGACGAGTACGCGCCGGGCGGGGCCCAGCCGAGCTTCGACAAGCAGTACGTGCGCGACTGGCTCGACGAGAGCGGGTGGGACCACGAGCCGCCTCCGCCGGACCTGCCGGCCGACGTGGTGGACGCGACGGCCCGCCGCTACATCGAGGCGTACGAGCGGCTGTCCGGGGACTCCTGGCCCGAATATCTCAACCGGATGGGCGCCGAGTGACCCGGTTTCGCGTCGAGCTGGCCGTATCGTTGAAGCCGGGGTTGCTGGACCCTCAGGGGAAGACCGTGGAGGGCGCGTTGCCCACGCTGGGATGGGAGAACGTCCGCGACGTGCGGGTCGGCAAGTACGTGGAGCTGACCGTGGAGGCCGACGACCGCGACGCCGCCCTGGCCCAGGTCGCCGACATGGCCGAGCGGTTCCTGACCAACCCCGTGATCGAGTCCCACCGGGTGGTCGACGCCCGCGAGGTGGAGACCGCCGAGATCCCATGAAGCCTCGGATCGGCGTCGTGACCTTCCCGGGTTCGCTCGACGACCGCGACGCGTTGCGCGCCGTCCGGGTCCTGGGCGGCGAGGGCGTCAGCCTGTGGCACGGCGACACCGACCTGCAGGGCGTGGACGCGGTGATCCTCCCCGGCGGGTTCTCCTACGGCGACTACCTGCGCACCGGCGCCATCGCCCGGTTCGCGCCGATCCTTCAGGCGGTGAAGGAGCACGCCGCCGCGGGCCGGCCGGTCCTGGGCATCTGCAACGGCTTCCAGATCCTGACCGAGGCGGGGTTCCTGCCCGGGGCGCTCATCCGCAACCGCTCCCTGACCTTCGTGTGCCGCGTCGTGCACATCCGCGTCGAGTCGACCGACACGCCGTTCACCTCGCACCTGAACACCCGCGACCTCCTGGAGATCCCGGTGAAGCACGGCGAGGGCCAGTTCGTTGCCGACGCGGAGGACCTCGCCCGCATCGAGGGCGAGGGGCGGGTCCTGTTCCGCTACGTGAACGCGGCGGGCGAGGTCACCGACGAGGCCAACCCGAACGGCGCCGCCGCGAACATCGCCGGCGTCCGCGACGAGCGGGGCAACGTGGTCGGCCTCATGCCCCACCCCGAGCACGCCGTCGACCCCGACACCGGCCCCACCGGGGGCCAGCCGCTGTTCGAGTCGCTGTTCGCCTCGCTCGTGGCGTCGCTGGCGTGACCGACTCCGCCACCGAGCCACTCCACCGGGCCCTTGCCC
The DNA here is from genome assembly GCA_963742735.1 of uncultured Actinomycetes bacterium. Lineage (GTDB taxonomy): Bacteria > Actinomycetota > UBA4738 > UBA4738 > JBBDTT01 > JBBDTT01. The sequence continues at coordinate 999,354 of CAVUMN010000004.1, forward strand.
TGACGGACGAGGAGTACACCCGCATCGTCGAGATCCTCGACCGCGAGCCGAACCGGGCCGAGCTGGCGATGTTCTCGGTGATGTGGTCCGAGCACTGCTCGTACAAGTCGAGCAAGGTTCACCTTCGGCGCCTGCCCACCGAGGGCGAGCACATCCTGGTCGGACCCGGCGAGGACGCCGGCGTGGTCGACGTCGGCGACGGCATCGCCGTCGTCTTCAAGCTCGAGAGCCACAACCACCCGTCCGCGATCGAGCCGGTGCAGGGCGCGGCCACCGGCGTCGGCGGGATCGTGCGCGACGTCCTGTCGATGGGGGCGCGGCCGGTGGCGGTCCTCGACTCGCTGCGGTTCGGGCCTCTGGACGACGCGCGCAACCGGTGGCTCGTCGGTGGCGTCGTGGCGGGGGTCGGGCAGTACGGGAACTGCATCGGGGTGCCGAACGTGGGTGGCGAGGTGGGGTTCGCCCCCGGCTACTCGGGCAACCCGTTGGTGAACGCGATGTGCATCGGCGTCGCTCAGGCCGACCGGCTGCTCCGCGCCAAGGCCGAGGGGGCGGGGAACCTCCTGGTCCTGATCGGCGCCCGCACCGGCCGCGACGGGATCGGCGGCGTGTCGGTCCTGGCCAGCCGGACGCTGGAGGAGGGCGACGACCGCCGCCCCTCGGTCCAGATCGGCGACCCGTTCCAGGAGAAGCTCCTCATCGAGGCGTGCCTGGCGCTTGCCGACGCCGGCCTGCTGCTCGGCCTCCAGGACCTGGGCGGGGCGGGCATCACGTGTGCGGTCAGCGAGTCGGCCGCCCGCGCGAGCTCCGGGGCGGAGGTCGACCTGGAGGCCATCCCGCTGCGCGAGGCGGAGATGGAGCCGTTCGAGATCCTGACCAGCGAGTCGCAGGAGCGGATGCTCGCCATCGTCCGGCCCGAGGACCTGGACGCGGTGCTCGCGGTGTGCGACCGGTGGGGGCTGGAGTCGGCGGTGATCGGCAAGGTCACCACCGACGGCCGGGTCCGGGTCATGCGCCGGGGCCGGGTCGTCGCCGACGTGCCGGCGAAGGCGCTGGCCGACGAGGGGCCCGAGTATCGGCGGCCCATCGAGCCTCCCGCCTGGCTCGACGACCTCCACGCCGACGACCCCACCTACGCGGACGCGCCCGACTCGGCGGGGGAGGCCTTCCTGCAGGTTCTGGGCGCGCCGAACGTGGCCGGCAAGCGATGGATCTGGGAGCAGTACGACTCGTTCGTGCAGCACAACACCGTCGTCGCGCCGGGCGGGGACGCCGCGCTGATCCGGCTCGAGGACTCCCTGCGCGCGCTCGCGGTCTCCACCGACGGCAACGGACGGTTTGCCTACCTGGATCCGTATCTCGGCGCGTCCCTCGCGGTGGCCGAGGCCGCCCGCAACGTCGCGTGCGTCGGGGCACGGCCGATCGCCGTCACCAACTGCCTGAACTTCGGGAGCCCCGAGAAGCCCGAAGTCATGTGGCAGTTCGCCGAGGCCGTGAAGGGGATGGGCGACGCGTGCCGGGTTCTGGGCACCCCGGTGACCGGGGGCAACGTCAGCTTCTACAACGAGGCCGAGGGCTCGGCGATCTACCCCACGCCGGTCGTGGGGATGCTGGGCATCCTGGAGGACTACCGGCTGGCGGTGCGCTCCGGGTTCCCCGGGTCGGGTCTCGCCGTCTACCTGCTGGGCGAGACCAGCGCCGAGCTCGGCGGCTCGGAGTACGCCGCAACCGTCCTCGGGAGGGTCTCCGGCCACCCGCCGCAGCTCGACCTGGAGCGGGAGCGATACCTGATCCGGTTCCTGGCCGACGCCGCGCGGCAGGACGTGCTGGCCTCCGCCCACGACTGCGCGGAGGGCGGGCTGGCGATCGCCCTGGCCGAGGCGGCGATCGCGGGCGGGACCGGGTTCGCGGTCTCGCTGCGGGGCGACCTGCCGCCGCACGTCGAGCTGTTCTCCGAGTCGGCCTCGCGCGTGGTCGTCTCGGTCCAGGCCGCGAAGGCCGAGGCCCTGGAGGCCCTCGCCGCCTTCCACCAGGTCCCGTTCGAGCGCCTGGGCGAGACGGGCGGGCCCCGGCTGGTGTTCGGCGACGCGTTCGAGCTGCCCCTGGCCGAGGCGGCCGCGATCTACGAGTCGGCGATCCCGAACGCCATGGCGTCCCGGGCCGCCGCGAGCTGAGTGCTACGATCGATCCAGTGAGCGACGACGCCTCCGACACTCACTTCCCCGACGAATCTCCTCGCGAAGCGTGCGGCCTGTTCGCCATCTGGGCCCCCGGCGAGGAGGTGGCTCGGCACATCTACTTCGGGCTCTTCGCCCTGCAGCACCGCGGCCAGGAGTCGGCCGGGATCGCGGTCAGCGACCGCAGCAACATCCTGGTCTACCGCGAGCTCGGGCTGGTCTCGCAGGTGTTCAACGAGGCCACGCTGGCCACGCTCCAGGGCGACCTGGGGATCGGCCACACCCGCTACTCGACGACCGGCTCGACCACCTGGGAGAACTCCCAGCCGGCGTTCAAGCACGAGGAGAGCCACGGGCTGGCCCTCGGCCACAACGGCAACCTGGTGAACACGGTCGAGCTGGCGGAGCGCGCCGGCTGGCGTGGCGGGGCGACCACCGACTCGGACCTGGTGGCGACGCTGATCATGCGCGAGGCCAGCCTCGCGGGCGGGGTCGAGGAGGGGGCCATGCGCGTCCTGCCCACCCTGGAGGGCGCGTTCTCGTTCGTCCTGATGGACGAGCGCACGATCTACGGCGTGCGCGACCCCCACGGGCTGCGCCCGCTGGCCATCGGCCGGCTGCCCTCGGGGTTCGTGTTGGCCTCGGAGACCGCGGCCCTGGACATCGTGGGCGCGACCTACATCCGCGAGGTCGAGCCCGGCGAGATGGTGATGATCGACGACCGCGGCATCCGCTCCCGCACGTACGCGGAGAGCCCCCGCGCGGCGCTGTGCCTGTTCGAGTTCGTGTACCTGGCCCGGGCGGACAGCCGGCTGTACGGGCGCAGCGTCCACGAGGCGCGGCGGGAGATGGGCCGCAAGCTCGCCGGGGAGGCGCCGGTCGAGGCCGACCTGGTCATCCCGGTGCCGGACACCGCCGCGTCGGCCGCCGCCGGGTTCGCCGAGGCCTCGGGGATCCCGTACGGCGAGGGCCTGATGAAGAACCGCTACGTCGGCCGGACGTTCATCCAGCCGTCGACCTCCCTGCGCGCGCTGGGCGTTCGGATGAAGCTCAACCCGCTGCCGGAAGCGATCGCGGGGAAGCGCCTGGCGGTGGTGGACGACTCGATCGTGCGGGGAACGACCACGCGGCAGATCGTGCAGACCCTGCGCGAGGCGGGCGCCGCCGAGGTCCACCTGCGGATCACCAGCCCGCCCATCCGCTGGCCCTGCTTCTACGGCATCGACATGTCCACCCGCCAGGAGCTCGTGGCGTCGGACCTCGCCGTCGAGGAGGTCCGGCGGTTCGTGGCCGCCGACTCGCTGTCCTACCTTTCCCTCGACGCGCTCGTGGAGGCGACGGGCGCGCCGAAGGCGTCGTTCTGCCGGGCCTGCTTCGACGGGGAGTACCCCGTGGCGGTCCCCGAGCAGGCCTCGAAGTTCGTCCTGGAAAAGCCCTAGCGCGTACCCTGCGCCCATGAGCGAGGCCTACCGCCGGGCCGGCGTCGACCTCGACGCGGCCGCCCGGGCCGTCGACCTGATCAAGGGCGTCGCCGCGTCCGCGACCCGTCCCGAGGTGGTGGAGGGCGTCGGCGGGTTCGCCGGCCTCTACCGCCTGGACGACGGCCGCATACTGGCGGCGGCCACCGACGGCGTGGGGACGAAGCTCGAGGTCGCCCGCCTGGCCGGCCGGTTGGACACCGTGGGCATCGACCTGGTGGCCATGTGCGTGAACGACCTGATCTGCACGGGGGCCGAGCCGCTGTTCTTCCTGGACTACCTGGCCACGGGGCGGGTCGTGCCGGAGGAGGTCCGCGACCTGGTGGCCGGCGTCGCCGAGGGATGCCGCCAGGCGCGGTGCGCGCTCCTGGGCGGCGAGACCGCCGAGCACCCGGGAACCATGGAGGAGGGCCGGTTCGACCTGGCCGGGTTCGCGGTGGGGGTCGTCGCCGAGGACGAGCTGATCGGGCCCGACCTGGTCCGCGAGGGCGACGCGCTGGTGGGCATCGCGTCCAGCGGCCTGCACGCGAACGGCTTCAGCCTGGTTCGGAAGGCGCTGCTGGAGGACGCCGGGATGACCCTCGATGACGTCCCGGAGGGCCTCGACCGAACGCTGGGCCGCGAGCTGTTGGAGCCGACGCGGATCTACGTCGACCTGCTGCTGCCGCTGGCCCGCGCCGGGGTGCTGTCGGCCGCGGCCCACGTGACGGGGGGCGGCTTGGTCGAGAACGTCCCCCGGGCGCTGCCGGACGGGCTGGGCGCCGAGATCGACCCGGTCGCGTGGCACGTCCCGCCCATCTTCCGCATCGTCCGCGACGCCGCCGACGCGACGGAGGACGACCTGCGGGCGACGTTCAACCTCGGCGTTGGGATGGTCGCCGTGACCGCCCCGGGCGTTGCCGCGAAGGTGATCGACGCCGCCGCCGATGCCGGGGTCCCCGCGTGGGAGATCGGAAAGGTCGTCGCGGGCCCCGGCGTTCGGTTCACCTAGCCGGACGTCCTTGGCCGCACCGTCAACCCCAGCGCCGGCTCGAACGTCGAACGGGTGAACGCGGAGGGAGCCCGCCTGGACGAGGCAACGATCCGGCTCTTCCTCGAGGCGGAGTACCCACGCCTCGTGGCGGCGGTCGCCCTGGTCTCGGGGAGCCGGGCCGCCGGCGAGGACGCCGTGCAGGAAGCACTGGCCCGGGCGTGGGAGCGCTCCGACCGCGGCGAGGAGATCGAGAACCTGGGGGCATGGATGACGACGGTCGCACTGAACCTGGCTCGCAGCGGATTGCGACGCCTGCGTGCGGAGCGACGAGCGAAGGAGCGGATCGCGGACGTTCCTGCTGATCCGGCGCGCGAGCCACTCATGGACCTGGACCGCGCCTTACGCGAGCTTTCGCGCCGCCAACGGGAGGCCGTCGTCCTCCACTACTACCTGGGGTTGCCGGTCGCGGAGTGCGCCGAGCGGATGCGGGTGGGCGAGGGGACGGTGAAGACGCAGCTGCACCGGGCCCGGACGACATTGCAACGCGCTCTTGGGGAGAGGGATGACCGTGCCGACCTTTGACGACCGGCTTCGCCGCGACCTCGAAGCCTTGGGTCAGGAGGGCGGCTCTGCCGACGCCTTTGAGCGGGTCACGGAGCGCAAGAAGCAGCTGCCACGGAAGAGACGCGTGCAGGCTCTCACCTTGGCGATCGTCCTGGTCACCGCGTCGACCGGGGCCGGCTACGCCTTGTTCCGGGCCTTCAAGACGACCGAGCCGTCTGCCGAAAAGCCGATGCCGGTCCCAAGCTCGCAGTACACCAACGGCCGCATCGCCTTCGTCGAGTTCGAGGGCGAGGACTGGGACATCTTCACGTCGGAGCCGGACGGGTCGGACGTCCGTCAGGTCACGAAGTTTCCCGGCGCGGACTCTCAGCCGGCCTGGTCCGAGGATGGGACGAGGATTGCGTACGTCCGTCACAACCTCCCCTCGAGTACGCAAGGGAACGTCTGGGTCATGAACGCCGACGGCAGCGATCCCGTCCGAGTCGCGGTGGCCTACGGGAATCCAGCTCCAACGTGGTCACCTGACGGTACCGAGATCGCCTACACACGCGGAAATGGCCGCTTGTTCCGTGTGGGCGTCGGCGGTCAGGACGAGCCCGAGCTCCTCATCGACGGGGGAGTTGGTGGGTTCCCGGATTGGTCTCCGGACGGTGGCCGAATCGCCTTTGGGCGAAGCAGTGGGGGCCTCGCGATACTGGATCTCGAAACGCACCAGATCGATCAGGTCACACTGGGGCAGGACTTCGGTCCGTCATGGTCGCCAGATGGACGGTACTTGGCCTTCATTCGAAGGATCTGCGGCCTTTGCTCGCTCGAGGTCTTCATCGTGCGAGCCGACGGAACGAATCTCCGTCGTATCACGCAGGACGACTACCACGAGCAGTTCCTCACGTGGTCGCCCGATGGGAAGCAGCTTCTCTTCGAGCGCGCCCTGGAGGGGTTCCAGGCATCCTTCCAAGGCCTTTGGACGGCCGCCGTCGACGGCTCTGGCGAACGTCAGCTCCAGACCTCAGCCTCCGCCGGCTTCTCCCCTGTCTGGCAGCCGGTACCGCCGCGGGGAGGTGCGACATTGCCTCCGCCCCCGGCCTTCGAGGGCGGGACATGCATCCTCTCGGCGGCGAACGGCGACTTCGACGGTGACGGCCGGAGCGATGTGGCAGTGACCCGATCGGAGAGCGAGCCACCTTGCCGACCACCAGACGACTCCATTGAGGAGGGCGCCTCTCTCGAGGTCGATCTCGGGAACGGCAGGAGGATTTCGACCGAGTGTGGGAGATGCCTCGCACTCGCGGCTCCCGATCTCAATGACGACGGCCACGATGAGTTGATGATCGAGTTCGTTGCGCCCGAGACCTTGCGTGGGCCCGTGACGACGACACGAGTGGGGTTCTACGTGCTGGAACACTCGGAGCTCCATCTCGTCGAACGCTCACCGGGCGTCGAGAACTACCGGGAGGGCCCGGCGGTGTTCCCGCTAGCGCTTGGCATGCCGAAGCCGCCCAACTTCATGCGCGAGGTCGCAGGTCTCATGTGTGGAATCTCCGAGCAGGGGCGAGAACTGCATGCGATCAGGGCTCGAGGAAGCACTCGGGGGTCTTCGTTCACTCAGGACACGGCGGTCTACGTGCTCGAGGGCTCTATCCTGCATTGGAGGGAAACGCGTTCGGACACCTTCGCCTCGATCCAGACGGGGGGTCCGTTTCCAACGGCCAGCGCCTCCGTACTAGCCCTTTGCGCCTAATACGCCCCAAAAGCCGCCATGGAGCTGCCCGCCGCTCGTCGTCCTATGGACGGGCGCCTAGCTCGGGGGGCTGACGATCTTGCCGTGGCGGACGCCGGCGAAGGGTACGCGCGCGATCTTGCCGTTCTTGTCCACGACCACGTAGGCCTCGGCGGCGGTGTCCCACTGCTTGAACTCGCCGACGACCTCGCCGACGTAGCCGTTCGGCAGCTCGTACTGGAAGGACACGCGGCTGCCCACGTCCTCCGGGCTCACGTAGTTCTGGGTCGCCATCACTCGAACCGTACCCGATCGCTCAGCGGAGGCGCTCGGCGCGCCCCTCGGGCGGCTCGGGGAACGCCTCCGGATGCAGGGCCCACGCCAGGATCTCCAGCCCGTCGACGATCCGCGGACCCGGCCGCGAGAGGTACGCGCTGGCGTCCGTCGCGTACACCCGCGCGCCCTTGGGCGCCTTGATCGACGCGGCCTGCTCCACGGCCTCCTCGAGCCCGAACCCGCACGGCATGAACACGATCGCCTCGGGATCGGCGTCGTAGATCTCGCTCCACCGCACCGTCCGCGAGGGCTGCCGGGGCGCGTTCAGCAGGTTGATCCCGCCGGCCAGCTCGACCATCCCGGGGATCCAGTGTCCGCCGACGAACGGCGGGTCCAGCCACTCCAGCGCGAAGGTCCGCGTCGGCCGCAGGTCCATGGTCACCGACTCCACCAGCGCCACTCGCTCGCGGAGCTCGGTCGCCAGGTGGAAGGCGCGCCCCTCGACGCCCGTCGCCCGGCCGACCTCCTCGATGCCGTCGAGGATCTCCTCGATCGAGAAGGGGTCCAGCGAGATCACCTGGCTCGTGCAGCCGATCTTCTCCAGCGCCTCCTCGACCTGGCCGCTGGGGACGGCGCACACCCGGCAGAGGTCCTGGGCCAGGATCAGGTCCGGCGCGATCGCGCGGATCCGCTCCTCGTCGAGGGCGTAGATCGGCTGCTGCGCGGCCATCTTCTCCCGCACGGCCTCATCGATCTCGAGCGCGGTCCGGGGCTCGTCGCTGCCGATCGTCGTGTTGGAGATGACCGGCTTGCCCTTCGCCTCCTCGGGGTAGTCGCACTCGTAGGTGACGCCCTCCAGGTCGTCGCCCAGGCCGAGGGCGTAGACGATCTCGGTCGCCGAGGGCAGCAGCGAGACGATCTTCACCGGGGGAGGGCGCCCAGCCGGAACGGCGACTCCAGGACCTGGCCGAGGGCCTTCAGGGCGCGCCCGGCCTCGGCTCCGTCCAGGACCCGGTGATCGAAGGTCAGCCCCAGGACCGCGGCCGGACGCGCGACCACCTGGCCGTCCACCACGAGGGCCTTCGGCTCGATGACCCCCAGCGACAGGATCGCCGCCTCGGGGGCGTTGATGATCGGCGTGCCGAACTCCGCGCCGAACGAGCCGACGTTGGTGATGGTGATGGTGCCCCCGGTGAGCTGCTCGGGCGTGGCCTTGCGGGACCGAGCGGCCTCGGCGGCGGCCGCGATCGCCGCGGAGAGCTGAGAGATCGTCTTCAGGCCGGCGTCCTCGACCACGGGGACCAGCAATCCCGCCTCGGTCTCGGTGGCAATGCCCAGGTGGACGCGGCCGTGCAGGACGACCTCTTCGCCGGCCCACGACGCGTTGATACGACGGTGTTCTGCGGCAACGTCCGCAAGGGCCCGCCCGACGATCGCCAGCGGCGAGATCTTCACCCCCTCGGCCTCGGCCTGGATCTCATCCCGGTAGGCGAGCACGTGCGTGAAGTCGACCGTGAGGAACGTGGTGACGTGGGGGATCTCCCGCCATGCCGCCGAGAGATGCTCGGCAGCTCGGCGCCGCACGCCGCGAACCGGGACGCGCTCGTCCTCGCGCGCGGCCACGGGGGCCACCGACGCGGCGAACATGTTCCGGACCGGCGCCGGGGCGGAGGCGGCGCTCTCGACGTCGTCGCGGGTGATGCGGCCGTTGGGGCCGGTGCCGGTCACCGCCGCGAGGTCGACTCCCAGCTCCTTTGCCATCTTCCTGACGGGCGGCGTCGCGCGCACCGCCGTTCCGGCTGCCGATCCGCTCGCCGGCCGCTGGGCCTGCTTCCCGGTCGGCTCCTCGTCCGGCGGGCGGGCCGTAGCCGACCAGCACGGCCCGGCGCTTCGGCGCCGCGTCGCCGTTGCCTCCGGTCTCGACGTCGAACGTCACCAGCGGCGCGCCGACCTTGACCACCTCGCCGTCGGCGCCGTGCAGCTTGGACACCGTCCCCGCGAACGGCGAGGGGATCTCCACCATGGCCTTCGCGGTCTCGACCTCGACCAGCGGCTGGTTCAGCGTCGACCGTGTCGCCCTCGGCGACCAGCCATCGAGACGATCTCGGCGTCCTCCAGGCCCTCGCCCAGGTCGGGAAGCAGGAAGTCCCTCGACGCCATCAGTAGCCCGTGACGCCGGTCCACGGCGCGCAGGATCCGCTTTACGCTGGGGACGTAGTGCTCCTCGAGGGTCGCCGGCGGGTACGGCGTGTCCCACCCCGTCACCCGGAGCACCGGCGCCTCCAGGTAGTCGAACGCGTCCTCGACGATGCGGGCGACGATCTCGGCGCCGAACCCGGCCGTCATCGGGCGCCTCGTGGACCACGACCGCCCGGCCCGGTCTTCGGCGACCGACGCGGCCAGCGTCTCGACGTCGAGCGGCACCAGCGAGCGCAGGTCGAGGACCTCCGATCGACGTGCCTCGGCCGAGGCGCGCTCGGCGGCGGCCAGCGAGCGGGCCACCATCGCCCCGTACGCGACGACGGTCACGTCGGAGCCCTCGCGCACGACGCGCGCCTTCCCGATCGGCGCCCCGTCCGCGCTCAGGTCGCCGGACTCCTTCGACCAGTACCGGCTCTTCGGCTCCAGGAAGATCACCGGGTCGGGGTCCGCGATCGACTGCACGCAGCAGCGAGTAGGCGTCCAGTGCGGAGGAGGGGACCACGACCTTCAGCCCGGCCGTGTGCGCGTAGTACGTCTCCGGGCTCTCGGAGTGATGCTCGGCCGCGCCGATGCCGCCGGCGAACGGGATGCGGATGACCATCGGCACCGGCGCCCGTCCGCGAGAGCGGTACCGGTGCTTCGCGATGTGGCTGATCACCTGGTCGAGCGCCGGGTAGCTGAACCCGTCGAACTGCATCTCGGCGACCGGCTTCCACCCCGCCAGCGCCAGACCGAACGACACCCCGGCGATGGCCGACTCCGCGAGCGGCGTGTCGAACACGCGCTCCGTCCCGAACTCTGACTGGAGGCCCTCGGTGACCCGGAACACCCCGCCGAGCGGGCCGACGTCCTCGCCCAGGACGAGCGTTCGGTCGTCGTTCGCCAGGGAGTCGCGCAGCGCCTCGTTGAGCGCCCGGGCCATGGTGACCTCAGCCATCCGCGCGGTCCTCCTCGTTCGCCAGGCCGAGGGCCTCGTCGCGCTGGCGGCGGAGCGTCTCGTGCGGCTCGGCGAAGACCCACTCGAACAGTTCCTCCACCGGCCGCGGCGGCGCGCCGACGATGCCCTCGCGCATGTGCGCGGCCAGCTCGTCGGCGTCGGAGCTCACGGCGTTCCGCACCTCGTCGGTCAGCACCCCGGCCGCGCTCAGGTAGCGCTCGTAGCGCTCCAGCGGATCCTGGGCGCGCCACGGCTCGACCTCCTCCTCGGTGCGGTATCGGCCCGCGTCGTCGGCGGTGGAGTGGGGCCCGATCCGGTAGGTGAGCGCCTCGATCAGGGTGGGGACGGCGTCGTCGCGGGCCCGGGCCGCCGCCTCGCGGGTGACCTTGTACACGGCCAGGACGTCGTTCCCGTCGACCTGCACGCCGGGGAAGCCGTACGCCGCGGCCTTCTCGGCGATCGGTACCTTCGACTGCTGGTCGAAGGGCACCGAGATCGCCCACCCGTTGTTCTGGCAGAAGAACACGACCGGCGCGCCGAGCACCGCCGCGAAGTTCATGGCCTCGTGGACGTCGCCCTCCGACGTGGCGCCGTCGCCGAAGTACGCCAGCGAGCAGAGCCGCTCGCCGTCCTTGCGCTTGCCGAGCGCGTAGCCGACGGCGTGCAGCGCCTGCGAGCCGACCGGCACCGACACCATCCCGAACCGGTGCTCGTAGAGGTCGTACGTCCCACCGTGCCACGTGGCCCGGTAGAAGTGCAGGTACTCGACCAGGTCGATCTTGCGCACGAGCGCCGCACCCAGCTCGCGGTAGCTCGGGAAGATGAAGTCCTCCTCGCCCAGCGCGAAGGCGCTGCCGACCTGGGCGGCCTCCTGGCCGATGAGCGGTGGATAGACGGCGAGCTCGCCCTGGCGCTGCAGCGCCGTGGCCTCCAGGTCGGCGCGGCGGGTGAGCGCCATCAGCCGGTACAGCTCGCGGAGGTCCTCCTCCTTCAGCTCCAGGTCGGCGACGGCCCGCTCGTCGGCCGTTCCGTCCGGGGCGACGATGCGAAACGGTCCCTCGGCGCTCACGGGGTCCAGGTTAGCTTCAGCCGGCCGACCTTCTTCATCCGGTCGAGCGCGAACTTGTCGGCCGCCTCGTGGGTGGGGATCCCCTTCGTCTTCGCGACGTGGAAGACGTCGCGCAGGGTCCGGTAGATGCCGCGGACCCGCTCGAGCGCGCGGTCGGCGTCGTAGCCCTGGAGCTCGTCGGCCACGTTGATGAGCCCGCCGGCGTTGATCACGTAGTCGGGCGCGTACAGGATCCCGGCCTCGTGGAGCGCCGTGCCGTGCACCGGCTGCTCCAGCTGATTGTTCGCCGAACCGGCCACGATCCGGCACTTCAACTCGGGGAGTGTGTCGTCGCGGATGATCCCGCCGAGCGCGCAGGGGGCGAACACATCGCACTCGACCGCGTGGATCTTGTCGGCCTCCGCGGTCTCCACCCCGAACTCGCGGACCGCCCGCGCCACGGCGTCCACGTCGACGTCGGCCACCGTCACGGTGGCGCCGTCCTGGACGAGGTGCTGGACCAGGTGGTAGCCGACCTTGCCCACGCCCTGGACGGCGACGTGGCGGCCCTTGAGGGAGGGGTCGTTCCACACCTCCTGGGCGCAGGCGCGGAGGCCCTCGAACACGCCGGTCGCGGTCACGGGCGAGGGGTCGCCCGAGCCCCCGAGCGTCGGGGAGACGCCGGTGACGTGGCGGGTCTCCCGGTGGATGAGGTCCATGTCGTCCCGCGAGGTCCCCACGTCCTCGGCCGTGATGTAGCGGCCGCCGAGCGAGTCGATGAACCGGCCGTAGGCGCGCAACAGAACCTCGGACTTGATGCGCTTGGGGTCGCCGATGATGACGGCCTTGCCGCCGCCCAGGTCCAGGCGCGCGGCGGCGGCCTTGTACGTCATCCCGCGGGCCAGCCGAAGGACGTCCAGGAGCGCGGCGTCCTCGGACGGGTAGGGGTAGAAACGCGTGCCCCCGAGCGCGGGACCGAGGGTGGTGTTGTGGATGGCGACGATGGCCTTGAGGCCGCTGGGCTGGTCGTGGAAGAACACGACCTCCTCGTACTCGCGCCCCATCGCGTCGAACACGCCCACGGTGTTCGCATCCTACCCGCAGACCCGGCGCGGCAGGCCCTCTGGACGGCACCCCTAGAATGCGAACGATGATCCCCTGCGCGTTCCTCCGTGTGTACCGGCCCCTCGACACCTTCGAGGAGCCCGAGCGCGGGAAGTGGGAGCGCTACATCGTCGACGGCGGCCACGTCGCTCCCGCGCGGCCGGTGTACCGGGAGCAGTCCACGATCCTGCGGGGCCGGGTGGGGCTGCTCGCCATCCAGGAGGGCGACCACGCGGACGTGCGCTTCGTGGACGGCGTGTACTGGGTGTGCCCGTGGCGGACGCACCTGCGGGTCCTGGCCAGCATCCTGTCGCTGCGCGAGACCGCGCCGGCCGAGGTGGTCGAGGCGTTCGTCCCCGAGGCCGAGGCCCGCCGGGCCGCGCGCGAGCTCGCTCGCCTGCGCCGCCGCGACCCCGCGGCCGTCCCGGCCATGCTCCAGAGCCCCTGGCACGTCCCCATCCGGTGGTTCGCCCTGTTCGACGAGGAGGAGCGGCGCGTGGTGGAGCGTCCCGAGGGCGGCCACCGCCTCTTCTACTGGACGCCCATCGGGACCGCGCGGCGCCGGGCCGAGGCCGCGCTGGAGGCCCTCCAGCGCGCTCAGCTCGAGCCGGTGAGCTCGATGATGCGGGAGTTGCTCGACTGGCTCTCCGCGTTCGATCCGCGCTCCGCCGTCGAGCTCGACTACGCGGAGGTCTCCTCGATGTTCGGGTGGGACGAGCTGGACAACGACCACAGCGCCCGGGACATCCAGGCCGCGGTCACCGGGCTCTTGGAGGGCGACCTGACGCTGGCCACCGAGAAGTACCAGGCCGTCGCGCAGCACTGGGCCGAGGTTCGAAGCCGCGAATCCCTCAATTGATGACCGCACGCCACGCTCGAAATCGGGCCATACCTGGGTAGTTCTCACCCACCCACCGAAATTAGCCCGATTTGTCTATGTAGTTTCGGGGTTCTCGCGCCGACAATTCGTACGAAAGCGTTGCCCGACCGCATGCCCGACAAGGAGGTTAGACACGTGGACAACGGGCGCACCCGTGAGAAGCTCCTCACGCCCGCCGAGGTTGCTTCGCTGTTTCGAGTGGACCCCAAGACCGTGACGCGTTGGGCAAAGGCCGGAAAGATCTCGTCCATCCGCACGCTCGGGGGCCATCGCCGATACCGCGAGGCGGAAGTTCGCCAGCTCCTCGGCGCCGCGTCGTAAGGGACTCAACCGAAACCGAACCGAACACCAACACGAAGACGTCCCGGCCGGATCTCCGGCCGGGACGTCGTCGTTTCGTGGCTCACCCCGGTGGCGAGGGGCGGATTCGAACCGCCGACACCGCGGTTTTCAGCCGCGTGCTCTGCCAACTGAGCTACCTCGCCTCGCTGCAAACGAGACCGACCTCTTCGGCCGGCCTCGCTGAGCGGTCCGGACGGGATTTGAACCCGCGATCTCCGCCTTGACAGGGCGGCGTCCTAACCAGACTGGACCACCGGACCAAGCTAGATTTCTTGTGCCCCCAACGGGATTCGAACCCGTGCCGCCGCCTTGAAAGGGCGGTATCCTGGGCCGCTAGACGATGGGGGCAAGGCCCGCTCCCAATCTCGCCGGGGGCTCTGCGGCAGTATAGCGCCCGGTTGCCCCGGCCCCACCCCGACCGTAGGCTACGCCGACGCCCCGCGTGGAAGGACTCGAAGCGATGAGCGACGTCAAGGACAAGATCCGTAAGTTCCTGAACGACGAGGTCCTCTTCGAGGAGGGCGCCAAGATCGCCGACGACCAGGCCCTCGTGGGCGACGTGCTCGACTCCCTGGCGCTCATGCAGCTCGTGGAGTACATCGAGCAGGAGTTCGAGATCGAGGTCGCCGACGAGGACGTCACCCCCGTCAACTTCCAGACGCTGAACGACCTCGAGCGGTACGTGAAGGACCACGCGGCGTCCGCGTAGGGCCCGTGACCCTCCTCCACCGCTACCTCGAGGACGCCGCTCGCCGCCGTCCCGGCCACCCCGCCGTCGTCGCGGGCGAGCGCTCGATCTCCTATTCCGAGCTCGACGCGCTGGCCGGTCGCGTCGCCCGTGCCCTGGTCCGCGCCGGCGTCGAGCCCGGCGACCGCGTGGCCGTGTTCGCGCCGAAGTCCATCGAGACGATCGCCGCGTTGTACGGGGCCATGAAGGCCGGCGCGTGCTACGTCCCGATCGATCCGTCCTCGCCGCCCGTTCGCGCGGGCCTGATCGCCCGCGACTGCGACGTCCGCGCCGTCGTGACCGACGCCGCGCGCGCATCCGCGCTCGAGCCCGAGCTCGCCTCGGGCGACGTCCGCCACTGGCTGCGGCTGGAGGACCTCGCCGTGCTCCCCGAGGGCGACGAGGCGCTCCCCGAGGGATCGCCCGACGCCCTGGCCTACGTGCTGTACACCTCGGGCTCCACCGGCGTCCCCAAGGGCGTGATGCTCAGCCACCGCAACGCCGGCCGCTTCGTGGAGTGGGCATCCGGCGTGCTCGAGCTGCGCGAAGACGACCGGCTCTCCTCGCACGCGCCGTTCCACTTCGACCTGTCGGTGTTCGACCTGTACGCGGCGGCGAAGGCCGGCGCGACGCTGTACCCGATCCTGGGCGAGGCGGCGTCGATGGGCGCCCCGATGGCCGAGGCCATCGGCATCCACGAGCTCACCGTTTGGTACTCGGTGCCCTCCGCGCTGATGCTGCTCGTCACCCAGGGGGGCGTGGACGCCGCCCGGCTCGGATCGCTACGCCACGTGGTGTTCGCCGGCGAGGTGTTCCCCACGCCGTACCTGCGCAAGCTGGCCGCGCTGATCCCCGGCGCCAGGCTGCACAACTGGTACGGGCCCACCGAGACGAACGTGTGCACGTACCACGTGGTGGAGGAGGTCCCGGCCTCGGACGATCCGATCCCCATCGGGCGGGCCTGCGAGCATTACGAGTGCTTCGCGGTGACCGCCGACGCCCGCCGCGCCGGCGTGGGCGAGGAGGGCGAGCTGCAGGTGGCCGGCGACGGCGTGATGCGCGGCTACTGGGGCGGGCCGGAGCACTCGGGCCCCTATGCCACCGGGGACCTGGTCGTCCTGCAGGACGACGGCGAGTTCCGGTTCCTGGGCCGCCGCGACCACCAGATCAAGACCCGCGGCTACCGGGTGGAGCTCGGCGAGGTCGAGGCCGCCGTGTACGCGCACGACGCGATCCGCGAGGCGGCGGTGGTGGCGGTTCCCGACGAGCGGATCGGCCACGCGCTCGTCGCGTTCGTGGTCCCGCACGACGGGCAGGAGCTCTCGCCGGTGGCGCTCAAGCGGCACGTCTCCGAGCGGCTCCCGCGCTACATGGTCCCCGGGGCCGTCCACGTCCGGGAGGCCCTGCCCAAGACGTCCACCGGCAAGATCGACCGCCAGTCGCTGGTGAAGGAGGCCTCCGCCTAGATGGCCGACCTGTCGCCCACCGCGAACGACGCGCCCTGGCTCTCGGCCGAGCAGCTCGAGTTCCGGGCGAACGTGTCGCGGTTCGCCGCGAAGGACCTGCGGGCGGACCCCGAGGAGGCCCGGAGCCGCGACCGCGACAGCGAGTTCTGGCGCGAGGGCTGGGACGCGTGCGGGCGGTTCGGGATCCAGGGCTTGCCGATCCCCGAGGAGTGGGGGGGCGGCGGCGCGAGCGCGCTGACGACGATCGTCGGCCTGGACGCGCTCGGCTCGGGGTGCACGGACAACGGCCTGCTGTTCTCCCTGGGCGCGCACATGTGGTCCTCGGAGGTCCCGGTGTGGCACTACGGGACCGACGAGCAGCGCACGGAGTGGCTCCCTCGGCTGTGCCGGGGCGAGGCGGTCGGCATCCACGCCATCACCGAGCCCGAGGCCGGCTCGGACGCGTTCTCGCTGAAGACGCGGGCGGAGAAGGACGCCGGCGGCTACGTCCTCACCGGGCGAAAGACGTTCATCACGAACGCGCCGGTGGCCGACCTGCTGATCGTGTTCGCCCGGCTCGGCGAGGGGACCGGACCGTTCGGCATCTCCGCGTTCATCGTCCCGCCCGACGCCGAGGGCCTGCAGATCACCCACCTGGAGAAGATGGGTCTGCGGACCTCGCCGATGGGCGAGATCGCGCTCGACGGGGTGCGGGTCCCGGCCGAGAACCTCCTGGGGCGCGAGGGCAAGGGCGCGCGGGTGTTCCAGACGTCCATGGAGTGGGAGCGCGGCTGCATCATGGCCACGACGGTGGGGACCATGCAGCGGGTCACCGAGGACACGGTCGCGTACGCGAAGGAGCGCCGCCAGTTCGGGAAGTCGATCGGCAAGTTCGAGGCGGTGGCGTTCAAGATCGCCGACATGAAGATCCGGCTCGACGCCGCCCGAGGGCTGCTGTACCGGACCGGGCACGTCATGGACTCGGGTCAGGCGTTCACCGCCGAGGCCGCCGAGGCCAAGGTGTTCATCTCCGAGGCCGCCGTGCAGACCCACCTGGACGCGCTGCAGGTCCACGGCGGGGCCGGGTACCTCACCGAGACGGGTCTGGAGCGCAGCGTCCGCGACGCCCTGGGCGGCACGATCTACTCGGGTACCAGCGAGATCCAGCGCCGGATCATCGCGAAGTACCTCGGTCTGTAGCCCAACCGGGAACGAAGTCGCGAAGGCCCTCGTTGTAGCGTGTGACGAGACCTGAGGAGGCGAGCATGGCGCAGGAGCAGGCGACGTTCGGTGCGGGGTGTTTCTGGGGCGTGGAGTACGTGTTCCGCCGCGTGCCGGGCGTGCTCGACGTGGAGGTGGGCTACGAGGGCGGGATCACCCCCGACCCGACCTATCAGGAGGTGTGCTCGCACACGACCGGCCACGCGGAGGTGGCGCGGGTGACGTTCGACCCCGAGAAGCTCGGGTACGACCAGCTGCTCGAGGTGTTCTGGGCGCTGCACGACCCGACCCAGGTGGACCGCCAGGGTCCGGACGTCGGCGACCAGTACCGCAGCGTGATCTTCACGCTCTCCCCGGAGCAGCAGGCGGCGGCCGAGGCCTCGAAGGAGAAGGCCCAGGCGCGCTACGACAAGCCGATCGCGACCGTGGTGGAGCCGTCGAAGACGTTCTATCCGGGCGAGGACTACTACCAGGCGTACTACGAGAAGAACGGCCACACGCCGTACTGCCACACGGTGCCGGTGCGCACCCTGGAGGAGCTCGGGCTCATCCCGGCCCGCTCGTAGCGGCCGGAGCTCAGTCGGCGGCGCTGATCTCGCGCACGGAGCGGTAGCCCTCCAGCGCGAGGTACGCGCCGGCGGCCATGGTCGCGAAGACGATCCCGTAGGACAGCGCGTCGACGCCCGCGTCCGCGTAGGCGTCGCTGATGACGCTCCATCGCGGGACCAGGTGCACCGCGATGAACCCGACCACGGAGCCAACGCCGAGGATCATCGCCGCGAACGGCGCCAGCGGGTGGCCGCGGAAGGCCAGCGCCAGCGCGACGACCGAGGCGACGATCGATACGGCGCCGACCAGGTTGACCTCCAGCGGCAGGGGCCGGGCCTGGCGTACGTGGTCCAGGTCGTGGATCAGCGTGAGGACCAGGAAGGCCAGGCCGGCCAGGGTGAGCCGCGCGCGGGTCGTGTCGTTCACGCGGGCAGAATAGGACGCCTCGGTGTCATCTGGAGGACACGACCGGGACCCAGTCGCGGATCTTCCGGCGCATGAACGAGGCGACGGCGGTCACGACGGGTTTGCCCTCCGGGTTGCGGGCCTCCGAGCGAGCGACGATCAGTCCCTTGCCGCCGTGCACGACCTCGCCAGGTGATCGGCGATCCAGCAGAGCAGGCCGCCGTAGATGGTGCCCGAAGGCGACTGGAACCAGGGTCGCCGGGAAGGACGTCCGGCTGCGGCCGGGCTCGACGAAGAAGTTGAGGAACAGCCCGGTGAGGGACATGAAGGGGGCCGGCAGGGTTCCGCCGGAGATCATCCGCGCGATCTCGAGGCCGGTCAGGTCGGCGAGGCTCCGGTTGATCGAACAGTCCGTCGGGGATGGGGGGCTCGAAGGGGTCCGGGGAGTCGTAGACCGGTGGTTGCGTCTCCTCGAAGGTCACCACCTGCGGATCGACGGTGTGGATGAAGCACCGCGTGGTGGCGTGCGCCAGGAGGGTCCGTTGGCGTCGTCGATCCGGCCCTCGGAGGTCGCCTGCGTGCGGCCCGCGTCGATCAGCTGGCCGTGGGCGATGAGCCGCTCCGCGTCGACGCGCACCGGACGAAGGAAGGTGAAGTTGATGTCGGACGTGACCGGGACGGTCCACGGCGGGAGGGCGCTGAGGATGGCTCCTCCCAGCGCGTAGTCGGCGGCCGGGGCGGTGACGCCGTTCACGAAGAACCCCGCCTGGTCTGGAACCACGGCGAAGCCGGCATCACGGTGGTGCACGACCCATGCCCGACCTGGACCTGCCGGACCCCGGTGAGGTGTTGCATCGGCGCCCGGGGGGCGCGCCCGTCCATGAGGGCGCGCATGCGCTCAATGCCGGGCAGCGACAGGAAGCCGGGGCCGGGGATCCCGCCCCGGACCGGCTCGTCGAGGACCGGCGTCACCGTTCCCCTCACGGCCCGAACCCTTCGCATGGGCCGCCGCGGGGAGGGAAACCGGTCGGCGAGCTTCTAGGTCCGGATGGCGCGACCTCGTCGGCGAAGGACCGCTCCGGCGGTGATGAGCCCGAGGCCCACCAGGACGAGCAACCCGATGCTGGCACCGGTCACCGGAAGTGACCCCGACCCGGCGGGGGTGGGCCCCGTCGGACTGGTTCGCGGAATCACGGGCGCCCGAGTGGGAGTGCCGTCCCCGGCCGGGGGCACGGGCGTCGGCGAGGTCGTGTCGTCGGTAGGCGTGGGTGCCGGCACATCCGTCCCGGTGGGGGTCGGTAGCGGGATCACCGTTGAGGTCGGCGTTGGCGTCGGTGTCGAGGCGCACGACTCCCGCGTGATGCTGTTGGTGTCCATGGTGACCGCGCCGTTGCGGGCCAGCGCCCGGCCGCGGATCCTCGCGCCGGTCACCAGGGTGATCGATGCCAGCGCCATGATGGTCCCCTTGAACGCGGTGGAGGTACCCAGCGTCGCCGAGCTGCCGATCTTCCAGAAGACGTTGCAGGCGTCGGCGCCGTTGATGACGTCGACCCGGCTCCAGGTGGCGGTGATGAGGGTGCTCGCCGTCTGGAAGATGAACACGGCGTGCGGGTCGCCCTCGGCGTCCAGGGTGAGCGTCCCGGTGATCCCGAAGGTCCCCGACGACGAGTTGTAGACGCCGGGCTTGAGGGTGGTCCCGCCCAGCTCCGTGGCGATGGTGGTGGCCGGACCTCGTCCGGCGGTGTCGTTGTACGCGGTGACCAGGTCCTTCTTGGCCTGGAGGGCGACGGCGTCGGCGATGTGCACCTCGCCGTCCAGGGTCACGGCGGGGAATCCGGTCACGGCTGACCCGGGGTGCAGGCCCACGTCTCCGGTGATCACGGTGGGTCCGGTGTTGGTGATGGTCGAGCCGGCCAGGACCGCGAAGCTGGTGGCCGTTCCCAGGCCGACGGGCGCCTGCGCGGCCTGCGCAGCGGAGCCCGCGACGGTCAGGATCGACAGGGTGGCCAGCGTGACGATCGTGATGATGCGCACCATCGTTCCGGCACGCGAAAGCTTGGTTGAGTCTGAGCGCATGGAGTCCCCTCGCTGTTGACGATCGAATGGTCAGGTCGAAACCAATGTCGCCTGAGGGGTATCTCGGAGGCGTTACCGGGCAAAACTGGCTTCTGCTCTTGTATCGACATCCCCGGCAGGAAGCTTGATGGAAATGAGCAACCGGGGTTGACAACATGGGTGGCTGTCAACTATGGTTGCTCCATGGCCAGGTCGCGAAGCGTCACGACCGAGGAGCTGGATCCGCGGGAGGGATTGCGGGCCGTGGTCGCCCTGCGAGAGCTCGCCGATCGCCTGGAGGAAGCGCACGTAACCCGGGCCGTCCGCCTCGGTTGGCCCTGGGTTCGCATCGCCGAGGCGCTGAACGTCACCCGCCAGGCCGTGCACAAGAAGCATGCCGCCCGGCTGCGCGGTCAGGGGATCACGACTGGAGGACGAGATGGTTGAGCGATTGGGCCGGGGCGCCAGGGCAACGATCCGCCGGGCGCAGCTGCGCGCTCGGGCGGAGGGAGCCCGCACGGTGGAGGCCGCGGACTTGTTGCTGGCGCTGGTGGAGGCGCCGAGCGGACCTGCGGGGACGGTTCTGGCGGACCTCGGGATCGATCAGGGCGTGGTCCGCGAGGGCCTGCGCCGCGAGTTCGAGAGCGCGCTCGGGGCGGTCGGCGTGCACGACGCCGTTCCTCCCCGCCCGATGCCTCCGGGCTCCAGGCGCGCCCCGTTCCCCAAGTGGGGCGAGTCCGCGAAGCTGGCGCTCAAGCGCGCGCTCGAGGAGGCGATCCGCCGGGGGGAGCGGCCCCTGGCGAACGAACATCTGCTGCGAGCCATCGTCAACGCCGAAGCCGGGGTCATCCCTCGGCTTCTCGAGCAGCTCGAGGTCACTCCGGCCCAGGTTCACGCGGCGCTCGGATAGTCTCGGCGCTCCAGGCGGAAGGAGACAGCATGCGGTTCGGGGTTCTCGGGTCGGGGATGGTGGGCCGCGCCATCGCGGCCAAGGTGCTCTCGCTCGGGCACGGCGCGATGATCGGCACGCGGGATCCGAAGGAGCTGATGGCCCGCGCGGGACCGGATCCGCGCGGGCGGGAGTCGTTCGCCGAGTGGCGGAAGCGGAACCCCGAGCCGGAGCTCGGAACGTTCGAGGAGGCGGCGGCCGCGGCGGAGATCGTGGTGAACGCCACCGCCGGGGACGGCTCGCTGGACGCCCTTGCCGCGGCCGGCGCCGACAACCTGGGCGGGAAGATCCTCATCGACATCGCCAACCCGCTGGACTACTCGCGGGGCATGCCGCCGAGCCTGTTCGTGCCGAGCACCGACTCACTGGCAGAGCAGATTCAGCGAGCCTTTCCTCAGGCGCTCGTGGTCAAGACGCTCAACACCGTGACGGCGGCGGTGATGGTCGACCCCGGATCGGTCGGCGGCGGCGACCACGACGTCTTCGTGAGCGGCGACGACCAGACGTCGAAGGACACCGTGATCGAGCTGCTGCGGTCGTTCGGCTGGACGCGGATCAGCGACCTGGGCGGGCTGGCTTCGGCCCGCGCCGTCGAGATGTACCTGCCGCTGTGGGTCGCGAACATGGGGGTGCTGGGCACCCCCATGTTCAACGTGAAGCTCGTCCGCGCCGAGCCCTGACCGGGCTCAGGCGTGGGACCCTCGGCAGCCGGCTCGCCGGGTGGGGGTATCGTGCTGGGATGCCGTCGGACCGTCCCTACATCGAAGACAACGACCGGGAACGCGAGCGCCTGCGTGCCTTGATCGCGGAAGCGGGTGACGAGGAGCTGGGCCGGCCCGTGAACCCGGAGTGGACGGTGGCCGGCGTGCTCGGGCACGTCGCGTTCTGGGACGCGCGCGCCCTGCTGCTGGGGCGCAAGCTCGAGCGGGGCGTGCCGTTCTCGCCGTCGGACGACGAGCCGGAGGACGTGGACTGGATCAACGACGCCACGCGCCCCTTCCTCCACGCGATGGACCCGCGCGAGCTCGCCGAGCTCGCCCTCGGGCTGGCCGAGGAGACCGATGGCCTGATGGCGTCCCTCGACCCGGCGCGGATGTATCCGAGCGACGAGTCGAGCCCGCTGAACGCCCTGCGCGCGAGCCATCGCGGCGAGCACCTCGACGAGATCGAGGCCGCCCTGCGGGGCAAGGAGGCGTGAACCGCGAGCCGGGGCCGACGGTCAGGCGGGCGACGAGCGACGAGCTGACGGGCGATGAGCTCACCGCGCTCCACGCGCTGTTCGACGCGTCCTGGCCGGACCCGGACGACCGGTTCACACAGGACGACTTCGACCACGCGACGGGCGGCGTCCATTTCCTGAGCGAGGCCGACGGCGCGATCGTCTCGCATGCCTCCGTCGTCGAACGGCGGCTGGAGGCCGGCGGCGTTCGCCTCCGGGCCGGGTACGTCGAGGGGGTGGCCACCCTGCCCGGCCATCGTGGGCTGGGCCACGCGACGGCCGTCATGCAGGCCGCCGGGCGGCACATCGACGAGACGTACGAGATCGGGGTGCTGGGCACCGAGATCCATGCGTTCTACGGCCGGCTCGGGTGGGTTCCGTGGAAGGGTCGGACGTTCGTGCGAACGGAAGACGGGCTCGTGCCGACTCCGGATGACGACGGCTACCTGCTGTTCCGCCTCACCCCGAACTCTCCGACGCTCGACCCCTCCGCCCCGATCAGCTGTGAGTGGCGGCCGGGAGACGTCTGGTAGACGCGCGCGGTCGCGGTTACGCTCCTTCCTGGACCTCGAAGATGTCGTTGGCCACCAGGCCGTGCGCCTCACGGTGGACCCGAACGGCGGTCTCGGGGTCGGGTGCCTCGACGAGACAGAAGATCTTGCCGCCCTTCTCGTCCACCCAGTAGCTCTTGTAGTCGACTCCGTACTCGCCCTGCTTCTCGAGGTCCGCCGCGTGCGCCTTGGCGACGTCCGCGGCCGATACGCCGCCGTCGATGTTGTGCATGTCCATGTACAAAGGCATGTCGCCACCTCCTCGTGTCGTCCTGGACTCTAGCGCCGCGAGATGGGTTTCACTCAGGCACCCTGGCGTGGCGGTTGTTCGCGGTGACGTCTGGCTAGGCCCCCAGCCGGAACGGCGGGTACCGGTCGGTCACGAGCGTGAAGGCGTAGGCCGTCACGCGGGCGTTCCACCGGAGGACCCCGGCCATGTAGTCGAACAGCCCCCGCGGGTACCGCCCCGTGAACAGGATGGCGAACCACGCGAAGAGCCCCGCGAATACCGCGCCGACGAAGAGGAAGACGAGCACGACGTAGTGGGGGATGGCCAGGAACCACTTGACCAGCGGGAGCCACCGGTTCAGGTCTCGGGCCGCGTCCGGGAAGTCGTAGTCCAGGTGCACCGACTGCTGCTCGTCGGTGGAGGGGTACCGGTCGTCCATCAGCGCAAGGTACGCGCCCACCCGCGCGCCGAAGCGCTGGAGCTCGAGGTTCCAGTCGAACCACCACCGCGGGTACTTCTGACGGAACACGATCATGAGCAGCGGACCGAAGAACAGCAGCCCGCCGGCCCCCGCAGCGACGTATCCGCCGTGCTTGGCGCTCCACTGCCAGGTCGAGCCCGAGACGCTCGCCAGCACGACGAGGATCGGGATCGCCACGATGATCCGGAAGGCCGTGGTCAGACGGTTCAGCGACCGGTCGGGGTAGTCGACCGAGAAGCCGACCGGGTAGGTCGTGTCGGGCATCGCGCACCTCCGTGGATCCTGCGTTGGTCCAACCTGGTGACCTTGGGTCGGGGCCCGGAGTGCGCGAACCGTGCTCTGGGGTTCGGCTCCTTGAGGCTATGCCTATCCGAGGCCGACGAACATGACAGAAAGGGTCAGCTCTTCTTGGCGCGGCTGCGGGAGACGCGGGGCGGCTCGTTGGGTTGCTTCGGATAGACCGGAGGCCACGGCGCGTCCATCAGCCCGTCGGCGAGGTCCTTCTCGTGCATCGTGAGCAGGGGCTCGATCGACTGCGGGCTCGCGTTCATGTCCTCCCACGGGTCTCCGCCGGCGTCGATCCGGGCCGGGAGCGACTGGACGGTGAGCTCGTCCGGGTGGACCGCGTCCACGTCCTCCCACAACAGCGGCGTCGACACCTGGGCGCCTGGGCGGGCCCGAACACACCACGCGCCGAACACGGTCTTGTGCGGCGCGTTCTGGTTGAAGTCGACGAACACGCGCTCGCCGCGGTCCTCCTTCCACCACTGGGCGGTGATGAGGTCGGGACGGCGCCGCTCGAGTTCGCGGGCCGTCGCTACCACCGCCGCCCGGACCTGGTACGAGTCCCAGCGCGGCTCGAGCCGGACGTACACGTGCAGTCCCCGGTTTCCGGTCGTCTTCGGGTACCCGGCGATGCCCAGCTCGTCGAGGAGCGCCCTGACCTCCCGGGCGGCCTCGCGGATGTGCGTGAAGTCCGTCCCCGGCTGGGGATCGAGGTCGATCCGGAGCTCGTCGGTGAACTCCGGCTCGGCCGCCAGGTAGGGCCACACGTGGAAGCCGAGGCATCCGAGGTTGACGGCCCACGCGACGTGCGCGAGGTCGGCGCACACCAGCGCGCGAGAGGTGGTCCCGTTGGGCGTGGAGACGATGGTCGTCTCGAGCCAGTCGGGCGCGTTCTCGGGCACGCGCTTCTGGAAGAACGACGAGCCGGTCGCCCCGTTCGGGAATCGCTGCAGCAGAAGCGGGCGGCCGCCCATGGTTCGCATCACGGCCTCGGCGAAGCGCAGGTAGTGGTTGACCAGGTCGAGCTTCGTCTCGCCGCGCTCCGGGAACATCACCTTGCGCGGGTTGCTGATCGTGACCTCGTGGCCGTCGATCTCGAGGGGTTCCTCGTCCTTCGGTTTGGCCGCCACGGGCCCGATGCTAGCGCGAGTGCTTCCGCCGGCCTCCGAGGAAGCCACCACCGAACAGAATCCCGGTGCCGAGCACGAAGCCGAAGTCGTACCAGTTCCCTCGGTTGTGCACCTCGTAGACGCTCACGTCGTCGGTGAACAGGGAGATGAAGAAGGTGAACGGGGCGATGATGCCCTGCCACAGGCCGCGCCAGAACCCGGCGACGCCCTTGCCCTCCTGGGGCATCCCGACCTCGGGGTTCGGCCCGGGCACGCAGGCGACCAGCAGGATCAGCAGGACGACGGCGGCGAGGGCGGCCTTGCGCATCACGCTCCCATTCTCGCAGCGCTTCGAGTCGCCGGGGCGCAACGTCCGGGAAGCAGCGATGCCCCGGCGATCTGCCGCGCCGTGACCGTCGAGCCGCCGCGGGCGTCGTCCCCCCACACGAGGTGGGCCATGCCGCAGCGGTCGATGGCGATGCTCTGGAAGTCGCGAAGGCTCCAGTCGTAGAGCCTCGAGCCGAGGTTGCCGGCGGCGTTGATCCCGCCGGTGTGCACCGGACGTGCGCCGCTGACCCGGCTCCGGCGGATCACGGGATGGTCGGTTGCGGCGTTCACGACCTGGGCGAACATCTCCGCCCACATGGCGTCCTCCGAGGTGAAGTCGGGGGAGGCCGATCCGTACCACGAGAGGGCGACCCGGCCCGGGCCGCCCGCCACGAGCGCGGGCATGACGTTCGAGCCCGTGCCGGGCGCGTCGATCCTGGCCGGGGCGCTCCAGCTCGCGCCACCGTCCCGGGAGTGGGTCAGGTAGATGTGGGTCTCGGTCCCGGTTCCCAGGCGCAGGGAGAACGCCGAGTACAGCGTTCCAGCGCGGTCGATGGCCAACGCGGGAAGCACGTGGGCCAGGCTCCCTCCGCGGGCGGACGGGCCGAAGGCTTCCACCACGTCCAGGGCCAGGTGATTGGTCCAGGTCCGCCCGGCGTCCTCGGATGTGGCCAGCCAGAGCTGGGGCAGCGGGAACTCCCGGGCGGGTTGTCCGGCCTGCGGGGAGGGGACACCGGCGAGATCGGACAGTGCGCCCGTCGCGTAGAGCAGGTACAGGCGATCCCGGCGCACGGGGTCGATGAGCGGCCGGCTCGTCAGCGCCAGCGAAGCCACGTGCTCGAGCCCCGTCACCAGCGTGGGGCCTGAGAAGGTCCTCGCGTGGTCCGCGGAGCGCCACACGACGACGTTGCCGATCCCCTCGCTGTTGAACATGAAGACCGATCCGGGGTGCCGGGGGTCGGCGACGAGCCAGGGCCGGTCGGGCTGGTCCGTGCCGTGGGGCGGCGGGAACGCCGCCGGACCGTGCCAGGTCTTCCCGTCCGGCGAGGCGAACACCTGGACCCTCGGGCTGAAAGGCTCCTCCGGCGGGTCCGCGTACCCCAGGTTCAGGACGTACAGGTGTCCGTCCGGCCCGATCGCGGCGTCGGCGTCACCCGTGAACGCGGCGGTGGGGTCGAGGTCCCGACCCGTTGCCCAGGTCCGTCCGTCGTCGCGTGAGATCCACCACGTGGGCGGCACGCCCGCGTTCGCCTGGGCCGCGCTCACGATGGCGGTCCGCCCCCGCCCGAAGACGATCCCGGGCTCCGCGAACGATGCCGGCGGCGCGCCGGCCGGTACGGGCAGCGTCGTCGTGCTCCACCGGAAGGAGGGGGCGGCGCGACCGGCGGCCGTCACCGGGGCGGTGCCCCACGCCTGGACGAGGGCGGCGATCAACACGCAGCAGCCCAGCGCCGCCGCCAGCTTCCGGCCTCCGCCCTGGGCCACGTCAGGATCGTACCGAGCCCGGCCGCCCGTGTAACGTCCGGGCGACCTCCGACCAAGTACGGGTGTAGCCGAAAAGCGAGGAGGGGCGTGGTCGTGGCGGGTCGAGCTCGAGAGAGGTGCACCGGATCGCGAATGACCCGGAGGCGCTCGAGGCCTTCTGTCGAGCCCACGTCGACCGGGTGCAGCGGTTCGTGGCCCGCCGGACGGCCGATCCGTATCTGGCCGCCGACCTGACCGCCGAGGTGTTCCTGGCCGCGATCGGCTCGGCCCACACCTACCGCTCCGGTCTCGGGGAGCCCGCGTATTGGCTCTACGGCATCGCGCGCAACGTCGTCGCACCCGGACGGCTGAGTAGGGCGTTCCGGGATCGAGGCGCCGGCCCCGGACCGGATAGTCTCCCGGCATCGCGAGAGCGGGCCCCGAAAAGGGGCTCGCTTTCTGGGTTGAGAGGAGGCACGCGGTGGCCCTCTACGTCGCCCTGCTGCGTGGGATCAACGTCGGCGGCAAGAACCTGATCAAGATGTCGGCGCTGAAGGACTGCTTCGAGGCCGGCGGGTTCGACGAGGTCGCCACCTACATCGCGAGCGGGAACGTCCTGTTTCGCGCCACCGAGGCAGCTCCGGCCCTCACGGAGCGCATCGAAAAGCTCCTCAGCAAGACGTTCGACTACCGGGCGGCCGTCGTGGTCCGGAGCCATACCCAGATGCGCGCGATCGTCGAGGGTGCGCCGAAGCGGTTCGGCGCCGATCCCGCGACGTACCACTCCGACGTCATCTTTCTGAAGCCGCCGCTCACGGCGAAGGCCGCGCTGAAGCAGATGCCCACGAAGGAGGGCGTCGACGAGGCCCACGCGGGCCGGGGAGCGATCTACTTCGCGCGGCTCTCGAGCAAGGCGGCGCAGAGCCGTCTGAGCCGTGTCGTGTCCATGCCCATCTACCAGAGCATGACCATCCGCAGCTGGAGCACGACGACGAAGCTGCAGCGGCTGATCGAGGAACGATCGTGACCGGGTACGCGCGGGCGGCGGCCGTCTTCCTGGCCGTGATGGCGGTCTTCGACGACACCTGCGGCAACCTGATCCAGCTCGCCAGCATGAAGTACGGGCGCCGACGAGATCCGGTTCCGGCCACTGGCCGAGCTCGAAGACGCGAGCGACAAGCCGATCGCCGTGTGACCTCGGGGCGGTGAGCTTCGCCTACGCGTTCCGGTCGAGCTTCTCCTGCACCGACTTCTCGGCCCGGCTCAGCTCCTCGCGCGCCTTCTGCACCTGACGGCTCAGCTTCTCGTGCTTCCCCTGCTCCCACTCGTCGATCCGCTGACGCGCGGACTCGACCTTCGGAGAGACGGGGGCCTTGTCCAGCCCCTCGCGCCCACGCATCGCGCGACGCGTGATCTTGGCGCGGCGCGACGTCTCGGCACGTTCGAGCTTGGCGAGCCCCTTGTCGAACTCGCCGCGAACCTGCGCGCGGAGCTTCTCGTGCGCCGCCTGCCGGGACATCCCGAGCGCTTTGCCGACGTCGGTCCAGGACGACGTGCCCGCGGTAGCGGCTCGAGCCGCCTCCTTGGCCCGGTCACTGATGATCTCGCCCAGCCTCTTGGTGGCGATCAGGGCCTCGATCGGCCGGCCATCCCGGATCGCGTCCTCGAGGTACCCGTCGACCGCGTTGATCGTCGCGTCGCCCTCGGGGGAGAGCTCGTAGCTCATCGTGCGCTCGTCCATGGCCGTCAGGATATCCTGACAGGTGGCGGCCTGTCAAGATGCCCTGACGCCGAGATTCGAGCCATCCACCCTAGTGCCAGCCGCGAACGCGCCCGGCCTGTTCGATCCACTCGGCCATCGTGGGGGCCTGCGCCTCCTCGAGCGTCGTCACCTTCGCGTAGCGGGTCCGATCGGTGGTTCCAAGCGGCGGCGGCGGGTCGAACTCCGCGCCGCCGAAGAACACGACGTTCACGGAGACGTCGTAGGCGACCATCTCGATCAGCCACCCGAGCTCCGGCGTCCCGTAGTACGCCTTCTTCCACTTGACGGCGTAGTGAAGGCCGGGGAGCGCCTCGCGGATCAGCTCGTCCAGCCCTTTGACGATGGGATGCAGGGCGGGCATCACGCTGCCGATCCAGTCGTCGATCTCGGCATGGCTCTCCGTCGGCACCGGCGGCTTCCGGACCGAGCTCGACCCCGGAGTCTTCCCCTTCGGTTTCATTCCTCCTCCTACGGCGTCCGCATCGACTGGTAGGGGGTGAACAGTTGGGGGGGTCCGCCGCCGGCTAACTTGGCTCTGAGCTCTGCGCTCGGCTCGCCGAGGAGCTCGCCGTGAACCACGTCGACCGTCGCGAGGACCGCGTCCGCGAGGTCGCCGATGTTCGCGGCGTGCTCGATGAGCGCCTCGGAGTCCCTGAACCGCTCGAGCATGACGCACTCGGACTCGTCCTCGTTGAAGAAGAGGTCGTATTGGAGCGTGCCGGTGTCCTTGGTCCGCACGATCTCCAGGGCTTGAGCGGACAAGCGCTTGAACTCCTCGACCTTGCCCTCGTGGAACTTGAACCGCGCGATACCGTGAAGCTCACTCATGGCTCCGACCTCCAGCTCGTGCGTTCGGGTTGGCCTGATCGGGGAAGTATTCAACCTTCCGTCCGGCGTGACGCGCAGGCCTTGCGCTTTCTGTAGCCCTGCGTGATCATCGGGTACGGCGCGCCCCAACGCGCACGGAGGGAGGGATCGTGGGCACAGACTTGCAGTCGCGCAACATCGCGTATCTGTTCCAGGTCTGGGACACGAACGATACGGGGGAGCTCACCTGGGCCGACTACGAAGGCGTGGTCGACCGTCTCATTAGTGAATCCGGCCAGCCTGCTGGCGGCGACGCCCATGGGATGCTGACCGACGTCTTCAAGGCCGACTGGGCGGAGCTGACGAAGTCGGCCGACAAGGACGCGAACGGCTCGATCACTCCCGGCGAGTGGAACGCATACCACGTCAACATGGTGTCCACGGACGACGGATACCAGGTGGCGGTCGACTCGTTCGCCGAGGTGATCCTCCGGGTGGTCGACAGCGACCAGGACGGCGTGGTCTCCAAGAGCGACTACGGGAAGATCTTCACGGCGTTCAACATCGACCCCGGGAAGGTCGACGAGGCGTTCGACAAGCTGGACTCGGACGACGACGGCAAGATCTCGGCGGACGAGCTCCGGCAGGCCGCGAAGGACTACTTCCGTCCCGCGAGCGAGGACGCTCCCGGAAACTGGCTGTTCGGCTCGCCCGCGTAGCGACGAGCCCAACCGGCAGGAACGACCGCCCCCGAGGCCGCAGAGGAGTCGAGGCGATGGTATTTCAGCCAGCAGCCGCGATGGTGCTCGAGCGCGCAACCTCGGGGGCGGTCGTACTCCGGTCCGATTTCGATGTGCTGTCCAGGAGGATCCACGGAAAGCCGCTGATCTATCTGGACAGCGCGGCGACGAGCCTCAAGCCGCGCGCGGTCATCGCGGCCATGAATGCCTACTACGCGCAGTACCCCGGCAACGTCTTCCGGGGCAACCACCTGCTGGCAGAGGAGGCCTCGGACGCCTTCGACGCCGCCCGGACGGCGGTCGCCGAACACATCGGCGGAGACCCGCTCGAGGTCACGTTCTGGGCCAACACCACCGACGCCATCAACGCCGTCGCCCGGGGGCTCCGCCTCACGACCGAGGACCGCGTGGTGGTCCCGGTCAGTGAGCACCATTCGAACTTCCTGCCCTGGCTCCGCGGCGCCAGTGTGGACCTCGTGCCGGTCGATCGTGAGGGGTTCGTCGACCCGGCGGAGATCCGCTCGCGGCTCGAGCGCGGTCCGCGTCCGCGCCTCGTGGCCCTCGGCCATGTGTCCAACGTCACCGGCGCGATCCAGGACGTCGCGCAGATCGGCCGGCTGTGCAACGAGTTCGGCGTCCCCCTGCTGGTGGACGGGGCGCAGGCCGCCCCCCATCTGCCGGTGGACGTCGAGGAGCTCGGCTGCAGCTTCTACGCCTTCTCGGCGCACAAGATGCTCGGCCCCACCGGCGTCGGGGCCCTGTGGGGCCGGCTGGACGAGATGGAGCGACTCGA
Organism: uncultured Actinomycetes bacterium; assembly: GCA_963742735.1. Lineage (GTDB taxonomy): Bacteria > Actinomycetota > UBA4738 > UBA4738 > JBBDTT01 > JBBDTT01. The sequence continues at coordinate 1,030,173 of CAVUMN010000004.1, forward strand.
GCCGGTCCGCCTGGGCGGCGGGACCGTGCTGCGCGTCCAGAAAGACCGCTTCGAGCTCAAGGATCCGCCTCACAACTTCGAGGCGGGTACGCCCAACATCGCCGGGGTGATCGGGTTCGGAGCCGCGATCCGCTACCTGCAGGCGGTGCCCGAGCGGGCCGCCGCCGAGACGGAGCGTCGGCTGGCCGGCCGGATGCTGGAGCGGGCCGCGGGGCACTCCCAGCTCCGCGTGCTGGGACCGCAGACGACCGACCGGCGCATCGCCCTGGTGACGCTCCTGGTGGACGGGCCCCAGTCGGCGGACCTCCTGTCGTTCAAGCTGTCCGACCGTCACGCCGTGATGACCCGCAGCGGCACCCACTGCGCACAGCCGTTCTTCAGCTCGATCGGCGCCCCGACCAGCGTGCGCCTGTCCGCGTACCTCTACACGACGGTCGGGGAGATCGACACGGCGTTCGACGCCATCGAGAGCATCCTGGCGGACTGAGGCCCGCGCGGGCTCAGGGTCCCGCGGCGCCCGTCAGCGTCCCGAGGAGCCAGCCGAGGACCAACACGCCCCCCGCCGCCAGCAGTACGGAGGAGACGGCGGCGCCGATCGCGTAGGTCACGTACAGGCGACGCAGCCTCGCGGGGACAACCGGCGCCGGCTCGGTGGAGCGGCCGAGCGCCCGCTTCACCCAGCCGGTGACGTGGTCGATCGACCGGCGCCGCAGGTTCGGCGTGTCGACCGCGTTCGACAGAAGCAGATAGCCGTCACCGCTGAGGAAGGGGATGAGCGTGCGCACCGCCCCGATGAGGTTGACCACCATGAAGGCGACGGCGCCCCGGGCGGCGAGACCTCCCGGCGGGGACCCCCACCACGCCAGCGTCGCAAGGGCCCACAGGACGATGGTGGCGAACGGGCCGGCGATGATCACGCCGGCGCGGCTCCGCCGGTCCGGAAAGAGCCAGGCGTCGCTGACGTCGGTGTAGAACCGGGGCAGCAGGTAGTGCAGGATTGCGCCCATCCGCCGCACGCTGCCGCCGTGGGCTTTCACGGCCAGGCCGTGCATGAGCTCGTGGATCGAGACGCTGACGACCAGGGCCGGGACCAGGAGCCCGACCCCCGCGGGTGAGGCCAGGGTCTCGATCCCGTCCAGGACTTCGCCGAGCTCCAGGACCCACACCCCCGCAGCCACCAGGATCGGGACGGCCGCGGCGAGCACGAAGGCCCGGGAGAACAGGAAGCGCGTGCCGCGCAGGAGCCCCGTCAGGAACCGGTCGGGATCGACCTCGAACGGCAGACGAACGTAGAACAGCTTCCGGAGCGGGCCACCGGAGATCCCCAGGTCCTCCTCCGGTCCGGCGACCTCCTCTCCCGGAGCGACGATGAGCTGCAGCCCGTGGAGGCGGTCGCGGAACCGCTCCAGATTCTCGATGGGGGCGACCACGCCGTGCTCGGTCTCGAGCCGGCCCCGGATCTCCTCGAGGGTCGAGGCGCCGTCGAAGTGGCGCGCCACGAGCATCTCGGCGGCGCCCAGCCGCACGAAGGTGTTGCGGACCGGGTCCTTGACGACGAAGTGGGACTCCTGCGGGACGATGACGAGATCGGGACGCAGGCGCAGCAGCCGCGTCACAGAGCCACCTTGTACTCGAGCTGTTCCACCTCCTCGAGATCGAGCACGGTGCCCGCCTTCACGAAGATCTCGGAGAGGCTGAGCGATCCGGGTCTGATCTCGACCAGCTCCACCGACACGCCCGGGAGCGGGTCGACCTGCCACTCCAGGAAGTCGGCCTCGACGCCGGGGGGCGGCGCGAACGGTCCCTCGGTCACGAGCCCGCTCCGTTCCCGGTCGTGAGACTCCGTCCGCTCGCCGTCCAGCTCGCCATCCCGCCGTCGAGCCAGCCCGCGCGGGCGAACCCCAGATCGGCCAGGGACTTGGCGGCGAGGGCCGAACGCTCGCCGGTGTCGCAGTAGCAGACGACGGGGAGCCTCGTGTCGGCGAGCTCGGCGATGGCCACCTCTTCGACCGTTCCTCTCGGAACGCTCAGGGCGCCGGGGATGTGACCCGCCAGGAACTCCTCCGGCTGGCGAACGTCCAGCAACACCCCGCGACCGAGTGCCTCGTCGGCCCCGGACAGGTCGGCGGCCGCCACGCCCTCCCGCGCCTCCGCCACCAGGTCCTGGAGGGTTCTGGCCTCCGGTGACGCGTCCGCCGACCCCGGCGCCGCGGGCTTGTTGGCGGCGGCGAGGATCCACTCGACCTGCAGCCGGATGCCCTCTTCGGTCGCGTGGCGGGACACGGTCTCCTTGATCTCGCGGACGATCGGTTCCTGGGTCTCGGGCGGCTCGCGCCTGAACCGGTACGTGAAGGAGGCGACGGTGGTCAGGTAGAGGTCCCAGTACGTGTCGGCATCCTTCGTGGTGATCATCGTCGCGTAGCGGCCCGTCCATGCTTCGACGAAGCCGGCGCGGTGGAGCGTGGCCTCGGCCGCGCCCTCGGGAGCGAACCGGAAGTTCGACGGACCGCCCTGGTACAGCAGCACCGTCGGAAGGTGCTTCATGACGATGCGCAGGGGCACCATGAGGTAGGGCGAGTTCTCGGATCGCCCGATGACACCGAACGCGAACCGTCCGCCCGGCTTCAGGACCCGATGAGCCTCGGTCAGGGCCTGATGGTCGTCGGGCACGTACATCAGCGTGTACTGGGAGATCACGACGTCGAAGCTCTCATCGGGGAAGGTGAGGTCCTCGGCGTCCATGACCTGGAAGGTGACGTTCGTGTCCCCGCGAGTACGCGCCTTCTCCTCGGCCAGTCGCACCATCTCCGGCGCGATGTCGATCCCTACCACCGAGCCGGAGGGCCCCACGAGGTCCGCGGCCAGGAAGGCGTCGGCGCCGGTCCCGCACCCCACGCTCAGCACGCGGTCGCCGGGCTTGATCCGCGCCTCGTCCAGCAGGCGGACATGCAGGGGCAGCATCAGCGCCTGAAGGCCCCCGTCGTAAACGGGCGCCAGCTCGTCCCAGTACAGGCGCTGCTTCCTCTTATAGGCCCGCGCGCTGAACACCGCTGCTCCTCACTCGGGGGAGGTGGGGGGGATGGGGGGCTCCGCGGGCTCGGGGAGCTCGACCTCGTAGCCGTACCGCTGCCAGGCGCGGACGCCCCCGACCAGGTTCCAGACGTTCCGGTATCCGAGCTCCTCCAGGCGGAGCGTAGCCAGGAGCGAGCGCCGGCCGTCCTCGCTGTACACCGCCACCGCGGCCGGGCCGTCGGGGAGGGCTTCGTCCACCGCCGTCTCGAGCACTCCCCGGGGCACGTGCACCGAACCCGGCACGACTCCGGTCGACCGCTCCCCGGCCTCTCGCACGTCGAGGAAGACGGTCCGCTTCCCCGGCACGCCGCGCCGGGCCTCGAACGGCGACAGCTCCCGGATCCGGGGGCGGACCTCCGCCGTCAGCTCGTCGAAGGAACGGGGGCGGGCCAGCTCGGCCTCGTCGGCCGGTTTGGCCGCGGAGGCGTAGACGACCTCCATCGACAGGTGGGCCCCGCCGGGCGCGGCGCACAGCCGCTCCAGCCCGGCCTGCACCTCCGGGTACCGGACGTCGTCCCAGCGGGCGACGGAGGCCGCCGTCGACCACAGGCCCCACGCGTCGGTGGCGCGAACGATGATCCGGATCTCCTGGGTGAGCACGTCGACGAATCCGGCCCGGCGCAAGGCCTCCTGCAGGGGGCCCGCGCCGTCCGTCTCGAACAACCGGTCGATGCCGGGCCCTCCTTCATCGCCGTTGTCGAGCAGCTCGTGGACCGCCGTGACGAACGTGTTGCGCTCGTGCGCACCGAGCGTCAGCAGCACCAGGCGGCCGGCGCGCCTCAGCACGCGTCGGGCTTCGGACAGGGCCCGGGCCGGGTGGTCCGCGGCGATGAGGCCGAGCTGAGAGAAGACGACGTTGATGCTCTCGTCGGGGAGATCGAGGGCCTCGAGGGAGCCCGTCCGGAGCTCCAGCTCGGGGCCGATCCCCAGGTTGGCCGCGTGACCGCGGGCAGCTTCGATCGCCGAGGCGGACGGGTCGATCCCGACCACGTGCCCGCCCGGAAGGACGCGCGAGGAAACGAGCACGGACACGGGGCCGTCCCCGCACCCCAGATCGAGAACCGACGCGCCGGGGCCGAGCTTGCCGAGATCGATCAGCTTTTCCGTCGCGGGACGCAGCAGCGCGGCGGAGGCCGACATGGCTCGATGCTACAAGGCCCTCGGCGAACTCGGGCCACCCGTGAAGGGGGCCTTCATGGCCTCCTACCGGTCCAGACAGACCGTCGCCCGGAGCTCGGAGGTGTACGTGGCGCCGGCGGGGTCCTCGAGCCACAGCTCGCCCGGTCCGGGGAGCATCTCGGTGACCGAGAGGGCCGGAGCCTCCTGGGCGAGCTTGTACAGGATCTCGACCAGGAAGAAGCTCGTGAAGTCGACGAAGATCGGCTTCGGCTCGGCGGGGGATTTGACGAAGACGCGATCGGGCATGCCCAGCTCGCGCTGAATCCGGCGGACCCACGCCAGTCGCTCGGCCGAGTCCGGCTGGGCCCGGCACGCACGCAAGCGGCCGGCCTCGAGGACCCACGACCGCCGCCTGACCACGACGTCTCCCAGCACCACGCGGGGCGCCGCCGTGGCCGGGGGAAGCTCGACCGGATCGATCCCGAGCAGCCGGTGCTGCAGGAACCCGGTCAGCACCGAGAACAGCCAGGTCAGCGGGCCGCCGTCGCGAGCGCGGACGAACAGCTCGCCGTCGTCCTCCACCACCTCGAGCCGGGCCACGGGGATCGTCCGGTCGTCGGGGTACCGGGAGGCGGCGCCCTCGGTGAGGATCTCGTGGAAGCCGGGGAGGTCGGGCCAGTTCATGTCGGAGCGCTGGTAGGCGGAGGGAGCGTCGGTCAGGGCCACGACCGGGGGCTCGACCGCGGCCAGGATCTCCCTGGACAGCGCTTCGGGGTCGGGACAGAACGGCATCGCGGCGGGCTGCGCGGCCAGGAACACCGCCTTGTGGAGCTCCCCGAGCACGATCGTCCCGCCACCGGTGGCGGCCTCATGGGATGAGGCGGCTACGAGCAGGTCGAGCGAGTGGAAGCGCGCACCGAGAACCTCGCGCCCGGCATGCGACTCGGGGCCGGCCAGCAGGGCGAGCACCTTCGTGCAGTCCTCGGGCGTGATCACCAGCAGGGGTGCCGGGTCGCCGAGGCGATCGCCCAGCACGTTCTGCCAGGCCCCGGCGATCTCTCGGCGCAGTTCGGCGTCGGGGGCGGCTTCCTCACCGATCCAGGCGGTCTCGCGGACGAAGCGCACGAAGTCGACCGGGGCCTCGCCGCCCAGCCGCAGGAAGATCTCTCGGAACCTGGTCTCGTACCGCCGGGCGAGCTCCGCGGTGATCCACCGTGCAATCTCGAGCAGGGCGGTGAGCGGCTCCAGCCGGCGGATGAAGCGCCGTCCCAGCCGCGGGGGCTCGGCGTTGCGCTCGCAGTCCTCGTACACCAGCCCCCGTCCGGCGTACATCTGTCCGAGCCGGCGCGACGGCGCGCGGCCCGTCAGCTCGGCGAACCGGGCCTCGACGTCGTCCATCAGGCGCCGTCGGTCGGCGAGCCCCGCGTCGCCGATCGCACCGGCGGACTCGTAGAACCAGCGGATCCGGGGCTCCCATCGGCTGCGGGCCGGCTCATCCAAATCACCCACGCGGGCGAGCAGGGCACCTTCGGGCCGGTGGATCACGGTGGGGATCAGGATGTCCCGCGTGACGACCCGCCGGGCGAGGAGCTCCTCGGCCACGTTCTCCGGCGAGGGTCCCGCAAGCGAGAACGCGGGGTCGGCTTCGAGCTCCTCGAGGAGCTCGGCCCACGTTCGGGATCCGTCGCAGCGCTCCAGCACGGCCACCCACCGATCGGAGGCCTCGGTCCGCTGGTCCACCGGGTAGTGCAGGGTGCGGCCGTCCAAGCGGCACGCCGGGCTGAGCGTGGGCACGAGCTGGGCGGCGACGTCCGGGTCGCGCCCGACCGCCCGGGCCAGCTCCTGAACGGCCCAGTGCTCGAAGGAGACGAGCCGGCGCGACACGAGGGGTCCCGGGGCCGGCGAGCAGGACACCCCCTCGTCGGCGTCCGGCTCGAACCGCCCCCAGGCGACCGGGCCGAAGAAACTGGCGGTCTCGTTCTTCGTCGCCAGGCGCTGCAGGTACTTGGCTGCGGTCGTCTCCTTCTGCCGGGACCGGCTGTTACGAGGACGGAGCTCCCGGGCGAGGTGACCCTCGATCGTCTCGAGGAAGCGCGGGTTCATCAGGAAGAGCGCCTCCCGCACCCGGTCACCGGTCAGGACGTCGCGGAGGGCGATCCGGGCCCGTGTCAGCGCCTCGTGGACGGCGGACTCGGCTTCGTCCATCGCGGCCGCCCGCTCCGGAGTCGGCGCCCCGGCGTCCTCGAGGTCGAGCGCACGGTCCACGACATCCATCGCGGGCCCGAGCCCCAGACGGTCGATCAGGTCGAGCGGAAAACCGGCCGAGCGCATCCAGACGAGCGCGCAGAAGGACCAGCCGTCGCTCAGGGGAACCATAGGGGTGGCGTACGATAACGCGCGCCCGCGGACTGGGAGGCGATGGGTTTGTACCGAGATGTGCTTCAGCAGGCCGCGGAGCTCGCCATCCAGTTCCTGGAGGAGCTGCCGGAACGGCGGATCACCCCCAGCGCCGACCTCGAGCTGCTCCGGGGGACGCTGGGCGGAGCCCTCCCCGAGCGGGGGGCCGAGCCGACCGAGGTCATCGCCGCGCTCGTCCGGGACGCCGACCCGGGACTCCTGGCCTCGGCCGGACCCCGCTTCTTCGCGTTCGTTTTCGGCGGCAACCTGCCTGCCGCCGTCGCCGCCGACTGGCTCACCTCCGCGTGGGACCAGAACGCCGGCGCCTATCTCTCCTCCCCCGCCCTGTCCGTCGTCGAGGAGACGGCGGGGAACTGGTTGCTCGAGCTGCTCGGCCTGCCCTCGGAGTGCAGCGTCGGGTTCACGACCGGCTGCCAGATGGCGAACTTCACGGCCCTTGCCGCGGCCCGCCACAGCGTCCTGCGGCGGGCGGGCTGGGACGTCGAGGCCCAGGGGCTCCAGGGCGCCCCCGAAGTTCGCGTCCTCGTTGGCGCGGGGGCGCACGTGACGATCTTCGGAGCCCTCCGGTACCTGGGGCTCGGTGCGGGGCGGGCCGTCGTGGTCCCCGCCGACGCCCAAGGGCGGATGCAGCCCCGAGCCCTCCGCGAGGCGCTGGCGGCGGGAGACGGCCCCACGATCGTGTGCGCCCAGGCGGGCGAGGTGAACACCGGCGCCTTCGATCCGCTGGACGAGGTCGCGGACGCCGTGCGCGAGCACGAGGGTGTGTGGCTCCACATCGACGGCGCGTTCGGCCTCTGGGCGGCGGCGGTCCCCTCGCTGCGTGAGCTGGTCCGCGGGCACGACCGGGCCGACTCGTGGGCGAGCGACGCGCACAAATGGCTGAACGTCCCGTACGACTCGGGCCTCGTCTTCGTCCGCGACGTGGCCGCACACCGGGCGGCGATGTCCATGCAGGCCGCCTACCTCACGCCGGAGCTCCGGTCGGAGTTCGATCCGTTCGACTACGTCCCGGAGTTCTCCCGGCGGGCCCGCGGGTTCGCGGTCTACGCGGCGCTGCGGTCGCTGGGGCGTGACGGCATCGTCGAGATGGTGGAGCGGAACTGTCGGCAGGCCCGGCAGATGGCCGCGCGTTTGAGCGAGGACCCGAGGGCGACCGTCCTAAACGACGTGGTGCTGAACCAGGTGCTCGTCCGGTTCGCACCGCCGGAGGGCGCGGACCCGTCGGCGGCCGCCGCCATGACGCAGCAGACGATGATGGGCGTGCAGATGGACGGCACCTGCATGGTCAGCGGGACGGAGTGGGACGGCCTGCCCGCGATGCGGGTCTCGTTCACGTACTGGTCGACGACCGAAGACGACGTCGAGCGGTCCGCGCAGGCCATCCTCCGGGCGCTCGACACGGCGACCGTCCCGTAGCCGGCTGGGAACGCGCGAGATTTGGTGGGCCGTGCAGGATTCGAACCTGCGACACATGGGTTAAAAGCCCACTGCTCTGACCAGGCTGAGCTAACGGCCCCGGAGGCAGCGTAGCGGGTCGCCGCGGGCCGATCACGGGTCAGAAGCCCGTGATCAGCGCCCGCAGGAACAGGAACCCAACCGCGCCGGCGGCGCCGCCGGCGGCGACCAGCAGGTAGACACGGGTGCGGGCCTGTCTCGCGAAGACCCATGGGATCGCGAAGGCGCCGGCCAGCAAGGCGACGACGATGGTCAGGTCGATGAGCCGGTAGGACTCCGCGGCGAGGTTGTAGCGCCACACCCGGCGATCGAGGAGGAGGAAGATCGCCTCGGCGGTGAGCATCGCCGCCGGTGCGGCCACCGCGAGCGACCGGTACTGCCGCGACCCAGCCGCCACCGCCGCCCCGCTCAGACCCATCATCGGCCCGGCAGCCAGCGCGACGGCGGTCCAGATCACCGTAACCGACCCGCCCGCGTAGCCGCGCACGGCGGTCGCGCCGTAGTACGTGGCGACTCCCACGAGCAGTGTGAGCGTTCCGGCGAGCGCCCCCCGCCCGGGTGATGGGGCACGGAGGCCGACCAGGAAGGCCACGATCACCCAGGGCGCGGCGATGTTGCCGAGGATCGTGAACAGGCGTCCAGGCAGGATCCCGTCCGCGAGGATCGAGAACACCCCCAGCCCGACGCCGGCCACGACCGCGAGGAGCAGCGGTCGCCGGAGGCGGATCGCGCCCGCCTTCGCCTCACCCTCCGAGGGCTCCGGAGCCACTACGGGCTCCGGCGATGACGGTTGGTGATGGGAAGCCGCCGGTCGCGGCCAAACGCCTTGGGGGTGATCTTCACGCCGGGCGGAGCCTGGCGGCGTTTGTACTCGCTCGTGTCGACCAGCCGGACCACCCGGTCCACGAGCTCCGAGTCGGCGCCCTCCGCGACGAGGTCCTCCGGCGAGCGGTCCTCCTCGACGTAGGCCTCCAGGACCGGGTCGAGCACGTCGTAGGGCGGCAGCGAGTCGGTGTCGGCCTGGTTGGGCCGAAGCTCGGCCGACGGCGGCTTCTCGATCACCGCCTGCGGGATCGGACCCTCGCCCGGTCCCCGCTCGTTGCGCCATCGCGACAGCTCGTACACCCGCGTCTTCATCACGTCCTTGATGGGCGCGAACCCGCCGGCCAGGTCGCCGTACAGGGTCGAGTAGCCCGTGGCCATCTCGCTCTTGTTGCCGGTGGCGAGCACCATCGCGCCGAACTTGTTCGAGATCGCCATCAGCAGGTTCCCGCGGATGCGGGCCTGGAGGTTCTCCTCGGCCACGTTCAGCGGCGTACCGGCGAACGGCTTCTCGAGTGCGTCCAGGTAGGCCTGGAAGACCGGGTCGATCTCGACGTGGTCCAGCCGGATGCCCAGCCGGTCGGCGAGAGCCTGCGCGTCGAGCACGCTCCCTTCCGAGGAGTACCGCGACGGCATGGACAACCCGCGGACGGCCTCGGCCCCGAGCGCGTCGACGGCGAGCGTCGCCACGATGGAGGAGTCGATCCCGCCGGAGAGCCCCACGGCGACCTCGGTGAACCCGTTCTTGCGGACGTAGTCGCCGAGGCCCAGGACGAGCGCGCGGTAGATCTCCTCGGTCTCGCCCGGCCACGGAGGCCGCTCGGTCGAGGGCAGCGGCGGCTTCTCCTCGCCCGGCCCCAGGATGTCGACGACCAGCAGGTCCTCCTCGAACACGTTGGCTCGCCACGCGACGTCGCCGTTTGGATCGACGACGATGCTCCCGCCGTCGAAGACGAGCTCGTCCTGCCCGCCGACGGCGTTCACGTAGACGATCCACGCGCCGGTCTCGCGCGCGCGGTCGCGGCAGATCCGCTCGCGGTCCTCGGCCTTGCCCCGGTGATACGGAGAGGCGTTGAGATTCGGGATCACCCGCACCTTGCCGGCGTACTCGTCCCACGGCGGGCCGGGCTTCCACGCGTCCTCGCAGATCGAGACGCCGATCGAGGAGTCCGCGAGCCGCAGCGAGCACCCCTCGTCGCCGGGGACGAAGTACCGGGCCTCGTCGAACACGCCGTAGTTCGGGAGCTTGTGCTTGTGGTAGCGGGCCAGGACCTGGCCCCCGCGGATGAGCGCCGCGGAGTTGTGCAGGCCGAGGTCGCTGCGATCGACGAAGCCGACCAGCAGCGCCGGACCGTCCGCGGTCAGCAGGGCCAGCTCGCCCAGGGCGCGGAGGTTGTCGGAGACGAACGCCTCGCGAAACAGCAGGTCCTCGGGCGGGTAGCCGGTGATGGCCAGCTCGGGGTAGACGACGAGGTCCGCGCCCACGGCCCCGGCCTCGGCGGCGGCTGTCGCGATCCGCTGGGCGTTGCCCTCCAGGTCGCCGACGGTCGTGTTGATCTGTCCGAGCGCGATCCGCATGACGGATCAAGCGTATCGCGGTGATACTCCGCGCTCATGCCGGAGACGATCGAGATCGGGCCGCAGTACTACGGATTTCCGAACGTAGGGTTCGGGGGCTACGTCGCGGGGCGCCTGGCCGCGTTCGTCGGCGAGGCAGCGGAGGTGACGCTCCGGTCGCCGCCCCCGCTGGAACGGCCCATGACCGTCGAGGACCACGGCGAGGGACGGTTCCGGCTCCTGGATGGCGACGTCCTCGTCGCGCAGGCGATCGCCTCGCTGCCCGAGGTCCAGATCCCGGCCCCGCCGGTGAGCCTCGAGGAGGCGTCGCTCGCGTCGGAGCGGTTCCCGGGCTGGCGCGCTCACCCGTTCCCGATGTGCTTCACGTGCGGGATCGAACGCGCCGAAGGGCAGGGTCTGCGGATCTTCCTCGGCCCGCTGGAGGACCGCGAGGGCGCGGCCGGAGCCTGGGTGCCGCACCCGGCGTTCGCCGCCGGGGATGGCCTGGTCCGCCCGGAGTTCGTGTGGGCGGCGCTCGACTGCCCGACCTACTGGGGGATGTTCCCCGACGGCCGTGGCCCGAACAGCGAGGACGGGACGCTGCTCGGCCTCACGACCGGGCGCATCCACACCCAGGTGCTCGGGCCGGTCGCGGTGGGCGAGCGCTACGTCGTCCAGGGCTGGCCGCTGTCGATGGACGGCCGCAAGTACATCGGCGGCGCGGCGGTCTTCGACGAGGACGGCGAGCCGCGCGCGGTGAGCCTGGCGACGTGGCTGCCGCTCCCGCCCGAGGCGATGGCGCGGCTTCGCGGCGCGTAGCCGCTCAACCCTGCTGCACCCGCAGGAACCCGCCGAGCACGTCCTCGTGGAGGGTCAGGGATACGCCGCGGGCCTCGGCTTGGCGCATGCCCTCGACGACCGCCTCGCTGGCCCGGCCGAAGATCTCCAGGCGCTCGGGGACGATGTACTCGTACGCGACGGCGGAGCGCTCCTCGGCGCCGGCGACGTGGTCGTCCATCGCGCCGGCGTCTTCGAACACGTGGATGAACGTGACCGCGCCGTCGTCGGCCGCGTAGGAGGCGAACACCAGCGTCCGCGGCTTCGCCCGGTCGAGCTCGGAGGTCACCCGGGCGGCGACCTCCCGGAACTCCTCGAGCTTCCCCTCCTTGATCCGGTTGTGGCTGATGAAGACGATCGGCTCCGCCATGTCGGGCGCTCCCCTCGGATGAAGAGGCCCTCAGTATCCGCGCGCCCTACAGCAGCGGCAAGTAGCGCTTCAGCTCGAAGGGCGTCACGTACGCCTTGTACTCGTCCCACTCCTCGCGCTTGTTGCGGAGCAGGAAGTCGACGACGTGCTCGCCGAGGGCCTCGCGCAGGACCTCGCTGCGCTCGGCCGCGCGGATGGCCTCGTACAGGTCCTCGGGCAGCGACTCGATGCCGGCCGCGCGCCGCTCGTCCTCGCTCATCTCGTAGATGTTGTTCGACGCCTCGGCGGGGAGCTCGTACTCCTGCTCCACGCCCTTGAGGCCGGCGGCGAGCATGGCCGCGAACGCCAGGTACGGGTTGCACGCCGGGTCGGGGGAGCGGAACTCGATGCGGGTGGCGCCCTCCTTGCCGGGCTTGTACATGGGGACGCGGACCAGCGCGCTGCGGTTGCGCCGGGCCCAGCAGATGTACACGGGCGCCTCGAAGCCGGGGACGAGCCGCTTGTAGGAGTTCACCCACTGGTTGGTGACCAGTGTGATCTCGCGGGCGTGCTTCAGCATGCCGGCGATGTAGCCCTTCGCGGTCTTGCTCAGGTGGTACTCGTCGGTGGCGTCGAAGAACGCGTTGCGCTCGCCCTCGAACAGTGACTGGTGGGTGTGCATGCCCGAGCCGTTCACGTCGCTCACCGGCTTCGGCATGAAGGTGGCGTAGACGCCGAACTCCTGTGCGGCCTCCTTCACCGTGAGGCGGTAGGTCATGACGGTGTCGGCCATGGTCAGCGCGTCGGTGTAGCGCAGGTCGATCTCGTGCTGGGAGGGCGCGACCTCGTGGTGCATGTACTCGACGGGGATGCCCATCGACTCGAGGTAGAGGACCGTGCGCTTGCGGTAGTCGGTGGCGACGTCGAGCGGCGTGAGGTCGAAGTAGCCGCCGTGGTCGAGGAACTCGGTGGACTCGGAGTCGCCGGAAGTAGAAGAACTCGAGCTCGGGCCCGACGAAGAAGGTGAACCCGAGGTCGGCGGCCTTCTGCAGCTGCTTCTTCAGGACGTAGCGGGGGTCGCCGTCGAACGGCTCGCCGTCGGGGTTGTAGATGTCGCAGAACATCCGGGCGACCTGGGCCTCGGATTTCCACGGGATGATCTGGAACGTCGAGGGGTCGGGCTTGGCGACCATGTCGGATTCCTGGATGCGGCTGAAGCCCTCGATGGAGGAGCCGTCGAAGCCCATGCCCTCGCTGAACGCGCCCTCGAGCTCCTGCGGAGTGATCGCGAAGGACTTCAGGAACCCCAGGACGTCGGTGAACCACAGCCGGATGAACTTGATCCCGCGCTCCTCGACCGTGCGCAGGACGTACTCAGCTTCGTTGGTGAGCGTCATTCGAATCGACCTCCTGGCCCCCGAGCGTAATCCCAGGATGTGGGGCCCGTGTTACACGAGCGTTAATTCGAGGGCGAGGCGGTGCAGGCAGGGTCGGTGAAGGGTCCTTCGTCGAGCCGATCGAGATCGACCCGGATGACCTCGTAGCTCTGGTCGATGGTGATCCACGCGGCCTGGCCGCCGACCCCAACGCCCAGGAGAGGCCCCACCACTCCAATATTCGCGTAGGCCGGCTCGTTCTCGATGGCTACGAGTGCGACGGTCTGCGACCGACCATCGGAAGGATCAAGTCGTACCAACTCGAGGCAGGGGGTCGTTTCAGAAGGGCGAACCACCCAGACGCCGCCCTCTCCCACGGCGAACCAGGCGAACCAGCGCTGGAGGTCCTCATTGGTATGGGTGATCTCGCCGGTCGCGGGATCGATGCGAACCAAGGCTGACGGTCCCAACCCGGTGGCATGCACCCACACGGCTCCCTCGCCGACCGCGAGCCTGTGTCCGCCCCATCGATAGTGCGGCCTGATCTTGGGCTGGAGGTGGATCTCCTCCGTCGCGGGGTCGAACCGGGCGAGCTCGCCGTCGAACTTGCCCCCGATCTTGCCGAGTGCCCACAGCGAGCCCTCGCCGAATGCGGTTCCCTGGCAGCATGCCCACCCATCGATCATCAAGGAGACCGAGTTCGTCTCCGGATCGATCCGTCGCAGATGCCCGTCCCTGCCGTCGCTAGTGGTGACCCAGAGCGATCCGGCTCCGAAGGCGATCCCGAAGATGGCTTGGGGGAGGTCGATGGTGGCTACCAAGTCGAGGGTGGTTGGGTCGATGCGAAAGATCGTGGTCTCGTTCCCGCAGTCCGGCCCGGCACTCGTGCATGACGCGGTCCAGATAGAGCCGGCCCCCGCCGCGATGAAACCGGCATGCCCGGCTGCCCGGACCCGCGTGATCTCGCCGGTCTCCACATCGATCCGCGCCAGACCCATACCCGTCTCCGGGTACTGGACCGTGAACCACGCTGCCCCGTATGCCACGACGACCGGTCGGATGGGGCGCCCGCCCATGTCGAAATGGCGGACGGCCGGTCGCGGGGGAGGCTCGTCCTTCGAGCGGAGATCGATCCGCACAAGCTCGCCTTCGGTGTAGTTCGAGAACCAGAGCGTTCCTCCGCCGATGGCGCTGAACAATGGATCGCCCCCGGCCAAGCCTTTCGAGGCGAACGACGGATTTCCCACGGAACCAGGGATGGTGGTCTTGGGTCCAACCGCGCCCGACTGAGGATCGATACGCCGAATGGAGATCTCGTTGCCTTGGGAGCGCGACCCCACCCACACGGAGCCATCACCCACCCCGAGCATCTCTCCTTCCCCGGCTTCGACCGTGGCCGAGACGAGCTTCGTGGCCGGGTCGACCTTCCATACGCGCCCGTCGCAGCTCGTCGTCCATACCGAGCCCTCGCCGGCAGCGATGGAGCCGAAGTGTGAGCACGGCTCGGGGCCCTCGATCGTCTCCTGGCCACCCGTGGCGAGATCCACCTTGGCCATACCGCCACCACGTGCCGTCCAGAGGGCCCCGAATCCGCCTGCGAACAGGAGGCTCTGACAGCAGTCGATCCGGCGCTCCACGACGCCCCCACGAACGACGGCCAGCCCCTCCTCGTCCTCGGTCCAGACTGCGACCCGGTCGCCGACGACCGCGATCGAGGTCGGCGAGCTTGCAGGGCCAACATCCACACGGCCAACCTCCGTGCCGCCAGGCCCAAGCTCCACCAGGGCGGCCCGTGCGCAACTCCCTAGCGCAGTCGGCGGCGCATCTCGCACACAGGCCAACGCCCAAGCCCGGTCACCGGATGCGCCGACCGCCATGACCCAGGCGCCCACGTCGAGGCGGCGAACATCACCGGTGACGCGGTCGACGCGAAACAGCGCATCGGCGTCCGTGCCCTCGCCCTGGCGGAGGCTCGCGATCGCCCAGGCGGCATGATCATTGGCGGCTATCAGCTGGGGTGGCGCACCCAGGGGGATGCGAGTGATCTCACCCAACTCGGTGAGTCCCGACGAGGGCTGCGGGTCGTCGAGGCCGCGGAGGGAGAACAGCGCCCAGGTCGAGCCGCTCAGGACGACGATCACCGTGGCGGCCGCAGTCCCACGTCGGAGAAGGGACCGGCGGCGGCCGCGGGCCATCAGTCGCCCAAGCGGTGGGGCGTCGTCTACCCGGAGGGATCGTCCCGCTCGGCCAAGTCGTTCTCGAAGGTCAGCTTCGTTCATCGTCGGCTTCCACCTTGCTGAGCGTCTTGCGTAGGCGGTCCATCCCCTGGGAGGTCAGGGCGCGGACGGTGCCCTCCTTCTTGTGCAAGGCCACCGCCGTCTCGGCGACCGACAGATCCGCGTAGAACCGCAGCACGATGGCCGTGCGCTGGGCTGGGGAGAGTCCGCGGAGGGCGGCCAGCAGCTCCTCGTCGGCCGGCTCGGGTGGGTCGACCGCCTCCGTAGATACTTGCGTACGCAAATATCGGTTCTCCTTACGCCTCCATGACAACGCCAGGTTGCCGGCGACCCGTTGGAGCCACGCGGCCGGACGGTCCAGGTTCTCCACTGCTCGCCAGCGCTCGTAGGCGCGGGCGAAGGTTTCCTGGGCCACGTCGAGGGCCTCCTCGCGGTCGCCGGTGATCAGCCAGGCCGTGCGAACGACGGCCGCGTACTCCTCGCGGCACAGCGCCTCGAAGGCTTCGCGACGGGTGGCGTTCACCGATTCACTCTGTACGACGCTCGGCGTGCCTGCCGCGCTTAGGGTGCGGGTCGCCTATTGCGAATGCCAGATCCGGCCCAGGGCCCAGACCACCAAGGCGGCTGCCGCGGAGACCAGGCTGATCGTGACGAACACCGGGTTGTTCTCCCAGGGGCCCACCTCGAAAGGCGTGACGCCGAAGGGCTTCAGGTAGCCGCCCAGCCACCATCCCAGGAACATCACCACGGCCAGGACCGTCAGGGACAGCACCGCGGCGCGCCACAGGTTGCGCGGCAGTCGGCGGAGTTCAGCCTCCGCGTCGCGGCGGACCCGCGGCGGGACGAACGGCTCGCCCCGGCGGACGCGGAGGATCCCGTTCACGCCGAACCAGATCACGGCGACGATCGCCGCCAGGAACGGCAGGGCTTTCGTCCAGGCGTCGAACACTCCGCGATGCGCGACGTCGAACGGGTCCCACACCCTCGACAGCGCCCAGAACGCCCCCATGGCCGCGAGGAAGATCCCGAGCGCGAGCAGCAGGTTCCGGCCCGGTCCTCGTAGAAAGAACTCGCCGGCATCCTCCGCGATCGAGGTTTCCTTCCACGGGTCGACGTCGGGCTCGGCGGAGGGGTCCAGCGGTTCGGCCGGCGGGAGCTCCTTCGTGTTCACCCAGTCCGACCGCACCGGATCCCACCGCGCGAAGCCGGTGCCGCGCTGGATCCAGTAGGTCCCGCCGCGCTCGAACGGCGCCTCCGGCTCAGTCACGCTTCACCCACCGCCGTAGCGAGACCAGGAGCCATCCGGCGGCGATGACGCACGCCACCATCGCCGTCTCCCTGCTTCGGACCAGCTCGCCGGCGGTCAGACCGGTCGCGCGCGAGACACCCCAGAAGGTGAGGAAGGCGCCGCCGAGCAGGATCGCCGCCCCCGCCACCAGCCCGAACGGCGGGTCGACGAATCTGCCCACGGTCACCGCCAGGGAGAGGAACCCCGTGGCCGCGACCGTCGCGCCGAGCAGCACCAGCAGCACGTCGCCGAGCCGGACCTCTCCGGTCAGCCACGGGACGAAGAAGACGTTCCACAGCAGTGCGATCGGCAACAGGATCACCAGCACGAGGCCGAACAGGATCAGGCCGGGCCCGGCCGACTCGCCCCACGTGCGCAGGAAGTACCAGGCGGGCGATCCCTCCGGGCCGCCGTCCGGCGGGGGCGCGTAGACGCCGGAGCTCTCCGGCTCGAGCGGCGCGACGTCGCCGGGCCCGGTCATCTGCGCCGCCCAGTCGTTCGTAGTGTTGTCCCATCGCGCCCAGGACCCGTCGCGGGCCTGCGCCCACCACGCACCGTCGCGCTCGACCTTCCTGCGCCACCTCATCGGGAGGCGATTCGACATGGGGCGATTCTGACCTGCGGATACCATCGAGCCCATGACCACGCCGGAGGTCCTCGGGCGCGCCCTGGCGGCCGCCCCGGACCCGGAGCGCGCCCGCGTCGCGCTGTCGCGCGTCGGGGAGGACCCCGCGGCCCGCGAGGCGCTGGCCGACCCGGCGATCCTGGACCGGGCGCTGCCGGTGCTCGGCATCTCCACCGCCGTGACGGACTTCCTGGTGGCCCATCCGGAGGAGGTCGCCCTGTTCGCCGACGTCGAGCCCCGTGATCGCGGGACGCTCCTCGCTGAAGCGGCCGCGGACGTGGAGCGCCTCGGCGCCGAGGCCGGCCTGCGCAGGTTCCGGCGAAGGGCGATGGCCCGCGTCACCGCGCGCGATCTGGCGGGGGAGTCGCTCGACGATGTCGTGGCCGAGATCTCCGCGGTAGCCGAGGCGTGCCTGCAGGCCGCGCTGGCCGAGGTCGGCGACGACCTCACCGTCATCGGGATGGGCAAGCTCGGCGGGGAGGAGCTCAACTACTCGAGCGACGTGGACGTGCTCTTCGTCCACCCCGGGAGCGGCGGCGACGCCCAGGACCGGGCCGGCAAGGCCGCCGCGAAGCTGATGCGGCTCTTGAGCGACCCGACCCGCGACGGCGTGTCGCTCCGAGTCGACGCCGACCTCCGCCCCGAGGGGCGCGCCGGGGCGCTCTCCCGGTCCCTGCCGGCGATGCTCGACTACTACGAGCGCCACGCCGAGACGTGGGAGCGCCAGGCCCTGGTCAAGGCCCGGCCGGCGGCGGGCGACCGGGAGATCGGCGCGGCGTTCCTGGAGGGCGTGGCCCCGTTCGTCTACCCCGAGCGCCTGGCGCCGACGGCGATCGAGGACGTCCGGCGCATGAAGGTCCGGGTCGAGGAGTACGTCCGCAGCCGCGGCCGGGCGGACGTGAAGCGGAGCCCGGGCGGGATCCGGGACGTGGAGTTCTCGGTCCAGCTTCTGCAGCTGGTCCACGGGCGGCGCGACGCGGCCCTGCGCGTGACCGGGACGCTGCCTGCGCTGGCGGCGCTGGCCGAGCACGGCTACGTCGCCGAGTCGGACGCCGAACGATTGGCCGACTCCTACCGGTTCCTCAGGCGCCTGGAGCACCGGCTGCAGATGGTCCGTGACCTGCAGACCCACGACCTGCCCGAGGACCCCGCGGCCCTGACGGTGATCGCCCGTTCGCTCCGGCTCGCCGACGGTCCGGCCCTCGCCGAGGAGCACGGCCGCCACGCCGACGTCGTCCGCGGCATCCACGAGCGGCTGTTCTACCGGCCGCTGATGGAGGCCTTCGCCGGCGCCGAGCCCCACCCCGGCGTCGACCGCGCGGCGACGGAGGAGCTCCTGGCCGGCCTTGGGTTCGCCGACCCGGCCGCCGCCTACGGGCTGCTCGAGTCGCTCATCGAGCCGTCCACCCGCATGGGCAAGGTCCTCGGGACGCACTTCCCGATCCTGGCCCCGGGGCTGGCCACCGCCGCGAATCCGGACCGCGCGCTGGTCCGCTTCGCGCGGGTGATCGAACCGCTTCGCGACGACGCCGGCCTGGCCGACGACCTGGCCGACCGCCCGGAGGCGATCCAGGACCTGGTCGCGCTGGTCGCGGCGAGCGACTCCTTCGCGGACGTGCTGGTCCGGCGGCCGGAGGTCGTCCGGGCGCTCGGGCCGGACGGCGAGGCCCCCGACCCCGAGGCGGAGCTGGCCCGGCTGGCCGGGCGGTACGCGGCCGGAGCCCTTCCGGTCCCCGAGTCGGGGCGCGCGCTGTCCCGGGTGGCGGACCAGGTCGTGCGCCGTGCGGTCGAGGCCGCCGCGCCCGACGTGCCGATGGCCGTGATCGGCCTCGGCAAGTTCGGCGCCGAGGACCTGAACTTCGCGTCGGACCTCGACGTCCTGTTCGTCTACGAGGGGGAGGGACCGGAGGACTTCCAGGCCGCGGAGGCGGCGGCGGAACGGATCCTGGCCAACGTCCGGGAGGCCGGATACCAGGTCGACCCGGACCTGCGCCCGGAGGGCCGCAACGGCCCCCTGGCCCGCTCGGTGGAGTCCTACCAGGAGTACTGGGAGCGATGGGCGCTGCTGTGGGAGTTCCAGGCGCTCCTGCGGGCGCGCGCGGTGGCCGGCGACGAGGCCCTGGGCCGCCGCTTCGTCTCCCTGGCCGATGAGGTCGCGTACCCCGAGGCGCTGCCGAGCGACGCGGTGGCCCAGGTCCGGCGGATGCGGGTCCGCATCGAGGAGGAGCGGGTCCGGCCCCGCGAGGCCGTCCGGTTCCACTTCAAGCTCGGCTACGGCGGGCTGGCGGACGTGCAGTTCGCCGTGGAGCTCTCGCTGCTGCGCCACGGGCGCGCCCACCCCGAGGTCCGGCGCCGCCACACCCTGGAGGCGATCGAGGCCCTGGCCGAGGCCCGTCTGATCGAGGACAGCGTGGCCCTGTCGCTGAGCGAGGCTTACGTCTTCCTGAACGAGGTGAAGAACGCGCTGGAGCTCGAACGGCGGATGAGCGCGGAGTCGGTCCCGCCGGCACTGGAGGAGCAGGCGGCGCTCGCGCGGAGGCTGGGCTACGAAGAGCAGCCCCGCCGGCGGTTCCTGGAGGACTACCGCCGGATCACCCGCCGGGCCCGCCAGGCCATGGAGCGGGTGTTCTACGGCGAGGAACACCAGGAACCCTCGTACCGCACGTAGAATTCAAACGGAACAAGCAGGCGCCCGACCGGACAGCCGCGAGAGGTTCGATGAAGAGGTTGCGTTCGACGGGGCGAGTGGCATTGCTGCTGACGGTCCTCACCGCCGCCACGTTCGGTCCGGCCCCCGCCGCGGACGCCGTGACGTCGCAGCTCTACTGCACGCTCGCCGCGCAGGTCACCTTCACGCCGGGGCTGTCGCTGACACCGAAGGCCCAGACCTTCTCGGGCTCGGGTCCGGTCGCGTGCGTGCGCAAGCCCGCCAACGCGTACGCGGGGACGATCTCCATCACCGGCACGACCTCGCCGCTCGACGTCTGCGCCACCGGCGCGGGGTCGGGGACGTTCTCGATGTCCCTCGCCGGCGCGCCCTCGCTCAACGTGACCGGGCGGTTCACGTTCCTGCGGGCCGGTCTGGCGATCGACGGGCCGATCACCCTCACCGGCAACGACTCGGGCTTCGGCAACCTCGACGTCACCCTGGTGCCGCTGCCCGGCCAGAATTGCGCACAGACGTCGCTCAAGAACGCGACGATGACCGGCACCGCCACCGCCAAGGGCACGATCCAGTAGCGGGGCCCTTGGCCCCAGTCGGTCTCGTCTTCGACCCCGTTCGACCCGGAAACGACGAGGGCCCGGCGTCTCGGCCGGACCCTCGCGGAGTGAAGCTATTTGAGCGATCGCTCAAATATCATAGTAGAGCGCAAACTCGTACGGGTGGGGCCGGAGCCGCACCGCGTCGAGCTCGTGGATCCGCTTGTACTCGATCCAGGTGTCGATGACGTCCTGGGTGAACACCCCACCGTCGAGCAGGAACTGGTGGTCGCCCTCCAGCGCGTCGAGGACCTCCTCGAGGGAGCCGGGAACCTGCTTGACCAGCGCCGACTCCTCGGGCGGCAGGTCGTACAGGTCCTTGTCGATCGGGTCCGGCGGCTCGATCTTGTTCTTGATCCCGTCCAGGCCGGCCATGAGCATCGCCGAGAACGCCAGGTACGGGTTCGCCGTCGGGTCGGGGGAGCGGAACTCCAGGCGCTTGGCTCCGGGGTTCTTGAAGAACACCGGGATCCGGATGCACGCGGAGCGGTTCCGCTGCGAGAACACCAGGTTGATCGGCGCCTCGTAGCCCGGGACCAGCCGGCGGTAGCTGTTCGTGGTCGGCGCCGCGAAGGCCAGGAGCGCCGGCGCGTGGTGCAGCAGCCCGCCGATGTAGTGCCGCGCCATGTCCGAGATCTGGGCGTAGCCCAGCTCGTCCCAGAACAGGTTCTCCCCGTCCCGCCACAGCGACTGGTGCGTGTGCATCCCCGAGCCGTTGTCCTGGAAGATCGGCTTGGGCATGAACGTCACCGTCTTGCCGGCCTGCCGCGCCGTCTGCTTCACCACGTACTTGTAGCGAAGCACCCGATCGGCGGTCTCCAGGAGCTCGCCGTAGCGGATGTCGATCTCGGCCTGGCCGGCCGTGCCGACCTCGTGGTGCTGGACCTCGACCTCGATGCCGACCTTCTGGAGGTTCATGACCATCTCGGACCGCAGGTCCTGGTAGTGGTCCATGGGCGGCACCGGGAAGTAGCCCTCCTTGTACCGGGGCTTGTATCCCAGGTTGTGCCCACCCTCCTCGGCGCCCGAGTTCCACGCGCCCTCGACGGCGTCGATGTAGTAGTAGCCGGAGTTCTGGGTCTGGTCGAAGCGGATGGAGTCGAAGATGTAGAACTCGCACTCCGGGCCCCAGTAGGAGATGTCCGCGACGCCCGTCGACTTCAGGTGCGCCTCGGCCTTCTTCGCCACGAACCGCGGGTCGCGCGAGTACCACTCACCGGTCACCGGGTCCTTGACGAAGCAGTTCAACACCAGGGTGGGGTGCTGCAGGAACGGGTCCATGAACGCCCCGTTCGGGTCGGGGACCAGGAGCATGTCGGACTCCTGGATCTCCTGGAACCCGCGGATCGAGGAGCCGTCGAAGCCGAACCCGTCCTGGAAGCTCTCTTCCTCGAGCTGAGAGATCGGCACGGAGAAGTGCTGCCACAATCCCGGCAGGTCGCAGAAGCGGAGATCGACGATCTCGGCGCCCGCGTCCTTGGCGAGTGCCAGGGCGTCTTTCGGTTCGGCCATGAGTGAACGCTCCCTTCGAGCTCGAGGTATCGGCGAAGACTATCCGGACGGCGTTGCCCGCGAGTTTCGGCGTTGTTAATTCCTGGTAACGCGGACCTCGGCGCGGGGCTTGAACAGCGGGTTCGCCGCCAGCAGCAGGATCACCGCGAGCCCGCCGAGGATCGTCAGCGGCGGCTTCGCGGCGCTGTCCGCCGGAGGGGTCAGCGCGCCGGCGGCGATGGGGGGTGGGGCGGCGGGAGCGCCCCCGCCGGTGTCGCTTCCGAACGCGGGAAGGACCGTCGGCGTGGGGCTCGGCGTCGGCGAGGGCGAGGGCGCCTCGGTGGGCTCGGACGTCGGCGCCTCGGTGGGCTCGCTGGACAAGGTGGGCTCCGGCGACTCG
The DNA here is from genome assembly GCA_963742735.1 of uncultured Actinomycetes bacterium. Taxonomy (GTDB): domain Bacteria; phylum Actinomycetota; class UBA4738; order UBA4738; family JBBDTT01; genus JBBDTT01. The sequence goes on from CAVUMN010000004.1 coordinate 1,052,480, forward strand.
AACGGGTCCGGCTCGTAGGAGGGCGTCTCCGTCGGCTCCGGGCCGGCGCCGCGAGCCGTGACCGCCCCCTTCATCGTGCTCGGGTGGTACTCGCACGTGTACGAGTAGGTCCCTTCCAGCGCGAAGTCGATGCTCTGCGAGCCGCCCGGGACCAGCAGGCGCTCGCCGGCGGGCCAGTTCGAGCTGGTGCCGATGATGTTGTGGACGTTCTCGCCGACGTTGGTCCACGTGACGCTGTCGCCGGGCTCGATGGTGACGTTGCTGGGACTGAACGTCGCGTCGTAGGCCACCACGCCCTTGGACTGGGCGAGCGAGATCGACACCGGGAGCACCACGAGGGCGCCGGCGGCCAGTGCCAGGGCAAGCAGGATTCGCGGACGCATCTGCTTACTATTGCACCACACCCGCGGGGTGTTCCCCATCGGCATTTTTTCGTACCTACTCGGGCGCGCTGCGCACGGCCGCGGCGCGGTAGCCGACCCCGCGGACGGTCTCGATGAGGTGCTCGTGCTCGGGCCCGAGCTTCGCGCGGAGCCGCCGGACGTGCACGTCGACGGTGCGGGTGCCGCCGTAGAAGTCGTAGCCCCACACCTCCTGGAGGAGGGCGGCGCGGGAAAACACCCGGCCCGGGCGCTCGGCGAGGAACCGCAGCAGCTCGAACTCCTTGTACGTCAGGTCCAGGGGCCGTCCGCTGACGGTCACCTGATAGGTCTCGACGTTCACCGCGAGCGGGCCCACCCGCACCGTCGCGTCGGGCCCTCCGCCGATCCGCCGCCGGAGCATCGACAGGCGCGTGCGGATCTCGAGCTCCGGGGCGCCCGCGTACAGGAACTCGTCGGCCACCTCGGCCCAGGCGTACGTCTCGAGGTCGGCGCGGGCGACGACCGCGACCACCGGGATGACCAGGTCGGTCGCGGCCAGGGTGGTGAGCAGGCGGAAGGCGTGGGGGGCGTTCTCCTCGGCGTCCACGATCAGGGCGTCGGGGGAGAGGTCCGGAAGGTGGACGAGCGAATCCACGGCGAGCGGCTCCACCTTCACGTCGGCGTCGATGCCGCGGATCGCGGGGAGCACCTCGTCGGGGGAACGGTCCGAGAACAGGACGATCCTCGCCATGCGCCACCTATCTCAACGCCGGAGGTACGGGGGCGAGGGTAACAGACACCCGAAGCCGAACCGGGTGGCGCGGTCGAATTGCCGGGGATGGGTAGGCTGGGGTCGGTATGCCATCGCTCCTGTCCCCGCTCACTCGCAAGTTCCGAGTGCCCCATCGCGTGTTCACGGTGCGGACCGAGGACGGCCTCACGCTGGTCGGCGCGCGGCTGGGCACCGCGCCGGTGGCCCTGGTGTTCTGCCACGGATTCCTCGGCTGGCATCGCAAGCTGCGCGTGGTCCGGTTCTGCGAGGCGCTCGCCGAGCGGTTCACCGTGTACGCCTTCGACTTCCGCGGCCACGGGGCCAGCGAGGGGCACTCGACCCTCGGTGCCCTGGAGGTCCACGACGTCGACGCCGTGGTGCGCCTGGCCCGGAGTGACGGCCACGAGAAGGTCGTCACCGTGGGCGGCTCGATGGGGGGCGTCGCCGCGGTCCGCCACGCCGCGCTGCTGGGGGGCGTGGACGCCGTCGTGGCGATCTCGACACCGGCCGGGTGGGACGGCCACGACTCGGCGGTGGTTCGCCGGATGAGCCGGATCACCTCGACCGACCGGGGCCGGCGGGTCGTCCGGAGCCTCGGGGTCCGCATGGCGGACTCCTGGGGGACTCCGAGTCGCCCGAGGAGATCGCTTCGCGGATCAGCCCGACGCCGCTGGTCGTCGTGCACGGGCGCGACGACCACTACTTCGACGAGGAGCAGGCCTGGCGGCTCTACCGCGCGGCCCGGGAGCCGAAGCGGCTGCTGCTGGCCGCCCCCTTCGGTCACGCCGAGGACGGCTACTCGCCCGAGCTCGCGGAGCTCCTCGCCCGGCGGCTCCACGAGGTCCTGGAGGCGCGGACCTCGGGTTGACATCTACTTTCTGACTGTTCGATAATTTCCGAACATCCCGACGGAGGAGAACCCCCCCGGCGGCCCGCAGGAGTGACCGAGGTCACAGTGACCGGCGGTCAGTCATTGGGTAGGATCGGGAGAGCCCATGTTCGGTCGCATCGCCGCGTTCGTCGCCCGCCACGCCAAGCTCGTCATCCTGGCCTGGTTCGTCCTCGCCGCCGTCCTGTTCGCGGTGGCCCCGAAGTTCGAGGAGGTGGCCACCCAGGACACGTCGGCCTTCCTCGGCGAGAGCGCCCCCAGCGTGGAGGGCGCCTACCGGATCTACGAGCTGTGGCCGGACGAGGAGTTCAACCAGGCCGGGGCGCTGGTGGCGGCCCGTTCGAGCGGACTGACCGAGCGGGACGAGCGCTTCCTGCGCGAGATGGAGTCGTGGCTGAACTCCCCGGCCGCGCCCGAGAACGTCCGTGTCACTCAGTCCCCGTACTCCCGCCCCGAGCTCGCCGACGTCCTGGCCTCCGCCGACGGCGAGACCGCGATCCTGATCGTCGGATTCACCACGCCCCCGTTCGAGCCCAGGACGAACGAGGCCGTGGCCGCGATCCGCGAGCGCGCGACCGGGGAGAAGCCCGAGGACCTCCAGGTCCACTTCACCGGCAACGCCGGCGTCGGCGCCGACCAGAATGCGGCCATCAAGACGGCCGTGGAGCGCACCACGATCATCACCCTGATCCTGGTGATCACGATCCTGGTGTGGATCTACCGCTCGCCGGTCGCGCCGCTCGTCCCGCTGACCACCATCGGAGTGTCGTTCGCGGTCTCGCTCGGGGTGATCTCGCTGCTGGCCCAGGCCGGGCTGAAGGTCTCGGCGCTGGTCGAGACGTTCATGGTCGTGATCATCCTGGGGGCCGGCACGGACTACTGCCTGTTCATCGTGAGCCGCTTCAAGGAGGAGCTCGCCGAGGGCGGCGAGGCCCGCCGGACCCTCATCGGGACCATGGCCATCATCGGGGGCGTCATCGCCTCGAGCGCCGCCACGGTCATCGTCGGGTTCGCCGCTCAGGGTGTGGCCCGGTTCGGCATGTTCCGGACGATGGGCCCGGCGATGGCCATCGCGGTGGCCATCACCCTGTTGGCCGGACTGACCCTCACCCCCGCGCTGCTGAAGATCCTGGGCACCCGGGCGTTCTGGCCTCAGCGGATCGGGCTACGGATCCCCGGACAGGAAGAGGTCGCCGAACCACCCGCGCTCGACCCGGCGCCGGCGAAGCCTGGGTCGAAGCGGGGCGGGCGGAAGCCGGCGGAGGAGCTCGCGTGAGCTGGCAAGGGCTCTCCGAGTTCGTCCGCCGGCGCCCGCGACGGGTGATGCTGTTTTCGCTGGCGGTGCTGATCGCGCCGACCCTGGCCCTGCCTACCACCCGGGTCAGCTACGACCTGCTGGGCGAGCTGCCGCGCGACGCCGACGCGGTGAAGGGCTTCGAGGTCCTGTCCCGCTCGTTCTCTCCCGGTCAGATCCAGCCCCTGATCGTGGTCATCGAGACGGACCGCGAGATCTGGAACGACGACGACTTCAAGGCCATCGACGAGCTGACCGTGAACCTGACGAAGCTCGAGACCGTCACGGAGGTTCGCTCGGTGACCCGGCCTACCGCCGGCGAGTTCGACCCGGAGCAGGTCGCCGCGGCCGGGCTCGGCGACCTGGCCTCGTTCCCCGAGCAGCTCGACCGGGGGACGGCCGGGCTGCTCCGCGCCGTCGACGGGCTGAAGCAGATCCGCGGCGGCCTTCGGGAGATCCACGTCCGGCTGCCGGAGTTCACCTCGGGGCTTCAGGAGGCCCTGTCCGGGATCCGCGAGCTCCGGACGGGCGTCGGCCAGATCCGTGCAGGGCTCGACGAGGCCCGCGACGGCGTGTCCCGGCTGGCGTCGGAGGTCGCCGACCCGACCCAGGACAACTTGGAGCGGGCGTGGGAGGACCTCCGGGCCTCGACGATCGCGAAGACCGACCCGGTCTACCAGGACCTGGCCGAGCGGGTGGGGACGGCCCTGGCCCTGGTCTCCGGGCGATGCCCCGACCCGACCGGTGTGGGGCTGCCCCTGCTGACCGTGAACGAGCACCCGTGCACGCCGGGCGAGAAGGTCGAACCCGGCTACGACGGGCTGTCGGCCTCGCTGCGCGAGGTCGCGAGCGGGCTGGGCCGCGCGATCCAGGGGCTGGGGCAGGTAGACGCGGGCCTCGGCGAGCTCGCGGAGGGGTTGTCACAGGCGGAGCCGCAGATCGGGCGGCTGCGCGAGGGCGTGGGCCGGATGCTCGGCGGCCTGGACCTGATCATCCCGGGACTCGGCCGGCTGCACCGCGGCCTGGTCGCCGGCTTCGCCCAGGCCGAGGAGGCCGGGCTGCTCCCGTCCGGCGAGCCGGAGGACTTCGCCCTCACCGCGACGCTCGTCAACGCGTTCCCGAAGCTCAAGGAGCAGCTGAAGTTCTTCGTGGACGACTCCGAGACCGCGACCCGGCTGTTCATCACGCTCGACCGCGAGCCCTACGAGACCCGGGCCCTGGACACCACCGACGAGGTCGTGGCGGCGATGAACCTCTCGCTGGCGAAGACCTCGCTCGAGGACGCGCGGGTGACGATGTCGGGCTCCAGCGCCTTCTTCCACGACGTGCGCGCGATCCAGCAGGGGGACATGCCGATCATCATCGCGGCGGTCATCCTGGGGATCTTCCTGATCCTGGTGGCCCTGCTGCGCAGCCTCATCGCGCCCGCGTACCTGGTCCTGACGGTCCTGCTGTCGTTCGGGGCGACGATGGGCATCACCACCATCGTGTTCCAGGGGTTCTTCGGGCACGACGCGCTGGTGTGGTGGCTGCCACCGTTCCTGTTCGTGATGCTCGTGGCTCTGGGAGCCGACTACAACATCTTCCTGACCTCGCGGATCCGCGAGGAGGCGCAGACGACCGATACCCGCGAGGCCGTGGGGCGGGGCCTGGCCCTGACCGGCCACGTGATCACCTCCGCAGGTTTGATCCTGGCCGGGACCTTCGCCGCGCTGATGTTCGCGCCGATGAAGGGCCTGGTCCAGATCGGGTTCGCCACGACGGTGGGCATCCTGCTCGACACGTTCGTGGTGCGGAGCCTGATGGTGCCCTCGATCGCGGTGCTCCTGGGCCGGTGGAACTGGTGGCCCTCGAAGCGGGCCCAGCGGGCCTGACGGGGTAGCCTCAGCCCCGATGCGACGACTGGTGATCGGGCTCGTGCTCCTGCTGGCGCTGGGTGCGGCCGCGGACTTCGGGACCCGGGCCTACGCCGAGTCGAGGCTCGCGGCCAACGTTCAGGCCGGGCTCGGCCTGAAGGAGAAGCCCAGCCTCGAGCTGCGGGGGTTCCCGTTCCTGCTCGCCGTGAGCCGGGGGAAGCTGTCCTCGGCGGGCTTCGAGGCCGACGGCGTGGTCAACGAGGGACTCCGCGTCGAGCACGTCGAGCTCGACCTGCGCGACGTCACCTTCAACACGTCGGCGATCTTCTCCGAGTCGCCGGCCACGACGATCCGGGCCGCGCGCGGCAGCGGCGAGGCCACCGTGACCGCCGAGGACCTCAGCGCGTTCATCGCCGAGCAGGGCTATCCCGGGCGGATCCTGTTCGGCGTGGGCGAGGCGACCGTCGAGGCGACGTTCGGGACCGGGGTGGACGTCAGGGCCACCGGCCCGCTGCGGATCGACGAGGCGGGGCGCATCGTGTTCGCGCCGCAGCGACTGGACGCCGGGGGCGTGTCGTTCCCCGCCGCCATGGCGGCGTTCACGTTCGATCTGCCGAGGCCCTTCGAGGGGTTCAGCTACACCGGGATCGAGGTAACCGAGGGGAACGCGACGCTGCAGATCTCGATCCGCGACGCCGTGATCCCGATCCAGAAGCGCGGGAGCTGAGCGGGAGGCTCAGCCCTTGTTGACGACCAGCTCTTCCTTCGCGGTCTCGTTGGTGTGGATGCCGCACTCGACCTTGCCGGCGCCGGCCCAGCGGCCCGCGCGCTCGTCCTCGCCCGGGAAGATGATCCGGGTGCAGGGCGCGCAGCCGATCGAGGCGTAGCCCAGGTCGTAGAGGGGCAGGTGCGGCAGGTCGTGCTCCTTCAGGTAGCCGACCACGTCCTTGCTGGTCCACTTGGCGATCGCGTTGAACTTCACGAGCGTCTTGCCGGGCTCCAGCTCGTACTGGTCCATGATCGGCGCGTTGGCGCGGGTCGGCGCGGAGTCGCGGCGCATGCCGGTGACCCACCCGTCCAGCTGGCGCAGGCCGCGGTTCAGCGGGATGACCTTGTTGAGCTCGCAGCACATCTTGGGGTCGCGCTCCCAGAGCTTGTCGCCGTACTCCTTGGCCTGCTCCTCGACGGTGTAGTCGCCGACCAGGTCGATCACGTTCAGCCCCATGCGCTCGGTGAGCTGCTCCTTGAACGCGAGGGTCTCGGCGAAGTGAAAGCCGGTCTCCAGGAACAGGATGGGGACGTCCTGGCGAACCTTGACGGCCATGTCCATGACGACCGTGTCCTCGCGCTGGAAGCTCGAGGCGATCGCCATGTTGTCCAGGCCCGAGTCCTCCAGGGCCCAGCGGATGACTTCCTGCGGGGTCTCGGCCTCGAACCGAGCGTTCATCTCGGCGACGAGGTCCGGCTCCAATAGCGTCTTCAAGGGTCAGCTCCTTGGGGTACGGAATCGGCGGGGTGAGCGAACCGAGTATAGCGCCGGAGGGGGCCGCTAGACTGGCCGGTCCCACACCCTTTTCAAGGAGCAACTCAATGACGGAGGACATCATTCCCGCGCACGGCGGCACGCTCGTCGACCTGGTGCTTCCGCCGCCCGACGCGGGCGCGGCCGAGCAGGAGGCCGAGAACCACCCCAAGCACGCCCTGACCCAGCGCGACGTGGCCGACCTGGAGATGCTCGCCACCGGCGCGATGTCTCCGCTGACCGGGTTCATGGATGAGAAGGACTACCGCTCGGTGATCGAGGACATGCGCCTGGCCAACGGCCTGCCCTGGTCCATCCCGATCACGCTGAACGTGAGCGACGAGGACGTGAAGCGGATCGGCCGCTCGTCCTCGGTGGCCCTGCAGTGGCAGGGGTCGACGCTGGCGATCCTCGACGTGACCGGGGTCTTCGAGCGCGACCTCGGCGGCGAGACGCAGTCCGTCTACGGCACGACCGACCAGGCGCACCCGGGCGTGGCGGCGGCGACCGAGGCCGGCCCGTTCGCGCTGGCCGGGAGCCTGCGGGTGCTGGCGCTGCCCTCGCACGAGACTTTCTCGGAGTACCGGATGACCCCGGCGCAGACCCGGGCCGCGTTCGCCGAGCGGGGGTGGAGGCGGGTGGTCGGGTTCCAGACCCGCAACCCGGTCCACCGCGCCCACGAGTACATCCAGAAGTGCGCGCTGGAGATCACCGACGGCCTGCTGCTGCACCCCCTGGTCGGCGCGACGAAGTCCGACGACGTCCCGGCGGACGTGCGGATGCGCTGCTACGAGGTCCTGTTCGCCGAGTACTACCCGCGGGACCGGGCGATGCTCTCGGTGTTCCCCGCGAACATGCGCTACGCGGGGCCGAAAGAGGCCATCTTCCACGCGATCTGCCGGAAGAACTACGGGTGCACCCACTTCATCGTGGGCCGCGACCACGCGGGCGTCGGCGACTACTACGGCACCTACGAGGCGCAGGAGATCTTCGAGCGCTTCGAGCCCGGCGAGCTCGGGATCACCACGCTGAACTTCGAGCACACCTTCTGGTGCAACCGGTGCGAGGGCATGGCCAGCGCCAAGACGTGCCCCCACGGCGAGAACGACCGGATCAGCCTGTCGGGGACCAAGGTCCGGGACATGCTGTCGAACGGCGAGATGCCGCCCATCGAGTTCAGCCGCCCCGAGGTCGCGCAGATCCTGATCGACGCGATGTCCGCAAGGGATTGACCGGCCCGGAGCCACTGTCCGAGGCGGTGCAGGCTCAGGTCGCGTCGAAGTTCCCAGCCGTCGCTCGGGAGGAAGTCCTGGAGGCGTTGGGGAGCTACGGGCTCGAGGCCCACGAGCCGGAGGTCGATCGTGTGCGGCTGGCGATCCTGGAGCTGGCTGGAGGCGAGAGCGCAAGCGTTCTCCACCTGGTGCGGGTTGCGAACGAGGACTTCCGCGATGTCCTCAGCTGGCAGGCCCAGGAGCGAGGCGAAGCGCACAAGCCGACCCCCGAGAAACCCTTGCCATGGTGAAAACGCTCTTCGAGGGTGGCGCGCTGACCCGCGAGGACTACGAGGAGGCTGTCGCTCGGATCCGCGGGCACGATGCCTGAGCCGGTCCAGGCAACGCGATCCGGGCCGGGCCCAGTCTGGAGCCGCGAGTGTCGGCGGGCAGTGCTAGCGTTGCCGGCGGCCGATCCTCCCCCGCGTTGACGCGGAGGTCTCATGGACGTTGCAGGAGTCGTGCTCAACGCGCTGGCGGTGGCCCTCGTGGGGCTCGCGGCGTGGGGAGCGAAGAGCAAGTTCGAGGGTCTCGAGGCCCGGTTCGACGCAGTTGACGGCCGGTTCGACGCGGTTGACGCCAGGTTCGACCGGCTGGATGGGCGTACCGATCGCCTGGAGGGTCGTTTCGACAGCCGGATCGACGTGTTGCAGTCGTCGGTGGATGCGATGCGGTCGGACATCACCCAGGTTGCACTCGCGGTCGGGGTTCGGCCCCGAGCCGAGAACGGCTAGTCCAGGCAGCGAACCCAGACGGCGACGTTGGGTCCGGGCTGCTCACCCCTCGGGTCCACGGCGATCCACCCGAGTTCGACGATCTGGCTCCGGTCGCCGGAGAAGCAGTCCACCCCCGGAAGGTCGGGCGTGATCGGGAAGCCACAGCCGCCGCCTCCCTCGGACCCGCAGTCCCACGGCGACTCGCCCTCCGGACGGAGGACGTAGATGGCGTCGACGTCGCCGTTCACCATCGCGTCACCCGAGATCACGTTGACCGGAAAGGGCCCCCTCCACAGCGCCCGGTCCGCCGCGATCCCGATCAGGACGCCCACCACCAGGGTCGCGGCCAGGGAGAAGACGAGGGTTCGGCGAGGGCTCACCATCCGTGACCATCATCACGGCCCCCGCGCCGGGCGGCAAGGAGGTGTGCTCGCCCGGCCCTAGACTGCCGCCGTGGTCTGTCCCAGCTGCGGCCGGGAGAATCCCGAGGGCAACCGCTTCTGCGGGTCGTGCGGCGCGCCGCTCGATGAGGACGCCGGCGCCCAGGCTCGCAAGACCGTCACGATCCTCTTCATCGACCTCTCCGGGTTCACCTCGATGTCCGAGCGCCTCGACCCGGAGCGGGTCCGCTCCCTGGTCGGTCGCTACCTGGAGGAGATGAAGGCCGTGGCCGAGAGCCACGGCGGGACCGTCGAGAAGTTCATCGGCGACGCGGTAATGGCCGTGTTCGGCGTGCCGACCACGCACGAGGACGACGCCCTCCGCGCGGTGCGGGCCGCCTGGGACATGCTGGCGGCCCTCGAGCGGATGAACGAGAGCGTCCGGACCGAGCACGGGTTCGAGCTCACGGCGCACGCGGGGATCAACACCGGCGAGGTCATCGTGGGCGACACCTCGGGCGACCGCTTGGTCACCGGGGACGCCGTGAACGTCGCCGCGCGGCTGCAGTCGGCGGCCGGCGCCGGAGAGATCCTCATCGGAGATTCGACCTACCAGCTCGTTCGCTCGGCCGTGACGGTCGTCCCGGTGCAGGCGCTCGACCTCAAGGGCAAGGCCGAGCCGGTGCCCGCCCATCGCCTCACCGGTGTGGATCCGGCGGCCGCGGCGTTCGAGCGCCGGCTGGACCAGCCGCTCGTCGGCCGGACGGCCGAGCTCCGGGCGGCCCTGAACGCGTTCGGACGCGCCGCGGAGGCCCGCCGGTGCGAGCTGGTGACGATCGTGGGGCCGCCGGGCCTGGGGAAGTCGAGGCTCACCGCCGAGGTCCTGCGCCGGATCGGGCCGACGGCGCGGATCCTGGTCGGGCGGTGTCTGCCCTACGGCGAGGGGATCACGTTCTGGCCGGTGGCCGAGGCCATTCGCCAGGCCGCCGGCATCACCGAGGGCGACACGGCCGAGCAGGCGATCGAGAAGATCGAAGGGCTGGTCGCCGGCGACGACGCGGAGCTCATCCGCAGCCGGATCGCCGCCGCGATCGGCCTGGGCGGGGAGGGCGGCAGTCTCCAGGAGACGTTCTGGGCCGTCCGCCGGCTGCTGGAGTCCCTGGCCGCCGAGCGACCCGTGGCCTTCGTCGTCGAGGACGTCCACTGGGCCGAGCCCGCGCTGCTCGACCTGCTGGAGTACCTGGTCGAGTTCACGTCGGGGGCGGCCGTGTTCGTCCTTGCCACCGCCCGGCCGGAGGTCCGCGAGGCCCGTCCGGACTGGGGACGCGCCGGCGAGACCATCACCCTGCAGCCCCTCGACCGCGAGGAGAGCGCGGCGCTCGTCGAGAACCTGCTCGGCTCGGCAGGGATCCCCGAGGCCGTCATCGACCAGGTCGCACACAGCGCGGAGGGCAACCCCCTGTTCGCCGAGGAGCTGCTGCGCAAGCTGCGCGACGACGGGCTCCTGGTCCGGTCGAACGGGGGGTGGACCCTCCAGGGGGACCTGGGAGAGGTCGCCATCCCCGGCACGATCTCGGCGCTCCTCGCCGCGCGCATCGACGGCCTCCCCGAGGGCGAACGCTCGACGGTCCAGCGGGGCTCGGTGGTCGGCCGGGTGTTCTGGTGGCGGGCCGTGGAGGCCCTCGCGCCGGAGCTCGAGCGGACCGACGTCGGCTCGCACCTGCGAACCCTGGTCCGCAAGGAGGTCATACATCCCGAACGCGACCCGTCGGCGTTCGTCGGCGAGGACGCCTTCGCGTTCGGGCACATCCTGGTCCGCGACGCGGCGTACGACTCCACGCCGAAGGGCGTGCGGGCCGACCTCCACGAGCTGTTCGCCGGCTGGCTCGAGCACGCCGCCGGCGACCGCGTCCAGGAGTACGAGGAGATCGTTGGCTACCACCTGGCCGAGGCCGCCAGGTACCGGCGCGAGCTCTCGCCGAACGATCCCCGGGCCGCGGCCGTCGCCGAGCGCGCCGGCGTCCGCCTGCTGGCGGCCGGGCGGCGGGCCGAGGCGATGGGGGACGGCCGGGGAGCCATCAGCCTCCTGGGCCGCGCCGCCGAGCTGTTACCAGAGGACGACCCGCGCCAGATCGGTGCGCTCATCCTGCTGGGAGACGCTCGATTCGACACCGGCCTGTTCGCGGAGGCCATCGACGCTCTCGACGAGGCGATGGCGCGGGCGCAGCGGATCGGCAACGGCGTGCTCGAGAACGTCGCCGCCCTGCGCCGCGTGTACGTCACCGCCCACTTCATCGTGGATCCCGACGAGGCGGCCACCTTTCGACGGGCTCGCGAGGCGGCGGCGAACCTGGAGTCCCTCGGGGACCGGGAGGCGATGGTCGACGGGCGGGCCTACCTTGGGATCCACGAGTTCGTTCGCGGCAACTCCGCCGCCGCCGTGCGCTCGCTTGGAAGCGCCATCGCGCTGGCCCGCGAGCTGGGCCGACCAATCCACTTCGCCGGCCGGTGGCTAATGGTCGCCGCCGTGCACGGCGTCACGCCGGTCGACGAGGCTCTGGAGATCCTTCGCGACCTCGAGCCGGACGCGCCTGTCGGCAGTGGCCTGCAGGAGGCGCTCCTACGGAACCGGGCCATGCTGGAGGTCCGGGCCGGGCGGTTCGACGAGGCGCGGGAGAGCTTCCGGCAGTCCCGGGAGATCGCCACCGAGCTCGGACGGGCGATCGTGCTGGCCGGCGGCGACCGGAACGCCGCGGACCTCGAGGAGTCCGCCGGGAACCTCGAGGGGGCCGAGCGACTCCTCCGCCGCGGCATCGCGGCGTACGAGTCCATTCACGACTATGCGCACGGGACGAGCCTGGCATCCCGGCTCGCGAAGCTGCTGGCGTTGGGCGGCGCCCTCGAGGAGGCGCGGCGGTCTGCCGACCTCGGTCGCTCGTGGCTCACACCGGGGGACGTGGACGGCGAGGCCGAGTGGCTGCTGGCGGAGACCCGCATCGCGCTGGGACACGGTGACCCCAAGGGGGCGCTGGCGCACATCGACCGGGCTGTCGAGATGCTGCGCAGCACGGACTACCTGACGATGACCGCGGAGGCCCTGGTCACTCGGGGGGAGGTCCTCGAGGCGATGGGCCGCACCACGGAGGCCGCGGTCAGCGCGCGCGAGGGCCTGGAGGTCGCCCGCCGCAAGGGCGACGTCCGGTTCGTTCGCGCCGCCGAGGAGGCGCTTGCCCGCCTGGCGCCCGGCGAACCTACCGACCGGTAAACTTCGCCTGACCTATGGCCTACCGGCATCCGCTGTTTACCGACGACCATGACTCGCTGCGGGCCGTCGTCCGCGAGTGGGTGGAGAGCGAGCTGCAGCCCCATGCCCTGGACTGGGAGGCCGAGGGCTACTTCCCGGACTGGGTCTTCAAGCGGGCCGGCGAGCTCGGCCTGACGGGCGTCCGCTACCCGGTCGAGGTCGGCGGCCAGGGCGGGGACTGGGGCCACACCATCGTCGTCTCCGAGGAGCTCGCCCGGATCGGCTCGGCCGGCGTCGGGATGGGCCTCGCCGTCCAGTCGGACATGGCCTCGCCGCCGATCCTGAAGTTCGGGACGCCGGACCAGATCGAGCGCTACCTGAAGCCCACCCTCCGCGGCGAGAAGATCGTGTGCCTGGGGATCACCGAGCCCAACGCCGGCTCGGACGTCGCGAACATCGAGACCACCGCGGTGCGCGACGGCGACGAGTGGGTGATCAACGGCTCGAAGACGTTCATCACGAACGCCGTTCGCGCCGACTACTGCCTGCTCGTCACCCGGACGAACAAGGCCGCGGGCTACGAGGGGTTCTCCCTGTTCCTGGTGGACACCGACCTCCCCGGGTGGAACGTCCAGCGTCACCTGGACAAGCTCGGCATGCGGTCCAGCGACACCGGCGAGATCTCGATCCAGGACGTCCGCGTCCCGGCCGGCGCGTTGCTCGGTGAGGAGGGCAAGGGCTTCTACCAGATCATGTGGGAGCTCCAGGGTGAGCGGCTGATCGGCGCCTCCGGCTCGCTGTCGGGCGCGTCCCTGGTCCTGGACCGGACCATCGAGTACGCCCTGGAGCGCAAGGCGTTCGGGAAGCCGATCGGGACGTTCCAGGTCAACCGGCACGCCGTCGCCGAGATGGCCACCGAGATCGAGGCCGCCCGCCAGCTGACCTACGACGTCGCCGTCCGGTGGGAGCGCGGCGAGTACCCGGTCAAGGAGATCTCGATGGTCAAGCTCTACGCCGCGCTGGTGGTCGGCCGGGTCATGAACCGATGCATGCAGCTGTTCGGCGGGATGGGCTATGCCGAGGAGCACTTCATCGAGCGGGCGTGGCGCGACGCGCGGCTGATCCGGATCGGCGGCGGGACCGACGAGGTCATGCGCGAGGTCATCTCCAAGGCGATGGGGCTGTAGCGATGCCCGGCCTGGAGATCGGGATCGAGCCGGCGAAGGAGCGCTTCGCCTCGATCCCCAAGTGGGGTCTGTTCACCGAGGACCACGACGAGCTGCGCAAGGGGATCCGGCAGTGGATCGAGGGACGCCTGGCCCCCCACGCCGACGAGTGGGAGCGCGAGCGCGACTTCCCGTACCGCGATGTCTTCAAGGAGGCCGGCGAGATCGGCCTGTTCGGGGCGAAGTACGAGGAGGCGTACGGCGGTACGGGCCCGGACCTGATCGCCGACGCGGTGATCACCGAGGAGACCGTGCGCTGCGGCGCGGGCGGCGTGGCGGCCGCGCTCGGCGCGCACAAGGACCTCGGCCCCTACTACGTCTACCGGTTCGGCAACGAGGAGCAGCGGCAGCGGTGGATCGTCCCCGCCATCGCCGGGGAGCTGATCGGCGCGCTCGCGGTGACGGAGCCGAACGCCGGCTCGGACGTCTCCGCCCTGGCCACGCGCGCCACGCGGGACGGTTCCGACTGGGTGCTGAACGGCACCAAGACGTTCATCACGAACGGCTCGATCGCCGACTACGTGGTGGTCGCGGCGAAGACCGACCCCGACGCGGGACACCAGGGCCTGTCGCTCTTTGTCGTTCCCGGGGACGCTCCCGGCTTCGCCCGTTCGCGGGTCAACACCGTCGGGTGGCGGACCAGCCACACCGGCGAGCTCCACCTGGACGAGGTGCGCATCCCCGCCGAGCACCTGCTGGGGGAGGAGGGCCGCGGCTTCTACCACATCATGGGCAATTTCCAGTGGGAGCGGATCGTGATGGCCCTCGCCGCCGTGGCGGCGGCGGACCTCACCCTGGCGAACGCGATCGCCTATGCGAAGGATCGTCACGCGTTCGGCCGCCCCGTCGCGAAGTTTCAGGTGTGGCGGCATCGATTCGCCGACCTGGCCACGGACATCGAGGCGGCCCGCAGCCTGACCTACAGCGCGCTGCGCAAGATCGTCGCCGGCGAGGACGCCACGAAGGACGTGTCGATGGCCAAGTGGTACTCGACCGAGCTGGACTGGCGCGTGGCCGACGAGGCCCTGCAGGTCCACGGTGGGTACGGCTTCATGATGGAGTTCCCGGTCCAGCGGGCCTGGCGCGACTCCCGTCTGGGCCCCATCGGCGGCGGGACGACCGAGATCATGAAAGAGGTCATCGGGCGTCTGATGGGTCTGTAGTGACCGGCTCGTCCCCGCCCGCTCCGTAGCCCCCCGTAGTTACAACGGGCTATTTCCCGCTCGCGCACTTGGCCTGCTCGGGGGTTGCGCCGATATGCAAATTGTGACCACCGCGGCCCCCTCACGCCCTCGTCCTGACCATGCCGGCCTGAACCCCCGGCGGCTGGGCGACGCCCTGCTCCGCAGGCGCCCCGGCGAGGAGCGGCCCTGGCCGGTCCGGGCCTCGCGGGCCTGGGGCGTGGTTCTCATCCTGGCCGGCGGCGTCGTCGTCGCCGAGTCCGTGGCCCTGTCCGGCGGCCCCGACGGCCGGCCGCCCACCCTGCTCGGGGGCGCGATCGGCCTCATGGCGGGACTGCTGGCCTGGGGACTGGCGAGGCGGCATCCCTCCGACCGGCTGGTGGCCTGGCTCCCGGTCATCGGGCTGTTCCTGATCATGATCGACAACGTCGCCGACTCGCCCGCCGGGATGTGGACCGACGGCTACCTCCTGGTGTTCGTGTGGACCGGGCTGTGGAACCCGCGCGGCACCTCCCTTCGGATCGCGCCGCTGGCCGCGGTCGCGCACCTCGCCCCGCTGTATCTCAACGGCGCGACCGGCAAGCTCGGCACCGTCGCCGGGGCGCTCGTGATCTGGGTGGTGGTCGGGGAGACGCTGGCCTGGGCCACCTCCCGGTTCCGCGAGACGGAGGGGCAGTACCGCGCCGACCGCGTGCGCTCGGACGCGCAGCTTCGCCGCCAGGCCCGCGAGCTCGAGGCGCTCCACGAGACCACCCTCGGGCTGCTGGACGAGCTCAATGCCGGCGACATCCTGCAGGGCACCGCCCGGCGCGCCGGGGCGCTCCTCAACACCGAGCACGCCTACGTCTACGTCGTCATCCCCGGGACCGAGGAGCTGGAGGTCCGCGCCGGCACCGGGGTCTTCGCGCAGGACGTCGGGTTCCGGCTTCACAAGGGCGACGGCCTGGCCGGCCGGGTGTGGGAGACCGGCGTGGCCCGCGCCGTCGACGACTACGGCCAGTGGTCCGGCGGACGCAAGGAGTTCGCGCAGCTCGGTCCGGTCATCGCCGCGCCGATGCGCCAGGGCGCGGACATCGTCGGGGTGATCGGCGTGGCGGCAACCCAGCCCGGACGGTTCACCGACGAGGACGTCGAGCTCGTGGCGCAGTTCGCCCGCATGGCCACCCTGGCCCTCAAGCACGCCCGGCTGCTGGACGCCGCCGAGCGCCGCCTGCTCGACAGCGTCCGCGCCCAGGCCGCGATCCGCGACTCCGAGCGGCGGTACCGGATGCTGTTCGACAGCAACCCGCACCCGATGTGGGTGTACGACCGGGAGACCTACCGGTTCCTGGCCGTGAACGACGCGGCCATCCGGCACTACGGCTATCCGCTCGAGCAGTTCCTGGCCATGACCATCCTGGACATCCGCCCGCCCGACGAGGCCCCGGCGCTGATGGAGCGACTGGTTCGCCTGGACGAGGACGACGAGGCGCGCACCGCCCAGTGGGTCCATCGCACGCGAGACGGAAGCCTGATCGACGTCGAGGTGACCGCGCAGGCAATCACCTTCGGCGACCGGCCGGCGCGGATCGTGCTGGCCACCGACATCACCGACCGCAAGCGCGCCGACGAGGCGCTGCGCTCTGGCTACGAGCGCGAGCACCAGGCCGCCGAGCGCCTGCGCAAGGTGGACGAGATGAAGAGCCACTTCCTGAGCGCGGTCTCCCACGAGCTTCGGACGCCGCTCACCTCGGTCCTCGGCTACTCCGAGACCCTCCGCAAGTGGGGCCCGCAGCTGGCCGAGGCGGATCGCGACCAGATGGCCGAGCGGCTCTCGGCCAACGCCCGCAAGCTGGACACCCTGCTCGGCGACCTGCTCGACGTGGACCGGATGGCGCGCGGCATCCTGGAGCCCAACCGGAAGAACACCGACGTCGGCGGGCTCGTCCGCGGCGTGGTCGAGACCGCCGACTCGCTCGGTTGGCGCCGGGTCCACGTGCAGGCGCCGCCGATGGTCCTGAAGGTGGACGCCCCCAAGGTGGAGCGCATCGTGGAGAACCTCCTGGCCAACGCGGTGCGGCACACGCCGGCCGGCACCGAGCTGTGGGTGAAGGCCACCCGCGTCAACGCCGGGGTCGTCATCGCCGTCGAGGACGCGGGCCCGGGCATCGCGCCGGAGGTCCGGGCGAGGATCTTCGAGCCGTTCGAGCAGGGTCCCGACCGGGTCGAGCACTCGCCCGGCGTCGGGATCGGCCTCTCGCTGGTTGCCCGGTTCGCCGAGCTGCACCGGGGGCGGGCCTGGGTCGAGGAGCGCCCGGGCGGCGGGGCTTCGTTCAAGGTGTTCTTGCGGGAGGCCCCGGCCGGCGCCTGAATCCCGCTCAGCCCTCCGTTCGGTAGCGCGCGAACGCGGCATACCCGATCACGACGGCGAGGATCCCGTACATCCACGGGTCGGTCGAACGACCGCCCAGGTTCCGATCGATCAGGTGCGAGACGAAGTGCGTGACCGCGGCGGCCGTGGCTCCCCCGAGGGCCACCAGGAGCCCGTCGCGGAACACCAGCGCCAGCAGCAGGGTCACGCCGAGGCCGATCAAGAACGCGCCGAGGTCGTGGATCAGGTGCTGGTTGTACGGGGGGAACTTCGCGAAGTCCGCGAAGGACCGCGGGGCGAGGAACGCCCACAGTCCGAGGGCGGTCGTCGTCACGCCGGCGGCCGCGGCGATGGTCCGCGCCGCTCGCTGGCCCCGGCTCGCTGCGTGCCTGCCCGCTCCCATCGGCTCCCGCACGGTTCCTCCTTGAGGTCGATGACGAGGTGCCCATCTTCCCTCAGGCGGCGCCCACCCCCCGCCCCATCCCGAGGAACCCCTCGCCTGATAGCTTCTCCGCCGATGAACGTCGCGATACTGGGCGAGCAGAACGTCGAGAAGTTCGGCGAGTACAGCGTCATTCACTTCGAGGGTCGCGACTACCGCAACACCGAGATGCTGGCCGACGGCCATCGGCTCGGGAACGCACTGCGCGACCTGGGCGTCGGTCCCGGCGACCGCGTCGCGGTCATGCTCCCCAACGCCCTCGAGGTCTTCCAGTCCTACGTCGCGATCGGCTCGCTCGGCGCCGTGGTGATCCCCGTGGTGTTCCTGCTCGCCGTCCCCGAGGTCCGCCACATCGTGGACGACGGGAAGCCGAAAGTCCTGATCACCAGCCCCGAGTTCTTCGGCAACGCCGCGCAGGCCGTCGAGGGGCTCGAGGACGCGCCGGTCATCCTGGTCTCCGGTGGCGACGCGCCGGAGGGCGCGCTCAGCCTCGAGGCCCTGCGCGACGCGGCCTCGCCCGACCTCGAGGTCGTGGACCGCGCCGACGACGACCTCGCGGTGATCATGTACACCGGCGGGACGACCGGGCGCCCCAAGGGCGTGATGATCACCAACGCGAACCTGTACTGGAACGCGACCACCCTCGCCGAGACCATCAAGATCGAGGCCGGGGACGTCGGGCTGCTCGCCCTGCCCATGGCGCACCTGTTCGGGATGATCTCGGTTATCACCGCGCAGGTCCTCGGGGTCAAGGGCGTCCTGCTGAAGTGGTTCACCGCCGAGGGCGTCCTCCAGGCGATCCAGGACCACAAGGTCAACTACATGCCGATGGTCCCGACCATGATGACCTATCTGATGTCCGTGGAGAATGTCGAGGACTACGACCTCACCTCGCTCAGCAAGGTGTTCGCCTCCGCGGCGCCGGTGCCGGTCGAGCTCGCTGAGGCGTTCGGCAAGCGCTTCGACTGCGAGGTCGTCGAGGCGTACGGACAGACCGAGGCCGCGCCGGGCCTGACCGTCGAGCGGCCCGGCGGACTGAAGAAGGCCGGGTCTGCCGGCCCGGCGCTGCCGGGGGTCGAGCTCCGCCTCGAGGACGACGACCACCACGAGGTCGAGACCGGCCAGCTCGGGGAGATCGTCGCGAGAAGCCCCGGGATCATGCAGGGCTACTACAACCTGCCGGAGGCCACCGAGGACACCCTGCGCCACGGCTGGCTGCATACCGGCGACATGGGCTACATCGACGAGGACGGCTACCTGTTCGTCACCGAGCGAAAGAAGGACCTCATCATCCGCGGCGGGTTCAACGTCTACCCCCGCGACATCGAGGAGCTGCTCTATCAGCACGCCTCGGTGGCCGAGGCCGCCGTCGTCGGCAAGCCCGACCCGACCATGGGCGAGGAGGTCGTGGCGTTCGTCGTCCTGAAGCCGGGCGCGGAGGCTACCGAGGACGAGCTGCTGGCGTTCTGTCGCGAACACCTCGCGAAGTACAAGACGCCCAAGGAGGTCATCTTCACCGACGCGCTCCCGAAGAGCCCGATCGGAAAGATCCTCAAGAAGGACCTCCGGGCGCGTTTCGACGCGCAGGCGGAGAACGCCTGAGCGTCGAAATCACGGATGAGGTTGCCACCCCCCGGCGAGGGCCGGTACGCTCCGCCCCGACCTTTGCCCGGCTACCGGCCTGCGCAGCGCAGCCCAGCTGGAGGACGCGGTTTGACCGTCAGCAGAGCCAAGACTCGACTTCCCCTGCTGATCGCCTCGGTGCTGATCGGCGTGGTCATGGTCGTCCCGGTTCGGGCCGACACCGCCGACGACCTCGCGGCCGCGAAGAAGCGCCAGGCCCAGGTGCAGGCCGAGCTCAACCGCGCGACGGCGGCGCACCAGGCCGCCGTCTCCCGCTACGAGAAGACGCAGGATCAGATCGCGGCGACCCTGAAGTCGATCGCGGCAACGGAGAAGAAGCTCCACCGGCTGCGTCAGGGGCTCGCCCAGCGTGCGCGCGACGCCTACGAGCGGGGCGCGGCCGGCACCCTCGACGTGCTGCTGACGTCCTCGAGCTTCAGCCAGTTCTCCGACCGGGTGCAGTACCTGGACCGGATGTCCGAGGGCGACGCGGACCTGATCATTCTGGCCAACGTCACCAACGAGCAGCTGTCCCGCCAGCGGGCCGACCTGGAGAAGCTCTCGAAGGCGCAGGCCTCCGCCGCCGCCGAGGCCGCCGCACAGGAGGCGAGCATCGCCTCGCTGTTCCGCGAGGCCGAGGCGCTGGTCGACAAGCTCGACGCCACGCTGCGGGCCGAGCGTCAGCTCTCCAACTTCATCGACGTCATCCAGGGCTCCGGCCTCAACGCGTGTCCGGTCAACGGCCCGCGCGCCTTCGGCGACGACTACGGGAACCCGCGCTCGGGTGGCCGATCCCACCAGGGCAACGACATCCTGGCGCCGTACGGCACGCCGGTCGTGGCCGCGCAGCCCGGTCGGTTCGAGGGCACCTACAACTCGCTCGGCGGCACGTCGGCCTACGTGTACGGGGACGGCGGCGACCTCACGTACTACGCGCACCTGTCCGCCTACGCGGGCGTCGGTAGCGGCTCCCACGTCGACGCCGGCCAGGCCATCGGCGCCGTGGGCGACTCCGGGAACGCGTCCGGCGGCCCGCCGCACCTGCACTTCGAGTACCACCCCGGCGGGGGCGGGCCCACCAACCCGTATCCCTACCTCAGGGCCGTCTGCGGTTAGGTCTTTCAGGGGCCGCGCTCGCGGCCGATAATCCAGGGGTGGATCCGGTGGTGATCACGGTCGCTCCCGTCGGAGGCGAGCTGTCGCGAGACGAGCAGCCGCATCTCCCGCTGACCCCCGACGAGATCGCCGAGGAGGTCGCGCGCGCCGCGGAGGCCGGCGCCTCCATCGTCCACGTCCACGCCCGCGACGAGCGCGGCGCCCCCAGCCAGCGCGCCGAGCATTTCGTGCCGATCCTCGAGGCCATCCGGGCCCGGACCGACATCGTGATCCAGACCTCGACCGGCGGGCTCCGTCGGGATGACGGAGGCCGAGCGGGCCGAGCCACTCACCCTGGACCCCGAGATGGCCACCCTGACCACCGGCACGGTGAACTTCGGCGCCGAGGTCTTCGAGAACCCGCCTCAGCTCATCGAGCGGTTCTTCGCCGAGATGCGCGAGCGGGGGATCGCCGTTGAGTTCGAGTGCTTCGACGCCGGCCACGTCGACGCGGCGGTGGGGCTGGTCGAGCGCCACGACGTGGAGGCGCGCCACCTGCACTTCGACTTCGTCCTGGGCGTGCCCGGCGGGATGCGGGGGAGCCCCGAGGCGGTGGCGTTCATGGCCTCGCTGCTTCCCCCCGGAGCCACGTGGACGGCGACGGGGATCGGGCGGACCCATCTGCCGGTGACCCTGGCGGCCATCGCCCTGGGCGGGCACGTCCGTTCCGGCTTCGAGGACAACATCTACTATCGGAAGGGCGAGCTGGCCACCTCGAACGCGCAGCTGATCGAGCGGGTGGCGCGGCTGGCCGCGGAGTCGGGCCGAGGGGTCGCCTCGGTCGACGAGACGCGAGCGATGCTGGGTCTGGAGGGAGCGCCATGAGCGAGCGGGTACGGATGGGCGGGAACCGGCGGATCGACCACATCCTGGACCCGGAGTTCGTCCAGGGCCTCCAGGACCTGGCCACCGAGGAGCTCCGCCGCCGGCGCGACCTGACCCGCGCCGAGCTCGAGTACCTCTCCTACTTCCGGCGCCTGCTCCAGGTCCGCCAGGACATCCTGTCGGCCGAGCGCGACCGCCGGGCCTCCGGCGGGGACGCCGTCCCGGTCGTGGACCGGCTGTCCGAGATCCTGTCCGAGGGCTCCTCCGGAGCGGGCGGCTCGCGCGGGCAGTACCTTTCGCTCGAGGTCCCCGACGAGGAGATCCAGCTGGCCCGCCGCGGCGCCGAGGCCCTGGTCGCCGACGCGCAGCTCTCCGACCTGGAGGCGTTCACGGACGAGGGCCTCGGCGAGACGATCGACCGGCTCTCGAAGAACGAGACCGAGGTCTCCGAGGACCGCGGGGCCGTGTTCAAGGTCCACGACGCGCTCCAGGAGGAGCTGAAGGAGCGCTACCGGACCGACCTCAGTCAGGTGCCGTCGGAACCCCGATGAAGATCGAACAGCGCGCCCCCTCGCTCCGTGTCCCCCGAGCTCGAGTCCGTCCAGCGCCAGCTCGCGGTCTTCGCCAAGGAGCTCAACGTCCTGTACCGGCAGGAGCGCCAGCGTTCCTCGGAGCTGCAGCGGGCCCTGGAGCAGCTGCGGGCGGCCCACCTGGCCACCATGAAGACGCTCGCGTTCGTGGTCGAGGCCAAGGACGCGAACACCCGCGGGCACCACGACCGGACGCATCGGTACGCGGTGGCCCTCGCGAAGCTCGTCGACCCCTCGCTGGGGGAGCGGCCCGAGCTCGAGTACGGGTTCCTGCTCCACGACGTCGGGAAGGTCGCCGTCCCCGAGCACATCCTGAACAAGGACGGGCCCCTGACCCCCGCCGAGTACGAGGTCATGAAGACCCACACCCTGCTCGGCGCGCAGATCGTCGCCCCGATGGAGTTCCTGGGCGAGGCCGTGGAGGTGATCCTGAACCACCACGAGCGCTGGGACGGCGAGGGCTACATGAAGGGCCTGAAGGGGACCGAGATCCCGATCAGCGCGCGGATCTTCTCGGTGGTCGACGCGTTCGACGCCATGACCAGCGACCGTCCGTACCGCAAAGCGCTGACCCTCGACCACGCGGTGTCGGAGATCATGGCCGGCTCCGGCCGGCAGTTCGACCCGGAGGTCGTCGAGGCGTTCACGATCCTGGTGGCGGGGATGGACTCGCTGGCCGTCGCCGCGCCCCAGTCGATCGGGATGTCGCCGCCCGCGTGAGCGGACGCTAGGCTCGCCCCACATGGCTCGGTCCGCACGGCTCGTCGAGGTCGTGCGCTCGGGGTTCGCCGAGTCCGTCCACCGCGGCTCGGTGGCGGTGGCCGACCCCGACGGCAACCTGGTGGCGTGGGCGGGACAGCCCGAGGCCCGCGTGCACGCCCGCTCGTGCATGAAGCCCCTGCAGGCCGCCGTGTCACTCTCGCTGATCGAGGACCCGCTGTCGGACCCGGAGATCGCGGTGATGTGCGCCTCGCACAACGGCGAGCCGCAGCACATCCAGCAGGTCGAGGCGATCCTTCGCCGGGCCGGCCTGGGCTCGGAGCACCTGCGGTGTCCGTCGGCCCGGCCGATGGACCCCGAGCTCGACCGGAGCGCGAGCGGGCCGGACCGGCGCTATCACAACTGCTCCGGCAAGCACGCGGGCATGCTCCTGGCGTGCGCCCGGCAGGGCTGGGAGCTGGAGACCTACCGGTCCCCGGACCATCCGCTCCAGCAGCGGGTGCTCCAGGCCGTGCGGCAGGCGGCCGGGGAGGAACCGACGGTCGGGGTCGACGGGTGCGGCGTTCCCGTGCACGGGATCACCCTGCGGGCGATGGCCACGATCTTCGCGCGGCTGGCCAACCCGGCCGCGCTCGGCGAGCTCGCCGGCCCGGCCAGGCGGGCGGTGGCGGCGATGCGGGCCCAGCCGTACCTGGTCGCCGGTCGCGACCGGCTGGACACCGACGCCATGGCCGCCGTGCCGGGGCTCGTGGTGAAGTCCGGAGCGGAGGGGCTGGGCTCGGCCGCGCTGCTCGACCGGAGCCTGGGGATCGCGGTGAAGATCGACGACGGCGGCCACCGGGCCGTCCCCCCGGCGCTGCTCCGCACCGTGGAGGGCGTCGGCGGACTGGATGCCGAAACCCGGACCCGCCTGGAGCGCTACGCCGAGCCGCCCGTCATGGGCGGCGACGAGCGGGTCGGCTCGCTCGTCCCGGCGTTCGAGCTCGAGCGCGCCTGACCCGTATCTGCCGCCCGCTCCCTCTGCTTGCAGCTGTTATCTATTTCGCTTGCAAGTGTTTAACACTCTTGGTAGGCTGGGTAGGTACGTTGGTGGGAGGAATCGATGGTCAGATGGTCATGAAGGTTCGTGAGCTGGGGAGCTTCATCCGGGAGCAGCGCAGCAGCGCGAGCATCTCGCTGCGCAAGCTCGCCAAGCTGGCGGGCGTCTCGAACCCCTACCTCTCCCAGATCGAGCGAGGCCTGCGACGGCCCTCCGCGGAGATCCTGCAGTCGATCGCCAAGGCGCTGCAGATCTCGGCGGAGACGCTGTACGTGAAGGCCGGGATCCTCGACGAGAAGGTCGGGACCGACCTGCGCCAGGCCGTCATGGCCGACGCCTCGCTCACCAGGAAGCAGAAGGACGTGTTGCTGTCGGTCTACGAGAGCTTCCGGACGGCCGACCGGAACGCGGAGGTGCTCGCCGAACGGGTCGAGGCCGCCGCGACCGAGACGCCGGTCCGGAGGAAGAAGACGCCGGCCAACGCCGCGCGGGCGAAGGCTCCCGCCAAGCCCGCGAAGGCGCAAGCCGGCTAGAGCGACGGGGGGTGGAGACCCAGGCTGTTACAGCCCTCACCCGGCTCCCCTCCGCCCCCCGTCACCAACCCGAAAGGGAGGAGATGAAGATGGCTGAGCCAAGGAACGCGCTGTACGCGACGATCGGCACCGGTTCGTTCGCGACCGAGCGCGCGAAGAAGCTGGCCGAGCGCATCCAGGGGTACGCGACCGACTACCGCAAGTGGGTGTCGAGCAACTACCGCGACCTGGTGCGCCGGGGAGAGCGGATCACCAAGAGCATCCGCACCTCCGCGCCGGTGAAGCGCGCGCAGTCGCAGACGAAGACCGCGCAGCGGCAGGTCAAGGCGGCGACCACCAGCGTCCGCAAGGCGCTCGGTGCGAACGTCGAGGCCGTGGAGTCCGCCGCGAAGAAGGTCAGCTGACCGATTCGCGTCGAATTCGAAGGGGCCCGCCCGGAAGGGCGGGCCCTTTCGCTTGTCCGAGGGAGGGAAGCATCCGCATCGTTTCGGCGTTCCTGAGGTACACATGACGCAGATGCGTACCGACCCACGCCCGCGCGTGGCCTTCGTGAGCCTGCACACCTCCCCGCTCGACCAGCCCGGCACGGGCGACTCCGGGGGCATGAACGTGTATATCCGCGCGGTGGCGGAGCAGCTCGCGGGCCGCGACGTGGACGTCGACGTCTTCACCCGGTGCCGCGGCCAGGGCGTGCCCGAGGTCGAGGACATCGCCGACGGGGCCCGCGTCATCACCGTCCAGGCCGGCCCGTGTGCGCCCATGGCCAAGGCCGATCTGCCCGAGCTCCTGCCGAACTTCCTGGAGAGCGTGCGCGCCTTTCGCCGGCGCGACGGGCTGGCGTACGACATCGTCCACAGCCACTACTGGCTGTCGGGCTGGGTGGGGCAGCGGCTGGTGGACGAGCTCCAGGCGCCGCTGGTCGCCTCGTTCCACACCCTGGGCAAGGTGAAGAACTTCACGCGCGTGTCGAACGACCTCCCGGAGCCGGCTCACCGGCTGGACCAGGAGGAGCGGGTGGTCGGCCGCGCGGACCGCATCCTGGCGCCGACGCCGGCCGAGGCGGCCCAGCTGGTCGGCCTCTACGGCGCGGATCCCGAGCGCGTCCGGGTGATCCCGCCCGGGGTGGACATGTCGCTGTTTGCGCCGCGCGATCCCGCCGAGGCCCGGGCCCGGCTGGGGCTGGTGGGCAAGCGCGTCCTGGTGTTCGTCGGACGGCTTCAGCAGCTCAAGGGGCCGGACGTGGCCATCCGCGCGCTGGCCGAGGCGGTGGCGCGCGACCCGGTCGCGACCCGGGACGTGGTGCTCGCCGTGGTCGGCGGCCCCAGCGGTCCACGCGACGGCGCCAGCGAGGTCGAGTCGCTCATGGACCTGGCCACGACGGCCGGCGTGGGCGACCGCGTCCAGTTCTACCCGCCGCAGGCGCACGAGCGGCTGCCCGACTTCTACTCGGCCGCCGAGGCCGTGCTGGTGCCATCGCGCTCGGAGTCCTTCGGGCTGGTGGCGCTGGAGGCCCAGGCCTGCGGCGCGCCGATCGTGGGCGCGTCGGTGGGCGGGCTGCGGCTGGCCGTGGCCGACGGCGAGTCGGGGTTCCTGGTGTGCGGCCACGACCCGGCCGACTACGCCGACCGCATCCTGCAGGTGCTCACCGACCCGGGCCTGGCGAGCTCGATGCGGGCCCGCGCGCTGGAGCACGCGCGCCGGTTCTCGTGGGGCGCCACCGCCACCGGCACCCTCGGGGTGTACCGGGAGCTCGGCGCCGCCGCCTAACCGAGCAGGTCGCCGAGCAGGAACCGGGGTCCGGGGACGTCGAATTTCCCTAGCATTGGGGCTCCGCCCCGCCCGTTCCAAACCGTGCTGATGACCATGACGACGACGTCTGCCCGCCGCCATCGCGTGGCCGCCATCCTGGTGGCCCTGGCAGTGGCGTTCGGCGCCGTGGCACTGATCGTCCCCGCCCTCGCCGCCGGCTGCTCGCTGGACCCCAGCCCCTGGCGGAGCATCAACCCCCGCTTCCCGGCCGGCGGCGGCGAGGTCGCCGCCATCGCGACCCTGCGGTTCACCCCGGCGTACGTCTACGTCTCGAACGGCCCCTCGATCGTTCGGTCCGCCGACGGGGGCTGCACGTTCGCCGACGCCCTCACGCTCACGGAGCTGGGCCTGAGTCAGGCGGCCCGCGTCACGCACATGGCCATGTACGCGGGCGACCCGCGGATCGTCTACGCCGTGATCGAGGAGACGACTCCCACGCACCGGATCCGGATCGCCCGCACGCGCGACGCGGGCGGGGACTGGGTGCTGGACGACGACGGCCTGGAGGCCGCGGTGGGCTCCCCGCTCGCGTTCGGGGTCGGCACGCGCGACAGCGAGAACAGCCTCTACCTCCTGGTGGGCCCGGCTCGCCTGACGGACGGCGAACCGTCCGTCTCGACCGGGCCGGTGCTCTACCGGAGCCTCAACCAGAGCGACACGTGGGAGCCGCGGACCGCGCCCGCCGACCTCCTGGGCGTTGGCGGCGCCGGCGAGGGGGATGAGCTCGACCTGCGAGGCATCGAGCTCGATCCCCGCGAGCCGAACAACGTCTGGCTGTACGGGCCGAGCGGCCTGTTCAAGAGCGAGAACGGCGGGGGGGCGGTCACGCAGGTCATGACCGAGCCGATCAGCGAGGTGCTCGACATGCGGACGCAGGGCGGGCTGCACTGGGTCCTGGTGTTCCACGCCGAGCGCCGCAGTGCGTTCCTCTCCCTGGACGGCGGAGGCAGCTTCCGGCCGATCGGCGTGCCGGGTGTAGGGCAGTCCGCGGCGCCGGGACGCGTCGATCTGAAGTCGGGCGAGTTCGTGATGACCTCGCTCGCCGGCGACGCCTTCCACCGGGTCGAGCTCGACGGGGCCTCCGCCGACCTCTCCCCGGGCGACGGCCGCGCCGTGTACGACCTGCAGACCGGGCTCGTCAACAACAGCAACGACCTGGTCGTCTACGGGCGGACGGCGACCTCGCTCGAGCGGATGGTCCTGCCGGGGCCCCCGGTCCTCGGCGAGAACTCGATCCCGCCTCTGGACCCCGACGACCTCCAGCTCCCCGACGGCCGGACGCTTCGCCGGCCGACCATCGTCCCGCCCGGTGAGCAGGTGAAGCTCGCCGCCGGCGAACGCCGGACGCTCCCGGTTCGCCTGTTCATGCCGGGGACCCGCCGCGTGGACGTGTTCTTCCTGATCGACGCGTCGGCGAGCATGGGGCCGGCCATCTCGGGCCTGCGGGGGGCGCTCGCCGAGATCGTCCGGCAGCTGAACGCCGCCGGGATCGACACCTACTTCGGGCTCGCGCTCTACAAGGGCTATGACCCTCAGGCCGGAGACCCGGCGGACCGGTTCGTGTACCGCCGCATCCGTGACGTGGGCCCGCCCGACCGCGACTTCGTGATCAAGCTGGGCGAGATCGGCGTGAGCGGCGACGTGAACAACGAGAGCTCGCTGGGCGCGCTGTATCAGCTGGCGACCGGGGCCGGTCAGGACTCTGCGCCGATGTCGATCCCCGCCGGACAGGGCGCCCACTTCCGGACCGGGGCGCTCCCGGTCGTCGTGCACGCGACGGACGAGGCGTTCTCCCACGCCGCCCCGAACCCCCAGGTCGAGACGGTGGCCTCCGCGATGCGGGCGGTGAAGGCGCTGCAGGTGGGCCTCGCCCTGCAGAGGGAGAACCAGGGTCTCATCGACCGCCGCAGCCGGCCCGGCGCCGATCTGGAGGACATGGCCCGGCGAACCGGAGCGGTCGCGCCGGTGGAGGGGCTGGACTGCGACGGCGACGGGTTCCCGAACCACGGGCCCGGCGAACCGCTCGTGTGCGCCATCGACCCCGCGCGGTCGAACGACGCGCAGGTGATGGCGCCGGCCATCGTCAACCTGCTGCTCAGCCTGGTGGACCTCGCCGACGTCTCGCTCGAGGCGAAGAGCGATCCGGGGATCGTTCGCAAGGTGTCCGCGCCCGTCAGAGACGTGCCCCTCAACTACGCCCACCAGCTCGCCTACGCGGTGACGGTGGCGTGCCCGCCGTCGGCGGAGGGGGAGTCGCACGAGCTCGAGCTCGAGGCGTTCGCGCGGGGGGCGGCGCTGGCGAGCGGCGCCACCCAGATCGTGTGCGGCGTTCGGGTGCCGGAGCTCGCGAGGGTGCTGCCGCCGCTGGTGATCAACCCGCCGCCGGCGCCGCAGCCCGTGCAGCAGTCGAACCCGCAGTCCAACCCCCAGCCGCAGGGCGCGTTCGCGGCGCAGCGCCAGCAGCAGCATCAGCTCGTATACGGATACGTGAACCCCACCAAGCCGCAGCCCGAGGTGGCTCCCGCCCGTGAGGAGAGCTACGAGATGCGCCGCGTACGGGAGGAGTTCACCGGCGTCCCGCCGGCGGCGACGTTCCTGACCGGCGCCGCGCTGGCCATGGGCTTCGCCCTGGCCTCGCGCCGCCGAGCTTCGCCCGCCCTGGCCCGGGCCCGCGTGACGAGACCCCCGAGGAGGAGGACCTGGTGAGCACCCCGGAGACGACGACCGACCTGGGAGACGCCCCCTTCCGCAGGCGCTACGACGCGTGGCGGCTCCGGCGGCGCCGCTCGCGCCAGGCCCGCCGCCCCAGCCCCGGCCGCCGCATGACGATCGGGCTGATCGCGGTCGTGATCGTGCTCCTCGGCGCGTTCGGATGGTCCGTCTCGTACCTCACGCCCCGGACCGAGGGCACCCAGCTCTCCCTGGACGAGCTCGAGGCCCTTTCCGCGGAGCTCCGCGTGGAGACCGCGACCTTCCAGGACGAGGACAACCGCCTGGTCGGCGAGTTCTCGGCGCCGATCCCACCCGCCCCCAGGCCCAGGCCGAGGGCCACCGCCTCGCCGAGCCCGTCGCCCGAGCCGGCGGTCGAGACCCCCGTCGGGTCCGGCGCGTACTGGGTGGCCTACCCGAAGGGCGGCGCGGCGTTCGCGGCCCTGTTCGACACGCTCACCGCCTCGGGCGCCCGCGTCGACGTCGACCCCCAGGTCTCCAAGACGGTCGTGCGCACCATCTCCACGTACCTGCTGCCCCTGCTCATCCTGGCCAGCGTGTTCGGCCTGCTGTTCGCCACCGGCCGGTCGGGCGGATCCGGCATCGGCGAGGTCATGACGTTCGGCACCATCGGCAAGAAGCGCTACTCGCGGGGCATGACCGCGCCGACCACCTTCGACGACGTGGGCAGCGCCGAGGAGGCGGTGACCGAGCTCAAGGAGGTCGTCGACTACCTCCAGGACCCGGATCGCTACGAGAAGATCGGCGCGACCCCGCCCAAGGGCGTCCTGCTGTACGGGCCCCCGGGGTGCGGCAAGACCCTGCTGGCCAAGGCCGTCGCCGGCGAGGCGAACGTGCCGTTCTTCTTCGTGGCCGGCGCGGAGTTCGTGGAGTCGCTGGTCGGCGTGGGCGCGGCCCGCGTGCGCGACCTGTTCCAGCGGGTCCGCGCGGTGGCGCCGGCGATCGTGTTCATCGACGAGCTCGACGCGGCCGGGCGCCGGCGCGGCCATGGCGGCGGCGAGGGCGGGAGCGACGAGCGCGAGCAGACCCTGAACCAGCTCCTGGTGGAGATGGACGGGTTCGAGGTCTCGGCGGGCATCGTGGTCGTCGGCGCGACGAACCGCCCCGACATCCTGGACCCGGCGCTGCTCCGCCCCGGCCGGTTCGACCGCCACATCACCGTCGAGCAGCCGGACCACGCCGGGCGGGTGGAGATCCTGAAGCTGCACGCCCGCGGCAAGCCCGTCGACGCCGACGTGGACTACGACTACCTGGCCAAGCGGACCCCCGGGTTCAGCGGCGCCGACCTGGCCAGCGTCATCAACGAGGGCGCGCTGCTCTCGATCCGCCACGGCCGCAACCACATCGGGACCGAGGACCTCGAGGAGGCCATCCAGCGCGTCCTCCACGGCCCGAAGCGCCGCGGCCGGCTGCTGACGCCGGAGGAGGAGCGGCGGTCGGCGTACCACGAGGCCGGCCACGCGGTGGTGGCGGCGGCCCTCGGCCGGGCCGATCAGGTCCACCGCGTCTCGATCCTCGCCCGCGGCGGCGGCCTGGGGATCACCGCCCTGCAGCGCGACACCAGCGACTCGGTCCTGTTCACCGCGAGCCAGCTGTACTCGCGGCTGGTCACCGAGGTGGCCGGGCTCGCCGCGGAGTCCCTCGCGTTCGGCGAGATCTCCACCGGCGCCGAGCGCGACCTGGAGCACGCCACGGAGATCGCCCGGGACATGGTCGCCCGCTACGGCATGTCGCCGTCCCTGGGACGGCCGCGCCTGATCGCCTCGGACGCGGAGCGGTTCCTGGGAAGCGAGGGCGCCCTCGGGCAGATCTCGCTGGAGACCGTCCAGGAGCTCGACCGCGAGGTGCGCCGGCTCATGGACCGGGCGGAGTCCGACGCCACGCGGATCCTCAAGGCGAACCGGCGCATCGTGGACGACCTCGCCCGGAAGCTCGAGAAGGAGGAGTCGCTCGAGGGCCGGCCGCTGGACACGATCCTCGGCAAGGTCCCGACCTCGGCCGCCGCGGGCCTGGAGCCCTTCCCCGAGAACGGAACGCGGGTCCGGCGCAGGGCTCCCGCCCCCAAGCACTAGCCGGGCTCAGGCCTCGTTCGGGTCGGGCACGATGGGGGCTTCGAAGGTCCCCCGGATCGAGCCGCTGGAGTCGTGCACGTCGATGGCGCCACAGACCCGCTCCTCGTCCGCGACCGAGATCGTCATCTCCGAGCCCTCACCGCCGATCGTGGTGGGGAGGTAGCTGGAGTCCGCCGTCCGCGCGCCGGGGGAGAAGATCGTGTTCTCCCCGGTCACGTAGGGGTAGGTGCCCGGCGTGGGCAGCTCCTTGTCCATCCGGAACCAGTCGATCTCGATCACGTGGTTCCCCTCGGGGACCTCGTAGAACGACGTGTCGCCGGGCTCGAGGTCGTAGTCGGCGAAGAAGAGCTGGTAGTGGTCGCCGTACAGGGAGTCGTCCTCGACGACGAACACGAACGAGGTCGAGGGCTCCAGGGAGAACTCCGGCATGCTCGAACCGACCGCCGTGAACGAGGTCGTCGCGGGACAGCTGCCCTGCGCGGGAGCCTCGACGGAGGGCGCGTCGTCGCCGCAGGCAACGAGGCCGAGGACCAGGATCAGCGGGGCGAGGCGGGAGAGCACGGCGGCAAGGATACGAGCGGAAGGGTCCCGCGCCCGGAGTTCGCCAAACTTTCTCCGAACGACTTTGCGGGGCATCTGACCTGCGACGACGCGACGCCACCAGGGGTTTTGTCTCCTTGACCCTGAACGGGCCCGCCAGTACATTCCGCCTCGCTCCGAGGTGCTGGAGCGGTCGAATCAGGGAACCGAATGGGACCCCCTGGGAAAGCCGTAAGGCCGACTAGGCGCACCTGCTCGTACGGTTGGGAAGGCCAACTAGCTGTGCGGGTGGGGAGGCTTGGAAGGCCCCAAAGCCCAACGAAAGGGGTCATCATAAGGAAACCGAGACGGCGGCTAAGGTACCTCGGAGCACCTGACCCGAGGGGCTGACGGTGGCCGCGAGGTCGGTGGAAGGGGGGCTTGCTCCCCGGAAGCGGAGTCTCTGCGGCGAGCCGAAGGTCCCTCGGGTCTTTAACTTTCCCGCCTCCATCCGGTCGCCCGGGTGAGGGGCCCCGGGGGGTGGCGCCTGCGGTGGATCGGAGTGTCTCCTCGGGCCAACTCACCGAATATCGCGGCACCGCTATGTCTCCCAGAGGCTGGCGCCGCACACAAAGGGACGTTCCTGGAGTCTGAGCGGAACCGAGACGGACGCCGGGCGGCCGCGAGTCGAGCCGAACCGGCCGACGCAGCGAATATAGCGGGCTCGCGATATTCCGTGAGTGGGCGTTCGACAGAGCCTCGGTGTCGCTCTGGTTCTGCCTGACCCGCTTCAGCTCCTACCAGTCAGGCTCATTGCTCCCTCAGCCAGCGTTCATAGGTCGGTTTCCGGCGCCATGGCAGCTTCCGCCAGAGCGGCCTTGAAGGCTCAGGCCAGAAGCAGCCGCCGGTATTACAACGCTCATCCGGGTCGTAGCCGGCATTGACGTGCTCGTATGCGAGGTGGAAGCAGACCCAATGCATCCGTTCGAACGTTTCGTAGTCCTGGGCGTTCACCCGAACTGGCTCCCCACAGCGAGCGCAGATGCGTGCTCCAGCCACCGCGTGGTCCACAGCGGGAGTCTTACGCACGCCAGGGTTCCAGTCCACGAGATCGCCCGGAGCGGGTGCAAGAGTCGTACGGCAGGTTCGATACCCTTACGTCATGCCCGGAGATGCGCTTATCGTCGTCGACGTGCAGGAGGGGTTCACGCGGCTCGGGAACCTCGCCAGCCCGGTGTGCACCGAGGCCATCCCGCGGATCGTCAGCGTCGTCGAGTCCGCCTTCAACGACGGCACTCCCGTCATCTTCACCAAGGACTCGCACGTCGAGAACGACCGCGAGTTCGAGATGTTCCCGCCGCACTGCATCGTGGGCACGCCCGAGCACGACCTGGTCGAGGAGCTGCGGCCCTTCGAGGGCCGCGCCACCGCGGTCATCGAGAAGCGCCGGTACTCCGCGTTCTTCGAGACCGACCTCGAGGGGCTGCTGCGAGAACCTCGGCGTCGAGGCGGTGCGCGTGGCCGGGCTGTGTACCGACATCTGCGTCCTGCACACCACCTCGGACCTGCGCAACCGCGACTACCCGGTGACCGTCCTGGCCGAGGGGTGTCAGACGTTCGACGCGCCGGGGCACGACCACGACGAGGTCAACCGGTGGGCGTTCGCCCACATGAAGGGGATCCTCGGCGCGACGGTCGAGGGGGAGTAGCGGCGGTGGCCCGGACGCTGCGGGCCCTGATGGTCTGGCTCACGTCGCTGGGCTTCGTCCGCAGGTTGATCGCCGACTCGGCCATGGGCCGTCGCGTCGCCCGGCGGTTCGTGGCCGGCGACACCCTCGACGAGGCGATCAAGACTGCAGGCGACCTCAACGATCGCGGGCTGGGGGCCATGCTCGACCTCCTGGGCGAGAACGTGACCAACGAGGAGCAGGCCGAGCGGGCTGCGGCCGGCTACGCCGCGGCGCTCCGCCGGATCGAGGCCACCGGCCTGGACGACGCGAACATCTCGATCAAGCTCACCCAGCTCGGCCTGGACATCTCCGAGGACCTCTGCGTGGCGAACTGCGAGCGGGTCCTGCGGGCGGCGAACGGGACGCTGGTGATGATCGACATGGAGTCCTCGGAGTACACCGAGCGCACCATCACCGTCTTCGAGAAGCTCCGCGCCGGCCACGACAACGTCGGCGTGTGCCTGCAGGCCGCGCTGCACCGCACGCCCGCCGACGTGTTCCGCATCGCCGCTCCGAGCGTGCCGATCCGGCTGGCCAAGGGCGCGTACCTGGAGCCGCCGGAGATCGCGATCTCGGATCCGCGGGAGGTCGAGCAGGCGTTCGCCCGACTGGCCGCGACGGTCCTGAGCCTGGGCGCGAGCCTGCACATCGCCACCCACAACCCCGGCCTCCTCAACGGCGCCCGCAGATATCTGACGGACCGTCAGATCCCGAAGGACCGCTACGAGTTCCAGATGCTCTACGGGATCCGGCGCGACCTGCAGGACGCGACTGAACGCCGCGCGGGTTCCCCGTTCGGGTGTACGTCCCCTACGGCTCGGAGTGGTACCCGTACCTCACGCGGAGGCTCGTCGAGCGTCCGGCGAATGTATGGTTCTTCCTCTCCAATCTCCTCAGGCGGTGACGACGAGATGAGCCGGAAGGTCGCCTTCCTCGGCGGCGGAAAGATGGGCGAGGCCCTGATCTCGGGCCTGCTGCGCGGCGGCGGCCGCTCGGCCGACGAGATCATGGTCACCGTGCGCCGCGAGGAGCGCGCGAAGGAACTGGCCGAGCGCTACGCGATCCAGACCTCGCTCTCGAACGTGGACGCGGCGGAGTGGGCCGAGGTCCTGGTCCTGTCGGTGAAGCCGCAGGACATGGAGGCGCTGCTGGAGCAGCTCGACGGCTCGGTCACCGGCGAGACCCTCGTCGTCTCCCTGGCCGCCGGCATCCGGACCGGCTTCATCGAGAAGCGTCTCCCCGAGGGCGTCACGGTCGTGCGGGTCATGTCGAACGTCGCCGTCGAGGTGGACGAGGCCATGTCCGTGATCAGCGCCGGCACCCACGCCGAGGACAAGCACCTCGCCGATCGCCGAGGAGCTCCTGTCGAGCGTGGGCAAGGTCATCCGCCTGTCGGAGACCTACCAGGACGGCGTCACCGCGCTGTCCGGATCGGGCCCCGCGTACTTCTTCCTGCTGGCCGAGGCGATGATCGACTCGGGCATCCTGCTGGGGATGCCCCGCGACGTGGCGACCGACCTGATCATCCAGACGATGGTCGGCTCGGCGAAGATGCTGCGCGACACCGGCAAGCACCCGGTCGAGCTTCGGGAGATGGTCACCAGCCCCGGCGGCACCACGATCGTGGCCATCAAGCACCTGGAGCAGGCCGGCATCCGGGCCGCGTTCCTGAACGCGATCGACGCCGCCCGGGACCGCAGCGCCGAGCTCGCCAAGGGCGACGAGGCCGAGACCATCTAGATTCAAGCCTTCAGACTCGCGAAAGGACCGACAGACATGGGCAGAGGAGACCGGCCGAAGGTGGCGTGGGCGCGCAAGCGCGAGCGCAAGTTCAAGGACCGCGTGAAGCGCACGGCCGAGACGAAGGGCGCCGAGCGCAAGAAGAAGTAGCGCCGACCGAAAGGGGACGAGGATGTTCCCGCTCTCGAAGGGCAGGGTGGCGAAGCAGGCGCACGTCGGCCTGCCGGACGGCACCTACGAGGAGGAGCACGGCCGCGAGGCGTTCGAGGGCCGGGCCTCCCACCTGTACCGCACGCACCCGCCCACGGGCTGGGTCCGCATCGACGGCGACCTGCAGCCCCGCGCGTACGACCTGAACGGGCTCAAGCCCGAGGACCTCACCGACGCGGCCGGCGACTGGGCTCGCATCCTGCACAACGAGGACCTGGCGATCTTCGTGTCGCGGCGGACCGAGCCGACGCCGTGGTTCCTCCGCGACGCCGACGGCGACCTCTGCTACTTCGTCCACCACGGCACGGGGATGCTCGAGACCGACTATGGCCCGCTGCGGTATCGCGACGGCGACTACCTGGTGGTGCCGAAGGGCACGACGCACCGGCTCGTCCCGGACGGCTCGGGCGAGACGTTCCTCTACGTCGTCGAGGGCCGCGGCGAGTACCGGCTGCCGGAAAAGGGGATCCTGGGCAAGCACGCGCTGTTCGATCCCGGCGTCATCGAGACGCCCGAGCCCGACCCGCACGACGAGGAGGGCGAGTTCGAGGTCCGGGTGAAGCGCGGCAACGAGTACACGAAGCTGACGTTCCAGTGGCACCCGCTGGACGTGGTCGGCTGGCAGGGCGACCTGTGCCCGCTCCGGGTGAACGTCGAGGACTTCCGGCCGGTCGTCTCGCCGCGCTACCACTTGCCGCCGTCGGTGCACGTGACGTTCCTCAACGACGGGTTCGAGATCGGGACCTTCGCGCCGCGGCCCACGGAGACGGGCGACCCGACCGCCCTGCGCGTCCCGTTCTTCCACTCGAACATCGACAAGGACGAGGTCCTCTTCTACCACCGGGGCCAGTTCTTCTCGCGGGCGGGGATCGGCGAGGCGTTCATCACCCATCACCCGCAGGGCCTGCACCACGGGCCGCAGCAGGCCGCGATCGAGGCGAGCAAGACGAAGGAGTTCGCCGACGAGTACGCGATCATGGTCGAGGCCGACCTGCCGCTGGCCGCCACCGACGACCTGGCCGGCGTGGAGATCGACGGCTACGCCACGAGCTGGGCCCGAGGCATGGGCCTGATCGACTGAGGGGTCAGGCCGAGCGGAGCTGGGGGTCTTCGACGCGGTCGGGTCCTCGTTCGACCGTCTCGCGCAGCTCCCGGATCAGGGCGTCGAGGCGCAGCCGGCGGGCGGGGTCGAGCGCCTCGGCCGGCCGGCGATGAGGGGCGCTCATCGCCCACCGACCGTGTTGCGCAGGACCCCGATGCCCTCGACCTCGAGCTCGACGACGTCGTCCGGGGACAGGAACCGGCCCTGGTCCAGGCCGCACCCCCCGCCGAACGTCCCCGAGCCGTACACGTCGCCCGGCCACACGTCCTCGCCGCGTGACACGTAGGCGATCATCTGCGCGAACGACCAACGGGCGTCGGCGAGGTGCCCCGCACCCCACACCTCGCCGTTCACCCTGGCCAGGAGTCGCGCGGAAGCCGGATCGAACTCGTCGGCCGTGACCACGCACGGGCCGAGGGACGTCGCGAAGTCCTTGGACTTGGCCGGGCCGAGCCAGGCCGACATCTCCTTGGCCTGCAGGTCCCGGGCCGACCAGTCGTTCATGACGGTGTAGCCGAAGATCAACTTTTGAGCGTCGGCCTCGGAGAGGTCGCGCCCGCGTTTGCCGACGATGCACGCCACCTCGAGCTCGAAGTCGAGCTTCTCGGTGAACGGCGGCCAGTCGAGCGTCTCCTCGGGGCCGATCACGCTGCGGTGATTGCCCTTGTAGTAGACGGGGATCTCGTACCAGGCGTCGGGGACCTCGCCTCCGCGGCGCTCGGCGCCGAGCTTCGCGTGATCCTCGAAGGCCAGGAAGTCGCGCAGCGAGCTCGGGAGGATCGGGACCAGCAGCACGGGGTCCTCGACCACGAACTCCATGACGTCCTCGTGCTCGAAGGCGGCGCGCGCCGCGTCCAGGGTCGTCCCCCCGTTGCGGGCCACCAGCGCCTCCATCGTGGAGGGGAACGCGGGATGCCCGACCAGGTCGGGGAGATCGACGACGTGGCCCTCGTGAAGGGCCCCAAGCCTCCGTTCCCCCTGGCGTTCGTAGGTCACCAACCGCATACCGACTCCGGTACCTCAGGGGGGGAGGGAGCCGAATCGTAGCCACCCCCGGCCCGGGTTCAAGCACCTGCGGCCAACCTGTTACGTCTGTTGTCTGTCGTTACGAACTGTTTCTCCCGTCGAATTACAGGAACAGCGGATCCCACTGGTTGGCGACCGCGTTGAGGGCCGAGAGGAGTCCCTCGTTGCCCCTCGGCTCCACCCGCAGGACCGCGTCGGGGATGCGGATGGAGTGCTGGCTGCCGTCCGCGAAGCGGACCCGTCGGTCGGCGGTGGCGAGGAACACCTGGGCCCGCTGCGGCGTGTCGTCGTCGGTGTCGGGGTCGGGGACCAGGAGCTTGAAGGTCGGGGTGAACTCCTGCGACAGGTCGCCGAACACCCACGACACGACGGTCGCGCCCGGGCCGGGCTCCTCGGCGAGCTCGCCGACGCCGTCCTCCTCGCGGAGCTCGAAGGACCGGCCGGTGCCCTCACTCCACGCCAGCAGCTGGGGCAGGACCAGGTCGGCCCAGAACCGGGGGATCCGGTCGGTCGTGTTGTCGAGCATGAATCGGATCTTGCGGATGTTCGGGTTCTCCAGGGCGGGAACCAGAAAGTTGCGGAACCCCTCCGGGTAGCACAGACCGCCGAGCGGGACCTTGAACCAGTACATGATCCCCGCGCCGTTCTGGGCGAATTCGCGGCCGTCGCGGGCCACCGCCTCCCACGACCGGGCCAGCCGGACGTGCTCGGTCTCGGTGAGGGGCGCCGCGGCCTCGGGGGCGGGGGGCGGCGCGTGCTGCTCGAGGACCTTCTCGCCGTTCAGCCGGTCCATGCACATCCCGAGGTTCGCGTTGTACGGCTCGAACAGCTCGATCGGCGTGTCGTGGGACTTCTTGCGCCACCGGCCGTGCTCGGTCCAGGCGATGCGGGCCTTGCGGATCCAGCTGAACGCGTCCATGTACACCGCACGGCTCACCAGGATGTGCCCGGCATCGGCTATCTCCATGGCCCGGGCGGCGCGGTCGACGTGGCTCCCGAACACGTCGGACTTCCCGAGGGCGTCGGCCTCCACGCTGACCTCACCCATGTCCAGGCCGATGCGGACCTGGATGTGCGGGTGGGCGTGGAAGCGCTCCTGGATCTCGATCGCGCGCTCCACGGCCACCGATGGGCGGTCCAGGATGGCCAGCAGCCCGTCGCCCGTGGACTTCACGATGGTGCCGGCGCCGTCCCGCGTGAGGATCTCGGTGACCAGCGCGTCGTGCTCCTTGCGCAGCATCTGGAACGCCTGCTCGTCGGACGCCGCCGCCATCTGCTCCTTGAGCACCGTGGAGCCCTTCATGTCGTCGAAGAAGACGACGTGGACCTCGGTCCGCTGACCCGCGGCGGCGCCCGGCGCTTCACTCATCGTTCAGCGCCACTCCAGGGCGACGACCTCGACCGGCTCGGCGATGCCCTTCAGCGCCACCTCGCGCGGCTCCGAGAACGTTCGTCCCGCGCCGGCCGCCTCGGCGGTCTGCCGGCTGGTGAGGACCTCGCCCCCGCCGGCGAGCGCCCCGATCCGGGCGGCCGCGTGGACGCCCACGCCGGTCCAGTCCTCGCCCTCGCGGGTGGCCTCGGCCAGGTGCATCCCGATGCGGACCTGCGGCGCGAACCCATGCTCGCGACGGTGCCGGTCCAGCGCCATCTGGATCTCGACCGCGCAGTCCAGGGCGGCACCGGGCTCCGCGAAGGTCACGAAGAACCCGTCGCCCATCGTGCGGACGACCTCGCCCCCGTGTTCGCCGACGAGCTTCGCGAGGGTGTCGTTGTGCCACCGAACCAGGTGCTCCCACGCCTCGTCACCGATCGCCTCCGCGAGGTTGGTGGACTGGACGATGTCGGTGAACATGAACACCCGGACCTCCCGGTCCCGCGTGCGCGTCGGGGAGAGCTCCTCCTCCAGGCGTTTGGCACGCTTGAGGTCGAGCTTGGCCCCGAGGTCCTCGAGGGCCATGCGCGCCGCCCGCGCCTCCAGCAGTCCCTGGTCCGTTCGGCCGGCGGCGCCCAGCGCCTCCGCCAGGCGAAGCCGCACCAGGGCCGTCTCGTAGGGCGCCCCGACGCCGCGCCACAGACCGGCCGCCGTCTCGAGCTCGTTCCGCGCCGTCTCGAGGTCCGCGCCGCCGAGCGCCACCACGCCCCGCGCGGCGGCCGCCGTGGC
Source organism: uncultured Actinomycetes bacterium (assembly GCA_963742735.1). GTDB lineage: Bacteria > Actinomycetota > UBA4738 > UBA4738 > JBBDTT01 > JBBDTT01. The sequence goes on from CAVUMN010000004.1 coordinate 1,091,569, forward strand.
GTTCAGCGCGGTGCTCCGGTAGCGCTCCGCGATTCCCGACAGCTCCTCCGAGGCGGCGCGGGCGCGATCCAGGTCGCCCGCCGCCACGGCCACCTCGGCCTGCACGGCGAGGAACGGCGCGCGGCGGAGCTCGGTGTGGGGCGGCGTCTCGAAGCTCGGCAGGTCGTGTGGGTGGTCGAGGGCGTCGCCGATGGTCGCGGCGGCCGAGGCGACGTCGCCGCGGGCGAGAGCCAGTCGGGCCAGGCCAACCTGCGGCGGCCACCCGAGCTGATGGGCGCGGGCCAGGGCGTCCTCGGTACCGGGCAGGTCCCCCATGCGCAGGCGCACGCCGGCGAGCTCGGACATGATCCAGCCGCGTTCGTGCTCCGACGCGTGGCCGCGGAGCTCCCCGAGGGCGGTCTCGATCTCCCGCGTCGCCTCCTCGTTGGCGCCGCGCAGCCGGAGGACCTGCGCGCGATGGACGCGGCACCGTCCTCGCGTCCCGCCGGTCTCGTGCTCGGTGTAGTTCAGGCGCATGGCCTCGCTCCACTGGTCCGCGCGCTCGAACTCGGACAGGGCCTGCCAGGAGCACATGACCCGGCAGAAGACCATCCCCGCCATGACCGGATCCGTCGCGCCGGAGCTGGCCGCGAGCACGGCCTCGTCGAGGAGGCGCAGCCCCTCGTCGACCTCCCCCTGCAGGATGAGGATCTGGCCCACGCCGAGCTTTCCCAGCATGATCGTCATCGGGTCGTCGAACTGGGTGCCGATGTCCAGGGAACGCCGGGCGTCGGCCATCGCCTCATCGAGGTTGCCGAGCACCATGTGGCTGGTCGATCGCATGGTCAGGAGCATCGCCATGAGCGGCGAGTCGCCCGAGTCCTGGAGCATCCGCTCGCCCCGGGCCACCCACGCCTGAGCGGGGAGGAACAGGTCGCGCTCGAGCATGAGGCCTGCGACCTCGGCCGCCGCCGCCGCCGCCGCCTCGTGATCGCCCCGCCGTGCCGCGGCGTGGTGTTCGCGCTCCCACACCCTCGCGGCCTCGTCGAGGTGGCCGGTGAAGTAGGCCGCGCCGCCGAACATCGGGAGGGTCTCGGCGTCCAGGCGGTCGTCCTGCGCCAGGGGGCTCAGCGCCTCGTAGGCGGCCCTCCAGTCCTGACGCCCCATCGCCTCGCGCGCCTCGGCGAGGGCGACCTCGTCGGCAACCTGGCTCATCGTTCCAAGCCTCCCGTGGCGATTGTAGGCACGGGTCGCGTCCGGCTGAAGGGTACGATCGCACCGGCACGTCAACGAGGCAAAGGAGCCGCGGCGATGGCGGACGAGTACCTGAACCACATCGGCGGGAAGTGGGTGCCGGCCTCGAACGGGGAGACGTTCGAGTCGCGGAACCCGGCGGACACCGACGACCTGGTCGGCGTGGTGGCGAAGGGCACGGCCGACGACGTCGATGCGGCGGTCCGCGCGGCGGCCGACGCGTACCCGGACTGGCTCCTCACCCCCGTACCCAAGCGCGCCGACTACGTCCTGCGCGCCGGGCTGATCCTGGAGCAGCGCAAGGAGGAGCTCTCGCGCCTGATGACGCGGGAGATGGGCAAGACCCTCCGCGAGACGCGCGCCGACGTGCAAGAGGGGATCGACTTCTGCTTCTACATGGCCGGCGAGGGACGCCGGTTCTTCGGGCAGACCATGCCGAGCGAGCTGCCCTCGAAGTTCTCGATGACGGTCCGCCATCCCATCGGCGTCATGGGCCTGATCACGCCCTGGAACTTCCCGATCGCGATCCCGCTGTGGAAGATCGCCCCCGCGCTACTCTCCGGGTGCACCAGCGTGTTCAAGCCGGCCGAGGACACGCCGGTGCTGGCCACGATCCTGGTGCAGATCTTCGAGGAGGTCGGCCTGCCCCCCGGCGTGCTGAACCTGGTCAACGGGATCGGCGAGGAGGCCGGCGCCGCGCTGGTGAGCCATCCCGGCGTTCGCGGGATCAGCTTCACCGGCTCGCTCGAGGTGGGCCGGATGATCAACGAGCAGTGCGCGGCCGAGATGAAGCGGTGCTCGCTGGAGCTGGGATCCAAGAACTGCCTGATCGTGATGCCCGACGCCGACCTGGACCTCGCCGTCGAGGCGGGGGCGTGGGGCGCCTTCGCCACCGCCGGGCAGCGGTGCACCGCCACCTCCCGGATCGCCGTCCACGCCGACGTGAAGGACGCCTACCGCGACCGGCTGCTGGAGCGGGTGGCCACCCTCAAGCCCGGCAACGGCCTGGACGAGTCGGTGGAGCTCGCCCCGGTGATCAACGCGAAGCAGAAGGCGCGGATCCTGGAGTACATCGAGATCGGCAAGGCCGAGGGCGCCGTCCTGGTCGCCGGGGGCGAGGCCCTGAGCGGCCCGGAGTTCGACAAGGGGAACTTCGTGGCGGCGACCGTGTTCGACGACATGCGCCCGGACATGCGGATCGCCCAGGAGGAGATCTTCGGCCCGGTGACCGGGCTGATGACCGTCCAGGACGTGGACGAGGCCATCGCCGTGGCCAACTCGACCAACTACGGCCTGTCCTGCTCGATCTACACCCACGACATCACCAACGTGTTCAAGGCCATCCAGCAGCTGGAGTTCGGCGTGGTCTACGTGAACGCGCCGACGATCGGCGCGGAGGTCCAGATCCCGTTCGGGGGGATGAAGCACACCGGCAACGGCCACCGCGAGGCCGGCCCCCAGGCCCTCGACGAGTTCACGGAGTGGAAGGCCGTGTCCGTGGACTTCTCGGGGAAGGTCCAGAAGGCCCAGATGGGCGACTGAGGCTGCGCGGATGGACGCGGGAACCATGCGCACCGATCTCCCCACCGGGACCGTCACCTTCCTGTTCACCGACATCGAGGGCTCGACCAAGCTGGTCCAGCGCCTGGGGAGCGAGTTCAGGACGGTCCTCGAGCAGCACCACCGGATCCTGCGCGAGGCCATCCGCGACGCGGGAGGGCTGGACCTGCGAACCGAGGGTGACGCGTTCTTCGCGGTGTTCACCACCGCCGACGCGGCGATCGCCGCGTGCGTGGCCGCCCAGCGGGCGCTCACGGGGCAGGCGTGGCCGGAGGGAGCCGAGGTCCGCGTCCGGATGGGGGCGCACACGGGCGAAGGCGTCCTGGGCGGCGACGACTACGTGGGCCTGGACGTGCACCGCGCGGCCCGGATCGCCTCGACCGGCCACGGGGGGCAGATCGTGATCTCCGCGACGACGGCCGCGCTCGGCGCGTCGCTGGCGCCCGGCGTGGCCCTTCGCGATCTCGGCTCGCACCGGCTGAAGGACCTCCCTGACCCCGAGCACCTCCGGCAGGTCGTCGTCCCCGGGCTGGCGGCGGACTTCCCGCCACTGCGGACCCTGCTCGCGGCGGCCACGCTGCCCTCGTTCCCGACGAGCTTCGTGGGCCGGCTCGAGGCATCCGCCGCGCTCCGGGACCACCTGACGACGGCCCGCCTGGTGACCCTGACGGGCCCGGGGGGGACGGGGAAGACGCGCCTGGCGGTCGAGGTCGCCCGTGAGGTCGGGGAACGGTATCCGGACGGCGTCAGCTTCGTCGATCTGGCCCCGATCACCGACGCCGCCTTGGTCGGCCCGGAGATCGCCTCGGCGCTCGGCGTAGAGGTTCCGGCGGGGACGGCCCCCGTCCAGGCGGTCGTGGAGGCGCTCGGCACCCGAGCGGTGCTGTTGCTGCTGGACAACTTCGAGCAGGTCGTGGCCGCCGCGCCCGACGTCTCGGCGCTGCTCGGCGGGGCGCCGGCCACCGGGGTGGTGGTGACGAGCCGGGAGCCACTGGGGATCCGCGGCGAGCAGGTCCTCCCGCTCTCTCCGCTGGGCCTCGGGGAGGCGGACGGGGAGGCGGTCGAGCTCTTCGTCGAGCGGGCGCGGTCGATGGACCCGTCCTTCGAGCTCGACGAGCGGTCGGCGGAGGTGGTGGCGCGCATCTGTGCCCGTCTGGACGGGATGCCGCTGGCCATCGAGCTCGCGGCAGGGCGGATCCGGACGCTGTCCCCGGAGGAGATCCTGGCCCGGCTCGATCATTCGCTCCCGCTGCTCACCGGGGGGCCCCGCGACGCCCCCGTCCGCCAGCGGACGCTTCGGGCCACGATCGAGTGGAGCCACGATCTGCTCGAGGACGCCGAGCGCGCGATGTTCCGGCGCCTGGCGGCCTTCGCCGGGGGGTGGACGCTCGACGCGGCGCAGGCCGTCGCCGACCCCGAGGGCGAGCTCGGCGATCCGCTCGACCTCCTGGCGTCGCTCGTCCAGAAGAGCGTGGTCCGCCGGGAGCGGGGGGGCCCGGAGGGGCGGTTCGGCATGTACGAGACGATCCGCGAGCTCGCCCTCGAGCGGCTGGAGGCCTCCGGCGAGATCGCCGACGTGCAGCGCCGCCACGCCGAATGGGCGGCGGCGCTCGCGGAGCGCGCCCAACGTCCCCTGATCGGCCCCGATCGCCGGTGGTGGAAGGAGCAGCTCGCGCAGGAGCTCGACAACCTGCGTGCGGCGCTCGAGTGGTCCGTGCGGGTCGACGAGGCCGGGCCCGGCCTGCGGATCGCCGCCTCGTCCTGGCGGTTCTGGCACGCCTACGGCGCCCTGACCGAGGCCCGCCGGCGGTTCGCGGACGTCCTCGCGCTGCCCTCCGCGCGGGACGCCGGAGCGCTGCGGGCGCGGGCCCTCGCCGCGATGGGTGGTCTGGCGTACTGGCAGAGCGATCACCAGGCGACGCAGTCCGCCTACGCCGAAGCGCTGGCCATCGCGCGGACCGCCGGGGACCGCAAGCTCGAGGCCGACGCGCTGGTCGACGCGTTCTTCGGCTTCGACGCGATGGGGGACCACGAAACCTCACAGAAGCTCGCCGACGAGGCCCGGGGCATCTACGAGGAGCTCGGGGACGAGCTCGGGCTGGCCTATCTGCTGCTCCACGACGCGTTCATGGCCGTGTGGCAGGGGGACCTGGTTGGCGGCGGAGCCATCGCGGCACGGGCCACACCCGCACTTCGCGGGGCCGAGGACGAGCTCATGCTCGTCGAGGTCCTGCAGATCGAGGGGGCTGCGTCCGTGCGCGATGGTGACGTGCCGAGGGCACAGGCGCGCCTCTCCGAGTCGCTCGAGCTGCACCTACGCGCGATGGACCTCACCCACCTGGCGATGACCCTGCAGCTCTCGGGGATCGTCGCGGCGGCCCTCGGCCGGCTCGAGGACTGTTCCCGGATGATCGGCGCGTCGGAGGGCCTGGTGCGCAAGCTCGGCGTGACGCTGCCGACGGGATTCTCGGACCTCTTGCTCGCGACGTCCGTGGCGCCGGCCGTGGAGAAGCTGGGCCGGGCCGGGCACGACGCCCTTCGGTCCGAGGGCGCGGCGCGGTCGCTCGACCAGGCCATCGCCCTGGCCCGCGACATCCTGAGCGACCCCTCGCGCCAGAGCAAGGTCGCGCGGTGAACGCGGCGGCGACCCCCCGGAGCGCGCTGCCCACCGGCACCGTCACCTTCCTGTTCACCGACATCGAGGGCTCGACCAAGCTCGTCCAGCGCCTGGGCAGCGAGTTCCGGACGGTCCTCGAGCAGCACAACCGGATCCTGCGCGACGCGATCCACGGCGCGGGCGGCGTCGACCGGGGGAGCGAGGGCGACGCCATCTTTGCCGTGTTCACGACGGCCGACGCGGCGGTCGCCGCGGCCGTCGGCGCCCAGCGTGGGCTTGCGGAGCACGGGTGGCCGGAGGGCGTGACGGTCCGGGTGAGGATGGGGCTGCACACCGGCGAGGGGATTCCCGGCGGCGACGACTACGTGGGCATGGACGTGCATCGCGCCGCGCGCATCGCCGCGGCCGGCCACGGCGGGCAGATCGTGGTGTCACGGACCACCGCCGCGCTGGCGGAGAGCTCGCTGCCGGAGGGCGTCACGCTCCGGGAGCTTGGGGCGTTCCGGCTGAAGGACCTCCCGGACTCGGAGCGGTTGAGCCAGGTGGTGGTGCCCGGCCTGCCCCAGGACTTCCCGCCGCTGCGCTCGCTCGACGTGGCGACCAACCTGCCCGCGTTCCCGACGGCGTTCGTCGGCCGCCACGACGACCTGAGCGCGCTGCGGGAGCGCCTGGAGGGAGCCCGGCTGGTGACCATCACCGGCCCGGGCGGCACGGGCAAGACCCGGCTGGCCGTCGAGGCGGCGGCGGCCGAACGCGATCGGTACACCGACGGCGTCACCTTCGTGGACCTCTCGGCGACCACCGAGCCGGCGCTCGTGTGCCACGACATCGCGCAGGCGCTCGGGCTGCGACCGCAGGGGCGGGACCCGGTGTGGGGCGCGATCACCGAGCGCCTTCGAGATCACACCGCCCTGCTGATCCTGGACAACTTCGAGCAGGTCCTGGAGGCGGCTCCCGAGGTCGGCGGGCTGCTCTCCGGCGCCCCCGCCCTCACCGTTCTGGCCACAAGCCGCGAGGCCCTCGGGATCCGCGGCGAGCACCTCTACCCGCTGTCCCCGCTCGGCCTCCGGGAGGGCGGGGCGCCCTCCGACGCGGTGATGCTGTTCGTCGACCGGGCCCGGGCCATGGACCCCGCCTTCGAGCCCGACGAGGACACGCTCGTCACCGTCGCCGAGATCTGCGCGCGGCTCGACGGCATGCCGCTGGCGATCGAGCTGGCCGCCAGCCGTCTGCGGGCGATCTCGGTGGCGGAGCTCCTCTCGCGTCTCGACCGCCGGCTCCCGCTGCTGACCACGGGACCCCGAGACGCGCCCGACCGCCAGCGGACCCTGCGCGGCGCGATCGAGTGGAGCCACGACCTGTTGGAGGAGCCGGAGCGGGTGCTGTTCCGGCGGTGCGGGGTGTTCGCCGGCGGGTGGATCCTGTGGGTCCTCAACTCCATCGTCGATCCCGAGGGCGAGCTCGGCGACCTGCTGGACCTCACCGCGTCGCTCGTTCAGAAGAGCCTGGTGCGGCGAGATCCCGGCTCGGAGCGGTACTCGATGTACGAGACCATCCGCGAGTTCGCGCTGGAGAAGCTGGAGGAGGCCGGCGAGCTCGCGGAGGTCCGCGAGCGCATGGCCCACCAGGTCGTGTTGCTGGTCGAGGACGCCGAGCCGCATCTCATCGGCGAGGACCGGCGGGAATGGATCGAACGGCTGGGAGAGAACCACGACAACGTCCGCGCCGGGCTGGAGTGGTCGATCGAGCTGGACCAGGCCGAGGTCGGCCTGCGGATCGTGGCGGCCGTGTGGCGGTTCTGGCAGTACCGCGGCCACCTCGCGGAGGGCCGCCGATGGGCCGAGCAGGTTCTCGCGCTCCCGTCCGCCCAGGACCGGACGCGCCCCCGGGCCCGGGCCCTGCTCGCCGCCCTGGGGATCGTCTACTGGCAGGGCGACTACGACCCCATGGAGCCCTACTGCGAGGAGGCGCTGGACATCGCCCGCGAGCTCGACGACGAGTGGCTCGTCGGCGAGGCCCTCTACAACCTGAGCTTCGTGGCCCAGATGGTGCGGGGCGACTGGGAGGCCTGCGCGCGCCTGCTGGATGAGGCCGAGGTGCACTTCACCGCCGTCGGCGACCGGGCCGCGCTGGGGCGGATCGCCATGGCCCGCTCGTTCATGGGGAACACCCGGCAGGAGTACGCGAGCACGCGCGTGTACGCGGAGCAGGCCTTGGAGTACCTGCGGGAGACCGGCGACCAGGAGACGTACCAGCAGGCCCTGGGCAGCGTGGCCCTCGCGAACATGGAGCTCGGGGACTACGACTCCGCGTTGGACGGCATGCGGCAGCTCCTGCGAAGGAACCTGGACTCGATGAACACCACCGGGTTCCTGATGGGCTTCTACTTCCTGTCCACGCTGGCCAACGCCCAGGGCCAGTTCGAGCGATCGGCCCGGCTGTGGGGGGCCGCGGAAGGGCTCGAGCAGCGGCTGCAGGCGCAGGTGCCCCGGACGCTGTTCAGCTATTACTCGGGGCCGAAGGAGGAGAGCCTGCCGCCGGGCGCCGTCGAGGGCCTCAAGGCCGAGGGTCGGGCGATGAGCCTCGAGGAGGCCATCGACTACGCCCAGTCGGAGGACTGAGCCGGCGGTGCGCCGCGTCCTGTCGCTGCTGAAGGTCCGTCCCGGGGAGGGACGGCTGGTCGGGCGCCTGCTCGCCCTGATGGTCGTGCTGTGGTCGGCGTTCGCGGTCGGCGGGTACGGCGTCGAGTCGCTGCTCCTGGCCCGCGTCGGCGCGGACACCCTGCCGCTCATGTACATGGCGCTCGGCGCGGTGACGTTCGCGTTCCTGGCCGGGGCCGGGAGGATCGCCCGGGCCGACCCGCGGCGGGCGGTCCCGGTGACGTACCTGGGCATGGCCGTGGCGATCGCGGCCTCGCGGCCGCTGCTCTCGTGGGACCCGTGGGGGTACCGGATCTCGTGGCTCGGGATGATGATCCTGTGGACGCTGGCCGGGCAGCTGTCCTGGTCGCTGGCCGCGGCACTGCACGACACCCGGCAGGCCAAGCGGCTGTTCCCTCTCTACGGCGCGGGGCTCGTGGTCGGGCTGGTGATCGGGGGGTTCCTCACCGGGCCGCTCGCGTCGCTGCTCGGGGCCGAGCAGCTGGTCTTCGTGTGGGCGGGGGGGGCCGCGGTCGCCGGGGTGATGGCGCGGTGGGCGCAGGCCGCGGGACGTCCGGCCGCCGCCGCCGCGACCGGATCCGGTGATGCGTCGTCCGGGTTCGCCCAGGGGGCCTCCTCGGTGACCCACTCGTCCCTGCTCCGTTGGATGGCCGTGTCGCTGGCCCTGTTCGCACTGCTGCTGTTCATGTCCACCTTCCTGTTCGCTCGCGCCGCGACGGCGCGCTACCCCGACCCGGAGCGGCTCGCCGGGTTCCTCGGGGCGTTCAGCGGCGCGGCGACGGGCCTCGCGCTGCTGGTCTCGCTCGTCGTGGCCAACCGGCTGTACGCGCGGATCGGCACGGTCAACGCGGTGCTGGCCCTCGCGGCGCTGTGCCTGATCGGGTTCGGCGGGCTGGTGGTGACCTCATCGTTCGTCGTGGTGGCGGTGTTCCGGTTCTCCCAGATCGTGTGGGTGAACGGGGTGTGGGCGCCCGGGTGGCAGTCGCTGTTCAACGTGGTCCCGGCGGGACGGCGGCCCGCGGTTCGGGCGTTCATGGACGCGGTGCCGCTGCAGGCCGGGACCGCGGCGGCGGGCGGGATCCTGCTCGTGGCGGAGCAGGCGCTGTCGGCGCGGGCCCTGGCCGGGCTCGGAGCGGCCGTGGCCGCGGCGGCCGTGGTGGCGATGGTCCGGGCCCGGTCTGCCTACGTCCTCGCTTTGGCCGATGCCCTTCGCGAGGGCAACCCCGAGGTGTTCGGGGGCGTCAACGACCGCCAGGCGCAGGCGGCGCTGCGGGCCGCGCTCGACGATCCCCAGGCCGATATCCGCCGGCTGGCGGTGGGCGCGATGGCGGGGGAGGGTGGCGACGAGGGTGTGGAGCTGGTGCGGGCGCGGCTCGCCGATGCCGACGCCGGCGTGCGCCGGGAGGCCCTCGCCGCGGTGGTTCGGGATCCGCGGCAGGGCGACGCCGAGCGGGTTGCGGCGCTGCGCGACGACCCGGACGAGGGCCTCCGCGACGAGGCGGCCCGGGCCGCAGCGGAGCTCGGGTGGGACCAGGCCGAGTCCCTGCGGGCCCTCGGGTCGGACGACCCCGACGTGCGGGCCTCCGCCGTACGTGCGCTGGTGCGCCTCGGAGAAGCGGCCGTCCCGGCGCTGCTCGAGGCCCTGGACGACGCCAACCTGGAGGCCGCCGCGCTGGAGGTCCTCGCCCGCTCGCTCCCGTGGGCCGACCCGGATCCCCTGCTGCCGTACGCCCGCGAACGGGCCCGGGCGGCGGCACGGTTCGCGGCCCTGGCCCGCGCCGTGGACGGCGACGGCGCCGGCGACGCAACGCTGCTGGGGGCCGCGCTCGAGCGGCGTTCGCGCGACCGGCTGCGGATGTCGCTGCGGGCGATGGGACGGATGCGGCCCGAGATGGCACGCCCGGCCCTCGACAACCTGTGGAGCGCGGACCTCGACCAGCGGGCCAACGCCATCGAGATCGTGGACGCGGCCGGCCACAAGGAGGTCGCGCGGCTCCTGGTGGGGATGTGGGAGTCGGGCGATGCGCCCGGCGACACCGGCGTTGCCCTCGCGGAGCTCCTGGCCGACCCGGACCCGTGGCTCCGGGCGAGCGCCGCATTCGCGGTGGCCGGCTCGCCTATCGCCGAGCGGCTCGCGCCGAACCTGCGCCGTGTGGCAGGCTCGGACGACGAGGCCTTCGTCCGGGAGGCCGCGGCGCGCGCGCTCGAGGGAGGTGCGAACCAGGTGGAGACGCTCGGGACGCTCTCGGTCATGGACCGGGCGCTGGTGCTGTGTCGCGTCCCGATGTTCGCGGAGCTCGACGGGGCGGACCTTCGCCAGGTGGCCGAGGCCGCGACGGAGCACGCCTTCGAGGACGGCGACGTCCTGGCCCGCGAGGGCGAGGCGGGCGACGACATGCACATCGTGGTCTCCGGCGAGGTCGCGGTGATGGTGGACGGGACCGGCGCCCAGCGCGAGGTGGCCGTGCGCCATGCCGGCGAGCCGATCGGGGAGCTCGCCCTGCTCGGCGAGGACCGGCGGATGGCGACGCTGGTGGCGCGCGGGGCGGTGCGAACCCTGGGGCTCGACCGGCGACGGTTCGAGCGGATCCTCCGCGAGCGCCCCGAGGTGGCCCTCGCCGTGATCCGGGTGCTGGGCGACCGCCTCCGCGAGTCGGCCCGCGGGCCGGCCGCGGACGCCTCGTGAGCTCGAAGGTCGAGCTCGTTCACTACGGACAGGACGCGCCCCTCTACGACCACGGGCCCGAGCACCCCCTTCGGCCGGCCCGCGTCTTTCTCACCTACAGCCTGATCCATGGCCTCGGGCTCATCGACGGTGAGCGCGCCGTCGAGACCCCGGCCCGCGACGCCACCGACGAGGAGCTCATGCTCGTCCACTCCGCCCGGTACCTCGACGCCGTGAAGCGCGCGGGCGAGGGAGACCCCGGCCCCTGGTACGAGTTCGGCTTCGGCCCCGGCGACAACCCGATCTTCCCGAACATGCACCCCGCGTCCGCCCGCGTGGCCGGCGCGTCGCTCATCGGCGCCCAGGCGGTGCTCTCCGGCCGCGCGGAGCACGCGTTCAACCCCAGTGGCGGGCTGCACCACGCCATGCCCGAGCGGGCCAGCGGGTTCTGCGTCTACGACGACCCGGCGATCGCCATCGCGTGGATGCTCGCGAACGGCGCCGAGCGGATCGCGTACGTCGACGTCGACGTGCACCACGGCGACGGCCCCCAGGCGATCTTTTGGAACGACCCGCGGGTGCTGACCGTCTCGATCCACCAGTCGGGGCGGACGCTGTTCCCGGGGACCGGCTTCCCCGACGAGACCGGCGGCCGCGACGCCGAGGGCTCCGCCGCGAACGTCGCGCTCCCGCCGTACACGGGCGACGACGCGTGGCTGGACGCGTTCCGCACCGTGGTCCCGCCGCTCGTCCGCAGCTGGAAGCCCGACGTCCTGGTCACCCAACTGGGCTGCGACACGCACTTCACCGACCCGCTGGCGATGCTCGGCCTGTCCACCCGCGCGTACCGCGAGGCGGCGAAGGTCCTCCACGACCTGGCCCACGAGGCCGCCGGCGGCCGCTGGCTCGCCACCGGCGGCGGCGGGTACCAGTGGGCCCGGGTGGTCCCGCGGGCGTGGACGATCTACTTCGCGGAGATGGCCGACGCTTCGCCCCCCGACGACCTCCCGGAGTCCTGGATCGAGGAGGCCGAGGCCGAGCAGGGCGGGCCGGTCCCGACCCGACTCTCGGAAACCCCGCCCACGAAACACGGCGACGACTCCCTGGCGGAGCGGGCGGCGCGCGATACGGTGGAGGCCGTCTTTCCCCTCCACGACCTGCCCGCCTGAAACAGGAGCACGCCGAAAATGAAGGACTGGCAGAAGGCCAACCTCGAGCTGTGGGACGAGTGGGCGCTCCTCCATGAGAGCTCGGAGTTCTACGACCTGGACGGGTTCAGGAAGGGCGGCTCGACGATCCGTCCGTTCGAGCTCGAGGAGGTGGGGGACGTCTCCGGCAAGGAGCTCCTCCACCTGCAGTGCCACTTCGGGATGGACACGCTGTCGTGGGCGCGGCTCGGCGCGAACGTCACGGGCGTTGACTTCTCGCCGAACGCGATCGAGATCGCCGGCCGCGTCGCGAACGAGCTGGAGCTGCCCGCGCGGTTCGTGCAGTCACGCGTCCAGGAGCTGCCGGACAACCTCGACGGGCAGTTCGACATCGTCTACACGAGCCGCGGAGTGATCGGGTGGCTCGACGACCTGACCCGGTGGGCGGAGGTGATCGCCCACTTCCTCAAGCCCGGCGGGTTCTTCTACATCCACGAGGGACACCCCACGATGTGGGCGTTCGACGACGAACGCGAGGACGCCGAGCTCCACGTGAAGTACGCGTACTTCGAACGGGACGAGCCGCTGTTCTTCCCGGTGGTCGGCTCGTACGCGGACCCCAAGGCCGAGGTGAAGGCGAACCGCAGCTTCAGCTGGTTCCACAGCCTGGGCGAGGTGGTGACGGTCCTCGCGGAGGCCGGGCTGCGGATCGAGTGGCTCCACGAGCATCCGTTCCTCAGCTGGCCGGTCTCGTTCGTGGTGCCTTCGGAGACGGAGGAGCGGACGTGGGTGCTCCACCCCTTGCACGGCGACGCCGAGATCCCCCTGTCGTTCTCGCTGAAGGCGACGAAGCCGGCGTGAGCGGGTTCAGGGTCGTCACGCTGGCGGAGAACCCGGACACCTTCGCCCGGCGGGTCCCGCTGCTTCGGCAGGTGTGGCCCGAGTACAACATGCACGGCGACGTCCTGAACGCCCGGTGGGGCGAGATCGACGACCGCTACCCGGAGTTCCAGTTCGTGCTCCTGGACGGCGACGGCGCGCTGGCCGGCCTCGGGAACTGCACGCCGCTTCGCTGGGACGGGACGGCGGAGGACCTCCCGGCCGGTCTGGACGACGCCCTGGACCGCTCGCTCACCGACCCGGGCTCGGCCACCGCGGCCTGCGCCATGCAGGGGGTCATCGAACCCGGACGACAGGGACGGGGGCTGGCCGCCGAGCCGGTCCGGGCCATGGCGGAGATCGCCCGGGCCGCCGGGCTCACCGACCTGATCGCGCCGGTCCGGCCGAACTGGAAGGAGCGCTATCCGCTCGCGCCGATGGACCGCTACGCGTTCTGGACGCGCGAGGACGGGGAGCCGTTCGACCCGTGGATCCGCGTCCACGTCCGGATGGGGGCCGAGATCCTCAAGCCCGCGCCCGAGTCGGTGCGGATCACCGGCTCGGTCAAGGAGTGGGAGTCCTGGACGGGGATGACCTTCCCCGAGAGCGGCGACTACGTCTTCCCGCGCGGGCTGGCGCCGGTGCGGATCGACCGCGAGCGCGACACGGGGGAGTACTGGGAGCCGAACGTGTGGCTTCGGCACCGCCTGTGACCCTGGTCGACCCGGCCTGGGTGGCCGCGCGCCTGGACGACCCGAACCTCGTCGTCGTCGACTTCCGGTGGCGGGAGGACGGCTCGGGCCGGGCCCGGTACGAGGCCGGCCACCTGCCGGGCGCGATCTACCTGGACTGGACGGCCGACATCGTCGAGCCGGCCGCCCGGTACGCCTTCACCCTGGCCGGGCCGAAGCGCTTCGCCCGCGCCATGGGCTCGCGGGGAATCGGCGACGACACCACGGTGGTCGCCTACGCGGACGAGCGGGGCTCCGGCCCGTTCCGCCTGTGGTGGGCGTTCCGGGTCTACGGCCACCAGGGCGTGCGGATCCTCGACGGCGGCCTGGAGCGGTGGATCGACGAGGACCACCCGCTCGAGCCGGGCACGCCGCCCGCCCGGCCGCCGGCCACGTGGACCTCGCGGGAGGGCCCCCTGCGCATCGCCGCGGCCGACGACGTCGCCCGGGCGAAGGAGGACGGCGTCCCGGTGCTGGACTCGCGCCCGGCCGCGCAGTACCGGGGCGAGGCCGTGTGGTTCGAGACCGGCCAGATCCGCCCCGACGAGACCGGGGTCGCCCACACGCCCCGCGGCGACCTCCGCGCCGGCCGCGTCCCGTGGGCGGCGAGCGTCCCCTGGTACGAGCTGTACCGGAAGGACCGCACGCTGAAGCCGCCGGAGGAGCTCCGGGAGATCTTCGAGGCCGCCGGTGCCCGTCCCGGCGAAAGGGCGATCGCCTACTGCGGCGTGGGGATCTCGGCCGCGGCCCTCGCGTACGCCCTGGACGCGGCGGGCATCGAGCCCGAGGTCTACGACGCGTCCTGGGACGAGTGGGGCCGGACCGACCGCCCCATCGCCCGTGGCTGAGCGGCGCGGATCTGACGGACCGTCAGATTCCGGACAGCAGCCCGGCGAGATCGGCGGGCGCCGCCACCGGCCGCTTGCAGGCGAAGCGCTCGCAGACGTAGGCGGCCGGGAGGCCGTCCAGCTCCGAGCGCCCGCCCATCAGCGGGATGAGCTCCGCCAGGCCCGGGTCGCCGTGGGGCCCCGCGGCCAGCACCGTCCGGGGCAGGAACCGCCGCCACACCTCGGCCGCCAGCGCCCGGGTCTCGTCCCGATCCAGGTCGCCGACGATCGCCACCTCTCGCGCCGGCCCCAGGTACAGGTCCAGGGCCTGCAGCGCGTGGCCGGCGCCGGAGGGCGCTCGGGCCATGAGCGGCCGCGCCGCCCGCAGCGCCGAGACGCCGGCTCGCTCGTACTCCGAGTCCCCGGTGAGCAGCCCCAGCCGCAGAAGCAGGTCCGCGGCCACCGAGTTCCCGGAGGGGACCGCGTTGTCGAACAGCTCCTTCGGCCGCAGCACCAGCCGCTCGGCGTCCTCGCCGGTCTGGAAGAACCCTCCCCCCCGGGCGTCGCGGAACAGCCGGGTCAGATCGTGGGCCAGGTCGCGGGCCGCCCGCATCCACCGCGGGTCGAACGTGGCCTCGTACAGGGTCAGCAGCCCCATGCCGAGCATCGCGTGGTCGTCGGCGTAGGCGGGCCCGCTGGTCCGGCCGTCGCGCCACGAGCGCAGCAGCCGCCCGTCCGGCCGGCGAAGGTTCTCCAGGACGAAGCCCGCGGCGTCCGCGGCGGCCTGCGTGTACCGCGGCTCGCCGAGCGCCCGCCCGGCCTCCGCGAACGCCTGGATCGCCAGCCCGTTCCATCCCGACAGGACCTTGTCGTCGGTGGCCGGCCGGATCCGCGCCGAGCGGACTTCGAGCAGCCGCTCGCGGACGTCCTCGGGCAGCGCCTCGGCGGCGGGGTTCGGCGTCCACAGGACGTTCGTGCCCTCCCAGTTCCCCTCCGGGGAGGCCCCCAGCCGGTCGGCGACCTCCTCGCCCGCGACCGAGACCAGCTCGTCCCACGACCAGACGAAGAACTTGCCCTCGACGCCCTCGGAGTCCGCGTCCTGGGCCGAGAAGAACCCGCCGCCCTCGTGGCGCATCTCCCGCAGCAGGTACTCCAGGGTCGAGACGACGACCACGCGATAGGCCTCGTTCCCGGTTACCTGGAACGCGTGCAGGTAGAGCCGGGCGAGCTGGGCGTTGTCGTAGAGCATCTTCTCGAAGTGGGGGACCAGCCAGATCCGGTCGGTCGAGTAGCGGTGGAACCCGCCGCCCAGGTGATCGCGGATCCCGCCGCCCGCCATCCGGTCGAGGGTTGTGGTCACCATGTCCAGCGCGCCGGGGTACCCGCGGAGGTGCGCCCGCAGCATGAACTCGAGCGTCATCGGCTGCGGGAACTTCGGCGCGGCGCCGAACCCACCCCACTCGGTGTCGAACGCGCCGTCGAGCAGGCGGTGCGCCGAGCGCAGCAGGTCCTCGCTCAGGGGCTCGCTCGACTCCGCCACGGCCTGGGCCTCGGCGATCGCCTCCGCCACCTTCCGGCCCTGGCCGGCGATCTCCTCGCGCCGCTCGCGCCACGCCGTGGCCACGCCCTCCAGGACCTGACGGAACGAGGGCATCCCGAACCGGGGCTCGTTCGGGAAGTACGTGCCGGCGTAGAAGGGCTCGCCCTCCGGCGTCAGGAACACCGTCATCGGCCACCCGCCGTGACCGGTCATCGCCTGGACGGCGTCCATGTAGATCGCGTCGACGTCCGGCCGCTCTTCTCGGTCGACCTTCACGTTGACGAAGTGCTCGTTCATGAACGCGGCCGTCTGCTCGTCCTCGAAGGACTCGCGCTCCATCACGTGGCACCAGTGGCAGGCGGCGTAGCCGACGGAGAGCAGGATCGGGCGGGACTCCTCCCGAGCCCGGCCCAGCGCCTCCTCGCCCCACGGGTACCACTCGACCGGGTTGTGGGCGTGCTGGAGCAGGTACGGGCTCGTCGCCTCGATCAGCCGGTTCGTGTCACGCTCTTCGCCCACGCATTGACTGTAGGAGGTGCGCGCCGATGATGAGCCGCTTTCCGCTGGTCGCCACGCTGCCGGCCGCCGACATCGACCGGGCGAAGGCCTGGTACCGGGACAAGCTGGGCCTCGAGCCCGTCGGCGAGCTCGAGCAGGGCCTGCGCTACGAGTCGGGCGGGGTCCGCTTCGAGCTGTACCCGAGCTCCTTCGCCGGCACGGCGCAGAACACGGCCGCCGGCTTCCAGGTCGACGACATCGAGGCGGTGGTCGACGAGCTCACCGCGCGCGGCGTGGTCTTCGAGCAGTACGACTTCCCCGGCCTGAAGACGAACGAGAAGGGCATCGCCACGTTCGGGACCGAGACCGCGGCCTGGTTCAAGGACAGCGAGGGCAACATCCTGTCGGTCGGCCGGGACGCGTGACGCGGATCAGGGCGAGGCGGAGAACGACCCCTTGGCGGCGATCGCCCGGCTCAGGCTCTGAGCGGGAGACGCGCCGCCCTGCTGGATCTGTTCGAAGCTCGGGCACGCGTACGTGCCGCTGATCGCGTCGCCCTCGAAGGCGGAGGTGGCCGTACAGTCCTGTCCGACGTACGTGATCCCCTCGTCGAGGTCGAACGTGACGTCCACCACCGACGGCTCGGCCGACGCCGGGGTCCACTCGAGGTCGATGCTCAGGGAGGCCTCGGTGGTGCCGTAGGACGCCGACATCAGCGCCTCGCCGTCCTGGCCGCCGTAGTCGTTCGTGCCGAGAATGCTCAGATCGAGCTGAACCGTCTGGCTGAGGTGGCCGCTGAGCGTCAGCTCGGCGGCGCCGCTCTCGTACGCCACCATCCCGTCGGGAGGCCCGGTGGTGTCGCCCGCGCCGCCGCCGCCGCACGCCGCCAGCGGAAGCAGCAGGAGCAGGAGGAGACGGGCGCGCGCGTGCACGGCGTGATGCTAGCGTGCGAGTCCGGAGGTGATGCGCATGATCGGCGACTACCCCATCCACGCGGTCCTTCCCGCCTCGGACATCGAGCGGGCGAAGGCCTGGTACAAGGACAAGCTCGGCCTGGAGCCCGTCGAGGAGGATCCGGGCGGCCTTCACTACAAGGTCGGTGGCACCGACTTCAGCGTCTTCCCGACCCAGTTCGCCGGGACGGCCCAGAACACGGCGGCGGAGTGGTCCGTGGACGACCTCGAGAAGGAGGTCGACGAGCTGACCGTCCGGGGCGTCGTCTTCGAGCAGTACGACTACGGCCCCGAGTTCAAGACGAACGAGAAGGGGATCGCGACGCTCGGGCCGTTTCTGGGCGCCTGGTTCAAGGACAGCGAGGGCAACATCATCGCCCTCAGCCAGCGCACCGGTTGAGGCGCGCCCCGGCGCTCTCTGCGGCGACCCCGATGCCTAAAAGCGCAACTTCCGCCGGCAACCCAGAGGACTAGGGTGGTCGCGGAGGTGGTGTCCAATGATGGGCAACTATCCGTTCGCCACGATGCTGCCGGCATCCGACATCGGGCGGGCCAAGAAGTGGTACGAGGAGAAGCTCGGCCTGAGCCCGACCTCGGAGGAACAGGGAGGTCTGAACTACGAGGTCGGCGGGAGCCGGTTCAGCGTCTACCCGAGCGAGTTCGCGGGGACCAACAAGGCCACCGCGGGCGGGTTCGAGGTCGACAACCTCGACAAGGTCGTCGACGAGCTCGCGTCGCGCGGCGTGAGCTTCGAGCAGTACGACCTGGAGTACCTGAAGACGAACGAGAAGGGCATCGCCGAGCAGGAAGGCTGGAAGGGCGCGTTCTTCAAGGACAGCGAGGGGAACATCATCGCCCTCGCCGAGATGGCCTCGTCCTGAGCTCCTCGAACGCCGCGGCCAGCGCCGGCAGCTGGTAGTGGGCGTTCAGGCCTGAGGGGTTGGGAAGCACCCACAGCTCGGCCCCGGCCAGCGGCTCAGGCTGCGGGCCGAGCGAGGCCTTCGGACGCTCGAACGCCGTCCGGTAGGCCGTCACCCCGAGGACGGCCACACGTCGCGGACGCCGCCGCCGGATCAGGCGCTCGAGCCGCCGTGCGCCGGCGCGGAGCTCGTCCGCCGACAGCTCGTCCGCCCGCGCCGTGGTCCTGCCCACCAGGTTCGTGATCCCGATTCCCGCCGCCAGCAGCTCCCGCTGCTCGCCGGGCGCGAGCTGACGGTCCGTCAGACCGGCCCGGTGCAGCGCGGGCCAGAACCGGTTCCCGGGACGGGCGAAGTGATGGCCCGTGGCCCCCGAGACCAGGCCCGGGTTGATCCCCACGAACAGCACGTCCAGGTCGTCGGCGATGACGTCGCGGAGGGTCACGCTCAGGCGTTCGGGTCGCCGGCCTCGATCCGGCGGTGGGCCAGGGCGAGCGCGGCCGCGTCGGTGGTGATCCCCTCGGACTCGGCGTCGTCGAACACGCGCGAGATCGTGTCGCCGATCCCGCGCAGCGCTGCGTCGAGCTGCGCCTCGTTCCATCCCAGGTCCTCGAGCCCGATCAGGTAGAGCACGCCTCCGGCGTTCATCACGAAGTCCGGGGCGTAGAGGATCCCCGCCGCGGCCAGCCGGTCGGCGTCCTCGGCCGTGGCCAGCTGGTTGTTCGCGCCGCCGGCCACGACCCGGCACCGCAGCCGCGGGATCGAGTCCGCGTTCAGGATGGCGCCCACCGCGTTGGGGGAGAAGATCTCGCACTCGGCGCCGATCGACCGGTCCGCCGGGACGGCCCCGGCTCCCAGCCGCTGCGCGGTCTCGTCCGCGCGTTCCTGGTCCACGTCGCTCACCAGCAGCTTCGCGCCGGCCTCGGCCAGGAGCTCGCTCAGCGTCCCCCCGACCCCGCCTACGCCCTGGACCAGAACGGTTCGCCCCGTCAGGTCGTCGGTGCCGAATGCGCGGGCGGCCGCGGCGCGCATCCCGTGGAACACCCCCGTGCCGGTCGCGGGCCCCGAGCTCCCCGGGCCGCCGGCGGCCAAGGTGCGTCCGTAGACGTGGGAGGTCCGTTCGCCGATCACGTCCATGTCCTCGGGCACGGTGTTCATGTCGCACGCCGTGGAGTAGATGCCGCCGAGGGACTCGACGAGCTCGCCGTAGCGGAGCATCAGCTCGCGCCGCCGCTCCGAGCCGAGGGCCGGGATCTCGGGCACCGCCAGGACGGCCTTCCCGCCGCCCCGGCCGAGCCCGGCCGCCGCGAACTTCACCGTCATCGCCTGCGAGAGCCGGAGCCCGTCGGTCACGGCGTCCTCGAACCCGGGGTACACGCGCAGACGGGTCCCGCCGCCGGCCGGGCCCAGGCGCGTGGAGTGGACCGCGAGCAGGATCCACGCGTCCAGGTCCTCGGCGCGGCGGACCACGACCTCCTCGCCGTCCCACGCGCGGAGCAGGTCCTCCAGGCTCACCCGAGCAGCCCCAGCTGCTGGAGCAGGCCCAGCTGGTCGTAGGCGTCGTTCCAGCTGGCGATCTTGCCGTCGCGCAGGCGGATCAGAGCGATGGACTCGAAGGCGCACGGACGGCCGGTCGCCGGGACCTCCCCGGTCGCGCTGCTGAGGGGGCCGGTGTTGGTCCCCGACGCGCGGACCTCAACGGCGATGGCGTCGGGCGTCTCGGCGTAGCCCAGGATCTCGCGTCGCAGGTCGGGGAACGAGCGAGCGGTGGCCTGCCAGTAGCCGGTGACGACGTCCAGCCCGCCGATCGGGGCGCCCCGGCTCTTGAAGGTCGCGTCCGGGGTGAACCACTGAGCCAGCGCGGGCCAGTTCCCGGCGTCCACCAGGGCCCACACGTTCACGACCGCGTCGAGCGCCGCCCCCATTCGCCCTCCCTCCGCCTCCAGCCGGAACCGCGAGCCTAGCGCGGCGTGAGCGCCCTCGCAGGCCCACTCGGCAGATATCGCAGCCTTGCTATATCGCCGCTTCGGGCCGGCAAAACCGCAGGTCAGAGGCACCGGCGTTCCGGACAATCCGGCCCATATACCAGGAGTGCTATATCCCGTGAGTGGGCCCGGAGGACTCGCGGATCCGCGGTGCCACCGCCCGCCACCCCGCCTCTCTCCAGCGACCCGGCGCGCGCCGAAGGTAGCGGATCAGCCAGACGATCGCCGCCGCCAAACCGACCGGCAGGAAGAGGAAGGGCGGGTACAGGAACCCGATGAAGATGAAGTACCAGGACATGATCAGGCATCCGTGACGAACCCCCCGCTCCACGATGGATCGCCGGACCTCTGCGCGGCCAGGAAGTACGCGCATCGAATCCAGATGATCGCGGCGAAGACCAGCGCAGGCCCGCTCGCCACCCACAGCAGCCAGAGCACGGTCATCGGCGGAGCGCTCGGACGAGCAGGTTCACCGTGCCGCCGATCGCGGCGACGGCGATCATCCCCACGGCGCAGGCGATCATCGCCAGCATGCAGAGCCAGGGTCCGAGGTAGAGAACCAGGCCTTCCATCGTTCTCCCTCCCTCCTCTGGTACGCTCCTCATTGAGCGACCGATTAGAGCATACGCTTAAAGCAGTCGCTCAAGCAACTCGACGAGGGAGACCGGCGTGGCGGACAAGGAGCCCCGAGAGACCCGGGAGGTGATCCTGGACGCGGCCCTGCGGACCTTGCAGGAGCAGGGGTTCGCGCGGACGAGCGCCCGTGCGATCGCCCGGGCGGGCGACTTCAACCAGGCGCTGATCTTCTACCACTTCGGTTCGGTCAACGAGCTCCTGCTGGCGGCCCTGGACCACATCGGGGAGGACCGGCTGGCCCGCTACAAGGCCGCCGTCGAGGACGCCAAGACCTTCGAAGACCTCGTCGCCGTGGCCGCCCGCATCTACCGCGAGGACCTCGAGCAGGGACACATGACCGTCGTCGCCGAGATGATCGCCGGCGGGGTCGCCGACCCGGAGCTCCGTCCCGAGATCATGACCCGCACCCAGGTGTGGGTGGACTTCGTCGAGGGCGTCGTCGAACGCGTCCTGGCCGGCTCGCCGTTCGCCGGCATGCTGCCCCCCGCGACGTGGCCTTCGCCCTGGTCGCGTTCTACTGCGGCGTGAACATCTTCACCCGCCTCGAGGAGGACCACGCCCGCACCGAGGCGCTGTTCGACATGGCCGCCAACGCCGCGCCGCTCCTGCAGCCGTTCTTTCCCGGATGACCCGCCGCCTGTACCTGGACACCTCCTCGCTGATGTATCGGGCGTTCTTCGCGCTGCCCGACGCCATCAAGGACACCCAGGGCAAGCCCATCAACGCGGTGCACGGCTACCTGGACATGACGGCGCGCCTGGTGCAGTCGCGCGAGCCCGACGTGGTGGTCCACAACTACGACCACGACTGGCGCCCGGCCCCGCGCGTGAAGGCCTACGACGGCTACAAGGGCCAGCGCGCCCCCGACCCGCCCGGCCTGCCCGAACAGTTCGGCGTGCTGCGCGAGGTCCTCGACGCGATGGGCCAGACCCAGGCCGAGGCCGAGGGGTGGGAGGCCGAGGACGCGATCGGCACCCAGGTGGCGAAGGTGAAGGGCCGCGACCGCGCGGACATCGTCACCGGCGACCGCGACCTGATCCAGCTGGTCCGCGACCCCCACGTCTGCCTGTGGTTCACGCGCAAGGGCGTCACCGTGATGGACCGGTTCGACGAGGCGGGCGTGGAGGAGAAGTACGGGGTGCCGGCCAACCGGTACGTGGACTTCGCGATCCTGCGCGGCGACCCATCGGACGCGCTGCCCGGCGTGCGCGGGATCGGGGAGAAGACCGCGCGCGCGCTGGTGAAGGCGTACCCCTCGCTCGACGCGCTGCTCGCCGACGCCGCCGCGCCGGTCCGCACCGGGGCGGTGCTGCAGCGCTCGCGAGCTCTGCGGGCCTCGCTCCGCGACGCCGCCGACTACGTGCGCACCATGCAGTTCGTCGTGCCCATCCAGACCGAACTCGACGTCCGGACGTGGGGCGCTGACCCGGACCCCGAGCGGCTCGAGGAGCTGGCCGAGCGCTACAAGCTGACGAACCCGATCCGCAGGCTGCGCGAGGCGCTGAGCGGCGTGGGCCCGGGCTAGAGCATCGCCAGCCGGGCCTGGGCGGCGATGCCCAGGGTCTCGGTCTGGCCGGAGTCCATCGACAGGATCCCGCCCACGAACCCCTGCGGGTCGGCCCACGCGCAGATCGAGCGGAAGCCGCCTCCCGAGACCGGCGCGCACGCGAAGCCGAACCCGCCGCGTCGCGAGTCCTGGATGGAGCTGGTGCGCACGGTGGAGTCGCTCACGCCGGTCCACGCGTCGCCGAGCTGGGTGAGCGCGCCCCGGTCGGACCCGGGCCTGGCGCCGTAGGCAACCAGGACGAACGACGCGGTGCCGTTCGTCCCGAAGATCGCGACCTCGCCCTCGATCCCGGCGTCGACCAGTGAGTCACGCCAGGCATCCTCCGCCGCCGAGTACGCGGGGGTGCTCAGCCGGACGGCGTCGCCGACCGACTCGGGCACCGTGTACGCGGGCCCGCGGAGCAGGACGCTCAGGAGGGCGACCACGCCGAGCCCGACGACCACCTGGCGGGGGACCAGTCCCCGGACGCGGTCGACGCCCCGGGACGGGGCGGCCGGCATGATCTCGTAGCGGATCCGGTGGGCTGGAGTGGTGGGGGCCTGGGTCGTGGAGTGGGCGTGGAGTCCGCCGCCGCTCTGGGAGAGGCAATGCCAGCAGTACCGGGCCGACGCGGTCTGCGGCGCCCCGCACGTTGCGCAGCTACGACTTCCGGTGTCGCCCCCTGCGGGCCCGGGGTGGGCCGGAAGCGTGCCGCCGGGATACGTTCCGGTCTTCACGGCTTCCTATGGGGCGGGCAAGGCAAGCGTATGCCCGGGTCGGAGCGATTGCTATTCACTCCTTCGGGTGTCGGCCGTTTGGCGGAGAGACTGGAGCCGGGGGGTCGCTCAGCCCTCGCCCTGGATCGCGTCGTGGGCGGCGATGGTGATCTGGAACGTGCCGGTCAGGTCCCGGTCGAACCCGGAGACGATGCCGACGACGTCCTCCCGCTGCCACAGGCACACCGCCCGCAGGGCGCCGTCGCCCGGGGCGCAGAGGTAGGCCACGCCGTTGAAGTCCCGGCGCTGGATCTCCGCGGTGTCGATCGAGGCGCTCTGGGTCCCCTCGGCGAAGCCCGTCGCGAAGTTCTGGAAGTTCTGTTCGGGCGACGGCGGGTTGTCGCCCTGGAGGACGAGCACCATGAACGAGGGCACGCCGTTGTCCCGAAGACTCCCAGTTGCACGTCCACGCCGCTGCTCCCCAGGGCCTCGTCGATGACGCTCTGGATCTGTTCGGTGAAGGTGTTCTCCAGCTGGTTGATCCCGGAGATCTCCTGCGGGATCGTGACCTTCCCGGCGAAGAGCTGCCAGAGGAAGAACGCGCCGACAACCACGACCACCAACGGGATGACCACGCGCAGGGCCTTGCGCGCGCCGGAGGGCTCCTTCTGTCCCATCCCGATCAGCAGCGGCATGCGCTTGTCGAGCTCGTTGGTCGTCTCCATCGGGGCGGGCGGCAGGCCGACGGACTCGGCCGCCGTGGCGCCGGGGCGGAACGGGTTGCCCGCGGCGGAGTACGGGCTGGGCTCGGGAGGCTTCTCCCCGGTGGCGGCGGGCTTGAAGGGGTTCCCCTCCGCGGAGTACGGGTTGGGCGCGCCGGGTTCGGCCGGCGGCGTGGACGCCGCGGGGGCTACCGCTCCGGCGAGGGGGGACAGGCACTGCCAGCAGAACTCGGCCGAGACCGGGTTGGCGGCGCCGCACTTCGGGCACGGCCGTTTCTCGGCGACGAGCGGTTCCTGGGGTGTCGGGGCGTCGGAGGACATGCGCGTGCCCGGAGGGTACCCCGGCGACGCGCGGCCCGCCAGCAGTCCCTAGCGAGCGGCCAGCCAGGCCCGGAACGACTCGGCCAGCCCCTCGCCCCCGCGCGGCGGCGGCTTCGGGTCGAGCCACGAGACGCGCTTCTTCTCGTCCTCGATCCGGACCCACTCGTAGCCGTAGGTCCGCGGGCCGGCCCAGAACGGCTCGACCCACTGCTCGCGGCGCAGCGTGGCCACCGCCGCGTACCCGTACCGCGCCCGCCCGGTCCAGAAGTCGGCCACGTCGTGGATCGGCGCGCCGGCCGTCCGCTGGCGGATCTGGCGGACGTCGGAGTACTCGCCGACCCACGTGATCTGGACGGTGGCGCGGCCGACGAACAGGCCGCCGACGAGCTGGACCCACACCGTGTCGTCCTCGAACGCGCCGTGCTTGTGCAGCGGCCCCGGCCGGTCCCGCACCTCGACGCCGTAGCCGAGCCGGGGGCTCGCGGCGTCCCCGGTCAGGTGCTCCAGGCGCCGGATCAGGACGTGGTCCATGCGATCCGATCCTAGAGCGGCCGGCGCATCAGGTAGTGGGGTCCGATGCCGGGCACGTCGAACTCGTCGCCCTCGGCGCGGAACCCCGCCCGCTCGTAGAACGGCCGGGCTCGCACGCGGGCGTTGCACCACAGCTCGGTGCCGCCGCGGGCGGCCGCGTGCTCCAGGAGCCAGGCCAGGACGGCCGCCCCGACGCCCCGGTCGCGATGCTCCGGCAGGGTGGCCATCCCTCGCAGCCGCCACGCGTTGGGGTCGCCCGAGCCCGGCGGCGGCTCGCGCGAGACGCGCCCGACCGAGACCAGCTCGCCCTCGACGAATCCGCCGGCGTGCGCGGTGTCGGGAGCGTCGTCGGCATCGAACACGACCTCGCTCGCCGGCCGCCCCGGCCGCAGGACCTCCAGGCGGATCGGCCGGGACGCCTCCGCCGTGATCGGGCGGACCTCGGTCACCGCGCGTCGCGGTGGCGGGTCCACACGTCCCACAGCACCGGGATCATCGCCAGGGCGACCCCCATCGCGTACAGGAAGTTCCAGAACAGCATCCCGTACAGGAAGAACACGACGATGCCGGTGAAGATCCACCGCACGCCCGGTCCGAACCCGCGGACCGACCACTCGAACCGGTCGAGCTTCGGCCGCTCGGGTTGGATCAGCGTCGTCTGCCCGTAGACGGGCGCCGGCTCCTCGCGGGGGGTCAGGCACCGGGGGCACCAGGCGAGCTCCGCCTGCAGGGGCGCGCCGCACGACCGGCAGGTCTCCATGGCCGAAGTATCGCGCTCCCGCCCACTAGCATGGCCGCGATGGACAGCGTGAAGGGCCAGCTGCTGATCGCCGGTCCCGCCCTGTGGGACACGAACTTCCGGCGGACCGTCGTGCTGATCGGCGACCACGACGAGAACGGCGCGCTCGGCATCATCCTGAACCGCCCGTCCGGGGCCACCGTCGGCGAGGCGGTGCCCGCGCTGTCCTCGCTGGTCGGCCCCGAGGAGCCCCTGTTCGTCGGCGGTCCGGTGCAGCCCGAGTCGGCGGTGATCCTCGGCGACTTCACCGACCCGGAGCGCGCGGGACTGATCGCGTTCGGCACGGTCGGCTTCCTGATCGGCGACGTCGGGGTCGAGGACGCGGTGAGCCTCCGCGCGGCGCGCGTGTTCGCCGGCTACGCGGGGTGGGGGCCGGGGCAGCTCGAGCTGGAGATGCAGGAGGAGCAGGCGTGGATCCCCGAGCGCGCCACCTCCGACGACGTGTTCGGCACCGACCCGGGCCGGCTGTGGGATCGGGTCGTGCAGCGCAAGGGCAAGGAGTTCGCGTTCCTGCGAACGATGCCGTTCGACCCCTCGCTCAACTAGCAATCTCTCCCTTGACGACGGGCGTACCCTGTTCGACGGCATGCTGCGCACGAACTGCTTCCACATGAAGCTGCAGCGATCCGGCCGTTCGGCCGTGGTCGCGCCGTGCGCGCGCCCGGCCTGGCCGCCGGCGGAGCTCACTCGTGGGGTTCCGCCGGTGCGCGGCCGCTGAGCGCCTCCCGAGCCCGGGCCGCGGCCGGCAGCGCGCTGTTCCTCCTGCTTGCGCCGGGCGTCGTCGCGGGCGTCGTTCCCTGGTGGATCACGGGCTGGCGCGCCGGGTCATCCGCCGCGTACGTGCTTCCCCTCCGGGTGCTCGGCGGCCTCCTCCTCGTGGCCGGGGCGGGGGTCCTGCTGCAGGCGTTCGGGCGGTTCGTGATGGAGGGTGTCGGGACGCCCGCGCCGGTCGTCCCGACCCGGCGCCTGGTGGTCGGCGGGTTCTACCGGCACGTTCGCAACCCGATGTATCTCGCGGTGCTCTCGATGATCGTCGGCCAGGCGCTCCTGCTCCGGCGACCGGTGTTGTTCGCGTATGCCGCCGGGATCGCCGTGGCCTTCGTCGCGTTCGTGCGGCTGTACGAGGAGCCCACACTGGCAAGGCAGTTCGGCGAGGAGTACCAGGCCTACCGTCGCGCGGTGCCCGGGTGGTTCCCGCGCCTCCGCCCCCGGGAATGACCCGCGGCGCAGGCCGGTTGTCAGACGACACAGTCTCTTCAGGAGGTCACCCCCATGCGCGCGTACGTCGTCGAGGAGTTCGGCAAGCCGGGTTCGGTGCAGGAGATCGAGGACCCCAAGCCGGAGTCGGGTGACCTGCTGGTCCGGGTCCGCGCCGCGGGCGTGAACCCCGTCGACGCGGGCGTGGTGAACGGCTACCTGGCGAGCTACGGCGAGCACCGGTTCCCGCTCGTTCCCGGGACGGAGCTCTCGGGGGAGGTCGTCGGGGCGCCGGACGGCTCGCCGTTCGCGGCCGGCGACGCCGTCTACGGCGCGCCCGACCGCGACTACTGGGGCGAGGGCACGTTCGCCGAGCTGGTTCGGATCCCCCCGAATCAAGTCGCCGCGAAACCCGAGGCGCTCGACCACGCCGGCGCCGCGAACGTCACCGTCGCCGGCCTCACCGCGCTGGAGGGCGTCGAGGCCACCGGGCTGGGCGAGGGACAGACGCTGCTGATCGTCGGGGCGACCGGCGGGGTGGGCAGCTACGTGGTCCAGCTCGCCGCGCTCAAGGACATCCGGGTCATCGCCGTCGGGCGCGGGGCGAACGAGGACCTGGCCCGCGAGCTCGGCGCCGCGGAGTTCGTCGACTACACCGCCGGCGACGTGACCGAGCAGGTCCTGGCGCTGCACCCCGACGGGGTCGACGCGGTCTATGACACGAACAGCGACGCCGATGGGCTGTTGAAGCTCGCCGGCGCGGTGAAGGAGGGCGGGCCGCTCGTCTCCCCGAAGGGCGCGGCGGGTGACGGGGCGGCCATCGAGGCCGCCGGCCGGCGCGGGATCAACGCGAACCGGGCCGGGATCGACCGGCTCCCCGAGCTGAACCAGCTCTTCGACGCCGGGAAGCTCCGCGTCCCGCCGGCGAAGGAGTACTCGCTGGAGCAGGCGAACGAGGCCCTCGCCGAGGTCGCTGGCGGCCACGTCCGAGGCAAGCTGGCGATCGTGTTCGGCTAGCCGAGCACGCGGTCGGTGTAGGCGTTGCGGAAGCGACCCTCGGGGTCGAGCTTGTGGCGGACGGCCTGGAAGCGGTCCCACTCGGGGTAGGCGGGCGCCAGGTCCTCCGCGGTGCGGAAGTGGAGCTTGCCCCAGTGGGGGCGGCCGCCGAGCTCCTGCATCCGGGCCTCGACCGGGCGGTAGAAGTCGTCGTACGGGACGCCCTGGAACAGGTGGCAGGCGACGTAGGCGGTGTCGCGCCCGTACGCGGTGGACAGGAACGCGTCGTCGCCCTTCGAGAACCGGAGCTCGACGGGGAACCCGACGCGGAGCTCGCGGCGGTCGATCTCCTCGCGCACCGCGTTGAACGCGTCGACGACATGCTCCCGGGGAACCGCGTACTCCATCTCGGAGAACCGGACCAGCCGGGGGCTGGTGAACACCAGGTCGCTGCGGTCGATGCGCTCGCTCGAGCCCCACCCGGCGGCGATCAGCCTCGACAGTCGCGGGACCAGCTTCGGCCGGGCCCGGCCCAGGCGGCACAGGACCCCGAGCACGTGGTTCTCGAGCAGGATGTCGTTCACGTACCGCCCGACGCGGCTCCGGGGCTTCGCGGGCTCGTCGGTCCGGTTGTTGCGAAGCGTCTGCACCCGGTCGGTGTGCGGGAACCAGTAGAGCTCGAAGTGGTCGTTGGCCTCGACGAGCTCGTCCAGCCGCTCCAGGCACTCTCCGACCCGCATCGGCTGCTCGACCGCCCGCAGGTTGAACGCCGGCACGGTCTGCAGTGTCACCGTCGACAGGATCCCCAGCGCGCCGACCGAGATGCGCGCGGCGAGCAGCGTCTCCGCGTCGCAGTCCACGACCGATCCGTCACCGGCGACCAGCCGGATGCCGCGGACCTGCGTGGCCAGGTTGCCGTGCGCCCGCCCCGTCCCGTGGGTCGAGGTCGAGATCGCCCCGGCGACCGACTGGTACGCGATGTCGCCCAGGTTCTCCATCGCCAGCCCGCACGCCGCGAGCTCGTCGTTGAGCTTCGACAGCGAGATCCCGGCCTCCACGGTGACCAGGCCGGTCTGCGGGTCCGCCTCCAGGACGGCGTCGTGTCCGTCGAGCCGCAGCATCACGCCGTCGGTGCATGCCGCGTCGGTGAACGAGTGGCCCGCGCCGACGGCCTTCACGGTCAGCCCGTCGTTCGTGGCCTGCGTCACCGCCCGGACGATCTCCTCCTCGGACGAGACGGTGAGCCTGCGGGCCGGAGCGCACGAGGCGGTCGCGCCCCAGTTGGTCCAGGTCGCCTCGGCGGTCCTCACCATCCCCGGAGATCGACCTCCCAGGTGTCCACCACCTCGTCGCCCGCGACCACGCGCATCCGCTCGTGGTACGCGACGGTCGGGTCGACGTGCGCCGGGATCACCCGCAGCCGGTCGCCGACCTTCACCGGCGAGGACGGGACGAACGTGAGGTGCTCATCGGCGACGAACACCACGGCATGGTCGTCCTCGAGCGCCGGCGGTCCGTGGTCCATGCCGAGCGACTTCAACCCGGTGTCCAGCACCGCCCACCCGCTCGAGACCGAGATCACCGTGGCCAGGACGTACACGGCCTGGCGGAACGGGAGGTCGAGCTTCGCGTACTCGGTGTCCATCAGGATGTAGGAGCCGGCCTGGATCTCGGTGGCCCAGGTGTTGATGTCGTAGGTCCCGGTTCCGCCGGCGGAGACGACGTCGCCCCCGACGTCCTCGTGCGCGCGCAGCAGCGTCTGCATCGACTCCTCGACCGCGCTCACGCGAACCTGCCGGTCGGGCTGCAGGACGACGTGGCCCTCGTAGCCCATGACGCCGCGGACGCTGAGGCCCTTCGAGCGCGCGAACTCCGCGAGCCGGCCGGCCTCGTGGGGCTCCACCCCGCATCGAGGGATGAGCGCCACGTCGATGAGGACCTCCTTGACGCCCCCGGCCGCGGCCGCCTCGACGGTGGCCTCGGAGTCCACGCACACGGTCACCCGGGCGTCCTCGATGGCCCCCAGCCGCCGAGCCGCGGCGCCGACCACCTCGTTGGCGAGCAGGAGGTCGTCGCCCAGGCCGGCCGCGGCGAGCCCCTCGATCTCGCGGACGGTCGCCGCGGTGAAGCCGGTGTGTCCGGCCATCGCCTGCCGGGCGGCCAGGGCCGTCGACTTGTGCGCCTTGACGTGGGGGCGGAGCTTCGAACCGGGCAGCGCGGCGGACATCGTGGACAGGTTGCGCTCGAACGCATCCGCCTCGACCAGCAAGGCCGGCGTGGTCAGGTCGCGCAGGTCCACGGCGGGGACGCTACCCGGATCGCGACCTCGGTGTGGAACGGGTCAGGGGATGCAAGCGATGCCGTTCGAGGGCGCCCAGCCGGACCGGGTCCCGTCGGCCGCGCGGACCCGAACCCGGATCCCGAAGAAGCCGGTGTTGCAGCGGTACACGAACCGCCCGGTGACGGCCTCCGTGCCCCCTGACCACCAGACCCACCGGCGGTTCTGCCAGTTGCGCGGGCTCAGGTTCTGCTGCCGCTGCACCTCGAATACCGCGCCCTCCGGCAGCGCCCCAGGGAGTCCCCACTGCAGGCGGTAGCGGATGCCCGAAGACGGCAGGAAGACCGGGTAGACGGTCAGGGTGCCCTCCTGCGCGAACAGCCCGAGGAGGGGGAAGCTCGAGGTGTAGGTGAACGTTCCGGCCGCCGTGGGGTGCCATTCGAAGGAGCCGCCGGGCAGCATGATCCCGGAATCGAAGACGCCGAGCTCGTCGCTCACCTGGCGGGGCAGCGTCGCGTCGTTGTGCCACGTGACCGGGAGGTTCAGGTAGACGCTCTCGACCGGGTCCACCAGGCCGGCGTCGGTGATGTAGATGTCCTCGGGGTCGTGGCCGTACGCGGCGGCGGGCTGGATGGAGGCGACGAGCAGCAGCGCGAGGAGCGCGATGAGGACGCGGACCCGTCGTCCCATGCCTCCCACAGCGTACGCCGGGCCGCGAGAGTACGGCCACGGCCGGTGGGTACACCTCCGGTGCGAAAGGAGGCAACCTCATGACCACCCTCTTCCAGGCATTCATCCAGCGGCTCGTCGAGCTTCGCGACCGCGAGGACGGCATTTCCCCGGGCTCCCTCATCCTCGGGATCATCATCGGCATCGCGCTCGTCGTGTTCGGCGTCATCAAGTTCCTGATCCCCGGCGAGTAGGGTCGGGGATGGCGCCCGAACGCCGACAGGGGAGACCGATGCGCAAGGTGATTGTCAACGCGTTCGCCACCGCCGACGGCGTCATGCAGGCGCCCGGCGGTTCGGACGAGGACAGGGAGGGGGGCTTCAAGCACGGCGGGTGGCAGGGCCCCTACTTCGACGACGCGCAGGGAGCGGCAGTCGACGAGGCCTACAGGTCCTCCGGCGGCATGCTCCTCGGCCGCACCACCTACGAGATCTTCGCGTCCTACTGGCCGAACCCGCCGGACCCGGAGGGCAAGGAGTTCGCCCACGTGATGAACGACGCCCAGAAGTACGTCGTCTCCACGAACCTGAAGGAGCCGCTGGAGTGGCAGAACTCGACCCTGATCTCAGGTGACCTCAAAGAGGAGATCACCAAGCTCAAGGAGATGGGCGGCGGAGACCTCCAGGTCGTCGGGAGCAGCAAGCTCGGCCACTCCCTCGCCGAGCTCGGCCTGGTCGACGAGTACCTGCTGTTCATCCACCCGGTGGTCATCGGCGAGGGCAAGCGCGTGTTCGCCGACCCCGGCCCGCGCATGGGCCTGAGGCTCCTCGACCAGAAGGCGACCCCGAAGGGCGTGCTGATCCTCAGATACGCCGTGGAGTAGTCCCGGCTCCGCGCCTCCTACACTCGGGTGTGATGGCAACTCGGGACGACATCCGCAACGTGGCGATCGTGGCCCACGTCGACCACGGCAAGACGACGCTGGTCGACGCGATGCTGTGGCAGACCGGCGCGTTCCGCGAGAACGAGGACAAGGGGACGCAGATCCTCGACTCGATGGACCTCGAGCGCGAGAAGGGCATCACCATCCTCGCCAAGAACACCGAGGTCTCCTACGGCGGCGTGCGGATCAACATCGTGGACACGCCGGGCCACGCGGACTTCGGGGGAGAGGTCGAGCGCGGGCTGACGATGGTCGACGGCGTCCTGCTGCTCGTCGACGCCAGCGAGGGCCCCCTGCCCCAGACGCGGTTCGTCCTGCGCAAGGCGCTGGAGTCGAAGCTGCCGGTGATCCTGGTCATCAACAAGGTCGACCGGCCCGACGCGCGCATCAAGGAGGTCGTCGACGAGGTCTACGCGCTGTTCCTGGACCTCGACGCCGACGACTCGCAGATCGAGTTCCCCATCCTGTACGCGAACGCGCGCGCGGGGTGGGCGTCGACCGCAACGGACATCGAGAGCTCGGACCTGAAGCCGCTGTTCGAGTCGCTCATCGAACATATCCCGCCGCCGTCCTACGACCCCGACCACCCGCTGCAGGCGCTGGTCACGAACCTGGACGCGTCGCCCTACGTCGGGAGGCTCGCGCTGTGCCGGGTGATGCACGGAACGATCAAGCGAGGCCAGCAGGTCGCCTGGTGCCGCGCCGACGGCACGATCGAGCAGGCGAAGATCACCGAGCTCTACGTGACGGAAGCGCTGGACCGTGTGGACGCCGACGAGGTGGGGCCCGGCGAGATCATGGCCGTCGCCGGCCTTGCGGAGGTCACCATCGGCGAGACGCTCGCCGACCCCGCCGACCCGCGGCCGCTCCCGGTCAGCCACTTCGACGACCCCAGCCTGTCGATGACCCTCGGCGTGAACACCGCGCCGCTGGCCGGCCAGGAGGGTTCCAAGGTCACGGCCCGGCTGGTCAAGGCGCGCCTGGACCAGGAGATCGTCGGCAACGTCTCGATCAAGGTCCTGACCACCGAGCGCCCCGACACCTGGGAGGTCCAGGGCCGGGGCGAGCTCCAGCTGGCGGTCCTCGTCGAGATGATGCGCCGCGAGGGCTTCGAGCTCACGGTGGGCAAGCCCCAGGTCGTCACGCGCGAGGTGAACGGCAAGATCCACGAGCCGGTCGAGAGGATGACCATCGACGTCCCAGAGGACTACATGGGCGTCGTCACCCAGCTGCTCGCCCTGCGCAAGGGCCGCCTGGAGCAGATGGTCAACCACGGCACCGGCTGGGTGCGCATCGAGTACCTGGTCCCCGCGCGCGGCCTGATCGGCTTCCGCACGGAGTTCATGACGGAGACCAGAGGCACCGGCCTGCTCCACCACGTCTTCGACCGGTACGAGCCCTGGCACGGCGAGCTCCGCACGCGAGGGACCGGCTCGCTCGTCGCCGACCGGCGAGGCATGACCACCGGCTTCGCCCTGGCCAACCTGCAGGAACGAGGCTCGATGTTCGTGGCCCCCGGCGTCGAGGTCTACGAGGGCATGATCGTGGGGGAGAACAGCCGGTCCGAGGACATGAACGTCAACCCCGCCAAGGAGAAGAAGCTCACGAACATGCGAAGCTCGACGAGCGACGAGCTGGTGCGCCTGATCCCGGCGAGGGAGCTCAGCCTCGAGCAAGCCCTGGAATTCCTGAGGGAAGACGAAGCCGTCGAGGTCACCCCGAAGTCCATCCGGCTGCGGAAGGTGATCCTCGACCAGAGCGCCCGCGCCAAGGCCTCCCGAGCCCCGGGCTAGGCACTCCCTCCGAGGAGCCGTATATCGTCGGGCCGTGGCCCGGCTGCGGCGTTCGGTCCTGATCGCAATCACGGTGGCGATGCTCGCCGCCGCGTGCACGTCCTCACCTCCCGACGGGCCGGTGCCGGCCGCCGGAGGAACGCTCCGCGTCGGGATGCTCACCAATCAAGAGCTCGGGTCGTGGTGCCCGTTCGTGATGTGCGGCCGGCCCTTCGACATCCAGTCGACCTCGTTCGTCGACGTGTTCAACCTGGAGCGGTGCTGCCTCATGCGGACGCTGCTGACGTACAACGGCGGGTCGGCGGGGGAGGGCGGCACCGTCCTCCGACCCGACATGGCCAAGGCGCTCCCCGAGATCTCCCCGGACGGGCTCACGTGGACCTTCCACCTCCGCGCCGGCGTCCACTACGCCCCGCCCATGCAGGACACCGAGATCGTCGCGGCCGACTTCATCCGCTCGTTCGAGCGCTCGATGACGCCGGCCGGGCCGGCGGTCCCTTGGGCCGACGGCGGGACCATCGGTGCGTATTACAGCGATTCGTACGTGAGCAGCGTCGTCGAGGGGGCCGCCGAGTTCACCGCGGGCGAGGCCGAGCACGTCTCGGGCCTGGAGGCCCCCGACCCGCACACCCTCGTCTTCCGCCTGACCCAGCCGACCGGCGACCTCGGGCACCGGGTGTCGCAAGCGGTGTTCGGCCCCATCCCGGCGAACCCGGCCCGGCCGGACGACCCGCTGGGCGTCGCCCAGGGCCACGACTTCGACTATGGCGACGTCCTCGTGGCCAGCGGCCCGTACCGGTTCGCCGGAAGCGAGCTGCTCGCCCACGACGCGCCGCCCGAGGACCAGCTCCCACCGTCGGGGAACGGGTTCACGCGGGCCGTCCTGGTCCGCAACCCGTCCTGGTCGCACCAGAACGACCCCGTGCGCGCGGCCGTCCCGGACCGGATCGAGTTCTACCCGGTGACGTCGGTCGAGGACGCGGAGGAGCACGTCCGGTCCGGTGCGCTCGACCTGGTGATGAACTTGGAGACCGACGCGCTCACGGCGAAGCGATGGCTCGACGACCAGGAGATCCGCTCACGCGTCACGGTGGCGCCGATGGACGGGATGCACTTCCTCCACATGAACCTCGCCGTGCGTCCGTTCGACGACATCCACGTCCGCCGCGCCATGAACCTCGCCGTGGACCGCAACGCGGTGGTGGACGTCCTGGAGTCGGACGCGGGACGCGCCGGCCAGCAGGTGCTGACGCACCTCGCCCTCGACTCCTACGAGGACAACCTGCTCATCTCCTATGCGCCGCCCGGCGTCGAGCACACGGCGAACCTGGAAGCCGCGCGGGCGGAGATGGCGCAGTCGGCCTACGACACCGACCACGACGGGCGATGCGACATCCCGGCCTGCTCGGACATCCAGCTGATGAGCCGGGACGTGTCGGACAACGTGGCCTCGTCGCACGAGGTGGCCCGGCAGCTCCGCGCGGTCGGCGTGGACTTTCGGGTGCGGGTCGTGGACGACGAGGTCATCTTCGACGCCTACTCGAGCCCCGAGAGCGGGTTCCCGTCACGCGTCGGCGGCTGGTTCAAGGACTTCCCCAGCGCGAGCTCGTTCCTGCCGATCCAGCTGCATTCGCGCAGCATCGCCCGGGGGAACATCTCGATGGTCGGCGCGCCGCCCGCGCTGCTCCGCCGCTACGGCTTCGACGCGCGGGAGGTCCCCAACGTCGACGACCGCCTGGACGCGTGCTCGGAGCTGGTCTTCGACGCCCAGACGCGCTGCTGGGCGCAGCTGGATCAGTACCTGTCCGAGCAGCTGGTCCCCTGGATCCCGCTGACGCAGCTCACGAACGCGTGGCTGGTGTCGGAACGCGTGCGCAGCTTCACCCTCGCCGCGTCGATCGCGCTCCCGTACCCCGCCATCGAGCGAATCCGCGTGGTGGGCGAGCCGCCGGCGCCGCCGCCCGCCGCCCCCGGGCCGGATCCGATCCCCGACATCCCCGACGGCGTCTACCGCTTCACCCTCACCACGGATGACCTCGGCCCGGACGACCCGGAGGGGACCGGCACGTTCACGATGCTCCTGCGCGGCGGGCGGTTCTACATGCACCAGCGCGGCGACCATCCGATCTTCAATCCCGTCATGACCGGCCGGTACGAGGGCTCCGGCGACCAGGTGACGTTCACCGCCGACGCGCCCTCGGAAAACGCGGACACGTTCTCGCTGCTGACGTGGACGCTCGACGGTGACGACCTGGTGTTCGAGCTGCCGAGATGCACGGGGCCGGCCGCCGGCGACGAGGGCTTCTGCAGCTTCCAGCGCGCGTTCTTCACCGCGCACCCGTGGGAGCGAATCGGGGAGGCGTTCGGGCCGGTCTAGAGGGTGTGCAGGCTCACCCAGACGGCGTCGGGGGTGAGCGCGATCGCGTCCGGACTGAACCCCAGGCGCGTGCGCCCGGTGACCCGGGCCGACGAGGGGTCGATCCGCGCCACGGTCCCGTCCAGGCTGTTCGCCACCCACACCGAGCCGCGCCCCGCGGCGATGCCGAGCGGACCGTTGCCGACGTTCGCGATCGTGGCCGTCCGTCCGGAGGCGGGGTCGATCCGGGTCACGGAGTCGTCGTCGGTGGCGGTCACCCACACCGACCCCTCGCCGGCCGTGATCCGCGCCGGATGTCCCTGCCGCATGGGGATCGCGCGTCGCACGGTGAAGTCCGTCGGGTCGATCTCGAAGACGCGCGCGCCCTGGCGGTCGGCCACCCACACGGCATCCTCGCCCACCGCGACGTCCACGGGGTCGGCCGCGACGGTCTCGCCCGCGGCGGCCTCGGTCAGCTGCAGCCCCGTCACGTCGTTGGTCTGCGGGTCCAGGCGGTACAGCACGCCGTCGTTCGGCGACGCGATCCACACGTGGTCGAGCCCGAACGCGACGCCCTGGACGCCGGACGCGACGTCGATCGGCACGACGGAGTTCGCCTCCCGAGGGTCGATCCGAACGACCTGGCCGTTGAGGCCGTTGGTGACCCACACCGAGCCGCCGCCGACGGCAATCCCGGTCGGGTTGGACAGGACGCCGCCCTTGGCGGGCGCGGCCGTCAGGGAGCTGGCGTCGATCGCCTGCACGGTCTTGTCGTCGAAGTTCGCCACCCACAGCGTGTCCTCGCCGAAGGCGAGCCCGGTCGGCGTGGTGCCGACGCCGACCCCGCCGGCCACCTCGCCGGTCTCGGGGTCCAGCCGGACGACGGTGTTCGGAGCGGGGGAGAACTCCGGCTCGCCGGGGCGGAACAGGATGAACGCCGCCACGACGGCCAGGGCCGTGGCGATGGCGCCGGCGATCAGCAGCACCCGCCGGCGCGACCGGGTCTCGTCCGCGTCGCGGGGCTCGCGCGTCACGTCGTCCTCGGCAGTGGTCTCGGGCACCCGGACGGCGAACAGGTGCATCTGCTGGGTGACGCCCTTCAGCTCGTGAACGCCCGCGTCGGCGAACTGCAGATCCGAGCCGGCCATCAGGTCGCGCACGGTGTTCGAGACCAGGAGCTGGCCCGGCCCGGCGGTCGACATCACCCGGGCGCCGACGTGGACGGCGATGCCGCCGAGCCCGCGGCCCATGGTCTCCACCTCGCCCATGTGGACACCCGCGCGGATGTCGATCCCGGCGAGCTTGAGGCGATCGATGAGCTCGATGGCGCAGTCGATCGCCTCCGAGGGCTGGTCGAACGTCGCGAAGAACCCGTCGCCCGCGGTGTCGATCTCCCGGCCGGAATGGCGCTTCAGCG
Organism: uncultured Actinomycetes bacterium; assembly: GCA_963742735.1. Classification (GTDB taxonomy): domain Bacteria; phylum Actinomycetota; class UBA4738; order UBA4738; family JBBDTT01; genus JBBDTT01. Next base: position 1,128,702 of record CAVUMN010000004.1, read on the forward strand.
TCTTGCGGACGATCGAGTGGTGGGTGGTGAGCAGCTGCCGCCACCGGCGGTCGCCGAGCTCCGTGGCCCGCTGGGTGGAACCGACGATGTCGGTGAAGAGCACCGTCGTGAGGAGGCGCTTCTTCGGCGGCACGTTCCGCGGCATGGCCTAGCCGGTGTCGAACCTGGGCCGCGGGCCGCCCAGGAAGTGCTTCCCGAGGGTCGTCACCTGGTTCTGGTAGTTGGACCCGACGTCGGAGCCGTAGAGGCGGTCCGGCGGCGCGGCCATCCGCTCGAAGACGAGCTTGCAGACCGGCTGTCCCTCCTCGATGAGGAACGGCACGTCGTGCGCCCGGACCTCCAACGCCGCGGTCGAGCCCCGGTTCGCGTCCCCGGCCGTGAACCCGAACCCGGGGTCGAAGAAGCCGGCGTAGTGCGACCGAAGCTCGCCGCTGGTGGGGTCGTACGCGGCCATCTCCGCGGCGACCGTCGGCGGGACGGAGACCGCCTCTGCCGACATCAGCAGGTAGAAGTCCCCGGGCTCCAGGACCAGGCCGTGATGCTCACGGCCGACCTCCTCCCAGTACCGCTGGGGGTCGTGGTCGGTCCGGCTCAGGTCCACCAGCTGGCTGTACCGCTTCGCGCGGTACCCGACCGGCCCGGCGCCGCTCCCGAGGCGGAGGCTCAGAAAGAGGCCCGCCTGCCTCAAGGGCAGCTCGCCGGCATCGACCGGCGCGCCGTCGCGGAACAGCAGGGGACTGGAGGCGTGGAGCGCGCGGATGTCGTCGTCGCCGATGCGGGCGGCGCCGCGCTCCAGCCGGAGCTGGTTCAGGGAGAGCCCTGCCTGGACGCGGACGGTGAACGACAGCGGCACGACCTCCAGGAACAGCGGCCCGACGTAGCCGGCGCGGACGTCGTCGAAGGTGGAGCCGCGGTCGGTGATGACGCGGGTGAAGACGTCCAGGCGCCCGGTCGAGCTCTTCGGGTTGGCGCGGCCGCGGACGTCGTCGGGGACCCGGAGCTCCTCCATGAGGGGGATGAGGTACGGGCAGCGCGGCTCCAGGATGGCCCCCTCGTCGCGGAGGTCGAGCTCGCCGATGACCAGCTCCTGCAGCCGCTCCTCCACGGTCATGGTGCCGGGAAGGAAGGAGCACTGCAGGCGATAGGCGCGTTCCCCCAGGCGGAGGTCGAGGCTCGCGGGCTGGATGAGGTCGGGGAGGATGGTCCACTTGGAGTGGATCCAGCCCTCGTCGACCGCGCGGCGCAGCCACCGGTCGGGAAAGACGCCCTCGTCCGACAGCCAGTCCTCGCTCACGCTGCCCAAGTGTATGGTCGAACCGTCGCCCCCGTGACCAGGGGAGGGTCCCATGCGCAAGGTGATCGTCAACGAGTTCCTCACGCTCGACGGCGTGATGCAGGCGCCCGGTGGCTCCGACGAGGACGTGGATCGGGTCTTGCCTCGGGCGTAACCCAGGCGTAGCTTTTTGTGGTCTCCCTGCCCAGGAGGTGCCCGCATGGACTACGCCAAGGCCGTCACCAGAGGCCGCTTCCTCCTGAAGCGATCCACCGAAGACCAGTGGGAACTCGCCGAGCTCACGCACTCGGTCATCGAAGAGAAGGGGAGGGGTTCCGCCGTCCAGTGGGCCGCGGATCTCGGCTGCACGAAGTCCCACGTCTCCAGGCTGAACGCCGTGTGGGAGCGATACGGCAAAGTTGAGCATGCTCAACTTTCGTTCGACGAGTACTACCTCCTGGCCACCGTCCCGAAGGACGAGGCCCAAGAGCTCGCGGGCGAGGCTCACCGAACCGGCAGGAGCGTGCGAACCGTGCAGCGCAATCGCCGCGAGCAGCGGAAGGCCGCCAGGGAGGCGCTCCTCGACCGGAAGCAGCGCAAGGAACTACTTGCGGACGCAAATATCCGCAAGATTCTGGAGCGTGAGTTCCGCGACGCCCACCGGCCTGAGAAGGCGTTCGCATGGCGGCTGGCGCCTGCGCCGCATCGCTCGTTTGTGTTCCGATCGCGGTCGCCATCGTTGCTGCGTTCCTCGTCCTAGCGTTCATTCTTGAATGTGCGGGCACACCCTGCTGGGTGCGGGCGATCCAAATGGTGGCCGATGTCTTGGACCTGGGCAGTGGGAGTCCCCTCGGCGACATCTTTTGGCCGAGAGACGGGCTGAGAGATGCCCCGGATACGTACCCCGAAACGCCCGGGGTCGAGGACCCGAGCCCGACTCCGCCTCCCGTGCCAGGTTCCGATTCCCGTTGCGGCCCACAGGCTCCGGGGTTCGAGGTGCCTGATAGTGCAATAGTCGTTCGAGGTGGAACCGCTCCGCTACCTCCACCCTGCACAGCGTTCTCCGGTTCCTTCGGCATGACTCTCTCTGAGGCGGCGCGCGGCGTTCCGCATGGCCAGATCCGTTGGGCGACAGCAGGAGCGATACGGGCGGGAGGCGGGAGCGTGATCTACGATCCGGAGTACGACCCTGTGCCCAACGCGACCAACTACCAGCACGTGACGGTGATGCTCGGTGAGGGGGGCTCTCCATTCAGCAGCCTTCAGCCGAATCCTTGGCCGAAGGATCAGCGGTGGCGGGGTGCCAACTACCCGTATGCGGGGTGAAGCAATGAGTTCCTCTTCATTGGCCCAGCTGTTGAACGAGATTCGAGGTCGGCTGGTCGCGGCCAGCCCGGGGCCCTGGGTGGTCGAGCGTGATAGAGGTGGCGCCTTCATTCGGACTGCGCGGTCCGGCGGTGAAAGCAGACTCTTCTTGAAGCGTGATACCGAACCAGCCGATGACGCCGATGTCGAGTTTGTTACCGCCGCTCGAAATGCTCTCCCGAGACTCGTGGATGCGCTCCGGGCGGGCAGATCCAGTGCCATCCGGGACCCAGACCTTCAGAGCCTTCGTCAGTTGGAGACGGCGGCGACCCCGGGGCCCTGGGTGGCACACCTTGAAGACTCAGGCCCGATTGGTGGCTGCAGCATCATCTGGGTTAATGGTACGAAGGATGTGCCTGACCTCTACGTGTGGTTGGGCAACCAGATCGCGCCGAACGCAGACATTGAGTTCATCGCGCAGTCGCGCCAAGACGTCCCGCGTCTCCTGAGCGAATTCGGGTGAGGATGTGCCGCTCCGGCCGCACTACTAAGGGGAGTCTTCCTCTATGGCGAGTGAGTTCCACTACGGACGGTTCATTCCAATCCTCGAGGGGCTGCGAACTCTGTTCCTGAAGCATGGCTACGTCGGACAGGTGGACATATTGGCCAAGCTCATCACGCTCGCTCATTTAGAGTCCCCAGATTTCGCCGACAGGATTCAGTTTGGGGGGGTATGGAGCAGTGCCGGGTCCGTAGCGGATGCTGTCGGCCTATACGATTCCAAAGCGAGAGACGAGGCTCAGCGGGATACAGCTGAGGCCATGCGGCTGCTGCTCCGCTTAGCGGACGAGATTCCGAGACGGCTGAGACCGATCCGGATAGGCTGACAATGGCCGAAAACATGGGACAAGACCTCCTCGCGGCTGCCCGGACGGGTGATCTGGATCTAGTCGACGCGCTACTTCGCCAAGGAGCGACCACAGACTCAATTGATCAGCACGGCCACACGCCCCTCGCTCTCGCTGTGATTCAAGGGCACACGGGAGTCGTGTCGCGGTTGCTCGAAGCCGGTGCTGATGCCAATGCGGGCGACGACGCGGGAATTACCCTCTTGATGACGGCCGCCGAGTTCCCACGACCCGAGATCGTCCGAATGCTTGTTGGCGCAGGCGCAGATGTGAATGCGGTTGCCAGCGACGGGAGAACAGCTCTGCTGAACGCTATCTGGTCGGCTGATGCGACTACTCAAGTTGTCGAAGCGCTCATCCAGGCCGGCGCCGACGTGAACGTTACCGATGGGACTTACGGGCTCACGCCGCGCGAGTGGGCAGCCAAGACTGACAAACGAGAGGTCTCGCAGCTGCTCGCGGATGCTGAGTGACCGAACCTACACTGGGTCCATGTACGTGTCCCCAGCAACAGTGTGGTGTCGATCGCCGGTGCAGGCGTGGGCGGGTGGGCCGTACTTCTGATGGACCTCACGTTCCCATCTGCGGATCCCAGGCTCGCGAAGCTGCAGGCGGCCGCGGAAGTACTGAACCGGTTCTACTGGAACCTGTCGGTCGAGCATGCCGAGGGCGAGGTTCGCCCCCGTGGTGGCGAAATGCTGATCGCCCGGTTCACCTCGCCCGAAGAGCTGGAGATCTTCACGGCGGGGATGGCACGCGCTTTCGGTGTTGCCTGGTGAAGTAGCGGCTCTGATCGATCAGCTGGTTGGCGAGTAGACAATGACGGAGAGGTCATCCGCAACGACCTCGTCGAGGATGGCTCGCACGTCGCGCCAGTGCATGCCCCCGAGCCGGGTTCCCTGCAGCGGGTCGATCCGTACGACGTGGGGGGCCCGTTCCCAGTCGACGGCGGTGGTAGTCGGTTCGAGGTCGATGACGAAGTGCCTCCGTGGACGCTCAGAAGTCGAGCCAGAGCTGCTGCAGGTGGGCCCGGTTGACGACGCCCGCCGTGTTCACGTATCCACCCTGCCCCCAGGGCCCCGGTGAGAGCAGCCAGACCATCGCGATGAAGGTCATGAACTCTCCGGGGCCGGCCGGGGTGAGCGCGGTTCCCTGCTGCTCGGCGCCGAACACGAATGGGGGCAGCGCGCAGGGCATCTGATACAGGGGCGTGGGTTCGGTCTCCGAGGGGCCGCCCTCGTAGAAGCACGGAGCCCCGCCGTTGGTCGCCTTCGATGGGAGCTCCTTCCAGATGACCGTAGCCACCAGGCCGCCCGAGCTCGGGACACGGTGGGTGCTCCCCCCCGAGAATGGCCGGCCAGTCAGGGGTGCGAAGGATGAGCGGAGGCTGACTTGGCGGTGCCTGTCGATGGATGCTACCACAATGAATTACACACGTGGAACTCGCTGGTTTCCTTTGGAATGCGAGTCGAGCAGATCGCGTTGTACTCGCTACGAAACTCAACAGGAGATTGATGTGGCTGAACTAAAGACATCGACGCTTCCGCTGCTGCCTCTCACCACGGGAGTCGTTCTGCCCGGCATGGTGGTTACCCTCACGCTCGAGTCCCCCGAGGCTCGCGCCGCCATCCAGGCTGCCCGCGACGGGGACGGGCACATCTTGCTGGTCCCTCGCCACGAGGACGGGCGGTACGCGGCGGTCGGGACCGTGGCCCTCATCGAGTCCGAGGGGAACCTTCCCTCCGGCATGGAGGCGCTCGTCATTCGTGGCCTGCACCGCGCGGTCGTCGGGACCGGCGTGGCCGGCACAGGCGAGGCGACCTGGGTTCAGGTCACCCCCCACCCCGACCCCGAGGACCCGACGGACGAAGCCAGAAGCCTCGCGCGCGAGTACCGCGCGACCGTCGAGAACATCGTCGAGGCTCGCGGGGTTCCGCAGATCGCCCAGTTCCTCCGCGCCATCGAGGACCCCGGCGCCATGGCCGACACCGCCGGCTACTCGCCCGACCTCACGTTCGACCGCAAGATCGAGCTCCTGGAGACGCTCGACGTCGAGGCGCGCATCCGCAAGGCCCTCGAGTGGGCGAAGGAGTCCCTCGCCGACCTCACCCTCAAGGACAAGATCCGCGAGGACGTCGCCGAGGGCCTGAACAAGACCCAGCGCGAGTTCCTCCTGCGCCAGCAGCTCGCCGCGATCCGCAAGGAGCTCGGCGACGGCGAGGACTCGGGCGACGTCATCGAGGAGTACCGCGCGAAGATCGAGGCCGCGAACATGCCCGAGGGCCCGCGCGCCGAGGCCGAGCGCGAGCTCGGCCGCCTGGAGCGCATGTCCGAGCAGTCGCCCGAGTACGGCTGGGTCCGCACCTACCTCGACTGGATGACCGAGCTGCCCTGGGACGTCCGCTCCGAGGACGTCCTCGACATCCCCGAGGCCCGCCGCGTCCTGGACGAGGACCACACCGGCCTCGAGGACGTGAAGGACCGCATCGTCGAGTACCTGGCCGTCCGCAAGCTCCGCTCCGACCGCGGCCTCGGCTTGGCCCACGGCCGCGGCTCCGGGGCGATCCTGACGTTGATCGGGCCGCCGGGGGTCGGCAAGACCTCCCTCGGCGAGTCCGTCGCGCGCGCCCTCGGGCGCAAGTTCGTCCGCGTCTCCCTCGGCGGCATCCACGACGAGGCCGAGATCCGCGGGCACCGCCGCACCTACGTCGGCGCGCTCCCCGGCCGCATCGTGCGCGCCCTCAAGGAGGCCGGCACCAAGAACCCCGTCTTCATGCTCGACGAGATCGACAAGGTGGGTTCCGACTGGCGCGGCGACCCGTCGAGCGCACTGCTCGAGGTCCTGGACCCCGCGCAGAACCACTCGTTCCGCGACCACTACCTCGAGGTCGACCTGGACCTGTCCGAGGTCCTGTTCATCGCGACCGGCAACGTCGCCGAGACGATCCCCGGTCCGCTCATCGACCGGATGGAGGTCATCCGCCTCGACGGCTACACGGAGGACGAGAAGGTTGCGATCTCGCGGGATCATCTGTTGGCGCGTCAGCTCGAGCGCAACGGCCTGACCGCCGATGAGGTCGACCTGTCGGATCTGACGCTCCGTCAGATCGTGGTCGACCACACCCGCGAGGCCGGCGTCCGGAACCTGGAGCGCGAGATCGGCAAGGTCCTGCGTAAGGCCGCGACCAAGATCGCGGGCGGCGACGTGAAGCCGCCGGTGGTCGTCGAGCCCGGCGACCTCCGCGAGTACCTGGGGCGCCCGAAGTTCTTCTTCGAGGCCGCCGAGCGCACGGCCGTCCCCGGCGTGGCCACCGGCCTCGCCGTGACCGGCACGGGCGGCGACGTCCTGTTCATCGAGGCGAACGTCGCGGACGGCGAGCCGGGGCTTACGTTGACCGGTCAGCTCGGCGACGTCATGAAGGAGTCCGCCCAGATCGCGCTGTCATACGTGCGCAGCCACGCCGAGCAGCTGGGTATCGACCCGGCGGTGCTCCAGCGCCGCTTCCACGTTCACGTCCCGGCCGGCGCCGTGCCCAAGGACGGACCGAGTGCGGGCACCGCGATGACGACCGCCCTGGCCAGCCTGCTCACGCAGCGGCCGGTGCGCTCGGTGGTCGCGATGACGGGCGAGGTCACCCTGCAGGGCCGGGTCCTGCCGATCGGCGGGGTCAAGCAGAAGGTCCTGGCCGCGCACCGCTCCGGGATCAAGGAGGTCATCCTCCCGATGCGCAACGAGGGCGACCTGGACGACGTCCCCGAGCAGATCCGCGAGGAGATGACCTTCCACCTGGCCAGCTCGATCGACGAGGTGCTGGCCTGGGCACTGGAGCCCGCGGACTCGGACTCCGCCTCCAAGCCCGCCTCGGACGCCGCGTAGCCACACCGAGCCGTTCCGGCCGCCGGTTGAACCTCAGGACGGCTCCCAAGCTCCGCGGCTGATATCGCACTCGTGCTATTTCCGGGCCTCGGCGTCTCAGAAGGCCGTACAGATGCGACCGGAGGCCTTGTAGGCCCCCGAATCGCCGATATAGCACTGGTGCGATATCGCACGAAGCGACCCGACCACCCCGCTCAAATCTGGGCCTGCAGCTTCTCGGCGAGCTCGAACTCCGTCTCCGTCCGTTCGATCGCCCACTCGCCGGCAGTGATCTCTCCCCGATTCAGCCGCTCGCCGGCGAGTCGGATCCGCTCCGCGGCATCGGCCCTGGGATCCACCACCTCGTCCTCAGCCGCCGCCGTCCCTTGAGCAGCAGAGACCCATCGGATCCCTCGCTGCCGCGCCATCGGCCCGATGTCCATCGCCAGCATTCGCCCGGCCGCCCACGCGTACCGCTCCAGGAAACCGACCGAGGGCATCACCTGCCCCGTTTCCGCTCGCGAGATCGCCGACTGCGTCGTCCCCATCGCGGCTGCGACCTCCGCCTGGGTCATCTTCGCCAGGCGGCGCAGGCGGGCGAGCGCTCGTCCCACCTCGAGCGGTTCGAGTCCCAGCCGCCCGCGCTCGCCGCCCATCATGGGCCCGAACGTTAGCGCGCCCCACCGACACTCCAGGCGGCGGAATACCGCCGAGGATGTGGAGGTTCCATGAAGGGGGTAGACATGACGCGTCCCCATCTGTCAGGCTGGGCGGCCGTCCTGGCCGCCGAAGCGAGAGGTGAAAAACAGAACATGCGAGTTGAACCACTGAGCCGCGTGGCCGCCGAGGCCGAGCTTTGCCGCCGTCACCGCATGGAGTTCGAACGACTCCTCAAGCGGATGGGGCGGGTCGAGGCATGCCAGACGCTCGTCTCGAGGCACGCCAAGGAGTACGGCGCGCTCGTCACCGCCGCCCGGGAGCGCCTCCGCGCACGTACCGCGGTCGCCTAGCTACGACCACGGACACCCTGACGCCCCAGCAGGCGAAGCTGTTCCTGGAGCCAAACCTGGCGAGCTTCGTCACGCTCATGCCCGACGGCTCGCCCCAGGTATCGCCGGTGTGGATCGATTACCGCGACGGCCTGATCTGGGTGAACACCGCCGAGGGCCGCCAGAAGCACCGCAACGTCCTCCGCGACCCGCGCGTGGCCGTCGAGGTCATCGACCGCAACGACCCCTACAACTGGATCGCCGTCCGCGGGACGGTCGTCGAGATCACCAAAGAGGAAGCCGAGGGCCACATCGACTTCCTCAGCAAGAAGTACACCGGCCGCGAGATCTACGCCGACCACAACCCCAACAAGCCCAGGGTCCTGATCAAGATCCGCCCGGAGCGCGTCGCCGGCTGGTAGTCGTGCCCTTGCCCCCCCACGAGGCCCTTGGCTAGGGTGGTCCCCTGGGGAGGTGCCCGTGGAGTACTTGGTCTTCCTCGCGGCGGCGGCGTATGCGTTCGGCCTCTGGTGGATCGGGCGGCGCATCGGATGGGCTCGCCGGAAGGTCTGGATCGGCATCGCCGTCCTGCTCCTGGTTATGGGCCTCACCCTGCTCGGTCAGCTCAACGGCCTCCTGGCCGACATGCATCCCGAGACGAAGGCTGGGCAAAACCTCTCCGCGTTGACGGGCTTCAAGCCCGACGTGGCCCGGCGTGCCATCGCGGACTGGAACGAATGGCACACGCCGGTTGCGAACCTCTTCGCTTCGCCCGCGACCGTCGTCCGTTGGTACTCGGTCATCGACACCTTCCTGTTCGTGGTCGCGTACCTGCTTGGCGGAGCGGCCCTGCTCGCGCTGGGCCAGCGCGCGGTGGCCGCGCCGGGGGAGCGTCCTCCCTTCCGCCATAGCCCCGTGATGCTGAGCCGGTGGGGCGTCTGGGCACTCCGGGCCCTCCTGGTCGCCGGCTTCGCCGACGTCTGCGAGAACATCATGCTCGTCCGGGTGGTCGCGACTCAGAACCCCGCCGGCTCGATGCTCACGCTGCTCTCGGTCTTCTGGGTGGTGAAGTGGGGATTCATCGTCGTCGCACTGTTTCTGGCCGAGCCGATGCTGATTGGAGGACTTCGGCTCGTCCTGGGCCGAAGCCAGCTGTTCCGCACGACCGTAAACCGGGTGCGGGCCCAGATCGTCGTGTTGATCGTGTACGCGCTGATCCTCAACGTATCGGACCAGGTTCCAGACCTGATCCGGCTCTGGAACACCTGGCGGGCGCTGTGGACCATCGCCGGCTGTCTCCTGTTGGCACTGGTGAGCTGGGACTGGACACGGAGGATCCTCTCGGCTCGCCAGGACCTCGACACGATCAAGGACCGGCGAAACGCGATGTGGATGATCGGCCTGGTCGTGACGGCTTTCGGTAGCGGCATGTGGAAGGTCGGCCCCCGTGGCTTGGTAATCCCGGGCGTCTTCATACTGTTCCTGGCGGCGTTCCACTCCGTAGGGAAGGGCATGCTCGATCCGGGTCCGCCACCCCCCGCCCGATACGGGACTTCGGCGCTGCCTCGCGTGCTCGCGGCCGCCTTTCCGATCGTGCTCTCGCTCGCCGCGGTCAAGGCCTACTTCGCGCACACGATCTACGACTTGAACGACGGCGGGTCGGGGTGGGCCATCGGGACCCTCGTCGGGTGGGGTCTAGGCGGCCCGCTCCTGGCAGCCGGGTTGTACCTGGGGCTGGGGCGACTCAACACGAACCCTTCGAACCCTCGCCGACTCGAAGGGCGGGCCCGGAGAGGCATCCCCAGCCTGATCGTGATCGGGGGCCTCCTCGGCGTCCTCGTCTGGGTGCGGGTGATCCAGAACCCTTGGGACGTCTCGCAGCAGCTGGGCGCGCTCACCGTGATCACGCTGTTCTTGATCCTGCTGGCGATCGCCCTGGGTCGGGTGGTCTACGTTTCCGAGCGCGTTCGCCCGCCGATGGCGTTTCGGCTGCTGAATCTCAAGAAGATCCCCGTTGTGACGATGCTTGCAGCCTGGTTCCTCATCGCCGGCAGCCTCTCGTGGGTGGATCACGAAGAGTTCCACGACGCCCGGACCATCGACCTCAGTCTTGGCTCGCTGCCTCCGAAGCTCGGGGACGTGTGGGCGCGGTGGCGGTCCCAGAATCGGCTCGCGTTGGTGGCCCCGCCTGGCAACGACGGCACCAAGACCGCCATCCCGCTGGTGTTCGTGGCCTCCGGTGGCGGCGGCATCAAGGCTGCGGTGTGGACGTCCTACACGCTCGACTGTTTGCTGTCCGAGCAGCCGATCAATCCCGAGCGATGCCCTCGTGACTCCGGCGAGGCGGGCCGAGGCCGCTCGATGATCGCGGGCAGCGCGATCTCCGGAGGCAGCCTCGGGCTCGTCGCGTACACCACCCAACGGTCGACCCGGACCTTCACGGGCGACTGGGTGCAGCGGGCGCTTGGACACGACTTCGTATCCCCGTCTCTCGCCTGGCAGACGCTCGTGGAGTTCCCTCGCGCGTTCCTGGAGTTTCCGGGGCACATGGATCGTGCGGAGGTCATCGAGCGCGCGTGGGAGGCCCCCTGGTTCGGGTATGAGACCTCGGCGACCAAGGCCTGGTTCGGGAAGCATCCGGAGTCGCAGGGTCCGCTGGCTCGGGGCATGCTCGATCGCTGGTACAAGGATCCGGCCATGCCACTACTCCTGCTCAACGGCGCCAGCGTGCAGAACGGATGCCGATTCCTGGTCTCGCCGCTCGACGGCAACGACCGCTTCAACGGAGGGAACTGCCTCGGGATTCGTCAGATCCCGGGGGTGGCCCCCGACGGCGAGACGCAGGGCCGCGACGGCGTCCAGCTCGACAGCGTCTTTCCCGCCACCCGCAGCGTGATCGACTTCCTGTGCATGAACACGGGCTCCCCGGACGACCTGCGCCTGTCCACAGCGGCGGGCGTCTCGGCGCGGTTCCCGGCCGTGTCTCCGTCGGCGCGGTTTCGGTCGTGCCCCGGGTCGGTCGACCGCGCGGTCAATGTCGTGGATGGCGGGGTCCTGGAGGGCACCGGCGCGTCCACGGTCACCGAGCTATACCTCGCGCTCCGGTCCCGAATCGAGGCGTGGAACGCACAGCCCAACGGGAGCTGCATCGTCCCGTACTTGATCCAGATCGAGAGCGGCTACGGCTCGCAGGTCGACGTGCCGACTCTCGACATCGCCGAGATCCCCGCGCCGCTGAAGGCGTCCCGCGGGGGCGCGGACGCGCGCGGTGCCAGCGCCCGCAACCTGGCGGCGACGTTGTTCAACGAGACCTTCCCGGGAACGACGGTCCAGGATCGGTACGCACTGCTTTACCCCCGAGCCCATCCGGACATCCAAGCGCCCCTGGGCTGGTCGCTCTCCCCGCAGTCCATCGTGGAGCTCCGGAGGCAACTGGTCGCGAATCAAAAGGAGATCAACGAGGTCGCCCGTTGGTTCGCGGGCGGAAGCGGCTGCGAAGAGTCCAAAACGTCGCCCGATCAGCCGGTTCTGGACTGAGCTCCCTGGAGGCTCAGGAGGTCCGCGACGCGAAGAGCCGTGACGGCATCGTCGCGCACGCAGTCGTCGCTTAGGCTCTTGGCGGATGTAACGGGGAGCAGGCCGTCTAGAACGTCAAGAGGCGCAGGCCCTCGGCGCGGTTCGCGACGACGCTCCGGCACTCCATCGATGCGATCCCCGCGGCCTCGTCGAATCGGGCCCGCGCGCCGGCCGGCGTTTCTGGGGAGGCCGGCCCAGCGGGAAGGACAGAGAGGCGCAGCGAAACGACGGGGGTGAGAAGAACGCGGGCGCGGCGGGCATTGGGGCGATCATCCTTCCTGCCGACGGCGTAGTACGAGGAACGTATTCGCGCCTGAGCGAGCTACTCCTGCTCGGCCTCTGAGGGCGGGCCGCCCTCGTCGTCCATGCGCTCGACCTGCTCCTCGTCGCTCTCGGGCTTCGCCTGCTCGGGGTCGGCGCCGGTCGAGGCGACACCCTCCTTCTCGAGCATCTCCTGGCGGCTTAGCCCGCCAGCCGCACCGCCGTCCCCGCCCCCCGCGCTCCGGCCGCTGGCGGGCTCCTCGCCCCCGCCCGGAGGGGTCGGGGTGTCCTCGGCCTCCGCCGCGTTCTCCTGTGCGTCCGGGTCGGCCTCGCCGGCGGACTGCTCGGTGAGCTCGCCCTCCGAGCCCGCGGGATCGCCGGATCCCTCGAACTCCTCGTCCTTGCGCTCTTCCATCGCCGGCCCCCTTCGCGTCGAGGTTGCGGGCGATGGATACCCCGCCGGCGATGCGCCTAGTCAGCGGCCGACGGCGCGTGCGCGCTGGTAGTGGCGGGCCACGCGGGCTCGGTTCCCGCACGTGGCCGAGCACCACACCCGGTCGGCCCGAGTCGCGACGTAGTAGTTGCCGCAGCCCGGGGCCCGGCACACGGCCAGCTTGTCGCGCGCCTCGGTCCCCAGGAGCTCAACGCCGGCGCGGGCGATCGCGCTCAGGGCGACGGTGAGGGGGGACAGGCGCCGCGTCTCCACGACGAGCGCGGGAGCATCGGGATCCCCCACATCGAGCTGGGGGAACTCCGGCACGGCCGCGGCCGCCGCGTTCAGGTCGTGCACGTCCTGGGAGCCGAACGGGGCGCCGGCGAGCGCATTCGCGAACAGGCGCCTGAGCACGGCCCGCAGCTCGGCGAGCCCCTCCAGCGTGTCCCGATCGCGTGGAAGGCCGAAACCATCCGTGAGCGAGTCCTCGCCGTTCGCCAGATCGAGGGCCGGGTTCATCGTTGCTAACGCTAATCATCTACAGAAGCCGTTACAAGGGCATGCTAATGAGAAATATGTTTGAGTTCCGTTACAACCGAGGGGCGTGGCACAATTTGCCTGCCATGCTCGCCGATGGAACGCCCGCCCCCGACTTCCAGCTCCCCGACCAGGACGGCAACCCCGTCGCGCTCGAGGACTTCCGCGGCAAGTGGCTCGTCTTCTGGTGGTTCCCCAAAGCCGCGACCGCCGGCTGAACGGTCGAGGGTACGGGGTTCCGTGATCGAGCCCCACAGTTCGCAGAGCTGGACGTCGCGATCGCCGGCGCCTCCTTCGACACGCCCGAGGAGAACAAGGCCTTCGCCACGAGCCACGGGTTCCCGTTCCAGCTGCTCTCCGACGCCGACCGGGTCGCCGGCGGCGCGTACGAGACGCTCCGCGCGCCGGAGGAGACGATGCCCGAGTGGGCGAAGCGGCGGACCTACCTCATCGACCCCGAAGGCGTCATCCGCAAGTCCTACCGCGTGGCCGATACGACCACTCACGCCGACGACGTGCTCGAGGACCTGAAAGCGCTGATGGCTGGCTAGCATTGAGGCCGTGAGCATCCTGGTGGCCACCGCCGACGGCCTGTTCCTGGTGAACGGCCACGTCGAGCGGGCCGGGCTCGAGGGCCGCGACGTGACCGCGCTGTCCGCGGACGGCACGTGGGCCCTGGCAGAGGGCCGCTCGATCCTTCGCGCCAACGACGGCGAGTGGGCGATGGTCGCCTCCCTCCACGGCGACCGCGTGGGCCGATGCCTGCTCCCCGTCGGCGACCAGCCGCTCGTGGGGACCTCCGAGGCCGGCCTGTTCCGCGGCTCCGATCCGGTGACCTCGTTCGAGACCGTCGAGGGCCGCGATGCCTGGTACACGCCGTGGGGCGGCCCGCCCGACACCCGCTCGCTCTCCGCCGGGACCGACGGCGCCGTCTACGCGAACGTCCACGTGGGCGGGATCCCTCGCTCCGATGACGGCGGCGCTACCTGGATCCCGACCATCGACGTCGACGCCGACGTCCACCAGGTCCTGGCGCACCCGACCGAGGCCCGCCACGTCCTCGCCGCCACCGCGTACGGCCTGGCCGAGAGCCACGACGGGGGACGGACCTGGCTCACCCGCGCCGACGGCCTGCACGGCCGGTACCTGCGCGCGGTCGCGGTGGCGGGGGAGTGGGTCATGGTCACCGCGTCGGAGGGCCACCGCGGCCGCCACGCCGCCATCTACCGAACGCCGTACGCCGGCGGGGCGTTCGAGCGCGTTCCCCAGGTCCCCGACTTCACCGACAACGTCGACACCTTCTGGCTGGCCGCCGACGGCGACCGGGCCGCGTTCGCCGGTCCCGACGGATCCCTGTGGAGCTCCGAAGACGCCGGTGCTTCATGGCACCCCCTCGCCGGAGGCCTGGTCGCCGTCCGCGCGCTCGCCCTGGTCTGAGGGTCTAGCCCGGCTCGCCTGCCCGTCGCTCCAGCATCCGCCGGAACAGCAGCCCCTGGTCGCGCGCGTCGTCCAGCGCGTTGTGGGTGAGCTCCTTGGTCGGGCGGATCCCCTCGACCATCCGGTCCTTGCGCGCCGCGAAGTAGTCGACGCCCATCATCCCCATGTAGTAGGTGCGGATGTCGACGCCGCCGACCCCGAACGGGTTCCGCCCCAGGAACGTGTGGAAGTACCAGGCCACGAACAGCCAGTCGAACGCGACCGGGTAGCCCACGAAGACCGGCTTCTCGCCCGCCTTCTCGGCGATCCACTCGGCGAAGGTCGCCATCGCCTCCTCGGGGGGCAGGCCCGTCTGCTTCAGCTGGCCGAGGTCCAGGTCGCACGTCGCCATCGCCTCGGGCACGAACGCGTCGTTCAGCGGCTGGAGCTCGACGTAGAACCCGACGGTCGGGTTCGACACCAGGCACGCCCCGATCGCCAGCATGCTGTACGCGCCGGGAGCAGGCCCCGACGCCTCGATGTCCACGCTCACGTACGCCGGCTCTGCGCGCTCCACTCGATCGCTCACGTCACGTCCCTCCGCCGGAAGTCGAACACGGCGGCCGTCACCAGAACCGTCGCGTACACGAGGAGTACGACCGCGCCCTCCAAGGCGGTGATCTCGATGTGGTGGATACCGAAGCGCGCCGACGGGTCGGGTACGTCGATCTCGAGCTTGCCGGTGAACAGCGCCGCTCCGAGATTCCCCGGAAGCCACGGGCGCCACCGGGGGCGGACCGCTTCCAGGAACCGCTCCACGACCGCGAGGTAGGCCAGGAGGATTCCGAGGGACGCGGCGGTGTTCCGCGCGATCGAGGCGAGGCCCACGGCGAGCGACGCGAACAGGCCTGCGGTGGCGGCCACACGCGCCAGGTCGCCCACCGTGGTCCCGAAGAACCCGGACGGTGCTGCCGTCACCCCGCGCGTGGCGGCCACCACCCACAGCCCGCAGAGGAACAGCAGGAGGAGGGTGAACGTCGCCGCGGCGGTCGCGGTCAGCACGACCGTGGCCTTGGCGAGGAGGACCCGCGACCGCCTCGGCTCCCACGTGAGCAGGTGCCCCACCGTGTTGTGGTGCCACTCCGAGCCGATGTACGTCGTGGCCACCACCAGCGACAGCAGCACCAGCAGAACGCCGTACGCGAACAGCGGGACCTCCGCGTCCTGGCCGAGGACGAACCGGGGGTCGTCGTAGAAGTCCTCGACCTGCAGCGCCGCGAGGTACTCCGGAGAACAGCCCTCGCCTGCGTTCTCGCAGTACTGGATGAGCTCCCGGTACTCGGCCCTGGCTCTGGCCAGCTCCTCGGCCGTGGGTCCCGACCCGGAGGAGTCGACGGCGAGGCCGATCAGGATCAGCGCGCCGATCAGCCCGATGAGCACCATGAGGACCACGGCGGCCCGGCGGCTCCGCAGCCGAAGCCATTCAGCTCGGAGCAGCCGAATCACGCCGGGGCCTCCTCCGTAGGGGCCTCGGTGAGCTCCAGGAACGCCGCCTCGAGCGAGGCCTCCTCCGTCTGGAGCCCGCTCAGGTACACCCCCGCGTCCGCGAGCGCCTTCGTGATGCGGGCCGCGTCCCTCGGCCCCGCCGCGGCGACGAGGAGGTCGTCGCCGTCGCGGCGGACCTCGAAGCCCGCGCCCCGCAACGCCTTGTCACCCACCGCCCGCTTCGCCGGGATCGACACGCGGTACTCGGCCGCGCGTCCTCGCGTCAGCACCTCGCGCACCGGCCCCGTCGCGATGAGCCGCCCCTTCGCCAGGATCGCCACCGCGTCGCAGACCTGCTGGACCTCGTGCAGCTGATGGCTCGACAGGAAGACCGTCCGCCCCTCGTCGCCCAGCCGCCGGATCAGCTCGCGGACCTCGCGGATCCCCGCGGGGTCCAGCCCGTTCGCCGGCTCGTCCAGGATCAGCAAGGGCGGGTCCTTCAGCAGGGCCGCGGCGATGGCCACCCGCTGCTTCATCCCGAGTGAGTAGGTCTTCACGCGGTCGTCGGCCGGGCCGGTCATGTCGACGACCTCCAGGACCTCGTCGACGCGCGACGCCGGCAGCTCGCCCGCGATCGCCAGGATCTCCAGGTTCCGTCGTCCGCTCAGCCCGGGGTGTAACGCCGGGGCCTCGACGATGGCGCCGACCCGAGGAAGGGCGTCGGCGAGACCCTCGGGGACCGGCCGCCCGAACAGCCGGACCTCGCCCTCGGTGACCCGGTGCAACCCGAGGACCATCCGGATCGTCGTCGTCTTGCCGGATCCGTTCGGGCCGAGGAACCCGAACACGCCCCCCTCAGGGACGTCCAGGTCCAACCCGTCAACGGCCGTGGTCGGCGGCTTGCGGAACCGCCGGTATCGCTTGCGCAGACCGCGCGCCTCGATGACCGAGGCCACTCAGTCGCTCTCCGGAGCCCGGGTCGGCTTCATCGATCCGCCGGTGACGCGGCGCATGCCGAGCCGGTACAGCGGCGGGAACAGCACCCGGACGAACTGCAGCGCACCGAGCGAGCGCGGCACCGAGACCTCCGGCGCGATCCCACGCTCGACCACCCGCACGATGACCTCGCCGATCCGCTCCGGTCTCATCACCGCGCGCGCCCGCCACCCCCGCGCCGACCGATGGGGGAACAGCTCCGTCGCCACCAGCCCCGGGTTCACCGTCGTCACCAGCACCCCCCGCTGCACCGTCTCGTAGTGCAGCGACTCGCTGAAGGCGACGACCGCGTGCTTCGTCGCGCTGTACACGCTCGAGCCGGGGATCGCGTACCGCCCGGCGAGCGACGCGACGTTCACCACGTGCCCCGATCCCTGCGACAGCATCGACGGCAGGAACGCCTTCGTCCCGTACAGGACGCCCATGAAGTTCGTCCGCACGACTTTCTCCACGCGGTCGAGCGGCAGCTCCGCGAACGGCCCCCCGCCGGGGATGCCGGCGTTGTTCACCAGCACGTCGCATCGGCCGTAGCGGCCGATGACCACGTCCTTCAGCCGCGCCACCGACGCGGGCTCGGCCACGTCGCACTCCACCGGGAACGCCTCGCCGCCCCGCTCGCGGATGGCCGCGGCGAGCTTCTCCAGCCGCTCCATGCGCCGCGCCGTCGGGACGACGATCGCGCCCTTCCGGGCCAGGCCCCACGCCGTCGCCCACCCGATGCCGCTGGACGCGCCGGTGACGACCGCGACCGCGCCCCGGAGCTCCAGCTCAGTGCCCTCCGTGCAGGGCCATCAGCGTCTGACCCCCGTCGGCCACGACCACCGAGCCGGTCATGAACGAGGCGGCGTCCGAGGCGAGGAACAGCGCGAGGTTCGCGATGTCCTCGACGGTGCCCCAACGGCCGAGGGGGATCATGTTCGTCACGTTCTTCGTCCACGCGGGGTCCTGGCGCGCCACCGCGTTCATCTCCGACTCCACCCATCCCGGCGCGATCGCGTTCACCCGCACGCCGTGGGCCGCCCACTCCAGGGCGTTGGTACGCGTCAGGCTGACGAGCGCCGCCTTCGCCGCGCCGTAGTACGAGAGGCCAGGGTCCGCGATGAAGCCGGCGACGCTCGCGACGTTGATCACCGAGGCCTTGGATCCCTTCGCCTGCAGGTGGGGGGCCGCGGCCTGGGTCGCGTAGAACGCCGAGTGGAAGTTCGTTCGGAAGTACTTCTCGAACCCGGACGGCTTGAGGGTCTCGATCGTCGCGAAGAACGGCGCCGCGCCCGCGTTGTTGACCAGGATGTCGATCCCCCCGAGCTCGGCCACCGTGCGGTCGATCAGGGCCTGCACCTGTTCCTGGTCCTGGACGTCGGTGACCACCGGCAGAGCGCGCCGGCCGAGCGCTTCGACCTCCTTGGCCACCAGGTTCAGGTCCTCCTCGCCGCGCGCCGCCAGGGCGAGGTCCGCGCCGTGCTCGGCGAAGCGCAGGGCGATGCCCTTGCCGATCCCCTTGCTGCCGCCGGTGATGATGGCGACCTTGCCTTCCAGCGACAGATCGAGCATTGAAGTCCTCCCGGTAGGATCGAGGCGATGGCCGGTAGCAAAGCACATGAGGACCGATGGACGCGCGGGACCTACAGCCGCCAGGAGCTGCTCGACGCGCTCCTCGCCGAGGGCATGGCCGGCGACGTCTCCCACGACCGGACCAACGTGTGGAGCAAGGTCCAGCGCATGGTCATGGGCGATCCCGACGTGACCTTCGGCCTCTCCGGGACCACCAAGTACGACGCGCTCGAGGTCATGGAGCTGATCGATCGGTCGATCAACTTCCTCACCGAGGCCGACTCGTGGGATGGCCCGACCGTCGTCGACCCCGAGACGATCCTCGAGAGTCTCGAGGCGATGGGGGACCGGCTCGCCCTGGCCGCCGAGCGCGGCGAGGAGGTCCTGATCGCCACCGGCCACCCGGTCGGGATGGTCCTGCTCTACATGGAGGTCGCCCGCGAGCTGGTGAAGCGCGGCGCGAAGCTGCTGCGTCCGATCGAGGGCGTCCGGTGGCGCGAGCTCGGCCGGAACCGCGCGATCCGCTACCTCCACGGCGTCGGCGTGCTCACCGACCGCGCCTCGAGCTACCACACGCACAGCCCCGACCCGATGCAGCGGATGCTCGAGGAGGCCACGCCCGACCTGGTCCTGGCCGACCACGGCTTCGCCGGCGCCGCCATCGAGGCCGGCGTCGAGACCGTGTGCGTGACCGACGTGAACGACCCGGCGCTGGTAGTCGCGAAGCACGAGGGCCGCACGAAGGTCGTCGTGATCATGGACGACAACGTGACGCCGGAGTCCTACTGGCCCTGCTACCAGGCCATCATCAGCCGCTTCTCCAGCTGAGCTCCGCGGCGTAGCCTGATGAGGTGATCGCCCAGGGCTTGAATCCCAGCCCGTTCGAGGACTTCAACCCGTACCCGCCGGGGTTCGAGGGGTTCTTCATCGGCGTGATGATCTTCTCGCTGGTGAACCTGGTGTTCATCATCTGGGCGGTCATCGACGCGGCGATCAAGCCCGACAGCGCGTGGCGCGACGCCGACCAGAGCAAGATCGTGTGGATCCTCGTGGCGATCTTCGTCCCGATCGCCGGATCGCTGATCTACCTCCTGGTGATCCGTCCCAAGGTGAAGGCCGCGATGCTGAACCCGCCGACGCCGCCACCGATGGGCCTCCCGTCTTCGGGGATGCCGCCCCCGCCGTAATCCGCGCCGCGTCGTTCGTGGGGCAAGCTCCGCATGCCCACTCACGAAATATCGCGGCTGGGCTATATCCGGCGGTTCGGGGCTCGGTGCACGGAGAGGGCTTGGGCGGGCCTGAGCGAACCCGAGCCGGGCGTGCAGGCGGTGTCTCGCGACGCGGACCGGCCGACAGGCCGGATATAGCGGCCGTGTGATATTCCGCGAGTTGGCGTTCGGAGGGTCCCGCCCACCCGGCGCCTATCCCGCGAAACCACGTTCCGGCTACACTCGCTTCGAAGTGGCCAACCAATCGTTCTCTGAGGCTCGATTCGTCACCGTGACCGAGGTCGCCGATCTCATGCGCGTCTCGAAGATGACCGTCTATCGACTGATCAAACAGGGCGACCTGCCGGCCGTTCGTAT
This sequence comes from uncultured Actinomycetes bacterium, assembly GCA_963742735.1. Taxonomy (GTDB): domain Bacteria; phylum Actinomycetota; class UBA4738; order UBA4738; family JBBDTT01; genus JBBDTT01. The sequence continues at coordinate 1,148,874 of CAVUMN010000004.1, forward strand.
CGGCCGGGGCTATCGCATACGAGAGGGGGACGTGCACCGCTACCTGGACTCGCGCTACACCGAGGCCGGCTAGCCAACCCACGTTCTTCGACTCACGCGTTCACGGTCCGAGCGGGCCTCCGGGGAGAGCCGGAGGACCCGGGTGGACAGGCACGAGGAGGTCGTCCGCAGCGTCGCCGCCCGCGAGGGCGTGGTCGCGTTGCTCGGCGGCCTCGACTCCGGCAAGACCACGCTCGGCCGCCTGATCGGCCGCGTCGCCATCACCCACGGCAGGACCGTCGCGTTCATCGACTCCGACATCTCGCAGTCCACGGTCGGCCCGCCGTCGACGATCGGGCTGAAGCTGTGCCGCGAGCCGGTCGACTTCCAGTGGGACCGAATGTTCGAGGCCGACGTCATGTACTTCGTCGGCTCGGTCACCCCGCAGGGCCACCTGCTCTCGCTCGTCTCGGGGACGGCGAGCCTGCTCCGCCAGGCGAAAGAGCTCGGCGCCGACCTGATCATCCTGGACACGAGCGGGCTCGTCTCCGGCATGTACGGCCAGGTCCTCAAGTACCACAAGCTCGAGCTGACCCGGCCCGACATCGTGATCGGGCTCGAGCGCGGCGAGGAGCTCCAGCCGCTGTTCGGCATCGTCCAGCGCTTCTTCGCCGCCGAGATCATCTCCCTGCCGGTGCACGCCGACGTCGTGCCGACGTCGGTCGACCAGCGCGCCGAGAACCGCGAGGACTCGATGCGCCGCTACTTCGCCGAGCCCCTCCAGCGGTGGCGCGTGCGCCCGACCGTGTTCATGCCGACGCTGCCGGACCTGTTCGACCTGCACGACCTGGACCATCTGCTCGTGGGGATGGCCGACGGCAAGGGCGCGTGCGTGGGCATCGGCTACCTGGAGCACTCGGCCGGCGAGGACGTGCTGCGCCTGGTGTCCCCGGCCGCCGAGGCGCCGAAAGCACTAAAGTTGGGCTCCCTCCGCCTGGACGAGGATTTCCGCCTGAAGCGGGTCGACCTGGGAGGTCTGTTCGGCACTGAATAGGAAGGAACGCAGTTTGGCCTCAGTGATCAAGAAGCGGCGCAAGAAGATGCGGAAGAAGAAGCACAAGAAGCTTCTCAAGAAGACCCGCTGGCAGCGCCGCGCCGCCGGGAAGTAGCCCGCCGCAGCGCGAGCATCCCCGCGACCACCACCATCGAGACCCCCGCGATCGGCGCGATCGGCGCCTCCTGATCGGACACGGGCGTTGCCGCGCGCTCGGATTCAGGCAGCGCCGGCGCAGCGGCGGAAGACGCCTCCGGAAGCGACTCCGGAAGGCCGTTCTCCTGGGCCACCATCATCTGCGTGCGGGTGAGCTGCACCCACCCGGTGTGGTCGGGGCGCTCCTCCCACTCGATCATCCACCGCAGAAGCTTGGCGTGGCCGATCCGCAGGAGTGCTCCCTGCTCGGCGTACGGATAGAACTCCAGGCGCCAGTCGCGGACGTCGTTGCTCTGCGTCCTGAAGGTCACCTCGAACTGTGGGCCGAGCTCGCCCTCCGGCGTGATCGCCGCGGGGGCCCGTCCCGTGCTCATCAGGAACGTCCAGCCGTCGTCCATGGTCAGCTGGATCGGTTCGGTCAGGCCGGGACCGTCGATCGCGACGTCCTCGACCACGACCTTCGCCTGAGCCGGGCCCGCGAGGAATCCCACGGCCAGGAGGGTCCCCATCAGCACGATCGATGCTCGCCGCATGCCCCCTCTACAACGCGCGCGCCGGGCGGGTTCCAACTACGATCCCGGCCGTGGCGCGTCCGATCGTCTTCCTCTCCGACTACGGCCTCGATGACGAGTTCGTCGGGGTCTGCCACGGGGTCATCGCCGGGATCGCCCCCGACGTTCGCGTCCTGAACCTCACCCACGGGGTGCCCTCGCAGGACGTGCTGCGCGGGGCGGTGGTCCTGGCCCAGAACGTGCAGTTCTTCCCGGACGACAGCGTGTACCTGGCGATCGTGGATCCCGGCGTGGGGAGCGCGCGCCGAGGGCTCGCCGTGCAGACCGGCGCCGGCCCGGTCCTGATCGGCCCCGACAACGGGCTGCTCTCGCTGGCGTGGGCCGAGCTGGGGGGCGCGACGTCGGCCGTCCACCTCACCGCCGAGGACTATCGCCTGCCCCGGGTCTCCGACACCTTCCACGGCCGCGACGTGTTCGCCCCGGCCGCCGCGCACGTCGCCGAGGGCCTGGACATCCAGAAGCTCGGCGAGCCGTATCCGATCGAGGAGCTGGTGACCCTGGCCGTCCCCGCGGCCGAGGTCAAGGAGGGCGCCCTGCACGCCGGGGTGCTCGGCATCGACCGCTACGGGAACATCGAGCTGGCCGCGCGCGACGAGGACATGACCGCGGCCGGCTTGGCCGACGCCGGCGAGCTCTCCGGCCACGGCAACGAGACCTCGTTCATGGCCCGCCGCGTGCGCACGTTCTCCGACCTGCGCCAGGGCGAGCTCGGCGTCCTGATCGACTCCCTGGGATGGGTGGCCGTCGTCCTGAACGGGGGGAGCGCGGCCGAGGCCCTCGGCGTCGAGCCGGGCGAGCGCGTCGTCCTGTCCGCGGAATAGTCCGCCGGGGCATCGGGGTAAGCTGAAAGCCGTTCCCCACCGAGTCGCAGGAGCTTTGGCATGGGACAGCGGGTCCTGATCACCGGCATCTCGCGCTATCTGGGCGGCCGCCTGGCGCAGGCGCTGGAGCGCGACCCCGACGTGGAGTACATCGTCGGGGTCGACCTGGACGAGCCCTCGGTCGACCTGGAGCGCACCGAGTACGTCCGCGCCGACATCCGCAACCCGCTCGTGGTCAAGGTCCTGCAGACCACCGAGGTCGACACCGTCGTCCACCTGAACATCGTCGCCACGCCGCTGCGCGCCGGCGGGCGGATGGCGATGAAGGAGATCAACGTCATCGGCACCATGCAGCTGTTCGCGGCGTGCCAGAAGGCGCCGTCGATCCGCAAGCTCGTCATGAAGTCGAGCACCGCGATCTACGGCGCCGGCGCCCGGGACCCCGCGCTGTTCACCGAGGAGATGGCCGCCCGGTCCGCGGCGAAGACCGGTTACGCGAAGGACGCCGCCGAGGTCGAGCAGTACGCGCGCGACTTCGGCCGCCGCCGCCCCGACGTCGAGGTCACCATCCTGCGCTTCGCGAACTTCATGGGCCCGGAGATCGAGACGCCGCTCACCCGGTACTTCGCCCTGCCGATCGTCCCGACGGCCCTGGGCTACGACCCGCGCCTGCAGTTCCTGCACGAGCAGGACGCCATCGAGGTCATGCGCCGCGCCACGCGCGAGGACCACCCCGGGATCTTCAACGTCTCCGGCGACGGGATCGTGCTGCTCTCCCAGGCCCTGCGGCTGATGGGGCGGCCGCGGATCCCGCTGATCCTGCCCCTGGTGTCGCCCGTGGCGAGCCTGGTCCGCCGGTTCGGGCTGGTGGACTTCGCGACCGACCAGCTGCAGTTCATGCTGTTCGGGCGCGTGGCCGACAACGAGCGCCTGAAGCGCGAGTTCGCCTTCGAGCCGGAGTTCACCTCGAAGGGCGCGCTGCTGGACTACGCGCGGGGCAAGCGGATCAGCCGGGTGCTCGACCCGAACAAGCTCAACGAGTGGGAGCGCGAGGTCAACTCCTTCCTGCGCCGCAAGGGCCAGGAGCGCTTCCAGAAGACGCGGACGTGAGGGGAGAGGCGGACATGGCTCAGGTCATCTCGCTGCCCACCGCGCGTGGGGAGGACCGCTGCCAGGCGACCACGGCCGCGGGCAAGCGGTGCCGCAACCGAGCCATCGACGCCACCGGCTTCTGCCGGGTCCACCAGAAGGAAGCGGTCGAGCGGGCCGCGGTCGGGCTGGAGGAGCGATCCGGCGGACTCTTCGACTCCGATACGTTCCGCGAGGCCCTCGAGCTGATCCGCCGGCGATCCAACGGCCAGTACGAGGTGGACGAGTTCGGCTTCGACCCCGAGCTCACCGAGAAGATCCTCATGCCGATCGCCCGGCCGCTCTACGAGAAGTGGTGGCGCGTGGATTGGGTCGGGATGGACAACGTCCCGGACGAGGGCTCGGCGCTGTTGGTCTCCAACCACGCCGGCACGGTCCCGTGGGACGCCATCGTCATGAAGTTCGGGATCCTCGACGTCCACCCCGCGCACCGGCACGTGCGGCTGCTGGCCGCGGACCTCGCGTTCAAGATGCCGTTCGTCGGCCCGCTGGCCCGGAAGTCGGGCAACACACTCGCCACGTCGGCGGACACGTACCGGCTGCTGGCCTCGGGCGAGCTCCTCGGCGTGTTCCCCGAGGGCTACAAGGGCGTGGGCAAGGCCTTCAAGGACCGGTATCGGCTGCAGCGGTTCGGCCGCGGCGGGTTCATCGAGACGGCGCTGCGAACGAAGACCCCGATCGTCCCGGTCTCGATCGTCGGCTCCGAGGAGATCCACCCGATGATCTACAACTTCCGCGCCCTGGCGAGGGCCGGCGGGTTCCCGTACTTCCCGATCACGCCGACGTTCCCGCTGCTGGGCCCGCTCGGCCTGATCCCGCTGCCGTCGAAGTGGATCGTCGAGTTCGGCGACCCGATCCCCACCGAGGACTACCCCGACGACGCCTGGCAGGACTCGATGCTGGTCTTCAACCTCACCGACCAGGTACGCGACGTCATCCAGCAGACCTTGTACAAGAACCTGATGGCCCGCCGCTCCACGTTTTTCTAGGGGCCAACGGCGGGATCGGCGCCGGCAGCCTCCGAGAGCCCACTCACGGAATATCGCAAGGCCGCTATATCTGCCGATGGCGCGGGCGCCGTCCGAGATTTCAGGACCCTTTCCGGAAGGCTCTGGCGGCTCGAGAAACATGTACGCGAACGCGGAGCCGTTCGCCGGCCCTCGAGGTCCACTCCGGGGCGCTCGGACCTTCTGAGCGGCCCTTTTTCGGCGCCATAGCGGAAGTGCGATATTCCGTGAGTGGGCGTTCGAGGGGCCTCGCCCCCCCTCGGCCTCGTCACACACGATGTGACCGGATCCGCGTCGATGGGTACATACCCCTGTGGCGTCCTCCGACGGACGGAGATTCCTCATGGCTCAGCAGAATCCGAGCACCGAGGGCTACGGCCGCTCGTGGACGAACTGGATCTGGGTCTACCTCATCGCCGCGGCGGTCATCTACGGGATCGTCTACTTCGCATTCATGCGTGATTCCGGCGGCGGCTCAAGCGGTGGCGGAACCGGGAACACCGGCGGCACCGGCTACATGCTGTTCGTGTTGGCGCCCACGCTGTTCGAGCGGATACGCGCGGCCTTCAGGCGCCGGTAGCTCGTTGGCCGGCATCGCAGGGCCGAGGCGCGCATGGAGTGCCTCGGTCCTGCATCGCATGAGAGTTCATGACCGAAGCTCGCGGCACCTCAGCGTGCTACTGGCAACTTCTCTTATCGCTATGTCCAGGTGCGCGTCGAATGGCGAACAGGGCCGGCTGGGGCTGGCAAGCGCGTCAACCGTAACGAGTTGGGGCGATGTCCTCGGTTCTGGCTGTCCTGAGGATTGGTCCTATCGTGCGACCGATGCTGGGAGCGCAGACGTCCTCTTTGCTCCTGAGGCGGACCCGCCTGGAGGCCCCTCAGTGATTGTGGCGGTTTCTCCGCACACCTTGAGTCTCTTTCCCTCCGCGAAGACTCCTCGAGAATTCATGGAAGCCCTGTCCGGTCCTCAGCAGTGGTCACTGGCGAATGTCCGCTCTGGAACCTGGCTTGATACCGAGGTTGTGGTGGCTGACTACACCGCGCCGAGAAGGGTTGGACGGGTCGTAGTCGCGCGTGGAGCCTATGAGTCCGAGGCCAGCTGGCTCGTCTTTGAGGTCACGGCGGATCCGGACGAGATCGACGCATACGAAGCAGTTCTCGACGGCTTCGCGCCGCGTACCTTCGATGTTGATCTCCCTACCCCGGACATCCCCTCGCCCGTCTGGGTGCCGTGCCCCTGACGCGTCAGGCCGTCGCGCAGCTGCAGGGGTCGACGATCTCCTCGCCGTCCCCAGGCGCAGGACACGGCTTCGGCCGGCACCGGACCTCGATGACGACCTCGGCCCCTTCGTCCAGGAGGGTCCCCGGCGAGGGCGCTTGCGCCGCCACCCGGTCGTCCAGCGGCGCCTCTCCCGCGGGCGTCACGCGATACCGCAAGCCCACACCCTCCAGCGTCGCGATGGCCTCGCCCCGTGAGAGCCCCGTCAGGTCGCGCAGGATGATCCGGTCGTCGCCCGTCAGCCCCGGCCCGGGGAACTCGCGGGGCTTGTCCTTCACCAGCACCACCTGGTAGATCGTCGCGGCCGTCAACGCGGCGAACAGCGCGATGATCGTGATCAGCGTGAACCGCCGCATGGGCAGGGCCACGGGCTCAGGTGGTGACGACGCCGAGCCGCGTCTCGCAGAAATCCCGGTTCTTCACCATCGTCTCGACCAGCGCGTCCTCGTCCTTCAACCACGACCGCAGGTCGAGCTCGATCGAGACCGCCCCGGAGAACCGCTCGGCGGCAAGCTTTTCAAGGAAGGCGTCCATGGGAAGGATGCCGTCGTATACCGGCAGATGGCTGTCCCATCCCTTTCCGGCGTTGTTGGAGACATGAACGTGCACGAGCTTGTCCCGGTAGCGCTCGTACGCATCGAGGATGTCGATCCTCGAGACGGCGGCGTGACTGGTGTCCAGGACCAGATAGGGGTACCGGTCCAGGTCATCGAACTCCTGACCTGCATGGAACGACAGCCCGCGCTCGCCGCGAACCTTCACCGGGAACATGTTCTCCACCGCGATCGTCACGCCGCTGCGTGCCGACAGCTCGGTCAGGCTGTTCTCGATCCAGCGGCGGTAGCGGACCTGCCACTTGTAGGGCGGGTGAGCCACGACCGTCGAGGCCCCCACCTCCTGCGCTACCTGGACCGAGCGGTAGATCTTGGCGATCGGGTCGGTGCTCCACACCCGGCGTGTGAACAACAACATCGGCGCGTGGATCGTCTCGATCGTCAGGCCGTGGTCCTCCGCGAGCCCGCGCAGCAGGTGCGGCTCCTGGGTCGCGGGATCGGCCGTGACCATGATCTCCACGGACGAGTACCCCGCCGCCGAGATGTGACGGAACGCGTCACGCAGGGGGTGGCGGAAGAAGGGGGCCGTGCTGAACTGAAGCTTTGGACCGGTGCTCACGTGTTGTGGGCCTCTCTGGTCGGACGAATCTATTCTAGGGCCGGGGTCGGGAACGGCCCGGGAACGGTGGCGCCCCGTATGGAGGCTTCTGCGTGAACGGCCCGCGTAAGGCGCTCGACCGGATCCGCGAGGAGCGACGCGTCCGGCGCGACTTCGAGAAGCTCATCGAGACCGGCGAGTTCCGCGAGATCACGACCAGCTGGGTGGGCGACCGCGAGCGTCGTCCCTCGATCTGGAGCCGAGGCAAGGGCTGGTGGATCAAGCGGATCGCGCTGGTGACCGTGCTCGCCCTGATCGTCTCCACGCTGGTGTTCCTCTACGCCCCCCTGCCGTTCGACCCGCCGGCGCCGCTGCAGACCGTGTTCGTCTACGACCGGGACCACAACGTGATCGCTCGGATCCGGCCCGACGAGGACCGAATCGTCCTGCCGCTGGAGAAGATCCCCCAGCGGGTCCGCGACGCGGTCATCGCCTCCGAGGACGCCCGCTTCTACCACCACGGCGGCGTCGACTTCCTCGCGATCCTGCGCGCCGCCTGGAACGACCTCCGCGGCAAGCCGATCCAGGGCGGGAGCACACTCACCCAACAGCTCGTGAAGGAGTACTACGTCGGCAACGAGCGCACCCTGTGGCGAAAGATCCGCGAGGCCGCGCTCTCCCTGCGCCTGGAGCGGAAGTACACGAAGGACGAGATCCTGGAGCAGTACCTGAACGTCATCTACCTGGGCGAGCAGGCCTACGGCGTCGAGGCGGCGGCCCGCCGCTACTTCGGGAAGTCCATCCGGGACGTGACGGTGGCCGAGGCCGCCCTGCTGGCGAGCATCGCCCCCGCCCCGGCGCGGTACAACCCCCGCGAGGACCTCGAGGCCGCCCGAGTGCGGCGGGACCGCGTCCTGCAGCGGATGGTGGTCAACGACTTCATCACCGGCGACCAGGCGAGCGCGGCGCGGGCCGAGGAGATCCGGCTGGTCCAGCCGAAACCCCCGCCGTCGAAGGCCCCGATCTTCGTGCAGTTCGTCAAGGAGGCGCTCGTCGCCGAGCACGGCCAGGACGCGCTCGACAAGTCCGGTGCCCGGATCACGACCACCCTCGACCTGGACCTGCAGCGCGCCGCCCAGGCGGCCATCGACGAGACCCTCACGGAGGAGGACGACCCGGCCGCGGCGCTGGTGGCCATCGACGTCCGGACCGGCGGCATCCTGGCCATGGCCCAGCGCGGGCCGCAGTACTACAACCTGGCCGCGCGGGCCGACCGTCAGGCCGGCTCGGCGTTCAAGCCGTTCGTCCTGGCCGCCGCGCTGGACGAGGGGATCAACGAGTACGACTACTACAGCGCGCCCTCCACGATCACCATCGGGGACTGGAGCCCGACCAACTACGACGGGAGCTCGTACGGGACGGTGAGCGTCCGGACGGCCACGATCAGCTCGATCAACACCGCCTACGCCCAGATCATCGAGGACACCGGCGCCGTGGACGTGGCCGACATGGCCCACGCCCTGGGCATCCAGAGCCCGCTCAACGAGGACCTGACCCTCACCCTCGGGACCGCGCCGGTCTCGCCGCTGGAGATGACCACCGCGTACGCGACGTTCGCCGCCCGGGGGATCCGTCGGATCCCGAGCGCGATCCAGGAGGCGGTGGACGGCGACGGCGAGGACATCGAGCGCATCGAGTCGAACGGCAACCGCGTCATCGGCGAGAACCTCGCCGGCCGGGTGACCGAGATCCTCCAGGACGTCGTGGCCTACGGGACCGGGACCCGTGCCCGTCTCGACGGCTACGCCGCCGCGGGCAAGACCGGCACGACGAACAGCAACCGCGACGCGTGGTTCTGCGGCTACACCTCCGAGGTCGCGGCGTGCGTGTGGATGGGCTACACGCCGGTGGACGGCCAGATCCGGCCGATGGACAGCGTCCACGGCATCTCGGTCTCGGGGGGCTCGTTCCCCGCCGAGATCTGGAACCGGTTCATGTCTCGGGTCCCGACGCCGGAGACGGACCTGGAGGGCGCCGAGGTCGCGCCCGTCCCGGGGCCGTCCTCCTCGCCGACCGAGACGCCCTCCGGCGGGCCGGGGCCGAGCACGCCGCCGACGACGGACCCGACGGTCTCGCCGTCGCCCACCCGGGACTGTGGCATCCTGCCCATCTGTTGAGCGAGCAGGACAACCTCCCGGCGTGGAACGGTCGCGGTGGCCACTACGAGGCCTGGTACCTGACGTTCACCGACCCCGCCACGCGCACCGGCTACTGGATCCGCTCAACGCTGCACGCGCCGTCCGGGGGAGGTGAGCCCGAGGCGCGCGTGTGGTTCGCGCGCTTCGACCACGACCGGCCCGAGCGGACCTTCGGGCTCAACCGCGGATACCCGATCCGGGAGTGGGCCTCGGAGCCCTCGGCGTTCGAGGTCCGCATCGGCGAGACGCTCCTCCGCTCGGGACGGCTGAGCGGGGCGCTCGAAGGCGACGGGCACTCCGCCAAGTGGGATCTGGACTTCGAGGCCGGGGGACCGACGTACCGGATGCTCCCCGACGCGCTGTACCGGGGTTCGCTCGCGCCCAGCAAGCCGTACAGTCCGAACCCCGACACGCGGTTCACCGGGACCATCGAGGTCGACGGCGAGACGATCCCGCTCGACGCCGTTCCCGGGCAGCAGGGCCACGTGTACGGGTCGCGCCACGCCGAGCGGTGGGCGTGGGCACAGTGCAACGACTTCGACGGCGACCCGCGGACCGTCCTGGTCGGGCTGGTGGCCCAGGGCCGCCGGGGCCCGCTGCTGACGCCGCACACGAGCTTCGTCGGGCTTCGCCGGAACGGCGAGTGGCTCCGCTTCCGCGGCGTGTCCCGCCGCAAGGACTGGTCGCTCGGGGTCTGGCGGATCGCCCTGAGCGGCAAGCGTCACCGGCTGGTGGGCTCGGTCCGGGTCGTGCCCGAGCGGATGGTCCGGGCCCGGTACACCGACCCCGACGGGACCGCCCGCTACTGCCACAACAGCGAGGTGTCGTCCTGCCAGCTGACGCTCCTGGAGCGCCGCGCCGGCGGCTACGAGGAGGTCGCCGAGCTCATCTCGGACGGACGGGTCCACGCCGAGTGGGGCGGGATGACGCCGGCCGAGGCCGTCCTCCACGACCACGTCGTGATCCCCGGCTAGACTCGGTCCCGAACATGCCTCGGTCCCTCCGCCCATGACGGACGCGCCCCGCAACGTCTCCGACCTCCTGGCCGGGACGGCGGCCCGCCTTCCCGACAAGCCCGCGCTGATCTTCCGCGACCGCCCCATCGACTACGCCGACGTCGAGTTCCGCGTGGGCCGCGCCGCGGCGGCGCTCGCCGGGCTGGGGGTGTCCAGGGGCGACCGCGTCGCGCTGCTGCTGGGCAACATCCCCGAGTTCGTCTACGCCTTCTACGGGACGCTGCGCGCCGGCGGGGTGGTCTCGCCGCTGAACGTGATGCTCACCCCCGAGGAGATCGGCTACATCCTGGCCGACTCGGGCGCGCGGGTGATCGTCTGCGAGATCGGCACGCTCCCCACGGTCCTGGCCGTCCGCGACCGGCTGGCCTCGCTCGAGCACGTCCTGGTCGTGGGCGGGCCCCCCGCGCCGGCGGGGACCGAGGCCTTCGAGTCGGTCCTGGAGCGCGCCGGCGAGCCGCCGCAGGTCGAGACGTCCCCCGACGACCTCGCGGTCATCGCCTACACCTCCGGCACGACGTCGAGCCCGAAGGGGGCGATGCTCACCCACGCCAACCTGCTGGCGAACCTCGAGCAGATGGAGGGCGTGACGCTGCTCGCCGAGGCCGAGCAGGACGTGGTGCTGCTCGTCCTTCCCCTGTTCCACATCTACGCGCTGAACGTGATCCTGGGGCTCACCATGAAGGTGGGCGCCACCGCGATCCTCGTCGAGCGGTTCGACCCGGCGGAGACCACCGACCTGATCGCCCGTCACGGCGCCACCGTCCTGTTCGGCGCGCCGCCCATGTTCGTGGCCTGGCTCGGGCTGCCGGGTGGCGAGTACGACCTGTCCTCGGTCCGGATCGCCGTCTCGGGGGCGGCCCCGCTGCCGGGCGAGGTCCTCGAGGCGTTCCGCGAGCGGTTCGGGCCCACGATCTGGGAGGGCTACGGCCTGACCGAGACCGCGCCGGCCGTGACCTCCAACGCCCTCGGCCAGGTGGCGAAGCCGAACTCGATCGGGCTCGCGCTTCCCGGGGTCGAGCTGCGCATCGTCGACGAGCACGACGAGGACGTCCTGGAGGACGACCCCGGCGAGATCCTGGTCCGGGGGCCGAACCTGTTCGCGGGGTACTGGAACCGTCCCGAGGAGACCGAGGCCGTGATCCGTGACGGCTGGTTCCACACTGGCGACGTCGCCTACCGTGACGACGACGGCTACCTGTTCATCGTCGATCGAAAGAAGGACCTGATCATCGTGTCGGGCTTCAACGTCTTCCCGAAGGAGGTCGAGGACGCGATCGCGTCGCACCCCCGCATCGCCGAGGCGGCCGTCGTCGGCGTGCCGGACGAGCGCACCGGCGAGGCCGTGAAGGCGCTGGTGGTGGTGGCCCCCGGGCAGTCGATCTCCGAGGACGAGCTCAACGACCACCTCCACGGCACGCTGGCTCGGTTCAAGTGGCCGCGGCAGATCGAGTTCGTGGACGAGCTCCCGAAGCTCGTCACGGGCAAGGTGCTCCGCCGCGCGCTCCGCGGGGAGGAGATGCTCGGCGGGGCCGAGGTCCGGGCCGAGGAGGCCCCGGCCCCGTGATCGTCTTTCCGTCGGCGGCGACGCTCGTGGCGACGGTGTTCACCGTCATGCTCGCCCGCGACTACGTCCGCTCGCGCCGACCCTTCCACGCCCTGTGGGCGCTGGCGATGCTGCTGTTCGCCGGCGCCTCGCTCGCGCTGTTCCTCGGGGTGCTCGACGGCTGGTCCGAGCTCGAGTTCCGCGCGTACTGGCTGCTCGGGGCGGTGCTGACCGTCCCGTTCCTGGCGATGGGGGAGCTGTACCTGCTCGTCCCCAGGCGCTGGGTGAACACCCTGCTGATGGTGCTCCTGCTGGCGGGGACGGCGGTGGCGGTCGCCACCGTTCGCACCGCCGACATCGACGCGTCGCACCTCGCCTCGGACCTCCCGCTGGGCAAGGAAGTGTTCGGCGAGGAGTCCACCGCCCGGCTTTTCTCGATCTGGTACGGCTACCCGGCGTACTTCGTCCTGCTCGGCGGCACCCTGTGGTCGGCCATGCGGATCCGCGGCCGCGCCGAGATGCGGGACCGGTTCCTGGGGACGCTGCTGATCGCCGCCGGCTCGACGATCGTGTTCATCGCCTCCGGCGTCGGGGCCGGCCTCGGCAACTTCGTGGTCTTCTCGGTGGGGCTGGCCGCGGGCGTGACGGTCATGTTCATGGGGTTCCTGCGGGCCACGCGCCGGCCCGCCGAGGCCGCCGCCTGAGGCGGCTCGCCGCCCTCACGATCGCCCTCGTCCTCGGGGCGGCCCCCGCGGCGCTCGCCCACCCGCTCGGCAACTTCACGATCAACCGTTTCGCCGAGCTCGAGATCCATCCGGGCAAGCTGATCCTCGACTACGTCGTGGACATGGCCGAGATCCCCACGTTCCAGCAGCGCGTGAAGATCGACCGCAACGGCGACGACGAGCTGACCCCCGACGAGGCCGACGCCTTCGCCGTCGACCAGGCGGACCGGATCCTGCGGAACCTGGAGCTCACCGCCGACGGCGCGCCGGTGGACCTGGAGATGGTGTCCGCGATCGGCGGGCTGGGGGAGGGCCAGGGCGGGCTGGCGTTGCTGCGCCTGGACGTCTCGTACGAGGGCCGGCTCCTGGAGGGCGTCCGCCGCCTGGAGTTCGCCGACCGCAACGACCCGAAGCGCCGGGGGTGGCGCGAGGTCACCGCGTTCGCGAACTGCGGCGCCACGATCGGCAGCTCGACGGTGCCCCAGGACAGCCTGAGCGCCGCGCTGCTCCTGTATCCCGAGGACCGCATCGACGACCCGCCCAACGTCCGGGAGGCCGAGGTCGTGCTGGGGCCGGAGACGGAGGAAAGGTGTCCCGATGCCGCTTCGCCCACCGCGCCGGTCCCGTCGCCCGGGCCGACCGAGGGGTTCGCCGGGCTGGTGGCTCGAGAGGATCTTTCGCCGTTCACCGTGCTCGTGGCCGTCCTGCTGGCGATGGGGTTCGGGGCCGTCCACGCGCTGTTCCCCGGCCACGGCAAGACGGTGACCGCCGCGTACCTTGCCGGGAGCTCGGCCGGGGTCCGCCACGCCGTCCGCTCGGGCGTGGCGGTCTCCCTGATGCACACGGCGTCGGTGCTGGTCCTCGGGTTCGTCACGGCCGCGGCCTCCGCCGCGTTCGCGCCGGAGACGGTCTACCCGTGGCTCACGGTGATCGCCGGTGCGGTCGTGCTCGTTCTGGGGGTCGCGATGCTCATGGCACGCACGCGAGCCCGCGAGGCGTCCCACGGCCACGACCACGACCACGAGCACGACGAGCCGCTCGGCCCGGCGCGGCTGGGGGCGCTGGCCATGGCCGGCGGCCTGCTGCCCTCGCCGACCGCGGTCCTGGTCCTGACCGCCGCGATCGCGCTGGACCGGCTGGTGTTCGGGCTGGTGCTGGTGGCGGCGTTCAGCGTGGGGCTGGCGGCGGCGCTGGCCGCCATCGGTGTCGCCGCGATCCGGGTCCGCGCGTTCGCCGGGGACCGGTTCCGCTGGGTCGCCTCCGCGATCCCGCTCGTGTCCGCGGGCGCGGTCGTGGCGGCGGGGACCTACCTGGTGACGACCGGCGTGCTGAAGCTCTAGACCTCGGCGGTCAGGATCGCTGCGGAGGGAGGTCCTTCCTCGCCCTCGCGCTGCTGGACGATCCACACCCCGTCGTAGCGCGACATGTCGATCCCGATGGCGACGACGCTGGTCGCTCCCCGGTGCAGGAAGGTCGACGCCAGCAGCACCGGCTCGCCGTCCACCGTGAACCAGATCTGGTACTCGTGCCGGCGGCTGGGCCGGGGGATGCGGTCGACAATCACGAAGCACGTGGTCTCGCCCGGCTTCCACACCACCGTCGCCTGTCCGGCGGTCTCCGACTCCTTCCGCATCGACACCACGTGCGCCGCGGGGTCGGCCATGATCCGCATCGCGTTGACGGCGTTGGCGCGAGACCCCTCGACGTCGCTGACCCGCTGGGACAGGAACGCGGTGAACCCGCCCAGGGTGAGCACCGCCACCGCGGCCACCGCCCCCATCCACGAGGGCAGGCCGCGGCGGCGCGCGGCGAGCCCGTCGGTCTCGGAGAGCTCCCGTCGCAGCGAGGCGAGCAGCAGGTCCGGCGCGGGGACGGGGTCGGCGGCCAGCGCCAGGTCGCCCACCACCTCGCGGTAGTCCTGGAGCAGCCCGCGACAGATCAGGCACGTGGGGACGTGCTCGGTCAGCAGGGCCTCGGCCTCGAGGGCGTCCTCGCCGGCCAGGGCGTCGAGGACGTAGCCCGCCAGGAGCTCCTCGATGCGGTCGTGCTGGGGCGTCACGCGTCCCCCTGCAGGGCCACGCGCAGCTTGCGCAGGGCGGCCATGGTGCGGGTCTTCACCGTGCCGAGAGGGATGCGGAGGGCCTCGGCGACCCGGGCCTGGGTCATCCCTCCGAAGTAGGCCAGTTCCAACACGGTCCGTTGATCCTCCGGAAGCTCCGTCAGCGCCGCGCGAACCTGCTTGCGTCGAACGGAGAGCCAGGCGTCGTCCACGACGCCCTCCGCTACATCTTCGCCGACGCGCGGCTCGAGGTTCAGCGAGCGTTCGTCTCGCTTTCGCAGGCGCTCCTCGCGGCGGACGGCGTCCACGGCCCGGTGGTGCACGAGCGAGAGGAAGAACGTCCGGAACGCGCCCCGGGCCGGGTCGAAGGCCTCCGGGGCCCGCCACAGGGCCATGAACGACTCGGCCACCACCTCCTGGGCCAGGGAGTCCGAGTCGGTGATCCGCCGGGCCAGGCCGTACGAGGCCGCCTGGTACCGCCGGTACAGGGTCTCGAACGCGCCGGTGTCGCGCGCGCCCAGCCGGCGGACGAGCTCGATGTCCTGGCGATCCTGCGCGGGGTCCACGTCGCACTTCTACCAGGGGTCGCGGCTACAGTCTCGCCGTGGCCAGCGTGCGGATGTACTCCCGGCGGCGGTGCGGCTTGTGCGACCGGGCCCGGGTCGTGCTCCTCGACGCCCACGCGGAGGCCCCATTCGAGCTCGAGGAGGTCTTCATCGACGGTGACGACGACCTGGAGCGGGCGTACGGGATCCGCGTCCCCGTGATCGAGATCGACGGCGTCGAGACCTTCGAGTACGAGGTCGAGCCGTCCGCTCTCCGAGAGGCCCTGGGGTAGCGAGGCATGCCCAAGCTCATCTACTCGATGCTCGCGTCGCTCGACGGCTACGTTGCGGACCGGGACGGCCGCTTCGGCTGGGCCGAGCCGGACGAGGCGGTCCACGCCTTCGTCAACGACCTCCAGCGCGGCGTCGAGACGTACTTGCTCGGCCGCCGGATGTACGAGGTGCTCGTGGCCTGGGAGACCATGGACGTCCGGGACGAGCCGGCCCCCATCCGGGACTACCAGGCGATCTGGAAGGACACGGACAAGGTCGTCTACTCCCGGACGCTCGACGCTCCCTCCAGCGCCCGGACCCGGATCGAGCGCGACTTCGACCCCGAGGCCGTACGGGAGATGAAGGCGAGCGCGGGAGGCGATCTCGCCGTGGCCGGCCCCGAGCTCGCCGCGCAGGCGATGCGGGCCGGGCTGGTCGACGAGTGGCACCTGTTCCTGTCGCCGATCGTGGTGGGGGGCGGCACCCGGGCCCTCCCCGACGACGTCCGCGTGCCCCTCGAGCTGGTGGACGAACGGCGCTTCGGCAACGGGA
Organism: uncultured Actinomycetes bacterium; assembly: GCA_963742735.1. Lineage (GTDB taxonomy): Bacteria > Actinomycetota > UBA4738 > UBA4738 > JBBDTT01 > JBBDTT01. The sequence continues at coordinate 1,164,957 of CAVUMN010000004.1, forward strand.
CGGTGTACCTGCGCTACCGCACCGTGGGGTGATCCGCCCGCGCTCCAAGTCCGTTTGTGAATGCGTTCACGTGCGCACTAGAATCGCCCGCGTGCCTCCCCAGGGACACACGCGATGAGGGAGCGCCCGATCCCTGAAGCGACCGTCGGGCGACTGCCCGTCTACCTCCGGGCGCTCGTGGAGATGGCCGAGGCCGGCACGACCACGGTGTCCTCCGAGGGCCTGGCCGAGGCCGCCGGCGTGAACTCCGCGAAGGTCCGCAAGGACCTCTCCTACCTGGGCACCTACGGCACGCGCGGCGTCGGCTACGACGTCGCCTACCTGATCCACCAGATCCGCCGCGAGCTCGGCCTGACCCAGCACTGGGGCGTGCTCCTGGCCGGCGTGGGGAACCTCGGCCACGCCCTGGCCGGCTACCGCGGGTTCGCCGAACGAGGGTTCCAGCTGGCCGCGCTGGTCGACGCCGACCCGAAGGTGATCGGTGAGGTCGTCGGCGGCGTCGAGGTGCGCCCCATGGAGGAGCTCGCCGACCTGGTCCGCGACCACGACATCGCGATCGGGGTGATCTGCACGCCCGCCGCCGCGGCCCAGGAGGTGGCCGACCGGATGGCCGAGGCCGGCGTCCGCTCGATCCTGAACTTCGCGCCGGCGGTCATCACCGTCCCCGAGTCCGTCTCCCTGCGCAAGGTCGACCTGTCCATCGAGCTCCAGATCCTGGCCTTCTACGAACAGCGCAAGGCCGCGCTCCAGGCCGTGCACGGCGGCCAGGCGGTGGCGGACCTCGCCCAGGCCGGGACGAGCTGATGGGCGCCTACCCGGTGATCCTCGAGATGGGCGGCCGCCTCGCCGTCGTCGTCGGCGGCGGCAAGATCGCCGAGGACAAGGTCGAGAAGCTCCTGCCGGCCGACGCGAAGATCCGCGTGGTCGCCCCCGCCGTCACCGAGCGCATCGCCGCCCTGGCCGAGGAGGGCCGCGTCGAGTGGGTCGGCCGGGACTACCGCGAGGGCGACCTGGAGGGCGCGTTCATCGCCATCGCCGCGACCGACTCCCACGACACGAACGGCAAGGTGTTCGCCGAGGCCGAGCGCCACGGCATGCCGATCAACGCCGTCGACGACGTGGAGCACTGCACGTTCATCGCGCCGGCCGTGTTCCGCAACGGCCCCCTGATCGTTGCCATCTCCACCGAGGGCAAGGCGCCGACGCTCGCCGTGCGCATCCGCGACAAGCTCAAGGAGCAGTACGGGGGCGAGGAGTGGGCGAAGCTGCTCGAGCTCACCGGCAGCCTCCGCGACGAGGTGGCCGCCACCGGCCGCTCCTTCGAGGTCCGCGCCGAGGCGTGGTACCGGCTGGTGGACTCCGACGTGATCGACTTGCTCCGCGAGGGGCGCGACCAGGAGGCCCGGGCGCGGGCGCGCGAATGCCTGTCCTTGCCCTAGGGGTCTCCCACCGGCGCGCGTCGGTCGAGCTGCTCGAGCGGCTCGCCCTCGGCGACGACGACCTCCCCAAGGCGTACGGGCGCCTGGCCGACCTGCCCGGCGTCCGCGAGGCCGTGGTCCTGTCCACCTGCAACCGGGTCGAGGTCTACGCCGAGGTGACCGGCTACCACACCGGGTTCCAGGACCTGCGGACGTTCCTGGCAGAGTCGAGCGGACTCGACCCCGACGAGTTCGCCGAGCCCCTGTACGCGCACTACGAGGACGAGGCCGTCGAGCACCTGTTCGGCGTGGCCGCCGGCATCGACTCGATGGTGATCGGCGAGCCCCAGATCCTGTCCCAGGTCCGTCACGCCATCCGCCGCGCCGACGCCGAGGGCGGGGGCGGTCCCGTCCTGGCCGACCTCTTCCGCCGGTCCGTTCGCTTCGGGCGCCGGGCCCGAGACGAGACCGAGATCGGCGCCAGCCCGGCCGCGTTCGTCGACGCCGGGCTCCGCCTGGCCGAGGCCGCGATCGGGAGCCTGCGCGGCAAGCGCGCGGTGGTCGTCGGGGCGGGGCAGATGGGCGGGCTGGCCCTGGAGGCCCTTCGGGCCCGCGGGGTCGCCGACGCCCACGTCCTGAACCGGACCCCCGAGCGGGCCGAGCGGCTCGCCGCCCGTCACGGCGCGCGGGTCGGGGCGCTGCGCGATCTGGCCGAGGCGCTGGCCGGCGCCGACCTGGTGGTCACCTCCACCGGCGCGCCCGAGGTGGTCCTGGAGGCGGCCGACGTCCGCGCCGCGATGGCCGGCCGAGACGACCGGCCGATGTTCCTGCTCGACCTCGCCGTCCCACGTGACGTCGCTCCCGCCGCGGGCAACCTCTCGAACGTCTCGGTGGCCGACATCGACGCCCTGCGGGCGCGCGTGGTCGACGACGACGAGCTGCAGGAGATCGCCAAGGTCCGCGACCTCATCTCCGAGGAGGTCAAGCGCCTGGCCGAGCGCCGCCGGGTGGCCCGGCTGGCCCCGCTGCTCGAGGCCCTCCAGGCCCGCGGCGAACGGGTTCGCGCCGGCGAGCTGGCCCGCGCGGCCGCGAAGCTGTCCGGCCTGGACCCGGCCGAGCGCGAGGCCGTCGAGGCGCTCACCCGCTCGATCGTCGCGAAGCTGCTGCACGACCCGATGGTTCGGGTGAAGGCGCTCTCGGCCGGTGGCGACTCCCACGCCCGCCTGCTCGCCGAGCTGTTCGGGATCGACCAGAGCCCGCCCGCCGACTGAGCCGCGTGGCGGTCCTGCGGATCGGCACCCGCGGCTCCAAGCTGGCCCTCGCCCAGGCCGGCGAGGTCGCCGAGCGACTGGCCGCCGCCGGCCTCGAGTCCGAGCTGGTCCCGATCGTGACCTCCGGCGACCGCGGGGCCTCGCCGTCGTCCTCGCCCGCGGGCATGAAGGGCCTGTTCGTGGCGGAGATCGTCAAGGCCCTCCAGGCCGGCGAGGTCGACCTGGCCGTCCACTCGGCGAAGGACCTGCCGAGCGCCGATCCCCCCGGCGTCGTGGTGGCCGCGGTCCCCGAGCGTGCCGACCCGCTCGACGTGCTGGTCACCCGCGAGCCCGGTGAGCCGGCCGCGGGCGCGCGCATCGCGACCTCGAGCCTGCGGCGCGAGGCCCAGCTGCGGCGGTCCCGTCCGGGCGTGACGATCGTGGGCGTGCGCGGCAACGTCGACACCCGGCTCCGCAAGCTCGACGACGGCGAGTTCGAGGGCCTGATCCTGGCGGCGGCCGGCCTCCACCGGCTCGGCGTCCGGCCGAAGCACGCCACCCCGTTCCCGATGGAGGACATGGTCCCGGCGCCGGGCCAGGGCGCGCTCGCGGTTCAGGCCGTGGCGGAGAGCGAGGCCCACGCGGCCGCCGCCGCCATCGACCACGGCCGGTCCCACACCGCGTTCGAGGCGGAGCGGCAGCTGGTGGAGCTGCTGGGAGGCGGGTGCGCGCTCCCGCTCGGGGCGTACGCCGAGGCCCGCACCGAGGGGCTCCGCCTGCTCGCGGTGGTGATCAGCCCCGACGGGTCGAAGCTGGCCTGGGCGCAGGTCGAGGCGCCCTCGCCCGAGGCGGCCGCGGCCGAGGCCGCCGAGACGCTCACCGCCGGCGGGGCCCGGGAGATCCTGGCGGAGCTGGAGTGAAGGGGTTCGTCTCGCTCGTCGGCGCCGGCCCCGGCGACCCCGGCCTGATCACGGTGAGGGGCCTCGAGCGCCTGCTCGAGGCGGACGTGATCGTCCACGACCGGCTGATCGACGCCGACCTGCTGCGCGCCGTCCGTCCCGAGGCGGTGCGCGTCGACGCCGGCAAGGCGCCGGGCGTCAAGCAGCTCACCCAGGACCAGATCAACGCCGTCCTGATCGAGCAGGCCCGCGCCGGCCGCCGGGTGGTGCGGCTCAAGGGCGGCGACCCGTTCGTGTTCGGCCGGGGGGGCGAGGAGGCCTCCGCGCTGGCCCGGGCCCGCGTCCCCTTCGAGGTCGTCCCCGGCGTGACGAGCGCCGTCGCCGCCGCGGCCTACGCCGGCATCCCCGTCACCGACCGGCGCGCCGCGTCCTCGGTCGCGTTCGCCACGGGCACGCCGCGGCCGGGCGGCGCCGACACGGTCGAGCAGGCCGCCGGCGCCGACACGGTCGTGGTCCTCATGGGGATCGCGAACCTGGAGGCGATGACCCGGAAGCTGATGCGCGGAGGGAAGCCGGCGGCGACCCCCGCCGCGATCGTCGAGCGTGGGACGTTTCCGACCCAGCGCGTGGTAACGGGGACGCTGGAGACGATCGCCGCGAAGGCCCGGACGGCGAGGGTGTCCAATCCGGCGGTCCTGATCGCCGGCGACGTCGTGACCCTGCGCCGCGAGCTCGCGTGGTTCGACACGCGTCCGTTGTTCGGCCGCGCGATCCTGGTCACGCGGGCCCGCGACCAGGCGGGGAGCTCTCCGCCCTGCTGCGGGAGGAGGGCGCCGTCCCGGTCGAGGCCCCCGCGATCCGGACCGCGCCCGTCGTCCAGGCCGGGGCGCTGGATCGCGCGGTGCTCGCCGTGGCGGCCGGAGAGCTCGAGTGGCTCGTGTTCACCAGCCCCAACGGCGTACGCCACTGGTTCGACCGGGCCGCGGCGCTCGGGTTCGACGCCCGGGGCATCCGCGCGCAGGTGGCGGCGGTCGGCCCGGGCACGGCGGGGGCCCTGCGAGCCCGGGGGATCGTGGCCAACCTGGTGCCCGGGAAGTTCACCACCGAGGCCCTCGCCCGCGCGTTCCCCCGCGCGAGCGGGTCGGTGATGCTGGCGCGGACGAACATCGCCCCGCCCGGGTTGCAGGAGGCCCTCGAGGACAAGGGATGGCGGGTCCGGCAGGTCGTGGCCTACCGGACGCTGCGGGTGCGGTCGCTGCCGCCCGAGGCCCGGGCGCTCCTGAACGCCGGCCGTATCGACGCCCTCGCGTTCACCAGCGCGTCGACCGTGGAGGGATACGTCCGGATGGCCGGTACAATTCAGCGCGCGGCGAGTCGCCCGAAGGTGGTGTGCATCGGGCCCTCGACCGCCGAGGCCGCGGCCCGGTTGGGGCTCACGGTCGACGCGGTGGCCCGTCCGCACACGCTCGGCGGCCTGGTGGCCGCCCTGCGACGAGCCCTTCGATCGAGAGGCTAGACAGGATGCCCTTCCCCCAGCAGCGCCCCCGACGCCTCCGCCGGACCGAGGCGCTGCGCGCGCTGGTCCGCGAGACCGACCTCGCGCCGCGGCACCTGGTCGCGCCGCTGTTCGTGAAGGAAGGCATCGACGAGGCCGCCCCGATCGCCTCGATGCCCGGCCAGTCCCAGCACACCCTGGAGTCGCTGAAGAAGGAGGCCCGCGAGATCGCGGGTTTGGGCGTTCTCGCGTTCGTCCTGTTCGGCGTCCCGGCCGACAAGGACGCGGAGGGCTCCCAGTCCCACGCGGAGGACGGCATCGCCCAGCGCGGCCTGCGGGCGCTGCGCGAGGAGCTCGGGGCCGACGCCGTCCTGATCTCCGACCTGTGCCTGGACGAGTACACCGACCACGGCCACTGCGGCGTCCTCACCGAGGCCGGCGAGGTCGACAACGACCGGACCCTCGAGATCTACCGGAAGATCGCCGTCTCCCAGGCCGAGGCCGGCGCCGACCTGGTCGCGCCGAGCGGCATGATGGACGGGCAGGTCGCCGCGATCCGCGGGGCCCTCGACGACGCCGGCCGCGCCGACGCCGGCATCCTGGCCTACGCCGCGAAGTTCGCCTCGGCCTTCTACGGGCCGTTCCGCGACGCCGCCGAGTGCGCGCCGCAGTTCGGCGACCGCGCCGGCTACCAGATGGACCCCGCGAACGCCGACGAGGCCATGCGCGAGATCCGCGCGGACCTCGACGAGGGCGCCGACGCCGTGATGATCAAGCCGGCCCTGCCGTACCTGGACGTGATCCGCCGCGCGAAGGACGCGTTCGGCGGCCCCGATCGCCGCCTACAACGTCAGCGGCGAGTACTCGATGGTGAAGGCCGCCGCCGAGCAAGGGCTGGCTCGACGAGCGCAAGACGGTCCTCGAGATCCTCACGGGGATCCGCCGAGCCGGCGCCGACCTGATCCTCACCTACCACGCCAGCGAAGCCGCCGACTGGCTTCGGTGAGGGCCTGGCCCACCGTCGAGCTGTCCGCCGGCTCCCGCCGTCAGATCTGACGGTCCGTCAGGTTCCGGACGGCGAGCATGGCGCCCTCCCCGACCGCGACTCCAGCAAATATTGCGCCTGCGCTATATCGGTCGGTCCAGCCCGCAAAACCGCTGGTCAGAGGGAGTGGCAATCCGGGCGAAACGGGCGACATAGCCCATGCGCTATGAATCGCGGAGTGGGCTCACGAGAACCCGCAAGCCCGCGAACCGCCCGCGCCCCAGACGCTCACATCCGCCCCTCAGCAACCCACCCGTCCCACGATCGGTCGGACGCGCCCTCCGCGGGCGCCGTCGCCGTCGCCGGTTTCTTCATCTCCCACAACTCCGAGGGCGTGAAGTGCATGGCCGTCCGCCGGTGTCACCCGGCCGTATCGACGGCAGCCGGAGTCCCGACCCCCAACGGGACCGCCGAGGCCGACCCAGATCCAGCAAGAACGGCCGACCCACCGCCTTCGAGAACCGATCGATGAAGCCGATGCCCGGCAGGACCCGGCCCCGCTCGGCGCGAGATACCGCCGACTGGGTCGAGCCCATCTGCTCCGCGACGTCGGTCTGCGTCATTCCAGCCTCACGGCGCATCCGCGCCAGGTCGGCGCCTGCGGCCGCCGCTGTGAACCCGATTCCTCCATCCTGCGCACGATAGGTTGAGGCAGTGACACCTCGGAGGAGCTGTTCGACCGCGCGCGGCGGGTCATCCCGGGCGGGGTGAACTCGCCGGTTCGCGCGTTCGGGGGCGTGGGGGGGGCGCCCCGGTTCGCGGCGCGGGGCGAGGGCCCCTATCTCGAGACCGCCGAGGGCGACCGGCTGATCGACTACGTGATGTCGTGGGGGGCGCTGCTGTTCGGCCACGCCCGGCCGGAGATCGTCGAGGCCGCCACGAAGGCGGCGGAAAAGGGCACCTCCTTCGGGGCCCCCACCGAGGGCGAGGTCCGCCTGGCCGAGGCCATCGTCGACGCCGTCGCGTCGGTCGAGATGGTCCGGCTCGTCTCCAGTGGGACCGAGGCGACCATGTCGGCGGTCCGCCTGGCGCGGGGGTTCACCGACCGGCCCAAGGTCGTGAAGTTCGCCGGCGGCTACCACGGGCACGGCGACGCCCTCCTGGCCGAGGCCGGCTCGGGCGTCGCCACGTTCGGCATCCCCGGCTCGCCCGGCGTCCCCCCCAATGCCGCCATCGACACGATCGTGATCCCGTTCAACGACCCCGAGGCCCTGGCCGCCGCCATGCGGGCCGCCGGTCCCGAGGTGGCCTGCGTCATCGTCGAGCCGGTCGCCGCGAACATGGGCCTGGTCCCGCCCGTGCCCGGCTTCCTGACGGAGATCCGGCGCCTCTGCGACGAGTCCGGCGCGCTGCTGATCTTCGACGAGGTGATCACCGGGTTCCGCATCGGCCGCGGGGGCGCCCAGGCGAAGTTCGGCGTCACGCCGGACCTGACGACGCTGGGCAAGGTCCTCGGCGGCGGGTTCCCCCTGGCCGCGTTCGGGGGACGGGCCGACGTCATGGCCCGCCTGGCCCCGGCCGGCGACGTGTACCAGGCTGGGACGTTGTCGGGGAACCCGGTGGCGGTGGCCGCCGGCCTCGCCGCGCTCGAGCTCATCGCCTCCGAGAACCCCTACGGGGTCCTCGAGGCACGCGCCGAGGCCCTCACCGCCGGGCTGGCCGAGGCCCTCGCCGAAACCCCGCACACCATCAACCGCGCGGGCTCGCTCTTCTCGCTGTTCTTCGGGCCGGACCCGGTCACCGACTACGCCTCGGCCCGCGCGGCCGACCACGCCGCCTTCGCGCGGTTCTTCCACGCGATGCTCGACGCGGGGGTGTACCTGCCGCCGTCGGGCTACGAGGGATGGTTCGTCTCGGCGGCGCACGGCGACGCGGAGGTCGAGGCGACGATCGAGGCGGCGCGGAACGCGGCCCGGGTTACTTCGGGGTCGTGAACAGCAGCGTCACGTAGATCCCGATGACCATCAGGCAGAACAGGATGAACGCCCATCCGCCGTCGACGATCGGTTCGAAGCCCAGCATGTCGTCTCCCTACGCCGGTCCCAGGAACTTCGGGGCTTCGCCCCCGGTCAGGATGTGCTTGCGCTTCTTCTCCGCCTTGTCGAGGAAGGGCAGGTGCCCCGCGAACATCAGCAGTGACACGCCGAGGAACAGGTAGGACGGCAGCGGCACGTTGCCCTCGTCGAACACCGCGAACGCCTCAAGGATCGGCCCGCCGTCTTTGAAGTAGACCTGCGCCGCGGCCAACTTGTATCCGTCCTCCTGGGTGAAGCGGATGTTCTGCAGCGCGAAGTCGGTGGGGGCGACCTCCGTCTCGGCGACCTCCGCGGAGATGCCGGCCTCCTCGGCCTGCGCGTGCGCCTCGCGGGCCAGGAAGTCGCCCATGGCGGTGGTCAGCGCCTCGATCTCGACACGGGTCGTCTCGTCGGGGACCTCCCACGGGTCCGCCGGGTACTTCCCGACCGAGTCGAACGTTGGGGAGGTGACGTTCTCGGCCACGGCCACCGGCGACCAGTGCGGCTCGGAGATGCAGGTCTCACACGCGTAGCGCGTGCCGCGCGGTCCCAGGTTCGGGGGCGTGCTGCCGGGCACGCCGAACACGAAGATGAGGGAGAAGATGATCATCATTCCCCAGAAGCCCACCGACGTGACCAGGTAGCCCATCCACCGGCCGAAGATCGCCGAGAGCAGCACGTAGACGCTGCCGAAGAACACCAGCGAGCCGAGGATCGTGACGCCCCACCCCTTGATGACGGTGGCGGTGTCGGCCGCGAAAAGGCCGTCCATCAGGTCGCCTCCTCCGGCGGGGTGATGCACCGGTTGTCCTCGTCGGGCATCGTCTGAATGTCCAGCAGGTACAGGACGATGTCGTGGATCTGCTGGTCGTCCAACGGCCCGGCGAACCGGATGCTCCACGACGGCATGTCGGTCGGCGGCCGGCCCTCGCGGATGGTCGTGTAGACGTCCTCGAGGGTGAGCCGCCCGCACACGTCGGTCAGCTGCGGCACCTGGACGAACTCACCGTTGAAGTAGTTGATGCCGCCCTCCAGGCCGGGGCCGTGGCAGCGCACGCAGCCAAACCCGAGCTCGTTGACGCCCTCCTCGAACTCCTCGGTGGTCTGCCGGCCGCGCTCGATCGACTCGGTGACCGCCAGCCGCTCGTCGGCCAGGTTCTGCTTCGGCTCGCGGACCCACTGGATCGGGATCCACACCGCCATGAAGATGATCGAGACGAGCATCCACGCCTGGAGCTTCTCGAGCAGGGGCTTCTCGAGGTCGGCGTCCGACGGTCCTGCCGCCATCGCGTGGGGGATCTCCGGCGGGACGTCGCTCGGCCGCAGCCGCCGGACCGTGACGGCGGTGACCACGATCAGAACCACGGCCACCGCGGCGAACGCGAGGATCGTCTGGCCGGAGAACGCCAGCGCGCCGCCCACCTAGCCGGCCCCCACGCAGAACGGCCCCTCGGGGTTCTGCCTCGTCGTGTCGACGCCGCGGGGCGGGCCGGGCTTGAGGGTCGCCGTGTCGACCTTCACCGTGTTGCCCTCCAGGACGACCGGGAAGCGGTCGAGGCCCTTCGGCGCCGGCCCGGACTGGTACTCGCCGGCGCGGTTGTACTTCGAGCCGTGGCACGGGCACTCGAACCACTGGGACTGCTCGCAGAACGGCACTCGGCAGCCCAGGTGGACGCACCGCTGGTACAGGGCCATGAGCCCGCCGGCCGCGACCCCCACGTAGTCCTCGGGGAGGGGGTCGACGTCGTAGGGGACCAGGTAGAACTTGCCGGAGCCCAGGTAGAACGGCTGGCGCGTCGACTGGATCGCGTTGCGGATCTCGTCCAGCGAGCCGGCGGTGATGACCGAGCCGAACCCGCCCTTCAGGTTCGGGTACAGGAACGCCAGCGTCGCGAAGCCGAACTGCGCGGTGAAGACGCTGAGGCCCATCAGGATGCCTCCGCGGAAGAAGTCGCGGCGCGACACCGGCTTGGCCGGCTTCGGCTTGTCGGTCGGCACGCGGCCGGCGGCGGCGGCCGCGGCCTGGCGGGCCCGGAGGAACGACCCCGCGAGCAACAGCAGGAACAGCCCGAACAGCGCGCCGACCACCAGGATCGCGAACGTCGACTGCGACAGCCCGAGCATCACAGGTCGAAGAAGAGGCCCTGGGTCCACGGCCACACCCAGTTCTGCGCCGGGCCGCGGAAGAACGAACCGATCATGACCAGGATCGCCCAGAACATGATGAACATCGTGAACAGCGTGATGGCCACCTTGCGATCGCCGGGCTTGGTGGAGGGGTTGCGGTCGAAGTAGGGGACCACGATCAGGCCGATGATCGCGACCGTCGGCATCATCACGCCCGCGATCGTCGGGTGGAAGTACCGCAGGAGCTCCTGCAGGCCCATGAAGTACCACGGCGCCTTCGACGGGTTCGGCGTCAGGTTCGGGTTCGCCAGCTCGAGCAGCGGCGCGTTCACGAACGTCGAGAACACGATCAGGAACGCGCTCACGACCAGCAGCGCCACGAACTCCTCGGCCAGCAGGTGCGGCCACACGTTCACCCGGTCGCCCTGTTCGCGCTCGACCCGCTGGATGCCCTCGGGGGGGACCAGGGCCAGCAGCCGGTGCTTCTCGTTCTGGCCGGGCTTGGCGGCGGTGGGCGGCTTGCCGGTCGGGGGCGGCGCGACCCGGACCGCGGCGGCCGGCGCGGCGAACACCGCTCCGGTTGCGGCGGCGGCGGCGGCGGCCTCGGGGGCCGCGGCGGCGGCGGCCGGCTGGGCGGCGCCTCCATTCCCGGCGGGGGCCGCGGCGGCGGCGGGCTTGGGGGCCCGCTCGGGCTCGCCGTGCTCCTTGTGGTAGGCGGAGACGGCCGCGCGGCGCGCCCGCCCCTCGGCGACGCGCTTGTCGGAGCCCTTCTCGAGCTGCTCCTTCAGGACGCGGTCGAAGATCTCCTGGTCCATCGGAGTGTCGGCAGGGCCGGCCATCGTGGTCTCACTTCCCCCTTTACAGCGGTCCGGAGATCCCGCCGTCCTTGCGGATCCTCCAGAAGTGGACGGCCAGGAAGATGGTCAGGAAGAACGGCAGCGCCAGCACGTGCAGGACGTAGAACCGCAGCAGGGTGTCGGGCCCGACGGCGGTTCCCGCGAACAGCAGGAACTGGACCTGTTTCGCGATCAGCGGGCTGTACCCGGCGATGCCCTGCCCCACGGTGACCGCCCAGATCGCGAGCTGGTCCCAGGGGAGCAGGTAGCCGGTGTAGGAGAGCAGCAGCGTGAGCAGCAGCAGGATCACCCCGACCACCCAGTTGAACTCCCGCGGCGGCTTGTACGCGCCGGTGTAGAACACCCGGGCCATGTGCAGGAACACCGAGATGACCATGAGGTGCGCGCCCCATCGATGGATGTTGCGCACCAGGTCGCCGAAGATCACGTTCGTCTTGATGTTCTCCATGTCGGCGTAGGCCAGCGCGCCGCCGATGTCGGCCGCCGGCCGGTAGAAGAACATCAGGTAGATGCCGGTGACGGTCAGCAGGACGAACAGGAAGAACGACAGGCCGCCCAGGCAGAACGTGTACGTCAGCTTGAGCCCGTGCCGTTTGATCTTGACCGGATGCAGGTGGTACAGGACGTTGTTCATCGTGGCCAGCGCCCGGTCGCGCGAGGTGTCCTTGTAGCCCTTCCGGAACATGGAACCCGGCCGGAAGATCGACTTCCAGACCTCGCTCTCCCGGATGTAGTCGCCGACCTCGGCCGGGGTGGGGAGGAAGGACGGAAGGCGGGGCTTCAGGTTCACCGGCTCACTCCTCGGCCGCCTGGCCGGCGGGGACCGCGGCCATCTGCCGGGCGCCCTCGGCGCCCTCGGGGATCCGGGCGTAGTACAGGCAGTCGCTGGGGCATCGCTCCACGCACACGCTGCACCGGGTGCAGGCGTTGTCGTCGACCACGAAGATCGCGTACGCCTGGTTGACGTCGGCCCCGACCGCGCCGTCCTCGGTCCCCTCGACGATCCCCGGGTCCAGCATGTAGATGCAGTTCCAGGGGCAGACGTCCTCGCAGGCCCGGCAGAGGATGCACGGCTCGGGGTCGAGCATCAGGTGCTTGGGGGACTTCACGCCCTCCTTGAGCCATCCGACGTCGACGGTCTGGAGCTCGTAGTCCTCCCGGATGTCGACCTCGGTCTTGGTGAACGCCATACGTCGATGCCTTCCTTACCGGTAGCCGCCCGAGGGGCGCGAGTCGCCCGCCTCGCCGCGGACCTTGTGCCGCTGCTTCTGCAGTAGGTACCCGATCACGATCACGGTCACCACCGGGCCGACCGAGAGGTTGGCGCCGATGAAGTCGCTGAGCTTCGAGAGCCAGAAGTTCCGGTTCCAGCCGATGGTCTCGGCGAAGTACAGCCACGCGGAGGGGATGACGGAGGTCGACACGATCGCGAACATCCAGAAGCCGACGCTGAACACGACGGCCTTCGTCCACGTCCACTCGAACTCACGAAGGAAGTTGTTGAGCCGGTCGACGACGGGAGCGAGCCTGCGCTCGATAACCTTCGGGATCGGCAGCTTCACCCTGCGTGTCTCCCCCTCGGCCGTGGGCCAGCGGATTCTATATCAGCCACCCGGTCCACCTCGTTCGTGAATCCCTTCACAAGCGACGTTCCCAGTGTATCGAGCGGGACAGACGGCGCAAACTCCGCCGAGGCGGCGGTCGCTACGCTAGCGCCGTGACCGAGTTCGTGGCCGACGGGATCCAGGCATGGTGGGCGCCGCTGCTGGCGTTCGCCGCCGGCCTGGTGTCGTTCGCCTCGCCGTGCGTCCTGCCCGTGGTGCCCGGCTACCTGTCCTTCGTGTCGGGGACCCAGGAGGAGGGCGGGCGCCACGCCCTGCTCCCGACGGCGCTGTTCGTCCTGGGGTTCGCGGCCGTGTTCACCGCCCTGGGGGTCGGGGCGGGCATCGGGGGTGGCGCGGTCACCCGGTTCCTTCGCTCGAGCGCGGCCCTGCGCGTGGCCGGGACCATCGTGATCCTCGTCGGCGCGTTCATGGTGCTGTACGCCCTGCGGCTGGGGCGGCCCGGGCTGTTCGCCGAGCAGCGACCGTTCCTGTCGAAGGTCAAGCCGGGCGTCGCCGGCGCCTTCCCTCTGGGGATGGCCTTCGCCGCGGGGTGGACGCCGTGCATCGGTCCGGTCCTGGGGCTGATCCTCACCCTGGCCGCGAACGAGGGGAGCGCGCTGCGCGGCGGCGTCCTGCTGTTCGTCTACTCCCTGGGGCTCGGCGTGCCGTTCCTGCTGGTCGGGCTGGGGGTCAACCGGCTCGTCCGCGCGCTGGCGTTCGTGAAGCGGAACTACCACTGGATCGCCGGCGTCGGCGGGGCGCTGATGGTGGTCATCGGGGTGCTGCTGGTGACCGGGCTGTGGACGCGGGTGATCCTGCCGCTGCAGCGGCTGACCCAGAGCTTCGAGCCCCCGATCTAGCGCCGCGCGCCGCGTTGCTCCCGCTCCCGCGCCGGGCGTAAAGTGACGACTTCGTGAAAGTCTTCACAAGCTCCCGAGAAGGGGGGTGAAGGCGACGGGGAAGACGACCGAAGTCGACGTGCTTGTGGTCGGGGCGGGCCCCGGCGGATCGGCCACGGCCTATCACCTGGCCAAGCACGGGGTGAACGTCCTCTCGGTCGAGAAGGCCCGCTTCCCGCGCGAGAAGGTCTGCGGCGACGGGCTCACCCCGCGCGGCGTCCGCGCCCTGGCCCGGATGGGCGTCGACCCAATGGACCCCGCGTTCGTCCGCGTCGACGGGCTCCGCAGCCACGCCCACGGCCACACCATCACGCTGCCGTGGCCGGCGCTGCGCGCGTTCCCCTCGTTCGGCGTCGTTCGCACGCGCCTGGACTTCGACCAGCTCCTGGCCCAGCGGGCCGAGAAGGCCGGGGCCATGCTGTGGGAGGAGACCGAGGCGGCCGCGCCCGAGGTCGACCCCTACCAGTGGGTGACCGGGGCCAGCGTGGTCCGCAACGGACAACCCGAGAACGTCCGCGCCCGCTTCGTGATCGCGGCCGACGGCGCCGCGTCACGGTTCGCCGGCCAGGCGGGCGTCCGGCGGGACCCGCAGCGTCCCCTCGGCATCGCCGCCCGCCGGTACTTCCGGAGCCCGCGCGCCCAGGAGCCGCTGCTTGAGTCGTGGCTCGACCTGGACGACCGGGGGCGCAACCTTCCCGGCTACGGCTGGATATTCCCGCTCGGCGACGGCGTGCTGAACGTCGGGGCCGGGCTCCTGGACACCTACCGGGACTTCCGCGACATCTCGGCGCGCAAACTGTTCGAGACGTTCGTGCGGATGCTGCCGGCCGAGTGGGGCCTGACCGAGGAGAACGCCATCGGGCCCCTGCTGTCGGGTCCGCTGCCGATGGGCATGAACCGCCGGCCGCTGTCCCGGCCGGGGATGCTCGTGGTCGGCGACGCCGGCGGCATCGTCAACCCGTTCAACGGCGAGGGCATCGCCTACGCGATCGAGTCCGGCGAGCTCGCCGCGGAGCTGATCTTCGAGGCGCTGGTCAAGGACCGCCCCGCGATCGCCCACCTGTACCCGACGATGCTCCGTCAGCGGTACGGCAGGTACTTCACCCTCGGACGGGCGTTCGTGAAGGTCATCGGCGACCCCCGGGTCATGCGCGCCGCCACCCGGTACGGGCTGCCCCGGCGCACCCTCATGGAGTGGCTGCTGCGGGTGATGGCCAACCTGACCGACGGCAAGGACGGCGACGTGCAGGACCGGCTGTTCTACGCCCTCGAGCGAATCGCACCGGAGCGCTAGATGCTGCGCGACTACCTGCCCATCCTGATCCTGCTGGTGGTGGCGGGGGCGTTCGCGGTGCTGTCGCTGATGGCCTCGGCGCTGCTGCGGCCGAAGCGCCCGACGCCGGCGAAGCTGGCGCCCTACGAGTGCGGGATCGAGCCGGAACGGATCCCCAAGGGCGAGCGCTTCCCGGTCCGGTTCTACGTCGTGGCGATGCTGTTCATCATCTTCGACATCGAGACGATCTTCCTGTTCCCCTGGGCCGTCACGTTCCGCCAGCTCGGCCTGTTCGGGCTCGTGGAGATGGCGGTGTTCATCGGGCTGGTGTTCGTCGCCTACGTCTACGTGTGGCAGAAGGGCGGCCTGGAATGGGAGTGAGGGGGACCACGCGATGCCGGTGACGTGGGAGGGCGGCGCGCAGGGCGCGGCCACCGCCGAGGAGGAGGTCAAGCGGGGGATCCTGCTGACCTCGCTGGACAAGGCCGTGTCGTGGGCCCGCAAGCAGTCGCTGTGGCCGGTCACGTTCGGCCTGGCCTGCTGCGCGATCGAGATGATGGCGGCCGGGGCCGGCGACCACGACCTGGCCCGGTGGGGGATGGAGGTGTTCCGGGCCTCGCCCCGGCAGGCCGACCTGATGATCGTGGCCGGACGGGTGTCGCAGAAGATGGCGCCGGTCCTGCGGACGATCTACGACCAGATGCCCGAGCCGAAGTGGGTCATCTCCATGGGCGTGTGCGCCTCCGAGGGCGGCATGTTCAACAACTACGCGGTCGTCCAGGGCGTCGACCAGGTCGTGCCGGTCGACATCTACGTGCCCGGCTGCCCGCCGCGTCCGGAGATGCTCATGTACGGCATCCTCCGGCTGCACGAGAAGATCATGCGCGAGGGGCGGTTCGACGAGTGAGTCCCGCCGAGCTGGCCGCGCGCCTCCGCGAGCGCTTCCCCGACGTCCTCGAGGCACGGGGCGAGGTCACCGTGACCATCTCCGCGGCGGACGTGCTCCCAACGCTCCGGGCGCTCCGCGACGACGAGACCCTCGCGTTCGGGTTCCTGTCCTCGGTGGGGTGCACCGACTGGCCGGGAGCCGACCCGCGGTTCTGGCTGGCGTATCACCTCAAGTCGCTCTCGCACGGACACCGCGTCCGGGTGAAGGCCGGGCTCTCCGGCGAGGCGCCGCGGGTCGCGTCGGTCACGCCGATGTTCCCCACCGCGAACTGGGAGGAGCGGGAGGTCTTCGACCTGTTCGGGGTGACGTTCGACGGCCACCCGGACCTCCGCCGGATCCTCATGCCCGACGACTGGGAGGGCCACCCGCTGCGCAAGGACGCCGGGCTCGGCGGCGTCAACGTCCCGTTCAAGGGCGCCCACATCCCGCCCCCGGACCAGCGGGCCTACTGATGAGCGACCAAGGCCTCCCGGGCACCGGCACGTTCGCCTCGTCGCAGAAGACGCGGATTCCTCGCCTGCGCGAGGACACCATGGTCGTCAACTTCGGCCCCCAGCACCCGTCGATGCATGGGGTGCTCCGGCTGGCCCTCGAGCTCGACGGCGAGAACGTCGTGTCCTGCCATCCGGTGATCGGCTATCTCCACACCGGCATCGAGAAGAACACCGAGGTCCGGACGTGGCAGCAGGGCGTGGCCTTCGTCACCCGGATGGACTACCTGGCGCCGTTCTTCAACGAGACCGCGTACTGCCTGGCCGTGGAGCGGCTCCTCGGGATCGAGGCGCCGCCCCGGGCCCAGACGATCCGGGTCATCGCGATGGAGCTGAACCGGGTCGCCAGCCATCTGGTGTGGCTGGCCACCAGTGGGCTGGAGCTCGGCGCGGTCTCGGTGATGCTGTACGGGTTCCGGGAGCGCGAGCGGATCCTCGACGTGTTCGAGGCCCTCACCGGCCTGCGCATGAACCACGGCTACGTCCGGGTGGGCGGGCTGGTCATGGACCTCCCCGACGACGGGATCGAGCGCATCCGCGCCCTCGTCCGCGACCTCCCCGGCCGCATCGACGAGTTCGAGGACCTGCTGTCGAAGAACCCGATCTGGATCGAGCGCAACCAGGGCGTGGGACACCTGCCGGCCGAGGACGCCCTCGCCCTCGGCGTGACCGGCCCCATGCTCCGCGCGAGCGGCGTCTCCTACGACCTGCGGAAGGACGAGCCGTATCTCGGGTACCAGGACTACGAGTTCGAGGTCCCCGTCCGGACCGAGGGCGACTGCCTGGCTCGGTACCAGGTCCGCATCGCGGAGATGCGGGAGTCCCTGAAGATCGTCGCGCAGGCCCTCGACCGGCTGCCGGGCGGCCGGGTGATGGTCGAGGACCCCCACCTGGCCTGGCCCGCGAAGCTCGAGGTCGGGCCGGACGGCATCGGCAACTCCGAGGCGTACGTGAAATACATCATGGAGGAGTCGATGGAGGCCCTGATCAACCACTTCAAGCTGGTGACGCAGGGCATCCGGGTCCCGGCGGGCGAGGTCTATCAGACGGTGGAGTCGCCCCGCGGCGAGCTCGGCTACTACGTCGTCTCGAACGGCGGCTACCAGCCGTACCGGGTCGCCGTGCGCGACCCCTCGTTCGTGAACCTGCAGTCGGTCCCGATGATGGTCACGGACCGGCTGATCGCCGACGTCATCGCCGTCGTGGCGAGCGTCGATCCCGTGATGGGCGGGGTGGACCGGTGAGCGCCGAGTTCGCCGAGATCGCCCAGCGGATCGTGGCCCGCTACCCGCATCCCCGCTCCGCGATGATGCCGCTGCTCTACCTGGTCCAGGCCGAGGACGGCCACGTCTCACGCGAGGGCATGCAGCGCGTCGCGGAGGTCCTGGGCCTGACGACCGCCGAGGTCGAGGGGGTCGTCACCTTCTACACGATGTACCAGCGGCCCCCGTGCGGGAAGTACGTCCTGTCGGTGTGCACCAACCTGTCGTGCGCGCTGCTCGGGGGGCGCCGGCTCCTGGAGATCGCCCTCGAGGAGCTGGGCGAGGAGGCCCACCGCGGCGTCAGCGAGGACGGCATGATCACCGTCCACGAGGAGGAGTGCCTGGCCGCCTGCGAGACCGCGCCCGTGGTCCAGGTCAACTTCGCGAACTACGACCGCGTGACCCCCGACGGCATGCGCGAGCTGATCGCGGCGCTTCGCCGGGGCGAGCCGCCCGCGCCGTCACGCGGCGAGGCTCCCGGCGACCTGCAGGCGACCTCGCGGGTCCTGGCCGGCGTCGACGGGCCGCTGGACGTGCTGCGCCCCGGCCCTCCGGTGGAGGACGGCGCGTGACCGAGGAGACCCGCGTCATCACCGGCCGGTGGGGGCTTGAGGGCTCCCACACGATCGACGTGTACCGCTCGACGGGCGGCTACCAGGCCCTGAAAAAGGCGCTCGGCATGTCGCCGGGGGACGTGATCTCCGAGGTCAAGACGGCCGGCCTGCGCGGTCGCGGCGGGGCCGGGTTCCCCACCGGCCTGAAGTGGGACTTCGTCCCCCAGGACACCGGGAAGCCCACGTACCTGGTGTGCAACTTCGACGAGTCCGAGCCCGGCACGTTCAACAACCGCGAGCTCGTCGAGCGCGACCCGCACCAGCTCATCGAGGGGATCGCGATCGCGTCCTACGCCATCGGCTGCCGGACCGCGTTCGTCTACACGCGCGGCGAGTTCCTGTGGCCGGGCACGGTCCTCGAGCGGGCGATCGCCGAGGCCTACGCCCAGGGCTTCCTGGGGCGGGGGATCGCCGGCAGCGACTACGACCTGGACCTGGTGGTCCACCGCGGCGCCGGCGCGTACATCTGCGGCGAGGAGACGGCGCTCCTCGAGTCGCTCGAGGGCTACCGGGGGCAGCCCCGGATGCGCCCGCCGTTCCCCGCGGTCGAGGGCCTGTACAAGAGCCCCACCGCGATCAACAACGTCGAGACGCTCGCGAACGTGCCCCACATCATCGAGAAGGGCGCCTCCTGGTACGCCGGCATCGGGACCCAGAAGTCGACCGGCACGAAGCTCTACTCGCTCTCGGGCAAGGTCAACCGGCCGGGCAACTACGAGCTCCCGATGGGGACACCGGCCCGGGTGCTGATCGAGGACCTCGGCGGCGGGGTCACCGAGGGCCGAGCCCTCAAGGCCTGGACGCCCGGTGGCTCCTCGACCCCGTTCCTGACCGGCCAGCACCTCGACGTGGGGCTCGACTTCGAGTCGATCCAGGCCGCCGGGTCGCTGCTCGGGACCGGCGCGGTCATCGTCCTGGACGAGACCGACTGCATCGTCGACGCCGCGATGCGGCTGACGCAGTTCTACGCCCACGAGTCCTGCGGCAAGTGCACGCCCTGCCGCGAGGGAACGTGGTGGATGACCAAGGTCTACGCCCGGCTCGAGAACGGCCTGGGTCGAAAAGAGGATCTCCCGCTCCTGCAGAACGTCAGCGACAACATCCTGTTCAAGGCGTTCTGCGCGCTCGCCGACGGCGCGGTCTCGCCGGTCGCCTCGAGCCTGAAGCACTTCTACGCGGAGTACGAGGCCCACGTCACCGGCAAGGGCTGTCCGTTCAAGCACTCGGCGACGGTGGGCGCGATCACTGGCCGGGAGGCGCCGGTCGAGGCCGCCATCCCGAAGACCGAGGTGATCCCGTGACCGCCAACGACGAGGTCGTCACCCTCGTGGTGGACGGCAAGGAGGTCACCGTCCCCGCCGGGACGCTGATCATCCGCGCCGCCGAGGCCCTGGGAATCGAGATCCCCCGGTTCTGCGACCACCCCCTCCTGGAGCCGGTCGCCGCGTGCCGGCAGTGCTACGTGCACGTCGAGGGCCAGCGCAAGCTCATGACGTCCTGCTCCACGCCGGTCGCGGACGGCATGGTCGTGCAGACCCAGAACACGAACGACGAGGTCAAGGACGCGCAGGAGGCGGTCCTCGAGTTCCTGCTGATCAACCACCCTCTCGACTGCCCGATCTGCGACCGGGGCGGGGAGTGCCCGCTGCAGGACCAGGCCCTCGGCTACGGCACCGGCGTGTCGCGATACGTGGAGCCGAAGCGCACCTTCAAGAAGCCGATCCCGCTTTCGCCGCTGGTGAACCTGGACCGCGAGCGCTGCGTGCTGTGCGCCCGGTGCACGCGGTTCTGCGACGAGATCTCCGGCGACCGGTTCATCGAGCTGTTCTCTCGCGGCGCGGCCGAACAGGTCTCGATCTCGCCGGGCGAGGACTTCAAGAGCCCGTTCTCCGGCAACACCGTGCAGATCTGCCCGGTCGGCGCGCTGACCTCCACGCCCTACCGGTTCGCGGCCCGGCCGTTCGACCTGGCCTACGAGGACACGGTGTGCCCGCACTGCGCCTCCGGCTGCACGATCCGAGTCGACACCCGCCGCGGCGAGGTCGTGCGTCACCTGGCTCGCGACAACTACGACGTGAACGACGCGTGGCTGTGCGACAAGGGTCGCTACGCGTTCCGGTGGCCCGACGTCGACCGGCTGGAGCTGCCGTTGCTGCGGCGGGGAGGCGGACTGGAGCCCGCATCCTTCGAGGAGGTCTTCGAGGCCATCGGCGGGTGGGCGTCCACCGGCCGCGTGGCGATCCTGGCCGGCGGGCGCCTGTCCGACGAGAGCGCCTACGCCCTGTCCAAGCTCGCACGGATCGGCTTCGAGACGAACGACGTCGACCACCGCCAGCTCGGCTCGCCGGACCTGCCCCTGGGCGTCGAACGGGCCCACGCCGCCGGGTCCCCGGTGACCTACCGCGACGTCGAGCGTGCCAAGGCCATCGTCCTGGTGGGTCTCGACGCCGAGAACGAGCTTCCGATCCTGCACCTTCGGATCCGCAAGGCCGTCCGCAAGACCGGCGCGAAGGTCTTCGTCGTCGGGCCGCGGCGAACCCGGCTGCACGACGTGGCCGAGCACATCCCCAGCCTGCCCGGCGGCGAGGCCGCAGTGCTCGCCCGCATCGCCGCGGCGCAGGACGCCGACACCGCGCTCGGCCGGGCGGCCGCGGCGCTGCGCGAGGCGGGGGACGCGGGCGTGGTCCTGGCCGGGCCCCGGCTCGCCGAGTCCGCCGGCGCCGTGTCGCGGACCGTGAGCCTGGCCCAGTCCACGGGCGCGCGGTTCGCCTACCTGTGCCGCCGCGCCAACGACCGCGGCGCGCTGCGCGCCGGGCTCCACCCCGCGCTGCTTCCGGGAGGCCACGTCGTGGAGGACGACGCGGACCGGGCCGAGGTCGAGGTGGCGTGGGGCGCGCTGGTCCCGAAGCGGCCGGGACGCAACGCGGCCGCGATCCTGGAGGCCTGCGCCAACCACGAGATCGACCTGCTGTACCTGGTCGGCGTGGACCCGCTGCGCGACTTCCCCGACGAGGAGCTGGTCCGCCGGGCCCTCTCCAACGTCCGCTACAAGGTCGTCCAGGACCCGGTTCGCACGGACCTGGACATCTACGCCGACGCGATGCTCCCGGCGACCCCGTTCCTGGAGTCCGACGGGCACTACACCGACTGGGAGGGCCGCGCGCAGCGCCTGCGCCCCGTCCGGCCCCCGGTCGGCCTGGCGCGGCCCGACTGGGAGATCTTCCAGGGCATCTCCGAGGTCCTGGGCCGCGACCTTCGGTTCGCGACGCTCGAGGCCCTCCAGGAGGAGCTCGCCGGGTTCCTCCAGCCGCGGGAGGTGACGATCACCGTCTCCGCGGGGACGGCGGACCTGGCGCTGGGGGACACCGGCGACACCCTGGCGCTGTTCACGTACCCGCTGCTGGTCGACGAGGGGCGGCTGTCCACGGGCGCCGGCGAGCTGAAGGAGGCCCTCGAGGAGCCGGCGTTCGTCGAGGTCCATCCCGAGGACGCGGGCCGGCTGGGGCTCGAGGAGGGCGAGACGGCGACCGTCGTCACCAGCCGGGGCGAGGCGACGCTCCCCGTGCGGGTCTCCGCGGCCGTCGTTCGAGGCGCCGCGTTCGTCCCGTTCAACAACCCGGGACTCGCCGCGAACACGCTCCTGAGTGGCAAGCACTACACCGCCGCGCGGATCGAGCAGCCGAACGGAACCGGGGACGAGGCCTGATGGACTTCGTCGACTGGCTGTTCCTGGTCCTGCGGATCCTCGTGGTGTTCCTGGTGCTGCTCATCGCCGTGATGCTGCTGATCTGGTACGAGCGCAAGGCGGTCGCCGACATGCAGACGCGGATCGGTCCGAAGCGAGCCGGCCCGGCCGGGATCCTCATCTCGATCGCGGACGGCATCAAGCTGTTCTTCAAGGAGGGGTTCACGCCCACGGCCGCGGACCGCCCGGTGTTCATCCTGGCCCCGATCCTGTCGCTCGTCCCGGCCTTCCTGGCCTTTGCGGTGATCCCGTTCGGGACGGGAGTCCACCTGTTCGGACGTGACATCCCGTTCCAGATCGCCGACCTGAACGTCGGGGTGCTGTGGATCCTGGCGATGAGCTCCCTGGCCGTCTACGGGATCGTCCTGGCCGGCTGGTCGAGCGGCTCGCACTACCCGCTGTTCGGCTCGATCCGCTCGTCCGCACAGATGATCAGCTACGAGGTCGGCATGAGCCTGGGGCTCATCGCCGTCCTGATGTACTCGGGGACGCTCTCGATGAGCGAGATCGTGGAGTTCCAGGCCCGACACTTCGAGGCCACGGGCCTGGGATGGATGGCCCGGTGGAACATCATCGCCCAGTTCCCAGCCTTCGTGATCTTCATGACCGCGGCGATGGCCGAGACCAACCGCCACCCGTTCGACCTCCCCGAGGCCGAGAGCGAGCTGGTCGCCGGCTACAACACCGAATACACCGGCATCAAGTTCGCCATGTTCTTCCTGGCCGAGTACCTGCACATGATCACGGTCTCGGCGGTCGCGGTGACGTTGTTCCTGGGCGGGTGGCACGGGCCGCAGTTCGACGCGGTGCCCTGGTTGTGGCCGCTGCTGTGGTTCCTGGTGAAGCTCTTCGTCGTCCTGTTCCTCTTCATCTGGATCCGGGCGACCCTGCCCCGGTTCCGCTACGACCGCCTGATGCGCCTGGGGTGGAAGGTCCTGATCCCGGTGGGGCTGTTCTGGGTCCTGGCGACGGGGGCGATCGTCGTCCTTCCCGACGTCTACGGACCGAACGCCTTCCGCGTCGGGCTGTACGTGATCGGCGGCGCGCTGCTGCTGATCTACGTGGTCGCGCCGGTGTTCGTTCGCAAGCCCGAGTCGGCGGAGGCTCCGCAGGAGGCGCCGCGATGATCGCGCTCCTCAAGGGCATGTGGACGACGTTCAAGCAGATCTTCCGCCGGAACGTCACCACGCAGTACCCGAAGGAGATCCCGGACCTGCCCGAGCGCTCGCACATCGGGCGCCACCTGCTGAATCGCCACCCCGACGGCCGCGAGAAGTGCATCGGGTGCGAGCTGTGCGCGTACGCGTGCCCGGCCGACGCGATCTACGTCCAGGGCGAGGACAACGACCCCGACAAGCCGATCTCGGTCGGGGAGCGGTACGCGTCGGTGTACCAGATCAACTACCTGCGCTGCATCATGTGCGGCCTCTGCGTCGAGGCCTGCCCCACCCGAGCCCTGACCCTCACCCCGAACTTCGAGCTCGCGTTCCTCACCCGCGAGGACGCGATCATGGAGAAGGACCAGCTCCTCACCCCGCCCCCAGCCCTGGGCACCGCCCCGGGCACGGACCAGGGGAGGTAGCGGTGGACCTCGTCATCTTCTGGGTGCTGGCGCCGGTCTCGGTGGCGGCGGCGGTGCTGATGCTGTTTCAGAAGAACTCCGTGCACGCCGCGCTGCTGTTGATCCTGAACTTCTTCACGCTGGCGGTGTTCTTCCTGTTGCTCGACGCGCCGTTCCTGTTCGTCGTCCAGATCATCGTGTACGCCGGCGCGATCATGGTGCTGTTCCTGTTCGTGATCATGCTGCTCGGGGTCACCGGCGAGGAGACCCTGGGGGAGCGACTCCGCGCGCAGCGCTGGCTGGCCATCCTGCTGGGCGTCGGCATCGCGCTGGAGATCTTCTTCGCGGTCCGGCTGAGCATCGGTTTGAGCCAGGGGGCGATCCCCGACTTCGCGGCGGTGAACGAGGGCGGCAACGTCCAGGCCCTGGCGAAGGTGCTGTTCACCAGCTACGTCTTCCCGTTCGAGGTCACGTCGATCCTGCTGATCATCGCGGCCATCGCGGCGATGGTCCTGGCCCGGCGCCGCCGGCCCGACGTGCTCGACGAGAGCCCCGCGCTCGCCGAGCCGCCCGAGCTCGAGGCGGTGCCGTGAAGACCCCGATCGCCTACTACCTGATCCTGTCCGGGGTCCTGTTCGCGATCGGGACCGTCGGCGTCCTGGTGCGCAAGAACGCGCTGATCATCTTCATGTCCGTCGAGCTCCAGCTGAACGCCGTGAACCTGAGCCTGGTCGCGTTCTCGCGGCAGCTGGGGAACCTGAACGGACAGGTCCTGGCGTTCTTCTCGATGGTAGTGGCCGCGGCCGAGGTGGTGGTCGGCCTGGCGATCATCGTGTCGATCTTCCGCCAGCGGCAGAGCGTGGACGTGGACGACGTTTCGGTCCTTCGCGGATGAAGCTCGTCTGGCTCGTGCCCGCGCTTCCCCTCGCCGGCTCGGCGGCGCTCCTCCTGTTCGGCAAGCGCCTCCGGGCGGTTGCCGGCGGGCTCGCGTCGGCGACGGTGGCGGCCTCCTTCGTCATCGCCGTGGTGGTCCTGCTGGACCTGATGGGCCTCGAGGGGCACAACCGCGTGTACGTCCACGGGCTGTGGGACTGGCTGGTGGCCGGCTCGCTGCGGGTGCCGATCGAGCTCCGCGTCGACACGCTGTCGATGGTGATGGTCCTCACCGTCACCGGGGTCGGCTTCCTGATCCACGTCTACTCGATGGACTACATGCACGGCGACCCGCGGTACACGCGGTTCTTCGCCTACCTGAACCTGTTCGTGTTCTTCATGCTCACGCTGGTCCTGGCGAACAACTTCGTCCTCATGTACGTCGGGTGGGAGGGCGTGGGTCTCTGCTCGTACCTGCTGATCTCGTTCTGGTTCGAGAAGAAGTCTGCCGCGGACGCCGGGAAGAAGGCGTTCATCGTCACCCGCATCGGCGACACCGGGATGCTGATCGGGATCCTGCTGTTGTTCGGACAGGTGGGCACGCTGGACTTCGACGGCGCGTTCGCACTGGCGGGGTCGCTGCCCGACGGCACGGCGACGGCGATCGCGCTGCTGCTGTTCGCCGGCGCGGTCGGCAAGTCGGCCCAGCTGCCGCTGTCGAACTGGCTGCCCGACGCGATGGAGGGCCCCACGCCGGTCTCGGCCCTGATCCACGCGGCGACCATGGTCACCGCCGGCGTCTACCTGGTCGTCCGCGCCCACCCGATCTTCGAGGCGTCGCCCGTGGCGCTGGACGTGGTGGCGATCGTCGGCACCATCACCGCGGTGTACGCGGCGACCGCCGCCCTGGGCCAGGACGACCTGAAACGGGTCCTCGCGTACTCGACGATCAGTCAGCTGGGGTTCATGTTCCTGGCAGCCGGCGTCGGCGCGTACACGGTGGCGATCTTCCATCTGGTGTCGCACGCGTTCTTCAAGGCCCTGCTGTTCCTGGGCGCGGGGAGCGTCATGCACGCCACGGACGGCGAGATCGACGTTCGGCGGCTCGGCGGCCTTCGAAGAGAGATGCCGGTCACGGCCTGGACGTTCGTGATCGGCGCGCTGGCCCTGGCGGGGCTCCCGCCGCTGGCGGGATTCTTCAGCAAGGACCAGATCCTGGCCTCGGCCTACGAGGGGGGACGGATCGCCCTGTGGATCACCGCCCTCGTGGCCGCGGCGTTCACCGCGTTCTACATCGCCCGGGCGACGCTGCTGACCTTCTTCGGCGAGCCCCGCCATCAGAAGCACCCGCACGAGTCGCCGGTGCTGATGACGGCGCCGCTCATGGTCTTGGCCGCGCTGACGGTCCTCGGCGGGCTGCTCGGCCTGTCCGCCACCGACGGCGTGATCGCCAGGTTCCTCGGCGAGGGGTTCGCGGGGGCCGAGCACTCCGCGGCGTCGGGCCTCTCCGAGCTCGCGCTCGGGCTGATCGCCACCGGCCTGTCGGCAACGGCCCTCGTCTTCGGCTGGTACGTGTACGGCTCGGGGCGCGTGGACTGGACGGTCCTGCGCGAGCAGGTCGGCCCGCTGCACACCGCCATGGCGCGGGGATGGTTCCTGGACGACGTCTACGACCGGCTGATCGTCGTCCCCGGCAAGGCCCTGACCTCGGCCCTCTCCCGCGGCGTGGACCAGGGCGTGATCGACCGCTCCATCGTCGGGATCGGCCACGCGTTCGCCGGACTCGCCCGGGTGGGCCGGCGCGTCCAGACGGGCTTCGTCCGTTCCTACGCGCTGGTGTTCCTGCTCGGCGCGGTGAGCCTGCTCCTCTATCTCTCGGCGCGGTTCCGATGAAGGTCTTCCCCTGGCTCTCGGCCGTGACGTTCGCGCCCCTGATCGGCGCGGCGGTCCTGGCCGTCCTGCCGAAGGGCCGCGACGCGCTGTACCGCTGGGTGGCGCTGGTGGCCTCCGTGGTCACGTTCGTCATCGCCGTGGGCCTGCTCGGCGCCTACGACGAGGGCGTCCGCGGCTTCCAGCTCATCGAGCGGGCGGTGTGGGTCGACTCTCTGAACCTGCGCTACTCGCTCGGCGTGGACGGCATCAGCCTGTTCATGGTCCTGCTGACGGCGTTCCTGATGCCGCTGTCCATCCTGGCGTCGTGGAAGGTCGAGCGCAGCGTCCGCTACTTCATGATCGCGCTGCTCGTCCTGGAGACGGCGATGGTCGGCAGCTTCCTGGCTCTGGACCTGCTGCTGTTCTTCGTCTTCTTCGAGGCGCTGCTGTTCCCGATGTACCTGATCATCGGGGGGTGGGGCGGCGAGCGCCGGATCTACGCGGCGCTCAAGTTCTTCCTCTACACGATGGCGGGGTCGGCCTTCCTGCTCGTCGCGATCCTGTTCCTGTACTTCCGGGCCGAGCCGAACACGTTCGACCTGGTCGAGCTCCAGGGGCTGGCCCTGCCCGCGGTTACCTCCCGGTGGCTGTTCCTGGCGTTCTTCGTGGCGTTCGCGGTGAAGGTCCCGCTGTTCCCGCTGCACACCTGGCTTCCCGACGCGCACACCGAGGCCCCCACGGCCGGCTCGGTGATCCTGGCCGCCGTCCTGCTGAAGATCGGCGCGTACGGGCTCATCCGGTTCAACCTGACCCTGTTCCCGGAGGCTTCGCGGTACTTCCGCGTGTTCGTGATGGTCCTGGCGGTGATCGGGATCGTGTACGGGGCGATCGTCGCCCTCGGCCAGCGCGACGTGAAACGCCTCGTCGCGTACTCGAGCGTCTCCCACCTGGGGTTCGTGATCCTCGGCATCTTCGCGTTCACGCCCGAGGGGATGACCGGCGGCGTGATCCAGATGGTCAACCACGGCCTGTCGACCGGCGCGCTGTTCCTGCTGGTCGGGATGCTCTATGAGCGGACGCACACCCGGGACATGGACGCCCTCGGCGGCCTGGGCACCGTGACGCCGGTGCTGGCCGGGTTCCTGCTCGTAGTCGCGCTGTCGTCGCTGGCCCTGCCCGGCCTGAACGGGTTCGTCGGGGAGTTCCTGGTGTTCGTCGGGACGTTCCCCGTGCACCAGGCCCTCACGGTGGTGGCCACGGCCGGCGTGGTGCTCTCGGCGCTGTACCTGCTTTGGTCGTTCCAGCGGATCATGCACGGACCGGCGCGCGAGTCGGTGCGGCACCCGGACCTGACGCTGCGCGAGTACGCCATCCTGGTTCCGATCGTCGCCGCCATCGTGTTCGTCGGGGTGTACCCGAAGCCGCTGCTCGAACGGATCGACTCCTCGGTCGTGGACACCGCGAAGATCGTCCGGCAGGTCGAGACCTCGACGGTCCTCGGCTCGGAGGCGCCCTGATGCCGATCCCGGCCCCCAGCCTCGACCTGATCCCGGTCATGCCGGAGATCGTGCTCGCGGGCATCGCCCTGCTCCTGCTGGTCGGGGAGGCCACGGCCCGGCGGGCCGACACGCGGATGGTCGGGGCCGTGGTGGGTCTGCTGGCGATCGCCGGCGCGGCGTACGCGTCCGTGCAGCTGTGGGACCGGGAGAGCGAGGCGACCGTCCTCGGCGGCATGATCACCGCGGATCGGTTCGCCGTGTTCTTCCGCCTGCTGGTGCTCGGCGTCACCGCCGTCGCGATCGGGTTCGCCCACCACTACTTTCGGCGGACCCCCGAGGACTACCGCAGCGAGTTCTATCCGCTGCTGCTGCTCGCGGCGACGGGGATGACCCTGCTCGTGTCGGCGGGGGACCTGCTCATCGTGTTCCTGGCCCTGGAGCTGCTGTCCCTGGCCCTCTACATCCTGGCCGGGTTCTCGGTGGGGCGGCCCACCTCCCAGGAGGGGTCGATGAAGTACTTCCTGCTGGGGGCGTTCTCCTCGGCGTTCCTTCTGTACGGGGTGGCGATGGCGTACGGGGCCACCGGCACGACCTCGTTGACCGGCATCGCCCAGGACCTGGCGGGGGCCACGGGGACCCCCGCCCTGGCCCTGGTCTCGATCGGCTTGCTCGCGGTGGGCCTCGGGTTCAAGGTCGCCGCGGTGCCGTTCCACATGTGGACGCCCGACGTGTACCAGGGCGCGCCGACGCCCGTGACCGCGTTCATGTCGGCCGGGACGAAGATCGCCGGGTTCGCCGCGCTCCTGCGGGTGTTCATGGTCGCGTTCCACCCACTGCAGTGGGACTGGGTCCCGTTCGTCTACGCCCTGGCCGCGCTCACGATGCTGGTGGGCAGCGTGCTGGCCATCGCCCAGTCCGACGTGAAGCGGATGCTGGCCTACTCGAGCATCGCCCACGCCGGGTTCATCCTGGTCGGCGTCTCCGCCTCGAGCCAGGAGGGCATCTCCGGGGCGATGTTCTACCTGGTGGCGTACGCGGCGATGATCCTCGGCGCGTTCGGGATCGTGATGCTCGTGTCCGGCCGGGGAGAGGAGCGCACCGGCCTGTCGGCCTACGCCGGCCTGGCCGAGCGGAGCCCCGCCCTGGCGGCGCTGCTCGCGCTGTTCCTGCTTTCGCTGGCCGGGCTCCCCCCGACGGCGGGGTTCATCGCCAAGGTGACGGTGTTCAACGCCGCCATCCAGGCCGGGCACTGGCCGCTGGCCCTCGTGGCGGTGCTCTCGAGCGTGATCGCCGCGTTCTTCTACATCCGCGTGATCGTCCTGATGTACATGGAGCAGCCCGAGGAGTCCTCGGGCCTGATCACCACCGCGCCGGCGGCGATCGCCCTGGCCCCGGTAGCGATCCTCACGCTCGTCCTCGGCGTCTTCCCCTCCGTGCTCTTCGACATCCTGGAGAGCGCCGCGGTGCTCCAACTGTGAACGGGCTAGGTACGATCGAGCCATGACCCGGTCGGTTCACCAGGGCCTGCTCATCCCCGACCCTGCGCTGGAGGCGGAGGTCGAGCGTCGCCTGGACGAGGTCGAGGAGATGCTCCAGAAGGTCGTCCGCTCGGACACGGCGTTCATGTCCGAGACGGCGGCGTACCTCCTGGACGCGGGCGGCAAGCGGTTCCGGCCGATGCTCGTGCTGCTGGCGGGCCAGTTCGGCGACCCGGCCGACTCCCGGCTGGTGCGCACGGCCGTCGCCGTCGAGCTCACCCACGTGGCGACGCTGTACCACGACGACGTCATCGACGAGGCCGATCACCGCCGCGGCATCGAGTCGGTGAACCATCGCTGGGACAACACGGTGGCGATCCTGGCGGGGGACTACCTGTTCGCGAAGGCCTCGGAGCTCGCCGCCGAGCTCGGCTCGGAGGTGTCGAGGCTGCTCGCCCGCACGATCGCCACGCTCTGCGACGGCCAGATCCGCGAGGTCCAGGGCGCCGGGCGCCTCGATGGGGCCGTCGAGGGCTACATGGAGACGATCCGGCGCAAGACGGCCGCCCTCATCGCCACGTCGTGCCGGATGGGGGCCCAGATGTCCGACGCCGACGCCGAGACCGCCGACCGGCTCGACGCTTTCGGCGAAGCGCTCGGGGTCGCGTTCCAGCTCTCCGACGACATCATGGACGTGATCGCCACCGAGGCCGACCTGGGCAAGGACCCCGGCGTCGACCTCAAGGAGGGCGTTTACACGCTTCCGGTGATCTACGCGATGGAGCGCAGCGAGCGGGGGCCGGAGCTGCGGGCCCTGCTCGAGGCGGGTCCACCCGAGGGCGAACGCCTGGCCGCCTCGCTGGCGCTGGTGCGCAGCGACGCGGCGCTCGGGCCGTCTCGCGACGCCGTGACCGAGCACGTGCGCCGGGCCGTGCGGGCCATCGAACCCCTGCCGGACGGGCCGGCGCGCGAGGCCCTGGTACACCTCGCGACGTTCCTGGCCACGCGGTGCGGCGCCCTCGCCCCCTGAGCGTGCGCCCCCGCGTCCTCGCGGCGATCCTGCTGCTGGCCTCCGTCTCGCTGGGCGCTTGCGACTCCGAGCCGCCCCCGGCCCCCGACCGCAAGGAGGACCGGTGGCTCGCCGCCGTCGACGGCCTGTGCGGGGCCCTGACCAGCGCCCAGGAGCCCGAGGCCTCCCAGCAGGCGTTCTACGACCGCTCCCATATGACCCTGCACGAGATCGCCGCCGAGCTCCAGTCGGTCGATCGCGCCGCGACGGCCGCGCTCCTGGAGGCCAAGAACCGCGTCGAGTCCGACTACCGCGCGGGGGCGTCTCCCTCCGAGCTCGAGGCGGACCTGAGCCGGCTCATCACGTCGACCGTCGAGGGCCTGCGCGCCATGGACGTCGAGTCACCGGGGTGCGCGTGATCGGGCGCCGTGTCGGATGATCAGCCCGTGACCCGACCGCGCCTGCTCCCGCTCCTGCTGGCCGCCGCCCTGTTCGCCGCGGCCTGCGACGGCGGCGACGGGCAGGAGCCGAGCCCCTCGCCGGAGCTCAAATACTTCGCCTCGGTGGCGAGCTACGACCTGGCCGCCGACGGGCCGAACCGGGTGATGGTGGGCCTCTCCGCGTCCGACGGACGCCTCATCTCCTTCGGGTCGGTCCGGTTCGAGTTCTCGTTCCTGGGGGCGACGGCCGCGGCAGGGCCGGCCGAGCCCGGTCCCTCGGCGGAGGCCGCGTTCCTTCCGGTCCCGGGCGACGTGACCTCGGGGGAGGGCGGAACCGAGCCCGTGCTGACCTCGGCGTCCGAGGCGCGCGGGGTCTACGTCGCGCAGGAGGTGGACTTCGGGAAGCCCGGGATCTGGCACGTGGACGTCCGGCTGGACCTGGCCGGAGATGCGCGCTCGATCGGCACCGACTTCGGGGTGGTGCCCCGGCCGGAGGTCCCCGCGGTGGGCGAGCCGGCCCTCAAGACCAAGAACCACCTCCCGGGGGAGACGGGGATCCCCCTCACGGCGATCGACTCCGGGGCCCAGGACGGCACGCTGACGGATCCACAGCTGCACCGGGAGACCGTCGCCCAGGCCATCGCCGCCCGCCGGCCGGCGCTGGTGATCTTCTCGACCCCGGTGTGGTGCGTCAGCAAGTTCTGCGGCCCGGTCACCGAGGTCGTCGCGCAGATGGCCACCGAGCACCAGGGCGACGCCGCCTTCATCCACGTGGAGGTCTGGAAGGACTTCCAGAACACGGTCGTGAACAAGGCGGCCGCCGACTGGCTGCTCATCGAGAACCCCGGGCAGCCGCCGCAGCTCCAGGAGCCCTGGCTGTTCCTGATCGGCCGGAACGGCCGGATCCTGGCGCGCTGGGACAACGTGTTCGACCCCGCCGAGGTCGTCGAGGCCCTCGGGGACGCCACGAACGAGCCCGCCTGAGCGCGGCCGGATTCGGCGGCGTGCACCCCCGCTGATAGAATCCGCGCCGCTTGGGAAATCGTTCACAAGCGAACGGAAAGCGCGCATTGTCGAACGAATACTTCGAGTCCTACAGCACGCTGATCGGCCTCGCCGTTGCGGGCGTGGGGCTGGTGGCCGCGGCGATCATTGCCGCGCGGATCATCGCCCCCCGGCGGCAGATCCCCGAGAAGCTCACCACCTACGAGTGCGGGATCGACCCCGTCGGTGAGGGGTGGAGCCAGAGCCAGATCCGCTACTACATCTACGCGTTCCTGTTCGTGATCTTCGACGTGGAGAGCGTGTTCCTGTTCCCCTGGGCCGTGGTGTTCGAGGACCTGGGGGTCCAGGCGGTGGTCGAGATGGCCATCTTCATCGGCATCCTGGCACTCGGGCTGGTCTACGCATGGCGCAAGGGGGTGCTGAAGTGGGTTTGATGGAGAAGGTGCCCATGCCCCAGCCGGTCAAGTTCCTGCTCAACTGGGGGCGCCGCTATTCGCTGTGGGTGATGAACTTCGGCCTCGCGTGCTGCGCGATCGAGTTCATCGCCGCGTCCACCTCCAAGCACGACTTCATCCGCCTCGGCGTGATCCCGTTCGCCCACGGGCCTCGCCAGGCGGACCTGCTGATCGTGGCGGGCACGCTCACCGACAAGATGGCGCCCGCCCTCAAGCGCGTGTACGAGCAGATCCCCGACCCGAAGTACGTGATCTCGTTCGGGTCCTGTTCGAACTGCGGTGGGCCGTACTGGGACTCGTACTCGGTGACGAAGGGCGTCGATCAGTTCGTGCCGATCGACGTGTACGTCCCCGGGTGCCCGCCCCGCCCCGAGGCCCTGCTTCAGGGCATCGTGAAGCTCCAGGAGAAGATCGCAGGGGAAGACATCCGGGAGAAGTGGAGTGGCAAGCTCACCCAGCCCGCTTCGAGTCACTGAAGTCGCCGAGCGCCTGAAGGCGCAGTTCGGCGACGACATCTCGGAGCTCGAGGACTCGTTCGGCCACGTCGTCGCGACGGTGGCCGCCTCGCGCTACCGCGAGCTCGCCGTCCTGGTCCGCGACGACCAGGGCATCGGCTGTGACTTCTTCGACTTCACCACCGCCGTCGACCGCAAGGAGGAGGGGATCGACGTCGTCACCCACGTGACGAACAGCCGGACGTCGGTCGGCGTCCGGATCAAGGTCCGCCTGCCCGCCGAGAACCCCTCGATCGCCACCCTCTCCGACGTGTGGCCG
Organism: uncultured Actinomycetes bacterium; assembly: GCA_963742735.1. Taxonomy (GTDB): domain Bacteria; phylum Actinomycetota; class UBA4738; order UBA4738; family JBBDTT01; genus JBBDTT01. Next base: position 1,197,866 of record CAVUMN010000004.1, read on the forward strand.
GGGGCGGACTGGCACGAGCGAGAGACCTGCGAGCTCTTCGGCGTGGACTTCGAGGGTCATCCGCACCTGGTGAAGCTCGTGCTCCCCGAGCAGTTCGAGGGCCACCCCCTGCTGAAGTCCTTCGAGCTGATGAGCCGCGTCGCCAAGCCCTGGCCGGGGGATACGGAGCTTCCGGATTGATCGCCCAGTCGGCCATCGACAACCTGATCGGTGGGTGGTGGCTCCCCCTCATCCTGAAGGTGGCGGCCGTCCTGTTCGTGTTCCTGACCGCGCCGCTGGGCGTGGGCTACATGGAGCACAAGGTCCTGGCCCACATGCAGGCCCGCCTGGGGCCCATGGAGGCCGGCCGGTTCCACGGCTGGGCGCAGCTCATCGCCGACGGGGTGAAGTTCATCCAGAAGGAGGACGTCATCCCGCGGGCGGCCGACCGATGGACGTTCACGCTGGCGCCGGCCGTGGTCCTGGTCCCGACGATCATGATCTTCATCGTCCTGCCGTTCGGGCAGGACTTCTACGCGGTGAACTTCGATCTGGGTCTGTTCTTCGCCCTGGCCATGTCGTCGGTCTCCGTGATCGGGATCATGATGGCCGGCTGGTCCAGCGCCAATAAGTTCTCGCTGATCGGCGCGCTGCGGGCCGCGGCCCAGCTCATCGCGTACGAGCTCCCGATGATCCTCGCCGCGGTGAGCATCGCGATGCTCGCCGGGACGCTCTCGCTGGTCGGCATCTCGGAGGCCCAGAGCTCCTACTGGTACGTGATCGTCCAGCCCGTGGGCTTCGTCATCTTCCTGATGGCCGCGGTCGCGGAGATGTCCCGGCCGCCCTTCGACATGCCGATCGCCGACTCCGAGATCATCTTCGGCGCCTACACCGAGTACACCGGCATGAAGTTCGCGTTCCTCCTTCTCACCGAGTACGCGGGGATCGTCGTGTGGTCGGGGATCGCCAGCGTGCTGTTCCTGGGGGGCTACCAGCCGCTTCCGGGCCTGGACTTCATCCCCGGGTGGATGTGGATGTTCGGCAAGATCAACGGCCTGGCGTTCTTCATCGTGTGGCTGCGGGCGACGTACCCCCGGCTGCGCGAGGACCAGCTCCAGCGGTTCTCCTGGATCGGCCTCATCCCGCTCGCCCTGGCCAACATCCTGGTCACGGCCCTCGTGAAGGTGCTGGTGAAGTAGCGATGCAGACCGACCAGACGCGCGGCGCCGGCGGCAACGGCCACGGGACGCCCGAGCAGCCCCTCAAGCCGCTCATCCCCGGCACCGGCCTGATCAAGGGCCTGCTGGTCACGCTGCGGACCATGCTCAAGCGCTCGGTCACCCAGCAGTACCCCCGCGTCAAGCCCGAGCTCCCGCCGCGGACCCGCGGCGTCATCGCCCTGAAGCAGGAGAACTGCACGGTCTGCTACAAGTGCTCGCGCGAGTGCCCCGACTGGTGCATCTACATCGACGCCCACAAGGAGACGCACGAGCCGGCCGGCGGCGGCCGCGGGCGGTCCGCCAAGGTCCTCGACCGCTTCGACATCGACTTCTCGCTGTGCATGTACTGCGGCATCTGCATCGAGGTCTGCCCGTTCGACGCGCTGTTCTGGACCCCGGAGTTCGAGTACTCCGAGTACCGCATCGAGGACCTGCTCCACGAGAAGGAGAAGCTGCAGGACTGGACCTACACCGTGTTGCCGCCTCCCGACCTCGAGCTGGGGGCGGAGGTGGAGGCAGAGGCAGAGAAGGAAACGGAGGCACCGGCGGCCCAACCCGCCCCGCCTGCGGCCGCCGTTCCAGTTGCCGCCGCTCCGGCGACCACGGAAGCTGCCGCACCCGCCGCGCCAGCCACGGCGGAGGCTCCGGCCGCTGAGGCTGAGCCTGCCGCTCCTCCCGAGGCTCCGGCGGCCCCTGCGGCGCCCGCAGCACCGGCGGCTCCCCGTCCCCACGTTGAACCTGACCAGGAGACCTACGAGCGCGTCCTGGCGGACCTGCTCGCCAAGGGGACCGACAAGCGGGTGGCGGAGGGCAAGGCCAAGTCGGCGGCGATCCAGGCCGCCCGCAAGAAGGCGGAGGGCGGCGAGTGAACGCCCGCGAGATCGTCTTCGTGATCCTGGCCGTCATCGGAGGCGTCGGCGCCGTCCGGCTCGTCACGGCCAAGAACGTCGTGCACGCCGCCCTGAACCTGGTGGTCACGCTGGCCATGGTCGCCGGGGTCTACCTGCTGCTGGCCGCCGAGTTCGTGGCCTGGGTCCAGGTGCTGATCTACGTCGGCGCGATCGTCGTGCTGCTGCTGTTCAGCCTGATGCTCACCAAGGCCCCGATCGGCCGTGAGGCCCTCGACAACCAGCAGCGCGGCGTCGCGGCGGTCGTCGCCGCGGCCGTCCTGGCCGGCCTGGGCTACGTCATCCGCGACGCCTTCCACGGCGAGTCGATCGCCCTGGACACGGTCACCACCGGCGACGTGGGCCTGTCGCTGTTCCGGTCCTACGTCCTGCCGTTCGAGGTCGTCTCGTTCCTGCTGCTGGCCGCCCTGATCGGCGCGATCGTCATCGCCCGCAAGGACGAGCCCACCGAGCCGGGGCGCCGATGATCGACCTCCCCCTCGTCCTGATCTTCTCGGCCTTCCTGTTCTCCTGCGGGGTGTTCGGGGTGCTGGCTCGGCGCAACGCGGTGCTGGTCCTCATGTCTATCGAGCTGATGCTGAACGCCGTCAACGTGAACCTGGTGGCGTTCTCGCAGTACCTGAAGGACGGGCTGATCGGCGGACAGATCTTCGCCCTGTTCGTGATCGCCGTCGCCGCGGCGGAGGTCGGCATCGGCCTCGCGATCGTGATCCTCATCTTCCGCAACCGCGAGACGGTGAACGTCGACGAGGTCAACCTCCTGAAATGGTGAGCCCGGAGCCGCGCCCGTGATGGACAACGCCTGGCTGATCCCACTGTTCCCGCTGGGGGCGTTCTTCCTCATCCTGTTCTTCGGCAAGAAGCTCCCCGGCAGGGGCGCTCCGATCGGGATCGCGGCGATCGCCGCCTCGTTCGTCATCTCCGTGATGGTGCTGTTGGACGTCGCCCGCGGCGCCGAGAACGTGGAGCGTTCCATCGAGTGGTTCTCGGTAGGGAGCTTCCGCCTGGAGCTGGGGATGGCCATCGACGGGCTTGCCGCCGTGATGTTCGTCGTGGTCACCACGGTCTCGCTGTGCGTCCAGGTGTACTCGCTCGGCTACATGCACGGGGACCAGCGGTACACGTGGTTCTATGCCGTGCTGTCGCTGTTCACGGCGGCGATGCTGAACGTCGTCATCGCGAACAACCTCTTCCAGCTTCTGGTGGGCTGGGAGGTCATGGGGGTCTGCTCCTACTTCCTGATCGGTCACTGGTGGGAGGAGAAGACCAACTCCGACGCCTCGATCAAGGCGTTCATCGTGACTCGAACCGGAGACATCCCCTTCCTGTTCGGGATCTTCGTGCTGACGGTGGCGGCCGGGTTCGACACCAACATCGGCCACATCACCGAGCTTGCCGAGCACGGGGAGATCCCCCAGTTTCTGCTGACCGCCGGGGCGCTGCTTCTGTTCGGGGGCGCGATCGGCAAGTCCGCGCAGTTCCCCCTGCACGTGTGGCTCCCCGACGCCATGGCCGGACCCACGCCCGTCTCCGCCCTGATCCACGCGGCGACGATGGTCGCCGCCGGCGTCTATCTCGTCGGCCGCCTGTTCCTGGTCTTCATCCACGCCGGCGCCGTGACCCTGCAGTTCGTCTCGATCATCGCGTCGATCACCATGCTCATCGCCGCCCTGCTGGCCATCGTTCAGGACGACCTCAAACGGGTCCTGGCGTACTCGACCGTGTCCCAGCTCGCCTACATGGTGGCCGGGCTCTCGCTCGGCGAGGCCGGCTACACGGCGGGGCTGTTCCACCTGTTTACGCACGCGTTCTTCAAGGCCCTGCTGTTCCTCGGGGCGGGATCGGTGATCCACGCGGTCCACTCGAACAACATGAGCGAGATGGGCGGGCTGCGATCGAAGATGCCCATCACGTTCTGGACGTTTCTCATCGGCTCGGCAGCCCTCGCCGGCATCCCGCCTCTGGCCGGGTTCTGGTCCAAGGACGAGATCCTCACGGTCGCGTTCGAGGGCAAGCACTATCTGGTGTGGGGCGTCGCGGCGCTGACCGCGATCCTCACCGCCTTCTATATGACCCGCGCGGTCCTGATGACCTTCTACGGGACGTACCGGGGTCACGGCGAGCCGCACGAGTCGCCGCGCACGATCACCGGCCCGCTCGTCGCCCTGGCGGGACTCGCCGCCGTCGCCGGGCTGCTCAACGCGGCGCCGTTCGGCTGGCACGCGTTCTCGGACTGGGTGTTCGTGGGCCACGAGGCGCACCACGGCGAGTTCAACTACGGGATCGCCGGCTTCTCGGTCATCGCCGCGCTCGCGGCGATCGCGTTCGGCTATCGCCTCTACGCCACGTGGCGGGAGCGCGATCCCGTCCGCGCGCTCGGTCCCGTGTACACGCTCCTCGAGAACAAGTACTACCTGGACGACATCTACATGAAGGGCATCGTCCGGCCCATCCAGTACAAGCTCTCCGCCGCCACGAATTGGTTCAATCAGCACGTGCTCGACGGGATCGTCCACGGCACCGCGGCGCTGGCCCGCGGCCTGGCCGGGGCCGTGAACGTGGTCGACAAACGCGTCGTCGACGGCGCGGTGAACGGCGCCGCGGGGCTCACCGGCTTCACCGGCGGCCTCCTTCGCTACCTGCAGACCGGCAACGTGCAGCGGTACGCCGTGTTCCTGTTCGCCGGCGTGGTGATCATGGCCATCGTCTTCACGAGACTCTGACGGAAAGGGACCCGATGACCGACCGGAAGGGATACGCCCGATGACCTGGTTCGACGAGTGGTCGATCTCGCTCGCCGTGTTCCTGCCGGTGGTGGGCGCGGTCGCGGTCGCGATGGTCCCCAAGGAGCGCGACCGCGTGGTCCGCGCCATGTTCCTGCTGTTCACGGCGGCCCCGCTCCTGGTCGCCACGATCATCGCGTTCAAGTTCGACTACGGAGCCGGCGGCGCGTTCGGCCGGGGGAGCGGCCTGCAGTTCGAGGCGAACGTGAGCTGGATCGAGGCGTTCGGGGCCCGGTATCACGTCGGCCTCGACGGGATCAGCCTCCCGCTGTTCGTCCTGACGTTCCTGCTCACGTTCCTGTGCGCGATCTACACGTGGAAGTGGCTCCCGGAGCCGGGGCGGCCCAAGGCGTTCGTCGCCCTCATCATGCTCCTGGAGACCGGGATGGCCGGCACGTTCGTGGCCTTCGACCTGGTCCTGTTCTTCGTGTTCTGGGAGCTGGTCCTGGTCCCGATGTATTTCCTCATCGGGGTGTGGGGCGGGCCCAACCGCGAGTACGCGGCCATCAAGTTCTTCCTGTACACGGTGTTCGGGAGCGTGTTCATGCTCCTGGGGTTCCTGGCGATGTTCTTCCGGTCTGACCCCCACACGTTCGACATCATCCAGCTGCAGCAGGCCGGCTTCGAGCCCGGGCTGCAGAACCTGATCTTCGCGGGCCTGTTCCTGGGCTTCGCCATCAAGGTCCCGATGTGGCCGTTCCACACGTGGCTTCCCGACGCCCATACCGAGGCGCCCACCGTGGGCTCGGTCCTGCTGGCCGGGATCCTGCTGAAGATGGGGACCTACGGGTTCGTGCGGATCGCCCTGCCGCTGCTGCCCGACGCGGCCCGCGCGTGGGCCCCGTGGATCGGGATCCTGGCGGCGATCGCCATCGTCTACGCGGCCCTGGCCTGCCTGGCCCAACGCAACATCAAACGATTGATCGCGTTCTCCTCCGTGGGCCACATGGGCTTCGTCATGCTCGGCATCGCCACCCTCACCGAGATCGGGATCAGCGCGGCCGTCTACAACATGGTGGCCCACGGGATCATCACCGGCATGCTGTTCTTCGTGGCCGGCTCCATCAAGGAGCGCTACCACGTCTACGAGATCGAGGAGATCGGCGGCGGCATGCTCCAGAAGCTGCCCTACCTCGCCGGGATCCTCACGTTCACCGCGATCGCCTCGCTCGGGCTGCCCGGGCTCGCCGGGTTCTGGGGTGAGGTCATGGCGCTGCTGTCCTCGTACAGCCCGGCCGAGGGCCTGTCCCTGACCCTGTTCCGCACCCTGATGGTGGCCGGGGGCATCGGAACGATCCTGACGGCCGGCTACTTCCTGTGGATGCTCCAGCGGGTCAATCTCGGGACGGTCCCGGACCAATGGGCCGGCAAGCCCCTCGCCGACGTGAACTCCATGGAGTGGGCGTCGTGGACGCCGCTGCTGGCGGGGATCCTGCTGCTCGGCGTGTTCCCGCGGGTGGTCTTCGGCGTGACGAACGAGGCGGTCTCCGGCCTGATCCGGTTGCTGACCTGATGCCCCAGATCGACTACCACGCGATCCTGCCGGAGCTCGTGCTGTCGGGCACGATCTTCCTGGTGCTCGCCGTGGACCTGGCGCTGCCGCCGCACCGCAAGTGGTGGGCCATGCCGATCTCGTTCCTGGGAACCTCCGCCGCGCTGGTCGCCACCCTCACCCTGATCGGTTCGGACCGCGTCACGTTCGGAACCTACGTCATCGACAACTTCGCGGTGCTGTTCAAGGTGTTCTTCCTGGTGACCGCCCTGATCGTGCTGCTGCTGTCGCAGCGGTACTTCCAGGAGGGCCGCTACTACCAGGGCGAGTACTACTTCCTGCTCCTGTCGGCGTTCCTGGGCATGCTCACCATGCCGTCCTCGCGTGACCTGCTGATGTTGTTCATCTCCCTGGAGCTGGTCTCGGCTCCGGCGTTCCTGATGGCGGGGCTGCGCAAGCGGGACCCGAGGTCCAACGAGGCCGCCCTGAAGTTCTTCCTGATCGGCGTGCTGTCCACCGCGGTGATGCTCTACGGCATGAGCCTGATCTACGGGGTGACGGGGACGATCACCCTCGCCGGCATCCGCGAGGGCCTGGCCGGGGCCGCCGGCGACAGCCCGCTCGCCCTCGCCGCAATCCTGTTCGTGGTGGTCGGGTTCGCGTTCAAGGTCAGCGCCGTGCCGTTCCAGTTCTGGGCGCCGGACACCTACGAGGGCTCCCCGGTCCCGGTCGCCGCGTTCCTCTCGGTCAGCTCGAAGGCCGCCGGGTTCGCCGGCCTGCTCCAGCTGATGTTCGTCGCGTTCGCGCCCCAGGCCGCGTTCTGGACTCCCATCTTCGCCTTCCTCTCGGTGGCGACCATGAGCATCGGCAACCTGGTCGCCCTGCAGCAGCGCCAGGTGGTCCGGCTGTTCGCGTACTCGAGCATCGCCCAGAGCGGCTACATGCTGCTCCCGTTCGCCCTGGCCGGCGTTTCCCCCTCGATCGACCAGGCGGCGTTCGCCGCCTCCGTCTTCTACATCCTGGTGTACGCGGTGATGAACCTCGGCGCGTTCGGCGTGCTGGTGGCGGTGAGCCGGGAGGCCCCCGGTCTGCTCATCCAGGACTTTGCCGGGCTGTCCCGCCGCGCCCCGGCGATGACCGGCGCGATGATCCTGTTCCTGGTGTCCCTGGCCGGCATCCCGTTCTTCGCGGCCGGCTTCTGGGGCAAGTTCTTCATCTTCAGTGCGGCCGTCGACGCGAACCAGGCCTGGCTCGCGATCGTCATGGTCGTGAACTCCGTGATCTCGGTCGTGTACTACATGGCGATCGCGAAGCAGATGATGTTCGTGGACGTCGAGGGGGCCAAGCCGCTGCGCGTGCCACGCCTGGTCACCGCGGTCATCGGGCTGAGCGCGCTGACGATCATCGCCGTCGGGATCTTCCCGGACCTGTTCGCGCACTTCCCTCCGCTGTCGACCCTGGTCGCGCGCTAGCTCAGCCCCCGCTCCGGGGGCCCTCGAAATCCGGTCGTGCCCGGTACCCTGGGTAGTACTGGACGTGCTCTCCGAAGGAGCGAGGAACGTGAACCGAGCCAAGACCTGGATCCTGATCGCCGGCCTGATGGGCCTGTTCGTGGCGATCGGAAGCCTCATCGGCGGACGGGGCGGAGCGACCGTGGCGCTCGGCCTGGCGTTCGTCTTCAACTTCGCCATGTACTGGATGAGCGACCGCATCGCGCTGGCCACCACCCGCTCCAAGCCGGTGACCGAGGCCGAGTTCCCCGAGTACCACGCGATCGTCCGCGAGCTCGCCGCGCAGAAGCGCATCCCCATGCCCAGGCTCTACGTCAGCGAGATGGACCAGCCGAACGCCTTCGCCACCGGGCGCAACCCCGAGCACGCGGCGGTCTCGGTCACCCGCGGCATCGTGAACATCCTCGACGAGCGCGAGCTTCGCGGCGTGCTCGCCCACGAGCTGTCGCACGTCCTCAATCGCGACATCCTGATCAACACGATCGCCGCAGCCATCGGCACCGCGATCAGCTACCTGGCGATGATGGTGTTCTGGTTCGGCGGGGACGACGACGACAACCCGCTGGGGATCTTCGGGGTGCTGCTGGTGTGGCTCCTGGCGCCGATCGCGGCCGCGATCATCCAGATGGCCATCTCTCGCTCCCGCGAGTTCCAGGCCGACGAGTCGGGCGCCCACCTGTCGAAGGATCCCGAGGCCCTGGCGAGCGCGCTGGCCAAGCTCGAGCAGACCGCGAGGCAGGTCCCGGCCCGCGTGGCCCCGGCCCAGGCCCACATGTTCATCGTGAACCCGCTGGCCGGCGTTCGAGGAGGCGTGTCCGGGCTGTTCTCGACCCATCCGCCGACCGAGGAGCGCATCCGGCGGCTGCGGGAGCTGGCGCCGCACATCCGCTGAAACCGGGACGAATCGACCGATCGGCCACCCCTGAGGGCGATTCGGGCGAGACGTTCGCCTTCGTCCGGCCCTTCCGGTATGGTCCCGCGCAACGTGCAGGACTTCCGCCCGCGCCACGCGAAGTTCATGAGACCCCGACCGGGTGCCGATACCCCCTGGCGGAGGGTTGATATGCGGACGAGTCGACGGATCGCGGTTGCGGGAGCACTGCTGGTGGCGCTGACGGTCGCGCTGCCCACTGCCGGCAACGCCCTTCCGCCCATCCCGCTCCCGTCGATCTTCCCCTCGCCGTCGCCGAGCCCCTCGGTGCAGCCCCCGCGCCCGTCGCCGACCGGGAGCCCCCACGGCGACGGCCCGAACGCCGGGACCGACGGCGTCGCCACCCCCGACGGAAAGACCCCGCCGTTCCGCCTGACCGGGCCGAACAACACCGCGAAGCTCGTGGAGACCCTGTCCGAGCTGACCCGGCTCGGGATCCCGCTGAAGCGCGCGCTGATCTCCGGGATGGGCCGGCTCCCCGTCGCGGGGATCGCCTACTGGTCCGACGACTGGCACGCTCCCCGGTGCTGCCCCGAGCCCCACGAGCACCAGGGCCTCGACGTGTTCGCGCCGAAGAACGCGCCGGCCCTCGCCGTCGCCGAGGGCACGGTCACCCGGATCGTGAACGGCCCCGTGAGCGGCAAGGCCATCTACCTCACCGACGCCCACGGCACCTACTACTTCTACGGCCACCTGAACGGCTTCGCGAAGGAGCTCCGTGAGGGCCAGGAGGTCCACATCGGCCAGGTCCTCGGCTACGTCGGCAACACCGGGAACGCGGTCGGCACGCCGGCCCACATCCACTTCGAGGTCCACCCCGGCGGCGGCGTCGCGGTTCCTCCCAAGCCGCACCTCGACCGGTGGCTCGCCCAGGCCGAGCGCGAGGCCGAGGCGATGATCGCCCGCCGCGCCGACGAGCTCGCGATGGCCGAGCGCGTCGACTTCCGCCTCCGCCGCGCGTTCGACCTCGAGGGCGGCCGGCGCGATCGGCTCCAGCGCCCAGCAGTTCCTGTTCTTCGCGGGGATGCAGCCCGCGGTCTCCTCGCTGGAGATGGCCCAGCAGACACTGGGACAGATGGCCTGGGAGATCGACTGGGCCGACCTCGCCGACGTCGAGCTGGCCGAGCTGGCCCGGCAGGTCGCGGCGCTGCAGACCGAGGCCGGATCGCTGGCCGTCTCGCCGTGGGGTCCGTTCGGGCCCGCGCTGATGTCCGTCCGAGCAGGTCTACGGGGCCCCGACCGGGGACTGACGCTCGCCGCCCCTACGGGCGGAAGTTCGTGAACTGCAGCGGGATCCCGAAGTCGTGCTCCTTCAGGGACCGCATCACGACCTGCAGGTCGTCCTTCTTCTTCCCGGTGATCCGGATCTGATCGCCCATCACCTGGGACTGGACCTTGGCGGGGAGGGTCTTGACGAACTTCGTGACCTCCCGCGCCTTCTCGTCGTTGATGCCGTGGGTGATGTTCACGTTCTGGCGGAACGTGGACTTGGCGGCGGGCAGGACCGCGCCCTCGCTGAGGGCCTTCAACGACACGTTCCGCCGGACGAGCTTCTCCTTGAGGACCTCGAGCGCGGCGGCCACGCGGTTCTCGCTGTTGCCGCGGATCTCGATCAGGTCGGCGTCCTGGGTGAGCGACGAGCCCGTGTTCTTGAAGTCGAACCGGGTGAGGATCTCGCGCTGTGCCTGGTCCACCGCGTTGGTGACCTCGTTCAGCGCGACCTCGGAGACGACGTCGAAGGAGAAGTCCTTGGCCACGGTGCTACTCTAGCCACAGAGGCGGCCTGCGGGCCGCCTCGAGCGCGGGAGGGTGCCCGAGCGGCCAAAGGGAGCGGTCTGTAAAATCGCCGGCGTAGCCTACGGAGGTTCGAATCCTCCCCCTCCCACTCGTTCGGCACGGCTTCGCCGTTGCAGGCCGGCCTCGGCCTCGGTATCGAACCGCCTCATGAGCTCATGCGCCCATTGCGAGATCTCGTATGTCCTGGCGACCTCCGCCTTCGTCCTGCCTGACCCTGGATGCGACGCGCCCGATCTGACTTTAAGCCATACAATCATGCGGAGTGCGCTTCAACCTGCGTGGCTTCGAATTTTGATCCACGGCACCGCGCTGTAACGCTGATCTCTCCTCCCCTCCATAGAGACTCTTCAAGATCCTCTCTTGTGAGAGGCATCCCGAGCGTCTCGGGGACATCTACGGCGACCTCCGCCTCCTGGTAGATATTCGGCGACGAGTGACTCACTCGCAGGACCACCACATAGGGCGGACGCAGATCAACCTCCGTCGTTTCGGCTGGTCCGATAATGCCGAGCCATTGGCCCCGCAACTCGATTGGTTCGCTGGCCGGATCGCATGCAGGGGGGACAAGATACTTCCGTAGCCCTGCCGGAACAGTTTCGAGATCCTTGTTCACCAGCAGGATGGCTCCATCCGCCGTAACGATGGCCGTTTGCGAATCTATCCCGGGGAGCTGGGACACCTCTACGGTTTCGGACTTGTCACCAGAACAAGCCTCTACAGACCCGAACCCAAGGCTCGTGGTTCCCCTGGCCGGGGTGCCCGCGGGGACTCCCGTGTATGCGATGCCTTCGAAGTGGACGACATAGGCGCACTCCGAGTCCTCATCCCCCAGATTGATGGCCGACGTGGGGCCCGCCGACGTGTCCGACTCGATAATGGCGAAACTGATAGTGCCGAGAGCTCCCACGGCTACAAGAATCGCGAGGATTACCGGAACCCGTGATGATCGGTGCCCAGCTTTTCTGGCAGTGATTTCATCCCACTGATCCGGTGCTTGCAAGGGCCCGACGCGCCTGAATCTAGACTCCAGCTCATCCATGGTCCCTCCTAATTGTGGTCCGCAGACGCTTGCGAGCTCGGTGCAAGTGAACCCCGACGGTCGACCGACTAGACCCCATGCGGCGTGCGACCTCGTCAAGCGTAAGCGCGCCGTAGTAGTAGAGAATCACAGCGGCCCGCTGCTTTGGTGGTAGGTCAAGTAGTTCGGCGATGAGCTCAGTCGTCGGCTCGGTCATTTCGTAGAATGTTTCAGGAATCTCGTAAGTCTCTCGCTGCCGACGCTTCAGCTCTACCGCCGCAACGCGAAATCCGACTCTCCAGACCCAGCGATCCAAATCGTGGACTTGATCACCGGCCTCGAGCGCACGGGCAAAGGCTTCCGCCACCGCGTCACTCGCTACTCCGGCATCTCCCGAGAACAACAGGAGCGATCGCCAGAGATGCGGACCGGTTTGGCGATACACCTGCTCGGCGCGGTCGAGCCATCGATCGGTCACTCGAAGCACACCATATAGAGGCCAGGGGTGGCCAAATGCTTTACCTGCGGGCGAAGAATAGAACACACTCCGTCATCCGGACCTGGTCTTCACGAAGCTAATCTGGCGAAACAGTCGAGACACGACAGGCCGCTACTACAGCAACTGAATGGCCGGGGCAGACGGTGGCTCCCATGCGATTCCAGTTGTGGGCCTTGATTTCCCTATCGCCCCGGGGGGATATTGAGTGGTACGAGCGAGGCGCCCCATGTCGCGACGCGCTTTGGCAGTTGGATTAGCCCTGTTTCTTCTAGCGCCCGGGCCGGCCTTGGCTCAGGCTACCGGAGGCGGTTCAGCCGACAGGCCGAGCGATCCCCCCACCGGCCTGCGCCCAGGCGATGAAGTTCGCGACGGACGGATCTCGCTTCGGGTTCCCCCGAAAGGCCAAAGAGTTTGGAAGCACGAGACCTACCCCGACGGAACCCAAGTCCTGGGCATCACCACGGAACCCGACGGCAAGGTGGCAGTTCATAACTACGGGGACGAGAGTGCAAAGCCAGCGGGGGAGGACGGACAGAAGTCGAGCGCGGCGGTCGCTGTCGACGACCCCTTTCCTGACTCCCTGCCGTCTTGTTCAAATCCCCACAATGATCCCAAAGACGGCAAATGGTACAGTCGGGTCGACTGGTACCTAAATATCGATACCATCCCGCTCGGTGAGGTTCAAGAGGACAATGCCATTCAGGCGTTCCGCGACGGAATCACTAATATTGTCAGAGGCGACAACCCCTGTGGCTACCCGGATCAGATTGATGCCACGTCGCTCTATTTTGGGGACACGAACTATTCATCTGGCGTTAGTTTCGGCAGCGGGTGCACTTGGGATGGCCGCAACGTAGCGGACTTCAAGATGGCGTCGGGGTCACCAGCGACGGGTGGCGCGTGCACTCGCCAGATTCTTTACGGCGTATGGACGATCGTTGAGGGAGACATAACCTTGAACGACGCCCGCGTTTGGACCGCGAATCCGATTCCGGGCCAGTGCTCGGGAAAGTCCGACGTTGAGTCAACGGTAACTCACGAACGCGGTCACAATTTTGGCCTAAACGACTTGGCCGCCACGGCCGACAAGAACCTGACGATGTCGGCCGGCGCCCTAAGCTGCGCGACGTACAAGAGAGACCTGGGTCTGGGTGACGTAGTGGGCTTACAGGACAAGTACTCGTAGCTGCGACGAGCCTGGATAACACGCGGATACAACCATGCGGGGCTCGGCCCTGTGGCGGTGTAGGGGTATCAAAAAGGAGGGTGAGGAAGGTGACACGATGAGCGGCGCTCGAGCCTGCTGCTGGTGGGAGGCAACCTGCCCAGGCAGAGATTCCCAGCCGACGAAAGGCCACAGCGTGGGCTCGCGCTGCCCCCACTGTGGGCTCGAGACTGAGTACTCCGATCAGAACCACCGAGCAGCGCGCGGGGTCCCGCGTCGCGATTGTCGTTGAGCGAACCCGCGTCTTCTGTCCTGTCCCCGTGGCGAGCTGAGGATGACGACGTGCTTCTTGAACACAAGGTCGCGGCTGGCGTTCCAGTCGCTGGCCGTCCTGGCCACCCGGGAGGGGCGGCACCAGGGCGCGCTGCGCCTGGCGGCCGGCTCGGAGCGCCTCGACGAGGGCGCCGGTGCAACCCGTACGGCGGGGTTCGCCGGCCTGCTGGAGGGGGATCCGGCTGCCGAGGCCCGCGCCGGGCTCGCCGACGACGAGGAGGCCGACCGGGCGTTGCAGGAGGGCCGCGCCATGACCCTCGACCAGGCGGTGGCCGTCGCCCGCGGGGACGAGGCCTGAGCACCGTTTACGCCTCGTCGACGGTGATGACGTCGTTGAGGCGCACGCCCTTGTCCTCGAAGAACCCCCGGTTCACCTCGAGCGCGCCCTGCGCGGGCGCCCCCGAGCCGTAGAGCGGACACGGCTCGGCGGTGCACGGGTCCATGTCCTGGATCGAGACGATGGTCCCGTCCGCGCGGAAGTAGGCGATCGACAGCGGGATGAGCGTGTCCTTCATCCAGAACTGCCGGGGCTGCTCGTCGGAGAACAGAAACACCATCCCGGAGTTCGCCGGGAGCGACGTCCGCCCCATCAGCCCCTGCTGGTGGGCCTCGTCGGTGTGGGCGATCTCGACCTGCAGGGTGACCGTCGCGTCGAGCACGTCGATCGTGGCGGTGCCCCGTCCGAACAGCGAGGACGAGCCCGTTGAGGATCCCGGCGGCGTGGGGCTGGAGCCCGGATCCGGGGCCCGATCGCACGCGGACGCCGCCAGGAGCAGCGCCGTCAAGAGCACGGACAGTCGCCTCATGCACCCACTATCATCGACCGAACTCGCTGGAGTAGCTCAGACGGCAGAGCACCGCCATGGTAAGGCGGGGGTCCGGGGTTCGATTCCCCGCTCCAGCTCCGAGGCGTCCGAAGGAGATCCATGGACGAGTCCGCGGTTCGCGACTGGGTTGACCGGTACGTGCATGCGTGGGGGTCCAACGACCCCGACGAGATCGCCGCGCTGTTCACCGAGGACGGGCGGTACTACACCGCGCCGCACCGCGAGCCCTGGGCGGGGCAGGACGAGATCGTCCGCGGATGGCTCGGCCGCAAGGACGACCAGGGTGACTGGACCTTCGAGTACGACGTCCTGGCCGTGGCCGGCGACCTCGCCTTCGTACGGGGCCGCACCGGGTACAAGAGCGAGGGCAACGACTACAGCAACCTGTGGGTCCTTCGACTGGACGACGCCGGCCGGTGCGCCGAGTTCATCGAGTGGTGGATGGAGGCGACCGGCTGACCGCACCCCGTTCGCCCTCCGGTAGACTTGACGCCACGGCGGCGTAGCTCAGGGGCAGAGCAAGCGGCTCATAATCGCTGTGTCGGTGGTTCGAGTCCACCCGCCGCTACCAACCCGACGAGACCGAAGAGGAACCGAGGATGCCGAAGTCCGACAAGCGCCCGAAGATCACGCTCGCCTGCGGAGAGTGCAAGCGGCGGAACTACGCGACGGTCAAGAACAAGGCCAACGATCGCGATCGCATCGAGCTGAACAAGTACTGCCGGTGGTGCCAGAAGCACACCGCCCACAAGGAGACGCGCTAGCTCCTTGCCTCTCGGCCGTCCCCGTTCTCCGGGAACGCCTCCAGGCGGACCTTCCCCGACCGGATCGCGAACGTGATCGCCTCGAGCTTGGAGTGCACTCCCAGCTTCGTCAGCGTGTTCTGCACGTGCGTGCGCAGCGTGTGACGGCTGATCCCGAGCCGGTCGGAGATCGCGTCGGGGCCGAGGCCGTCGGCCGTCAGCTGGAGGATCTCCACCTCGCGCGCCGTGAGCCGCTCGGCGCGCTCGCGCGGCGTCGCCTCTCCGCGGCGTCGCCGGGACAGCGTCGAGTCGGCCTGGGGCTCTGTGCGTGCGGGCATGCCGAGGAATCCTGACATCGGCCCGCGCCCGTGTCCATCGGCCGTTTGACCCTCGGAACGACGGTCCCGTAGCCTTCGAACCGGCCCGGGTCCGGGCCGAATCCGAACGCGGTAGGAGGCAACGTTGGGTCGTCTCGAAGGAAGGGTCGCGGTCGTCACCGGCGCCGGCAGGGGTATCGGCTCGGCGACCGCTCGCAAGTTCGCGGAGGAGGGCGCCGCCGTCGTGGTCAACGACGTCGATCCCGCGCCCGCGGAGGAGACCGCACAGGCCATCAAGGACGCCGGCGGACGGGCCATGGTCTCGAGTGAGAACACCGTCGATCTGGAGCAGGCGAAGCAGATGTTCGCCCGGGCGAACGAGGAGTTCGGCAAGATCGACATCGTCGTGAACAACGCGGGCATCACCCGCGACAAGACGTTCCACAACCTCGACGACGAGACGTGGGACTTCGTCCTGGACGTGAACCTCAAGACCGCGTTCCACACCTCGCTCGCGTCCATGCCCTACCTGCGCGAGGCCGCGAAGCGGGAGATGGCCGAGCAGGGAGCGCCCGCCTATCACCGCAAGATCACGTTCACGACCTCGACGGCCGCGCTCATCGGCAACTCCGGGCAGGCCAACTACACGGCGGCGAAGGGGGCGATCGTCTCGCTGACGAAGACCCTCGCCCGCGAGCTCGGGCCGTTCAAGATCAACGTGAACGCCGTGGCCCCGGGGTTCATCGAGACCCGCCTCACCCAGGCCAAGCAGGAAGGAAACGACATCGGGATCCCGGAGTCGATCCGGTCGATGGCCCTGATGTTGATCGGTCTCGGCCGGTACGGGGAGCCCGAGGACGTCGCCAACGCCCACCTGTTCCTGGCCAGCCACGAGGCGGACTACGTCTCGGGAGTGATCCTGCCCGTCGCCGGCGCGCAGCTCGGCGCCTAGGAGGAAGGAAAGAGCCATGCCCCTGAACCAGTCGCTGAAGGGCAAGGAGTACGGGGAGGTGTCCTTCACCGTGGAGCGCGACAAGGTCAACCAGTTCGCGCAGGCGGTGGGGGAGACCGACCCGATCTACACCGACACCGAGGCGGCAAAGGCCGCCGGCTACCCCGAGCAGGTCGCGCCGCCGACCTTCGCGACGGTCCTGCAGATGGCCGCGAGCGGCTACGTCGTGAACGACCAGGACCTGCACCTGGACTACACGCGGGTCGTCCACGGCGAGCAGGAGTTCGAGTACACCCGCCCGCTCTACGTGGGCGACAAGCTGACCGCGGTCCCGAGGGTCGGGGACATCTACGCGAAGGGCGCGAACGAGTTCCTGGTCATCGAGGCGGAGATCAAGGACGAGTCCGGGAACACGGTCGTCGTGTCCCGTTCGACGATCCTGTCCCGCGGAACGGCGGAGGGGGCATAGCCATGGCGGCAAAGGTGAGCTTCGACAGCGTCAACGTCGGGGACGAGGTCTTCTCCGCGTCGAAGGTCGTCAAGGCCGACGACGTCAAGGCCTACGCCGACGCCTCAGGGGACCAGAACCCCCTGCACCAGGACGACGCGTTCGCGCAGACGGTCGGCTACCCGGGCCGGATCGGCCACGGGATGTACTCAATGGCCCACCTCACGAGGGCGCTCGGTGAGTGGGTGGGGGACCCGGCGGCGATCAAGTCCGTCAAGGTCCAGTTCCGTGCCGTCGTCTACATGGACGAGACGCTCGTGGCCAAGGGTCGCGTGGCCTCGAAGGACGAGAGCACCAAGCAGGTCACGGTCGAGCTCTGGGAGGAGCTCGAGCGCGACGGCGAGGTCCAGAACCCGATCAAGAACGCCTCGGCGGTCGTGGAGCTGGCATAACCGAGACACGAGCTTCGGCCCCGCTCGTCTGGGCGGGCGCGCTGGCCACGTCGGCGGCCTTCGCCTATCCCAGCCTGTCGATCGGCGCGTCCTGGATCCAGCCGAGTGACCTGGCCCTCGTGGGGCTGTACCTCGCGCTCGCGCTCGCGGGCGCCCGTCGCCGGGTCGCCCTGTCGCCGACGGCGGTCGCTGCCGCCGGCGCCGCGTATCTGGCCGCGCTCGGGCTGTCGATCGCGCTGGCCGACCGCCCCACCGACCTGGCCTGGCTGCGCCTGGCCGCCTACGCACCCTTCGTCCTGTTGCCGTGGGCCCTGCCGCACGCGGTCCGGGACGAGGACGACGCGTCCTACGTGGTTCGGGCCTGGCTCGTCGGCGCGGGTCTCGCCGTGGCGGTCGGGCTCGTCCAGGTGGCCTGGTTCTACCTTGCTCGGGCCCTGTCGCTCGAGCCGTTTCCCTGCAACTTCGGCCGCATCCCCGAGGGTCCCTACCCCCGGATCTGCGGACCCTTCCGGAACCCGAACGGCTACGCCGACTTTCTGGCGGCCACCGTCCCGTTCGTCGTGCTCTTCACTCGGGACCTGATCACCAGCGCGCGCCTGCGGTGGGCCGCCGGGGTGGCCGTCGCCGTCGTCTCGGTCTTCACGCTTTCCTCGGGGGTCGGCGGGATCGCCCTCGCGGCCGCGATCGCCGCCGGCGCACGGTGGCCCTCTCGCCGCCGGCTGCTCCTGGCTGCCGGCGCCTTGGTCGCGGCGGGCTTCCTGGCGGCCTCCGTGGGCTACCGCGTTCCGGCGGGGCGGGGCCACTTCCCGTTCCCGGGCGGGGAATGGCACCTTCTGAAGGGACCGCGGGTTCACACGTGGATCAGCGCGGTGGGCACGATCCGCGACCACCCCGTCACCGGGCTCGGCTACGGCTCCACGGTCGCGCATACGCCGAGGATCAAGCGATGGATCCGGCAGGGGTACGCGGCGCCCCTGAACATCGACCGGCCGCCGACCAAGGACGCGCACGAAACGTGGCTCAACGTGGCCGGACAGGCCGGGGTGCTCGGTCTCGCCGCGTTCGTCGGGCTGCTCGTGGTGTGCGTGCGGGGCCTCGGCGGCGCGCTCCGCCGGGCGCCCCCCCAGAGCACCGCCGACCGGCTCGGTATCGCGGTCCTCGCCGGCCTGGCCGGCGTCGGCTTCCACTCGCTCTTCGCCTCGGTGGAGGAGTTCCGCCACCTCTGGGTGTTGCTGGCGCTTGCCGTCGTCGCGCGCCGCCTCCACCGGGGGGCCGCCTCCCGGGCGTAACCTCGGGGGTGGCGGCCGGGTCCAACGGAGAGCTCGGTATGGTGAGTCCCGAACTGGTGGACGCGTGCAAGCGGGGTGACCCGCGCGCGTTCGAGGAGCTCGTCGACGCCACCCACCGGCAGGTCTACACGCTCGCGCTTCGCCTCGTCGGCGATCGACAGGAGGCGGAGGACGTGGCGCAGGAGGCCTACCTGCGGGTGTTTCGAGGGCTTTCCGGGTTCCGGGGCGAGTCCGCGATCGAGACGTGGCTCTACCGCATCGTCACGAACGCCGCGATGAACCAACTGCGGCGCAAGGGCCGGTTCGGGGACCTCGCCGCCGAGCCGCAGGACCTGGAGGACGCGGCGGCCGAGACCGTCGCCGACACCGAGCGGGTCGCCGATCGGGACGAGCTCGATCGGGCCCTCGCCCGGCTGCCGGAGGCGGCGCGGATGGTGGTGGTCATGAAGGACATGTACGGGCTGACCTGCGAGGAGATTGGGCGCGAGCTCGGCGTCTCCGAGGGAGCGATCAAGGTCCGGCTGCATCGCGCCCGCCGGCGGCTGAAGGATCTGGTGTATGGGCAGGAGGCGGCGGTGAGCCATGAGGTGTGAGGAGGTTCGCGACGAGCTTCCCGCCTACTCGGGCGGCGAGCTGAGGGAGGCGGGTGAGCTCGAGGTGCATCTCGCGAGCTGCGAGGGGTGCTCGGTCGAGCTGGCCCGCTACCGCGAGCTCGCCTTCTCGCTCCGGGCCGTGGGCGAACGGGTCGAGGAGCCCTCGGCCGCCTTCCGGGCCCGGGTGGTCGCCGCGATCCCGCCCAAGCGGCTGCGCGACGACGTTCGGCGCATCGCTCGCGAGCACCCTCGCGAGGTGGCGCTGGGGAGCGCGGCGATCGGCGCGGCCGCGATCGGCCTGCTGTGGTGGCGAGCCGCGCGGCGCTCGATCGAACGCCAGGGCGTGCTGGTTCCCGCGGGCTGAGCTTGGTTTAGCTGGCCACTCGGCGCCTGCGGCGCTCCCGGCCGAAGAATCCCGCGTCGATCGAGGCGATCGAGACCGGCACGTCGTCCTCCTCGTCCACCACGGCGAGGGGACGGATCTGCGCGTCGCGCTTGATGGCCTCAAGGCTCGCGCCCATATCCTCCAGCCCCTCCTGCATGTCGCGCAGGGCGGTGTCGAGCCCGACGATGGCCTCCGACTCGCGGGCGGCCGCCCGGACCAGGACCCGGCCCATCGCGTCGAAGCGGTTGACCAGGGCCTCGCTGGTCGCCTCCATGCGGGCCGCGAGGCCCTCGGTGGCCGCGAGGGCCCGCTCGGCGGTCGCCTCGGTGGTGTCGGTGACCCGCTCGGCCAGCTGCTCCGTGGCCCGCAGGGCCTGGCCGGCCACCGCCTCGGTGCGGGCGGCCACGCGGGCCGCGAGCGCCTCGGTCGTGGTCACGGCCCGGCCGGCGGCCGTCTCGGTCGCCGATATCACGCGCTCGACCGCCTGATCCGTGACCTTGGCGATGCGCCGGACCAGCTGGCCCGCCGCCGCCTCGACCTGGTCGCTCATCATGCCGGTCACGCTCGCCACGCGGCGCGCGGTCATGTCCGGCATGCCGTGCAGCGCCCGGTCCATGGACTCGATGCCCTGGGTCATGGCGGCCATCGAGGTGTCGAGCTGAGCGCCGACGCGCTCGTTCTGCGTCTCGATCCGCTCCTGGGCGTGGACCAGCCGTGCGTGTAGGCGCCGTCCGGTGGTGTCGACCTGCGCCGAGATGGCGGCCAGCTGGTGGTCGGTGTGCTCGAAGGCGCTCCCCAGGCGACCCGTGATCGCCTGGCGCATGCCCTCCATGTCGGAGACCAGGGCGAGGTGGGATTGCTTGAGCTTGTCGGCCACCATCTTCAGGCCGGCTTCCATGCGCTGGATGCGGACGTCGAGCGCGTGGTAGCGCTCGTCGGAGTGCGAGATGAGGCCGCGGACGGTGTCGTCGCGGGCGAGCACGCCGAGCACGCGCTCGCTGAGGTTCTCGCCAGCCTCGGGGCCGACGGAGCGCCACACCTCGCTGGCGATCTCGCCCATGAGGCGGGTCGCCTGCTCCTGCATGTGGGCGACGCCCTGGTCGACGCGCTCCAAGACCATCTGCTGGTAGGCGGTGACGATCGAGTCCAGGCGGTCCTGGTCGGGCAGGTCGAGGTTCCGCACCGCGCGCGGACGGGGTGAGGTCGTCGGCTCGATACGAACTGAGGAGAGCGCAGTCGGGGACTTGCCCGTGGCGCGATGCCGCCCGCCGGGCGAGATGATCCGCCTGATCTTCCCTCGCTCACCGCCGGGGGAGTCGGTCGTATAGATATCTTGCATAAGGGGAAGCTCGCCTTCCGGGGCCGGCGCGAGGCTTATCGGGCGTCAGTGTAGGTGCCTCTCGGGGTCGAATCGAGCACCTTCGCCTACTCTTTGCTGGGCCCTTCGGACAGGTCCTATACTGGCCGGCGGGGTGCGAACCCACGGTTGCCCCTTCCCACCCATAGGGGCGTAGCTCAATTGGTAGAGTCCCGGTCTCCAAAACCGGTGGTTGGGGGTTCGAGTCCCTCCGCCCCTGCAAGAGGAGTCACATGAACCGGCAGTCCAAGCGAATGATGGGCAAGCGTCAGGCCGCGGCCGACCGGGTCCAGGTCGCTCGTCGGCCGATGCCTCAGGAGCGGAAGCGGCGGGTAGGACCGCGCCAGTTCCTGAAGGAGGTCCGGCAGGAGCTCAAGAAGGTGGCCTGGCCGACCCGCAAGGAGCTCTTCGCCTACACGATGGTGGTGTTGTTCGCCGTCGTCGTGCTGACCACGCTCGTCTTCGGGCTGGACCTGCTGTTCTCCAAGGCCGTCCTCAAGGTGTTCGGTACCTAGGACCCAACCCCCAACCCCAGGAACACGATGGAAGAGACATTCGAAGCACGCCCAGACGACGAGCAGGACCCCTCGACCGAGCCCTCGGCCGAGCCGTCGACCGAGCCCTCGGCCGAGCCGCCCGAGGAGGACGCCGACGCGCCCGCCGACGAGGCTGAGGTCGAGCCGGTGACCGCGATCGCGGAGACCCTGGCCGAGCCGGAGGAGGTTGCCTCCCCGGAGGAGGAGCCGGCCGGCGAGGCGTCGGAGGAGCCCGACGAGTCCGACGAGGCCGAGGACGAGGCCCAGCCCCTCGTCGAGGCCGCCGAGCCGGAGCTTCAGCCGCAGACCTCCGACGACGTGGTCCCGTCCGCCGAGGACGTGCCCGCCGAGGAGGCCGCCGTCCACGTGGTGGACGAGCAGGAGGCCGTGGCCGAGGAGGGCGTGACCCTCGACGCCACCGACGACGAAGGAGCCACCCCCGAGTCGGTGGAGCTCGAGCCGGCAACGGTTGCGGAGTCGGCCGTGTCGGGCAACGGGTCGGCCGCCCCGGTTGCCGCCGAGCCCGAGGCCGCGCCGGCCGCCGAGCCCGCGCCGGCCGCCGAGCCCGAGCCCGAGCCCGAGCCCGAGGTGTGGTCGCCGTTCGACACGCCGGGCGACTGGTACGTGGTGCACACCTACGCGGGCTACGAGAACAAGGTCAAGGTGAACCTGCAGTCACGGATCTCCTCCATGCAGATGGAGGACAAGATCTTCGACGTCGTGATCCCCATGGAGGACGTCATGGAGATCAAGGGCGGCAAGAAGCAGGTGGTCCAGAAGAAGGTCTTCCCCGGGTACCTGCTCGTGAAGATGTTCTACGACAACGACTCCTGGTACGTCGTTCGCAACACGCCCGGCGTGACCGGGTTCGTGGTCAGCGGCACGGGGCAGAAGCCCACGCCGCTGTCCCGCAAGGAGGTCGAGAAGATCCTCGCCGTCAAGGAGGAGGAGAAGGTCAAGCCGACCTACCGCCTCGAGTTCGAGGAGGGGGACGTGGTCCGCATCATCAGCGGCCCGTTCGCCGACTTCAACGGGACCATCAACGAGATCAACGTCGACCAGTCCAAGCTGAAGGTGCTGGTCAACATCTTCGACCGGGAGACCCCGGTCGAGCTCGGGTTCGACCAGGTCGCCCGGGTCTAGTCCACAACCGCGGGAGGCCGTTCCCCGGCCGTTCGAACCGCAGGAGGTAGAGAGATGGCACGCAAGAAGAAGGTCCTCGCCCTCGTCAAGCTGCAGATCCGCGCCGGACAGGCGACCCCGGCCCCGCCCGTCGGGACCGCCCTCGGACAGCACGGCGTCAACATCATGGACTTCTGCCGGCAGTACAACGAGGCCACCCAGGCCCAGGCCGGCCAGGTCATCCCCGTCGAGCTGACGATCTACGAGGACCGCACGTTCGACTTCGTCACCAAGCAGCCGCCGGCCGCGGAGCTCATCCGTCAGGCGGCGGGGATCGAGAAGGGTTCCGGGGAGCCCAACCGCGAGAAGGTCGCCAGGCTCTCCTCGAGCCAGGTCCGCCAGATCGCCGAGACGAAGATGAAGGACCTCAACGCGAACGACATCGAAGCCGCGATGAAGATCATCGAAGGCACCGCGCGGAGCATGGGCGTGGAGGTGGGGGCATGAACCGGGGCAAGCGCTACGCGGCCGCGGAGAAGCTCGTCGACCACGACAAGCTCCACTCGCCCCAGGAGGCGATCTCGATCGTCAAGCAGTACCCGGACGCCAAGTTCGACGAGACCGTGGAGGTGGCGCTCCGCCTGGGCGTCGATCCTCGCAAGGCCGACCAGATGGTCCGCGGGACCGTCACCCTCCCGCACGGCACCGGCAAGAGCGTGCGGGTGGCCGCGTTCGCCCAGGGCGACAAGGCGCGGGAGGCGACCGAGGCCGGGGCCGACGTGGTCGGCGCGCAGGACCTGGTCGAGAAGGTGCTGAAGGGCGAGATCGACTTCGAAGCCGCCGTGGCGACGCCGGACATGATGCCCGAGGTCGGCAAGGCCGGCCGGGTGCTCGGTCCGCGGGGCCTGATGCCGAATCCCAAGGCCGGCACGGTCACCATGGACATCGGCAAGGCCGTCCAGGACATCAAGGGCGGAAAGCTCGAGTACCGGACCGACCGCCAGGGCAACCTGCACCTGATCATCGGCAAGCGCTCGTTCGACGAGCCGAAGCTGGTCGAGAACTACCAGGCCGTGATCGAGGAGATCCTGCGGGCCAAGCCCGCGTCCGCCAAGGGCCGCTACCTCAAGAGCGTGACGCTCTCGACCACCATGGGCCCCGGCATCCCGATCGACCCCGCCAGGGCTCGAGGTCTGACCCAGGCCGAGGTCGCCGCCGAGGCCGCGGCCTCCGCCTAGCCCGCGACCTCCGCCTAGCCCGGCTCGGCCCGCAGCACCGCCTGCGTCTGGGTCGTCAGCGCGACCGGGCGGTTCTGGGCGTCCCGGAGGTCGGTCTGCACGACGATCGTGGTGCGCCCGACGTGCACCGGGCGGGCGACCGCGAGCACGGTGCCCTCGCGGACGGCGCGCAGGAAGTTGGTCTTCGACTCGATCGTCGAGGTGCCGGCCCCCGCCGGCAGATTCAGGAACGCGCAGGTCGCGCCGGCCGTGTCGGCCAGGGACATGAGCGCGCCGCCGTGCATGGTTCCCTGGCTCGTGCATCGCTCGGGGGCCCAGTCGAGCTCAAGCCGGACCTCGTCGGGTGACGCCGAGACCATGCGGATCCCGAGCAGTCCCGCGTAGGGGACGATCTGATCGAGCGGGGGGAGCCCCGCGGCGTCGTCCGACATCAGGCCGCGGATCGTGCCACGGAATCGCGGGCTCGCGCGTCCTGTTCGCGAGATGATCGGAGCCCAGGTGACCATCGAGGAAACCGACGCCCAGCCCGCGGGCCGGCTCGCCGAGCTCTACGTGCGGCACGCCCCCGACGCCCTGCGGTTCGCGACCGTGCTGACGGGCGAGCGCCAGCTTGCGGAGGACCTGGTCCAGGACGCGTTCGTCCGCCTGGCCGGCCGCCTGGCCCACCTTCGCGACCCGGGCGCGTTCGAGGCGTACCTGCGCCGGACGGTGGTCAACCTGGCGAACTCGAAGTTCCGCCGGCGCAAGGTGGAGCGCGCGTATCTGGAGCGCGAGGGTCGCCGCCCCACGGCGGCCGGACCGGCGCCCGATCCCGAGACCCGCGACGAGGTGTGGACCGCCCTGCAGACCCTGCCGGTCAACCAGCGGGCCGCCATCGCCCTTCGCTTCTACGAGGACTTGCCGGACGAGCAGATCGCGGAGGTCCTGAACTGCGCGCCGGCGACGGTGCGCTCGCTGGTGCACCGAGGAATGGCCATGCTCAAGACTCAGCTGGGAGACGACCGATGAGCCTCGACGACCGGATCCGCCAGTCCATCGAACGCAACACCGCCGCACCCGGACACGACCCGATCCCCGAGGGCCTGCTCCACCGCGCCCGCCGCCGCATCGCCCTCACCGTCGTCGGCTCGTTGGTCTCGCTCGCCGTCCTCGGCGGCGGCGGCCTTGCCCTGGTGCGGTCGCTGGATCGCCCCGAGATCCGGGAGCCCGGCGGCCCCACCACCGTCGTTCCGTCCGAGACGCCCTCGGAGCCGACCCTGACGCCGGAGGAGCGCGCGATCAACCGCTTCGTGACGGACTTCATGGAGGCGCGACGGGCCGGGAGCGGTGCCGAGGCCTTTCTGTCGCCGGAGGCGCAGCAGGACTACGTCGGCCGGCAGAGCGGCTTCGTCGGCGAGGGTGCGGTGCTGTACGGGGACGAGGAGCGCCCGCTCGACGGTTTCGAGATCCAGGCGCCCCACCAGGTCGAGGGCGGCTCGTACGAGGTCCTGGTGTGGACGCTGCGACACGAGATCGGCGACACGCCGTGGTGTCCGTTCAGCGAGACCCTGCTGGTTGACCCCGACGCGAACGGCGGAGACCCGCTCGTCGTGAGCAGCGTGGAGAACACCGCCGGGACGGTGGGCACGCCGGTGACCCGGCGTGCAGCCGAGGGCTTCGGCTGTGTGTTCATGGATGCCCGTCAGCGTCGGGAGGACCTGTCCGGGTTCCTCAGCCCGGAGGCTCAGCAGCAGCTCGAGTCCGGCGAGGCGGGCCTGAGCGCGTACCCGGAGTTCGTCAACGGCTGGTGGATCGCGTACTCGGAGCTGGCCGAGGACGGCGAGGTGATCGTCATCCTCGGGCGCCAGGACGGTGAGGCGCCCGACTACTCGACCCTCGAGGAGATCCGGGTCGGCCCCGGCGCCGACGCCAACGGGCAGCCGCACCCTGCCGTGGTCCGCTCGGTCCGCCCCGTCGAATGCGACTTCACCACGGAGACGCCCAGCTGCGGCTGAGTCCCGGTTGTCGCCGGCCTGCCCGTGCCTCTATCCTCATCCGCGCCGCAGACTGCTGGGGCCGCAAGGCGTAATCCCCGCGAGGGGTACCAGCCGAGGCAGAGGCTCGACGCCTCCGCACGCGTCTGCGGGGGCGTTTTCCTATTTGGAGAGAAGACATGCCGACTCCCACCAAGGTTGCGAAGGTCCAGGAGCTCAAGGAGCAGCTGACCCAGTCGTCGGCCTCCCTGATCTCGGACTACCGCGGGATCACGGTCAAGGACGTGACCGAGCTTCGCGCCGCCCTCCGGGAGGCCGAGGCCACGTTTACCGTCGTCAAGAACACGCTGACGAAGCTGGCCGCCGTCGAGGCGGGCCTGGCCGAGCTCGAGGCGATCCTCGAGGGGCCCACCGCCATCACGTTCGTGAAGGGCGACGTGGTCATCGCCGCCAAGCGCCTGGCCGACGCCGCCAAGCGCATCCCGTCCCTGGAGATCAAGGGCGGGGTCATGGAGGGCCGGGTCATCTCCGCCGACCAGGCCCGCCAGCTGGCCACGCTGGAGAGCCGCGAGGTCCTGCTGGCCAAGATGGCCGGCATGGCCAAGGCCTCGATGTCGAAGGCCGCGTACGCGTTCAACGCCCTGCAGTCGAAGTTCCTGTCGCTGCTCGAGGCGTACAAGGAGAAGGTCCCGCCGGGCGAGGCCCCGCCCGCCGAGGTCGAGGAGGCCCCGGCCGCCGAGGAGGCGCCCGCCGCCGAGGAGACGCCTGCGGCCGAGGAGGCGCCTGCGGCCGAGGAGACGCCTGCGGCCGAGGAGCCGGTTGAGGCTCCGGCCGCAGAGGATGCTTCCGAGCCGGTCGCCGAGGTCGAGGAGACCCCGGCCGGTTCGGACGAGACCGAAGGAGAGGAGTAGACGATGGCCAAGATGTCCACCGATGAGCTGCTCGACGCGTTCAAGGAGATGACGCTGATCGAGCTGTCGGAGTTCGTGAAGCAGTTCGAGGAGACGTTCGACGTCCAGGCGGCCGCCCCGGTGGCGGTCGGCGCCGCGGTGGCCGCCGGTGGCGGCGGTGGCGGCGGCGAGGAGGCCGAGGAGCAGACCGAGTTCGACGTGATCCTGACGGGCGCGGGCGACAAGAAGATCCAGGTCATCAAGGAGGTCCGTTCGCTCACCAGCCTGGGCCTCAAGGAGGCCAAGGATCTCGTGGACGGCGCCCCCAACCCGGTCCTGGAGCGGGTGCCCAAGGAGCAGGCCGACGCGGCCAAGGAGAAGCTCGAGGGCGCCGGCGCCTCCGTCGAGGTCAAGTAACCCGGCCGGTGAGCCGGTCCGTCCTGCAGGACGTTCGCGCCTTCTGGGACGCGAACCCCTGCGCGGCCAACCTGTCGGCTGATCCCGACCGCGTTCGGTACTTCACGGAGATCGCGGAGCGCCGCTACGCGTCCAAGCCCTACATCTGGCACTCGGCCCGGTTCGACGCGTTCCGGGGCCGCCGCGTCCTCGAGATCGGGTGCGGGATCGGGCTGGACGGGGCGAGCTTCGCCCGCGGGGGCGCACGCTACGTGGGCGTCGACCTCTCCTCGGAATCGCTGCGGCTGGCCCGGGAGCAGTTCGACCTGTTCGGCCTGCCGGGCGGGCTCCTCCAGACGAACGCGGAGCGGATGCCCTTCGCGGACGCGAGCGTGGACCACGTCTACAGCCACGGCGTGCTCCAGCACTCGCCGGACACCGAGGCGATCGTCGCGGAGATGCACCGGGTCCTGCGGCCGGGAGGGACGTTCCACGTGATGGTCTACAACCGGAGCTCGATCAACTACTGGATCGAGATCATGTTCCTGCGTCGCGTGCTCCGGTGGCTGCTCCGGCCCCGCGCCATGCCCCGGTTGGTGTCCCGGGCCACCGGCCTGCCGGAGCAGAAGCTGGCCCGGCATCGGGAGATCCTGCGCTCCGGCCGCCGGATGAGCACGCAGGAGTGGCTGAGCATCAACACCGACGGGCCGGACAACCCGCTGGCGAAGGTCTACGGCCGCCGAGAGGCGGCTCGGCTGTTCCGGGCGTTCCGAGAGGTACGGACGGGGGTGCGATTCTTCGACGCCGGCCACTGGCCGTTCGTGGGCCCCGCTCTGCCCTCGCGGACGACCGATTGGCTGGGCCGGAGATGGGGTTTCCACCGCCTGGTGCAGGGGCGGAAATAACTCCTTGCAATTCCGTGTTCAAACTCCTAGACTGTTCGTTTGCCGTGCCGTCTCCCGCGTGGGGTCCTTTCACGCGTGTCATCCGCTAGGGGGGGTCATTCTTGTCTGATTCCGTGGCTCTGCGCGAGCGCGTCTCCTTCTCGAAGCTCCAGGAGGTGCTGCCGCTTCCGGATCTGGTGGGGATCCAGCGTCACTCCTTCGACTGGCTGCTGAACGAGGGGCTCGCCGAGACCTTCAAGGAGATCAGTCCCATTGAAGACTTCACCGAGACCTATCAGCTGACGTTCCAGAAGCACCAGTTCAAGGACATCAGCCACTCGGTGGAGGAGTGCAAGGACAAGGACATCACCTATTCCGCTCCACTGTTCGTCGAGGCCGCCTTCATCAACAAGGAGACCGGCGAGATCAAGGAGCAGGAGGTCTTCATGGGCGACTTCCCCATGATGACCGACAACGGAACCTTCATCATCAACGGCACCGAGCGCGTCGTGGTCAGCCAGCTGGTGCGCTCGCCGGGTGTCTACTTCGACAAGTCCCTCGACAAGACGTCGGACAAGGACGTCTACGCGGCGAAGGTCATCCCCTCCCGCGGGGCGTGGCTGGAGTTCGAGGTCGACAAGCGCGACACCGTCGGCGTCCGCATCGACCGCAAGCGCCGCCAGAACGTCACCGTGCTCCTGAAGGCGATGGGCTGGACCGCCGATGAGATCCTCGAGCTGTTCGACGGGGCGGAGTCGATCAAGGCCACCCTGGAGAAGGACCACTTCGAGACCCCCGAGGAGGCTCTCGAGGACATCTACCGCAAGCTCCGTCCGGGCGAGCCCCCCACGGCCGAGTCGGCGCGGACCCTCCTGGAGAACCTGTTCTTCAACCCCAAGCGCTACGACCTGGCCAAGGTCGGCCGCTACAAGGTCGACAAGAAGCTCGGTGACGCGCCCGAGGAGCTCAAGAAGCAGCTCCGGCGCAAGTTCGACGGGCTGAAGCGAGAGCGGGCCGAGCTCGAGACGCGGCTGGCCGAGCTCATGAAGGAGGTGCCCTCCGAGGAGGAGCCCCCCACCCGCGAGATCGAACAGCTCCAGAACCAGCTCCGCCAGAAGGCGGCCCACATGGCCCGCATGTTCGCCCACCCCCTGCCCCAGGAGGGCGGCGACAAGGCCGGCACCCGGACGATCCTCACCTACGAGGACATCCTGAAGTCGGTCTACTACCTGGTGAAGCTCCACGCCGGCGAGGCGAACTTCGAGACCGACGACATCGACCACTTCGGCAACCGCCGTCTTCGGTCGGTGGGCGAGCTCATCCAGAACCAGGTGCGCATCGGCCTGTCGCGGATGGAGCGGGTGGTGCGTGAGCGCATGACCACCCAGGACGTCGAGGCGATCACGCCGCAGACCCTGATCAACATCCGTCCGGTCGTGGCCGCGATCAAGGAGTTCTTCGGGACCTCCCAGCTGTCGCAGTTCATGGACCAGACGAACCCGCTGTGCGGGCTCACCCACAAGCGCCGGCTGTCGGCGCTGGGGCCGGGCGGACTGTCCCGCGAGCGCGCGGGGTTCGAGGTCCGCGACGTGCACCCCTCCCACTACGGCCGGATGTGCCCGATCGAGACCCCGGAGGGCCCGAACATCGGCCTGATCGGGTCGCTTTCCTGCTACGGGCGCATCAACGACTACGGGTTCATCGAGACCCCGTACCGCAAGGTCGTCAACGGGAAGGTCACGGACCAGATCGACTACCTCCCCGCCTACGAGGAGGACAAGCACGTCATCGCCCAGGCCAACGCCGCGCTCGACGCGCGGGGGAACTTCCAGGACGACCACGTGCTGGTCCGGCGCAAGGGCGGGGAGATCGACTACGTCGAGCCCAACGACATCGACTACATGGACGTCTCGCCGAAGCAGATCGTCTCGGTGGCGGCGGCGCTCATCCCGTTCCTGGAGCACGACGACGCCAACCGGGCTCTGATGGGCGCGAACATGCAGCGCCAGGCGGTTCCCCTGCTTCGCTCCGACGCCCCGCTGATCGGCACCGGCGTCGAGGGCCGGGCGGCCGTCGACGCGGGCGACGTGATCATCGTGGAGAACCCCGGCACCATCGAGGAGGTCTCGGCCGAGGAGATCGTGGTCCGCGAGCGGACCGGCACCCTGACGTCCTACAAGCTGCAGAAGTTCATGCGGTCGAACCAGGGCACCTGCATCAACCAGAAGCCCGTGGTCCGGACCGGGGACAAGGTCCAGAAGGGCCAGGTCATCGCGGACGGCCCCGCCACCGACATGGGCGAGATCGCCCTGGGCAAGAACCTGCTGGTCGCGTTCATGCCCTGGGAGGGTCACAACTACGAGGACGCCATCGTCATCTCCGAGCGCCTGGCCAAGGACGACCTGCTCACCTCGATCCACATCGAGGAGCACGAGGTGGACGCGCGCGACACCAAGCTCGGCGCGGAGGAGATCACCCGGGACATCCCCAACGTCTCCGAGGAGATCCTGAAGGACCTCGACGAGCGGGGGATCGTCCGTGTCGGCGCCGAGGTGAACCCCGGCGACTACCTGGTGGGCAAGGTCACGCCCAAGGGCGAGACCGAGCTGACCCCCGAGGAGCGGCTGCTCCGCGCGATCTTCGGTGAGAAGGCCCGGGAGGTCCGGGACACCTCGCTGAAGGTCCCCCACGGGGAGTCCGGCAAGGTCATCGGCGTGCGGGTGTTCGCCCGCGACGCCGGCGACGAGCTGCCCCCGGGCGTGAACCAGCTGGTCCGGGTGTACGTGGCCCAGAAGCGGAAGATCTCCGACGGAGACAAGCTGGCCGGCCGCCACGGCAACAAGGGCGTCATCGCCAAGGTCCTTCCCGAGGAGGACATGCCGTTCCTCGAGGACGGGACCCCGGTCGACATCGTCCTGAACCCGCTGGGCGTGCCGTCCCGGATGAACCTGGGGCAGGTCCTCGAGACCCACCTCGGGTGGGCGGCCAAGGTCGGCTACAAGGTGAACGGCAAGGCCCAGGAGGGTCCGCTGTGGATCGCCACTCCCGTGTTCGACGGGGCGCGTGAGGGCGAGATCTCCGAGGCCCTGGCCACCTCGCTTCCCAACGCCGACGGGCAGAAGCTCGTGGACGAGCACGGGAAGGCCCAGCTGCTCGACGGCCGCTCCGGCGAGCCCTTCGACGTGCCGGTCACCGTCGGCTACATCTACATCATGAAGCTGCTCCACCTGGTGGACGACAAGATCCACGCGCGGAGCACCGGCCCCTACTCGATGATCACGCAGCAGCCCCTGGGCGGAAAGGCCCAGTTCGGCGGCCAGCGGTTCGGCGAGATGGAGGTCTGGGCCCTCGAGGCGTACGGCGCGGCCTACGCCCTGCAGGAGCTGCTGACGATCAAGTCCGACGACGTGCTTGGTCGCGTGAAGGTCTACGAGGCCATCGTCAAGGGCGAGAACATCCCCGAGCCGGGCATCCCCGAGAGCTTCAAGGTGCTCATCAAGGAGATGCAGTCCCTGTGCCTGAACGTCGAGGTCCTCTCGGCCGAGGGCAAGGAGATCGAGATGCGCGAGACCGACGAAGACGTGTTCCGCGCCGCCGAGGAGCTGGGCATCGACCTGAGCAGGCGCGAGCCCGCCGGAGCCGAGTTCGACTGAGCACGAGCACAACTGAAGAGCGACAGCGAGTGAGTGAGGGAGGCGGAGCCTAAGTGCTCGACGTGAACTACTTCGATGAGCTGCGGATCGGTCTGGCGACGGCGGATTCCATCCGCGCGTGGTCCAACGGCGAGGTCAAGAAGCCGGAGACGATCAACTACCGCACGCTGAAGCCGGAGAAGGACGGGCTGTTCTGCGAGCGCATCTTCGGTCCCACGCGGGACTGGGAGTGCCACTGCGGAAAGTACAAGCGCGTGCGGTTCAAGGGCATCATCTGCGAGCGCTGCGGCGTGGAGATCACCCGCGCCAAGGTCCGCCGCGAGCGGATGGGCCACATCGAGCTCGCCGCCCCGGTCACCCACATCTGGTACTTCAAGGGCGTCCCCAGCCGCCTCGGCTACCTGCTGGACCTGGCCCCGAAAGACCTCGAGAAGGTCATCTACTTCGCGGCCTACATCATCACGCGCATCGACGACGACCGCCGTCACAAGGAGCTCCCGGACATCGAGAAGGAGTTCGAGGACGAGAAGAAGGCGGTCGACGCGCGCCGTGACGACCAGATCAAGCAGCGTCTGTCGGGCCTCGAGGCCCGCCTGAAGGAGCTGGAGGCCGAGGGCGCCAAGGGCGCGCAGCTCACCGCGGCCCGCCGCGAGGCCCAGCGCGACGTCGATCGGATCACCGAGGGCGCCAAGCGCGAGACCGACCACCTGGACGAGGTGCTCTCCGCGTTCGTCGGCCTCAAGCGCAAGATGCTCGTCGCCGACGACCTGGTCTACCGGTCGCTGCGCGAGCGCTTCGGCGACTACTTCGACGGCGGCATGGGCGCGGAGGCGATCAAGCGCCTGCTGAACGACCTCGACCTCGAGGCCGAGGCCGAGTTCCTGCGCGACCAGATCAAGACCGCGAAGGGGACCCGCCGCCAGAAGGCGATCAAGCGCCTGAAGGTGGTCTCGAACTTCATCGGCACCAAGAACTCGCCGATGGGCATGGTCCTCGACGCCGTCCCCGTCATCCCGCCGGACCTTCGCCCGATGGTCCAGCTCGACGGCGGCCGGTTCGCCACCTCGGACCTGAACGACCTGTACCGCCGCGTCATCAACCGGAACAACCGGCTGAAGCGGCTGCTGGACCTCCAGGCCCCCGAGATCATCGTGAACAACGAGAAGCGGATGCTCCAGGAGGCCGTCGACGCGCTGTTCGACAACGGCCGCCGCGGGCGTCCCGTCACCGGCCCGGGCAACCGGCCCCTCAAGTCGCTGTCCGACATGCTGAAGGGCAAGCAGGGGCGGTTCCGTCAGAACCTGCTCGGCAAGCGCGTGGACTACTCCGGGCGCTCGGTCATCGTGGTCGGCCCCGAGCTCCGCCTGCACCAGTGCGGCCTGCCCAAGCAGATGGCCCTCGAGCTGTTCAAGCCGTTCGTGATGAAGCAGCTCGTCGACCTGAACCTGGCCCAGAACATCAAGTCGGCCAAGCGGATGGTCGAGCGGGCCCGCCCCCAGGTGTGGGACGTGCTCGAGGACGTGATCAAGGAGCACCCGGTGCTCCTGAACCGCGCCCCGACCCTGCACCGTCTGGGCATCCAGGCGTTCGAGCCGGTCCTGGTCGAGGGCAAGGCCATCCAGATCCACCCGCTCGTCTGCACCGCGTTCAACGCGGACTTCGACGGCGACCAGATGGCCGTGCACCTTCCGCTGTCGGCGGAGGCGCAGGCCGAGGCCCGGATCCTGATGCTCTCGACGAACAACATCCTGTCGCCGGCCCACGGCCGCCCGGTCGCGGTCCCGACTCAGGACATGGTGCTCGGGATCTACTACCTGACGATCTCCAACGCCCGGCCGGCCAAGGACGAGAACATCTCCCGGTTCGCGAACACCGACGAGGCCCTGATGGCCCTCGACGCCGGGAAGATCGACCTGCACGACGTCATCAAGATCCGGCTCCCGGGCAAGGCCCTGGCCGGCGACGAGGCGGCCTCCGCCGCGGAGTCGAACGGGGACCGCCTGCCGCTCATCGAGACCACGGTGGGCCGGGTGATCTTCAACGAGTCGTTCCCGCTCGACTTCCCGTACCGCAACCACCACGTCCAGAAGGGCGACGTGGGGGCGATCGTTGACGCGTGCGTGATGGGCTACGACCGGGTGACGGTCGAGTCCATCCTCGACAGCCTCAAGAACCTGGGCTTCCACTACGCCACCCGCGCGGGCGTGACGATCGGTGTGGACGACGTGACCACGCCGCCGACCAAGCAGAAGATCCTCGACGGGCACGAGAAGGACGCCCAGAAGATCGAGGCCCAGTACCGCAAGGGGATCATCACCGACGACGAGCGCCGCCAGGAGCTCATCGAGATCTGGACCCAGGCGACCGAGGAGGTCAAGGACGCCATGGAGGCCGGGTTCGACGAGCGCAACCCCGTCTACATGATGGCCTACTCCGGCGCCCGCGGGAACATCATGCAGATCCGCCAGCTGGCGGGCATGCGCGGCCTGGTCGCCAACCCGAAGGGCGAGATCATCCCGCGCCCGATCAAGGCGAACTTCCGCGAGGGCCTGTCGGTGCTGGAGTACTTCATCTCCACGCACGGCGCCCGCAAGGGCCTGGCCGACACGGCCCTGCGCACCGCCGACTCGGGGTACCTCACCCGGCGTCTGGTCGACGTCGCCCAGGAGGTCATCATCCGCGAGGACGACTGCGGCACGGACCGCGGCATGCCGGTGACCGTCGGCTCGGTGACCCCCACGGGGCAGGTCGAGGCCCTCACCAAGTCGATCCTCGACACCCGCGCGTTCGGCCGGGTGCTCTCCGAGGACGTCAAGGTCAAGATCGACACCAAGAACATCACGGTGGCCAAGGCGAACGACCTCCTCGACGACACCGACGTGCGGCGGATCGCCGACGCCGGGGTCGAGCGGGTGTACGTCCGCTCGGTGCTCACCTGCGAGGCCGAGGTCGGGGTCTGCCGCCTGTGCTACGGCCGCGACCTGGCGTCGGGCCGGCTGGTCGACATCGGGGCCTCGGTGGGGATCATCGCCGCCCAGTCGATCGGTGAGCCGGGCACGCAGCTGACCATGCGGACATTCCACACCGGTGGCGTCGCGGGTGAGGACATCACCCACGGCCTCCCGCGCGTGGTCGAGCTGTTCGAGGCCCGCAAGCCGAAGGGCGAGGCGCAGATCACCGAGCTCTCCGGCCAGGTCGAGATCGAAGACGACGACGAGAAGAAGGTCCGCCGGATCACCGTCACGGCCGACGACGGCGAGCAGGTGCAGTACCAGGTGTCACTGCGCCAGCGGCTCGCGGTCGACCACAAGGACCAGGTCACGGTGGGACAGCAGCTGACCGAGGGCTCGGTCAACCCCCACGAGAAGCTCCGGGTGGAGGGCGTGCAGGCCCTGCAGCTGTTCCTGGTGGACGAGGTCCAGCAGGTCTACCGCTCGCAGGGCGTCGTGATCCACGACAAGCACATCGAGCTGATCATCCGGCAGATGCTGCGCAAGGTGAACATCATCGAGCCCGGCGAGACGGAGTTCCTGCCCGGCGAGCTGGTGGACCGCAAGCGCTTCGTGGAGAAGAACGCCGAGGTCGCGGAGGGCGGTCACGAGCCGGCCTCGGCCCGGCCGATTCTCATGGGGATCACCAAGGCCTCGCTGGCCACCGACTCGTGGCTCTCGGCGGCCTCGTTCCAGGAGACGACGCGGGTGCTCACCGACGCCGCGATCAGCGCCAAGTCGGACCCGCTGCTCGGCCTCAAGGAGAACGTGATCATCGGCAAGCTGATCCCCGCGGGGACGGGCATGACCCGCTACCGGAACATCATGGTGAAGATCAACCCCGACGCCATGCCGGAGTGGTGGCTGGCCCGCCAGCGGGAGGTTGCCGAGGAGGCCGAGGCCGCGTCCGATCTGGGGGAGATGACCCCCGAGGCCGCGCGGGCCCTGTTCACCCCGCGCTCCGAGGGCGGCGAGGAAGCCGACCTGTAGGGAAGCCGGATCGAGCAAGACCGGGCGGGGAGCGTGCTCCCCGCCCGTTTGCTGCCCGGCCTCATACGGTTACAAACGAGGCATCGTTGACTGCGGCGGCGGGCGAGCGTACTTTGACCATCCTGCCCATCGGGGCCCTCGGAAAGGCTTTGTCAATGCGCGTTCGGAGTCTGGCCGTCCTGTCGATCGTCGCGGTCTTCGCCACCATGCTCATGGCGTCGCCCGCGGCCGCCGCCGTCGTTCTGTACGACCAGACGGACAACGCGACGGGCGCGGGCATCCCCGTCCAGAACTTCGAGGCGTCGCTCGACTCGTTCGATTCTGAGGCCGCCGACGACTTCGTGATCCCGGGAGGCCAGACGTGGTCGATCACACAGGTCGACACGCCGGGCTTTTACACCGGCGGCCCCGCCGCGTCGCTGAACGTCCGGTTCTACGACACCTCCGGGACGCTGCCGGGGACGATGGTGTACGAGGCGTTGGGCCTGGCAACCGTGGACACGGCCGGCGACTTCGCCACCCCGCTCACTTCCCCGGCGGTGCTCGGAGCCGGGACGTATTGG
Organism: uncultured Actinomycetes bacterium; assembly: GCA_963742735.1. Taxonomy (GTDB): domain Bacteria; phylum Actinomycetota; class UBA4738; order UBA4738; family JBBDTT01; genus JBBDTT01. Next base: position 1,234,100 of record CAVUMN010000004.1, read on the forward strand.
GTCTCCGTCCAGCCGAATCAGGACCTCGGGCAGTGGTTCTGGGACGCGCGCTCGGTCCAGTCGAACAACCCGTCGGCGTGGCGGAACCCGGGAGACGGGTTCGGCACAGGGTGCACCGCCTTCACGGCCACCATGACCTGCTGGGGCTCCCCGGACTTCCTGTTCAAGCTGACCGGCGACATCGTCGGCGCCGCCCCGAGCAACGACGACTTCGACGACCGGATCAGCCTCTCGGGGGTGGCAGGTCAGATCGACGGCACCAACGTCGGAGCCACGGAGGAGCCCGGCGAGCCGAACAATCCATCCGTGGCAGCTCCCATGGAGTCCGTCTGGTACGACTGGACGACCCCGGTCAACGGCCCCGCGTCTCTGAACACGTGCGTGAACGACTACGACACGACGGTGGCGGTGTACACGGGAAGCTCGATCGGCGCGCTCACCCTGATCGACTCGAACGATGATGTGTGCGGACTTGGCTCCGAGCTGGCGTGGACGGCCGCGGCCGGGACGAGCTACAAGATCCAGGTCGACGGGAACTCCGGCCAGGAGGGCACGTTCACCCTGGCCTTCTCGCAGTGCACGATCGACGGGTCGACCGGCAATGACAACCTCGTCGGCACCAACGGCGACGACGTGATCTGCGCCGGCCCGGGCAACGACACGATCTCGGCCCGCCGGGGCAACGACATCGTGCTCGGCGAGGACGGCAACGACCTGGCCCAGCTCGGCGGCGGCAACGACCAGTTCGACGGCGGCATCGGAAGCGACACCGTCGCCTACAACGAGGGCGCGGCCACCGGCGGCGGCTCCATCCACCTCGGCGCCCAGTCGGGCTCGGCGGGCGGCCTGGGCCTGGACACCTACACCTCGGTGGAGAACGCCTGGGGGACCGAGTTCAACGACACCATCACGGGCTCGGCCGGTGACAACGTGATCGTCGGACGCGGCGGCAACGACACCGTGAACGCCAAGCTGGGCAACGACACGGTCGACGGCAAGGCCGGTGACGACACCCTCACCGGCTCCAGCGGCAACGACTCGATCGTGGGCGGCACGGGCGCCGACTTCCTGAACGGCAACGCCGGGGCCGACACCGTCAACGGGATGGACGGCGTGGGCGGCAACGACACCGTCATGGGCGGGTCCGACTCCGACGTCGACACCTGCTCGTTCGACGTTGGAGACACCGTCAGCGAGTGTCCGTAGCGCGGAGCTGAACCATCGAACGGGCGGGGCTTCGGCCCCGCCCGTTTTGTTGTGTAGGTCACAAGGCGGCCCTATTGACCCGTTGCGGCCGCGTGCTTACGCTGTTGCGCACATCACCCACGAGCGGCCCCAGCGCCCCATGGTCGCCTGAGAGAGGAGTTTGCGCATGAGCGCTCGTATTCTTCGGGCAGCCCTGGCGGTGGCACTGGTGGCCACGTTCCTGGTCGCCGGCGCCACGGCCGCCCTGGCCGCGCCCCCGGCCAACGACAACTTCGCCGACCGGATCTCGCTGACGGGGGTGGCGGGTCAGGTCAACGGCACCAACGTCGACTCCACCGGCGAGACGAACGAACCGGATCCCGTCTCCTTCGCGGACACGACCGTGTGGTACGACTGGACCACCCCGGTCAACGGTCCCGCCACCCTCAACACGTGCGCCTCGGACTTCGACACGACGATCAGCGTGTTCACCGGCGACACGCTCGAGTCGCTCGTGTTCGTCGCCGGCAATGACGATGACCCCGACTGCACGAGCACGAATTTCCTCGGCAGCCAGGTCGACTGGACGGCGACGGGCGGCACGAACTACAAGATCCAGGTGGACGGGCTCAATGCTGAGACGGGAACGTTCACCCTGGCCTGGTCGCAGTGCACGATCGACGGGTCGAGCGGCAACGACAACCTCGTCGGCACCAACGGCGACGACGTGATCTGCGCCGGCCCGGGCAACGACACGATCTCGGCCCGCCGGGGCAACGACATCGTGCTCGGCGAGGACGGGGACGACCTGGCCCAGCTCGGCGGCGGCAACGACCAGTTCGACGGCGGCATCGGAAGCGACACCGTCGCCTACAACGAGGGCGCGGCCACCGGCGGCGGCTCCATCCACCTCGGCGCCCAGTCGGGCTCGGCGGGCGGCCTGGGCCTGGACACCTACACCTCGGTGGAGAACGCCTGGGGGACCGAGTTCAACGACACCATCACGGGCTCGGCCGGTGACAACGTGATCGTCGGACGCGGCGGCAACGACACCGTGAACGCCAAGCTGGGCAACGACACGGTCGACGGCAAGGCCGGTGACGACACCCTCACCGGCTCCAGCGGCAACGACTCGATCGTGGGCGGCACGGGCGCCGACTTCCTGAACGGCAACGCCGGGGCCGACACCGTCAACGGGATGGACGGCGTGGGCGGCAACGACACCGTCATGGGCGGGTCCGACTCCGACGTCGACACCTGCTCGTTCGACGTTGGAGACACCGTCAGCGAGTGTCCGTAGCGCGGAGCTGAACCATCGAACGGGCGGGGCTTCGGCCCCGCCCGTTTCATGTTGCTGGTCCCTGGCCCCGACGGCGGTCCTGAGCCCCTAGGCTGTCCGGCATGGGTGAGCTGGTCCCGCCGGCCGCGTCCCGGCGGCTGCAAGGCGTCGAGGGACTGCGCGGCGTCGCCGCAGCCAGCGTGGTCGTGTACCACGTGTGGAGCCACTCGACGCCTCCCCCGAACCTCGGGGGGGTCGGGCCCCACGTGCTTGGGAACCTCGCCCACGGCGTCGTGCTGTTCTTCGCCCTCTCGGGGTTCCTGCTCTACCGCCCGTTCGCGGCCGCGGTGCTTCGGGGCGAGGAGCGGCCGGGCTTCGCGGCCTACGCGCGCAACCGCGCCCTTCGGATCCTGCCCGCCTACTGGGTGATCCTGGTCCTGGTCGGGCTGGTGCTGCAGACCGCGGTGCTCGACACCACGCCGGTCCTGCGCGAGGGCGCCCTGACGGACCCCGTGCTCCTGCTGAAGGACGCCCTGCTGATCCAGAACTACGGCGGCGACTCGTTGAGCACGGGGATCGGGCCGGCCTGGTCGCTGGCGGTGGAGGTCGTGTTCTACGTCCTGCTGCCGGTCCTGGTGCTGTGGGGCGCCGCGATGGCCCGCCGGGCCCGGACCCGCGCGAGGCGGCACCTGGCCCTGCTGGCGCCTCCCGCGCTGCTCGGCGTCGCGGGGCTGGCGGGCTCGATCGCCGGCGGCGTCGTCGGAGGGATCCTCGACGTGTCCTTCCTGGCCTACGCCCACCTGTTCACCGCCGGGATGCTGCTCGCCGTCTGGCACGTGGAGTTCGAGGACGGCCGGGTCCGCCTGCCCGGGTGGTGGAGGGCCGGCGCCATCGCCGCCATGGCGATCCTCGCCGTCACCGGGGTGGCCATCGGGGCGAACCCGCGCCTCCCCGAACGGATCGAGACGCTCTTCTTCTCCCTCGTCTCGGGGCTGCTGCTCGCCCTGGTGGTCTTCGTCCCGAGGGACCGGCCCCCGCGGCTGATCCGCGTCCTCGAGACGCGACCCTTCGTGGCCGCGGGCCTGATCTCCTACAGCGTGTACCTGTGGCACCGGCCGCTCATCTCGTTCCTGGCCCGGCACGGCGTGGCGGCAGGCGGCGGCGGTCTGGCACTGCTCGCCAACCTCGCCCTGGTCGCCTCGGCGACGGCGGCGCTCTCGTGGCTGACCTATCGCCTCGTGGAGAAGCCGTCGCTGCGATGGAAGGCGCCGAGCGACGCGGCGGCCCGGCGCGAGATGGGACTGACGCCGGCGCCCTGACCCCGAAGGCGTCAGGCCGGGGCGGCGGCCGCCAGCCGGAGGAGCTCCGCGTGCACGGCCGGGTTCCCCGCCAGGATGTCGCCGGTGGCGACGTGCGAGCCCCCTCCGGCCCAGTCCGAGGTCAACCCGCCGGCCTCCTCGATGAGCAGCACGCCGGCGGCCACGTCCCACGTGGACAGGCCGAGCTCGAAGAACCCGTCGAACACTCCCGCCGCGGTCCAGGCCAGGTCCAGGGCCGCCGCGCCGGGACGGCGAAGGTCCTCGAACGTACGGAGGGCGACCTCGAACGCGTGCAGGTACCGGGGCAGGAGCCGGTCCTTCTGCCGGAAGGGGAACCCGGTCGCCACCACCGCCTCCCCGGGCGAACGCCCCGAGACGCGCAGGGGCTCGCCGTCTCGGGTCGCGCCGTGGTCTCGGACCCCGACGTAGGTCTCCCCGAGCACGGGCGCGTGGACGCAGCCGACTACGGGCCGTCCGTCCTCGAGCAGCGCCACCGAGACGGCCACCGCCCAGAAGCCGTGGACGAAGTTCGTGGTCCCGTCGAGCGGGTCCACCGCCCATGTCAGGCCGCCGGCCCGTTCGCCTCCGGCCTCCTCCGACAGGACCGCCACGCCGGGGGCCTCGGCTCGCAGGACGTCCAGCACGGCGCGCTCCGCCCGCAGGTCGGTCTCGGTCACGTAGTCGCCGGCGCCCTTGGTGCGCACGTCCGCGACGGCGGTGGAGGCCCGGATCACCTCCCCGGCGGCGCGGGCGGCGCGCTCGGCGATCGCCGCCGCCCGCCGGAGGTCCAAGCGGGTCAGGACCGGCGGCCGAGGAGCCGCGCGAGGAGCTTGTTGAAGTCGTCTCGCAGCGCGAGCTGGCCCTGGGTCAGCGAGACGACCTCCCGGGCCAGGGAGGCCATGACCGCGCGCTGGCGGTCGTCGGCCTCGTCCGAGGCGCTGAGGATCTCGGCCTTGACCCCCTCGATCTCGAAGCGGAGCGTCCGCTCCAGGGGCTCGAGGGCGGGCGGCCGGTTCGCGTCGAGCCGGGCCGCCAGCTCGACGATCCCGGCGTCGAGACGCTCCGAGCGGACCCGCAGATCCTGCAGCGCTGCGTACATGGTCTGCGTCGACTCCTGGAGCTCTCCGCGGGAGCGGTCGGACTGGTGCATGACCGCCTCGACGAGGGCCTCGATCGAGGGGAGGTCCGTCAGGCGCGCCTCGATCGAACGGACGCCGTCACGGACCCCCTCGACCTCGGTCTGCAGGCGGGCCAGGTGCTCGCCGACCGGGCCGGACCGCAGGGAGGCCACGTCGGCCCGCGCCGTCTGCGTCTCGCCCTGGATCAGCGCGCCGAGCTCCGCGTGGGCTTCCGAGCTCAGGCCGGCGCGAAGCTCACCCAGACTGGCGTGGAGGGCCTCCACGCCCTGACGGGCGCGCTCCACGGCGTCCCGCCGAGACCCCTCGGGCTCCCGCCCGCCGGCCGTCGCGAGCTCGTCACGAAGGCCGTCGAGCAGCGCGTTCCACCGGGCGGCGGCGCCCTCCTGGCCCTCCGCGAGCGACGCGCGCGTGCGCTCGCCCTGGGCCCTGACGAGGTCCACGAGCAGGGTCTCTCGTGGGAGCACGCCCTGCAGGTCGGCGATCGCCCCCCGCAGGGAGTCGATCTCCGCGCGCATCTCCGCGGCCGAGGAGCTCCACCCGGCCTGCTGGATCGCGTGCGCGAGCCGGGTCACGGCCGTCTCCAGCGCTCGCAGGCGTCCCTCGAGGGGAGGGCCGGCGGCGGGCGACTCCTCGGATTCCTCCGGAGCCTGCGTCTGGGCAGGCGCGAGCCGCTGGGCACGGCGCCATCCGGCGCCGGAGAGCTTCGGCGGCTCGGTGCCCCACAGCTGGGACGAGTCGGCCTCGTCTGGGGGCGAGTCGTCGCGGTTCATTCGGTCGTTCACCTTCGAGGACTACGGAGGGCGGCGCGGACGCCAACCCTACAAGGTTGGGGCGGACACAAAAAGGGACGGCCCGAAGGCCGTCCCTTCACATCGATGGGTTCGCTCAGGCGACCAGGCTCTTGCCGCGCTGCCGGTGCCGGAAGACCAGCCAGCCGGCGAACAGCGACATCACGATCAGCGAGGCGACCCCGACCGTGATCCCGGCCGGCGCGGTCGTCGAGGCGCTCGTTGCGGCCGAGGCGCCGACGACCGTCACGTTGACGAAGCACCGGAACCGGTTGCCGTTGCGGTCCACGCCCTTGACCCCGTACACGGCGGGACCGTTCTCCACGTCGTTCGGGGTGACGATGACGGTCTGCCAGTGCCCATCAGGAGCGACGGAGAGGTCCTCCTGGAGCACGGTCGCGTCGGTGCTCTTCTGGTGGAACCCGGCGTCCACCGTGGTTCCGGCCTTCCAGAACTTGCCACCGAACTGATTGGCCTGCCCGGGCTGCGGCGTGTGGTCCTGCGCGTTGCAGGTGGGCGGCCGGTTGGGGGGGTAGGGCACGGCAAAGGCCGGCGACGCCGACGCCACGAGGACGCCTGCGCACAGCACCAGCATCAAGGCCTTCCTCATGAACCCCTCCTATAACGGGTAACAGACTTCGCACCCACTCGGATGCGTGGGCAAAGGGTACGGGCGCCCTTCCCCCCTGTCAAGCGTGGGCGCAGAGTCCGGATCGCGCCGTTACGGCCGGTTCGCCGGGCCCAGGGCTCAGAAGGAGACGATCTTCTTCCTGAAGAAGCCGGTGAGCGCGTCCCACGCACGGGCCAGGAACGGTTTCTGGAACTCGACCTCCAACTCGACGAGCGAGATGGCCGTCCCCTCGAACACCGCGCGGTTCCCGTCGACCAGCATCCCGGGCGTGGCCCGGACGATCTTGGTGCCCGCCGGCGCTCGGATCTCCACCCGCAGGGGGGTGGGGATGATCGTGGTCTGGCCCACCACCGTCAGCCGGTAGGTCCCGTGCGCGGTGGTCCCCTCCCAGGCGGCCGGGTTCGACAGCGCGTAGCGCACGCGCCGGGTCTCACCGCTGGGGATCCGCAGGTTGCTGGGCAGGACCGTGTAGCCGAGCTCCGAGTCCAGGCCGATCCCCTCGGCGACTTCGTCCTGCTCGTAGGAGAGCAGCTCCGTGCCGCCGGGCACGTACAGGTCCAGGTTCGAGCTGTTCTCGCCGCGCGCGGCGAAGCGGGTCGGGCCGATGACGTATTTCGGCTGGCCGCGGGTGGGTGCCCCGTTGCGCAGCGTGAGGTCCAGCTGGCCGCGGCCGACGTTGCCGGCTCCGAGCTCGACCACGTAGGCGAGGGTCCGCTCCGCGAAGTAGTCGACCTTGTTCGCCCCGGCGTTGTTGACGATCGGCGCCACGACGTCGCCGGGGCCCGAGGGAAGGGCCCCGTCGGCGCCGAGCATCGCCAGGCCCGCCTGGAGCGCCTCGTCCTCGGTATGGATCGAGATGTGGCCGGCGCCACCCGCCTCCGCGAGGGCCTGCGCGGCCGCGGCGGGCGGGGCGTCCTCGAGGAACTGCGACAGCACCACCTGCGCCACCAGGCCGAGCGCGGCGTTGCGTTGCTCGGTCTCGGGCACCATGGCGTAGGCCTGGTTCGTGACGATCGGGACCACGTTCGCCGAGGTCACCTCGCCGAGCAGCGGAACGGTCAGCGGGCCGGAGACCTGCAGCATGGCGGCGAGGGCGAACGGGTCCGCGGAGATGGCGCCGTCCAGCTCCACGCCGCGGCTGGCCTCGTACATCCGCTGCAGCGCGACCGCCGCGCTCGGGAAGTCGGGCGTCAGGTTCGACACCAGGATGAATCCCGCGGCGCCCGGGTACCGGCGCGCGTAGTCCTCGTTCGGCGGCTCGATCCCGGCGAGCTCGGGGAAGTGCTCGTTGGCTTCGAAGCTCGAGAAGCGAAGCCGCCCGTCCCGCGCGGTCATCACGCTCACCGACCCGACCAGCCCCCCGGTGCCGCGGATCTCGGCCGGGTTCTCCGCGGCGAACAGGTAGCGGCGTGGGCCGTCCGCGCCCAGGAAGGCGGGGAATCGTTCGACGACCACGGTCGCCGCCTGGAGGCCCTCGCGCAACGGGGTCAGCTCGGACTCGAAGCGGGCGCGGGCCTCGGCCACCGGGCCCAGGAGCCACGTCCGCGGCAGCGGCAGGAACGCTCGCTCCGCGGCCTCGAGGTGACCGGTCGCCGACTCGAGGGCCGGGGCGAGCGCCTCGAAGGACTCGATGGGGATCCGCCCGTCGCGAGGCCCGAGGCTGGCCAGGCCCTCGGGCAGACCGGCGATGCCGCCGGCGAGGTCCTTGCCCGCGCGGGCGACCTCGCGGCCGGCCACGGCGAGGCCCGCGGCGGCGTCGGGGGTCCGCCCCAGGAGCGGGAGCCAGCTGGTGACCCGCAGCAGCGGGCTCCGGGCGTAGCCGTGGGCCTGGATGAAGGCCTCCTCGGCGATCGTGAAGTCCCGCTCGGCCAGGGCCGGGTCACTGCTGAGCAGCGACTGCTTGGCAGCCTCCAGGGCATCCCGGCCGGCCTCCATGCGCTCGCGGACCGCGCCGGCGGGGACGAGCCCAAGCACCAGGATCAGGACGACGGCGACCAGCAGGCCCAGCCCGTAGCGCTTCCACTTTGGCGGGAGCCAGCGCCGGCGAAGCCGGACCGGCTCGGTCGCGCGCGACCGCCCGGGGCCACGCTCGGGCGCTCGGTCGTTCAGATCGACGACCTGCCCCGGCGTGGGACCTCCTCCTGGCCCGCGTCGGATACCCCGTACGGCCCTCCGTACGAGTAGCCGTACTGGGACCGGTACCGGTAGTAGTAGCGGTAGTAGTACGGCGCGGAGCGAGCCCGGTTCAGGTCGAAGTTGTTGAGGACCGATCCGATGATGTCCACGCCGACCTGCTCCAGCTGCTCCCGGGCGTGGGCGACCGCACCCCGAGTGGTCGCCTCCGCGTCGGCCACGTACATCACGCCGTCGCACAGGGGAGCCAGCGCCAGCGCGTCGGACACCACGAGGACCGGGGCAGAGTCGACGATGATGAAGTCGGCCACCTGGCGGAGCTCGGCCAGGAGCTCGCCCATGGCCTCGGAGCCCAGGAGCTCCGCGGGTCGGGTGGGGATGGGGCCGCTCGGGAACACGCGCAGGTTCTCGATCCCGGGATCGACGAGGGCCTCCCAGGGCTTGGCCGTGCCGGCGAGCACGTCAACGACGCCGATCTTGTTCCGGAGCTGGAAGAACCGGTGCACCCGCGGCTTGCGGAGGTCCGCGTTGACCAGGATCACCCGCTTGTCGGCGTTGGCCAGGACCACCGCGAGGTTTGCCGCCGTGGTCGTCTTGCCCTCACCCGCGCTCGCACTGGCCACGAGGATCGTCTTGATCCCGCGCTGCGCGGCGGCGAACAGCATGCTGGTACGCAGGGTGCGATAGGACTCGGCCGCGGCGCTGCGCGGCTCGCTCACGGTCGTGAGCTTGATCTCCTCCTTCTTCTTCCAGCCGGGGACCTTCGGGATCACGGCCAGGACGGGGGCCCCCGACTGGGTCTCCAGATCGCTCCGGCCGCGGAGCCCGTCGTCGAGCCGCTCGCGAAGCAGGGCCACCACCACGCCCAGGACCAGGCCGGCGAACAGCGACAGCGCGGCGTTGGTCGGGTGGTTCGGGCTGGACGGCTCGGCGGGGAGGGCGGCCGACTGGATGACCGTGCCGGGATCGATCACGTACCCCGCCAGGGGGGCCAGCTGATTGCTGAGAACCGCGATCTGTCCGGTCAGCTCGTCCCGGCGGCTCTGCTGCCCCGGGGTGGGCTCGTCGAGTGCGTTCTGCCCGATGTCGCGGTTGAGCTGGGAGAGCTCCTTGCGCAGCTGGGACAGACGGGCCTCCAACGGCTTCCGAAGGTCGTCGATGGCCGTCAGGGCCTGGTCGTTCTTGTACTGCAGGTAGGAGGTGGCGAACGCGTTCGCCCCCTGCTGGGCACGGAGCGGATCCGGGTCGGTGAAGTCGATCTCCAGGATGGCTGTGTTGGGGGGCGAGGAGACCGTGAGCCCCAGCGCCAGGCTCAGCGGATCGACCGCGCCGGGGACCTGCTCGGCCGCGAGCGCCGCCACGCCCTCGGACGCGGCGAGCTGGACCTCGGTGTCCATGTTCAGCTGGGAGAACTGAACGGTCAGCGTGAACGTGTTGGGACTGTTGATCGGCTTGACCAGGACCTTCGCGGTGGACCGATACAGGGGTGTCTGCCGGAGCGAGAAGAACATGCCCGCGACGAGCACCACGGCGGCCACGACGGCGACGGACCACTTCCGGAAGCGAAGGATCCCCAGGTACTCGCGCAGCTGAAATTGAACTTCGGGCGACTCGGTCATGCTCACGGTCGTCGAAGTCTACATGCGCGTCCGGACGATTCCCGGACCGCCCCGCGTGCGCTCACCCTGCCTCCGGATCCGGGTCCGGGACCGGCAGCTCGGCCGTCTCCGGCGCCGCGGCGGGGGGTTCGATCCGCTCCGGATGCCGCAGCGTGCGGATGGCCAGGATCGAGTACGCCCCCATGACCAGGGCGTACGAGCTGAGCAGGGAGAGGGCGGCGCCCTCCGGTCCGAGGGCGCGGCCGAGCACCACCACCATCGGGACCTGCACGACGAGCGCCACCACGTGCACCCGGGCCGCCCGCCCCGACTGGCCCGAGGCGATCAGCAGCGGTCCCGTCCAGAAGAAGGCGCTGGTCACGAACTGGGCGGCCACGGCGATCACCAGGACGGTCGAGGCGCCCCGGGCCTCCGGTCCTCCCAGCAGCACCAGGATGGGCTCGCGGAACGCGATCACGAGGGCCCCCGCCACCAGGAGCGACGGGACGCCGAGCGAGGTCACCTGTCGCAGGAGGCGGCGGAGGTCCTCGTAGCGGCGCGCGATCCACAGCCGAGACAGGCGGGGGAGGATGACGTAGAGCGCGGGATCGCTCAGCCGGCCGAGGGCGAGCCCGGCGGCGGACCCGAGCTTGTAGATCCCCACCTCGAGCGGACCCAGGAACGCCCCGAGGACCAGGGCGGGAAGCTGGGCCTGGGCCAGCCGGCTGTAGCCGATGACGTTCGTGTGGAAGATCATCCGCAGCATGCCGCGGCGCTGATCCGCGACGTCGGCGAGCGCGGTGGGTCGAAGCGACCGGCCGGTGCGTGACCGGAACGTCCGGGCCGCGAGCGCGACCACCCCGATCGCGCTCAGGAGGTCCAGCCCGATGAGGGCGACCATCACGGTCCGCAGGTCTCCGACCGCGACGGCGACGCCCACCAGGATCAGCCGCGCCACCTCGCGGGCGGTGGTGAATCCGAGGATCACGCCGTAGCGATCGAACAGACGGAGCGTGGCGCCCGAGGTCCCGTCGAGGGTGGAGATCAGCAGCGTCAACGAGAAGAGCAGGACCAGCGTCGTCCCCTCGGGCCCGGCGAGCCGGGGGCCCGCGAACGGGGCGACGGCGGCGAGGATCGCGAACCCCGCCACCCCCGTGAGCAGGTCCACCAGGTAGCTCATCTGGATGACCCCGGCCGCCCGGTCGGGGCCCTCGCGCAGGGCGCGGGATCCGAACGTGATGGTGGCCTGCTCGACGCGCACGTCGGCGAACTGCTGGACGAGCGTCACCAGCGCGACCACGACCGCATACCGTCCGAACTCCTCCAGGCCCAGCCCGCGGGTGATCAGGACGATCTGGCCCAGGTAGCCGAGCGACGCGATGCCCTGCGCGGTTCCCTGCAGGAACGCGTCACGGGCCAGGCCGAGGAACTCCCCGCGCGCGGGCCGGTCCGCGTTCCCCGTCATCCCCCGGCTCGCGCGCCGGCCGCCGGGGGGATCGGCGCGTCCAGGTACGCGCGCGCCCACATCTCGAGCCCGAGCAGGAGCCAGATCCGGTAGGTGTGGTCGGCCGCGCCGCTCTGGTGCTCGGCGACGATTCGGCCGGCCTCCGCCGGATCGAGCCATCCCCTGGCTCGGAGGCGGCCGGCGGACAGCGTGTCCGTGACCACGTCGCGCAGGTCGTTGCGGAGCCACGACCGAACGGGGGCCCCGAACCCCGCCTTGCGGCGCAGGACCACCTCGTGGGGGATGAACCCGTCCACGGCCCGCCGAAGGACGTGCTTGCCGTGCGCCCCGCGGATCTTGAGGTGGGCGGGGAGGCGGCCGGCCAGATCGGCGACCGCGTCGTCCAGGTACGGAACGCGAAGCTCGATCGAGGCGGCCATCGAAAGACGGTCCGAGTAGAAGAGGTTCTGGCCCTCCAGGAAGGTCCGGAGGTCGACGGACAGCGCCCGGTTCAGGAAGTCCCCCCGGGCTTCGGCGAACGCGCCCAGGTGCACCGCGCGCGGGTCCTCGGCCAGCGCCGCGCCGCGCAGCGCGGGGCCGAGCAGCCGGGAGATCGCCTCGCCGTGGAACTGGTTCGCCGCGCGGAAGGCCACGTACCGAGCGTCACGGCCGAGACCGCCGGTGCCGAGGATGGTCGACATCGCCCGGTGCACCGCGAGGGTCAGGCCGGGCCGGCCCCACGGGCGGCGGGCCAGACCGGGGAGCCCGGCGACGGCGGAGGCCACCGCCCGGCGTGCCGAGGCGGGCAGGCGTTCCAGGATCCTCGCCACCCGGTCGTAGTGGTGGACGCGGTAGCCCGCGAACAGCTCGTCCGCCCCCTGGCCGGAGAGCAGCACGGTGCATTCCGAGGCCGCCCGCTCGGAGATGAGCAGGGTCAGGATCGCGGCGGGATCACCCAGGGGCTCGTCCAGGTGCCACGCCACCCGGGGAAGAAGGTGGACGAGGTCCGGCCGCGCCTCCAGCTCGTGGAGCTCGGCGCCGAAGTGCGCGGCCATGCGCCGGGCGAACACCGCGTCCTCGGGGTTCTGCTCAAGGCGCGCGTCCCGGTCGCGGAACCCGATGGTGTACGCGCGCAGGGGGCCGGACGTCTCGGCGGAGGCCGCGGCGAGCAGGGTGGTGGAGTCGATTCCACCGGAGAGGAAGATCCCCACCGGCACGTCGGCGATGAGCTGGCGGCGCACCGCGTCGCGGATCGCGTCGCGGACCTCCAGGGCGGCCTCGACCTCACCGATCCCGTGGTCCACGCGCGGCTCGGGCCGGGCGATCGGCTCGAGTCGGATGGTGCCGCGACGCCACCGCAGCACGGTGTCGGGGGGCAGGCGCCGCACCCCGCGCAGGATGGCCTCGTCGCCGGGGACGTAGCCGAAGTCGAGGTACCGGGCGAGGATTACCGGGTCGATCTCGCGGGGGATCCCCGCCGGGAGCAACCCCTTCATCTCGGACGCGAAGGCGAGCTCGCCGCCGGGCCCCTCCCAGTAGTAGAGGGGCTTCACCCCGAACCGGTCCCGGGCCAGCAGGAGCTCTTCGGCTTCGGGGTCCCAGAACGCCAGGGCGAACATCCCGTTCAGGCGACTCAGGCCCTTCGCGCCGTGCAGCGTCAGGGCTCGGAGGACCACCTCGGTGTCGGTGCCTGAGGTGAACGGGGCCTCGTGGCGCAGCTCGGTGCGCAGCTGCTGCCAGTTGTAGACCTCGCCGTTGTAGACCATCGCTCGCCCGTGTTCGAGCATCGGCTGGTGGCCGGCGCTGGACAGGTCGAGGATGGCGAGCCTTCGGTAGCCCAGGCCGACGTGCCAGCCCCCGCCGGCGTCGATCCAGTGGGCGCCCTCGTGATCCGGACCACGATGGGCCTGGATCTGGAGCATCGCGTCCAGGACCTCGGGACGCGGCTCCGGCGCTACGAGGCCCGCGATGCCGCACACGCGGCCGCCACTCCTTCCAGCCAGTCGGCCAGCGCCCGGTCGGCATGGGCCTGGGTGTAGCGATCCTCGTACCGAGCTCTGGACGAGGCCGACATCCGAGACCGGAGCGAGTCGTCACGGATCAGCTCGAGGATCCGGGACGCCAGCGCGGCCGGCTCGGACGTCGGCAGCACGAACCCGCAGATGCCGTCGCGCACGGTCTCGGTGATCGCACCCTGATCGGTCGTCACGATCGGAAGCCCGGCCGACAGGGCCTCCAGCACCACCCGTGGGTGACCCTCCGATTCCCGGGGCGGGAACAACAGCGCCCACGAGCTGGACAGCAGCCGGCGCTTCTCCTCGCCCCCCACCGAATCCACGAACCGGATGGCGTCGCCACCCGGCCGGGCCCGTTCGAGCATCTCCGAGCGCAGGGCGGCGCTCTCCCACTCGCCGGCGAACACGAACTCGATCTCGGGCTCCTCCGCCAGGGCGAGGAGGGCGGCGTCCACCGACTCGCGGATGCCCTTTCGAACCCGGAGGTTGCTGAGGAACAGGATCGTGGGCCGCGAGGCGCGGGGGACCTCCGGCATCAGGTGGTCCGTGGTCCCGTTCGGCACGACCGCCACACGGGCGGCGGGCAGGAGGCCGCCGAACATCCATCGCAGGGAGTGGCCGAGGACCGCCAGGGAGTCGAACCCGCGGATCGTGCGCCGAACCGCCGCCCGCCCCAGGGCGGGGCTCGCCGTGTAGAAATCGAGGAACCCGCCCCCCCGAAGGTGGCCGGTGATCGCCCACCCTCGAGCCCGCGCCGCCTCGATCATCAGCCCGTCGCGCACGAAGCCGCCGCTGCTCGCCGACAGCGGGAGGTACACGACGCCGGGCGGCCCGGCCAGCCGGTCCCACAGCTCCCAGATGTGTGCCACGGCCAGGGTCATGTTGCTCGTGTCCCAGCGCGCGATCGTCTCCAGGGGACGGCGATCGCTCGTGTCCAGATGGTCGACGTCGAACCGCTCCCGGAGCAGTGGGTTGGCGAGGACCAGGCTCGTCGACGTGGTGACCCCGTGCACCGGTGGGGGGACCGGCCCGATCACGACGAGTCGCATCGGCCGGTCCGTCAGCCCGGGTGCACCGGCTGCGCCAGGGGCTGCAGGCGCGCGCGGAACTCCTTGTGCGCCACGGCGAACAGGAACCAGGCGGTGAACGTCACCCGCGTGGTCTCCAGCCAGTTGTCCAGGAAGCCCATCTGCAGCAACGTCAGGAAGGCGACCATGCTCGCGAGGAGCAACGCGGGAAGTGGGTCACCCGGCCGGGCTCGAGCCATGGCGAACACGGCCATCCGCTGGGACCTCAGGAACGGTCCGACGTACAGGGCGAGGATCAGCACGAGACCCCCCAGTCCCAGCTCCGCGAGCAGGGCGACGTAGGACGAGAACGGCGTCGCCAGGCCCTCCGAGCCGAAGATCGATCCGGCGGTGGTGAGCTGGGGCAGGACGTATTTCGTGCTCACGTCCGTGGCGTAGCCCTCGCCCGTCAGGGCCTCGACGTAGGGGCCGGCGACGTCGGCGTGACCTCCGATCTCGTCGACGAGCGAGAACGTCCGCCACGAACGGCTCGAGTAGGCCCCCCCGCCGGCTCCGGTCAGGACGAGGCGCGGGTCGTCGTTGAACATCTGGCCGACGTTCCGCACCGCGTTCACCTTGCCGGCCACCAGCGCGCCCGGCTCCTCCCGGATGGCCGAGATGGCCCGGTCGAACCTGAGCAGCGGGAACCGTGAGAGGACGAGGGTGAACATGAGGAACACCGCCGCGACCGCCACCGCGGCGACGAGCATCCCCCGACCCCGGGACCGGGCCAGCAGCATGCCCAGCGCCAGGATCGCCACGAACGTGCTGACCAGCAGGGCCCGGTACTGGGCCAGGAAGATCACCAGGAGCGTGGCGCCACCGAGCGGGATGGCGAAGCGGGCGGCCCGCCGCCGTGGCTCGAAGGTCGCGATCCCGGCTAGCAGGGCGCCGAACACCAGCAGGAAGAAGACGAGCTGGTAGGCGTTCTCCCCGAACGTGCCGCTGATCAGGTCGGGATTCTGGTCTCCGGCGAACCGAGGCAGATCGATCACCACGACCACCGCGAACTGCAGCATGGCCAGTCCGACGAACGCCTTCGACATGGAGCCGGCCTGCCCGACTGGCCAGATCCGGTACACGACCAGGTACACGACGACCGGGGAGGCCACCAGGTAGATGAACAACAGCGCGGGCATCGGCGCCACGCGGCTCACGTTGGTCACGAGCGACAGCCCCCACAGGGCGATGAGCGCGATCACGTACCCGCCGAACGCCGGTCCCGATCGTCCGCGCGATCGCTCGGTGCTCGGGGCGATCACCGACCACAGCACCAGCGCGCCGACGATCGGCACGTCCACGAAGTTGAAGAACCGGGGGAGGACGTGGACGACCTCCGTGAACAGGCGGATGACCACCAGGGTCACCAGCGAGCCGATCACGAGGTTCCGGGACAGGCGATCCGTCCCCGTGACCCGAGCCTCGAAGCGGGCCTCCGCCGGCGCACGCTCCGCCGGATCGACGGGTGCGCTGGGCGCGGAGCGGAGCGGCGTGATCCGGGTGGCCATGTTCGGCCAATCCTAGAGAACGTCGCGCGCGGCGCGGGGGTTTCGCCCGGGCTGTGCCCCGGACGCCAGCCCCAGCCGGATCGCGGCCATCCACGCGTCCACGGAATGCTCCAGGGTCCACCGGCGTCTCACGGTCGCCGCGGCCGCCTCCCCCAGGCGCGCCCGCTCCGCCGGGTCGGCCAGACGCTCGAAGGCGCTCGCCCACGCGTCGGGGTCGGGATCGCCGACCACGAGCGCGTTGTGCCCGTCGACGCACAGGTCCGAGGCGGCGCCGGGCCGGTTCGAGGTCGCCGTGGCCAGCCCGGCCCCCATCGCCTCGAGCAGGACGAGCCCGAACACGTCGACCCCCGACGGAAAGGCGAACGCGTCGGCGCGGGCGTACGCCTGGTGGATCCGGTCCGAGGGGACCGGTCCCAGCAGGCGAACGCGATCGCCCAGCGGCTCGGCGAGGGCGCGCAGGGCCTCCAGCCCGGCCCCCCCGCCGGCGACGGTCAGCCGCACCTCGAGGGACGGTCGCGCGGCCAGGGCGCGGATCAGCAGGTCCACGTGCTTCCCCGGCGTGGACAGGTCGGCGATGGTGAGGACCTCCAGCGGTCCGTCCGGTGTCGCCCGAGGGGGCCCGGGGGCGGGAATCGGCGCCGCGTTGCGAACGATCGCCACCGGGAGCCCCGGGTTGAGTGCGGCGAGGTAGTCGGCCGCCTCGATGCCGTAGGCCGCCCCGAACGCCGCGCTCGACAGCAGCCGCCGGCGCCCGCGCTCGCCCACGCCGGGGTTGCGAGCCGTGGAGCGAGACGTGGCGCCGCTCCAGATGCCCACCGGGATCCGCCGTCGCCGGCCGAAGCGGAGGACCCTCCCGGCCACCAGCGGCGAGAGCGATCCCGCGATCATCAGGGTGGGGGCGAAGGCCCCAAGCGCGCGTTCCAGGTCCAGGGAGACGAACAGCTTGCGAGCGGGCGACAGGGGGACGCCCAGGCTGCGCAGGAACACGTGGTCGAACCGCAGCTCGCCGGGGCGCATCCACGCTCGCCGCCGGTAGGTCCGGGCCAGGAAGAGGACCCGGAGGTGCGCGCCGTCGGCGTCCAGCCGTGCGGACAGGGCCTCGAACAGCGGGACGCGGTAGTGGGCCGGGATGTTCGTGACGACCGCCAGCCGAGCGCCGGCGAGGTCGGCGTCGCCGGCCACCGCCGCGGGGGGCTGCGGCGGGTCGCCGGCGGCCCACAGGGCCTCGACCAGGCCCGCGAACGTGGCCCGCTCGAGCCCGGAGCCCTCGGGGTCGGCCCCCAGGACCAGCCCGGGCCCGCCCCCGGGACGCAGCAGGGCCGCCCGCAGGTTGGACGCGGACGGGTAGACCGCGACGGCGTCCCCGATCGACGGTTCCCCCTGGAGGAACCGAACTCGCTCGCCCAGGCCGAAGGCGCGGACCAGGGCCTCCAGCCGCGGGCGATCCGGCCCGTCTCCCCAGAGGTCGAGCGTGGTGGCCGCGGGGGCCTGGGCGAGCGCGTGAACGAGGACGTCGAGCCGCTCTTCGGGCGCGAACGTCGCCGAGGACGCCACCAGCCGGCGGTACGGCGCCGCGGGCGGCTTCACGCCCGCGCTAGGGGGCGCGACGCAGCGCCCGCTGCAGGGCGCCGGCGACCCGGTCCTGCTCGTCCGCGGTCATCTGTGGATGGAGCGGGAGCGACAGGATCTCCCCGGCCAGGCGCTCGGTGACGTCCACCGGACGCGGGACCTTCACGCGCCCGGCGTGGGCGGGCTGCAGATGGATCGGCGTCGGGTAGTGGATGCCGGTCTCGATGCCCTCGGCGGCCAGCGCCGCGCGGACGTCGTCCCGGTTCGCCACGCGGATCACGAACAGGTGGTAGGCGTGCCGCGCCCAGGGAGCCTCGGCCGGCAGGGTCACCGGCAGCTCCGCCAGCCGTTCGCGATAACCCTCGGCCAGGCGCCGTCGCCGCTCGACCCAGTCGGCCAGGTGCGGGAGCTTGGCCCGCAGGATCGCCGCCTGCAGCGCGTCCAGCCGGCTGTTCAGCGCGATCTCGACGTGCGCTCCGCGGCCGTCGCGGCCGAGGTCGCGCAGGACGCGCATCCGGTCGATCAGCTCGGGCTCGCCGACCACCGCCCCGGCGTCGCCGTAGGCGCCGAGGTTCTTCGAGGGGTAGAAGCTGAACGCCGCGGCGGTGCCCCACGCGCCGGCCGGACGGCCGTGGCCGAGGGCGCCGTGGGCCTGCGCGGCGTCCTCGAGGACCGCGACGCCTCGCGCGGCGGTGAGCTCGAGGAGCTCGGGCATCGGGGCGGGGTGCCCGTACAGGTGCACCGGGATGATCGCCCGGGTCGCGGACGTCAGCAGCGGCTCGACCTGCGCAGCCATGAGCACGTGCAGCTCCGGGTCGACGTCGGCGACGACGGGGATGGCGCCCACCCCCTCGACCGCCATGGCGGTCGCCGTGAACGTGTTCGCCGGAAGGATGACCTCGTCACCCGGCCCGATCCCGAAGCCCGCCAAGGCCAGCCGGAGCGCGTCGGTCCCCGAGCCGACCGCGGCGACCGCCCGTCCGGCCACGGCCGCGCCGAACTCGGCTTCGAACGCCTCGACCTCCGGGCCGCCGATGAACCGGCCCGAGCGGACGACGCGGCCGATGGCGTCCTCGACCTCACGGCCGACCTCGCCGTGCTCCGCGCGTGGGTCGAAGAGCGTGATCCCCTCCGAGGTCTCGGGCGGGTTGAGCCGGCGGGCCGGGTTCCCGGCCACGGTCGTATCGGGCGAGACGTCGCGGGTGACGACCGCCCCGGCGCCGACCATTGCGCCGGCGCCGATGGTGACACCGGGCAGGATCACCGCGCCGCTTCCGATGGACGCGCGGGACTCGACCACCGCCGGCTCCAGGACCCAGTCGCCGGGGCCCTTCGTCTCTCCGGACCCGGTGGTCGCGGCCGGCCGCCGGTCGTTCGTGAAGCTGACGTGATGGCCGACGAACACCTCGTCGCCGATGGTGGTCCCCGCACAGACGAACGTGTGCGACTCGATCTTGCAGCGCTTGCCGATCCGGACGTCCTCCTGCACCTCGACGAACGTCCCGATCAACGTCTCGTCGCCGATCGAGCAGCCGTACAGGTTGACGAAGTCCATGATCCGGACGTCGCGACCGAGCTCCACGTCGCGGAGCCGCTGCGTCGGGTTCCCGGTCATCGGGCGCCCACGGAGTCCGCGACCTGCGCCAGCTCGCCCGAGGCCAGCGAACGCCGGGCCGCGTCGAGCACGGCGAGGACCCGGACGCCGAACCCCCAGTCGGTGTCCGGCGCGGACCCCCCGGCGGCGGCGGCCACGAACGCCGAGGCCACGCCCCGCAGGGGCTCCTCGGCCGGGAGCCGGGGGACCGTGACGTCGCCCAGGCGAAACGTCGGCACGATCGAGTCCTCCCGGTCCGGGTCGAACTGCTCCTCGAGGGGGTACACCCGGATCTTCTCGTCGGGGTCCACGTCGTTGTACAGGGCCATGCCCTCTCGTCCCGCGAGCAGTGCGGTCCGGACCTTGATCGGAGCGAGCCAGGACACGTGGATGAACGCCTGGAACCCGTCGGCGTAGTTGAGGGTGACGTGGGCCGTGTCAACCGTCCCCCCATCGCGCCCGCGGCCGGTGGCCAGGACCGTCACCGGGTCCCGCCCGAGCACATGCGCCAGGATCGCGACGTCGTGGACGACCAGATCCCACACGACGTCGACGTCCGGCTGGAAACGGCCGAGGTTGATGCGCGTGGACTGGTAGTAGTGCGGCTCGCCCAGGCGGCCCTCCTGGACGAGGGACCGCAGGTACCGCACGGGCGGGCTGTACACGAACGTGAAGTCCACCATGCGGATCCGGTCGCTCCGCTCCGCGGCCTCGGCCATCCGCCGCCCCGCGTCCAGGGAGTCGGCCATCGGCTTCTCGACCATGACGTGCTTCCCGTTGGCCAGGGCCTCCAGCGCCAGGTCGGGCAGCAGCGCCGCCGGGAGGGCGAGGACCACGGCGTCGACCGCGGGGTCCGCGATCAGCGCCTCGGCCGAGGCGTGGGTTCGCAGGTCCGGGTACATCCGGGCGGGCTCGGCCAGGCGGCCGGGATCCGCGTCGGCGATGGCCGTCACCCGGCACGCCTCGATCGAGCGGAAGTTGCGAAGGAGGTTCGGGCCCCAGTACCCGAGGCCGGCGATGCCGACGCCGAGGGCGCTCACGGTCCTGCGGGAGGCCGCATAGTCCTCAAACGGTACTCGACGGACCTGGGGACCGCTATCGTCCTGGCCGACCAAGGAGGCGGCGATCGAACGCGAGGAATCGTGGGACGAGCTCCGAAACGTCAACCCCGAGCATCCCGCGCAGGACGTCGGCGGGTCGCGGCGGTTCCGGCCGGGCCTGTTCCGGTTCGTGGTGGCGGGCGGCCTGGTGCCGCCGGCGCGGGATGACGCCCGGGCCCTCGACGTGGGCGGCGGCATGGCCGAGTTCGCGGAGGTCCTCCGCTCGAAGGGCTACGCCACCGAGCTCACCGATCTCAGCGCCGCCAACGTCGCCAACGCCGGGGCGCGCGGGTTCACGGCTCACCGCATCGACCTCAACGAGGGGCTGCCCGGGCTCGAGGACGACGCCTACGACGTCGTCGGCATGCTCGAGATCATCGAGCACGTGGTCGCGTCGGAGCGCCTGCTCGCCGAGGCCGCACGCGTCCTGCGTCCCGGCGGACTGCTCGTGCTGAGCACGCCGAACTACGGCTTCGTGCAGGAGCGCCTGCAGACCCTGGCGGGTCGTCCGCCCATCGCGGAGGGCTACCACTACCGCTTCTTCACGATCCGGTCGATGCGCGAGCAGCTCGCCCGGGCCGGCCTGCGCGTCGTGTCCGAGCGCTTCAGCTCGCCGGCCATCGGCGCGAACGTCGTGCGCCGCCGCCTGCTGCGCAAGACCGACCGGAAGCACGTGATGATCCCCGGCGGCCTCGCGCCGGCCCTGGCCCAGACGATGTACTTCCTGGCCCGCAAGCCCCTCAGCTGAGCGGGGGGAGGGCGTCGATGAACTCCAGGACTCGCCGCGCCCGGGCGTCCCAGGCGTGCTCGGCGGCGCGGAGCCGTCCCGCCTTCCCGAGCGCCGCCGCCCGAGCGGGATCGGCGAGCAGCCCGGCCAGGGCCTCGGCCAGCAGCTCGGGGCGCTCCGGAGGGACGAGCACGCCCACGTCGGGGGTGACGATCTCCCGGGTCGAGCGGTAGTCGGCGGCCACGACCGGGTTCCCACTGGCGAGGTACTCGAAGAGCTTCGCCGGCGACCGGTAGTCGTTGAACGCGATCTCCTTCGGGTAGTAC
This sequence comes from uncultured Actinomycetes bacterium, assembly GCA_963742735.1. Taxonomy (GTDB): domain Bacteria; phylum Actinomycetota; class UBA4738; order UBA4738; family JBBDTT01; genus JBBDTT01. The sequence goes on from CAVUMN010000004.1 coordinate 1,255,522, forward strand.
ATGACGAGCGCGTCGGCGGCGAGCTGATAGCCGTGCACCTCGGACGGCGCCACGAACCCGGTGAACCGGACGTTGGCCGGGCCGTCCGCCGCGACGCCGGCCCGGAGGGCGGCGACCTGATCCTCGCGGCCGCCGACGATCACCACGGAGACCTGCTCGGGCAGCCGGCGGGCGGTCTCCAGGAGCAGGTGCACCTCGCGGTAGTCCCGGTGGACCTTCCCGGTGTAGACGACGAGCGGGCCCTCCGGCAGGCCCAGGTCGCGGCGAAGGGTCTCGCGCGGCGCGCGGGCCGCGTCGATGCGCGCAAGGTCCACCCCGGTATGGGCCACCAGCACCCGGGCGGGATCGACGCCCGTCCGCTCGACCATGTCGTCCGCCAGGGCCTGGCTGATGCACACGATCCCGTCGAGCCGCCGCATCCGGCGGCGCTGCCCCGCGTCGACCGGCGTGTGGACCTCCAGGACGAGCCGGGCCCGGCCGCCGAGGAGCCGGCGGGCGAGCGACAGCGGCATCGCCGTCCGCGCGTTGCGGAAGTAGAACGTGGCCGGCCCGCCCCGCAGGCGCCGGCCCGCCGCGGCCTGCCACACCGAGTACCCGGAGTAGCTCGCGAACCGTTGGACGGTGACGGCACGGTCGGAGCTGTCCTGGCGCAGGAGCGTGGGCAGCGTCCGGAGGCGGAAGCGGGGCTCGACCCCGTAGACCTCCCACACGCTTCGGGTTCGGGTCGGCTCGTCGAACTCGAGGCGCACGTTCAGGGCGACGAGCTCGACGTCGGCGCCGGTCTTCGCCACGGCCTCGCAGAACCGCATGATGCACTGGCGGGCGACCCGAGGGATGAGGACGTCCCTGGGGGCGAAGTAGGTGAACGTCGATGGGGCCGTTGGGGGCATCGCCTATCCTCAGTCGTCCGCCGTTCGATCGGGGCGCTTTCGTGCCGGACCCAATCGCGCTGTTCGAATCTACCGCCCCATGAGGGTCCTGCACTGCCTGTGGTCCGCCGAGGTGGGCGGCGCCGAGCGCGCCCTGTGGCAGTTGGTGGCCGCGCAGCGCCAAGGCCCCGGGGTGGAGCCGGGGGTGCTCCTCGGCCGGGGCGGCGGCCCGTACGTCGATCGGATCCGCGAGACCGGCGTCCCGGTGGTCGAGCTCGGCGCGCGGTCGGCCCTGGACCCTCGGCTGTTCGGCCGTGCTCGCCGGGCGATGCGCGGCTGGGAGATCCACCACTTCCACGCGATGGAGCCGGGCCTGATCGCGGCGAGCCTGGCCACCCCCGGCGCGGCGCGCGTCTTCACCAACCGGGGGGGTACCGCTCCGGAGGACTGGTCCCGCCGGCAGCGCCTCCGCCACCGCGCCGGCGGCCGCATGCTCCGGCGGTTCGACGGCCTGTCGGCCAACACACGCCACGCGGCGAACGTGGCCGCCCGCCGGTACGGGCTCCGGCCGGAGTCGTTCGTCCTCACCCCGAACGGCATCGACTTCGACGCCCTCGAGGTGCGCCGTCCGCGCGAGGAGATCCTCCGCGGGCTGGGGATCGATCCCGCCGGCTTCGTGGTCGGAACCACCGCCGTGCTGCGCCCGCTCAAGCGCGTCGAGCTTCTCCTGCGGGCGGCGGCGCAGGTCACGGAGGTTCCCTGGACGGTGCTCGTCGTCGGGGACGGGCCGGACCGGGTACGCCTGGAGGCCGAGGCGGCGCGTCTGGGGATCGCCGAGCGGATGCGGGTCACCGGCACCCTGGAGCGCGTGGCGGACCACGTGGCGGCGATGGACCTGTTCGCGATGACCTCGGGTGCGCGCGAGTCCTTCGGCAACGCCCTGGTGGAGGCCATGGCCCTCGGCGTCCCCGGCGCGGTCTTCGCGGACTGTCCCGGGGCCCTTGAGCACGTCCTCGACGGTGAGACGGGGCTGGTCGTGCGCGGCGTTGAGGGTCTGGCCGAGGCGATCAAGGTGATGTCCGCCGACCCCGATCGGAGACGAACGCTGGGGGAGGCCGCATCCGCCTCGGTTCGTGCGCGGTACTCGATCGAGCGGATGCTGGCCGCGTACCGCGCGCTCTACGAGGACGGCCGCGGGACCCTCGCCCGGCGGGACGAGCGGAACCGAAGGTGATGGCCGAGCCACGGCTCCTCGATGGGATAGCGCCCGGCCGGGCGGAACCCGGCTTCGCGCACCGCGTCGGACAGGTCGTCGACCGTCCCCCAGTGAAGGCTCTCGAACGCGCCCGCGTCCTTGCCCTCGGCGCTGCCCCGCATCGCCTCGAGCAGGAGCAGCCCGCCCGGCTTGAGCACTCGCCGAACCTCCGCCAGCACGCGGCCGAGGTCGAGCGAGTGATCCAGGGAGTTCGAGAACACCGCGTCGACGGACCCGTCGGGGAACTGGAGCTCGTGGAAATCGCCCCGCAGGACGTAGCGATCGCCGTCGGCGGGGTTGAGGTCGATGCCGACCGCGAAACAGCCCACGTCGTGGAACGCCTTCACCTCGCTGCCGATCCGCGCCGCCAGGCACAGGGCCGAGGCACCCGGCCCCACGTCCGGATCCGCCGAGAGCCGCTCGCGCAAGGCGGTCCGGAACCGGAGGTCGTAGTCGGCCAGATCGCCCTTCAGTGCCACCTTCGCGCTCTGATGGCGCACGTAGTCGTCGTACGAGGGGTAGTCCCGGACCCGGAACGAGCCCTCCTCCCGCCACGAACCGGGCGCCCCGAGGCTCTGCCGAAGCGCGGCTCGCTTGCGCCGGTCCCGCAGGGCCAGGACGCGGCGCGGGTCGCGCACGGTCTTCAGCACCTCTCTGGGGATCCGGGAGAAGACGCCCATGCTGGCTCCGGGGGTCGGGGATCTGACCGGCGAGCGTACACCGCGGTGTTCTCGCGGCCGGTTCGTTGACCCGGCCCATCGACCGTGCCTACGCTTCCGTGCCCCTTCCCCGACCGATCGGCCCCGGCGAATGAACGAACCACCCCGCGAGGGCAGCACCGTCTCCCCGCCCGTTCGTCGCGCCGTGCTGTCTCCGCGGGGCGGTGAGCTGCGGCTCGAGGCCGGCGTTCGCCCGCTGCTCGGGGACGGCGAGGTCCTGATCGCGACGGCGTTCTCGGTGGTCAGCGCGGGGACCGAGCGGGCCAAGCTGGAGCTCGCGGGCAAGGGCCTGCTCGGCAAGGCACGTTCGCGGCCCGAGCTGGTGCGCGAGGTCCTGGACAAGGCCCGGCGCGAGGGGGTCGGCGCCACCCTTCGCGCGGTCCGCCGCCGGCTCGGCGAGGCGGTGCCGCTCGGGTACTCGAGCGCCGGCACGGTGATCGCGGTGGGCGCGCGCGTGGACGACGTGGCCCCGGGCGACCGGGTGGCGGCGGGCGGCGGCGGCTATGCGCTGCACGCCGACATCGTGGCGGTGCCCAAGAACCTGACGGCGCGCGTCCCCGAGGGCGTGGAGCTCGACGCGGCCGCGTTCGCCACGCTCGGCGCCGTCGCCATGCACGGGTTCCGCCTCTCCGGGGCCGCCGTGGGCGAGACCGTCGCCGTCGTGGGGCTGGGCCTGGTGGGACTCCTCGCCGGATCCGTCGCCCGGGCGGCGGGGTGCACGGTGGTCGGCGTCGACGTCCGCCCCGTGGCCCTCGAGCGGGCGCGGGCCGCAGGACTCCATGCCGCGGCGCTGCCCGATGACGCCGAGGCGGCCGTCACCGCGGCGAGCGCCGGCCGGGGCGCCGACACGATCCTGATCTGCGCGGCGTCGTCCGACAACGCTCCGGTGGTCCTGGCCGGGCGGCTGGCCCGGGACCGGGCCCGCGTGGTGGTGGTCGGCGACGTCCCCGTGGTGGCCCCCCGCGACACCTACTTCGCCAAGGAGCTCGAGCTCGTCGTCTCTCGCTCCTACGGCCCGGGCCGGTACGACCCGCGGTACGAGGAGGGCGGCCACGACTACCCGGCGGGCTACGTCCGGTGGACCGAGCGCCGGAACCTCGAAGCGTTCCTCGGCCTGGTGGCCGAGGGCCGGATCGATCCGCTGTCGCTGGTGACCGACCGGTTCCCCTTCGAGCGGGCGCCCGAGGCCTACGCGGCCCTGGGCTCGACGGCGGGGGCCGTGGTGCTGCTCGAGTACCCGGGGCTGGTGACGGCCCCGCCGGCCGTGGAGCGGAGCCGTCCCCCGACCACCGCCACCAGACGCTCGGGGCGTCCCCGCGTGGGCGTCATCGGCACGGGGAGCTTCGCCGAGCGGATCCTCATCCCCGCGATCGATGCCGCCGGCGCCGAGTTGGCTTCGGTGGCCTCCGTCCAGGGCCGCCCGTCGGCGGCCGGCGGGGCGTCGCTCGAGGCGTCGCTCGAGGCGTCGCCGGAGTCGCTCATTGCCTCCGGGCTCGACGCGGTGTTCGTGGCGACGCGGCACGACTCGCACGCCCGGCTGGCCGCGGCGGCGCTCCGCGCCGGGGTCCCGGTCTTCGTCGAGAAGCCGCTGGCGCTCAGTCACGACGAGCTTCAGGAGGTCGTCGACGCGTGGACCGCCGCCGGTGTCCCCGCGATGGTGGGATTCAATCGGCGCTACGCGACGGCCGCGGCCGAGGTTCGAGCCGGACTGGCCGGCCGATCCGGCCCGGCGGTCCTGTCGATCCGCGTGAACGCGGGCGCGCTGCCGGCCGATCACTGGACGCTGGACCTCGACGCGGGAGGGGGCCGGATCCTCGGGGAGGTCTGCCACTTCGTCGACCTCGCCGTGGACCTGCTGGGCGCGGACCCGGTCGAGGTGTCCGCGGCCGGCGTGCGCTCCGGCGCCGCGCCGCAGGCGGCCGAGGACCTCGTCGCCACCCTGCGCTTCGCCGACGGCTCCATCGCCACCGTCGCGTACACGGCGCTCGGCGACCCCGGCCTCGGGAAGGAGCGGATCGAGGCCTTCGCCGGCGGTGAGGCCTGGGTCGTGGAGGACTGGCGATCGCTCACGCACGCGACCGGAGGACGCGCGTCGACGAAGCGCGCCGATGGGGACAAGGGCCACGCCGCCGAGGTCGCCGCGTTCCTCGGCGCGGTCCGCGAGGGTGGCGGCCTCGAGGACGCGTTCGGCCGGGCCGTCGCCAGCACCCGGGCCACCCTCGCCGTCGTCGAGTCGCTGGCCCTCGGCGCGCCCGTGGAGCTCTAGGTGCGCGCGCTCGTCACCGGCGGCGCCGGGTTCATCGGCTCCCACCTCGCCCTGGAGCTTCTCGGCCGCGGCCACGAGGTGGTCGCCGTCGACGCCGTGACCGCCTCCTACGACCCGTCCCTGAAGCGGGCCCGCGCCGGCGCGGTCGCCGAGGCCGGCGCGACCTTCCACGAGGGAGACCTGCGGACCGCCGATCTCGCCCCGCTGTTGGCAGGGGTCGATGTGGTGTTCCACCTGGCCGGACAGCCGGGGGTCCGGGACTCGTGGGGCCCGGGGTTCACCGCCTACGTCGAGCACAACGTCGCGGCGACCCAGCGGCTCCTGGACGCGGCCGCCGGCGCCGGGCTGCGCCGGTTCGTGTTCGCGTCCTCGTCCTCGGTGTACGGCGAGGCGCTTCGCCAGCCGACTCCCGAGGACGCGACCCTGGCTCCGGTCTCGCCGTACGGCGTCACGAAGGCCGCCGCGGAGATGCTGGTCGCCGCGTACGCGGGGAGCTTCGGTCTGCCGTCGGTGACCCTTCGCTACTTCACGGTGTACGGCCCGGGCCAGCGGCCGGACATGGCCTTCCACCGGTTCATCCGGGCCATCCTGGACGGACGGCCGCTGGAGGTTTTCGGCGACGGTGAGCAATCCCGCGACGTCACCTTCGTGGCCGACGCGGTGGAGGCGACGATCGCCGCGGCGGAGGCGGACGGCGTCGAGGGCCGCACGATCAACGTCGGCGGGGGCTCGGTGCTCACCCTCAACGAGTGCCTTCGAACGCTGTCCCGGGTCGCCGGGCGGGAGGTGGAGATCATCTACACCGAGCCGCAGCCCGGCGACGCCCGGCACACCTCGGCGGACCTGCGTCAGGCCAAGGAGCTCCTCGCCTACGCGCCCGGGGTCGCCCTGGAGGAGGGCCTCCGCGCGCAGTGGGAGTGGCTCGCCGGCTAGCGGCGGGGCGAGGCGCCGTGAAGCTCTGGGTGGACATCGCCAACTCCCCCCACGCCACCCTGTTCCGGCCGCTGCTGGCCGAGCTCGCCGCCCGCGGCCACGAGGCCGTGGTCACCACCTGGGACCGGGCCCAGACGGAGCAGCTGGCCCGGGAGTTCTGGCCCGACGCCATCGCCGTGGGGGCGGGGGCCGAGGCCGGGATCGTGGCGAAGGGCCTCCGGATCCGCCGGCGGGCCCGGGCCCTGGCGGAGGCCGTGGGCCCGCACCGTCCGGACCTCGCCCTGGGCCACAACTCCTACGCGCAGCTCCTGGCGGCGCGCAGGCTGCGGCTGCGGGCGGTGACGATGATGGATTACGAGTACCAGCCGGCGAACCATCTGGCGTTCCGCCTGGCCGCCCGGGTGTTGCTCCCGGAGGCGTACCCGGAGGCCTCGGCCCGGCGTCAGGGCGCCGCCGGCAAGGTCCTGCGCTACCCGGGGTTCAAGGAGGAGGTCACGTTCGCGGACTTCGTCCCGGACCCGTCGTTCCGCGCCTCGGTGGGGGTGGGGGAGGATGACGTGCTGGTGGTCCTGCGGCCGCCGCCGGAGGGGGCGCTCTATCACCGGGGCGGCAACGCGCTGTTCGACCGGGCGGTCGAGCGGGTCGCCGCGTCCGGAGCGACCGGGTTGCTCTCCCCGAGGGACCGGGAGCAGGGCCGGCGCTTCGAGGCGTTCGGGGGGAACGTACGGGTCTTGGAGCGTGCGGTGGACGGTGCTAACCTGCTGTTCCACTCCGACCTCGTGGTCGGGGCGGGCGGGACCATGACCCGCGAGGCCTGCATCCTCAAGACGCCCAGCTACACCTTGTTCGCGGGCCGGCTCGCCGCCGTGGACCGGGCCCTGATCGACGCTGGGAGGCTGATCAGGATCACGTCCCCCGATGACCTCGAGAGCATCCTCATCGCGCGCAAGCCCTCGCGGGCGTGGCGTCCGAGCCGCGACCGCGTGGAACAGGTCGCGACGCTGATCGAGCGGGCCGCCGCGGGATGAGCGCCGTCACGCGGATCGCGTCCCCCGCCGATCAGCGCCTTCGGCGGCGCACCCCCCATCGGGTGAAGCTCACCTCGTTCGTGCTCGTCGGGGCGGGGCTGGCGGGCCTGATCGGGGCCGTCTCCCTCGTCGCCGCGTACATGATCCGCGGGGGCGATCCCTTCTGCGCCGAGGGCTGGCACCTGTGCAGCCGGTCACGCCCCTACATGCAGCTCGTTCCGTTCGCGGGCCTCATCCGGGCCGGGCTGTTCGTCCGCCGGCGGCCGTGGCGGCAGCGGCGTCCCCGCGGCTACTTCGACGAGGTGGCCGAGGGCTTCGCCGACGCGGCCCTCGGCTCCGTCGTCCTGGTGCTCATCACCTTCTTCTTCCGGTCCGGCTTCCGGTTCAGTGGCTTCTCCTACTCCCGTCTGCTGTTCGTGTTCGACTGGGCGATCGCCACGGCCGTGCTGGTGCTGCTGGCCGTGGTCGTGAAGGCGAGCCTCGGCTGGCTGCGGCGGCGAGGGCACAACGCGTGGAGCCTGGTGATCGTGGGCCACGGCTCCGGCGGGGAGTCGGTGGAGCGCCACATCCTGGAGCACCCCGAGATGGGCTACACGATCGCCGCGAAGCTCCGGGGGGAGGACGACCGGGACGAGCGGTCGCTGCGCGACCGGCTCACGGAGGTGGCCCGAAACCAGAGGGTGGACGAGGTCGTCCTGGCGGTCCCCCGCATCGATCGCACGGAGCTGTCCCAGATCGTCAGCGTGGCCGAGCTCGGCCACCTCCAGGTGAGCACCGTGCCGGAGCTGTTCGGCCTGCCACCCACCAAGACCTCGCTCGAGGCCCGGGGCCACCTGCCGGTCCTCTCGCTCCTGCGCGAGCCGCTCCCCGGGGCCCGGCGGATCGTGAAGCGGGTGGTCGACGTGGTGGGCGGGGCGGCGGCCCTGGCGCTGCTCTCGCCGGTCCTGCTCGTCTGCGCGTTCCTGGTCCGCGTGACCTCCCGCGGACCGGTGCTCCTGCGCCAGGAGCGGGTGGGCATGGACGGACGCCCCTTCGGCATCCTCAAGTTCCGCTCCATGCGCGACGCGGCCGACACCGCTCCCCACGAGGCCTTCGTGGCGTCGCACATCCGGCCCGCGGAGTCTGGCGGGGAGACCGGAACGAGCGGGGCTCTCTTCAAGCTGGAGGGAGACCAGCGGGTCACCGCGGTCGGGCGGTTCCTGCGCCGCTTCTCCCTGGACGAGCTGCCGCAGCTCATCAACGTGATCCGCGGCGAGATGTCGCTGGTGGGCCCGCGTCCGGCCCTGCCGTTCGAGGTGGCGCTCTACGAGGAGTGGCATCGCCGACGCCTCGAGGTGCGCCCCGGCATGACCGGCCTGTGGCAGGTCGGCGGCCGGGCCAAGCTGTCGTTCGACGCGATGGTCCGGCTCGACATCCAGTACATCGAGGAGTGGAGCCTGCTGCGCGACTTCCTGGTCCTGATGCGCACCGTCCCCGCGGTGTTCCGCAAGGAGACCGGCTGAGCTCCGAGCCGCCCCGCCCGTTCGCGTGCGTGGTCGGCGCGCGCCCGAACCTGGTCAAGGCCGCCCCCCTGATCCACGCGCTGTCCGAGGCGGGGCTCCCGAGCTGGGTGGTGCACACCGGGCAGCACTACGACCACGAGATGAGCCGGGTGTTCTTCGACGAGCTCGACCTTCCGGAGCCCGACGCGTTCCTCGGGGTGGGCTCGGGCAGCCACGGCGTGCAGACCGCGAACGCCCTGGTGCGCATCGAGGAATGGCTGGTGGCGAACCCCGTCCGGGTGGTGCTCGCCATCGGCGACGTGAACAGCACCCTGGCGGCGGCCCTGGCCGCCGTGAAGCTCCACGTGCCGGTCGCCCACGTGGAGGCCGGCTACCGGAGCCGGGACATGCGCATGCCCGAGGAGGTCAACCGCCTGGTCACGGACCACATCTCGGCCCTCCTGCTCGCGCCGACCGAGGACGCCCGGGACAACCTCCTCCGCGAGGGCCTGCCCGCCGAGCGGGTCGAACTGGTCGGCAACCTCATGGCCGAGACGTTCCTGCGCCACCGCGCCGCGGCCGAGGCGGCTCGGCCCTGGGAGGGCCGGGGGCTCGACCGGGGCCGCTACCTCGTCGTCACCATCCACCGACCGGAGAACGCCGACGACCCGGTGCGCCTGGAGCGGATCTGCACCGAGCTCGCCGGCCTGGACGTGCCCGTTGTGTGGCCGGTCCACCCCCGCACGCGCGAGCGGCTGGAGGCCGTTCCGGCCTCGGCGCGGCTCGGCTTGACCGGGCCCCTGCCCTACCTGGAGACGATCGGGCTGCTGGCGGGGGCCGCCGCCGTGGTGACCGACTCGGGCGGGGTCCAGGAGGAGGCGTGCCTGGCGGGGGTTCCCTGCGTCACGGTGCGCACCAGCACGGAGCGGCTGGCCACCGTCGAGGCCGGCGCCAACCGCCTGTGCGAGCCCGGGTCCCTGGCCGCGACGATCGCCGCCGCGCGCGCCGCCTCGGCGGACTGGACGCCGCCGGCGATGTGGGATCTGAAGGTCGGCGCCCGGACCGCGGAGGTCCTGCGAGGCTTCCTGGAGAACGCCTAGGTCGCTCGCGGGCGGGGCTGCTGGCGCCGCCGCATGCGCTCGAGCTCCTCCAGCCGCCTGCCGAGGAGCTTGACCTCCTCGCGAAGCACCGCCTGGCGGTCGCCCAGGCTGCGAACCTCGCGGGCGACCAGCGCAAAGGCGCGCGCGGCCTCGAGGTTCGCCGAGTTGACGGTCTCGGCGATGCGTCCGACGGCCGCGTCGACCTCCTCGCGGAGCCCGGAGACCAGGGCCGGGACTGCGCCCATGCCGTTGCGGGTGGCGGCCAGCGCCTCGGTGGCGCGATCGCCGGACTGGCGGACCTCCTCCCGGAGCTCGCGGAGCGCGGCCGGGAGCGGGTCGATCACGCCGCTCCGCTCGCCGTCGCCGGCGCCGGAACGGGCCACCGACGCGGCCGTGTTCAGGGCGTCTGAGGCCAGATCGGCCGCCCGGCGGACCTCCGTGCGGAGCTCGCGAAGCGCCGCGGGAAGGGACTCGATGGCCCACAGCTGCGCGTCCGAGATGGTCTTGGGCGCGGACACGTCCTCACCGCCCCGGCGCCAGGCGCGCTCGGCCTCGGGGATCTCGCCCCCGAAGACCCGGCCCATGCCCTCGAGCCCGGGCGACCCCGGCGCGACGGGAGGCGGGTAGGCCTCGGGGAGGAGGAACGGCTCCTCCTCGCCGGGATACCTCTCCGGTTCCTCCGGATACAGGTCTCCCTCGTCGGAAGGGAAGGAGGTGCTCATCTCCTCGGCACGGTCGCAGATGGGAGCATCGACGTCAACCTCCGGACAGAGCTATGCTAGGACTGCGTCCCATAGTCCCAATCTGTATTGGCGGCCGAGGAGCCACAATGAACCCACAGAGCCTCGAACAGGCGAATGCCTTGCTTGCGGCTGCCGCCACCAGCACGAGCGTAGGCGAGCCCATTGCGCGTCCGCTGGCCGATCTCGGCCGCGACGTGGGCCTGCCGAGCCCACTGGCGCTGGCACGCGCCGTGCGCGCCCTCGTCTCCCGCGGGCGCATCGCCGCCGAGGACGGTGCCTATCGCCTGGTCGACGACCGGCCGGTCGAGGCGGGCGAGCGCGTCACCGTCGCGCCCCGCCCGGGCCGCCGGACGCGCGGCAAGCGCCGTGGGGACGCCGACGGGCACGGGGACGGCCTGCCGACCTACTCGGACCTGGGCAGGGCCCTCGTCGACCGGCTGATCGAGCTGGCGCGGGAGACGGCCGCCATCGCGGAGCTCACCGACGTCCGCCGCGAGTTGCGGGAGGAGCGATCGGCCCGGGTGCGCGCCGAGGAGCGGGCGAACGACATGCACACGCGTGTGCGGGACCTCGAGGCCAAGCTGGACATGGCCGAGGAGAACCTTCGGCGCGTGATCGGGGTGGTGCGCCAGCAGACCGGCTCCGCCAAGCCCGCCGACCCGGAGGCCCAGGCCCTGTTGGCGATCCTGCGGGGCACGCCCGCGGGCGACAACGGTGACGCCGGCGACCCCGCGACCGAGGAGACCCAGACGGGCTAGCGACCCGGGCGGATCAGCGCCGCCGGGGGAGGAGGTTCCGCGACCGCCGGCGGGCCCCCAGGAACACCATCAACGCCGTTCCCAGCAGCAGCGCCAGGGTGCCGGGCGTCAGCGGGCCCGGCACCGTGAGGCCGACCTGCTGACCGGACGAGTCAACCGTGATCTGGATCCGGGCCTCGATGGGCTCGCCGTCCTCGTCCGTGGCGTTGACCACGATCTCGGCCGGACCATCGCTGGCGTCGACCGGGATGCTCACCGACTTCCCGATCCGGCCCCCCCCGTTCACCGTCGCGACCGCCAGGTGCTCGCTCGAGGATCCCTGCACGAACGAGATGGTGGCCTCGGACTTGGGGAGGAGGCGGCGGCACTGGACGTTCACGCCGGACTGGCCCGGGGCGGGGGTGGCGTCGTTGACGTTGCAGACGGCTGAGCCCGGTGATGGCGGCTCGCCGCCGTCCTCGTCCACGGTGACCTCGACGCGGCAGATCGCTCGCCGGCCGGTCTGATCGGGTCCCCCGACGACGAGCCGGGCGGGGCCGGGCTGGGCATCGGACGGGATCGTGACGTTCGTCGAGAACGACCCCTGGGCGTTGGTCGGGAACGGCCCGTACACCTGGTCGTCGTTCCCCTGGCGGAAGCGGATGTGGACCTCCGAGCTGGAGTCCCAGTTCTGCCCCGAGACCTGGACGGTCTGACCGGGGGCCACGGTGGTGTCGTTGACCTGGCACGTCGGGGGCTGTGGCGGATACTGGGCCCACGCCGGCGTCGCCAGGGCGAAGACGACGAGAACGACCGCGACCAGAGCACCTACTCTGCGCATGACCCTTGCCTCCATGCCGGCCCGTCCGCGGGACCAGGGGGGCGGTCCGGCTACGCTACGAGCCGCATCGCTCCCGGTCAAGCCGCTCCCACCGGTTTCGACACGGACGCCGCCGCTCCCTTTGTGGGTATTTCCCCGCACGCGGGTCCGAACCGGCCGACTCGGTCAGAACAGGGGCCCGAACCGGGCAGCTCGGTCACGACAGGGGCCGCAGGACGAACCGGACCAGCTTCTTCCACGTCCGCTCGAGGAGCGGTTTCTCGAACTCGAACCGGAGGGTACGAAGCTTGCTTGCCGGCCCGGTCCAGGTGGCCCGGTCGCCCGAGACGTCCATGGGTTCGCTGGTGTACGCGATCTCCATGCCCGGGGGGGCGTGGACGGTGACCGTGAGGGTCGTCGGCCGGATCAGCCCGGGCTGGTCCTGCACGTTCACGACGTAGGCCCCCGCGAGGGAATCCCCCTGCCAGGCGTCGGGGAGGGCGAGCTCGTACTCGAGCGTCGTGCGCTCACCCGGCGGGACCCGAACGAGCTCGGAGAACACCCGGTGGCCGAGCTCTCGCTCGACGCCCACGGGCTCGGCCAGGCCGTCACGAGTGTGGCCCTGGAGCTCGCAGTCCGCGCCGCAGTAGGTCGAGAGGAACGAGACCGACTCGCCGACCTCCGAGGCGCCGGCGAACGGCCCGATGACGTACGTCGGCTGGCCACGAGTGGGCGAGGGGTTGTCCAGGGTGACCCGGACGCTGGCCTCGGCGGTGCCCGCGTCCCCCAGCCGGACGTCGTAGCTCACCGAGCGTTCGACGTAGTAGTCGACCTTGTTCGCCGCGGAGTTGGTCGCCGAGACGGCGAGGTAGTCGCCCGGTGGGGCGAGCAGCGCCCCGGCCGCCCGTGCGGCCTCGAATGCCGCCTGCTCGTCCGCGTCGACGGCGTGGAACATCAGGTGGCCGTCGGCGACGGTCTGCGCGAGGGCCCGGACGGCGTTGATCCGGTTGCGAGCACCGGCCACGAAGCGATCGAAGGTGGCCTTGGCCGCGTCGCCCAGGACGCGCTTGCGCTGCTCGACCCCGGAGATGATCGAGTAGGCCTTGTTCGTCGTGTAGTCCACGACGTTGGCGGCGTTGAGGGTGGCCCCCAGCGAGGGGACCCGGACCGGACCGGTCGAGGTCAGGAGGGCCGCCAGCGCCTGGGGGTTCGCCGCGATGACCCCATCGAGCCGGTTGCGCGTCACGACCCTGTACAGCCGCTCGATCGAGACGGCGGCCGAGGGGAAATCGGGAGTGACGTTGATGTTCCGCCAGAAGCCGGGACCGCCGAAGCCTCGATACCGCGCGGCGTAGTCGGGGTTGGGCGCCTTGATCCGGCCGACCGCGTCCGGCAGCGACTCGATCGGCTCGAAGGTCGAGAACCTCAGGGCGCCCTTGAAGGTGGTGAGGATCGCGTAGGACCCGATGAACCCGCCCGTGCCCCGGAGCTCCGCCGGGTTCTGTGCCGCCACGAAGTAGCGGCGGACCCCGTGCGCCCCCAGGAAGTCGGGCAGCTGCTTCGTGACGGCGGAGGCCGCCCGCAGCGCGGTCTGCAGCGTCGCCAGGGGCGCCTCGAACTGGCGCCGGGCGTCGGCCACCTGCGGCACGACCCACGTCCGCTCGGTCCGGGCCAGCACGGCGCTCGCCTCGTCCACCTGCGCCGCGACCACGTCGAGCACGGCGTCGAGCTGGATCAGGGCCCGCAGCGAGATCGTGCCGTCCTCGGGGGCCAGGCCTCCCAGCCCGCCGGGGACGAAGGACACCGCGTGGGCCAGCGTGGCGCCCGCCGACGCCACGTTCGCCCCCGCCGACGCCATCGCCTCGATCGCGTCCGGGGTCCGGCCGATGATGGGCAGCTTGGAGGCGAGGCTCAGGAACGGGGAGTCCACGCGAGAGCCGGCCCGGATGAACGCCGAGGACGCCTGATCGAACAGCCGCCGGGCGCGGGGGAGGTCGCCCGCGAAGAACGCGTCGCGGCCCGCCTCGATGGCCTGCTTGGCGCCGACCAGCTCCCGCTGGATCCGCAGCGCCGGGAGCAGGCTGAGGACCCCCACCAACGTGAGCGTCAGCGCGGTGACGATCAGCCCGAGGCTCCACCGCCGGACCCGCGCTCGCCGCGACCGCCGGCGCTTGCGCCGGCGATGGGGATCGGGGGACTCGCGACGACGCCCGAGCACGGGCGAGCAGGGTATCAGCCGGGGTGACACAAAACGCATCTGGTAGGGTCGCGTGCGCAGCGGAGCACAATTGACAGTACCGGGCGCCGATCTGTAGATTTATTGGTCGCGCGTCGGACCGAACACGCCGCGCGGACACCCTCAGGCACTCCAGGGGGACCCAAGGGAAAGCGGCACCGAGCGCAACACCCTCGAAGCCGGACCCGCCGGGTCCGGTTTTTGCTGAATCCCCCTGGCCGAGCACCACGACGGAAGACGAGCGCGGGGATACCCATGCCGACAGTCCAGCAGCTGGTCCGCAAGGGGCGGAAGATGCCCCGGACCAAGACCAAGAGCCCGGCGCTGCGCGGTTCGCCGCAGCGGCGCGGGGTCTGCACGCGTGTCTACACGACCACGCCGAAGAAGCCGAACTCGGCCCTTCGGAAGGTCGCGCGCGTTCGCCTGACGACGGGCACCGAGGTCACCGCATACATCCCCGGGATCGGCCACAACCTCCAGGAGCACTCCATCGTGCTGATCCGCGGGGGCCGCGTGAAGGACCTGCCGGGGGTTCGCTACAAGATCATCCGGGCCACGCTGGACACCGCCGGGGTCCGCGACCGGAAGAAGGCGCGCTCCAAGTACGGCGCCAAGCGCGAAGGCTAGAGCGGGGAGCGGGGAGGCAACGATGCCGAGGAAGGGACCAGCGTCCAAGCGCGAGACCGCGCCGGACCCCATCTATCAGAACCCGCTCGTCACGCAGCTGATCAACAAGGTGCTGCTCGACGGGAAGAAGGCCCTGGCCGAGCGCATCGTCTACAAGGCCCTGGAGATCGTCTCGGAGCGCACGGCGAACGACCCCGTCATCACGCTGAAGAAGGCGGTCGACAACACCAAGCCCCTCCTCGAGGTTCGGTCTCGGAGGGTCGGGGGGGCCACGTACCAGGTCCCGGTGGAGGTTCGCGCCGGCCGCGGCACGACCCTGGCGCTGCGGTGGCTGGTCGGGTTCTCCCGGCAGCGCAAGGAGCACACGATGGCCGAGCGCCTGGTCGGCGAGATCATGGACGCCTCGAACGCGCAGGGCTCGGCGGTCAAGCGCCGCGAGGACATGCACAAGATGGCTGAGGCGAACAAGGCGTTCGCCCATTACCGCTGGTAAGGCGTATGGCGACGCCGGCGGAGCGATTGGAAGAGGAGACGAGTGCGGTGGCTGACACCGCGGAGGTTCGTGAACCGCGAGGAACCGGTCCGGCGAAGGGCCTGGTCCTGCGCGAGTACCCGCTGGCCAGGACCCGCAACATCGGGATCATGGCCCACATCGACGCGGGCAAGACCACGACGACCGAGCGGATCCTCTACTACACCGGAAAGACCTACAAGGTCGGCGAGGTCCACGAGGGCACGGCCGTCATGGACTGGATGGTCCAGGAGCAGGAGCGCGGCATCACCATCACCTCGGCCGCCACCACCTGCGTGTGGAAGGACCACTGGATCAACATCATCGACACGCCCGGCCACGTCGACTTCACGGTCGAGGTCGAGCGGTCGCTGCGCGTGCTGGACGGCGCGGTCGCCATCTTCGACTCGGTGGCCGGCGTCGAGCCTCAGACCGAAACGGTGTGGCGGCAGGCCGACCGCTACTCGGTGCCCCGGATCTGCTTCGTCAACAAGATGGACCGGACGGGCGCGGACTTCTACCGCACGGTGGACATGATCGAGAACCGCCTGCAGGCTACGGCGCTCGTCGTCCAGATTCCGTGGGGTGTCGAGTCCGGGTTCCAGGGGGTGATCGACCTGGTCACCATGCGCGGACACCGGTGGATCTCCGAGAAGGGCGAGGAGTGGGAGGACACCGACATCCCCGAGGATATGCGTGAGCGGGCCGCGGAGTGGCACCACACGCTCTTCGAGCGGCTGGCCGATCACGACGAGGAGCTCATGGACAAGTTCGTCCACGAGCAGGAACCGACCGTCGACGAGCTCCGCCGCGCGATCCGCCGGGCCACGCTGCGCGTGGAGGGCACCCCCGTCCTGTGTGGGACTGCATTCAAGAACAAGGGCGTCCAGCCCTTGCTGGACGCGATCATCCAATACCTGCCCTCGCCGCTCGACGTACCGCCCATGTCGGGCGTCAACCCGGCCGGTGAGGAGGCCCTCCGCGAACCGCGCGACGACGCCCCGTTCTCTTCGCTCGCCTTCAAGATCGTCTCCGACCCGTACGTGGGGCGGCTCACCTATATCCGCGTGTACTCGGGCGTCCTTCGCGCCGGGTCCCACGTGCTGAACTCGACGAAGGACCGCAAGGAGCGGGTCGGCCGGATCCTGCAGATGCATGCCAACCACCGGGAGGACCGCGAGGCCGCGTTCGCGGGGGACATCGTCGCGATCGTGGGGCTCAAGCACACGACCACGGGCGACACCCTGGCCGACCCGTCCGATCCCGTGATCCTCGAATCGATGACGTTCCCCGAGCCGGTGATCTCCGTTGCCATCGAGCCGAAGACGAAGGCCGACCAGGACAAGCTGGGAGTCGCGCTGCAGAAGCTCTCGGATGAGGACCCGACGTTCCAGGTCCGCTCCGACGAGGAGACCGGCCAGACGATCATCATGGGGATGGGCGAGCTGCACCTCGAGGTGCTGGTCGACCGGATGGTTCGGGAGTTCAACGTCGAGGCCAACGTGGGCCGTCCGCAGGTGGCCTACCGCGAGACGATCCGCAAGCCGGTGCACAAGGTCGTCTACCGCCACGTCAAGCAGACCGGCGGCCACGGCCAGTTCGCGCACGTCGTCATCGACCTCGAGCCAACGGGTCCCGGGGGCGGCTACGAGTTCATCGACAAGATCACCGGCGGCAAGATCCCGCGGGAGTACATCCCCGCGGTGGACCAGGGCATCCTCGAGTCGATGGAGTCCGGGGTTCTGGCGGGCTATCCGCTGGTGGACCTGCGCGCGACGCTGACTGACGGCAGCCACCACGAAGTCGACTCCTCCGAGATGGCCTTCAAGATCGCCGGCCAGGCCGTCTTGCGCGAGGCCGCGAAGAAGGCCGACCCCGCGCTCCTCGAGCCCATGATGGAGGTCGAGGTGGTGACGCCCGAGGAGAACATGGGCGACGTCATCGGCGACCTCAACGCGCGCCGGGCGCGGATGGAGGGCCTCGAGCAGCGAGGCGCCACCCGGGTCATCAAGGCCCTCGTCCCGCTGTCGGAGATGTTCGGCTACGCGACGGACCTGCGGTCGAAGACCCAGGGCCGGGCCACGTACACCATGCAGTTCCATTCGTACCAGGAGGTCCCGGGCAACATCGCACGGGAGATCGTGGCGAAGGTCAGAGGGGAGTAACGATGGGCAAGAAGAAGTTCGAGCGCACCAAGCCGCACGTCAACATCGGCACGATCGGTCACATCGACCACGGCAAGACCACGCTCACCGCCGCGATCACCAAGGTGCTCGCCGAGAAGGGCATGGCCGACTACACGCCGTTCGAGCAGATCGACAAGGCTCCGGAGGAGCGCGAGCGCGGCATCACGATCGCGATCGCCCACGTGGAGTACGAGACGGAGAACCGTCACTACGCCCACGTGGACTGTCCGGGCCACGCCGACTACATCAAGAACATGATCACGGGCGCCGCGCAGATGGACGGCGCGATCCTCGTGGTGTCGGCCGCCGACGGCCCCATGCCCCAGACGCGCGAGCACGTGCTGCTCGCCCGTCAGGTCGGGGTGCCGTACATCGTGGTGGCGCTCAACAAGTGCGACATGGTGGACGACCCCGAGCTGCTCGACCTGGTGGAGCTCGAGGTGCGCGAGCTGCTCAGCTCCTACGAGTTCCCGGGCGACGACGTACCGGTGATCCAGGTGTCGGCACTGAAGGCCCTCGAGGGCGACCCCGAGTGGGTGGCCAAGATCGACGAGCTGATGGCGGCGTGCGACGCCAGCATCCCCGAGCCGACCCGCGACACCGACAAGCCGTTCCTGATGCCGATCGAGGACATCTTCTCGATCACCGGCCGCGGGACCGTGGCGACGGGCCGCGTCGAGCGGGGGACCCTCCAGAAGATGTCCGAGGTCGAGATCGTGGGCATCAAGGCCACGAAGAAAACGGTCGCGACCGATCTGGAGATGTTCCGCAAGCTCCTCGACGAGGTCCAGGCCGGCGACAACGTGGGCATCCTGCTCCGCGGCGTCGACAAGGAGGAGATCGAGCGGGGGCAGGTCCTCGCCAAGCCGGGCTCGATCACCCCGCACACCAAGTTCATGGCGCAGGTCTACATCCTGTCCAAGGACGAGGGCGGGCGGCACACGCCGTTCTTCACCAACTACCAGCCGCAGTTCTACTTCCGGACGACCGACGTGACCGGCCAGGTCCAGCTCCCCGAGGGGACCGAGATGGTCATGCCCGGCGACAACACGGAGATGAACGTGGAGCTCGGTGCGCCGATCGCGATGGAGGAGGGCCTCCGGTTCGCCATCCGTGAGGGCGGCCGGACCGTCGGCGCCGGTCGCGTCGTCTCGATCACCGAGTAGCTCGAGCGACGAAGGAAGAAGAGGGGACGAAGTGGCAGGACCCAAGATCCGGATCAAGCTCCGTGGCTACGACCACCAGATCCTGGATGCCGCCGCGCGCGACATCGCGGACCACGTCGTGCGCACCGGGGCCAAGGTCGTGGGTCCCGTCCCGCTGCCCACCGAGCGGAACCTGTTCACGGTCATCCGCTCGCCGTTCAAGGACAAGGACAGCCGCGAGCACTTCGAGATGCGGACCCACAAGCGGCTGATCGACATCCACGACGCCACGTCGAAGACGGTCCAGGAGCTTCAGCGCCTGAACCTCTCCGCGGGGGTCGACATCGAGATCAAGCTCTAAAGGACCGCTGAAACCATGAAGGGCATCCTCGGCGAGAAGGTCGGCATGACCCAGATCTTCACGGAGGACCGGCGCGCGCTGCCGGTCACCGTGATCAAGGCCGGGCCGTGTCACGTCGTCCAGGTCAAGACCGAGGCCCGGGACGGCTACTCGGCGGTGCAGATCGCGTTCGGCGCCCTGCCGGCCCGGAAGGCGACCCAGCCCGAGGCCGGCCACGCGAAGGCGGCCGGCCTCGACGAGACGCCGCGCTACCTGGTCGAGCTCCGGACCGACGGCGACGCCCTCGAGGCGGGTCAGGAGCTGAAGGCGGACCTGTTCGCGGCGGGCGACCTCGTCGACGTCGTCGGCGTCTCGAAGGGCAAGGGGTTCGCCGGCGTCATGAAGCGCCACGGCTTTGCCGGGCTCGGCGCCAGCCACGGCACGCAGGCCAAGCACCGCTCGCCGGGCTCGGTGGGCGCGTGCGCGACCCCTTCGCGGATCTTCAAGGGGATGAAGATGGCGGGCCAGATGGGTCACGAGCGCGTGACGATCCTGAACCTCGAGGTCGTCGAGGCGGACGCCGAGCGCAACCTGTTGCTGATCAAGGGCGCCGTGCCCGGTCCCAACGGCGGCCTGGTGATGGTGAAGTCGGCCGTCAAGGCGCCGCTCAAGAAGGGCGGTGTTGCCTGATGGCCACCGTCGACGTGCTCGACCTCACCGGCAAGAAGGTGGGCAGCGAGGAGCTCGCCCCCGACGTGTTCGAGGCCGAGGTGAAGCCGGCGCTCATGCACCAGGTCGTGGTGGCGGGCGGCGCCGCGCAGCGCAGCGGCACGCACTCGACCAAGACGCGTGCCGAGGTGCGCGGTGGCGGGCGCAAGCCGTGGCGCCAGAAGGGCACCGGGCGCGCGCGAGCCGGATCGATCCGCGCCCCGCAGTGGACCGGCGGCGGCGTGGCCCACGGGCCGAGCCCCCGGGACCACGCCCAGCGCGTCAACAAGAACATGCGCAAGGCCGCACTCCGCTCGGCCCTGTCCGCGCGGGCGCGCGACGGCAAGCTGGTGGTCGTCGAGGGGGTCGAGCTCGAGGAGCCGCGCACCAAGCTGGCCGTCGAGGCGCTGACGGCGCTCGGCGTCGCGGACGGCAAGGTCCTGCTGGTGCTCCCGGCGCCGGACGCCCTGGTCGAGCGCGCCTTCCGCAACCTCCCGAACGTACGCGTGACCTACGGCCGCAGCCTCGGGACGTACGAGGTCCTCGCCGCCGACGCGATCGTGTTCACCCGGGCCGCGCTCGCGCTCGCCGGCAAGGGCGGCGGCAAGGCCGAGGAGGAGGGTGGCGCCGAGTGAAGTCGCCGCGTGACGTCATCGTTCGTCCGGTCGTCTCCGAGAAGTCCTACGCGGGGCTCGAGGGCAACCGCTACACGTTCCTCGTCGACCCCGAGGCGAACAAGACCCAGATCAAGCAGGCCATCGAGGCGATCTGGAACGTCCGGGTCACCAACGTGAACACGATGAACCGTAAGGGCAAGGCCAAGCGGGGTGGGCGGTACCGCCAGATCACGGGGCACCGCGCCAACCAGAAGCGGGCCATCGTCACGCTCGCCGAGGGTGACCAGATCGAGATCTTCGAGAGCGGGAAGTAGCGATGCCGGTACGCAAGTACAAGCCGACCAGCCCGGGGCGCCGTGGGTCCAGCGTGTCCGACTTCGCGGACATCACGCGCAACCGCCCCGAGCGCTCGCTCCTGGCCCCGAAGCCGAAGAAGGCCGGACGCAACGCGACCGGGCGCATCACGACGCGCCATCAGGGTGGCGGCAACAAGAACCGCTACCGGATCATCGACTTCCGCCGAAACAAGGACGGGGTCCCGGCCAAGGTCGCCGAGATCGAGTACGACCCCAACCGGAGTGCGCGCATCGCCCTCCTCCACTACGCGGACGGGGAGAAGCGCTACATCCTGGCCCCGGTCGGGGTGCGGGTGGGCGACCGCCTGGGCTCGGGCGCCGGCGCGGACATCCGTCCCGGCAACGCGCTGCCCCTGAAGAACATTCCGGTGGGCACGACCATCCACGCGGTCGAGCTCCGCCCGGGGGGCGGCGCGAAGATGGCTCGCTCGGCGGGCACGAGCGTGCAGCTCGTGGCCAAGGACGGGTCGATGGCCCAGCTGAGGCTGCCCTCGGGAGAGATGCGGCTGGTCCCCTCGGAGTGCCGGGCGACGGTCGGCGTCGTCGGCAACCCCGAGCACGAGCTGATCTCCTGGGGCAAGGCGGGCCGGAACCGCTGGCGGAACAAGCGTCCGTCGGTCCGGGGCGTCGCGATGAACCCCGTCGACCACCCGCTCGGCGGTGGCGAGGGCAAGAGCTCGGGCGGCCGCCACCCCACGACCCCGTGGGGCAAGGCGGAGGGCCGCACGCGCAAGAAGGGCAAGCCGTCGGACAAGTACATCGTTCGCCGGCGCGGGAAGAAGCGAGGGTAGATGCCGCGTTCAGTCAAGAAGGGTCCGTTCGTGGACGACCACCTGCTGGCCAAGGTCGAGCAGGCCACCCAGCGCCGCGACAAGCGCGTGATCAAGACGTGGTCGCGCCGCTCGACGGTCATCCCCGACATGGTGGGGCTGACCATCGCCGTCCACGACGGCCGCAAGCACGTCCCGATCTTCATCACCGAGGCGATGGTCGGGCACAAGCTCGGGGAGTTCGCGCCGACGCGCACGTTCCGCACGCACGGCCACCACACCGAGCGCAGCTCGTCACTCAAGTAGTCGAGGGGATATGGAAGCCAAGGCAACCGCACGGTTCGTCAGGGTCTCGCCGAACAAGGCGCGTCGCGTCGTCGACATGATCCGCGGGGCGCACGTCGAGGAAGCTCGGCGGGTCCTGCGGTTCACGCCGCTCGGCGCGGCCGTCACCGTTCGCAAGGTCCTGGACTCGGCGATCGCCAACGCCGAGGTCAAGTCGGCGGGCGCGGTGGCGCCGACGAACCTGCGGGTGGCCAAGGCCTTCGTGGACGAGGGTCCGACCCTTCGCCGTTTCCAGCCGCGGGCGCAGGGCCGCGCCTACCGGATCCGCAAGCGCACGAGCCACATCACGGTGGTCGTGGAATCGATCGGAGAGGTCGTTGGGGCACAAGGTTAATCCGTACGGATTCCGGCTCGGGGTCATCTATCCCTGGAAGTCCAACTGGTACGCGAAGCGCGAGTACGCGCTTCAGCTCCACGAGGACCGCCAGATCCGCGAGTACATCAAGGGCAGCCTGACGCGCGCGGGGATCTCGAGCGTCGACATCGAGCGCAAGGGCGACCAGATCTGGGTGTGGATCTGGACCGCCCGCCCGGGGATCGTCATCGGGCGCAAGGGCTCCGAGGTCGACCGGATCCGCCGCGACCTCGAGCGGCTCACGGCCAAGCGTGTCGACGTGAAGGTGCAGGACATGAACGCCACGGCCACCGAGCTCAAGCCCGAGACCAACGCGCAGCTGCTCTCCCAGGGCGTGGCCGAGCAGCTGGCCGGGCGGGTCTCGTTCCGCCGGGCCATGCGGCGGGCCGTGCAGACGGCGATGCGCTCGGGGGCCCTCGGGGTCCGGGTGCAGGTCGGCGGCCGGCTGGGCGGCGCCGAGATGAGCCGGCGCGAGTGGTACCGCGAGGGCCGGGTGCCGCTGCACACGCTCCGTGCGAAGGTCGACTACGGATTCGCCGAGGCGAAGACGACGTTCGGCCGCATCGGCGTGAAGGTCTGGGTCTACCACGGCGACGAGATCCCGGTGGAGGAGCAGGAGACGGCCCGCGCCCGCGCCCGCGCCATCGCCGGCATGCCGGCCCGCAGGGCGGGCGGCGCGTCGACGGGCGCCCTGATCACCTCGCCGAAGGACCTCATCGAGCTGGAGGAGGAGCCGGTCGTCGCGCCGAGCCCCAACGGCGAGGCCGAGGCCGGCCAGCCGGCGGCCCCCGAGGAGGCGTCCGCCGAGGCCCCCGAGACCCCGGCCGAGCCGGAGCCGGCGGCCGCCGAGACCGAGACCGAGTCCCCGGCCGAGCCGGAGCCGGCGGCCCCGGAGACCGAGACCGAGACCGAGACCCCGAAGGACGAGTCCTAGCTCATGTTGCAGCCGAAGAAGGTCAAGCACCGCAAGCAGCATCGCGGCCGCATGCGCGGGCAGGCCAAGGGCGGCACCGAGGTGCACTACGGCGACTTCGGGCTGGTCGCCCTCGAGCCGGGCTGGATCACCAACCGGCAGATCGAGGCCGCGCGCGTGGCGATGACCCGCCACATCCGCCGTGGCGGCAAGGTGTGGATCCGCGTGTTCCCTGACAAGCCGGTGACCAAGAAGCCCGCCGAGACCCGTATGGGGTCGGGCAAGGGCAACCCGGAGGGCTGGGTCGCGGTCGTGAAGCCGGGCCGGGTCATGTTCGAGCTGGCCGGGGTCGGCGACATCATCGCGAAGGAAGCGATGAGCCGCGCGGCCCAGAAGCTGCCCATCAAGACCCGGATCGTGACGCGCCTGGGGGCGGTGCACTAGATGACCAAGAAGACCGCGGAGATCCGCGAGCTGCCCGACGAGGAGCTCCTCACCCGGCTGGAGAGCGGCAAGGAGGAGCTGTTCAACCTGCGCTTCCAGATGGCGACGGGGCAGCTCGACAACCCCATGCGGATCAAGCAGGTCCGCCATGACATCGCCCGCATCCTCACCACCCTCCGCCAGCGCCACCAGGAGGGCGAGGTCGAGCAGGAGGTTGCGAGGTCCGAGGTGGCCGCGCTGGAGCGCTCCAGGGCGGCACAGGCCAGCGGCGAGCTGAAGGGCACCCCGCTCGGCGAGGCGATCACGGAGGTCCCGGCCGACGCCGAGGCGATGCCGATGGGCACCGGCCCCGAGTTCGAGCCGCACGGCGAGGACGAGCGCCGGCCGCGCCGCCGGCTCCGCCGCCGCGAACGCAAGGCCGCGCAGGCCGAGGCGGAGGCCGCCGAGGCCGAGGCCGCCGAAGCCCAGGCCGCGGAGGCCGCCGAGGGCCCGGCCGAGGAGCCCGTGCAGACGGACGAGGGGGAGAAGGCATGACCGAGCCGGCGATTCGCGGCGAGCGCAAGACCCGTACCGGGGTCGTCGTGTCGGACAAGATGGAGCGGACGGTCATCGTTCGCGTGGCCGACGCCGTGAGGCATCCCATGTACGGCAAGACGATCCGCCGGACGACCAAGCTCTCGGCGGACAACCCCGAGAACGAGGCGCACGTGGGCGACCGCGTTCGGCTCATGGAGACCCGCCCGGTCTCGAAGACGAAGCGGTGGCGCGTCGTCGAGATCGTGGAGCGGGCGAAGTAGGGAGCGAATGATCCAGCAGGAGTCGCGTTGCAAGGTGGCGGACAACACCGGGGCCCGGGAGGTCCTGTGCATCCGCGTGCTCGGCGGCTCCTCGCGTCGATACGCGGGGGTCGGCGACGTGATCGTCGCGACCGTCAAGGACGCCCTGCCCGGTGGCGGCGTGAAGAAAGGCGAGGTCGTGAAGGCCGTCGTCGTGCGTACCGCCAAGGAGCGCCGCCGCGTGGACGGCTCCTACATCAAGTTCGACGACAACGCGGTCGTGCTGATCAACGATCAGCGCAACCCGCGCGGGACCCGGATCTTCGGGCCCGTCGCGCGTGAGCTACGGGAGAAGCGGTTCATGAAGATCATCTCGCTGGCGCCGGAGGTTCTCTGATGGCCCACACCGCGCGCACCGTCTCGGTGAAGAAGGGTGACGAGGTCATCGTCGTCGCCGGCAAGGACCGCGGCCGGACCGGCCGCGTCGTCAACGTGCTGCCCCGCGACAACCGGGTCATGGTCGAGGGCATCGCCCGCGCCAAGAAGGCGACCCGCCCCTCCCGCAAGCGTCAGCAGGGCGGGATCATCGACATCGAGCAGTTCATCGACCTCTCCAACGTGCAGATCGTGTGCAAGACCTGCGGGAAGCCCACCCGCGTCGGACACCGGATCGACGGCGACCAGAAGGTCCGTGTGTGCCGCAAGTGCGAGGCGGACCTGTGAGCGCGCAGGCGGCGGCGCCGGCTCCCCGCCTGAAGGAGCGCTACGTGCAGGAGATCCGTCCGGCCCTGAAGGCCGAGCGCGCCTACGACTCGCTCATGGAGGTCCCGCGGGTCGAGAAGGCCGTGGTCAACATGGGGGTGGGCGACGCACTCCAGGACGCGAAGCTCCTGGACGCGGCGGTCGAGGACCTCGCCACGATCACCGGGCAGAAGCCGCTGGTGACGAAGGCCCGGAAGTCGATCGCCGGGTTCAAGCTTCGCGAGGGCCAGTCGATCGGCGCCAAGGTGACCCTGCGCGGCGCCAGGATGTGGGAGTTCATCGACCGGCTGCTGTCGACGGCGCTGCCGCGGATCCGCGACTTCCGGGGCCTGCCGTTGGGCGGCTTCGACGGCCACGGGAACTACACCCTCGGCGTCACCGAGCAGCTGATCTTCCCGGAGATCGACTACGACAAGGTCGTGAAGGTCCGGGGAATGGACATCACGGTCGTCACGTCGGCCCGGACCGACGAGGAGGCCCTTGCGCTGCTCCGCGCGCTGGGGTTCCCATTCCAGCACGAGGAAGGCTAGGAAGGCAGATGGCGAAGAAGGCACTGGTCAACAAGGCGAAGGCGCAGCCGAAGTTCCGGGTGCGCGGCTACACCCGGTGCGGTCGCTGCGGGCGGGCACGGGCGGTCTACCGCAAGTTCAACCTGTGCCGGATCTGCCTGCGCGAGATGGCGCACGCGGGCGAGGTCCCGGGCATCACGAAGGCGAGCTGGTAGCCATGACGATGACGGATCCGATCGCGGACATGCTGGCGCGGCTGCGCAACGCGACCATGGCCGGCAAGGACGACGTCGTCATGCCCGCGTCCACGGTGAAGGAGACCATCGCGAGGATCCTCGAGCGCGAGGGCTTCGTGGAGGGCGTGGTCGTCGAGGGCGACGTCAAGAAGACCCTCACGATCCGTCTGAAGTACGGCCCCCAGCGCGAGAAGACGATCTCCGGCCTGCGCCGCATCTCCAAGCCGGGTCGGCGCGTCTACGTGCGCCACGACGCGCTCCCGCGGGTCCAGGGCGGGTTGGGGCTGGCGATCATCTCGACGCCCCAGGGGATGCTCACGGATCGACAGGCGAAGAAGCAGGGCGTGGGCGGCGAAGTGCTGGCCTACGTCTGGTGAGGATGAGGATCGAGCGATGAGTCGGATCGGCAAGGCACCCATCGAGATCCCCGGCGGCGTGGACGTTCGCGTCGAGCCGGGCAACGTGACGGTGAAGGGCCCGCGCGGGGAGCTCTCCCAGCGGGTCAGCACCGACATGCGCATCCTCCTCGAGAACGGCGTGCTTCGCGTCGAGCGCCCGAGCGACGAGCGGGAGCACCGCTCGCTGCACGGCCTGACCCGCTCGCTGATCGCGAACATGATCGAGGGCGTCACGAACGGCTACGAGAAGCGCCTGGAGATCGTGGGCGTCGGCTACCGCGCGGCGATGAAGGGCCAGGACCTCGAGATCCAGGTGGGCTACTCGCACCCCGTCGAGTTCTCGGCCCCCGCGGGCATCGAGTTCGAGGTCCCCGCGCCGACCCGGATCACCGTCCGGGGCAACGACAAGCAGCAGGTCGGCGAGGTGGCCGCGAAGATCCGCAAGATCCGCAAGCCGGAGCCGTACAAGGGCAAGGGCATCCGCTACGAGGGTGAGTACGTCCGCAAGAAGGCCGGCAAGGCCGCGAAGGGAGCGGCCTGATGGCGCGGCTCACCCGATCGCAGGCGAACGTCCGGCGCCGCCGGCGCGTTCGCAAGAAGGTCTCGGGCGACGCGGCTCGGCCCCGGCTGTCCGTGTTCCGCTCGAACCGCCACATCTATGCGCAGCTGGTGGACGACGCCACCGGCCGCACCGTGGCCGCGGCGTCGGACACCGAGGCGGCCGTGGACGGCAAGGGCAAGGCCGACAAGGCGAAGGCCGTGGGCGCGCTGCTCGCGAAGCGGGCCAAGGACGCCGGGATAGAGCGCGCCGTGTTCGACCGCGGCGGCCGCCTGTACCACGGCCGTGTGAAAGCGCTCGCTGAGGGCGCACGACAGGAAGGACTGCAGATTTGAGGCGCTACGACAACCAGGACCGCAGCCCGTTCGAGGAGCGGGTCGTCGCGATCAATCGCGTGGCCAAGGTCGTCAAGGGCGGCCGTCGTTTCTCGTTCACGGCGCTGGTCGTGGTGGGTGACGGCGCCGGCAAGGTCGGGATCGGCTACGGCAAGGCCAAGGAGGTCCCCGCCGCGATCAACAAGGGCGTCGAGATCGCGAAGAAGTCCATGTTCTCGATCCCGATGATGGGCATGACGATCCCGCACGAGGTGATCGGCAAGGACTCCGGGGGCGTGGTGCTCCTGAAGCCGGCCGCGCCCGGTACGGGGGTCATCGCGGGCGGTCCCGTTCGCGCCGTCGTCGAGGCGGCGGGGATCCGGGACATCCTGTCCAAGTCGATGGGGTCGTCCAATCCCATCAACATCGTCCACGCCACGGTGGCGGGGCTGCACGCGCTGCGCCGGCCGGCGGATGTCGCCGCGCTTCGGGGCAAGAACGTCAACCAGATCGCCCCCCGGCCGATGCTGGAGGCGATCGCCGAGGCCGAGGCCCGCCTGGAGGCCAAGCGACAGCAGGACGAGGCGGCGGGAGTGGGCGGTTCCTGATGCCCAAGCTGAAGATCACGCAGGTCCGTTCGGTCATCGACCGGCCCCGGCCGCAGAAGGACACCATCCGCCGGCTGGGGCTGAAGCGGATCCGGCACTCGGTCACGCAGGAGGACCGGCCCGAGATCCGAGGGATGATCGCGAAGGTCCGTCACCTGGTGACGGTGGAAGAGGTCGAGTAGATGAAGATCCATCACCTCAAGCCGGCCCCCGGCTCGAAGCGGCCGAAGACGCGCGTCGGCCGCGGGATCGCCGCGGGCAAGGGCAAGACGGCCGGGCGCGGGACGAAGGGCTACCTGGCCCGGAACAACTCCAAGCAGGGCTTCGAGGGCGGCCAGATGCCGCTCACGCGGCGCGTGCCCAAGTGGCGGGGGTTCAAGAACCCGAACCGGGAGGAGTGGGCCGTGGTCAACGTGGCCCGGCTCGCCGACTTCGAGTCCGGCACACGGGTCGGCGTCGAGGAGCTCCGCGCCCGGGGGATGGTGCCCCGCCGCCTGCCCGTGAAGGTGCTCGGCCAGGGCGATCTGGACCGGTCGCTGACCGTCCAGGCGCACGCGTTTTCGGCCTCCGCCCGTCAGAAGATCGAGCAGGCCGGCGGCACCGTGGAGATCATCTGAGTCCACTACACTGATCGACCCCGGGGCTCACCGGGGTGGGGAGACCGACCGTGCTGCGTGCGTTCATCAACGCCTTCAAGATCCCGGATCTTCGAAACAAGATCCTGTTCACGATCCTGATCATCGCGGTCTACCGCCTGGGCTCCCACGTCCCCGTGCCGAACGTGGACATCGTGGCCCTGCGCAATCAGTTCGAGCAGCAGCAGAACCAGGGCGTGCTGCAGTTCATCAACCTGTTCTCCGGCGGAGCGCTCACCCGGTTCGCGGTGTTCGCGCTGGGGATCATGCCGTACATCACGAGCTCGATCATCATGCAGCTCCTCGGCGTCGTGATCCCCAAGCTCGAGGCGTGGCGGCAGGAGGGGGAGACCGGCGTTCGCAAGATCACCCAGTGGACCCGCTACATGACGGTGACGCTGGCCCTGCTGCAGTCGACCGGCCTGGTGTTCCTGTTCAACCGGGACTTCAAGATCATCCCCCAGGAGAAGTTCACGGCCCCGCGCATCGCCCTCATCGTGATCACGCTCACCGCGGGGACGGCGCTGATCATGTGGCTCGGTGAGCTGATCACCCAGCGGGGCATCGGCAACGGGATGTCCATCCTGATCTTCACCAGCGTCATCAGCACGCTGCCCGCCGAAGGCGGCGCGATCCTCGAGCAGACCAGCCCGGCCGTGTTCTGGTTCATCGTCTCGCTGGCCTTGCTGATCATCGTGGCGGTCGTCTTCATGGAACAGGGACAGCGGCGGATCCCCGTGCAGTACGCCAAGCGGGTGGTGGGCCGGAAGATGTACGGCGGCGGCTCGACCTACATCCCGCTCAAGGTGAACCAGGCCGGCGTCATCCCGATCATCTTCGCGTCGTCGGTCCTGTACTTCCCGGCGCTGCTCCAGAACGTCATCCACTGGCAACCGTTCCAGAACTTCGTTCAGCGGTACCTGACCAACCCGGCGAGCGCGGTGTACATGACGATCTACGGCGTCCTCGTCGTGTTCTTCGCGTACTTCTACACGGCCATCTCGTTCAATCCGGTGGACACCGCGGACAACATCCGCAAGTACGGCGGGTTCATCCCGGGCATCCGGCCGGGGCGCCCGACCGCGGAGTACCTCGACCACATCCTCACCCGCATCACCCTGCCCGGCTCGCTGTTCCTGGCGGTCATCGCCCTGATCCCTTCGGTGGCGCTCGCCATCTTCGCGGCACAGCAGTTCCCGTTCGGGGGGACCTCGATCCTCATCACGGTCGGCGTGGCGCTGGAGACCATGAAGCAGCTGGAGTCGCAGCTGATGATGCGCCACTACGAAGGGTTCTTGAGGTGAGACTCGTCCTGCTCGGCCCGCCCGGGGCCGGCAAGGGCACCCAGGCCCACCGTCTGGCCGAACGCTTCGGCCTGGCGCTCATCGCCACCGGGGACATCTTCCGCGCGAACCTGCGCGACCAGACGCCGCTGGGCCTCGAGGCCCGGCGGTACATGGACGCCGGCGACCTGGTCCCCGACGACGTCGTGGTGAAGATGGTCGTCGACCGGCTGGACGAGCCCGACGCGCAGGAGGGGTTCATCCTCGACGGCTTCCCCCGGACACTCCCGCAGGCCGAGGCCCTCGAGGCCGAGCTCGCCGAGGACGGCCCCCAGCTCGACGCGGCGCTGAAGTTCGTGCTGCCCGACGAGATCGCCGTGAAGCGCATCGCCGGGCGCCGCACCTGCCCCAATTGCCAGCGGACCTACAACGTCGAGTTCTCGCCGTGCCTCGTCGAGGGGATCTGCGACTACGACGGGAGCCAGCTCGTCCAGCGGCCGGACGACGAGGAGTCCGCCGTCCGCCACCGGCTCGAGGTCTACCACCGCGACACCGAGCCCCTGGAGACGTTCTTCTTCGAGCGGGGGTTGCTCCACACCGTCGACGCGGTCGGCAAGCTCGACGACGTGACCGAGCGGGCCGTCCAGGCGATCGAGGAGAACGGGTTCGCCCTGCGGCCGGGGGCCCCGGAGCCGGCGTGATCCTCTTCAAGTCCCCGGCCGAGATCGAG
The DNA here is from genome assembly GCA_963742735.1 of uncultured Actinomycetes bacterium. Classification (GTDB taxonomy): domain Bacteria; phylum Actinomycetota; class UBA4738; order UBA4738; family JBBDTT01; genus JBBDTT01. The sequence goes on from CAVUMN010000004.1 coordinate 1,285,836, forward strand.
CGGATGCGCCGGGCGGGTCGCATCACCGCCGCGACCATCGAGCGGCTCCTTCCGGAGGTGAGGCCCGGGGTGACCACCGCGAAGCTCGACGCCATCGCCGAGCAGTTCATGCGCGATGAGGGAGCGACGCCCTCGTTCAAGGGCTACCGGGGGTTCCCCGCGTCGATCTGCACCTCGATCAATCAGGAGGTCGTCCACGGCATCCCGGGGAAGCGCCGGCTCAAGGAGGGCGACCTGCTTTCGCTCGACGTCGGGGCCGTGTGGGAGGGCTACCACGGCGACTCCGCGGTCTCGGTGTTCGTGGGGGAGCCCCCCAGCGACGAGGCCGAGAAGCTGCTCCGGGTGACCGAGGAGTCCCTGGAGGCGGGGATCCGGCTCCTGAAGCCGGGGAACCGGCTGTCCGACGTCGGCAACGCCGTGCAGCAGGTGGTCGAGGGCGCCGGTTTCGCGGTCGTCCGCGAGTACGTCGGCCACGGCGTCGGCCGGTCGCTGCACGAGGACCCCCAGATCCCGAACTACGGGGACCCGGGCCGCGGGCCGGAGATCCGCGCCGGCCTGGTGGTGGCGATCGAGCCCATGGTCATCGCCGGCGACTGGCCCACCCGCGTGCTCGCCGACGACTGGACGGTCGTGAGCGTGGACGGCTCGCTGGCCGCCCACTTCGAGCACACCATCGCCGTGACCGACGACGGCCCCGAGGTCCTCACCGCACGAGCCTCGTAGGCTGGAAGCGTGAACCGAATCCGGCCCCGCGTGCTCGGCACGCTGGTGTTCGACGGCGACTGCCGGTTCTGCTCCACCTCAGCCCGGCTCGTGAGGAGCATCGTCGGCCCCGGGGTTCACGTGGTCCCGTTCCAACGCGCGGACCTGACGGCGCTCGGGATCACCGCCGAGGAGGCGGCCGAGGCCGTCTGGTGGGTCGGAGCCGGCGGGCGAAGGGAGCGCGGACACCGGGCGATCGCGGCCGCGCTGCGGGCCTCACGGGGCCTGTGGAGGTCGATGGGGACCGTGCTCGGCGCCCGCGCGGTGGAGCCCGCGGCCTCACGCGCGTACGACTGGGTGGCGCGGAACCGGCACCGGCTGCCCGGGGGCTCGCCGGAGTGCCGGCTGGAGGACGGGAAATAGCCCCCTGACCTGCGGGTTCAGGTAGCTGGGGCGCCGACCCACTACCGGGCGTGGCGGAGGGTGGACGCCCCGCAGGAGGGCTCGTATACTTTCCTGTTGGCCCTGGGGCCACCGGCCTCGGGGTTTTCTGTCGGAACCCCTGAGCCGGAATGGAGTTGGTCGCCGCACGTGGCGAAGAAGGATGCGATCGAGGTCGAGGGCACGGTGGTCGAGCCCCTGCCCAACGCGATGTTCCGCGTTGAGCTGGAGAACGGTCACAAGGTCCTCACCCACATCTCGGGAAAGATGCGGATGAACTACATCCGGATCCTCCCCGGGGACCGGGTGCTCGTCGAGCTTTCGCCCTACGACCTCACGCGCGGACGGATCATCTACCGGTACCGATAGGAGTCGAGCGATGAAGGTACGACCGTCGGTCAAGCCGATGTGCGAGAAGTGCAAGATCGTCCGCCGTCGCGGACGGGTGGTCGTCATCTGCTCGAACCCCCGGCACAAGCAGCGACAGGGCTAGGAGAGACCGAGTGGCACGAATCGCCGGCGTCGACCTTCCCCGCGAAAAGCGGGTGGACATCGCCCTGCGCTACATCTACGGGATCGGGCCCACCAAGTCTCGCCAGACCGTCGAGGGCGCCAAGATCACCGACGGGACCAAGGTCCGCGACCTCTCCGAGGAGGAGATCGTCCGGATCCGCGAGTGGATCGACCGCAACTACAAGGTCGAGGGCGACCTCCGCCGCGACGTGGCCCAGGACATCAAGCGCAAGATCGAGATCGGCTCCTACCAGGGGATCCGGCACCGCCGGAGTCTCCCGGTCCGCGGACAGCGCACGCACACGAACGCGCGCACGCGCAAGGGCCCCAAGAAGACCGTCGGCGTGAAGCGGAAGAAGGGCAAGTAGCTCATGGCGAAGCCGAAGGCGAAGAAGGCCCGGAAGAAGGAGAAGAAGAACATCTCCCACGGCCAGGCTCACATCAAGTCCACGTTCAACAACACGATCGTCACGATCACCGATCAGTCGGGGAACACCCTGTCGTGGGCGAGCGCCGGCAACGTCGGCTTCAAGGGTTCCCGCAAGTCCACCCCCTTCGCCGCACAGCTCGCCGCCGAGGCCGCCGCGCGCCGGGCCCAGGAGCACGGCGTGGTCAAGGTCGACGTCTTCGTGAAGGGCCCGGGCTCGGGCCGCGAGACCGCGATCCGCTCCCTGGCCGCCGCCGGCCTCGAGGTGGTGGGCATCCAGGACGTCACCCCGGTGCCGCACAACGGCTGCCGTCCCCGCAAGCGGAGGCGTGTCTAGTGGCCCGGTACACCGGACCGGACTGCCGCCTGTGCCGGCGCGAGCGCGAGAAGCTCTACCTCAAGGGCCGGCGATGTGAGTCGCCGAAGTGCGCGATCGAGCGGCGCCCCTACCCGCCGGGCGAGCACGGCCGCGGCCGCATCAAGGAGTCGGAGTACCTGCTCCAGCTCCGCGAGAAGCAGAAGGCCCGCCGGATCTACGGCATCTTCGAGAAGCAGTTCCGCAACTACTACCAGTCCGCCGCGCGCCAGCCGGGGGTGACCGGCGAGAACCTGCTGCGGCTGCTCGAGACGCGGCTGGACAACGTGGTGTACCGCGCCGGCCTCGCGAACTCCCGCGATCAGGCCCGCCAGCTCGTCCGCCACAAGCACTTCCAGGTCAACGGCCGCACGGTGAACGTCCCGTCGTTCCGGGTCCGGCCGGGGGACAAGGTCGAGCCGCGCACGAAGTCGCGCAACCTGATCGCGATCCACGACGCGATCGAGGCCACCGAGTCCCGCATCGTCCCCGCGTGGCTGAACGTGGACCGGAACGCGCTCACGATCGACGTGACCGAGCTTCCGGCCCGCACCGCCATCGACACCAAGCTGCAGGAGCAGCTCATCGTCGAGCTCTACTCGAAGTAGCGAGCTCGAGCACATACCCGGACCGCGAACGCGGCCGGGAGGCAGCGAAGCCCCGGGTAGAAACGGTTGATCCCCGGGAGGAGGTAGATCGTTGTGCTGATCGTCGCCAGACCACAGATCGAAGAGGAGTCCCTGACCCCGACGCGCTCGAAGTTCGCCGTCGAGCCGCTGGAGCCGGGATTCGGCTACACCCTCGGCAACGCGCTGCGCCGGACGCTGCTGTCCAGCATCCCCGGCGCCGCCGTGACCGCGGTCCGGATCGAGGGCGTGCTCCACGAGTTCGCCACGATCCCCAAGGTGACCGAGGACGTCACCGACATCATCCTGAACCTCAAGGAGCTCGTGCTGCGCTCCGAGGTCGATGATCCCGCCACCGTGTACCTGCGGGCCAAGGGCCCGGCGGACGTCACGGCGGGCGACATCGCCCCGCCGGCCGGCGTCGAGGTCCTGAACCCCGACCTGCACATCGCCACCCTCGGCAAGGGTGCGAGCCTCGAGATGGAGCTCGTCGTCGAGCGGGGCGTGGGCTACGTCGCGGCCGAGAAGAACAAGAAGTCACGCGACCCGATCGGCGTGATCCCGATCGACTCGATCTACTCGCCGGTCCGCCGCGTGACGTACGCGGTCGAGAACACCCGCGTCGAGCAGGCCGTCGACCGCGACCGCCTGATCCTGGACGTGCAGACCGACGGCTCGATCACGCCTCGCGAGGCCGTGGCCTCCGCCGGCGCGACGCTCGGCGAGCTCGTGGCGCTGTTCGGCGACCTCACCGAGAGCCAGGGCCTGTCCCTCGGGCCGGCCGAGGAGGAGGGGCCGACGGGCGACCTCGCGCTGACGGTCGAGGAGCTCAACCTGTCGGTTCGCTCCTACAACTGCCTCAAGCGCGAGGGCGTGAACACGGTCGCCGACCTCGTGCAGAAGTCCGAGCAGGAGCTCATGGACATCCGCAACTTCGGCCAGAAGTCCATCGACGAGGTGAAGGCCAAGCTCGAGGATCTCGGCCTGTCCCTGCGGACGGAGTAAGGAGCGCACGTGCCCACGCCGAAGAAGGGACCGCGCCTGGGGAGCGGACCGGCGCATCAGAAGCTGATGCTCGGCGGCCTCGCCGCGTCCCTGTTCACGCACGAGCGCATCAAGACCACCGAGGCCAAGGCCAAGATGCTGCGCCCCCTCGCCGAGAAGCTGATCACGTTCGGCAAGGACGGCAGCGTGCACGCCCGCCGGCAGGTCCTGAAGGTGGTCCCCGACCGCGACGTGGTGCACAAGCTCTTCGCGGAGATCGCCCCGCGGTTCACGGAGCGTCCCGGCGGCTACACCCGCATCATGAAGCTCGGCCCCCGCCAGGGCGACGGCGCCCCGATGGCGCTGATCGAGCTCGTGGAGCGCGGCACCGAGTAGCGCCACGATCCTCCGGCTGACCCTCGCGTACGACGGGACCGGCTTCCACGGCTGGGCCCGCCAGCCGGGTCGCCGCACGGTCGAGGCCGTGGTGGCCGAAGCGCTCGGCCGTGCGATGGGCGCTCCGCCCAGGCTGTCGGTCGCCGGCCGCACCGACGCCGGCGTGCACGCCGCGGGACAGGTCGTCTCGTTCGAGGCCCCCGAGGGGAGCGACCCTGCGCGCCTGCAGCGCTCCGTCAACGGCATGCTCGGCCCCGAGGTGGTGGTGGTAGCGGCGCTCCGAGCGCCCGTCGGCTTCGACGCCCGCTTTTCGGCTACCGGCCGCGAGTACCGCTACCGGATCGACACGGCGGCGCATCCCGATCCGTTCACGGCCCGGTACGTCTGGCACCGCCCGGGAGGGCTGGCCCTCGCGCCCATGCGCCGGGCCGCACGCGACCTCACCGGCGAGCACGACTTCGCGTCGTTCTGCCGGACGCGCCGCAACGAGCGTTCCACCGTTCGCACGCTCCGGCGGCTGAGCGTCGCCTCGCGCGAGGGCGTGGTGACGATCACCGCCGAGGCCGACGGGTTCCTGCACCAGATGGTCCGGAGCCTCGTGGGGACGCTCGTGGACGTGGCCGTCGGCCGCCTCGACACGTTGGCCATGGCGGCCGTGCTCGCGGCGAGGGACCGGTCCGCCGCGGGACGGCTTGCCCCGCCGCACGGGCTCACGCTCGAACGGGTGCGATACGGGCGAGGCGGCGTCCTTTGACGCTCGCTTCGACCGGCTCGTATGATCAAGGGCGTCGGCTTGCGAGCCGGCCTTTTCTATGAAGACCTTCACTCCCAAGCCGGACCACATCGAGCGTCGCTGGTACGTCGTCGACGCCGACGGCGCCGTGCTCGGCCGTCTGGCCACGCACGTGGCGTCGGTCCTGAAGGGCAAGCACAAGCCCATCTACGCCCCGCACGTCGACACCGGTGACCACGTGATCGTCGTCAACGCCGCGAAGGTGCGGCTGACCGGCGCCAAGCTCGAGGACAAGATGTGGCACCGCCACTCGGGCTACCCCGGCGGTCTCACCTCGGTCCCCTACGACCGCCTCATGTCCACCCGGCCCGACCGCGCGGTCGAGAAGGCGATCAAGGGGATGCTCCCGAAGACCCGGCTCGGCCGCTCCATGGGCCGCAAGCTGATCGTGTACTCGGGCGCCGAGCACCGTCAGTCGGCGCAGCGGCCCGAGACGCTGCCCGTCGGGGAGATCCCGAAGTGGACGGGGCTGCCCGCGCCCAAGCCCACGCCGGAGCCCACGCCGAAGGCCGAGCGACCCAGGGGCCGGACCACCAAGGCCGCGCCCGCCAAACGGGCCGGGAAGGCTCCCGCGAAGCGCGCGGTGCGCAAGCCGGCCGCCAAGCGAGCGGCCGCGAAGGCCTCGCCCAAGAAGGCCGCCGCCAAGCGCGCGGCCAAGAAGGAGTCGTAAGTGGCTGCCACGGACGTCAACCTCGGAACCGGCCGGCGCAAGGAGGCCGTCGCACGCGTGCGGCTGAGCCCCGGCACCGGCGTCTTCACCCTCAACGGGCGTCCGCTGGAGGAGTACTTCACCTCACGGGCCCAGCGCATGGTGGTCACCGCGCCCCTGCGCGCCATCCAGCGCGAGAAAGACTTCGACGTCGTCGCCCGGATTCACGGTGGTGGCACCACCGGACAGGCCGGTGCGCTTCGCCACGGGCTCGCCCGCGCGCTGATCGACCTCGATCCCTCGCTGCGGGCCGCGCTCAAGGCCGAGGGCTTCCTGACCCGCGACGCGCGGGAGAAGGAGCGCCGCAAGTACGGGCTGAAGAAGGCCCGCAAGGCGCCGCAGTACTCCAAGCGCTAGCCGGTTACTCCTCCGGGAGGCTGAGCCCTCCGTCGAGGGCATCCGCGAGCACGAGCTGGGCCTGGACCTCCATCGCCCTCGGCACGTACAGATAGATCGGCGTGTACGCCATGCGGTACGGACCCTCGCTCTCGCCCTTCACGAAGACGGGGATGTCCTCCGCCTCGAGGCGCGCCCTGAGGCCGTAGGCCTCCATCGACGAGGAGGCCACGTGAACCAGGGCAAGCTCGGTGGAGCCGGAGGGGACGTGCTCGGGAGCGGAGGGTTGGGACACGAGGTCGTCAACTACGATACCCCGTCTATGCCCCGCCTCTTCGGGACCGACGGCGTGCGAGGGGTGGCCGGCCGCGACCTCACCGACGAGCTTGCACGGAGCCTCGGCTGGGCCGCGGTGGCCGCCCTGAACGAGCACGGGACCGCGCACCCCCGCGTGTTGATCGGCCGTGACACGCGCGCGTCGGGGGAGGGGCTCGAGCGAGCCCTCGCCCAGGGGATCGGCTCGGCCGGCGGCGACGTGGTCCTGCTCGGCGTCGCGCCCACCCCCGCGGTGGCCCATCTGGTCGTGGCCGACGCCGCCGACGCGGGCGCGGTCATCTCCGCCTCGCACAACCCCGCCGAGTACAACGGCATCAAGCTCTTCTCGCGCGAGGGCTACAAGCTCCCCGACGCGATCGAGGACGAGATCGAGCGCCTGGTCCAGGCGGGACCGGCTCCGGCGCCCAACGGCGGGGAGCACGTTCAGGCCGACCCCGGCGCCGCGGACCGGTACGTGGAGTTCGTGACCGCGTCGGCGGGCACGATCGCGGGGCTGCGGGTGGTCGTCGACGCGGCGAACGGGGCCGCGTCCACGGTCGGGCCGGAGGCCCTGCGCCGGCTGGGGGCCGAGGTCATTCCCATCCACGACCGTCCCGACGGAGCGAACATCAACGACGGATGCGGCGCGACCCATCCCGAGACGGTGGCGCGGGCGGTCGTGGAGCATCGCGCCGACGCGGGCGTCGCCTTCGACGGCGACGCGGACCGTGCCCTGTTCGCGGACGCCGACGGGAACGTGATCAACGGCGACCACGTGCTCGCCGCCGCCGCGCTCTGGCTCCGCGACGAGGGCCGGCTGAAGGGCGACACGGTCGTCACCACGGTGATGGCCAACCTGGGGTTCCGGCGGGCGATGGATGCCGCCGGGATCCGGGTGCTGGAGACGAAGGTGGGGGACCGCTACGTGCTGGAGCGGATGCTCGAGGCCGACGCGGTGCTCGGCGGCGAGCAGTCCGGACACGTGATCTTCCTGGACGACGCGACCACGGGCGACGGGGTCCTGACCGCGGCGAAGTTCCTCTCGATCGCGGTGGCTCGCGGTCAGACCGTCGCCGGGCTCGCGAAGGCGATGCGTGCCTATCCGCAGGTCCTGGTGAACGTGGAGGTCCCGGCGCCCGGCGAGCTCGAGGGCGCCGAGGCCGTGTGGACGGCCGTCCGCGAGGCGGAGGCCGCCCTCGGGAGCTCGGGGCGCATCCTGGTGCGCGCATCGGGCACGGAGCCCCTCGTCCGCGTGATGGTCGAGGCCGAGACCGAGGAGGCGTCGCGTACGCACGCCGAGCGCCTGGCCGCCGCCGTCCGCGAGACCCTGGCCTAGCTCGCATCCGGGGTCCCTCGGGCCCCGCGCGGTAGCATTGACCTTCTCATGTGCGGGATCGTCGGCTACATCGGCGACGACGAAGCGCTCCCGATCGTTCTGGAGGGGCTTCGCCGTCTCGAATACCGAGGCTACGACTCGGCGGGCGTCGCCGTGCTCGGCGGCGACTCGATGTCGGTCACCAAGCGCGCCGGGAAGGTCCTCGAGCTCGAGAAGGCCCTCGACGAGGACGGCCACCCGGAGGGCCGGGTGGGAATGGGCCACACTCGCTGGGCCACGCACGGGATCCCCAACGATCAGAACGCGCATCCGCACCTCGACTGCAAGGAGCGGATCGCGGTCATCCACAACGGGATCATCGAGAACTTCCACGAGCTCCGCGACCGCCTGCAGGAGGCCGGGCACGTCCTTCGGTCGGACACCGACACCGAGGTCGTGGCCCACCTCATCGAGGAGAACCTGCGTGATGGCGCGACCCTCCCCGACGCCGTGCGGGCATCGCTCAAGGACCTGACCGGGGCGTATGCGCTCGTCGTGCTGTCGGCGGACGAGCCCGATGTGATCGTGGGGGCGAAGGTGTCCTCGCCGCTCGTCGTGGGGTTCGGGGAGGGCGAGAACCTGCTGGCCTCGGCCATCCCGGCGCTGCTGACCCGGACCCGCCGCATGTACGCGGTGGAGGAGAACCAGGTCGTCGAGCTCCGCCGCGAATCGGTGGCGGTCACCGATCTCGTGGGCAACCCCCTGTCGATCGAGCCCTTCGAGGTCGACTACGACCTCGAGGCGGCGGAGAAGGGCGGCTACGAGGACTTCATGCTCAAGGAGATCTACGAGCAGCCCGACGCCGTCCGGGACACGCTGCGCGGACGGACCGGCTCGAGCGGGCGGCTCACGCTGGACGAGCTGCACATGCGCGAGGACGACATCCGTGACATCTCCAAGGTGTTCATCGTGGCGTGCGGCACCGCGTACCACGCGGGCCTCGTGGCGAAGTACGCCATCGAGCACTGGACCCGGCTCCCCGTGGAGATCGAGATCGCCAGCGAGTTCCGGTATCGAGACCCGGTCCTGGACCACCGGACGCTGACCCTGGCCGTGTCGCAGTCGGGCGAAACGATCGACACGCTGGAGGCCCTGCGGTGGGCGCGAAAGCAGGAGTCGTGGGCGCTGGCGATCACCAACACCGTCGGCTCCGCGGTGGCTCGCGAGTCGGACGGGATCCTGTACACGCACGCCGGCCCCGAGATCGGGGTGGCCGCCACGAAGACCTTTGCCACCCAGATGGTCGCGCTCCATCTGGTGGCCCTGTACCTGGCGCAGGTCCGCGGCTCGAAGTACCAGGAGGAGATCCGCGAGATCGTCCACCACATGCAGCTGCTGCCCGGCCAGGTCCAGAAAGCCCTCGAGCTCGACGCGGCGATCGCGCCGCTGGCCGAACGCTTCGCGAACGCGAGCGACGTGCTGTTCATCGGGCGGCACACCGGCTACCCGGCCGCCCTCGAGGGCGCGTTGAAGCTCAAGGAGATCTCCTACATCCACGCCGAGGGCTATCCGGCCGGCGAGCTGAAGCACGGGCCGATCGCCCTGGTCGAGGAGGGCGTCCCCGTCGTGGCGGTGGCCACCAAGTGCCACGTCCAGGAGAAGATGCTCTCGAACATCCAGGAGGTTCGCGCGCGCGGGGCCGAGGTCCTGGCCATCGCCTCCGAGGGCGACACGAAGGTCGAGAAGTTCGCTCAGCACGTCCTGTACGTCCCCGAGACGCCCGAGCTGCTCTCGCCGGTCGTGGTGTCGGTCCCGCTTCAGCTGCTCGCGTACCGGATCGCCAAGCTTCGGGGCGCCGACGTGGACCAGCCGCGCAACCTGGCGAAGTCCGTCACCGTCGAGTAGCCCCATGCGGATCCTGGGGGTCGGGATCGACGTGGTGGACGTGGAACGGATGCGGCGGATCCTGGAGCGCCACCCGCGCTTCGCCGCCAGGCACTTCGCGACGCGGGAGATCGCGTACTGCGACGGCCGCGGCGACCGGGCCGCGTGCTACGCCGCCCGATGGGCGGCCAAGGAGGCGTTCGCCAAGTCCCTGGGCGGGGTGCCCCACGGACGGTGGCGCCAGGTCGCCGTGGTCCGCGCGCAGGACGGGAGTCTCAGCCTGCAGGTCGAAGGTTCGGCGAAGGAGCGGATGACGGAGGTGGGCGCCACGGAGCTGCACGTGTCGATCGCGCACGAGCGGGCCGTCGCCGTCGCGACCTGCGTGGCGGTGGGCGCGTGATCCCCGTCCTCACCTCCTCGGAGACCCGCGAGATCGACCGGCAGTCCGAGTCCCGCGGCGTGCCGGTGCTGGACCTCATGGAGCGCGCCGGATGGGCGGTGGCCCGAGCCGCCCGGTCCGTGACGAGCGGGGGGTACGGCCGCCGGGCGCTGGTGGTCGCCGGCAAGGGCAACAACGGTGGCGACGGGCTGGTGGCCGCCCGCCACCTGGCCGCGCGGGGCATGGGGGTCACGGTGCTCCTCGTCGCGGCGCCGTCGGACCTCTCGGGTCCGGCCGCGGAGAACCTTCGCCGGCTCGAGGACGTTCGCGTCGCCGAGGCCACGCCCGAGCGGTTGGCGCGCGAGGCTCGCCGGGCGGACGTGGTGGTGGACGCGCTGTTCGGCACCGGCTTTCGAGGGGCCCCGGACGGCCTCGCCGCCGCGGCGATCGAGGCGATGAACGGATCGGGCGCGGCGGTCGTCGCGGCCGACATCCCCTCCGGCGTGAACGCGGACACCGCCGCCGTCCCCGGCGCGGCCGTGTGGGCCGACGTGACCGTGACGTTCGGCGCCCCCAAGGTCGGCCTGGTGCTGTACCCCGGCGCCGAGCACGCCGGAATCCTGGAGGTCGCCGACATCGGTTTCCCCGCGGACCTCCTTCGATCAGACCTGGTGCTGGTTCAGGCCGGCGATGTGCGCCGGATGCTGCCGGTGCGGAAGCCCGACACCCACAAGCGGCGCACGGGCGTCGTGGCGATCGTGGCGGGCTCGCGGGACATGCCGGGAGCGGCGTCGCTCGTGGCGTCGGGCGCGGCGGCGCTCGGCGCGGGGCTCATCCGCCTGGCGGTGGTGCCGAGCGTTCGCGGAGCCGCCGCCGCCCTGCATCCCGAGGCGACGTTCCTCCCGCTCCCGGAGTCCGCCGACGGGATCCTGGCCTCGGGCGCGTGGGACGCGCTGGGCCCGGAGCTCGACCGGGTGCAGGCCGTGGCCATCGGACCGGGACTCACCTCGGGGGAGGAGGCCGCCGCGGAGATCCGGCGGATCGTCCTGGGCTCGCCGGTACCGGTCGTCGCCGACGCGGACGCCCTCAACGCCTTCGCGGGCCGCGCGGCCGAGCTCGCCGAACGCGCGGGCGAGCTGGTCATCACGCCCCACGAGGGCGAGTTCGAGCGGCTGTTCGGGGCCTCCCGCGCCGCGCTCGCCGACGACCGCGTGGGCCTGGTGCGCAAGGCGGCGGAGACGGCCGGGTGCACCGTCGTGCTGAAGAGCAGTCGTTCGCTGATCGCCGATCCGGGCGGCGAGGTGCGCGTGAACCCCACCGGCACCGCCTTCCTTGCCACGGGCGGAACGGGCGACCTCCTGACCGGGGCCGTCGCCACGTTGCTGGCCCGCGGCCTCTCCGGCCTGGACGCCGCCACGGCCGCCGCCTACGTGCACGGTCTGGCAGGGCGCCGGGCCGGCGAGGACCTTGGGGAGGGCGCGACGTCCGCCGACATCGCCGCGCGCCTTGCCGAGTCGGCCGCCTCGGTCCGGGAGACCGAGTGAGCCGCCAGTTCCGCCCGACCACGGCCGAGGTCGACCTGGACGCGATCCGCCACAACGTCCGGGCCCTGAAGCCCACGGGGGCCGAGCTGATGGCCGTGGTGAAGGCCAACGGGTACGGGCACGGGGACGTCCCGGTCGCCCGCGCCGCCCTGGACTCGGGCGCGACCTGGCTGGGGGTGGCGCTCGTCGAGGAGGGGCTGCGCCTGCGCGAGGCCGGGATCGACGCGCCGATCCTGGTGCTCAGCGAGTTCCCGCCCGGATCGGAGAAGGACGCGCTCGCCGGGAGCCTGACCCCGTCCCTGTACACCGACGGCGGGCTCGCCGCGCTGGCCGACGCGGCCGCCAGCGCGGGCCGGCCCGTGGGGGTCCACGTCAAGGTCGACACCGGCATGCGCCGGGTGGGCCACGCCGCCGACGGTCTCGCCGGGTTCGTCCGGGCGGCGGTGGATGCGGGGCTGAGCTTCGAGGCCCTCTGGAGCCACCTGGCGGTGTCCGAGGAGCCGGCGCATCCGTCGGTGGCGGCGCAGCTCGAGCGGTTCGCCGCGGCGACCGCGGCGCTGTCCGAGGAGGGCCTCGTTCCGCGCCTCCGTCACCTCGCGAACACGGGGGCGATCCTCGGGTCGCCCTCGGCGCACCTGGACCTGGTTCGGGCGGGGATCGGGCTCTACGGCTACGCGCCCGGTCCCGCGGTCGCGGGCGGAGCGGAGCTTCGCCCGGCCCTGCGCTGGACCGCCGCGGTCTCGATGGTCAAGCGCGTGCCGGCCGGCGAGGCGGTTTCCTACGGGCACCGCTACGCGCCGGAGCGCGACACGACGATCGCCACGGTCGGCGTCGGGTACGCCGACGGGTACGCCCGCCGGCTGACGAACGTCGGGGAGGTGCTGATCCGGGGCCGGCGCCACCGGGTGGCCGGGACCGTGACCATGGACCAGATCCTGGTGGACGTCGGCGACGAACCCGTGGAGCCCGGCGACGAGGTCGTCCTGATCGGCCGCCAGGGCGACGAGGCGATGACGGCCGACGAGCTCGCCGAGACGCTGGGCACGATCAGCTACGAGATCGTCTGCGCCGTCGGCGAGCGCGTCCCTCGCCGGTACGTGGGCGCCTGATGGCCGAGCCCGAGGCTGCCTCCACGACCACCAGCCGCCGCAAGGGCGTGCTGTGGGCCGCGGGGATCATCGCGGGCGTCGGCGCGGGCATCGTCGCCGAGCGCGTCCTGATGCGCCGCGAGCTCGGCCGGCCCGATCCCGAGCGGGACGAGGCGTTCGGGACGCTCCCGGGCGAGCGCGTGCCGGTGACGGCGTTCGACGGCACCGAGCTCCACTGCCGCGTGGTCGGGCCCGAGGGAGCGCCCACGATCGTGTTCGCCCACGGGGTCACCCTGAACATGACGCTCTGGTACTACCAGTGGCGCGCGTTCAGCGATCGCTACCGGTGTGTCCTGTACGACCAGCGCGGGCACGGAGGGAGCGGCAAGGCCCCGAAGGGCGACTACTCGGTGGAGGCCCTCGCCCATGACCTCCGCTCGGTGCTCGACACGACCACGCCGAAGGGGCCGGCGGTGCTCGTCGGGCACAGCATGGGCGGCATGTCGATGATCTCCCTGGCCGATCGCCATCCCGAGGAGTACGGCGGACGGGTGGTGGGCGCGGTCCTCGTCGACACGACCGCGTCCGACCTCGTGCGGGAGGCCGCCGGGTCGATCGGCGCCCGGGTCGAACGGGTCCTGCGGCCGGCCCATCGGTGGTTCATCTCCGACCTCGATCGGGTCGAGCGGGTGCGCCGCCGGGTCGAGGCCACCGGCACCGACTTCGCCTATCTCGCGACGCGCGTGACCAACTTCGGCCCGAACGCCTCCCCCGCGCAGGTCGAGCACGTGACCCGGGTCGCCATGGCCGTCCCTCCGGAGATCTGGGCGCACTCGATCCGCAGCCTCATGGAGATGGACCTGCGCCACGCGGTCGAGCGCGTCTCGGTGCCGGCTCTCGTGATCGTGGGGGATCGCGACCGGCTGACCCCCAAGACCAGCGCGGAGGCCCTGCTGAAGGCGTTGCCGAATGCCCGCGGGATCCTGCTCACCGGCGCGGGGCACATCGCGATGATGGAGCGGCACGCGGCGTTCAACCGCGCCGTGGAGGGGTTCCTGGCCGAGGTCCTTCCTCTCAAGGCGCCCCGGCGCGCGCGGCGAAAGGCCGCGGCCGGATGATCACCCACGTCGAGGGGATCCGGGTCGGCCACGCCACGGACCTGCAGGCGGTAACCGGGTGCACCGTGGTCCTCCCGCCGCCGGGAACGATGGGCTCGGGGTCGGTCCGCGGCGGCGCTCCCGGGACCCGGGAGACCGACCTCCTGCGCCCGGGGACCCTCGTCCAGGAGGTGCACGCGGTCGTGCTGGCCGGGGGGAGCGTGTTCGGGCTGTCGGCGGCCGACGGCGTCGTCCGGTGGCTGGAGGAACGAGGGATCGGCTTCGACGCGGGCGTCGCCCGGGTTCCGATCGTGCCGGCCGCGATCCTGTTCGACCTCACCGTCGGCGACCCGGCGGGACGCCCCGGTCCGGACGACGGCTACGCCGCGTGCGAGGCCGCCGGCGGGGACGTGGAGGAGGGCAGCGTCGGGGCCGGGACCGGCGCGACGGTGGCCAAGGGTGCCGGCGCCGAACGGGCGCGCAAGGGTGGCGTCGGGACGGCCTCCATGGTGGAGGACGGCGTGACCGTCGGCGCGCTGGCGGTGGTGAACGCGCTGGGCGAGATCGTGGAGGACGACGGGACCGTGATCGCGGCGCCGCGGGCAGCGCCGGGGGAGGGGATCCAGGGCAGCCTGCCCATCTCGGCGCCCGTGGACCCGCCCGGAGGCAGGCCCCCGGACCCCGGGATGAACACCACGCTGGTCGTCGTGGCCACCGACGCCGTCCTGAGCAAGGAGCGCGCGTACCTGGTGTCGCTGGCCGGTCACGAGGGGCTGACCCGCGCGATCCGCCCCGCCCACACCCTGTGGGACGGCGACACCGTGTTCTCACTGGCCACCGGCACCGTCGAGGCTCCCCAGCCCCTGGTCGAGCGGCTGGCGTCCGACGCGGTCGCGGAGGCCATCCGCCGGGCCGTCCGTCTCGCCACCCCGCTCGGCGGCGTACCCTCTCTGTCCGGGGAGGGATCGGGCTGACGGAGACGCTTCAGGAGCTCGAGCGGGACTGGTCGGCCTGCACGCGGTGCCGGCTGTCCGAGGGACGCACCACGGTCGTGTTCGGCACCGGAGACCCGCACGCCGACCTGATGTTCATCGGCGAGGGGCCGGGGTTCAACGAGGACAAGCAGGGGATCCCGTTCGTGGGCCCCGCCGGCCAGCTGCTCAACACGCTGCTGTCGCAGATCGACATCGCCCGCGAGTCCGTCTACATCGCGAACGTCGTTCTGTGCCGGCCTCCCGGGAATCGGGACCCGCTGCCCGACGAGATCGAGGCGTGCAAGCCCCGGCTGCTCGAGCAGGTGCGGTTGATCGACCCGCAGATCGTGGTGACCCTCGGGAACTTCGCGACGCGCATGATCCTCAACCGCCAGATCGGCATCACCCGCGTGCGCGGCCAGCGCTTCATGTGGCAGGGCCGGACGGTCATCCCGACCTACCATCCGGCGGCGATCCTGCGCGGGGGCAGCGGCCGCCTGATGCAGGAGTCGCAGGAGGACTTCCGCACGATCCGCGGCCTGCTCGAGGACGCCCGCGTCACCGCCCCGGTCGTCGAGGAACAGCTGGGGCTGTTCTGATGCGGTCCACGCTGAACGTCGTCGCCCCCACCGAGGACGACACCCGCGCGGTCGGCGCGGCGATCGCCGAGGCCCTCGGGCCCGGGGACGTCGTCGCCCTGACCGGCGAGCTGGGCGCGGGGAAGACGACGTTCGTGCAGGGAGCCGCCCGGGCGCTCGGGGTGACCGATCCCGTCGCGAGCCCGACCTTCGTCCTGATGCGCCAGTACCGGGGCAACCTGCCGGTCGCCCACGTCGACGTGTACCGCCTCGACCGGATCCAGGAGGTCCTCGACCTCGGCTTCGAAGAGCTCCTGGACGAGGGCTGGGTGGTCTTCGTCGAATGGGGCGACGTGATCGACGCCCTGTTCGCGGGCGCGTACCTGGAGGTGGAGCTCACGGTTGGCCCCGGCGAAGCTCGGGGGGTTCGCGTCACCGGACACGGCCCGGTCTGGACCGGACGCTGGGAGCGCCTGGAGGGGCTCCTGGGAAAGTGGCAGGCCGCGTGATCGTCCTGGGGATCGAGACGTCCACCCCGCAGTCGTCCGTGGCGATCGGCAGCGAGCAGGGGATCCTGGCCGCGTCCCGGGTCGCCCGCACCCACGGGGGCGACGAGGTGGTGGCGCCCGCGATCCGTCACCTGCTCGACCTGGCCGGCGTGGAGCCCTCCCGGCTGGGCGGGGTGGCCGTCGGGCTGGGGCCCGGCCTGTTCACCGGCATGCGGGTCGGCATCGCCACCGGCCGCGGGCTGGCGCAGGTCCTGGGGATCCCCATCGTCGGCATGACCTCGCTCGACGTGCTCGCCTTCGGGGTCCGCTACACCCGCCGGCTGATCTGCGCCGTGGTGGACGCGCGCCGGGGCGAGGTGTTCTACGGGTTCTACCGGCCCATGCACGGCGGGGTGGCCCGGGAGGGGACCTATCAGGTGGGAACCGCGGAGCGTCTCCTCGGCGAGATCGAGGCGCGCCCGGAAGAGGTGCTGCTCGTTGGAAACGGCGCCCTGATGTACCGTCGCGTGCTCGAGGAGCTGGGCAGCCAGGTCGAGTTCGTCTCGGCCGGACACGCCTTCCCCGACGCCGCGGCGCTCGTGGAGCTCGCCGTCCCGCGGTTCGTCCGGGAGGAGGCCGACCGGCCCGCGGACATCGTGCCCTACTACGTGAGGAAGTCGGATGCGGAGATCGCCTGGGACCGACGCGCCCGGTCCGCCTGAGCTCGAGATCGGCTTCATGCGCCGGCGCCACCTCAAGGGCGTCCTGGCGATCGAGCGCCAGGTCTATCCGCGGCCGTGGAGCCCCACGCTGTTCATCTCCGAGATGAGCGAGCCCCGCAACCGCGTCTACCTGGTCGCCCGCCTCGGCCGCGACGTCGCGGGCTACGCCGGGCTCATGTCCTACGGGGACGAGGCGCACGTGACGACGATCGCCGTCGATCCCGTGCACCACCGGCGCAAGATCGCCACGCGGTTGATGCTCGACCTGATCAAGCGGGCCCGGGAGATGGGCGCCAAGGCGATCTCCCTGGAGGTCCGGGTCTCCAACTGGGGCGCGCAGCGGCTGTACGGCCGGTTCGGGTTCCGGCCGGTCGGCGTCCGCAAGGGCTACTACCAGGAGACGAACGAGGACGCCCTCGTCATGTGGGCGGACGAGATCGACCAGCCCGAGTACGGGCGGCTCCTCGAGCGGATCGCGGCGGCCGCCACCCCCGAGGTCTCGGCCCCGTGAGGGTCCTGGGCTTCGAGACGTCCTGCGACGAGACGGCCGTGGCGGTGGTCGAGGACGGCCTGGCCGTCCGGTCGAACCTGATCAGCAGCCAGACCGACCTGCACCAGCGCTACGGCGGGGTCGTCCCCGAGATCGCCTCGCGCGCCCACGTCGAGCGGATCAACCCCCTGCTCGACGAGGCCCTCGCCCGCGGGGAGACCTCGTGGGGCCAGGTCGACGCGGTCGCCGTCGCGGTCGGGCCGGGGTTGGTCGGCGCGCTCCTGGTGGGGATCGCCACGGCGAAGGCGGTCGCGCTGGCGCTGGACCTTCCCCTGATCGGCGTGAACCACCTCGAGGGACACCTGTACGCGAACGCCCTCGACCACGGCCCGATGGAGTTCCCGTTCGTGGCGTTCATCGTCTCCGGCGGCCACACGATGCTCGTCCACGTGCCCGAGGAGCACCACTACGAGCTGCTCGGCCAGACCCTCGACGACGCCGCCGGCGAGGCCTTCGACAAGATCGCGCGGTACCTGGGGCTGCCGTACCCCGGCGGCCCCGAGATCGACCGGCTGTCGCAGACCGGTGATCCGGCGGCCGTCGACTTCCCGCGCGCCCTCGCCCGTTCGGGGGACTTCGACTTCTCGCTCTCCGGCCTGAAGACGGCGGTGATCCGCCACGTCCGCGCCGAGGTCGAGGCCGGGCGGCAGCCGGACCTCGCCGACCTGGCGGCGTCGTTTCAGGAGGCCATCGTGGACGTGCAGGTGGACAAGACGCTCGCCGCCGCCGAGGCCCGCGGCGCCAAGCGGATCCTGCTCGGGGGGGGCGTCGTCGCGAACACCCGCCTCCGCGACCGGATGCAACATGCCGCCGACGAGCGCGGCCTCGACCTCCGCTCGCCCTCGATCGAGCTGTGCACCGACAACGCCGCCATGATCGCCGCCGCCGGCCACAGCAGGCTGATCAAGGGCGAACGCACCAGCCTCGACGTCAGCGCCAACCCCTCCCTGCCCCTCGCGTAGACCGACCGCTAGAGTTCGCGCGTGGCGGAGACGGTGTTGGTGACGGGGGCGGCGGGGTTCATCGGGTCGCATCTCGTGGACCGGCTGCTGGCCGAGGGCAAGCGCGTGGTGGGGGTCGACGACCTGTCCACCGGGCGCATCGCGAACCTGTCCGAGTCGCGGCAGTACGGGCAGGCGTTCACGTTCTACAACCTCGACATCCGCTCGGATGGGCTGGCGATGCTGTTCGAACGCCACGGCCCCAACGTGGTGATGCACCTTGCGGCGCAGCCCGGCGTGCGGCCCTCGCTGCTCGATCCGAAGGCCGACGCGAGCATCAACGTCATGGGCCTGCTCAATGTCCTGGAGAGCTCGGCCCGCGCCGGCGTCCGCAAGGTCGTGTTCGCCTCGTCGGGCGGCACCATCTACGGCGACCCTCGGAAGTTCCCGGTGAAGGAGACGTCGGCGGGCGGCTCGATCCCGCACTCGCCGTACGGCGTCTCGAAGAAGGCGGCCCTGGACTACCTCCGCTACTACCACCGCTATCGCAAGCTCGACTTCACCGCCCTCGCCCTCGGCAACGTCTACGGCCCGCGCCAGGACCCGAACGGCGAGGCCGGCGTCATCGCGATCTTCATCGGCAAGATGCTTGCCGGCGAGGCGCCGGCGGTCTTCGGCGACGGCAACCAGACCCGCGACTACGTCTTCGTCGACGACACCGTCCACGCGTTCGCGCTCGCCGGCGGCACCGCGGGCTCCGGGAAGCTGCTGAACATCGGGACCGCCCTGGAGACCTCGGTGAACGGGTTGTTCCGGATGCTGGCGGAGATCACCGGCTTCCGCGGGGAGCCCGGCGGCGGTTCGCTGCCGCCCGGGGAGATCCGCCGCATCGCCCTCGACTTCTCGTCGGCGACGAGCGAGCTCGGCTGGAAGCCGTGGACCCACCTGGAGGACGGCCTGAAGGAGACGGTGGCCTACTGGCGGGGCTGAGCCCCTGCACCGTTTCTCCACACGGGCCGGACCAAACCGCGACACCCGCCTGCCTAGACTGACCCCATGGGTCGTCCGCTGATCGCCGTGGTCGAGGACGAGGCGACGATCGCGTCCGCGATCGCGGCCCGGCTCCGCCGCGAGGGCTTCGACGTCGAGACGGCGGCCGACGGTCCCGGCGCGGTCGAGCTCGTCGAGCGCGTCCGGCCCGACGTCGTGGTCCTGGATGTGATGCTTCCCGGCTTCGACGGCCTCGAGGTGTGCCGCCGCATCCAGCGAGAGCGTCCGGTGCCCGTCCTGATGCTCACCGCCCGCGATGCGGAGGAGGACGTCCTGGTCGGTCTGGGGATCGGCGCGGACGACTACATGACCAAGCCGTTCAGCCCACGGGAGCTCGTGGCCAGGGTCAAGGCCCTGCTCCGGCGGGTCCAGCGCGCCCCCGAGCCGGAGCGCGGAGTGATCGAACAGGACGGCCTGGCCGTCGACCCCACCAAACGCGAGATCCGAGTCGGCGGCGACGCCGTGCACCTGACCCCGATCGAGTTCGACCTGCTGTACGCGCTCGCGTCGCGGCCCGGCGTGGTCCACTCGCGCGAGCGGCTGCTGTCCGAGGTG
Source organism: uncultured Actinomycetes bacterium (assembly GCA_963742735.1). Taxonomy (GTDB): domain Bacteria; phylum Actinomycetota; class UBA4738; order UBA4738; family JBBDTT01; genus JBBDTT01. The sequence continues at coordinate 1,305,598 of CAVUMN010000004.1, forward strand.
TGGGGCTATCGCGACGGCCTCGGCGCGCGCACGGTCGACTCCCACGTGCGCTCGCTCCGCCGCAAGCTCGGCGCCGAGCTCATCCGGACCGTCCACGGGGTCGGGTACGCCTTCCGCGAGGACGTCTCCTGATGGGACGGCTCCGCCCGCTCGACTTCCTGTCCTCGATCAAGACCAAGCTCGGGGTGATCATCGTGGCCGCCGTCGCGGTGGCGGTCGTCATCCAGTCGCTCGGCGCGGTGGCGGGCTTCCCGCTCGTGCTGGTCGGGCTGGTGGCGGGCCTCCTGGCACTGGTGATGGTTCAGCTCCTCGCCCGAGGCATGACCTCGCCGCTGCGGGAGATGGCCCGCGCCGCGACGGGGATGTCCCGGGGCGACTACTCGCAACGGGTCACGGCGACCTCGCGCGACGAGGTCGGAGAGCTCGCCCGCGCGTTCAACATCATGGCCGCGGAGCTGGCGGAGATCGACCGCCAGCGCCGGGACCTGATCGCGAACGTCTCCCACGAGCTCCGCACGCCGATCAGCGCGATGCAGGCGGTGCTCGAGAACCTGGTGGACGGCGTGGAGCCGCCCGACCCCGAGACGCTGCGGACCGTGCTGGGCCAGGTCGAGCGGCTCGGCCGCCTGGTCGCCCAGCTGCTGGATCTCTCCCGGCTGGAGTCGGGGGCGGCCCCGATGGAGCGCCGGCCCTTCGCGATCCGCCCGGTCCTCGAGCAGGCCGTGCGCGAACAGGAGGTCAACGTCGCCCAGGGCTCCGACCGGCCGGTTCGTCTGTCGCTCGAGGTCAGCCCGGCCGAGCTGGAGGCCGACGGCGACCCCGAGCGGGTCCATCAGGTCGTCGCCAACCTGGTCCACAACGCGGTCCGCCATTCTCCGGCGGGCGGGACGGTGACCGTGTCCGCCCGCGGCGAGCCGGGACGCGTGCGCATCGAGGTCGCCGACCAGGGCCCGGGCATCCCCGACGGGGAGGCCTCGCGGGTGTTCGAGCGGTTCTACCGCTCCGACGCGGCCCGGTCGTCCAGGGACGGCGGGACCGGCCTCGGCCTGGCCATCGCCCGGTGGGTCGTCGACCTGCACGGGGGAGACATCCGGGCGGAGCCGAACCTCCCCACGGGCTGCCGGATGGTCGTCGAGCTCCCGGCGGGCGCCCGATGACCGAGCTCCAGACCGCCACCGTGTTGCCCCCGGCGCCCGCCCGCCGTTCGTTCGCGCTGGCCGCGATGGGCGCCGCGCTCGTCGCCGCATGGCTGATCCCCGAGAGCCGCCCCGGGGTGAACATCCCCATCCTGGCGCTCTTCGCGGCGGCCGCGGTGCACGCCGCGAAGCCGAGGCCCATCTCGGGAACCTCGTGGGCCTACGCCGCCCTGGGGGGCGCGTTGGCGCTGACGCCGGTCCTGCGCGCCGCCGAGTGGGTGCTGGCGGTGAACGTCCTGGCCGCGCTGGCGCTGGCGGGCCTGGCCGCCACCGGGGCGACGACGTGGCGAGAGATGCTCTGGACCCCCCTGGCCGTGCTCGGCCGGGCGCCGCAGGCGCCGGGCTACGTCCTCTCCGGTCTCCGCCGCCCCGCCACGACGCCGTCCGGCCGGCTGGCTCCAGTCCTTCGGGGTGTGGCGATCGCGGCGGGCCTGCTGGTGGTCTTCGGCGTGCTGTTCGCCTCGGCGGATCGCGCGTTCGCCTCGCTCGCCGAGCGGCTCCTCATCCCCGACTGGGACCTGGACCTTCTGCCGGTCCGGTTGCTGGTGTTCGCGTTCGCGCTGCTGGCGGTGGCGACGCTGGGGCTGACCCGGGTGCGATCCGGCGCCGGCTGGACACCGACCCTGCGCGGCCTCTTCGGGACCGGAGGCCCGCCGTGGCGGCTGGGTCGCACGGAGTGGACCATCGCCCTCGGCTCGCTCAACGTGCTGTTCGCGCTCTTCGTCGGGATCCAGATCGCGGTCCTGTTCGCCGGACACGATCACGTCCTGCGGACGGAGGGCCTGACCTACGCGGAGTACGCGCGCCAGGGGTTCTTCCAGCTCCTCGTGGTCGGCTTCCTGACCCTGGGGGTCCTCGCCGTCGTCGGATCCCGCGGCGAACGGGGGGGCGAACGCGATGATCGCAGGCTGCAGCTCCTCGGCGGAACGCTGTGCGTGCTCTCCCTGGTGGTGCTGGCCTCGGCCCTGCACCGGCTCGGCCTGTACGAGGATGCCTTCGGTTTCACGCACGCGCGTCTGACCGTTCACGCGGTGCTGTGGTGGCTCGGGGGCGTGTTCGTGCTGGTCGTCGCGGCCGGGGCCACGCGTCGTGCGGCCTGGCTCCCGAGGGCCTCCGTCGCGCTCACGGTGGCCGGCCTGCTCGCGTTCACGCTCGCGAACCCCGACGCCCTGGTGGCCTCGCGGAACGTGGATCGATTCGAACGGACGGGATCGCTCGACCTCGACTACCTCGGCGCGAGCCTGAGCGGGGACGCGGTACCCGCCCTCCAGCGGCTGGCCGAGCCCTACCGCAGCTGCGTGCTGGCGCCCATCGCCGCCCGTCTGGGAGAGCCGGAGTCGTGGATGGAGTTCAATCTCGGGCGTTCCTGGGCACGAATGCTGCTTGGCGCGGGGCTCGCCCTGCCGGAGACCTGCCCGACGGAAGAGGGGATATGACGACATCGACGACGACGATCGAGGTTCGGGTCGAGCGGCGGTTCGGGTTCACGGACCTCACCGACGACCTGCGCCGGGCCGTGAAGGACTCCGGGGTCACCGACGGTCTGGCGGTCGCCTTCTGCGCCCACACGACCTGCGCGCTCCTGGTGAACGAGTGGGAGGACGGTGCGCTCGCGGACTTCGCGGAGCGCCTCGAGGCCCTGATCCCGGGCGAGATCTACTATGCCCACGACGACCTGGCCCGGCGCCCCGACGTCGAGGAGCACGAACGCCCGAACGGCCGCTCGCACGTCATGCAGATGGTGATCGGCGGCACCAGCCACGCGATCCCGGTGAGCGCCGGTGAGCCGATGCTCGGACGGTGGCAGCGACTGGTCCTGGTCGACCTCGACGAGCCCAAGCCCCGCACGGTCGTGTTCCACGTCTCCGGCGACTAGCCCGTCCGGGCCCGGTTGCCGCTTTCCCCCGTCGCTCGCTAGACTGTTAGCACTCGAAGCACGCGAGTGCTAATTGCGCGCACGTATAGGAGGCACGAATGGCCAAGGGTGGATTCAATCTTCAGCCCCTCGAGGACCGCATCGTCGTGAGGCCGGGTGAGGAGGAGGAGACCACCGTCTCCGGCATCGTCATCCCCGACACGGCGAAGGAGAAGCCCCAGGAGGGCGAGGTCGTCGCGGTGGGCGCCGGCCGGTTCAACGAGGACGGCGACGAGCGCGTCCCGATGGACGTCAAGGTCGGCGACAAGGTCATCTACTCGAAGTACGGCGGCACCGAGGTCAAGGTCGGCGGCGAGGAGTACCTGATCCTGTCCGCCCGCGACGTCCTCGCGATCGTCGTCAAGTAACCGCTTCTCCAACGCGGTAGTCGCCGCAGGAGGTTCATTGGTATGCCAGCGAAGCTGCTGAAGTACACCGACGACGCCCGCCGGGCTCTGGAGGCGGGGGTCGACAAGCTCGCGGACGCCGTCTCGGTCACGCTTGGGCCGAAGGGCCGCAACGTCGTGCTCGACAAGAAGTGGGGCGCGCCGACGATCACCAACGACGGCGTGACGATCGCCAAGGAGGTCGAGCTCGACGACCCGTGGGAGAACCTCGGGGCCCAGCTCGCGAAGGAGGTCGCCACCAAGACCAACGACGTCGCGGGCGACGGCACCACCACGGCGACCGTGCTCGCGCGGGCCATGGTGAAGAACGGCATGCGCAACGTCACGGCGGGCGCCAACCCGATGGCCCTCAAGCGGGGCATCGAGAAGGCCGTGGCCGCCGCGGTCGAGGCCATCAAGAAGCAGGCCCGCGAGATCGAGTCCAAGGACGAGATCGCCCACGTCGCGGCGATCTCCGCCGCGGACCCCGGGATCGGTGACATCATCGCCGAGGCCCTGGACAAGGTGGGCAAGGACGGCGTCGTCACGGTCGAGGAGTCCCAGACCTTCGGCATGGAGCTCGAGTTCGCCGAGGGGATGCAGTTCGACAAGGGCTACATCTCCCCCTACTTCGTGACCGATCCCGAGCGGATGGAGGCGGTCTTCGAGGAGCCCTACGTCCTGCTCGTCAACAAGAAGATCTCCGCGGTCAAGGACCTGCTCCCGATCCTCGAGAAGGTCATCCAGGCGGGCAAGCCGCTGGTGATCATCGGTGAGGACGTCGAGGGCGAGGCCCTGGCCACGCTGGTCGTCAACAAGATCCGCGGGACGTTCCAGTCCGCGGCGGTGAAGGCCCCCGGGTTCGGTGACCGCCGCAAGGCCATGCTCCAGGACATCGCGATCCTGACGGGCGGCCAGGTCATCTCCGAGGAGGTCGGCCTGAAGCTCGACAACGTCGGGCTGGACCTGCTCGGCCGGGCCCGGCGCGTGGTGATCACGAAGGACGACACCACGATCGTCGAGGGCCAGGGCGACGCCGAGGAGATCAAGGGCCGGGTCAACCAGATCAAGGCCGAGATCGAGAACACCGACTCCGACTGGGACAAGGAGAAGCTCCAGGAGCGTCTCGCGAAGCTCAGCGGCGGCGTCGCGCTGATCAAGGTCGGCGCGGCCACCGAGGTCGAGCTCAAGGAGAAGAAGCACCGGATCGAGGACGCGCTGTCGGCCACGCGGGCCGCGGTGGAGGAGGGCATCGTCGCCGGCGGCGGCGTCGCGCTCATCCGTGCCGAGGACGCCCTGGGCAAGCTCAAGCTCGAGGGCGACGAGGCCACCGGGGTGACGATCGTGCGCAAGGCGCTGTCCGAGCCGGCGCGGCTCATCGCCGAGAACGCGGGCTACGAGGGCAACGTCGTCGTCCAGCAGATCCGGGCCGAGGGAGACACCCGCGGGTTCAACGCGGCCACCGGCGAATGGGGCGACCTGGTGAAGGAGGGGGTCGTCGACCCCGCCAAGGTCACCCGCTCGGCGCTGCAGAACGCGGCCTCGATCGCCGCGCTCGTCCTCACCACCGAGGCGAGCGTCGTCGAGAAGCCGGAGGACGAGGAGGACACGGCGGCCGGCAACGGCGGCCACGCGGGCCACATGCACTGACGGTCCGGGGACACCACGAACGGGGCCGCCTTCGGGCGGCCCTGTTTCGTTCTAGACGGGGGTCGCCTCGTTGCCGGCCCGCGCCAGCGCGAGGGCGAAGGCCGCGCTCAGCACGCCGGTGACACCGGCCATCAGCCACCACAGCAGCAGGCTCGGACAGATCGCGACGCCGTCGACGGTCGCGCAGTCGGGACCGATCGAGGCGTTGACGCCGAACACCACGAACGCCAGCGCGGTCGGGATCGCGAACGCCCACCCCCAGAACCACAGGTCCTCCACGCGCTGGGCCACGAGCACCGCGAACATGGCCGCCGCGAGCAGCTGGATCCCGACGATCCGCACCCACGCGTACTCCTCGTAGGGGATCTGGTGGAACACGGTGACGAGCGTGAACCGGGGGAGCGCCGCCAGCGCCACCCCGAGCACGAACGATACGAGCGCCTCGAGATAGAGGACGCGTCGGAGCAGGCGCATGGCCTGCTAGGATAGCCCGCGCCGCCCGAGAGCCCGTGAAGGGAGCCTCAGGCGCGCCTCCCGAGATCCTTCGACAAGGGACCCTGGACGACCGTGACCACCGACGTTCGCGTGGCCGTCATCGGCCTCGACTGCGGGACACCTCAGCTGCTGTTCGACTCTCTCAAGGACGAGGTTCCCAACATCAACAAGCTCATCGAGCGCTCCATGTGGGGCGAGCTGCAGTCGATCACGCCCCCGATCACGGTCCCGGCCTGGGCGTGCGCCATGAGCGGCAAGACCCCGGGCCAGCTGGGGATCTACGGGTTCCGCAACCGCAAGGACTCGACCTACGACGGCCTGTCGATCGCCACGAGCGACGCCGTCAAGGAGTCCCAGGTGTGGGACCTCCTCGGCGCCCAGGGGAAGAAGTCCCTGCTCATCGGGGTGCCGCCCGGCTACCCGCCGAAGCCCGTGGAGGGCTGGCGAGTCTCGTGCTTCCTGACCCCGCCCTCGGCCAAGTCCTACACGTGGCCCCCCGAGCTCGCGGCGGAGGTCGAGGAGGAAGTGGGCGAGTACATCTTCGATATCCCCAACTTCCGCGAGCAGGGGTTCGAGCACGTCCACCAGCAGGTCTACGCGATGACGGAGCGGCGCTTCAAGCTCGCCCGCCGGCTCATCAAGAACAAGCCGTGGGACTACTTCATGCTCGTCGAGATGGGACCGGACCGGCTCCACCACGTGTTCTGGCACTTCTGTGACCCGGCCCATCCGAAGTACGTCCCGGGGAACCCGTTCGAGTCCGCGTTCCGCGACTACTACCGCTACCTCGACAAGGAGGTCGGCTCGCTGCTCGAGCTGATCCCGCAGGACGCGGTGACGATCCTCATGTCCGATCACGGCGCCCGGCCGATGGTGGGCGGGGTGTGCTTCAACGACTGGCTCCAGCGCGAGGGCTACCTGGCGCTTTCGAGCTCGCTCGACGGGCCGACCCCCATCGCCAAGGCCCCGATCGACTGGTCGAAGACCATGGCCTGGGGCGACGGCGGCTACTACGGCCGCCTGTTCCTCAACGTGAAGGGCCGCGAGCCGCAGGGCGTCATCGAGCCGGCCGACTACGAGCGCGTCCGCGACGAGATGATCGCGAAGCTGGAGGCGATGCCGGACCACCAGGGCCGGCCGATGGGAACGATCGTCTACAAGCCGGAGGACGTCTACGCCGAGGTCAATGGCGTCGCCCCCGACCTGATCGTCTACTTCGGCGACCTCGAGTGGCGATCGGTCGGGACGATCGGCACCGGCGACGTGTATACGTTCGAGAACGACACCGGCCCCGACGGCGCGAACCACGCGCAGTCCGGGGTGTTCGCGATGGCCGGCGCGCCGGGGCAGCCGAGCGGCCGGCAGGAGGGTTTGCGTCTGGTGGACGTGGGCCCCACGATCATGAAGCTCTACGGGCTCGACGTGCCCGGAGACGCAACCGGAAGGAGCATGCTGTGACGGAGACGCAGGCGGCCACGAGGGAGCGGCCGATGAGGAACGGAGACGACCCGCGCGGGTTCTGTCTGTGGCTCACCGGGCTCTCGGGGGCGGGCAAGTCCACCCTCGCGGAGCTGCTGGTGGGCGAGCTCGCGCACCGCGAGGTGAGGACCGAGCTGCTGGACGGCGACATCGTCCGCACCAACCTCTCCAAGGGCCTCGGGTTCTCCAAGGAGGACCGCGACACGAACATCCTGAGGATCGGCTTCGTCGCCCACCTGCTGCAGCGCAACGGGGTGGGCGTGGTCGTCTCCGCGATCTCGCCCTACAAGGACGTGCGCAACCAGTGCCGCGCGATGATGGGCGAGGACTTCATCGAGATCTACGTGAACGCGCCCCTGGACGTCTGCGAGTCACGCGACGTGAAGGGCCTCTACGCGAAGGCGCGGGCCGGTGAGCTCAAGGGCTTCACCGGGATCGACGACCCGTACGAGCCCCCGGACCACCCGGAGCTGGAGCTCCGGACGGACGCCTTGTCGCCCACGGAGTGCCTGGCCAAGGTGCTGGGGCTCCTCGAGGAGAGGGGATACCTGCGATGAACGGAAAGTCCGGACGCGGCGCTGGAATCGGCATGGTCCTGGGGGCGGTGGCGGTGATCGCCTCCGCCTTCCTGATGTGGTTCACCCTGACGATCGCCGGGGTCGGCGAGCAGGAGGTCAAGGGCGTCGGAGGCGAGGGCGGCTCGCTGGTCATGGCCCTCGGCGCGATCAGCCTCGCGGCCATCGTCCTGATCCTCGGTCTGATCCTGGCCGCGTTGGGACGGGGCCGCGGCCTCGCGATCGCCGGGCTGATCGTCTCGCTGTTCCTGGTCTTCGTGGGCGCGTACGCGTCCTTCGCACCCGAGGGCTCGATCGTGGCGTTCGAGGCCCGGGAGTTCGGCGAGGAGCTGGGGATCTCCGAGTCGGAGGCCAAGGAGGTGCTCCAGGACGCGTTCGACAACGGGGAGCTCTCGGCGACCGCCGGCATCGGGGCCTACGTCGCCCTCGCCGGCGCGGCGATCGCCCTGATCTCCTCCATCGCGGGCATCGCCACGGCCGGACGGAAGCCCGCCGCGGCTGCGCCCGAGTATCCGCAGGCTCCGATGGCCGCGGCTCCACCGCCTCCGGCGGCCCCACCCGCGGCCCCACCCGCAGGCCCCCCGGCGCCTCCGCCGCCGCCGGGACCACCGCCGGCTCCGCCGCAGGCACCGCCGCAGTAGACCGCGAGCCTCTCGAGGCAGGCGAGGGCCCGTTCTCACGAACGGGCTGATGTGGGCTGGAAACTCCTCGACGCGGGGCGGATCGGCTGGTAACGTTCCGACATGGAGCATCCGGACGCCTGCCCTGACCCGGGCGGGCGTTTCGTGCATTCTGGGCCCACGCGAGCGCGGTAGGAGGCGACGTTGGAGATCGAGATCGGCAAGGGGAAGACCGCCCGGCGGGCGTACGGCTTCGACGACGTGGCGATCGTCCCGAGCCGGCGAACGCGGGATCCCGACGACGTCGACATCAGCTGGGAGATCGACGCGTACCGCTTCGAGCTTCCCCTGATGGCCTCGGCCATGGACGGCGTGGTCAGCGTGGAGACCGCCGTCCGCATCGGGCAGATGGGCGGCCTGGCCGTCCTGAACCTGGAGGGCCTTCAGACCCGGTACGAGGAGCCCGACCCCATCCTGGAGGAGATCGCCGCGCTGTCGCCCGAGAAGGCCACCCGCCGCATGCAGGAGCTCTACCAGGAGCCGATCAAGGACGAGCTCGTGGTTCGCCGGATCAAGGAGGTGAAGGAGGCGGGCGTCCTCGCCGCGGCCTCGCTCACCCCCCAGCGGACCACCCAGTTCGCGGGCCTGATCCTGGAGGCTGGCCTCGACGTCTTCGTGATCCAGGGCACGGTCGTCTCGGCCGAGCACGTCTCGTCCAAGACGGAGCCGCTCAACCTGAAGGAGTTCATCGCCCGGTTCGAGATCCCCGTGATCGTGGGCGGGTGCGCGTCGTTCTCGACCGCGCTCCACCTCATGCGCACGGGCGCGGCCGGCATCCTGGTCGGGGTCGGCCCCGGGGCCGCGTGCACCACCCGTGGCGTCATCGGCGTGGGCGTACCCCAGGCCACGGCGATCGCCGACGCGGCCGCCGCGCGCATGGAGCACCTGCGCGAGACCGGCCGGTACTGCCATGTGATCGCCGACGGAGGCATGCGGACCGGCGGCGACATCGCGAAGGCGATCGCCATGGGAGCCGACGCCGTGATGCTCGGCTCGCCCCTCGCCCGGGCCTACGAGGCGCCCGGCCGCGGCTACCACTGGGGGATGGCGACGTTCCACCCGAGCCTGCCTCGGGGGACCCGCGTGGCCACCAAGCAGATCGGGACCCTCGAGGAGATCCTGCTCGGCCCGGCGCACGAGAACGACGGCACGCTGAATCTGTTCGGGGCCCTGCGCATGTCGATGGCCACGACGGGTTACGCCAACGTGAAGGAGTTCCAGAAGGCCGAGGTGATCGTGGCGCCCGCCATCAAGACCGAGGGGAAGGACCTCCAGCGGGCCCAGCACGTCGGCATGGGGTGAGCCGGTGACCGACGAGCCGAGGCCCGTCCTGGTCGTCGACTTCGGCGCGCAGTACGCGCAGCTGATCGCGCGCCGCGTCCGCGAGTGCAACGTCTACTCCGAGATCGTCCCGCACGACATCCCCGTGGCGGAGCTCCGCCGCCGCCGCCCGGCCGGTCTGATCCTGTCGGGGGGCCCGATGAGCGTGTACGAGGAGGGCGCCCCGCAGCTCAACCCGGAGTTCCTAGAGACCGGCGTCCCCGTCCTGGGCATCTGTTACGGCCAGCAGGCCATGACCCGGGCGCTGGGAGGCGAGGTGGCCCACAGCGGGATCCGGGAGTACGGCAAGACCGAACTGACCGTGACGACGCCGGGCGTCCTGCTCCGAGACCTCCCCACCGAGCAGATCGTCTGGATGAGCCACGGCGACGCCGTGACCCGGCCTCCCGAAGGGTTCCGCCCCACCGCCAGCACCGACGCCTCGCCGGTGGCGGCCATGGAGGACCCCGAGCGCGGACTGTTCGGCGTGCAGTTCCACCCCGAGGTGGCGCACACCCCGCGCGGGCTCGACGTCATGAAGCGGTTCCTGCACGACGCCTGCGGGCTCCTGCCGGACTGGACGCCGATCACCGTGGTCGAGCGCGCCGTCGAGCAGGTCCGGGCGCAGGTGGGGGACCAGGAGGTCCTGTGCGCGCTCTCGGGCGGCGTGGACTCGGCGGTGGCGGCACTGCTGGTCCACCGAGCGGTGGGGGAGCGCCTGACGTGCGTGTTCGTCGACACCGGCCTGCTGCGTCTGGGCGAGCCCGAGCAGGTCGAGGAGACCTTCCGCGGCCACTTCGGCATCGACCTGGTGCACGTGAAGGCCGAGGACCGGTTCCTGGGACGACTCGCGGGCGTGACCGACCCGGAGGACAAGCGCAAGGCGATCGGCGAGGAGTTCATCCGGGTCTTCGAGGAGGTGGCCCGCGATCACACCGGCGCCCGCTTCCTGGTCCAGGGAACCCTGTATCCCGACGTCATCGAGTCCGGGACCCGCGACGCCGCGAAGATCAAGAGCCACCACAACGTGGGCGGGCTCCCTGAGGACATGGACTTCGACCTGGTCGAGCCCCTGCGCGACCTGTTCAAGGACGAGGTCCGAAAGGTGGGACAGGAGCTCGGTCTGCCCGAGGAGATCGTGTGGCGCCAGCCGTTCCCCGGTCCGGGCCTGGCGGTGCGCATCATCGGCGAGGTCACCAAGGAGCGCCTGGAGATCCTCCGCGGGGCCGACGCGGTGGTCCAGGAGGAGATCCGCCGCGCCGGCCTGACCCGGGAGCTGTGGCAGGCGTTCGCGGTGCTCCCGGCGATCCGCAGCGTCGGGGTCATGGGCGACGGCCGCACGTACGCCTACCCCATCGCGGTACGCGCGGTCACGAGCGAGGACGCGATGACCGCCGACTGGGCCCGGCTGCCCTACGAGGTCCTGGAGCGCATCTCCAGCCGGCTGGTGGCCGAGGTGGCCGGGGTCAACCGGGTGGTCTACGACATCTCGTCGAAGCCGCCGTCCACCATCGAGTGGGAATGACCGCCTCGCCGCTGCGGATCCCCGACGACGTGGTGTTCGAGGTGCTCGGGGAGGACACGGTGCTCCTGCAGCTCGAGAGCGGCGACTACTTCACGCTGAACGGCTCCGCCACGCGGGCGTGGCAGCTCATCGAGGAGCACGGCGACCTGGATCGCGTCCGCCAGGCGATGCTCGCCGAGTACGAGGTGCCCCACGACCAGCTGAACGCCGACCTCGACCGGCTTGTGGGAGACCTCGTTGAGCGCGGCCTCCTCGACCGGTCCTCCGGCTGAGCCCCGGCCCCGGCGCGGCGCGGCCGGGGCGCTGGGCGCCTTCCTCCGACGGACCCCCGGCGAGCGGGCCGCGGTCGTGCGCGCCCTCCCGGCGCTCGCCCGGGTGGAGCTCGGCCTCCGCGGGCACGCCCCGCTGCCCGAGCTCGCCGCGCGGCTGGGGATCCGACTGGGCACGGATCCCACCGAGCGCCCGCGGCGGGGCGCCCCGCTCTCGGAGCGCGAGCGGCTGGACGTCGACGCGGCGCGGCGGATGGTGCGGCGGGTCCCCGCCGAGGCCCGGTGCCTCCGCCGCGCGCTCCTGGTCGGCCACGCCCTGCGGGCGCGCGACCCGGTGCTCCGGATCGGGGCGGCCAAGCACGACGGCCACATCCACGCCCACGCGTGGATCGAGGTCGGCGGCCAGGTCCCCGAGGACACCGAGCACGGCGTGACGTTCCTGCCACTCCGACGGGCCCGGGGCTCGTGAGCGAGGTCTACCTGGTCCACGGGTTCCGGATGGAATCCGACGTGGAGCTGCCCGCGCCGCGGACGGACGGTCGGGTGGACCTGTCGGTCACGGTGGAGGATCCCCGTCCGGTCGCGGACGCGCCGCCGCCCGGGAGGGTGCTCGCGTCCGTCGAGGAGGACGGGTTCACCTACACGGTGACCGACGACGGGGGCACCCTGCGGGTGCGGGTGCCTCGCTTCGCCGAATTCGAGGTGGACCCGGAGCGGCGGCGGGCGCGGATGCATCGCGACCCGTCGGCCGACGCGGGGATCGAGTCGATCCTCATCTGTGGATCCCTCCCGGCGGCCCTGCTCGCCGAGGCGGGGGCCTGCGTCCTTCACGGGAGCGCGGTCCAAGCCGGCGGCCGCGCGGTCGCCTTCGTCGGTGGTTCCGGCGGGGGCAAGTCCACGCTCGCGGCGGTGCTGTGCGCCGCGGGCGCCAGGCTGATCACGGACGACCTGCTTCGACTGATCGTGGACGGCGACGAGGTCCGCGCGGCCGCCGGGCCCCCCGAGATCCGGCTGCGGCCGGCGGCGGCTCAGCTGGCGGCGGGCCTGGCGGGTGAGGCGTCGCAGACCGCGGACGGCCGTACGGCGGTCCGCGTGGAGGAGGGCGCCGAGTCGCCGCTCGCGACGATCATCATCCCGTCGCCCGATCGTGAGATCGCGGAGGTGCACGCCGAGCGTCTGAGCGGGGCGGAGGCGCTGGTGGAGCTTGGGCGCTACCCGCGGGCGGCGGGGTGGCGACCCCCGGAGGTTCGGGCCGCGCGGTTCAGGGCGCTGGCCCAGGTCTCGCGGGCCGTCCCCGTGTTCCGGGCGCGGATCCCCTGGGGCCCCCCGTTCGCCGAGGACCTGGCGGAGGCGCTGCTCGGGCTGGCCGGACTCGGGGTGCCACGTTGAGCCTGCGGCCCCTCAGCGACCTGCTCGCGGTCCGCTCGCCCGATCCCGGCCGGCTGGAGGCGCTCGAGGGCGAGCTCCGGTCGAGCGGCCGGTTCGCGCAGGTGTGGCGCCCGGCACCCGGCTGGGTGGTGGCCGCCGCGCCGCTGCCGGACTCGGACGCGGACGGTGAGGCGGTCCGGGGGGCCGGGCTGGCTTTCGTCGAGGGGCGCGAGGTCGTGGGTGCCGACGATCCCGGCCGGGCGATCGAGATCGCCCACCGCGCGGCGCACGCGCCGGCGACACTCGACGGCCTTCCCGGAGACTTCACGTTCCTGGCGTTCGGCACCGATGGCTCGCTGACCGTGGTCCGGGCGGCGGCGGGTCTCGCCCCCCTCTACGTCACGGGGGAGGGGGCGGTGGCCAGCCGGATGGACCTCCTCCTCCGGTTCGGCCTCGCCGAGCCGGACCTGGACCCGCTGCCGAACGCGATGTGGCTCACGGGTTTCGCGCTGTTCCCCGACGGCCGAAGCCTGATCGCGGGGGTCCATGTGGTCGAGCGGGGGTCCTACTGGCGCATCGGCCCGGGCGGCGAGCGAAGCTCCGGCGTCTACTGGAATCCGCGCGCGCAGGAGCTGGCCCCGCCAACGCCGGCCGTCCTCGAGGAACGGTCGGCGCGCCTCCGGGAGATCCTGGTCGAGCGCCTGACCGCCGACCTCGATCCACGGGAGGGGAACCTGCTGTCGCTCTCCGGCGGGATGGACTCCTCGTCGCTGCTGGCGCTGGCCGCCGGGACCCTCGGGCTGCCGGTGGCCGCCCTGTCGTTGCTGCCGGAACGGGGTCCCGCGGTGGACCGTGAGCTCGGCTACATCCGGGCGGCGTCCGAGCGCGGTCCGCTGGCCGAGCACTTCCAGTACCCCATGAGCGTCGAGTTCCGGCGCCGCCTTCGCCGGTCGGCCCCCGCGGTGGCGGTCCAGTGCCTGCACCCGATCCTGATGGTCCTGCCGGAGGTGCTCGAGCGGTGGCCGGTCCGGGTGCTGTTCGGTGGCGAGTCGGGGGACGACATCGCCGGCTCGCACTACACGATGGAGGACTGGGTCCACCACACCTCCCTCTCACGCCTGCTGGGCTCCGTCGGGCGGTTCCCGCACGGGCCCCAGGACGTGGCGCGTTGGCTGAAGTGGCGGTCGGAACGCCTCCGGGGGAGGCCGCGGCTCCCGTTCCCGGATCGCCTGGCGCCGTGGACGCACCCGGACGTCCAGACGGAGTACCGGGCGTGGGTCGCCGACCGGCGCCGGGAGCTCCTGGACGACGAGCTGCCCCGGCCGAACTTCGCGATGCGGGACCGGATGGACGGTTGGCTGGCGATGAACTGGGAGGTGACCGCGACACTCGGCGTGCGGCGGTCGATCCCGTTCTACAACCGGGCGAGCGTCGAGCTGGCCTTCGGCACCCATCCCCGGACCCTGGTGGGACCGGGTATGAAGCGCCTGCTCAGGCGGGGGCTGGCCGCCGACGTCCCGCGGGTCGTCCTGGAGCGCCCGGACAAGGGGGGGTGGGGCTCCGCCGTCGAGCCCGAGCCGGCGTCCGTCCCGGAGGAACCGATGGACCTCTCCCTTGGGTCCATCCTGCATCCGAACCGCCTGGCGTCTCCCTCGCCGCCGGTCGATTCGGCCGAGGCGAGCCGCCTGTCGGTGCTCGTCCGATTCCTGGAGGGGGCGCGGGCGGCCCGTGCGGGTGATCCGACGGCTTCGCCGCGTGGCGGCGGATCTTCTTGACACTGTTCAGCACAGCCCCTACTGTCCTCGGGACTTCCGGCCCACGAGGAGTTCGCCCCATGGAAAGCCAGACCGAGCAGGAAGAGGCGCGCAAGCCGTACGAACCCCCGGCCGTGCGTGAGCTCGGCAAGGTCGCGGAGATCACCCACGGGATCAACGCCCTTCCGGGCAGCGACAACACGGTCGCCAGCGTCTAGAGCTCCTCAGCCCGACGCGTCACGGCGCCACACGGCCCGTCCGATCCACGCTCGAAACGCCCTCCAGTCCATGCGGCCGTTCGCGTCCCTGAACCGGCGCGGATCGAGCCGGCCGATCGCGTAGACCAGGCCCTCACGGGGCCCCAGCTCCCGGATCCTGGCGATCTGCAGCCGCACGCCTCTGGCGTCGGTCTGGCGGGCTTCCGCGAGCCGCCCCCGTGGCGCCGGCGTGGGCCGGGCCCCCCACCTGGGCTCGCCCAGGGCACGCTCGGCGGCGGCCAGGGCGTCCTCCAGGGCCCATCCGACCCCGTGGCGCCCCGCGAGCTCCCGCGCGGTCTCGACGTCGCCTGGCAGGCCGAGCTCCACGAAGTCCATCACCCACTGGTACCGGAACGTCTCGGGCGGGTGATGGGCCAGGTGGACGGCCAGGGCCATCAGCTGCGCGGGCGCCGAGAGCCTCAGCAGGCCGTCGTCCCCCGGGTCGGCGTGCGCCGCGAGCGCCGCGTGGTCCAGTCCCCGGGCGCGACGCTCGGCGAACAGCCGCCAGTGCATCTCGACGGCGATCGGCGCGCCGGGGCCCGGTCGCGTGAAGACCAGGTGGTGGTGATAGCGCAGGGCCGACCGCGTCTCCCACGCGGTCGGCCCCGTGTAGCCGATCCCTTCCAGCGCCGTTCTCCACGCGGGAAGGTCGTCCACGGGAACCAGGAGGTCGACGTCGACGAACGTCCGGATCGCGGGATCGGCGTAGCGGGAGGCCACCGCGGGCCCCTTCAGCAGGATGGCCGTCGCGGCCTCGGGCGGAGCGGCCCCCGCCACGCGCCGCGCCTCCAGCCCGAGCACCGTGGCCAGTGCCCGGGCGGAGCCCCAGTCGTCGCGGAGCCCGGCCAGGACGGGCTCCGGCAGGCGCAGCCCCTCGGCCCTCGAGACCACCAGCCCGGAGAGGCCGTGGCGCGCCGCGCGTCCCCGGAGTGCCTCCGACGCCCCGGCGCCGAGGGCCCCGGGGTTCCGGCCCCCCACCAGGGCCTCGAGGTACCGGTCCGCCTCGTCCTCGGCCTCGACGGTTCCCATCCGATCTCAGTAGTCCGCGATCGCGCCGGTGCGCATCGCCCGGCGGATCGACCAGGCGAGTGCCCCCACGCCCATCCCGGCGAAGGCGACGGCCAGCCCGGCGAGCGCCGCGACGTCGCCGAGGGACGCGCCCCAGCCGTCGCCCCGGAGGAGGCCGGCCCGCACCAGCCGCAGCGAGTGGGTGAACGGCGAGAGCTCCGAGAGCGACTCCGCCCAGTTCGGGAGCAGGCTCGCAGGGAACAGGGAGCCGGCGGTGACGGTGAGCAGGCTGACCAGGAACGCGGCGGCGGCCTGCGCCTGCCGGAACAGGATCACCAGCGCAGCGGCGACCAGCCCCAGTCCCGCGAACGCGATCGCTCCGGCGACGACCCCGTAGAGGGCGAGGCTCCAGTTGCCCCCGGGCGCTCGCGCGCCCAGCAGCGCCGCCACGCCGACGTAGAGCGCGGAGCGGCCGGCGGCGTACGCCATCGGGTACGCCGCCATCCCCGCGGCGACGGCTCGGGCCGGGAGGCCCACCGACAGCGTGGCCTCCAGGGTTCCCTGGACCTGCTCCTGCCGGAAGTTCGCGGACAGGATCGAGACGCCCGCCGCCAGGAAGGACGTGAGGGCGATGCCCGCCGCGGCGAAGGAGAAATAGCCTCCCGGAACCCGCCCCGGGTCAACCAGGCGCCCGACGAAGACGAACGTGATCAGCAGGAACGCGGCCGACAGCACCTCGCCGGCGATCAGCGGCAGGGGGTAGGACCACGCCACCCGGGCGTCGCGCCTGACGAAGGCGCCCACCGCGGACCGCGGGCTCATGCCGGCTCCACGGCGGGCTGCAGCTCCAGCCGGACGTCCGGCTCGGGACCCTCCGCCTCGAGCGGCGCCGCGTACAGCACCACGCCTCCGCCGGACGTCCACGCCCGGCAGGCCGCCTCGACCGCCGCGCAGCCCGGCCGGTCGAGGTCCGCGTACGGCTCGTCGATCAGGACGACCGGGGGCCGGCCGACGAGGGCCCGGGCGATGGCCACCCGTCGCCGCTGGCCCGTCGAGCAGACGCCCATGCGTCGTTCGAGCAGCGGTTCGGCGTCCAGGGCCTTGGCGGCCCAGGCCACGTCCGTGCCGCCCGCGCCCGAGATCCCGGCGAAGAACTCCAGGTTCGCCCGCCCCGTGAGCCGCCAGTACAGGCCTCGGTCGCCCGCCGGGACGAAGCCGCTCCGCCCCCGCCCGGGCGGGGCGCCGGCCACCTCGACCCGGCCCGCGTCGGGCAGCAGGACCCCCGCGAGCACCCGTAGCAGCGTGGTCTTGCCCGATCCGTTGGGGCCCACGAGGGCCGCCAGCGTGCCCGCCTCGAGCCTCACGGAGACGTCGTCCAGGACTCGCCGGGCGCCGAAGCTCCGGGTGACGCCCTCGGCCTCGAGGGAGCCGGGCGAGGCGGGGCCGGGCCGGTCCATGCGCCGGATTCTAGAATCGCCGTACCCGTGACTCCCGAATCCCCCCTCCTGTCGACCCTCAACCCGGTGCAGCGCGAGGCCGTGCTGCACGCGGACGGCCCCGTGCTGATCGTGGCCGGGGCGGGCAGCGGCAAGACCCGGATCCTCACCCACCGGATGGCCTACCTGATCCGAGAGATGGGCGTGTCCCCGTACGCCATCCTGGCGATCACGTTCACCAACCGGGCCGCCAACGAGATGGCCGAGCGGGTCGAGGCCCTCCTGGGGGAGCGCGTCGCCAAGGGCATGTGGGTGCTGACGTTCCACTCGTCGTGTGTGCGGATCCTCCGCCGCGAGCACAAGCGCCTCGGTCTGCCGGCGTCCTTCTCGATCTACGATGAATCCGACACGCAGCGGGTCGTCTCGATGTGCCTCAAGGAGGCGAACCTGGACGTCAAGAAGTTCCCGCCCCGGGGCGTCGCCGCGGTGATCGGCAAAGCCAAGGACCACCTGATCAGCCCCGAGGAGTTCGCCGACCAGGCCTCCAACTGGTACGAGCGCTCGGTGGCCGACGTCTACCGCGCCTACCAGCGGCGGCTCCAGGCGGCCGGCGCGCTGGACTTCGACGACATCATCGTGCGCACCGTGAACCTGTTCCGCTCCCAGCCCGAGGTCCTGGAGCACTACCAGGAGCGGTTCACCCACATCCTGATCGACGAGTACCAGGACACGAACCGCGCGCAGTATCACCTGGTGAACCTGCTGGCCTCCAAGCACCGCAACCTGTGCGTGGTCGGCGACGCCGACCAGGGCGTGTACTCCTGGCGCGGGGCGACGATCCAGAACCTCCTCGAGTTCGAGAAGGACTACCCGGACGCGGCCGTGTTCGTCCTGGAGCAGAACTACCGCTCGACGCAGAACATCCTCTCGGTCGCGAACGCGCTCATCGAGCACAACCTGGAGCGCAAGCCGAAGTCGCTGTGGACCGAGGCTCCGGGTGGGGAGATGGTCGTGCGGGTTCGCGCCAACGACGAGCACGACGAGGCCTGGTTCGTGGCCGAGGAGATCACGCGACTGACCGACGAGGGGCCGTACCGGTACGGGGACGTGGCGGTGTTCTACCGGACCAACGCCCAGTCGCGGGTCCTGGAGGACGTCCTGTCGCGGGCGGGCCTGCCGTACCGGGTGGTCGGGGGCGTGCGCTTCTACGAGCGCCGGGAGGTCAAGGACCTCATCGCGTACCTCCGCCTGCTGGTGAACCCGGCGGACGTGGTCTCGGCCCGGCGCGTGGTGGGCGTGCCGAAACGGGGGATCGGCGAGGCGACCGTGGCGGCGCTGGAGGGCTTCGCCCGCGACGAGGAGATCACGTTCCTGGAGGCGGCCCGCCGCGTGGAGGAGATCGACGTCCTCGGGTCGAGGGCCAGAGGCGCCGTCGCCGGCTTCGTTCGCCTCATCGACAGCCTGCGGGCCATGGCCGAGGACGGGACCTCGGTCTCCGGCCTGGTCGAGGCGGCGTTCACCGAGTCTGGGTACATGGCCGAGCTCGAGGCGGAGCGGACCGTGGAGGCCGAGGGACGCGTGGAGAACCTGAAGGAGCTCGTCGGCGTCGCCGCGGAGTTCGAGGCCCGGTCCGAGGAGGCCGGGCTCGCCGACTTCCTGGAGCAGATCGCGCTGGTGACCGACCAGGACGAGTACGAGGACGCCGAGTCGACGGTGACGCTGATGACGCTGCATACCGCCAAGGGCCTGGAGTTCCCGGCGGTGTTCGTCGTGGGCATGGAGGACGGGGTGTTCCCGCACTACCGCTCGATGGGCGACCCGTCCCAGCTCGAGGAGGAGCGGCGGCTGGCGTACGTGGGCATCACCCGCGCCCGGGAGCGCCTGTACCTGACGCACGCGTGGAGCCGGAACCTGTGGGGCGGCTCGTCGTTCAACCCGCCCTCGCGCTTCCTGGGCGAGATTCCCGAGGCGTTCGTGAAGCTCCACCAGGTCGAGGGGACCTCGGAGGGCGCCGGGGCGGGCAACGGCGCCGGCCGTTCGGGCATCCAGCAGCGCGCGGTGCCCACCCTGGTCGCCGGCGACACCGTCATCCACGACCGCTGGGGGCCGGGGGTGGTGGTCGAGGTGTTCGGGGCGGGACAGCGCGCCGAGGCGAAGATCGCGTTCGAGGACCAGGGCGAGAAGCGGCTGCTCCTCGCCTATGCGCCCATCCGGAAGGCATAGTGGCGCCGTGAGCGTCAACGCCCGCCCACGCGCCCGTACCGGTGGCGCGCTGGACCGCGACCGGCGACGGGCCCGGCGCACCGTGCACCCCGGAGCCTTCCGGCGGCGCCGGTGGCCGTGGGTCGTCGGCGGCGGGCTCGCCCTCCTGTTCGGCCTGGTCACGTTCCAGGCGTACCGGATCGCGCTGTACACGGCGGAGGACCTCCGTTCGGCGGCCCTGGTCCTGAAGGTGGGCCCGGGCTTCCTGGTGGGCGGCACCCCCTTCTCCGACGACGCGTTCACCCGCGTGGAGACCTCGATCGACAAGGCCATCGAACGCGTGGAGAACGCGAACTGGTCGTTCGACGTGGTCGGGGCGGTGCCGCTGCTGGGGCGTCCCGTTCACGCCGCCGAGCACCTGGTCCGGGCGGCGGCCATCGAGCTCGACTCGATCAAGCTCGCCCGGAGGACGCTCGCCGACATCACGGGCGAGGACGGGTCGAGCCCGCTGCTGCGCAACGGCCAGGTGGACCTGGACACCCTCCGCGCCGCCGCGGCCACCCTGGAGAAGATCATGTCCGACCTCGCGCTGGTGGAGGCCGAGGTCCGGGCCGTGAAGCCGATCCCGTTCGTGGCCGAGACGGCGCGGCTCAAGGCCGAGGCTCTCGCGGAGCTCGCCCGGGTCCGGGAGAGCGCCGAAGTGATCCGCCGGGCGCTCGCCATCATCCCGAACTTCCTCGGCGACGAGGAGCCGCGGATCTACCTGCTCGCGGTCCTCAACAACGCCGAGCTGCACGGGGTGGGTGGGGCGTTCCTGTCCTTCGGCGTGGTGAAGGCGCGGTTCGGGCGCCTGGGCCTGGTGGGGGATCCGGGCGACCCCCTCATGCTCGATCCACGGACCGATCCGGAGCCGGTCCCGGCGCCCGCGGACAACTACTACCTGAACGAGATCTACCCCGTGCACCTGGTGAACGCGCTCAACGGGCCCGACTTCGCGCAGGGGGCCCGGCTGGCCTCGGATATCGCGGAGGCCAAGTTCGGCCGTCCGCTCGACGGGGTGATCGCCGTGGATGCGGTCGGTCTGTCCTACATCCTGCCCGCGGTCGGCCCGATCAAGTTCCCCAAGCCCAAGGTCGTGCTCACGCCGCAGAACTTCGTGAAGTTCTCGACCAACGCGCAGTACCTGCTGTATCCCTACGACGTCCGCCAGCGGATCCAGAAGGCAACGATCGAGCACGTGTGGGGCCGGATCGGCAGCGCGGCGAATCCCCTCGCGCTGCTCCGGGGCCTGTCCCGGGGCCTCGAGGAGCGCCGGGTGCTGCTCTGGTCCCGCTTCCCGGAGGAGCAGCGCCTGTTCCGGTCCAAGGACTGGGCGGGGGCGCTGTTCAAGCCCCACGGCGACTACTTCCTGCTGAACCACCAGAACCTGGGGGTCGACAAGCTCGACTACTACCTGCGGGAGCACGTGCGCTACAGGGTCCGCATCGAGGAAGACGGCGACCTGGACGTCGAGGCCCAGATCGTGATGCGCAACACCGCGCCGCCGGACCTGCCCAGGCCGGTCGGCAACAACGACGGCTCGAAGATGCGAACGCTGCTGGGGGCATTCGTCCACGGCCGGGCGGAGTTCGAGGGCCTCGCCGTCCAGGACGACAGCGCCACGGTGCCCGACGGGCCTCGAGCCGAACGGGCGACCGTCGGCTACGGCAAGAACCTGTACCTGACGATCGTCAAGATCGACGGGAAGTCGAAGGCGGTGGTCAAGATCCGGTACCGGGTCCCGAACGCGGTCGTGAACACCGACGCCGGCCGGTTCTACCGCCTGCTGATACAGCACCAGCCGCTGGTGCATCCGGCGACGGTGCGCGTCGAGCTGATCCCGGGTGAGGGGGTCTCCTTCGGGCAGCTCTCGGCGTTGTGGACGCTCGTCGAGGGCAAGGCCGTGTACGAGGGACCGCTGGAACGGGACCTGGTCCTGGACGTGCCCCTGCGCTGAGCGTGAGCCCGGGAACAGGGCGAAACCTCCAAAGCCACAACCGTTCGATAGACTCGCCCGAATGTCGCGCGACTTCCTCCCCGCGCCGGTCGAGTTCCCGGGGGGTCGCCGCCGCCGAACCAAGCGGCGCCGTCACCGAAGCCACGGAAGCCAGGGCTCCTCCTCCCAGGGCCGTCGTTCCGCGCGCCCCGGCGGGAGCGGGCCCGCGCGTGCCGACGGGAGCGTGCTCACCGACGAGCTCGACGGCCTCGCCCCCCTCGAGCCCCAGTCGCCCTATCGCCGCCGGCGCAGCCGGCGCAGCAAGCGAGGCCTCGGCCACCGCTACCGCAAGTGGCGCAGCCGGCGCGAGCGCCGGAAGTACAAGTCGTTCATGGGGGGCCACGCCGAGAGCTCCCGCGACGTCGCCCGTCGCTACGAGCGGTCGCGATCCCGCCGCAAGCGCCTGGTCATCGGCGGCGTGGCGGCGGTCGTCCTGGGGGCGTTCGGGGTCGCGGCCGGCGACGCCTACCTCCAGGCCTCGAGCGTCCTGGACAAGGTCCGCGACTCCGGGGAGAGCCTCAAGCAGGTCCGGTCGAACCTGATCCGGGGCAAGCTCCCGCCGGAGGAGGCGTTCGCGGCCGCCGCCAAGGCGATCGGTGAGGCCCAGGAACAGGTCAACGGGGTGCGGGCCACGTGGCCGGTGGTGCGCGCCGTGCCGTTCATCGGGCTGCCCGTGTCGGCCACGGAGCGCCTGCTCGAGGCGAGCCGGCACGAGCTGAGCGCCGCCATCGCGGCCAAGGAGCTGCTCGAGGACATCCTGGGCCAGACGATCGAGGAGGCCCGGGCCGAGGCCGAGGAGGCGGCGGCCCGGCGCGAGGAGGCCGACGCCGACGGCAGCGGGACCCTGACGCCCGAGGAGCGCCGCGAGCTGAAGGCGGCCGGCCAGGGCCCGAAGGGCGGCGGCGGGAAGGAGGCGCCCGCCCAGGACGACCCGAACGCGCTGCTGTCCAACGGCAAGGTGAACCTGGCCCGGATGCGCGAGCTGATCCCCAAGGTCCAGACGCTGGAGACCGAGCTCGCCGCGGCCGAGGCGGCCGTCGAAGCGATCGGGCCCGTCCCGTTCGTGTCCAAGGTCGAGGAGCTCCGCCAGGACCTGATCGGGGAGATCCAGGAGTCACGTCGCCTGGCCCAGCGAGCCCTCACGGGGCTGAACTTCATCCCCGCGTTCCTCGGGTCCGGCGAGCAGAAGAACTACCTGCTGCTGTTCTCGGACAGCGGCTTCCTGCGGGGCACGGGCGGGGCGTACTTCGCGTACGCGGAGATCTCCGTGAAGTCCGGGAAGCTCTCACTGGTGAACCAGGGCCCGATCATCGACCTCGACAAGTACGTCAACGAGCCGGTCGACCACGTCGTCCCGAAGGAGAACTGGTACCTGGAGACCTTCGGGCTCTCCAAGCGGATGAACAACCTCAACTGGGACCCGCACTTCCCGAACACCGCCCCGGTCGCGGCCGAGATCTACAAGCTCCGCACGGCGGGCAAGGACATCAACGGCGTCGTGAAGCCCGAGGGCCGCCAGGTCGACGGCGTGTTCCAGATCGACATCACCGGCGTCTCGTATCTGGTCGACGCCATCGGCCCGATCGCGGTGGACTCGTGGCCGGACCCGATCGGCGGCGGCAACCTCGAGCGCGTCGCGCTCATCGACTCCTACGTGGAGCTCTCCTCGGGCGCCGCGGCGGACGACGCGTCGGACTCCGGGGCCGCGCGCAAGGCGTTCAACGAGGACCTGGTCGACGCCACGTGGAAGAGCCTCCAGGAACCCGACGACCTGGTCCGCACCGTGTTCCAGCTCTCCCGCGCCCTGGCCGAGCGCCACATGCAGGTGTGGGTCCGGGCCCCGAAGCAGCAGGCCTTCTTCGAGGACCTGGGGATGGCCGGGGCGATCAAGGACGAGCCCGGCGACTACGTGTACGCGGTCGACCAGAACCTGGGCGACGACACCCTCGACGTCTTCACCTCGGAGCGGGTCGACTACGACGTGGTCGTGGACGAGGACGGCAACCTCGACGTGACGACGACCGTGAAGGCCACGAACTTCGTGGACGAGACGATGCCGTACCCGATCCTCGACAACAGCGGCCCGCCGGACAAGAAGACCTACGTGAACCTCTACGTCCCGGCCAACGCCGAGCTGAAGTCGGTGAAGTACGTGAACCGGTTCAAGGAGAGCACGCCGCAGCAGATCGAGCCGCACCTCGAGGCCGGGCGGAAGGTGTTCAGCGCCCAGATGTCGATCAAGCCCCAGGAGACCGCCTCCCTGGTGTTCAAGTACCGGGTTCCGGGCGGGCTCCTCGACGAGGATGGGCGGCTGTACCGCCTGCTCGTACAGCGCCAGCCCCGCTACGTGGACCAGTCCCTGCGGGTGACGGTGCACTTCCCCGAGGACTGGGGCGCCGAGGGCTACGACGACGAGGTCTGGACGGTCGACGGGAACACGGCCACGGCGTTCGTCGAGGCCCTCGAGGAGGACGCGGTCTTCGAGCTGCGGTTCTGAGCCGCCGGGCGACTAGTCCGACACGGCGCGGTTGACGGCGTCGCGGAACAGCTCCTGAAGTTGCAGCGCGTACGTGACCGACACGTGGCTGTCGTCGCGGTAGGCGATGGTGTTGCCGATGACCGTGGGGCACTGGTGCTGGTAGCAGAACCAACCCAGGGTGTTGAGGAACGTACCCCCGGCGGCCTCCGTGGCCCGGCCCACGTTTCGGTAGGTCCAGATCTGGTCCGCCGTTCGCGTCAGCGTGCACCCGGCGAGCGCGGCCTCCCGGTACAGGCAGTCGACCGGCTGCTGGCGATGGGCGGGGGGGTCCCCGATCACGACGACGTTCGGCGCCAGGGGCGCCATCGCCGCGACCAGGTCGCGCGTCCCCGTGACGTTGGCGCGCACCTGCTCGGGGTTCGACAGCAGGAACTGGCCGCCGATCAGGACGACGTCGGGCTCCAGGTCGCGGACCTGCTGCACGGACCAGTCGACGAACGAGCGGCACTCCACCGCGTAGTGCGACGGCCCGCACCCCAGCTCCACGAGCGGCAGCACCCGCCATCCGTCCCGCGCGGCCATCCGCAGGATCGGCGGCATCCAGTGCCGGGCGTGCGAGTCGCCGAACACGACCATCGTCCGGGTGGCCGTCTTCGGACCCAGGCGGCAGATCCGCGGGCTGCTGGGCTCGCCGTTCTCTGCGAAGCAGTCCTCGCTCGGGAAGTGGTAGTTGTCGCCCAGGAGCCGGTTGAGCGGCGGCGCGAGCGATTCGGGGATGGCGTCGCCCCGGCGGGCGGCCTCCACCGCCGCGACGACCTCGGGGAGGACCCGGGCCACCGCGGGGTCACCGGGCGTCGGCGAATACGGGGTGACCGTGGGGAGCGGGCCCGTCGTCCCGCCCAGGGCCCCGATCGAAACGAGGCCGAGCGCCGCCACGATCAGGACGAGCCCCACCGAGGCCCCCCACAGCAACGCGCTCGTTCGGATCGGGCGGGCCAGCTTCGTCCGGCGGATGGGGTTCTCGATCCAGCCGTAGCTGGCGATCGACACCGCGAACGCTCCCGCGAGCAAGAGCAGGTTGGTGCCGAGCGGCAGGTCGCGGCCGACGGCGAAGGCGGCGATGGTCAGCGCCGGCCAGTGCCACAGATAGAAGGCGTACGAGCGGTCGCCGACGTAGCGAAGCGGGGCGCGCCCGAGCCATCCACCGACGCCCCCCCGGGACCTCTCGTTGCCGATGCCCGCGGCGATGACCATGGCGGTGCCAACCGTGGGCAGCAGCGCCGCGTACCCGGGGAACAACGTCGTCGAGGAGAACAGGACCGCCGCGCCGACGATGGCGAGGGCTCCGGCCCACCCCATCAGCGCCCGGGTCCGGTCGGACAGATGCAGGAAGCGCGCCGCGCCGATGGCCAGCCCGGCGCCGAGGGCGAGCTCCCAGACCCTGGCCATCGTCGAGAAGTAGGCGGCCGCCGGCGTCCGCGGCGTGGAGTAGAGGGACCACGCCAGCGACGCGATGCCGGCGACGGAGATGACCGCCGCCAGCCGCCGGACGTTCAGGCTCCCGCCAGGGTCCACCTCGCCGTCGCGGCGTCCGCGGCGGAGAGCGATCCCGACGAGGACCAGTGAGAGCACGACCGGCCACGCCAGGTAGAACTGCTCCTCGACGGCGAGCGACCAGTAGTGCTGGACGGGCGACGCGGGATCTCCCTGGGCGAAGTAGTCGACGCCCTGGCGCGCGAACTGCAGGTTCGCTGCGAAGAAGGCGGCCCACACGCCGTCGACGATCGCCTGCTCGGCCCGTACGACGTTCATCAGGAAGCGGGCGGCGATCGCGGTGACGATCAACGTGAGCGCGGCGGCGGGGAGGATCCGCTTGGCCCGTCGCGCGTAGAACCGGCTCAGCGAGACCCGCGAGGTCCTCCCCGCCTCCTCGAGCATGAGCCGGGTGATCAGGAACCCGGAGAGCACGAAGAAGACGTCGACGCCGATGAAACCGCCCTGCAGGAACGACACCCCGGCGTGCCCCAGCACGACCAGCAGCACGGCGACGGCGCGCAGGCCCTGGATGTCGAGGCGGTGCCCGAGGACTCCCGCGGTCGGGCCTCCGTCCGCCGGGATACGGTCGCTCGCCGGCCGAACCGCATCGGTGAGTGGAGGACGCGGCGGGGGGACGGGGGCCGACGTCGATCGCACGGCGTCCAGGGTAGCGCGTGGACGCGGCGCTCCGGCGCCCTAGGCGGGCTTCTCGCTGGCCGGAGCCCGCCGGCGGCGCGTGCGCGCCGTCTCGATGTGCCGCACGTTCCCGGGCTCCCGGCGGGCGAGCCGGACGACGACCTCGTGGATCAGCTCGGGCGAGACCAGGAGCGACATGTGGCCCAGGTCGCGGATCTCGACGTTCTCGGTGTCGAGGCCGGGCACCTCCAGGCGGCCGGAGCTGGCCGGGATGGTGAACGCGTCCAGGTTCGAGGAGAACGAGACCCACCGCACCCCGGCGCCGCGGCCCGGGCGGTTCAGCTGGCGCAGCAGGCGCGAGCCGGGCCGGAGCTGGCGCGCCACCCGGCTCGGGAAGGCGTACGCGGCGTACGTGCCCCGGTGGGGGGTGCCGAGGGTCATCACCGTGTCCACGCGGTCGGCGCCGCCGAGCACCTGCACGTAGTACCGGGCGACGATGCCTCCCAGGCTGTGGCCGACCAGGTGCACCCGGTCCGCGCCGGTCGCCGCGAGCACCTCGTCCACGCGCTCGGCCAGCCGGGCGGCCATCGAGGGGACGTCCCGGCTGATCGCGGACAGGTTCACGTCGTAGAGGTGGGCGAACCCCACCCGGCGCAGCGCCCGGCGCATCACGAAGAAGCCGCTGCGGTTGTGGAGGTACCCGTGAACCATGAGGATCGGGGTCCCCCGGACCTCGCAATCCATGTCGATGGGGAGGGGGCGGTGGTGCCGGAGCCACCGCTCGGTCATGCGCTCGGAGGCCGACCCGGCCAGGAACCCCACTGGGTACAGGGCCACGTCCATCCCGAACCAGCACACCTCGCGGACCGCGCCGAGCACGGTGGCCGTCCGCCGGAGCACGGTTTTGTCACTCATGCCGGGGGGCGTGTACCCAAATGGAAACCAACGCAACCAGGGTGAATTACAAGATTGTAATTCAGGACTCGGCCGGACACCAGCCCGATCGGGGTGTCAGAAGAGGCCGGTTCGGCTGAGGGCGAGGATGCCCGCGACGAGCAGGATCGCCCCGACCACGACCGAGGCGATCACCCAGTGGATTCCGAGGCGGCCGCGGAACGGCCCGAGGGGCCCGATCCGCGAGCCCTCACGCACCCACGGACCCCGCACACGCACGCGCTTGCCGGCCATCGGGGCCGAGTCTAGCGGCGCGACCTGCGCCGGGAGGCTTCGGATAGAGTCCGGACCCTGATGCCGGACACCCCGCGGATCATCGTCGCCAAGCCCGGCCTGGACGGCCACGACCGGGGCGCCAAGGTCGTCGCCCGGGCCCTTCGCGACGCCGGAATGGAGGTCATCTACACCGGCCTGCACCAGACCCCCGAGCAGATCGTGGAGACCGCGATCCAGGAGGACGCCGACGCCGTGGGGCTCTCGATCCATTCCGGCGCCCACATGACGCTGTTCCCGAAGGTCGTGGCGCTTCTGCGCGAGCGCGGCGCCGGGGACGTGCTCGTGTTCGGGGGCGGCATCATCCCCAAGGAGGACATCGCCCCCCTCCGCGAGGCCGGGATCGAGCAGATCTTCACGCCGGGGGCGCCCACCACCGAGATCGTCGGATGGCTGCGCGAGCGCCTCGCCAAGCGGGCCCCGGCGGGCTGACCCGAGACAGAAAGCGAGCGAGATGGACCTGTACGAACACCAGGGGAAGGAGCTGTTCGCGGCGTTCGGCATCCCCGTCCCACAGGGTCGGGTGGCCACGACCGCGGCGGAGGCCAGGGCCCTGGCCGAGAGCTTCGGGGGCACGGCGGCGGTCAAGGTCCAGGTGCAGTCGGGCAAGCGCGGCAAGGGGGGCGGGATCGTGCTCGCCAAGAGCCCCGAGGAGGCCGAGGAGGCCGCCGCCCGGCTGTTCGCGGAGGGCTTCCAGGGGACCCCGGTGGACCGGGTGCTCGTTGAGCCGCTGGCCGACCTGAAGCAGGAGTTCTACGCGGCGATCACGCTCGACCGGGCGTCGCGCAAGTACGTGGCGATGGCCTCCTCGGTCGGAGGGATGGACATCGAGGAGATCGCGGTCTCTCAGCCCGAGGCGCTGCGCCGGGCGGGCGTCGACCCGATCCTGGGCCTGACGTCCTTCCAGGCGCGATGGCTGGTCGGGCACTTCCCCGAGGAAGCTCGCAAGGGCACCGCCGAGATCCTCGCGAAGATGTGGGACGTCCTGGTCGGGGCCGACGCCACGCTCGTCGAGCTGAATCCTCTGGTCCTGCTCGCGGACGGCACCGTCATGGCCCTCGACGCGAAGGTCACCCTCGACGACAACGCGCTCTTCCGCCACCCGGACCTCGCCGCCTACGGGGAGGCCTTCCCGGTCGACCCGACCCAGGCGAAGGCGAACGAGAAGGGCCTGCAGTACGTGAAGCTCGACGGCGAGGTCGGGATCATCGGCAACGGCGCCGGGCTGGTCATGGCCACCCTGGACGTGGTCCAGCAGGCAGGGGGCAAGGCGGCGAACTTCCTGGACGTCGGCGGCGGCGCGAGCGCGGACGTCATGGCCACCTCGCTCGAGGTCGTGCTGGGCGATCCCGCCGTGCGCTCGGTGTTCGTGAACATCTTCGGAGGCATCACCCGGTGCGACGAGGTGGCCAGGGGCATCCTGGAGGCGCTCGGGCGGATGGAGGCCCGGGTCCCGATCGTGGTGCGGCTGGACGGGACGAACGCCGAGGAGGGCCGGGCGATCCTGGCCGAGGCCGCCCACGAGCGCATCGTTCCCGCCGCGACCATGCTCGAGGCCGCCCAGAAGGCCGTGGAGCTTGCCCGCGAGGGGGCGAGCGCCTGATGGCCGCCCTCGTCGACCGGGACACCCGGGTCGTCGTCCAGGGGATCACCGGCGGCCAGGGCTCGTTCCACGCGCTGCGCAACAAGGCCTACGGGACCCAGGTCGTCGCCGGCGTGACCCCGGGCAAGGCCGGGGAGTCCGTGGACGGCATCCCGGTCTTCGACACCGTTCGCGACGCGGTGGCCGAGACCGCCGCGAACACCTCGCTGATCTTCGTGCCGGCGAGGTTCGCGGCGGACGCGGTGTTCGAGGCCGCGGACGCCGGCGTCCCCCTCATCGTGTGCATCACCGAGGGCATCCCCGTGATGGACATGGCCCGGGTCTACAACTACCTCCGGGGCAAGGGGCACATCCTGGTCGGCCCGAACTGTCCCGGGGTGATCTCCCCGGGCAAGGCCAACGTCGGGATCATCCCCTGGGAGATCTGCTCCGAGGGCAACGTCGGGCTCGTCTCGCGGTCGGGGACGCTCACCTACCAGGTGGTCAACGAGCTGACCCGCAAGGGCATCGGGCAGTCCACGTGCATCGGCATCGGGGGCGACCCGATCATCGGCACGGGGTTCGTAGACGCGCTGAAGGCCTTCGAGGAGGACCCGGAGACGACGGCCATCGCCCTGATCGGGGAGATCGGCGGCTCGGACGAGGAGACGGCGGCGGAGTACATCCGCGACCACGTGACGAAGCCGGTCGTCGCCTACGTGGCCGGACGGACGGCGCCCCCGGGCAAGCGGATGGGCCACGCCGGCGCGATCATCACCGGCTCGTCGGGCACCGCGCAGGCGAAGGCCGAGGCGTTCAACGCCGTCGGCGTCCAGGTCGGGATCAACCCGAGCGAGGTCGCCGACCTGATCGAGGGGACGTTGCGATGAGGTGTCCGAACTGCGGCCAGGACAACGCCGAAGGGGTCCGCTTCTGCGGCAACTGCGGCACGGCGCTCGTGGCGGGGGCGGAGGACACAGCCGTCCTTCCCCCGGCGGCCACCGAACCTCCGGCCTCTCCACCGGTGTCGGGACCCCCGCCTCCAACGCCGCCGGCACCACCGTTGTACGGCGCCACGGTGCGCCCCGAGGACGCCCCGGCCCCGCCGCCGCCGCCGCCCAGCAAGGTCGCCGAGGCCCTCACCACCGGCTGGGGCCGCGCCGTGGGCTCCGCGGCGCTGACCTTCCTGATCATGGTCCTCATGGGCCAGGGACTGGCGGCGCTCGTCTACGTCTCCGGCAGCGATGGGCTGGGGATCGGCGACGTGATGAAGGGCGGCGGCCTGCTGACGTTCTCCTTCCACCGCGTGGGGATGCACGCCGAGTTCCCGCCGTTCAGCCCTCCGGGACTGACGGACTCGGGCCTCGACGGGTTGCCCCAGGTCGGCGGAGGGCTCTCGCTGGCGTTCACGGTCGCCTTCGCGCTGCTGCTGGGCACCATCGTGCTCGTGTGGCTGCTGCATCGGGCCGGGCGGGCCCTGGGGGACCAGGTCCTCGGCGGGTCGGCGTGGGCGCGGGGGCTTGCGGGGGCGAAGGTCGCGCTGCCGTACGCCGCGATCGCCGGGGTCGCCGCGCTGGTCCTTGCGGCCTTCCCGATGTCGCTCCCCGTCCCGGTGATCCCGGGCTTGACCGCCGGCGGCAACGTCGAGCTGGCGCCCTCGGTGGTCGCCGCGTTCGTGTGGCCGCTCGTGCTGGGGCTCCTCGCGGGGTTCGCCGGGGGCGTGTCCAGCGCGTCGAGGGCGGGCTGGGAGGCGCCGTCCACGGACCGGTTCGTGGTCGGCGCGCTCCGCGGAGGCGTCGTCGGCGTCGGGTTCGCGGTGCTCCTGGCCTTCGTGGGGGTTCAGGTCGTGGCCTTCCTCCATCCCGACGTCGCCTTCCCCTTCAGCCCGCAGTTCTTCACCGACGCGTTCGCGCAGGACCGGGGCGTCGCGGGGGTCTCCACGGTGGTGTTCGCCCTGTTCCTCGCGCCGAACATGGGCGGGCTGGTCCTGGCGCCATCGATGCTCTCCTCGCTCGGGTTCCACGTCGAGGGCACGTCGATCACGCTGCTCTCGCTGTTCGAGTTCCCCGTCGGGTTGAACCCCGAGGCGCTCGCCGGGCTGTCGGGAATCGGGGTTCCGGGGATCGGGGGCGGAGAGATCGTGGAAACGCAGGTCGCGCCGTGGCCGTACTGGTTGTTCCTGCTGGTCCCCCTGGTGGCGACGTGGCTCGGTGGGCGGGCCGCGGCGCGCCGGGCGCAGGCCGGGACGGCCGGGGAGGGAGCCGCGGCCGGCGCCCTGGCGGGGCTGGTGTTCGCCGGCCTGGCCTTCCTGGTCGTCGTGCTCTCCGGGGTCGGGATGCGCTTCGAGATCGGGGGGATTTCCCAGGCCGGGGTGGGGCACTTCGGCGGCGACTACCTGACGACCGGTCTCCTTGCGGTGCTGTGGGGCCTGGTGGGGGGGACGCTCGGCGGGCTGGTGGGCGTCAACGAGCGCCCGGCGGTGGCCGCGCCCGAGGGCGCGACCTACGGCTTCGGGGGCCGGCCGGAGCCCCCTCCGCCCCCCGTCTAGCGGCGCCGCAACGAGAACGGGCCCGGGGGATCGCCCCCCCGGGCCCGTTTCGTGTGGTGCCGGTCCTAGCCGGTGAACCCGCCGCTCGGCGGAGGCGGGGGAGGCGCGGCTCCGGGCGGCGGCGCCGGCGGCGCGGCCGCGGAGGGTCCGGCCTTCATCTCCTGGAAGGCCATGTACCCGCCGTACGCGACGGCGAGGGACAGCACGAGCCCGATCCAGGCCATGATCCCCACGCTCACGCCCGGGATCGGCTTGATCAGGACGCGCAGCAGCGTGAAGGCCACCAGGCCCAGTGACGCCCCGAGCACGATCGTGCCCGTGGGCAGGGTCGGCGGCATCTGGACGCCGAGGATCCGCATCACGGTCATCGCCAGGATCACGAGCGCAAGGAGGCCGGCGAGGACGCCGATCCCACTCCAGAGCGTGAACGCGCATCCGCCTCCGACTGACCCCACGCCCGGGATGTCGACCCCGGGGACGCAGTTCCAGGCGAAGAAGGAGACGATCAGGTACAGCAGGGTGGCGCCACCGATGACCTTGGTCGCGGTGGAGAGCTTCGACACATCGAACCCTGAGCTCTGGGCCATGGTCCGCTTGCTCCTTTCGATTCCCCGGCGGCCGTCGTCGGCTGCCCGGGCGATTCAATCCCGCGCCCTGTGGCGAGTCAAGCGAGAGCGGGGTTCGTCCGATCTGACCGAAGCCGGGCCACGAGGGGGCCGGAGAGCGCCGCGACGAGTCCCGCGGCGATCGCGAGGAAGGGCACGACGCTCGGCCGGGTGAACGCGGGCGGGCGGGTGAGGGCCAGCAGCGACAGCGTGGTGACCAGCAGACCACCCGCGATCGCGATGGCCGATCGGAGGCGCCGGCCCGCCTCGGCGGCCGGACGCGAGGTGAACCGCAGGGCGAGGAACGCGAGGATCGCGATCGGGCCGACCAGCGTCGAGTGACGGTACGGCGAGATCCCCCAGGCGCCGAACCACGAGGAGCTCACGCCGAAACGGGTCCACGGCAGCGCCGAGGCGATGACCACGAGCCCCAGGCACGCCAGGGCCACCCGGTCCTGGAGCGAGCGGCGGAGCGGTTCGGGGGCGGGGTCGGCCAGGGCCGGGGGGTCGGGAAGCACCGACGCGAGGCATTCGGATCCCACCACCTGACCCCGGACGGGGATCGCGCACTCCAGACACAACCCCCGCCCGCACCCGTCGCACGGCGCGATGGTGGGGGAGCCGGGGTGGAGCTGGCAGCGCGAACGGATCGGCGCGGCCGTGTCCATCGCGGGCCAGTCTACGGCGGGTCCGGGCGGGGACCCGGAGCCCGGTATGGGTGCCGCCCTAGCGCTTGAACCAGGCGGCGGTGGTGACGAGCGCGTAGATGATGAAGCCGTAGAGGACAAGGTTGAGGATCGCCACCGGAGTTTGGGTAACCGCGAGGAGCGAAAGCAACGCACCGATCCCGGCGACTACGAGTCCGAGCATCCGGCCCTGTTCTCTGCCGCCCATGACCTGGACGCCCGCGTAGATGGCGGCACCACCCAAGCCGATGTAAAGGATGCCGATGATGGTGAACATGGAGGAGACGCCGCTCAAGGTCAGCAGCAGCAGGGCCCCGAGGAGCGTCAGGCCGCCAACGACGTAGAGCGAAACGGCCGCTGCGGTGACCAGCGGCGGGCGGGCGCCGGCGGGGGCGGGTGGGCCTGCTTCGGGGGGCGGAGGTGGGACCTGGCTCATCGACATTCCCCTTTCGGGCGCTCGGTCACGAGGATCGGCCGAGTCTATCCCGTCCGTTGCTCAGTCGAAGGGAATACCGGGATTGGAGGGAAAGTCAGGGTTCGAGGCGACGATCGCGGCGACGATGATCGTGATGACCAGCACCCCCACGCCGATCCAGCCGAGCACGATCCCCGCGATGGCCATGCCCCGGCCGTCCTCCCTGCCTCCCGAGCGGTCGATCTGGCCGAGGGCCAGGTAGCCGAACACCAGGGCGAGGACCGACCCGATCCAGTAGATCCACACGATCCCCAGGACCATCGAGGCGATGGCCATCCCGTTCGTCCGCTGCGCCACGTACATTCCCGGCGGCACCGCGCCGGGCTGGGTGGGGACCGCGACCGCCCGCGTCTCGACCACCCGGTACTGACCCCACGCCCGCTCCCACCCCGCCGGCGTGCGCTCGAACCGCCAGGTCGGCTGGTCGGGCTTGGCCCGGTCCCAGATCCCGTAGTGATCCGCGCCGTAGCCGAGCACGTAGCGCTGCCCCGTGTGGGTGAACACCGGCGCGGCCTCGGGCGCCGGCGCCGGTCCCTGGGCGGCGGCCCCCCGCCCGGCGCCGGCCGTCAGATCGCTGCCGCAGTACCGGCACTTGATGGCCTCGTCCTGGATCTCCTCGGCGCAGTACGGGCACCGTTTCATCGCGACCTCCTCATCCGAACGCGGGTCCCGGAGGAGGCGGGGGCCGGCTGCCCTCGCGGACGAGCCATCCGGCGCCGATGCCGCCCACGACGGCTCCGGCCGCCGCGATCAGCAGCCCGGCCCCGATCCGGACGTCGAGGGGTCCCGCCCCGACGATCGATCGTGGCGCGGCCACGGCGACCAGGAGCACGCCGAGCGCCGCGATCGCCGCGGCGCCCCCCAGTCGGCCGATCCCCCGGCGATCGATCGTCGGCGAGGCCAGGATCACGACCCCCGCGGCCCCCATCGCCAGCGCGAGTGCCAGCACGACCCATCCCGGCCACTCGGACAGGCCTCGGACCGGCGTGGTGAGGTCGAAGCCGATCCTGGTCGCGCTGGGAAGCCCCACGCGCCACCAGGGCAGGAGGGACGCCACGGCGAGGGTTCCGGCGCCGGCGATCAGGAGGATCCCCCCCGTGGAGCCGTGGGCGGGGGGCGAGGATGGGGGGCCGGGCAGAGACGCCATGGCTCGGCAGTGTAGGGAGCGCCCGGCGACGCGGGCAAGGTCGTCACACGGCGGGGAATTGACAGCGCCCGCCGCGCGTCCGTAGCGTCGCCCACCGTGAGCGCTCGGGCCGCCGTGCTGGCGTCGGGAACGGGTTCCAACCTGCAGGCGCTGCTGGACGATCCCATCGTCGGTCCCCGGATCGCGGTCGTGGTCTCGGACGAGGCCGGCGCGGGCGCGTTCGACCGGGCGCGCCTGGCCGATGTCCCGACGGAGCTCGTCGACCGGACCGCGTTCGCGTCGCGCCCCGAGTTCGACGAGGCCCTCCTCCAGCGGCTGCGGGAGACGGGCGTGGACACCCTGCTGCTGGCCGGGTTCATGCGGATCCTCGACGCCGCGGTGGTTCGAGCGTTCCCCGACCGAATCCTCAACGTCCACCCCTCCCTCCTGCCCGCGTTCCCGGGCGCGCACGCGGTGCGTGAGGCCCTGGCGTGGGGAGCGAAGGTCACGGGCTGCACGCTCCACCTGGTGGACGAGCAGGTCGATCACGGCCCCATCGTCCTGCAGGAGGCCGTGCCGATCCTCGAGGACGACGATGAGGCGTCGCTCCACGAGCGGATCAAGGAGGTCGAGCACCGGCTGTTCCCTCAGGCCGCGGCGCTGCTGCTCGAGGAGCGGCTGGTCCTCGAGGGGCGGTCGGTGCGGGTGTTGCCGGCCACCGTCGGCCACGAGGTGGCGCGATGAACGAGGTCCTCCCCGTCCGCCGGGCGATCGTCTCGGTCGCGGACAAGGCCGGGCTGATGGCGTTCGGACAGGCCCTGGCCAGCCTGGGGGTGGAGATCGTCTCGACGGGCTCGACGGCGGCGCTGCTGTCCGAGACCGGCGTGCCGGTCACGGCCGTGGCGGACGTCACGGGGTTCCCCGAGATGCTCGACGGCCGGGTGAAGACCCTGCACCCGGCGATCCACGCGGGCGTCCTGGCGGACAAGCGCAACCCCGAGCACCTCGAGCAGCTCGAGACGCAGCGGATCCAGGCGGTCGACCTGGTCGTCGTGAGCCTGTATCCGTTCCGGGAGACGGTCGCCTCGGGTGCCGACTTCGAGGAGGTCATCGAACAGATCGACATCGGCGGGCCCACGCTGGTGCGGGCCGCCGCGAAGAACTTCGAGTCGGTCGGCGTGGTGGTCCGGCCGGAACGGTACGAGTCGGTCGTCTCCGAGATCCGGCGGGAGGGAGGACTGAGCCGCGACCTGCGACTGGCCCTCGCACGGGAGGCGTTCGCGGAGATCGCCGCCTACGACGCCGCCATCTCCTCCTGGTTCGGCGCGGCCGGGGACGGTGCGCTCCCCGAGGTGGTCTCCCTGGCGTACGAGAAGGTGAGCGATCTCCGCTACGGGGAGAACCCACACCAGCGCGGGGCGCTGTACCGCGGCGGGCTCTCGGCGGGGCTGGTCTCCGGGGCTCGCGTCCTGCAGGGCAAGGAGATGTCGTTCAACAACTGGCTGGACGCCGAGGCGGCGTGGACGCTGTCCGGTGACCTGACCGGACCGGCGGTGGCGATCATCAAGCACCACAACCCCTGTGGCGCGGCGGAGGCGGACGACCTGCCCGCCGCCTACCGCGCGGCCCTGGCCTCCGACCCGGTCTCGGCGTACGGGGGCGTGGTCGGGCTGTCCGAACGCGGTGGACGGGCCGACGGCGGAGGCGGTGGCCGAGGTGTTCACGGAGGTCGTCGTGGCGCCGGGGTTCTCGCCCGAGGCGATGGAGGTCTTCGCCGGCAAGCAGAATCTGCGGCTGATCGAGGCCGCGCCTCCGGCGGCCGGGGACCTCGAGGTTCGCCCCGTCTCCGGCGGCGCCCTGGTGCAGGACCGGGACGACGTCGCCGAGGACCCGTCGGAGTTCAAGGTCGTGACGAGCCGGCAGCCGACCGAGGCCGAGTGGGCCGACCTGCGGTTCGCGTGGAAGGTGTGCGCGCGGACGATCTCCAATGCGATCGTGCTGGCGTCGGGGCGGGCGACGCTCGGCGTGGGAGCCGGCCAGATGAGCCGGGTCGACTCGGTGGACATCGCCGCCCGGAAGGCGGGAGACCGCGCCCGCGGCTCCGCGCTGGCCAGCGACGCGTTCTTCCCGTTCCGCGACGGTATCGACCGGGCGGCCCAGGCCGGCGTGGCCGCGGTGATCCAACCCGGGGGCTCCGTGCGCGACGAGGAGGTCGTCGCGGCCTGCGACGAGAACGGGATCGCGATGGTGTTCACCGGGACCCGGCACTTCCGTCACTGAGAGGGGCAGGGTGGCCGCGACGATCATCGACGGGAAGGCCCTCGCGGCGCAGATCCGCGGCGAGGTGGCCGAGCGCGTGCGAGCCCTGGCCGAGCGGGGATCCGTGCCGGGCCTGGCCGCCGTACTCGTCGGCGACGACCCGGCGTCGCACATCTACGTGGGGATGAAGGAGAAGGCCGCCGCGGAGGTGGGGATGCTGTCGCGGAGGATCGACGTCCCGGCGGACGCCACCCAGGACCGCGTGGTCGGCATCGTCCGGGACCTCAACGCCGACCCGGAGATCTCCGGCTACATCGTCCAGCTCCCGCTCCCCCCGCAGGTGTCCGAGCTCGCCGTCCAGCTCGAGATCGACCCCGAGAAGGACGTGGACGCCCTCGCACCGACGACGGTCGGGCTCCTGGTTCGCGGCGAGGCCCCGTACGCCCCGGCGACGCCGGCGGGGATCGTCGAGATGCTGGTGCGCACCGGCGTGGAGATCTCCGGCTCGCACGTGGTGATCGTCGGGAGGGGCGCGCTCGTCGGGATGCCGCTCGCGGTCATGCTCGCCCAGAAGTCGCCCCGGGCGAACGCCACCGTCACGCTCTGTCACACGGGGACGCGCGACCTGGCCGAGCACACCCGCCGAGCCGACATCCTGGTCGTCGCGACCGGGCGGCCGAAGACGGTGACCGGCGAGATGGTCAAGGCGGGGGCGACCGTGATCGACGTCGGCATCAACCGGACCGACGACGGGCTCGTCGGCGACGTGGACTTCGACAGCGCGGCCGAGGTCGCCGGGGCGATCACGCCGGTGCCCGGCGGCGTCGGGCCCCTCACGGTGGCGATGCTGCTGCACAACACGGCGACCGCCGCCGAGCGGGCGGCGGCTCGCGGCGCGTGACGCTCCGCTCGGAGAGCCGGCTCGAGCGCCTGCTGCACGACGGAACCTTCTGCGTGACGGCGGAGGTGGTCCCGCCTCGCTCGGCCGATCCCGCGCCGGTGACCGCCCAGGCCGCGCAGCTGTCCGGCTACGCCGACGCCGTGAACGTCACCGACAACCCGACGGCCGCCGTCCACATGTCGCCGGTGGCCGGCGCCGGACTCGTGTCGGCCGTGGGCCTCGAGCCGATCCTGCAGCTGACCTGCCGCGACCGGAACCGCCTGGGGCTCACCAGCGATCTCCTCGGCGCGTGGGCGCTCGGCGCGCGCAACGTCCTGTGTATGACCGGCGACCCGTCCGGTCTCGGCGATCACCCGGAGGCGACGCCGGTCTTCGACCTCGACGTGTTCGGCTTGATCGAGCTCGCGGTGCGGCTGCGCGACGAGCGGCGGCTGCTCTCGGGACAGATGCTCGATCCGGCACCTCGGTACTTCGTCGGCGCCGTGGAGGTGCCCCTGGTCTCCGGCTACGACCCGTCGCGGCTGGAGCGCAAGGCCGACGCGGGCGCCGACTTCGTCCAGACCCAGATCGTCTACGACGCCGACGCGATGGGGGAGTGGGCCGAGGCCGTGCGGACGCGCGGCCTGCTCGAGCGGATGTTCGTACTGGTCGGTGTCGCTCCGCCGCGAACCGCCGCAACCCTGCGGTTCATGCGCGAGCACCTGCCCGGTGTCGTCGTCCCCGACGCGCTGGTCTCGCGGATGGAAGCGGCGGGTCCGGACGCGCAGGCGGAGGGGGTGCGCCTCACGGTGGAGGTGATCGACGGTCTGCGCCGGATCGAGGGAATCCGCGGCCTCCACGTCATGGGCATCGGTCACGAGGAGGGCGTCCGGCGCGTGATCGAGGACGCCGGGCTCCTTCCCCGGCCGGCCTGAGGCTCAGTCCCAGGTGCCGGCCTCGATGCGTTCCAGGCGGCGGTCGCGGGTGAGGGGGGTCTTCCCCAGGAGCTGTTCGAGGGCCTCGGGCTCGTTCAGCGCCCCCGCCAGGAGGCCCGATAGGTCGCGCTGAGACACGACCCCGACGAGCTTGTCCCCGTCCAGGACGGGGAGGTGGCGGATCCAGCGGTCGGCCATGATCCGGGCCGCGTCGTGCAGGCTCGTCGAGGGGTCCACGGTGACGAGGTCCCTGGACATGACCTCCGAGACCGGCGTGGACAGATCCAGGCCCTCCGCCACCGCGCGCAGCACGTCGCGCTCCGTGAGGATGCCCTGGAGGTGCTCGCCCTCCACCAGAAGGATCGAGCCGGTCTGCTGCTCCCACATCCGCTTGGCCGCCTGCAGCAGGGTCTCGTCGGCCCGGTCGGTGACGGCGGCCTCGGTCATGACCTCGGAGACCTTCATGCCTCACGCTCCTCGACCGGGACGTAGGTCTGGTCCGTCGGGCCGATGTACTCGGAGTCGGGCCGGATGAGCCGGTTGTCGGCGTACTGCTCGCGGATGTGGGCCGTCC
The DNA here is from genome assembly GCA_963742735.1 of uncultured Actinomycetes bacterium. GTDB lineage: Bacteria > Actinomycetota > UBA4738 > UBA4738 > JBBDTT01 > JBBDTT01. The sequence continues at coordinate 1,344,696 of CAVUMN010000004.1, forward strand.
ACCCGGCGATCCGGCTCGCCGCGAACACCGGCGTGAACAGGTCGGTGGGGATCCCCAGCGAGCGGTACACGCTCGCCGCGTAGAAGTCGACGTTCGGGTACAGGCCCTTCTGATCCATGACGGCCTTCTCGATGCGCTCGGAGATCTCGAACCAGCGGGTGTCGCCCGCGCTCGCGCCGAGCGATCGGGCCAGCCGCCGCAGGTGCGTCGCCCGCGGGTCCTCGGTCTTGTAGACGCGGTGGCCGAACCCCATGATCCGGGCGCCCTTCTGGCCGAGCTTCTGGGAGATGTAGTCCTCGGCCTTCTCGGGGTCGTCGATCTCCTCGAGCATCTTCATCACCTGCTCGTTGGCCCCGCCGTGCAGCGGCCCCTTGAGCGCCGCCACCGCCGCGGTCGAGGAGGAATGGATGTCGGCCAGCGTCGACGCGCACACCCGCGCCGCGAACGTCGAGGCGTTCATCGTGTGGTCGGCGTGCAGGATCAGGCAGACGTCGAGCGCGCGGGCGGCGTCCTGGTCCGGCTCCTCGCCCAGCAGCATCGCCAGGAAGTTGGCGGCGTGGGGCAGCTTCGGGTTGGGCGGCACGATGTCGTGGTTCGTGCGCATCCGGTGGTAGCTCGCGATGCGGGTGGGCAGGCGCGCGGTCAGGCGCAGGGCCTTGCGGTAGTTCGCCTCGGGTGAGGTGTCCCAGCCGTCGGGGTCGTGCGCCGACGCGGCCGAGATCGACGTCCGCACCATCGACATCGGGGAGCTCTGGGCGGCGAGCGTCTCCATCAGCCTGAGCCCGAACGGCGTCATCTCGCGGTCGTTCACGAGCGCCTCGGTGATCTCGTCGAGCTCGTCCTGGGTCGGGAGACGGCGATTGTGGAGCAGGAAGACGGTCTCCTCGAAGGTCGAGCTCTCGGCCAGGTCGTCGATGTCGTAGCCGACGTACCAGAGCTTGCCCTTGACCCCGTCGATGTCGCTGACGGAGGTCTCTGCCGCGACGACGTCCGCCAGACCCTTCTCGCTCATGACCGTGGCAGAATAGCCGCCGCCCTTCAGAGGGCGCCAACCCCAACCCAAACGGGAGGTCAGCCTCGTGGCGTACCGAGTGACGTTCATCCCCGGCGACGGCGTCGGGCCGGAGCTCTCAGAGGCGACGCGTCGCGTGCTCGAGGCGACGGGCGTCGAATTCGACTGGGACGTGCAGGAGGCCGGCGCCGACGTGATGGACACATTCGGCACGCCGCTGCCCGAGCCGGTGCTGGAGTCGATCCGCGCGAACGGCGTCGCGATCAAGGGCCCGATCACGACCCCGGTAGGGACCGGGTTCCGCAGCGTGAACGTGGCACTTCGCAAGGAGCTCGACCTGTACGCCTGCCTGCGACCGTGCAAGCACTACACGGGCGTGCGCTCGCGATATGAGGACGTCGACGTCGTGATCGTCCGGGAGAACACCGAGGACCTCTACGCCGGTATCGAGTTCGAGCAGGGACTCGAGGAGACCCAGAAGCTCATCGAGTTCCTGAAGGAGCTCTCCGGCAAGGAGATCCGGGAGGACAGCGGCATCTCGATCAAGCCGATCAGCGTGACGGGGACGCGGCGGATCACCAAGTTCGCCTTCGACTACGCCCGCAAGTACGGCCGCAAGAAGGTCACGGCCGTGCACAAGGCCAACATCATGAAGTTCTCCGACGGGCTGTTCCTGCAGACCGCGTCCGAGGTCGCGAAGGAGTACTCCGACGTCGAGTTCGAGGACCGGATCGTCGACAACCTGTCGATGCAGCTGGTCGGCCGGCCCGAGGAGTACGACGTCCTGGTCCTTCCGAACCTCTACGGCGACATCATCAGCGACCTCTGCGCGGGGCTCATCGGCGGCCTGGGCGTCGCGCCCGGCGCGAACATCGGCGACGACGTCGCGGTGTTCGAGGCCACCCACGGCAGCGCCCCGAAGTACAAGGGCCTGAACAAGGTCAACCCCATGGCGATGATGCTCTCGGGCGTCCTGATGCTCCGCCACCTCGAGGAGGACGACGCAGCCGACCGGCTGGAGGCCGCGATCGCCGCGGTCATCGCGGAGGGCAGCTCTGTTACCTACGACATGAAGCCCTCCCGCGACGACCCGACCGCCGTCGGGACCAGCCAGGTCGCCGACGCGGTCATCGAGAAGCTGAACGCCTGAGCTCAGCAAGCCGAGCGTTTAGCTGCGGGTCGCGTTCGGTATGCATCGTTCGTGGCGAAGCAGAGCATGTCGACGATTCCCGAGGCGCCGCCGCCCGCCAGGCTGAAGCAGGCGCGGCTCGCGCGGCGCATCGGGGTCACGATCCTCGTGTTGTTCGTGGGTACGGGGGCCCTCGGCTTCCTCGGCGTCCGCAGCGACTCCGTGTCGGCCAGTGGCGGAGGGATCACGCTCGAAGTCCAGTACCCGAAGGTGACCCGTCCCGGGCTGGAGAGCCCGTGGGGGTTCCGGGTCAGCCAGGAGGGTGGGTTCGGCGACTCGCCGGTCACGATCGCCACGAGCCTGGCCTGGCTCAGCATGTTCGACGAGAACGGCCGCAACCCGGCGCCCTCGGCAGAGTACGTCGACGGCGACATGGTCGTGTGGGAGTTCGACCCGCCGCCGGGTGAGACGTTCACGTTCGAGTTCGATGCGCGGCTCGGGCCCTCCGTGCAGCAGGGAATGACCGCCGTCACCGAGCTCCGTGAGGGAAACGTCGCGGTCCTGTCGGTCAGCTACACCATGCGGGTGATGCCCTGATGGAGATCGTCGTCCGGTCGACCGTCATCTTCTTCTTCCTGTACGTGCTCACCCGGATCATGGGGAAGCGCGAGCTCGCGCAGCTCTCCGCGTTCGAGCTGATCCTGCTGGTGACGATCGGCGACTTGGTGCAGCAGGGCGTGACGCAGGAGGACATGTCGCTGACCGGCAACATGCTCGCCGTCGGCACGATCGGCGTGTGGATCCTGCTGCTGTCGTACCTGAGCTACAAGTTCAAGCGAGCCCGCACCGTGCTCGAGGGGGCCCCGGTGGTCATCGTTCGAGACGGTCAGATCCTCGAGGACTCCCTGCACATCGAGCGGCTCACCGACGACGAGGTCCTGGCCGAGGCCCGCGAGCAGGGGATCGACGACCTGTCGAAGGTGCGCGTGGGGATCCTGGAGGCGGACGGGAAGTTCTCGTTCATCCAGGATCCGCCGAAACAGCACGAGGAAGAGGAGCAGACCGCGTCCTGATCCTCGCTAGAGGATCGTGCCGCCGATGATCGCCCGGATCTCGGTGATCGTGGAGGCCTCGTTGGCGAAGACGATCCAGTTGGCGTCCTCGAGAAGCGTCCCGGGGTCGTCCTCGGGCGGAACGGCGGCGGTGAACTCCGCCAGGCCGGATGCCTGCGCGTCGGTGTCCTCGAAGATGATCACGCTGTAGGCGTCGCAGTCGCTCTCGGTGCCGCCGAACGAGTCGCCGAGCTCCTCGAGCTCGCCGCCACAGGACACGCCGCCCCCCTCCAGGGCCGCCACCAGGTCGGCGCCGGTCGCGAACGTCCGTGGGCCGGCCGCGGTGGGCGAGGGGTCGTCACCGCCGCCTCCGCCGCAGGCGGCGAGGGTCAGCGAGAGCATCAGGACGAGCGGGAGAACACGTCGCATCGGGGCCTCCTTCGGGGCGCGAGAGCGGGTCAGTCTAGACGGCTACTTCGCCAGGCCGAGGAACTTGAGCTCGAACCGTCGGTTGCAGGCGAGGCAGACGTACTGGCGCTCCTCCTCGTCCGGCCGCAGCTCCTCCTCGCCGCAGTACGGGCAGTTGAACGGCTGAGCCCGGCCGGTGCCCTCAGCCACGGGCGGCGGCGACCACGGACTCGCGCTCGGGCATCTCCAGTCCGTTGATCCACGAGGAGAAATCCTGGCCCTCGTCCCGATGCTCCAGCCACGTGCCGACCAGGCCGGAGACGAACCTGGGCAGGTCCTGGCCGGCCACGCGCAGCCCCTTGACCTTCGTGCCGAACTGGTGCTCGCCCCCGAGCTTCCCGCCCAGGTGGACCTGGAACCCCTCGATGCGCTCGCCCTCCTTCGACTGGACGAGGGAGCCCATCAGGCCGATGTCGGCGAGCTGGTAGCGCGCGCACGAGTTGGGGCAGCCGTTCAGGTTGATGCGAACGCGGTCGTGGATCCCCGGCAGCAACCGGTCGAGCTCGTCGATGAGCCACTTGGCACGTGCCTTGGTGTCGACCACGGCCAGCTTGCAGAACTCGATGCCGGTGCAGGCCATGGTCGAGGCGCGGAAGGCACTGGGCCGCGCGGGGAGGCCGTAGTCGTCGAGCGCCGTCACGAGGGGCTCGACGTCCTCCTCGGGCACGTCGAGGATGAGCATCTTCTGCTGGGTCGTGGTGCGGATCCGGCCGCGGCCGAAGCGCCGGGCCAGGCCGGCGACGCGGACGAGCTGCGTCCCGCTGATCCGCCCGGCCATCGGCGCGAACCCGACCGCGAAGCGGCCGTCCGCCTGCCGGGTGATGCCGAGGTGCTCGCGGTGCGCGGTGTCGGACTCGGGAGCCGGGGGGCCGTCCTCGAGGGGCCTGGTCAGGTAGACCTCCTCGAGGGTCTCCCGGAACTTCTCCGGTCCCCAGTCGGCCATCAGGAACTTCAGGCGGGCGTGGGTGCGCGACCGTCGGTAGCCGTAGTCGCGGAACAGGCTGCAGATCCCCACCGTGGTCTCGACGACCCGCTCGGGAGGGACGAAGGCGCCGAGCCGCTGCGCGAAGTGCGGCTGGGGCCCGAGACCGCCCCCGACCCACAGGTCGAACCCGACCCGGCCGTCGTCGAGCTCGATCCCGACGAGTCCTACGTCCATGATCTCGTGGACGCCGCACTGGTCGCGGCACCCGGAGATCGAGATCTTGAACTTGCGAGGGAGGTTCGAGAACTCCTTGGTCCCGGTGATCCGCCGGTTCACGGCCAGCACGTAGGGCGTCGCGTCGATGAGCTCGTCGTCGGCGATCCCGGCCAGCGGGCAGCCCAGGATGTTGCGGGGGACGTCGCCGCAGGCCTCCTGGGTGGTGAGCTGGACGGCGGCCAGCTTCGCCCACACGTCGGGGACGCTCTCGATCGTGATGTTGTGGAGCTGGACGTTCTGGCGATCGGTGACGTCGGCCACGTCGCCGCCGTACTGCTGGCTGATGCGGCCGATGGCCTCGACCTGGTCGCCGGTGAGCACGCCGCCCGGGATCCGGATCCGCATCATGAACAGCCCGTCCTCCTCGGGGCGCTGCGTGTACAGGCCGTACCAGCGGTACCGGACGTTCAGGTCCTGGGGCATGATCGACCGGAACCCCTCCTTGGCGTGAAGGGTCACGATGCGGTCGTAGACGTCGAGGGCGTCCTGGTCGCGCTTGACGCGCTCGGCGGGCGTCTGGGGCTCGTAGTACCCCATCGCCCACTGCGACTCGGAGCGTCGCCGAGCCCCCTTGCGCGGCGCCGCCCCCGGGATCTGCTCTGCCACGGTGCCTCCCGGGAGAAGCGGTGAACCGCAAATCCTACTGGGACGATGGGGAATTGCAACTGCGAACGTCTCGCTCCGCTGTTCGACCGGAGCGTCAGTAGGATTCGCCTGCATCCATCGCGAGGAAGGGATCCGGTATGCGCGTGACGGTCGTCGGGAGCGGGTTCGTGGGCGCCACCACGGCCATGCGGGTGGTCCAGAAGGGGCTGGCCGAGGTGGTCCTCATCGACATCGTCGAGGGCCTCCCGCAGGGGCTGGCCCTGGACATGAAGCAGTCCTCGCCGGTCGAGGGGTTCGAGCCGCAGATCATCGGGACGAACGACTACGCCGACACCGCCGGCTCCGACGTCGTGGTGATCACTGCCGGCCTCCCGCGCCAGCCCGGGATGAGCCGCATGGACCTGCTCGGCAAGAACGCCGGCATCGTCCGGGGCGTGACCGAGCAGGTCGACGGGCGGGTCGCCGGACGCGATCATCATCGTGGTCACGAACCCCCTCGACGAGATGACCTACCTGGCCGCCGAGGCGAGCGGGTTCCCGAAGGAGCGGGTCATGGGTATGGCCGGCGTCCTGGACTCGGCGCGCCTGCGGTACTTCATCGCCGAGAAGCTCGGGGCGTCGCCGATCGAGGTCGAGGCGATGACGCTGGGCAGCCACGGCGAGTCGATGGTCCCGCTGCCCCGCCACGCCACCGTCGACGGCAAGCCGCTCGACCGAGCTGGTGGACGAGGCCACGCTCGAGGAGCTGTACGCGCGGACCCGCGACGGCGGCGCCGAGATCGTCGGCTACCTCAAGAAGGGGAGCGCGTACTACGCGCCTTCGGCCTCGGCCGACGCGCGATGGTCAACGCGATCGCCGGCGACACGAAGGACGTCCTGCCCGTCTGCGCGTGGACGCACCGGGCAGTACGGGATCTCGGACGTCTACGTGGGCGTGCCGGCGAAGCTCGGGCGCGGGGGGGTCGAGGAGATCGTGGAGCTCGACCTCAACGACGACGAGCTCGCGGCGCTGCGCGACGGCCGCCGAGGGCATCCGCGCGAAGTGCGCCGACCTGGCGAACCTCGAGGGGTGAGCTCCGCACCGCCCGCGAACCCGTTCGCCCCCGCATCGGCTGGGTCCCGTCAGGCTCCGCAACCGCGATCATCAAGGCGGCCACGTTCGAGGGCAAGACCGACGGGCACTGCGTCATCGAGGGTCTCGCGAGTTCCATCGAGCGTCGCGGCGGGCGGCGTCGGGATGTCGACCGTCGCGTACTGCGCGGTCTCGCGCGGACGGACGCGGAGCGCGCAGCCAGCTTCGGTGGCCGGCGAGGCGGTCGCCGGGGCTCGCGCGCTGGCCGACGCCATCCACGAAGAGGGCGCCGCGGCCGCCTCCAGCTCGGCCACGCCGGGCCGGTCGCGGCCGCCGCCGGCGCGCGAGGGCTGGCCCTCGCCGATGTTCGCCCGGTCGCAATGACGTCGACCCGGCCGGCGACCGAGGCCGACATCCGGCGGGTGTCGCCGACTTCGGCCGGCCGCCGGCCTGGTCGCTCGGGCGGGGTTCGACGCCATCGAGCTCCACCTGGGCCATCACTACCTGCTGAGCGCCTTCCACAGCCCTCGGTGGAACCAGCGGAAGGACCGATGGGGCGGGAGCGTGGAGAACCGCGCCCGGTTCTCGCGGGAGGTCGCGCGGGCCGCCCGGGAGGCGTGCCGGTCCCGGGATGGCCGTGACGGCGAAGCTCAACATGGACGACGGGGTGCGGGGAGGCCTGGGTGTGGAGGAGGCGATCGGCATCGCCCGGCATCCTCGAGGCCGACGGAGCCCTCGACGCGCTCGAGCTCACCGGCGGCGGGTCGTTCCGCAACCCGATGTACCTGTTCCGCGGCCGGGCGCCGATCCGGGAGCTCGCCGCGGTCATGCCTCAGCCGGCGCGGACGGGGATGCGCATCGTTGGCCGGCGGTTCATGCCGAACTACGCCTTCGAGGAGGGCTTCTTCCTGCCGCAGGCTCGCCGGGTTCGCGCCGCAGTGAACCTGCCCTTGATCCTGCTCGGGGGGATCACCCGGCCGGAGACGATCCGGGACGCGATGGCCGAGGGCTTCCAGTTCGTGGCGATGGCCCGGGCGCTGCTGCGCGAGCCGGATCTGATCAACCGGTTGCGACCGCGGGCTCCGAGCGAGTCGCGGTGCGTCCACGGCAACGAGTGCATGGCCACGATCTACCGGGGCACTCACTGCGTGCTGGTGCCCCCCGGCGAGCGTCCGGGCCTGTCCGGGCGTGCCTAGGATGCGTTCGTGAAACGGTGTCCGAACTGCGGCGAGGAGAATCCGGCCCGGGCCCGCTTCTGCCTCCAGTGTGCGTCGCCGCTCGCCGAGGAGAACCCCGCCCCGGCGGGCGACGTCCGCAAGGTCGTGACGGTGGTGTTCGCCGATGTGACCGGCTCGACGGCCCTGGGCGAGAAGCTGGACCCAGAGACCCTCCGCCGCGTGATGGGCCGCTTCTTCGACGAGATGGCCGCCGTGATCGAGCGCCACGGTGGCACCGTCGAGAAGTTCATCGGCGACGCGGTGATGGCCGTGTTCGGCATCCCGCAGCTCCACGAGGACGACGCGCTCCGCGCGGTTCGAGCCGCGGACGAGATGCGTGGCGCGCTGACGGGGCTGAACGTCGACCTGGAGCGCGAGCACGGGACGGGGCTGGCGGCCCGGATCGGCGTGAACACGGGCGAGGTCGTGGCCGGCGACCCCTCGGCCGGGCAGCGCCTGGTCACGGGTGACGCCGTCAACGTGGCGGCCCGCCTGGAGCAGGCGGCCGAGCGCCGGGCGAGATCCTCCTCGGAGAGTCCGACCCACCGGCTCGTCAAGGACGCCGTGGGAGTCGAGCCCGTCGACCCCCTCGACCTCAAGGGGAAGGAGCGACCCGGTACCCGCCGTCCGGTTGTTGACGGTGTACGCCGACACGGCGGGACACGAACGACACCTGGACTCGCCGATGGTCGGCCGGGGCAAGGAGCTCGATCTGCTCGAGCGGGCTCTCGAGCGGGCCGTCACGGATCGCACCTCGCAGCTGTTCACCGTCATGGGCCCGGCCGGCGTCGGCAAGTCCCGGCTCGTCGCGGAGTTCCTGCGCGGATCGGCGGGCTCCGCGACGATCCTGCGCGGCCGGTGCTTGTCCTATGGCGAGGGCATCACGTTCTACCCACTGGCCGAGGTGATCCACCAGGCGGCCGGGATCGCCGAGGAGGACACCGCCGCCGCGGCCCGGGACCGGCTCGATGTGCTGCTCGCCGGCGCGCCGGATGGCGACCGGATCGCGGGCCTCGTGGCCGGGCTGTTCGGGTGGGCGGAGCCCGGCGCCACCGAGGACGCATTCTGGGGAGTGCGGAAGCTTCTCGAGCATGTCGCCGCCGAGCGGCCGCTGGTGGTCGTCTTCGACGACATCCACTGGGCCGAGCCGACGTTCCTGGATCTGATCGAGCACCTCGCCGACTGGACGCGGGATGCCGCGGTGCTGCTGGTGTGCATCGCCCGGCAGGAGCTGCTCGAGGTCCGCCCCGGCTGGGGCGGCGGGAAGATGAACGCGACGTCCATCCTCCTCGAGCCGCTCCCGGGCGACGAGGCGTCCCAGCTGGTGGACAACCTGCTGGGGCGCGCCGAGATCCCCGAAGCGGCGCGGGCGCGGATCCTCGAGGCCGCCGAGGGCAACCCCCTGTTCGTCGAGGAGATGCTGGCGATGCTCATCGACGACGGGCTGCTCCGGTTCGAGGAGGGGGCGTGGCGATCCGTCGAGGACCTGGAGAACGTGACCGTCCCGCCGACGATCCACCTCCTGCTCGCGGCACGCCTCGATCGCCTGGATTCCGAGGAACGAGCCGTGATCGAGCGGGGAGCCGTGGAGGGCAAGGTCTTCCACGCGGGCGCCGTGACCACGCTCAGCTCCGAGGGCGCCCGGCCAAACGTTCGGTCGCGGCTCCTGGCGCTGGCCCGCAAGGAGCTGATCCGGCCGGACCGGCCCGAGTTCGCCGGCGAGGACGCGTTCCGCTTCCGGCACCTGCTGATCCGCGACGCCGCCTACCAGGCGATGCCGAAGGAGCAGCGTGCCAACCTCCACGAGCGGTTCGCGGAGTGGCTCACCGGCGCCGCCGGCGAGCGGCTCGCCGAATACGAGGAGATCCTCGGTCATCACCTCGAGCAGGCGTACCGGTACCGGGCCGAGCTCGGGGCTGTCGACGAGGGCACGCGCGAGCTCGCTCGCCGAGCCAGCGAGCATCTGCATGCCTGTGGCCTCAGGGCGGCCGAGCGTGACGACCAACCCTCGGCCCTCGCCTTCCTGGAGCGTGCGGCGGACCTCGTGGAGGGAGAAGGACGCGCCCGCGCGCTGGTCCTGCTCAGCGAGGTGCTCGACGACCTTCTCGACTTCCGACGTGCGAAGGAGGCGGCGGAGGCCGCGACTGGGGCGGCCGAGGCGATCGACGATCGCCGGCTCGCCCTTCGCGCCGCTCTGGTTCGCATCAACGCGATGGGCCAGCTCGATCCCACCTTCACGGTGGCCCGCGCACTGCGTGAGGCGGAGGCGGCCCGTGCCGAGCTGGACTCGCTCGGGGACGAGGAGGGCCGGGATCGCGCGCTCATCCTGGAGGCGCGGCTCTGGTTCTTCCTCGGACGGTCCGCGCGATCGCTGGAGATGGCAACCGGCCTGCTCGAGCGCGGCCGCATCCCGCCGCGGTCTCGACGGGCGCTGGTGAACGAGGCCTCCGGCGCGCTGTACTTCGGCCCCCAGCCGGTCGAGGAGGCCTTCGAGGCGCTCGAGCGCGCCGCAGCGAACGTCGGCCCGAGCGTCGGGGCCGAGGCCCGGATCCAGAAGACGATGTGCGGGTTGCTCGGGATGGCCGGCCGCTTCGACGAGGCTCGAGCAGCAGCACGTCGCTCGAGCGAGCTCTTCGCCGAGCTCGGGACCCCGATGCGAGATGTCCTGTCGAACCAGATCGTGGCGGAGACCGAACGGCTCGCCGGCGAGTTCGAGGCCGCGGAGCGAATCTTCCGCGCGTCCCACGAGGCCTTCGAGACGATCGGGGAGACCGGATTCAACTCGACGGTTTGCGGCCGCCTGGCCGAGGTCCTGTGCGACCTGGAGCGCTACGACGAGGCCGACGAGTTCGCGGAGCGCAGCCGCACCATGGCGGCCGAGGACGACTTCGCGTCCCAGGCGGTGTGGCGCCAGGCTCGCGCGCTCGTGCTCGCGCACCGCGGCGACCACGACGGCGCGCTGGCCCTCGCGGACGAGTCGGTCGCCATCAACGAGACGACCGACTACGTGGCCTGGCAGGGGGATGCCCTGGAGGCGAGGGGGCGCGTCCTCGCGGCGGCGGGGCGGCTCGACGAGGCGCGACGGACCTATGGGGACGCGCTGGATCGTTACGACCGCAAGGGGGTCCTTCCCTCGATCGAACGGCTCCGCAACCGGATCGCCGCGCTGGACGCCTAGGCGGTCCAGTCCAGGAGGACGTCCCCGAGCCAGGCCACCAGCAGCCAGACGCCCAGGAACGCGAACGGTGTCATCAGGACTAGGGCCGGGCGTGCCCGGCCGCGGATGGCTACCGCCACGGCCACGATCCACAGGAGGGCCACGACCGCGACGCCGTAGACCGGCATGATCAATCCGCTGACGACCACCAGCGCCCCGCCGGCCAGCAGCAGGAGGAACCCCAGGACCACGGCGATGCGTTCGATCCCAGACGGCTCGTTCGTCTCCGTGTGCCCTTCCTCCCTCACGGCTCGAGCCGCTTCTCGTAGAAGTCGAACCGGAACTTCGAGCGCATCCCGACGCGCTCGTACAGCCGCGTGGCGCCGGTGGTGTTCTCCGAGTCGACCGACAGGACGGCTTCCGGCGCGCCCCTGGAGGCGAACCGCGCGAAGGAGGTCCGGAGCAGGGCGGCGCCCAGCCCACGGCCTCGCCAGGCCGGCCGTACGCCGAGCTCGGCGATCCAGCCTCGGTCGCCGGTCATGCGGGCGGCGAGCACCCCCGCGACCGTGCCGTCGTCCTCCGCGATCACCCACAGGCTGGGGTCGAACTCCGCGCCCCTCAGGAAGTCCTGCGACCACTCCTCGAACGGCGCCACCGGCGTTCCCCAGTGGTCCACGAACGCCTCCACGAGCGCGGCGTGCGCGGCGTGTCCGTCCACGGCCGGATGGAAGGCCCGAAGCCGGATGCCGTGCGGCGGCTCGGGCTCGGACTCGTCCCCCGTGAGGTCGATGGCCATCCGCCAGAAGTAGCGAACCGGCGCCAGGCCCGCCTCCCGAAGCAGGGCCGCCCCCTCGCGCTCGGACTCGTAGATCGCGACGCGAAGGGTGCGCTCGCCCCCGGCCTCGGCCAGCCGCTCGCGCGCGCGGGCCTCGATGCGCCCGAGGAGGTAGCCGTACAGGTGGGCGTGGTCGGGATGCGGCGCGGCCCAGCCGACGACCTTCGCCCCAGGCTCGGACTCCCACACGTACGCGTACCCGGCCACGGTCCCGTCGGGGCCGATCACCAGCACGGGGTCCGTCTCCAGCTCGAACCGCGGCCGCCCCCACTCGTCGGCGAGGTCCTCCTCGTGGTAGTCGACCTCGCCGATGAGGGAGCGGTCGGACGCCGCCATCACCTCCACGATCGCGCCGCGATCGCCGGTGGTGACCGGCCGGGTGGTGTAGCCGTCGGGCAGGTTCACGAAGGCTTCACCCCCACATACAGGCCACGTCCCATGAGTCCGTCGGGGTGGTGACGGACCTCGAGTCCGGCGCGCTCCATCGCGTCGACGTACTGCTCGGGGGTGAACAGGCCCAACTCGTGACGCTCGGTAAACCGCTCGACGGACTCGGGCGTCCCGACCAGATAGTGGAATTCCAGCACGCACTCGCCGCGCGGGCCTGCGTTGTTCACCCGTGCGATCTTCAGGTCGGGTTGGTCGACGAACGTTGCGTACACGCCGTCGTACAGGTAGTCGTCGAGGTAGATCCAAGGTTCCACGATCACCACGCCACCGGCCGAGGCGTGGCGGACGAGGTTCGCGGCGGCCGCGTTCAGCTGATCGGTTGTGCGCATGTAGCCGATCGAGGAGAAGAGGCACGTCACCGCGTCGAACGTGCGTCCGAGGTCGAAGTCGAGCATGTCCCCCGCATGCAGTGGCACGCCCGGGAGGCGTTCGGAGGCGATGGTAAGCAACTCCGTGTCGAGGTCGACGCCGGCCGTCTCGTAGCGGCCTTTGAGGTGTTCGAGGTGCTTGCCGGTCCCGCAGGCGACGTCAAGCAGTGTGACTGCTCCCGGGTTTGCCTCCTGTATCAGCGCGTGCACCCGTTCCGCCTCGGCGGCGTAGTCCTTACTCCCGTAGATCGCGTCGTAGAAGCGCGCGGACTTCGTGAACATGACCGCATCCTAGAATCGAGAGGCGATGGGCGACGTGCGGGAGGTGCCGGCCGAGGCGATCGCCGGCGCCGTCCGCGAGCTGTGCATGGAGATCTGCTACACGGTTCCCGAGGAGATGGTCGAGCTCATGCGCCGCGCCCGGGAGCGCGAGGAGTCCCCGCTGGGGCGGCAGATCCTCGACCAACTCCTGGAGAACCAGTCGGTCGCCGCGGAGGGCGAGTTCCCGTACTGCCAGGACACCGGGTACACGGTGGTCTTCCTCGACCTCGGGCAGGACGTCCACGTCACCGGCGGCGACCTGTACGAGGCGATCGACGGGGGTGTGGCCGAGGGGTATCGCGACGGATACCTCCGCGGCTCGATCGTTCGCGACCCCCTGTTCGAGCGGCGCAACACCGGCGACAACACGCCGGCGTTCGTCCACACCCGGATCGTCCCCGGCGACGGGGTCCGCATCCAGGTCGACGCGAAGGGCGCGGGCTCGGAGAACATGGGCCGCCACGCGATGCTCAAGCCGAGTGACGGTCTGGAGGGCGTCGTGGCGTTCGTGCTGCAGGCGGTCCGGGATGCCGGGCCGAACGCGTGCCCGCCGGGGATCATCGGGGTCGGCATCGGCGGGAACTTCGAGACGAGCGCCGTCATCGCGAAGCGCTCGCTGATGCGCAAGGTCGGACAGCCCAACCCCGACCCTCGGATCGCCGAGCTGGAGGCGCGGCTGTACGAGCAGTGCAACGCGCTCGGCCTCGGCCCCGAGGCGCTGGGCGGCACGCAGACGGTCCTCGCCGTGCACGTCGAGACCGCGCCGACCCACATCGCCTCGCTCCCGGTGGCCGTGAACATCGAATGCCACGCACACCGCACCGGCGTGCGGGTCATCTGATGCCGGTCGACCGCCTCGAGGACGGCCGGGTCCGCGTGCAGGCGCCGTTGTCCGACCAGGACGTGCGAGAGCTCCACGCCGGTGACGTCGCGCTGCTCTCCGGCGTGGTGTACGCGGCGCGGGACGCGGCCCACAAGCGGATGCTCGAGGACCTCGAGGCCGGCCGCGGGCTGCCGTTCGATCCGGCGGGACAGATCCTCTATTACGTCGGCCCCACCCCGGAGCGCCCGGGCAACGTCATCGGCTCGGCCGGCCCCACGACGGCCTCGCGGATGGATCGCTACACCCCGGCGTTGCTCGACCACGGCCTGAAGGCGATCGTCGGCAAGGGCGGGCGCGGGCCGGCGGTGGCCGAGTCGCTCCGTACGCACGTGGCGGTCTACCTGGCCGCGCTGGGCGGCGGCGGGGCACTCGCCGCGCGGCGCGTCGTCGGCCAGCGGGTGATCGCCTACGAAGACCTGGCGACGGAGTCGATCCGGGAGATCGAGCTCGACGATCTGCCCGCCTGGGTCGTGAACGACGCGGATGGGGGAGACTTCTACGCGCACGCGGCCCGGCCGTGGCGCCGCGACGACCTGCTGCCCGAAGCGCTCCGCCTCCCGGAAGGGGACTGATGGCCCGAAAGAAGCGCCGCGACGACGACCACGAGCACCACGACCACGAGCGCCACGATCACCAGCACGACCACGAGAAGCGCGATCGCGGCTCCTACGGCGCGTACATCACCAACTGGAACGAGTACGCCGCGCCCACCGGAAAGAAGCTGGCCCTCGCGGCCCGGAACCTGTTCATCAGCCGCTGGCACCATCGGCTGCTCTGTTGCGGGCATCCGGGCCAACCCGGCTGTTGACAGACGGTCGTTGAGGAGCCCGGTCGGGCTCCGGAGGAAGACGACTAGCTTCGAAGGCGGCGCGCCAGGTCCTCGGCGACATCCATGGTTCCCGCCGTCCCACCCATGTCCCGGGTGAGAACCGAACCCGCCTCCAGGAGGTCGCGGACGGCACGCTCGATGCGCGCCGCGGCCGTGGGCTGGCGGAGGTGACTCAGCATCATCGCCGCCGACAGGATCATCGCGATCGGGTTTGCCACGCCCTTCCCCGCGATGTCCGGCGCGCTCCCGTGGACCGGCTCGAACACCGCGTACTCCCACCCGAGGTTGGCGCCTGAGGCCAGTCCCAGCCCGCCGACCAGGCCCGCGCACAGGTCGCTGATGATGTCGCCGTACAGGTTCGGCAGGAGCAGCACGTCCATCTCTTCCGGCTGCCAGGCGAGGCGCATGGCGAGCTCGTCCACCTGCAGCTCCTCGAAGCTGACCTCCGGGTGGAACACCGCCTCGCCGGCCGACGCGAACAAGAACACGCCGTCGGAGAACTTCATGATGTTGGCCTTGTGTCCGACGGTGATCCTGGCGCGGCCGTGCCGGCGCACGTAGTCGAACGCGAACCGAACGATCCGCCGCGTCCCGCTCACCGAGATCGGCTTGATCGTCACCCCGACGTCCTCCGCGAGCTCGTAGTCCGTGAGCTCGCGGATCTTCTCGCGCAGCCGCTGCATCGATTCGCTGCCCATCTCGAACTCGATCCCGGCATAGAGGTCCTCGGTGTTCTCGCGGATGACGACGATGTCCACGTGCGGATGGCGCGTCTCGAGGCCGGGCCAGGTGACCGAGGGCCGGACCGCCGCGAACAGATCGAGCTCCTGGCGCAGGGCCACGTTCACGCTTCGGAACCCCGTCCCCACCGGCGTGGTGATCGGCCCCTTGAGCGCGGTGCGCGACGCGCGGATGGAGTCCAGGACCCGCTCGGGCAGCGGCGTGCCCTCGGCCTCCATGACCTCGGCGCCGGCGCGCTGCACGTCCCAGTCGAACTCGACGCCGGTCGCCTCGAGCACGCGCCGAGTCGCCTCGCTGACCTCGGGGCCGATCCCGTCGCCGGGGATGAGGGTTACGCGATGGGCCACGCGCTCAGAGGTCGAACATGACCGAGCGCTTGACCTCCTGGATGGCCTTCGTGACCTTGATGCCGCGCGGGCAGGCCTCGGTGCAGTTGAACGTGGTCCGGCACCGGAAGACACCGGACTTCTTGCCGAGGATCGCCAGGCGCTCCTTCGCGCCGCGGTCCCGCGAGTCGTAGATGAACCGGTGGGCGTTCACGATCGCCGCCGGCCCGATGTACTGCCCGTCGCCCCAGAAGATCGGGCACGACGTGGTGCAGGCCGCACACAGGATGCACTTCGTGGTGTCCTCGAATCGCTCGCGCTCATGCGGCGACTGGAGGCGTTCGCGTCCGTCCGGGGCTGGCTCGTCGTTGATCAGGAACGGGAGCACGGCCTTGTAGCCGTCGAAGAACGGCTCCATGTCGACGATGAGGTCCTTCAGCACGGGGAGCCCCCGGATCGGCTCGATCGTCACCTTCGGCGCCACGTCCTTGACCAGGACCTTGCACGCCAGCGCGTTCTTGCCGTTGATGAGCATGGCGTCGGACCCACAGATCCCGTGGGCGCACGAGCGGCGCAGGGCCAGCGTGCCGTCGAAGTGCCACTTCACCTCGTGAAGCGCGTCGAGCAGGCGGTCGAGGGGGTCCACCTCGACGACGTGCTCGCTCCACCACGGATCGGGCTGGACCTCGGGGTTGAAGCGCTTGATCTTGACCAGCAGCTCGATCTTGTCGTGCGCGCTCGTCGCGGCGAGGGGCTGCTCGCCCGCGGGTTCGCGCGGCGCGCCCTCGCGGACCTGGACCTGCGGATCCTCGGCCATCAGTATTTCCGTTCCATCGGGATGTAGGGGCCCATCTTCACCGGCTTGTACTCCAGCCGCACCGAGCCGTCCTCCTCGCGGTACGCCAGCGAGTGCTTGAGCCAGTTCGCGTCGTCGCGCAGCGGGTGGTCCTCGCGGTAGTGGCCGCCCCGGCTCTCGTCGCGAGCGAGCGCGGCGGCGACCAGGGTGTCGGCGCAGTCGAGCAGGAACCCGAGCTCCACCGTCTCCATCACGTCGGTGTTGTACACGCGGCCCTTGTCCATGACCACGACGCGGTCGTAGCGCTCGCGGAGGCCCTTCAGGATGCCCTGCATCTTGCGCAGGCCCTCCTCGGTGCGGACCACGCCGGCGAGGTCGAACATCTCCTCCTGCAGCTCGGCCCGGATGTCGGCGGCGTTCGCGGTGCCCGTGTCGTACAGCAGCCGGTGCAGCTGATCGGCCACCGGCTTCTCGGGCTCCGGGCCGGTGTCCGCCAGGCTGGCCGATGCCGCGTACTCCGCCATGTGCGACCCGCCGCGGCGGCCGAACACCAGGATGTCCAGCAGCGAGTTGGTCCCCAGGCGGTTCGCGCCGTGGACGCTGACACACGCGCACTCTCCGGCCGCGTAGAGCCCCGGGACCGGGGTCTCCTCGGGACCGACGACGACCTGGCCGTCGACGTTCGTGGGGATGCCCCCCATGGCGTAGTGGGCGGTGGGCTGGATGGGAACCGGCTCGGTGAGCGGCTCGACGCCCAGGTAGATCCGGGCGAACTCGGTCACGTCCGGGATCTTCGTCTCGATCACCTCGGGGTCCAGGTGGCGGACGTCCAGGAAGACGTAGTCCTTCCCCTCGATCCCGCGGCCCTCCTTGATCTCCTGGTAGATCGCCCGGGAGACCATGTCTCGCGGCGCGAGGTCCTTGATCGTCGGCGCGTAGCGCTCCATGAACCGCTCGCCCTCCGAGTTGATCAGGATCCCTCCCTCGCCCCGGACGGCCTCGGAGATCAGGATCCCCATCTTGTAGATGCCCGTGGGGTGAATCTGGAACATCTCCATGTCCTCGAGGGGGATGCCGCGCCGGTAGGCGACCGCGGGGCCGTCGCCGGTCAGGGCGTGGGCGTTCGAGGAGACCTTGAAGATCCGCCCGAACCCGCCCGTGGCGAACAGCGCCGCCTTCGACCGGAACACATGGAGCTCGCCGTTCGCCAGCTCGTACGCGACGACGCCCGCGTGCCGGCCGTCTTCGTCGCGGAGCAGGTCCAGCACGTAGAACTCGTTGAAGAACCGGACGTTCCGCTTGATGCACTGCTGGTACAGCGTCTGCAGGATCATGTGGCCGGTGCGGTCCGCCGAGTAGCAGGCGCGCCGGACGGGGGCCTCGCCGTGGTTGCGGGTGTGCCCCCCGAACCGACGCTGGTCGATCCGCCCGTCGGGGGTGCGGTTGAACGGCAGCCCCCAGCGCTCGAGCTCGATCACCGCGTCGACGGCCTCGCGGCACATGATCTCGGCGGCGGGCTGGTCCACCAGGTAGTCGCCGCCCTTCACGGTGTCGAACGTGTGCCACTCGGGGTTGTCCTCCTCGACGTTGCCGAGGGCCGCGCACATGCCCCCCTGCGCCGCTCCGGTGTGCGAGCGGGTCGGGTAGAGCTTCGAGATCACCGCGACGTCGAGCCCCGCGTCGGCCGCCTCGATCGCGGCGCGCAGGCCGGCTCCGCCGGCGCCCACGATCAGCGCGTCGTACGAGTGGGTGCTCGTCATGTCGGCGAGCTCAGCAGCCGGCCCCAGGCCACTTCGAGCAGTCGAAGCTCACGACGACGTAGGTTCCGATCCCGAACAGGATCACGCCGAGGATGTTGAAGAACCAGGTGATGCTCGCCCGGACGCCCGGCCGGCGGACGTAGTCGAGGATGATCACGCGCAGCCCGTTGACCCCGTGGACCAGCGCGAGCGAAAGCATCAGCCAGTCCCACGTCTTCCAGAACACGCTGTTCCATCGAAGGGCCACGAACCCGAAGTCCACGCGGTCCACGCCCTCCTCGAGCACGTGCATGATCAGCACGTGTCCGACGGCCAGGACCAGCAGGACCAGCCCGGACAGACGCATGAAGAGCCACCACCAGAACTCGGCGCCGCGGCCGGGCGGACGCTGTCGCCCGATCTTCGGGGAGCCGGGTTCGGGCGCCCGCGGCTCGGACGGCGGCGCTTCCTGGACCGCCATCAGAACCACGCCTCCAGGACGGGCTTCCCGATGATGTAGGTGATCGGGATCATCGACCCGATGAACAGGACCATCTCGCCCCAGAAGAGCGCCGCGTTGTTGTCGGTCAGCTTCGGGAAGAAGTCGATCAGCATGATCCGGGTGCCGTTGAGCGCGTGGTACATGACCATGGCCACCAGCCCCAGCTCCAGCAGCCGGATGAAGGGGTTGTGGTAGACGGCGACGACCTTGTTGTAGGCCTCCGGACCCCACCCGACGAGCGCCGTGTCCAGGATGTGGGCGAAGAGGAACAGGATGATGCCGACGCCGCTCACGCGATGGAAGAGCCAGGACCACTGGCCCTCGCGGCCCCGGTACGGCCATCCAAACTGGCGGACCTTCTTGCGGATGCGGGGATTCGAGGAGACGACCTCCTGGGCCTTCTCCCGGGCCCGCACCACCGGGTTCCTCGAGCGTCCCGCCACGCGGTTTCCTCCCAACGGAGCGTATCGCGTCCGCGAGAAAGAGCCCTCGCGGGCAAACCGCGCGGGAGTCTACTCTCTGAGCGCTGCGAGCCGGTTCGCCAGCTCGGCCTGCAGCTCGGCCACCGACGGGCGGCCCGCGAGGTTCGTCAGCTGGAAGGGGTCGGCGGCCAGGTCGTAGAGCTCGACGCCCCCGTCCTCGTACTCGACGTAGGTGTGGCGCTCGGTCCGGACGGCGGTGAAGCCGGGCGGCAGGAATCCGTCGTGGAAGTGCCCGAGGTACTCGATGAGGACCTCCTGCCGCCACTGTGTCGGAGCGCCGCGCAGGATCGGGACCAGGCTCCGGCCATCGGGCGGCAGGCCGGGCGCCACGCCGGCCAGGTCGAGCAGCGTGGTCGGGAGGTCGACGTTGCTCACGAGGCGGTCGTCCACGAGGCCCCCCTCGCCGCCGGGGATCCGGATCACCAGCGGCACGCGGATCGACTCCTCGTACGGCCACACCTTCCCGAGGAGGCGGTGCTCGCCCCACAGGTAGCCGTTGTCCGAGGTGAACACGATCGCCGTGTCCTCGAGCTCGCCGGCGGCCTCGAGGGCGTCGACCAGCCGGCGCACGGCCCGGTCCACGGCGAGGAGCGTCTCGAGCGCGGTACGCCGGAGCCGGTCGGACTCGGCCGTCTCCTCCGCGGTGAGTGCCGGATGGTCCCGGGCCCACGGCTTGTCGAGGACGTCCCCCTCGTTGAAGGACGGGGGCCGAACGGGCGGCACCAGCTCGAACGCCCCCACGTCCTGGGGCGCCGGGATGGAAGGGAAGTGGGGGGCCACCGGCGTCAGGTAAGTGAAGAACGGCCGGTCGTCGTCGCGTTCGATGAACTCGATCGCCCGGTCGGTGACGACGTCGGTGAAGTAGTCCTCGGGGGCGTCGCCGTAGGTCCGCTCCGTCCCGTTCTCGCTGAGGGTGTAGCCGTAGAACTCCTCGGCGCCTCCGGCCAGCGCGTGCCAGTCGTCCCAGCCGGGCGGGACGTAGCCCTCCTCCAGCTGCTGGTAGCCGTTCAGGTACTTGCCCGACAGTGAGGTCCGGTAGCCGGCGTCGCGGAGCCACACGGCGATCGTGTCGGCGTCTCGGAACGACTGCGCGCCGCCGTCGGGCGGGGCTCGGTCGAGCACCCCGTGATGGCGGGCGTACTGCCCGGTGAGCAGGCTGGCCCGCGACGGGCAGCAGAGCGACGTCGTCGCGAACGCGTTCGAGAACGTCACGCCGTGTCCGCCGAGCAGCGTGCGCACGTTCGGCATGACGTCGAGCGTGTCCGCCCACTGGTCGTCGGTGACGATCATGACCAGGTTCGGGCCGTCGGCGATGGGGGGCCGGTCGGGGGGCTCGCCGTCGCACGCCGAGGCGAGCAACGCCAACGCCAGCGCGCCTCGGAGGAGCCTCGCGAACGGCTGGGCCATGTGCGTCCGAAGGATGTCAGATGCGGCTACGCTTGGCCCGATGAGCGACGAGCGTCGAGTGACCGACGCCGGCATCGAGATCCAGCCGGTCTACGGCCCCGAGGACCTGTCCGGCTTCGACCCGGAGCGCGACCTGGGGAAGCCGGGCGCGCCGCCGTTCACCCGCGGCGTCTACCCGTCGATGTACCGGGGCCGCCTGTGGACGATGCGCCAGTACGCCGGCATGGGCACCGCCGAGGAGACGAACCGGCGGTTCCGCTACCTGCTCGACAAGGGCCAGACGGGCCTGTCCGTGGCGTTCGACCTTCCGACCCAGATGGGCCTCGACTCCGACCACCTCCGGGCCGAGGGCGAGGTCGGGCGGACCGGCGTGGCCATCGACTCGGTCGAGGACATGGCCCGGCTGTTCGAGGCCATCCCCCTCGACCAGGTCACGACGTCGATGACGATCAACGCGACCGCTGCGATCCTGCTCCTGCTGTACGAGCTGGTCGCCGAGGAGCAGGGGGTGGGCGCCGACGCGCTCGGCGGCACCGTCCAGAACGACATCCTCAAGGAGTACGCCGCGCGGGGCACCTACATCTACCCGCCGCAGCCCTCCATGCGGCTCATCACCGACCTGTTCGCGTACTGCCGGGAGCGCGTACCCCGGTGGAACACGATCTCGATCTCCGGCTACCACATGCGCGAGGCGGGTTCGACCGCGGTCCAGGAGGTGGCGTTCACCCTGGCCAACGCGATCGCGTACGTGCAGGCCGCGATCGACGCGGGCCTGTCGATCGACGAGTTCGGCCCGCGCCTCTCGTTCTTCTTCGCCTGCCACATGAACTTCTTCGAGGAGGTCGCGAAGTTCCGCGCCGCCCGGCGGATGTGGAGCCGCATCGTGACCGACAAGTTCGCAGCCACGGACGAGCGCGCGGCGATGCTCCGGTTCCACACCCAGACCGGGGGCGCGACCCTCACCGCGCAGCAGCCCGAGAACAACATCGTGCGCACCGGGCTGGAGGCGCTCGCCGCGGTGCTCGGCGGGACCCAGAGCCTCCACACGAACTCGTTCGATGAGGCCCTGGCGCTGCCGAGCGAGCGGGCCGCGAAGATCGCACTGCGCACCCAGCAGGTCATCGGCTACGAGTCCGGCGTCGTCGACACGGTCGACCCGCTGGCGGGCTCGTACTTCCTGGAGACGCTTACGTCCGAGATCGAGCAGCGGGCGTGGGAATACCTGGACAAGATCGAGGGGATGGGCGGCGCGGTCGCCGCCATCGAGGCGGGGTGGATGCAGGACGAGATCCACGAGTCCGCGTTCCGCGTGCAGCAGGGGATCGAGTCCGGCGAACGCGTGATCGTCGGCGTGAACAGGTTCGAGGAGGCCGACGAGGAGCCGGTCGAGCTCCAACGGCTCGACGAGGACGCGATCACCCGGCAGCTCGAGCGGCTGACGAAGCTCCGCGCCGAGCGCGATCAGGCCGCGGTCGACCGAGCGCTGGCCGACGTCGTCGAGACCGCCCGGGGGACGGGCAACCTGCTGCACCCGATGCGGGAGGCCCTGCAGGTCCGCGCCACGCTGGGCGAGGTCTCCGAGGCGCTGCGCTCGGTGTTCGGCGAGTACCGTCCGCCCCGATGAGGATCGCGATCGTCGGCGGGACGGGAGATCAGGGGTTCGGCCTGGCGCTCCGGCTCGCCACGGCCGGGGAGACGATCGTGATCGGATCGAGGGACGCGGAGCGCGGAACGCAGGCCGCCGACCGCGCGCGGGAGCGGCTGGGCGGCTCCGGCGCCGTATCGGGAACCTCGAACGAGGAGGCCGTCAAGGTCGCCGAGGTCGTGTTCCTCACGGTTCCGTTCGCGGGGCAGGCCGAGATCCTCCGCAGCGTCAAGGACCACGTCCCGGAGGGCGTCGTGTTCTGCGACTGCACGAGCCCGCTGGCCACCGCCGTCGGCGGACGGCCGTGGCAGGTGCTGCGGCCGTGGCACGGCTCGGCGGCCGAGCAGGCCAAGGAGATCCTGCCCAAGCACGTACGGCTGGTCAGCGCCTTCCACACCGTGGCTGCCGAGGCGCTCGAGGCCGTCGACCGCGAGCTGGACGGCGACGTCCTCATCGCCGGCGCCGACGAGGAGGCCAAGGCCACGATCGGGGGGCTGGCCACGAAGATCCCGAACCTCGGGTGGGTGGACGCGGGCGTGCTGTCCGCGGCGCGGTTGCTCGAGCCGCTCACCGCGATCCTGGTCAACGTGAACCGGCGCTACAAGGTTCGCGACGCGGGCTTCCGGATCACCGGCCTTCCCGGCAAGGACGCGTGACCGAAGGCCACCTGGTCGAGGTCCTCGACACCCGGCTGTACGTCGAGGAGCGCGGCGACGGGTTCCCGTTGATCCTGCTGCACGGCGGTCCAGGCCTGGACCATCACGAGTTCGGCGACTACCTCGACCCCCTGGCCACCACGTTCCGGCTGATCCTGGTCGACCAGCGCAGCCAGGGCCGGTCGGACCTGGCCCCCGAGCACACGTGGACCATCGAGAACATGGCCGAGGACGTCCTGCACCTGGGGTGGGCCCTCGAGCTCGACCGCTACGCCGTCCTCGGCCACTCCTTCGGCGGCTTCGTGGCGATCCAGAACGCGGTCGACTTCCCGGGGATGGCGTCGGCAACGATCGTCTCGAGCGGGGTGGCCTCCGGGCGCCATCTGGCGGGCGTCGAGCGCAACCTGGCGCAGTTCGAGCCGGAGGACATGCGAGAGCGGGTCAAGGCGTCCTGGGCGCGTGAGCCCGAGGTGCGCAGCCCCGGCGAGGTCGGAGAGATCGTGAGCGAGCAGCTCCCGTTCCACTTCGCGGACCCGCTCGACCCACGGATCCCCGAGTACGAGGCGCGGTCCGCCGGTGCGCGGTACTCGCCGGACGTCCTGCGCCGCTTCGCGGAGTCCTCGTACGGAGGGATCGACGTCGAGGACCGCCTGGTGCACGTGCTCCAGCCCGTCCTGGCCCTGGCCGGCCGCCACGACCGGACCTGTTCCGTCGCGGGGGCCGAGGCCATCGCGGCCGGCGTGCCGGCCGGCGAGCTGGTCGTGTTCGAACGCAGCGCGCACATGACGTTCGTCGAGGAGACCGAGGCCTACCTGGAGGCCGTCCGGTCCTTCCTCACGCCGATCGCGGGCTAGCTACCTCGCGGCGATCAGGTCCGGCCCACTCCGTTGGTGGGCGACGCAGATGCAGTTGCCTTCCGCGTCGTCCGTGTAGGCGATGTGCGCCCGGCCCTGTGGGTCGATCGCCACATCGATGAAGTCGAGCAGGCTGCGGTTCGCGCCGACCGGCTCGAACACGGTGCAGAAGATCCCCAACACGCAGATGTCGCCGAAGTGCATCGGCTCCGTGGTGATCTTCTTCACCGTCCAGGTGGGCGCCGTCGAGCGCAGGTTGAGCGTCTGGGCCGCGTAGAGGTCCCATGTCGCGTCGGGGTCGCCTCCCGGGAAGGACTTGCCGTAGGGGAGGGTGGGCACGATCGTCTCGCTGCGCAGGTAGGTCACCACGGCCTTGCCCGGATCCCCCGCGGCGATCGCGGCGAACAGGTGTGAGCCCTTGGTGTTGTTCACCTTGAGGGGCTGGCCGCCGCCCGTCCAGGAGAAACCGCCGTCGAACGACGCCATCGCGAATGCGTCGACCTGGTTTCCCAGGTTCATGCCGAACGCGACGTAGGGGTTGCCGAGTCGGTCCAGGCTCAGGTCCGCGAACAGCGCGCTCGCGTCGTGGCCGAAACCGCCGTCGAAGACCCGACGGTTGGACCATGTGGCGCCCTCGTCGTCGCTCCACGCGATCCAGACGGTGTGGAAGGTGGTGAGCTGGGTGATGTTGCAGCCCGTTGCGAGATTGGTCACGACGTCGCCGGCCAGCCACAGGACATACACCCGCCCGGCGTATGGGCCCTTCTTGGCCACCGCCAGCCCGCCGGGGATCGTGTCGCAGAACGAGTCGAGGTTCGCCTCCGCTCCGAGCACATCGACCGGCTCGCCGAACGTCTTCCCCCCATCCTTCGAGGTGTTGACCCAGATCTGGCTGGGGACGAAGTCGTGATAGGTCAGATAGACGCGCGCTTCGTGGGTGGTCTTCCCCGGGGGAATGAACGCGTCGGTCCACTGGCGATCGACGAAGAACGCCGAGTTCGAGGCGTTGGTGCCACCGTCGGTCAGGCCCTTCTGCGGCCAGGTGGCTCCGTGGTCGAAGGACTTGTAGACGTCGCCCTGGAGGGAGCCGTTGAGGTTGGACTCGTAGACGGCCCCCGACGAGTCCACGTTCACCGTGGTGTCGCCCGAACCCGTGTCCGCGAATCCGCCCTGGGTCCAGGTCCGGCCGCCGTTGTTGGAGCGGGCGAAGTGCATGCCGCCGTCGCCCGGCCAGGAGGTGTAGATCCATCCATCCTTCGCGACCGCGATCGAGGGCTCGCCGCCCGTCTTCTCGTGCACGTTGGAGATCTGGAACGACAGCCCGGCCGGCTTCTTCGGCTTGACCTTCTTCTTCGCGGCGCCGGCGGTGGTGGCCAGTGTGGTGATGAGGACGGCGGCGATCAGTGCCGAGAGCAGCTTGCGGGTCACGACGGTGTGCCTCCTTCGGCGTGGGCGTGCTGAGCCTATTCGACGATCAGCAGAGTCTGACCTGTCTCCACCACGTCGCCCGCGGACACCTCGATCGTGGTCACGGTGCCGTCGGCGTGGGCGGCGATGTGGTTCTCCATCTTCATGGCCTCCAGGATGCACATCACGTCACCCGCGCTGACCTCCTGGCCCGGCTCGACCATGACCTGCAGGATCGTGCCCTGCATGGGAGCGGTGATGACGTCGCCCCCTCCCTGATGGCCGCCGCCGCGCGACCCGAGAGAGGCCGGGGGCCGAGGGGCCGGCGAGACGCCGTCGCCCCACATCCGCACCGGGAAGCGGCGGCCCTCGACCTCGGCCTGGATGAGGACCGACCGGCCGTCCCCGGCCGCGGGAGACGCCGGCTCGGCCTCGCCGAGGGGCCCGTCCTCCAGCGCGACCTCGACCCACCGCGTGGTGGCGGTCGCCTCGATGAACTCCTTCGTCTCCAGCACCCAGCGGTGGAAGGGGATGGTGGTGGGGATGCCCTCGACGCGCATCTCGCCGAGGGCGCGGAGCATGCGCCGGCGCGCCCGTTCGCGGTCCCCGCCCCACACGACGAGCTTGCCGAACAGCGAGTCGTAGTCGCCGGGGATGGTCCGGCCCTCCTCGAACCCGGCGTCCAGGCGAACGAACGGCCCGCCGGGTGGGATGAGCCGGGTGATCTTCCCGGGGCCGGGGAGGAAGTCGTGGTACGGGTCCTCCGCGTTCAGGCGGCACTCGATAGCGTGGCCTCGGCGGTCGGGCGCGACGTCGACCTTCTCACCGAGCGCCGCCGCGATCTGGAGGGCGACAAGGTCCAGCCCCGTGACCATCTCGGTGACGGGGTGCTCGACCTGCAGCCGCGCGTTGACCTCCAGGAAGTAGTACGACCCGTCGGTGTCGTCCACCAGGAACTCCACGGTGCCCGCGTTCTGGTAGCCGACCTCCTTGGCCAGGGCCAGGGCGGACTCGCCGATCCGTCCGCGGAGGTCGTCGTCCACGATCGGGGACGGGCTCTCCTCGACGAGCTTCTGGTACCGGCGCTGAAGGGTGCAGTCGCGCTCGCCCAGGAAGCTCACGTTCCCGTGGCGGTCCCCGATGATCTGAGCCTCGACGTGATGGCCGCGCTCGATGTAGCGCTCCAGGTAGACCTCGGGGCGCCCGAAGTACGACTGCGCCTCTCGGGCCGACCGGGCCACGGCCTCGTCGAGCTCGCCGGGCTCGGTGACCACGTGCATGCCGCGCCCTCCGCCTCCGTACGCGGCCTTGACCGCGATCGGGAAGCCGATCCGGGCCGCGGCCTCGGAGGCCTGGTCCGGGGTGATCGGGTCGGGGGTTCCGGGGACGGTGGGGACTCCCACCTTCTCGGCGGTGCGGCGGGCGGTGACCTTGTCGCCCATGGCGTCCATCGCCTCCGGCGGCGGGCCGATGAACGTGAGCCCGGCGGCCGCGACGGCGCGGGCGAAGTCGGCGTTCTCGGCGAGGAAGCCGTAGCCGGGGTGCACCGCCGTCGCGTTCGAACGGCGGGCGGCGTCCAGGATGGCCTCGACCTTGAGGTAGGACGAGGCGGCGGGCGCGGGGCCCAGCCGGTACGCGTCGTCGGCCATGTCCACGAACAGGGCCTCGCGGTCGGCGTCGGAGTAGACCGCGACGGTGGGAATCCCGAGCTCACGGCACGTACGGATCACGCGGACGGCGATCTCTCCGCGGTTCGCGATGAGCACTCGGGTCTCGGCCACGTCGCACCCTCTCGGGGGATACTGCCGCGCCGGCGAGGAGGGCCGGGCGGATGCTGGATGAGGATAGCCTGCGATCGGCGGCCGAGACCTATGGCGGCGAGGTCGTCTGGAGGAACTCGACCGGCTCGACGAACGCCGACGCGGTCGCGCTCGCCGAGGCAGGAGCCCCGCATCTGTCGGTGGTCGCCGCGGGCCATCAGACCGCCGGGCGCGGGCGGCTGGGGCGCACGTGGGAGACCGCTCCCGGGTCGTCCCTCCTCATCTCCGTGGTGTTGCGGCCGAACGTCGAACCGGAGGCGGCCTCCCTCATCCCCCTGCTCGCCGCGCTGTGCATGGGCGAGGCCTGTGGAGGAGGATTCGGGATCGAGACGCGGATCAAGTGGCCGAACGACCTGCACGTCAACGGCCGAAAGCTCGCCGGGATCCTGCCCGAGGCGAAGGTGAGCGCCGGCGCCCTCGAGTACGTCGTCGTCGGTGTCGGGGTCAACCTCTACCAGCGGACCGAGGACTTCCCGCCCGAGATCAGGGAGCGGGCCACGAGCGTGGTCCTCGAGGGCGGCACGCCCGATGTGCACGAGGAAGAGTCCGCGGTACACACCTACCTGTGGGGCTACACCCTGTACGACCTGACCACGGACGACGCCCGCGCGAGGATCGTGGGCAACTCCCGGCACCTGTGCGAGACGATCGGACGCGAGGTTCGGGCGACGACCACCGACGGGCGCGAGGTCGTCGGGACGGCGGTCGACCTCGACGAGCGCGGGGGACTGGTCATCGAAGCCGACGGGACGCGGGAGACCGTGGCGTTCGGCGAGGTCCATCACCTGCGCTAACCTGCGGGCGTGGCGTTCCCGCGGAGGTTGCTGGCCGATCACGAGCAGCTGGTGCTCGACATGCGGCCGCACTGGATCGCGCTGGTGTGGCCGGCCGCCCAGGCGATCGTGATCATCATCGGGTTCGGCGTCGTGTGGAGGTACACGCCCGACACCTGGCCCGAGTGGGTCTACCTGGCGGAGCTCGGGCTGGCCCTCTTCCTGCTGCTGGCGTACCCGGTCCGGCACCTCATAGCGTGGCTGACCAGCCACTTCGTGGTCACGTCCGACCGGGTCATCCACCGCGAGGGTTGGTTCGCGAAGAAGTCGATGGAGATGCCGCTCGAGCGGATCAACGACGTGCGCTTCAAGCAGTCGGTGTTCGAGCGGATCGTCGGGGCCGGGGACCTGGTGATCGAGTCGGGCGGCGAGTTCGGCCAGAACCGGTTCACCGACATTCGCAAGCCCGAGGACGTGCAGAAGACGATCTACGAGATGTCCGAGAAGAACCAGGCGCGCCCGGGCGCGCCCGCGACTCCCACCCGCCCCACGGACCGGTTCGAGGCGGACTACCGGACCACCGAGACCGTCGAGCGTCCGCCCAGTGTGACGGAGCAGCTCGAGCGGCTGGCCGATCTCCGCGAGCGAGGCGTGATCAACGAGGCCGAGTTCCAGGAGGCCAAGGAGCGTGTCCTGGACGACGCGCCGGAGTGATTCGGTGGCGTCCTCGCCGGCATTCGAGCCGCTGACCACGGCGCTGCGCGACGGCACCCGCGTCCTGATCCGCCCCATCGCCGCCGACGACAAGGAGCTGCTCGTCCGCGGGTTCGAGCAGCTCTCCGAGCAGTCTCGCTACCGGCGGTTCCTGGCCCCGGTCCCGAACCTGTCGGACGCCCAGCTGAAATACCTCACCGAGGTCGACCACGACGCCCACGACGCGTTGCTCGCGGTCGACGCGGGCGAGCCGTCGCGCGGCTACGGCGTGGCCCGCTACGTGCGGCTGCACCAGGAGCCCGAGATCGCCGAGGCGGCGGTGACCGTCATCGACGAGTACCAGGGCAAGGGACTGGGCACGCTCCTCCTCGCGCTCCTCGCCCGGCTGGCGGTCTCGCGCGGGATCCGGAGCTTCCGCGCCTACGTGCTGTCGGAGAACCGGCCGATGCGCGACCTGCTCGAGTCGCTGGGCGCCGACGTCGACCACGGCGTGAACGTGCGTCACGACTCGCCCGGATTGCTTCGCATGGACACTCCGCTGCCCTCGGATCCCGAGGCCGTCCTGGACACGCCGGCCGGCGAGATCCTGCGCGCCGTGGCCCGCGGCGACATCCCCGAGGTCGCCACCGACCGGCGCACGGGAGAGATCGAGATCGTGCGCCTGGAGCCGGAATAGACTCGGCTCGGCATGAGCGACTTCGTCCGGGGCATCGATCACGTCTACTACTGGACCGGCGACATGGACCGCGCGGTCGACTTCTACAAGGACGTCCTCGGCCTGAACCTGACCCGCCGCGAGGGCTCCAACTGGGCCGAGTTCGAGGCGGGCCCGATCCGGTTCGCGCTCCACGGCGCGGTCGAGGGCCATCCGTTCACCCCCGGGGGCGCGACGGCTTCGTTCCAGGTGAGCGACCTCGACGCCGCGGTCGCCGCCGTCGAGTCCCGCGGGGCGACGATCGGGCACCGGGGCGAGGTCGGCACCGAGGCCCGCTACGCGATCCTGCAGGACCCCGACGGCAACTCGGTCCAGCTCATCGAGTACGCCGGGTAGTCTTCGGACATGGCAGAGGAGTCGCGTCCCGACCACGCCGAGGCCATCGCCCGGGCCGCCGAGGCGGCCCACGCCGGCGGCGCGGAGAAGTACCACGCGGCCAACGCGGAGAAGGGCAAGCTCTTCGTCCGCGAGCGGCTTCGCCTGCTCCTGGACGGCGCCGACGGGTTCGCGGAGGACGGCATCCTGGTGAACGCCCTGGCGGGCGACCTCCCCGCCGATGGCGTGGTCACCGGCGTCGGAACCGTCAACGGCCGGCCCGTCGCGGTGATGGCCAACGACTCCACGGTCAAGGCGGGGTCGTGGGGCGCACGCACCGTCGAGAAGATCATCCGGATCATCGAGCTGGCCCGGAAGCACGAGCGCCCGATCGTGTACCTGGTCGACTCGGCGGGGGCCCGCATCACCGACCAGGTCGACCTGTTCCCCGGCCGGCGCGGCGCGGGGAAGATCTTCTACAACCAGGTCCAGGCGAGCGGAAAGGTCCCGCAGGTGTGCTGCCTGTTCGGCCCGAGCGCGGCCGGCGGCGCGTACATCCCCGCGTTCTGCGACGTCGTGTTCATGGTCGAGGGCAACGCCTCGATGTACCTCGGCTCGCCCCGGATGGCCGAGGAGGTCATCGGGGAGAAGGTGACCCTCGAGGAGATGGGCGGGGCGAAGATGCACACCGAGGTCTCCGGGTGCGGCGACCTGCTGCTCCCGGATGAGAAGTCCACGATCGAGGCCGCCCGCCGGTACCTGACGTTCTTCCCCCGGTCGTTCCGCGAGACGACCGAACGGACGGAGCCGCGGCCGCCGGCGCTCGCCTCGTTCGAGGGCGTGGTGCCCGACAACGAGCGGATCGCCTTCGACATGCGCAAGGTCATCGACGCGGTCGTCGACGACGGCTCGACGTTCGACGTCAAGCCGTCGTTCGCGAAGGAGCTCATCACCACGCTGGCCCGGATCGACGGGCGCGCCGTCGGGATCGTCGCGAACCAGCCGATGCAGAAGGGCGGCGTGCTGTTCGTCGACTCCGCCGACAAGGCCGCGCGGTTCATCTGGCTGTGCGACGCGTTCAATCTCCCGCTCGTGTTCCTGGCCGACGTGCCGGGGTTCATGATCGGCACCGCCGTGGAACGGCAGGGGATCATCCGCCACGGCGCCAAGATGATCACCGCGGTCAGCGAGGCCACCGTCCCGAAGTTCAGCGTGATCGTTCGCAAGGCCTACGGGGCCGGGCTGTACGCGATGGCCGGCCCGGGGTTCGAGCCCGACGCCACGATCGCCCTGCCCACCGCGCGGATCGCCGTGATGGGTCCGCAGCCCGCGGTGAACGCCGTCTACTACAACAAGATCCAGGCCATCGAGGACGAGGCCGAACGCGAGGCGTTCGTTGCGGACAAGCGCCGGGAGTACGAGGAGGACATCGACATCCTCCACCTGGCCGCCGAGAACGTAGTCGACGCGGTGATCCAGCCCGACGAGCTCCGCGACGAGCTGATCCGCCGGCTCGCCGCCGCCGAGGGCAAGGAGCGGCACTTCAGCGAACGCCGCCACGGCGTTCCTCCCGTATGAGCTTCGCGGCGTTCGAGCGGCGCGACCGGATCGCGATCGTGACCCTGAGTCGACCGGAGGCGCTCAACGCCATCTCGTCGCAGGTCGCCGACGACCTCCGGGACGCCTTCCAGGCCGTGGCCGCCGACCACGAGGCGTGGGTGATGGTCCTGCGCGCCGAGGGCGAGAAGGCGTTCTGCGTGGGCGCCGACCTCAAGGAACGCGCGGCGTTCTCCGACGACGACTGGCGCGAGCGGCGGCATCACATCCACGACATGTTCGAGGCGCTGCGCAGAATCCCCCAGCCGACGATCGCGAGCGTGTTCGGCTTCGCCCTCGGCGGCGGCTTCGAGCTCGCCCTGTCGTGCGACCTGATCGTCGCCGCCGACGACGCCAAACTCGGGGTTCCCGAGGTCCGCGTGGGGATCATCCCGGGGGGCGGCGGCACCCAGATGCTGCCCCGCAAGGCGGGACTCTCACGCGCCAAGGACCTGATCTTCACCGCTCGCCAGGTCACCGCCGACGACGCCGCGGCGATGGGCGTCGTGGCCCGCGTCGTCTCGCGCGCCGACCTCGAGGCCGAGACCATGAAGCTCGCCGGCGAGATCACCGCAAACTCGCCGGTCGCCGTGCGCCAGGCGAAGCTCGCCATCGACCAGGGCTTCGACGTCCCCCTCGAGGAAGCCATCGACATCGAAGGGCAGGCCTGGCGGCACGCGGTCGACTCGAAGGACCGGGCCGAGGGCATCGCCGCCTTCGTCGAGAAACGCACGCCCGGCTGGTCGGGGGAGTGAGTCCCGCCGGACGGTGACATACATCACCCTTCACTTCCACCTACGGAGGGCGTAGCGTGGAGGTAAGCGACGTCATCGAGGCGCCGCCCATGCGCTCGCCGGTCACGGCGAGGAGAGGGGGGCAGCAATGGCGGCGAAGAAGATCACGCCGGCGGACGCGGCCAGCAAGAAGGTGTCGGCTGCTTCCACCAAGGCCACGAAGACGGTCCGTGCTGCGCGCGCGACCCGAGCCACGCGCGCCACTCGTGCCACGCGCGCGGGATGGGTCGACAACCACAACGAGACTCTGATCTCGGGCTGATCACGAGCGGACAGGCTCTCGCGACGCCGCAGTTGGAGGTCGCGCACTGCCGCGCGGTGCGCCTGCGCGACGAGGGCCAATATCCGGAGGCCTGGGAGGCGTTCGAAGTCGCGCTCGGTCTGGTCGACGAGGTGGATGCGGGTCCGCTCGTTGTCGCCTCGCTTCTGAACGATCTAGGCGTGCTCGGCAAGTACTCGGGGCGGTTCGACGAAGGCGAGCAGGCCTACCGCCGTGCTCTCGGCCTGGCGGAGGCCGATCCCGGCGGCGCTCCCCTGGTTGCGACGCTGCTCCACAACCTTGGCGGTCTGGATCACGCACGCGGAGATCTCGCTCGGGCGGAGCCGCTGGCGCGTCAAGGGCTCGAGATGCGTATCGCGCTGCTCGGTCCTGATGACCCCGCGGTGGCCGCGGACCGAGCCGCGCTGGCCCCCATCCTCGACGGGCTCGGCCGGGCGGACGAGGCCGAGGAATTGCTTTCCCAGGCGCTCCAGGCGTTCGAGTCCGCGGGGATGGCCAATGACCTCGACGCCGCCGTGGCCCTGCACAATCTGGCGGCCCTCCGCCACCGGCGGGGCGACCGGGAGGCGGCCGAGACGCTCTACCGCGAGGCCCTCGTCGCCAAGGAAGGCGTTCTGGGGAGGGATCACCCGGAGCTCGCGATCACCTTGGTGAACCTTGGGGTGCTTCTCGCCGAGACGGGCCGAGCCGTCGCAGCGGCGAAGCGCCTGCGACACGCGATCCGCCTGCTGGAGGGGAACGTCGCGGACGACCACCCGACGCTTCTGGCCGCAACCGCCCGTCTCGAATGCATCGCGGGTGAACGGACGACCTGAGCGCCTCGGCTACGCTCACGTCGTGCCAGAGCCCTTGTCGATCCCAAACCGCGTCACCGTCCGCGAGGTCGGCCCTCGCGACGGCCTCCAGGCGGAGGACCCCATTCCCGTCGAGGGGCGCGTCCGGTTGATCGACGCGCTCTCGGTCTCCGGCGTCACCAAGATCGAGGCCGTGTCGTTCGTCTCGCCCAAGGCGGTTCCGGCGATGGCCGGTGCGGCCGAGGTGATGGCCGGGATCACTCGAAGCGAGAGCGTGCAGTACTCGGCGCTCGTCCCGAACCGTCGCGGGGCCGAGGCCGGGGTCGAGGCCGGCGCGGACGCCCTCACCGCGTTCCTGGCCGCGAGCGACGGCTACAACCGCAAGAACGTCGGCAAGTCCGTCCAGGAGTCCGTGGCCGACGTCGCCGAGGTCGTCGCCGTGGCCCGCGAGGCCGGCCTCCCGATCGAGGCCACGATCTCCAGCGCGTTCGGCGACCCCTACGAGGGCCAGGTAACGCCGGAGCGCGTGGCCGAGGTCGCGGGGTGGCTGGCCGACGCCGGCGTCGAGGCCTTCTCCCTCGGCGACACCACCGGCATGGCCAGCCCGACGCGTATCACCGCAGTCGTCGAGCTCCTCCGCGAGCGGCTCCCGGATCACCGGCTCAACCTCCACCTCCACGACACCCGCGGCGCCGCCATGGCCAACGCACTCGCCGGCCTGCAGGCGGGCGTGACGGAGTTCGACGCGTCGATCGGCGGGCTCGGCGGATCGCCCTTCGCCCCCGCCGCGGGCGGCAACCTGGCCACCGAGGACTTCGTCCACCTGCTCCACGACATGGGCGTGCAGACCGGACTCGACCCGACGAAGCTGCTCGAGGCGGCGGAGATCGCCCGAGAGCTCGTCGGCCACGACCTCTGGAGCCACCTGCCCAGGTCCGGCCCCCGGTAGCGCCTCCACAACCCGCTGGGATAATCGAGGCATGCCGACCTGTCCCACGTGTGGCGTCGATCTTCCGGAGGGCGCGCGGTTCTGTCCGAGCTGCGGGTCGGCCGTGCCGACCGAGGTCGGGACCGAGGAGCGCAAGCTCGTCACGGTCGTGTTCGCCGACCTGGTCGACTCCACCGGGCTCACGCAGCGGCTCGACCCCGAGCGGGCGCGGGAGGTCATCGGGGCCTACTACGAGCTCGCGTCGGCCGAGCTCGCCTCGCTGCGGGGCCGCGCCGAGAAGTTCATCGGCGACGCGGTCATGGCGGTGTTCGGGCTGCCCACCGTGCACGAGGACGACGCGGTCCGGGCGATCCGCGCGTCGCTCGCCATCCGCGACCGAACCCGAAAGCTCGGACCCGAGCTGGGGCTTCCGTTCGAGCTGGACGTCCACGTCGGGGTGGCCTCGGGCGCTGTCGCCTCGGGCGTCAGCCCGGCCGGCCAGCTGCTCGCGACCGGCCCGACGGTCAACCTGGCGGCGCGCCTGCAGGACGCGGCCGCGCCGGGCGAGGTCCTCGCGTCCGAGACGACGGTCGAGCTCACCCGGAACTCCGTCGAGTTCGGCGAGCCGCGGATGATCGAGGCCGCGGGGTTCGACGCGCCGGTGCGCGCGTACCCCGTGGTCCGGCTGGCGGCGAGCCGGTCGCGGCGAACCATCCCGCTGATCGGGCGCCGCTCGGAGCTCTCCCTGCTCGAGGAGACGTACCGGCGCGCGATCCGGAACAAGCGCGCGCACCTGTTCACCCTCCTCGGTGAGCCGGGGATCGGCAAGAGCCGCCTGGTCCAGGAGTTCGTCTCGGGTCTGGGCGAGGACGTGACGGTCCTCACCGGCCGCGCGGTGTCGTGGGGCGGCGAGGTCACCTTCTGGCCGCTGGTCGAGATGCTCCGCGCCGAGGCGGGGATCCACGAGGACGACTCGGTCGCGGTCATCCGGGAGCGGCTGGAAGAGCTCGCCGAGGGGTGCTGCACGCGCGACGAGGCGCAGCAGGTCGCGGCCCAGCTGGCCCTGGCCCTCGGGGTCGGCGAGGAGGACACCGAGCGACAGTTCCTGCAGCAGGAGGTCCAGGCCGGGTTCCGGCGTCTCCTGGAGGGGCTCGGCGCCCGGGGTCCGCTGGCACTGGTCTTCGAGGACCTCCACGCGGCCCAGCCGGCGTTCCTCGACCTGATCGAGCACGCCGTCCTGCGCGTGAAGGGGATCCCCCTGTTCGTGTTGTCGGTGGCCCGTGAGGACCTCCTCGAGGACCGCCCGGGCTGGGGCGGAGGTCGCGCGGACGCCGTGACCCTGCACCTCGACCCCCTCGACCCCGAGGCCAGCGCCGAGCTCGCCCGCGAATCGGCCGGCGAGGAGCTCGACGATCTGACGGTCCGTCAGATCGCGGAGCGCACCGGCGGCAACCCGTTCTTCATCGTGGAGACCACCGGCATGCTCCTGCACGAGGGTCGCGAGGGGATGGCGCAGTCGGTGCTCCCGGCGACCGTCCATGCGGTCGTCGCTTCCCGGCTGGATCACCTCTCCGAGCCGGCGAGGGAGCTCGCCCGCAAGATGTCGGTGTTCCGGCCGCCCGTGGACCCCTCGGAGCTGGCCCTCGTCACCGACGTCTCCGACGAGGCGCTGGCCGAGCTCGAGCAGGAGGAGGTGCTGGTCCACGACGAGGGCGACCTCACCCAGTGGCGGTTCCGCCACCAGGTCCTGCGCGACGTCGCGTACGAGTCCCTGCCGAAGCGGGAGCGCCAGCGGCTGCACCTGGCGGTCGCCGACGAGCTGATTGCCCGGGGCCTGCAGCCCCGCTATCCACAGGCCATCGCCTATCACCTGGAGCACGCCGCCCGGGCGAGCCTGGACCTGAACCCCGCCGACCGAGTCCTCGCCGACCGTGCCGTGGAGGCCCTCGGCGAGGCGGGGGATCGCCTCCGGCGGCGGATGGAGCTTCGCAGCGCGATCGACCTCTACCTCCGCGGGTTGGCCCTGGCCGGGCCGAAGGAGTCGTGGGGAGCGCGAGAGGCGGGGATGCTCGCCGGCATCGGCGAGTCGCAGTACTGGCTGGCCGAGTACGACCCGGCCCGCGAGCACCTGACGCGGGCCCTGGAGATCGGCGCCGGCTCGGACCGGGTCGTGGCGCATGCCGCCCGGTTCCTGGCGGACATCGTTTTGAACGTGGACGCGGACATCGAGGCCGCCGAGCGGCTGTTCACCCAGGCCCGCGAGGCGGCGGACCGCTACGGCGACCCGTACGTGATCGCCCGGGTCCGGCTGATGTCCGCTTGGGTGCCTTCGTGGCGAGGAGACCCGGGGACCGCGGAGAAGGAGTGGCGCGAGGTGGTCGAGCTCGCCCGCGAGCACGGCGACAAGTGGGCTGAGGCCCGTGCGCTGGCCAACCTGTGCTCGGCGAACTCCGCGGCCGGCGACGAGCGCGAGGCGATGGAGTTCGCGTCGGAGGCGCTGCGACTGGGCGAGGAGATGGGCGACCGGTTCACCGTCGCGGTGGCCCGGCAGTTCCTCGGCAACTCCTACCGGCGGATGGGCCGGCACGCCGAGGCGCTCGAGATGTTCTCCGCGGCGATCCGCGCCTTCGAGGACCTGGGCGCGCGGTGGGAGCAGGGCGCCGCGCTCGCCGATCGCGGCGAGGTTCGGCTGTTCACGGACGACCTTCGCGGCGCCGAGCGGGACTACCGCGAGGCCCTGTCGATCATGACCGCCCTCGACGAGCGCGGGTACCTCGGGTTCATCCACGAGGAGCTCGCGGTCCTGGCCGCCATGGAGGGCGACTGGCCGAGAGCCGAGACGCACCTGGAGCGCGCCGAGCGGATGGAGATCACCGGCGACCTGTTCAGCCGGGCCGG
Source organism: uncultured Actinomycetes bacterium (assembly GCA_963742735.1). GTDB lineage: Bacteria > Actinomycetota > UBA4738 > UBA4738 > JBBDTT01 > JBBDTT01. The sequence goes on from CAVUMN010000004.1 coordinate 1,381,478, forward strand.
GCCCCTGGAGACGAAGGCCGAGCTGGCACTGCTCAAGGGGGACCGGGCGGCGGCGCTCGCCGCGACGCGCGAGGCCCTCGAGCTGCTCCGCCAGAGCGCGTACCGAAACCGCCACGCGGTCTCGCTGCTCCGGGCCGCGAACCGGTTCGGCGCGGACGCCGTCGGTGGCGAGGCCGAGGTGGCCGACGCCCGCGAACGCCTGGAGCGCGCCGGCTGGGTGATGCCCCCCGACCCGGTGGCGCGGGCGGCGAACGCCGAACCGGCACCGTGACGGCCACCTTCGCGAAGGGCGCCTAGTACCCTTTGATTCGCGACGGGGGTCGGCTACGCGGGCAGCCGGCCCCCGCCGCTTTTCCGTCGATAGACTGCGGCCGCAATGGACTTCGACCTCAGCCCGGAGCAGGAAGCGTTCCGGCGCGTCGTCCGCGACTTCGCCGAAGCCGTGGTCCGCCCTCGCGCCGAGGAGATGGACGAGCGGGCGGAGCTCCCCATGGACATCGTCAAGCAGATGGGCGAGCTCGGGCTGTTCGGCCTGCCGTTCCCGGAGGAGTACGGGGGGCAGGGGTCGGACTTCCTGACCCTGTGTCTGGCCATCGAGGAGCTCGCCCGGGTCGACTCGAGCATCGCGATCACGCTCGAGGCCGCGGTCGGCCTCGGCGCGAACCCGATCTACCGCTTCGGCACCCAGGCCCAGAAGGAGCGCTGGCTCGTGCCGATGTGCCGGGGAGAGATCCTGGGCGCGTTCGGCCTGACCGAGCCCGACGGCGGCTCCGACGCCGGCTCGACGCGAACCACTGCGGTCCTCCAGGACGATCAGTGGGTCATCAACGGCTCGAAGGCGTTCATCACCAACGCCGGCACGCCGATCAGCGCGCTGGTCACCGTCACCGCGGTCACCGGGACCGAGGCGGGCGGCCACAAGGAGATCTCGACGATCATCGTTCCCACGGACACGCCCGGCTTCCAGGCGGCGAAGGCCTACCGCAAGATCGGCTGGCACGCCTCGGACACGCGCGAGCTCTCGTTCAACGACTGCCGCGTGCCCGAGGAGAACCTCCTGGGGGAGGTGGGGGCGGGCTACAAGCAGTTCTTGCAGACCCTCGACGACGGGCGTGTGGCCATTGCGGCCCTCGCGGTCGGTCTGGCGCAGGGATGTCTGGACGAGAGCGTTCGGTACGCGAAGGAGCGGCACGCGTTCGGCAGGCCCATCGGGGCGTTCCAGGGTCTGCAGTTCAAGATCGCCGACATGCGGGTGGCCGTGGAGCTGGCCCGGCTCGCCGTCTATCGCGCGGCCTGGCTGCAGATGTCGGGCCGGCCGTTCAAGGCCGAGGCATCCATCGCCAAGCTGTACGCGACCGAGATGGCCGTGACCGCGGCGCGAGACGCCGTGCAGGTCTTCGGGGGCTACGGCTACATCGAGGAGTCACCGGTTGCCCGGTATTACCGAGATGCGAAGGTCCTGGAGATCGGCGAGGGCACCAGCGAGATCCAGCGCCTGCTCATCGCCCGGGACCTGGGCCTGCCGGGGACCGACCTGTAGGCTGACCGGTGATTGAACGCCCCGTCCCGAGGCGTCACTCTGAGCATTCGAGTTGACATATGCCACAGGAGTTCAGTAGAAGAGGCCCCACTGTGCCCAGCCGAGCTTCCCTCGGGCGCCGGAGACGGCGCACCGCCTCGGCGGCGACGGTCGTCGTCGTCGTGCTCACCATGTTCGCCTCCGGCTACGCCGTCGCGGACACCAAGGCCGACCTCGTCGCAGCCAAGCGCCGCCTGGCCCAGCTCGAGAACGAGGTCGCCGACGCCGAGGCGCAGGGCGCGGCCCTCCAGGCCCAGGCCGACGCCATCGCCGCGCAGGTCCACCAGACGGGTGAGGCGATCGCGGAGACCGAGTTCCGCATCGAGCAGACCCTGGCCGGCATCCACCGCCGGGAGGTGCGGATCGCCGCGCTCGAGGAACGGCTGGGACAGCGAGCCCGGCACGCCTACATCTCCGGCCCCGGCGGGATCTTCGAGGTCATCCTCGGTTCGTCCTCGTTCGGGGATCTGTCCGACCGCCTTGCCCTCTACGACTCGGTGCAGAAGTCCGACGCCGACCTGGCCCTGTCGATCGAGAACGAGCGCGTCGAGCTCGAGGGCCGCAAGGCCGAGCTCGACGGGATGAAGGCCGAGCTGGTGCGGGTCCGGCGCATCCAGGAGCGGCAGCTGGCCGCGCAGATCGAGAAGCTCGGGCAGATGGCGGTGGTGCTCGAGCGGCTGGCCGACAAGCGGGCGGAGGCCAAGGAGCTCGTCGCCACCCTGACCAAGCGATGGAAGAACGAGCTGGCGGCGATCAAGCGGGCCCAGGAGCTGGCCGGCGGGGGGATCATCCACGGGACGGGGATCTTCAAGGTATGCCCGGTCGACGCCCCCAACTCGTTCAGCAACGACTTCGGAGCTGCGCGGGTCGGTCACACGCACCAGGGCAACGACGTCTTCGCCCCCTCAGGCACACCGATCCGCGCGCCGTTCCCGGGGGTGGCCTCCGACGCCTCGAACTCGCTGGGCGGGCTGTCGGTCTACGTTCACGGCGCCGGCGGCTACGTCTACAACGCCCACCTCTCGCGCTTCGGGAAGATGGGCTCCGTCAACACGGGCGATGTGATCGGGTATGTCGGGAACACCGGAAACGCCCGGTACACGCCGCCTCACGACCATTTCGAGTGGCACCCCGGTAACGGCGGCGCGGTGAACCCGTACTACTACCTGCTCGACGCCTGCCGTTCCTGACGGATTGGCCCCGGAATGCCCCGATTCGTTCCCTGACGCCATCGGATAACTAGTCCGTTCGGGCCAGGAATTCGCCGGTCCATCCCGTATCTAATGAGGGTGCCCAACGCTATTTCCTAGCGAAAAAGGCCGAGGAATCGCTTACGCCCGGGGCGTTCCGTGCCGATGGAACGACGGTAACTAGTTCCGCTCCCGAAAGGAACGTGACCGTGAAGCCCCTCCGTCTCTTCGTTGCGCTCAGCGTCACCCTGCTGGTGGTTGCCCTCGGGCTCCCGTTCTTCTCGTCGGCTCCGTCCGGCGCCGCGTCATCGCTCAGTGGTCTTCGCATCCTCTCCGCCCGCAGCTGGGTGGCCGAGGACGGACATCTGTACACGAAGGCCGACATCCAGGTCGACGGAACGACCCTCCGCAACGTCCGGACCGCGGGCGGCGTCGTCGGCGACAACTGGGAGTTCGTCGAGTCTCGCGAGCTCGCCGGCGAGGGCTCGCAGGCCGTGCACTCGGCTGACATCGTCGCCGCCCTTCTCCGCGGCCAGCGCTCCGAGGACGGGGTGTACCGCGACGCCACCGCGGGGTCCTCGGCGACCGCGCTCGGCACTCCCGGCTACTCGACCATCTACGGCTACGGCTGGTGCTCGGCCAACCTGAGCGCCCCCTACCGGATCAACCCGGCCGGTGCGCCCGGCGGCGCCATCGGCGTGATCCGCGCCGGGTTCAACACGTGGACCAACCACAAGAGCTCGTGGATCTCGTTCGCGTACAAGGGATCGACGACCGCGGCCAAGCCCGTGCGCGACGGTCTGAACACGGTGTACTTCTCGCGCAGCGCCGAGGCGTTCCTCGGGCGGACGTGGGTGTACGGGGCGGGAACGCGCCTGACCGGGTTCGACATGCAGCTCAACTCCCGGTACCCCCTGACGGTCGGCGGCTCGGGCTTCGACCTGCAGAGCGTGGTCGCGCACGAGGCCGGTCACGCGGCGGGCTTCGGGCACACCTCCAGCGGCGGAAACCTGATGTACGGCGGCGGCCAGCCGGCCGGCCAGAAGACCCACTACCTGGGGGCCGTCGACAAGGCCGGCCTGACCGCGATCTACCCCTACAACTCGCAGAGCGCCCGGCTCGTGAGCGTGACCGCCCCGAAGTCGATGCGCGCCGGTGGGACCGGCACCGTCACCGCGGTGTTCGAGAACGTCGGCCGCACGCCGTGGGGCAAGGGGTTCGGCGGCTTCCGCATCCGCACATCCGCGCCGAACCTGCGCATCAGCAAGTTCGTCTACTCCTCGACCTGGCTGACCGGGTCCTTCCCGGCACGCTCCTACGCGCCGACGTGCAAGGGCGAGCGCGTGACCGTCACCTGGAAGATGAAGGCCCCCTCGGCGACCGGCTCCTACACCGAGACGTTCACCCCCGTGGTCGGCGACCTGCTCCACACTCGCTGGCTGACCGGCTCGGTCGTGAAGCTCCCGATCAAGGTCGGCACCTCGACGTACAGCGGGAGCATCGGCTCGGGCTCAGGCTCGGGCTCGGGCTCCGGCTCGGGATCGACCGGAGGCGGATGCTTCCTGGGGATCTTCTGCTGGTAGTGACGGCGAGCTGATACCTACCCGCCCGTATACTTCGACCGTGCGCCCCGACGCGCACGGTCGAAGTCATGTCTGAGACCCCGCCGGAAGCCGCCAGCACCGATCGCCCCTGGATCTTTCGCACGTACGCGGGCTACGGGACCCCCCGGGCCACCAACGAGCGCTTCCTCCGCAACCTGGCCAAGGGCCAGACCGGGCTGTCCATCGCGTTCGATCTCCCCACGCAGACCGGCTACGACAGCGACCATCCGATGGCCCGCGGCGAGGTCGGCAAGGTGGGCGTCCCCATCGGTCACCTCGGCGACATGCGGCAGGTGTTCGAGGGCATCCCGGTCGAGCGGATGAACACCTCGATGACGATCAACGCGACGGCCGCGTGGCTCCTGGCCCTCTACGCCGGCGTGGCCGACGAGCAGGGCGCGGCCCGGGCCGCCCTCGAGGGCACCACGCAGAACGACATCCTCAAGGAGTACCTCTCGCGGGGGACCTACGTCTTTCCCCCCGCCGAGTCGATGCGCCTGACCACCGACCTCGTCACCTGGACCCTCGCCGAGGCGCCCAAGTGGAACCCCATCAACGTGTGCTCGTATCACCTCCAGGAAGCCGGCGCGGGCCCCGTGCTGGAGGCGGCGTACACCATGGCGAACGCGATCGCGGTGCTCGACGCCACGCGCGCCACCGGCCGGGTCTCCGAGGACGACCTTCCCCGGCTGGCGGGGCGCATCTCGTTCTTCTGCAACGCCGGCATCCGGTTCGTCGAGGAGACGGCGAAGCTTCGGGCCATGGCCCGGCTGTGGGACCGAATCACCGCCGAGCGTTACGGCGTGGAGGACCCCAAGTTCCGCCGGTTCCGCTACGGCGTCCAGGTCAACTCCCTCGGGCTCACCGCGCCGCAGGCGGAGAACAACGTCTACCGGATCCTGCTGGAGATGCTCGCGGTCACGCTGTCGAAGGACGCCCGGGCGCGCGCGGTTCAGCTCCCGGCGTGGAACGAGGCCCTCGGCCTGCCCCGCGCCTGGGACCAGCAGTGGTCGCTCCGGGCGCAGCAGATCCTGGCGCTCGAGACCGACCTGTTGGAGTACGGCGACCTGTTCAACGGCTCGCCGGTCATGGAGGAGATCACCGAGCGCATCGAGACCGAGGCGTGGGAGGAGCTCCAGCGGGTGCTCGAGAAGGGCGGGTCGGTCGAAGCGCTCGGCTACATGAAGGAGCAGCTGGTGGCGTCGCACGCGCGGAGCCGGCGAGCCCTCGAGTCGGGGGAGCGGACGGTGGTCGGCGTCAACGCCTACACCGAGACCGAGGAGCTGCCGCTGACGCCGGGCGAGGACGTCAGCTTCCACGTCGTCGACCCCGCGCTGGAGGCCGAGCAGCTCGAGGACCTTGAGCGGTGGCGGGCCACCCGCGACGCGGCGGCGACGACGGCGGTCCTCGACGAGCTTCGCCGGGCCGCGGAGGCGGGAGAGAACGTGATGCCTGCGAGCATCGCGGCCGCCACGGCCGGCGCGACCACGGGGGAGTGGGCCGACGCCCTTCGGGAGGTGTTCGGTGAGTATCGAGCCCCGACCGGCGTGAGCTCTCGGGCCGCCGCGAACGGACAGACGTCGGCCTCCCTCGACGACGCCCGCCGGCGCGTGGAGGCGGCGGCGAAGCGGCTGGGGGTGGCGCGACTGCGCATGCTGGTCGGAAAGCCCGGGCTCGACGGACACTCGAACGCGGCCGAGCAGGTCGCGGTGCGGGCGCGCGACGCCGGCGTTGAGGTCGTGTACCAGGGGATCCGCCTCACGGCGCAGGAGATCGCCCGGGCGGCGGTCGACGAGGACGTGCACGTCATCGGCCTGTCCGTCCTCTCGGGCGCGCACAACCTGATCGTGCCCGACGTGATCGATCGCCTGCGGGCCGAGGGGGTCGACCCGGCCCGGACCCCGATCGTCGTGGGGGGCGTGATCCCCGACGACGACGCGGCCAAGCTGATCGAGCTGGGGGTCGCGCGGGTGTTCACGCCGAAGGACCACGACCTGACCGCGATGATCGGCGAGATCGCCGACCTCGTCGCTCCCGGGCCCGGGTAGGAGGCCCGAATGGATCGCGCCCCCCGGCCCTGGCCCGAGCTCGCGCTGTACGGAGGGTCCGCGGCGATCGCCCTGCTCGTGGCGCGCCACGACGCGATCCCCCTGATGCGTGACTGGGGGCGCGGCGCGTTCTGGCCCTATGCCCTGGGCGCGCTCATCGTGGCAGCCCTGGCCCTGGTCCGGAGATGGAGCGTCGCCGCGCGCGTCGCGGTGGCCGCCGGGGTGATCGCCGGAGCCGCGGTGGTGCCCACGGTCGCGCACGTCGTCCAGCGAGACGGGGAGGGTCGCCGCACCCACGCCCAATCCGAGCTGCTGATCGTCGAGGAGTCGGGCCGGGCGTTCGCGCGGGGAGCGAACCCGTATGTCGTCTCGTTCGACTCGGGGCCGCTGGCGCCGTGGCCCCCGGGGACCCGGAGCCACGTGGCCTACCTCCCGGGGTCGTTCGTGTTCGGACTTCCCGCCGCCGTGGCGGACGGCTGGGCCGGAGACGCGCGGGTGTGGCTCGGGCTGGTCGGCGCCGGAGCCCTCGTCCTGGCCCTTCGCCGGTCGCGTGCCGGCGCCTCGCGCGCGGCGCTGGCGTGCGTCGTGCTCCTCGGCCTTCCGTTCGCGGCGCGCTCGATCACCGGCGGCGGCGCCGACGTCACGATCCTCGCGATCATGTTGCTGTCCCTGGTGCTGGCCCGCGACCGGCGGCCCGTGGCGGCCGGCCTGGCGCTCGGGGCCGCCGCGGCGATGAAGCAGCTCGCGTGGCCGCTCCTCCCGTTCCTGCTGCTCGCCGCGCGCGACCGTTCGGGCCGGCCCGCCTGGGGGCGGATGGCGGCGGCCGCCGGAGCGGTGGTCGTTCCCGTCGTGGTCCCGTTCGCGGCGTGGGACGTCGGCGCGTTCGTCGAGGACGTCGTTCGCTTCCCGGTCGGGCTCGCCGGGCCGACCCCGGCGGGGGAGGCCACCGTCGGGGCCTGGCTGTCCGGCGTTCTGGGGCTGCCCCGGCTGTGGGTGGCCGTGGGCATGGGGATCGTGGTGGCGGGGGCCGGCACGGCGCTCCTGCTCCGCCGGCCCGTCCGTACCGCCGCCGCCGCGGCCGAGCGCGCCGCACTGCTGATCCTGCTCGCGACGGTCCTGGCGACGGCCGGCAGGCCCGGCTATCTGGTGTACCCGCTGAACCTGTTCGTGTGGAGCCGCCTCCTGCTCCGGGAAGGCGCGGGCGAGGCCGGGCTATCCTCCCGGCGTGAGCGAGGCGAAGCCGTGGCGAACGGCGATCTCGGAGGTCACGCCGGGATCGATCCGGGTCCGGGGGTACGACCTCCTGGAGCTGATCGGCAACCGCCCGTTCGGGGACGTCGTCTTCCTGCTCCTCTCCGGTGAGCTCCCGGCCGGCAACGAGGGCCGGCTGATCGACGCGATCCTGGTGGCGGCCGCGGAGCACTCCGTCCTGGCCCCGTCGGTGGACGCCGCGCGGTTCGCGGCCTCGGCGGGGGTTCCCCTGCAGGCCGCGGTCGCGGCCGGCGTGATCGGCTTGGGCGATCATCACGGCGGGGCCGTCGACGCCGGCGCGGAGCTGCTGATCGAGGCGGAGCGGGACGGCGTGCGCTCGGTCGCGGAACGGTACCGGGAGGCCGGGCGGCGCCTGCCCGGGTACGGCCACGCCATCCACGACCCGGACCCGCGCGCGGACCGCCTGCTCGAGGTCGCGTCGTCCCTGGGGCTCGCGGGGCGCCACGTCCGGACCGCACGGGAGCTGGCGGAGATCACCGAGCAGGTGTTCGGGCGGCGGCTCGACCTGAACATCGACGGGGCGATGTCCGCCCTGCTGCTGGAGCTGGGGCTCGACCCCGGCCTGGGCAAGGCCTTCTACGTGATCGCCCGGGCCCCGGGGTTCTGCGCGCACGTGTTCGAGGAGCAGACGGCCGAGCGGCCGTACCGCGACGTCGGCTGGCAGAACGTCGAGTACACGGGGCCGCCTCACCGCGACCTTCCCGAGACCGAGTAGAAGTCGGTCACTCAGCGCGAGTAGGATCACGCAGCCTGGGCGGGCCGGGCACCATCCGGAAGGAGCACGCAATGCGGCGTTGGGCCCTGTTTCTGACCCTGTGCATGATCGCCATTCTGCCGTTCGCGCCTGCCGCGTCGGCGGCGTCGTACGACCACCTCGCCCCCGGGGAGACCGCGAACCTGAACGAGGAGGTACCGGTCAACTTCGTGTTCGTGGGCTACGAGCCCGGCCAGGTGAGCCAGTCCGCGTTCCTGGCCGAGCTTCCCTCGACGTACCGGACCGTGGTGCGTTCCCGGCTCTGGTACGGAGTGACCGAGCACCTCGGGGTGAACTACACCTACGACTTCGACGTCACCTACACCGATGCGGCCTTCGAGAACTCCCTCTTCGGCGCGCTGACCGGGCTGGCGAAGCCGCAGTCCACGGTCGACGGGCTCACCCGAACGCTCTTCCAGGAGGACTACAACAACCAGGTCCACAACATCCTCAACGTCGGGACGAACTACTTCATCGACGCGCCGACGGTCGAGAAGTGGCTGATCGACCACGCCCCGGCGGGGGTCAACACCCGCGAGGACACGGTCTTCTTCATCAACTGGTGGGGCCGCCCCGACTTCAAGTTCCACACGTACACGAAGTTCGGCGAGCCCGACCCGGACACGGGGAACGACTTCGGGAAGGTCCGCCAGAGCCGAAAGATCATCGCGTGGGGCGGCACCACCGCGGCCGACGAGGAGACCGGCCTCGGTTCCCGGGGTACGCACCGGGTATGGTTCCACGACCTGTCGGCCGGGCCCGACCTCTGGAACGGCGGCTGGAACGTCGACGACGCCGACCTCGACTTCGACGGCATCGCGGACTACCGGCTGCCGCCCATCTGGGAGTACGCGCAGACCGGGTACCGGCGAATGAGCAAGCTGGCCGGCGACCTTGGCAAGCTGGCGCGCTACTCGGCCCTCGACACCCTGTTCACGACGTCGCCGCTCTACCCGCCGGAGATCAGCCCGCCGCGTCTGCCGAGGTCGATCAACCTGGACCTCAACACCTACGAGGGGTGGAAGGGCGTCAACGCCTCGCTGAAGTACCAGACGACGGGACTCCTGGTGGCGGAGGAGCGCGAGCTCGACCGCCGGACCTACACGGTGGACCAGCAGGACGTGCCGTTCCTGGGCACCAAGTCCGAGGAGTGTTACCGCAAGTGGCTTCGCGACCAGGTCTGCTATCCGGCCTATCCCTATCCGCCGTTCGCGAACCTGTTCCTGGACAACGCCCTCAACCTCGACCGGGTCCGTGACGGCGGCGGGGACTACGAAGGGCTGCTCTTCAACTACGCGACCGGAGTCAAGCAGAGCGCTCCGCTCCTCGGGTTCGCCGACGACAACTACCTCGACGGCACCCAGAGCGGCGTCTTCAACTTCGTCGCGCCGGACATCGTGGCGGCGGGCTACGGCCTGACCACCACCCAGATCCACGAGTTCGGGCACCACCTCGGGATGAGCCACCCCCACGACGGCTACGACTCCGAGACCGGCCGCGACTTCGAACCCACGGGCTCGCTGTTCTTCGCGTGGGCCGGCGACCAGACGAACTCGATGATGAGCTACATCGACGTGAACTGGGACTTCAGCCAGTTCGACCAGGACAACTACAACCGGTTCGCGGCGGCGGCGTACATCACGAACGCGAACGCCATCGCGGCGGACATCCTCGACGATCCCGACTCGGCGGCGGCCGCGGACGAGCTCGCTGCCGCCGACGCACGGATCGGGCAGGCCAAGGCCGCGCTGGCGGCGCACGACTACCGCGCCACGTGGGACCACGCGAAGGCGGCGTACGACCTGGTCCGCCAGGGCGCGGCGCAGGCGGGGGTGGAGGTCGTGGCGAGCGACAACGGGTGGACGGTCCTGCCCAAGACGCCGCTGGGCGATCGCAACGCCCGCAAGTACTCGTTCGTCGATCGCTACGTCGGCAACCGGGCAAAGCCCTAGGACGCTATGGAGGCGAAATGAACCCTGAGGACGTGAAGACGGTCGGCGTGCTGGGCTGCGGGATCATGGGCTCCGGCATCGTCGAGGTGGTGGCGAAGGCAGGCGCCGACGTGATCTACGTCGAGCGCACCGAGGACCGGGTTGAGCGCGGCCAGAAGTCGATCGAGAAGAGCCTGGGCAAGGCCGTGGAGAAGGGCAAGCTCGAGGAGGCCGAGCGCGACGGCATCCTCGGGCGGATCAAGGGGACCGTGAACGTCGACGACCTCGCCGGCGTCGACCTGGTCATCGAGGCGGTCACCGAGGACCTCGACACCAAGGTCGAGCTGTTCCAGCGGCTGGACGAGATCACCAACCCGGAGGTCGTCCTGGCCTCGAACACGTCCTCGCTTCCGCTCGTGCAGATGGCTACCACCACGAAGCGGCCCGACAAGGTCATCGGGATGCACTTCTTCAACCCGCCGCCGGTCATGAAGCTGCTGGAGCTCGTCAAGTCGATCACCACCTCGGACGAGACCGTCGAGTTCGCGAGGGCCTACGGCGAGAAGCTCGGCAAGACGACCGTCCTGGCGAAGGACCGGGCCGGCTTCATCGTCAACCTCCTGCTGACGAGCTACCTGAACGCGGCGGTGAAGATGTACGAGGAGGGGTTCGCCACCAAGGAGGACATCGACACCGCGATCAAGCTCGGCCTCGGGCATCCGATGGGGCCGCTCGAGCTGCTCGACCTGATCGGGATCGACACGATGCTCTCGGTGGGCGACGTCCTCTACGACGAGTTCAAGTCGCCCGAGTTCGCCCCGCCGCCTCTGGCGCGGCGGATGGTCCAGGCGGGCTTCCTGGGGCGCAAGACCGGCAAGGGCTTCTACGACTACTCGAAGTAGACCCGTGCTCGCGATCGACCTGCACGTCCACCTCCCCACGGAGGAGTGGCTCTCCCGGGCGATCGGGCCGCACCTGGAGGCGACCGAGCGCTACTTCCGGAACGCGCCGCCAAGGCGTTCCATCGAGGAGGTCGCGGCCGAGTACGCCGAGCGAGACATCCTCGGTGTCGTCCTGGACTGGGACGACGAGTCGGTGACGGGCCGGGGGTGGCTGGGCAACGAGTACCTCGCGGGGCTCTCGGAGAGGTTCCCGGGCGTCCTGATGGGGTTCGGCTCGGTCGACCCCCACGCGCGGGACGCCGGCGACCGGGTCCGTGCGGCCGCGGACCTCGGGCTGAAGGGGTTGAAGTTCCACCCGACCATGCAGGCGTTCGATCCGGGAGCGTCGGAGTTCGCGCCGATCTGGTCGGCGTGCGAGGAGCGGGGGCTGGTGTGCCTGTTCCACACCGGCACGTGCGGGATCGGGGCGGGCACGCCGGGGGCGGGCGGAACGAAGATCCGGTACTCGCACCCGGGGTTCCTGGACTCGATCGGCGCCGACTTCCCGGGCGTGACCTTCCTGGCCGCGCACTTCGGGTGGCCCTGGTACCAGGAGGCCCTGGCCATCGCGCTGCACAAGGCGAACGTGTGGATCGAGCTCTCCGGGTGGGCGCCGAAGTACCTGCCGCCGGAGGTCGTCCGCGAGTCGGGCCGGCGCCTGAACGATCGAACGGTGTTCGGGAGCGACTACCCGTTCATCTCCCTGGACCGGTGGTTCGAGGAGGCCGAGGCGCTGCCGTGGAGTCCCGAGGCACGGCGGTCGATCCTGGTCGACAACGCCTCGAGGCTCCTGGGCCTCTAGCGCCGGCCCAGCCGTCCGCGAACGTACCCGGTCAGCTTCGCCGCGTCGACGAATGCCATGAGCGCCGGCACCGCGAACATCGAGGTGGCGCGGTCGAGCGGCTGGCCCTCGAACGCGCGCCAGGCCCGGTTGATCGGGCGATAGGCGTACAGAAAGCCCGCCGTGAGCAGGGCGGCGCGCCTCACCCTCCCGCCCCTGCGCCACAGGCGCGGAGCGGCCAGATAGACGCTCGCTCGGAGCGCGTGGCGTCCGGGGTGCATCCCGGCGACGGCGTCGCCCGTGGCGTAGTTCGCGTACTGACGCCACGTGGCGGCCAAGCCGGGGCGAACGGGCCACCACACCAACGCCTCGGGGACGAACTCCATCCGCATCCCGAGCTCCCGCCAGCGATGGTTGACCCACATGTCCTCGCCGAAATCGAGGTCCTCGGGGTAACCGCCGGAGGCCTCGATCGCCTCGCGCCGGAAGGCGACGGAGCGCGCGGAGGGCATGAACGAGTTGTCGTCGAACTCGTCGGCCTCCTTCACCAGCGTCGCCGCGCAGGCCTCGAAGAACGTCGTGGGGGCCGGGCGGTAGAAGCCCATGGCGACGTCGGCCCCCGTCTCCAGCGGCGCGAGGATCTGCTCGAGCCAGTCCGGGGCCATCGCGCAGTCGGGGTCGGTCACCGCGATCACGTCGTGGGCGGCGGCTCGGATGGCCGCGTTGCGGCCCCGGGCGATGTTCGCGCCCGGCTCGGAGATCACGGTGACTCCCTCGGCCGCCTCCAGCGCCTCACGCGTCCCGTCCGTGGAGCCGCCGTCGACGATCACGACCTCGTCGGGGGCACGCGTCTGGGCCTTGAGCGACCGCAGGAACGCGTCGATGGCCGGTCCGGCGTTCTTCACCGTGCCCACCAGCGAGACCTTCACTTGTCGTACACCTGCAGCGTCAGACGGGCGGTCTCCGCCCACGAGAACCGCTCGGCGCGCTCGAGGCCGGCTCGCCGCAGCGACTCCGCGCGGTCCGGCTCCAGGACGCCGGCGATCGCCTCGGCGATGTCGGGCACCGAGTTCGGGTCGACGAGCAACGCCGCGTCGCCCGCCACCTCCGGCAGCGAGGACACGTTCGAGGTCACGGTGGGGACGCCCCGGCTCATCGCCTCGAGGACCGGCAGCCCGAACCCCTCGTACACCGACGGGTAGACGAACGCCGACGCGCCCCGGTACAGCGCGTCCAGGTCGCCGTGGCCGGCGCGTCCGGTGAGCACGACGTCGCCGGGCCCGGCCAGGGCCAGCTCGCGGAGGAGGGACTGCCCGCCCCAGCCCATGGGGCCGGCCAGGACCAGGGAGTGGGGGAGGCCCGTCCCGGCGGCGCGGCGATAGGCGCGCACCAGGCGCACCAGGTTCTTGCGGGGCTCGAGGGTCCCCACGAACAGCAGGTACGGGCGGGAGACGCGCAGGCGCTCGAGGACCGGCTCGACGGGCTCCTCGGTCGCCGGCAGCCACGCGGCGAGGGGGATGACGTGGACGCGCGCCGGGTCGACCTTCGTCTCCTGCACGAGGTCCTCCGCCGTGTTTCGCGACACGGTGATGATCGCGTCCGCGCGGCGGACGGCGCGGCGCAGGCCCAGCCGGTACAGGTTCCGCCACGCCGGCGGGAACAGCCGGGGGAAGAGCCTGAACGCGAGGTCGTGGACGGTGACCACCAGGCGCTGGCGGGACCCGGCCGGGGGGAGGCCGACGCACGACGGAGCGTGCAGGACGTCGAGACCCGACAGCGACGTGGGCAGGCGGGGCCGCCCGGTGGTGTTCCACGCCGGGTACAGCCGGCTGATGGGGTGCGGGAGCGGCTGGACCGGGAACGACCGCATCCACGGTTCGGGGAGCCCTCCGGGGAAGCGCGCGTGGAACAGGGTCAGGTCCAGCGAGGGGTCGGCGGCGGTCATCGCCGGGACCAGCTCCCGGACGTAGGTGCCGATCCCTCCCGGCGCGGAGAAGAATGGCTGGTCGGCCTGGAACGCGACACTGGTCACGCGAAGGCCTCCACGCACTCGCATCCGTCCGCGCCGACGTCCGCCGCGTGCTCGGTTCCGGGGTCGAGCTCGAGCCGGTCGCCGGGCCCGAGGAGCAGGTCGCCCTCCCGCGTGTGGAACGCGATCGAGCCGTCGTGGCAGAACAGCACCTTGCGGCGGTCGTGGGTGTGCCAGTCGAAGGTCGCTCCGGGGCCGGTGGCCCACCACCGCAGGCCGTCGGTGGCGTCCTCGCGCAGACGCGCCTCGAGCGCGTCGCGCAGGGGCGATTCGGATGTCGGGTTCGGGGTGTGGCGAGCGGCCAAAACGGCTCCTTGGTCGGTCTGCCGATCCATACCCTACCCTCGCCCGCATGGCCGGTTCGCGAGCTCGAATCCTGGCGCCGCTGCGCCACCGCGACTTTCGTCTGTGGACGGCGGGGGCAGGCGTGAGCCTGCTCGGCGACGGGATCTTCCTGGTGGCCCTGGCCTGGCAGGTCTACGACCTGTGGAGCGCGCCCGCGGCGTTCGCGATCGTGGGCGCCGTCTGGACGCTGCCCAACGTCGCCTTCCTGCTGCTCGGGGGCGTGGTCAGCGACCGCTTCGACCGGCGAAAGGTGATGGTCGCCGCCGACCTGGTTCGCGGCGTCGCCATCGGCGCGATCGGGTTCCTGTCGGCTACCGGTTCGATCCGCCTGTGGCACGTGTTCGTGGGCATCGGGTTCATGGGGGTCGGCGACGCGTTCTTCAACCCCGCCTCGACCGCGATCGTCCCGGACCTGGTCCCGGAGGAGGACCTCACCCAGGCGAATGCGCTCGCCGGGATGCTCCGGCCGTTCATGCTGCGCTTCGCCGGGCCGGCCCTCGGCGGCGTCCTGGTCGGCACGGTCGGCGCGGGCTGGGCGCTGATAGCCGACGCGGCCACCTTCGTGGTCTCGGCGATCGCCGTGAGCCGGATCGTGGCGCGGCCGGTCCACGTCCTCGAAGCCGGCGACCGAGGGACGACGAGGTTCCGCCGGGAGCTCGGGGAGGGGTGGGCGTTCGTGCGCCGCAGCCCATGGTGCTGGGCGACCCTGCTCGCCGCGCTCCTGAGCCTGCTCGCATTCTTCGGACCGCTCGAGGTCCTGCTGCCCTTCCTGGTCAAGGAGGTTCACCGGTGGACGCCGGAGACGCTCGGCCTGATCTTCGGGGCGGGCGGGGTGGGGGCGATCCTCGGGGCGCTGGTCCTCGGCCAGCGAGGACTCCCGAAGCGGATGGTCTCGTTCATGTACTGGTCGTGGGCGATCGGCGTCCTGTTGATCGCGGTGTTCGGGGTGATGGCGCACGTCTGGCAGGCGGTCCTGGCCAGCTTCTTCATGCAGCTGCTCTTCCAGCTGGGGACCGTGGTGTGGGTCACCCTGATGCAGCGCCTGGTGCCCCGGCACCTGCTGGGCCGCGTGGTGAGCCTCGACTGGCTGGTCTCGATCGGCCTGGTCCCGCTGTCGTTCCTGCTGACGGCGCCGGCGGCGCAGCTGTTCGGTCCGCGCAACACGCTGATCGGCGGCGGGGTGTTCGCCGCGGTGGTGACGGCGTTCCTGCTGTTCGTCCCGGGGGTCCGCGACCCCGAGCGGCCCGACACGCCGCTGGGGGCTCAGATGACGCCGTCGTCCTCGAGCGCGGCGAGATCCTCGGCGGTCAGCCCGAGCTCCTCGCGGTAGACGGCGTCGTTGGCCGATCCCTTCGGCAGGCCGGCGTGGCGGATCCGGCCGGGCGTCTCGGACAGCCGCGGCTGCACGTCGGGGAGCAGGACGTCGCCGAGCTCCTCGTCGGGGACCCGCACGAGGGTCCCGCGGGCCTGGTACTGGACGTCGGCCACGATCTGGGCGATGTCGTAGATCGGCGCGACGGCCGCCTCGCGCGCCTCGAACGCGGCCATGACGTCCTGCAGGCTGTGGGCCGCCATCCACTCGCCGATGACGGCGTCGAGCTCCTCGACGTTCGCCACGCGGGCCTCGTTGGTGGCGAACCGCGGGTCGCGGGCGAGCTCGGGGCGCCCGATCGCCGCCAGGATCCGCTCGGCCACCGACGGGGACGTGCCCGAGAGCGCCACCCACCGCCCGTCGGCGGTCTCGTAGGCGCCGCGGGGGGCGGCGTAGGGCATCCGGTTGCCGTGCCGCCCCTGGACCAGGCCGAGCTTGTCGTGGACGGTGGCCACCGGGCCGGTGGCCCGGAACAGGGACTCGAACAGGGACAGGTCGATGACCTGGCCGGGTCCACCGCCGGCGTCGCGGTGATACAGGGCGACCATGACGGCGAACGCGCCGAGGAGCGCGCTCGTCTCGTCGGCCAGCGCGACCGGCGGCAGGACCGGGGGCTGGTCGGGGAACCCGGTGAGGTGGACGTAGCCGGACAGGGCCTCGGCGAGGGTCCCGAACCCGGGCCGGCGGCGGTACGGGCCGGTCTGGCCGAAGCCGGACGTGCGCATGACGATCAGGCGCGGGTTGCACTCGAGCAGCCGGTCCGGTCCCAGGTTCCAGTCCTCGAGCGTGCCCGGCCGGAACGACTCGACCAGCACGTCCGCCGTCTCGACCAGCCGGAGCAGGAGCTCCTGGCCGCGCGGGTCGGACAGGTTCAGCGTCACCGGGCGCTTGTTGCGTCCGAGGAGCTTCCACCACAGCCCGACGCCGGCGACCTTCCAGCCGAGGTTGCGCGCGGTGTCCCCGGTCCGCGGGTGCTCGACCTTGATCACGTCGGCCCCGAAGTCGCCGAGGTGCGAGGCGATCCCCGGCCCGGCGATGATCGTCGCCACGTCGATGACCCGAACGCCCTCGAGGGGCAGCTTGGCCTCGGTCACGCGGAGGAGATCGAATCGACGACCGCTCGCGCCTCGTCGTAGCGGTCACGCTCGACCAGCACGTCGAAGGTCGGGTGCAGCATCTTCCCGTAGTACGACGCGTAGTCCGGCGGGTCGACCCGGGCGGGGATGCCCTCGGACACGAGGCGGCCCGCCATGAGGTAGGCCTCCTCGTACGGGAGCTTGCACACGACCGCGCTCTCGACCCGGAACGGTTTGGCCGCTTCCGGTTCGACGGGTGGGTTCACTTTGCGTCGCCGCGGCCCATCCGGGGGTCCGAGGTGCCTCGGTTCGCGTACGGACCGCGGGTCGTCTCGCGCCACGCGGTCCCCGCGATCTGATGGCGGATCTGCAGCGCTCCCTGCCGAAGGTTCATGGCCCGCCCCGCCAGTGCCCAGGCCGACGGCCGCGCCCGCCCCGTCTCGAGGTAGCGCTCGAGGGCGTCGAGGATCGCCCGCTCCTGCTCGGGGGTCACGCCCTCGGGAACCTGGAACGAGCTCACAGCGGGATGTTGCCATGCTTGCGCGAGGGGACCGCCTCGCGCTTGGTGGCGAGCATCCGCAGGGCCTGGATGAGCCGGGGGCGGGTCTCGGCCGGGTCGATCACGTCGTCGACGTAGCCGCGCTCGGCGGCGATGAACGGGTTCGCGAAGCGCTCCTGGTACTCCTGGATGAGCTCGGCGCGCCGGGCGGGCTGGTCCTCGGCCTGCTGGATCTCCTTGCGGTGGATGATGCTGACCGCACCCTCCGGGCCCATCACCGCGATCTCGGACATCGGCCAGGCGTACTCGATGTCCGCGCGGATGTGCTTCGAGTTCATGACGACGTACGCGCCGCCGTAGGCCTTGCGGGTGATGACGGTGACCCGGGGGACGGTGGCCTCGGTGAAGGCGTAGAGGAGCTTCGCGCCACGCCGGATGATCCCGCCGTACTCCTGCGCCGTCCCCGGGAGGAACCCCGGCACGTCGACGAACGTGACGAGGGGGATGTTGAACGCGTCGCAGAACCGCACGAACCGGGCCGCCTTCTCGCTCGACTCCATGTCCAGCGTGCCGGCGAGGACCTTCGGCTGGTTGGCCACGATGCCGATGCTGCGGCCGTCCAGGCGCGCGAACCCGGTGAGGATGTTCATGGCCCACAACGCGGACACCTCGTAGAAGTCGCCGTCGTCGACCACCCGGCGGATGACGTCCTTCATGTCGTAGGGCTCGCGCGGGTTCGGCGGGACCAGCTTGGCGAGCTCCTCGTCGCGGCGTTCCGGGTCGTCGCTGGGGGCGTAGGCCGGCGGGTCCTCCAGGTTGTTCGACGGCAGGAACGAGAGCAGGTAGCGGACCTGAGCCAGGCAGTCCTCCTCGTCCTCGGCCACGAAGTTGGCGACGCCCGAGCGGCTGGCGTGGGTCAGCGCGCCCCCGAGCTCCTCCTGCGTGACGTCCTCGCCGGTGACCGTCTTGATCACGTCCGGGCCGGTGATGAACATGTGCGAGGTGTCCTTGACCATGTAGATGAAGTCCGTCATGGCCGGGGAGTACACGGCGCCGCCCGCGCACGGACCCATGATCAGGCTGATCTGCGGGATCACGCCGCTCGAACGAACGTTGCGGTCGAAGATGTAGCCGTAGCCGGCGAGGGACGCGGCGCCCTCCTGGATCCGAGCTCCGCCCGAGTCGTTGATCCCGATCACCGGCGCCCCGGTGGCCGCCGCCAGGTCCATGATCTTGCAGACCTTCTCGGCGAACGTCTCGCCCAGCGACCCCCCGAAGATCGTGAAGTCCTGCGAGAAGACGAACACCTTGCGCCCGTCCACCGTTCCCCATCCGGTGACGACGCCGTCGCCGTACGGCCGCTTCTTCTCGATGCCGAACGCGTGGACCCGGTGGCGGGCGAGCATGTCGGTCTCCACGAACGAGCCCGGATCGAGGAGCTTCTCGACCCGCTCGCGGGCCGTCAGCTTGCCCCGAGAGTGCTGCTTCTCGATGGCCTCGGCGCCGCCGGCCTGCAGCGCCTCCGCCCGGATGTTCCGCAGCTGCTCGAGCCGCTCCTCGGCGGAATGCGCCGGCAGCTCCTCCTCGCCCTTCGACGTCTTGCGGATGGCCATCGCGGGCGAGTTTATCCGCCCCAGGCGAACAGCCCGGTCTCCTCGTCGAAGTTGCGGACCGGCGGCTCGCCGTTCAGGGCGCGGACGTAGCCCTCGGCGAGGAACACGATCGAGCCCGGCATGACGTGGCCACCGTTGGCGTCGCCGTTCGCTCCGCTCGCCACGACGTGCAGATGCACGAACGGCTCCCCGTCCTTGATCGAGACGTTGCCGATCCCGCTGGCGATCTCGAATCCGCTGGCGTACTCGTGCGTCCGGTACTCGCGGGCGTCCTGGTCGTAGTAGCCGAGCACCAGATTCGAGGTCGCCCCGATCACCTGGAGCGTTCCCGCCCGCAGCCCCAGCTCGTTGACGCCGGCCGTGAGCCCCTCCAAGAGGTCGTCACCCTTGCCCAGGCGGATGAACGCCGCCTGCCCGTCGTTCGATGGATAGGTCCTCACGTGCGTCTGCCTCCGATCGTCAGGGCGCGCCGCATGACCACGGCGTCCTCGGACTCTCCGGCCGCCGAGAAGCCGTGGAGCTCGAACAGGTGGGTCGTGCCCAGGTAGTTGCGTCCGGGCCGGGGCGAGGGCTCCTTCCACGGGTAGGCCTCGGCCGCCGTCAGCCCGAGCTCGCGGAACCGCTCCACCGCCGCGCGGAGCAGCACCCCGGGGAGGCCCTGGCGCCGGTGGCTCGCCGCCAGGTTGAAGCACACGATCCCGCCGATGCCGGCCAGCTCCTCGTCGGTGCGGTTCAGCCGGTACTCGGGGTTCTGCATCTGTGCGAGGGGTTCGGCGTGGCACCACCCCACGACCTTGCCGCCCTCGTAGGCGAGGAGCCCGGTGTGGGTCCCCTCGGCGATCAGTTCGGTCATCGCCGTCTTGTTGTGGTCGCGGGTCTCGGTGTCCGCGGCCGAGGAGCTCCCGGCCCAGTGGCCCTCCCGGCAGTAGCAGCCCTCCCAGTCCGGGTTGCCGCCGAAGGCGTCGTGCTCCATGAAGTAGACGTAGTCCTCCAGGAGCTCGGGGCCGAGCACGCGGATCTCGATGTTGCGCATCCGAGGGTTCTAGCACCGAAGCGCTGTCACTGCCTGCCCGTACGATGCGGGCTGTGGATGGCGTCACCCCGGTCCAGCAGCGGACCCTCGACCAGCTCATGGGCCGCGCCCACGCGCGTCCCGAGTTCCCGGCCGACCTCTCCGAGCGGCTGCGTGACCGGATACAGAAGGGCCTCGAGGGCCTGGCCTTCGATCCGCCGCTGTGGGTTTCCAAGTCACGTCTGAACGATCACGGCCGGTGCGAGGGACTGTTCCTGTCCGGCCTGCAGGGCGACGGCCCGCCCTTCGAGCACCGCTTGAAGTCCGCGGCCGGCGCCCTTGCCCACAAGGCCATCGAGATCGACGTCGGACGGGAGCGCGAGGACGCCAGCCCCGAGCTGGTGGCGGACTCGGCGGAGCGTCTCGCCGAGAAGGACGGCTCGTTCGCCTCCTACTGGGAGCGCATCGATCCCATAGAACGCTCCGAGGTGTGCGCCGAGGCCGTGCGACTCGTCGAGCAGTTCCGGGCGTCCTTCCCGCCGCTGCAGCGGGCGTGGACGCCGGTGACCGAATGGTCGATCAAGGCCGAGTTCGGCGACGTCACCGTCTCGGGACGCGTCGATCTGGTGATGGGACGCGAGGACCCGCAGGACCCGATGCGGGCCCGGCGGCTCGCACTGGATCTGAAGTCAGGGAGCGCCTGGCCGGAGTTCCCGGAGGACATGCGCCTGTACGCGCTCCTGCTCACCCTTCGGCACGGGGTGCCGCCCTTCCGGGTGGCAAGCATCTTTCTCGACTCCGGCGAGTGGCAGGCCGAGGATGTCGAGGAGCACATCCTGTTCCACGCGGCCGACCGGCTGATCGCGGCGGTCCGCTCGGCGGCCGAGCTCCTGGCGGGGACCGAGCCGCGGCTCACGCCGGGGAGCTACTGCTCGTGGTGCCCGCGCCGCGACACGTGCCCGGCCTACGCGGAGTACGTGGCTGGTTCGGTCGATTCGACCGGCCCCGAGTAGAGTCGGGCCCGAACCATCGCCGACCCCCGAAAGGACCCGCTCCCATGTCTCGACGTCTCCTCGCGTTCGGCGCCGCCCTGACCGTGGCCCTCGCCGGCTGCAGCGACGACCCACCCGACAGCTCGGATCAGGGCGTTCCGGGTCGGGGACCGGCGGCCCCGGCGACCAGCAGCCCGGCCGCCGGCCCGAACCTGATCGCGTTCACCAACCTGGCGGAGGGCGACCCGGAGATCTTCGTCATCGCGCCCGACGGCAGCGGCCAGACGCGCCTCACCGAGGACCCGGCGGGGGACGTTCACCCCGCGTGGTCGCCCGACGGCACCCGCATCGCGTTCACCAGCGACCGGGGCGGGGCCGAGGCCATCCACGTGATGAACGCCGACGGGTCCGACCCGCGGCCGCTGGTCGACGTCGCCGACCCCGACAGCGGCGACACCCAGGACTGGGCCGCGTGGAGCCCCGACGGCGAGCGGATCGCCTTCGTCGAGGGCGGCGGCATCTTCACGGTGGCCGCCGACGGCTCGGACCGGCAGACCGTCCTGGAGGACGACGCCTTCTACCGGGAGCTCGACTGGTCGCCCGACGGTGACACGCTGGCCTACGCCTCGAACAAGATCGACGGCGACTACGAGGTGTTCGCCG
Source organism: uncultured Actinomycetes bacterium (assembly GCA_963742735.1). Lineage (GTDB taxonomy): Bacteria > Actinomycetota > UBA4738 > UBA4738 > JBBDTT01 > JBBDTT01. The sequence goes on from CAVUMN010000004.1 coordinate 1,403,179, forward strand.
TGGACGTGGCGAGCGGCGAGGAGACCCGCCTGACCACCCTCGAGGGGTTCGACGGCAACGTCGCCTGGTCGCCGGACGGCGAGACCATCGGTTTCAGCACCAACGACGACGAGCTGCAGCCGATCGCCCTCATGAACGCGGACGGATCGAACCAGCGAGCCCTGATCTCGGGGAGCATCGCGATCGTCGGCGGGTGCACGTTCTCGCCCGACGGCTCGCGCGTCGCCTTCGTGAGCAGCGAGACGGGCGACTCGCAGCTCTGGACGATCGCCGTCGACGGGTCCGGCAAGGAGCAGGTGACCGAGGACGCGGACCTCGCCGAGTTCGACCCGCAGTGGTCGGCGTAGGTACCCTTCGGGGAAACCCGAGCGAGGAGACCTTCACGCATGCCCAAGGACCTCTACGAGATCGGTGAGATCCCCCCCGTCGGCGAGGTGCCGGCGCGGATGTACGCCCAGGTAATCCGCCCTGAGCGCTTCGGCGAGCCCGAGAAGGCGTTCCAGGTCGAGGAGATCGAGATCCCCGAGGTCGGCCCGCACGACGCGCTCGTGCTGGTGATGGCCGCGGGCATCAACTACAACAACGTGTGGGCCGCGCTGGGAATCCCCGTGGACGTGACGAAGGTCCACGGACGCTTCGGCGAGCCCGACGACTTCCACATCGGCGGCTCCGACGCCAGCGGCGTCGTCTACGCGGTGGGCGACCAGGTCACGAACGTCAAGGTCGGCGACCACGTGGTCGTCCACTGCGGACAGTGGGATCCGGACGATCCGGTGGCCGCGGCGGGTGGGGACCCCATGTTCGGCCCGTCGTTCCGCATCTGGGGCTACGAGTCGAACTGGGGCTCGTTCGCCCAGTTCACGAAGGTCCAGGCTCACCAGTGCATGCCCAAAGCCCCGCACCTCACGTGGGAGGCAGCCGCCGCGCCGACGCTCGTCGGCGCCACCGCGTACCGGATGCTCCACGGCTGGCCGCCGAACGAGGTGAAGGAGGGGGACGCCGTCCTGGTGTGGGGCGGCGCCGGCGGCCTCGGAACCATGGCCATCCAGCTCGTGCGTGAGGCCGGCGGCAAGGCGGTCGCCGTCGTGTCCAGCGAGGAGAAGATCGAGTACTGCAAGCGCCTCGGCGCGGTCGGCGCGATCAACCGCAAGGAGTTCGACCACTGGGGGATGCTGCCCCACTGGAAGGACGACGAGGGCTTCAAGGCGTGGATGGGCGGCGCCAAGGCGTTCGGCAAGGCCTTCTGGGACGCCCTCGGGGAGAAGCGCGGCCCGAACATCGTCTTCGAGCACCCCGGCGAGGACACCGTCCCGACGTCGATCTTCATGTGCGACACCGGCGGCATGGTCGTGATCTGCGCCGGGACCACGGGCTACAACGCGGTCGTGGACCTCCGGTACCTGTGGATGCGCCAGAAGCGGTTCCAGGGCTCGCACTTCGCCAACGACGAGCAGTCGAACGCGTTCAACGACCTGGTGGTGGCCGGGAAGATCGATCCCTGCATGGCCGAGCCGGTGTTCGGCTTCGAGGAGATCGGCAACGCCCACCAGCTGATGTCCGAGAACCGCCATCCCGAGGGGAACATGGCCGCCCTCGTGTCGGCGCCCACGACCGGGCTGACCGACCTGCCCTGACGAACGAGCGCTACGACCTCGTCGTCATCGGCTCCGGCCCCGCCGGAGAGAAGGGGGCGGCGCAGGCCGCCTACGCCGGCAAGCGGGTCGCGATCGTCGAGCGGGACACGCCGGGAGGCGCGGCCGTGCGCCAGGCCGTCGTCCCGTCCAAGACCCTGCGAGAGACGGCCCAGTACCTGACGGGATTCCGCCGGCGCGCGATCTACGGGGTGAGCCTCAGTCTGGAGCCCGACGTGGCCGTCGAGCGGCTCCAGGCCCGGCGAGCGGCCGTCGTCGACGCACTGACCGAGGCCGTGCGAAGCAACCTGGACGCCCACGGGATCGAGCTCATCGGCGGGCACGCCCGGCTGGAGGCCGGCCGGCGGGTGCGCGTCGGCGAGCGGGTCCTCGAGGCCGACGCGGTCTTGATCGCGACCGGGGCCCGGCCGTTCCACCCCCCGGACGTGCCGTTCGAGGATGCCGACGTCCACGACTCGGAGGAGATCCTGGTCATCGACCGGATTCCCGCGTCAATCACCGTCATCGGCGGCGGGGTCATCGGGGCCGAGTACGCGTCGGTGTTCGTGGCCCTCGGCTCGCAGGTCACCCTGGTGCACGCCGGCCCACGGATCCTGCCGCTGGCGGACGCCGAGATCTCCGAGCAGCTCGCCGTCACCTTCGCCGAGTACGGGATGCGGGTCATCACGGGCGTTCGCGCCGAGTCCATCGAACGCGAGGGAGACCGGGTGGTGGTCAACCTCGCCGGCGGCGAGCGGCTGGTCAGCGAGAAGATCCTCTTCTCGCTGGGGCAGACCGGGAACACCGAGGGGATGGGTCTCGAGGAGGCCGGTGTGGCGATGGACGAGCGCGGCCGGATCGAGGTCGACGAGCCACTACCAAACGACGGCCGAACGGATCTACGCCGCGGGCGACGTGATCGGCCCGCCGGCTCTGGCCTCCACCGGGATGGAGCAGGGGCGAGTGGCCGTCTGCCACGCGTTCGACATCCCGTTCAAACGCATGGTGGACCCACTGACACCCATGGGCGTCTACACGATCCCCGAGGTGGCCATGGTGGGGTTGACGGAGGAGCAGGCCAACGAGCTGGGCGAGGAGTACGAGGTCGGCCGGGCCTGGTTCATCCGCAACCCGCGGGCGCAGATCGCGGGGTTCACCGACGGCCTCGTGAAGCTCGTCTTCCGCAAGGCCGACCGAAAGCTCCTCGGAGTCCACATCCTGGGCGACGCCGCCAGCGAGCTCATCCACATCGGCCAGGCCGCTCTCGCCGACGGCCACCGCATCGACCGGTTCATCCACGCGACGTTCAACGTCCCCACCCGGGCAGACGCCTACAAGTACGCGGCCTACGACGGGCTCCAGCGGCTGTCGGGGAAGGTCGTCTCGCCGCACTGAGCGGCCGGGGCGCTAAGGCTAGGGCTCCTGAACCAGCTCCACCAGCACGCCCAGGAACCCCTTGGGGTGGGCGAAGGCGACGGTGGTTCCCCGCGAGCCGGGCCGGCCGGCTTCGTCGACGAGCGGGACTCCCTCGGCCTTCAGGTGCTCGAGGACGGCGTCGAGGTCGTCGACGCGATAGCCGATGTGATGCACGCCCTCGCCCTTGCGTTCCAGGAATTTGCCCACGGGCGTGTCCGGGCCCGTCGCCGCGAGCAGCTGGATGTAGGAGCTGCCCACCGCGAACAGGACCTCCTCGACGCCCTGGTCGGGAACGGTCTCCCGGTGAACGGGCTCGACTCCCAGGGTGCGCCGGTAGTGCTCGACGGCGGCCTCGAGATCCTCCACGGCGATTCCGATGTGGTCGACGTCGGTCAGGTTCACGGGCTCCTCCGGCGGCGCGCGGCGGGCGGCTCGGGTTGGAGCCGCGCGATCAGCGCGTACGCCGCCGGGAGATGGTACGCGGGCGAGGCCAGGGCCTGCACCATGGCCGCCACCGCTTGCTGGCGGATGCCGTTGGCGGGCTCGTCCGCGCCGAGCGCGTAGAACTCGACCAGGTCCATGAACTGGCGGAGCGAGGGAACCAGGCCGCCGCGCTCGTAGGCATAGATCGTCTGCTGGGCGGCGGGACAGCCGTCCGCCGCCGCGGCGTCCGCGACCGCGCGGAACCCGGCGGACTTCCGAAGGCCTCGGAGGAGTCCGCCGACGAGACGGGCGGTCTGCCCGTCGATCGGGGGCGCTTTCTTTCTCGGCAAGCTCGGTCTACCTCGGCGGGCACCTTACGCGAGCCGGGCGCCTGCCGCCATGGTCCCTTTTGAGGAATCCGTGGCCACTTTCGGACATACCGGCATCAATCGGGCAGGAACTCCCGTCCATCCGGCTCGCGGCGCGCGTGGCGCCCGTCGTTACTCGGGATCGACCGCCGAGAGGAAGTCCCACCAGGCGTCGAGCGCCCGGTTGGCGGCCTTCACGACCTCGACCTCCGAGCCGGCCAGGTCCGCGACGAGCTCCCGCTCGGCCGCGGCGTGGCCGGTGTCGGCCTCGATGTGCGCGGTGAAGAAGTCCGTTCCCGGCGCGCCCTCGATCCCGTAGTGCGCCTTCAGCCCGTCGATCTTGGACTGGGCGACCGCGGGGACCTGCGACTCGTACGCGTACAGGGCGGCCAGCCCGGCCGCGGGGGACTCGGCCGCCGCGTCCCGGTAGGCCTGGACGAGTGCCCGGGTCGCCGGGTTCGCCTCGGCGCCCAGGACGTCCTGACGGTCCACGCCGATCGCCTCGGCGAAGCGCAGCCAGAGCTCGGCGTGGTTGTCCGGGCCGTGCTCCTCGTCCCACAGGTTGTCGAGGACCATCTGGCGCTGGGCGCGGTCCTCGATCCCGGTGTGGATCGCGGACAGGAACCGCGGGAACTCGGACTCGAAGGCGTAGTACTGGCGCGCGTATTCCTGGAGCGCTGCGACCGGCAGCGTTCCCTCCGCCCACTTCGTGTAGAACGAATGGGTCAGCAGGTGACGTTCCTTCACGAGTGCGTCGACCGTGTCCAGCATTCCTTCCCCTCCTTGCGTGGGCACCGTGGAACGCAAGCATGCCACGGACCGTGAGATTCGGTCCGCCCGGCTCGATCCGGCCAACTGACGACCGGCCCTACAATGATCGGCAGACCTCGAAAGGAGCTCACGCGTGACCACCTCCGTGATCGTCTCAGGCGCCCGGACCCCGATCGGCAAGTTCGGCGGCACGTTCAAGGACCTCAAGGCCGTGGACCTCGGCGGCCACGCCATCAAGGCCGCCGTGGAGCGGGCGGGCGTCGACGGCGCCTCGATCGACTACGTCCTGATGGGACAGGTCCTGCAGGCCGGCGCCGGCCAGATCACGGCCCGCCAGGCGGCGATCCTCGCCGGCCTTCCGAAGGAGGTCCCGGCGATCACGATCAACAAGGTCTGCCTGTCGGGGCTCAACGCCATCGCCCTGGCCGACCAGCTGATCCGCGCCGGGGAGATCTCCACGGCCGTGGCCGGGGGCATGGAGTCGATGACCAACGCCCCGTACGTGCTGCCCTCGGGCCGGTACGGCGCTCGAATGGGCAACGCCCAGCTCGTCGACTCGATGATCTACGACGGCCTGTGGTCGACGTTCACCGACATGCACATGGGGGAGTCCTCGGACGAGGTCAACGTGGACCTGAAGATCGGCCGCGAGGAGCAGGACGCGTGGGCGGCCCGCAGCCACCAGCGCGCGGCCGAGGCCCAGAAGAACGGCGTGTTCGACGACGAGATCGTCAAGGTGCAGATCCCCCAGCGCAAGGGCGACCCCATCGAGGTCGCGGCCGACGAGGGTATCCGCCCCGACACGACCGAGGAGTCGCTGGCGAAGCTCCGGCCGGCGTTCAAGGTGGACGGGACGATCACGGCGGGCAACGCGTCGCAGATCTCCGACGGCGGGGCGGCCACGTTGGTCATGAGCCGGGAGCGGGCCGAGGAGCTCGGCCTGGAGCCGATGGTCGAGATCGTCGCGCACGGCATGAGCGCCGAGCGCTACGCCTACCTGCACACCGTCCCGGCCATCGCCCTGGAGAACGCGCTGAAGAAGGCGGGGCTGCAGGCGAGCGACCTGGGCCTGGTGGAGTTCAACGAGGCGTTCGCCGCGGTGTCCCTGAACGCCGCGCGCCAGATGGGGTTCGACGAGGGGATCGTCAACGCCAACGGCGGCGCGGTCGCCGTGGGACACCCCATCGGGATGAGCGGGGCGCGGCTCGTGTTGCACCTGGCCTACGAGATGAAGCGCAAGGGCGTGAAGTACGGGGCGGCGGCCCTGTGCGGCGGCGGCGGCCAGGGCGACGCCCTGATCGTCAAGCTGCCCGACTGATCGGAGGCCGGGGACGCGCCGGGTCGGAGCGCCGCTCCTCCTGACATTCCTGCTGAGCCTCCTGGCGGCGGGGTGCTCCTCGGACCCCCCTCCCTCGCCGTCGCCCGAGCCGAGCTTCGACTCGAACCTGCCGGCCTGCGAGGTGGGCGAGGAGTTCCCCTTCGCCGGCGAGACGATCGTCATCCCCGAGCCCGGGCACTCCTCGACGATGTTCTGGACCGGGCCGCAGGACGCGGGCCAGCGAAGGGTGACCACGGATGAGGACGGGAACGTCAGCGTCGACGACGAACCCGCCTGCCGCGTCCGGGGCTAACGCCGGTCCCCGGTCAGCTCGGTGCCCGGCCCTCCCAGGGCAGGGGGGCTCGAGCGGCGCGCTTGAGCTTCCAGAACACGCCCCACACCTCGAGCAGCTTCGTCTGGGCGTCGCGCTCGTCGGCGACGCCCTTGCCCTCGGGTGAGTAGGCCTCGTCGCGGGCCTCGAACACCGCGTTGAACAGCGTCTCGACGCCGGCGTGGGCGCGCTCCGCCTCGATCTTCGCCTCGTCGGCCTGCTGCCGGTAGCGCGGGTCGTTGCCGCGCTCGAACATGCCCTCCCAGTACGCGGCCTCGCGCAGGGAGCGCTCCAGGTCGTCCAGCAGGTCGTCGGCCTGCTCGGCGACCTGCTTCGCCGACGCCTCGACCTGCAGGAACAGGTCGCCGTAGAACTCCGGGGTGATCGGCCAGGCCTCGATGATCCACCGGTCCTCGTCGAGGTTCCACGCCGAGTACGGGCGTTCGGACTTCACCTCGTCGTCCGTCCCGGTCCCGGGCTTGATGTAGTACTGGACCTGCATCGTCCCCGCGCAGTCGTCGGTCGTCAGGCCCAGGCTCGCCACGGTCGGGTAGTTCACCGGCCCGCACGCCGCACGCAGCCGCTTCACCAGGCCGTCCGGATCGGTGCCGCCGCCGGCGGCGTAGGCCTCGGTGTCCACCCACACCTGGACGTCCAGGTCCCCGCCCTCGTCCCAGTTGTAGGACGCCCCGGAACCGATCACGCAGAACGAGATCCAGTCACGGGCGCCGGGGGCCGCGGACTCGAGGACCGGGAGGATGTGGCCGAGGAGCCGGTCGCGAGCCTCGGGCTTCACGCCGTTCGCCTCGAACACGCACGGATACAGCGTCGGGTGCGGGTCGGTGAGGAACGGGACCTGCGGCGCGGCCGGCGTCTCGTCGTCGGGCATGGGCCCGTATCCTGCCATCTGCCGATGAGCGACGACGCGTTCGCGCTGCCCGATGAGCTGGAGACGTTCCGCAAGGTGGTGCGCGACCTGGCCGAGCGCCACGTCGAGCCCCGGGCGGCGGAGATCGACGCGACCGACGAGTTCCCCGAGGACATCCATCGCCTGCTGGTCCAGAACGAGCTGATGGCCGTGGGCTATCCGGAGGAGCACGGCGGATCGGGTGGCGGGTCGCTGACGTTCTGCGTCCTGTCCGAGGAGCTGGCGCGGGTCTCCGCCGGCGCCTCGCTGATCCCGCTCGTCTCCCGGCTGGGCGCGACCCCGGTGATGCTCGCCGGGAGCGACGACTTGAAGCGAGAGCTCTTCGGAGGGATCGCCCGGGGCGAGCACCAGATGTCGTACTGCCTTACCGAGCCGGCCGCCGGATCGGACGCGGGGTCCATGCGGACGAAGTACGAGGTGACCGACGACGGCTTCCGGCTGAACGGAACGAAGCGATTCATCACGAACGCCGGCGTCTCCGACGCGTACACGGTGTTCGCCACGCGCGACCCCGCGCTCGGCACGTCCGGGATCTCCTGCTTCCTGGCGATGCGCGACGACCCCGGGGTGAGCTTCGGCAAGCTCGAGCACAAGATGGGCATCCACGGCTCGCCGACCCGCGAGGTGTACTTCGAGGACGCGGAGCTCCCGGCCGACCGGCTGATCGGGGAGGAGGGGGAGGGCTTCACCTACGCGATGCGCACCCTGGACTACTCGAGGCCGACGATCGGGGCGCAGGCCCTCGGCATCGCCCAGGGGGCGTTCGACTTCGCGGCGCGCTACGCCACCGAGCGCGAGCAGTTCGGCCAGCCGATCGCCCGCTTCCAGGGGCTGCAGTTCATGATCGCCGACATGGCGATGCGCATCGAGGCCAGCCGGCTGCTCGTCTACAAGGCCGCCTCGCTGGTGGAGCGGGCCGATCCCTCGATGACGAGGTTCGCGGCGATGGCGAAGTGCTTCGCGAGCGACACCGCGATGGCCGTGACCACCGACGCCGTGCAGATCCTGGGTGGCTACGGCTACATGCGCGACTACCCGGTCGAGCGGATGATGCGCGACGCGAAGATCACCCAGATCTACGAGGGGACCAACCAGGTGCAGCGGATCGTGATCGCCCGACAGGTGCTGAAGGCGATGGGGGCATGACGGATCGGCCCGGCAAGCCGGTCTCGGAGTCCCAGGTGGTGCTCACCGTGCCCATGGAGCTCGAGCACTCGAACCTGGCCGGGAACGTCCACGGCGGCGTGATCATGCGCCTGGCCGACACCGCGGCCGGGCTCGCGGCGGCCCGCCACTGCGGCGGGCTGGCGGTGACCGTGAGCATGGACGACATGTCGTTCATGGAGCCGGTGTTCCTGGGCGACATCGTCACCGTCAAGGCCATGGTGAACGAGGCCTGGCACACCTCGATGGAGGTCGGCGTGCGGGTCGAGGCCGAGAACTTCCGCTCCGGGCGGCACGCCCACACGTCCAGCGCGTACCTGGTCTTCGTGGCCCTCGACGACATGGGCCGGCCGCGCGAGGTTCCGGCCGCCGTGGCCGAGAACGACGAGGAGCGCCAGCGTCAGACCGAGGCCAAGCTCCGCCGCGAGGCCCGCCTGGCCCGCAAGCGGGCCATCCTGGCCACCCGCGAGCGCGAGGGCGATAGCTGACGGTCCGTCAGATTCAGGCGGCGGGATCCAGGAACCGCACCGAGTCGAGCAGCCCGTCCACGTGCGGCTTCAGGGTCGACCAGTTGTCCCTCGTGGTGTCCACCAGCACCACCAGGGGACCCGAGTCGAGGTCGAACACGCGGATGACGAGCAGCTGCCCCTTGGGGATCCACAGGGGGTCCGTCGACTCGTCGATCGTGAGCAGCGGCAGGCACGGCACCTCGCAGTAGGCGGGCTGGTCGTCCAGGACGTCGGTGACGGTGGCCTCGATCAGCGTCCCGTCCAGCCCGGCCAGGTGGGCCTCGCCGGTGGCTCGGACGTCGAGCTCCTCGCGGCCGGCGAACCAGCTGGCCAGATCGGCCGGGACCTTGCCCGGGTCGCCGGCCTCGTCGTGGACGGACACCGGCCGGAGGAACAGCAGGGCGCTCTCCTCGCTGTGGAACTCGACCCAGCCCGGCTCGTTGACCTCGCCGAACCACGGGAAGGGCATGCCGGGCTGTCCCTCGAACGTGAAGACGGGATCGAATCCCGTCGCGGCGTAGCGCTGGTTCTCCTGCGACGCGACGCCCAGGGGGAAGGGGTTCACGCCCTCGGGGAGCTCGACCTCGGGGGTCGGCGACTCGGCGGGAGTGGTGGCGGTCGCCGGGGCCGGTGACGCCCCCGTCGCGGCGGGCTCCGGGTTGCCGGAGCAGGCGGCGAGGGCCAGGAGCATCGACAGGCTCAGGATGATCGATCGGCGCATGGGGCTTCCTCCTCGGGGTCTTTCAGGGAGACAGACCGAAGCCCGGTCCAGGGTTTACCCGCGGTCGCGAACCCAGGGGCCCCCGGTGAAGACCAGGCGGCGGAAGCCGCAGGCGTCCGCCCCGGTCAGCGACAGCGTGAGGGTGTCCCCGGAGACGCGCCACCGGTAGGCCATCGGCTCACCGCAGTGGTCGAAGAACGCGCCGGAGGTCAGCACCTCGCCCTCCACCCGGAAGGCGGTGTCGAGGGCGTCGCCGTACTGCCGGCCGAACCCGGGAGTGGTCAGGAGCTCCATGCGCCCGTCCGCGCCGAGCCGAAGCGTGAAGGCTCCGGCCAGGACGGGCACGGGAGCGTCTTCCGGCGCGATCGTCCGCCGCCACGTCCCCACCAGCTCCGTCGGGATCACCGCCGGCGCCGGAGCCGTCGGCGAGACGGCGGGGACCGTGGGCGCCTCCACGACCAGGGCGCGGACGCCGAGGACCGAGGCCGGCACGAGCACGGCGGCGGCCACGGCCACCGAAACCCGGCGCGCGATCCGGCGACGGTGCTCGATCCGGACCGTCGCGGTCAGCCGGGGCTCGATCCGCGGATCCACCTCGCCCGCGGCGGCGCGAAGCTCGCGGCGCACGCGCGACTCAACGCTCATCGTCGTCCTCCTCGCCGAGCAGCTCCTTCAGCCGGGCTCGCGCCCGGTGCAGGTGCACCTTCGCCGTGTTCACCGAGCAGTCGAGCAGGTCGGCCACCTCCACGACCGGACGGTCCTCGAAGTAGAACAGCACCACCGCGGCCCGCTGCTTCGCCGGCAGCCGGCTCACGGCGCGCAGGGCGTCCAGGTCCCTCCCCGGCGCCGTGGCGGGCTCCCTCGCCCCGGCCTCCAGGTCTCGCCGCCGCCACTCGCGCCGGGCGTTGCGCACCGCCAGGCGGATGGCCACCCGTCGGACCCACGCGTCCGGCATCTCGTACCGGGAGACCTTCTTCCAGTGCCGGAGGAGCTGGACGAAGGCCTCCTGGGCGACGTCCTCCGCCCGCCCACGATCCCGCACCACCAGGAAGACGGTCCGGACCACGGCCGCGAACTCCTCGCGGAAGAACCACGCGAACTCCTCGTCGGGGTCGGGCTCGGACGCGCCCCCCTCCACCGCCGAACGCCGGCGGCCGAGGCGATCTCCGAGCGCGTTCGTCGGGTCAGTCATCTCCCCGAACCATGACAGGCCCGGGAGGCCGGGGAGGTTTACCGCGGAGCTAGCCGGTGGTCGCCGAGGCGATCGGGTCGCTCGTCGGCCGGTCGCTGCCGCCGGCCGGCTCCTCGGTGACGGCCACCAGGTCGAAGTCGGTGCTCGCCAGCTGGAAGGGCACGACGCCGTCCCGGAAGAGCCCGGAGGGCACCATGCGCCCGTCCTCGCGGAGCCACAGCTCGTACACCCGTCCCGCCGGCGGCGCGGGGGCCTCGCTCACCAGGAGCGCGCCGTCGCTCCCGGGGACGTACGCCAGGGTGAAGTTCCCCTGAGGGCCGTGCATGACCGCGAGCTCCAGGCCGCCGGCCGGCCGGTCCCGGGTCACCAGCAGCGTCGCGCCGACCGAGCCCACGATCAGGATCACCGCGGCCGCCGCCCCCAGGACCGCTCGCCGCCACCGGGGCGCGGTGGTCCGGGCGGCCCGGCCGAGGTGCCGGCCTCCGGCGAGGGCGGCGATGCGGTCCTCGAGGTCGGCGGGGGGCTCGATGGGCGGCGTGGCCAGGGCCAGGCGCGCGGCGACCTCGGCGAAGTCCCCGTACAGGGCCAGGCACACCTCGCACCCGGGGCGGTGCTCCTCGAACTCCGTCTCGAAGGCGGCGCGCTCGATGGGATCCATGCCCCCGAGCACGTAGACGACGATGCGCTCCTCGATGACGGCGTGATCGATCATGGGGCGTCCCTTCCGACGAGCGCGGCCCGCAGCCGGCGCATGGCCAGCAGGCAGCGGCTCTTCACGGTCCCGAGCGGCAGCGCCAGTCGCTCGGCGATCTGGGCCTGCGACAGGCCCCCGAAGTACATGAGGGTCACGACCTCGGCCTGCTCGGCGGGAAGATCCTCCAGGGCCTCGCGGACCTGGGCCCGGTCGCCGGCGAGGTCCATGGTGCGCGCCACGTCGTCGGCGATGTCCGCGGCGGGGATGGTCTCGTGCTGGACGCGCTGGGCGCGCCGGGTGTGGGCCTCCTCGCGGCGGACCCCGTCCACGGCCCGGTGGTGGATCGAGGACAGGAGCCAGGTCCGGACCGTGCCGCGCGACGGGTCGTAGGCGCCAGCGCCCCTCCACAGCGCCAGGAAGGTCTCCTGCACGATCTCCTCGGCGAGGAACTCCTGCTTCACGATCCGCACCGCCAGGCCGAAGGACGCGGCCGCGTACCGGCGGTACAGCCCGCGAAAGGCGTCCTCGTCTCCCGCCGCGATACGGCGCAACAGGTCGCCGTCGCGGGCCTCGGACAGGCTAGCGACGGACAGGGGCTCCACCTCCTCGCGGAGGCGAAGCGGCAGGACGGATGCCGTCATGGGGACCTCGTGCCGGTGGTCGATGCCCCTGCATTCGCACGCGGGGGGCCCTCGGATGAGTCACGGCTCAGACGAGCTCGCGAACCCGCTCGAGGGCGGAGGGGTTCTCCAGGCTCGAGAGGTCGCCGGGGTCCTCGCCCAGGGCCGTCGCCCGCAGGGCCCGGCGGAGGATCTTGGCCGACCGCGTCTTCGGAAGCTCGTCCACGAACACGATGCGCGAGGGCCGGAACGACTTGCCAAGCTGCTCGGCGACCAGGTCCTTCAGCTCGTTCGCGAGCGGTTCGTCCGGCTCCGTCCCGGGGATGGTGACGACGAAGCACCAGATCGCCTCGCCCTTGACCTCGTGGGGGACGCCCACCGCCGCGGACTCGGAGACGGCGGGGTGGTCGACCAGGGCGCTCTCGACCTCGGCCGGGCCGAGGCGCTTGCCGGCGATGTTCATCGTGTCGTCGGAGCGGCCGTGGAGGAACCAGAAGCCGTCCGCGTCGACGCTCGCCCAGTCCCCGTGCACCCAGACGTCCGGCCACCGGCTCCAGTAGGTCTCCAGGTAGCGGTCGGGGTCGCGGTACAGCCCGCGGGTCATACCGGGCCAGGGCTTCGTGCACACCAGCTCGCCGACCTCGCCCTGGGCCACGGGCTTCCCGTCCGGCCCCCACACATCGATGGCCATGCCCAGCGACGGGCCCCGCAGGGTGCAGGCCTTCAGCTCGCTGACGGGATAGCAGGACAGGAAGCAGGCCCCCACCTCGGTGCCGCCCGAGATGTTGATGATCGGGACGCGACCCTCGCCGACGCGGTCGAGGAGCCACAGATAGGGGTCGGGGTTCCACGGCTCGCCGGTCGAGCCGAAGATCCGCAGGCTCGAGCGGTCGTGGCTCGTGGCGTGCTCGTCGCCGGCCGGGATCAGCGCGCGGATCAGGGTGGGGGAGACGCCGAGCACGGTGATCCGGTGCCGCTCGACCATGTCCCAGATGCGATCGGGGCCCGGGTGGTTGGGCGCGCCGTCGTAGAGGAACACCGTCGCGCCGAGGGCGCCGGCGCCGACGATCTGCCATGGGCCCATGATCCAGCCGAGGTCGGTGAGCCAGAACAGCGTGTCCTCGGGATGCACGTCGGTCTGGTACGCGACCTCGCTGGCGATCTTCACCAGGAAACCGCCGTGGACGTGGACCGAGCCCTTCGGCCGCCCGGTGGTGCCGCTCGTGTAGGCGACGAACAGCGGCGTCTCGGGGTCCAGGCGCTCGGTCTCGAACCGGGCCGGCTGCGCGCCGGCGAGCTCGTCCCACCGGAGGTCGCGGGCGTCGTTCCACGGCAGCCCGGTCCGTCCAAGGCGCGACCACACGACGACCTTCTCGACGGTGGGAGCGCGGTCCGCGGCCTCGTCGGCCGTCTCCTTCATCGGGACGACGTTGCCGCGCCGCGTGAAGCCGTCGGCCGTCAGCAGCACCTTCGCGCCGGCGTCCTGCAGCCGCGTGGCCACGGCCTCCGCGCCGTAGCCGCTGAAGATCGGGAGGTAGATCGCCCCCAGCTTCGCGCAGGCGAGGGTGGCCGCCACGATCTCCGGGGCCATCGGCATGAAGATGCCGACGGCGTCGCCTCGTCCCACGCCGAGCGAGCGGAGGCCGTTCGCCAGCCGGTCGGCCATCTCCCGGAGCTCGGCGTACGTCACCGAGCGGGTGACGCCCTCCTCGCCCTCCCACAGGATCGCGACCTTCTCGGGGGTGGCGGCCGCCCACCGGTCGACGGTGTTGTGGGCCAGGTTGACCGAGCCGCCCGCGAACCACGTCGACCAGGCGATCCCCCGGGAGTCGTCGAGGACCCGGTCGTACGGCTCGTAGAACTCGATGCCGAGGTCCTTCACGACCGCGTCCCAGTACCACTCGATGTCGTCCTGGGACCGGCGGAGGAGCTCGTCGAAGGACTCGATGCCGTGGGCGCGCATCAGCCGGGTGACGTTGGCGTGCTCGACGTGCGCGGCGCTCGGCCGCCACACGATCTCCACATCGGGCTCCGGCACGGCCTCGCTCTCCCCGTTACGCTGGCGGACCAACCATGCCACAAGCCTCTTCCCTTCGGAAACCAGGATCGCGCCGTCTGCGGCGCCCCGCGATCGTGCTGGCGGGCGTGCTGTCGGCGCTGATCGCGCTGGGCTCCACCTACGCGTTCGGCTACCTGTGGTACCTCCAGTCCAGCCTGAAGCGGGCGGAGGTGGAGAGGCTCCCCGAGGCGTTCGACGGCCCCCAGAACATCCTGATCCTGGGCAGCGATTCGCGGGCCAACCTGACCCCCGAGGAGCAGGAGGCCCAGGGAAGCGAGGACGACGTCCCCGGCCACCGCGCCGACACGATCATCCTGCTGCACGTCGATCCGGCGACCGGCAAGTCGGTCGTGATCCACTTCCCGCGGGACCTTCGGGTCGCGATCGCCGGGACCGGCGCGCTCAACAAGATCAACACGGCCTTCGAGGGCGGGCCCCAGCGGATGATCGACACGATCGAGGACTTCTCGGGCCTGACCATCAACCACTACGTCGAGGTCGACTTCGCCGGGTTCAAGGGCATCGTCGACGCGATGGGCGGAGTCGACATCTGCATCGACCGGCCGTTGGTCGACCGCATCGCCGAGCTGTACCTGCCCGAGGTGGGGTGCTACCTGCTCGGCGGGAAGATGGCCCTGGCGTTCGTCCGCGCGCGCAGCGTCGAGGGCGACCTGATCCCGGACTTCTCCAGGATCGCCCGGCAGCAGCAGTTCCTGCGGGCCGTGCTGAACCGAACGTCGATCTTCAGCCTGCCCGGCGTGGCCCGGGCGGTCATCGACAGCATCTCGGTCGACCCCGGGATCACGGTCACCGACATGTACGACATCTCGAAACGCCTGGGGAAGATCGGCACGCCCGACGTGGACTTTCGCGTGGTACCGGGAACCCCCCAGACGATCGACGAGATCAGCTACGTGGTGCCCTACGCGGACCTGGCCGATGAGCTGTTCGCGCGGCTCCGGGAGGGCCGGCCCCTCGGGAAGGTGGGGCTCGAGCTGCCCCTGACCGAGCCCCACGCCAGCGTGAAGGTCCGGGTCCTCGACGCGGGGGGCGACGTCGAGCTGGTTCGCCAGCGGCTGATCAACGGCGGTTTCGACGTCCTGCCCACGATCCCGGCGCCTGCGGGGGATACGACCTCCGGACTCCTGTACGCGAAGAGCCGTGAGCCGGCCGCGGCGCTGGTCGCCCGATACCTGGGCAGCCTGTTCGCGTTCGAGTCGGCGCCCTCCGTCGAGCCCGCCGCGAAGGGCTTCCTGCAGGATGCCCACGTGGGCATCGTGGTCGGACCCGACTTCCCCGAGCCGGTGCGGCGGGTGGACGCATGAAGGCCCTGGTGCTGTCCGGCGGCGAGGGCTCGCGGCTCCGGCCGATCACCCACACTCAGGCGAAGCAGCTCATCCCCGTGGCGAACAAGCCGATCCTGTTCTACTGCCTGGAGGCGATGCGGGACGCGGGCATCCGCGAGGTCGGCATCGTGGTCGGCCAGACCGCCGGCGAGATCCGGCACGGCCGTCGGCGACGGCTCCGCGTGGGGCCTGGAGGTCACGTATCTCCCGCAGGAGGCGCCCCTCGGCCTGGCCCACGCCGTGAAGATCGCGCGGGAGTTCATCGGCGACGAGCCGTTCGTCATGTACCTGGGCGACAACGTGCTGCTGGAGGGCGTGGCCGGCTTCGTCAAGGAGTTCGAGGCCCACTCGGCCGAACGCGCAGATCTTCCTGGCGAGGGTTCCCGAGCCGGAGCGGTTCGGCGTGGCCGTCGTCGACGGCGACCGTGCGGTGCGGCTGGTGGAGAAGCCGAAGGAGCACATCTCCGACCTGGCGCTGGTCGGCGTCTACATCTTCGACGCGACGGTGTTCGAGGCGGTCGACGCGATCGAGCCGTCGGGCCGGGGCGAGCTCGAGATCACCGACGCGATCCAGCACCTGATCGACTCCGGCCGAACCGTGCGCACGCACATGGTCACCGAGTGGTGGAAGGACACCGGCCGGCTCGAGGATCTGCTCGAGGCGAACCGGATCATGCTGGGCACGCTGGCCGGCCGGGTCGAGGGCGAGGTCGACGGGGAGTCCCGGCTGCTCGGCCCGGTGATCGTCGAGAAGGGCGCGAAGGTCGTCCGCTCCGCGATCCGCGGGCCGGCGATCATCGGCGAGGACACCGTCATCGAGGACTCGATCCTCGGGCCGTTCACGTCGATCTACTACGGCTGCCGCGTGACGGCCTCGGAGATCGAGAACTCCATCGTCATGGAGCAGTGCGTGATCCAGGACGTCCGCGCCATCACCGACTAGCTGATCGGCAAGCGCGTCGAGGTGCGCAAGGGCGCCGAGCGCCCCGCCGCCTACCGCCTGATGCTCGGCGACCAGTCCCAGGTCCAGGTCTTCTGAGCGTCGTTCGCGCAACCGGATCGAGCCGAGTGGGCTGTTACGCTTCGGGCACCGTGCGTGAGTTCCTGAAGAAGGCCCTTCCTCGCCCGCTGGTCGACTGGATCCGCCGCCGTCTGGCGGTGCGCCGGTACCTGCGGGCGATCTCGTACGAGCTGCTGGCGCGGGACACGCGGCTGGACGATCTGGAGGCGCAGATCGCGGCCCGGCGCGACGGCTTCTACGACCGGCTGGTCCTCGACGTGCTCGACCGGACCGACCTGGTCATGCAGCAGCTCGACCGCAAGATCGAGGGCGTGAACGCGCGCCACGGCGAGCGGATCGCCGACCTGGAAGCGGCCTCCGCCGAGCTGACCGAAGCCATCGGAGCGGCTGCGAACCGCCATGGAGGCGCCGGCCCGGCCGGCCTGAGCGGCGTGCGCCTGGCCTGGCTGTCGCCGCTCCCGCCGATCCCCTCCGGCATCTCCGACTACTCGGCGGAGATCCTTCCGTTCCTCGCCGAGCGGGCGGACGTCACGGCGATCTCGCCGAAGCCCAAGGGACTCTTCACCCGCCTGCATCCGCCGGAGGGCATCGCGGTGCGCCGTCCGGGTGACGTACCGGCCCGAGGACTTCGACGCGTCGCTACTTCCACCTGGGGAACAACCCCTGGCACGAGTTCGTGTACGAGGCGTTCCTGCGCTCGCCCGGCATCGCGGTCTTCCACGACTTCGTCACCCACCACCTGGTCGCGCACCTGATGGTCGAGGCGAACCACCAGGAGGACCGCTACCTGGACATCCTGGAGGACGAGCACGGCGAGGCCGGCACCAAGCTGTTCCGGCTGAAGCGCTACGGCGTGGCCACGGACTTCGAGAAGTTCCTGTTCCCGCTCGCCGGCTACGTGGCTCGCCGTGCGCCGGGGATCGTCGTCCACAACGCCGACTCCGCGCGAGAAGATGGCCGAGCTCGCGCCGGGCATGCCCCTGGAGGTGATCCCGCATCACGCCGGCGCCCCGCCCGCGGCGGTGGCCGGCGTCACTCGCGAGGAGGCCCGGCGGCGTCTGAAGCTTCCGACCGACGGCTTCCTGGTCGGCCACTTCGGCTTCATCACCCGCCCCAAGCAGCCCGAGGCGGTCGTGAAGGGCTTCGCCGTCCTGCATGCCGAGGATCCCTCCGCGAAGCTGGTCCTGGTGGGCGCCGACAACACCGGCGGCGGCCTGGAGCGACTGATCGATCGCGTCGGGGTGCGCGACGCGGTCCGCCACGCGGGCTTCGTGGACCTCGAGCGCTTCTACCTGTACCTGCGCGCCGTGGACGCGGTCGTCAACCTGCGCTACCCGAGCGCGGGGGAGTCAGTCCGGAACGTTCGCCCGCGCGCTGGCCGAGGGCAAGCCGACGATCGTGAACAACTACGGCTCGTTCGCGGAGGTCCATCGCGACGTCACGCTGAAGGTCGAGATCGACGGGCCACAGGCGGAGCAGGTGGGCGAGCACCTCCTGCACCTCCGGCGCGAGCCGGCCTACCGGGCCGAGATCGCGGCGAACGCGCGGAGCCGTACGCGACCACGGTGCTCGACCCCGTCCGGTGCCGCGACCTGTACGTCGACTTCGCCGCGCGGGTGGCCGGGACGGACGTCCGGCAGCCCGTGTGAAGGCCCTGTGAAGGCCTCCTGACCAGCCAGGATCGGCCGGAACACCGGTCTAGACTTGTGCCCTCGTGAACCTGCTCGTCACCGGCGGAGCCGGCTTCATCGGCTCCCATTTCGTCGACCTGATCCTCACCGAGACCGACCACACGGTCACGGTGCTCGACAAGCTGACCTACGCCGGCAACCTGGAGAACCTGGCCGAGCACGAGGGCGACCCGCGCTAGCGGTTCGTGCGCGGCGACATCGCGGATCCCGCGGCGGCCGCCCCGCTCGTGGCCGAGGCGGACCGGGTGGTGAACTTCGCGGCGGAGTCGTTCGTCGACCGCTCGATCGAGGACTCCCGCGAGTTCGTGCTGTCCAACATCCTCGGGACGCAGGTCCTCCTGGAGGCCTGCCGCCCCGACGGGACGCCGATGCTGCACGTCTCGACCGACGAGGTCTACGGCTCGATCGTCGACGGCGAGTTCCGCGAGGGCGACCCGCTCCTGCCGAACAGCCCCTACGCGGCGACGAAGGCGGGCGCCGAGCTGCTCGCTCGGTCCTACGTCGTGACCTACGGTCTGCCGGTGACGACGGTTCGGGGTGCGAACGCCTACGGGCCGCGCCAGCATCCCGAGAAGGCCATCCCCGTCTACACCGCGGCCGCGCTCGCCGGGAAGCCGCTGCCGGTCTACGGCGACGGCTCGAACCGGCGCGAGTGGCTCTTCGTGGGCGACTTCGCCCGCGCGGTCCTGGCCGCGATGGACCGGGGCCGGGCCGGGGAGACGTACAACATCGGCGGCGGGCACGAGCTTTCGAACCTGGAGCTGGCGAAGCGCATCTGCGCCCTGGCCGGTGCGCCGGAGTCGCTGGTCGAGTTCGTCGAGGACCGGCCCGGCCACGACTTCCGGTACTCCATGGCCTGGGACCACCTGAAGGCGCTCGGATGGGAGCCGGCCATGCCCCTCGACGAGGGCCTGGCCGCCACCGTCGAGTGGTTCCGCGCGAACCCGCACCGCCTGAAGCAGCGGGAGACGGTGTCGTGAGGATCGCGGTCACCGGCTCGAACGGCGGCCTCGGCCGGGCGTTCCTGGAGCAGGTCCCGGCGCATCACCAGGTTCACCCGTTCTCTCACGCCGAGCTCGCCGTCGAGGACTTCCACGCCGTGATGCAGACGCTGGTGCCGATCGCCCCGGAGGCGATCCTGCACTTCGCCGCGATGACCGGGGTGGACGCCTGCGAGACCGACGAGGCCCGGGCGTTCGCCGTGAACGCTGCCGGCGCGCGCAACGTCGCCGACGCGGCCCGGAGGACCGGCGCCCGCCTGCTGGCGGTCTCCACCGACTACGTGTTCGACGGGACGAAGGGCGCGGCGTACCACGAGTTCGATGGGCCGAACCCGCTCAGCGTGTACGGGCGGAGCAAGCTCGCCGGCGAGGAGGCCGTCCGCGAGCTGGCTCCCGAGGCCTGCGTCGTTCGGACCGCGTGGGTGTTCGGGGCCGGGGACGACTTCGTGACCGGGGCCGTGCGGAAGCTGGCGGCCGGCGAATCGGCGGCGGGGATCGTCGACCTGCACGGCACGCCGACGTACGTGCGGCACCTGGCCGCGCGGCTGCTCCCCCTGCTGCGCTCGGGGCGGTCGGGGACCTTTCACCTCGGCGGGCCGGAGCGGCTGTCGTTCCACGAGCTGCTGTCGAGGGCGAAGGCGCTCGGCCATCTGGCGGGCGAGCTCACCGAGCAGAAGGCGGGCGACCTGGACCGGCCGGCGCCGCGTCCCGTGGACTCGTCGCTCGCCAGCCTGCGCGCGGACGAGGCGGGCGTGGCGCCGATGCCGCCGGTCGACGAGGCCCTCACCGACCTGCTGGAGCGGATCCGTGGCGGCGACTGAGCTCGAGCCCGAGGTCCTGGTCCGGACCAGCGAGCCCCCGAAGCTCCGCGTCCGCCGGCGTCTGCGCGAGCTCGCCGGCCACCGCGAGATCCTCGTCAACCTGGTTCGCAAGGAGCTGAAGGTGCGCTACGCGACGAGCGCCCTCGGCGTGGCCTGGTCGATGCTCAACCCGCTCCTGTACCTGGCGGTGTTCGGCGTCGTCTTCACGTTCTTCCTGAAGTCGGGGATCCCCGACTTCCCGGTGTTCCTGCTGTCGGGGATCGTCGCCTGGACCCTGTTCTCCACGGCCGTCGGGCAGGCGACGACGTCGATCGTGGGCAACGCGAACCTGGTCTCCAAGGTGGCGTTCCCGAGAGAGATCCTTCCGCTCGCCAGCATCGGGGCCGCGTTGGTCAACTCGGCGTTCCAGCTGCTGGTCCTGTTCGCGTTCATCCTCGTCATCGGGCACCCCGTCCTCGGCTGGAATCTCGTCCTGCTCCCGCTGGCCTTCGTGGTCCTCCTGCTGTTCACCGCCGCGATGGCGTTCCTCGTCTCCGCCTTCAACGTGCGCTATCGCGACACCCAGCATCTGGTCGAGCTCGGACTCCTCGCGTGGTTCTGGGTAACCCCGATCGTGTACCCGGCCGGAGCCATCGCGACCAGGTTCGCCGACGCCGGTTGGTCCTTCGACCTCTACCTGATCAACCCCATGACGGACATCGTCATGGGGTTCCAGCGCGCGCTGTACGGCGCGACCGCCGTCGGAACCGAGGGGGGCAAGTTCGCCGAGAAGGGACAGGCGATCCTGCCGAACGGCACACTCGACTACTACGCGGTGCGGCTGGGGATCGTCGGTCTGGCGTCCCTCGTGCTGCTGTTCCTGTCCTGGCGGTTCTTCTTCAACCGGTCGGGCGACTTCGCGGAGGAGCTGTGAGCCCGCCGACCATCGCCATCGAGGGCATCTCCAAGCGCTTCAACCTGTACGCCGAGAAGGCCTCGAGCCTGAAGGAGCGCATCGTCCGGCTTCGGCGCTCGAAGGCCCGCGAGTTCTGGGCCCTGCAGGACGTCTCCTACGACATCCCCGCCGGGCGCACCGTCGGGCTTGTCGGCGCGAACGGGTCCGGCAAGACCACGCTCCTCAAGGTGATCGGCGGGATCATCCGGCCCACGGCCGGGACGGTGACCACGCGTGGCCGCATCGCGGCCCTCCTGGAGCTCGGGGCCGGCTTCCATCCGGAGCTCACCGGCCGCGAGAACGTCTACCTGAACGCGTCGATCCTCGGCCTCACCAAGAAGGAGACCGACCGGCACTTCGACGAGATCGTCGCCTTCGCCGAGCTCGAGTCGTTCATCGACCAGCAGGTCAAGTACTACTCGAGCGGCATGTTCGTGCGGCTCGGCTTCGCCGTGGCGGTCCACGTCGACCCACAGATCCTGCTGGTGGACGAGGTCCTGGCGGTCGGCGACGAGGGGTTCCAGCGCAAGTGCATCGAGCGCGTCAAGCAGTTCCAGGCCGAGGGCCGCACGATCGTCTTCGTGACCCACGCCGTGGACCTGGTCCGGCGCATCTGCGACGAGGCGATCATGCTCGACCACGGCAAGGTCGCGGCCTCCGGCGAGGTCGACTCGGTGATCTCTGAGCTGCGAACCATCCTGTTGCAGCAGCACGCGTACTACGCCGGCGAGGAGGGCACCCGCGACCTGGAGATCGTGAGCGCCGAGGTCTACGACGAGCAGGGCCGCACCGGCGCCGCCTTTCACCCCGGCGACACCGTCGTCGTCCAGGTCGACCTGAAGGCCAACAAGCCCGTGGAGAACCCGGTCATCTCCATCGGGCTCACCGACGGCGACGACCAGTTCGTGTTCGGCACCAACACCGACTGGCGGCAGCAGCGGTGGCCCGTGTTCGAGGGCAAGCAGCGGGTGAAGTTCATCCTTCGCGGCATCCCGTTCGTCGAGGGCCGGTATTCGGTGACCCTGGGGGCGCACTCGCGCGACGTGAGCACCGTCTACCACTCCCTGGAGAACCGCTTCTTCTTCGACGTGTCCCGCGGCGAGGAGAACACCGGCCGGGTGTTCATTCCCGTCGAGGTTCAGGTCGAGCCCCTGTGAGGGTCCTCGTCGTCGCCCCGTACCCGCCCCGGCGGGACGGCATCGCCTCCTACGCCGCGGTCCAGGTCCAGCGCCTGCGCGAGGCCGGGCACGCCGTGACCGTCCTCTCGCCGCCGGACGGCGGCGGCGACGTGAAGGCAGAGTTCGTGGGGGGCGACGCGTTCCGTCGGGCCGCCGCCCTGGCCCCGGGCCACGACCGGGTCCTGGTGCACTTCCAGCCGAGCCTCTACTACCGCCCTCGCGCGCCGCTCTCGAAGATCGCCACGTCGCGCGCGCTGCTCTCGCTGTGCCGCCGCCGGAACGTCGAGGTCCTGGTCCATGAGGCCGATCCGCCGAAGCTGTGGCGTCCGGATTACGCCCTGCTGGCGGCGGCGTTTCGCCGGGCCCCGCGGCTGTGGTTCCACACGATCGCCGAGCAGGCGGCCCTGGAACGCGGCTACCGCGTGCGAACCCGCGGCGCCCTGGTTCGGCATCGGGACGGCATCCGCGTGCAGGCGATCGGCCGCGACGAAGCCCGCCGCCGGCTCGGGCTCGACCCGGACGAGCCGCTGTTTGTGTGCCCGGGGTTCGTCCACTCGGACAAGGGGTTCGACCGAGCGGTCGAGGCCTTCGCCCGGGCGGGGGAGGGGACGCTGGTCGTCGTCGGCTCGGTGCGGGAGGCCACGCCCGCCAACGTCACGTACGCTTCCAGGCTTCGCGAGGCGTGCGCGGCCACGCCGGGGGCGTCGTGGCGCGAGGGGTTCGTCTCCGACGCCGACCTGGACGCGTGGATCGTCGCCGCCGACGCGGTGGTGTTGCCGTACCGCCGGTCGTGGTCGTCCGGCATGCTGGCGAGGGCCCAGGCCCTGGGGACGCCGGCGATCGTGGCTCGCGTCGGGGGGCTGCCCGAGCAGGCGGAGGATGCAGACGTGGTGTTCGACACGGACCGGGAACTGGAGATCGCCCTGCGCGACGCCGTGGCCCGGGCCACCGGCCGCCTTCGGGAGGCGCGTTGAGCGACCCGATGGCGTTCGACTTCGAGGCGGCCGAACGCCATCCGGAACCCGACCCACACCAACGGAGGAGACGAATCGTGCTGATCGTCCTGATCCTTTTCTCGGTGACCCTGGCGGCCACGGCGCAGCTCGTTCTGAAGGCCGGGATGGACAAGGTCGGCGCGATCGGCAAGGCCGACGTCGCCAGCCCGCTCACCACCATCGCCCGCGCCGCGCGGTTCCCCCAGGTGTGGATCGGCCTGGCGCTGTTCGGGGTGTCGGCGGCGTTCTGGCTGGTCGTGCTGTCGCGGGCGTCCCTGTCGTTCGCCTACCCGTTCGCCGCGCTCACGTACGCCCTGATCCTGTTCGCCGACAAGTTCATCCTGGACAACCCCGTCCCCGGGCTGCGGTGGGTCGGCGTGGTGTTCATCGCCACCGGGATCATCCTGGTCTCGCGGACTCCCCACACATGACCGAGTCGCCTCGGCGGCCGTCGGTCTCGGTCGTCGTCGTCAACTTCAACGCCGGCGACCACCTGCGGCGGTGCCTTCGCTCGGTGCTGGAGTTCTCGGGTGACGCACCCGTCGACGTGGTGGTCGTGGACAACGCCTCCATCGACGGCAGCGCCGACGCCGCGGAGTCCGGGTTCCCGGGGGTGCGCGTCATCCGCAACGACGTGAACGTGGGGTTCGCCACGGCGGCCAATCGGGGGATCCAGGCAACGGCCACCCGGTACGTCTTCCTGCTCAACCCCGACGCGGAGGTCCACGCGGGGACCCTCGCCGGGCTGGTGAAGGTGGCCGAGGAACGTCCTCGCGCGGGCGCGATCGGCGTCCTCGTCCGGACCCCGGAAGGAGAGATCTATCCGTCGGCGCGCCGGACCCCCTCGCTGGTGACGGGGCTCGGGCACGCCTTCCTCGGCCTGTTCGATCCCGACAACCGGTTCACCCGCGCCTACACCATGGCCGACTGGGACCGCGGCTCGGAGCGCGAGGTCGACTGGGTGAGCGGCTCCGCCGTCTTGCTCCGTCGCGAGGCCCTCGACCGCGTCCGCGGCTTCGACGAGGGCTACTTCATGTACGTCGAGGATCTCGACCTGTCCACGCGCCTGCGCCGGGCCGGCTGGGAGATCCGGTTCTCCCCGGAGCTGGAGGTCGTCCACGTCGGAGGGGTCTCCACCGGGCGCTCCCGCCGGATGTTCCTGGAGCACGGCCGCAGCGCGTACCGGTACTTCGTGAAGTTCCGGTCGCCGGGGCCGATGGCCCTCCTGCGCCCGCCGGCCCGGCTGGCCTTCTGGCTGCGGGCCCGGCTCGCCGCCCGGAAGCTGGGCCGTCCGTGAAGGCCGTGGTGCTCGTCGGCGGCGAGGGCACGCGCCTGCGCCCGCTGACCGAGACCATCCCCAAGCCGCTGCTGGAGTTCCTGCATCGGCCGTTCCTGCACACGGTGCTGGACCATCTGGCGGCCCACGGGGTCGAGGAGGCGGTCCTGTCCTCCCCGTATCTCGAGGAGCGGTTCGCGGGGTTCCTCGCGTCGCGCGAGGGTCACGCGCCGGCGGTCACGTGGATCACGGAGGACCAGCCGCTGGGGACGGCGGGGGCGATCGCCCACGCCCTGCCACACCTGGACGGCCCGACGTTCGTCCTGAACGGCGACATCCTCACGGACCTGGATCTCGGCGCCCTGCTGGCGCTGCATCGAGACACCGAAGCCGTCGCCACGATCGCGCTCACCCCGGTCGAGGACGCCCGCCCCTACGGGTTGGTGACCACGCGGGGAACGCGGGTCCGCGCGTTCCGCGAGAAGCCCCAGGACCCCATCCCCGGCAACGTCAACGCCGGCACCTACGTGCTGGAGCCCGAGGCCCTCGACGGCGTCCCCGCCGGCCGGACGATCTCGATCGAGCGGGAGGTGTTCCCGGCGCTCATCAAGGCGGGCCGGATCGTCTCCGCGTTCGCGTCCGACGCCTACTGGCTGGACCTCGGGACCCCCGAGCGTTACCTGCAGGCGCACTTCGACGTCCTGGAGGGACGCGTGCGCGGCTTCGACGTCCCCGCCCCGTTCGTGGCCGAGGGCGCGCGGGTGGACCTGCGGGCTCGCCTGGGGCGGTGGGTGGTGGTCGGGCCCGACGCCGAGATCGCCCGGGACGCCGAGGTCGAGGACTCCCTGGTCCAGCGGGAGGCCTCCGTCGAGGCCGGCGCGCGGGTGCGGAACTCCATTCTGGGCCCGGACTCCGACGTCGGCGCCGGGGCGGTCCTGACCGGCGCGGTGCTGGCCGAGGGCGCTCGCGTGGCTCCCGGCGTGGTCGCCGACGGAGCCCGGGTGGGCCCCGAGGAGCTGTTCACCGGCCCCTGAGCCCGCAGGCAGGATTCCCTGAATCGGCCAAATCGCTGTGCTACCTTGGGGGTCCACGCCCCCGACACCTGAAGGGACCGATGCGTAGGACCGCGCTCGTGATCGCGCTCGTCGCGGGCCTCCTGATGGGAGGCTCCGGCGCCGCGCGGGCCGCCATCGACTTCGACCTGTACGGCGGCGGCTACGGCCATGGCCTCGGCCTGTCGCAGTACGGGGCGTACGGCCTGACGCAGAAGGGGTGGACCCGCAACGGGATCCTCCAGCGGTTCTACACGGGCACCACGGTCGCCGCCGCCACCGCCCCGCCGTCGAGCATCCGGGTCGGCCTCATCCAGGGCTTCGTGTCGACGCGGGTCAAGGCCGTGGGCGGCGCCGTGAACGTGAAGATCGGCGGAACCGCCCTTCCGAACGTGGCCACGATCCCCGAGGGCGAGACGTGGACGATCTCGGTGTGCGCCGGCAAGTACTGCGTGAAGCGTCCCGACGGGACCCAGGCCGCGACCGGGGGCGGCACCGGCTCGCACCTCTTCCTCACCTACCAGCCCTCGGGGAACTCGGTGTTCCTCTACGGCACGAACCACACCTACGACCGGGGCTGGATGGAGTTCAACATCTACGCCCCGTGCACGGGGTGCGCCCTCGACTTCCGGGTGATCAACGTCGCGGGCCTTCAGGGATACCTGTACGGCCTGGGCGAGGTCCCCAGCTCGTGGCCGGCGACGACCCTCCAGGTGCAGGCCGTCGCCGCCCGGACCTACGCGCTCTACAAGGTCAACACGAGCGGACAGAACCGGCCGGTCTGCAACTGCGCCGTCTACGCCAGCACGCTCGACCAGGTCTACGTGGGCGCCGACAAGGTGAACGCGGCGTTCGGCGCCAACTGGAAGGCCGCGGTCGACGCCACCAACAACCTGATCGTGAAGAAGGGCACGTCGCCGATCGGGGCCTTCTACCACTCGTCCTCGGGCGGGTTCACCGAGAACAACGAGAACGTGTGGGGCGGCGCGCCGCTCGACTACCTGCGCGGACGGTGCGACCCCGGCGACTACACGACCGCGAACCCCAACCGGACCTGGACCTCCACCTTCACCGGGGCGGCGATCGGGAACCTCCTGGCCTCGTACACCGGGACCGACATCGGCGACGCCACGAGCTTCTCCGACACCAGCCGCGGCGTGTCGGGACGGATCATCGAGACGAAGGTCAACGGGACGAACGGGTCGGTCACCGTGTCCGGCTCGACCCTTCGGCGCGCGCTCGGGCTGAAGGACCACCACGTCTGGATCAACAGCAACCGGAACGTCACCGGGACCATCCGCACGACCTACGACAGCCGAATGTGCGCCCCGGGGCTCCCGACCTCCGTCTCGATCACCGTCACCGGCGGCCGGTACCAGGCCTTCAACGACGGACGGATCTACGCGAACAATGCGCTCGGCGGCGCGTACTGGACCCACGGGCCCATCGGCGACAAGTACATCGCCATGGGTGCGCACACCAGCGTCCTCGGCATCCCCCGGGAGGGGATCGTCGCGGTTGGCTCCACCGGCGGCAGCCGTGAGAACTTCGAGGGCGGAACGATCTACTACAAGGCCGCGACCGGCGCCCACGAGGTCCACGGCCGCATCTACAACGTGTACCTCAGCAAGGGTGGCGCCACCAGCTCGCTGGGCTACCCCAAGACGGACGTCGTGAATCAGGGGAACGGGACGCTGAAGTCCACCTTCGAGCACGGCACGATCACGTGCCCGAACTCCGACACCGGCTCCTGCACGACCGTCGTCAGCTAGGGCTCAAGCCGCGCCGGGCTCCGGCGCGTGGTTCTCGCCTCTGAACGCCTCGATCCAGCCGTTGGCGATGGTGGTGGCCTGGGCCGGCTCAATGGTGGACGGGCAGGTCATCAGGTAGTTCCACGCCGCGAACGCGACCGAGGTGCCCTCGGGAAGCCCGGCGTAGGGGGCCAGGATGACCTTCTCCTCGTCGGTGGCGGCCTCGGTGAGGGCACCGACGACCTCCTCCGGCGTCGCGTCCGGTTCCTCGGCCGTGTAGTACATGACGGCGTAGGCGTGCTCCATGCTGTGGACGAGCTTCGCCTCCTCCTGCGGGGACTCGTACACGCCTGCGTCGAGCGGCGACGGGTCGTGGCGCCCGGACGTCGCCGGGACGTCCTCGTAGGCGTACGGCTGCTCGTGCCCGCCGCCGAAGTCCTGCTGCCGTTCCATGGGCGAGCACCCGGCGGCCTCGGCCGCGGCGACCGTCTCCTCCGAGAGCTCCGGCGTGCCGACCCGGGTCAGGAACCAGAAGATCCCCGCGATCAGGGCCGCGATCCCCACCACGGTCACGACCCGGCGGATGGCCGCACGGCGCCGGTAGCTCTTGATCGCCCGCTCCCGCGCCCGCCGGGCCTCCTCCTTGTACTGGCGGCGCTGCGGGGGAGCGGCCTTCGCCGGCGCCTTGGTCTCGGACGCGCTCGCGGCCGCCGACGGCTTGGCCGCCGGGGGCGTGTAGGGGCGCTTCCGCTTGCGTTTCTTGGCCATGCGTCAACCCTTGGGAGTGCCGGGAAACTTGAACTCTACCGGCTGGGTTCCCAATCGAGCTGCGAGGCGGCCGAGGTACACGATCACCAGCACACCGAGGAAGGTGACGGTCAGCGCATAGACGAAGAGCGCGGCGACCTGGCCCGCCGTCCCGAACAGCTGCTCGAACCACTTCTGGATCGCCGTGTTCCAGGCGAGGGCGACCACGACGCCGAACGCGGTGCTGACCAGCGAGATGACGGTGGCCAGGAACTCCTTGGAGAACCGGCCCGCCTGCTTCGTCACCAGGTCGATCGGCTTCAGGTCCTCGTTCTCGGTCTCGTCTGCCATCGGGTCCTCCCTGTCGACGGGTCCACGGATGCTAACCAGGCGCCGCGAATTGAGTCCGGGGCTCCGGCTCCCTATGCTTCGCGTGCCTTCCCCGCCGGGCTTCCCCCTGGGGAAAGGAGCGCGCGTATGGCGACGGAGACACGCCCGTCGACCTCCGCGTCGGGCCTCGACCGCTTCTTCCACATCTCCGAGCGCGGGTCGACCGTGCGAACGGAGCTGCTGGCCGGGGTCGCCACGTGGCTCACGATGGCCTACATCCTGTTCGTCAACCCCGCGATCCTGGGGGCGGTCGCGGATCGCGACGGCGTCCAGCTGGCCTTCCCGCAGGTCCTGACGGTGACGGCGCTGGTCGCCGGGGTCATGTGCCTCCTGATGGGCCTCTACGCGAACTACCCGTTCGCGCTGGCGGCGGGGCTCGGCCTGAACGCGTTCGTGGCGTTCACGCTGGTGCTCGGCAACCAGCTGACGTGGCCCGAGGCGATGGGGGTGATCCTCATCGAGGGGCTGGCCATCACGGTCCTGGTCCTCACCGGGTTGCGGGAGGCGATCCTCAACGCGATCCCCATGGACCTGAAACGGGCCATCGGGATCGGCATCGGCCTGTTCATCGCGTTCATCGGCCTCGAGGAGGCCGGCGTGGTGATCCGGCCGGAGAGCGCCGACCCGATCGTGACCCTCAGCCGGGATCTCACGACCCTGCGGATGCTGGTGTTCGCGTTCGGGCTCGCGTTGACGGGGATCCTCGTGGCCCGCAAGACGCGGGGAGCCCTGCTGATCGGGATCCTCGGAGCCACCGCGCTGGCCCTGGTCCTGAACTACGGCTGGGTGGACAAGGGCCTGTACGAGCTGCCCGGCGTCGGCCTGTTCCCCAGCGACGTCGTCCAGGGCCCGGACTTCTCGCTCCTGGGCAACGTGTCGTTCAACGTGTTCGAGGTCCTGGGGTGGGCGACGGCGCTCGCCGCCATCCTGTCGGTGATGCTCTCCGACTTCTTCGACACGATGGGGACCGTCGTCGGCCTGGGCGGCGAGGCGGGGCTGCTCGACAAGGACGGCAAGCTCCCGAGGATCAAGCGGGTGCTGCTCGTCGACTCGCTGGCCGCGGCGGCCGGCGGGGCCGCGTCGGCCTCCTCGAACACCACGTACATCGAGAGCGCCTCGGGCATCGCCGAGGGCGGCCGTACCGGGTTGACCTCGGTGGTCGTCGGCGTGCTGTTCCTGCTGTCGCTGTTCCTCTCGCCGATCGCGGGGATGATCCCGCCCGAGGCGACGGCGCCGGTCCTGGTCATCGTCGGCTACTTCATGATGACGCTGGTCAAGGACATCGACTGGGCCGACCCGCCGGATCGGCATCTCGGCCCTGCTGACGATGGTCATGATGCCGTTTACCTTCAGCATCACGAACGGCGTGGCCGCCGGGTTCGTGGCGTACACGGTCCTCAGTGTCGGGGCCGGGAAGTGGAAGGAGGTCCACCCGCTTCTGTACGGGGTCTCGGCGGTGTTCGTCTGGTACTTCCTGCGCGGCGTGGTCTAGCCGCGGCGCAGGTGGTCCTCGATGGCGAGCGGTGACCGCTCGGGTGGGCCCTCCGCGGGTGGAGGGCCCACCGCGATCGCGCCCATCGGGATCCACTCGGGCCCGAGGCCGAGGGACTCGCGCGCCTCGTCCTTGCAGAACAGGGTGGAGGAGACCCAGCACGAGGCGAGGCCCTGGGCGTGGAGCGCGAGCATGAAGCTCTGCACCGCGGCGCCGCCGGAGAGCAGGAACATCTCGCGCTCGGCCGCCGTGCGCTCGTCGTCCGCGTAGGCCTGTGCCCCGTCCGGCCGGAGGGCGGGGATCACCAGCAGGGGGGCCTCGCCGAGCAGCGCGTCCGAGCGCGCCAGGCGGCGGGCGATGACCGCCTCGTCGGTCCCGTCGGTTCGCAGGTCGGCCGCCCAGGCGTCGGCCATCGCCGAGAGCAGCCGCCGGCGGCCCGCCGGGGACTCGAGCGCCAGGAACAGCCACGGGCGCGTGTGGTGGGGGGCCGGCGCCGTGCACGCCGCCCGGACCGCCTCCTCGACGGCCTCGCGAGGGACGCCCCCCTCGCCGAAGGACCGGATGGAACGACGGGCGTGGATGGCCTGGAGCGGCGACTCGCGGAACAGGTCCTCCTCGGGCGGGCGGACCAGGTCGCGGCCGGTCCCGTCGGGGGCGGACCACTCGAGTCCGCGGACGATCGCCACCGGGATCCCCTCGGCCTTGCCCATCACCAGCCCGCCCGCGGCCGCGACCTCGTCGGCCAGGGCGACCTCGGTGACCTCGAGCTCGCGTCCGCCCGCGTCCGACGTCCCCCGCAGATCCACGGACGCCGGCATGCCGGCGACGCCGATCGCCACGTTCACGAGCCCGGTCCGCCACGGCCTCCCGAAGGTGTCGGTGACGACCACGGCGACCCGCGCGCCGGTCCGGGCCTCGAGTCCCTTGCGGATGCCCTCGGCCGAGCCATCCGGGTCCTCGGGGAGCAGGGAAAGGAACCCCTCTGCCACGTTCGACGCGTCCACGCCCGCGTTCGCGCAGACGAACCCATGGCGCGTCTCGGCGATGACCAGCTCGCCGCGGCGGGCGACGGTGCGAACCGACTCCCGCGCGACCCAGCGGTCTCGGCCCTCGGCGTCGGGCACCACGCGCCCCTCCGCCTTCGACACCACCTTCTGGGTGACCACCACGACGTCGCCGTCGCGCAGATCCTCGTGGGCGGCGATCAGCTCGGCGAGGTCGTCGCCCTTGCGGACCTCGGGGAGCCCGGCGACCGGGATGAGCTCGACGCGCACGTCAGCTCACCAGCGCGAGCGCGGTACGGGCGATCGTCTCGGAGACGTCGTCGTCGGCCATGATCGTGTCGGTCACGGCGACGTTGATCCCGAGGCCCTCGACGTCCGGCGCGAGCGCGCGGTCGGCCTCGTCGATGACCCATCCGCCGAGCAGCCCCTCGTACGCCCGCGCCGCCCCCACGGCGGTCACGTCGAGCCCGGCCGCCGGCATGAGCTTGTCCGCCATGCCCGCCACGGGCGCGCCGCCCACGATCGGGCTGACCCCGACGACCGTGTCCCGGCGTGCGGCGAGGGCGTCGCGGACGCCGCCGAGGGCCAGGATGGGACCGAGCGACACCACCGGGTTCGACGGGCACAGCACCACCGCGTCGGCCTCGGCGATCGCCTCGAGGACCCCGGGCGACGGGCGCGCGTCGGCGATGCCGGCGAACATGATGCCGGTCACCTCGTCCCGGGCGTGGCGCGCAACCCAGTACTCCTGGAAGTGGAGGTCCTCGCCGCCGGTCGTCTGGATTCGCGTGGTGACCGACGTGTCGGACATGGGCAGGAGCTGCGATCCGACGCCGAACGCGCGGCGCACCGCGTCGGTGGCATCCGAGAGGGTCGCGCCGGCGCCCAGCAGCCGGGTCCGCATCTGGTGGGTCGCCAGGTCGAGATCCCCGAGTGCGAACCAGCCGCCCTCGGGATCGATCCGCTTCAGCTCCTCGAACGCACGGAACGTCTCCCCGCCCCGGCCCCACCCACGCTCGCGGTCGAACACGTCGCCCAGCCAGTAGGTGACCGAGTCCAGGTCGGGGGAGACGTGAGCCCGTTCAGGACGAGGTCGTCGCCGGTGTTCACCACTACCGTGACGTCCTCGGGCGGAACCGCGCGGACCAAGCCGCGCAGGAACTTCCCCGCGCCGATCCCGCCCGCCAGCGCCGTGACCTTCATGCCGGGAACCCTATCCGCAGGTGGCGAGTGGACGAGGGCCGAACGAGTAGCCATGCTCCGTCGCGTTCTCGTCCCGATCGCCGTGCTCGCGCTGCTCGGCCTCCCATCGCCGGTCGCCGCGCAGCCCGGCACGGAGATCCGGTCCGGAAACCTCCTGCTGAGGGTCGACCCGGATCCGTTCGCGCTGGAGTTCGTCGACGCCGCGGACGGGGACGTGCTCCGAACGCTGGGTGGAGAGCTCGCGGACCCCTCCGCGCCGCACGCCCGGTACGGGCCGCTCGGGTACTCCTTCGACCTCCGCGTCCCGGTGGTCAACAACGCGTTCCTGGGGTACTACGTCGCCGCCGAGGCCGAGACGGTGTGGTTCCACGCGGCGCGCCTGCTCGAGGCCCGGCGTGATGCCCGGGGGACGACCCTCCGCGTGGAAACGAACGACCCGCTCGGCCACGAGCTCGAGGTGCGGATCGCGCGGGCGGGGTCCGGCGGGCTCTCGGTCGCGTCGCGGATCGCGCCGGGCTCCGGCCCGCTGGCGGACCTGGCCTCTGTCTCGGGAGCGGCATTCCGGGCCGACCCGGCCGAGCGCTACCTGGGATTCGGCGAGCGGTCGAACGCCGTCGACCAGACGGGCAACCGCGTGTTCTCGTGGGCCGAGGAGGGGCCGTTCTCCTCGGGCGACGGCGAGGCCCTTCTTCGTCCGCTGGTTCCGGGGTTCACCTTCCCGACCGGGCCCACGACGTCGAACTTCCCGATCCCGTGGCTCGTCTCGACGCGCGGCTTCGGGGTGCTCATCGACCAGACCGAGCGCTCGGCGTTCAACCTGCGCAACCACCGCGACGACGCCTGGCAGGCCGAGGCGGAGTCCGCACGGCTGCGCCTGACCGTCTTCGCCGGGCCGGACCCCGCCGACGTGGTCCGGCGGTACTCGGCGTACGCGGGTCGCCAGCCCGCGCCGACCCCCTGGATCTTCGGGCCGTGGTTCCAGCCGACCCTCGAGGCCGAGCCGTACGAGGTCGCTGACCGGTTCCGGGCCGAGGACGTCCCCGTGAGCGTTGCGCAGACCTACACGCACTACCTGCCCTGCGGCGCGCACGTCGGTCAGGCCGATCCGGAGCGTGACCGCGTTCGCGGCTACCACGCCCGCGGATATCGCATCACCACGTACTTCAACCCGCACGTCTGCACGACGTACCAGCCGGTGTACGACGAGGCGGCGGCGAACGGCTGGTTCGTGAAGGACCGGCTCGGCGAGCCCTACGTGGTGTCGAACCCGTTCACCGCCGACGAGCAGGTCGCGCTGATCGACTTCACCGATCCCGGCGCCGTTCGCTTCTTCGGCCGGCTGCTCGACGAGGCCGTCGCGGCCGGCTACGACGGGTGGATGGAGGACTTCGGCGAGTACGTTCCGACGGACTCGGTGTTCTCGAACGGCGCGTCCGGGCTGGTGATGCACAACCGGTACCCGGTGCTCTACCACGGCGCGTCCACCAGGCATACGGGCTCCCGCACGCCGGCCGTGTTCGTGCGTTCCGGGTTCCACGGTGTTCAGCCCCACGCGCGAGTGGTGTGGGGCGGCGATCCCACCGAGGACTGGTCCTGCGCCGACGGGCTCTGCGCCGCGGTTCACCAGTCGTTGTCGACGGGCCTGTCCGGCGTGGCGTACTGGGGCTCGGACATCGGCGGGTTCCACGCGGTGGTAAACGACCGCACCGACGACGAGCTGAACATCCGTTGGCTCCAGTTCGGGGCGGTGAGCGGCGTGATGCGGACCCAGGCGAACGGGTTCAGCGTCCAGGACGACCGCGCCGATCGTTCACAGGTCTGGCACCCGGAGGTCCTGCCGGTCTGGCGGCGCTACGCGAAGCTGAGGACCCAGCTGTATCCGTACCTTCGCGCCGCCTCGCGCGAGTACCAGCGATCGGGGCTGCCGATCGCCCGGCACCTCGCCCTGGCCTACCCGGAGGATGCGCGCGCCGTCGCCCAGCAGGAAACGTTCCTGTTCGGCCCGGATCTGCTGGCCGCGCCGGTGATCGAGCCCGGGGTGCGCGAACGCTCCGTCTATCTCCCGCCGGGAAGCTGGATCGACCTGTGGCGGTCCGCCGCCTACGTCGCCTCGACGGGGTCCCTGCGGCTGGGCCGGGCCCGGATCCTGGAGGGCGGATCGGCCGCGGTCCTGCCGGCTCCGCTCGAGGAGCTTCCGCTCCTGGTCCGCGCCGGCGCGGTCCTGCCGATGCTCTCCCCGGACGTCGACACCCTGGCGGGGGTGGGGGCGGGCCGCGGAATCGTCGACCTCGCCGATCGCACGGGCCGGCTCCACCTGCTGGCCCTTCCCAGGGGTCCGAGCTCCAGCACCTTCCTCGACGGCGAGCAGCTCCGGTCGCGGGAGGGCCGCGGGCGCTGGACCCTCGAGATCCGCGGCGGACGGACGCGGACCTACGAGCTGCAGGCCAGCCTGCGAACGCTGTCGCGGCCCTTCGCGCCCTGCTCCGTGACGCTCGGGGGCCGCCCCGTGACGCGGTGGTTGTACGATCGATCCACCGGCGTCCTGCGAGCCACCTTCAAGACCGCCGTGGGCTCGCTGATCGTCGCGAGCTGCCCACCCCCGAGCGCCTTCGCACGCGTTGCCTAGACCCCCGCGACCGAGAACAGCCTCCACTCGCCGGGCACGCCGCGGAGCTCGTGCATCCCGCGGTCCTCGAACGAGATCCCGCTGCCCACGGTGAGGTCCTTCACGGTAGAGCTGGCGAGAACCTCGCCGCGGCCCGCCAGGTCGGCCACCCGGGCGCCCACGTGGACCGCGAGGCCGCCCACGTCCTGGCCCATCGACCTCGCACTCGCCGGTGTGGACCCCGGCGTGGACCTCCAAGCCCAGCGCGCCGACGCCATCGGCGACCGCCCGCGCGCATCGAACGGCCCGGGCCGGCCCGTCGAACGTCGCCAGGACGAGTCGCCCACGGTCTTGACCTCCCGTCCCCGGAACCGCTCGAGCTGCCGGCGGACCAGGCCGTAGTAGTCCTCCAGGACGCCCCGCCAGGCGCGGTCGCCCAGGCGGGCGGCGTGGCCCGTCGAGTCCACGATGTCCGCGAAGACGACCGTGGCCAGGACCCGATCGGGATCGGTGGGAGGCCGGGTGCCGGTCACGAACTCCTGGATCTCGTCGAGCAGCGGGGCCGTCTCGCCCACGAACGGGACGTGGTCGATACCGGGAAGCTCGACCAGCCGCGCCCCCGGGATGTGCTCTGCCAGGTACCGGGAGTGGCCGATCTCCCGGAAGGCGTCCCCGACGCGGTGCAGGACCAGGGTCGGGACTCGGATCGAGCCGAGGATCGCGCGGACGTCGGTCTGGCCCCACATCTCGATGAGTCGCTTGACCTCGCCGGGGCTCGCGGTGGCTCGCTGGAAACGCACGAACCACTTCAGGTACTCGGGATCCTGCGACTTGCTCGGGGAGATGAGGTCGGAGAGAACCTCGGTTCCCCACGCGTTCTCGACCATGCTCATGAGCGCGGCCCAGATCTCCGGCCGCCGCCCCCACGGGTAGTCCGGCGCCCACAGGGTCCGCGCGTACGAGCCGTACAACATCAGCGGCGAGAACCGCTCCGGATACGTCGCGGCGAGCAGGCACCCGAGCGGCCCGGCCTGGCTGTACGCCAGCAGGCCCGTTCGCTGCGACCCCGCCGCGTCGAGGACCGCCAGGGCGTCGTCCATCTGGTGCTCGAACGCCGGCACTTCGCCCGTCCGGTCGGACAGGCCCGATCCGCGAAGGTCGTACACGATCAGCCGGGAGAACGACGCCAGGCGGGTCAGGAACCGAGCGAACCCGGACTCCTCCCACTGCAGGTCCGCGTGGTTGCCCCCCGCCACCAGGAACAGCAGGTCGGTGGGCCCGTCGCCCACCACCTGGTAGGCGAGATGGACGTCGCCGTTCTTCGCGTAGTGGGTCTGGGGCGCGTCCATGGGGCGGAAGTCTGACGCGGAACGCCCGTTCCGGACAATCGGACGATCGGCCGATCTTTCGGCCCGTTGTACGCTGCCCGCGATGACGATCGAGCATCGCGTCGGGCGCGCCCTGGCCCGGGCCCGCGGGGGGAAGACGCTCACGGTCGACGAGGCCGAGGCGCTCATGTCCGCGCGCGGCCACGCGCTTCGCGACCTGATGGAGATCGCCGCGGGCCTGCGGGACCTCGGCCACGGCCGGACGGTCACCTACTCCCGGAAGGTGTTCATCCCGCTCACGATGCTGTGCCGGGACCACTGCCACTACTGCACGTTCGCGAAGCCGCCGGCGAAGCTCGACGCCCCGTTCCTGACCCCCGAGCAGGCCGTCGCCATCGCGGAGGCCGGGCGCGTCGCCGGGTGCAAGGAGGCGCTGTTCACGCTGGGGGACAAGCCCGAGGAGCGCTACGCCGAAGCCCGGGAGTGGCTCGCGGCCCGCGGCTACGCCACGACCCTCGACTACGTCCGCGCGGTGGCGATCCGGGTCATCGAGGAGACCGGCCTGCTGCCCCACCTCAATCCTGGGGTGATGAGCTGGGAGGAGATGGCCCGGCTCAAGCACGTCAGCGCCTCGATGGGGCTGATGCTCGAGACGTCCTCGGACCGGCTGACCGAGCGGGGGATGGCCCACTTCGGCTCTCCGGACAAAGTGCCGGCGGTGCGCCTGCGAACGATCGAGGACGCCGGCCGCTTGTCGATCCCGTTCACCACCGGGATCCTGGTCGGCATCGGCGAGAACGCCCGAGAACGGGCCGAGTCGCTGTTCGCCATCCGCGACCTCCACCGCAAGTACGGCCACGTGCAGGAGGTCATCGTCCAGAACTTCCGGGCCAAGCCGAGGACCGCGATGCACGCGCACCCCGAGCCGGCCGAGGAGGAGTTCCTGGCCGCGGTCGCGGCGGCCCGGGTCATCCTCGGCCCCCGGATGCACCTGCAGGCCCCGCCCAACCTCTCCGATCCGGACTACCCGCGCCTGCTCGACGCCGGCATCGACGACTGGGGCGGCGTCTCGCCGGTCACGATCGACCACGTGAACCCCGAGGCGCCGTGGCCGAAGCTCGACGCCCTCCGCGCCCGCTCGGCCGAGCGCGGCCACGAGCTCCGCGAGCGGCTGACGATCTACCCGGAGTACGCGACGCGTCCGGACCCGTGGCTGTCCGGAAGGATGCACGCGCCGGTGGCCGCGCTGCTCGGGCCCGGCGGCCTGGGGGTCGAGGGACAGGTACCCGAGCCCATCGCGTGGCAGGACCCCGACGTCACCTGGAAGCCACGGGAGATCGCCCTCACGTTCGCGAAGGGCGCCGACGCGGGACTGCGGGAGGACGCCGCGGACGTGTACGGAGACGTCCACGCCTTCGAGGTCCCGGTGACCGAGGCGTGGGCGCGCGAGACGCCGGAGCCCGCGCGGATCGACGCCGAGATCCGCTCGGCGCTCGCGAAGGCGGCCGACGGACGGACCGGCGCGATCACCGACGACGAGGCGCTCGCGCTGTTCCGCGCGGAGGGCGCCGCGCTGGAGGCGCTGTGCCGCGTGGCCGACGACCTTCGCCGCGACGTGAACGGCGACGAGGTCACCTACGTCGTGAACCGCAATATCAACTTCACCAACGTCTGCTACACGGGCTGCCGCTTCTGCGCGTTCGCCCAGCGGGAGGTCGACCCCGAGTCCTACACCCTCACCCTGCGTGAGGTCGGCGACCGCGCGGTGGAGGCCCGCGAGTACGGGGCGACCGAGGTGTGCATCCAGGGGGGCCTGCACCCGGACCTGCCGGGGACCTTCTACTTCGACCTGCTCGACGAGATCCGGACGCGCGCGCCAGAGCTGCACGTCCACGCGTTCAGCCCGATGGAGGTGCTGAACGGCTCGGCCCGCCTTGGGATCTCCTTCGCCGAGTTCCTGCAGGAGTGCCGCGATCGCGGCCTGGGGAGCATCCCCGGGACGGCCGCGGAGATCCTCGACGACGACGTTCGGTGGGTGCTGACGAAGGGGAAGCTCCCGGCCGACACCTGGGAGGAGGTCGTGAAGACCGCCCACGGCCTGGGGATCCGGTCGTCCTCCACGATCATGTACGGCCACGTGGACGCGCCGCCGCACTGGGTGGGTCACATCCGCCGGCTCGGCCGGATCCAGTCCGAGACGGGAGGGTTCACCGAGTGGGTGCCGCTCCCGTTCGTTCACCAGAACTCGCCGATCTACCTGGCCGGCAAGGCCCGTCCCGGTCCCACCCTGGAGGACAACCGGCGGATGCACGCGGTCGGGAGGATCCTGCTCCACGGGCTGATCTCGAACGTCCAGGTGTCGTGGGTGAAGATGGGCCTCGAGTACTGCCAGCTCATCCTGCAGGGCGGCGCGAACGACTTCGGCGGGACGCTGATGGAGGAGACGATCAGCCGGATGGCCGGCGCCGAGTGGGGGATCCGCAAGGAGCCCGAGGAGCTTCGGGAGGCGATCCACGCGATCGGCCGCGTCCCCGCCGAGCGCACCACGACGTACGGCCGCGTTCTCCGAGAAGGGGAACTCGTCAAGCTCCCTGACTAAACTCGTCAAGGTACTTGACCATTTACACACGCGCACTTTTTCGCGCGAAACCCTTGCACTCGTTACATGCACCCACGACCATCGTTCTTCGAGGTATCGCGTATGGAACTGCCTTTCCAGATTTCGACGATTGCCCCCTTGCGCGCGAGGCCGCAACTCCTGTTGAATTACAAGAATGTAATTTGGGGGAGGGGCGGTCATGCACCATTTCATCCCGTGGCAGGAACGGGCCCGATGCCGCGAGTACGACCCGGAAGTCTTCTTTCCAGAGAAGGGCGGGTCATCGCGGGAGGCCAAGCGGATCTGCGCGGAGTGCCCTGTGAGGGTCGAGTGCCTGAACTACGCGCTGCGCCGCGACGAGCGGTACGGGGTGTGGGGGGGCATGAGCGAACGGGAGAGGCGACGCCTGAAGCGTATGGCGTCCTGACGGGAGAGAGGGGGTGAGCGATGGCGACCGCAAAGAAACGTCCTGCGAAGAAGCGCACGGCGAAGAAGTCGGCGGCTCGTAAGAAGCCGGCGGCGAAGAAGCGCACGGTGAAGAAGACCGCGGCGCGCAAGCCGGCGACGAAGAAGCGCACGGCGAAGAAGTCGACGGCTCGCAAGCCGGCGGCGAAGAAGCGCACGGCGAAGAAGCGCACGGCGAAGAAGTCGACGGCACGCAAGCCGGCGGCCAAGAAGCGCACCGCCAAGAAGGCCACGGCGAAGAAGCGGACGGCGAAGAAGTCGACCGCGAAGAGGCGCCCGGCCAAGAAGCGGGCAGCGAAGAAGACGACGGCGAGAAAGAAGGCCACAGCCCGGAAGAAGTAGCCGTCGACCGGGAACCACTCGGAGGGGGGCCGTAGGCCCCCTTCCGTGCGTCCGGGGCCGGTTCGAAGTGAGCCGGTTCGGGCCTTGGCAACCCCGGGCGGTAAGATGCGAGCTTCATCCGCTCGATGGCCAAGACCAAGACCACATCCGGCTCCACCGCGAGCCGCACCCGGAAGGCGCCGAGCGTCCTGGTCATCCTCGTGGTGAAGGACGGCGAAGCCTGGGTGCGCGGAACGCTCGCCGCGCTGTCCAAGCAGCGCTACCCCCGCCTGGGCATCATTGCCGTCGACAACGGCTCTCGCGACGGGTCGGCCCAGATCCTGCGGACGATGCTCGGCGAACCCCGCGTGGTGTCCCTGCCCACCAACCGAGGGTTCCCCGCCGCGGTGGCCGAGGCGCTGCGCCGTGCCGGCAACGCCGCGGAGGCCGACTACCTGCTGATGCTGCACGACGACGCGGTCCTGTCCCCGGGCTCGCTGGCCAGGATGGTGGAGACCGCCGAGCGCATCGAGGGGGTCGGCGTGGTCGGGCCGAAGGTCGTGGACTGGGACGACCCCACGATCCTGCGCGAGGTCGGCCTGTCGACCGACCGGTTCGGCTATCCCTTCTCTCCCCTGGAAGAGGAGGAGCTCGACCAGGGCCAGTACGACCGGGCCCGGGACGTCCTGTACGTGTCCTCCTCGGCCATGCTCGTCTCCCGCGAGGCGCTCAAACGGGTCGGCCTGCCCGACGAGCGCTACGGCAGCTACTTCGAGGACATGGACTTCGGGTGGCGTTCCCGGCTCGCGGGTTTCCGCGTGGTGATGACGCCGCGCGCGGTGGTCCGCCACCGGCAGGCCTCCTTCCGCGACGAGCGGCCGGGGAGCGCCGCGGCGAAGCGGAGCCGCTACTACACGGAGCGCGCCAGCCTGGCCAGCCTGCTCAAGAACTACTCCGTCCTCACCCTGTTGTGGGTCCTGCCGCTCTACGCCGCGTTCGGGTTCGTGCGGCTGCTTCTGTTCCTTCTGGAGCGCCGCTTCGCCGAGGCCACGCAGATCCTCGCGGCC
Organism: uncultured Actinomycetes bacterium; assembly: GCA_963742735.1. Classification (GTDB taxonomy): domain Bacteria; phylum Actinomycetota; class UBA4738; order UBA4738; family JBBDTT01; genus JBBDTT01. Next base: position 1,443,611 of record CAVUMN010000004.1, read on the forward strand.
TGGGGCTGGAACCTCGCCCACCTTCCGGGCACCGTCCGACGGCGGGTCCGTGCCCAGGCCGTCCGCGCCGTCCCCGATCGTGAGATCCGCCGCTTCATGGCCCCGGCCGGCATCCGGATCCGCCGATGGCTCCAGGCCGGCGCGGCGGTCCTGTTCGGCCGGGGTCAGATGGAGGAGGAGGACATCATCGAGCGGCCGCCGCTGCGCCAGCGGGCCGGCTCGTACGCCCTGTCCCACCCCGTCGGCGTGGCGTGGGGGGTCTTCGCCCTGGTCGCGCTGTTCGCGTACCGGACCGTGTGGGGGGCCGACCCGCTCACCGGCGGCGCGCTCGGAGAGCTCCCGGCGGGATCGAGGGGGTTCCTGACCGCGTTCGTCTCGGGGTGGCGGGACACCGCCCTGGGCGGAGCGCAGTCCGCCAGTCCCGCGGTGGGGATGTGGTGGGTGGGATCGTTCCTCTCGTTCGGCAGCGCCGAGCTGTTCCAGAAGATCGCGCTCATGGCCCTCCCCCCGCTGGCCGGGGCCTCCGCCTACCGGGCCACCTTCCTGATCGGCGGGCAGCGGGGACCGGCGGTGCTGTCGGGGGCGACGTTCGCCCTGTCCTCGGGCGTGCTGTACGCGTTCTCCCAGGGGCGGATCGACCTGCTGGTGGTCATGGCCCTGACACCGTGGATGGCCCACCGTCTGTGGTCGTTCTTCGACCGGGCCGTCCCGGCGCATCCCCTGCGATGGCTGGTGGGAGGCGGGCTGGGCCTGGCCCTGGGGGCGGCGTTCCATCCCGGGATCGTCCTCAGCGCGGCGCTGTGCCTGGGCGTCGGCGTCCTGGTGCGGGGGAGCGACGGGAGCATCTGGCGCGGCCTTCGCTACGGGCTCGGGGCCGGCGCGGTAGCCGCCGCGCTGCTGTTCCCGACCGTCATCGAGTACCTCGGTGCCCCGGGGGCCCTGGCCGACGGGTCCGGCCAGGCCGACGTCTTCGAGCTGCTACGCGGCTCGCTCGGCCCGTCGCCCGGCTCGTGGGTGCTGGGGGCGTTCCTGCCGCTGGCGGCCGTGGTGGCCCTCGCGTTCGTCGACCGGCGGTTCATCCGGTGGGCGGCGCGGGCGTCGCTCGCCGCCCTGACCGGCACCGGGCTGGCGTGGGCGGGCGCCGCGGGCTACCTGCCCCCCGTCGTGTCTGACCCGGCCGTCTTCGTCGCGCTGGCGTTGTTCTGCTACGCGTTCGTCCTGGGGCTGGCGCTGTCCTCGATGGTCCTCGACGTCGAGCGCCACGCGTTCGGGGCCCGCCAGCTCGCGATCGGCCTGATCGGCGCGCTGGTCACCTTCGGCCTGATCGGCCAGACCTTCGAGACGATCCGCGGCGCTTGGGCCATCGGCGAGGACAAGCGTCCCGCGGCGTGGCCCGTCGTGTCCGAGGACGGATCCGAGGGGCCCTTCCGTGTCCTGTGGCTGGGCCGTCCGCTGGGGGCGGAGTTTCCGGCACCGGGCGGGCTTCCCCAGGGGATCCTCCAGGACGGGCGGTCGCTGCGGTTCGCGGTGACCGGGCGCGATGGGTCGAGCGCGGTCGACCTCGCCCGGCCGGGAACCGGCCCCGGGTACGACTATCTGCGCGCGGCCCTGGCGGAGGCCATGTCCGGACGGACCCGCCATCTGGGGGCCATGCTCGCCCCGCTCGGCGTGCGGTACCTGGTCGCCGGGCAGGGCGACCTCCCCAAGGGCGCCGGGAGCCGTATCGACGCGCAGGTCGACCTGGACCTGGTGCAGTCGGCGGGCGGCCTGGTGATCTTCCGCAACGCCCGCGCGGTTCCGCCGCCGGCGGTGATCTCCGACGACGAGTGGGCGATCCTGTCGGCGGGCGGCCTGGACGACGCGGCCCGGGCCCTGAACCCCCGGGCCACCCTCCTGGCCGGGGGCGAAACGGAGTACCGCGGGCGCGCCGACGGCGGTGACGTGGTGTACCTCTCGGCGCAGGCGGCCAGCTGGGTCCTGGAGCCCGAGGGCGGCGAGGCGATCCGGCCGCGGGCCGCGTTCGGCTGGGCGATGGCCTTCGAGCCCTCGGAGCCCGCGGCGTTCGTGGCTCGCTTCGACGGACAGTGGGCCCGCCGCCTCGAGCTGCTGCTGCTCACGTTGCTGTGGGGCGCCGCCCTGTTCATCACCCGGCGCCTGCCGAGGGCGCCTCGCACGTGAACGTCCGCGCACGACTGCTGCTTTCGGGGATCGTGGCGATCCTCGTCGTGGGCGCGGGCGCGGTGCTCCAGACGCGGGTCGGCCCCGATGAGTCCGCGGTACCCCAGCCCGTGTCCGCGGAGACGGGCGCGTGGTTCTGTCCCCACGGCGGCCTGTGGAAGACGTGGGTCACGGTGGGCAACCCCGGGGTGGAGACGGCCACGGTGCGGCTGACGACCTACGGGGGAGAGGGCGTGGCGGGACGGGAGGACTTCGACCTCGCCGGGGGCGAGCAGCGCTACGTGCTGGTGCCCACCCCGAACGCCGGCACCGGCACCGTGGTGGAGTTCTTCGGGGCCGAGGTGGCGGCGGGCTGGATCTCGGAGGGCGACGGCGGGGTGGCCGCTGAGTCCTGCCGGGCCTCCGCCGGCCGCACCTGGTACGTCGCGGACGGCATCACCGAGCTCACCCAGGGCCAGCTGGAGCGGACGTCCTGGCTGGTGGTGATGAACCCGTTCGCGGTGGACGCCGCGTTCGACGTGACCCTGCTCACGGCCGAGGGCGCGCCCACGCGGGTCGGCGCGCTGCGCGGGTACGTCCTGAAGGCCCACCGCTCGATCGCGTTCAACCTCAACCGCTACCTGCTGGGAGAGACGTCCATCGCCGCGAGCGTGAACGCCTCCCTCGGGTCGGTGTCGGTTTCCCAGCTCGGCCGGACCGAGAGCGTGGGCATCCGCGCGGTCACGGCCGTCCCGCACCCGTCCCGGCGATGGGTGTTTCCCGCCGCTCTCGGTGCCGACGACTCGGCCCTGGTCGTCGCCGACCCGTTGGAGCAGAGCGCTGCGTTCAGCGTCCGCCAGCAGGGCCTCGAGGAGCAGCGGCCGGTGGACGACCTCACCGAGGCCAGCCTGCGAGGGCTGTCCGTGCAGACCTTCGAGGTGGCGACGGACCCGGGACCGTCGGGGATCGTGGTCGACGCCAACGCGGACGTGCCGGTGGTCGCGGCCCGGCGGACCGACGGCCACCGAGGCGACGTGGGGGCGGTCTCGGGCGCCTCGTCCGTGGCCGCCGCGTGGGTGGTCCCGCCCACGGTCCCACCCACCGGGGGAGGCCAGCAGCGGCTGCTGCTCGAGAACCCCGGGCTGCAGGACATCACGGTGAGCGTCCGGGTGTTCGGCGACGCCGACCAGGACCTGGGGACGGTCGAGGTCCCCGCGGGCCGGACCGTGGCGGTCGGGCTGGACGAATCCTCGGACGGCGCTCCGGCGTGGGCCTACGTCGAGTCCCAGGATGGAACGTTCGTGGCCGGATCCGCGTCTTTGTCTCTGGAGGGTGCGTACGCGCTCTCGATCGGCCTGCCACTCGGGGGCGAGCGAGCGGTGATCCCGGAGTCGTGACCTATGATTCGATCGAGACAGATGAGGCGAGGCAGACACCGTAGGAACGGGCAACGCTCGCTGAGGATCGTCGTCCTGACGCTCCTCGTCCTCGGGCTGGCCTTCTCCGGGACCGCCTACGCCGGATACCGCTACGACCTCGCCCGCGCCGACCGGATCCTTCCCGGCGTGTCCATCGACGGGGTGGACGTGGGCTGGCTCACTCGCGACGAGGCGATCTCCGCGCTCCGCAGCCGGGTGGAGGACCGCCTGGGCCGGGAGATCGAGGTGCAGGCGGGCGGCGCAACCCTGACGGTCACCCCCGGCGACCTGGGCTCCGCCGCCGACGTGGCGGCCGCGGTGGACGACGCGCTGGACGTCTCCCACTCCTACTCCTGGGTCAGCCGGGTGCTGGCCCGCCTGTGGAACCGCCCGGTCGGTCGCGAGGTGCCGATCGCCTACCAGCACGACGAGGCGAGCGTCGCCGCGTGGCTGGAGCGGGTCGCGGGCGAGCGCAACGTCTCCCCGAGGAGCGCCTCGGTCGACTGGATCGACGACCACGTCGCCATCACCCGGTCCCGGCAGGGGCGGGCCCTGAAGCGTGCCCTGGCGGCCGAGGCCGTCCTGAAGGCGCTCGACGAGAGCGCCTCGGCCTTCACGCTGCCGTTCAAGCGGCTGGCGCCGGCGGTGACCGAGGAGACGCTCGGCCACACCATCGTGGTGCGCACCGGGGTCAACAAGCTGATGCTGTTCGACGGGCTGAAGATGGTGAAGGAGTACGCCGTGGCCACCGGGACGCCGGGGTATCCCACCCCGCACGGACACTTCGAGATCATCAACAAACGCATGAACCCGACCTGGGTGAACCCCGCGCCGAACGGATGGGGCGCCAGCCTGCCGGCCTCGATCGGGCCCGGTCCGGGGAACCCCCTGGGCACGCGCGCGCTGGATCTGGACGCCCCCGGCATCCGCATCCACGGGACCTACGCGGACGACTCGATCGGGTCATGGGCCTCCCACGGCTGCATCCGCATGCACATCCCGGAGAGCGAGGAGCTGTTCGGGATCGTGGACGTGGGCACGTCCGTCGTCATCGTCTAGACCCCTCCGGGCCCCCACCCCGGATTTGGCACTCTTTCTTGCCCGGAACGGCCCTCTCGGCTTGCATGTTCTGCGTGGCAGCGGTAGTCTGGTGGGGTACCTCGCAGAGACCGGAAGGGTTCGCCCGGAAGGCCACTGCGGGGTACATCTCTATATCGGAAGGCGCGGGAAACCCGCGTCTTCCTGCGGTTTTAGGTTCAGGGGGCCTCGAGGGCGGACCCCCGGATCCTCGTTCACGTGCTTAGGTAACGATCCGTTACACAAGACCCTCGCGGGGAACTTGAGAACGACATGAGTGTGATTTAGGGTATCGGCCGTGCGAACCTGTTCGAAGAGCACCTGCAGCGAGCCGTCGGTGGTCACGCTCGTGATGCGCTACGAGCGGCGGCAGGTAGCCATGGTCGCCCGGCTCCCCGAGTTCGACCCCAACCACCTGGAGCTGTGTGCCGACCACGCCGCCCGGCTGGTCCCGCCCATCGGCTGGTCCGTCCAGGACGAGCGCACGGGGGTGCGGTCCGCCGATCCCCTCGCCGAGCGCGGATTCGAGGAGTCGCTGCAGTCTTAGGTACGCTGTTACCTAAGTGGGACTCTCCAAGGATCTGATCCGCGAGGTACGGCACCTCGATGAGTACGACCTCCGCCGGCTGACGATCTTCATCCGTGGGCTCCTAACGGCGCGCGGGGTCGACGAGCCCGCCGTCGAGCAGCTGATCGAACGCCCCGCCAACGTCACCTACCGGCAGGAGCGGGTCCGGTGCGGGCGCGAGGGATGCTCCCGATGTCCGCACGGCCCGTACTGGTACGCGTACTGGCGAGAGGGCGGGCGCCTGCGCTCCCGGTACATCGGCAAGGAGATGCCCTCCCGCGCGTAGTCAGGGAGGACTATCCCGGTCTGGCCCGTTGAGCAACTCCGAAACCATCCCGGCGAGCCATGTGCCAAACCGTCCCGAAATGCCGAGAACCGAACCATGAGCATGAACGTGAACGTGACCACCGAGAACCGGTGCCCCACGTGTGGATCCCGCGAGCTGCTGCGCGTCGACCTGGCGGTCGAGCACGAGCCCATGGCGTTCACGACGTGTCCGCACTGCGAGAGTCGCTGGTGGGAGCGGGACGGCAACCCGCTTCCGCTCGAGGCCGTCCTGAAGGCCGTCGGCCGCAAGTAAGTCCGTAGACTCGGGCGGGTGCAGCGCGACCTGTCCCGGATCTTCAAGGCGTACGACGTCCGCGGGGTCGTCCCCGACGAGCTCGACGAGGACGCGGCGCGCCGCATCGGCGCCGCCACCGTCGAGTTCCTGGGCGCCGACCGGCTGCTGATCGGCCGCGACTGCCGTCCCTCCTCGCCCGGCCTGGCCGGCGCGTTCATCGACGGAGCGACGGGCCGCGGGGCCGACGTCGTGGACATCGGCCTCGCCTCCACCGACCTCATCTATTTCGCCTCCGGGGCCCTCGGGCTGCCCGGAGCCATGTTCACGGCCAGCCACAACCCACCCCAGTACAACGGCATCAAGCTGTGCCGTGAGCGGGCGGGCCCGATCGGCGAGGAGTCCGGCCTGCCGGAGATCCAGGCGCTGGCCGAGGCCGGCCTGCAGCCCGGCCCGAACCGTGGCTCCGTGCGCGTCGAGGTGGTGCTTGACCGCTACGTCGAGCACCTGCTCGGCATGATCGACGTCTCGGCCCTGCGTCCGCTCTCGGTGGTGGCCGACGCCGCGAACGGGATGGGCGCGCTGACGATCCCGGCGGTGTTCGAGCGGCTGCCGTTCAAGCTCATCCCGCTCTACATGGAGCTCGACGGGACCTTCCCCAATCACCCGGCCGACCCGATCGTCCCCGAGAACCAGGCGGACCTGCGCCGGGCGGTGCTCGAGCACGGCGCGGACGCAGGCCTGGCGTTCGACGGCGACGCCGATCGCGTGTTCTTCGTGGACGAGCGCTCCGAGGGCGTGAGCGGGTCGCTGATCACGGCCCTGGTCGCCGAGGTGATGCTCGAGCGCGAGCCGGAAGCCAGCGTCATCCACAACCTGATCTGCTCCCGGGTCGTCCCGGAGGTGATCCGCGAGCACGGGGGAACGCCGATCCGCTCGCGCGTCGGGCACTCGTTCATCAAGCAGCTCATGGCCGAGACGGGCGCGATCTTCGGCGGAGAGCACTCGGGTCACTTCTACTTCCGCGACCTCTACCGGGCCGACTCGGGCCTCGCGGCCGCGCTGGTGGTGCTCGAGCGGCTGTCGAAGGCCGACGTCCCCCTCTCCGAGCTGCTGCAGCCGTATCGGCGCTACGAGGCGAGCGGGGAGATCAACACCGCCGTCGACGACCCGGCGGCGGTCATCGAACGGGTGGCCGCGACGTTCGCCGACGGCGAGCAGGACCGCCTGGACGGACTGACCGTCGAGTACGAGGACTGGTGGTTCAACGTCCGCGCCTCGAACACCGAACCCCTGCTTCGGCTCAACGCCGAGGCGAGCACGCCCGAGCTGCTCGAGCGCACGTCGGCCGAGGTGCTCGAGGTGATCCGCGCGTGAGAAGGTATGCGGGACCCGAAAGGAGACTCCGTGGCCGCTGAGACCGTCGACAAGGAGCTGCTGGCGATCCTGGCCTGCCCGAACTGCCGCGGCGACGTCGAGTACCACAAGGATCAGAACGTCATCGAGTGCGTCGGCACCTGCCGCTACCGCTATCCGGTCCGCGACGGCATCCCCGTGATGCTCATCGACGAGGCCGAGAAGCCCCAGTAGCCTGCGCCTTCGTATGTCCCCGGCACGGCTCGCGGAGGGATCGGTCGCATGAGCATGCTCGCCGCGATCGGTTCGGTGGGCGAGCATCTGGTGGTCGGCTACCGACGGGGCCTGGGCGCGGCCGACCTTCCCGCCGCCGACGGCGTCCACTCGATCGCCATCTGCGGGATGGGTGGGAGCGGCGTCCCCGGCGACGCGGTCCAGTCGATGCTCGGTCACCGCCTCGGCGTGCCGATCGTCGTCTCGAAGGGCTATCGGCTCCCCGAGTTCTGCCACACCGACACGATGGTGTTCGCCGTCTCCTACTCCGGGAACACCGAGGAGGTCCTGGGGATGTACCGGGAGGCCGGCGTCCGCGGGTGTCGCGTCGTGGCGATCACCTCCGGCGGCGAGCTCGCCGCGACCGCCCGGGAGGAAGGGGTGGCCGTGGTGCAGGTCCCCGAAGACCTCCCCGCGCCACGGGCGGCGATCGGCTACCTGACCGGCGCCCTGCTCGGCGTCCTGGAGGCGACCGGGCTCGGCCCCGCCGTCGGCGCCGACGTGGACCACGCGGTCCGCGTGGTCGGGGCCGCGGCGAAGCGCGAGGGCCCGGAGGCGGACCGGCCGCCGCGCGCGGGAGCTCGCGCGGCGGATCGGCGCGCGCATCCCGATCATCTGGGGCTCCGAGGGGGTGGCCCAGGCCGCGGCCCTTCGCTGGAAGACCGAGTTCAACGAGAACGCGAAGCGGCCGGCGTTCCACGCCTCGTTCCCCGAGCTCGACCACAACGAGATCGAGGGCTGGAGCCGCTCGGCCGGCAAGGGCTTCTTCCTGATCGTGCTTCGGAGCCCGGACGAGCACGGCTCGGTCGCCCCACGGGTCGAGGCGACCCTGAGCGCGATCGCGGACGCGGGGCTCGACAGCGAGCAGGTGCACGCGGAGGGCACCCAGCCCCTGGCCAACCTGTTGTCGCTGGTGCAGGTGGGCGGCTTCGTGTCGTGCTACGCGGGCCTGGAGGCGGGGGTGGACCCCACCCCGATCGAGCGGATCGAGGCGATGAAAGCCCGGTTGAAGGAGCTCGGGTGAGCGAACGGCGGTTCCCGGGGCCGGGGGACGACCACGCCGAGCGGGGGGCGGCGCTCGTCCGGGAGCGGACCGAGGTGGCCCCACGGATCGGGATCATCCTCGGCTCGGGCCTGGGGGACGCGGTCGGCGAGGACCTGGAGGTGGCGGCCGAGCTCGCGTTCGACGAGCTCCCCGGGTTTCCTGCGGCGGCGGTTCCCGGCCACGCCGGGCGGCTCGCGCTGGGGCAGATCTACGGCGCCCCGGCGGCGGTCATGTTCGGACGGGTCCACCTGTACGAGGGGCATCCCATGGCCGTGGTCACCCTGCCGGTCCGGCTGCTCGGCGCGCTGGGGGTGGACACCCTCATCCTGACCAACGCGTCGGGCGGGACGGATCCCGACATGGAGCTCGGGCTGCTGGTGCTGATCCGGGACCACATCAACTTCATGGGGGTCAACCCCCTGATGGGGTGGCGGTACCCGGACGGTGCGCCGGCGTTCGTGGACGTGTCCTCGGTCTGGGACCCCGGCCTGCGCGAGATCGTCGCCGACGTCGCGGCGGCCGAGGGGGTCCATGTGCGCGAGGGTGTGTATGCGGCGGTCAGCGGGCCGTCCTACGAGACGGCGGCGGAGACGTCCATGCTCGCCGCCTGGGGGGCCGACACCATCGGGATGTCGACCGTCCCCGAGGCGGTGGCCTCGGCCGCCCTGGGCATCCGCTGTGTGGGGATCTCGTGCGTGACCGACGTCGCCGGGACCGAGCTGACCCACGAGGACGTCGTTGCGGTAGCCTCCGGCGCCGCCCCGAACGTGCGACGACTACTCTCCGGGGCGATCCCGAAGTTCGACTCGTGAGGAGCTGACATGGACTGCGACGTGAAGGACCTCGGCCTGGTCCCGAAGGGGCGGGACCGCATCGAATGGGCCGAGCAGGAGATGCGCGTGCTCGCGCTGATCCGGGAGCGCTTCGAGAAGGAGCGCCCGCTCGAGGGCATCCGCATCGGCGCCTGCCTGCACGTCACCACCGAGACCGCGAACTTGATGCGGACGCTGGCCGCCGGCGGCGCCGAGGTGGCGCTGTGCGCGTCCAACCCGCTGTCGACCCAGGACGACGTCGCCGCGGCCCTGTGCGAGGACGGCATGGAGGTCTTCGCGATCAAGGGCGAGGACACCGAGACCTTCTACCGCCACATCAACGCGGTCCTGGATTTCCATCCCCACGTGACGATGGACGACGGCTGCGACCTGGTGACGCTGCTCCACAAGGAGCGCACCGAGCAGATCGCCGAGGTCATCGGGGGGACCGAGGAGACCACCACCGGGGTCATCCGGCTGCGGGCGATGTCCGAGGCCGGCGTGCTGGCGTTCCCCATCGTGGCCGTCAACGACGCGAACACCAAGCACCTGTTCGACAACCGCTACGGTACCGGCCAGTCGACGATCGACGGCGTGATCCGGGCCACGAACCTGCTGCTGGCCGGGCGGAACGTCGTCGTCAGCGGCTACGGCATGTGCGGCAAGGGGGTCTCCTCGCGGGCCCGCGGCCTGGGGGCCAAGGTGATCGTCACCGAGGTGGACCCGCTCGCCGCGCTGGAGGCCGTCATGGAGGGCTTCCAGGTCATGCCCATGCGCGAGGCCGCGCGGATCGGCGACGTCTTCGTCACCGTGACCGGCGACGCTCACGTCCTGACCGCCGAGCACTTCGGGCTCATGAAGGACGGCGCGGTCCTGGCCAACAGCGGGCACTTCGACGTCGAGATCGACAAGGGCGCCCTCGCTGAGATGGCGGCGGAGACGCGGCGCATCCGGGAGTTCGTCGACGAGTTCAAGCTCCCCGACGGGCGACGGATCTACCTGCTCGCGGAGGGACGGCTGGTGAACCTCGCCGCGGCCGAGGGGCATCCCGCCGCGGTCATGGACATGTCCTTCGCGAACCAGGCTCTGTCGGTGGAGTGGGTGGTGAAGAACCACGAGTCGCTGGGAGCCGGCGTCCACGGGGTGCCCCGGGAGATGGACGCGGAGATCGCGCGGCTGAAGCTCCAGGCGATGGGCGTGCAGATCGACGAGCTGACCGCCGAGCAGCAGGAGTACCTGACGTCGTGGGAGGCCGGCACCTGAGCGCCGGCGTCGACATCGAGGTCCGCTACGAGCGGCTCTCCGCGGGAACCCGCGGCGCGTTCCTCCTGAAGTCCGCCGACGGCGATCCGCACCAGGTCTCGATCGCGGCCCCCCGGCTGGAGGGCGGAGCGCTCCCCGCGGGAGGGCACCGGATCTCGTTCGACGACCTCACCGTCGACCTGCAGCCCGGCCGCGACCTGGTCGTGCCGTTCGACATCAAGATGGGCGAGGTCCCCCGCGGCACGTACGGCCTGCGCGCCGACGTCGTGGTCGACGGCGCGGCCGCGTCGGACTCGATCCAGGCCGAGGTCCGCGTCCGCTGATCCACGAGATCCCGCTCCCCGAGGGGATCCCGGGGGCGCTGTTCGCCTCCCGGATGCCGGGGTTCCTCCACTGGCCGCTCGACGCGGCGTTCGCCCAGATCGCCGAGCGGGACATCGGCCGGGTGATCTGCCTGGAGCCCGGGGAGACGATGCACGATCGCTCGCCGTCGTACTGGGGCGCGCTCCAGCGAGAGGAGACGCCGGCGCCGGTGACCTGGCTGCCGGTTCCCGACTACGGCGTGCCCGAGGACCTCGAGGCCTACCTGGCCGTGGTCCGGGAGATCGCCGCGGCGCTGCGAACGGGGGAGCGCATCCTGGTGCACTGCGCCGGCGGGTGCGGGCGGGCCGGTACGTTCTCGGGGATGGTGCTGGTGGCCCTGGGGATGGACCCCGAGGCGGCCGAGGCGACGTACTGGGCCGCCCGCGGCTGCGGTCCCGAGAGCCCCGCCCAGCGCGAGCTCCTCCGCGGCTCGGCCTCCCTGCTCCGAAGCTGACCTGTCAGCACCACGGGCTAGGGTTCGGGCGTGCGCCGGGGGGTGCTGGCCGATCTCCCCTATCCCGCCGGGTGCGTCTCGTGTGGCGCGCCCGGATGGCCGTGGTGCGCCCCGTGCGAGACGAGGGTGGAGGTCCTGGAGCCGCCGTGGTGCCTGCGGTGCGGCCGGCCACTGACGGTCGCCGCGAGCTCCTGCCGCGACTGCCCGCCGGGCGAGGTGGCCTCCCTGCGGGCGCCGTTCCGGTTCGAGGGGCCGGTCCGCGACGCGCTGCTGCAACTCAAGTTCGCGGGGGTCCGCGCCCTGGCCGGGCCGCTGGGACGGGCCATGTTCGCGGCCGCCGGGCCCGGCGACCTCCAGGTGACCTGGGTGCCGCTGTCCGCGCGCCGGCGGGCGACGCGCGGCTACGACCAGGCCGAGGCGCTGGCCCGCGCCGTGGCCGCGGCGTCCGGCCGGCGGCCGGTGCGCACGCTGGCCCGCGCCGTCGACGGGGGGCCACAGGCGCGGCGGGCGCGGGAGGAGCGGCTCGACGCGCTGCGGGGCGCGTTCCGCCCGGTGGGCTCGGTGCCGGGGGAGCTCATCCTGGTCGACGACGTCGTCACCACGGGCTCGACCGCGGCCGAGTGCGCCCGGGTCCTGCGCCGCGCGGGGGCGCGGCGCGTCCACGTGCTGGCGGCGGCCCGCACGCTCTCCGGGCCCCTTCCCGGCCGGTGATAGACTCGGGTCTTGGTGCCGTCTGGGTCTGTGGTTGCTCGGGGATGAGGGCCATGTTCGCGTCCCCGATAGTCGATGCCAGTCGCAGGCGAAACGACCCACGTAAGGTGACCCTTGGTCGCCGAGCATGGTGCGACTTAGATGTAAGTCCTGCGCCGGGAGGCGCCGCGAACGCGACGCATTCCCTGCAGGCGGGTGTGGGGTCAAAGACCAGGTCAGCCGGACGACACCACCGTGAGGGGCCGGGAGCGATCCCGGCCCCTTTCGCGTCCATCGGCCGAGAGGAGCACGCATGGACCTCGTCCTGAAGAGCAGGGATGGCAGGATCCCCGACGCCGTGAAGCGGCTCGCCGAGCACAAGCTCGCCAAGTTCGAGCGGATCGATCCCCGGGTCGTTCGGGTGGAGGTGGAGCTCCACGAGGAGCGGAACCCACGCGTGGCGGGCCATCAGAAGGTCAAGGTGGTGGCCAGGACGCCGCGTCGCTCGTTTCGTGCGTCCGGGGCCGGTCAGGATGCTTCTGCGGCATTCGATCAAGTCGTGGACCGTATCGACCGACAATTAACCAGATACCGGACGAGATTTCGGGCTCGGCTGCTTGCCGGGGGCAATCGGCTAAGGTTGGGTCGCCGGCGTCCCGAGCCCGAAGGATGGGAGCCGACGGAGTGACGGGCACACCAGGACTGAGGGTCGTCGAGATGGCCGAAGCCAAAGGCACGAAGCCGGACTCGCTCAGGGTCCTGATCGCGGACGACCACGCCCTCTTCCGGCGTGGCCTGCAGATGGTCCTGGAGGACGAGGACGACCTCGACGTCATCGGCGAGGCCGGCGACGGGGTCGAGGCCGTGCAGATGGCCCTGGAGCTCATGCCCGACGTGGTGCTCATGGACGTCCGCATGCCCAAGCACTCCGGGATCGAGGCCACCGAGCAGATCAAGGACTCGCTGCCCCACGTCAAGATCCTCATGCTCACGATCTCCGACGAGGAGGCCGACCTCTACGACGCGATCAAGGCGGGGGCCTCAGGCTACCTGCTGAAGGAGATCTCGATCGAGGAGGTCGCCGAGGCCATCCGCTCCGTGTGGGCCGGCCAGTCGCGGCTGTCCCCGTCCATGGCGTCGAAGCTCCTGCAGGAGTTCCAGGCGATGAGCAAGCGCGCCGAGGAGCCCGAGGAGCCCCGCGTCCCTCGACTGACCGAGCGGGAGATGGAGGTCCTCCGCCTGGTGGCGCAGGGTCTCAACAACCGGGACATCTCCAAGGAGCTGTTCATCTCCGAGAACACGGTGAAGAACCACATCCGGAACATCCTGGAGAAGCTCCACCTGCACTCGCGCATGGAGGCGGTCGTCTACGCCGTTCGCGAGAAGCTGCTCGAGATCAAGTAGCAACCCTCTAGGCTTCCCGGCGTGGACCGGGAGTCGGCCGTACGGCGCAACACCCACCGGCTCATGGTCGCCGAGCCGATGAACCGCGCCATCCTCACCCTGGCGTTCACCGTCGGGGTCGTCGCGGTCGTCGACTTCTCGGGGCGCGACTTCTTCGCCGGCCTGTACGTCGCCCTGAACGGCGCGCTGGTCGCGCTCGGGGCGTTCCTGACCGGCCGCGCCATGGACCGATGGGGCCGCCGTCCCGGCCTGGCCGCCGGCTACGTCGTCATGATCGTCGCCTCCGGCTCGTCGCGATGGCCGCGTTCGCCGGCCGGTCGACGCCTCCTGCTCATGGCGGCCGTCGGGGCTGATCGGGTTCGCCTCCGGCGCGGCCAACCTGGGGCGCGCGGCGGTGGCCGACATGTATCCGCCGGAGCGCCGGGCGCGGGCCGTGGGAATCGTCTTGGCCGTCGGAACGGTGGGGGCCGTCGGCGGCCCGTTGCTGGCCGGGCTCCTGGCCCGGATCGACCCCTCGGATGAGTCGCCGCTGCCCTGGGTGGCCACCGCCGTCCTGGCCGGGATCGCCCTGGCCGCCGTCGGCCTGCTGCGGCCGGACCCGCGCGAGCTCGCGGCGGCGCCGCCGCCGGGGCAGGCCCAGACGGGCCGCCGGGCCGTCGGCGTTCTTCTGCCCAGCCGCGCGTTCCGGGCGGCGGTGGCCGCGATCGGCGTGGCCCAGGCGGCGATGGTCGCGGTCATGGGCGCGACCCCCGTGGAGATCACGCACCACCACGGCAGCGCGCTCGTCGTGGGGACCACGGTCAGCCTGCACGTGGCAGGGATGTTCGCCTTCTCGCCGCTGATCGGCGCCGCACTCGATCGATGGGGGCGCCGTCTCGGGCTGCTGGCCGGGTCGCTGGTCGCGGCCGGCGGGGCGATCGTGACCGCGGTGGCCTCCGGCTCGACCCCGGTGCTCGCGACCGGGCTGTTCTTCGTGGGACTCGGCTGGTCGTCGGTCTACCTCGCCTCCACCGCGGTGATCAGCGACGTCACCACCGCCGCCGAGCGCGCGGGAGCGCTCGGCTTCGTGGATCTGGTGGCCGCGCTCTCGGCGGCGGCCGGCGCCCTGGTGGGCGGCGTGCTGCTCGAGTCGGTGGGGTTCGGCTGGGTCGGCGCGGGGTTCGCGCCGCTGCTGGTGGCCGTCCTGGTGCTCGTCGTTCCGCTGCGGGAGTCCGAGCCGGGCCGATGGGCCCCAGCCCCCGCCTAGCGGCCGGGCCCTTCGGCACTCCCGGATTCCCGACGCCTACCGGCCGGGCTCGACCACCAGCCGGACGATCGACTCGTCCTTGCGCGTCAGGCGGTCGACGCCCTCGTTGACCCGGTCGAGCGGCAGGCGATCGGTGATGCTGCCGGACAGATCGAGCCGGCCCGACGCCACGAGCTGCAGGATCTCCTCCAGGTGGTGCTTGCGGTACCCCAGGTGTCCCAGGATCGACACGCCCCGGAAGGACAGGCCGAGCAGCGGTCCGGCGTCGAGCGACTGCAGCGACTGGCCGCACACCACAACGCGCCCGCCCCGCTCCAGCGACGCCAGTCCCTGCTGCGTGGCGGCGGGGTTGCCCACCATGTCGGCGGCCAGGTTCAGGCTCCGCCCACCCGTCGCGGCCTTGATCGCGCCTCGCACGTCCTCACCGGGGTCCAGCGCGACGTCCGCGCCGAGGGCCAGGGCTCGCTCGCGCGCCGCCGGAAGGGGATCGATCGCGGCGATGAAGGCCGCCCCGGCCATCCGCGCGATCTGGATCCCGTGCGTCCCCAGCCCGCCGATCCCCCAGATCCCGACGCGTTCGCCGGGCCGGAGGTTCGCCCGGTCGAGGAGCGCCGCGTACGGAGTGCCGACCGAGTCGCTGGCGATCGCCGCGTGCTCGAAGGAGACGGCGTCGGGCACCCGGGCCAGCGTGTACCAGCGGGTGGCCATCAGCGGCGCGAACGCGCCGTCGTAGTAGACGCCCATGACCTCGGGCCGCAGGCATTCGTCGAGGGCGCCGGAGATGCACCGCTCGCACCGTTCGCACGATCTCCCGGCGTTGATCGCGACTCGGTCGCCCTCGACCCAGCCCTGGACGGCCTCACCGACGGCCACGATCGTGCCGGCCGCCTCGTGGCCCATGGTCACCGGCGGCGGGACCGGCATGGGCATCTCGCCGTGGATGAAGTGCAGATCCGAGGCGCAGATCCCGCACGCGGCGATCTCGACGACCACGTCCAGCGGTCCCGGCGTTGGGTCGGGGACCTCGTCGACCGACAGCGGCTGGTTCGGGGCGTGGAACCGGGCGGCACGCATCCGCGCAGTCTAGCGATGGGCCCTTCGAACGCGAGGTCCTCGCCTACAATCGAGTGGTCCCCCGAAAGGCGAACATGGCAGTGCTGAACAAGCTCACCCATATGGGCGAGGGCCGCAAGATCAAGCGGCTGCAGGACTACGTCGCCCTGGTCAACGACCTGGAGCCCCAGTTCCAGGCGCTGTCCGACGCCGAGCTCAGGGGCAAGACCGACGAGTTCAGGCGCCGGTTCACCGAGGGGGAGACCCTCGACGACCTCCTGCCCGAGGCGTACTCGGCGGTCCGGGAGGCGTCGCGGCGTTCCACCGACAAGCGGCACTTCGACGTGCAGATCATGGGCGCCGTCGTCCTGCATCAGGGAAACATCGCCGAGATGAAGACCGGTGAGGGCAAGACGCTCGTCTCGACCATGCCCGCGTACCTGAACGCCCTCGGCGGAGACGGCGTCCACATCGTCACCGTCAACGACTACCTGGCCAAGCGCGACTCGGAGTGGATGGGCCCGATCTTCCGCGCGCTCGGCATCTCCGTCGGGCTCATCCAGTCCCAGATGAGCCCCGAGCAGCGGCGGCCCGAGTACGCGAGCGACCTCACCTACGGGACCAACAACGAGTTCGGGTTCGACTACCTGCGCGACAACATGGCCATGCGGCTGGAGAGCATGGTCCAGCGCGGCCACCACTTCGCGATCGTGGACGAGGTCGACTCGATCCTGATCGACGAGGCGCGGACGCCGCTGATCATCAGCGGGATGGTGGCGGACTCCGCGAAGTGGTACCAGACCTTCGCGCGCATCGCGCCCCGGCTGACCCGCGACCGCGACTACGAGGTCGACGAGGGCAAGCGAACCGCTCTCGGTCCTGGAGGAGGGCATCGCCAAGGTCGAGGAGATCCTGAACATCGACAACCTCTACGAGCAGGTCAACACGCCGCTCGTCCACCACCTGAACAATGCGATCCGCGCCAAGGAGCTCTACAAGCTCGACGTCGACTACATCATCCAGCAGGGCGAGGTGAAGATCGTCGACGAGTTCACCGGCCGCGTCCTGGAGGGCCGGCGCTACTCCGAGGGGCTGCATCAGGCCATCGAGGCCAAGGAAGGCGTGCGCGTCCGCGAGGAGAACCAGACCCTCGCCACGATCACGATCCAGAACTACTTCCGGATGTACGAGAAGCTCGGCGGGATGACCGGTACGGCCAAGACGCAGGCCCGCGAGTTCGAGGAGGTCTACGAGCTCGGCGTCGTCGAGATCCCCACGAACCAGCCGATGGTTCGCGTCGACCAGGGCGAC
Organism: uncultured Actinomycetes bacterium; assembly: GCA_963742735.1. Taxonomy (GTDB): domain Bacteria; phylum Actinomycetota; class UBA4738; order UBA4738; family JBBDTT01; genus JBBDTT01. The sequence goes on from CAVUMN010000004.1 coordinate 1,460,660, forward strand.
GACATCTACCAGACCGAGGACGCGAAGTGGCGCTCGGTCGTGGAGGACCTCGCCGACCGGCACGAGGCCGGCCAGCCGGTCCTGGTGGGCACCGTGTCGATCGAGAAGTCCGAGAAGCTGTCGGGGATGCTCAACCGCCGCGGCGTTCCCCATCACGTCCTGAACGCGAAGAACCACGAGAAGGAGGCGATGATCGTCGCCCAGGCCGGCCGCGCGGGCGCGGTCACGGTCGCGACGAACATGGCCGGGCGCGGCGTGGACATCCTCCTCGGCGGCAACCCCGAGTACCTGGCACGCCAGGAGATGCTCGCCCGCGGCTACGACAACGACCGCTACCTGATGTTCGAGATGGACGACGAGGAGCGGGAGGCGTACGAGGCCGAGTACGAGCCGATCTACCGCAAGTTCAAGGAGCAGACCGACGCGGAGCACGACGAGGTGGTCGGACCTCGGCGGGCTCTACGTCCTGGGCACCGAGCGCCACGAGTCCCGCCGGATCGACAACCAGCTGCGGGGCCGGTCGGGCCGGCAGGGCGACCCGGGCGAGTCGAAGTTCTACCTGTCCCTCGAGCGACGACCTGATGCGGCTGTTCGCCTCGGACCGCATCGGCTCGATCATGGAGCCGGCTCAACTGGCCCGAGGACGAGCCGATCACCGCGAAGATGGTCTCGAAGGCGATCGAGACCGCGCAGGGCCAGGTGGAGAGCGTCAACTTCGAACGGCGCAAGAACATCCTCAAGTACGACGAGGTCAAGAACACCCAGCGCCAGATCATCTACACCGACCGCACCCGGATCCTTCAGGGCGAGGACCTCCACGAGCAGGCCCGCGAGATGGTGCAGGAGGTCGTGGGCGGGACCGTCGAGCAGTACGCCAACAAGGACGTCTACCCGGAGGAGTGGGACCTCGAGAACCTCCACGCCGCGTTGTCCTCGCTCTACCCCACGACGCTCACCGCCCAGGTGATCAAGGCCGAGACCGACGCGGAGCAGCTCCGCGAGAACGCCGTCCAGGACGCGATGACGCGCTACGAGGAACGCGAGCAGGCTCTCGGCGCCGAGAACATGCGCCAGCTCGAGCGGGTCGTCCTGCTGCTCGATCACCGACAACAAGTGGCGCGAGCACCTCTACGAGATCGACTACATGGAGGAGGGCATCCACCTCCGCGCGTACGGGCAGAAGGACCCGCTGGTCGAGTTCCAGCGCGAGGCGTACGGGATGTTCGACGAGATGAAGGGCACGATCGTCGACGAGTTCGTCCGCTACATCTACCGCGTCGAGCTGGTCCGGCCCGAGGACCAGGCCGCCCGGCCGCGCCTGGTCCAGACGAGCGGGCCCAGCGACACCGCCGGCGGCGGCGGCAACGCGGAGGCCGCGGGCAACCCCGCGCAGGTCGTGCAGCGACAAGGTCCCTCGCAACGCCCCGTGCCCCTGCGGCTCGGGCCGCAAGTACAAGAAGTGCCACGGCGCCGGTCGCCTGACTCGGACGCCTCCGCTCCCTCGTGAGGCGCCATGAGTGAGTACACGGAGCGGCTCGAGGATCTGGCGCGCAGGTTGGACTCCGCGAAGGAGTACCTTTGACCTGCCGGCGAAGCAGCGCGCCCTCGCCGAGCTCCAGTCGGAGCTGAACGCTCCGGATCTCTGGAACGACCAGGAGAACGCGCAGCGCATCACGCAGCGCGCGTCCCGGCTCCGCGGTGAGATCGACCGCGACGTCGAGCTCGTCAAGGAGCTCGACGATCTGCGGGCGATCGACGAGCTGGTCTCCGAGGCTCCCGACCCCGAGCTGCTGAAGGAGCTCACCGACGGCCTCCGGACCCTGTCCTCGAAGATCGACCGGCTCGAGCTCGCGTCGCTGCTGTCGGGGGAGTACGACGCGAACGACGCGATCGCCAGCATCCACGCCGGCGCGGGCGGTACCGAGAGCCAGGACTGGGCGGAGATGCTCCTGCGCATGTACCTGCGATGGGCCGAGCGCGAGGGCCTGGAGGCCGAGCTCGACGAGGTCCAGCCCGGGGAGGAGGCCGGCATCAAGAGCGCGACGTTCATGGTTCGGGGGACGAACGCGTACGGGCTGCTCCAGGCCGAGCGCGGCGTCCATCGGCTCGTGCGGATCTCGCCCTACGACGCGAGCAAGCGGCGGCACACCTCCTTCGCGTCGCTCGACGTGGTCCCGCTGCTCGGAGGACGACGCGGAGATCGATATCGACCCCAAGGACCTCCGCGTGGACACGTACCGCTCGAGCGGCGCCGGCGGCCAGCACGTGAACGTCACCGACTCGGCCGTGCGCATCACCCACATCCCCACGGGGATCACCGCGGCCTGCCAGAACGAGCGCAGCCAGATGCAGAACCGCGCGGTGGCCATGCGCATCCTCAAGGCCCGGCTGATGGACCTCGCCCGCGAACAGCGCCAGGACAGGATCGAGAACCTCCGCGGCGAGCGCCGCGACATCCAGTTCGGCTCCCAGATCCGCTCCTACGTCCTGCACCCCTACCGGATGGTCAAGGACCACCGGACCGGCGTGGAGATCGGCGACGTCGACCGCGTGCTCGACGGCGACCTCGGCGAGCTCATCGACGCCGCGCTGCGGCAGCGCGCCGGCGCCGAGGCGGCCTCCTCCTAGCAGCCCGGTCACCGCACACACATTGAGCGTGACCGAGGTCACAGCTTGAAAAGGTTGTCCATTTCGCGTGTTGTCTAGGAGAATGACCGTGGATCGGGCGCCCCCCTCACTTCGCTGAGAGTGCTCGGGACCGTGTGGGCGACTGGAGGCGGGTGACGGATGGCGAAGGCGGGCAAGAGCCGGTGGGCGATCGTGATCGCCATCCTGGCCGTCGTCGCGGTCGCCGCCGGGATTCTCATCTTCACCGGAGGCCAGTCCGAGGCGAAGCAGTTCGCCACCCTCCAGGTCCGCGAGGGACAGGTCGACGTCCGGAAGGCCGGCGCCGGGTTCCAGCCCGGCCGTGACGGCCAAGCGCTCGCCCAGGGCGACCTGGTTCGAACCGGACCGGACGGCATCGCGGAGATCACCTACTTCGATGGATCGCTGACCCGTCTGGGCCCCGACACCGAGTTCACGATCGAGGAGCTGTCCAGCCTCGACAACGACGCGAAGTCGAAGCGGATCAAGGGGTCGCACGACCGGGGCCGCACGTGGAATCGCGTCGAGAAGCTCGCGGACTCGGCGAGCCGGTTCGAGATCGAGACGCCGGTGGCGACGGCCGCGGCGCGCGGGACCGTCTTCGCGACCTTCTGCGACTTCTTCGAGAACTGCACCATCGTCGCCATCGAGGACACCACCGAGGTCCTGATGGCGGACGGAACGGTCATCACCCTGAACGCCCTGGACGCGGTGACGATCAACGCCGACGGGACGCCGGGTGAGGTCATCCACTTCGACTCCCTCGACGCGTTGATCGAGGCGTTCGAGTGGGTCGACGAGAACGCGTGCGACATCGAGGAGATCGTCGACTGCGAGCCGGCCGAGCCCGAGCCCACGCCGACCGTGACGCCTCTTCCCGGTCCTTCGCCGACCGACGGCACGTCGCCGGAGCCGATCGTCGAGCCGGCCGCCGAACCGCCGTCGAACTCGGTACCCGCTGCCGACTTCGCGCCGGCCTCGGCCACGGGCGGCGCGCCCCTGACCGTCGAGTTCACGAACCTCTCGTCCGATCCGGACGGCGACGCCCTGACCTTCGTGTGGGACTTCGGCGACGGCACGCCGCTGTCCGCGGCCGTGAACCCCTCGCACACCTTCGGGCTCGGCACGTGGAACGTGACCCTCACCGCGCGCGACGGCGCGGGCGCGACCGACTCGGCGACCCACACCATCTCCGCACTCGACATGACGGCGCCGGCCCCGCCGGTCATCACGTCACCGAGCGGCGCCGGCGTCATCGGCTCGGTGCCGATTACCTTCTCCGGCGACGCCGAGCAGGGCTCGGTCGTCAGGCTCTTCGACGGCGGGAGCCAGATCGGGTCGGACCAGGCGAACTCGCCGTTCGTGATCGTCGCGTCCCTCGCCGACGGGTCCCACTCGATCACGGCGACGGCGACGGACGGCGCGGGGAATGAGAGCGGCCCGAGCGACCCGCTCCTCCTGGACGTCGAGGCCGTGAACGATCCACCGACCGCGTCCCTGTCCGTGGCGCCGGGCTCGGGGACACTCCCGCTCGCCGTGTCGTTCGACGGCTCCGGTTCTTCGGACAGCGACGATCCGCTCGACTCCTGGGTGCTCGCCTTCGGTGACGAGTCCACGGACGCGTCCGGCTCGGGAACGCCTCCCGCCTCGATCCCGCACACCTACTCGCCGGCCGGGCAGTTCGTGGCCACCCTCACCGTCATCGATGCCCGTGGCGCGACCGACACCGACACCGCCACGGTCGATGTCAGCGAACCTCCGAACGCCGAGCCAAACGCGGTCAACGACACCGCCACGACCGATGAGGACGACGCGGTCACGATCGATGTCCTCCTCAACGACACGGATTCGGACGGCGACACCCTCGACATCACGTCGGTCGGGACGCCCGCCGACGGGGGCGCACAGATCGTCCTGGGCGACGCCGGCGAGGAGATCCAGTACACGCCCGACTCCGACTTCAACGGGGCGGACTCGTTCACCTACGCGATCTCGGACGGCAACGGCGGGACCGACTCGGCGACCGTCAACCTGACTGTCGATCCCGTCGACGACGAGGGTTCGGCCTCGCTCACCGCGGACGAGCCGGAGGGGACCGCGCCCCACGAGGTCACCTTCACCATCGACGGCGAGGATCCCGACGGCCTGGTGAGCTGGTCGCTGGTCTTCGGCGACGAGGACACGGAGGGCGTCTCCGTCGCGTCGACGAACGGGGCGTGGCCGCCTCCCGCCGCGGGCGTGGCGCACACCTACGAGCTCCCCGGCGAGTACACCGCAACCCTGACGGTCACCGACTCCGAGGGCGGTACCAGCCAGGCGACGACCGGCGTGACCGTCAACGCCCCGAACGCCGGGCCGACCGCTGTGCTGCTCCCCGAGACGGATACGGGTCACTGGCCGTACACCGTCTCCTTCGACGGGTCGGGCAGCAGCGACCCCGACGACGGGATCGCGTCCTGGTCGCTCGACTTCGGCGACGACAGCACTGACGCGTCCGGCACGGGAACGCCGCTGGCCTTGATCCTGCACGAGTACGAAAACCCGGGCGTGTACACCGCGACGCTCACCGTGACCGACGGCGAGGGTCTGACGGACACCGACACGTCCGCGATCACGGTCACCAACACGGCTCCGAACGCCGACGACGACACCCAGGTGACTGAGGAGAACAACTCCGTGTTCGTCGATGTCCTCGACAACGACGAGGACCCTGACGGCGACGAGCTGACGATCGTCTCGGTCGGTGACCCCGCGAACGGCTTCGCCGAGATCGTCGAAACGGAGAGTGGGGGGCAGGCGGTCGAGTACACGCCGGACGAGGGGTTCGTCGGCAACGACACCTTCACGTACACGATCAGCGACGGCCAGACGACGGACAGCGCGAATGTCTCCGTGACCGTCAACGCCCCGCCCGACGCGGTGGAGGATGCGTACCTGACCACGGATGACGAGGACACGGATGCGCCCGGGATCAACATCGGCGCCGAGAACGGCGTTCTCGCCAACGACGTGGACGACGAGGCGATCACCGCGACGCTGGTGGGCGACCCGTCCGGGGTGACTCTAAATGCGGACGGGTCGTTCACCGTGCTGTTCGCGTCCCCGTACGAAGACCTCCCCGTGCAGTTCGCGTACTCGGCGTGTGACCCGCTTGGCGCCTGCGACACGGCCACCGTCACCGTGAGCGAGCCGGCCGTCGAACTCGACGCGGTGAACGACACGGCCTCGCAGACCGGCGAACCGATCTACATCGACGTGCTCGAAAACGACCATGGCACAGGGATCTTCGTGGAGAGCTTCACCCAGCCGGGGTCCTCGCCGACCCAGGGCGAGGGCGCCGACGTCCACCGCAGCGAGGCCGAGGACAACAGCAACACCCTCGTCTACGCCCCGGGCGGAGGCTTCAGCGGTACCGACTCGTTCACCTACACGATCGAGGACGAGAACGGTGACCGGGATACGGCGACGGTGACGATTGAGGGCAGCGCGGATTCGGTAACGATCGTCCTGCATTGGCCGGCGGTCGGACGGGACCTGGATCTTCACGTGCAACCACCCACAGGGCTGCAGCTCTACTACGGCCTCCGGTGTCTGGAAGGCGCCACCCTGCCCTGCTGGGCCGAGCAGGACATCGACGTCACCCAAGGCCCCCCCGGAACCGAGACCGACACGATCTACACGCTCGATCCGAACTATCAGACGGGCGGGTACGTCATCTACATCGACAACTTCTCCTGCGGCCAGCACACGTACGAGGGAACCGGGGCGACGGTGACCGTGAACACCGCCTCGGGCAGCCAGACCTTCAGCCTTCCGACTGGAGATCAGACGCTCCGGCAGTGGAACGTCGGAACGCTCACGCTCGGCGCCGCCGGCGCTGGCTCGGTGACCCCGGCGCAGACGTTCTCCGGCGGGTTCTGTGGGAACAATCCTCCAGTGGCGGTGGACGATGAGCTGCAGACGGCTCCCAACACGCCGCTGACGTTCTCGACCGGCGATCTCGAGGTCAACGACTACGACCTCGAGTTCGACGACTTCCACGTGGCCTCGATCGATGCGAGCTCGGCTCAGGGGGGCATCATCCAGGAGCAGTTCTGCGAAGGGAGCTACTGCGAGTACATCTACACGCCACCGGCCGACATCGAGAGCGACTCCTTCGACTATGTGCTGGTGGACGACAACTTGAACTCCGGCGAGGAGAGCGTGGGCACGGTGACCGTGCTGGTCGGGAACTCGGCGCCGGTCGCGGAGGACGACGAGATCACCGCGTCGATCGATCGGCCCAAGACCTTCTCGCCCTTCGAGCTGCTCTGGAACGATGTCGACCCCGAGGAGGACGAGATCCGCGTGCTCGAGGTGGACCCGGCCTCGACCGAGGGGGGCACGGTCGTGTTGCTGAACGGGGAGGATCCGGAGAACGCGCAGATCGAGTACACGCCGCCGGCGGAGTACACGGGACCCGATTCGTTCACCTACACGGTCGTGGATGTATACGGCGCAACGGACCCGGGGAGCGTTGGAACCGTGAACGTGACGGTCCTGGGCGAGGAGCCGCCGGTGGCTGTGGACGATCCCGACCCGGAGGTTCGGGGGGAGTTCGTCGTTCCGCCCGGGGCCCCGACGGAGCTCGCCAGCTCCCTGCTGACGATCAACGACCACGACCCCAACGACGATCCGTTGTCGATCATCTCGGTCGACGGATCGTCCTCTCTGGGGACGGTCGCGATGGCGGGATCTGGAGGCGTGCTGTACACGCCCCCCGATGATTTCCAGGGCCTCGACACCTTCACCTACACGATCGGGGACGGGACGGGATTTACCGACAGCGCGACCGTCACCGTGGCCGTCGACGACAACCCCTGCACGGAGTTCGGCTGCGTAAACGAACCGCCGGTGGCCGGGCCAGATTTCGCCAGTACCCCAGAGGGCACACTCCTGACCCTGTCTCAGGAGGACCTGTTCGTAAACGACTTCGACCCGAACGGCGACGCCTTCTTCATCCTAGGAGTGGACGCCGCTTCGGTCGAGGATGGTGGGGAACCCGGCGTGCATCAGGTAAACGGGGTCACGTTCGTCACCTACAGGGCGAACGCGGGTTTCACCGGGATCGACTCGTTCTCGTACTACCTGGTGGACGAGTGGGGGAACGGCTTCGATGAGGACACAGGCGTCTCTGAGAGCGCAGGCCTGATCACCGTCACCGTCGGGTCCGAGTTCGCTGGGTTGGCAGCCCCGGAGGGTTCCGACGAACGACTCCCGCGGTCGAGGCGCCACGGGGGAGATGCGGCGTCCACGGGTTCGGGCGCCACCCTCTCCCGGCTGCGCGCGGAGCTCTCCGGTACGAGCGCAACGCTCACCTGGGACGAGGGGATCGAGGGCGTGGCGCGGTGGTCCACGACCGAGTACCCGACGCGGCCCACGGCGGGGACCGAGGGCTGCCGGGGAGTCGGGGAGTGTCGGATCGACGGCCTGCCCGGGGGCTCGACCGTGTACGTGACGGTGTTCAGCGAGCGGGGGCGGGTGACGCCGGTGGTCGACGTGAACGCGGTCCAGGTGGCCGTCCCGGCCTCGACGGAGCCCATTCCGACGGAGCCCACTCCGACCGAGCCGACCCCGATCGAGCCGACCCCGACGGAGCCCGCCCCGACGGAGCCCGCCCCGACGGAGCCCACTCCGGCGGAGCCGCCGCCGCCCGAGCCGCTGGAACCGGCGCCGGCCGACGAGGCCACCCCGCCTCCTGAGCCGGTGGCCACCGAGCCGCCTGAGGACCCGGTGGAGGTCCCCGACTAGCTCGGAGTCGCTCCACCCGCCAGACCCCAACTCGCTCGGCGTCTTGTCCGGATCGCTCCGGTCGGGGAGAATCATCCTTCCGTGCGCCGGGATGTCCCGGCGAGCCGGAAGGAGACAGCGTTGTCGAAGGTGCGCAGACGCCGCCTGGCCCTTCTGTCCGGCATCGTGGTTCTGGCGCTGATCGGCGTCGGCCTTTTCGTGTTCCTCGGCGGCGACGCCTCGGCGAAGCAGTTCGCGACGCTCACCGTCCTGGAAGGCCAGGTCGAGGTGGCCGAGGACGGGGGAGACTTCGGGCCTGCCCGCGACGGCCAGCCCCTGTCCCAGGGCGACGTGGTTCGCACGGGCGACGACGGCCGCGCCGAGATCGAGTACTTCGAGGGTTCGCTCACCCGGCTGGACTTCGACACGGAGTTCGAGCTCGAGGAGCTCGCCACCCTCGACGGGACGAGCACGCGGATCGTCGGGAACAAGACCAAGGGCCAGACCTGGAATCGCGTCACCAAGCTCGCCGACGCGGACAGTCGCTTCGAGATCAAGACCCCGAATGCGACGGCCGCGGTCCGGGGCACGCTGTTCCTCACGCGGTGCGACCCGACCGGCTGCACGTTCGTCTCGCTCGAAGAGGCCATCGAGGTCTGCGTCGACGAGGAGTGCGTGACGTTGAACCCGTTCGACGTCGTGTTCGTCTCGGCCGACGGGGAGATCGGCCCGGTGACCCAGACGACCGAGGCGGAGCTCGCCGAGCTCGAGTGGGTCGTCTACAACCAGTGCGAGCTGGGGGATCGGGCGTTCCTCGTCGTCTTCGTCCTGTGTCCACCCGAGGAGCCGCCGACGCCGGAGCCGACGCCGCTGCCGGAACCGAGTCCCACCCCGACCGAGACGCCGGACGAGGGCGACGGCGTCACCCCGCCCGAGGGCGAGACCCCGGGTGACGAGGGGACACCCGACGGCGACGGCGACGGGGGCGGCGGCGGTCCGGGCCCGGTCACTCCGCCGGGCGACGACGATGCTCCCGCGCCGCCGGTGATCCTGGAGCCGGACCCCGGCGACACCGTGACGGGCAACCCGGTGACGATCCAGGGCCTGGCCGAGTCGGGCTCGACCGTTGGTGTCCTCGAGGGCTCCGAGCTGCTCGGGGTGACCCCGGTCAACTCGCCGTGGCAGATCGACCTTCGCTTCGCGCCGGGGACGCACACGATCCGGGCGACGGCGACCGACGCCGCGGGGAACCGCAGCAAGCCGAGCGACCCCGTGACCTTCGTCCTGGAGCTGATGCAGCCGCCGCCTCCACCGCCACCTTCAGCGGACCTCGCGGTGGAGAAGTCCGGACCCTCGTCGATCTTCGACGACGAGATCGCGAACTACGTCGTCACCGTGACCAACCGCGGCCCGGACGTCGCCGCCGACGTCGTCCTCACCGACCGGGTCGAGGGCGGCCGCACCGAGAGCTTTGCGGGACCCGGCGACTGCACCCTCTCCGACTCGGAGCGGCGCGTGGTGTGTCGCCTCGGCGATCTCGAGCCCGGTGAGTCCGTGGGCCTCGGGGTGGACGTCGCCCCGGGTCCGCTCGCGGGCTCCATCGTCAACACCGCGTCGGTGGACTCCGACACGGACGACCCGCGGACGGGCAACTCGTCGGCGACCGCGGTCACGAGCATCACCCGTCGCGCGGCCAACCTGTCGCTGGTCAAGACCGGGCCGGCCTCAGCGGACGAGGGGGACTCGGTCGTCCATACGCTGACCGTGTCGAACGCGGGTCCCGACGACGCGATCGGCGTCACCACCACCGACACCGTCACGGGCGGCACGGTTTCCTCCGTCTCGGATCCCGCGGGTACGAGCTGTACCTTCGCCGGCTCGCAGGTCGACTGCTTCACCGCGGTCCTTCCCTCGGGGACGCAGGCGGTCATCCAGGTGACCGTCATGCCCAACGAGGGCGTTGCCGTCGTGCGCGACTCGGCCGTGACGTCGTCGGAGACCCTCGACCCGAACGAGGCGAACAACGACGACACGTTCACCACCGCGATCATCCCCGACGTCGCGAACCTCTCCATCCAGAAGACCGGTCCGAGCACCATCGACGCGGATGGGGTGGCGGTGTACACGATCACCGTCACCAACAACGGTCCGGCGGCCGCGGAGAACCTGGTGGTGGAAGACGTGGTCTCCGGCGGATTCATCGTGGGGATGTCCTCGGCGTCCGCGGGCGTCGACTGCCCGGACTTCGAGACCACCGGCGGAGGGCCCAGCTCCGAGACCTGCACGCTGGCCTCGCTCGGCGTGGGGCAGTCCATCCACATCCAGGTCGAGGTGCAACACGACGGCTCGTCGTCCTCGATCGTCGACTCCGCCACCGCGTCCGCGGACAACGCCGAGCCGAAGTCCGACGGCGCGACGACCAACGTGGACTTCCCCGCCCCGGATCTGTCCATCAACAAGTCCGGCCCGAACGCCATCGAGTCGGGAGACGAGGCGACCTACACCATCACGGTGAGCAACGACGGGGACGCGGCGGCGACCAACGTCGTGGTGACCGACACCGTGCAGTTCGGTGGGTTCATCGACTCGATGTTCTCCGAGTCGCCGGGTGTGGACTGTCCCGGCGGAGGCGACGAGGTCACGGCCGCGTTCGATCAGGCGGCCTGCACCATGGAGTCGCTCGATCCCGGCGAGACGATCGAGATCGAGGTCGAGGTCGATCACGACGGCGAGTCGCCGGCGATCCTGAACACGGCGAACGCCTCGGCCGACAACGCGCAATCGGTCTTCGACGGCAAGGTCACTCAGGTGAACGAACCGGCCGGAGCAGACCTCGAGGTGACCAAGACGGGGGACACCCTCATCGGAGAGTTCGACGACGCGGAGTACACCGTGACGGTTACGAACAACGGACCCGAGACGGCGACCAACGTCCTGCTCGACGAGGAGCTGACCAACGCGACCTTCGACGAGGTCAGCGCGGGCAAGGGCAGTCCCTGTGGTTTCTTCACGCCGGGGAACATGAGCATCATCACGGACTGTCCCCTCGGAGACATCGCCCCCGGGGACTCGGTCTCGCTCTTCGTCGAGGCCGCTCCGGACGGGCCGGGCACGATGACCAACACCGCCTCCGTCACCTCCGACACCGCGGACCCGGTCCCGGGGAACAACATCGACACCGCGGTGACGGACGTCGAGGAGGAGATCGACGTCGATCTGACCGGGGCGGCGGCGCGGGACGGCATCCGGGAGGACAAGGAGGACGGCCGCCGGTCGCGCATGGGGATCGCCGGCATCCGCGCGGTCGGCACGCGCTTTGGCGTGCGGGTGACCTGGCAGCAGACGTCGGGCTCCGCGGCGATCGTTCGCTACGCCACCGCGGACTTCCCGACCTCGGTCGACGCCGGCCGGGCCGGCTGCTCCGGCGTGGGAGGCTGCACGATCACCGGTCTCCTTCGGGGGACGACGGTCTACCTGACGGTCTTCGCGCCCGGAGAGCGCTCGGTCACCCCGGTCCGCCGGGTGAACGCCGCCTCGCTCAAGGTTCGGGTCGAGGCCACCTCGCCCGGAGCCGGCGATCGGAGGACGTCGGGGGCCGGAGGGACGCGCTCGGGCACCGGCGACGACGCTCCGATCCGGTCCAGGACCGACCGGGATCGCCTCAGGTCCGACGCCCCCCGCGAGCGCACTCGGGACACCTCGGACGGCGGCGGCACGTCCAGATGGAGTGTGAAGCGGGAGCGCTGAGCACAATTGTGTTCAAGAGTCCACGCTCAACGTGACAAGGGTCACTCTGGAAACCTTGTCCCATTCGGCCAGCATCAGGGAGAATAGGGCCGTTCGGGCGCCCCCCAGTCTCGCTGACGGCGCACCGGTACTTCTAGGGAAGCGGGCTGATGGCGAAGGCTAAGAAGAGTCTGTGGGCCGTGCTGGTGGCCGTCGTTGCGATCGTCGCGGTCATCGCCGCCTTCCTCGTTTTCGGCGGTACCGAGAAGGCCGCCGCCAAGCAGTTCGCCACGCTGGAGGTCCTCGATGGCGGCGTCAACGTCAGCAAGGCGGGCGGCGCCTTTCAGGAAGGCGCCGATGGCCAGTCCCTGTCCGCAGGTGACGTCGTCCGAACGAACTCCGAGGGTCTTGCCGAGCTCGTCTACTTCGACGAGTCACTGACCCGGATCGGCCCCGATACCGAGTTCAAGCTCACCGAGCTCGTGAGCGTCGACAACGCGACCGACACGAAGCGGATCAAGGGGTCGCAGGGACGCGGCCGCACCTGGAACCGGGTCACCGAGCTCGCCGACACACAGAGCCGGTTCGAGATCGAGACCCCGGTCGCCACGGCCGCGGTCAAGGGGACGCTCTTCGCAACCGAGTGCGACTTCTTCGGTGACTGCACCTTCATCGCGATCGAGAACGTCATCGAGGTCTGTAACGCCCTCGATGAGTGCGTGACGCTCGAGGCGTTCGCGGTCGTGCTCGTGAACGCCGACGGGACATTCGGCGACGTCCAGCCGTTCGACACCCTGGCGCAGCTGGTTGAGGCCTACCCCTGGATCTCGACAAACGTCTGCGACATCGAGGAGATCCAGGAGTGTGTCGAGCCGCTTCCGCCCGAGGTTGACGTCAACGAGCCCAACCCGACTCCGCTGCCGCCGCCCGGCAACTCCGGCGAGACTCCCGGCGGCTCGGGCGACACCCCCGGCGGTGAGACGCCCGGCGGCGGCCCCGGACCGACGACTCCGCCACCTCCGCCACCCGGACCGCAGCCGAACCACGACCCGATCGCATCCTTCTCCGCCTCGACGTTGACGGGCGGAGCGCCGCTGATCGTCTCGTTCATCGACACGTCCACCGATCCCGACGGTGACGCGCTCGAGCATTCGTGGTCCTTCGGCGACGGAACGTCCTCGACGCAGACCAACCCGATCCACATCTTCAGCCTGGGTACCTGGACCGTGACCGAGACGGTCACCGATCCGTCGGGTGCGTCGGACTCGGCGACGCGGACCGTCACCGCACTCGACCTGACGCCTCCCGCCGCGCCGACGATCACCGACGGACCCGATAGTCCGACGAACGAGACCGACGCGACCTTCACCTTCGTCGCCGGCGGCGGGGCCGCCACGACGGCCGCCGTGTTCACCGCGGTCCTCGCCGCGGCGGACGACACCGTCGGGTTCGAGTGTCGCGTCGCCCCAGCTGCTTTCGGACCATGCGACTCGCCGGCCGCGTTCGGCGGACTGCCGGCGGGCTCCCGTCTGTTCGAGGTCCGCGCGTTGGACGCCGCGGGGAATCGCTCGGCCCCCACTTCCTTCAACTGGGTGATCGACCTGACCGCGCCGACGGCCTCCGTCGACTCCGGTCCCGACGACCCGACGACGTCGCACGATGCGACCTTCGCGGTCTCGTCGAACGACCCCACGGCATCGCTGACGTGCGTCCTCGATGGCGGCGCGCCCGCGGATTGCTCCGACGGTTCGATCAGCTACTCGGACCTGGACGTCGCCGACCACACCTTCTCCGTCGTCGCGCAGGACCCAGCGGGCAACACCTCTTCGCCGGCGACCTACAGCTGGACGGTCGTGGCGCCGAATCAGGCGCCGGTCTGTGACAACGACTCCGGCACGACCGACGAGGACACTCAGCTGGCCGACTCCGTGTCCTGCTCCGACCCCGACGGCGGCTCGCTGACCTACGCCGAAGGCACCGGGCCTACCAATGGATCCCTGACGCTCAACGCCGACGGCACCTTCACCTACGACCCGGACCCGAACTTCAGCGGCTCGGACTCCTTCACGTTCACCGCCTCCGACGGCGCGGCCACCTCGGGGCCGGCGACCTACTCGATCACCGTTGACCCCGCGAACGACGGGCCCACCTGTGAGAACGACTCCGGCACGACCGCAGAGGACACTCAGCTGGCCGACTCGGTGGTCTGCACCGACCCCGACGGCGACTCGCTGACCTACGCCGAAGGCACCGGGCCTACCAATGGATCCCTGACGCTCAACGCCGATGGGACCTTCACCTACGACCCGGACCCGAACTTCAGCGGCTCGGACTCCTTCACGTTCACCGCCTCCGACGGCGAGCTCACCTCTGATGCCGCGACCTACTCGATCACCGTCGACTCGGTGAACGACGGGCCCACCTGTGAGAACGACTCCGGCACGACCACGGAGGACACTCAGCTGGCCGACTCGGTGGTCTGCACCGACCCCGACGGCGACTCGCTGACCTACGCCGAGGGCACCGGGCCTACCAATGGATCCCTGACGCTCAACGCCGACGGCACCTTCACCTACGACCCGGACCCGAACTTCAGCGGCTCGGACTCCTTCACGTTCACCGCCTCCGACGGCGCGGCCACCTCGGGGCCGGCGACCTACTCGATCACCGTTGACCCCGCGAACGACGGGCCCACCTGTGAGAACGACTCCGGCACGACCGCAGAGGACACTCAGCTGGCCGACTCGGTGGTCTGCACCGACCCCGACGGCGACTCGCTGACCTACGCCGAAGGCACCGGGCCTACCAATGGATCCCTGACGCTCAACGCCGATGGGACCTTCACCTACGACCCGGACCCGAACTTCAGCGGCTCGGACTCCTTCACGTTCACCGCCTCCGACGGCGAGCTCACCTCTGATGCCGCGACCTACTCGATCACCGTCGACTCGGTGAACGACGGGCCGAGCTGTGAGAACGACTCCGGCACGACCGCAGAGGACACCCAGCTGGCCGACTCGGTGGTCTGCACCGACCCCGACGGCGACTCGCTGACCTACGCCGAGGGCACCGGGCCGGCGAACGGATCCCTGACGCTCAACGCCGATGGGACCTTCACCTACGACCCGGACCCGAACTTCAGCGGCTCTGACTCCTTCACGTTCACCGCCTCCGACGGCTCGGCCGCCTCCGACCCGGCTACCTACTCGATCACGGTCACCGCCGCGAACGACGGGCCCACCTGTGAGAACGACTCCGGCACGACCGCAGAGGACACTCAGCTGGCCGACTCGGTGGTCTGCACCGACCCCGACGGCGACTCGCTGACCTACGCCGAAGGCACCGGGCCTACCAATGGATCCCTGACGCTCAACGCCGATGGGACCTTCACCTACGACCCGGACCCGAACTTCAGCGGCTCGGACTCCTTCACGTTCACCGCCTCCGACGGCGAGCTCACCTCTGATGCCGCGACCTACTCGATCACCGTCGACTCGGTGAACGACGGGCCCACCTGTGAGAACGACTCCGGCACGACCACGGAGGACACTCAGCTGGCCGACTCGGTGGTCTGCACCGACCCCGACGGCGACTCGCTGACCTACGCCGAGGGTACCGGGCCTACCAATGGATCCCTGACGCTCAACGCCGACGGCACCTTCACCTACGACCCGGACCCGAACTTCAGCGGCTCGGACTCCTTCACGTTCACCGCCAGCGACGGCTCGGCCACCTCCGACCCGGCCACGTACTCGATCACGGTCACCGCCGCGAACGATGGACCCAGCTGCTCGAACGACTCAGGCACGACCGACGAGGACACTCAGCTGGCCGACACCGTCGCCTGCTCCGACCCCGACGGCGACTCGCTGACCTACGCCGAGGGCACCGGGCCGGCGAACGGGACCCTGGCCTTCAACGCCGACGGCACCTTCACCTACGACCCGGACCCGAACTTCAGCGGCTCGGACTCCTTCACGTTCACCGCCTCCGACGGCGCGGCCACCTCGGGGCCGGCGACCTACTCGATCACCGTTGACCCCGTGAACGACGCGCCGGTCTGTACGAGCGACTCGGGTTCGACGAATGAGGACACCCAGCTCACCGACACGGTGGTGTGCACCGACACTGAGGGCGACAGCCTCACGTACGCCGAGGCGAGTGAGGCCTCCAACGGCGAGGTGACCGTCAACGCCGACGGCACCTTCACCTACGACCCGGACCCGAACTTCAGCGGCTCGGACGCCTTCACGTTCACCGCCTCCGACGGCGCGGCCACGTCGTCCCCGGCCACGTACTCGATCACGGTCACCGCCGCGAACGATGGACCGAGCTGTGAGAACGACTCCGGCACGACCGGCGAGGACACGCAACTGGCCGACACCGTGGCCTGCACCGACCCCGAGGGCGACTCGCTGACCTACGCCGAGGGGACCGGGCCGGCGAACGGATCCCTGACGCTCAACGCCGATGGGACCTTCACCTACGACCCGGACCCGAACTTCAGCGGCTCGGACTCCTTCACGTTCACCGCCAGCGACGGCTCGGCCACCTCCGACCCGGCCACGTACTCGATCACGGTCACCGCCGCGAACGATGGACCCAGCTGCTCGAACGACTCAGGCACGACCGACGAGGACACTCAGCTGGCCGACACCGTCGCCTGCTCCGACCCCGATGGCGACTCGCTGACCTACGCCGAGGGCACTGGGCCGGCGAACGGGACCCTGGCCTTCAACTCCGATGGGACCTTCACCTACGACCCGGACCCGAACTTCAGCGGCTCTGACGCCTTCACGTTCACCGCCTCCGACGGCGAGCTCACCTCTGATGCCGCGACCTACTCGATCACCGTCGACTCGGTGAACGACGGGCCGAGCTGTGAGAACGACTCAGGCACGACCGACGAGGACACTCAGCTGGCCGACACCGTCGCCTGCTCCGACCCCGATGGCGACTCGCTGACCTACGCCGAGGGCACCGGGCCGGCGAACGGGACCCTGGCCTTCAACTCCGATGGGACCTTCACCTACGACCCGGACCCGAACTTCAGCGGCTCTGACTCCTTCACGTTCACCGCCTCCGACGGCTCGGCCGCCTCCGACCCGGCTACCTACTCGATCACGGTGACGGCCGACGAGGAGGCCACCCTGACGGTGAACAAGAGCGGCACCGGGACCGGCTCGGTCTCCGGTGACGGGATCACGTGCGGCGGCGACTGCACCGAGACCGCCGAGGTTGGCACCGTCTTCGTGCTGTCCGCCACCGCCGACTCTGGGTCCTCGTTCGACGGCTGGTCGGGGTGCGACTCCGTCGACGGCAACAGCTGCACGGTGACCCTTGCTTCCGGCGGGACCACGGTGACGGCGAGCTTCCTTGAGGAGACGAACTTCGCGCCGCAGTGCGAGAACATCGAGGACAGCGTTCGCAACACTCAGCCGAACGTGACGATCCAGGTTGGGAGGGCGTGCTCCGATCCCAACGAGGACGACACGCTTTCGATCCTGAGCTTCACGGAGCCTGAGAACGGCGATGTCATCGTGCAGGCCGGTGGGAGCATGAACATCAAGTACAACCCGGACGACTGCTTCGTGGGCACGGACGTGTTCACCGTCACGGTGACCGACGGCGAGCTCTCCACCACGCTGACGGTCTCGATCCAGGTGACGGGCGAGAGTTGTGAAACGGCGAGTACGTCCTTGGCGATCACGAGCGAGGAGCCCCGACCCCGGCGTTCGTCGGATCCATCGCCCACCCGGAGAGAGCGCACCCGCGAAACGCGGACGACGGACACGACTCGCGAGCGCGACACGCGCGACCGGACCCGGGAACGCGACGGAACCCACTTCGGGCGGTGACCCGGGGACTGTGACCCGGCTCGACGCGACGGACCTCGCGTGAGCACCAGCTCATGAAGCGCTCGCCCCTGTTCCGCATCGCCGTTTCGATCGTGATCGCCGGCCTCGTCACGCTCGGCTCCTGGGCGGGCCTCGACGCCAACATCTTCGGCGGCTCGCAGCTGCGCTTCGCGGACGCCCTGTTCCCCGCGACCGACGCCGACACCCGCGTGGTGGTCGTCGGGATCGATGACGCGAGCCAGACCGAGCTCGGCCAGTGGCCGTTCCCGCGCCGGGTCCACGCCCGGATCGTCGACAACCTCTCCCGCGCGGGCGCGAACGTCATCGTCTACGACGTCGTGTTCGACCCGGGCACCCCCAATGACGCCGCGTTCGCGGCCTCGATCAAGGACGCCGGCAACGTCATCCTCGCGGCGGCGGCCGAGTTCCCGCCCGGAAAGCCCGAGGGCAACCTCCTGGTCGCGGATCAGTTCGTGCCGCCGGTTCCCGAGCTCGCCGAGCCGGCGCTCGCCGTGGCCCACGCCAACGTGACCCCCGACGCCGACCAGACCGTCCGCGCCATCCCCCTCGTCATCGACGTGGGAGGCGAGCTGGTGCCGTCGCTGTCGCTCCAGGCCCTGATGACCATGGAGGGCCTCGAGGGGCCCCTGACCCTTCGCAAGGAGGCCCTGCAGGTCGGCGACACGACCATCCCGGTGGGCGAGGGCCAGATCATGGACCTGAACTTCGCCGACGAGCTGAAGTTCGAGCCGGACCTCTCGGCGGGGCAGGTCTACAACAACGAGTTCGATCCCGAGGCGGTGACCGGCAAGACCATCTTCATCGGGACCACCGACTTCACCCTGCGCGATACCCGCATCACGCCGATCGGAGAGATCCCCGGGGTGTTCGTCCACGCCAACGCGCTCAACACCATGCTGCGCGGCGCGTTCATCGAGCCGGCCTCGCTCGGCACGAACCTCCTGGCCGTGTTCGTCCTTGCCTTCGCGATCGCGATCATCGTCCAGTTCCTGCCGATGACCCTGTCGTGGATCGCCGCGGTGGCCCTGGGCGTCGTCTACATCCTGTTCGTGTTCTCGAGGGCCGACAACGGCACCGTGATGAACTTCGTGTACCCGAACGGCGCCATCGGCTTCGGCTTCGTCGCGTCCCTCGGCGTGAAGTACTTCACCGAGGTCCGAGAGCGCCGGCGCGTAACCCAGACGTTCGGGCGGTACCTGTCCAAGGACGTGGTCGCGGAGGTCCTGTCCGCCCCCGAGGGGGCGGTCGCCACGCTGAAGGGAGCCATGCGTCCGCTCTCGGTCCTGTTCGCCGACCTCCGCGGGTTCACGGCCGCCTCCGAGAACGCCCTGCCGGGGGACGTCGTCACCGCACTCAACATCTACCTGGACGCCATGACCCGTGCCGTGGTCGAGGAGAAGGGGACCATCGACAAGTTCATGGGTGACTGCGTGATGGCGTTCTGGGGCGCGCCGAAGCCCGACGCCGACTACGTGAACCGCGCGGTCCGCGCCGGCATGCGGATGCTCGACTACATCGACGAGGCCGTGGCGACGCGCGAGGAGATCCAGCTGCTGAAGGTCAAGGGGTGCGGCGTGGGGATCTCCGCGGGGATGGCCGTGGTCGGCAACATCGGCTCGCACGAGCGCCTGGACTACACGGCCATCGGCGACACCGTGAACACCGCCAGCCGGCTGTGCGGAGTGGCCGGCGCCGGCGAGGTCGTGGTGACCGAGGACGCCGCCGCGTTCCTGGACGAGGCGACCTTCCGGATGGCCGCGCTCCCGCCCCTGCTGGTGAAGGGCAAGGTCGAGCCGCTGCACGTCTTCCAGGTCCTGCGCGAGGGCCAGGAGGCGAAGGTGTTCGCCGAGGGCGAGACCATCGACACCGCCGAGGAGAAGGGCCATTTCGAGCCGGACCTCAAGGCCGTTCCCGAGCCCCCGAAGGCCGCCGGCTACGCACCCGTGGAGCCCGCCTCCACGAAGCCGGACGGCGCCGTGATCAGCCCCCAGGAGAAGGAACCGGCCGAGTAAACTTCCGCGGTACAGGCCTTCCCCCCGACCAGAGACGAGGCCCATGGCCGAGGCACGCACCATCGACGCGGACAGGGAGGCGCAGGTCGAGCGCCTCAAGGACGTCGCCCGCGAGCTGCGCGTCACCGACATCGAGATGCTCACCGAGGCCGGCTCGGGCCACCCCGGCGGAACCCTCTCCGCGGCCGACCTGGTCGCGGCCCTCTACTTCTACAAGCTGCGCCTGCGGCCGGAGGAGCCGGCCTGGCCCGACCGGGACCGGTTCATCCTGTCGAAGGGCCACTGCATCCCGATCGTCTACGCGGCCATGGCCAAGCTCGGGTTCTTCGAGGAGAAGCTCCTGATGACCCTGCGCAAGCTGGGCTCGCCTCTGCAGGGCCACCCCGACCGGACCCGCCTGCCGGGGATCGAGGCCTCGACGGGCTCGCTCGGGCAGGGCCTGTCCGTGGCGGTGGGGATGGCGATCGCGGCCAAGCTCGACAAGGCCAGCTGGCGCGTCTACTGCATGCTCGGCGACGGCGAGGTCCAGGGCGGCCCGGTGTGGGAGGCGTCGATGCTCGCGGGCTACCGCAAGCTCGACAACCTGTGCGGGATCCTGGACGCCAACCAGGTCCAGCAGACCGGCAAGGTCACGGATCGGCTGGACATCGAGCCGACCGTCGCCAAGTGGCGCGCGTTCAACTGGCACGTTCGCGAGATCGACGGGCACGACATGGCCGAGATCGTCGACGCGCTCGACGAGGCCGAGGTCGTGGCCGACCGGCCGACGATGATCGTGGCCCGGACCGTGAAGGGGAAGGGCGTGTCCTGGATGGAGCTCAACTCGAGCTGGCACGGCAAGGCCCCGAACCCCGAGGAAGCCAAGAAGGCCATCGCCGAGCTCCGTGGCGAGGCAGGTGAGGCCTGATGGCCGGCGGCGGCAGCGGCGCCACCCGCGACGCGTGGGGCCAGGCCATCGCCCGCGTCGGCGCCGACGAGCGGATGGTCGTGCTGGCGGGCGACCTGCGCGACTCCACCAAGGTGGAGGGGTTCATCGAGAAGTATCCCGAGCGCTACGTGGAGTGCGGCATCGCCGAGATGAACATGATCGGGGTCGCCTCGGGCCTGGCCCTGTCCGGGAAGGTCCCGTGGGCCTGCTCGTTCTCCGCGTTCGTGACCGGACGCATGGAGATCATCCGGGTGAGCGTGTCCTACCAGGAGGCGAACGTCCGCCTGGTCGGCACCCACTGCGGCGTCGGGGTGGGGGAGGACGGCTACTCGCAGATGGCGCTGCAGGACATCGCCGAGATCCGCTCGCTGCCGAACGTGGCCATCGTCCAGCCCGCCGACGCCGTCGAGACCGAACGGGCCGTCGAGTACCTGGCCGAGCACCAGGGGCCGGCGTTCCTGCGCCTGACCCGCCAGAAGGTCGACGACGTCCACGACGACGGCTACACGTTCGCCTTCGGCCGGGCCGACCGGCTCCGCGACGGGGACGACGTGGCGCTGATCGGCACGGGGGCGACCGTCGGGGAGTGCATGAAGGCCGCCGAGGTCCTGGAGGGCCGGGGCATCTCCGCGCGCGTGGTCAACATCCACACGATCAAGCCGCTCGACGAGGAGGCCATCCTGGACACGGCCTCGGCGTGCTCGGCGATCGTCACGGTCGAGGACCACGGCATCTGGGGCGGCCTGGGTGGCGCGGTGGCCGAGGTCCTGGCGGCGGCGCCCGAGAACGGCTCGCGGGCGCGGCTGCACATCATCGGTGTGCGCGGCTTCGGCGAGTCCGGCACGTCCGAGGAGCTCTACGAGCTGCACGGCCTGTCCGGCGCCCGCGTCGCCGACCAGACCGAGGCGTTCCTGAAGGGCATCTGACCGCCTTGTGAGGTCGGTCACACTCGGGGCCTGGTCTAGTTTCGGGAGGGTCGAAGCGCGCATACTTCGCAAGGTGATGCCCCGCGCTCCACGATCCTCCACCCCTCGACGCACGAAGATCTCCGCGATCGTCGAGGTACTCGGTCGCGCCGGGCCGTTCAAGGACCTCGGCCGGCGTGACCTGGCGGCCCTCGCCGAACGCCTCGAGCCTGTCGGGCTGGCCGCGGGCGAGACGCTGCTGTCCCAGGACGGAGCCGGGGACGACGTCTTCGTCGTCCTCGCCGGTTCGCTCGCCGTCCTCGCGGCCGACGGGAACGGCACCGCCCGGGTGGCGGAGGTGGGACCCGGTGACGTCGTCGGGGAGAACGCGGTGCTGACCGGCGAGCGCCGGGCCGCCACCGTCCGCGCGAACGGGCGTGCCCGGGTGGGCAGGCTGTCCCGGGAGGCGTTCGGAGAGATCCTGTCCGCGCATCCCCGGGTGGCCGAGCGCATGGCCAAGGAGATGGACCGGCGAACCATCGATCGTCTGCTGGCGACCGACCTCGCCCGGCTGTTCGGTCCCCTGGACCCGGAGGTCCGAGAGCAGCTGCGCTCCCGGCTCGAGTGGCGCCACCTGGCCGCCGGCGACGTCCTGTTCTCCGAGGGCGAGCCGGCCGACTCGGCGTACTTCGTGGTGCTCGGGCGCCTGCGCGCCCGGGCGAGCCCCTCGGCCAACGGCTCGGCCGAGGCGTGGACGGACGTCCCGGCGGGGGAGCTGGTTGGGGCAGCCGCCCTGCTCGACGGCGGCGTGCGGGCCCGAACGGTGGCCGCGGTCCGGGACTCCTACCTGGTGAAGCTCCCGGCCGACGTCCTCGCGCTGCTGTCGAAGGACCACCCCGAGGCGATCCTCGGCGTGGCCCGCAGCCTGGTCCGTCAGATCACCCAGCCGCCCGTCCGCGGCGGCGCGGGCCGGCGGTGCTCGGTGGTGCTCATCCCGGCCGCGCTCGACGTCGACCTCCGCATGTTCGCCTCGCGGCTGGCCGAGATGCTGTCCGAGGACGGTCCGACCTTCCACCTGTGGGGCGCGCGGGTCGACAGCGCGCTGGGGACGCCCGGGGTGTCCCAGTCGAAGGCCGGGGACCCGGGCGACGTGCGGGTCAGCCGATGGCTGGACACCGTGGAAGAGGCGAATCGGTTCCTGGTGTTCGAGGCCGACGGCGAGGACTCGGCCTGGACCCGGCGGGCCCTGCGCCAGGCCGACCACGTCCTGATCCTGGCGGACGCCACGGCCGAGCCGGTCGCGCCCGGGGCCGCGGTCGCCGAGCTGATCCAGGCGGGCGGCACGCCGGTCTCCCTGGTGCTGCTCCAGCGCGGCGGCCCCCACCTGCCCACCGGCACGGACCGGTGGCTGGACGCGATGGGCGTCGACGACGTCATCCACCTCCGGCGGGGCTCACCCCACGACCTGCAGCGGCTGGGGCGCGTGGTGTCGGGGCGGGCGGTGGCCATGGTCTTCAGCGGAGGGGGCGCGCGAGGGTTCGCCCACCTCGGCGTCATTCGGGCCATGCACGGGCTGGGGGTTCCCATCGACATCGTGGGGGGGTCCTCGATGGGTGCGGCGGTCGCCACCGGCCTGGGGATGGGCGTCTCCATCGAGGACATGATCCCGATGGTCAAGAAGCGCTTCGCGCGGCTGCGCGACTACACCCTTCCGGTCGCCTCATTCCTGAAGGGGAAGCGCATCACCCAGGCCATGCAGGCGGAGTTCGGCGAGCACCTCATCGAGGACCTGTGGCTGCCGTTCTTCTGCATCACGACGAACATGACGACGTTCGGCGAGGCCGTGCATCGCCGAGGCCCGCTGGTGCAGATCCTGCGTGCGTCCACGGCCCTGCCCGGCGTCCTGCCTCCCGCGTCGATCGGCGGCGAGGTTCACATCGACGGGGGAGTCATCAACGATTTCCCGATCGACGTGATGCGCCGGCTGCATCCGAACTCGATCGTGATCGGCTCCGACGTGACCCCCAAGCGCGGGCCCGGCGCCAAGGACGACTACGGGCTGTGGCTGTCGGGGATGCGGGCGATCGGCAAGAGGGTCGGCAGGCACCAGAGGATCCCCGGCATCGGCGACACGCTGATGCGGTCCATGACCGTGAGCGCCATGCGCCAGCGCGACCGGGCGATCGAGGAACATCACGCCGACCTGGTGCTGCACCACGACATGCGCGGCGTGAGCCTGCTGGACTTCGACGCCGTCGAGGCCGTGGCCGAGCGCGGCTACCAGTCCGCCCTCCCGCAGCTGACGGCGTGGTTCGAGCAGCGGGACATCGCGACGAAGGGAGCGAGCTGATGCTGTTGGTCACCCTGAGGGACCTTCAGTACCGCAAGGTCCGGTTCCTGCTGGTGACGCTGGGGACCGGGCTGGTGTTCGTGCTGCTGCTGTTGATGAGCGGGCTCACCGCGCAGTTCCGCCGCGAGCCGCTGGCCACCGTCGAGGCGATCGGGGCCGACGGCTGGGTCCTGCGAGCCGGCGCGACCGGGGCGTTCACCTCTGCGGCCACGCTGGAGCCTGGGATCGCCGCGGGGATCCAGGGTGCGACGCGCGCGGATCCCCTGGTCATCGCGCGGCACAGCCTGGACGTGGACGGCGCGCCCATGGACATCGTGGTGATCGGCTACGTGCCGGGCGGGCTTGGGGTGCCGACGGTGATCGAGGGGCGCCTGCCGGCGTCGAGCGGCGAGGTCACGATCGACGAGTCCTCCGGCGTCGCGGTGGGTGATCCCGCCAAGGTCGGCTCGCAGACGTTCACCGTGGCGGGGCTGACCACCGACACGACGTTGCTGGGCGGCATGCCCCTGCTGTTCATGGAGCTCGAGGACGCCCAGGCGCTGGTCTACCGGGGGCGCCCCGCCGCGAGCGCCATCGTCGTGGAGGGCACGCCGACCTCGGTCCCGGAGGGGTACGCGCTGCTGTCGAACGAGGCGGTCGCCGAGGACGCCACCCGTCCGCTGGATCGCGCCATCTCCTCGGTCAGCCTGGTGCGAAGCCTGCTGTGGGTCGTGTCCGCGATGATCATCGGCGGGGTCGTGTACCTCTCGGCGCTGGAGCGCCGGCGGGACTTCGCGGTCATGAAGGCCGTCGGCACGTCGACCGCGGCGCTGCTGTTCGGGCTCGCGCTCCAGGGGGTGCTCGTGGCGATCCTGGCGGCGATCCTGGCCACGGGCCTGCAGGCGGTCCTGGTCCCCATCTTCCCGCTGAAGGTGACGGTGACGACGTCGGTGCTCACCCAGCTGCCGGTCGTGGCGGTGTTGATCGCGATCCTTGCCAGCCTCGGCGGAATGCGCCAGGTGGCGCGGACCGATCCCGCGTCGGCGTTCGGGGGGCCGGCGTCATGACCCCGACCAAGCTCTCCGTTCGGGACCTGGTCGTCGAGTACCAGACCGAGAACTACAAGGTGCGACCCATCGAGGGTCTGAGCTTCGAGGCGTCCGAGGGCGAGATCGTCGTTCTGCTCGGTCCCTCGGGCTCCGGGAAGACCACGCTGCTGTCCTGTCTGGCGGGGATCCTGACCCCGACGTGGGGGTGGATCGAGGTCGGCGACACGGTGGTCACCGAGCTCGCCGCGGGGAAGATGGCCGAGTACCGGCGGCGGCAGGTCGGGATCATCTTCCAGGCGTTCAACCTGATCGCCTCGCTGTCCGCCCGGGAGAACGTGGCGATGCCGCTCATGGTGGGCTCGGGGATCTTCAAGAACGAGGTCCCCAAATCCGAGGCCCTGAAGCGCGCCGACGAGCTCCTGGCGCTGGTGAACCTGGCCGACCGCGCCCATCACCGTCCCGGACAGCTCTCGGGAGGGCAGCAGCAGCGGGTGGCGATCGCC
Organism: uncultured Actinomycetes bacterium; assembly: GCA_963742735.1. Lineage (GTDB taxonomy): Bacteria > Actinomycetota > UBA4738 > UBA4738 > JBBDTT01 > JBBDTT01. The sequence goes on from CAVUMN010000004.1 coordinate 1,486,406, forward strand.
CGCGCGCTGATCTACGACCCCCCGATGCTGCTGGCCGACGAGCCGACGGCGAACCTGGACTACATCCAGGCGGAGGGGATCGTTCGCGCCCTCCGTGACCTGAAGGCGAAGGGCCGGATCATCGTGATCGCCACCCACGACGAGCGCCTGGTGCCGATCGCGGACCGCGTCGTGCAGCTGGTGCCGGACGTGCACGGCGAGAGCGGACCTCCCCAGCGCGTGGAGTACGCCGCCGGCGAGACGATCTTCCAGCAGGGCTCGCGGGGCCAGCTGATCTACGTGATCGAGGGGGGCCGGGTCGATCTGGTTCGCGACCTGGCGGACGGGGGCGAGGAACCGCTGGCGCTGCTCGACGCCGGCCAGTACTTCGGCGAGCTCGGCCCGTTCCTGGGGATGCCCAGGGCGGCGACGGCGCGGGCCAAGACCGACGTGGTCCTCACCGCCTACGGCGTGCAGGACTTCCGCCGCAAGCTGGGCGAGCTCAAGGCGGGGCAGGACGGCAACGGAACCCGGATCAAGAGGAAGCGCCCCGCCAAGAAGACGGCGGCGAAGAGGTCCGCCGGGAAGAAGCCGGCCGCCAAGAAGGCCGCCGCGAGGGTTCGTTCCCGTTCCTGAGTTCCTCTGCTAGCATCGGGCGACCCACCCACCTACTTCCTGGGGATGAGGCGCGTCCATGATCCGTTGCGACCACGTAACCAAGACCTACAAGGATTCCGTTGTTGCCCTCGAGGATGTGTCGCTCGAGGTCGGCAAGGGCGAGTTCGTGTTCCTGGTCGGCCCGTCGGGCTCGGGCAAGAGCACGTTCCTGCGGCTGTGCCTGAAGGAGGAGGAGCCCAGCAAGGGCGCCATCTTCGTGGCCGGCAAGAACATCCGCACGCTGTCGACCTGGAAGGTGCCCTACCTGCGGCGAAACATCGGCACCGTGTTCCAGGACTTCAAGCTGCTCCCCGACAAGACGGTCTTCGACAACGTGGCGTTCGCGCTGGAGGTCATCGGCAAGCCCAAGCACACCATCGACACGCGCGTGCCGGAGATCCTGGAGCTGGTCGGGCTGGGGGACAAGCTGTCGAACTTCCCGGACGAGCTGTCCGGCGGCGAGCAGCAGCGGGTTTCCATCGCCCGGGCATTCGTGAACCGGCCGCTCATCCTGCTGGCCGACGAGCCGACGGGAAACCTCGACCCCGCCACGTCGGTGGACATCATGAAGCTGCTCGACCGCATCAACCGCACGGGCACCACCGTGATCATGGCTACGCACGACAACGCGATCGTGGACGCCATGCGCCGCCGGGTGATCGAGCTCGAGGGCGGCCACGTCATCCGCGACCAGGCCCGAGGGGTGTACGGCTATGGCGCGTAGGTTCAGCTACTTCTTCCGCGAGACCGCGACCGGGCTGAAGCGCAACGGGCTCATCGCCTTCGCAGCGGTGTCCTCGGTGTTCGTGTCGCTGTTCCTGCTCGGCGCGGCCCTGCTGGTAGGGCGCCAGGTCGGCATCATCGTCGACTACTCGACCGCCAAGGTCGAGGTCTCGGTGTTCCTGAAGGACTCCATCACCGAGCCCCAGCGACTGCACCTGCAGGAGACGCTCGTCGCGATCCCCGAGGTCGACACCGTCGAGTACGAGTCGCGCGAGGAGGCCTACGAGCGGTTCAAGGAGATCTTCGCCAACCAGCCCAACCTGGTGCAGAACGTCCCGCCGGACGCGATGCCCATGTCCTACAGGGTGAAGCTCGCCGACCCCGAGAAGTTCGACGTGATCGCCGCGCGCCTCGCCGGCCAGCCGGGCATCGACAAGGTCGTGGACCAGCGCGAGATCCTCAAGCGGCTGTTCGCGGTGACGAACGTGCTGCAGGTCGGGGCGTTCGCGGCGGCGGTGATCATGCTGGTGTCGGCGGCCGCGCTGATCGGCAACACCGTGCGTATGGCGGTGTTCGCTCGGCGCAAGGAGATCGGCATCATGAAGCTCGTCGGCGCGACGAACTGGTTCATCCGCGTGCCGTTCCTGATCGAGGGCGTGGTCCAGGGTCTGTTCGGCGCGGCGGCGGCCATCGTGTCGCTGTTCGCGATCAAGGCCCTGTTCATCGACCCGCTGCGCAACAAGATCGGGTTCATGCCGCTGGTCCAGACCCAGGACGTGGTGTTCGCGGTGCCGTTCCTGCTGCTGGCCGGCGTGCTCGTAGCGGTGATCGCCAGCCTGCTCGCCATGCGCCGCTTCCTCGAGGTCTGAGTCGCTCGGAGGTCACGCGCCGCATCGCTTCCCTCGCTCGCTGCGCTCGCTCAGTCCAGATGATGCGTCGCATGACCCCCTCGCTCTGCAGAGGGTGCTTGAATCGCCCCCTTTGCGTTCCTAGGCTTGTGTACCCATGAGGCTTCCCCGGCCGCTTGTGGCCCTCATCGCCCTGTGCTTGCTCATGTCCCTGGCCGCCCCGGCCACCGCGGACGACGATCAGCGCCTGCGCGAGATCGACCAGGAGATCGCCCAGAAGCGCGCGCAGATCGAGGCCGCGGAGGACGCCCGGCAGAGCCTGCTGGAGCAGATCGCCGACTCCGACGACAAGCTCCGCGGGATCAACGCGACGCTCGCCGAGCTCCAGGCGCTGCTGCGGGAGACGCGTGCGAAGTTCGCCCCCGTCCAGGCCGCCTACGTCACCGCCGTGGCCCGCCACCGGAACCTCGTCGTGCGGGTCAACCGCACCCAGCAGAGGCTCAACCTGCAGATCCAGGCCCTCGGCGACCGGGCCGCGGGCGCCTACGTCGCCGGCCCCGGCTCGTGGTTCGAGGTCGTCCTCACGTCGTCGTCCTTCGGCGACCTCATCGCGAAGCAGGAGCTGGCGAACCGCGTGCTGCTCTACGACTCCGACATCGTCGACCAGGTCGCCAACACCAAGGCCCGTCTGGAGGACATGCGCGAGGAGGCCGGCGAAGCCCGCGCCGAGATCAAGATTCGCCGCGACGAGCTGAAGCGGCAGGTCGACCGGGTGGCGAACCTCACCGCCAAGCAGGCCGCCGCGCAGGCGGCGCTGGAGCAGGAGCTCGCCACCCGGGAGGACGCCCTGCAGGATGTCGAGGCCGCGAAGTCGACGTACGAGGCGGCGGTCCGGGCGCTGCAGGCCGAGTCGGACCGCATCCGGGGGATCATCCAGGGGGGCGGCTCCAGCGGGTCTGGAAGCGCGGGCGGAACGTTCTACTGGCCGACCGCCGGAACGGTTACCTCCGGGTTCGGTTGGCGGATCCACCCGATCTACGGCACCCGGCGGTTCCACTCGGGCGTCGACATGGGCGGGGCGTGCGGCCAGCCGATCTACGCGGCCGCGTCGGGAACCGTGCTCGACGTCTACTGGTCGGAGGGCTACGGGCTGTTCACGATCCTGGACCACGGCAACGGCCTGGCCACCGCCTACGCGCACCAGTCCGCCACCCTCATCTCCGACGGCGAGCACGTCGGCCGTGGCGAACAGATCGGCCGGGTGGGGACCACCGGATGGTCCACCGGCTGCCACCTGCATTTCGAGGCCCGGGTCAACGGCAGCCCGGTCGACCCGATGCCGTACCTGACCTAGCCGGTGCCACCCTCGGGGGAGGACGGGTCGTTCTTCTGGGCGTCCGGTAGCATCGTGGTCCCCCCCGATCGCGAGGCAGGCATGCGCCGACGTTTCCTGGCACGGATCACGGCGGCGACCCTCGCCGTCATCCTTCCCCTGGCCACCTTCGTCGCCGGCACGCGCGTTGCCGACCGGAACGAGCCCCCCGGGTTCGACCGGATCGCCGCCGCCGGCCTGCGGCTCCTGCAGGAGTCAGCCCTCCCGGTCACCGTCGATCAGCTCGTCGAGGCCGCGATCGAGGGGATGCTCGAGTCGATCGACGACCCGTATGCGGCCCTGCTCACGGCCGAGGAGCAGGCGCAGCTCGAGGACCTGGTCAGCGGCGGCGAGCTCGTCGGGATCGGCGTGTGGCTGCATCCCGCCAAGCACGGCCTCCGCGTGACCGGGGTGATCCCCGACACCCCCGCGTCCGAGGCGGGCCTGCGGGCGGGCGACGTGATCGTCAAGGTCGACGGGGTGGCGACGGCGCCGGCCAAGAAGGGGGTCGACCGCACCGAGCCGCTGCGGGGCGAGGCCGGGACCGCCGTCGAGCTCGAGATCTTCCGCGAGGGCAAGACGATCACTCGTGAGCTCGTCCGGCGCAGCATTCCGATTCCCAACGTCGTTCCCCGCCGGCTGACCAGCGGGGTGGGTTACGTCCGGATGCTTCAGTTCGGCCAGGGCGTCTCGGACGAGCTCCGCGCCGCCGTCGCCGGCCTCCTCGCCGACGGCGCGTCCGGCATCCTGCTGGACCTGCGGGACAACCCCGGCGGCCTGGCCCACGAGGCGTTCGACTCGGCGAGCGTGTTCATCGACGAGGGCCTGCTGGGCACGGTCCACGCCCGGGGCGAGGACCCGCAGCAGGTCCACGCCGACGGGACCGCTCTGGAGGGCGACTTCCCTCTGGTCGTGCTGGTCAACGGGCACAGCGCAAGCGCCTCGGAGATCATGGCGGCGGCCCTCGACGACCGCGGCCGGGCCACGCTGGTCGGCAGCCGCACGTTCGGCAAGGGCTCGGTCCTCACCGTCGAGCCGGTCACCCCCGACGGCCCGACGATCAGGTACACCACCGCGTTCTTCATCCGCCCCAACGGCGAGCCCATCGAGGGGCTCGGCGTGAAGCCCCTCTACCCGGTTCCCACGACCGGGAAGGGCGACCGAGCGCTTCGGCTGGGCGAGCGGCTCGTCATCGCTCAGTCCAGGGTGTGAGCGAGGGCCGCAAGCTCGTCGCGTCGAACCGCCGGGCGCGCTTCGACTTCGCGCTCGAGGACACGTGGGAGGCGGGCATCGTCCTCACCGGCTCGGAGGTCAAGTCGCTGCGCGGCGGGCGCGCCTCGCTGAACGAGGCGTTCGCCCGCGTCGAGGGCAACGAGGTGTGGCTCGAGAACATGCACATCCCTCCCTACGAGCCGGCCGGGAAGACCCACGGGTACGACCCGCGGCGGCCGCGGAAACTCCTGATGCACAAGCGGGAGATCCAGCGGCTGATCGGCAAGACGGCCGAGAAAGGCCTGACTCTCGTCCCGGTGCGCGTGTACTTCAAGAACGGGCTGGCCAAGGTCGAGGTCGGCCTGGGCCGGGGCAAGGCCAAGTACGAGAAGCGGCAGACGCTGAAGCTCAAGGAGCACCAGCGCGAGATCGAGAAGGGATTCGGCTCGGCCCGCAAACGGACTACGCCGCCGGCGCGCTGATACTGGCTCAGCCCTCCACGTCGATCGACAGGGCCGCGGCCCCCTTGCGGGCGAGCAGCCGGTCGAGCGCGGCCTCGGCGTAGTCCACCGCCCCGCCCGGGATCTCGCCGCGCTTCGCGGCCGACAGGTGTGCGCAGGACAGGACCAGCGCCATGTGGCTGAACGCCTGCGGGAAGTTGCCGAGCGCCTCGCCGGTCTCGGGGTCGACCTCCTCGGCGTAGAGACCCACGTCGTTGGCGAAGCCCAGCAGCCGGTCGAGGAGGGCCTCGGCCTCCTCGAGCCGTCCGGCGTGGGTCAGGCAGTCCAGGAGCCAGAACGAGCAGAGCAGGAACGCGCCCTCGCCGCCCGCCAGGCCGTCGTCGGCCAGGTAGCGGTACAGCAGACCGGCCCCGTCCCCGCGCCCCAGGTCGGCCCGGACGCGGTCGATGGTGGCCGCGACGCGTGGGTCGTCCGACGCCACGATGCCGGTGGCCGGGACCAGCAGCGCGGCCGCGTCGGCCACGGAGCTCCCCGCGGCCTGGGGGAACCAGCCGTCGACGGCGGCCTCGTCGAGCAGGTGGGCGCGCAGGGCGTCGCGCTCCACGGCCCACCGCCCGACCGCCCCCGACCGGCCGCTCGCCGTCGCGATCTTGACCGCCCGGTCCAGCGCCACCCAGCAGTTGACCTTCGAGTGCACGAAGTGCCGGGGCTCGTCGCGGATCTCCCAGATCCCCTGGTCGGGATCGCGCCATCGCTCGCACACCACGTCGGCCAGCCCGGCCAGGAACCGCCAGTTCTCCGTGGACAGAGAGCCTCCGGCCTTCCCGAACAGGTACGCGGCCTCCAGGATCTGGCCGTACGCGTCGAGCTGCATCTGCTTGACCGCGGCGTTGCCGATCCGGACCGGCCGCGACGCGCGATGGCCGTCCAGGTGGGACAGCTCCAACTCGGGCAGGGACCGCTCGCCGCCGATGCCGTACATGATCTGGAGGTCCTCGGGGCGGCCGGCGCCGGTCTGCTCCATGAACCGCTTGAACGCCTCGGCCTCCTCGGTGAACCCCAGGACGAACAGCGAGCCGAGGGTCAGCGTGGCGTCGCGGATCCAGGTATAGCGGTAGTCCCAGTTCCTGCCGCCGGCGACCTCCTCGGGGAGCGAGGTGGTGGGCGCGGCAACCACGGCGCCGGTGGGGGCATAGGTGAGGGCCTTCAGGGCCAGAGCCGAGCGCCGGACCTGGGCGGCGTGCTCGCCCTCGTACCAGCACCCGTCGATCCAGGCCCGCCAGAACCGGACGGTGTCGTCCAGCCGCCGGCGCATGTCGGCCAGGTCCTGCAGGGCATTCGTCGGCTCGCCGGGCGCCTCGGGCGACGGGCACCACGCGGCCTCGACGAAGACCTCCTCGCCCGCGCGCAGCTCGAACCGCCCGACGATCGCCTCCTCGGTGACGTCGATCGGCTGGGAGGCCCGGACCATCAGCGCATCCGCCCCGCCCACCGCCTCGGCGCACCAGTCCGAGAGCAGCCGGAACCGGGGGACGAACCCCCCGTACTCGGGCCGCGGCGTCAGCGACAGCCGCACCGTCACCTCGCCGTCCGTGCAGGAGATGCGGCGCAGGATCGAGCGGTGCGACCCGACGCGGGTCGGCCGCTTCGGGTCCAGCGGCGCGACCGGCATGCAGTCGGTCAGGCCAACCGTGCCACGCTCGCACTCGAAGGACGTGACCAGGACGTTCGTCTCGTCCAGGTAGGCGCGGCGAACGTTGCGGACGCCGTCGGGGGTCAGGGCGAACGCCCCGCCCCGCTCGGCGTCAAGGATCTTGCAGAAGATGGCGGGGGAGTCGAACCGCGGGAAGCACGCCCAGTCCACGGACCCGTCGCGTCCGACCAGGGCCGCCGAGTGACAGTCGCCGAGGAGCGCGTAGTCGGCGATGCGGTTCATCCGGGCAGGATAGGACAGCACGGTCGTCGAACCATTCGAGTATGCCCAAAGCGTCGCGTTCGTTTCGTGCTGCCGCCGGACTGGTGCTGGCCCTGTTGCTGGCAGCCGGTCCGGCATCGGCCGCTCCAGGGCCCGCCGGGGGGTCTCGTTCCTCCGCGCCCCTGAGGAACGGGGTCACCCGCCTGCTCGCGACGGGCGCCGGTCTCGCCGAGACCGTGCGCGGGATCGCGACGTTCGGCCGCGTGCCCGCGGCGGCCGACGTCCGCCCCCTGCGCGCCCTCGGCCTGGCCGTCCAGCCGATGAAGCACCTGCCCCTGGCCATCGTCACCGGGAGGGTGGACGCGATGCTCCGGGCGGTTCGCGACGGGCTCGCCGACGACGTCTACCCCGAGGACCCCATCGAGCTGCACGACCAGGCCTCGGCCGACGCGATCATGGCCGCGAGTGTCCGGGCCCGGGGACTGACCGGCAAGGGCGTGACGGTCGGCATCGTCGACAGCGGCTGCGACGCGAGCCACCCCGACCTGGCCGATCACGTGATCCACAACGTGAAGCTCTACAGCGCCGAGTACGTGAACCTGCGGCCGGACTCGAGCAACACCATCGCCATCGAGGTCGACCAGCTGCCGGCCTACTCGAACAGCGACCTGGGCTCGGGCCACGGGACCCACGTCGCAGGCATCGTCGCCGCGGACGGGACCACCGATCCGGCCCACATCGGGGTGGCCCCCGACGCCGAGCTCGTGTGCCTGTCCATCGGCGAGGTCATCGCCACGACCGCGGTGGTGACCGCCTACGACTACCTGCTCGACCAGCCCGACCTGTGGGGCGTCGACGTCATCAACAACTCCTGGGGGAACTCCTACCGACAGTTCGACCCGCGCGATCCTGTGAACACCGCCACGAAGGCCGTGGCCGACCTGGGCGTGTTCGTCGTGTTCTCCGCGGGCAACTCGGGCTACGAGAACGGCGAGATGAGCGTCAACCCGTTCTCGATCGCGCCCTGGGTCAGCTCGACCGCGAACATGAGCGTCGAGTTCCACCGGGCCGACTCGTCCTCGAACGGCCTGACGCACGACAACTCGAGGCCGGTGGCGATCGGCGCCGGCGGCCACACCACGTTCCTCGGGCACCGGGTCGGGATCTATCACCCCGACCTCACCGCGCCGGGATCGAGCATCTCCTCCTCGTGCGACACGGCAGGGACCGCGGTCGGGCCCTGCCCGCCGGGTGAGAACACGAGCGCGTCGGGGACCAGCATGGCCTCGCCCCACGTCGCCGGCGCGGCCACCGTCCTGCTGCAGGCGAACCCTCGCCTCACGCCCGAGCAGACCCGCCAGGCCATGAACGCCACCGCCCGGCCGGTGATGAACTTCAACGTCGACGAGATCGCGCCGTTCTGGCAGGCCGGGTACGGCCGGGTCGACCTGGCCCGAGCCGTGGCCCTGGTGAAGCGCAGGGACTGGGCGAAGGCGATCGCCAAGGGGCAGCGGTCGGCCGACGCGCGGGTCCTCCGGGCCGGACAGGTCGTGCGCCGAGCGGACTTCTGGACCTTCGACGCGCCCCCGGTCGCGCTGATGAGAAGCGACGAGCGGACGTTCGCGGTCGAGGTTCCGAAGGGAACGACCCACCTGAAGGTCAGCATCGGCCACCCCTCGCTGCAGACGCTGGGTGCGAACCTGATGGAGTGGCCGGTCGAGGTCCGCGACGCGTCCGGCCGGGTGCTCGGGACCACCCAGGAGTTCCTGTTCGCGGGCTCGGGGGTCGCCATGTTCGACCTGCGGGCGCTGAAGCCCGCCTTCGGCGAGTTCACGTTCGTCACGAGCGGCATGCTCGCGGTCTCGGACCCCGACACGATCGACAGCGAATCGATCCTGGGCCGCATGGTCATCCTGCACGTCGCCCAGATCGCCGCGAAGTAGCCCCGCCCTACGGTCGTATACTCGAGGGGCAACACGGGGGTGATCTGGCATCGATTCGGTCGTTCACTTCCCGGGAGAAGCGAGCCGACGTCGCCGCATGCGTCGTAAAACAGGTGGCAAAACTAGAAGCGCCGATAACTACGCGCTCGCTGCCTAACTAACGGCAGCCGTTCGCCGGGGTCGCGCCTGCCGCTCCGGATCGAACGTCGCTAGCAGGCTCACCGGGCCGGTTGCGTCTCACGGCCGGACCGGGACATCGAAGTGAGACTGGACCGGTGGTCGGCCGCCTGCGGCGCTCCACCGGTCGAGATTAAGCGCAGGCTACGCTCGTAGAAGCCTCGGGGAGTCGCCCGAAGACAGGGGTTCGAATCCCCTCACCTCCACTGCTCCGGTACGATCCGACGTTCGAACCCGCGGGGGACCCCCCATGAAACTCGAGGTCTCGCAGGTGATCGACCGGCCGCTGGCCGAGGTCTTCCGCTGGTATGCCGTCGAGCACGTTCGGAACCATCCGCGATGGGACCCGGACATGGAGCTCGAACAGGTGTCCGACGGTCCGATCGGCGTGGGAACCGTCATCCGCAGGCGCAACACCCACAGCGGAACTCCCGTCGACGGGACGATGGAGGTCGTGGAGTTCGAGCCCGAGCGGGCGTTCGGGGTCGTCATTCACGATGGACCGGCCGAGACGCGCGGGCGGGTGACCTTCGCCGCCGAGGGCCAGGACGGCACGAAGATCACGATCAGCGCCGAGATGCTTGGGCTCGCCGAGTCGATGCGGGACCTGTTGACGAGCCTGATGGAACGAAGCGCCCGAAACATCAAGGAGCTCATCGAGTCCGAGGCGTAACGCTCCCGCCGATTACCTGACATCCAAGGACAAGGACACGACCATGCGAGAGCTTCTCGTCGACTTCATCACCTCCCTCGACGGCTACGCGTCGGCTGACGGCTGGCCCGGCTTCTGGGGTCTCCAGGGGCCCGAGTACCTCGCCTGGCTCGAAGAGCAACCCGATGTCACCTACCTGATGGGAGCCAACACCTACCGACTGATGTCGGGCTTCGCGGCCGGGGAGACCCCGGCGGGAATCGACGAGTTCAACGCCGACGAGGAGGCCTCCGTCGACGACCTGACGCAAGCGTCGAAGGTGGTGTTCTCCACCTCTCTCGAGGAGCCGCTCACGTGGGCCAACACCACGCTCGTGCGCGACGAGGCGGTCGAGGTCGTCCGGGCGATGAAGGAGGACGGCTCCGGCATCCTGAGCACGCTCGGCAGCATCAGCCTGTGCCGATCGCTGCTGCGAGCCGGACTCGTCGATCGCTTCCGAGTCGTCATGTTCCCGGTGATCACCGGCGCCACGGGATCAGAACGCATCTACGACGGCTACCCGGACGTCGCCCTCGAGATGATCGACAACCGCACCTTCGACGGCCGCATCCAGCTCGTCGAGTACCGGCCCAGCGTGCTCGAGCACCCACCGCTCCAACCCAACGCATGATTCGAGAAGCCAGCCGGGGGTCGGCAGGGCCGTGCGCTCTGACACCAGCCGGAATCCGCGAGGCCACGTATTAGGCTCCCTTCCGTGAGCGGCGAGCTCGTCGATCCGCTTCGGCACAACTCCTGGGCCACGGCTCGGCTGTTGGAGCTGTGCAAGGGGCTGACGCCGGAGCAGCTGCGGTCGTCGTCGCCGGGGAACTACGGGACCATCCTCGAGACCCTCCAGCACATCATCGGAGCCGAGGGGAACTACCGGGCTCGCTTGACGGGAACCCCGACGGCCTGGTCGCGGCCACCCAGGGAGGTCGAGGACATCGACGAGCTCGCGCGGCTGAACGAGGATCTGGCGAGGTTCTGGGAAGAGCTCGCGTCCAGGCCATTCGACCCCGAGCGGACAATCCGGTTCGCGTACTCCGACCCGGATCCCGAGGACGTGGGCAAGGAGTTCGACGTCAAGGCCGGCATCATGGTCGCCCAGACCATCAACCATGGGAACGAGCACCGCGCCCAGATCTTCACGATCCTCACCACGCTCGGCGTCGAGGCCCCCGAGCTGAGCGGCTGGACCTACGCCGAAGCGACGGGCCGCTTCGGCGAAGCCACCACATAGCGCCCACGCAAAGGGGGGACGGCATGCAGTTCAACGGCATCATGATCGGCTCCGAGAACCCAGAACGACTCGCGGAGTACTACACGAAGCTCTTCGGCAAGCCGGTGTGGGAGGAGGGCGGATTCAACACCTGGCAGATCGGCAGCGGCGCGATCACCGTCATTCCGCACGACCAGGTGAAGGGGAAGAACGTCCACCCCGGCCGCATCATCCTGAACATCGAGACCGACGACGTTCCGGGTGAGTTCGAGCGGCTCAAGGCCGCCGGAGCGACGGTCGTCCAGGAGCCCTATCACCCGATGGAGGCGACCGACATGTGGGTGACGACGTTCTCCGATCCCGACGACAACTACTTCCAGCTGGTCAGCCCGATGGAGGTTCCCGGCTAGGGCGGGAGATCGCCACCGTGGTCATCGCGGCCAGGGCCATCACCACGAGCCCGTAGCCGTACGTCGTCGGCTTCAGGCCGAACTCGGTCGTGGCGACGCCCGCGATGATCGCGGGCAGGCTGAAGGACAGGTACGTCGCGATGTAGATCGAGGCGAACAGGGCGTTTCGCTGCTCCGGCGGTGCGAGGGGCGCCAGGCTCCGGACCACTCCCGAGAACGCCGGCCCGAGGCCGAGGCCGGCCACCCCGCTGCCGAGGTACAGGCCGGCCGTCGAGTCGAACGCCACCGCGAGCAGGGTCACCCCGACGCCCCCCGCGATGACGACGGAGCCGCGCAGCAGGAGGAGCCGGGGTTCGATCCCGCGCACGGCCGTCGAGGCCACCGCGCCCGCCCCGGCCAGCACCACGATCACCAACCCGCCGGCGACGCGGTTCTCCGTCGGGATGAGGCTGGCCGCCAGCGAGGGGCCCAGCGACAGGTAGAGCCCGGCGAGGGCCCACATCGCGATCAGCGACGGCACCGAGGCGACGAAGACCGGTCGAGCCGCCGACGGCACCCCAACCCGTGGCCGGAGCGATCGCAGCCAGCCCGGCGTGCGCCGGACGACGTCGGGGATGACGAACGTCGCGGCGAGCATGATCGCGTAGGCGGCGGCGAGCACCCAGAACACGAGCCGGATCGGGTTCGGGCCGTACTCCACCAGCACGCTGGAGACGAGCGCGCCACCGGCCAGCCCAACGAGTGGGGCGATCCCGCCGACAAGGCCGGCGAAGCGCGGGTTCTCGGGCGGCTGGAGATCGAGCAACCACGCGCTGAGGGCCGCGGTGGCGACGCCGGTCCCCAGGCCCGTCAGGACCCGCCCGGCGTAGAGCATGCCCACGCCGTCCGCGAGGAGGAACGCGCCCATGCTGGCGATCTGCACCACGAGGGCGCCCATGACCACCGGCCGGCGCCCGAGGTGATCGGAGAGGCGCCCGGTGATGAGCAGCCCCACCAGCGCGCCGCCTGCGTACACCGCGTAGATCGCCGTGACCGTGAGCGGCGAGAAGTTCCACAGCGCGCCGTAGACCCGGTAGAGCGGAGACGGCGCGCTCGCGGCGAACAGGAACAGCGAAAGCAGCGACGCGAGGAGCCAGAACCCGGCGGCGCGGGCAAGCTCCGTCCTGGTGCCGGTCTCCGACACGCCCTATCCCTGAGCGGGGGCGCGGCGGACGGGCATCATCGTGGGGGTGGGGTCGTTCTGGAGGAAGTCCAGGACGAGCCGGGCAACGACGTCGGGTTTCTCCATCGGGAGCCCGTGCGAGGATCCGGGGACGACGGCCAGCTGCGCGTTGGGGACCGAGTGGTACAGCTCGATCGTGTGCTCCAGTCGGATGACGTCGTCGTCCGACGAGATCACCAGGGTGGGTGCGTCGACCTTCGACAGGTCCCCCGGGTCGATGTTCGGACCCGCCAGGATCATCTCCTTGATCTTCTGGAAGGCCACCGGCCAGTGCTCGGCTCCGTCGGGGGAAAGGGCCTCGTAGTCGGACCGGGGAAAGTCCCACTCGGGGCTGTCGGGCCGCGCGTTCCGCAGTGCTTCTTCGCTCTCGGGAACGGGGGCGTGCTCGTTGAAGTTGGCCGAGAGCGTCACCACCTTCGTGACCAGGTCCGGACGCTGCATGGCGATGAGGAGCGCGACGTTCCCTCCGTCGCTCCAGCCGACCAGGGGGGCAGGCCCGCCGACCTGCTGGTCGAGGAACGCGATCGTGTCGTCGGCCATCAGCTGGTAGGTGATCGGGCCCTCGACGTCGGGCGTGTGGCCGTGGGCGCGGCGTTCGGGTGCCACGACGCCGTAGTCCTCGGCGAGCAACGGCGCGAGCATGCCCCACGCCGAGTTCGAGGTGAGGCCGCCGTGCAACAGCACCAGCGGCGGACCTGACCCCCAGGTGTCGAACCAGGTCTTCAGACCCTTCACGTCCGCGTACTCGCCCATCGCCCCTCCCTCGGTCTGAGGGGCAGCTTAGGGCCGAAGGGCGCGGCGGGGGTGTCCGCCGCTCGGTCACCGGTCTATCTTCTGGCCGGAGGCGCGACGTGACCGAGCACCGGAGGACGAAACGGCGGATCGTCCTGTGCCTCCTGCTGATGGCCGGGGCCGGCGAGGCGAAGGCCCTCGCGCACGAGTCCGAGGCGGGCGTGTCCCTCCGGTTCTCCGCGGTGGTACCCGCGGTCGAGGGGCTCGAGGTCGAGGCCCGCGACGGCATCGCGCCCACGCTGACGGTCACCAACGCCACCGGGGAACGTTTCGAGGTCATCGGCAGGGACGGGGTTGCGTTCCTGCGGATCGGTCCCGAGGTCGTCCAGGCCAACCTGGCGTCCCCGGACTGGTGGGCCTCGGAACGGCCGGAGGCCGGGGCGCCGCCGCCCGCCACCGCGAGGCCCGGCGCCGAACCCAGATGGGCCCGGATCGCCGAGGCGGCGGAGTGGGCCTGGTTCGAGCACCGGCTCGACGGCCCCGCGGCGGTCGCCGGCGCGGACTGGTCGATCCCTGCCCGCCTGGGGGCGCGCTCGATCCGGCTCACCGGCACGTGGGTGGCGGCGCAGGTGTACGGCGTCTTCCGGAGCACGCTGACGGGAGTGGAACCCGCGACCGACGGGCTGGAGGTCACCATCCTGCCGGGGTCGGTGCCGGGACTGTTCGTCGAGAACGCGACGGGCCTGGCGCTCGAGATCGACGATTCGGAGGGAAGGCCATTCCTGCGGATCGGGCCGGAGGAGGCCTTCCTGGCCGACCCGAACGGCGCCTATCAACGCGTGGGCGGAACGCCACGGTGGGGGTGGGTGGAGCCCCGCGCCGGGTGGGACGGCGGCGATCCTCCGGCCGCGCTCCGGGACGCGACCGAGCCCGTAGATGTCGGCGCCTGGTCCGTTCCGGGACGCCTGGGCGGCCGCGAGATCGAGATCCGAGGACGCCTGGAGTGGGTGCCCGTCCGGTCCCACCACGAGGCCTCGGCTTCCGCGAACCGTCGGTGGCCGGTCTTCCTGGGGATCGCCGCGGCGGCGGTGCTGATCGCGCTCGTGGTCCGGCGTCGCCGTGGCTGAGAGTGTCGCGTTCGCCCCGACTTGACCCCCGCCGGATAGGGCGATCGCCCGACTTGCCTGCACTGCTCTTCGAGACTACGTTTGGGGTGTCGCCAAGAGGAAACGTCCCCGGTGTAGGTACTTCCCTCGTTCCATGCCCCCGTTCGGAAAGGGAGGGGACCGTGCTCGCTTCAGGTACTCGCACCCACCGAGCCCACAGCTTCGTCATCCTCATCGCCCTGTTCGCCGTCGTGGCCGGCCCGGTCATGACGCCGGCCGGCGCGCAATCGGCCGACCCGTCGGTCCTGGGCGCCTTCTCGAAGCCGATCGAGGAAGCCGGCGCCGCCCCCGCGTGCGTCGAGAAGGACGGAACCCAGGTCTGCAAGCCGACCGCCGTGAGCATCGGCGTCCTCAACGACGGCCGCGTCATGTACTTCAACGGCATCGAGGCCTCGGAGAACGCCCAGTACTCCATCGCGCCGAGCAACGGCGTGTGGGGCCGCGACGCCAAGTCCCGCACCCTGGACCTGCGCAACGGCAAGCCCTTCTTCGCCGTGCCCACCCCCGAGAACGGCGGCGGGACGAACCCGAACATCGGCGCGAGCGACGACCCGCTCGTGAACCTGCTCGGCATGCTGGGTGTGCCCGGCCGTCCCGGTGACGGGCTGGTCGGCAGCACCATCGGCCAGTTCTATCCATCCTCGCCGTGGGCCTCGCCGGACGACCCGGCGGCCAACGACGTCGACATGTTCTGCTCGGATCTCTCCCACCTGGCCGACGGCCGCATCCTGGTGGCCGGCGGAAGCGACTTCTACGCCGAGCCGAACGTGCCGTACGACGCCCCGGAGATCGGCGGGTGGGGCCTGGCCGAGCTCGAGGGCATCCGCAACACCCGCATCTTCGATCCGAAGACGAACCGGTTCATGCAGGCCGGTCACATGAAGTACGGGCGCTGGTACCCGACGCTCGTCACCCGGCCCGACGGCAAGGTGTTCGTGGCCAGCGGCGTCGCCAAGCTCGTGAAGTCCACGCAGGGCAGCAACGTCCGGCGCACGGAGACGTTCGACCCGAAGACCCTGAAGTGGACCGACAACTACACGAGCATGGCGTCGGAGAACTCGCTGCCCCTGTACGCGCGGCTGCACCTGGTGAACGGAAAGGTGTTCTACACCGGCGTCGGACAGGGCAACGGCTTCGGACCGACGGGCTGGGCCCTCGACGAGCCCTTGTGGGTGATGCAGCAGTTCTTCAACCTCGAGACGAACGAGTGGGAGATCTCGGGGCTGTCGCAGTTCGGCTTCCGCAGCGGCGCGTTCAGCGTGATGCTGCCGCTGAAGCCTCCGTATCACGAGACCAAGATCCTGATCGGCGGCGGCGTGCTGGGACAGACCCCGAGCACCGTCGCCGCGCTCCCGATCTCCGAGGTCCTGACCATCGACCACGAGGACAACGTGACGGCCGAGCGCACGTCGGACATGCTGAACTCGCGGTGGTTCACGACCGCGGTCGTGATGCCCGACGGGAAGGTCGCCGCGTTCAACGGCGCCAACACCGACGAGGTCCTGGTGCCCGGCCCGAACATCCCGGTCCGCCAGGCCGAGCTGTTCGACCCGGCGACGGGGGAGTGGACCGCGCTGGCCACGAGCGGGCGTGACCGCACGTACCACAGCAGCGCGGTGCTCCTGCCAGACGCGCGGATCCTGGTGGGCGGCCACTCGCCGATCCCCGCGGGGAACCTGACCCACCGCGACCTGGGCGCGCCGTTCGCGAACAACGACAAGGACCCGAGCTTCGAGGTGTACAGCCCGCCGTATCTGTACCGCGGAGCGCGGCCCTCGATCGCGTACGCCCCGTCGGGCGTGAGGTGGGGCTCGACGTTCAACGTGAAGCTGGGCGGGCCGTACGACGGCGGCGACGTGGACTCCGTGGTGCTGATCCGGCTGCCGGACCAAACCCACACCCTGGACGCCGACCAGCGCAACGTGGAACTGGCCTTCACGGGCAGCGGGAAGACGCTGCGGGTCAAGGCGCCTCCGAGCGGTGAGATCGCGCCGCCGGGGCCGTACTACCTGTTCGTCAACCGCAAGTCGGCCAAGGGCCCGATCCCCTCGGTCGCGAAGGTCGTGACGGTGGGCGGCAAGGCCAGCACGATCGCCGCCCGGACGCCGATGAAGAACTCGCTGATCGCCGTGTCGAAGGGCACGGCGTCGCAGCCGCAGGACTCGAGCGCGAGCAGCGACCTGCTCGAGCCCCTGGGAGCGGCGTTCGTCCCGCTGGCCGGCTTCGCGTTCCGCCGGCGCCGGAGGAAGGTGCTCGAGACCTAGGGCCGGGTCTCGGGGAGGTCCAGCTGGACGTCGGCGGTGCCCGGAGCCTCGGGGACCTCGCCCGAGGGGCCGACCGCGACGAACTTCTTGCCCTGCATCTCGACCGTGTACAGGACGCGGCGGTCGGTCCGGCTCTGGGCGGGCTGGGTGGTGACCACCACCTCGGTGTGCTCCGCGAGGGCTCCGGCGTTGACCTTCGGCACCACGTACTCCTCGACCGGAAAGATGCCGGCCGAGTTCGACAGCTCGACCCGGATGAGGATCGGGCGAACCTTGCCCTTCTCGATGGAGACGCGCTCGATCGAGACCCCTCCGATCGTGTGGATGCTGATCGAGCCCATGTCCAGGGCGTAGCGGGACCGGCCCTTGGTCATGTCGCACGCGTCGGCAACGGCGACCACGGCCGACTCGACCGTGAGCGGGGGGACCTTGCCGTCGTGGGCACGGATCGAGTGCAGGATGAACGCCCGGAGCTCGTACCGTTGCTCGGGGTCGTCGTAGATCGGGGTCAGCAGACGGTCGAGGAGCCCGATAGCGATCATGACGCCGTACTGCTCGTGCCCCTCCCGATGGACCTGGTTGCCGATGTCGTGCAGGAGCGACGACGTCACCGCCACCATGAACGCGTCGTCCAGGTCACCGGCGCCGGAGGCGACGACGTCGGTCGTGACCTCGGCCTCGACCAGCAGCTGGAGGAGGCTCGCCGCGCTCGCGCCGACGACCTTGTGGTGGACCTCCCCGTGGTCGTTGTAGCCCATCTTGGTGACCACCAGGTAGTCGGCCATGTCCCAGTCGGCCATGACCTCCGGGTCGGCCAGCAGGGCCTCGGTCATCGCCGCCGTCCGCGGGTACGGCGCGATCAGCTCGCGAAGCCGGGCAACGGCGTTCTCACCGAGCTCCGCGTAGTCCCTCGAAAGGCGAACCTCGACCCCGTCGTCGTCCATGACGAGGTCCGGCCGCTCCACCTTGACCCGAGCCATGGTCACCCTCCTCGCGCCGAATGAGCTGAGGCCGCGACACTACCGGAGCTACCAGGCGTCGATCATCGGGCGCTTCTTACCGGTCCTCGGGGCGGGCGGCGGGGCGGCTCGCAAGGTGTTGACGATCAGGGCTCGCGAGTCCGCGGGGTCGATGACGTCGTCGATCTCGAAGCCGGTCGCCAGGTTCAGGGCCTTGCCGTGCTCGTACGCGAGCTCGACCATCCCCGCCATCGCCTTCGCGCGTTCCTCCTCGTCCTGGATCGCCTCCAGCTCCTTGCGGAAACCGAGCTTCACGGCGCCCTCCAGGTTCATGCCGCCGAACTCGCCGGTCGGCCAGCTCACCGTGAACAGCGGGGCGTGGAAGCTGCCGCCGGCCATCGCCTGCGCGCCCAGCCCGTAGCCCTTGCGCAGGACGATCGTCATGTAGGGCACCGTCAGGCTCGCCCCCGTCACGAACATCCTCGAGAAGTGACGGACCTGCGCCGTCTTCTCGGCCTCGGGCCCGACCATGAACCCCGGCGTGTCGCACAGGAACAGGATCGGCAGGTCGTGCGCGTCGCACAGCTGCATGAACCGGCCGGCCTTGTCGGCGCCGTCGCTGTCGATCGCGCCGCCCAGCCGCCGGGGGTCGTTGGCGATCACGCCCAGCGGCCGGCCTTCCATCCGGATCAGCGCGGTCACGATCGTCCGGCCGAACCCCGGCCGGAGCTCCAGGACCGAGTCCGTGTCGGCCAGGCCCTCGATCACCCGGCGCGTGTCGTAGGCCCGCCGGCGGTTCTCCGGCACCACGTCGCGGAGCAGTGACTGGTCGGGCGCATCCCACTCAGCGACCGGGCCCTGGAAGTAGGAGAGGTACCGCTTCGCGACGCCGACGGCCTCGGCCTCGTCCTTGACCGCCACGTCGACCACGCCGTTCGCGGTCTGGACCGACATCGACCCGACGTCCTCGGGCGCGTGGGTCCCGAGACCGCCGGCCTCGATCATCGCCGGGCCGCCCATCCCGATCGAAGCGTCCTCGGTGGCGATGATCGCGTCGCAGCACCCGAGCAGCGCCGCGTTGCCGGCGAACACGAAGCCGGAGGCGATCCCCACCGACGGCACGAGCCCGGACAGCCGGGCGAACAGCGCGAAGGCCATCACGTCGAGCCCCGAGACCGTGGGGACGTCGGTGTCGCCGGGCCTCCCGCCGCCGCCCTCGGCGAACAGGACCACCGGCAGCCGCAGCCGCTCGACGATCTCGAACAGCCGGTCCTTCTTCCGGTGATTGACCGCGCCCTGGGTCCCCGCGAGGACCGTGTAGTCGTACGCGACGACGGCGCACCGAGCGCGGTCGTCGTCGAACCGCTCGCCGTTCACCCGGCCGATCCCGGCCACGAGGCCGTCGGCCGGGGTCCTCTCGATCAGCTCGTCGAGGGTCCGGCGCGAGCGCTGCGCGGCCAGGGCCAGGGAGCCGAACTCCACGAAGCTGTCCGGGTCCAGGAGGTCCTCGACGTTCTCCCGAGCGGTCCGCCGCCCGGCCTCCCGCCGCCGCTCCACCGCGCCCGGCCGCGCGTCGTCGCGGGTGGCGGCCTGGCGCCGCCGCACCTCGGACAGCTCCGGCCTGAGGTCGTCGTCCTCCATCGGGGAAACCCTAGCCCAGGCGAGGATGCGTATCCTCGGGACATGTCGCCGCCATCGCTCACCTGGGCCCAGGTCGCGGCGTGGCGGGCGAGCCGCCATCACCTGGACAAGCGGGTGCCCGCGTCGAAGGCGCTCGGCGTCGTCTCGCGGCTGGGCGGGCTCCACGCCCAGGTGATGTCCTCGGCCGAGCTCTCCCTGTGGAATCGCGTCAACAGCGTGACGCGCGAGACGCTGCCGGGGGCCCTGTGGGAGACGCGGAGCCTGGTCAAGACCTGGGCGATGCGCGGGACGCTCCACCTGTTGCCGTCCTCGGAGTACCCCGCATGGCAGGCGGCGCTCGACACGTCCTACAAGCACTACCTGCGGCCGGCCTGGCTGAAGTGGATGGAGGTCACCGAGCCGCAGCTGGTCTCCTTCATCGACGCGGTGGGCGAGGCCCTCGAGGGACGCACCCTGACCCGCGAGCAGCTGTCGGCCGAGGTCGCCGAGCGAACCGGCTCGGAGAAGCTCGGTGAGCTGGTGCTGGGGTCCTGGGGGTCGGCCCTGAAGCCGGCCTCGTACCGCGGCCGGGTGTGCTTCGCGCCCGGGGAAGGACCGAAGGTCCAGTTCACGAACCCCTCGACCTGGCTTCCGGCGGCCGGCGCGCTCGACGGCGACCCCATGCAGGAGATCGCGCGGCGGTTTCTGTCCGCCTACGGCCCGGCCACCACGCAGGACTTCGGGCGATGGTGGGCGGGCGGGATGGGCGCGAAGGCCGGCAAGACGGTGGCCGGCCTCGAGGACGCCGTCGAGGTCGACGTCGAGGGGACGCCGGCCTGGGCCCTGGAGGCGGACGTGAACGTCATGGCCGCGGCCAAGGGTGCGGGCACGGTCCGTCTGCTCCCCGCGTTCGATCCCTACGTCATCGGCGCCAGCGCGCACACGGAATCGCTCATGCCCGGCCCGTTCCGGTCCCGGGTCTTCCGTGCGCAGGGATGGCTGTCGCCGGTGGTCCTGATCGACGGCCGGATCGAGGGCGTCTGGTCCTCGGAGGTCAAGGGCCGGACGGTCCACGTGAAGGTGGAGCCGTTCGTGAGCCTGCCGGCCCGCCGCAAGCCGAACCTGCGGGCCGAGGCCGAGAAGCTGGCAGGCTTCCTGGGCGGACGCCTCGAACTCACCCTGGAGTGACGCCCCGGAACCCTTGACTCACGCTCCCTCCGGGTGGTAAACAAGCGTTCATTCACATGGCGAACGTGAGGCCGTCCATGTCCAGCACCGTCCGCGCACGAACTCGCCTGAGGACCGCCGCCCTGCTCCTGGCCGCCCTGCTGGTCTCCTCCGGGTGCTCCGGCGGCGGGTTCCCCGGCGACGACGCCTCGCCGGTCGCGCTGAGCTCGCCGACGCCGTCGGACAGCACGTCCCCCGGCACCAAGCCGGGGAAGAAGCCGGGGAAGAAGGGCGGTCCGCAGGCCACGCCGACCACGCCCAGCGGCGACCCCGGCATCGGCATCAAGGACCCGAGCGGCGACGGCCCGCCGGTCGCCAACCTGTTCACCCCTGCCGAGGACCGCATCGGGATCTCGCCGAGCACGATCACCATGTGCGGCCACGCGGCGCTGACCTACGCCGCTGCCTTCGACACCTCGCCCGAGGACCTGAACGTGTACTGGGAGATGGTCAGGGACCAGGGCGGCATCTACGGCCGCAACGTCGACATGACCTACGAGAACGACAACTACGACCCGACGACCGCGCGCCAGGCGGCGGAGACGTGCTACGCGAGGGACCCGTTCATCCTGGTCGGCGGGATCGGGTTCGACCAGATCCCGGCGGTTCGCGCGTTCGCCGAGGAGCACCACATCCTCTACATCCACCACATCGCCCGCCAGGACCTAACGAAGCGGTACAGCTTCAGCGCCCTGCCGACGGTGGAGCAGCTCGGCAAGCTCGCCGCCCAGTGGATCGCCACCCAGCACCCCGGCAAGAAGATCGGCGCGTTCTACCGTGACAGCGAGAACTGGGACCCCGGGTACAAGGCGTTCGTCGCCGAGCTGAAGCGGTTGAAGCAGAACTTCTTCGGCGGTGCCGCCGTCGCGAGCGATCAGCGCAGCTATTCGACGGCGTTGAACAACTTCCAGCAGAACGACGTCCAGGTCCTGTTCGGCTGGGAGAACGCCCTGAACGGGACCAACATGATCCTGCAGGCCAAGTCCCAGAACTACAGCCCCCAGTGGGTGATGTTCCCGTTCAACCTCGAGACCGACACGCTCGAGGACGCGGCCCTGTCCCCGCCGGTCGAGGGGATCGCCGCCTGGTCGGCGTACACGCCCGGTGACTACTCCGGGCCGTTCGCCGAGTACGCCGACGAGATCCACCGTTTCGAGAACGCCTACGCGCAGCACCGGCCCGGCCTGAAGAAGCTGACCGACCTGCACTGGCAGGTCTGGCTCGCGTGGAAGACCATCCATACCCTCCTGGTCCGGTGCGGGGCCGACTGCACGCGCAACAAGATGGTCGGGCTCCTGCTCGGCAAGAAGTACGGCTACGCCGAGACCAAGCCGGACTGCCCCGTGGACTTCACCCGCAACGGCCACGTGGGCGGGTTCTCCGCGTCGTTCTACCGCGCGTACGCGGGGCCGCAGGGAGCCGCGTGGCGGCACGTGCCCGGGTTCCACTGCCGAGAGTCGCTCGTCTAGAAAGAGGCCGGCCATGGCGATGATGGACACGCCGCTGGGGACGTGGCTGCTCTTCGCCAACGTCGAGCGCCACTTCGGGGCGACCGAGGTCGTCACCCGGATGCCGTCCACCGACCTGCACCGATACACGTTCGCGGACTTCGCGCGGCGGGCCCAGCAGCTGATGCACGCCCTCGACGCGCTGGGGATCGAGCGGGGGGAGCGGGTGGCGACCCTGGCGTGGAACACCCACCGCCACCTGGAGGCGTACTTCGCCGTCCCCAACACCGAGCGAGTCCTGCACACCCTGAACCTTCGGCTCTCGCCCGAGGACCTCGCGTACATCATCGGCCACGCCGACGACCGCGCGATCCTGGTCGACCCGGACCTGGTGCCGATCCTCGAGAAGGTCGGGCCCGAGGCCCTGGCCAAGGTCGAGCACTTCGTGGTCCTGGGGGACGAGGTCCCGGAGACGACGCTGCCGAACGTCGTGGCCTACGAGGACCTGATCGCCGATCACCCCGAGTCCTACGCGCGCCGCGACATCCCCGAGAACACCCCGTGCGGCATCTGCTACACGTCCGGTACGACCGGGCGGCCGAAGGGCGCGGTCTACACCCACCGCTCGACGTTCCTGCACTCGCTGGGAGCGCTGACGTCGTCCGGGCTCGCCTTCGGGCCGAGCGACTGCGTCCTTCCGATCGTGCCGATGTTCCACGCGAACGCGTGGGGGGTGGCGCACGCGGCGGTCGCCGCCGGGACGAAGCTGGTGTTCACCGGCCCCCACCTGGACCCGGCGAACGTCGTGGACCTGATGGCCCGCGAGCGGGTGACCGTCGCGGCCGGGGTCCCCACGATCTGGTTGGGGGTTGGCGACGAGCTCGCGTCGAGCGGCGTCCGCCTGCCGCACCTGCGCCACGTGGTGTGCGGCGGCTCGCAGCCGCCCCGCGCGCTGATCGAGCGGTTCCTCAAGGAGTTCGGCATCCCCATCCTGCAGGCATGGGGGATGACCGAGACGAGCCCGCTGGCCTCGGTCGCCCTGCCCCAGGAACGCATGCACGACTGGGAGGACGCGCGGCTCACCGACGCCGTCCGGACCAGGGCCGGGCTGCCCGTCCCGGGCGTCGAGGTGACGATCCGCGACGACGCGGGGAACGACGTCGCCTTCGACGGCGAGACCATGGGCGAGCTGCTGGTTCGCGGCCCGTGGATCATCGACGAATACCTCTACGGCGAGGGTCAGGACCGGTTCACCGAGGACGGGTGGTTCCGCACCGGGGACGTGGCCATCGGCTCGCCGGAGGGCTACTTCGTGATCGCCGACCGTTCCAAGGACCTCATCAAGTCGGGCGGTGAGTGGATCTCGTCGGTCGACATGGAGGCGGCGATCATGGCGATGTCCGGCGTCGCCGAGGCCGCGGTGGTTGCGATCCCCGACCCGAAGTGGCAGGAGCGCCCCCTGGCCTGCGTCGTGCCCCGCCCCGGCCAGACGGTGAGCCTCGAAGACGTCCGCGCGCACCTGTCGGCGAACGGATTCGCCAAGTGGCAGCTGCCGGACCGCATCGAGCTGATCGACGCCGTGCCGAAGACGACGGTCGGCAAGTTCGACAAGAAGGTCCTGCGGGCGATGTTCGGCGAGGGCGCGTGACTCGCCGGCTGCTCGCCCTCGGGGCCTCGCTCGCCGTCCTGCTTACCCTGCCTGCGCCGTCCGCCGGCGCCGCCGGGCAGCGGCCCGGAACCACCCGCCGGTACACCTTCGAGAACGAGGCCGGCGCTCGCGACTACCTGCTGCACGTGCCGAGCGGCTACCGAGGCCGGCGCGTCCCGCTGCTGGTGTTCCTCCACGGGTGCACCCAGGACGCCGAGGTGGCGCGGGTGCAGACCCATCTGGACGAGCTCGCCGATTCCCGGACGTTCCTGCTGGCCTACCCCGAGCAGGACCTCGACGAGAACGGCGGCCGGTGCTGGAACTGGTTCCTGCCGGAGAACTGGGAGCGGGGGACGGGGGAGCCGGCGATCATCGCCGGGCTGACCCGCGACCTGATGCGTCGGTACCGGGTGGACCCGCGGCGCGTGTTCGTGGCCGGGGTCTCCGCGGGCGGGGCCATGACCGCGGTGATGGGCCTGACCTACCCGGACCTGTACGCGGCGCTCGCCTCCCACGCGGGCTGCCAGTACCGTGGCGGGCCCTGCATGGGGATCCCCGCCGCCGTGCCTCCCGACCGGACCGGCCCCTGGGCGCACGAGGCGATGGGCTCCCGCGCCAGACAGCTGCCGCTGTTCGCGACCGTCGGCAGCGCCGACGCGGTCGCCCCACCCGCGAACACCGACGCGCTGGTGCATCAGTTCCTGTACGCGGCCGACCTGGCCGACGACGGGGTCGAGAACGGATCCGTAAGCCACCAGCCCGCCCGCTCCCGTCGCGTGACTCCGGCCGGGCGCCGCCCGTACGACGTCGACGTCTACACCGACCGCCGAGGGTGCCTGCTCGAGGAGCACTGGGTCATCGATGGGATGAACCACGCGTACTCGGGCGGGGACGGCTCGGTCATGTACAGCGACCCGACCGGTCCCGACGTGAACCTGCCGATGTGGCGGTTCCTCATGTCCCACCCGATGCCGACGCGCCTGAGGGGGGTTCTCTGCCGATGAGTGAGATCGAGATCACCCGCCATGCCCGAGGGTTCGTCCCGGGCGCCGGCATCCGCATGGCCTACGGCTACTGGCCGGGACGGGGCGCGCCGGTCGTGGCCATCCACGGCCAGACCGCCTCGCACATGAACTTCGGCGGGATCGCCGATCGCCTGGCGGGCCGCCGCCCCGTGTTCGCGATGGACCTGCGGGGCCGGGGCGACTCCGACACCACCGAGGACGGCTACGACTTCGAGCAGTACGCGGCCGACATCGCCTCGGCCATGCGCGCGTTCGGCCTCGGGCCCTCGATCGTGGCCGGCCACTCCATGGGGGCGTGGATCGGGGCGGCCCTCGCCGCCCAGGAACCCGATCTGGTCTCGGGCCTGGTGTTGATCGACGGCGGCTACCCGCTCCCGGCGCCTCCGGGCACGACGTACGAGGAGCTGTTCGAGATCATCCTCGCGCCGTCGCTGGCCCGGCTGGAGCGGACGTGGGAGTCGGCCGACGAGTACCTGGAGTACTGGCGCAGCCAGCCCACGTTCCGGCCCGAGGACTGGAGCGAGCACTGGGAGGCGTTCCTGCGCTACGACCTGGGCGGCGAGGCACCCCACATGCAGTGCAAGCCCTACTTCCCGGCCGTGAAGGCCGACTGGTTCAACATGGCCGATCGCGACGCGGCGGGGGCTCGGATCCAGAAGACGTCGGCACCCATCCGGATCATCACCGCCGAGTACGGGGTGATGTGGGGTGCCCCGCCGGTGCAGATCGACGAGAACGTCGAGGCCGTGAAGGAGCTCGGCAACGTGGAGTCCGCGCGCCGGATCGCCGGTACGACCCACTACACCATCGGGTTCTCCGAGCCGGGCATCTCCGCGTGCGCGGACCTCATCGCCGAGTTCGCCGATCAGGTCGAGGGATCCGGATGACGCAGGCCATCGTCGGCGGGATCGCGAACGGGGCGATCTTCGGGCTGGTGGCGCTGGGGATCGTGCTGGTCTACAAGGGCACCAAGGTCCTGAACTTCGCTCAGGGCGAGCTCGGCACGGTCGCGCTGTTCGTCGCGTGGTGGTTCGTCGAGGAGCAGGGCCTGCCGTACTGGATGGGCGCGGCGGCGGGGATCGCGATGTCGGTGATCATCGCGCTGACGTTCGAGCGGCTGGTGGTGCGGCGGATGGTGGAGGCCGAGCGACTGTCGATCGCGGTGGCGACCGTCGGGCTGTTCTTCTTCCTGTTCGCCGCCGAGATCCTGGTGTTCAGCGAGAGCATCCTGCTGCTGCCGCCACCCATCGAGGGCCTGGGGCCGCGGGTGCTCGGGTTCTACGTGAACCCGGGATTCCAGGTGGCGTTCGCGGCCATGGCCCTCATCGGCGGGGGACTGGCGCTGTTCCTGCGCCGAACCGACTTCGGGCTGGGCGTCCTGGCCGCGTCGCAGGACCCGGTCGCGGTGCGGCTGGTCGGCATCCGCTACGGCCGCGTCTCGATGTTCACGTGGGGGATGGCGGGGTTCCTGGGAGCGGTCGCGGCGCTGCTGATCCAGCCGCTGATCGGCGCCTTCGAGCCGGGGTTCATGACTGCGTTCTTCGTGCGCGGGCTGGCCGCGGCGTTGATCGGGGGGATGACCAGCCTGCCCGGGGCGTTCGTCGGCGGGATCGCGGTCGGACTCATCGACGCGGTGGTCGGCCAGCTGTTCCTCGGCACCTCGTTCCCCGGCATCCAGTCGGTGGTCATCTTCCTGGTGATCATCGCCGTGCTGCTCGCCGCGCCGAACGGCGTGCTGGCCCGGGCGAGGGCGCGGTCGTCGTGAGGACGGTCCTGAGCCGCCGCTGGTCCCGGTACCTGGTCTTGGCCGGCGTCCTCGCCGTCGCGCCGCCGCTGCTCTCCGCGGTCGCGCCGAACCTGTTCACCGAGCCCCGGGCGCTGACCCTGGGGATCGGGGTCTGCTACGCGGCGGGGGCCATTGCCCTGAACCTGCTGATGGGCTACGCCGGGCAGATCTCCCTGGGCCACGCGGCGCTGCTCGGCGTGGGGGCGTTCACGAGCGGCGCGTTGACCTACCGATTCGTGGAGGGGCCGATGCTGTTCGGCGTCCTCGGGGCGGCCCTCCTCGGCGGGCTGGTCGCGTTCCTGGTGGGGCTGCCGGCGCTGCGGCTGCGGGGCCTGTATCTGGCCGCGGTGACCATCGCGTTCGGGCTGATGATGACCGAGTCGGTGTTCCGGTGGAAGACGATCACCGGCGGCTCCGCGGGGATGCGAATCCCGCGCCCGTGGATCGGCGAGCACTACTTCCTGAAGAACGCGGAGTACCTGTCGATCGTCCTGGTGCTGTTCCTGGTGATCTGGGCGATCGACGCGAACGTGGTGCGCACCAAGTTCGGCCGGGCGTTCCGAGCGATCCGGGAGAGCGAGGAGGTCGCCCAGTCGTTCGGGGTGGGCGTCGCCCGGTACAAGCTGACCGCGTTCGTCATGTCGGGCGCGCTCGCCGGGGTGTCCGGCGCGATGTTCGGACACCTGGTCGGCTTCGTCGAGGCGCGCTCGTTCACGTACACGCTGTCGCTGACCCTGGTGGTGATGGTGGTGGTCGGCGGGCTCGGGAGCCGCGTCGGCGTGGTCGTCGCCGCGCTCGGGTTCACGATCCTGCCGCGCATCTTCTCGTTCCTGAACGGGTGGGATCAGCTGATCGGGGCCGCCCTGCTGATCGACGTGATGGCGCGGCACCCCGGCGGGTTCGCCGAGGTGTTCCGGGAGGCGAAGGAGCGGCGGCTGGCGAAGGCCGGCGAGGCCTCGCCCGAGGCCGAGCAGCCGGCCATCCCCCGGTTCGCCACGCTCGGGCCGCCCGAGGGGGCGGAGCCCAGCCCCGTCCTGCCCGGCGACCCGCTGCTGCAGGTCCAGGGGGTCAGCGTGCGGTTCGGCGGTCTGCAGGCCCTCGACGCCGCATCGATCGAGGTCCCGAAGCGGGCCATCGTGGGGCTGATCGGGCCGAACGGCGCCGGCAAGAGCACGCTGTTCAACGCGATCTCCGGGTTCGTCCGCCCCGAGTCCGGGACGATCCGGCTGCGCGGCCGGGAGATCCAGGACGCGGCCCCCGACGTGCGGGCCCGCATGGGGATCGGCCGGACCTTCCAGCTGATCGGCCTGGCCAAGTCGCAGTCGGTCCGCGAGAACCTGCTCCTGGCGCAGCACCAGCTGGCCGTCTACGGGGTTCCCGGCGCGCTGGCCTACGCGCCCTGGACGGCGTACGACGAGCGCGTGCTCGCCGAGCGGGCGGACCGCAGCATCGAGGCTCTGGGGTTCGAGCGGTACGCGCACACGCCGGTCGGCAAGCTCTCCCACGGCCAGCAGCGCATCGTGGAGATGGCCTGCGCGCTGGTGACCGACCCGGAGATCCTGCTCCTGGACGAGCCGTCCGCGGGCATGGCGCCCGGGGCGGTCGAGAACCTGGCGGAGCGGCTGTCCGAGGTCCGCGCCGGCCTGGACAAGACGATCCTGCTCATCGAGCACAACATCCCGCTGGTCCTGGACGTGTGCGACTACATCTACGTTCTGAACTTCGGCGAGATCCTTGCCGAGGGGACCACCGAGGACATCGCGCGGCGTCCCGACGTCATCGCGGCGTACTTCGGCGAGGCCGGCTCGGCGCCGGAGGCTTCGCCGGTTCCCCGCCGCCGGGCGAAGGCGGGCGCGCGATGAGCGGCGGAAACGGGAAGGAGCCCACCCTGCTCCTCGACGTCGATGGGATCGTGGCCGGGTTCGGCTCGAACACCGTCCTGCACGGCTGCTCGTACTCCGTCCGCGAGGGGGAGATCGCCGCGGTCCTCGGGCTGAACGGAGCCGGCAAGAGCGTCTCGGCGAAGGTCGTGGCCGGGATCGTTCCCGCCCGCGGCGGCGCGATCCGGTTCCGGGGCGCCGACGTGACCCGCATCCCGGCCGAGCTCCGCGTGGCCGCCGGGATGGGCCACGTGCCGCAGGGCCGCCAGGTGTTCCCCGGCATGACCGTCGAGCAGAACCTGCGCCTGGGCGCGTACGTGCAGCGCCGCCGGGACCGGGCCCGGTATCCGGCGGTCCTGGACTCGGTCCTCGAGCGGTTCCCGGTCCTGGCCTCGCGGCGCGCTCAGGCCGCGGGCACCATGTCCGGCGGCGAGCAGGCGATGCTCGCGGTGGCCCGCGCCCTGATGTCCGAGCCGGTGCTGCTGATCGTGGACGAGGCGTCGGCGGGGCTCGCGCCGAAGGCCGTCGAGTCGCTGTTCGAGACGCTGGTCGAGGTCCACCGATCCGGCGTGTCGATCCTGATGATCGAGCAGAACGTGACGTTCACCCTGCAGGTCGCGGACCGAGTCCACGTCATGCAGACGGGACGGGTGGTGTACGAGGGCGCGGTCGGCGACCTGGACCAGAACCGCGTAGCGGAGGAGCTGGGCGTCGGCCGGCTGCTGGGCGGCTCGATCGCCAGGGCCGCGGCCGGGCGGAAGACCTCGGCGAACGGGAAGGCCCGTTCGCGTCCGAAGGCCGCCGCGAAGCGAACGGGGAGCTGAGCCGGATGCCCTTCGCGGAGAACGACGGTGTGAAGATCTGGTGGGACGCTCTCGGCGAGGGCGAGCCGGTCTTGCTGATCCAGGGCCTGGGCTACACGAGCGAGATGTGGCACCGCGTCGCGCCCGCACTCGCCCGCGAGTTTCGCGTGATCGTGTTCGACAACCGTGGCGTGGGCCGGAGCGATGTCCCACACGGGCCGTACTCCGTGCCGATGATGGCCGGCGACGCCGCCGCGGTGCTCGATGCTGCAGGGGTGGAGCACGCGCACGTCTACGGCACCTCGATGGGCGGGTCGATCGCCCAGCAGCTCGCGATCCAGTCGCCCGAGCGGGTCCGTTCGCTGGTCCTGGCCGGGACCTACTGCGGCGGGCCGAGCTTCGTCCCGGTCGACCTGGAGACCTACGAGATGCTGGCGAAGCGCGCGGGGATGGCGCCCGAGGAGGGGATCCGCCTGATGATCCCGTTCATCTACGACCCCGGCACGCCGGCCGAGCGGATCGAGGAGGACCTGGCGATCCGGCTCCGCACCTACCCGGCGCCCGAGGGCTATCTGGCCCAGCTGGGAGCGAGCCTCTCCGACTGGGACGGCTCGGAGGCCATCCGCGAGCTCCGGATCCCGGTCCTGGTGATGCACGGGGAGTCCGACCGGCTGGTCAACCCCGCGAACTCCCCGGTGATCGCGTCGCGGATCCCCGGCGCGCGGCTGGTGATGCTTCCCAACGCGAGCCACATCTACGCCACCGACCAGCCCGAGGCGGCGAACGACGCGGCCCTGTCCTTCCTGCGCGAGGTCTCACGCCGGGAGGTGGGCGTGTGAGCGATCCGCAAGCGGTGGCCCAGAACCACACGTCGCGGCGGCTGGAGGAGGCGGCCCTCGAGCTGTTCTTCGAGCGCGGCTACCGGAGCACCACGGTCCGCGAGCTCGCGCTGGCCTGCGGCCTGACCCCGGGCGCCCTGTACAACCACTTCCCCTCGAAGGACCTGTTGCTGCTCTCGATCCTGCGCGACGTCCACGAGCAGCTCGAGTCGATGATGACCGAAGCCCTCGGCGCGGCGGGCGACGATCCGGCCGAGCGGCTGCGGGCCCTGGTCCGTGCCCACGCGATCTTCCACACCCGGTTCCGCAAGGAGGCCCGGGTGGCGAACGACGAGGTCCTGGCGCTCGAGGAACCCGGCCGCACCGAGATCGTCGAGGTCCGCCGCCGCGGCCGGGGCCGGTTCGAGGACGCGATCACCGACGGGATCCGGGCGGGCGCGTTCGAGGTCTCCGACGTCAAGGTGGCGTCGATGGCCATCCTGAACATGGGCATCCGGATCGCGGCGTGGTTCCGCCCCGACGGCCCGCTGTCGTCCGAGCAGGTGGCCGATCTGCACGCCGACATGGCGCTGCGGATGGTCGGCGCACCCCGGGCATGACCTTCGCGTTCGAGAGCCTCGGCCTGTGGCCGGCTCGCCGGGCCG
Source organism: uncultured Actinomycetes bacterium (assembly GCA_963742735.1). GTDB lineage: Bacteria > Actinomycetota > UBA4738 > UBA4738 > JBBDTT01 > JBBDTT01. Next base: position 1,517,276 of record CAVUMN010000004.1, read on the forward strand.
AGCTCACCCCGGACCGCGTGGCCATCGACCAGGGCGGCCACCTCCTGACGTACGCGGAGCTCGAGGACAGAGCGGCGCGGTGCGCGGACGCCCTCGGCGCCTCGGGCATCGGGACGGGGGATCGCGTCGCGGCGCTCCTCGACAACGGGCACGAGTACGCGGAGGTGCTGTTCGCGTGCGCTCGGCTGGGGGCGATCCTGGTGCCGCTCTCCACCCGGCTGGCCGCGCCGGAGCTGGAGTTCATGTCGAGCGACAGCGGCGCCACCGCGCTGGTCTACAGCGGGGCGTACGCGGACACCGTCGCCGCGTTCCGACCGACCACTGACGTGAAGGCCTCGCTGGTGGTCGGGGACGGCGACGACCCGTCCTACGAGGAGGCCCTGGCCGCGGCGTCGCCGTCGCGCCCGCCGCACCCGTGCGGGTGGGACGACGTGCTGGCGATCTTCTACACGTCGGGGACGACCGGGCGGCCGAAGGGGGCGATGCTCACCCACGGCAACCACTTCTGGACGAACCTGAACATGGTCCTGGCCCTGGACCTGACCCAGGACGAACGGTCCCTGGTGGTCCTGCCCATGTTCCACGTCGGCGGCTGGAACGTGAACACCCTCGCGGTGTGGTGGAAGGGGGGCACCGTCGTCCTGGAGTCCGGGTTCGACGCCGGCCGGGCCCTGGAGCGGATCGCCGGCGGCGTGACGAGCGTCATGGGCGTCCCCACGATGTACCAGCTGATGTCCGAGCACTCGGGGTTCGCCGACGCCGACCTGTCGTCGCTGCGGGTCGCGGTGTGCGGCGGCGCGCCCCTGCCCGTCCCGCTGATCCGGACGTACCAGGACCGCGGGGTGCGCTTCGTCCAGGGCTACGGCCTGACCGAGGCCGCCCCGAACTGTCTGATCCTTCCTCCCGAGGACGCGGAGCGGAAGGCCGGGGCGGCCGGGCGTCCGTACTTCTTCGCCGACGTCCGGGTGCTCGACGCCGGGGACGCCCCTGTCGACCCCGGCGGGACCGGCGAGGTCGTGGTCCGCGGGCCCTCGGTGATGCAGGGGTACTGGGGTCGGCCGGACGAGACTGCCGAGGCGCTGCGCGGCGGCTGGCTGCGCACCGGCGACGCCGGGCGGCTGGACGAGGACGGCTACATCTGGATCGTCGACCGCCTGAAGGACATGTACATCTCGGGCGGCGAGAACGTCTACCCGGCGGAGGTCGAGCACGTCCTGGGGACCCACCCCGCGGTGGCCGAGGCCGCGGTGCTCGGCGTCCCCGACGAGCGGTGGGGCGAGTCGGGCCTGGCCGTGATCGTCCTGCGGCCCGAGGCGTCGGCGACCGAGGACGAGCTCCGGGCGTTCTGTCGCGAGCGGCTGGCGAAGTTCAAGGTCCCGGCGCGGGTCGCGTTCGCCGAGGCCCTTCCCCGCAACCCGACCGGCAAGCTCCTGAAGCCGGAGATCCGCGAGCGGTGGGGAGGGGCGGCGTGAACCCGTCATACCTGAGCCCGCCGGTTGGACTGGTGGACGTGTCGATCCACGAGCCGGAGCGGTTCATGACCGCCGACGAGCTCGGGGAGCTCTCGGGCATCCCCGGCGGCGTGATCCGGGAGAAGTTCGGGCTGGAGGGCAAGCGGATCGCGGGACCCGGCGAGCACGTGAGCGACATGTGCGTCGCCGCCGCCCGTCCGCTGCTCGAGCGCCACGACCCGGAGGAGATCGACGCGGTCGTCTACTTCGGCTCGCACTGGAAGGACTACTCGGTGTGGCAGGCGGCCCCGAAGGTCCAGCACGCCCTGGGGATCGAGGGGTTCTCGCTCGAGGCGATCAACGTCTCCGCCGGAGCGCCGGTGGCGATGAAGATCGTCCGCGACCTGCTGTCCGCCGACGAGCACCTCCGCTCGGTGCTCCTGGTCGGCGCGTCGAAGGAGTCCTCGCTCATCGACTACACGAACCCGCGGGCCCGGTTCATGTACACGTTCGGCGACGGAGCGGTCGCGGCCCTCCTGCGCCGGGGCCACCCCAAGAACGTCCTGCTCGGCTCGAGCCTGTTCACCGACGGCGCGTTCTCCGACTTCGTCCGGGTCCCCGGCGGGGGGACCGTGCACCCCGCCAGCCACGCCACGGTCGACGCCGGGCTGCACACGCTCGACGTCTCGGACCCGCAGGCGATGAAGGAGGGGCTCGACCCGGTCACGATCAAGCACTTCCTGACGGTCGCGCGGGAGGCCATGGAGCGCAGCGGCTTCGGCCCGGACGACATCGACCTGCTCCTGCCGATCCACATGAAGCCCTCGATCCACCAGGCGATCCTGGACGAGCTCGGCGTGGCACCCGAGCGCAGCGTCTATCTGGACCGCAACGGCCACATGAGCGCGGTGGACCCCCTCTTCTCGCTGGCTCTGGCCCGCGACGCGGGCATGCTCTCCGACGGGGACCGGGTCATGCTCCTGGCCGCCGGCACCGGCTACACGTGGGCCGCCTCGGTCCTTCGATGGGGCCCAGCCTGAGCTTCTAGACTCACGTCCGATGGGCGGCGTCGTGGGGCTGCAGGAAGTCGTGCTGTGGACTCGTGACCCCTCGGCCAGCATCGCCTTCTACCGCGACACGTTCGGCCTGGAGCCCATCACCCCTCCCGAGGCGCCGCGGACGTTCCTCCGCGCCGGCGAGGATATCGCCGGAGTTCCCCAGGTCATCGTCCTGATCCCGCACCCGGACCCCGACGGCGCGTTCCCGGCTGGGAAGGCCGAGCGCCCGCTGCATCACTTCGCGCTGGTCGTCGACCCGGCGAAGTTCGACGAGCTCCGCGCCGAGCTCGAGGCCGCCGGCCACGCCACCCGCGACGGCGTCCATCCGGTCCTGAAGGACGTGCGCACCTTCTACCTGGACGACCCCGACGGGAACGAGGTCGAGGTCATCGCCGCGAATGGCTGAGGCCCGAGGGTCGGCGCCGGGACCCCGAGGCCCCGGAGGGGCCCGGGCTCGCCGCGCCGACGTGTGTGTGGTGGGGGCCGGCCTGGCCGGGCTCACCGCGGCCACCCGGCTGGCGAACGCCGGGATGAAGGCCGTGGTCCTCGAGGCCCGGGACCGAGTTGGCGGCCGGACCTACTCCACCGAGGTGGACGGCTTCCGTTTCGACCTCGGGGGGCAGTGGATCGGGCCGACCCAGGACCGCATGGCGAAGCTCGTGGCCGATCTCGGGATCGAGACGTTCCCGACCCATGCGCACGGACGCAAGGTCCTGTTCGTCGGGGACAGGCGTTCCACCTACAAGGGCGAGATCCCGACGATGGCGCCGCACCGCTTGGTCCTGTTGCAGACCGCGATCTCTCGGATCGAGCGCCTGTGCCGCAAGGTCGGCGCAAACCCCGAGCCGTGGACGCTCCCCGACGCCGCCGAGTGGGACGGCCAGACGCTGGAGTCGTGGGCGCGGCGAAACATCCCCTCGGCGCCGGTGCGCGGGGTGATGGACGCCGCCGTCCGGACGGTGTTCGGGGCCGAGGCCGGTGAGCTGTCGATGCTGTTCGCGCTCCGGTACCTGGCCGCGGGCGGAGGGCTCATGCGCGTGGTGGACATCGTGGACGGCGCGCAGGAGACGGCGGTTCGTGAACGGCGCGCAGTCGGTGGCCCTCGGGCTCGCGGCCGGGCTGGGTAGCCGCGTGGTCCTGGCCGCGCCGGTCCGGACGATCGAGCACGGCGACGGGAAGGTACGGGTACGTACCGACGCCGGCGAGTGGACCGCGTCGAGGGCGATCGTCGCGGTGCCCCCGGCCCTGGCCGGGCGCATCGCCTACGACCCGCCGCTGCCGGCCATGCGCGACGAGCTCACCCAGCGGTATCCGATGGGGGCGACGATCAAGCTGCACGCGCTGTACGACCGCGCGTTCTGGCGGGACGAGGGCTACTCGGGCGAGGCCGTCTACGGCGACGGGCCCATCGCCTTCGCCGTTCGACAACACGTCGGCCGACGGCGAGCACCCCGCGCTCCTCGCGTTCTCGGTCGGGGCCGCGGCGCGCCGGCTCGGGGCGCATGACGCCGGAGGACAGGCGGCGGACGGTGCTCGACCGCCTGGTCCGGGCGTTCGGGCCCCAGGCCGCGGAGCCGGTGGCGTTCGTGGAGAAGGACTGGTCCGCAGACCAGTGGACCCGCGGGCTGCCCCACGGGGATCCTGCCGCCGGGAGTCCTGTCGGTGTTCGGCCCCGCCCTGCGCACGCCGGTGGGGCCGATCCACTGGGCGGGCACGGAGACCGCCGACTGAGTGGACCGGCTACATGGACGGGGCCGTCCAGTCCGGCGAGCGAGCCGCGGCCGAGGTGCTCGCCGAGCGGTAGTAGAGGGGGTAGCCTTTCCACCCCATGGATCCCTTCCTGCAGGACCCGCCCGTCCCGTCGAACCGGTTCCGGACCGACCGCGCGCTGCGCCAGGGCGCTGGAGCGGCTGCTGGGGCCCGACGCCTTCGCCGAGGCCTCGCCCGAGCTCGACGAGATGGGCGAGCGCGCGTCCGGCGAGCTCCGCGAGCTGGGCCTGCAGGCCGAGAACAACCCGCCCCAGCACCTGGCGTTCGACGCCTGGGGGGCCCGCGTCGACTGGCTCGAGGTCGACCCGGCGTGGACCCGGCTGGTGGCGATCGCCCAGGAGACCGGCCTGGTGGCGATCCCCTACGAGGACGCGCTACGGCCTGGTCTCCCGCGTCGTGCAGGGCGGGCTCACCAACCTGTTCGACCCGGTCACCGCCACGGCGCTGTGCCCGATCGGCATGACCGACGCCGCGGCGAGCGTCCTGCAGGCGCACGACGAGGCGCTCGCCGCCCGCTACGTGCCGAAGCTCACCGCCCGCGTCGACGGCGTGGACGTCGGGCCAGTGGATGACCGAGAAGGAGGGCGGCTCCGACGTGGGTCGGACGCGGGACCGCGGCCCGCGACCTTGGGCGACGGGACGTTCGCGCTGCGGGGGACGAAGTGGTTCACCTCCGCCACCACCGCCGACATCGCGCTGGCGCTGGCCCGGCCCGAGGGCGAGCAGCCCGGGAGCCGCGGGCTGTCGCTGTTCCTGGTCGAGCTGCGAACCCCCGAGGGCCAATGGAACGGGATCCGCGTCCGCCGGCTGAAGGACAAGTTCGGGACGAAGGCGCTCCCCACGGCCGAGCTCGACCTGGACGACGCGATCGCCACGCCGGTCGGCGGCCTGGGCCGGGGCGTCGCGAAGATTTCGGGGATGCTGAACATCACCCGCCTGGGCGCGGCCGGTTCGTGCGTCGCGCACGTCGGCGAGGCGCTCGGCCTGGCCCGCGACTACGCGCGGCGGCGTGAGGCGTTCGGACGCCTGTTGACCGAGCTCCCCATCCACCGCGCGTGGATCGCGCGGATCGCCGCCGAGTACGAGGCGATGCTGGCGCTGTCGTTCCGCGCCGCCGTCCTGGTCGGCGAGCGCGAGCACGGGGTCGGCGACGCCGCGCTGACCCGGCTGGTGACCCCGCTGACGAAGCTGGCGTGCGGCCGCCAGGGCGTGTGGGCCGTGAGCGAGCTCATCGAGTCGTTCGGTGGCGCGGGCTACGTGGAGGACACCGGGCTGCCCCGCCTGCTGCGCGACGTCCACGTCCACTGCATCTGGGAGGGCACGACCTCGGTCATGGCCGCCGACGTCCTGCGGGCCCTGGGACGCGGGGGCGCCGAGTCGTTCCTGGAAGACGTCGAGGCCAAGGCCCGCGCCTACGACCACCCGCTGATCGCGGACGCCTCCCGCGCGGTGCTCGCCGCGCGCGACGGGCTCCGCGAGCTCCTCGCCGAGCCGACCGAGGCCGAGGCCCGCCGGCTCGCGTGGGGCATGGCCCGGACCTACCAGGGCGCGCTGCTGTGCGAGGCGGCGGGGTGGGCCCTGGACAAGCACGGCGACCGGCGGACGGCCACAGCCGCCGCGCTGTTCACCTCCGAGCCGATGCTCGACGACCGCCCGCCCGTCGACGACGAGGCCGACCTGGCCGCCCTGGCGTTCGACGCGGGATGACCCGGGGCCGCCTGACCGCCGCCCTGGTCGCCGCGGCGCTGCTGGCGGCCGGCTGTAGCGGCGAGGAACCCCCGCCGACTCCGTCCAGGAACGAGGACCTCTCGGTCACCAGCTCGGCGTTCCAGGACGGCGGGACCATCCCGGTCACGCACACCTGCGACGGCGAGAACCTCCCCCCGCCCCTGGTGTGGGCCGGCGAGCCCGAGGGCACCGCGGCCTTCGCGGTCATCGTCAGCGACCCCGACGCGCCAGGCGGGGACTTCATCCACATGGTGGCGTTCGACATCCCGGCGACCGAGCACGCTCTGGACCTGGCCGCGGGCTTCGCGGGAGAGATCACGTTCGGGGTCAACTCGTTCGACCGGCCCGACTACGACGGGCCGTGTCCGCCCGAGGGCGCCGATCCGCACCGCTACCGGTTCACGGTGTACGCGCTGTCGCGCGTCCTCGGGCTGGAGGCCGACGTGTCCTATGAGGACGTCCGCGCTGAGATCGACCAGGCGGCGCTGGCCTCGGGGACCCTGGAGGGGCTGTTCGGCCACTGAGGCCGGCGGGGGGACCGCCCCCCGTCAGTCCTGGAAGCGCTTGGAGATGAACTCGACGGTGCGGTCCCAGGCCAGCTCCGCGGCCTCCTCGTCGAAGGCCTCGTCGGCCTCTCGGAAGAAGTCGTGCTGCGCGCCCTCGTAGACGTGGACCTCGCCCCCGTGGGCCTCGAGGTGGGCGCGCGCCGCCTCGATCCCTTCGCCGTACCAGGCGTCCTCGGAGCCGATGTGGACCTGGATCGGCGCCAGCGGCGTCCGGCCCCCGTGGTCGCCGAGCCCGTAGAACAGCACCGCGGCGCTCAGGCGGTCGTCGCGGTGGGCGAGGTCGAAGGCGAGGTCGCCGCCCAGGCTGAGCCCGACCACCGCGATCTTCTCCACCCCCTGCCGCTGGAGCCACGCGATGGTGGCCTGGAGGTCGGCGAATGCCGCGTCGCGGTCGAGGCCGGTCATCAGCTTCTCGGCCTCTTCGGCGTCCTCGGCCAGCCTCCCGCGATACAGGTCGGGGGCGATCGAGCTGTACTCGTGGCTGCTGGTGAACCGCAGGGCGACGTCCTGGATGTGGCCGTCGAGGCCGAACCACTCGTGCAGGACGATCACGGTCGGGTTCGGGAAGTCGAAGGAGCGCGCGAAGAACGCGGGCAGGGGCCCGTTGGGCGTGGTGATCTCGACATCGCGTACGCGGGTCACGGCGGGGGAGCCTAGCAGCGGGCCGAAGGGCGCGGCGTATCCTCGCGCACATGGACGACGTGATCAGGCTCACCCGGTTCAGCCACGGCGCCGGCTGAGCGTGCAAGCTGGGTCCGAGTGACCTGGCCCAGGTTCTGGGCCGCTTGCCGACATCCGAACATCCACCCGAGGTGGTCGTCTCCGGGGACACCAAGGACGACGCCGCGGTCATCCGCCTGCCCCGCGGCGGCCTGCTGGTGCAGACGGTCGACTTCTTCACCCCGATCGTGGACGACGCCTACGACTGGGGCCGGATCGCGGCGGCGAACGCGTTCTCGGACGTCTACGCGATGGGCGCGACGCCCTCGATCGCGCTGAACCTGGTGGGGTGGCCCGTCGACCGCCTGCCCCTGGAGTTGCTCTCGGAGGTCCTTCGCGGCGGGGCGGACGTGGCCTCGGCCGCGGGGGTGGCCATCCTGGGCGGCCACACGATCGACGACCCCGAGCCGAAGTACGGGATGGCGGTGACCGGCTTCGTGGACGAGGACCGGCTGATCCGCAACTCCACGGTGGAGGCCGGCGCGACGCTGGTGCTCACCAAGCCGCTCGGCCTCGGGATCACGACCACGGCCATCAAGCGAGAGCGGGCCACCGACGCGCAGGTGGCCTCGGCGGTCGAGGTGATGACGACGCTGAACCGCGCCGCCGCCGACGCCATGGCCGAGGCCGGCGTCGACGCGGCCACCGACGTGACCGGCTTCGGGCTGCTCGGGCACCTCTCGGAGATGCTGGAGGGCAGCGGGCTGGCCGGGACGGTCGCGCTCCAAGCCATCCCGTTCCTGGAGGGCGTCCGCGAGCTCGCCGCGGCGGGGGTCGTGCCCGCCGGGACGCGGCGCAACCACGCCTGGCTGGCGGACCGCGTGGACTGGGGCGGGCTCGACGAGACCGAGCAGCTCATGCTGGCCGATGCTCAGACCTCCGGCGGCCTGCTCATCGCCACCCGCGAGCCGGACCGCCTCACGGCCGCCCTCGAGGCGCGCGGCGTGCTCGCGGCGACCGTCGGGCACCGCCGGAGCCCGGCGAGCCGGGAAGGATCACCGTCTCGCGGTAGAATTTGCACCTGCGAAGTCGGAATTCGCCGCCGCTCGAGAGGGTTTCCACGAAGACATGGGCTCCATCACGCTGCCGAAGGACATCGTCGAGGCGATGATCGAGCACGCCCGGACCGAGTACCCGAACGAGGCGTGCGGGGTCATCGCGGGCCGCGACGGCGAGGCCGTGCACGTGTTCGCCATGGCCAACGCCGACGCCAGCCCGGTGACCTACCGGCTGGAGCCCAAGGAGCAGCTGCGCGTGTTCGACGAGCTCGACGAGAAGGGGTGGGACCTGTTCGCGATCTTCCACTCCCACACCCACTCCGAGGCCTATCCGTCTCCGACGGACCGCCGCCTGGCCTTCTATCCCGAGGCCCGGTACGTGATCCTGTCGCTGCAGGACCGCGAGCAGCCGGACGTCCGGGCGTTCCGGATCGACGAGGGCGAGGTCACCGAGGAGGAGGTCGCGGTCGCATGACCACCGACTTCAAGTTCACCGAGGACCAGGTGATGCGCTACGCGCGCCACATCATCCTTCCCGGCATCGGGGGCGAGGGGCAGCGCAAGCTCATCGAGTCGAAGGTCCTGGTCATCGGGGCGGGCGGGCTCGGCTCGCCGGTCGCGCTGTACCTGGCCGCCGCCGGGGTCGGGACCCTCGGGATCCTGGACTTCGACCGCGTGGACCTGTCGAACCTGCAGCGCCAGATCATCCACGACACCGACGACGTCGGGAAGCCCAAGGTCCAGTCGGCCAAGGAGCGCATCAACGCGATGAACCCGAACGTCGAGGTCGTCGCCTACGACTCGGTGCTCACCTCCGCGAACGCGTTCGAGGTGCTCGAGCCGTGGGACATCGTCATCGACGGCACCGACAACTTCCCGGTCCGCTACCTGGTGAACGACGCCACGCAGATGCTCGGCAAGCCCCTCGTCTACGGCTCGATCTACCAGTTCGAGGGCCAGGCCAGCGTGTTCATGCCCGGGCAGGAGGCGCCGTGCTACCGGTGCCTGTTCCCGCAGCCCCCGCCGCCGGGCACCGTCCCGAGCTGCGCCGAGGGCGGCGTGTTCGGGGTGCTCCCCGGCATCGTCGGCTCGATCCAGGCCACCGAGGCGATCAAGCTGATCACCGGGTTCGGGACGCCGCTCGTGGGCAAGCTCCTGATCTTCGACGCCACGGGGATGGAGTTCACCACGGTGAAGCTGCGGTGGGACCCGGACTGCCCGGTGTGCGGCAAGCACCCCAGCGTGACCGAGCTCATCGACTACGAGGCCTTCTGCGGCCTGGCCCCCGGCCAGGCGCCGCCCGAGGCCGAGCACGCCCCGCCCGCCACCACATAAAAGGAGACCCATGGCCGTCCAGGTGAAGCTGCCAACCATCATGCGCAAGCACACGGGTGGGGAGGCGCAGGTCGAGGGGACCGGCTCGACCATCCGCGAGGTCCTCCAGGACCTGGAGTCCAAGTACGAGGGCCTGACCCGCAACGTCGTGACCGAGGACGGCGCGCTGCACCGCTTCGTCAACGTCTACGTGAACGACGAGGACATCCGGTACCTGGGCGCCCTGGAGACCGAGGTCAAGGACGGCGACACCGTCGCGATCCTGCCCGCCGTCGCCGGCGGCTGAGCCCGCGATCCGCCTGGGATAATCGCGATCCCATGCGCTTCGACGACATCCTCGACGCGATCGGCAACACGCCCCTGGTGGGCATGCCGACGCTCTCGCCCAAGCCCTCGGTCCGCGTGTGGGCCAAGCTCGAGGGCAACAACCCCACCGGGTCGCTGAAGGACCGTATCGCCAAGAAGATGGTCGAGTCCGCCGAGGCTTCCGGCGAGCTGACCCCGGACAAGACCATCCTGGAGCCCACCTCGGGCAACACGGGGATCGCCCTGGCCATGGTGGCCCGGCGCAAGGGCTACCGGCTCACGGTGGTCATGCCCGAGAACGCCAGCGCCGAGCGCGTCCAGCTGCTGGAGCTCTACGGCGCGCAGGTCGTGTTCAGCCCGGCCGACAAGGGGACCAACGGCTCGATCGAGGTCGCCCGGGCCATGGCCGCCGACGAGAAGTTCTACATGCCGTTCCAGTACGGGAACCCGGGGAACCCCGACGCCCACTACGAGGGGACCGGCGAGGAGATCGTGCGGGACCTGCCGGAGGTCACCCACTTCATCGCCGGGCTCGGCACCGGCGGGACCCTCACCGGCACCGGCCGACGGCTGAAGGAGCACAACCCGGCCGTGAAGGTGATCGCGGCCGAGCCCGAGCTGGGGGAGCTCGTCTACGGGCTCCGCTCGCTGGAGGACGGGTTCATCCCCCCGATCTTCGACGAGTCGATCCTGGACCGGAAGTTCCTGGTCGCCTCGAAGGAGGCCCTGCGCGCGACGCGCGCGGTCGTCGAGCAGGAGGGGATCTTCTGCGGCATCTCCTCCGGCGCGGTGGTCCACGTGGCCCGGCGGATCGCCCTGGAGATCGACGCCGGCGAGATCGTGTGCCTGCTCCCCGACGGGGGCTGGAAGTACCTGTCCACCCAGGCCTGGGCGCCGGAGATCGAGCGGGCGGACAAGGGCGTCGAGGAGACGCTGTGGTGGTGATCGCGTGAGCGACCCTCGGCCCATCGGGGTGTTCGACTCGGGCGTCGGCGGGCTGACCGTCGTCCGCTCGATCATCGACCAGCTCCCGAACGAGTCGATCGTGTACTTCGGCGACTCGGCCCGCTACCCGTACGGCCCGCGTTCGCTGGAGGAGATCCGCGGCTTCGCCCGCGAGATCGCGTCGCTGCTGCTGGACCGCGACGTGAAGCAGCTGGTGGTGGCGTGCAACTCGGTCGAGGTCGCCGCGATCGAGGACCTGGCCGCGAACGTCGCGGTCCCGGTGCTCGGCGTCATCGAACCGGGGGTGCGCGCCGCGCTGCGGGCCACCCGCACCGGCCGCGTCGGCGTGATCGGCACCGAGGCCACGATCGCCAGCGGCGAGTACGACCGCGCCGTCGCGGCGACCGGGGCGAGCGTGGAGCTCCACGCCGCGGCGTGTCCGGAGTTCGTCCCCCACGTCGAGGCCGGGGACACCACGTCGGACGAGCTGCGGGCGCTGGCCGAGGCGTATCTGGCGCCGCTGCGGGCCGCCGAGCGTGGACGCCCTGATCCTGGGGTGCACGCACTACCCGCTGCTCGCCGGGCTTCTGCAGGTGGTGATGGGCCCGGACGTTCAGCTCGTGTCCAGCGCGGAGGAGACGGCGAAGGACGTGTACGCGGAGCTGCGTCCGGACCGGCCGGCTGGCCGCGGGCCCGGCCGTCTACGAGTTCCTGTGCTCGGGCGACCCCGAGGCCGTTCCGCGCGCTCGGCGCCCGGTTCCTGGGCCCCGAGGTCTCCGAGGTCCGCTCGACCGTGCTGTCCGCGACCGCGAGGCATCCGTGGAGCTGACCGCCCTCGGCACGAGCGGGGGATGGCCCGGCGCCGGCCGCGCCTCGAGCGGCTACCTGCTCTCCCACGGCGAGGACGGCCACATCGTCATGGACCTCGGAACCGGGACGCTCTCGCGGCTGCAGGAGCTGCTCGACCTGAACGACCTGAACGGCATCGTCATCTCCCACGCGCACTACGACCACTTCCTGGACCTCTACCCGCTGTTCATCGCGCGGTTCTACGAGGAGTGCCCCACCGGCCCGATCCCGATCGTGGCCCCCGAGGGGTTCTTCGAGCACCTCTACAAGCTGACCGACGACGGCGGCGTCGACATGGGGACGGTGTTCGAGCCCCGCGAGCTCGCGTTCGGCGGGACGACGGAGCTCGGCCCGTTCCGCATCGAGGCCCACGCCATGAAGCACCTGGTGCCGACGATCGGCGTCCGGGTTTCCGCGGACGGGACCACGCTCGCGTACACCGGCGACACGGGGCCGACCGAGGAGCTGGAACCGCTGGCCCGTGGCGCGAACGCGCTGCTGTCCGAGGCGGCGCTGCAGGACATGGACGAGCCGCCGTGGTTCCACCTGAGCGCCCGGCAGGCCGGCGAGCACGCCTCGCGCGCCGGCGTCGGGCGGCTGATCCTCTCCCACTTCTGGCCGACCCACGACCGCGACGTCTCGCGGGAGCAGGCGTCCGAGGCCTTCTCCGGGCAGCTCGAGCTGCTCAGCGAGGGCACCAGGCTGGAGATCGGATGAGCGAGCGGGCGGACGGCCGGGCCCCCGACGAGATCCGCCCGGTCAGCATGCAGACCGGCTACCTGGAGTGGGCCGAGGGCAGCGTGCTGTTCGAGATGGGCAAGACGCGGGTGCTCGCCGCGGCCTCGTGGGAGGCCCGCGTCCCGCGGTTCCTGCAGGGGACCGGAAGCGGGTGGGTGACGGCCGAGTACGCGCTGCTGCCCCGCTCGACGTCGGTTCGAACCGAGCGGGAGTCGGCGAAGGGGAAGCTGTCGGGGCGGACCCAGGAGATCCAGCGGCTCATCGGGCGTTCGCTCCGCGGCGTGACCCGGTTGGACAAGATGGGGGAGAACTCGATCCTCATCGATTGCGACGTCCTGCAGGCCGACGGCGGGACGCGGACGGCGTCGATCACCGCCGGCTACATCGCCCTGGGGCTGGCGGTGCGGAATCTGACGGACCGTCAGGTCTTCACCAAGGAGGTCCTCCCCGACTCGGTGGCCGCCGTCTCGGCGGGGATCGTCGACGGCCTCCATCTGCTCGACCTTCCCTACGAGGAGGACTCCAGGGCCGAGGTCGACCTCAACGTGGTCATGACCGGCGACGGCCGGCTCATCGAGGTCCAGGGCACCGCGGAGGGCAACCCGTTCGGTCGCGACGACCTGAACGCGCTGCTCGACCTCTCGGCGAAGGGGATCGCCGAGCTCGCCGAGATCCAGCGCCGGGCCCTAGCCGGCCCGCCCGACGCGTGACGTTCCCCGACCGGTTGGTCATCGCCTCGCGCAACGCGGGCAAGCTCCGGGAGATTCGGCGGATCTGCGCGGACTGGCCCGTGGAGTGGGTCGAGGACGCCGACTGGCCCGACGTCGAGGAGACCGAGGACACCTACCTGGGCAACGCCGCGCTCAAGGCGCGCGCGGTGGCGGCCGCCACGGGGATCCCCGCCCTGGCCGACGACTCGGGGATCGAGGTCGACGCCCTTGGCGGCGCGCCGGGTCCGCGATCCGCGCGCTACGCCGGGGAGGGTTCGAGCGACGAGGTCAACCTGAAGGCGCTGCTGGGGGCGATCGCGGGGATCCCGGCGGGGGGTCGCACCGCGCGCTATCGGGCCGTGGCGCTGGTCGCCTGGCCCGGGCGAGAGGACGTGGTCTCCGCCGAGGCGACCTGCGAGGGGACGCTGATCACCAAGCCGCGGGGGACCGGCGGCTTCGGCTACGACCCCGCGTTCCTCCCCGAGGGCTGGGAGAAGACGATGGCCGAGCTCGAGCCGGAGGAGAAGGACCGCATCAGTCACCGCGGACGGTCGCTCGGCGCCCTCCGCGAGAGACTGGCCGAGTAGGTGCCCGATCAGGCGAACGTCAGTACGAGCTGGGGTGGGTTCGCGCCCTCGCGGCTGGAGAACACCTGGGCCACCGTCAGGAGCGCGCTCTCGGCGGCGTCCCGGATGACGAAGCCGGTGTTCGTGCCCGTGTACATCGCCTGGGTCTGGGCCGTGACGCTCCACTCTCGCCAGCCGGTCCCCGACGTCGTCACCGCCGCCACACCGGTCACCGCCGGCTGGTTGTTCCAGGTCACCGCGGTCTGGGGCGTCCAGGCGGCCGACGCGCGGTAGGCCTGAAGCACCCGGCCCGCAGAGGCGGAGGAGGCGTTCAGGCGCAGCGTGGCGCCCGTGAGTGAGCAGTGCGCGGGCACCGAGGGAAGCGCGAAGTGCACCAGCGAGCGCTCGTTGTCCGGTCCCAGGATGATCACGGTGGAACCGGATTGCACGCGCAGCGTCGTGTTGGTCCCGAAGTTCGAGTTCGCGCTCGTCTGACGGACGAACGCGTCGGCGTCGGCGGTGACGGTCTGGACTCCGGGCGCGACGCAGAAGTCGGCGGCCGCGGTGAACACGTTGCCGGGGTTATGCGCGGCGGCGGAGAACGCGCTGGACGTGGCACCCACCGCGCTTCCGAGCGCGGCGACCACGAGGACCAGCGCGACACGCCGCATGGCGTTCAGCCGGCCCAGATCCGGCGCAGCGCGGCCGCTCCCAGCAGCAGCGCCGCACCCGAGATGAACGCGAGGCGCACCGCGGGAATCCCGAGCCAGGCGATCGCGTAGCCGAGCCGGGGAACCCGCGCCACGAAACGACCGAGCGTCCCGGCCGCGGGGATCGTCCAGCGCTCCACACCGGTGTTGGCGTCGCCCCGGGTGACGAACGCGAAGGTGTCGCCTCTCGGACGAACGCTGACGACGCGGTGGGTCAGCAGCTCGTCGTTCCGCTCCGGGTCCTTGAACGTGACGATGTCACCCGCGGACGCCTCGGCTGGAGCGATCGCCCGGACGATGACGACGTCGCCGGACGCGATCGCCGGCTGCATGCTGTCGGACCGGTCGACCAGGGGCTGATACCCGAGGGCCTTGCCGGCCAGGACTCCCGCGAGCAGGGCGGTGGCCACCACGGCGAGAACGAGCGCGGCGGCGTTGGTCCACCGCCGCGCTCGTCCGCGGCCACGCGAGAGGGAGAGGCCGGTCGTGCTCACCTAGATGTTTCGCGCTTCCCAGGTGAAGGCCTGGGTGGCGTTCTTGCCCTGGGCCAGGTCGTCGTCGGCGACCGTGATCGTGAACTTGTAGGCGTGGGACTCGGGGAGGTTCGTCCACGTCTCCGGCGCTCCGGAGGTCGGGTCGACGAGCCCGGCGTTGTACGTGTCCGGGAAGGCCGCCAGCGTGCCGCTGTAGATGATCCCGGCGCCGGCGCCCGTGTAGTTGGTCACGTCCCCGACGAAGGCCGCGCAGGTGTCAAAGGCCGGAACGGCGATCGTCCCGCGCGTCACCGTGACGTTCAGATACGGGTCGAGCCCGGTCCCGGTGGTCGTGCCGTACAGCCGCACCGTCGCCGGCAGCGTCCCGGCGTAGGTGACGTTGATGCACGAGGTGTCGGTGTCTCCGGGCTTCGCGTTCGTCAGCGAGAGCATCGCGACGTCGAGATCGTCGTCGGTCAGGATGACGCTTCCGGACGTGAACGCGTTCCCGGCGTTGGCGGTGGTGGCGGTGAACGCGGACCAGGTGCCCACGCCGGCGACGATGCCGACGAGGCCGAGCACCAGCAGCGTCAGCAGCAGCTTCTTGCCGGTGCCGCGCCCGCGCTCGTCAGAGTTGTCAGTCATGCGAATCCTCCTGTATCGGTGCCCCGGTGAGTGAGGCGTCAGTCCTTCATCGGCACGCCGGAGGGGGCCCTGAATGGTCACTTTTGACCAGGTTGCATCGAAGGGAAGGTGCGAGAGGGGGGACTCGAACCCCCACGCCCTTTCGGGCACCGGCTCCTAAGGCCGGCGCGTCTACCGGTTCCGCCACTCTCGCCGGGCTACGAGGGCGAGTGTAGGAGAGGCTCGAGCGCGCCGGGAAGGTAGACGCGGAACGACGCCCCGCCGCCGGGGCGGTCCTCGACCCAGGCCCGCCCCCCGTGCAGCTCGGCGAACCGGGCGACCAGGGACAGCCCGATGCCGACGCCGGGGGCGTGGTCGGGCACCCCCGGACCTTGCTGGAAGGGTTCGAACAGCGCCTCCCGCAGGTCGGGGGACACGCCCTGACCGGCGTCCTCGACGGCGATCAGCACCCCGCGTTCGAACTCCCCGGCCCGGATCCAGATCGGGGTGCCCGGCGGGGTGTGGCGGGCCGCGTTCGCCAGCAGGTTCTCGATGATCCGTTCGACCTTCGGCCCGTCCACGGAGATCGTCAGCGAACCGGCATCGACCTGGATGGGCCGGCTCGGGAGCGAGGGCGACTCGCCGGCAACGCGCAGGATCAGCTCGCCGATGTCGACCGGCCGCCGGACCGGCTCCACGAGCCCCCGCGACAGGCGGTCGACGTCCAGCAGGTCCGACAGGAGCCGGTCGAGCTTGTCGGCGTTGGCCCCGAGGCGGCCCAGGAACGCGCGCTGCTCGTCCGGGCTGATCCGCTCGCTCTGGTGCTCGAGGGTCTTCGCGAACCCCAGGACCGCGGTCAGCGGCGTGCGGAGCTCGTGGGAGACCGCGGTCAGGAAGGCGTTCTTCATCGCGTCCAGGGAGCGCAGCTGCTCGGCGGCCTCCCGCTCGCGCTCGTACGCCTGGCGCAGGGCGTCCTCCGCCCTGGCGCGGTCGGTCACGTCCTGGCCGGTTCCGAACAGACGGGTCGGCTCGCCGTGCTCGTTGACGTCAACCTCGCCCTTGCCGGCCAGGATCCGGACCTCGCCGCTCGGCAGGACGATGCGATGGTCGAGCGAGTACGGGCGCCCGCCCAGCAGGGCCTCCCCGATGGTCTCCTCGACGAGCGTCCGGTCCTCGGGGTGGATGCGCTCGATGAAGGTCTCGTAGGTGGGCCGGCACGTCTCGGGCGCCTCGCCGAAGATCCGGCACATCTCCGCCGACCACGTCAGCGCGCCGGTGCTCACGTCCCACTCCCAGCTCCCCAGCCCGGCGACGGCCTGGGCCTCGGCCAGCTGCTCCCGGCTGCTCCGCAGGGCGCGCTCCGCCAAGACGCGTTGGGTGATGTCGCGGATGATCGAGATCACCTGCGACGGCTCGGGCCCGCGGTCGAGCAGCTTCAGGGCGACCTCGACCTCGACCCGTCGCCCGTCCTTCCGGATGAGGGCGGTCTCGTAGTGCTCGGGGACCTCGGTGCCGGCCCGGCGGAGGCGGTACCGCTCGATCAGCTCGGCGCGAACGTCCTCGGGCGCGAGCTCCATCAGCGAGCCGAGCCCGCGCAGCTCCTCGATCGTGTATCCCGTGATCCGCTCGTAGGCCTCGTTCGCGTAGACGAGGCTCAAGCCCTCGGCGACCACGACGCCCTCGCCGACGTCGCTCACCGTGTCGAGCAGCGTCTCGTACCGGACGGTCTCGGCGCGCAGCGCCTCGGACAGGCGGACCCGCTCCAGGCCGGGGCCGATCACCGCGGCGAGCTGGGCCACCCGCGTGACCTCGTCCGAGCCGAACAGCGGCGTGTACGGGCCGGAGATCACGGCCACCACGCCGGCGCCCTCGGACGACTCGAGCGATGCGACCACGGCGTGCCGGCCGTCCGCGAGCCGGGTCAGGTACGCCCCGTCCCGCGGCTCGAGGTGGGCCGACAGGCGGGCCACGGAGACCTCGGACAGGCCGACCGACGCGATGATCGCGCCGTTCCCGTCGCCGATGAACCCCGCGTCGGTCCCGAGGAGCCGCGTCGCCCAGTGCAGCGCGCGGCCGCCCAGGGCCGGGCGGTCGGCGGCGAAGCGGACCAGGTCGCTCATGGCTCGCATGAGCGCGTCCTCCTCGTGCCGGCGCCAGATCCTGCGGAGCCAACGAGGAGGCGCAAAGGAGACGTAGATGAGGGGGACCATGGCCAGACCGAGCCCGTACCCGATGATCGTCACGGTCGGACGGCGCGCCGCCGGCGAGAACGCGGTGAGACCCAGGATGATCGTGACCACCGACGCGTAGCCCACGCTGAGCGCGCGCAGCCGGCTGCGCTGCACCGGCGGCAGCGATCGCGCGGAGACCCAGAAGCCAACGACGGGCTCGAACATGCACGCACTCCACACGACCAGCAGGCCCAGGAGGGCGGCGGTCTGGCCCGGCGAGTACATCGCGTCCGGCCCGCCGGGCAGCGCCACGGCGATGGCCACCGTTCCGCTGAGCATCACGGCCGCCGCCGCCGCGCGGTGCCGGCGGCGAGCCAGCGGGACGAACGTGCCCCGGAATCGCAGGAAGCTGTACCCGCTCACCAGGAGGAGGACGATGGTGGCGTCGGTCAGCAGCTGCGAGCGGAACCCGACCTCCTCGGAGATCCGGCCGAGCCACGACATGGCCCCGAGGGACCCGAGGGCGATCGCCAGCAAGAGGTGCCGGGATTCCCGGGTTCGCCGCCACGCGGCGACGTTCACCAGGGCGAGCAGCAGGAACGCTGCTCCACCGGCGACCTCGAGGATCTCCACGGCCTGTCGCATGGGGTTCGCCTTGGGGTATCGGCACGCGGGGAGGCCTCCAACAGGCTCGGCGGGCCGATGAGGACTAGCCAGAACGAGTCAATTCCGGTCGTGAGGACGGCGGGTAGCATGGCGGGCATGCGATTCCGGACGAAGGTCCTGCTCTCCGGAAGGACCGCCACCGGCGTGGAGGTCCCCGCGAAGGTGGTCGAGGGCCTGGGCTCCGGCAAGCGGCCGGCGGTCCGCGTGACGATCAACGGCCACACGTACCGGAGCACCGTGGCGGTCATGGGCGGCACGTTCATGCTCGGGATCAGCGCGGAGGTGCGGGCGGCCGCCGGGATCGCGGCCGGCGACCGGGTCGACGTGGACCTGGAGCTCGACACCGCGCCCCGCGAGGTGACCGTGCCACCCGACCTGGCGAAGGCCCTGAAGGCCGACGCGAAGGCGAAGGGGTTCTTCGACGGCCTCTCGTACAGCCGCAAGAGCTGGCACGTGCTCTCGATCGAGGGCGCCAAGACGCCGGAGACCCGCGCGCGTCGCATCGAGAAGTCGATCGGGATGCTCCGAGAGGGCCGCAACCCCTAGCCGGCCATGACAGAGCTCCCTACCGGAACCGTCACCTTCCTCTTCACCGACATCGAGGGCTCGACCAAGCTGCTCCAGGCACTCGGCGACCGCTGGCAGCCCGTGCTCGAGGACCACCACCGGCTGATGCGCGACGCCATCCGCCGGGCCGGCGGGATCGACCTGCGCACCGAGGGCGACTCCTTCTTCGCCGTCTTCGACCGCCCGGCGGCGGCCGTGGCCGCCACCGCGGCGGCCCAGCGGGCGCTGGCGGGCCACGAATGGCCGGCCGACCACGAGGTGCGGGTGCGGATGGGCATGCACACCGGCGAGGGGACGCTCGGCGGGGACGACTACCTCGGCCTCGACGTGCACCGCGCCGCCAGGATCGCCTCCGCCGCCCACGGGGGGCAGGTCCTGCTCTCGGAGGCCACCCGTTCGGTAGCCGAGCACGACCTGCCGGCCGGCGTCGGCGTCCAGAGCCTCGGGGCGCACCGCCTGAAGGACCTGGCGCGTCCCGAGCAGATCTTTCAGCTCGCGATCGAGGGGCTGCCCGCCGAGTTCCCCCCGATCCGGTCGCTCGGAACGCCGACCAACCTGCCCGTTCAGCGCACCGCGTTCATCGGCCGCGAGCAGGAGGTGGCGCGGGTCCGCGAGCTCCTGAAGGGCCCCGGGCTGCTGACCCTCACCGGCCCGGGGGGAAGCGGCAAGACCCGGCTGTCCCTGCAGGCCGCCCGCGAGCTCCTGGACGACTATCCGGGCGGGGTGTTCTTCGTGCAGCTCGAGGCGATCACCGACCCCCTGTTGGTCCCCTCGGCCATCGCGGGCACGGTGGGGGTTCGCTCCGAGGGAGCCCGCCCGATCCTGGACATCCTGCGCGAGCACGTCCGAGACCGGGAGATGCTCCTGGTGCTCGACAACTTCGAGCAGGTCCTGGGCGCGGCCCCGGTGGTGGGTGACCTGCTCGACGCGGCGCCGCAGCTGCGCGTGCTGGCGACCAGCCGCGAGCCGTTGCACGTGGCGGGCGAGCAGGAGCTCGCCGTGCCGCCGCTGGCCGAGTCCGAGGCCGTGGGACTGTTCGTCCAACGGGCCGCGGCCGTGGACCCGGCGTTCGAGCGAACCGAGGCCAACGCGCCGGCGATCGCCGAGATCTGCCGGCGCCTCGACGGACTCCCCCTGGCCATCGAGCTTGCGGCCTCGAGGGTGAAGCTCCTGTCCCCGGGGGCAATCCTGGAGCGGCTGGGATCCCGGCTGGAGCTCCTGGCGGGCGGGCCCGTCGACCTGCCGGCGCGGCAGCGCACGCTCCGCGAGGCCATCGCGTGGAGCCACGACCTGCTCGACGAGTCCGAGCGGGTCCTCTTCCGGCGCCTGGCGGTGTTCGCCGGTGGCTGGACGCTGGAGGCGGCCGAGGCGGTGGCCGGTGCGGATCTGGGGGGCGACGCGTTGGAGGTCCTCGGCTCCCTGATCGACAAGAGCCTGGTCATCCGGGTGCCGTCCGCCTCGGGCGGGAGCCGGTTCGGGATGTTGGAGACCATCCGCGAGTTCGCCCGCGAGCGGCTCGAGGAGGCGGAGGAGGGAGGCGCGGTACGCGACCGCCATTTCCGGTACTTCCTCGAACGGGCGGTCGCCGCGGAGCCGCAGCTTCGCCTGGCCGACCAGCGCCGGTGGCTCGACGAGCTCGAGGAGGAGCACGACAACCTCCGGGGGGCCCTGCGGTGGGCGGCCGACGACCGGCGGACGCTCGAGGGGCTCCGGTTCGCGGCGGCGCTGTGGCGGTTCTGGCACCTGCACGCCCACCTGGCCGAGGGGCGCCGGTGGCTGGAGGAGGTGCTGGCCCTTCCCGGCGCCGAGGAGCCGACCACCGAGCGGTGGGCCGCGCTGACCGCCCTCGGGGGCCTGGCCTACTGGCAGCAGGACCTGGACGGAATCCGCCAGGCGTATGAGGGGTCCCTGGTGCTGGCGAGGGACCTGGGTGACCGGGAAGCCGAGGCCGAGGCGCTCTACAACATGGCCTACGTGAAGGCGGCCGAGGGCGATTTCGAAGAGGCGATCGCGCTGGCCGAGGAGTCGCTCGCGCGGAGCCGCGAGCTCGGGTTCGACCGGGTGGCGGGCGACTGCCTGTTCCTCCTCGGGATCGGGGCCAGGCTCATGGGAGACCTCGACAAGGCGCAGGCCCTGACCGATGAGTCTCTGCAGACCCATCGCGCCCGAGGAGACCGGTTCGGAGGCACGATCGCCCTGTACGCGGTGGGGCGGGTCGCGTTCGCCCAGGGGGACATGGCCAGGTCGCGGGCGGTGTTCCTCGAGGCGCTCGACCACGACGAGAACATCGGGAACCAGACGGGCATGGCCGTGATCTTCGAGAACCTGGGCGCCCAGGCCGCGATCCACGGTGACCATGTCCGCGCGGTGCGGCTCGGCGGTGCGGCCTCGGCGCTCAAGGAGGTGGTGGGCGGCGAGGCCCCTCCGTCGCTCATCGACATCCCGGATCCGCGGGTGGAGGCCCGCGAGGTCCTGGGCGAGGCCGCGGTGAACGCGGCGTGGGAGGAGGGCCGCGCGATGCCGCTGGAGCAGGTGTTGTCCTACGCCCGGGAGGAGGCCCAAGATGGGTAGCAGGAAGGAGGCGAGATGTTCGAAATCGACACGCTGATCGCCGACTGCCAGGAAGCTCTCGCCGACCCCGATCCCCAGCGGGCCGTCCGCGAGGTCCTGATCCGAACGTTGGAGAAGCCGGACCCGGTCGCCGACGTGCTCGGCAAGCCCGAGGGCGGCCTCGACTTCCTGTACAACTCGCCGGAGCTGACGGTCCTCAACGCCATCTGGGCGCCCGGGATGCACCTGTACCCCCACGACCACCGGATGTGGGCGGTGATCGGGATCTACGGCGGCGCCGAGGACAACGTGCTGTTCCGCCGCGGCCCCGAGCACATCGTCCCGGCCGGCGGCCGGACGATCCGCGACTCCGACGTGCTGGCCCTGGGGACCGACGCCATCCACTCCGTGGCCAATCCGGAACGACGGTTCACCGGGGCCGTCCACGTCTACGGGGGTGACTTCTTGAACCAGCCGCGCAGTCAGTGGGATCCCGACACGCTGGTGGAGCAGCCCTACGACCTGGACGAGGTCAAGCGCCGGTTCGCGCAGGCCAACGCGGAGTGGGCGGCCCAGCTCGGCCAGGACCTGGACGAGACCGCCGGCTGACGGTCTACCCGGGCCGGACCATCCGGTTGCCCTGGAACAGGTTCGCGGGGTCGTAGGTCTGCTTGACGGTCTGCAGCCGCTCGTAGTTCTGGCCGTAGGAGTCGCGGAGCAGGTTCTCGCCCTCCTCCAGGAAGCCGGGGAAGTTCAGGTAGGTGCCGCCGCCCGGGAACCGGTCCATGTCCTCGACGATCCCCCGGACCCACGCGATGTTCGCATCGTCGTCGGCCGGGGCCTCCCAGTTGCCCTCCGCGCCGATGAGGATGGGCGAGCTCCGATCGCCGAACGCGGTGTCGGTCGCGCCGACGCGGGTCATGGCGCCGCCCTGGTACCAGATGTCGAGCGTCGAGAGCTTCGAGGGCGCCGCCTCACAGTGCGCCACCAGCCGGTCGATGACCTCGTCGGTGAGCGCGTCCAGGTGGATCGACTTCCAGTAGTAGCGGCGGCCGTCCGGGTAGTCCTCGTCGAACAGCGACTGGAGCTGGACGTAGGGCATACGGCCGGTGATGTCCATGATCGGCTCGCCCAGCTCGCGCAGCGGCTGGACGAGCTTCTCGCCCTCGGCGGGGTCGCCGGGGTAGACCGCGGCGCAGATGACGGCCGGCGCGCCGTGATGCTCGGCCGGGAACGGGTCGCCGGCCGGGATCGCGCCGAAGAACGCCAATGGGCTGAGGTCCTCCGGTGCGTTCTGCGTGAACTCGTCCACCGCGCGAAAGACCTCCGCGGCCATCGCGCCGGGGTAGAAGAGGCCGGCGACCGCCACCTCCGGCCCCACCGGGTGGAGGCGGTACTCGAAGGTGGTGACGACGCCGAGTCCGCCCCCGCCGCCGCGCAGGCCCCAGAACAGGTCGGCGTTCTCGTCCTCGCTCGCGGTCAGCACCTGCCCGTCCGCCGTGACGACCTCGGCGGAGGTGAGGTTGTCGCAGCTCAGGCCGTACTTGCGCCGGAGCCAGCCCATGCCCCCGCCCAGGGTGATCCCGGCGATGCCGGTCTCCGACTGCAGGCCCAAGGGGGTGGCCAGGCCGTGGGCCTGGGTGGCCCGGTCGACGTCGGCGAGCTTCGACCCGCCGCCCGCGCGGGCGAGCTTCCGATCGGCATCGACGCTGACCTCGTTCATGGAGGACAGGTCGATGACCAGGGCGTCGTCCGCCACGGCCAGTCCGGCGACGTTGTGCCCGCCGCCCCGGACGGTTACGGGAAGATCGTGGTCTCGCGCGAAGCCGACCGCCGCGACGACGTCCTGGACGCTCGCGCACCGGACGACCACGGCCGGGCGCTTGTCGATGACGCCGTTCCAGACCCGGCGGGCGTCCTCGTAGTCGGCATCCTCGGGCCCGATCGCCTGGCCCGTCAGCGTTCCGCGAAGTCCCTCCAGATCCAGATCGTTCGCCATCTGCGTCCCCCCTCGGTCGACACGGCCGATCGCGAGCAGCCCGAATCATGTCACTGGTCGCGTGGGTGGGGGTACGAGTGGGCCCTGTCAAGTGCCACCTGATGCTTGACGCTTTGTAGTCGGCTGATAGCGGGCGATCCAAGCGTGGACGCTCTGCCTCGAGACACCGAGGCGTCGAGCGACCTCCACGACCGTCCATCCATCCTGGACCACCGCCAGGACCGCCTGGTACCGCTGCTCCATGACGCTGAGCTCCACCAGCACCGCCGTACCTCCTCCTCGTCGACTCCAACAAGGAGAAACCACTGCGGCGCGACGTCAAGCATCAGCCGAAGCCACCGTCAAGGATCACCCGAAACAGGTGTCAAGGATCAGCCGAAGCCGTGTCCAGGATCAGGTGACGCCGGAACGTCCAGCATCACCCGGAACACGACAGGTACGAGTGGGCCCTACAGGATTCGAACCTGTGACGCATGGATTAAGAGTCCATCGCTCTGACCAGACTGAGCTAAGGGCCCGCGCGAGTATACGAAACGCCGCCCGCGCGACGGTTCGCGGAGCAAGAGGGTGACCGAGGGGACTTGAACCCCCAGCCTCCGGGACCACAACCCGGCGCTCTAACCAATTGAGCTACGGCCACCATGTGGGTGCTGCGCCTCCATTGTAGGAGAGCGGACCGGGCATCCTCCCGCGCTTCCCGGCTAGAGTCCCCGGCCATGCGCAGCCGATCCGTTCTCTTGTTTGCGGCCTTCGCGCTGCTCGCCTCGGCCTGCGACGGCGGCGAGCCGACGGCCAGCCCCACGGCCGGGAATCTCTCCGGCGAGGTCAGCTTCATGGTGTTCGGGGACCCCGAGGAGCTCCAGGCGTTCCGCAACGCCATCGACGGGTTCAAGGCGGTCCAGCCGAACGTCACCGTAAACCTGGTCGAGGCCAGCGACCGCGGCGACCTGATCGCCCGCCTCTCGACCTCGTTCTCCGCCGGCGAGCCGCCGGACCTGTTCCTGCTGAACTACCGCTTCTATGCGCAGTTCGCCGCGCGGCAGGTGCTCGAGCCGATCGAGCCCTACGTCGAGGGTTCCGACGTGGTCTCCGTGGAGGACTTCTACGAGCCTCCGATGGAGGCGTTCACGTTCGATGGGACGCTGACGTGCCTTCCCCAGAACGTCTCCAGCCTGGTCGTCTACTACAACCAGGACCTGTTCGAGGACGCCGGCGTGGTGCGTCCGCAGGCGGGGTGGACCTGGGACGACATGGTCGCCGCGGCGCAGTCGCTGACCATCGATCGCGGGAACGACGGGACGGTCGACCAGTACGGGCTGGGCGTCGATCCCGAGATCATCCGGCTGGCGCCGTTCGTGTGGTCGAACGGGGGAGAGGTCGTCGATGACCAGGCAGCCCCCACGCGGTTCACCCTGGACACGCCGGAGGCGCAGGAGGCCTTCCAGAAGTTCGTCGACCTGCGACGGGTGCACCTGGTGGTCCCGAACGAGGAGGAGATCGAGTCGGAGGACAACGAGGCGCGCTTCCAGAACGGCACGACGGCCATGGTCATGTCGTCGCGCCGCTCGACGCCTGCCTTCCGGACGATCACCGACTTCGAGTGGGACGTGGCGCCGATCCCGGTCCTCGGCGAGCCGGCGGGGATCCTGCACTCCGACGCGTACTGCATGACGAAGGCCTCGGAGAACAAGGACGCCGCGTGGGCGTTCATGGAGTTCGCCCTGGGGCCGGAGGGACAGCGGATCACGTCGGCGGTCGGGCGCACCGTCCCCTCGCTGAAGGACGTCGCCGAGTCGGACGCATTCCTGGACCCCTCGGTCTCCCCGAGGAGCTCGCAGGTGTTCCTGGACACGATCCCGGTGATCCGTCGGGTGCCGAACGTCTCGACGTGGCCGGAGATCGAGGACGCGGTCAACCCCATCCTGGAGACGGCGTTCTACGAGACCGGCGACGAGGAAGAGGCGGCCCGCTTGATCGACCAGGCGACCCGGGAGATCTTCGCCCGCGCCGAGTGAATCAGGCCTCGACGGCCGTCCAGACGGCCCCGCCCCAGGTGTCGGACATGGGGCCGTAGACGAGCTCGGGGGTCCCGTCCGCGGCCACCAGGTAGATGCCGGACACCGGGATCCCCGACCCGCAACCGGGATCGGCCGGAAGGTAGGCGATCGCCCGGCCGTCCGGGCTCCACCCGAGGGCCGTCGAGTTCGGCGCCTCGGCGAGGGATTCGCCGGTCAGCGTCACCGGGTCCCCTCCCTCGATGGGCACGCGGAACGCCGTGGGGACCTCGCATTCGCCCGACCACTGCGCCAGGAGGGTCGAGCCGTCCGGCGAGGCGTAGGCGAACCGCCAGTGGCCGCCGCCCCGTCCGCCCGCGCGGACGAGCGTGCGGGTGGTCCCGTCGGGGGCGAGCGACAGGAGGCGCGACGCGGGACCCCTCGTCGACAGTCCGCGGCAGGTGAGGATCACGGCGTCGCTCACGCGGTCGGTCGCGAAGCAGCCGTCCGGGACATCGCGACTCTCTCCGGTCCGAACGTCGATCACGCGGCTGTCCGCCACGCCGATGCTGCCCTCGGGGTCCTCCACATAGCTCTCGAGCGAGATGAGGTCTCGGTGCTGCGAGAGGTTCAGGAAGTCGTTTCGGCGCTTGTGCGCCAGGACCACTCCGTCTCGCTCCATGGAGGCCTCGTGGCCGCCGAGCATGATGATCTCGGCTCCGAAGGCGAGTGGGATGCGGATGCCTTCGGTGTCCGTCAACGCACCGTGGGCCGCATCCAGGACGGCTCTGCGTCTGCCGGGCCCGACCAGAAGAACCGGCCCGGGTGCCGGGATGTACCCGCCGGTCCCGTAGTCGATGGAGTACCCGCGGAGATGCCTGATCACGGTGCCGTCGAGCCGCACCAGGACCAGCGCGTCCATGACCTCGATGGCGAGCCCGACGCGGGGGAGCGCCGGCAGGTCGGCCGGGTCGAGCATGCGGCCGAGCTTCGCCGGACCGGGCGAGGGCGAGGGCGAGGGCGAGGGCGAGGGCGAGGGCGAGGGCGATTCGACCATGGGCGTGGATGCCCCGGGCTCCGGGGCCGTGACCGGATCCCTCGCGCACGCGGACGTCGCGAGCGACAGCGTGATCGGATCGTCACCGTTCGCGGGCTCATGGGCCACCTCCGATTGCGTGCGTTCTCGGTCGCAGTATGCGCGCCGGCGGCCCGCCCCCGGGGGTCCCTCGTGGAGCCGCCTTGTCCGTCCCGCGTGGGTGCATCACGATGGAGCCGCCATGGGCTGGTTCAGGAAGCGGAACGCCCCGGCCGAGGCTGCGGCTCCCCCCGCTCCACCTCCGCCGGGCGGCGCCTCGAGTGTGATCGAGTCGATGCGGCAGGCCGGCGACGTCGACGAGCTCATCCGGGTCGTCCGGGAGAAGCTCGGGGGCGTGGAGGCCCGGGTGGCGGCCACGGAGGCCCTCGGCGAGCTGGGTGATTCGCGGGCCGTGACGCCCCTGATCGAGCAGCTCCAGCCGAACGTCAAGGGCATCGGCACCGTCCTGGCGCAAGCGCGCCAGGAGCCTCCGCCCCGGGATCTGGACCGTGCCCTCGCCGCCGCCACCGCGGGCGCGGGATTGGCGATGAAGACGGTCGAGGCCCTGAGGCGTCTGGGCGGGCCGGAGGCGGAATGGGCGATGGCCGCGATCGCGCGCGACGAGGCGCTCCTGCGGGGCGTCGCATCGACGGGGTTCATCGAGCCAACCACTCTGGTGGAGGCCAGGCTCCTCGCACTGATCGAGTCGGTGCGAGCGCTGCTCGCCGCCGCCGGGGCATCAACGGCTTCGCTCGCCGAGGCCCAATCGGAACCCGCCCCGGCGCCGTCGCCGCCCCAGCCGGAGCCCGTGCCGCCGCCACCGCAGCCGGAGCCCGTGCCGCCGCCACCGCGGCCGGAGACCACCCCGCCGCCCCAGCCGGAACCAGTCCCGCCACCCGAGCCCGAGCCGGCCCCGCCGCCACCACCCGCCCCCGAGCCGGCGCCGCCCGGGGGGATCTCGCCCGGAGCGGCGGCCCTGCTCCGGATCACCGAGGGCCTCAGGAACCGGGAGGCGCCATGCCGGCGATGCGGGACGGTGATCCACTACGAGGAGGGATATCGGCTCGCGCATGACCGAGGCATCCGCGAGCACGTGGTGATGTGCTCCAGGTGCAATGCCGTGTTCTCGGCGCGCCTCGGCGGCGACGGGCTGGAACTGTTGGACGACTGCACGTCCCTCTTCGAACTCTAGCTACGGTTCGGCACGGGTACCCAGCGCGTACACGAAGGCCAGTCGGTACCGGAAGTCGCTGGGCGAAAGGGTGGCCAGGGCGTCGCGCACCTCGTCCTCCAGGGCGGACCACGCGCCGGGGGCCATGTCAGGGGCTCGGGCACGCGCCCGCGCCAGCAGCTCGGCTCCCTCCGGATCGATCACGATCTCCTGCCCCCACGTCCACGTCCGCACGGAGGCGAAGCCGGCCGTCTCGAGCAGCGCGTGCACGTCCTCCTCGGTCGCCCGTTCCTTCACCGGCGGCAGCGGGCGCACCCGGTCCCCGAGCTTTTCCAGGATCGACTCGACGCGCGCGGAGGCCGCCGCCGGCTCGTTCGCGGCCCGGGCGTCGTGGGTGAGGATGCCGACCACGCCGCCCGGCCTCAGGACCAGGGCGGCCTGGCGCAGCCCCGCCGCGGGCTCCGGGAGGTGGAAGAGCGAGAACGAGAACGTGACGACGTCGAAGGCGTCGCTCGCCAGCGCCAGCCGGTTCGAATCCATCACGGCGAGGGGGTTCGGTACCTCCAGCCGCGCGCGGCCCAGGGCGCCCTGGGAGGCATCGACCCCGACGACCAGCGCCCCGGGGCTCCTCGCGGTCAGCTCGGGAAGCTGGGTGCCCGGACCCGTCCCCACGTCGAGGACGCGCGCGGCGCCCGCGAGGGGGAGGGCGTCGAGCAGTGGCCCGGCCTGTTCGCGACTCCGGGCGTTCTCGAACGTGGCGTAGCGCTCGGCCGAGCGGGAGTAGTGATCGGCGACATCGTCCCGCAGCGCGTCGGCGTCGTCCACGGCGATCATGCTCTCACGCGCTCGTGCTGGTGCCCCTGGCAGGAGCTTATTCGAACCCCGATGTCCAGCGGCAGGTGGACCAGCTCCATCGGCTCTTCCTGCCGCACGGTGAGCCCTGAGCGAGCTCAGGTCGGCGTTCGCTCACGGAGACAGTGTGCTGAGTGGGTCGCTTCGTGATCGGGCCCTAAGCCCTGGCGCCGGGCTGCTCTCGGGTCTTGACGCCAGCCCCCCCCCAAGGCGTAGGCTGTCTTGGTCACGGTGAAGGGCTGAATAGCAATGCAGCTTCGGCGGTTCATTCCTGCGAATCTCGCATCCTCGCTTGTATTGGTCGTCTTCCTCGCCTCGCTCGGTTACTGGGGACTGGCGATCGATGCTCGGGCGCAAACGAGCCCTTGTGATGAGGTTGGTCTGCAGGTGTTCTACGGGCGAAAGAGTGGAGGAATCTGGCCCCAGAATCGCGGGAATCGTGTGGAACTGCCTGATGGCATGGAGGTCTACAACAACGTTGTCAGCTGTAACCAAGTGGAGAGTATCCAGCTCTTCCACGACTTCTTCCCGACTGATGCCCTAGAGTTCGGCTGGTCAGAGTGGAGCACCGCCTACACCCCAACGTGCTCATCCGCTACGGAAACACTTGTTCCTCGACGCCTTATCGTCCTGGCGATTGATGACACTCCCACATGCTTCCCGGACGGTCCGTTCGCGACCCGTCCATCGATCTCAGCCGGGACACACGACTTCGCCATCAGTAACCCGGATAACAACAGCACCTTCAACATCTTCCTCGACAGCAATCTTCAGCTCGTTGTCGATACGGGCGGCGAATTCACGACAGGCGTGCCTACCTTGAGCACGGAGCGTGATGGAAGCCTCGACCAAATGCGTGGGGATTTTGACTCCATGCAGTTCCAGACTGGCGCCGGGTGGACCTATTGGGATTCAAAGGGGTGCATTACGGATAACGACCTCGACTGGGACGTCGTGAACGGCCCCGGCGGGCCAGATGACGTCCGAATCAGCCCGCTCTTCAACGATCACCTCTGCCTGGGATCGGGGCTGCCGTGAGCAATCGACGTCGCCTGATCGTTCCGCTTGTCGCCGCGATGTTCTTCGCTGTGGGCGTAGCAATCAGCCTTACCGGCTCCGACTCCGAGAATGTGGCTCCCAAGAGAGTGGCCCCGCCGGTCGCAGGGCTCGACATCCCTGAAGCTCGTGGAGTGGATGGCAACCCGTTCCCGAGCGGTAGGGAAATGAGCCTGTCCCAGGCACAGGAAAAGTTGCCGTTTGCCCTGTCGCGACCGCGGGACGATGCGATGGCGTCAGACGGACGGATCGCTCACGTGTGGTTCGAGGGCCCACCAGCCGGTCCGCGAGTCGCCATTGCCTACGACAGCAGGGTTTTCGTGACTGTTTTTCAGTTCAGGCCTGGTGGCCATCCGCCCGGGTTCTACAGCAGCGAGGGTGAGGTAGCTGCCCTGGATACGATCGACACGATTGATGAGGCGATCACGGCTTTGGCCGAGTTTCACGCCAAGGGCCGGGGCGGCACGGCGTCAGACTACTTGGTCGAGATCAACGGCCGCCCCGCTGTATTCGCGCCCGGACGGCCGGATGATCAGGGCGGGATGCGAGCAGGATCCATACGCCTCGCCATCTCTGACATGGTATTCGTCCAAGTGATCGGCGAGTTCGACAAGGAGACGCTCTCCCGGATCGCCTCCGACGTCAGCTGACGCGAGCGGCGCTGCGGTTCAGGTAGTGCGCGTGCCTGGTTGGCACCACGATGCCACAGACAGAATCTAAGAGGCTGGATTGACTTGCTCGTGGTTCGCAGTGTAGCTCGCAACCGGGCAGGCATGGTTTCCGCGGGCCAGAATGGCGAGTCGTCCAACGAGCCGGCAGACGCCGGTTTCACGGCGCCGCTTGGTTTCTCGCGCATCTTCGCCGACGGGGCGCCAGCCACCGGTACTGACCTGGCAGGCCGTCCGTAGTGGACCCTACTGGCCGGTGGGTTCGAATAGCGACAGCCAAGGTGGGAGTTCGTGCCCCTGGGAGGATTCGAACCCCCGACCCGCTGCTTAGAAGGCAGCCGCTCTATCCCCTGAGCTACCGGGGCCGATGAACCAAGAATAGCGTGGTCAGGGGCTGTTTTCGGAGGTGGGGACGGCCCCTTCCACATTGCTCGCGGGCGAGCGATGTGGCAATTAGGGGGCATCGGCTTCCGCCTCGGCCTCCCGGAACACGCTGTCCAGCTCCGCGTCAGTCTTTCGCTCTGCGCTCTCGAGGGCGCGCGAGTAAAAGCGCACGGTCGTGGCGACGTCGGCGTGCCCGAGCATGCGGGCGACCTGGTCGAGAGACCTCCCGTGGGTCAGGGCGAGGGTGGACGCGAAGTCGCGGACTTCGGATCTACGGCGCGCCCCACCCGGTGGAACGGTTCTCCGAGGGGACCATCGAGGACGCCGACTTCGAGGCACGGGTGGCCGCGGCGGGCGACGCCCTCGCCGAGCGGCTGGGCTGGTTCTCCAAGGCGCCGGACATCGTGGCGGTCGATGACGACCGGATGGCCGAGCGCTCGGCGGGGCTGGTCCCTCTCGTGGTGAGCGGACACTTCCACCATCAGCGCGAGGTGTCTCTCGGGGGCACGACCTTCCTTCGCGGAGGGGCCGCGTCGGGCGGAGGGCTGTTCGAACCCTTCTCCTGGAGCACGCGCACGTCCTGGCCGTTCAGGTGATCTACATCGAGGACGGCCGAGCCGTCGCGTACGACACGGTCGAGCTCGACGTCGCCGCCGAGGAGGTGACCGTTCGTCGGCACCTCGTCGAGCCCGCCGATCCGGCCGTCCCCGCGCCCACGACAACGCCCTGAGGCGGATGTCCCGGCCTGGCTATGACGTCCGGGCCGTGACCGTCGCCAGCACCGCGTCGACCTGAGCCACCGACGGCCTCGCGCCGAGCGAGGCAAAGACCTCGCGAGCTTCGCGAAGCGCGCCCGCCGCCTCCGCGGCCTGGCCGAGGACCAGCAGGCATCGCCCCCGACCGAAGAGCGCGTGGGCCCGCTCCCAGGGCGACTCGAACGCCTTCCATCGTTCGTCCGCGTCGGCGAATCGATCCGCCGCGGACGCGTGCTCGCCCCGATGCTCGGCGAGCAAAGCCCCGGTGGTGACCAGGACATGCTCGCGCAGCGGATGAACGGGCTCGACCCCCTCCTGCAGGCGAAGCGCCAGCTCGAGATCCCCCGCCGCGAGCGCCATACGGACCGCGTCGGCGAGGCCCCACGCGTACTGGAGGTCGGCCGCGATGTTCGGTACCGAAGCGAGCTCCGCGAGCAGGGTGACGACGGCGGCGGCATCCCCCAGGCTCGAGCGAACCGCGGCGGCGGCGAGCAGCACGTGGGCCAGCGTCTGGGTCTGCGCCATCGCCCGGCCACGCTCCGCCAGCCAGGCCGCCAGCGGCTCCGCCGCGGCGTGCTCGCCGCGCCGCACCAGGATCCGTGCCTGGACCGATCGCATCCAGACGAGAAGCCACACGTCGCCGCCGGCCTCGAGACGGGGCACGAGCTCCTCGGCCGTGGCCAGCGCCTCCTCGTACGAGCCGAGCTCGGCGAGGGCGGCGACGGCCCCGCCCCCGAACGCGGTGACGAACTCCTCGATCCCTCGCCGCTGGGCGAATCCGATCCCCTTCCGCATCGCCTCGAGGGACGTCCGCGGTCCCTCGATGGGGGCGATCGCCTCGGCCAGGTTGAGCTGCTGCAGCGCGACCTCCCGCCCCAGGCCCTGGGCATTCGCGACATCGGTCGCCCGGCGCATCTCCTCGACGCCTCCGACGTCGCCGAGGGCGATGCGGGTGGCGCCGCGGAACCCGTGGGCCCGGGCGGGCTCGGGGAGTCCGAGGTCCGCCGACATCGCGATGGCCCGGTCCGCGTAGGCCATGGCCTGGGCGAACTCCGTCGCCATCATGGTGTCGCCGGACATCTCCGTCAGCACCTGGACCAGCTCGGGGGAGGGGCCGAGCGGCTCCAGCGTCGTGATCGCTTCCGCCGAGACCGCCCGGTTGCGGGGATCCCCCATGCGCCACAGCACCAGGCCGTGCCGGCTCATCGCGACGGCCATCGCCCGGACGTCCCCTCGGGCGCGGTACCCCTCGATGGCCTGCTCGAACGCTCCATCCGCCTCGGCATGCCGGCCCCGCTGGCTGAGGGAGTCGCCGTGGCGGAGGAGGATCTCCGGGCGCTCGGGATGTCCCTGCGGCGCCATGGTGAGCGCCCGGGCGAAGTGGCGTTCCGCGGCCTCGACGTCGATACCCAAAGCCCGGTCCCCCGCGAGCGTCAGATACCGCAGGGCCTTGTCCTGCAGATCCTCGGTGGCGGCGTCCCTCCCGGCCGAGGCGAGCTCGAGCGCGGTCGAGTAATGGACGGCCAGGATCTCGGCGTGGTCCTCGACCCGCTCGCCGGAGACGGCCTCGATCCAGGTCGCGGCCCGCCGGTGCCGGTCCGCCCGCGACGCCCGGGGGATCTGGGCGTAGCAGACATCGCGGATCAGGGCGTGGAGGAAGCTGAACTCGGCCTGCCCCTCCATCGAGGACGCCCGCACCGGCCGGATGAGCTCCTTTCGGGACAGCTCGTGCAGGGCCGCCGCCACCTCCTTCGGATTCCGTTCGCCCATGGCGGTCACCGTCTCGGCCCAGAAGACCTTGCCCACCACGGCGGCGTCCTGCAGCAGCCCCTTGCGCTCGGGGGCCACCGTGTCCAGGCGGGCGGCGATGAGGCCCTGAACGCCCGAGGGCAGGGGGATCTCGGCCTGGGGATCGATCGTCCATGTCCGCCCGTGGCGTGCCAGGATGCCCGTGTCCTTCAACAGGCGCACGAACTCCTCGGCGTAGAGGGGGTTTCCGCCGGCACGGACCACGATCGCGTCCTGCACCTCCGCGGGCAGGACGGCCGACTCCAACAGGTTCGCGATCAGGCGCGCCATCTCCGGCTCGGTGAGCGGGAACAGGCCGATCCGGTTTGAGTTCCGGGCGGCCTGGGCGAAGCCGGGGGCTCGCTCGAACAGCTCGGGGCGTGTGGTGCCGAGGACGAACATGGGCACGCCCTCCGCGTAGTCGGCCAGATGCTCCAGGAACGCCAGCAGGGCGTCGTCGGCCCAGTGGAGGTCCTCGAAGACGAACACCGACGGGCGGGCCTCCGCCAGGGCCTCGAGAAAGACCCGCCACGCCGCGAAGTTCTCCTCCCGACCCGCCGAGGGAGCCTCCAGGCCCACCAGGGGCCGAAGACGCTGGCGGAGCCACGGCGCATCGGGGTGCGCGTCGGAGATCAGCGCCTCGACCTTCGACGCGGCGACGTCGGTCGAGTCGGTCTCCAGGATCCCCGCCTCCGCCTTGACGATCTCTCCGAGGGCCCAGAACGTGACGCCCTCGCCGTACGGGAGGCAGCGGCCCTGGCGCCACCGGATCAGGTCCGGCCACTCCTGCACGAACCCGAGCATCTCCGCGACCAGGCGAGACTTGCCGACGCCCGGCTCGCCCACGATCGTCACGAGCTGGACCGACGCGTCGCGGACGGATCGCTCGAACGTCCCGGTGAGCAGGTCTCGCTCGAGCTCCCGGCCGACGAGCGGGGTGGAGAGCGAGCGGGTGATGTCGGTGCCGAAACGGGACAGGGCCGCCTTCGCGTGGAAGATCGGGACCGGGTCTGCCTTCCCCTTCAAGGTGACGGGCTCGAGCGGGTCGTAATCGAAGACCGCCTTCGTGGCCGCGTACGTCCCCTCGCCCACGCCGACCCCGCCCACGGGCGCGGCCCCCTGCAGCCGGGAGGCGGTGTTGACGACGTCGCCGGTGACCATCCCCTCGCCCTCCTCGAGGCGCGCGTCGAGGGACACCACCGCCTCGCCGGTCTCGATGCCGACGCGGACCTGGAGGTCCAGGCCTGCATCGGTCTCGTTCAGGTCCGTGATGGCCTCGAGGATCCGCAGGCCGGCCTTGACCGCCCGCTCCGGGTCGTCCTCGTGGGCGACCGGCGCGCCGAACACCGCCATGACGGCGTCGCCGATGAACTTCTCCACGGTCCCGCCGTAGGTCTCGATCTCGTGACGCAGGCGGGCGTGGTAGGGCCGGATCCGGGCGCGGACGTCCTCCGGATCGGCGTTGTCCGAGGCGGCGGTGAACCCGACCAGGTCGCAGAACAGGACGGTGACGATCTTGCGCTCCTCGGTGGGGGTGGGCCGCGCATCGGTCAGCGGGCTCGCGCAGAAGCCGCAGTACTCGAACCCCTCGGGGTTCTCCCTCGTGCAACTCGGACAGGCCGGCACCCAGCCGAGTCTATGTCGGGGCCCTGGACTGTCGCCCCGTGATGGAAAGCTCATCGGAAGACGGCTCCATCCAGTCGAGCGCAATCCATCACCGAAATGGCGAAGCCGAACTACGTTGATGAAGGCTGGGCCCGACCACCCCACCCGGTCGTGCGCGGCTTGCGGTCACGAGTGGGGCGCGCCAGCGCCCCGCGATGAAGGAGACCGGCTGGAGTAAGGGGACCGGATGGAGATGTCCTGGAGGTACTCCTTCCGCCTGTTCCTGTTCGGACCGGACGGTCAGGCTGGCGAGGTGGTGGAGTGGCCGTGCCCGGCACAGGTCGAACCGGAGGATTGGCTGCGGTTCATCGGGGGGGCAGCTCGGGCCGGCGAGCGAGGTCCCGCTCATGACTGCCGACTCCCAGGGCGAGCCCGTGCAGATCGGCTGGATCTTTCAGAGCGTCGAGCGCGGCCCCGAGGAGTGGCGCGGGCGCGACGGTCACGAGATCGGCGTGATGCCCCTGGAGTTCATCGACGGGAAAGATTGAACCTCGGCCTTCCTCTACCAGGCGGAGCAGCTCCGGACGTTCAGGGGGTGGGCGGGCGAGGGCCTGATCGACGGGCTTCAGGTCGTCGAGGTGCCGGAGGAGCCGCAATGACTATCTCGGCGCAGGAGCGCGTCAGGAGCGCGCCGCTGGCCGCGTGTCGCGGCGCTCGAGGCGGCAGGCAAGCCGCGAGCCAGCCATGTGACCGCAGCCACTGAGGAGTCGGCCCTGAATCGGTGGAGTAGGCGTGGAGGCGGGCCACCGACTCGGGACTGGTAGCTGGGATCTGCACCAGGAAGTACGCTTCTCGGCGTGGACGAGGGCCTCCGTGCCGGTGCTACGCGGTCGAGGGGATGCGGTGCCCATACCCGGCGCCGCAGGAGGACGGGTTCTGCGACGAGTGCCGGACGGATCGTGAGTGCATCCAGCGCCGCGCCGCTGTAGGTATGGCCGCGGGCACGACTTAGGCGAGACAGACCCGCAGGCCGTAGGCCGCGGGATCAAGCGCCGGTCCAGCTTCTGGACTAGGGGTTCACCCCAGCAACTGCAGAAGATCCCCTGCGAGGCAGAGTCCGGCACCCATGCGGCAGCGAGGCGGCACAACTTGGAGCAATAGGGTCACCAAGTACCAAGCGCGCCGAATCCCTCCAAGAGAGTTCGTGCGGGTCGGGACACAGCCGTGCTTGCTCGGGATTGCTTAGAAGGCAGCCGCTCTATCCCCTGAGCTACCGGGGCCGTGGGGTGAGAATAGCCTGCTCAGCAGCCGTCTTCGGGCGTTTAGCGCAGCAGCGCGTCGAGCAGCGGGTTCGTGAATATGCGGTGGGGGTCGTGGCGGTGGAGCCGCTCGCGAGCGCCGTCCCACCCCTCGCCGTCCGCGTGACCCGCCCGGAACGAGCCGGGGATCCGCTCGCCGAGCGCGGACGCGTCGGTCCACGCTCCCCGGTCCGTGAACGCCCAGCCCTTCGACCACTCGGGGCGAACGGATCCGTACGACCCCGTGTAGTTGCGCGCGGCCCACCGCTCGAGGCCGGTGCAGAACGCGTTCGCGCCTGCCGTCTCCGGGAAGGTCAACACGTTGAACCACACCGCCGTGTCCCACTCGGGATGGTCGGACCGCGGCCTCAGCGCAGAGAGCGATGGCGCCGTCGCGCCGCGGATGGCCACGTCGGCGGGGTCGTCGAGCCCCGTCGACCGGATCTGGATACCCACGTTGACGGGGAAGCGTCCCCGGCTCGCCTCGGAGGCCAGGCGGCGCTGGTACTCGGCGGCGAACTCGGCGACGACCCGCTGCACGTCGCATCGTCGGGTGACCACCGCGAACCCGAACTCGGCGACCCGGATCGTGGAGGGCCGTACGTACTGTAGGAGGTCCTTCGAGGCGCCCCACAGGTCGTAGGCCCGGAAGGCCTGCAGCCCGGCGACCGTCGCCGCGTACATCGACCGGCCGAACTGCGGCGTGAGCGATCCCGACGACTTCACGACGCGGTCCGCGAGCGAGCCGAGCTCGGCCGGGATGTTGTCGGAGAACGGATAGTTGTACGGACCGGAGACGATTCGGGCCGATGCCGGGCGCGTGGGTGCGACGCTCCACACCTTGACCCACGGGTTCTCCGTGAAGGCGTACCAGATGACCTCGATCCGCCCGGCCTCGTCGACCAGCCGCCGATACGTCCGCCCCGCCGCCGCGGACGAGCCGGGCATGGCGAGCAGCTCCCCGGCCGGGATGTCGACGTGACTGACGCATCGCAGGCTCCGCTCCGGTTCGGGACGAAGCGCGACGTCGGTGACGAAGGCTCGCCCCAGATGCGTGAGGAACGCGGCCGCGTCGGGATGCGACCGGTCGAAGGAGCGAAGCACGTACCGAGACGAGCGCCGTTCCCACACCACCGCGCGGAACCAACGGACCCGGTTGCTGAGGGAGCCGTAGGAACGCCGGCCGTCTCGTCGCTCGCCCCGCGCGGGCACGGCGCTCCCGTGGCCGTTCACGGCGAGCACGCCCCCGACCGTGATCTCCCCGGTGCTGGGGACGGAGGTGAACCCGAGCCCAGCCGCGTGCATGCCCTCGAGCAGGGCGCCCATGCTCGCGCCTGCCTGCGCGGTGACGGCATCGTCGTGGATCGCCCCCATGGCGTTCAGGTGGCGGGTGGTGTCCACCAGCATCACGCGCGGCGGCGGCCTGTCACCCGCCGGGATCGTGAGCGGGGACCACCCGTGGCGCATCCCCCGGGCGCGCACGCGGAAGCCGTTGCGGAAAGCCCAGTTCGCCACCGAGGCGACGTCCGCGGCGGTCCGGGGCGCGCAGGTCCACACGTCCGGTGCACGGATATCTCCCGACCAGTTCTCGTACGTCTCGCGATACACCTCGATGCCGGCGGGGAATTCCGGAGGCGAAGCCCCCGCCGCGGCGGAGGCGGCGGAGGCAAGGCCGGTCCCGCGCGCCGCCCAGAGGCCGACCGCGCCGATGCCGGCGGATCGCAGGAACCGCCGGCGGGTCATCCCCGCCTCCGCGCTCACGCGACCGGCACCTCCGTCGGCTCCATGGCCGAGGCGAGACGCTCGACCAGTCCCCGCGCGATCACCCGCGCGCACCACCCGATGTCGAGCAGCCGGAACAGCTGGCTCCGGTCCAGGACCAGGACCGTCATCGGGGCGGCCGCCGTGACCGTTGCCGTCCGCTTCGTCATGGCCAGCACGGCCATTTCGCCGAAGACCTCCCCGGGCCCGAGCCGCGCGAGCTCGCGGCCCTGGACCGAGACGACGGCCTCGCCGGTCATGATCACGAAGGACTCGCTGCCGGGCGACCCCTCGTCGATGAGCACCTCGCCCGGTGCCGCCTCGATCTCAGTCGTGACCGAATTGACCAGTAGGAGCTCCTTATCGGTGCATCCCTTGAACAGCCCGAGGCTCCTGAGCTGGCGGCTACGCTCCGGGGCCAGCGTGGATCGCATCACTGGGTCCTCCTCTCCTGAATGGGCAGTCCCAGCCTGGGAGACACCCGTTGCGACGCGGTTGCAGCGCCGTAGCCCGCGCGTTGCGCGCGGCGCAACTCCCTTCCCAGGAGGGGTGCCGGCGCGCTACGCTCCCGAGCCTGTGTCCCGATCGCCCGCTCCGCCCGCCTTCTTTCGAATCCTCGGGCCCCTCGAGGTGGAGCTCGACGGCGTCCGGCTGGCGATCCCGGCGAGCAAGGAGCGAGCCCTGATCACCCTCCTCGCCGCCGCCCCGGGGGCGGTCGTGCCGAGCGAGCGGCTCATCGGGGACCTGTGGGGGGAGGAGCCTCCTGCTTCGGCCGAGGTCTCCGTGAGGGTCCTGGTCTCCCGGCTGCGCAAGACCTTCGCGACGCACGAGATGAGCGAGACGCTCGAGCATCGGGACTCGGGCTACGCGCTCGCGATCGGTCCCGAACAGGTCGACACCGACCGGTTCACGGAGCTCGCCGACAAGGGTCGGACGCAGCTCGCGGGGGGAGATCCGCAGCTCGCCGCGTCCACCCTGCGGGACGCGCTCGCGCTGTGGCGGGGACCGGCCCTGGCGGACGTCCGGGACGGCATGTGGGCTGGCATGGAGGCCATCCGTCTGGAGGAGGCTCGGTTCACGACCCTCGAGAACCGGATCGAAGCCGATCTCGCGTGCGGCCGCCACGCCGATCTGCTCGGCGAGCTGATGGGCCTGGCGGCGAGCCATCCCCTTCGCGAGCGGGTCTGGCAGATGCGGATGCTGGCGCTGTATCGGGCGGGCCGGCAGGGCGAGGCGCTCGACGCCCACCGCCAGCTCCGGGCGGTCCTCGCCGAGGAGCTGGGGATCTCCCCCTCCGCGGAGACCGAGCTCCTCCATCAGCGCGTCCTGGAAGCGGCCCCTTCGCTCCTGTCGGCCGCCGTGCCGGTCCCGGCGCCGGCGGAGTCCGACGCCGAGGTGGTCCCGGTGCTCGAGAGGGCGAGCGCGCGCGAGCTCCCCACCGGCACCGCGACGGTCATGTTCACCGACGTCGTCGGGTCCACGGAACTGCGCACGCGCCTCGGCGATGCCACCGCCCAGGCGATCCTGGAGGTCCACGCCGGACTCGTACGCCGGGAGATCACCTCCCACGGGGGCGTGGAGGTGAAGGCCCTCGGTGACGGCTTCATGGTCGTGTTCGCGTCCGTGCGGGACGCCCTCACCGCCGCGGTCGAGATCCAGCGGGCCACCCGGAGGCGGAGCCTGGCGATGCCCGCGGAGAGCCTGGCGATGCGGATCGGCCTCAGCGCCGGGGAGCTCATGCGGGAGGGCGAGGACATGCACGGTCAGGCGGCGAACGCCGCGGCACGGATCGCGGCCCGCGCGGAAGGAGGCGAGATCCTGGTCGCGGACGTGGTTCGCCAGCTCGCCGGCGCCGCGCCCGACCTGGTCTTCCACGAGCGGGGCCGGTTCTCCCTGAAGGGCTTCCCGGAGCGGTTCCGTCTCTTCTCCGTCGAATGGGAGGAGCCCCAGGGACCGGCGGAGGCGGCGTCGCTGCGAACGGCCTTCGTGGGGCGGGAGGCCGAGCTGGCCGCCCTCCGCGCCCACCTGGACGACGCGTTCCGGGGGCGCGGCTCGATCGTGCTGATCGGCGGCGAGCCGGGCGTGGGCAAGACCCGGCTCGCCGAGGAGGTCGCGGCCGAGGGGGCGTCCCGCGGGCTGCTCCACTTCGTGGGGCGCTGCTACGACGTCGAGGGCGGCGGACCGTACGCGCCGTTCGTCGAGGCGTTGGAGGCCGGCCTCCGGTTCAGCGGCCCGGAGCTGTTCCGCGAGCAGCTGGGCGAGGAGGCCGCCGACGTGGCGCGGGTGATGCCCCAGATCCGCCGGATGTACTCCGACATTCCCCCTCCGCTCGATCTGCCGCCCGACGTCGAGCGGCGGCACCTGTTCAACAGCCTGGTTTCGTTCATCGAGCGGGGGGCGCGGCGGACGCCGGTGGCGCTGATCCTGGACGACCTCCAGTGGGCGGAGGAACCGATGCTGCTGCTCATCCAGCATCTCGCCCCGCGCTTGGCCGAGATCCCCGCGATCGTCTTTGCGACCTACCGCGACGTGGAGCTCGACACGGCTCGGCCGCTCACGCGGACGCTCGAGGAATTGCTCCGGCGGCGCCTCGCCCACCGCATCTCGCTGAAGCGGCTTCCGCGCGACCACGTCGGGGAGATGCTGCGCTCGCTCGCCGGAGCGGAGCCGCCCGCGGCGCTGGTCGACGCGATCTTCGACGAGACCGAGGGGAACGCGTTCTTCGTGGAGGAGCTGTACCGCCACCTCGTGGAGCAGGGCGCGGTGCTCGACGAGTCCGGTGGGTTCAGGCAGGATCTCAGGCCGGCGGAGCTGGAGCTCCCCGAGAGCATCCGGCTCGTCATCGGGCGGCGACTCGGGCGGCTCGGC
This sequence comes from uncultured Actinomycetes bacterium, assembly GCA_963742735.1. Classification (GTDB taxonomy): domain Bacteria; phylum Actinomycetota; class UBA4738; order UBA4738; family JBBDTT01; genus JBBDTT01. The sequence continues at coordinate 1,558,051 of CAVUMN010000004.1, forward strand.
GACGAGGCCGTCACGGTGCTCGCGGCCGCGGCCGTGCTCGGTCGACGCTTCGAGCTCGAGACGCTGAACGCGCTGGGGGGTCTGGATGCCCAGGCGATCGAGGACTCGTTGGACCGCGCCGAGACGGCCGGCTTGGTGCATCCCCACGAGTCGGGCGACGCTCCCGCGTACGTCTTCTCGCACGAGCTGGTCCGGAGCACGCTCCTGGGATCGACCTCGCTGGCCAGGCGGCAGCGGCTCCACCTGGCCGCGGCCGACGCCATCGAACGCGTGCACGCGACCTCGTTCCCGGATGTCGCCGCCAACGTGGTCGAGCATCTCCGCAAGGGGGGACTGACCGTCGACCGAGACCGCATGTTCCGCTCGCTGGTCACGGCGGGAGAGCACGCGCTGGAGGTGGCCGCGAACGAGGACGCCCTGGGCTTCTTCGAGGAGGCGCTGAACCTCGCGCCCGAGGAGCCGGGGGTCCGGGCCTCGGTCCTGCGATCGCTCGGCCTCGCGCAGCAGAGCCTGGACCGGTGGCAGGAGAGCTTGGCGACATGGAAGGAGGCGCTGCCGCTGTTCGCGGCGGCGGACGACCGGGACGGTGCGGGGCGCACGTACTCCCACATCGTGTCCCAGCTCATGACCACCGGGCAGCTCATCGACTCGTTCCAGATCACGACGGAGGGCCTCGCGACGCTGGGGGATCGACCGAGCCCCGACCGGGCTCGTCTGCAGGCCGTGTACGGGGTGATGCTCAGCGCCGCCGGCGACCGCGAGGGAGGGGAGCGGAGCATCCGCGAGGCCGTGGCCGCCGCTGAGGCGAGCGGCGACGCGCGACTCCTGGGCGAGTGCCTGGCCCGGCAGACGTATGTCCATTTCGTCCTCGGCGAAGCCAGCGCATCCATCGAGGTGGGCCGGCGGGCGCTGGACGTTCTGCGCGGGTCGGGGGCGCTGTGGAACGCCGTCGAGCTGGTGGGGCCGATCGGGATCTTCATGCGTCTGCTCGGCCGGTTCGATGGGGCGCGCGAGGTGGAAGCCGGCGGCGAGGAGCTCGCCACGCGTCTGGCGCACCGCGGGGCGCTGGTGACGCTCGGGGCTGGTCGGACGTTCGACGCCCTCGCTGCGGGAGACCTGCCCACGCTGCGTCGCGACGCCGAACGCACCCTCGAGTTGACGCTCGACGAGCGGGCCACGGGCCTGGGGTTCGTGGCCCATGCGCATCTGGGCTGGGCCGCGCTGTACTCGGCGGATTGGGAGGCCGCACTCGGCCACGGCGTCACGATGGAGGAGCTCGAGCCGCCCGGGACGCTGGCCGGCATGGGCACCGGCCTTCGGATCCTGGCGCTGGCCCATCTCGGGCGACGCGACGAAGCAGTCGAGCTTTTCGCCGCGTCGCGGTCGAACCTTTCCGTGGCGGGTGAGCGGGGGCGGTTCGGCGGTGATAACCAGGCGCTGTTTGCCGCCGAGGGCCTCGCGCTCCTCGGAGAACCGGCCGCTGCCGACCTCTCCCCGGTAATCGCCGAGATCGGTGGTCGCATCCGAATCCACCCTGGCGGGAGGCTCGTCGAGACGGTGGCCGGGCTCGCCGCCGCGGCGGGCGGAGACCACGCCGCCGCTGAGGCGCATTTCGTAGCCGCGATCGCGGCGGCGGACGAGCTCGGGCTGCCCATCGAACGCGCCGAGGTCGCGCGGTTCTACGCGGACCTGCTCGAGGCTCGGGGTCGCGATGAGGACCGAGCCCTCGAGGCTCAGCTTCGCGCGGAAGCCGCGAGTGAGTATCGCAGGCTCGGCATGGCGAAGCACACGAAGCTGGTCACCCGTTAGAGGCGATCCATCTCGGCGGGCGGTGTGGCAGCGGGGGAAGGTCGGCTCCGCCACGGCTGCGGCAGCGAGGCGGCACAAGTATGGGTAGCAGGTGCTACCAGGTACAAGCGCGCCGACCCCTCCAAGGGAGATCGCGCGGTATCGGGTACCGGTGTGCTCGCTCGGTATTGCTTAGAAGGCAGCCGCGCTATCCCCTGAGCTACCGGGGCCGTGCGGCCAAGAATAGCCTGCTCAGGAGGCCGAATCGGAGCACGCCTAAGCGGACGGGGGCCGTCGTGCATCCATGGAGCATGCGAGCAGAGAACGCAGCGGTCGTGCGGTTCCCCTCCGAACGCGTCGACGCCGAGTCGAGCTTCGACGCGTTCTTCGGGGCGGAGCACGAACGGCTCTTCAAGGCGCTCTACTTCGTGACCGGAAACCGCCACGACGCGGAGGAGTTGATGCAGGACGCGTTCCTCAAGCTGTGGGAGCGGTGGGATGACCGCCGCATCGAGGACCGCACCGGCTATCTGTTCCGCGCCGCGCTGAACGGCTTTCGCATGCGCCGGCGCCGCGCCGCGATTGCCGTCCGCAAGGTGCTCCCGGTCACCGAGAGGCGAGATGTGTTCCTCGATGCGGAGATGCGCGCGGACGTGCGGCGGCTCCTCGTCGAGGTGACGCCCCGCCAGCGGGCCGCCCTCGTGCTCGTGGACCTGTTCGGCTACCCGGCCGAGCAGGCCGCGCGCATCCTGCGCGTGCGTCCGTCCACGGTGAGGGCCCTCGCAACGCAAGGCCGAAAGGCCCTCCGAGCTACGGAAGGAGCACAGGATGCCTGACGTACCGGAGGTGTTCGAGATGGCGACGAGTACGGTTCGGCCCGACCCAGGAGTCGAGGAACGGCAGCACCGGAAGCAGCGCACCCACGCCGCCAGGCAGAGGGCGGGCGCGTACGCCGTTGTCGCGGCGGTGCTCATCGCGGCGACCGTGTTCGGCGTCGTGACGCTCGGCGGCGGCCAGCGCACGCGGCCGGCTGCGGAAGGGCAGCTCACCAGGGAGACCCTGGCCGGCGTCTGGAGGACACGCGGCGTCGATGCCGACTCCGCGAGCCTGCTGACGTTCGTGACCGATGGCGGGTTCATGCTCCAGAGCGCTTCGCCCATGCCTCCTCGCCTGCGGGGGACCTACGAGATCGAAGGGGACACGATCACGCTGACGGATCCGCACCTCTGCACTGGGATGCAGTGGACGGCGGGTCTTCCCGAGGCCGGCGTGCTGGAGTTCTCCCTTACGGACAAGGGTCTTCGGATCGGCGAGCTCGCCACGCCGGACAGCTGCACCGGGTCGCTGGGATCCGGTGTCGAGGAGTCCGACACGTTCGCCTTCGAGCGGATCTCACCGCGTTCCCGCGCTACGGCCGATCTCGACTCTGCCGGGCGAGCGGAGGATGGAGCCCCGCCGTCCCTCTTCGGAGATCTCTCCGGCGTGTGGCTGATGGACGACGGGGACCTGGTGCTCCAGATCGACCTGTTCGCGGACGACGTGGCCAACTACTCGATCTGGGAGGGCGGGGCGCTCGCACCGAGGGACGCCGGGTCGGTCCGCATCGAGGGAATCGGACGATACAGCGACACTCCTGGTGTGGACGACGGGTCGCTGATCTTCTCGAGCAACACGCTCAACCCGACCCATGGCTCGCCCACGTGCCCGGAGGGCACCACTGTGATGGTCTGGGAGAACATCCTGGTCGCCGGCGACGCGTTCGTCGCGGACGTTCCGTCTGAGGCCTGCGGCGGGCTCGCCCCGGGCCGCGTCTCCTGGCTGAGGGTCTCGGGCGCGGGGGACTATCGCTGACCCTGCCCGCCCGGCACGAATACAGGTGAGGAAGGACGGCGCGCCGGTCACCGGCGCGCCGTCGTCTTCCGGCCGCTGAGCACGTCGACGGCCTCGCCGGGCAGCGGGAGCCGGCGAGGAAGCGTCAGTGCGCGGCTGAGGTCGTGAGGCGTTCGAGGTTCGCCACGGCCGGCGCGGCGTGCTCGAGGAAGCGCTGCAGGGCCGCCTGCGCCGCCGGCTCCGCGAGCCGATCTGTCCAGCCCCGTGAGGGGTTCAGCCGCGTGCCGTCGACGAACGACTCGAGCGCCGCATCCTTCGACCAGCGGTAGTCGGATCGGAGGGAGTGCAGCGCCATGTCAGGCACATCCTCCGGACGGTCCGGGACGGCGTGTGGCCGGCACAGCCGGTTCTTCTCCTCGGGATCCCTGCGGGTCGCCTCGACGAACCCGATGACCGCGGCGCTCAGACAGGTCATCGACCACCGCAGCATCTGCAGGGTGATGCGGTCCTCGGTGAAGATGGGTCGCGTCGGGGATCGCGGCGCGCCCGAGGCCGCGCAGTGCACGTGCAGGGATCCGGGATCGGTCGGCACCGTCCCGTCGTCGAGCTCGATCTGGTCGCGGGTGATGGACCGGATACGCCCCATGCGAACGACGTTCCGCACCCGTCGCAGCTGTGCGAGCTCCGCGTCGTTGATCGTCGGGAGCTTGGCCATGGTGGGCATCACGTCCTCGTCGACGCGGAGCAGGATCCGGTGCTGGTTCAGGTGCATCATGAACTCCTCGACGAGTGGACGCGAGGGCCCCCGCCTCGGCGAACCTGGACGCGTTCTCGATGAACGTCCAGGCCCGCTCTCCTGGCTGGAAGAACTCGCGGTTGGTCAGCCAGGCCTCCCGTGACTTGACCCACGTGATGGCGTCGGGGTCAGTCCCCTGCTCGAGCAGCCAGAGGATGGCGTCCATCGCGGTCTTGCCCGCGCCGGCGATCACGTAGCGCTCCGCCGGTTCCCCCAGCCGGGGCAGCGCCCCGACCGGAGCCCACCAGGCATCGGGCGCCACCGTGAACGGCGGGGGCGAGGTGGCCGGAATCTCGAACTGGAACGCCGCCGCGTCGACCACGGCCTGACGCGCGGTCACCTCGACCTGGTTGCCGGTGACCCGCGAGACGATCCGGCCCTCACCCGTGTGGTCGCTCATGGGCAGGTACTCCACCCGCCCAGTGGGCAGGAGGCGCTCGTCGAGCACGCGCTGGTAGTACCCGCGGATCTCCGGCGCGGTGGCGCGCTCGTATCCGCCGGCGTTGAGTCCCACGGCATCGACGGTGTCGGAGCCGAGCGGCAGCGAGTCCACGCCGTAGAACGCCGACGGCTGATGCAGGCGGCAGAAGTCGTACGCGTCGTTCCAGTGGCCGCCCGGCGCGTGCCGGCGGTCGACCAGGACGACGTGCGCGTCCGAGTTGCCCACGAGCGCATCGGTGAACGCCATCCCCATCGCCCCGCTCCCGACGACGAGGTAGTCGGTCGTGATGCGGCCCCGGTTCATGGCTGTCTCATACCACCAACCCCACGCCGACCGCCACGGAAGAGGGGGCCGGTGGAAATTGACGACGCCCTCGGCCGGGAACAAGACTCCCCTTGAGACCAGCGAGCGAGGGGGAACCACGTGTCTGAGCGCGGCAGCGAAAGCGAGAACCCGGTAATCGACTCGCCGACTCCCAAGGCGACTCGGCCGAGGACGAACCGGGACTGGTGGCCGGACCAGCTGGACCTCTCGGTCCTCCACCAGCACTCGCCCCGGTCCGATCCGCTGGGTGAGGACTTCGACTACACGGAGGCGTTCAAGACCCTGGACCTCGAAGCGCTGAAGCGGGACCTCATCGAGGTGATGACCACCTCGCAGGACTGGTGGCCGGCCGACTACGGCCACTACGGGCCGCTCTTCATCCGGATGACGTGGCACGCCGCCGGCACGTACCGGATCGAGGACGGGCGGGGCGGAGGGGGAGAGGGCGCTCAGCGCTTCGCCCCGCTCAACAGCTGGCCCGACAACGCGAACCTCGACAAGGCGCGCCGTCTGCTCTGGCCGATCAAGCAGAAGTATGGCCGGAGGATCTCGTGGGCCGATCTCATGGTCTTCGCCGGCAACGTTGCCTATGAGTCGATGGGGTTCGAGACGTTCGGCTTCGGCTTCGGGCGGCCCGACATCTGGGAGCCCGAGGAGATCTTCTGGGGATCCGAGGACACGTGGCTCGGAGATGAGCGCCACAGCGCCGAGGGGGAGATCGACGGGCCGTTCGGTGCCGATCACATGGGCCTGATCTACGTGAATCCCGAGGGCCCGGGTGGAAACGCGGACCCGCTCGACGCCGCGAAATTCATCCGGCAGACCTTCGGCCGAATGGCGATGAACGACGAGGAGACGGTCGCGCTCATCGTCGGCGGCCACAACGTCGGCAAGACCCATGGCGCCGTGGACGCCGATTACGTCGGTCCGGAACCCGAGGGCGCGCCCATCGAGGAGCAGGGCTTCGGCTGGAGGAACACCTTCGGCAGCGGCAGCGGCACGGACACGATCACCAGCGGCCTCGAGGGCGCGTGGACCAACGAGCCGACCAAGTGGGACAACGGATTCCTGGACAACCTGTTCAAGTACGACTACGAGCTGACGACGAGCCCGGCGGGCGCCAAGCAGTGGACCCCGAAGGATCCCGCGGCTCAGGAGACCGTGCCGGATGCCCACGATCCCGCGAAGCGACACGCCCCGATGATGCTGACGACGGATCTCGCACTTAAGGTGGATCCGATCTACGGGCCCATCGCGAAGCGCTTCCACGAGAACCCGGACCAGCTGGACGAGGCGTTCGCGAAGGCCTGGTACAAGCTGCTGCACCGAGACATGGGTCCGATCTCCCGCTACCTCGGGCCGTGGGTTCCCGAGCCGCAGCTGTGGCAGGACCCCGTCCCCGCCCTCGATCACCAGCTGATCGGGGACGAGGACGTCGCCGCGCTCAAGAGCACGATCCTGGCCTCGGGCCCGTCCGTCTCGCAGCTGGTGTCGACCGCTTGGGCCGCCGCGTCCAGCTTCCGCGGCACCGATAAGCGAGGCGGAGCCAATGGGGCTCGGATCCGCCTGGCGCCCCAGAAGGACTGGGAGGTCAACGAGCCGGCCGAGCTGGCGAGCGTGCTGCCGGCCCTCGAACGGATCCAGCAGGACTTCAACGGTGCGCAGTCCGGTGGGAAGCGTGTCTCGCTGGCCGATCTGATCGTCCTCGGCGGGTGCGCGGCCATCGAGCACGCGGCGAAGGAAGCCGGATTCGACGTCACGGTTCCGTTCGCGCCGGGGCGCACGGACGCTTCACAGGAGCAGACCGACGTCGAGGCGTTCGCCGTGCTGGAGCCGGCCGCGGACGGGTTCCGCAACTACCTCCGTGCCGGACAGAAGGTGACGCCGGAGTCCCTGCTGGTGGATCGGTCATTCATGCTGAACCTGAGCGCCCCCGAGATGACGGTCCTGATCGGCGGCATGCGGGCTCTGAACGCCAACGCCGGGCGAGCCGCACACGGCGTCCTCACCGAGCGGCCCGGGACGCTGACCAACGACTTCTTCGTGAACCTGCTGGACATGAGCACGGAGTGGAAGGCGTCCGCGTCGGCCGAGAACGTGTACGAGGGCCGCGTTCGGGCTACCGGCGAGGTGAAGTGGACGGCCACCGCCGTCGACCTCGTCTTCGGCTCGAACGCCGTGCTCCGGGCCCTCTCCGAGGTCTACGCCCAGGACGACTCCAGGGAGAAGTTCGTCCGTGACTTCGTGATGGCGTGGGACAAGGTCATGAACCTCGATCGCTTCGACCTCGTCTGACCTCATCCTCTCGCGGGCTCCACCGGGGGAGGCGGACCGGCAGATAGCCTGACGCCCTGGGCTTCCTCGAGGAGGCCCTGAACCTCGCGCCCGAGGAGCCCGGGGTCCGGGCCTCGGTCCTGCGATCGCTCGGCCTCGCGCAGCAGAGCCTGGACCGGTGGCAGGAGCGCTTGGCGACATGGAAGGAGGCGCTGCCGCTGTTCGCGGCGGCGGACGACCGGGACGGTGCGGGGCGCACGTACTCCCACATCGTGTCCCAGCTCATGACCACCGGGCAGCTCATCGACTCGTTCCAGATCACGACGGAGGGCCTCGCGACGCTGGGGGATCGACCGCGACTCCTGGGCGAGTGCCTGGCCCGGCAGACGTATGTCCATTTCGTCCTCGGCGAAGCCAGCGCATCCATCGAGGTGGGCCGGCGGGCGCTGGACGTTCTGCGCGGGTCGGGGGCGCTGTGGAACGCCGTCGAGCTGGTGGGGCCGATCGGGATCTTCATGCGTCTGCTCGGCCGGTTCGATGGGGCGCGCGAGGTGGAAGCCGGCGGCGAGGAGCTCGCCACGCGTCTGGCGCACCGCGGGGCGCTGGTGACGCTCGGGGCTGGTCGGACGTTCGACGCCCTCGCTGCGGGAGACCTGCCCACGCTGCGTCGCGACGCCGAACGCACCCTCGAGTTGACGCTCGACGAGCGGGCCACGGGCCTGGGGTTCGTGGCCCATGCCCCGCTCTATCCCCTGAGCTACCGGGGCCGTGCGGCCAAGAATAGCCTGCTGAGTCGGCGGTACTCTTGTGAGATGCGACCCCTTCGGTACTCCATCAACGTCACCTTGGACGGGTGCTGCGATCATCGTGCGATGCCCGCGGACGAAGACTTGCATCGTCACGCGGTCGAGAACCTCAGCCAGGCCGATGCGCTTCTCTTTGGCCGGGTGACGTACGAGATGATGGAATCAGCGTGGCGGCCGCCGACGCCGACGGGAGCGAGACCCGATTGGATGGAACCCTTCGCCCAGACGATCGACGCGGCAAAGAAGTACGTCGTGTCGAGCACCCTGGAGCAGGTTGATTGGAACGCAGAACTCGTGCGCGGGGATCTGGGCAAGGCCGTTCGGCAACTCAAGCGGGAGCCGGGCAAGGGACTGTTCATGGGAGGTGTGAAGCTCCCACTGGCGTTGACGGAGCTGGGATTGATCGATGAGTACGAGTTCGTGGTGCATCCCAGGCTCGCGGGCCACGGGCCGACGTTGTTCGCGGGGCTCTCGAAGCATGTGGACTTGAAGCTCGTGAGCCGGCTGGAGTTCGGCTCGGGGGCAGTGGCGATGCGGTACGAGCCGAGAAGATAGCCGGCGGGCCGGCCCAAAGGGGAGAGGGCCGGCCCGCGACGTGCGTTCGGAGCTACAGGTTCGTGTACAGCAGGTGGTTGTTCGTCGTCTTCGAGCTGGCGACGACGCCCTTGGTGGTCAGGTTGTACAGGGCGGTCCGCACCGACGCGGGTGAGGACGACGGATTCGACTGCAGGTACAACGCCGCGACGCCCGCCGTGTGCGGCGTGGCCATCGACGTCCCGCTGATCGTGGTCGTGGCCGTGTCGGTCGTGTACCAGGCCGAGGTGATGCTCACGCCGGGCGCGAACCAGTCGACGCAGCTCCCGTAGTTCGCCCACGACGCCTTGCGGTCGAGCGAGTCCGTGGCGCTGATCGTCATCGCCTCACCCACCCGGGCCGGCGAGTAGTTGCACGCGTTGGCCTGGTGACCACCCGCGTTGCCGTTGCCGGCGGCGATCGCATAGGCGACACCGTCGGTGATCGACCGGCGGACGGCCGCGTCGAGCGCGCTGGACGCGCCGCCGCCGAGGCTCATGTTCGCCACCGCGGGCTGGCCCGCCGCGTGGTTCGCCGTCACCCAGTCGATCCCGGCGATGACGCCCGAGGTGGCGCCGGAACCGGCGCAGTTCAGCACGCGGACCGCCACCAGGGTCACGCCCTTGGCGACGCCGTAGCTCGAGCCGCCTACCGTGCCGGCGACGTGGGTCCCGTGGCCGTTGCAGTCGTCGGCCGAACCGCCGTCGACGGCGTCGTAGCCCGAGACCGCACGGCCGGCGAACTGGCTGTGGGAGAAGCGGATGCCCGTGTCGATGATGTACGCGGTCACCCCCGCGCCGGTGTTCGTGTAGACGTACGTTCCGTTCGTGGGGCGGGTGCGCTGGTCGATCCGGTCGAGGCCCCACGTCGCGCCGGACTGAATGGTGTCGGCGGTGACGACGCCGTCGGCCTCGACGAAGTCGACCGAGGGGTCGGACCGCAGGGCGGCGACCTGCGAGGCGGAGAGGCGGGCCGCGTAACCCTTCAGGGCGTTCTCGTACACGCGTGTGGCGCGCACGCCGTACCGGCCGCGGTGCCCGGCGGCGGTGACGTGACCGGATCGGCCTGGGCCGTCGTTCAACACGACGATGTAGGCCCCCGCGGACCCCTCCTGGGCGGCGGGCGCGGCGAGGGCGGAGCCGGACAGCGCCAGCAGCAGAGCGAGCGCGACCAGCGTGGCGGTGGTGCGAGCAGACACGTCTGAGTGGTCGTGGACCGCCCGGAGCGCGCGCCGCTACGCTACGTACGTTCCCGAGCGAGGAGGGCGGCCGTGAGCATGTTCACCCCGATGACGTGGAGCTCTCGTCCGCGCATCGCGCTCATCGCCACCGGCATCGGCGAGCTCGTGCTGGCCGGCGTCTTCCTGCTCCTCGGGCTGGCCATCCCGGTCGTCCGGGGAGGGTTCATCCTCACCGCGGCGATCCTGGGAGTGGTCGGGCTCGGGCTGCTCGGGTGGGGGATGAAGATGCAGCGCGGCTACCGCGATGCCCAGCGGCTGAAGGTCATGGGCAAGGAGGGGACCGCGCGCGTGGCCGGGATGACCCAGACCGGGACCACGTTGAACGACAACCCGCTGGTCGAACTGGACCTCGAGGTGACGATCCCGGGCCGCCCGCCGTACCGCGTCACCCACAAGGAGTGGGTCCCCCTGGTGATGCTGGGGACGCTCACCATGGGCGGGGCGCTGCACGTCCGGGTGGACCCCACGGATCCCTCGAAGCTGATGATCGAGTGGGACAAGGGTCCGACCCTCGGCCAGATCGTCACCACTACCCAGACCTCGTCCACCGCCCCCGGGGGCGTGGAGGCCCTCGGCGGGCTTGCCGCCGCGGCGCTGGCGGGCCTGGCCTCGGCCGGCATCGGCTCCACCAGCGTCACCAGCCAGAGCACCAGCCGGATCGACGTCAGCCAGGCCCAGGCGGACGCGGCGCGCCTGCTCGCGAGCGGCGTCGACGGTCACGCCACGATCACCGCGGTGAACGACACCGGCGTCTCGTTGATGGGACAGCGGCTGTTCGTGCTCGACCTGCTGGTGAACGTGCCGGGCACGGCCCCGCACACGGTCAATCAGCCGTCGATGATCCCCGAGGCGTCGGTGGGCAAGGCGGTGGTGGGCACGACGGTCCCGATCAAGGCCGACGCGGCCGACACGGCGAAGTTCGCGATCGACTGGGCCCGGGCGTAGAGAGCGGCTAGGCCGCGGCGCCGCGCGTCAGCGCCCGCATCAGCGCCGACGACGCGAACATCAGAACCAACCCACCGATCAGCCAGCCTCCAACCGGCATCCCCGTGCGGGGCATGTCGGTGCCGGTGGTGGTCGGGATCACCGTCGGCGTCGTCGGGAGGATCGTCTCGGTTGGCGACGACGTGGGGGACGTGGTGGTCTCGGTGGGAGCCACGGTCCCGGTGGGCGTCACGGTCTCCGTCGGCGTCTCCGTCGGAGGCGTGGTCGTCACGGTCCCGTCCGGCGTGGGGCTCGCCGTCGTGATGGTGAACGTCGGGGTGGGGGTCCCGTCGGCCTTCGGCATCTCGTCGCCGCCGCGGACGACCGCGACCGTGATGCCCGCGGCCAGCAACGAAACGATGAAGATGGCGAGAGGCAGCGCGCCTCGACGTGCTCCGGGCAACGGTCTCCTTCCTTCCCCCTATAGCGACCGGCCTGCGGGACGGCACATTGTAGCATCGGCACCAAATGACTTACACAACTGTCATTCATGCCTGCTGACCTGCGACGATGCAATCCAGCGAGCGGGTGAAGGGAATCGAACCCTCGTCACCAGCTTGGAAGGCTGGAGCTCTACCACTGAGCTACACCCGCGGCGGGCCGAACAATACCCGATGGAGAGGGCCGTGTCCCGCTGCGGGTACGATGCGGCGGATGACTCGCGTCCCCTTCCGGCTGGTCGACGTCTTCGCGGAGGCGCCCTTCGAGGGAAATCAGCTCTGCGTCCTGCCGGAGTCGCCCGGCCTGGACGACCGACAGGCGCGCCGCCTGGCGAACGAGATCGGGTTCTCGGAGACGACCTGGGTGCTCGAGGCCGAACCCGAGCGCTACCGGATGCGGATCTTCACGCCCTCCCAGGAGCTCCCCTTCGCCGGCCACCCCTCGCTGGGAACCGCCTTCGCCCTGGCCGCCCTGGGCCGAACCAACGAGACCGTGACCCAGGAGGTCCCGGCCGGCAGCTACCGGATCGAGGTCGACGTGAAGGGGGAGACCGCCCGGATGAACCAGGGCCGCGCGGTGTATGCCGAGGAGTTCGAGGACCGACAGGCCCTCGCCGACGCCATCGGCCTTCCCCTCGAGGGGTTGGCCCACGGGCTGCCGGCGATCCCCGTCTCCACGGGTGTCTTCCACCTGCTGGTACCCCTGGCGAGCGCCGGCGCGGTGGCCGCCGCCGATCCCCGGATGGAGCAGGTCGCCGCGATCACGAAGGCCGCCGGCGCGACCGCCATCTACGTGTTCGCCATCGACGGGCCCCGCCGGGCCGTCGCGCGCCTCTTCGCCCCGGGCGTCGGTGTGGGCGAGGACCCGGCCACGGGCTCCGCGGCCGGGCCGCTGGGCGCATACCTGGCCGAGCGCGGGCTGACCGGCGAGCTCAGCATCCGGCAGGGCGAGAGCCTCGGGCGCCCCAGCATCCTGCGCGCCGACCCCCAGGACGAGGGCGTGTGGGTCTCCGGCGGCGTCCACCTGGTCGGCGAGGGCGTCTTCGACCTGCAGGACGACTGAGCCCCCGCACCTACAATCGAGGCCGCGGGGCGTGGCGCAGCTAGGTTAGCGCGCGGCGTTTGGGACGCCGAGGTCGCCGGTTCGAATCCGGCCGCCCCGACTGCTAGCCCGCGCCGCCCCCGGTCCCGCCGCCGCCCCCGCCGCCCCCGCCGCTGAACCCGCCGCCGCTGAAGCCGCTGCTCGAGGAGAACGACGACGAGGAGATGCGGCTGGTCGAGCCGCCCGACGACACCGCGTGGACGAACACCGACGTGTGCGTCAGGGAGCGGTTCGAGAGCGAGCCGAAGAGGCCGCTGAGGGCCGCGGGCGGTACCTCCGCCCCGGTCGCCCCCCACGGAGTTCGCAGCTGCTGCGGCGGGACGAGCGCCCGGACCTGCTTCTCCACGAGGTCGGCCACACCCAGGGCGGTGGCCAGGGACAGGTAGTGCTCCCAGATCACGACGGCCGCCGTCGGCGCGTCGGGGAGCGACGAGAACCCCTTGAGGAAGCGCCGGAACGCGGCCCATCGCTGCATGCGCTCCGCCCGCTCGAGCGGGTAGCGGACCGGCAGGAACCTCCGCGCGACCAGCGGGCAGGCCAGCGTGACCCCGATGACCGCCCACGGGAACCACCCGGGGAGCTCCGCGATGATCGTCAGCGGGATCGACCAGAACGGGCTGGTCAGCACCAGGATGACCAGCAGGATCATGCTCTTGCGCAGGCGGACCCCCCCGCCCCGGGCGGCTTTCAGGATCGCCTCCCACCAGTCGCCGAGCTTGTCGATCTGCTTCGCGGTGGGCTTGATCTCGTCGGTGCGAAGGGGCTTCCCCTCCGGGAACAGGGCGTTGACGAACTTCGCGTCCAGGTCGTCCCCCGGCGTGTGCCGAACGAGCAGCTCGAAGTCCCGGGCTTCGCTCACGGTCCCCATGGGGCGGATCTCGATGGCGCGGTCCGACGCCAGGTGCAGGATCTGCGCCCGGAAGGCGTTGGCAGTGTCGATCCTCCGTTTGTACATCGACCACTCGATGGCCAGGCGGGCCGGGCGGATCGCCGGCTCGGGGGGCTCGGTCAGCGTCCGGGGCACGCCGCGGGCTCGCTCGCGAAGGCGAGTGACGATCACCATCAGCGCGGTCAGCAGCGGCAACCCGATCAGGAACCCCCACCCGAACTGCCGCGCGATGCGGTGGCGGCGCTCGGAGGCCCGGGCCTCGACGCGCAGCTCGTTGTTCTGCCGGGCGCCGGCGTCCTCTGTGGCCAGGATCGTCGCGAGGCCCTCGGTGCCGGACCGATAGGCGAGGGGCACCGCCTCGACCGGGAACGCGACGCTTCCCTCGACGAAGGTGCCGCCCGGGAAGTCCTCGGCCCGCAGCTCGATGGTCTGGGGATCGACCCGGACCACCTCGCCGAAGATGGGGCCGTGCCCCCAGGCCCGGGTGTCGGCCTCGGCCAGGGGCCGGGTGGGCAGGTCGGTGACCGCCGGCACTCCCACGGCGCGGATCGACGTGGGGTTGCACGGCACCTCGGGCCGGGCCGGGACCGGGTGGGCCGGGAGCGAGCCCTCCGCCCGGCCCGGGAGGTGGATCGTCACGACCGCGCGATCGGTGTCGACCGTCCATCCCTCGCCGATGAACTTCCACAGCAGGTGTGCGGTGTCGGCGTAGACGTCGGCCGCGCACAGCACCCGGTACCGCACGGTGAAGGTGCGCCGCTCGTCCTCGGCGTCGAACCACCACGTGGCCTTGTACTTGAAGCCGCCGGGAGCCTCCAGGACCTGCTCCTCCAGCAACGCGTGCCCGGGGGCCTGGACGCCGTCGGGGATGTAGTCGGTGCCGCCCTCGGAGATCCCGAAGTCGACGACGTCGGCGAACGACTTGTGCTCGACGGTGAAGTACGCGAACGAGAACTGCCCGTGGAAGTCGAACGTCCGGTGCTCCACGATCGACAGGGAGCCGTCCTGGTTGACCGTCGCGTCGATGCGGACATCGGGGAACGAATAGGACTTTCCAACGCCGCAGCCCGCCAGCGTGAGCGCCGCGAGGCACAGGAGGAGGGTGAGCGCGCGGCGGGGCGACATCGTCCCGATCCTAGCCCGGGACGCGCCGGCGCAGATCTCTTTCAGGTTCGGCCTTCAGGACGGGCTCCCGTTTGCCGAAACCACTCCCATGAGAGTCTTTTCCCGCGCCCCTCGTCTGGAGCCGGCCGCGGAACCGACGACCCTCGACTATGCGCCCGCGCCCCTCGCGTGGATCCGCGACCGCTCGGCCGACGCGTTCATCGTGGACCTCCGCAAGTTCGTGTTGTCCCGGGGCCTGGCCGCGATCGCAACCGGCGCCGGTCCCATCGACGTCAGCCCCGTCAGGGCCCTGTCCACCGGCGCCGCGGAGCTGGAGCAATGGCACGGCTGGTCGGCGGAGGGCAAGGCGTTCGTCGAGTCGCTGCGCGAGGGCGAGGTGCTCGAGCTGGCCCTCGCCCCGTACCCGCTTCTGGTGAGCAGGTTCATCGACTGGCTCGGCCGCTGGCGGGCGTCCGTGCACCGGCGCGCGCTCGAGGAGCTGGCCGACCTGCAGCGCGGCTTCACCGGCACGGACGCGCCTCGCCCCGGCGATAGCGTGGTCGACGTGGGCGACGCCACCCTGCCCGCGTCCTGGCTGCACGAGCCCACCGTCGCCGACGCGTCCTGACCGGCCCCGTTCCCCGGAGGCTCGCTTCTTTGGGGTTCGTCTACGCTCTGCTCGATGCAGACGACCGTTGAGGAGACCGACAAGCACACGGTCAAGCTGACCGTCGAGGTGCCGCCCGAGGAGTTCCAGCCCGACCTCGATCGCGCGTACCGCCACGTCGCCCAGGAGGTCAAGATCCCGGGCTTCCGCAAGGGCAAGATTCCGAAGCGGATCCTGGACGTGCAGGTCGGCAAGGACGCCGTGTACGAGCACTTCCTGCGCGACTCGCTGCCGGAGTACTACCTCCGCGCGATCCGGGAGCACCAGCTCGCACCGATCGCCGATCCCGATATCGACCTCGCGAGCGAGCCCGAGGAGGGCAAGCCGCTGGTGTTCACCGCCACCGTCGAGGTGCGTCCCCGACTGGATCTCGAGGACTACAAGGGGGTCACGGTCACCCGCCCGGCGGTGGAGGTCACCAACGCCGACGTCGACGCGCAGGTCGACCGGCTCCGCGAGCGCTTCGCCGAGCTCTCGGTGGTCGGCCACCCCGCCCACAAGGGCGACTTCGTGATCGCCGACATCCGCGGCTCGATCCACGACGAGGAGATCCCCGAGGCGACCGGACTGGACCTCTTGTACGAGGTCGGCTCGGGCGGTCTGGTCGAGAAGCTCGACGAGGAGCTCGAGGGCAAGCGAGCCGGCGACATCCTGCGGTTCAACGCGGTGCTGCCCGAGCGCTTCGGCGAGCACGCCGGCAAGGAGGTCACCTTCCAGGTCCTGGTCAAGGAGATCAAGGAGAAGGTCCTGCCTCCCTCGGGTGACGAGTTCGCGAAGACGGCCTCGGAGTTCGACACCCTGGAGGAGCTCCGCGAGGACATCCGCTCGAAGCTCGCGAAGATCATGGACGCCCAGGCCGACGCGGCCGTGCGCGACCTGGTGCTGCACGAGCTGATCGACCGGGTCGACGTGGAGCTGCCCGACACGCTCGTCGACCGGGAGACCGAGAGCCGCGTGCAGAGCGCGACCGAGCGCGCGGAGCGGGCCGGCGCCACCCTCGAGGAGGCTCTGGCCTCGGGGGGGATGGACGAGCTGCAGTTCCGCTCGGACGCCCGTTCCCACGCGATCCGGGCGATCAAGGCCGACCTGGTGCTCGAGGGCGTGGCCCGTGCGGAGGGGATCCAGGCCACGCGGGAGGACCTCGACCGCGAGACCGAACAGCTCGCCGAGGCCATGGGCCGGCCGGTCAAGGAGCTGCGCAAGGGCCTCGAGAAATCAGGCCAGGTGACTCATCTGGCCGGTGATATCATCCGAAGCAAGGCGCTCGACCTCCTCGTCGAACACGCAAACATCGTCTCCAACACTCCCGCGGACGCACCGCAAGAAGGGGCCCAGGATGAGTGACATGAAGGACTACCTCGTTCCCATCGTCATCGAGCAGACCAACCGCGGCGAGCGGTCGTTCGACATCTACTCCCGGTTGCTCAAGGAGCGCATCGTGTTCCTGGGCACGCCGATCGACGACACGGTGGCCAACCTGATCATGGCCCAGCTGCTGCACCTGGAGTCCGAGGACCCCGACAAGGACATCTCGCTGTACATCAATTCGCCGGGCGGCGACATCACGTCGCTGTTCACGATCTACGACACCATGCCGTACATCAAGCCCGACATGCAGACCATCGTCATGGGCCAGGCCGCGTCGGCCGCCGCCGTCCTGCTGGCTTCGGGCGCGCCGGGCAAGCGCTACGCGCTGCCCCACTCGCGGGTCCTGATCCATCAGCCGCACGGCGGGGCCCAGGGCCAGGCCGTCGACATCGAGATCCAGGCCAAGGAGATCCTGCGCTACCGGCAGCTGCTCGACCAGATCCTCGCCGAGCACACCGGCCAGACGCTCGAGAAGATCGGCCACGACACCGACCGCGACTTCATCATGACCGCGGAGCAGGCTCGCGAGTACGGGATCGTGGACGAGGTCATCACCAGCCGAAAGGTCCAGTCGGAGTTGGCGGCCGCGGCCGCCGCAGCGTCGTAGAATCCGGATCGGCCGGGAGGGTGCCCGGCCTGCCCCGTTCGCGGGGCGGGAGAGGGAGCGGGGATGGCGAAGTTCGGTGACAGCGACCTGCTGAAGTGCTCCTTCTGCGGGAAGTCGCAGAAGCAGGTCAAGAAGCTCATCGCGGGTCCCGGCGTCTACATCTGCGACGAGTGCATCGACCTCTGCAACGAGATCATCGAGGAGGAGCTCTCCGAGACCTCCGAGCTGAAGCTCGAGGAGCTCCCCAAGCCCAAGGAGATCTACGCCTTCCTGAACGACTACGTCATCGGACAGGACCAGGCGAAGAAGGTCCTCTCGGTCGCGGTCTACAACCACTACAAGCGCATCCAGGTCGGGCAGCAATCCGACGAGGTCGAGCTCCAGAAGTCGAACATCATCCTGCTCGGCCCCACGGGCTGCGGAAAGACCCTGTTGGCCCAGACGCTGGCCCGCATGCTGAACGTGCCGTTCGCCATCGCCGACGCCACCGCGCTGACCGAGGCCGGCTACGTGGGCGAGGACGTCGAGAACATCCTGTTGAAGCTGATCCAGGCCGCGGACTACGACGTGAAGAAGGCCGAGACCGGGATCATCTACATCGACGAGGTCGACAAGATCGCCCGCAAGTCCGAGAACCCGTCGATCACCCGCGACGTCTCCGGCGAGGGCGTGCAGCAGGCGCTGCTGAAGATCCTGGAGGGGACGACGGCGAGCGTTCCGCCCCAGGGCGGCCGCAAGCACCCGCACCAGGAGTTCATCCAGATCGACACGACGAACATCCTGTTCATCTGCGGCGGCGCGTTCGCGGGACTCGAGAAGATCATCGAGAGCCGGACCGGTCACCACGGCGTCGGGTTCGGCGCCGACGTCCGCCGGGCCGACGAGAAGGACCTCGGCGAGATCCTGTCGCACGTCCTGCCCGAGGACCTGCTGAAGTACGGGCTGATCCCGGAGTTCGTGGGCCGGCTGCCCGTCATCACCCACGTGCACAACCTGGACCAGCAGGCGTTGGTGGACATCC
>CAVUMN010000005.1:0-27021 GCA_963742735.1 uncultured Actinomycetes bacterium
TCCTGCAATGCTGGCCGCAGGATGGCGGCCGCTTCATCACTCTGCCCTGCGTGGTCACGCGCGATCCCAAGACCGGCAAGCGCAACGTCGGCATGTACCGCATGCAGGTCTACGACGAGCGCACCACCGGCATGCACTGGCAGCGCCAGAAAGTTGGCGCGGAACATTATCGCGAGACTGCATGCGACGGCCGCCGGCGAGCGCAGGTGAGAGCCCGTCGCGGATCGCGGCCGCGGTCGACATCATGGCGCGCACTTCGCGGCGGCTCAGTCCGTGTCAGCCGGCAATCAGCCGCGCGGAAGGATGGAAGTCGCGGTCGCCATCGGCACGGATCCGGCGATGACGTTCTCCGCGATCGTGCCCGCTCCGCCGGATGTCGAGGAATATCTGATCGCCGGATTCCTGCGGCAGAAGCCGGTGGAGCTGGTGAAGTGCGAGACGGTGGACCTGGAAGTTCCGGCGACTGCGGAGATCGTGCTCGAAGGCTACGTGCGAGCTGGACGAGCTGCGCACCGAAGGCCCCTTCGGCGATCACACCGGCTTCTACTCGCTCGAAGATCTGTATCCCGGTCTTCCACGTGACCTGCATCACGCACCGCAAGAATCCCGATTTACTCCGACGACGATCGTGGGCAAGCCGCCGATGGAAGATGCATGGATGGGCAAGGCGGTGGAGCGCATCTTCCTGCCGCTGATGAGGCTGACCATCCCGGAGATCGTGGACATCAATCTGCCGGTCGAAGGCGTGTTTCACAACCTGATGATCGTCTCGATCCGCAAGTCCTATCCCGGGCAGGCGCGCAAGGTGATGAACGCCATCTGGTCGCTGGGGCAGGCGATGTTCACCAAGTGCATCATCGTGGTGGATGAAGACGTCAACGTGCAGGACGTCGGCGAAGTCACGCTGAAGGTGCTCAACAACATCGATCCCGAGCGCGATATCCAGTTCACGCTGGGCCCGGTCGATTCGCTCGATCATGCCTCGCGCCTGCCGAATTACGGATCGAAGATGGGCGATCGACGCCACGCGCAAGTGGGCGAGCGAAGGCTTCACCCGGCCGTGGCCGGACGAGATCGTGATGGATGAAAAGACCAAGGCGCGGGTGACAAGAAGTGGAAAGAGTTTGGGCTGGAGTGAAGTAGGGCAGTTGTCAGTTGTCGGTTGAGTCAGATGTTGAGCGACAGTGCGGCGATAGTAGTTGTGCTGTCAACTGTGTACAGCAGCTCTTAGTTGCCGATTGAAAACGCTGCAGGCTTTTCTGAGACTTTTGATGCCCCTGCTTCGTAATACGTATGAGCGGGAGGTATTGCCGATGAAACCCTCTTTAACCTTGCTTGTGGCTGTGCTCCTGATCTTGGGCGTTCTGGCCGGATGCGCGCCCGGCCCTAACCCGTCAAAGGGAACGGCCAGCGAGCGCGGTGGAGTTGCGGGCTTCTGGCTCGGCCTCTGGCAAGGCTTTATCGCGCCCCTTGTGTTCGTGGTCTCGCTGTTCCGGAGGGACGTCAATATCTATGAGGTCCACAACAACGGCTCTTGGTACAACTTCGGTTACCTGTTCGGTCTAGCCTGCTTCTTCGGCGGCAGCGGCAACCGGACGCCGCGGAGGGCGGTGAAGTGCGGCACCCCTCACGGAGGCGCCGGTCAATAAGTGCTATCGCCTGATGACAACAGCTAACCCTCGCCATTGGCTTTTCGCTTCTGCAATTCCCGAAAGTCGCGAGCATCTTCTCGAACACTCGGAGTCGCTTCTGCAAGAGCTTCTGCATCGCGCAGCAACGCCATGTAACGGTGGCGTAGTTCGACAGGCAAATCGGCGTTGAGAATCCGGTTTACCATCCAGACGGAAAGGGTGGTTGGACGCCGATTCACAGATGTCGCAAGCTCGTCTTCGTAGCTACGTAAACGTTCAAGTGTATGAACGAGCGGCCCCGGTGAGCCCAAATCGCTTTCAGGTAGGCGCTCCATAACCGCGAAAAGCTCTGGAATCGCTCGCTCCGGTGACGGCAGCTTCATAAGCGCGTCCGTGAGTTCGACCAGTTTCTCCGCTCCCTGAGCGCCTTGATTGTTCAGGTCGAAGTCGCTCGCCATGAGAGCACGAAGACCTGCTATCACTTGCTGGTAGGTCATGCCGAATTGTATCGTCTGAACGAACGTCACCATAACTTACGTAACATCTCCATATCGCAAGTTACGAGTTTGCAGAGGCGGCCTTTTCAATGACGAACAAATTCAGCTCGGCGAGTGCGCTGAGGGTGGCGCTGGTCATCTGCATTCTCGCGTTGCTGTATTGTCTAGCCGGAGTGCTGCAAGCCGAGTGGCTGTCCGCTACGCCGAACTTCCCACGACAAAGAGCGGACAGAGACCTAGAAATTTGGGGAAGCGGTACGCTGCTATCGCTGGTACTTGCTGGGTGTTGCGGAGTGTTTCTTCGGAAAAGGCGACCGAACTGAGCCGCTAGCTGGCGTAACATCCCCATAGCACAAGTCAACTGAAAGCCGTTTGTCGGAATGTGCGAGCATGTCGAACTTCGCTGAAACGGTGACAGACCGTCTAATTCCGCAGAACGTGCGGCGATACTGTACGTTCAAGAACGCTACCGCCGTAGTTGTGTTTGCCACTGTCGCCTTGGCTCTTGTCAGAGCGTTCGTCCGATTCGCCCCTGAACAAGTGACCCGATTGGAATCTCAAAACGTGTTCCACTCGCCACTCTTTTTGAGCCTCTACTACTTGTTCGTGGCGGCTGTTCTGTGGGTCGTCTACGCAACCAGACAGCGTACAAGTTGGTACTTCTGGCGAGTCGCGGTATTTGGGATGACCCTCACAGGGGCTGTAATCGGACTCGTTGACATCATCCTGCCGCTACGGAGTTTCTGATAGTTGTCGTTATATCCCCATTACACTCATTGCCCCTGCCTGGTGCCCCACACGACACGGTTTTTGTTGGGTTCGAGTAAGGAATTTCACTCGGACATTTTCCTCCCACTCATTCGAACACCGCGAATAAATGGGGCACCCGGAGAGCACGCATCGCCGAGCAATAAGCACCTCCAAAACTAGCCCTAAGATGGCGATTTAGCCTACCGTCAAAATTCCTGAACCTAAATAGATGTATATACATCTTATTTGGCGTGACGATGAAGACGACCTCGATACCCGACCTGCCTTGCCTATGTGCCAACCTGCGGCGAGCAGCGCGGGCGCTTACCCAGATCTACGACGAGGCGCTTCGGCCGGTGGCTTTGAGCGCGCCGCAATTCACTATCCTGCAGACGCTGTCGCTGGCGGGGGAGATCACGCAAGGACGGATGGCTCAGATCCTTGCCATGGACAGCACGACTCTAACGCGGACGCTGGCCATCATGGAGCGGCAGGGATGGATCGCGCGGCGCGAGGGCGAGGACCGGCGGGAGTGGCGGATTCAGTTGTCGAAGGCCGGAAGGAGCAAGTTCGAACGCGCCTCGCCCTACTGGGAGAAGGCCCAGGCACTGGTCAGGAAGGAACTGGGAGAACCCGGTTGGGGCGATGCGATGAAAATCAGCAACGATGTAACCAGGGCGGTAGTAGCCCAGAGGAGTTGAAATGTTGTATCCAGCGTTATTCGGAATCACCATCGCGTTCAGTTTTGTTGTGTGAACCTGGTTGAAGCCGATCGCGTCGACGAGGAAGTCTGCGCGGACCATCTTCCGCAGCTGACCCATGTTGATCTCGGGGATCACGACGGTGCGGTACTTGCGCACCACCTCGCCGAGGTTCTTCGGGAACGGGTTGAGATGCATCAGGTGGGCGCGGGCGACCTTGCGCCGGCGGGCTCGGAGGCGCCGACAGGCCGCGATGATCGTCCCGTAGGTCGATCCCCAGCCGAGCACCAGGACCTCGGCCCCCTCGTCCTCGTCGACCTCGAGCTCGGGGATGTCGTCCGCGATGCCGTCGATCTTCTGCTGCCGCAGACGAGTCATGAGGTCGTGGTTGTCCGCGTCGTAGGAGATCGCTCCCTCGCCGTCGGACTTCTCCAGGCCGCCGATGCGGTGCTCCAGCCCGGGGGTTCCCGGTACCGCCCACGGTCGAGCCAGGGTCTCGGGGTCGCGGAGGAACGGCCAGAACTCGCCCTCGTGGTTCGGCTGGCTTGCGAACTCGACGCTGATGTCGGGGAGGCTCTCGACCGAGGGGACCAGCCACGGCTCCGCGCCGTTGCCGAGGTAGCCGTCGGTGAGCAGGTAGACCGGGGTCCGGTACTTCAGGGCGATCCGCACGGCCTCGATGGCCGCGTGGAAGCAGTGGCTCGGCGAGTAGGCGGCGACGATCGGGACCGGGGCCTCGCCGTGGCGGCCGTACATGGCGTGCAGCAGGTCGGCTTGCTCCGTCTTCGTGGGCAGGCCGGTGGAGGGTCCACCGCGCTGGACGTCGATGATCAGCAGCGGCAGCTCGACGCTCACCGCCAGGCCGACCGTCTCGGACTTGAGGTCCAGGCCGGGGCCGGAGGTGGTGGTCACGCCGAGGGCGCCGCCGAACGCCGCGCCGAGGGCCGAGCCGATCGCGCCGATCTCGTCCTCGGCCTGGAAGGTCCGCACGCCGAAGGCCTTGTGACGCGACAGCTCGTGGAGGATGTCCGAGGCCGGGGTGATCGGGTACGAGCCGAGGAACAGCGGAAGCCCGGACTGGACGCTGGCCGCGATCAGCCCGAAGGACAGGGCCTGGTTGCCGGTGATGTTCCGGTAGGTCCCCGGCGGAAGGTTGGCCTTGCGGACCGTGAAGCTGGTCGCGAAGAGCTCCGTCGTCTCGCCGAAGTGGATGCCCTTGGTGAACGCCATCACGTTCGCGTCGGCGATCTCCTGTCGCTTCGCGAACTTCTTCTTGATCCAGTCGATCGTGGGCTCGGGCGGCCGGTGGTACATCCAGGTCACGATGCCGAGGGCGAACATGTTCTTCGCCCGGTCGGCCTCCTTCTTCGTGATCGGGATCTCCTTGAGGGCCTCCATGGTCAGGCTGGTGAGGGGGACCTCGACGACCTGGTACGCGTCGGTCACGGCGGCGTCCTCGAGGGGGTTCGACTCGTAGCCGGCCTTCTTGAGGTTCGCGTCGGTGAAGGCGTCGACGTTCACGATGAGCGACCCGCCCCGGACCAGGTCTCGCAGGTTCTTCTTCAGCGCCGCAGGGTTCATGGCCACCAGGACGCTCGGCTGGTCCCCCGGCGTGAGGATGTCGTAGTCGGCGAAGTGGATCTGGAACGACGAAACCCCCGCCACGGTGCCGGCGGGGGCTCGGATCTCGGCGGGGAAGTCCGGGAGGGTGGCTACGTCGTTGCCGAAGACGGCGCTGGCGCTGGTGAATCGGTCTCCGGTGAGCTGCATTCCATCGCCGGAGTCACCGGCGAATCGAATGACGACCCGTTCCAGTTCCTTGACGGTCTTCTGTGGTAGCTCGGCCTCAGTCGTGCTCACGTTGTCCTCTGGTTGGCGGCGGTCGGGGCGGATCGGCCTCCGTTACTGATGATACTCCTCGCCCCCGAATGTCCCTGCTCAGCGGCCATATTGGCGCCTCGCTCACTCCTCCTCGACGGGGTCGGCGGTCTCCTCGGTGCGCCGGCGGATCACGTTGTGGTCGTCGGGGTCGACGGTCGAGTTGTCCTCGGTCCGCTCCTCGGACTCGCGAAGCAGCTGATCCGCCGCCTCCGGGTCGCGCTTGATCTCCCGATCCTCCATGGCCGTCCTCCTCGAGCGTCGTCACTTCGCGTGTGTGGCATCGTTGCCGGTGAATCATGGCATCTGCCTACCTGGACCATGCATCCTCCGCGCCGCTTCGTCCAGCGGCGCGCGACGCGCTCGTGGAGGCCCTCGACGCGTTCGGTGATCCCGAACGCCATCACGCGGAGGGCCGGCGGGCCAGGCTGATCCTCGACGGCGCCCGGGCGACCGTCGCGGAGCGCCTGGGGGCCCACCCCGAGGAGGTCCTGTTCACCGCCGGCGGGACCGAGTCGGTCAATCTGGCCGTCGCCGGGGCCGCCCGCGGCGTCGCTCCGCAGGGTGGTCGCATCCTCATCACCGCCGTCGAGCACCCAAGCGTGTCGGAGGCCGCCTACCGGCTGGCGGACCGCGACGGGTACCAGGTCGTCGAGATCGCCGTCGACGAGACGGGGCGGGCGGACGTGGACCGCTTCGCCGCTGAGGTCGCCGTCCCCGGCACGGTCCTGGCGTCGGTCCAGCACGCGAACCCCGACGTGGGCACCATGCACGAGCTCGCCGAGATGACCAGGCTCGCGCACATGCACGGCGTCCTGCTCCACACCGACGCGTGCCAGACGGTCGGCCGGCTCCCCGTCGACGTTCGCCGCCTGGACGTGGACCTGCTCTCGCTCTCCTCCCACAAGTTCGGTGGCCCCCCGGGCGCCGGCGGGCTCTACGCGCGACGCGGCCTTCGGTTCGAGGCCCAGACCCTGGGAGACGAACGGGAGCGGCGGCGGCGGGCGGGTCGCGAGAACGTCCCGGCCCTCGCCGGCATGGCGGCGGCGCTCGACGAGGCAGCGGCCGAGATCCCCGGCGAGGCGGGGCGGCTGTGGGAGCTCTCCGACCGCCTGCGTGCCGGCCTGGAGGAGCGCGTCCCCGACGTGCAGGTCCACGGCCACCCCACCCATCGGGTCCCCCACATCGTGTGCTGGAGCGTCCTCGGCCTCGACGGCGAGGAGCTGTTGATGGCCCTCGACGAACGGGGCATCCGGCTGGACACCGGCTCGCGCTGCCCGGGTTCGAGCGAGGAGTCCTCGTTCGTCCTGGAGGCCATGGGCCGCGACCCGCGTGGGTCGCTCCGGGCGAGCCTGGGAACGACCACCACGGCCGCGGAGATCGACGTGGTGCTGGAGGTGCTGCCCGAGGTGGTCGCCGAGCTGCGGCGGATGGCCGAGGTCTCGGCGAGCGCGCTTGACCGGCTCAACGACGTCCCGACGACGAAGGAGTGACCATGCAGATGCGCAAGCTGGGTCAGGACGAGATCTCCGTTATCGGCTTCGGGGCGTGGGAGGCCGGCGGCGCGGTGTGGGGCGAGGGTCCCGGGGACGAGGGCTCGATCGAGGCGATCCGCGCGGCCCTGGATGCCGGGATCACCTGGATCGACACCGCGGAGATCTACGGGAGCGGACGGTCCGAGGAGGTGGTCGGGCGCGCGATCAAGGGGATCGAGCCCCGGCCGTTCCTGGCCACGAAGGTGGCCGCCAGTGTCTCGGGCTATTCGGCCGAGGGCGTCCGCGCCGGCGCCGAGGGCTCGCTGCGGCGACTGGGCATCGACGTGATCGACCTGTACCAGATCCACTGGCCCTCACACGAGTGGCCCCTCGAGGAATCATGGGGGGCGATGGCCAAGCTCGTCGAGGACGGCCTCGCCCGCAACGTCGGCGTCTCGAACTTCAACCGGGACCTCCTCGAGAGATGCCAGGCGATGCGCCAGGTCGACTCCGTCCAGAACCACTTCTCGATGCTCCATCACGGGACCGGGCCCGAGCTGTTCCCGTGGTGCGAGGAGAACGGCACGACGTTCCTGGCGTACGGGCCGCTCGCGTACGGCCTGCTCACCGGGAGGATCGACATGGACACCGAGTTCGCGGAGGACGACTGGCGCGGCTCCGGCTCGATGGGCTACTACGACGAGTTCTTCGAGCCCGCCAACCGGGCAAAGCACCTCGAGAGGATCGACGCGCTGCGGCCGATCGCCGACGACCTCGGCATCTCGATGTCGCAGCTGGCGCTGGCGTGGGTGGCCAATCGATCGCCGGTGACGGCGGCCATCGCCGGGAGCCGCAACCCCGAGCACGTGCGAACCAACGCCGCCGCCGGCGACGTGATCATCGACCAGGCCAAGATGGACCTGATCGACGAGATCCTGCGAGGGTAGGATCAAGCCGGCGTCCCGAAGGGTGCCCGCAGGAGGTGCGCGATGCGCCGCTACCTGATCGTGGCGAACCAGACCCTGGGCGGAGAGCAGCTGGCCGCCGTCGTCCGGGAGCGCCTGGCCGCCGGGTCGTGCGAGTTCCATCTGGTCGTTCCCGCCACCCCGCCGTCCGATCACGCGACCTGGCTGGAAGGGCAGGCCAAGCACCTGGCTCAGGAACGCCTCGACGCGGCGCTCGTCGCGTTCCGTCAGCTCGGGGCGACGCGTGTCGACGGCGAGGTGGGCGACGCGAGGCCGATGCTGGCCATCGGGGACGCGCTCCGCCACGGCGAGTTCGACGAGATCATCGTGTCCACCCTGCACCCCGGCATCAGCCGATGGTTGCGGATGGACCTCCCCCATCGGGCCGAGCGGCAGTTCGAGCTGCCCGTGACGCACGTCGAGGACGCGGCGGTGCCGATCGAAGCCGGTTGAGGCGAGGCGTCAGCCCTCGGCCTTGACCCGCTTCACGGCCTCGACGATCACGCGGAGCTTGTCCTTGGCCTCCTCGACCGTGCGGGTCTTCAGGCCGCAGTCGGGGTCCGGGAAGATCCGCTCGGGCGGGATGAGCTCCATGGCCCGGCGGATGCCGTTGGCCACGTCGTCGACCGACTCGATCTCGTGGGAGTGGCTGTCGGCGACGCCCAGCCCGATCGCCTTCGTGAACGGCGAGCGCTTGAAGTCCTCCAGCAGGCTGTAGTCCGAGTTCGCGAGCTCCAGGTCGAGCTGGTCGACCGGCAAGTCGAGCATCTTCGGATACGCGTTGTGGAAGTCGCCGTAGCAGATGTGCGTGATCGTGTGGGCCTCGATGCCGTCGGTGACCACGCCCAGCGCCTTGATCGCCAGGTCCAGCTCGTCCATGCGCGTGGACACCGCGGGCTCGTCGATCTGGATGTACTTCGCCCCGGCGTCGACCAGGTCAAGGGCCTCCTGACGAACCACCTTGGCCAGGGCCATCACCAGGTCCTCGCGGGTGTCGTAGTACTCGTTGAACGACCAGTCGCAGATCGTGTACGGGCCGGTGAGCATGCCCTTGACCGGACGGTCGGTGAGCGACTGGGCGAACTTCCACCAGTCGATCGTGATGGGGTCGTTGCGCAGGACCTCACCCGTGACGATCGGCTTGCGGTAGAAGCGGTTGCCGTAGGAGCGGACCAGGCCGCCCTCGGTGAACCCGTCGAGCTCCTCGGCGAAGTAGGCGACCATGTCGCCGCGGTACATCTCGCCGTCCACGACGATGTCGATGCCGATCTCGTCCTGGAACTCCACCCATTCGCGGGTGGCCTGCCGCTCGAGCTCGGTGAGCTGCTCGCGGGTGATCTCTCCGCGGGCGAACTGCGAGCGCGCCTTCAGCAGGTAGTCGGGCTTCGGCATGGAGCCGACGCTGGTGGTCAGCAGGCCCTCGATCGTCACGACCGCACCTCCTTCGCGGCCTCGGAGAGACGGACGAGCTTCCGCTCGGCGGCCTCACGGGGCAGGTACTCCAGGCCCGACGACGGCGACAGCCACAGCCGCTCGAGGGGCACGCTCTCGGCCAGTACGCGGATCGTGGACACCAGGTCGTCGAGCTCCTCGACCCGGGTGTTCCGCGCGTTCACGATCCCCGCCTGCAACACCTTGCCGTCGGGAACCGCCTTCGCCAGCGGGACATTCCCGGGGCCGCTGACCAGGTCGAGGCCGAAGCCGTCGAACGGCAGGTCGAACAGGGCCTCCCCCAGGGTCACCTCGCCGAAGTAGGTCTGCAGGATCGTGGTGGCCACGACCCCGTCGACCAGGGAGGCGGCCGCCTCGGCGAGGACGTCCGGCTCGGGCTCGGGCATCCCCGGAACGCGGGCCAAAGCCGGCTCGTCGAACGCGATCACCGTCGCGCCGGCGGCGGCGAGGTCCCGCGCCTCGGCGTTCAGCGCGACGGCGAGGTCCTTCACCAGGGCTCGCCGGTCGCGGTAGTGCTCGTCCTGGGAGAGGACGGCGAGCGTGTACGGGCCGGTGATCACCGGCTTCACCGGGGCGGGGCTGGCCTCGGCGGCAAAGCGGTACTCGTCGACGATCAGTGGCCCCTCCCGCTTGACCTGCCCGATGACCTCGGGCTGGCGGTAGTACGTGTTGTTGTCGAAGTACCGGATCAGGCCGCCGATGCGGAACCCGTCGAGCTCCTTCGCGAACCGGGTCTGCCCGTCGAACCACCGGACCTGCCCGTCGGTGACCAGCTCGACCCCGGCCGCCGCCTGCTCGTTGACGACCTCGGTCACCAGGTCGTCCTGGGCGCGCTTCACGTCCTCGAGGGACACCTCGCCGCGGTCCAGGGCCTGGAGGGTCTTGCGCAGCGTGAACACGCCGCCCTCCTTGGGAGGTCGTGGGTAGGACCCGACGACCGTGACGGTTGGGTTCGGCATCGTGCTCCTTTGCTCGCTCGTCGTTCAGCGCCGGGAGCGCGTTCGGCAGCGTTGCGAAAGCACCGGACACTTGGTTGCCTCCATATGGAGGCCGCATCCTCGCCTGCGCGAGAGGCACCTCGGGTGTCCGTCCCAGGTTGCCGGGCCCCCGTCGCCGGGGGCCACTCCCGATACGCGCAGAGATTCCCACGCGCTCACGCGAGCGTCAACAGACTCCGCGCGGGCCGGGGACTACTGCGGCGGGGTTTGGGCCGCCACGCGCTTGGCCATCTCCTCCTCGGAGACGTCCTCGACGTGGGTGTTGATCCACCAGGTGTTGCCGAACGGGTCCTCGATGCCCGCCGACCGGTCCCCGTAGAACTGGTCCTCCGGCTCGCGCTTGGAGGTTGCTCCGGCGCCGATGGCCGCCGTGTACGTCGCGTCGCAGTCCTCGACGTAGAGGTTGATCCTGCCGGCCCCCGCCGGGTGCTCCTGGTTCTCGTCGGCGACCATGATCACCGAGTCGCCGAGCGTGACCTCGGCGTGGACGATCTTCCCGTCCGGCCCCGTGAACCGGTCGCCCCGGTCCTTCGAGCCGAACGCCGTCTGCATGAAGTCCAGCAATCCCGCGGCGTCGCTCGAGATCAAGTACGGCGTCACGGTGTGGTACCCGTCGGGGATCGGCTTCACGGCCATTGGCTATCTCCCTTCCTGGTAGCTGTAACGCTCCTCGCGCCAGGGGTGGGCGTCGTTGTGATACCCGCGCACCTCCCAGAACCCGCGCTTGTCCAGCGGCGCGAACTCCAGGGCGATGCACCACTTCGTGCTCTTCCAGAAGTACCGCTTGGGGACGACCAGCCGGAGCGGGCCGCCGTGCTTCGGCTCGAGGGGCTCGCCGTTGTGCGACCACGCGAGGAGGACGTCCTCGTCGTCCATCGCCTCGATCGGCAGGTTGGCGGTGTAGCCACTCGGCGCCCGGGAGATCACGTGGGTCGCGCTCGGCTTCGGCTCGACCATGGCGGCCAGTGCCTGGTAGGAGACGCCCTCCCAGGTGTTGTCGAGCTTCGACCACCCCGTCACACAGTGGATGTCGGAGCCGACCGTGACGCTCGGCAGCGCGCGGAACTCCTCCCACGACCAGACCTGCGCGTTCTCGACCTCGCCGGCGACCGAGAACGTCCACACCTCCGGATCGAACTTGGGCACGCCGTCGGCGTTCAGGACGGGCCAGCCCTTGGTGAGGCGCTGGCCGGGCGGGGTCCGGCGCTTGTCCTCCTCCGAGGTCTTCTTGAACAGGTCCATCAGCCGAGCTCCCCCTCGAGCTTCTCGATGTCCGCCAGGCGAACGCGGGCCTGATCCGCGAGGTTCTCACCGGCGCCCCGATCCTGGAGGGCGTCGGCGGCGGCGATGGCCCGGCTCAGGTGCTCGCGGGCCTGCGCGTAGGCGGTGGCCGGGTCGCGGTTCTGCGCGTACTTCACGAACTCGTCCGCGCGCTGGATGAGGTGCCAGACGCCCGGAGGATCGGTGGGGAGCTCGTCGGCCATGGCCTGAAGCCTATCGCCGCGGCGTAGGGTTGGCCCATGGCCGGGCGGCGGACGAACCTCGCCCTCCTGGTCCTGCTGGCCGGGGCCGCGGCGACGGGTGGGCTCGCCTACGCGATCGGCACCGAGTGGGCCCGATGGGCCGCGGTGATCCCCCACGGCATCCTGGGGCTCGCCATCGTGGCCCTGACGCCGTGGAAGTCCGTGATCGCCCGGCGGGGGCTGGACCGGCGCCGGCCCGACACCTGGGCCTCGGTGGTCTTCTCGTGGCTCGTCGTCATCTCGCTGCTGTTCGGGATCGGGCACTCCACCGGGGTCCTTCGAACGATCAACGACTACGCCACCCTGAACCTGCACGTGGGGTTCGCGCTGCTGGCGATCCCCTTCGCGCTGTGGCACGTGATCGCGCGGCGGGTTCGCCCCCGAAGCACGGACCTGTCCCGGCGCAACCTCCTGCGGGCCGGCGCGCTCCTGGGCGGAACGACGCTCGCCTACGGGGCGGTGGAAGGCGTCCTGCGCCTGGCCGGGACGGGGGCGGGCGGGCGCCGGTTCACCGGCTCGTTCGAGACCGGATCGCTGGACCCGGACCGGATGCCGGTGACGCAGTGGCTCGACGACGCGGTCCCCGAGATCGACGGGACGAGCTGGCGGATGGCCGTCGTCGGGCCGAACGGGACCCGCGAGCTGGGGCTGGCCGACCTGACCGAGACGGAGCGGGTGCGCGCGACGATCGACTGTACGGGCGGGTGGTTCGCCCACCAGGACTGGGAGGGCGTGCGGCTCGACCGCCTCCTGGGCGACGTGGGCGACGCCCGGAGCGTCCGCGTGCGCTCGGCGACGGGCTACGACCGGCGGTTCCCGGTCCGGGACCTCGACCACCTGTGGCTCGCCGTCCGCGTGGGCGGCCGGCCCCTCAGCCCGGGGCACGGGTTCCCGGCGCGAATCGTGGCTCCGGGGCGACGGGGGTTCTGGTGGGTGAAGTGGGTGCGGGAGATCGAGCTCAGCGACCGGCCGTGGTGGCGGCAGTGGCCGTTCCCCTTGACCTGATCCGCCGCGCGAGCCCGGCGCCGTGCACCGCCACCAGGGCGACCGCGGCCGTGATCGCCAGATTGCTCAGGTAGGCCCCGGCGAGCCCGGCCGTCACGGCCAGCCCGAGCTCCCATCCCCGAAGGTCCGCCGCGAGCACGGCGTGCCGCAGGCCGGCGTAGCCCAGGAACGCCGCCAGCACCCACACCGGCAGCAGCCCGAGGATCGAGGGAACCTGCGGGCCGAACAACACGCCGAGCGTGATCAACGCGCCGCCGAGCAGCAGGTTCATCCCGGCCGTGCGCGCTCCCAACCGGGCGTGCGCGGTGAGACCGCCCGCGCCGTGGCACATGGGCATCCCGCCGATGAGGGCCGATCCCACGTTGCCGAGCCCGCACGACAGACAGACGCGCCACGGCGTGACCCTCGACGCTCGCTCCCCGTAGTACTGGTGGGCGACGTCGGTCACCGCGACCACCGCGTTGCCGAACGTCAGCGGCAGCTGGGGCACCACCAGGAGCAGGAACGCGGTGCCGAACGCGGCGAGGGGCGGGAAGCCGAAGGAGGGCAGGGAGGGGTCCGGCGCGGCGAGGGCCGGGTGCGCCACCGCCCACGCGGCGATCGCGCCACCGGCGAGCAGGACCAGCGCCAGGACGTAGCGCCGGGTTCGCGCGGCGAGCGCGACGACGACGAGCCCGAGGGCGCCCAGCACCAGCGGCCACGGCGAGGCGGGCGCCCCCCGGAAGACGTCCGGCGGCGCCTGCACGAGCTTCACCGCGGTCACCACGAGCAGCACGCCGACCCCGACCTGCAGCGAACGCACCACCGGGCGGGTGAACACCCTGGCGACGACGTCGGCGATCTTGCCGGCCGACAGGACCAGCAGGAAGGCGGCGATCTCCAGCCCGGCGGCGTGGATGACGTCGGGAGAGAGCTGCTGGGCGACGGCCACCGCGGTGAGGGCCTTCAGCGGCTGGACTGGGAACGGGATCCCGAAGGCGGCGCCTGAGGCCACGATCAGCAGGCCGGCCCCGAGCAGGACCGCCCCCGCGTCGAGCCCGTTGACCAGGATCAGCGCGGCGGCCAGGGGAACCATGACGCCGAGGTCGGCCACCGCGCCCGCGGCGTCGCCGACCCCCATCCGGAAGCGCCCCGCCATCACCCGCCGATCATCGACATCGAACGCTCGGGGCGCACGAAGTCGGGGTGCGAGATCCGGTGGCCGGCCCACTTCCCGGCGGCGGCCTCGCGGATCAGCCGCTCCAGCTCCGCGTCGTCCGCGCCCGTACGCATCGGCGTGCGCAGGTCGGTCTCCTCCAGGGCGAACAGGCACGCGCGAAGCTGGCCGTCGGCCGTCAGGCGGACCCGGTTGCACGTCTCGCAGAACGGCTCCGTGACCGAGGAGATGAACCCGACACTGCCGGGCGAGCCGTCCGCGAAGCGAAACACCGCGGCGGGGTGCGGCCCCTCGTCGGCCCGGGTGAGCGGGTAGACGTTCGCGATCTGCTCGAGCAGGTCCGAGCTACGGCACGACCTTCGAGCGCTCCCACGCCCGGTCGGCGTCGAGGGGCATGTACTCGATGAACCGGACCTCGTAGCCCGTGCCGCGGGCCAGGTCGGCGAAGGCCACCGCCTCCTCTTCGTTGGTTCCCCCCATCACGACGCAGTTGACCTTGATGCGGTCGAACCCGGCCGCCCGGGCGGCGGCGAGGCCGGTGTGGACGCGGTCGATCGCGTCGCGCCGGGTCATCTCCGCGTACCGGTGCCGGAGCAGCGAGTCGAGCGAGACCGTGACCCGGTTGAGCCCCGCCGCCCGCAGGGGCGTGGCGAGCCGGTCGAGCAGCAGGCCGTTGGTCGTCATCGACAGATCGAGGTCCGGCCCGAGGCCTCGGAGACGCGCCACGATCTCGCCGAGGTCCTCCCGGACGGTGGGCTCTCCTCCGGTGACCTTGAGCTCGTCGATCCCCAGCGAGACGAACAGTCCCGCGAGCCGGGTGAGCTCGTCGACGGTGAGGAGCTCCTCGCGCGCCAGCCACGGCAGGCCCTCGGCGGGCATGCAGTACGTGCAGCGAAGGTTGCAGCTGGTCGATCACGGAGACGCGAAGGTCGGTGATCGTGCGCCGCAGGCCGTCCACGAGCGGGTCCATCGGTGCCATCTTAGGATCGGACGCGATGGAGGACTCCAGCGGAGCGAAGGAGCGGCCGCGCGCGGCGGTCCTGACCGTCAGCGACGGCGTGCACGACGGAACGCGGCGGGACCTGGCAGGCGCGGCCGTCGCGGACTGCACTTCGCGCGGCCGGCTACGAGGTGGAGGCGCCCGACGTCGTCCCCGACGAGACCCCGACCATCGAGGCCTCGCTGCGCGACCTCGCCTCTCGCGCGCCGCTGGTCGTGACCACCGGCGGCACGGGGTTCGGCCCGCGCGACGTGACGCCCGAGGCCACCCGCGCCGTGATCGATCGGGAGGCGCCGGGCCTGGCCGAGGCCATGCGCTCGGCCGGGGCGGCCTCGACCCAGATGGCGTGGCTCTCCCGCGGCGTGGCCGGGATCGCCAACGGCGCGCTCATGGTGAACCTCCCCGGGAGCGAGCGCGGCGCGCTGGAGAGCCTCCAGGCGCTGCTGCCGCTGCTCCCCCACGCGCTGGACCTGACCGCCGGGCGCACCGAGCACCACCCGCCGAAGCTCACCGGCCACGCGCCGGTGGTGATCGCCACCGCCGTTCGGATCCACGGCGAGCCGCCCTGCCGAGTCGGACAGCGGATGGACGCTCGGCGCGAGCGGTCCGGTCGCCGGGACGCTGGGCTGTGCGGAGTTCGACGAGGCGGCCGTCGCCGACGCGCCCGGGGTGCTCGCCGCCGGCGAGCCCGTCACCCGGACCTACACCCACGACCTGGGCTCCGTGGAGGTGTTCCTGGAGCCGGTCCTGTCGCGGCCGCGGCTGGTGGTGCTGGGCGCGACGCCGGTGGGGCTGGCGCTCCTTCGATGGGGCCGCGAGCTCGGCTACGCGCCGGCGCTGGTCGAGCCGCGGCCCGAGCGGGTCACCCCGGGACATCGAGCCGCGGCCGACTCCGTGCAGGCGGAGCCCGCGGCCCTGCTCGAGGGAACCGTCGACGTGGTCCACACCGACCACGAGGCCCCGGCCGTCGCCGAGCACCTGGCGGCCGCGGTTCGGGCCGGCGCCAGGTTCGTCGGGCTGATGGGCAGCGCCCGCCACGCGGGGCCGCACCTGGAGGCCCTGCGCCGGCAGGGCCTGTCAGAGGAGGAGGTCGCGCGCGTCCAGACGCCCGTGGGTCTCGACATCGGGGCGCGGTCCGTGGAGGAGATCGCCCTGTCGATCCTGGCCGGGCTCGTGGCGGCGCGGAACGCGCGGCCCGGCGGGTGGAAGGACCTCCGCCGATGAAGGTGCGCGTTCGGCTGTTCGGGGCCCTCGCCGACCGGGCGGGGGTGGGCGAGGAGACGGTCGACCTGGCCGAGGGAGCCCGCGCCGCCGACGCCTTGCGCGACATGACCGCCCGCCATCCGGACACCGCGGCGATCGCCGCCCGGATCTCGGTGGCCGTGAACCTGGAGGTGGTCCCGCCCGAGCATCCGCTGGCCGAGGGTGACGAGGTCGCGATGCTCCCGCCCGTGGCCGGCGGGGCGCCCCGCGTGCTGGTCGGCCTGCGCCAGGAGCCGCTCCGCGTGGACGAGGCCCTGGCCGGGGTCGCCGCGCCGGGCGCGGGCGGCACCGTGGTGTTCCTGGGGACGGTTCGGGACGCGAGCGACGGTGCAACCGTGGAGCGCCTGGAGTACTCGGCCTACGCGGAGATGGCCGAGCGGACGATGCGGGAGGTGGCCGAGGAGGCGGCGGCCAAGTGGCCGCTCGAGGGGGTGGCGATCCTGCACGCCACCGGCGACCTGCCCGTCGGCGCGCCCACCGTGGTCGTGGCATGCTCCGCGCCCCACCGCGGCGAGGCGTTCGAGGCGGCCCGCTACGCGATCGACGAGGTCAAGCGGCGCGTGCCGATCTGGAAGAAGGAGGTCGGTCCGGCCGGAGATCGCTGGGTCGGACTGGAGGAGGGCTGATGGCGCGGATCGTCGAGGTCGGGGCCAAGGAGGTGACGGCGCGGGAGGCCGTGGCCGTGGCGGTGATGGTCACCACGCCCGAGGCCTGTTCCCAGCTGGTGGCCGGGACCAAGAAGGGCGACGTCCTGGAGGCCGCGCGGGTGGCCGGCCTGATGGCCGCGAAGCGCACCCACGAGCTGCTGCCGTTCTGCCACCCCGTGTCGATCACGGGGGCGGACGTGGCCATCGACGCCGACGAGGACTCGGGCCGGCTCACGATTCGGACCACCGTTCGGGCCACCGACCGGACCGGGGTGGAGATGGAGGCTCTCACCGCGGCGACCGTGGCCGCGTTGAGCCTGTACGACGCGGCGAAGGCCTACGACCGATCGGCGTCGATCGAGGGCGTCAGGCTGCTCGAGAAGCGCGGCGGAAAGAGCGGGGAGTACCGCGCGAAGGATTGACCGGGGCTAGTGGAACGAGTTCCCGCAGGCGCAGGAGCCCGTGGCCACCGGGTTGTCGATCGTGAAGCCGCTCGCCTCGAGCGAGTCCACGAAGTCGACCTTCGCCTCGGACAGGTAGGGCGCGCTGGTGCGGTCCACCACGATGCGGACGCCGTGCTGCTCCTCGGCCATGTCCGTATCGGCGATCTGGTCGTCCAGGTACATCGCGTACCGAAGCCCCGAGCATCCTCCGGGCTGAACGGCGACGCGCAGGGCGATGTCGACGCGCCCCTCCTGCTGGAGGAGCTCCTTGACCTTTCCGGCGGCGTTTTCGGTGAGCGAGATCATCGTTCTCAAAGTATAGCGGGGCCCGCGACAAACTCCCGCGCAGGGACGGGGACCTTTCCGGCGAATCCACCGGCATGCCCATCACCCGCCGCAGCTTCCTGAAGGGAACGGCCGCGGCCGGCGCCCTGACCCTGGGCCGGCCGTGGGCCGCGTTCGGCGACACCCTCCAGCCCGCGACGGTGTTCGCCACCAGCCGCCAGTCCCGGCTGTTCCCCGGAACGGGACTGGGGCTCGTCCACTGCGACATGCACAACCACACCGTGCTCTCCGACGGTGACGGCGACCCCGCGCTGGCGTTCGAGTCCATGCGCACCGGAGGCCTGGACGTGGCGGCCCTCACCGACCACGCCACCATCCAGTACCTGCTGCCCGTCGACCCGTGCGCCGGCACCGGCTGCGGCGGCGAGGAGGCGCTCGCCGGGATCAACGAGGCCAGGTGGCAGCGGATGAAGGACCTCGCCGACCTGGCGAACCGGGACGGCTCGTTCGTCGCCCTTCGCGGGTTCGAGTGGTCGAGCCCGTTCCAGGGCCACATGAACGTGTGGTTCTCCGAGCGGTGGATCGACCCGCTGGCCACCGGAGGGGCGACGACCGGAGAGGGCGCCGCCGGCTTTCTCCACGAGGAGGGCGCGCCGATCCCGCCCGAGCTCGTCACCCAGTACAACGAGATCATGAAGCAGCTCCCCACCACCGGCCTGTCGATGGCCGGCTTCTACGCGTGGCTCGCGGCCGATCCCGCTCGGCCCATCCTCGGCGGCGGGCGGGACGGCATCGCCAGCTTCAACCATCCCGGTCGCGAGCCGGGACGGTTCGGCTATTTCTCGTACAAGAAGAGCGTGGCCCCCCAGGTGGTGGCGATGGAGATCTTCAACCGGCGCGACGACTACCTGTTCCGGGGCACCGACATCGGCGATCAGTCGCCCCTGAACGAGTGCCTGAACGCGGGGTGGAAGGTCGGGCTGTCGGGAGTCACCGACGAGCACGGCACCGCGTGGGGCCACGAGACCGGCAAGGGCCGCATGGGCCTGTGGGTCAGCCGGCCGGGGCGCAAGGCGATCCGCGACGCGCTGGTCGCCCGCCGGTTCTTCGCGACCCGCCTGAGCGGGCTGCGGGTGGACGCGGCGGCCAGGAGCCGCCAGATGGGCCAGGCCCTCACCCACCGGTCGGGGCCGGTCACGTTCCGCCTGGACATCGACCGGGGGACCGAGTGGTGGGGCAAACCGCTCAGCGTGCAGGTCCTGCGGCCGGGGACGTCCATGCCGACCCTCTTGCACGCGCAGTCCGTGGTCGTCCCCGCCGACTCCGAGCCCCTGATCTCGTTCACCGTCCCGATCAACATCGACGACGGGACTTGGGTGGTCCTTCGGATCAGCGACCCGAGCGAGCCCGCCGACGGCCGGGCCGACGCGACCTGGGCGCCGTTCGGCAACGCCGTCGCGTACACCAGCCCCTGGTACCTGCAGCCGTAGCGCGGCTCAGCCCGGAACGCCGAAGTCCTCCACGCGCGCGGCGGTCACTTCCAGCAGCCGCTTGGGATCGACCATCCAGACGCCGTCGGGAGTGCCCGCGGCGGCCCACACCTCTGGATGGCCGAGCAGCGCTCGGTCCATCACCTGGGTGACGGCCTCCGGATAGCCGAACGGCGGCGTCCCGCCGATGGCGAACCCGGTAGCAGCGCGGGCCTCCCCGGGGGTCGCCCGCCGGACCTCCCGCACGCCCAGCAGCTCGGCCAGGCGGCCGGTGTCGGCGCGGTTCGCGCCGGACGTGAGCGCCACGAGTGGAGCGCCGTCGGCCATGAACACCAGGGACTTCACGATCTGGCCGATCTCGCATCCGACCGCCCGGGCGGCGTCGGCCGCGGTCTTCGTCCCCTCCGGGAATCGCACGACCTCGACGTCGATGCCGGCGGCTGCGGCGGAGGCCCGAAATCGCTCGATCGCGTTCGCCATAACCGCCGAGGGTACAATCCCGCCTCGATGCCGCTCGACCGGACGTGGCTGCTCGGCGTGGCGAGGCACGAGCGCGACGCGCTCGGGCGGACCGTCCAATACACGCCGCCGGACCGCTGGGAGAGCCCCAGCCCCGCCGAGGGGTGGCGCGCCCGGGACGTGGTGGCCCACCTGGGCTCCACCGAGGTGGCCGCCGCCCAGACGATCGTCGCCGAGGACCGGACGGAGTTCTCGGAGTTCGTCAAGGAGACCGGCGCCCGTCACTTCACCGTCGAGGGCTTCCACGGCTGGAACGCCTGGGCCGTCGAGAAGCGCGCCGACACCCCGATCGTTCGTCTGGCCATCGAATGGGGCGCGGCCGCCGACCTGCTCCTGAAGCGCGCCGCCGACATGTCCGACGAGCGCTGGGGCGAGAAGGTCCCGTGGCCCGTGGACGCGCTGCGGATGCCGTTCTTCATCCAGTCTCGGATCTGCGAGTGGTGGGTCCACGGGGAGGACATCCGGGCGGCGGTGGGCCTGATGTCCCGGCGCGAGCACCACGCCGATCTTCTGCGTGGCCGACCTGGCGATCCGCACGATCCCCTACGCGCTGCAGCTCGAGGGCCTCCGGTACCCGGGCAAGACGGTGCAGATCGACCTCGAGGGCGTCGGCGAGGGTTCCTGGCGCCAGGCCCTGTCGGTGGGCGACCCCGAGCCGACGGAGGACACGGTGCCCGACGTCATCATCGAGGGGCGCGGCCACGCGTTCGCGCAGGTCGCCGGGCATCGCGCCGACCCGGACGTGATGCTCTACGAGGGGTGGCTGCTGGTGGGCGGCGACCAGGAGATCGCCGAAGCGATCCTGAACAACCTCCGCTACTTCGCCTGACGCGTCACCAGCAGCCGCTTGACCGGCCGCGGGCGGGCGCCGAACCGGTACTTGTACTCCAGGTCACCCTTGAGCAGGTCGAACCGAGACAGCCCCTCCTCGATCGAGGAACGGATCAGCTCCGCGATCAGGACCATCCCCGGGGCGAGCTCCCGGTGGGCGTGGTCGAACGCCGAGTTGTACAGGTAGACGGCGTCCTTGGAGCGGAAGAACACCGCGCCGGCCATGAGCTCGCCGAGCACCTCGATGAACACGAGCCGGAACGGACCCGGGTCGACGAGGTCCCCCGCCAGGTCGCGGAAGAACTGCTCCATCCCGGGGACCATGAACTTGCCCTTGGGACCCTCGCTGGCCTTGTGGAGCTCGATGAACCGGTCCAAGTTGGGCTGGAGGGTCTCCGGCGTGGTGTGGACCAGCCGGAAGGGGCCGGCGTCGCGCTCCAGACGACGGCGCTTGCGCCGCATCTCGTGGCGGTGCTTCGAGGACAGCGTCGCCTCGTAGGCCTCGAAGGTCTCCGGCAGGTCGAGCAACGGCGTGACGCCGTCCGCGCCCACCTCCACCGCCAGGTCGGCGGCCTCGAGGGCGCCGGCCAGGGAAGGCAGCCACCGGCCGTCGGAGGGAAGGCCCGCCAGGTCGGCACGCGTCCAGTCCGGGCCAGCCGCGATGGCCCGGACGAGCTCCTTCGCCGCGCGCGTCCTCGACCCCGGGCCGTCCGACCGGGCCCAGGTAGTCGGTCACGTCGAACCCGCCCAGGAACGAGAGCAGCCCGTCGCGGATCTCGAAGCCGCAGGCCGCGACGTCGGCGCCGTCCTCCTGGACGAAGGCGAGGGCGAGCGAGCCGCCGGGGTGGAACGCGTCCCACCATGTCCTCAGGAAGGTCGGGCGTGTGGAAGAACGTGCCCTCGGGATCGGCATCGACCAGGGAGGTCCCAGTCGCGAGACTCGAACGCGCGGGGGTCGTCGGTCAGCTCGGTTTGCATCGGACCGGCCATCGTAGCGGCAGGCGCCGCTTTCACCCTCCGCGCCGGGCGGCTCCAGCGCGAAGAACGTGTGGCGGTAGGTCATGAGGGTCGGCCACTTGGCGCGGTACGTGTCGCGAGTCACGACGCGCAGGTCGCGGTCGCGGAACTGCGCCTCCAGGCGTCGGCCGAACGGAACGTGAACGGCGTGGGGACCCCGTGGCGAAGGTTCAGCAGCCAGTCCCAGGCCGTGTTCATCACGCGGTCCGCGCGGGACTGGGGGGTGTCCTCGATGATGATCAGACGGCGCCGGGCCACCCGGACGGCCTCGTCGAGCAGCCGCTCCTGGTCCTCCCACCGGTCCATGTGGTGGAACACGAACAGGAGCATCACCGCGTCGAACGAACCATCGGGCACCGGGATCTCCGTCGGGGACGTCATCTCGATTCGCGGCAGGCCGGTCCGGTCGTAGAACACCAGGTCTGTCAGTGTTGGCCGCACGCCGATCCGGTCGCGCAGGTAGCGGCTGATCAGGCCGGTGCCGGACCCCACGTCCAGCAGCGACCAGCCCGGCTCGAGATGACGGGCGACCTTCCCGCCGATCTCGTCCTCACGCAGCCGCACGGTGCCGAAACCACGCGCCGTTCTGGGCGAGCTGGACGATGACCACGATGCGGAGCACGAGCCCGAGGGCCCCCGCCGGCGTCCCGGACGCGATCGTGAACAGGGCCGCGACGGCCCCGATGCCGCCCATGACGAACCCGAGCACGCGCCCCGAGCTCGACCGGCGAAGGATGAGGACGCCTGCCAGGAGGTCGATCGCTCCCTGCAGGATCGTCAGGACGCCCGCGATCACCGCCGCGCCCTCGGGCAGGCCCAGCGCTTCCTCGGACGCGTTCATGATGGTCACTCCGATCAGCAGCGCCAGCCCGCCCAGGATGATCTGGATGACGCCGGCGGAGGTGACGCTCCCCGGCCGACGGGACGGTCCGGGCGACGCCTCGAGCGGGGAGCCGGTCTCCCCCGCCACCGCGACGGCCTGCGGCTCGCGGGCGGCGAAGTCCCGCCAGGCGGAGGCCCAGCCCGCGTCGCTCCGCTCGTAACGGGAGACGGGCTCCGCCGGCATCTGCCGGTCCCAGATCAGGTAGTCGGCGTCCGAGTGTCCGAGGACGTAGCGATACCCGGAATGGGTGAACGTGGTCCCCGAGCGGGTGACGGGCGCCGGGGAGGTGCCGGTGAGGTCCATCCCGCAGAAGCGGCACTTGATGGCCTCGTCCTGGATCTCCTCGGCGCAGTACGGGCATCGCTTCACGGGCGAACCCTACCCCGCACCGCCGCCGCCACCGCCCCCGCCTCCCCCACCGCCGCCGCTGAATCCTCCGCCGCCCCCGGAGCCCGAGCCGGAGCCCCACGAGCCGCTCCACGTGATCTGGCTTCCGACGGTCCCCGAGGTGCTCACCGCGGCGTGGGCCGGCGCGTCGGTCGAGAACGACCGCGCGTAGTGGTACCCGCTGCTGCCGGGCGGCGCCCCGGGCCACGGGGACGGCAGCGAACCCTCGGGGACGAGGGCGCGGATCTGCTTGGTGACCTTGTCGGCCACGCCGAGCGCGGTCGCGTACACCAGGTACTGCTCCCAGATGATCACGGCGAGGGCGGGAGCCTCGTTCAGGTTCGAGAACTCGAGCAGGAACTTCCGGAACCCTTTCCACCGGGCGAGGCGCTCGCGCAGGGGCTGCTCGAGGCGGGGCGGGATGATCCGGGTGGCGATCGCCCAGCCGATCAGGGCGGCGGGGATCAGCAGCAGCGGGGCGCGCTTGTGGAGCTGATCGTGGGCCCACCAGCCCGAGGCCGCCACGCCCGCCGCGAACAGGAACGCCAGGACCGACTCCCGCCGGCTCTGCGCCTTCTTCAGACGCTCGGTGGGGTGCTTGACCTTCTTGGCCACGTACGTCCACCAGCCCTTGAGGCGCTCGGTCCGCGTGCCGCTCGCCTTCACCTCCGACAGCTTCACCGGGCCGGCGCCCTCGTCGCCGAACAGGAAACCGACGAACTTCTCGTCGGCTTCGTTCGCCGGCTCCTTCAGCTTCCGGATCCACAGGTCCTCCGGGTCGCTGACCCGCCCTTCGGCGACCACCCCGATCACGCCCTGCTTGGCCAGATGCAGGAGCTGGGAGCGGTACGCGTCCTTGGGCGCGAACGTCCCGCGGTACGCCGACCACAGCAGCGCGAGCTCGGACGGGTGGATCTCCTCGGGCGGCTCCTGGACCTGCTGCGGCAGCCCGGGGATCCGGTCGCGCCGGTACGCCCAGACCACCATCGCCACCAGGAACGGGACCAGCAGCCATCCGGCGACCTGCCACAGGACGTCGATCAGGTCGGCCCGGCGCCGCGCGGAGTTCGCCTCGTCCCGCAGGCGGAGCTCCGCGGTGAGCACCTCCACGCTGCTGGACACCCGCTGAGGCGGGTCGGGGCCGATCACGCCGGTCGCCGGCGGCCCGAGGAAGGGAACGCTCCCGTGCGGGAGCAGGATGCTCCCCTCCGCGAACTGGAACGGCTGCAGGTCGCGGATCTCGAGGACCACCGTCTGTGGGTCCGGGAGGCTGACCTCGCCCTGCAGCGGCCCGTGCCCGAACGCCTTCACCTCGCCGGGGGCCAGGCCCACCGTTCCGAGCTCCGGTCCGGGGCGACGTTCGATCCCAGGGAGGCACGGCTCCGTGGGCCGCGGAGGAGTCGGTCCATCGGGCGACAGGCGGCCGGGCATGTGCACGGTGATCAACGCGTGATGCGTGGGCTTGTCCCACTCGTCGGCGATGAACTGCCAGTTCAGGTACGCCGCGTCCGACAGGAGCTGGACCGCGCAGCGGACGGTGTAGCGGAGCTCGAACGTCCGGGCCTCGTCGTGGGCATCGAAGTACCAGGTCGCCTTGAACTGGGCTCCGTCATCGTCGATCTCGATCGAGCCGGCGTCCGTGGGGCTGGCGTAGAAGTCGCCGGGCTCGTAGATCCGGTACTCCGTGGACCCCTCGCGGATCGAGAACTCCGTGATGTCGCCCGGCACCCGGTGGTCGATCGTCCGGAAGGCGAACGTGAAGTCGCCGTTGAAGTCGAACGTCCGCCGTTCGACGACCGACATCGAGCCGTCCTGGTGCACGGTCGCGTCGACCCGGACCTCGGGGAAGTCGTAGTACTTGCCGAGCCGGGCCAGCTCCGGGGCGAAGTAGACCGACCCGAAGATCAGCGCGCCGATCATCAGGAAGAACCCGACCTGGATGACCCTTCCGATCTTCGCGAGCATCGTCTACAGGTGCCGCACGAAGAAGAAGGAGATGGCCATGATCACGTAGGCCCCGGTCAGCTGCAGTCCCTCCAGCCAGTTGCTCTTCCCGTCGTTCGATATCTGCGACACGATCAGGGCGGCCAGCCCGACGGCGGCGATCTCGAAGGTCGAGAAGACGAAGTCCATGGGGTGGCCGACCAGCAGGCTGATGAAGACCAGCAGCGGCGCCACGAACAGCGCGATCTGGGTGGAGGAGCCGATGGCGATCTCCAGCGTCACGTCGACGTGGTTGCGGATGGCGAACGTGACGGCGGAGGCATGCTCGGCGGCGTTGCCGATGATCGGGACGATGATCAGCCCGACGAAGAACTTCGAGAGCCCGAGGTCCTCCAGGGCCGGCTCCAGGGACCCGACCAGGATCTCCGACTCCCAGGCGACGAGCGCGGTGGCGGCCACCAGCATGCCGATCGCCTTTCGCCGGGACCACTCCGGATGTTCCTCGGGGGTGGGCGTGCGGAACAGGTGCGCGTGGGTCTTCAGGGTGAAGATCAGGGCGGCGGCGTAGAGCGCCATCAGCACGGCCGCGACCGTGCCGCTCACCACCTCCCGCTGGAGGAACTCGCCGCCGGTCCCCGTGGTCAGCACGAACAGCGCGGGCATGAGCAGGCCGATCACCGCGAGCGTCAGCGAGGACGAGTGCACGCCCGCGGCCTGGGCGTTGAAGCTCTGCTCCTGATGCTTGAGCCCGCCGAACAGGAACGAGAGGCCCAGGACCAGCAGCAGGTTCCCCAGGATCGAGCCGGTCAGCGAGGCCTTCACGACCTCGATCTCGTCCTCGAGGATCAGGAAGAACGCGATGATCAGCTCGGCCACGTTGCCGAACGTGGCGTTCAGCAGGCCGCCGAGGCGCGGCCCGGCGTGCAGGGCCAGCTGCTCGGTGGAGCGCCCGATCAGCCCGGCGAGGGGCAGGATGGCTCCCGCCGCCGTGGCGAACGTGAGCAGCTCGTTGTGCAGGGCGAACTCGCTCACCAGCGAGACCGGCACCAGCACGAGCAGCCAGTCGAGGCTCGGTTTGAGCTTCGGCACGGGCGGAGCCTACCCTTCGAGGGCGAGACGACGGGAGGCCACATGGAGCGGACCATCGAGGACGCGCTGAACGATCACCTCAGCAACGAGATGCAGGCCGGCTACCAGTACCTGGCGCTGGCCGGATACGCGGCGGGAGCGAACCTCCCCGGCGCGGCGCACTGGTTCCACATGCAGATGCGCGAAGAGCTCATGCACATGATGCGGTTCTTCAACTTCATCAACGACCGCGGCGGCGAGGTTCGCCTGGAGGCGATCACCCAGCCCAAGTCCGGGTTCGGCTCACTGGTGGACGCGTTCGAGGCGGCGCTGGAGAACGAGCAGACCGTGACCAAGGAGATCTACGACCTGTACGAGCTCTCCACCAAGAAGAAGGACTGGGCCACGCAGGCGTTCATGCAGGCGTTCGTCTCCGAGCAGGTCGAGGAGGAAGCCGAGGTCATGCGCCTGGTCGAGACGCTGAAGATGATCGGCGACAACCGCGGCGCGCTGCTGCTGCTGGACCGCGAGCTCGCCCAGCGCCCGGAGCCCGCCATCGGCGCCTGAGGTGCGGCCGGAATCCATCGACGAGATCGTTCGCGCCCTCCCGGGGCCCTGGCTGCCCGTCACGGTGGCGACTGCCAACG
This sequence comes from uncultured Actinomycetes bacterium, assembly GCA_963742735.1. Lineage (GTDB taxonomy): Bacteria > Actinomycetota > UBA4738 > UBA4738 > JBBDTT01 > JBBDTT01. The sequence continues at coordinate 26,456 of CAVUMN010000005.1, forward strand.
ACACCGCGGTACGCGTAGCGATGCTCGACGGCGCCTTCGAGTGGCACGACCACGACGAGGACGAACTGTTCCTGTGCTGGGAGGGCGCGTTCCGAATCGAGCTCGAGGACGCCGAGCCGGTCGAGCTGCAACGTGGCGACCTGTTCGTTGTACCCCGCAACACGCGTCACCGCCCAATTGCCGATGCGCCCGCTGTGACCCTCCTTCTCGAGAAGCCGGAGACGCTTCAGTACGGGAATGTGCGCTAGCCAGATGGGGTTCTGATGCCGTTTCGTCGGGCGGTCTTGACCGCGTGGGCGGCCGTGGTGGCCGCACAGATGGGGATCGGCGCCTGGTACTGGAGCTACGCGAGCGTCGCCCATTGCCCGACCGCTCCCGGCATCATCGCCTGCGATCCGCTGGAGATCCGACCGCTGTGGCTCGTGTCCTACATCCTCTTCTTTGGAGGGAGTCTGACCGCCATCCTCGCCGTTGCCCTCGGTGCAACCCGGGTCGTCACCGGATGGCTCTCCCGAACTCCGGCCCCGGGGGCACATCTCTCAACCTAGGTGTCGGGCGCCGGGTCA